>CAVZOY010000004.1:0-591804 GCA_963777095.1 uncultured Actinomycetota bacterium
CCGGCGCCGCGGGTCCGGCAGGTGTCCCTGAACACGGCTCCCAGGGGAATCGCTCCAGAGGGGTCAGAACCAGTAGGCGGTGGGACGACTTCCATGTCGACGCGGCTGATATCGGTCAACGGAGCCGAACTGGAAGTTCATGAATGGGGCACCGGCGACCCGATGGTGTTCATACAGACGGCTCTCACTGCTGACGAGTTCAGGCCGGTCGCCACGGAGCCGGCACTCCAGCAAGGCTTCCGAAAAGTCGTCTACCACCGCCGCGGTTATGCAGGCAGCAGTCCCGTCCGAGGTGCCGGCTCGGTCGTCCGCGACGCCGCTGACTGCCGAGCGCTACTGACGGCACTGCGGATCGAGAGGGCGCATGTCGTCGGCGTTTCCTACAGCGGGGCAGTGGCCCTCCAGTTCGCGGCTGACTCGCCGGAGTCCGTGCAGACCTTGACCGTCATCGAGCCACCCCCTGTCCACACGCCCAGCGCGCCGGAGTTCCGGGCCGCGAACGATCGACTCATCGAGACCCGGCGGTCACGTGGCCCCGAGGCAGCGCTCGATGAGTTCCTCAGCAGGGTGATCGGGGCGAACTGGCGCACCGACGTGGAAACCCATCTGCCCGGGGCGGCAACACAGATGGAGCGCGACACGGCCACGTTCTTCGATGTGGACATTCCCGCGCTGCTGGACTGGCGTTTCAGCCGAGAGGATGCCCGACGGATCAGCTGCCCTGTCCTCTACATCGGAGGCAGCGAGAGCGGACCCTGGTTCGCTCAGGTGCGCGATCTGATCCTCGAGTGGCTCCCAGCGGCCCATGACGTCCAGATCGACGGTGCTGATCATTCCTTGGTGGTGACGCACTCACGGCCGGTGGCCGTCGCCCTTGCCTCGTTCACCAGCCACCATCCGCTTCCTGACAATTGACCCTGCTGGGAGGCGCCGACAGGGGCAGCTGCCCCGGGTCGCCGAAAAGCGACGTGCAGGGGCATGTCCGATTGCAGGAGCGGAGCGATCTTCGCGACGTCGCGGTCACGCGGCGGGCATGGCCCCGTGGAGACGATCTCGGTGCCGTCGGGGCGCTAGGTGCGCCATCGGCCGTCGGGTTGTCGTTCGATCGCGGAAGCCGTGGTGGACCTTGGTGTGGTGCCGTTCGCAGAGCAGGCCGAGGTTGTCCAGGTCGGTCTGGCCGTCGTAGAGCCCATTCGAGGACGTGGTGGGCCTCGCACCACCAGTTCGGGGCTTCGCAGCCGGCGAAGACGCAGCCGCGGTCGCGGGCGTCCAGCAGCGCGGCGCTGGGAGGGTGGGACGACGCGGTGGGTGCGGCCGAGGTCGGTGGGGACGCTGTCGGGGCCGAACACGATCCGGGTGATGCTGGGAGTCGCAGGCGATCCGGCGGGCCCGGGCGGCGGAGATCAGGGCGCCGGTGCCGGTGGTGGCGGCGCCGTGGCCGGTGGCGGGGTCGGCGAGGTCGGCCTCGTCGATCATGACCAGCAGCTGCGGCTTGACCGTGCGCAGGATCGGCGCGTCGCCGGAGGCCAGCGCGTTGGTCGCAGATCTGGACGAGGGCGTCGGCGAGGCGCTGCGCGCGGCTGCGGGTGTCGCCGGCGCAGCGGCCGGCCGCGGCGTGCGCCTCGAGGGCGGTCATCACCTTCTCCCCGCCCACCTGGTCCAGGGCGCCGCCGAGGGTGACCGCGCCGTCGGGGTGCTGCACCAGCGTCAGCGAGCGGTCCTCGGTGGGGTCGGGTTCGGTGCCGTCGGGGTCGAGCCGGGCCAGGTAGGTGCCGACGGCCGTCTGCAGGTCGCGGTAGGGCTGGGTGGTGGCGATCGCGACGAACGCCTCCTCGACCACGGCGAGGTCGATGTCCTGCGCGGCCGGCCCGGTCGAGGTTCTCCGGCGTGACGATCTCGGCGATCACCTCGACCTGGTCGCCGGTGATCGCACCGGCCCGAAACGCCGCCTCCACCGCGGGCAGCTGCGCCATGGCGCGGCCCTGCCGCACGAGCCCGCCGATCGCCGCACCGGAGAGCCGGGTGTGCGTGCGCAGCCACGACTTCATCGACTTGAGCCCGTCGTGCTCGGCCGACTGGTGCACCTCGCCGTCGCGCACCGCCGCGGCCAGCTCCGCATCGAGCCGGTTGCGCTCGGCCGCCAGCCGGCGCACCCGGTCCAGCCGGCCGGCGTCATCGACCGCTGCGGCGGCGGTCAGGAGCGATCGAACACATGTACGAATACTACCGCGGTGGACGGCTGCCACAAGCCTGTTTCCACAGGTCAGAGGCATATCGGACCACCACCGGGAAGACCTGTGGACGGGGCCGAGAACTGTCAGACCCAGCCCTTCGCGCGGCGGTTGCGCAGCTCATCGAAGACGCGGGCCCGCAGCCGGTTCTGGTCGCGCCCTTCGAGCCCGACGAAGGCCAGGACGATGGTGAGGCTCGCGTCGCTGCGCTGGCGCAGCATGACGACCTCTCCCTCCAGCTCGAGCGGGTCCTTGTCGCCCTGCAGGAGCAGCGTCATCGGCACCACCTCCCCGGTGACCGGCAGGTCGGCGACGGTGCCGTCGACCAGGCAGCGGAGCCCCGCCTCGCTCACGTCCAGCGTGGCCCCGGCGACCGCCCGCTTGGAGCCGCGCAGCTGCACCGCCAGGTGCAGCGGAACCCGGACCGCGGTTCGCCGCTGATTGACGACCGGAGGGCCGAGCGCACGGAAGTGCCACAACGGCACGGCCGCCTGCTGCACGGCGGAGAGCTCGACGGGCAGGGCGCGCGAGCCCTCGGTGTCGGTCCACACCAGTTCGGCCCGCCGGCCGACGAGGCCGGACGGGGACGGGGCGCCCGACGAGGACGGTTCGGCCACGACGATCCGCTGACGATCGCTCGCGGCGACGAGACCGAGGAACCCGCCGCCGGTGAGCTTGAAGCGGACCTCGGTCGGCGTCGAGGTGGTGGGATGCCCGTTGCTGGACATGTGGTGGTTCCTCGCATTCCCCTGTCGGGTGCGCCCGGCGTCCCGAGCTCTCGAACGAGCGAGCCCGTTCCGTTCTGTTTTCGGCAGATCGGCACGCCGGAATCGAGTGGAATCACTCCAGTGAGTGGGGGACCACTCGCTCAGGCCGACCGCCGACGCCGTCGCGTCGACCCAATCGACGAGTGCGGCGAAGGTCCGGCACGCGGCGTCCACGACCCGGTCGGCGTCCCCGGCTCCGGCGGCGTGCGCGCGGGTGGTGCGCCGGAAGGCGCGCCACATGGCGCCGGTGCGCTCGCCGTACGGGGAGAACGCCCGCAGCCGCACGCCGGAGAGTGCGGGGAGGGCGGCCAGGTGCCGGTCGATGAACGTGCCGCCGAGCGTCGCGCCCTCGAGCACGTACATCCGGCCGAGCGCCTCGTCGGTGTCGCGGACCCCGGGCAGCGCCGGCCGTTCGCGCGGCTGCCGGAGCGCCGAGCGCCTGCAGGTCGGCCTCGTAGAGGTGCGCGCGGCGCCGCTGCGGCCAGTCGATGCGGGCGGCGTCCTCGGGGTGCCGCTCGGCCCAGCGGGCGAGCCCCTCCTCGGCGGCGGCCCAGAAGCCGTGCAGGACGGACATCGCCCCGGCCAACCGCGGCCGGTCCAGCCCGGGGCCCATCAGGTCGAGGGCGGCTTCCACGCCGTGCGTGGTCGTCGGACGTCGCCGTCCGGAGCCGGCGCAGCACGTCCTCGGTCATCGGTTGCGAAGCCTAGGTGCGCCGGATCAGCCGTGCAGGCGGGCCGCCTTGAGCGAGGCGTGCAGCAGCAGTCGCGCCTCGCCGTCGCCGAGGTCGAGGCCGGTGAGCTCCTCGATCCGGGCCAGCCGGTAGTAGAGCGTCTGGCGGTGCACCTGCAGGGCAGCGGCCGCGCGCGAGGCGCTGCCCGCGCAGTCGAGGAAGGCCTCGGCCGTCGCGGCGAGCAGGGGCTCGGCGAGCAGCGGCCGGACGACCGGGTCGGGCCCGGACAGGTCGCCGACCAGCCGCCACGGGCCGAGCTCGTCCCAGTGCGCGACGGGGGAGAAGCGCGGCACCGTGGCCGCCACGCGGGCGGCGGTGCACGCCTCGTGCCACTGCTCGACCAGGGCCTCCAGGCCCCGGCGGACCGCCGACACCCCCGCGGTGCTGCCCGCCGGCAGCCGGGCCAGCGACGCGGCGGAGAGCGCGCCGGCCGGGCGGAGGTCGCCCGGGGACGGCAGCGGCAGCAGGACGGCGGCCGAGGCCGGGCCGGGCGCGCCCGGCAGCACGGCCGTGACCGCGCCGGCCCCGGGGAGCCGCCACTGCTCGGGCATCCCCGCGGGCCCGGGCGCCAGGGCCACGAGGACCAGCGACGGGTCGCCCAGGGCTCGCGCCAGCGCCCGCACCGCCTGATCGCGCGCGGCGCCGTCCGCGGTGAGCGCCGCGGCCAGGGACCGGCCGAGGTCGGGCGCCGGGGCGTCGCGGTCGGCGAGCAGCCGCCCTGCCTCGGCGGCCCGCTGCACCGCGGCGGCCAGCGCGGGGTCCGCCGTGTCGGTGGGGTCGATGCGGCCCGCCGTCGAGCAGCCACAGGTAGCCGCGGGTGCGCCCCTCGTGCCGCACGGGGATGACCAGCCGGGTGAGGATCCCGGCCGCCGGGTCGGCCGGCGTGCGCAGCGGTGCCTCCGCCGAGGCGATGCCGAACTCCTCGAACCACGCGCGGGTCTCCGGCGGCGAGCCGCGGGTCAGGATCGACCGCGTGCGGACGGCGTCCATCGCGCCCTCCGCGGCGGCGTCGTGGGCGCAGAACGCGAGCAGCGTGAAGTCGGCGTCCTCGAGCGTGACCGGCGCGGCGAGCAGCCGCGACACGTCGTCCACGAGTTCCTGCAGGTCGTCCCGCACGCACACCTCCCTGTACAGATGTATGAAACCAGGGCCCGATCTTCTGGACATCTGTCGCTGGCCCGATCGAGTGGGGGTGCCTAGCGTCGTGGGCAGTCGTCCCTTCCCCGACGGAGGTGCTCGTGCTGCTGCAGAGGGCTCTGCTCGCCGCCTCGCGACGGCCCGGCCTGCGCCGCGCCGTCGTCGGCAATCCGGCGACCCGGCGGGTCGTCGACCGGTTCGTCCCGGGGGAGACCCAGGACGACGCCCTCGGTGCCGTCCGCCGGCTGACCGGCTCCGGCATCCAGGTCACGCTGGACTTCCTCGGCGAGGACGTCACCGATCGCGCCGAGGCGATCCGCACCCGCGACGCCTACCTGCGGCTGCTCGAGGCCCTCGCGCCGCTGCAGCTCGGCCGCGCCGTCGAGGTGTCGATGAAGCTGTCGGCGTGCGGTCAGGGCCTGCCGGTCGGCGGCCACGACTTCGCGGTCGACACGGTGCGCCCGGTCGTCGAGGCGGCCTCGGCCATGGGCACGACGGTCACCCTCGACATGGAGGACTCCCGCACCGTCGACTCGACGCTCGCCGCGGTCGCCGAGCTGCGCAAGGAGCACCCGGGCACCGGCGCCGTCGTCCAGGCGATGCTCTTCCGCACCGAGGACGACGCCCGCGCGCTCGCCACCTCCGGCTCGCGCGTGCGGCTGGTCAAGGGCGCGTACCGCGAGCCGCCGACGGTGGCCTTCCAGAAGAAGAAGGACGTCGACGCCGCCTACGCCCGCTGCCTCGAGGTGCTGATGAGCGGCCCCGGGTACCCGATGGTCGGCTCGCACGACCCCGCGCTGATCGCCCTGGCGCACGAGCTGGCCGCGCAGAACTCGCGGGACGCCGACTCCTGGGAGGTGCAGATGCTCTACGGCATCCGCCCCGACGAGCAGCACCGGCTGGCCGCCGCCGGCACGCAGGTGCGCGCCTACGTGCCCTACGGCGTCGACTGGTACGGCTACTTCATGCGGCGGCTGGCCGAGCGCCCGGCCAACGTCCGCTTCTTCCTCCGCTCGCTCGCCATCGAAGTCCTGAGAGAGGTCCTGATCATGGACGCCGTCACGAACGTCCCCGCCCCGCGCAACGAGCCGGTGCTGGACTACGCGCCGGGCTCGCCCGAGCGCGCCGCGCTGGAGGTCCGCCTCGTCGAGCTGGCCACCGAGAAGGTGGAGCTGACCAGCACCATCGGCGGCGAGCAGCGGATGGCCCGCGGCGAGCGCTTCGACGTCGTCCAGCCGCACCGGCACGCCGCCGTCCTGGGCACCTCGGCGCACGCCACGCACGCCGACGCCGAGGACGCCGTCCGCCGCGCCAAGGAGGCCGCGCCGGAGTGGCGCTCGATGTCGTTCGACGACCGGGCCGGCGGTCTTCCTGCGCGCCGCGGAGCTGCTGGCCGGGCCGTGGCGGCAGACGCTCAACGCCGCCACGATGCTCGGGCCAGTCGAAGACCGCCTACCAGGCCGAGATCGACAGCGCCTGCGAGCTGATCGACTTCTGGCGCTACAACGTGCACTTCGCCCGCGCAGATCATGGCCGAGCAGCCGGTGAGCTCGCCCGGCGTCTGGAACCGGGTCGACCACCGCCCGCTCGAGGGCTTCGTCTACGCGGTCACGCCGTTCAACTTCACCGCGATCGCGGGCAACCTGCCGACCGCCCCGGCGCTGATGGGCAACACCGTCGTCTGGAAGCCGGCGCCGACCCAGCAGTTCGCCGCGCACTTCGTCATGCGGCTGCTCGAGGCGGCGGGCCTGCCGCCCGGCGTGGTCAACATGGTCACCGGCGACGGCATCGCCGTCTCCGACGTCGCGCTGGCCGACCGCGACCTGGCCGGCATCCACTTCACCGGCTCGACCGCGGTGTTCCAGCACCTGTGGCGGACGGTCGGCAACAACATCGACAAGTACCGCGGCTACCCGCGGATCGTCGGCGAGACCGGCGGCAAGGACTTCGTCGTCGCGCACCCGTCGGCCGACGTCGACGTGCTGCGGACGGCGCTGATCCGCGGCGCGTTCGAGTTCCAGGGCCAGAAGTGCTCGGCGGCCTCGCGCGCGTACGTGCCGCGCTCGGTGTGGGGCCGGCTGCGCGACGACCTGATCGGGCAGACCGAGGCGCTGACCCAGGGCGACGTCACCGACTTCTCGAACTTCATGGGCGCCGTGATCGACCGGAAGTCGTTCTCCAAGCTGTCCGGCGTGCTCGACCGGGTCGAGGACGACCCGGCGCTGTCGATCGCCGCCGGCGGCACCGCCGACGACTCCGAGGGCTTCTTCGTGCGCCCGACGATCATCGAGGGCACCGACCCCGGCCACGAGGTGTTCACCACCGAGTACTTCGGCCCGATCCTCGCCGTCCACGTCTACGACGACGCCGACTACGACGCCGTGCTGACCCAGATGGAGTCGGTGGCGCCGTACGCGCTGACCGGCTCGATCATCGCCTCGGACGCCGCGGCGGTCGCGCACGCCCGCGAGGTGCTGCGGTACGCCGCGGGCAACTTCTACGTCAACGACAAGCCGACCGGCGCCGTCGTCGGCCAGCAGCCGTTCGGCGGCGCGCGGGCCTCGGGCACCAACGACAAGGCCGGCGCCGCGCAGAACCTCATGCGGTGGACCAGCACCCGCACGATCAAGGAGACGTTCGTCCCGCCGACCGACCACCGCTACCCGCACATGGGCTGACGGCAGCCCCGCTTCCTCCAGTTGATCATCGTCTGCTTGCCTGACGACACGCCGGCAAGGGCGTGTCCCCGAGCACGCAGACGATGATCAACGCCGGGTGGGCGTCGGGAGGAGAGGTGTGGGAGCGGTCGAGGAACGGACGTCGCTGTGGCGGCTGCCCGCGATGCAGGCGCTCGTCGGCGTCACGTCGCTGGGGTTCGCCAGCTACTGCCTGACGCTGGCCTCGCTGCCCACCTACGCCGTCCTCGGCGGGGCACCGGAGGCCACCGCGGGGCTCGTGACCGCGGTGTTCCTGCTGGTCACGATCCTGCTGCAGGGCACGCTGCCGGCGCTGACCGCCCGCTTCGGGGCGCCGCGGGTGCTCGTGGCGGGCCTGCTCGCGATGGGGCTGCCGTCACCGCTCTACGCGGTGGACGACGGGCTCGGCTGGCTGTGCGCGCTGTCGGCGGTGCGCGGTGCGGGCTTCGCCGTCCTCACCGTGCTCGGCTCGACGCTGGCCGCCCAGGTGGCGCCGTCGAGCGGCGCGGCGAGTCGATCGGCATCTACGGGCTGGCGATCGCGGTGCCCAACCTGGTCGCCGTCCCCGCCGGGGTGGCGCTCGTGCTGGCCGGGCACGCCGACGTGATGGCCTGGCTGGCCGCCTCGCCGCTGCTCGGCATCCTGTTCGTGCCGGTGCTCGCCCGAGCGGTCGCCGGGCGGGCGGACGGCGACGCCGCGGGGTCCGGCCGGGCCGCCGCGCTGGCCGCGCTGCTGCCCTCCGCCGTCCTCTTCGCGGTCACCCTCGCCGGGGGAGGGGTGGTCACCTTCCTGCCGATCGAGCGGCCCGACGGGTCGACGGCGACGATCGCGCTGCTGCTCTTCGGCGTCACCGGCGCGCTCAGCCGGTGGCGCGCGGGCCTGCTCGCCGACCGGCTCGGCGGCCGGGTGCTGCTGCCGGTGTCGGTCGCCGTCGTCCGCCGCCGGCATGGTGCTGCTGGCGGTGGGCCTGGGCACGACCGATCCGGTGCTGCTCGTCGGAGCGGCCGTCATCGGCGCCGGATACGGCGCGACGCAGAACCTCACCCTGCTCGTCGGCGTTCGCCCGGGCCGGTGAGGCCGGCACGACCTCGGCCAGCGCGGTCTGGAACGCCGCGTTCGACTCCGGAACCGCCGCGGGTGCGGCGCGTGGTCGGATTGCCGCCGCCGGCGTCGGGCTGCCGGCCACCTACGTGCTGTCGGCCGTGCTGCTGGCGCTCGTCCTGCCGCTCGGCGTGCTGTCGACGCGACGGTGACCCGGACGCGGGCTCAGGCGTCGCGTCGCCGGAAGACCAGCAAGCCGACGGCGAGCACCGCGGCCACCTCTGCGACGAACACCCCGAAGCCGACCCAGGGGTCCAGCAGCAGGGGGTTGAACGACACGGGGGCGGCCACCGCGGAGCCCGCGTTGCCCGGCATCAGCTTCGCGATCCACTCGCCCCAGGCGCCCGGCAGCAGGAAGACCATGTTGCCGACGACGAACACCAGGGCCAGGACGATCGAGAGCGTCGCCGCGGTGTGCCGCACCAGAACCCCGACGCCGGCGGCGAACAGACCGAGCCCGGCCATGTACAGACCACTGCCGACCATCGACCTCAGCACCCCGTCGTCGTCCAGAGCGATGCCGATGCCGGCGGCGTCGAAGAAGGCGTTGCCGGCGAAGTAGCCCGCCAACGCGGTGACGGTGCCGGCGACGAAGAGGGTTCCGGCCAGGACGACGGCCTTGGCGGCGAGCACCCTGCCGCGCCGCGGAGTGGCGGCCAGGGTCGCGCGGATCATGCCTGTGCCGTACTCGCCGGTGACGACCAGGCCGCCCAGGACCACGGCGGTGATCTGGGCGAACATCATCCCCCAGGTGATGAACGAGCCGGGGGACTCGTCGATCTCCCCGCTCGCCAGCCCGTTCGCGCTGGTGGCGCACACGAGCACGGTGAGGCCGGCGCCGAGGACGAACATCGCGGCGAGCGACCAGGGCGTGGAGCGCACGGTCCAGAACTTGATCCACTCGGCGCGCAGGACCTGCCCGAAGCCGGGGGTCCGGGTGCCGGGGACGTTGCGGTTCGGGTCCAGGGCGACGGTGTCGGTCATCGGAGGGTTCCTACCGCGCCGGGCGCGCTGCCGGCCGAGTACTCGACCGACGAGGCGGTCAGGGTCATGAAGGCGTCCTCGAGCGAGGAGCGCACCAGGGTCAGCTCGTGCAGGTAGAGCCCCTTGTCGCCGACGAGCTCGCCGACGCCGGCGGCGTCCAGGCCCTGGACCCGCAGCTCGTCGTCGACGACGGCGACGTCGAGACCGTGCGTACGCAGGACGTCGGCCACCTCGCTGCGCTGAGGCGTCCGCACACGGACGTAGGAGGCGGCGTGTTCGGCGATGAAGTCGGCGGTCGAGCAGTCGGCCAGGATCCGGCCGCGCCCGATGACGACGAGGTGGTCGGCGGTGAGCGCCATCTCGGACATGAGGTGGCTCGAGACGAAGACCGTCCGGCCCTCCGCGGCGAGCTGCCGGGCGAGGGTGCGGACCCAGCGGATGCCCTCGGGGTCGAGCCCGTTGACCGGCTCGTCGAGCACGACGACGGGCGGGTCGCCGAGCAGGGCGACCGCGATGCCCAGGCGCTGGCCCATGCCGAGCGAGAAGGAGCCGGAGCGCTTGCCGGCGACCGACTCCAGCCCGACGAGCCCGAGCACCTCGTCGACGCGGGACGACGGGATGCCGTTGCTCGCCGCGAGCCACCGCAGGTGGTTCCGCGCGGACCGGCCGGGGTGCACCGCCCGGGCCTCGAGCAGGGCGCCGACCTCTCGGAGCGGAGCGGGCGCGTCGACGTAACGACGTCCGTTGACCGTCACGGTTCCGGCGTCCTGGCGGTCCAGTCCGAGCACCATCCGCATCGTCGTGGACTTGCCGGCCCCGTTCGGGCCGAGGAAGCCGGTCACCCGGCCCGGGCGCACCGTCAGGTCGATGCCGTCGACGGCGACCTTCGCGCCGTACTTCTTGGTGAGGCCGAGCGCGGTGATCACACCGACACCCGCCGGCCGGGGAAGGGAGAGGTCATGGCGCCGAGCCTGTCGGCCCGGGCGTCCGGGGACATCGGGGAGGGCCCTGAACCGACCCCCATACATTCCCCAGGGGGGCGACGCCGTCGGGTCCGCCGAACGGCTCAGGGCCTACGTGCCCCTCGGTCCCGCTGGCGTCGGCGTCGGTGCGGCTGCCATCGGTGGCGGCGGGCGCCTCTACCGGACGCTCCTCCGCGACACCTCATTCGTTGGATACGGGCTTCGGCCACGACGGCAGGCGACGAGGGCAGTGCTCACGAGCCAAGCGCCCAGCGCCGCGATGACAACTCCTGCCGTGATGAGGAGTCCGGTGCACTCCGGCCGTCCTCGCGGCCCAGTCCCGACCTTCGGAGATGCAGCCGCCGGCACGGGATCGCTGTAGTACGACCGCTCCAGGTCGGCGTAGACGTCGCACGGCGGGACCTCGTCCGTCACCCCGTTCTCCTCGGGTGAGGGAGCAGGACGCTCGAGTCTGCATCGAGGTTGAGGTGGACCAACGCTGGAAGACTCGGAGCATCGCAGCGTGCCCGCGCTCGTTCGGGTGCAGGATGTTGTGCGTCCAGTTGGACGGGTAGAAGCGGTGGGACGGGTCGCCGACACCGAGCGGAGACCGATGAAATTCAGGCCCGGTCGGCCATCGTTGAGGGGGTGACAGAGCTGGAGACCTGCGTCGTCGAGCACCGTCACCATCTCGGTCAAGTAGTCCAAGCCGGCTCGATCGGCTGCCTCCGTGACCTTCTGGTTGAGCCGCCGGATGAACTCCCCGATGAATGCTCGCTCGTTGGCGCCACGGTGAGCAGGTCGCAGTTTCCCGGCCGGCACGATCGCGTCCCGTGGCGGCCGCTTCCGCCCCGCGACGTGACCGCGAGACGGGCCGGTGTTGGTGCCGACCAGGAACCGGCACGGTCGGAAGGTCTCGCGATGTCCCGGAAGGCCAGTTCGAGCTTCTCCCCGACCGCTCGAGCCCCGCGTACCAGTCCTCTTTCCGCTCTGAGCAGTCTCCCGGCGCCACGCACATCAGGACGATCGTGGCGAATCCGGCGTCGTTTCCCCCGATGCTGACGACCACGAGCTCGGGTGTGCGGTCGTCCTTCACGGGATAGCGGTCGACGTACTGCTGCAACTGGGTGTCGTTCTCGTCAGCGTCCCCCTCGCCCCGCTGTTCGTGCGGCTTGGGTTCCGGCTCGTCGTCGGCCAGACGAACGTTGTACGTGCGGGCTCCGGAGCACGCCAGGAACTGCACTCCGGTGAACGGAGCCCGCTGACCGGCCAGGCGGCAAGGCCGCGGGTGTCCATCTGCCAGCCGTGGCCGCCGCCCTCCAGTGCCCCGCGTAGGGCGTCGCAGCGCCCTCACCAGACAGTACGCGTCCTCGAGCGCTACGAGCGCTCCGCCGCGGTCTCAACTCCTCGACGCCTTTCCCTGGCGCGGGGTAATGCCCACGAAGGCGACGACCGCCAGGATGATCGCGACGTCGACGAGGGTCGACGAGACGATCGCGAAGACGAGGACGGCGACCGCTGCGAGTGACGCGGTCCATGAACTCCCGTGCCTGTCCCACGACGGCTCCTCCGCGAGCGGACGACCGACCCGGCGGACGGCGTGCCCGGCGGCGCGATCCGACTCGATCCCGTTCTCGGCCAGCAACGATGCGCCGGGGGGCAGCAGGAGCAGGAGCAGGAGGAGGACAGAGGTCCAGCCTGGCCCGCGCCCGAGCAGTACGAGACCGAGAAAGCCGCCGGTCAGGCTGGTGGCGACCACGCGCACCCGCGCGCCGGTCGGCCGTGATCTGGCGGCGCCGGGCGAGCCGTGCACCAGTCGAGTTCGGCGGGCCGCCTGAACAACGGATGCTCGCAAGCGGAACCCGCCGAGGACGGACACGGGCCCGGCAGCGAGTAGCTGGTCGGGGATCAGGCTCTCTCCTGCGGTCTCCGAGTCGCCTGAGACCAGGAAGAAGCGGTAGCAGAACAGCCCGACGCCGAGCACTCCCAGCCCGATCAGCCCTGCCCTCGGCATGTTCCAGGGATCGCGGCGCTGGTTGTCTTCGTGTTGCCCCCGAATCCACAACGTCGCGGCGACGATGTAGAAAACGAATGCGGCCGCTACCCAGGCCCGTGGTGCCCGCGACGCCCAGAGGATCAGGCCGAGGGCGACGAGAAACAGGCCGGTCCGCCAGGCAGTGGGATGCCGCCACTTCTGGGGAACGAAGCGCTGCAGATTTCGAGGCTCCATGGCCTACCGCCCCCGTCGGCTTGCCGGCTCAGACATGGCCGACGGTTGGAGAGGCTAGAACCGGCAGTTCCGCTCCGACAAGGACTTCGTCTACCGAATGTGTTCGACCCGAGACATCGTGTGCGCGATCGACTCAGGCGACGCGCCGCTCCTCGGGCCGCAGCACCCTCCTCAGCGCGCGGGCCGCGGACTGGCCGGCCCGGTTCGCGCCGATCGTGCTGGCCGAGGGCCCGTAGCCGACCAGGTGCAGGCGCGGCTCGCCGGCGACGGCGGTGCCGTCCATCCGGATGCCGCCGCCGGTGCCGCGCAGGTGCAGCGGCGCCAGGTGCGTGACGGCCGCCCGGAAGCCGGTGGCCCACAGGATCACGTCGGCGCGGACGGCGCGAGCAGCGGACCCGACCGCGGAGTCCCACGCGACGCCGTCCGGCGTGATGCGGTCGAACATCGGCAGTCGCTCGAGCACTCCGCGGTCCAGGCCGTCGCGGATGTAGGGCGTCGACGTCAACAGCCCGGTCACGCCCACGACGCTGCCGGGCCGGCGCCCCTCGCGGACCGCCTCCTCGACCAGGGCGACCGCCCGGCGGCCGGTCTCCTCGTCGAACGGGCCGTCGCGCCACACCGGCGGACGGCGGGTGACCCAGGTCGTCGAGGTGACGCGGGAGATCTCCCCGAGCAGCTGCGTCGCCGACGCGCCGCCGCCGACGACCACGACGTGCTGCCCGCGGAACTCCTCGGCCGACCGGTAGTCGACGGTGTGCAGTTGACGGCCGCGGAAGGTGTCCTGGCCGGGGTAGCGCGGCACGAACGGTCGCGTCCAGGTGCCGGTCGCGTTGACGACGGCGCGCGCGGTCCAGGTGCCGCCGTCGGTCTCGACCCGGAACCGGTCGTCGTCGGTCCGCCGGACGGCGTGCACGCGCACCGGCCGCAGCACCGGAAGGTCGAAGCTGCGCTCGTACTCGGCGTAGTAGGCGGGCACGGCCTCGGCGGCGCGCGGGTCATCGGCGCCCGGCCGGAACGGCAGGCCCGGCAGGTCGTGCACCCGGTGCGTGCCGTCCAGGGTGAGCGACGGCCAGCGGTGCTGCCACGCCCCGCCGGGTGCCTCGTCGGCGTCGAGGACGACGAATCCCGAGCCGGGCTCCAAGCCCTGGCGGCGCAGCGCCCACGCGGTGCTCAACCCCGCCTGGCCGGCGCCGATGACGACGACGTCGACCTCGCGCGGGCGGGGTGCGATGGTCACGTCCACGCGAACGCCGGCACCCGCCGCCGGCTTCCCGACGGAAGGACCCCCGTGAAGGCGATCGTCCAGGACGGCTACGGAACGCCGGCCGACGTGCTGCGCTTCGCCGAGATCGCCGACCCGGTACCCGGCCCGGGTGAGGTCCTCGTCCGGGTGCGCGCGGCGTCGGTGCATCCCGACGTCTGGCACGTCGTCGCCGGCCGGCCCGCGGTGCTGCGCGTCATGGGCGCCGGACTGCGCCGGCCGTCGATCCGCGTGCCCGGCACCGACATGGCGGGGACGGTGACCGACCTCGGCGCCGGGACGACGGGGTTCCAGCCCGGCGACGAGGTGTTCGGGGAGACGCTCGCCGGCTACCAGTGGAAGCACGGCGGCACCTACGCCGAGTACGTCTCCGTGCGCGCCACCGCGCTCCGGCGCCGGCCGGCGACGCTCACCGCCGAGCAGGCGGCGACCGTGCCGACGGCCGGGTTCATCGCGCTGCACAATCTGCGCGCGGCCGGCCCGGGCCGACCGGGACGGCGGGTGCTGGTCAACGGCGCGGGTGGGGGCGTCGGGATGATCGCCGTCCAGCTGGCCAAGGCGGACGGCGCACACGTGACCGCAGTCGACACGGCGGCGAAGCGGGAGCTGCTGCTGGGACTGGGCGCCGACGAGACGGTCGACCACCAGCAGGTGGACGTGACCCGTGGCGGACGCCGGTACGACCTGGTCTTCGACGTCGTCGGCTCGCACCCGCTCGCGCAGTGGCGGCGCGTCCTCGAGCCGTCGGGCACCTACGTCCTGATCGGCCACGACCACTTCGGGGCCGCCGGGCACCGGCTCCTGGGCAGCATTCCGCGGTTCGTCGGGCTGATGGTGCGGGCGCCGTTCGTTCGTCAGGTGCGCACGCAGCGGGTGCGCCGGGACACCGTCGATTTCCTGGCCACGCTGACCGGGCTGGCCGAGCGGGGCCTGCTCACCCCCGTGGTGGATCGGACGTTCCCGCTGGCCGAGGCGGCCGACGCCATCGCCTACCTCGCCTCCGGGCAGGCCCGCGGCCGCATCGTCGTCACGGTGTGACGGCGCGCGCGAGCAGCTCCCGGAGGAAGAGCACCTCCTCGGCCGCCCGGTGCAGCCAGGCGCGCAGTCCGTCGGCGTCGGTGCGGGAGGCATCGCGCAGCTGACCGATGCGGACCTGCCGGGTGCTGGCCTGGGCGCGCTGGGCGGCCGGCAGCGTGCGACCCTCCGCGCGGGCGATCGCGGTCAGCCCGGCGCCGATGAACGTGAGGTCGCGGACGTCCAGCCCGGCGAGCAGATCGTCGGCCGCGGGGATGTCGCCGTCGGCGAGCAGGAGCAGAAGGTGCTCGGCGCGGCGTGCGCCGTGATCGGCGGGGGAGGAGCTCACAGCCCCACTGTGCCAAGCCCGTTCACCCGACGGGTGACGGCCCGGTTGGCGATCCGACGCTGAGCAGGGAGGATCCGACCGAGCACCGCGGAGAGGAGGCTGGATGAACCTCGAGAAGGTCGTCTTCGGTTTCTTCGTGCTGCTCGCCGCCACGCTGAACTTCGGCTTCTTCATCGGCGACATCAGCGATCCGGAGCTGCACAACCCGTTCGAGCTGTTCGCCGCGGTGGTCGTCAACCTGATCGCCCTGGTGCTCAAGTTCGGCGACCGCACGCAGATCGGCGCGGTGCACCTGGCCACCAGCCTCGTCGCCGTCCTCCAGCTGATCGGGGCCGCGCTGATGTGGGGCTACGCCACCTACGTCTCGAGCGCCGGGATGACCGAGGCGTGGACGGCCAGCGTCGTGTCCCTGTCCGGTGGCGCGCTCCTGGCCAACATCGTCTCGGTGGTGCTCCTGGTCGTCGAGACGGTCTCGTTCCACCGAGGCTGACGGAGCACGCCGTGGGCAACCCGCTGCTGGCGTTCTGGGGGCACCGCGTCGACCAGGAGGACGAGCGGCGCGCTCGTCGGGCGCGGCTGCTGGCCGCCGCGTCGTCCACGGCCAAGGCCGAGGCGACGATCTTCCTGGTCCTACGGCGGATGCGTGCACCGCTGATCGTGCTGATCCTCATCTTCTCGGTCAGCGTGCTCGGCCTGACGCTGATCCCAGGAGTCGACCTCGAGGGCCGGCCCGTGCAGATGGGCTTCTTCGACGCGTTCTACATCATGAGCTACACGGCGACGACGATCGGCTTCGGCGAGATCCCGTACCCGTTCACCTACAACCAGCGGATGTGGGTGACCATCTCGATCTACCTCACGGTGATCGGCTGGGCGTACGCGATCGGCTCGCTGCTGTCGCTGCTGCAGGACCGTGCGTTCCGGCAGGCGCTGGCGCTCCAGAGGTTCACGCGCAAGGTCGCGCGACTGGCCCAGCCGTTCGTGCTCATCGCCGGATACGGCCGGGCCGGCGCACTGCTGGGGCACTCGATGGACGCCCTCGGCCGGCAGATCGTCGTCCTCGACCGCGACGCCGAGCGGATCGACAGCCTGGATCTGGAGGCCTACCGCGCCGACATCCCCGGACTCGCCGCCGATGCCCGCGACCCGGGGCACCTCGGCGTCGCCGGGCTGAACCATCCGTGCTGCGAGGCGATCGTTGCCCTGAGCGACGACGACGAGGCGAACCTGGCGGTCGTCATGGCGGCCGTCCTGCTCCGCCCTGACGTGCCGGTCATCGCGCGAGCGACGACGCGCACGATGGCCGAGCGGATGCAGGGGTTCGGTTCGCCGAGCGTGGTCAACCCCTTCGACGTGTTCGGCGACCACCTGCGGCTGGCGCTGCGGGCACCCGCGTCCTACCAGCTGCTCACCTGGCTGGAGAGCGGGGTGGGTGCGCCCGTGCCGCCGCGCGGCTCGCCCCCGCGCAGCGGGCGCTGGGTCGTCTGCGGGTACGGACGGCTGGGCCGTGAGCTCACTCGCGACCTGCGCGCCGAGGGCATCGACGTGACGGTCATCGACCCCCGAGCGGTCGAGACCGAGGACGACGACGTCCTGGTGGCCGACGGCTCCGACCCGCATGTGCTGAGCGAGGTGGGGCTCCAGGACGCCGTGGGATTCGTCGCCGGCACCGACAACGACACGACCAACCTCTCGCTGGTCGCGACGGCCCGGCGGCTCAATCCCGGCCTGTTCGTCGCGGCCCGCCAGAACCGGCCGTCCAACGCGCCGCTGTTCGGCGCGATGGAGCTCGACGCGCTGCTGGTGCCGACCGAGGTGATCGCGCACGAGGTCTACGCCCAGCTGTCCACGCCGCTGCTCTGGCGGTTCGTGCGCGAGATGCCCTCGCAGGGCGACGCCTGGGCCGTCGAGCTCGTCGACCGGATCACCCAGCTGTGCGGCGAGCACCTGCAGTCTCTCTGGAAGGTCCGCCTCAACGACCGCGAGGCCCCGTCGCTCGACGGCTGGCTCGCCTCGGGCCGGGCCCGGCTGGGGGATCTGCTGCGCAACCCGGAGGACAGGGAGCAGCGCCTGCACGCCGTCCCCCTCCTGGTGCTGCGGAGCAACGAGGCCACGCTCGCGCCGAACGACGACTTCCTCCTCGAGCCCGGCGACGAGCTGCTGCTCGTCGGTTGGCCGGCCGCCCGCCGAGCACTCGAGACGACGCTGGTCGTGGACGCCGCCCGGGAGTACGTGACCACCGGCCGCCGGGTGCCGTCGAGCTGGGTCTGGCGGGCGCTGACCCCGGGGTCCCGGTCGCTCGACGCGGCGCCCGAGGAGCACGTGCGCCGCTGACCGCCCCGGGCCGATGCACGTTGACCGCTCGGCTCCCGCCCGCCTACGGTCCGTGTGCCTTGCGTCACAGTCCACCGAAGGGGCTCCGCGTGCCGTCCTCCCGTCGTCCCGGCCGTCCCCGTGTCCCCCGAGCGATCGGTCCGTGCCTGGCGGCGGTGCTCGTCGCGGGCGGGGTCGCGGCCGGTTCGCCGGCCGGTGCCGACACCGGCGCCGCACCCGGTGCCCCGGGCGGGAGCTCCAGCTGGACCAGCGGCGCCAAGGAGGGCGTCGGCACGTCGGTCACCGAGCGGTCGAAGGTCTGGCACACGCTGGTCGACGGGGTGATGACCGAGGTCTACTACCCGCGGGTCGACGTGGCCAACGTTCAGGACCTGCAGCTCGTCGTCAGCGACGGGCGCACCTTCACCGAGCTGGAGCGCGACGCCACCGATCACCAGATCCTCCTCACCGACCCGAAGGCGCTGAGCTACCGCCAGATCAACACCGACGAGGACGGCCGGTACCGCGTCACCAAGGACTACGTCACCGACCCGGCGCGCTCCACCGTCCTCGTCGACGTCCGCCTCGAGAGCCTGGACGGCGGCACCTACGACGCCTACGTCCTCTACAACCCCTCGCTGGCCAACAGCGGTCGGCACGACACCGGCCGCACCAGCGGGTCGGCGCTGCTCGCCGAGGACACCTCCGGCGACACCGACGTCGCGTCGGCGCTGGTCGGCTCACCCGCGTTCCGCCGCGTGTCGAGCGGGTTCTCCGAGGTGAGCGACGGCTGGACCGACCTGAGCGCCGACCACGACCTCGACCACACCTACACGTCGGCCGCCGACGGCAACGTCGTCCAGGTCGCGCAGCTCGCCCGCCAGGGCGGCAGCCGGACGGTCCGGGCGACGCTGTCCCTCGGGTTCGGCAGCACGGCCACCGAGGCGCTGGGCACGGCGAACGCCACGCTGAAGCGCGCCTTCCCCGCCGTCCGCGATGCGTACGAGGACGGCTGGGCGGCCTACCTCGGCTCGCTCGACGCGGCGCCGGCGAGCGTGGCCGACCCGGGGCTGCGCACGCAGTACGACGTCGCGCTGATGACGCTCAAGGCGCACGAGGACAAGACCTATCCGGGCGCCAACATCGCCTCGCTCACGGTGCCGTGGGGGCAGGCCATCAACGCCGACGAGTCGGGTGTCGGGGGGT
Source organism: uncultured Actinomycetota bacterium (assembly GCA_963777095.1). Lineage (GTDB taxonomy): Bacteria > Actinomycetota > Actinomycetes > Mycobacteriales > Geodermatophilaceae > CAVZOY01. Next base: position 18,983 of record CAVZOY010000004.1, read on the forward strand.
ACCACCTGGTCTGGGCGCGCGACCTCTACCAGGTGGCGACCGCGCAGCTGGCCGCCGGTGACGAGGCGGCGGCCAACCGGTCGCTGGACTACCTGTTCGACGTGCAGCAGCGGCCCGACGGCTCGTTCCCGCAGAACAGCCTGCTCGACGGGACGCCGTACTGGGGCAGCCTGCAGCTCGACGAGGTGGCCTTCCCGATCGTGCTGGCCGGCCAGCTCGGCCGTTCGGACGCGGACACGTGGGACTCCGTCAAGCGGTCGGCCGACTTTCTCGTGCGGCGCGGCCCGGCCACCCCCCAGGAGCGGTGGGAGGAGGAGGGCGGCTACTCGCCGAGCACGATCGCCGCGGAGATCGCCGGCCTCGTGACGGCCGCCGACATCGCCCGGAGCAACGGCGACGACGCGTCGGCCGCGCTCTACACCGGCGTGGCCGACGACTGGCAGCGCCGCGTCGAGGAGTGGACCTTCACGACGACGGGTCCGCTCGGCGACGGCGACTACTTCGTCCGGATCGACGCCGACGGGCACCCGGACGAGGACGACTGGGTCGAGATCAACAACGGCGGGGGCTGGCACCCCGAGCGCGAGGTCGTCGACGGCGGCTTCCTCGAGCTCGTCCGGCTGGGCGTCCGCCCGGCCGACGACCCGTCGGTCCTGGCCTCGCTCGGGGAGCTGGACAGCACCATCAAGGTCGATACCCCGCACGGGCCGATGTGGTACCGCTACAACTTCGACGGCTACGGCGAGAAGTCCGACGGCTCGCCTTACGACGGCACCGGCGTCGGCCGGCTGTGGCCGCTGCTCAGCGGCGAGCGCGGCGAGTACGAGCTGGCCGCCGGGCGCAGCGCCGACTCCTACCTGCGCACGATGGCCGCCGCGGCCAACCCGGGCTACATGATCCCGGAGCAGGTGTGGGACCGGGCCGACGCCTACGGCTTCGAGTTCGGCGAGGGCACCGGTTCGGCGACCCCGCTGGCCTGGTCGATGGCGCAGTACGTGCGCCTGGCCCTGTCGATCGACGCAGGCGCGCCGGTCGAGACGCCCGCCCTGGTGGCCGACCGGTACGCGGGCGGCGCGCTCCCCGCGGGGCCGGCGCTCGAGGTGACCGCACCGTCCGACGGGACGCGCACCGAGGCCGACACGGTCGAGGTCACCGGCACGACGGACGCCGCCGAGGTCTACGTCAACGCGGCCTCGGGGACCGTCGCCGCGCAGGTGAGCGGCGGGACGTTCACCGCCACGGTGCCGCTCTCGCTGGGCCGCAACGGACTGACCGTCGTCGGTGTCGGCGCGGACGGCGGCACGAGCGTGGTCCAGCGCACCGTCGTCTCGACGAACGTCGGGGCGCCCGTCGGTGCGGTCGAGGACCCGGAAGGGGACGACAACGGGCCGGGCACGTACGTCTACCCGACCAACGCCGTCTTCTCCCCGGGCGTCTTCGACGTCACCCGCTTCGCCGTGCACGACGACGGCACCCAGGTGAACTTCGTCGTCACCCTGCGCGGCGAGGTCACCAACCCGTGGGGTGGCAACCAGATCGCCCTCCAGCGGTTCAACGTCTACGTCCGCGGGGATGCCGCCGGAGGCACGGTGCCGGCCCTGCCGGGCACGAACGCCCGGCTGGCTCCGTACGACCGCGTGGTCACCGCCGACGGGTTCGCCGATCTCGGCGTCAAGGACGCCTCCGGCGCGGATGCCGGACCGGCGACCCTCACCGCGATCCCCGAGACCCGGCAGATCGTGGTGTCCGTGCCGCGGTCGGCCTTCGACGGCATCGACCTGGCCGGAGCCGAGTACGCGGTCGCGATGATGAGCCACGCCGACGGCAACGGCGAGGGCGTGGGCAACATCCGGCCGGTGTACGACCGCACCTACTGGGACCAGTCGCCGAGCAACGGCATGGGGTGGATCCAGGAGTACCGCTTCGGCGGCGGCGCGGGTGAGTGGACGAACGACAACGCCGCCAAGGACACCGATACCCGGGATCCGAACGTCCTCGACGTCCTGGTGCCGGCCGGGGAGAGCCAGTCGCAGGTCCTCGACTGGACGGCGGGATCGCCGGTGACGCTGCCGTACGTGCCGCTGGGCTGAGCGGACGCCGGGGGCCCGCGGGATCTCCCGTGGGCCCCCGGGCTCAGCCGCTGTCGCCGACCTCCCGGCGGAGGTCGACGGCCAGCCACACCGCGATGCCGATCGGGACGAGGGTGAAGGCCGCCAGCGCGGCGACGTGCCCGACGGCGCCGCCGAGCGTCGCCAGCAGCAGCGGAACGCCGAAGCCCGCGTAGGCGAACGCGTAGAAGGCACTGTTCATGGCGCCGCGGGTGTGCGGCGGCGCAAGCCGTGCGGTCAGCGCGAGCCCGGCGGTGAGGCACAGCCCGCCGCCGGCCCCCAGCAGCACCGCCGTCGGGAGCAGCAGCGGACCGGCGTGCGTGACGACGGCCAGGGTGCCCAGGGCGTATCCCGCGGCCCCCAGGGCGGCGCCGGCCGGGGCCGCCCACGGCCCGAGCCGGCGGCCCAGCGGGGCGGCGACGGCGCTCGCGGCCAGTGCCAGGCCGGCGATCAGCCCGGCGTAGGCGACGCCGACGCCGTCCGGGACGACGAGCAGCGGCAGCAGCGTCGCCGCCACCGTCGGAAAGGCGAAGACGCCGAAGGCGGTGGGCGCGAGGACCGTCCAGAACGCGCGGCGTCCCTCGGCGGGGAGTCCGAGCTGCAGGAACGGCCCTTCCCGCCGGTCGTGCACGGTCTCGGGGACGACGGCCAGTGCGGCGAGCCCGAGGAGCAGCACGGCGACGTGCACGAGGTACGGCAGCGTCGTCGGAGCCGGGCCGTACTGCGCGAGCAGGCCGCTCATGGCGGGGGCGATCGCGAAGCCCAGCGACGTCGACACCGCCCCGCGGGTCGCGGCCGACCGCTGCCCCTCGGGCCCGGCGAGCTCCTGCAGCCAGGCGTTGGCCACCGAGAACACCACCCCGGAGACGACGCCCTGCAGCAGCCGGCCCGCGTAGAGAAGCGGCAGGCTGCTCGCCGCGGGCACGAACAGCAGCGAGACCAGCCCGGCCACGAGGGCGAAGGGCAGCACCAGCGTGCGCCGGCCGAAGCGGTCGGACGCCGCCCCGGAGACCGTCAGCGCCGCGATCAACCCGATGGCGTAGCAGCCGAAGATGGCGGTGAGGTCGGCCTCGGACAACCCGAGCGTGCGCCGGTAGACCAGCAGCAGGGGAGTCGGCACGTTGGTGCCCAGCGCGACGGTGAACAGGCCGAAGGTCAGGGCGTCGAGGCGTCGCCGGGTCGACTGCCGCGTCCCGGCGACCTGCACGCCGGCGACGCTACCGGGCGGGTGCTGCCGGAGGCTCCCGGGCGGTCAGCTGGGCGACCGGCGGGGGAGGGGCAGCACTCGCCGGAGGGCACGTGCGGGCAGCCGCGCCGCGCGAGGCTGCCGGCGCGGGCGGACGTACTGGGGGCACTGGCAGAGGGCGCAGTCCGAACCGGATCGGTAGTGCTCGTGCGCGGAGCGTCCGTGATCGCACGTGGCACAGGGCTCGCCGCCCCGACCGGCTCGCATCAGCTGCCCGAGCAGCACAGCGGCCGGCACCGACAGGAGCAGCCAGGCGAGCAGCAGCCAGGCCCACCAGCTCATCCTCGTTCCCCCACACACCGACGATGCGGGCATCCAGCACACTCCGCAACACGGAGATCACGTTCGGTGATGTCGCGGCTCACTGATGCCTCGCTGGCCATCGCCAGCGGCGCGACGGCCTGACCTACAGCCAGCCCTTGCGCTCGGCGATCCGCGCGGCCTCCACCCGGGTGCGCGCGCCGGTCTTGCCCATGGCCGACGACAGGTAGTTGCGCACCGTCCCCTCGGACAGGAAGAGCCGGCCGGCGATGTCGGCGACGGTCGCGCCGTCGCCGGACGCGCGCAGGACATCGGCCTCGCGCGCCGACAGCGGCGTGGCGCCGACAGCGAGCGCGGCCGCGGCGAGGTTGCGGTCGATCACCCGGTCGCCGGCCACCACGGCCCGAATGCCCGCGGCGAGCTCGGCGACCGGCGCGTCCTTGACCAGGAATCCGGCGGCGCCGACCTCCATCGCCCGGCGCAGGAACCCGGGCCTGCCGAAGGTGGTCAGGATGACCGCGCGGCACGCGGGCACGGCGCCGGCGAGCTCGCGGGCGGCCTCGATGCCGTCGCGGCCGGGCATCTCGATGTCGAGCAGGGCGACATCAGGGGCGTGCTCCCGCACGGCGGCGACCACCTCGTCCCCGCGGCCGACCTCGGCGACCACCTCGATGTCGTCCTCCAGGTCGAGCAGGGCGCGCAGCGCACCCCGGACCATCGACTGGTCCTCCGCGATCAGCACGCGGATCACCGGGCAGCCTGCCGCACGACCTCGGCCGGCACGGCCAGCGGCAGCCGGGCGGTCAGCGGCAGCCGGGCGGTCAGCTCGAACCCGCCGTCGCCAGTCGTCCGCAGGTCTCCGCCCAGCCCCTGGACGCGCTCGGCCAGCCCCGACAGGCCCGCCCCGGGCGGCGCGGCCGAGCCGCGGCCGTCGTCGGCGAACCCGAGGACGACGTCGTCCGCCGCGGTGTCGAGCGTGACCGTCACCGTCGTGGCCTCGCTGTGCCGGAGCACGTTGGTGACCGCCTCGCGCACCACCCAGCCGAGCACCGCGTCGACCGGGCCGGGCAGCACGTCGACCGAGGTCGGCGGGTGCAGGGCGATGCCGGCGGCCGACAGCGCCGAGCGGGCTTCGACGAGGGCCTGCGCAAGGCTGACCTGGCGGTAGCCGCTGACCGCGTCGCGGACCTCGGCGAGCGCCTGCCGGGCGGCGGATTCCACGTCGGCCATCTCCTGTCGCGCCCGGCCGGGGTCGCGCTCGGCCAGCCGCCCGGCGAGCTCGCTCTTCAGCGCGATGAGCGACAGGCTGTGGCCGAGCAGGTCGTGCAGGTCGCGGGCGAAGCGCATCCGCTCCTCGGCGACCGCGCGGTGCGCGAGTTCCTCGCGCGCCTCGGCCAGCTCGGCGTTCACCCCCACGAGGGTGCGCGTGCCCAGCAGCGCGAAGGCGCTGAGCACGCACATCAGCGGCAGGATGAACAGGTCGCCCAGCAACCCGTCGGCCGCGACGACGGCCACCGCCACGGCGGCCGAACCGAGCACGGCCGGCCACACCCACCTGTGCGGCAGGACGCCGGCCGACGCCACCGACACGTAGATCATCAGCCCGGTCCAGGCCGGACCCAGGGCGACGGCCAGGGCCACCCCGAGGACGGCGAGCACCAGCATCTCGCGGCGCGGCCAGTCCGCCGTCCGGGTGAACAGGCGGGTGAACACGCGGACGTAGGCCACCGTGAAGACGACCAGCCCGGCCGCGGCGGCAACGCGCACCACCACCGGCCGGTCGGTGGCGACCAGGTCGACGACCGGGAAGGCCAGGAACAGCAGCCAGGGCAGCGCCCAGCCCAGGCGCTGCCACGGACCGCGGGGATCCATGGCCGGAACGGTAGCCCGGGTCATCCCGAGACCGCGTGCAGCGGCCGGCGGACGGCGACCATCGCGGCGAGGACGGCGAAGGCCGCGGCGAAGCCGGCGAGGGCGAGCACCCCGGTCGGTGCCGGCGCCGATCCGGCCACCACGTCGCGGCCGAGCTCGGCGTACCAGTACGACGGCAGGGCGCGGGCCACCGTCTGCAGGGCGTCGGGGAAGAGCTGGACCGGCACCCACAGCCCGCCCAGCATGGCGAGCACGACGCCCACGAGCCCGATCGCCCCGCCCGCGGCCTTCTCGTCGAGGGCCAGGCCGATGAGCAGGCCGAGCGCGACGAACGCCGTCGACCCGAGCCAGAGGACGGCGATCAGCGCGACCCACGTGGTCAGGGACAGCTCGACGCCGTTGACGAAGCGCCCCACCACGGCGACGACGAGCAGGCTCGGCAGGGTGAGCAGCGCCCCCACGGTCACCTCCACGGCGACGACCTGCGACTGCGGCACCGGGCTGATGCGCAACTGGCGCAGCCAGCCCGAGGCCCGGTCGAAGGCGATGCGGATGGTGGCGCCCAGCGCGGCGCCCATGGCCCCGTAGGCCATCATCGAGACCATGTAGCCGGCCGCGTACTCCTGGTACTCGCCGTTGTCGCCGGCGGCGCCGCCGAAGATCTTCGTGAAGAAGACGGTGAACAGGGCCGGCAGCAGCACGGTGAACAGCAGGTACTGCTTGTTGCGGCCGACGCGGCGCAGCTGGAAGGTCAGCAGGGGGTTCATCGCAGGGCTCCGGTGGGCTCGGGGGCGGCGGGTGCGGTGGCCGCCGGCGTCGGGTCGGTCAGGGACAGGACGGCGTCCTCGAGGCTGGCGCCGCGCACCTCGAGGTCGGGCAGCAGCCGGCCGCCGGCCAGCAGGCCCCGCAGGGTGGCCTCGGTCTCGGTCGTGGTCAGGACGACGGTGCCGCCCTGGACCGACACCGCGGTGACGCCCGGCAGGGTCTCGTACCGCGGGTGCAGCACGCCGGTGAACGAGATCGTGCGGCCGCTGGCACCCCGCTTGATGTCCGCGGCCGTGCCATCGGCCACGACGCGACCGCCGTCGACGACGACCACGCGGTCGGCGACCGCGTCGGCCTCGGCGAGGTGGTGGGTGGCGAAGACGACGGTGTGCCCGCGGCCGGCCAGGTCGCGCATCGTCGTCCAGAAGGCGCGGCGGCCCTCGACGTCCATGGCCGCGGTCGGCTCGTCGAGCAGCAGCAGCGGCGGCTCCCCGGCCAGCGCCACGGCGAGCAGCACCCGCTGGCGCTGCCCGCCGGACAGCGCCTCGACCGGCCGGCCGAGCAGCCCGTCGATGCCCGCGGTGGCGACGAGGTCGTCGAGCGGCCACGAGGTCGGGTAGCTGCGGCGCACCAGGTCGATCACCTCGCCGACCCGGGCCTCGCTGGGCAGGCCGCCGTGCTGCAGCATCGCGCCGACGCCGCCGGCGCGGACCGCCTGCAGCGGCCGGCGACCGAGCACGCGCACCGACCCGCTGGTCGTGGGGATCAGCCCGAGGACAGCGTTGAGGGTGGTCGACTTGCCGGCGCCGTTGGCCCCCAGCAGCGCCACGGTCTGGCCGGCCGGGATGGTCAGGGAGAGGTGGTCGACGGCGAGGGTGGCGCCGTAGGAGACGGTCAGCTCGTCGATCTCGAGCGCGGGGGTGTCTGGCATGCCGTCGAGACTCGTCGTCCCAGGTCGGCCGCAGTAGTGCGAGACGTCGTCGACCCGATCTGACATCTGTCAGATCGGGTCGGCGCGGCGTCAGTCGGTGAGGTCATCGTGACCGGGAGCGCGAAACGGCAGCTCAGCTGCTTGTCGTGATGTGCGCCATCAGGGACTCGAACCCCGAACCCGCTGATTAAGAGTCAGCTGCTCTGCCAATTGAGCTAATGGCGCGTGTCGCCCCTGCGTGCAGGCAACGAGGGAGAACGATACCAGCGCCCGGTCCCGCGAGTTCTGGCGGGCGGTCGCCGCAGCCGGAAGCCACTCGACCCCTGGCCGTAGGCGTGGACACTGGGACGGTAACGGGCTGGTCCGGAAACGTGGACCGGTGCGCAGACTGAGGGGGCAACGAGCCGGTGCGCACCACGTTCGCCATGGTCACGGGCGCAGTCCTGCTGTTGGCGGGCTGCAGCGCCGGCGACGATCCGGCCGGCGAGCGGGCCGCCGGCTCCGCCGAGTCCTCGGAGGCCGTCGCGCCGGCGGAGGTCACGCTGTCACCGGCTGACGGCACGACCGACGTCTCCCCGACGACGCCGCTGGAGATCTCCGTCACCGGTGGCGAGCTCGCCGACGTCGAGCTGGTCAGCACGGACGGCACCGAGATCCCGGGTGCGGTCGACGACGCCACCGACGGCGACGCCGTGGTCTGGGTCCCCGAGGAGCCGCTGGCGTACGACACGAGCTACGAGCTGACCGCGACGGCGACCAACGCCGCCGACGAGGAGGCCGAGGCGTCGGCCGGCTTCACCACCGTCGCGCCCGCGTCGGTGCAGACGCCGTCCGTCGGCCCGCTCGACGGCACGGTCGTCGGCGTCGGCATGCCGATCCGCGTCTTCTTCGAACAGCCGGTCACCGACAAGGCCGCCGTGGAGCGGAACCTGACGGTCACGAGCACCACCCGGACCGACGGCGTGTGGAGCTGGGTCACCGACACCGAGGTGCACTTCCGCCCGTCGGACTACTGGCCGGAGAACATCGAGGTCACCCTCGATGCCGAGCTCTACGGCGTCGAGCTGGCCGACGGCATCTGGGGCGAGACGGACCGCAGCATCAGCTTCTCCGTGGGCGAGCGGCACGTCTCGGTGGCCGACGCCGGCTCGCACACCATGAAGGTCTACGACGGCGAGAAGCTGGTGAAGACCTTCCCGATCAGCGCCGGTGGTCCGGACTTCCCGAGCCGCAACGGCGCGCACGTGGTCACCGAGCTCAACCGGGACCGGGTGATGGACTCCAGCACGTACGGCGTCCCGGTCGACAGCCCCGACGGCTACCGGACGCCGGTCGAGTTCGCCGTCCGGCTGTCCAACAACGGCGAGTTCGTGCACGCCGCGCCGTGGTCGGTCGCGCAGCAGGGCAACGCGAACGTCTCCCACGGCTGCATCAACCTCTCGACCGCGCGCGCGAAGTGGTTCTTCGACTTCTCGCAGCCGGGCGACGTGGTCGAGATCGTGAACTCGGAGGGGCCGACACTGTCGGCCGCCGACGGCGACATCTACGACTGGGCGATCCCGTGGGACGAGTGGCAGGCCGGCAGCGCGCTCAAGTGACCTGAGCCGTGCACGACCGGGTGACGCGAGCGTTTCCCCTGGTTGGCCCACGGGCAAGATCACGGAGAACCCATCGAGGAGGGGATCGCCGTGGAGACGTGGCAGATCATTCTGATCGTCGTCGCCGTCCTGGTCGTGCTGGCGTTACTGGGGCTGATGGCCGCCCGCCGCAGCAAGGCAGGGGCGCACCGCAAGCAGGAGCAGGCGCGCGAGCACCTGCAGGAGGCGCAGGTGCGGGGCGCCCGCGCCGACCGGGAGACCGCACTCGCCGAGGAGCAGGCCGCCCGCGCCCGCCGCGAGCGCGCCGAGGTCGAGGAGCGGGCGGCCGTGGCCGAGCGGGAGGCCCGAGAGCGCGCCGAGCACGCCGAGCACGACCGGTCGGCGGCCCAGGAGTTGCGCGCCAAGGCCGAGAAGCTCGCCCCGGACGTGACGGCCGACCACAACCGGGCGGGCGCCGCGCACACCGAGCGGGTCGAGCAGACCCAGGTGGTGCGCGAGCAGCCGGGCGTTCCCCCGCAGCGCGACGTCGTCCGCGAGGAGGTCGTCCGCGAGGACCCGGCCGACCGCGACGATCCGGCGTACCGCGACGATCCGGCCTATCGCGACGATCCGGCTCGTCGCGACGGCTTCGGAGGGGACGGCGCCACGCGCCGATGAGTTCCGGTCCGCGCGGGCGTCTTGCTCTTCGAGGACGCCCGCGCGGACCGCGTCCGGGAACCGCCGACCTGTCGGCGCCCGGCAGTACGGTCCCCGGCGTCGCCGCACACGACACCGGAGGACGTCATGACCGATCTGCTCGCCGTCGGCACCCGCAAGGGCCTGTTCCTCGCCCGCAGTGACGACGGTCGCCGCACCTGGACCGTCGACGGGCCGCACCTGCTCGCGCAGGAGGTCGCGGCCGTCAGCATCGACACCCGCCGCGACACCCCGCGCCTGCTCGCCGGCATCCTGTACGGCCACTGGGGCCCGACCGTGATGCGCTCCGACGACCTCGGCGCCACCTGGCAGGAGACCGAGTCCGGCGCCATCCGGTTCCCCGAGGGCACCGACGCCGCGCTCGGCCGGGTCTGGCAGCTGCGCCCCGACACCCCCGAGCGACCCGACGTGGTGTGGGCCGGCTGCGAGCCGCACTCGCTGTGGCGCAGCGACGACGGTGGCGACAACTTCTCGCTGGTCCGCGGGCTGTGGGACCACCCGCACCGACCGACGTGGCAGCCCGGCGCCGGCGGCGGTGCGGTGCACACGGTGCTGCCCGACCCGGCGTCGGACCGCGTCACCGTGGCCATGAGCACCGGTGGCGTCTACGTCAGCGAGGACGGCGGAGACTCGTGGACGCCGCGCAACAAGGGCATCACCGTGCCGTTCATGCCCGACGAGCTGCCGGAGTACGGGCAGTGCGTGCACAAGGTGGCCGTCGACGCGGGCGACGTGAACCGGATGTACGCCCAGAACCACGGCGGGGTCTTCCGCACCGATGACGGCGGCGTCTCGTGGACCTCCGTCTCCGGCGGCCTGCCCGTCGAGTTCGGCTTCCCGGTCGTGGCCTCGCCGCGGACGCCGGGCACCGCGTGGGTGGTGCCGCTCGTCGCGGACATGCAGCGCGTCCCGCTCGACGGCCGGCTGCGGGTGCACCGCACCAGCGACGCCGGCGCGACCTGGACCGAGGTGGGCAAGGGCCTGCCCGACAGCGCCTGGACGGCGGTGGTCCGCGACGCGTTCTGCGCCGACGGCAACGACCCGACCGGCGTCTACGTCGGAACGCGCGACGGCTGTCTGTACGCCAGCGCCGACGAGGGGGACACGTTCGACCTGGTCGTCGACCACCTGCCCGACGTGCTCGTCGTCCGGGCGGCGACGATCGCATGAGCGTCGAGGTCGTGCTGCCGGGGTTCCTCGCGGACCTCGCCGGCGGCGAGAAGCACGTGAAGGTCGAGGTGGGGGAGGACCGCACCCTGTCCGCGGTGCTCGACGGTCTCGCCGAGGGCCGCCCCATGCTCGACCGCCGGATCCGCGACGAGACGGGAGCGCTGCGGCGGTTCGTCAACGTCTACGTCGACGGCGAGGACGTCCGGTTCGACCAGGGCGTGCGCACCCCGGTGGGCGACGGCGCGGTGGTGCAGGTGCTCCCGTCGGTGGCGGGCGGCTGACGAGGCGTCAGAGAGCGGCGAGCTGGGCGCAGTCGGGGCAGAGCTGCGTGTCGTCGTAGCCCTCCGGCGGCCAGGCCAGCTGCTCATCGATCGTGACGTAGGCGCCGCACAGCGCCTTGCGGCTCTGACCGTTGACCCGCCCGATGGTCGCGTGTGCCGGGCCGATCTGCCGCGGCTTGAGGCCGTCGGCGTTGAACGCGCCCACCATCACGACCGCATGGGCCGTTCCGTAGGCGTAGACGGTCGTCATGGGACCAGGGTGCGACTGCCCCGGCCGTCGCACCAGTACCGCTGGATGCATGTCCGGCTCATCCGTCACAGCCGTCCCGACCGTCGCCCCCGAGAGGTGACAGCGGTTCGAGAACGCCGCGACGGGATCGACGTTGGAGTGGAGAACGAGCTCCGCCTGCCGATGCGGGGGGTGTGATCCCGACGCCGGCTCCGCCTGCCCCTGCCCCCGCCCCTGACCTCGGCGAGAGCGACGAAGGCGGCCGATCGGGCTTCTGGGCCTCGATCCCCCGCGGCGCCCGTCTCGACGAGGCCGGCTTCCGTCCGCGGCACCGGGTGCTCACCGTCGCGCTCGTCCTGCACGTGCCGGTGCTGGCCGCGATCGGGCTCGTCCGCGGTGAGAGCGGCGTGCTGCTGTGGGGGCAGCTGGTCGTGATCGTCGGGGCCGCCGTCCTCGGGCGGGTGCTCCGCAGCACCGTCGCGCGGGCCAGCGCGGTCTCCCTGGGACTGATGGTCGGTGCGGACGTCCTGGTGCACGTCGGCGGGGGACTGACGGACCTGCACATCTGGTTCTACGTCGTCCTCGTGCTGGTCGCGCTGTACCAGATGTGGACGCCGTTCGTCCTGGCGGTCGTGTTCGTGGCGGTCCACCACGCGGCCATGAGCCTGCTCATGCCGGCGTCGGTGTTCTCCACCCCGGAGGGCCAGGCCAACCCCATCCTCTTCGCCCTGCTGCACGCGGTGTTCCTGCTGGCCGAGGCGGTCTTCCTCGCCTACGGCTGGAAGTTCACCGAGGAGTCGGAGCGGGCTCGCCGCCGGGAGCGTCGGCGCGCCGAGGAGCAGCGTGCGGCGTCGGCCCGCGCCGAGCTCGAGCTCGCCGAGGAGCGTGCCCGGGCAGCCGACGAGGCCGGCCGGCAGCTCGCGATCCGGGAGCAGCGCACCGCGGAGCGGGCGGACCGGCTCGCCACGCTGGCCGAGGCCGGACGTCGACTCGACGGGAACGTGGCCACCGCCACCGGGGTGCTGCAGAGCCTGCGGTCGGCGATCGCCGACATCGCCCAGTCGGCCAGTGGCGCGGCGAGCACCGCGCGGGATGCCGACGAGCAGGCCCGGGAGAGCGCGACGATCGTCGCGCGGCTGGCCACGACGATGGCCGAGATCGAGCAGATCGCGACGAGCATCTCCGGGATCGCCGACCAGACCAACCTGCTCGCCCTGAACGCCACGATCGAGTCCGCGCGGGCCGGCGAGGCCGGCAAGGGCTTCGCGGTCGTGGCCGGTGAGGTCAAGGATCTCGCCGCCGAGACGGCCCGGGCCACCGAGCGCATCCGCGGGGTCGTCGACGCCGTCCGTGGCGAGGTGACCGCCGCCGGCACGGCCATGTCCGCGGTGCAGGAGATCATCGACGGGGTGGTGTCCGCGCAGGGCACGATCGCCGCCGCGGTCGAGCAGCAGAACGCTGCCACGGTCCGGGTCGAGGAGGCGATGACCGGCGCCACCCTCGAAGCGGCACGCATGGCGGCGGACCTGGAGCGCATCGTCTCCGACGACTGACGCGGCCGGCTCGGGACGGCCGGAGGCGCCGGCGGGCCCGGAACGGGAGAGGCCCTGGTCAGTCGCCTGACCAGGGCCTCGTCCGCGTGGGGTGAGTGACGGGGCTCGAACCCGCGACACCCAGGATCACAACCTGGTGCTCTACCAGCTGAGCTACACCCACCATGTCCGCCGGGCGGAACGCCCGGGGAACCGCAGCAAGACTACCGGAGTCGGTCAGCCGTCCGACGCGGCCGGTGACTGCGCCTCGCCGGCCGGCTCGGCGTCGCCGGCCGCGAGCAGCTCGGCGAAGGACTCGACGACCTCGGCCGCGGCCGACTGCGCGTGGTCGGTGTTGGGTCCGGGCGCGGGGACGAAGAGGGTGCGCCGGTAGTACGCCAGCTCGCGCACCGACTCGATGATGTCGGCCAGCGCGCGGTGGGCGAGGCCCTTGGCGGGCTGGGCGAAGTAGACCCGCGGGAACCAGCGGCGGGCGAGTTCCTTGACCGACGAGACGTCGACCATCCGGTAGTGCAGGTGGTCGTCGAGCTCCGGCATGTCGCGGGCGAGGAAGCCTCGGTCGGTGCCGATCGAGTTACCGCACAGCGGCGCGGTGCGGCGGGCGGGCACGAACCGCTTCACGTAGGCGAGCAGCTCCTGCTCGGCCTCGGCGAGCGTCCTCGTCGCCGCTCGCACCTCGTCGGTCAGCCCCGACTTGGCGTGCATCTCCTTGACGACGTCGTCCATACCGTCGAGGTCGGCGTCGTCGGCCCCGATGATCAGGTCCAGGCCGGGGTCGAGCACGTTGAGCTCGGAGTCGGTGACCAGCACGGCCACCTCGATCAGCTTGTCCTTGCCGAGGTCCAGACCGGTCATCTCGCAGTCGATCCAGACCAGGTGCCCAGCGCTCTCCGCCACGCCCGCCGACAGTACGCACCGACCGCACCGCACGCCCCGCCGTCCCCGGCACACCCGTACCGCGTCCTGCTGGAGGGGCGAATTCCGGGTCGGCCGCGGCTAGGGTTGCCGGGATCCCGAAACTGAGGAAGTCCCGCCGTGCCTGCATCGCCCCCCTCCACCAGCCTCGCGCCGCCTCCGCAGGCCGCTCCGAGCACACTGCGCGCGGGCCTGAGGTCGCCGGTCGCGCTGGTCCGGTGGCTGTGGACGGCGTACATGACCCCGGGCCGGCCCGGTCGGCCCACGACGCAGACCGAGCTGCGCTGGATCTACACCGCCTGGCTCGGCGCCTTCCTGCTCAAGCTGCTCGGCTCGTCCTGGGACGTGTCGTGGCACTTCAAGTGGCTGCGCGACGACCTGGCTCCGCCGCACCTGCTCAACTCCGCGGGCACCGCCGTCGTCGTCGGCCTGGTGATCTTCCACAGCTACAGCGGCTACGGCGTCGACCGCCGCGCGCTGCGGCTGATGCAGTGGGGGATCGGCACCTTCCTGATCGCCGTCCCGATCGACATCGTCAACCACCGCATCAACGGCCTGGACATCACCAGCTGGAGCCCCAGTCACGCGCTGCTCTACCTCGGTACCGCCGTCATGCTGGCCGGTGCGCTGCGCGGGTGGTGGCTCTACGCCGAGCGCGGCCGGATCCGGAACCTGGTGTCGCTGGGCCTGTGGCTGTTCTTCGTCGAGAACGCGCTCTTCCCGAACCAGCACCAGGAGTACGGCGTGCTCGGGATCCGCGCCTACGACGCGGGCCGTCCGACCGCGGAGCCGCAGCTGATCGACTTCGCCGCGGCGCAGGGCGCCTCGCCCTACGAGTTCGGGCTGCCGGTGCCCAGCTGGGTGCACCCCGCGTGGCTGGTGTGCGCGGGCCTGCTGGCGCTGCTGCTGGCCCGACGGGTGGTCGGCCTCCGCTGGACGGCGACACTCGTCGCCGGCGGTTACCTGGCCTACCGCGCGCTCGCGTGGCTGGGCCTGGTCGCCGCGGACTTCCCGCCGTCGGTGCTGCCGCTCGTGCTGCTGGTCGGCGCGGTGCTCGTCGACCTCGCGGTCACCCGGCGCGTGCCCGGCTGGATCGCCGGACCGGTCGTCACCGGCGCGGTCTACGCCGCCGCCGTGCTGCAGGACCGGCTCGGACTGCTGCCGCCGTGGAACTGGGCGTCGGTGCTGCCGGTCGCCGTCGGCTTCGGCGTCCTCTGGGTGCTGGTCGACCTCGCCGGCCGCAGCGCCTGGCTGGCCCGCTGGCGGGAGCCGGTGGAGCCGGGGCGGCTGTGACGCAGCGGGCGGACGGCGGCGCGTCGCCCACCTGAGCGTTCGAACGGACCGGTACGTGACGTAGCGTCGGGAGCAGCCGCCGGCGCGCCGTCCGCCGCGTGTGGCTGCCGCCCGGTGCCTCTGCTCGGCCCGGTGCCCGGAACCGACCTGCGACCGCCCGGAGGACGACGTGCTCGCACTCACCCCGGCCCCGCTGGAGACCGCAGGTGAACGCGCCTTCTTCGCGGAGCTGACCCGGTGGGACACCGGCGGCTCGGTGCGCGCCGCCGTGGTCGCCTCGCTGCCGCGGTTCGACGACGGTCCCATGCGCCGCCGGCTCGCCGACGCCGTGCTGTTCGTGCCCGAGGGGCTCGCCGTCGTCCGCGTCGCCGAGGTCGAGCGGCAGTCCGGCACGGTGACGGCCTCGCCCGAGGGCGCCTGGACGATCGGACCGGCGGGTGAGCCCGGCGAGGTGCTGCAGCTCGGCGGCGGTGGCTCGTCGCCGCTCGACGGCCTGATGCGCGCCGCCATGGACACCGCCGTCCGGCTGCGGCGGGCCGGCCTCGAGCCCGGCCGGATCGCCCGGCTCACCGTGCTCGTCGGAGGGGTGTCCGGCCTGGTGCCCGAGGACGGCGACCTGGGCGAGGGCGACCAGGTCGCGACGCTGGAGCCGCGGTCCCTGCTGCTCGGCATCGCCCGTGCCAGCCGGCACGCCGGCGTCGACAACCCCCGCCTCTGGACGACGGCCGACGTGCGCGCCGCTCTCGAGGCGCTGGAGCTGCCTGGTCGCGGGCCGGCCGTCGAGGAGCTCAACGGCGAGGCGTTCCCGTACTCGCCCTACGTGCTGCGCCGCCGCGACCTGATGACACCGGCCGGGCTGGCCGCCTCCCCGGACGTCGCCGCCCCGGAACCGTCGCCTCCTGCTCCGCTGCTCCGCGCCGGTTGCCGCCGCCCCGGTTGCTGCCGCCCCGCCGGCCGCTGCCCCGGCGCGAAAGCGCGCGATGCCGCCCGTTCCTCCGCCCGCCGCGGCACCGGTCGCCCCCGCGCCGGTGTCTCCGGTCCGCGAGACCGTCGCGATCGACGTCCCGCCGGCGCGCGACACGGTCGCGGTGGACGTCGACGTGCCCCCGGCACCGCAGGCCGACGAGACCGGCGGCATCGGCGGGCTCTTCGCCAACGGCGAGGCCGACACCCAGGTCGCCGCCGCGCCGCCGGCCCCGTTCCCCGCCGCTCCGATGCCCCCGCCCGCCGCGGCGCCCGTCGTCCCCTCTCCCGTCGCCCAGCCCGAGACCGCCGCACCGGCCCGGGTCGTGCCGCCGATGCCGCCGCTCGCCCTGCCCAAGACCGGCGTCCTGCCGGTCGTGACCGCCGAGCCGGCCCCGCCGACCGCCCATCCCGGTTGGCCGGCGCCGGGCGAGCCGCCTGCGGACGACGACGAGCGCAGCTGGACCGGACGGCGTGGTCTGCTCGTCGCCCTCGGCGCGCTGGCGCTCGTCGTGCTGATCGTCGTCGTCGGCCTGAGCCTGCTCGGCGGGGGCGGCGACGACCCGAGCGACCCCGGCACGGCCGGCGCCACGTCGGCCGCCGCCGAGGAGCCGACCGGGCCGCAGCCCGGGGACACCGCCGATCTCGGCGGGCAGACGTACACCGCCCAGGTGGTCGACCTGGTCGACAGCTGCGGGGACCACGCCTACGGGCGGGTCGCCGAGTTCCTGGCCGCGACCAACTGCACCGGACTGTCCCGTGCGCTGTGGTCCACGGAGGTCGACGGCAAGGCGGTCGTCGTCTCGGTGTCGCGGGTGCAGATGCCCGACACCGCCGCCGCGCGCGAGCTCCAGAGGCTCGCCGACACCACCGGCACCGGCAACGTCAACGACCTGCTGCGCGAGGGCAAGGGCTACGCGGGCGGACCGCAGGAGCTGTCGGGCGCCGAGTACGCCAGCGCGGTGTCCGGTCCGGTGGTCACGATCGTCGAGAGCAGCTGGGTGCAGCCCGGCGCCGGCGACGCCGCGACGGTCGACGCGATCGCCGACGGGGCCCTGGGGCTGGAGACCCCGCCCTTCCCTGCGGGCTGAGGGCGATGTTGATCAGCTGGCTGATCGTTAGGCAACCTGGCTCACTGTCGACACTGAGCTAGGACGCTCAATGATCAGCTGAGCTGATCATCAAGCGTCTGCTGGCCAGCGCGGCGGCCTCGGCCATCGCGGCGAGCAGCACGGCGGTCTCGGCGCGGTCGAGCCGGCCGGCGCTGTGCGGCGTGGAGTTGATCAGCCCGAAGACGGCGTGCGCGCGGGCGCGGCAGGCCTCGGCGTCGCCGTCCGGGTGCAGCCGGGCCAGCACCGCCACCCAGACCTCCACGTAGCGGCGCTGCAGCCGGCGCACCTGCGCGGCGTCGGCCTCGGCGAGCGAGGCGAGGTCGCGGTCCTGCACGGTGATCAGCGCCGGGTTGTCCAGCGCGAAGTCGGTCTGGAACGCGATGAGCGCCCGCAGCTGGGCCCGCGGATCGGAACCGGCGGCGGCGACCACGACCCGGCCGCCGTCCAGCAGCCGTTCGCTGATCCGCAGCAGCATCTCGGCGAGCATGGCGTCCTTGCTGGCGAAGTGCCGGTAGATCGCCGGTCCGGTCACGCCCACCGCGGCGCCGACGTCGTCCACGCCCACGGCCCGGGCGCCGCGCTCGGCGAACAGGCGCGCGGCCGCCTGCAGGATCTGCTCGCGCCGCGACGGATTGCCGGCGTCCTCGTGCAGCGCGGCGTCCTGCGTCGGACTGGTCATGCGGGGATCGTAAGCGCCGGTTCACGTGGAATGACCCCTCGTGGGGTGGGACTCGCCACATCCGGTGAACAGCGGTTAACCTTCGCTCCGTGGACGCACCCGTCATCGGCACGAAGCCGGCGGACGCCGACCTGGCGGCCGGCAACGCCGGCCGCGCACGCCGCGCTGGTCGCCGACCTGGCCGATCAGCTGCACACCGTCGCGCTCGGCGGTGGCGAGCGGGCCCGCGAGCGGCACGTCGCCCGCGGCAAGCTGCTGCCCCGCGAGCGCGTCGACGCCCTGCTCGACCCGGGCAGTCCGTTCCTCGAGCTCTCGCCGCTGGCCGCGCACGGCCTCTACGACGGCGACGCCCCCGCGGCCGGGATCATCACCGGCGTCGGCCGGGTGTCGGGGCGCGAGTGCGTGGTCGTCGCCAACGACGCCACCGTCAAGGGCGGCACCTACTACCCGATGACGGTGAAGAAGCACCTGCGCGCGCAGGAGGTGGCGCTGCAGAACCGGCTGCCGTGCATCTACCTGGTCGACTCGGGCGGGGCGTTCCTGCCCAAGCAGGACGAGGTGTTCCCCGACCGCGAGCACTTCGGCCGGATCTTCTTCAACCAGGCGACGATGTCGAAGGCGGGCATCCCGCAGATCGCCGCCGTCCTCGGGTCGTGCACCGCCGGCGGCGCGTACGTGCCGGCCATGAGCGACGAGGCGGTCATCGTCCGCGAGCAGGGCACGATCTTCCTCGGCGGCCCGCCGCTGGTGAAGGCCGCGACCGGCGAGGTCGTCACCGCCGAGGAGCTCGGCGGCGGAGAGCTGCACAGCCGCACGAGCGGCGTCACCGACCACCTCGCCGACGACGACGCGCACGCGCTGCAGATCGTCCGGCAGATCGTCGGCACGCTCGGCCCGCGGACGCCGCGGCCGTGGGACGTCGAGCCCGTCGAGGAGCCGCTGCTCCCGCCCTCGTCGGTCTACGACGTCGTGCCGCCGGACCCGCGCACGCCCTACGACGTCCGCGAGGTCATCGCGCGCCTCGTCGACGGCAGCCGGTTCGCCGAGTTCAAGGCGCTGTACGGACCGACGCTGGTCACCGGCTTCGCGCGGCTGCACGGCCACCCGGTCGGGATCATCGCCAACAACGGCGTGCTGTTCAGCGAGTCGGCGCTCAAGGGCGCGCACTTCATCGAGCTGTGCGACCGCCGGTCGATCCCGCTGCTGTTCCTGCAGAACATCACCGGCTTCATGGTCGGCCGCGACTACGAGGCCGGCGGCATCGCCAAGCACGGCGCCAAGATGGTCACCGCCGTCGCCTGCGCGCGGGTGCCCAAGCTGACCGTCGTCATCGGCGGCTCGTTCGGCGCCGGCAACTACTCGATGTGCGGCCGGGCGTACTCGCCCCGCTTCCTGTTCACCTGGCCCAACTCGCGGATCTCCGTCATGGGCGGCGAGCAGGCGGCCAGCGGTGCTGGCCACCGTCCGCCGCGACGGCATCGAGGCGCGCGGCGAGCAGTGGTCGGCCGAGGAGGAAGAGGCCTTCAAGGCGCCGATCCGCGACCAGTACGAGCGCGCAGGGCCACCCGTACTACGCGACCGCCCGGCTGTGGGACGACGGCGTCATCGACCCGCGCGCAGACCCGCACCGTGCTCGGGCTGGCCCTGTCCGCCTGCGCGAACGCGCCGCTCGAGGACGTCGGCTACGGCGTCTTCCGGATGTGAGCACGCCATGTTCGAGACAGTCCTGGTCGCCAACCGCGGCGAGATCGCCGTCCGGGTGATCCGCACGCTGCGCGCGATGGGCATCCGCTCCGTCGCCGTGCACAGCGAGGCGGACGCCGGCGCGCTGCACACCCGGCTGGCCGACGTCGCCGTCCCCATCGGCCCCGCGCCGGCGGCGCAGTCCTACCTCTCGGTCGAGCGGGTGCTCGAGGCCGCGCAGCGCACCGGCGCCCAGGCCGTGCACCCCGGGTACGGCTTCCTGTCCGAGAACGTCGACTTCGCCCGCGCCTGCGCCGCCGCCGGCATCGTCTTCATCGGCCCGCCGGTCGAGGCCATCGAGGCCATGGGCGACAAGATCCGCGCCAAGCGGACCGTGATGGCCGCGGGCGTGCCGGTCGTCCCCGGCCGGACCGAGCCCGGCATGTCGGACGACGACGTCGCCAAGGCCGCCGTCGAGGTCGGCTTCCCGGTGCTGCTCAAGCCGTCGGCGGGCGGCGGCGGCAAGGGCATGCGCGTGGTGCGCGCCGAGAGCGAGCTGGCCGACGCCATCGCCGGCGCCCGCCGCGAGGCCCGCGGCTCCTTCGGCGACGACACGCTGCTGGTCGAGCGGTACGTGGGCAACTCGCGGCACATCGAGGTGCAGGTGCTCGGCGACACGCACGGCACCGTCGTCCACCTCGGCGAGCGCGAGTGCAGCCTCCAGCGCCGGCACCAGAAGGTGATCGAGGAGGCGCCGTCGCCGCTGCTCGACGCCGCCGGGCGGGCGGCCATGGGCCGCGCCGCCGTCGAGGCCGCCCGCGCCGTGGGCTACACCGGCGCCGGCACGGTCGAGTTCATCGTCGACGCCGACCGGACTGCCCGGGGGCAGGAATGGCCTTCTTCTTCCTCGAGATGAACACCCGGCTCCAGGTCGAGCACCCGGTCACCGAGATGGTCACCGGCCTCGACCTGGTCGAGCTGCAGGTGCGGGTCGCGGCGGGGGAGCCGCTGCCGTTCGACCAGGACGACGTCGCCCTCGACGGGCACGCGATCGAGGCGCGCGTCTACGCCGAGGACCCCGCCCGCGGCTTCCTGCCCGCAGACCGGCACGGTGCTCGGGCTGGTGGAGCCGTCGGGCCCCGGGCATCCGCGTCGACAGTTCGCTCGCGGTCGGCTCCGTCGTCGGCACGGACTACGACCCGATGCTGGCCAAGGTGATCGTCTGGGGGCCCGACCGCGACGCCGCCCGGGCCCGGCTCGTCGGCGCCCTCGGCTCCACCGCCGTCCTCGGCGTGACCACCAACGTGCCGTTCCTGCGGGCCCTGCTCAGCGACGAGGACGTCGTCGCCGGGCGGCTGGACACCGGCCTGATCGAGCGGCGCGGCGACCGGCTGACCCTGCCCGAGCCCCCGCCGCCGCACGTCTACGCGGCGGCGGCGCTGGAGCTCCAGCTCGAGGCCGAGCCGGCCGGGCCCGTCGTCGACCGCTGGGACGTGCCGGACGGCTGGCGGCTGGGCGAGCCGGCCTGGACGGTGCGGCGGCTGCAGGCGCCGGGCGGCGAGCCGGTGACCGTGCGGGTGCGCGGCCGGGCGTCGTCCGCCCAGGTGGCCGTCGGCGACGGCGAGCCGGTGGCGGCCCAGGCGCACCGGGACGGCGACCGGCTGTGGGTGTCGCTGGACGGGCTGACGCTCGACTACGACGTCGTCCACTCCGGCGGCACGGTGTGGCTGGCCGCCGACGGCTCCGTGACGAGCTTCCGCGAGCACGAGCGGCTGGCGTCGGCCGCGGGCGCCGTGGCCGGGGACGGCGTGGTGACCGCGCCGATGCCCGGCACGGTGACCGTGGTGCGCGTGAAGGTCGGCGACCGGGTGCGAGGCGGGGACCCCGCTGCTGGTCGTCGAGGCGATGAAGATGGAGCACGTGCTCACCGCCCCGGTCGCGGGGACGGTGGCCGAGCTCGGCGTGACGGCCGGCCAGTCGGTCCGGCTGGACGAGCGGGTGGCCGTGGTGACCCCGACGGCGCCCGCCGACGAGCAACAGGAGAACTGACGATGCTGGACTACCGGCTCGACGACGAGACCGAGGCCCTGCGCAAGACCGTCCGCGAGTTCGCGATGGAGGTCGTCGCGCCGCAGATCGGGGAGTTCTACGAGCGGGACGAGTTCCCGACCGACATCGTGCGGCAGATGGGCGAGCTCGGGCTGTTCGGCCTGCCCTTCCCCGAGGAGTACGGCGGCGCGGGCGGCGACTACTTCCACCTGTGCGTCGCGCTCGAGGAGCTGGCGCGGGTGGACAGCTCGGTCGCCATCACGCTGGAGGCCGGGGTCTCGCTGGGCGCCATGCCGATCTACCGGTTCGGCACCGAGGAGCAGAAGCAGGAGTGGCTGCCCCGGCTGTGCTCCGGCGAGGCGCTGGGCGCGTTCGGGCTCACCGAGCCCGGCGGCGGCTCGGACGCCGGCGCGACGCGGACGACGGCGCGGCTCGAGGACGGGCAGTGGGTGATCAACGGCTCCAAGGCGTTCATCACCAACTCGGGCACCGACCTGACCGCGCTGGTGACGGTGACCGCGGTGACCGGCACGAAGCCGGACGGCAAGAAGGAGATCTCGGCGATCCTCGTGCCGTCGGGCACGCCGGGCTTCACCGTCGGGCAGCGGTACTCGAAGGTCGGCTGGAACGCCTCGGACACCCGCGAGCTGTCGTTCTCCGACTGCCGCGTGCCGGCGGAGAACCTGGTGGGGGAGCAGGGCCGCGGCTACGCGCAGTTCCTCTCGATCCTCGACGAGGGCCGCATCGCGATCTCGGCGCTGGCGGTCGGGCTGGCGCAGGGCTGCGTCGACGAGTCGGTGAAGTACGCCGCCCAGCGCGAGGCGTTCGGCCAGCCGATCGGCCGCAACCAGGCGATCCAGTTCATGATCGCCGACATGGAGGTGCGCGCCTCCACCGCGCGGCTGGCCTACTACCGGGCCGCGGAGAAGATGCTGCGCGGCGAGCCGTTCAAGCGCGAGGCCGCCGTCGCCAAGCTCTACAGCTCGGAGATGGCGATGGAGAACGCCCGCTACGCCACCCAGGTGCACGGCGGCTACGGGTTCATGAACGAGTTCCCGGTCGGCCGGTTCTACCGCGACGCCAAGATCCTGGAGATCGGCGAGGGCACCAGCGAGGTGCAGCGGATGCTCATCGCCCGCGACCTCGGCGTCGGCTGACCGGCCTCCAGCACTGGGTCTCCACGAACCGGGGTCTCGGCGCGGTCGAGACCCCGGTTGTGCTACAGCCTGGTAGGCGGAGTCGTCAGCCCCCGACGTTGCGGCGCGGCGCGAAGCCCTCGCCGTCGCCCTCCGGAGAACGGGGCGGCACGGCGACGCTGAGCAGTACGACGGACTGCTCGGCCGCCTGGAGGCTGTGCCGTCGATCCGGGATCGGCGCGATCTGGTGCGCCCCGAGGTCGACGCTGTCGTCGCCGGCCCGCAGGCGCACCCGCCCGCGGATCACCATCAGGCTCGCCGCGCCGGGGCTCTCGTGCTCGTCCATCGTGACGCCCTGGCGCAGGGCGATCAGCGTCTGGCGCAGTCCGTCGACCGGGTGCGGCAGCGTGCGCGCCGCCCGCCCGGCGTTCTCGGTGGTCGCCTTCTGGAGGAGTTCGCCGGCCAGCGCGTGGACGTCGATCGGAGCCGTCATGCGCCGCAGCGTAGGACATCCGTCCGGGTGAAATCAGGCCGATCGGCGCCCCGAGCAGGACGATGTGGCCGCCGGTGACGGCTGCGGCGGTTACGGTCCTGCGCCGTGACGCGCCTGCTGGGTCTGGCGACCGCCGTCCTGCTGGCCCTGGGCGTGGTCGGCTTCGTGCTCGTGCGCGGGGACGACGAGCCGCGCTCGAGCGGGTGATCGTCCAGGTCGGGTCCGCCGCGGACGCCGAGAAGCTGGCGCGCATCCAGACCCGGACCGGCGGCGAGGTGCACGCCGCTATTCCACCGTGGTCGCGGGGTTCGTCGCGACCCTGTCCGCCGCGGCCGTCGACGCCCTGGAGCGGGACCCCGACGTCGCCGCCGTCGTGCGGGACTCCCGGATGCAGCTCGAGGGCAGTCAGGACGACCCGGTCTGGGGCCTGGACCGGATCGACCAGCGCGTCGGCCTGGACGCGACGTACGAGTACGACACCACCGGGGACGGCGTCACCGTCTACGTGGTCGACAGCGGCATCCGGACGAGCCACGAGGAGTTCGCCGACCGCGCCCGCAGCGGCTACGACTGGGTCGACGGGGACGAGGACGCTACGACTGCGGCGGCCACGGGACGTCGGTCGCCGGGACCATCGGCGGCCGCACCTTCGGGGTCGCGAAGCGCGTCACGCTCGTGTCGTTGCGCGCCTTCGACTGCGACGGAACCGGCTGGCCGGCGACGTCCTGGCAGGCCTGGACTGGGCGGTCGGCCACCGCAGCGGCCCGGCGGTGGTCAACCTCAGCGCGAGCGGACCGGCGAACCGCGTGCTGGACGACGCGGTCGCCAGGACCACCGCGGCCGGGGTCACCGTGGTGACCGCGGCCGGCAACCAGGCGGCGGACGCCTGCACGAGGAGCCCCGCCCGGGAAGAGTCGGCGATCACCGTGGGCGCCACCACCACCTCGGACCGGCGGGCGAAGTTCTCGAACTTCGGCGGCTGCCTCGACCTGTTCGCCCCGGGAGCGTCGCTGCGCTCGAGCACGGAGGAGTCGGACACGTCGGCCGGGGACGTCTCCGGCACGTCGGTGGCCGCCGCGCACGTCACCGGCGCGATCGCGGCCTGGCTGGAGGGGCACCAGGACGCGACGCCCGCGGAGGTGCGGTCGGCCCTCGAGACGACGGCCAGCGCCGCAGTCGTCGACGACGGCAGGTCCGCGAACGACGACCTGCTGCGGCTGCCCGACGAGCGCTCCCAGGTCAGCCTGACAGTGTCCAAGTCGGGCACGGGTTCGGGGACGCTCACCAGCGAACCGGCCGGGATCACCTGCGGTGCCACCTGCGGCGCCGTCTTCCGGCCCGGGACGACGGTGCAGCTCCTGGCCACGCCGGCGAACGGCTCCTCGTTCACCGGGTGGACCGGTGCCTGCAGCGGCGCCACCGTCACCTGCGCGGTCACGGTCGCCACCGCCGCGCACGCGGTCGCGAACTTCTCCGCCACCGCGGACGGCGTCGAGGAGACCGCCGGCACGTTCGATGACTGGTACCCCCTTCCCGACCCGTCTGCCGACGGCGGGACGTGGATGACCACCGGTGCCCGCGGCAGCACGGCGACGTTCACCTTCACCGGGTCGAGCGTCAATGGCTCACCCGCGCCGGCCCCCGGCAGGGCATCGCGTCGGTGACCGTCGACGGCGTCGACCGGGGGACCTACGACCTCTACAGCGACGAGCCCTCACGGCTTCGTACACGTTCGACGACCTGAGCCCGTCGGGGTCGCACACGATCGAGATCGGGGTGACCGGCCGACAGAACCCGGCGTCCGCGGCGTCGGGCGTGGTGGTGGACGGATTCCGCGTCGGCGGCGAGACGGTGCAGGAGTCCGCGCGCGGCATCTCGTTCGGCGGCTGGAAGAACGGCGCCTCTCAGGCTGCCGCCCGGGGCCGCTACCGGAGCAGCAGCACGGCCGGCGCGACGATGTCCTTCACCTTCTCCGGCACCGGCGTGGACTGGCTGACGACAACCGGCCCGGGCTGGGGCGGGCCCGGGTCAGCATCGACGACGTCGACCAGGGCACGGTCGACCTGTACGCCACGTCGGCGCGCTGGCAGACGGCGAAGACCTACGACGGGCTGGCCCCGGGCACCCACACGATCACCATCGAGGTGCTCGGCAGCAAGAACGCGGCGGCGACGTCCGCGAACGTCGCGGTGGACGGCTTCGTCGTCCGGTGATCTGCCCGATCATCACCGGCTGCCCGCGAACCGTGCTTCAGCGGAACGGATCGCGACCGGGCTCGTCCATCGGGACTCCGTCCTCGTCGAGCTGCCGCAGGCGAGGCGGTCCGCCGGCCTGCAGCTCCGGGTGAGGGAAATCCCTCGAACCACTGCCGGCCCGTCTGCGGACACCGGTAGCGCACCGTCCAGTCGACGAGATCGACGTCCAGCTTCTCGAGGTGCTCCCGCGCGTAGTCGTCTCCCGCGTTGCCTCCCAGCTCGAACAGGGAGTCACATGCACACCTCATCGGACGGTCCTCTCTCACGCGGGGCGCCTGGTCGTGGGATCGCGCAGCAGGAGCTCGAGCAGGTGCGCGCACGCCCCGCTCTCGGACTCGAACCGGGTCTCCGCCGTGCGCAGCCCGCGCTCGGAGTAGAAGACGAGCCAGCAGTCGGGCCGGCGTTCGAGCACGTAGGCCTCATCGGGCATCCCGCCGTCGAGCGAGTAGGCGTCGGGATCGATGCCCTCTGCATCGAGGAGGCGCCGCAAGGCCGAGGTGTCCATCGGCATCTCACGACGCTCCGGCGTCATCGGCCCGCCCGGCACAGCGTCACGGGTGCTGCCGGTCGGCCAGCAGGGCGTCGAGCAGTCCTCGGGGAGCTCCGTCGATGTCGTAGGGGTCGTCCGCCAGCCGCTCGTACTCTTCTGCGCTCATCCACGCGGGGTGCTCGGCGGCGATGCCCAACTCGGGATAGGTCCTCGTGATCTCGTCCGCCGACCGGGCGAGCATCACGCCCCACAGCCCGCCCATGCCGTAGTCGTAGGCGACGAGGAACGGCGACTTCCTGTCGCTTTCCTCCGCCGCCTGCAGCTTCAGGATCCACGCGGGGTCGGCCTCGTAGAAGGCGTCGCCGATGTCGGTCTGGTGGCAGCCGCGGCGGGTCAGCTCCTGCACGAGTTCCCGGGCGCTGACAGGAGCGGACGTCGACCACGGGGTGCCGCCGCCGTGCGGAGGCGTCACCTCGGCCACGTACCCGTCCCCCTTCCTGCTGATCATGATGGCCATCAGTCGGTCTCTCCTCCGGCCTCGTGGGCACGATCGGTCGCCCGCCTCACGGCCGCTGCCGGCCCGTCCGGCGCAGCCATTCGGCCGTGGCGGCCGCGCTCTTCTCGGACGACTCGAGGACCGCCCGCACCCAGAGCACGAATCGGGCCACCGCCGTACCGGTGTCCGCCTCTCGGAACTCCTCGTCGAAGCGACCCCGCTCCACGTAGCCCGCGACCCACTCGTCGCCCTCGCGCACGAGGCACGGCCGGTCGTCGCGGAACTCGCCGACGGCCCACCCGCGCTCCGGCAGATTTGTCGCCTCCACGGCCGCGCGTGCCTCGGCGAGGAGAGCCTCGTCCTGCGGGCTCATGCCGCCCATCCCGACACGCTCATCCGAGCACCGGCGGTAGACCGAGCCGCTCCCGGGCTCGCTGACTCTGCGTGCGGGACAGGCACGCATCGACCTCCGGAGGGGCCACCGCGACCTCGGTCCACCGGCGGCGAACGAAGTCGGCTTCCTCGTCGAAGGACAACGGCTCCGCGCTGACCGGCGCATCGTCGAGACACGCGCGCCAGAGGTCCGGGTCGTACCAGCCGACCTGCGGTGGCCGGCCGAGGTCGACCCACCACTGACCCCGGTCGGCCGTGATGCGCACCCCGCACCAGGGCCCGGCGAGCTGGAGGATCCGGTTCACCGCACCCTCGCCGTCGTCGGACACCAGGACGAAACCCGCGGTGGTGAGGTCCGCGACGAGGGCGTGCACCGACCCTGGGGCAGACCCCAGGTCCGGAACGGTCATCCGACCCGTCCGTGGGCCGCGGCAAGACGGGACAACGGACCCCCTTCCTCGATGACGTTTCGTGATCACTCCAGCACTCAGAGCGAGACTGGACGGTTCCACGCCGGCCGTCCGTAAGGAAGCCCTCTCCCGCCAACGGAGGAGGACCGCGGTCGCCGATCCGACAGGCGGAGACGGCGTCGTACCGGCCCGGCGGTGGCGTGGAACGGGCTCGCACGGGGCATCCCGCAGCACCGGATCGACTCCGAGGGGGACGCCGTGGCCGCCAGGGAACCGCAGGAGATGGCGCAGGTCGCCGCAGGGACCGGGGCGAAGAAGACCCACCGCACCTGGGATCGCGTGCTGGTCAGCGCGTTCCTCGCCGGCGCCTACATCTCCTTCGGCGCCCTGGTCGCCATCACGGTCTAGCTCGGGGCTGGACCCCGCACGTGGGGCACGCTGCCGACGCTGTTCATGGGTGCCGCGTTCACCCTCGGCCTGGTGCTCGTGCTCATCGCGGGATCCGACCTCGCGACCGGCAACATGATGCTGGTCCCGCTGAGCGCCATGCGCGGCAAGATCGGCGTCTCCGACGTCGTCAAGCAACCTCACGCTGGTGCTGCTCGGCAACCTGCTCGGGGCGCTGTTCGTCGCCTTCTTCCTCGCCGTGCAGACCGACGTCATCGGCGAGGCGGCCTCCCGCGGGCAGCGCCCTGCTCACCTACGACCGGCTCGCCTCGATCGCCGAGGGCAAGACCGGCCACACCGCGTGGGAGACGTTCCTCCGCGGCGTCGGCTGCAACTGGCTGGTCTGCCTGGCCGTCTGGATGTCCCTGGCCGCCCAGTCCGTGTCCGGCAAGATCCTCGCCGTCTTCTTCCCGGTCATGGCCTTCGTCGCGATGGGCTTCGACCACGTGGTCGCCAACATGTTCTTCCTCCCCGCGGCGACCTTCGCGGGCGTGCCCGGCATCGGCGCCGGCGACTGGCTGTGGAACTGGCTGCTCGCGGGCTTCGGCAACCTGGTCGGGGCCGTGGTCTTCGTCGCGACGTCGTACTGGTACCTGTTCCTGCGCGACCGACCCGACGTGCCCGC
Organism: uncultured Actinomycetota bacterium; assembly: GCA_963777095.1. Lineage (GTDB taxonomy): Bacteria > Actinomycetota > Actinomycetes > Mycobacteriales > Geodermatophilaceae > CAVZOY01. The sequence continues at coordinate 47,132 of CAVZOY010000004.1, forward strand.
GCCCGCGGCGGAGCCCGCCGAGCGGGCCTGAGAGGGCGGGCCCCTCACCAGGTCGGGTGAGCCGGCGGGTCTCGCGCCGCAGGCTGACGTCCTCCGCCTGGTGTGCACACGCCCCCGATCGGGTACTTCTCGGGCATCCGACCTGCGGAGATGACCCGGACCCTGATACCCCGTCAGAGTCGAAGGGGACGCCATGCATCAGCACGACACCGAAACGGTCCGACGGACCCCGGTTCGCAGCGGTGGCCGTCAGAAGCTGCTCCGACTGATCGGCCTCGTGCTGGTCGCGTTCGTGCTGGTGGAGGCCCTGTTGCTCGGCCTCGGGATGCTCATCACGCGCGTCCTGGACGACACCGGCCTGCACGAGGCCGAGGCGGACGTGGAGAACGCCATACTCGACGTCCGGAATCCAACGCTGGACGACGTGACGACCGTCGGCAGCTGGGCCGGCGCCACCGTGCCGATCATCGTCCTGGCCGCGATCGGCTGCTTCGTGCTCTGGCGGCTGGGCCGCGGCCCCAGGTTCGCGGTGTTCCTGGCCGTCGCGGTAGTGGGGGAGACCGCGCTCTTCCTGCTGGCCTCGTGGGTGATCGACCGCAACCGACCGGACATCCCGCAGCTGGACGAGGCCCCACCGACGTCGAGCTTCCCCTCCGGGCACACCGCGGCGTCGATCGCGCTCACGTTCGGGCTGGCGATCGCGCTGTACGTGCTCTACCGCCGCGCCGCCTGTTCGTGATCGGCGCGGTGCTGGCCACCCTGTACGCCGGCTTCGTGCTCGTCAGCAGGCTCTACCGGGGCATGCACTGGCCGACGGACGTCACCGCGAGCGTCGTCTTCGCCTCCGCCTGGCTGCTGTCGCTGTGGGCGATCCTCCTGCCGCACGGCGTCGGCGATCGGACACAGGCGCTCGGCCGGTCCGAGGAAGGAACCGGGCCGCCGCACGCTCGGACGCTGATCCCGGTCGTCAGCCCGCGGGGGCGTCGTCGTCGGTGGGCCACTCGACGCGCGGCAGCCCCGCCAGCGCGACCAGGCGGTCGACGGTCTCGACGACGGCGACGTCCGGGGGTGGCGGCGCTCCTCCGGGTCGGCCATCGGCCGCCGGACGTCGTCGGGATCGAGTCGGCGTCCACGGCGTCGCGCACCCAGCGGGCGAAGCCGGCGGCCTCGGCGTCGGCGTCCATCGGCAGCGCCGCGTCGGGCTGCTCGAAGTAGATCCGCGGCTCGTAGCCGAGGTGGAAGCGCCCGCCGGAGGCGTCGGCGAACCGGTAGTCGACCGTGGCGAGGTCGCTGTCGTGGACGTCGACGAGCAGGAACGGCACCGCCGTCGGACGTCCTCGGGTCCATCGGCCGTCGCTGTACGCCATCGTCGCGAAGAGGCCCATGGCCGCGACGCTAGCGGCGGCCCGCGGGGCGGGGGCCCGTCGGCCCGAGCCGGGCGGTGGACCTGCTTTCGAGCAGTTCGTCGAACGGCTCGGGTCCCGGCGAGTCGAGCGGACGGGAGGCGCGAGATGGACGGGCACCGACTGGTGCAGGCGGGGCGGGGAGTCGCGGCCGGGCGTGCTCGGCGGGCTGGTCGGGGCGGCGCTGACCCGAGGGCTGATGCGCGCGGTCATCATCCTGGCCGGGGCGAGACCGTCGTTCACCTGGGCCGGCACCGCGTTCATCGCGATCTTCTACGTCGTCTTCCTCACGCCCGGCGCGATCGCGCTCGCCTGGAGCCGGGCCGTGGCCGCTGTTCCTCTTCGGCGCCGGCGCGGTCGCGATCCCGGTGCAGGCCATCGGTATCGCGACAACGGACCTCGCGGACGTCGGACCGTTCAGCACTGGACAGTGGACGTCCTGGTCGCGCTGTTCGGGGGATGGCGGCCGCGTACACGGTCCAGGCGGTGATCGCGTACCGCGTCGCGCGGGGCGGCGCACGGCATCCTGCGCCGGGACCGGCCCGCTCTGAGCCATCCGACTCGGAGACGCCTGGTCAGGCGGCGGTACCGTCGGGCCGACAACGCGCGCCGTCCGTCGACAGGACCTGCCGGCGTCCACGATGAGGTGCGCACGGATGACCTCGGCGATCCGCCGACGCTCCTGGGCCCGCTCGCGGAGCACCGCCGCGAGGGTGTGGATTGGTCGACCGATCGGCGCGGCGTTCCAGGGCCGATGCGGTCTGCAGTTGGATCTCGAGTCGCCGAAGGTTCTCGAGCGCCTCGCGGTGGCGCTCGACCGTCCGCTGCCGGAGGGCGATCGCTTGGACCTGGGCCTCCGGTCACGTGGTGGGATTGGATCACGGTCGCACTCCCCGCAGTCGTCGTTCGCCGCTCGTCCACATGAAGACGCCGTCCGGGGGCGGACATGACGCGGGACGGACGCGGTAGCTCTAGGCCGGCGTGATCGAGAGGGTGAGCCGGCGGCGGCCCTCGTCGGAGCGGGCGGTGGCCAGCGCGCTCGGCCGACGGCGTGCCGTACTCGGTCGTGCGCTGACGGGCGGGCCGGCCGATCGCCGCGGCCATCGCCTCCAGCTCGGCGATGGTCTTCAGCGAGCCGTTCTCGCTGCCGGCCATCCGGCTGATCGTCTCCTCCATCAGCGTGCCGCCGAGGTCGTTGGCCCCGCCCTGCAGCACCGCCTGCGTGCCGGCGTCGGCGAGCTTCACCCAGGAGGTCTGGATGTTGGGGATCCGGCCGTGCAGCAGCAGCCGGGCGACGGCGTGGACCGCCCGGTTCTCCCGCACCGTCGGGCCCGGGCGGGCGACGCCGGCCAGGTAGATCGGCGAGTTGTGGTGCACGAACGGCAGCAGCACGAACTCGGTGAAGCCGCCGGTCTCGTCCTGCAGCGCGGCCAGCGTGCGCAGGTGCGCGACCCAGTGCGCCGGGGTGTCGACGTGGCCGTACATCATCGTCGACGTCGTCGGGAGGCCCGACTCGTGCGCGGTCCTGACGATCTCCAGCCAGGTCGCCGTCGGCAGCTTGCCCTTGGTCAGCACCCAGCGGACGTCGTCGTCGAGGATCTCCGCCGCGGTGCCGGGGATCGAGTCGAGCCCGGCCTCCTTGGCCGCGGTCAGGAAGTCGCGGAACGACAGCCCGGTGCGGGCGGCGCCGTTGACGATCTCCATCGGGGAGAACGCGTGCAGGTGGATGCCGGGCCGCCGCCGCTTCACCTCGCGGGCCAGGTCGAAGTACGCCGTGCCGGGCAGGTCGGGGTGGATGCCGCCCTGCATGCAGATCTCGGTGGCGCCGGCCGCCCACGCCTCGTCGACCCGGTCGCCGACCTGCGGCCATCGACAGCGTGTAGGCGTCGGCGTCGGTGCGCCGCTGGGCGAAGGCGCAGAACCGGCAGCCGGTGTAGCAGACGTTGGTGAAGTTGATGTTCCGGTTCACGACGTAGGTGACGTCGTCGCCGATGACGTCCGCGGCGGACGGCGTCGGCGAGCGCTGTCAAGCGCGTCCAGGTCCGGGCCGTCGGCGCCCAGCAGCGCCAGGTACTCGGCGTCGGACAGCCCGGCCGGGTCCTGCTCGGCGTGCAGCAGCGCGGCGAGCACCTCCCGGTCGCCGGCGGCCAGCGCGGTGGAGTGCCCGTCGCGCGCGGCCGTCGTGCGGTCGCGCAGCTCGGACCAGTCGCCGTAGACGGCGTCGAAGTCGCTGCGCCGGTCGGCGGTGCGCCCGACGGTGTCGACCTCGACGTGCAGGTCGACCCGGCCCGACGACGTCCACGACTCGTCCGGCTCCTGCCACGGCAGGCCCGACCGGGATCCGGCCCTCGACGGCGAGCCCGTCCGGACCGGCCAGCGCGGCGACGTGCGGGCGCACCCGCGGGTCCAGCCACGGCTCGGGCTGCAGCACGTACGGCGGCTGGGCGGCCAGCCGCTCGCGCAGCTCGAAGCCGGCCTCGGCGCTCAGCGCGGCCAGCTTGTCGATGTTCGGCCACGGCCGCTCGGGGTTGACGTGGTCGGGCGTCAGCGGCGAGACGCCGCCCCAGTCGTCGACGCCGGCCCGCAGCAGCAGGCCGAGCTCGGTGGAGTCGGACAGGTTCGGCGGCGCCTGCACCCGCGCCTTCGGGCCCGAGCAGCAGCCGGGTGACGGCGACCGCGGCGACGTACTCCTGCAGCTCCAGGTCGTCGTGGGCCTGCATCGCCGTCCGCGGCTTGGCCCGGAAGTTCTGGACGATGACCTCCTGCACGTGCCCGTGCCGCTGCGCCGACGGCCCGGATCTCGCAGGACGGCGTCGACCCGCTCGGCGTAGTCCTCGCCGATGCCGAGCAGCACGCCGGTGGTGAACGGGACGGCGGAGCGCCCGGCGTCCTCCAGCACCCGCAGCCGGACGGCGGGCTCCTTGTCCGGGGAGCCGAAGTGCGGGCCGCCGGGCTCCGACCACAGCCGCGTCGCCGTCGTCTCCAGCATCATGCCCATCGACGCCGACACCGGCTTGAGCCGCTGGATCTCCTCCCACGACAGGACGCCGGGGTTGAGGTGCGGGAGCAGGCCGGTCTCCTCGAGCACCCGGATCGCCATCGCGCGCAGGTAGCCGAGCGTCGAGTCGAAGCCGTGCGCCTCGAGCCACTCGCGCGGCCACCGGCCAGCGGTCCTCGGGGCGGTCGCCGAGGGTGAACAGCGCCTCCTTGCAGCCCATGCGCCGCGCCGGCGCGGGCGATCGTCGAGCACCTCGTCGGGGGAGAGGAACGGCGCCTTGCCCTGCGGCGCGCAGCTGCCCCGGCGTCGTCACGAACGTGCAGTAGTGGCAGCGGTCGCGGCACAGGTGGGTGAGCGGGATGAACACCTTGCGGCTGTAGGTGACCACGCCCGGGCCGGCCGGCCGACGCCAGGCCGGCGTCGCGGACCCGGGCGGCCGCGGTCAGCAGCCGGTCCAGCGGCTCGCCGTCGCCCAGCCCGCGGGCGTGCAGCAGCGTCTCGGCCTCGACGGCGTCGAGGGTCACGCCGCGCTCGGCGCGGGTGACGCGCGCGGCGCAGGGCGGACTCGGTGGGGGCAGGCAGAGCGCTCATAGCGGGTCCGACGCTAGTCGCCCGACCGGCATGAGGCCTGCCTCGCATCGGGCCGCGAATGCGTGGCCGAGCTCTCGGCGCGGCGGCCGGGTGCCGCTCTCAGAGGTCCGCGGCGCTGGAAGGAGAGCGCGGTCAGCCCCCAGATCACCGCGACCCACAGCGCGGCCCAGGCGAGGTAGGCGCGGCGTCAGCGGCGCCTCGCTGAGGAACGGGAAGCCCTCGCTCGCCCGTGGCCCATCTGCAGCAGCGCGACGGGTCCTGGAAGGCGTTCATCGCGCCGCGCCACAGGCCGTCGGTCGGCAGGATGATCCGCGACACGGTGCCGACGCGCTCGACGCCCTCGTTGCCCAGCGCGCCGCCGATGCCGCCGACCACGCCCGGCCACCCAGGTCGCGCCGAACAGGCCGACCGCGACGATGCCCGACGCCATCGGCGAGATGACGCTCGACAGCAGCAGCGCGAGGGTCAGCAGCACGACGGTCTGGGCGGCCAGCAGCGCCAGCCCGGCGGCCGGCGACGGCGGCCAGTAGCCGACGGTCGACCCGGACGACGAGGATCTGGGCGAGGCCGGCGAGGACCACGTAGCCGCTGCCGAAGGTGACCAGGCCGAGCCACTTGCCGAGCAGGACGGCCGAGCGGCGGACCGGCCGGGCGAGCATCGCCAGCGCCTGCCCCGACTCCACCTCGCCGGCCAGCGTGGGCCCGGCGAGGAACGCGGTGCCGAGCGCGGCGATGAGGCTCAGCCCGAACATGACCAGGTTGAGCAGCAGCGAGGCGACCAGCCGGGCCTCGCCGCTGGTCATGCGTGCCCGCTCGGTGTCCAGGCCGAAGCTGGAGAAGCCCCAGCCGCTCAGCGCCAGCAGCACGAGGGTGAGCACGAGCAGCGCCCAGCAGCACCCGCCGGCGGGCGGCCTCGCGCAGGGTGAGCCCGGCGATGGTCAGGCGCGGTCATCGGGTCGGCCTCCTCCGGCTCCGTCGTGCGCAGGATGCCGAGCAGCCGTTCCTCCAGGCTGATCCGCACCGGCTCGACGGCGTGCACGCGGACGCCGAGGCCGACGAGGTCGCGCACCAGGTCGGGCACGGTGACGCCGTCGTCGTCCGCCGGGAGCGGCACGGTGAACCAGTCGCCCTCGCGGCGTCGACGCGCCGGCCGCCGCGCAGCCGGTCCTCGCGCCCGGCCGTCCACGCCGTCCAGCCGCAGGCGCACCTCGCGCTGGCCGAGCAGCTCGGCCAGCGTGCCCGACGCCGCGACCCGGCCCTGGTCGAGGATCACCACCCGGTCGCACACCCGCTCGACCTCGCCGATCAGGTGCGAGTTGAGCAGCACCGCGACGCCGCGGGACTTCAGCGACAGCACGATGTCGCGGACGTCGACCCGGCCGAGCGGGTCCAGCGCGCTGGTCGGCTCGTCGAGGACGACGAGCTCCGGCCGGGCGACCAGGGCGACGGCGAGGCCCGAGCCGCTGCTGCATGCCCTTGGAGAAGCCGCCGACCCGGTCGCCGGCGCGGTCGGCGAGCCCGACGAGCGCCAGGCAGTCCCGCCGCTCGTCGGCGCGGCACGTCGACGCGGGCGAGCCGGACGTGCAGGTCCAGCACCTCGGCGGCGGTCAGCCACGGCTGGTAGCGGAACAGCTCGGGCAGGTACCCGACGGCGCTGCGGGACCGCGGGTCGGTCGACCGGCCGGCCGAGCAGCAGCACCTCGCCGGCGTCGGGCCGGACCAGGCCGAGCAGCATCTTGATGACGCTGGTCTTCCCGGCGCCGTTCGGGCCGAGCAGGCCGAGCACCTCGCCGCGGGCGACGGTGAAGGAGACGTCGTCGACGGCGGTGCGGCGTCCGTACCGCTTGCGCAGGCCGGAGCACCAGACCGCCGGCGACGGCGGCAGATCGGCGAGCGCCGCGGCCGCGATCCCGCGGCGTGTCGGCGGTCACGCCGCGGACGGTAGCGGCGTCAGCGGAGCCCACGGGCGACCGACAGCAGCTCGTCGGCGCTCAGCGACCCGGCGACCCCGGTCATGACGCCGTCCTCGACCCAGACCACGCCGGCGAAGAGCGCCGTCGCGGGAGGTGAGCACGGTCGCCTCGGACGCCGTCGACGTCGGCCGGTCGAGGTGGTCACGAGCTCCGCCGGCACCGGCAGCGGCAGCGTGGCGCCGTCGGCGGAGAGGTCGCGCAGCTGCGTCGGCGAGGTCCTCGGGCAGGCCGGGGAGCGAGAGCAGGTAGTCGCGGACGGTCTCGAACGGGACGCCCGGAGGAGTCGACCGTCGGGCGCGACGGCGCGGGCGACGACGAGCGTCGGCACGCCCGGTGCGGCTGCGACCAGACGGCCGCGACGCCCGGGCCGGCCTCGAGCCGCAGCCGGCTGCCGTCGAGTCCCGGCCGGCGGCGGCGGCAGGGCCTCGCCCTCGGCGGCGGCGGCCTGCGCGGCCTTCTCGGCGGAGAAGGTGAAGGTCGCGCTCACGACGTCGGCCACCTGGTACTCGGGTCCCCGGTGACGCCCGTCGGGCAGCTCGGCGACCTCGGGGACGTCGAGGCCGTGTCCGCTCGCGCGCGGTCGCGGCGTCGGCCACCTGCTGCGGGTCGGGCTCCTGCGTCGACGTCGACGGTCGCCGTAGGCCGAGAGGTCGGGCACCTGCGACGAGGTCGGTCGCGGTCGACGCTCGACCGGGGCGACCTGCTCGGTGCGGAAGATCGGCAGCCAGTCGTTGGCCGCCGCGACGCCGGCGCCGGTCACCAGGACGACGGCGCTGACGGCGGCGACCGCCGGGCGGCGCACCGCCGTCCGCCACCGGCTGCGGCCGGGCTGGCGGACCGGCCGGACCGGGGCGGCGGAGCCGCGGCGCGGTGCGCCGTCGACAGCCGGGCCCAGGCGGCGTCGCGTGTCGACGTCGGCGCGGAGGTGCGCGAGCGCGGCGCCGACGAGCGCGGCGTCGGCGCGGGCGGTCGTCGAGCGCCGCGCAGGCAGGTGGGGCAGGAGGCGACGTGGGCGCGGTCGTCGTCGGTCACGCCGGCCGGCTCGTCGACCAGCCGGCGCAGGACGCCCTCAGTCGGGATGACGCATGGCGGTTCAACTCCTTGAGCAGGACGGATTCGGCGCGGCGCACGGTGGTGCCCACGCTCCCGGGGGACAGGTCGAGGGCGGCGGCGACCTCGGCGTAGCTGAGGCCGCTGTGCCGGAGCACCAGCGCGGCCGCCTGCTTGTGGGGCAGCCGGGCCGAGCGCGGCGCGGACGGGGCTGCGCTCCTCGCGGGTGACCACGAGGTCGGCGACGTCGGGGACGACGGCCGGGCCGTCGTCGGCGGTCTCCTCGCGGGCGCGCGGCGGCGGCCGGAGCGGAGCAGGTTGAGCGCGGTGTGCGTGGCGGCGACGGTCAGCCAGCCGCCGGCCTCGCCGGCGGGCACCGAGGAGCGGCCGAAGGAGAGGAAGACCTCCTGGGCGACGTCCTCGGCCTGGTCGCGTGACCCGAGCACGCGGGCGGCGACGGAGACGACCCGCGCGTACTCGCCGCGGAAGACGTCCTCGAGGTCGGCCCGGACGTCCGCGCGGCATGCCCGCGCCCTGCTCAGTCCGGGGCCGGGCCGCGCCGCGCAGCACGGCGGCAGCGCCGCTGCGGCAGCGATGGCCGTACGAGGTCCACATCTGCTGAGCACCGCCGGGGCCCGGATGTGACAGCTGACCGGCAACTTTCTCTCGCGGACCGGTCACGGCCGGCCGGACGCGAGCCCGACGGGTCGACGTAGCGGCCGCGGAGGCGGAGCAGCGGCACCGCGTCGGGGTTGCAGCACCGGCACGTCGTCGACCTCGAGCAGCGCGAGCACGTGGTCGCCGGCCGGCGACCAGCCGCTCCAGCCGGCAGTCCAGGGCGACGAGCGCGTCGGCGAGCACGATCGCGCCGCTGGCCGGCGGCGCGGGTCCACGGCACCGACTCGAGCAGGTGCCGGGCGCTCGGGCCGCCCGGCCGAGGAGAACCGGCTGGCCACGATCGCGTGCGGCGCGGCCAGGACGGTCAGCGCGCACCGGCCGACCTCCTCGAGCACCTCGGCCGGGTAGCCCGCCGGCGGTCGAGGCCGACGGCGACCAGCGGCGGCCGGGCGGAGACGCTCATGACCGAGCTGACGGTGGTCCCGACGTCGTCGATGCCGTCCTGCAGCGTCAGCAGGCACACGCCGGCGGCGAACTGGCCGCAGGGCGGCGGCGAAGTCGGCGGCGTCGACCGGCATGGCGGCCAGTCGACCACACGGCCAGGATGGGACGTGAGCAGCGCGCTGAGCAGACCTACGACGTCGTCGTCCTCGGCGCCGGGTCGACCGGGTGAGAACGTCGCCGACATCGTCGTCAAGGGCGGGCTGACCGCCGTCCTCGTCGAGTCCGAGCTCGTCGGCGGCGAGTGCTCCTACTGGGCGTGCATGCCGAGCAAGGCGCTGCTGCGCGGCACCGAGGTGCTCGAGGAGGCGCGCGCGGTCGACGGCGCGCGGCAGGCGGTGACCGGCGAGCAGGACGTCGCCGCGACGCTGGCCCGCCGCGACGCGTTCACCTCGAACTGGGACGACTCGAGCCAGGTGCAGTGGGTCGAGGGCGCCGGCATCGAGCTGGTCCGCGGCGCCGGCCGGCTGGCCGGCGAGCGGACCGTCGTCGTCACGACGCCGACGGCGGCGAGCTGCGGCTGACCGCGCGGCACGCGGTCGCGGTCTGCACCGGGTCGGAGGCCGCCATGCCGCCGGTCGAGGGACTGGCCGACGTCGACCCCTGGACGCCGCGCGAGGCGACCAGCGCCAAGGAGGCGCCCGGCCGGCTGCTCGTCCTCGGCGGCGGCTACGTCGGCTGCGAGATGGCCACGGCGTGGCAGGCGCTCGGGTCGCAGGTCACGATCTTCCAGCGCGGCGACCGGCTGCTCGAGGGGCTGGAGCCCGCGGCCGCCGAGGCGGTGACCGCGTCGCTGCAGGCGCGCGGGCGTCGAGGTGCACACCGGCTGCGAGATCACCGCGGCCCGGCGGGACGGCGCCGAGGTCGTGGCGACGACGTCGCACGGCGACCTGCGCGGCGACGAGGTGCTGGTCGCCGTCGGCCGGCGGGCCCGCACCCGCGACATCGGGATGGACACCGTCGGCCTGGAGCCGGGCCGCTACCTCGACGTCGACGACACGCTGCAGGTGCGCGGGCGTGCCGTGGCTCTACGGCGTCGGCGACGTCAACGGCCGGCGGCAGCTGACCCACATGGGCAAGTACCAGGCGCGGCAGGCCGGCGCGGCGATCGTCGCCCGCGCCCGCGGCGAGCAGGTGACGACCGACGGACTGGTCGCCGTTCGTGGCCACCGCCGACCGCCGCGCGACGCCGTCGGTGGTGTTCACCGATGCCGCAGGTCGCCAGCGTCGGGCTGACCTCGGTGCAGGCGGAGAAGGACGGCGTCGCGCACCGGGTGGTCGAGCTATCCGCTCGGCTCGGTGTCCGGGGCGTCGGTGTTCGCCGACGGCTACGAGGGGACGGCGATCGCCGTGGTCGACCCCGAGCGGGAGGTGCTGCTCGGCGTCACGTTCGTCGGGCCCGCCGTCGCCGAGCTGCTGCAGGCCGCGACGATCGCGGTCGTCGGCGAGGTGCCGATCAGCCGGCTGTGGCACGCCGTCCCGGCCTACCCGACGATGAACGAGATCTGGCTGCGGCTGCTGCGAGACCTGGCGCGACTCCGGGGGTAACAAGGAGGCGTGATCCGACCGCAAGCCGCCCGGGATGTCGTTCGAGACCTGGGTCGACACCCAGATCCGGACCGGCGCAGGAGGCGGGCGCGTTCGAGAACCTCGAGGGCGCCGGCCGGCCGCTGCCGCAGCGGCACAGCGAGCAGAGCAGCTACGAGTGGGCGCTGGAGTGGGCCCGCCGCGAGAACGTCGACCCGATCGGCATGCTGCCGCCCGGCCTGGCGCTGCGGCGCGAGAAGCAGGACCTGCCCGCCGTCCTGGCCGGCTGTCGTCGGAGTCCGCGGTGCGTGCGGCCGTCGAGGACCTCAACGCGCGGATCGAGCTCTACTGGCGCCGTCCGGCCGAGGGGCCGCAGGTGCCGATCGGGCAGGTCGACGTCGACGAGGCCGTGGCCCGGTGGCGCGCCGAGCGGCCGCCGCCCCCGCCGCCCGCGCCGGTCGTCGTCCCGGTGCGCCGGCCCTGGTGGCGCCGGCTGCGCCGCCGCTGAGCCGCTCGGCGTGCTGGAGTGCGGGACGTGCAGCTCGTCCGGAGCCGCTGCACCTGGCCCGCTACGTCGCGCCGCGGTGACTCGTCACCGAGGGTCTGAGCGACCCGGACCCGGCGTGGCTGAGGGAGTGCCGGTCGGCTGGGCCGACCGGCTCGCCGAGCACCTCGCCGAGCGCGCCGGGGCGCGCCGGCCGGGCGGCTCGAGGACGCGCAACCTCGCCGTCGCGGCCGCCTCGCTGCGGCGGTGGTCCACGGAGCAGGTGCCGCGTGGCGCTGGAGGCGGCACCCGACCTGGTCAGCCTGGTCGCGGGCGGCAACGACCTCATGCGCCCGCGGCGCCGACCCCGATGAGCTGGCCGCCACGCTCGAGGCGCGCCGTCCTGCCGGTTCCGCGAGGCGGGTGCCGACGTGCTGCTCGCACCGGCGTCGACCCGCGGCTGACGCCGATCCTGCGCCGCACCCGCGGCCGGGTGCGGTCTTCAACGCCACCTCTGGTCGCCGCGGCCCGAACCGGCGCCGTCGACCTCGACCGTGGGGCGCGGCGTGGATGTAGGACTGGCGGCTGTGGGACTCGACCGCATCCACATCGACCGACGACGGGCACCGCGCGCACCGGCGCTGGCCGCGGCGACCGCGCCGTGGCGTGCCCGGCTGGCCGACGCCGAATGGGTGACCACCGCAGCCGCCGCAGCCGGCGCGGTGCACCCGGGCGCCCTCGCCGTCGAGGCCGCCTGGACCCGGCTCGGCCCGCCGTCGGTCGCCCGGCAGCTGCTCGGCTCGAGCGGGCGACGACCGCGACGCTGGAGCGCCCGGTGCCGCCGGCCCGTCGGCGGAGAGCTCGAGCGTGGCGGCGACCCGGGTGCGCATCGGCCCATCCTGCGTCTGCGCAGGTCCGGCGCTGCGTGTGCTCCCTCACGCCTCCCCGGGGCGGCGATCCCGGCGGCCGCCGTGCTGGAGTGGTGCCGTGCAGCTCCCGACCCGCACCACCTGGCACCGCTACGTCGCGCTGGGCGACTCGTTCACCGAGGGCCTGAGCGACCCCGACCCGGCAGGCCGGGGGAGTACCGGGGGTGGGCCGACCGTCTCGCCGAGCACGTGGCCGCCCATGTCGCGGCGCAGCAGGCCGACGCCGAGCTCGAGTACGCGAACCTCGCCGTCCGGGCCGGCTGCTGCGCGCAGGTCGTCGACGAGCAGGTGCCGGTCGGCGCTCGAGGCCGCCCCCGACCTGGTCAGCCTGGTCGCCGGGGGCAACGACCTCATGCGGCCCGGTGCTGATCCTCGACGAGCTGACGGCCACGCTGGAGCGCGCCGTCCTGCAGTTCCGCGACGCGGGTGCCGACGTCCTGCTGGCCACCGGCGTGGATCCCCGGCAGACGCCGATCCTGCGCCGCACCCGGGCCGGTCGCCGTCTTCAACGCCAATTGGGTCGGTGGCCGCACGCACCGGTGCCGTCGTCCTCGACCAGTGGGACCTCGATCCAGGACTGGCGGTCGGGATGCCGACCGCTCCTACCGACGAGGGCCACCGGCGGACGGCGCTGGCCGCCGCCACCGCCCTCGGCGTCCCGGTGCCGGCACCGACTGCTCACCCCGCTGCCGCCGCAGCCGCCCCGCGCGCTGCGCGCACGGTCGGCGAGGAGGTCGCCTGGGTGCGCGGCTTCGTCGCGCCGTGGATCGGCCGGCGGTTGCGCGGCCGGTCCAGCGGCGACGGGCGGGTGCCGAAGCGCCCGGTGCCGCTCGCCCTGCCGCGAGGCCGGTAAGAGGCCTCAGATACGGCGCCACTCGTCGGGCTGGTCGTCGGCGGCTCCGATTCCGTCGCCGTCCCACTCGGTGGGGTCGGCACCCCAGGCGACGGGCGCGTGCGCGAGTCTCGTCGTCCTCGTCGTCCTCGGCGTACTCGTCCGGCAGGGACGTCGCCCGCGGGGTCGGCATCGTCATGTGCGGCTCGTCGAGGTCCTCGGCCTCGAGCCGCGCGTCCGGAGCGTCGGGCACCTCGGGCCCCGGCGCGTCGGTGATCTCGTCGATGAGCACCTCGGCCGCGCTCGGCAGCGGAGCGGGCCGGCCGAAGGCGAAGCCCTGGGCCATCGCGCAGCCGTGCCGCAGCAGCCAGTCGGCCTGGTCGAGGTCCTCGATGCCCTCGGCGATCACCTGCAGGCCCATGCCGCGGCCCAGCTGGAGCAGGCCCTGGACCAGCGCCGCGGTCGCCGGCTCCGTGACGACGTCGGCGACGAACGACCGGTCGATCTTCACGGTGTGGATCGGCAGCCGGTGCAGCGCGGTGATGGCCGAGTAGCCGGTGCCGAAGTCGTCGAGGGCGAGCGTCACGCCGGCCTCGGTGACGACGGCGACCGAGTGCAGCGTGGCCTCGGCGGCGAACAGCGCCGTCGACTCGGTGATCTCCAGCTCCAGCCGCATCGGGTCCAGGCCGGACTCGTCCAGGGCGAAGGCGACCAGGTCGCTGAAGCCCTCCTCGGCCAGGTGCCGGGCGGAGATGTTGACGTGCACGCGCAGGTCCTCGGGCCAGGTGGCCGCGTCGAGGCAGGCCCGGCGCAGCACCCACTCGCCGAGCTTCGAGGTGAGCCGGTTGTTCTCCGCGGCGTCGAGGAAGGCGCCCGGCGGCAGCAGCCCACGGGTCGGGTGCTGCCAGCGGATCAGTGCCTCGTAGCCGAGCAGCGACTCGTCGCCCAGGTGCACGATCGGCTGGTAGAAGAGCCGCAGCTCGTCGTTCTCGAGGGCGTGCTTGAGGTCGGTCTCGAGCTGCAGGGCGTCGAGCTCGCTGCTGGACAGCACGCCCTCGAACACCTCGATGCGCCCGCGGGTGCCCTCGGCCTTGGCGCCGGTCAGCGCGGTCTGCGCCTGCCGCAGCAGGTCGTCGGGCGTCGTGTCGTTGCCGAGGGTCAGGCCGACGCTGGCCGACAGGTTGATCTCCCGGTCGCCCACCATGAACGGCTCGTCCAGCACCGAGAGCAGCCGGTGGGCGAGCGCCCGCAGGCCGTCGAGGTCCTCGACGTCCTCGGCGACGACGAGGAACTCGTCGGCACCCAGGCGGACGGCGGTGTCCTCGACGCGGGTGCTCCAGCGCAGCCGGTCGGCCACCTGGCTGAGCAGCAGGTCGCCGGCCTCGTGGCCGAGCGCCTCGTTGACGGCCTTGAACCGGTCGATGTTGAGGTGCACCAGGCCGACCTGCATCCCACGCCGACGGGAGAGCGCGACGGCGTGCCGCAGCCGGTCGGTCAGGGCGCGGCGGTTGGGCAGGCCGGTCAGCGGGTCGGTGAACGCCCGGCGGACCAGGTCCTCCTCGGCGCGGCGACGATCGGTGACGTCGACCAGCGAGAGGACGACGAACATCGGGTTGCCGTTGCTGTGGTGGACGACCTCGTGCGACTGCACGACCCACAGCTCGCGGCCGTCGGAGCGGCGCAGCCGGCGCTCGCCGTCCAGGAGCAGGTACGGGTCCAGCTGGGGCTCGCCGGGAGCCTGGTACGGCGCGATGTCACCGATCGGGGCGTCGTCCGGGTGCGCGAGCAGGTCGACGTGCCGGCCGGCGAGCTCCTCGACGGTGCGGCCGGTGAGGGCGCACAGCATCGGGTTGGCGACGAGCACGTGGCCGTCGAGGTCGACCAGCGCCTTGGCGATGGGAGCCGACAGGAACAGCGCCTGGAACAGCTGGCCGCGGTCGGCGAGCAGCGTGTCGATGGCCCGCAGGCGCTGACCGGCGGGGATCCCCGGAAGGGGGCCGGCAGCGCCGCCTGAGCCGGACGGCGCGTCGGGGACGGGGAGTTCCACCCGCACAGGGTCACTCATCGGAGCCGTCAAGTGACGGAACTCGTCGACGGAGAGTCGTGGTCGTTCGCTCACCGTGCGTGACCGAAGGACCTCCCTCCTCGGGGTGAGACGACCTCAGGCCGGACCGCCGGGACGCCGTTGACCGATCCATGACGCCTCCACGTGTCTCGAGCACCGCCCTGCGCGCCGCCGTGCCGGTGCTGGTGGCGGCCGTGGTCGTGACCGGCATCGGTGCGCCGGCGCAGGCCGAGGAGCCCGCGGCCCCGGCCGCCGCCCCCGCGGCCGAGCAGACCGAGACCGTCTCCGCCGTCGTCGTCACCGACGACGGAGCCGAGGTCGTCTCGCGGGAGGCCGAGGCCGACGAGGTGCGCGAGGTCGTGGCCGAGCTGCGCGACGAGCCCGGTGTGCTGAGCGTCTCGGTGGACACTCCGGTGCACGCCACGGCCGACCCGTACCGCAGCATGCAGTGGTCGCTGGACACCTTCCGCTACGCCGACCTGCCGCCGGGCACCCCGGACGGGTCCGGCCTGCGCGTCGCGGTCGTCGACACCGGCGTCTACGCGGGCCACCGCGACCTCGCCGGACAGGTCGACTGCACCCTGGGCGCCGACTTCGCGTGGGACGCCGACGACGTCGACCCCGGCGGCCTGGGATGCGTGGACCCGAACGGCCACGGCTCGCACGTGGCCGGGCAGATCGCTGCCGTCTCGGGCAACCCGTACGGCATCCAGGGGCTCAGCGACGCCACGATCATCCCGGTGCGGGTGCTCGGACGAGTACGGCTCCGGCACGTCCTCCGGCGTCGCCGCCGGCATCGTCCACGCGGTCGACGCCGGCGCCGACGTCATCAACCTCAGCCTCGGCGGGCCCTACAACTCCGCCCTCGACGACGCCGTCGCCTACGCCACCGAGCACGACGTCGTGGTCGTCGCCGCGGCCGGCAACAACCGCGACTACGGCAACCAGGTCAACTACCCGGCCGCCTCGCCGGGGGCGATCGCCGTCGCCGCGCTGGCCAAGGACGGCCGGTCGGCGTACTTCAGCTACAGCGGGCCGACCAACCTGATCACGGCCCCGGGCGTCTCGGTGGTCTCCACGGGCAACACCCAGGACACCTACTACTCGATGAGCGGCACCTCGATGGCCGCGCCGAACGTGGCCGGCGTGCTGGCGCGCTACCGCGCCGCGCACCCCGGTGCCACCGAGGCGCAGGTGCGGGCCGCGGTCCGGCTGACCGCCGACGACATCGAGACGGCCGGCCGCGACAACAACACCGGCTACGGCCTGCTCGACGCCTACGCGCTCCTCACCGCCGTCGCACCGCCGACCCCGGTGGTGCCGGGCGGTCCGCGGGTCACGGCGGCGTCGCCGGGCAACGGCTCGGTGCGCGTCTCGTGGTCCGCGCTGGACGACGGCGGCTCGACGCCCACCGGCTTCGAGGTCCGGGCCTACGTCGGGGCCGACCTCGTCGGCACCGCGACCGCCGCGGGGACCGCCCGCTCGGCCGTCATCAGCGGCCTGGACAACGGCGTCGTGCACTCCTTCCGCGTCGTCGCCACCAACGCGGTCGGCACGGGACCCGAGGGTGCCGCGGGCTCCGCCGCGCCGCGCACCGTCCCGGGCGCACCCCGGATCGGGACGCCGACCCCGGCCGCCGCGGCGGCGAAGGTCTACTGGGCCGCCCCGACCAGCGACGGCGGATCGGCGGTGACCGGCTGGACCGTGCGCGCCTACCGCGGCACCACCCTGGTCAAGTCGGTCACGGCGTCCGCCGCTGCCCGCAGCCTGACGGTGACCGGCCTGAGCAACGGCACGGCCTACACGTTCTCGGTGTCGGCCCGCAACGCCGCCGGCGCCGGCGCGCTGTCGGTGAAGAGCGCGGCCGTCACGCCGCGCACGAAGCCCTCCGCGCCGCGGATCGGCTCGGTCGGCGCCGGCCGCGGGTCGGCGGCGGTCACCTGGAGCGCCCCGTCGAGCAACGGCGGCGCGGCCGTGACCGGCTACGTGGTCCGGGCCTACCGGTCCGGGAGCCTCGTGAAGAGCGTCACGGTGGCGGCGAGCGCCCGCAAGGCGTCGATCGGCGGGCTCGCCGCCGGCCGGTCGCACACCTTCACCGTCACCGCCCAGAACGTCGGCCGGCAACGGTCCGGCGTCGGGCAAGAGCGCCGCCGTGACCCCGCGCCGCTGACGGAACGCCTCCGCGGGACGCGCTGACGTCGGCGCGTCGGTCGACGAACCCGGCCGGTTCCCGGCGCAGGATGTCATCGGCCGACTCCGCCGGGTGACCAATGCCCGGAGACGGGCACGGACGACGCCCCGCGCCCCCGTCCCGTCGCGAGGAGCTCGTCCTGCGTCCGCACCGCACCGCCGCCGTCCGGCGGCGACCCGATCGTCCTGGCCGTTCTCGTGGCCGCGGCGCTCGGAGCGGTCGGGCTGGTCCCCGCCCGTGCGGAGGATCCCGCACCGGTCCCCGCGCCGACCCTCGCCGTCGAGGACCTGTCGGTCGAGGCGCCACCGCCCGTCCCGGCTGCCGAGGCACCGACGGAGGAGAGCGCCACCGACGTCGGCGCGATCGTCGAGACCGAGGACGGCCTCGAGGTGATCAGCGTCGAGGCGCAGCCGGGAGACGCGGCCGAGGTCGTCGCGGACCTGGAGCGCGATCCCGACGTGGTCGACGCGTTCGTCGACGTGCCGGTGACCATCGCCACGACCGATCCCCTCCGCGACGAGCAGTGGAACCTCGACGCCCTGAGCCTGGAGGCGCTGCCGGGCGGCACGGACGACGGCGTCGGGCGCGCTCGTGGCGGTCATCGACACCGGCGTGCGGGCGGCGCAGTCCGACCTGCGCGAGCCCGACGTGGGCCAGCCCGACGACGGCTACCGGGTGCTCTGCCGGCTCGGCGCCGACTTCACGGTGACCAGCCTGGAGTCGCGAGGCAACGGGTGCACCGACCCGCACGGCCACGGCACGCACGTCGCCGGGGTCGTGTCGGCGGTCGCGGACAACGGCGTCGGTGTCGCCGGCGTCAGCGCCGCCCGGATCGTGCCCGTCCGGGTGCTCGACGCCGGCGGCCGCGGAATGACGTCGCGCATCGTCTCCGGCATCCTCTGGGCGATCGAGCAGGACGTCGACGTGATCAACCTCAGCATCGTGAGCGACGAGACCGACGCCTACGACCAGGCCATCGCGTTGGCGCTGCAGCGGGACATCGTGGTGGTGGCCGCGGCGGGCAACAACCGGGCCCTCGGCAACGAGCCGCAGTGGCCGGCCGGCGAGCCGGGCGTGATCGCGGTCGCGGCGACCGACGCGAAGGGCCTGTCCGCGCCGTTCAGCTACAGCGGAACGAGCAACGTCATCTCCGCCCCGGGCGACCGCATCATGTCGACCACGCCCTACGACTTCGAGCTGATGAGCGGCACCTCGATGGCGGCACCCCACGTGGCCGGGATCCTGGCGCGGTACCGGGTCCTGCACCCCGAGGCGACGGTCGGCGACGTGCGCGCCGCCGTGCAGGCCACCGCGATCGACCTCGAGACCGCGGGCAAGGACGCCGCCACCGGCTACGGGCTGATCAACGCCTACCAGCTGCTGACCGGCGACCCCGCGCCGGCCGACCCGACCCGGGGCGTGCTGCCCACGACGCCGCGCCAGATCCGGGTGACTGCCGGGGTCGACGGGCTGACCGTGCGCTGGGCGGCGCCGACGTGGGACGGCGGCACACCGGTCACCTCCTACGACGTCATCGTCGCCGAGGACATCGACGGCCGGCTCGTGCCCGTCGCCACCGACAGCGTCGGGCCCTCCGACACGGAGGCGGTGCTCGGTCTCGGCCTCGGGCTCGAACGCGGCGTGAGCTACTCCGTCGTCATGACGGCCGACAACGCCAACGGCCAGGGGCAGTTCTCGCTGCCGAGCGCGTCCGTCCGCCTCCCGACCGCACCCGCCGCGCCCCGGATCGGCACGCCCAATGCCGGACCGGGCGCCGCCCGCGTCCGCTGGTCGGCGCCGGTCAGCACCGGTGGTTCACCGATCACGGGCTACGTCGTCAAGGCCTACCAGGGCTGGACGCCGGTGCGGCAGGTGACCGTGCCCGCGACCGCCCGCGAGGTGCGGCTCGCCGGTCTCACGAACGGTCGCGCGCACACCTTCGTGGTCCAGGCGGTCAACGCCGTGGGCACCGGCCCGCACTCGGCGCGCAGCATCGCGGTCACGCCCCGGGACGTGCCGGGGGCTCCGTACATCGGCCGCCCGGCGCCGCTCGACGACGCGGCCCGCGTCTACTGGACGGCGCCGACCGACAACGGCGGTGCCTACATATCGGCCTACGTGGTGAAGGTCTACCAAGGGACGCGAGGCCTGCGGAGCGTCACCGTGTCGGGCACGGCGAGGAACGCGCTGATCACCGGGCTGGGCAGCCGCGGCTACTACTCCTTCACGGTGACGGCGGTGAACGTGGTCGGCCCCGGGGCGCCGTCCGCTCGCAGCGCGACGGTCCGCACCACCTGACGCGTCGTTGCAGAACCGAGCCGTGAAGGTCTCGGCGCGTCGCCCACCGGCGTGTCGTGCTCGTCGCACTATGCGAGCGGCCGACTCCACCGCGTGACATCCCTCTCCGACCGGACGACGCCCGCATGCCGCCGTCCCGAGGAGTCCGTCGTGCCCAGCACCGCCCATCTGCCGCTCCGTCGCGGTGCCCTGGCCGCGTTCACCGCGGCCGTCGTGGGAGCGCTGAGTGCGGTCGCACCCGCGCAGGCGCGGACGCCCGACCCTGCCCCGCTCGTCGCCCACGAGCCCGCCGCGGCGCCCGAGGTGACCGAGCGGCTCGAGGCGCTGCCCGAGACGCCGGAGGACTCGCCGCTGCCGGACACCGACGGGACCGTGGGTGCGGTCGTCGAGACCGAGGACGGTCTGGAGGTCGTCACCGTCGAGGCCGAGCCGGACGAGCTCGACGAGGTCGAGGCCGACCTCGAGCGCGAACCCGAGGTCGTGGATGTCGTCGACGTCTTCGTCGACGTGCCGGCCCGGGTGAGCGCCTCGAACGATCCGTACCGCAGCGACCTGTGGAACCTCGACGCGCTGAACGTCGAGCTGCTGCCCGACGGCACCCACGACGGCTCGGGTCAGATCGTGGCCGTCGTCGACACTGGGGTTCGGGCGAGCCACCCGGACCTGCTCGGTCGGGTGGACTGCGAGCTGGGCGCGGACTTCAGCGTCACGAGCCTGCGGTCGGTCGGGGAGGGCTGCACCGATCCCTACGGGCACGGCACGCACGTCGCCGGGATCGTGTCGGCCATCAGCGGCAACGCGACCGGCGTCGCCGGGGTGAGCGCGGCGACGATCATGCCGGTCCGCGTGCTGGACGCCGACGGCAACGGCGTGGCCTCGCGGATCAACGCGGGGATCATCTGGGCGGTCGACCACGGCGCCGATGTGATCAACCTGAGTCTCGGCAGCGATCAGACGACCGCGTACGACGCGGCGATCCAGCACGCCCTGGACAACGACGTGGTCGTCGTCGTGGCGGCCGGCAACAACCGCGGCGAGGGCAACGTGCCGCAGTCCCCGGCGACCACGCCGGGAGTCTTCTCGGTGGCGGCCACCGACGAGCTCGGGCTGGCGGCGCCGTTCAGCTACTCCGGGCCGACGAACCTCATCTCCGCGCCGGGCGACTACGTGCTGTCCACGACCCCCACCGGCTACGAGTTCGCGAGCGGGACGTCGATGGCCGCTCCGCACGTCGCCGGGATCGTCGCCCGGTACCGGGCGATCCACCCGACGGCCGATGTCGACGCCATCCGGACGGCGATCGAGACCACCGCGATCGATCTGCAGCAGGCCGGATTCGACGACGACACCGGGTACGGCCTCATCGACATGCGCGAGCTGCTCAGCGGCGCCGACGCGCCAGCCGATCCGGAGCGGGGAGCGGCTGCCGCTGCTCCGCGGATCACCTCCGTCAGCGGTGGCGACGGCACGCTGCGCGTCGACTGGGACGTCGCGACCTGGACGGGCACAGGCGCCATCACCTCGTTCGACCTCGCGTTCTTCCGGCTGGTCGGCGACCAGTACGTGCTCGTGGACATGCGCAACGTGTGGGAGGAGGCCCGGCGCTCGGTGACCTACGCCGGGTTCGTCAACGGCGCGACGTACGTCGTGCTCATCTCCGCGAACAACACCGGCTACGGCCAGTGGTCATTGCCCAGCGCCCCGGTGCGGCCGTACACGACACCCAGCACGCCGGCGATCGGGACGGCGACGGCCGGGCCCGGGGCGGCGCGCGCCCGGTGGGCGGTCACCAGCACGGGTGGCTCGCCGATCACGTCCTGGGTCGTGCGGACCTATCGCGGCTTCGACCTGGTCGCGGAGACGACCGTGAGCGGCTCGGCGCGAGAGGCGCGGATCGGCGGGCTGACGAACGGTCGGGGATACCGGTTCCGCGTCCAGGCGGTCAATGCGGCCGGTCGCAGCCCGTGGTCGGGCTTCAGCAACACCGTGACGCCGGTCGACAAGCCGGGTGCCCCCTCGGTGTCGCCGCCGTCCCCACGCGACGACGGCGCCCACATGTACTGGTCGACGCCGCCGACGAACGGTGCGCCGATCACCGGATACCTGATCAAGGTCTACCAGGGCACGCGCGGCATCAAGAGCGTGACCGTGCCCGGCTACGTGAAGAACACCCTCGTCGCCGGCCTGCGGGCGGGGACGTCGTACAGCTTCACGGTCACGGCCAAGAACTCGGCCGGATACGGTCCGCCGTCCGCACGCAGCGCGTCCGTACGCCCCTACTGACCTGCGGATACGCCGCTCACCCGAGCGGAGGAGGGCACCGCCTGAACCCCGCGGACTCGGGGATCGGACCGGACGGCGGTCGGCTGGGAACAGCCGGCCGCCGTCCGGCGCTTCCCCGGCCGTGACGATGCAGAAGCGGATCGGTTTCCTCTCCTTCGGGCACTGGCAGCCCATCCCCGGATCGCAGGTGCGCACCGGCCGCGACGCACTCGTGCAGAGCGTGGAGCTCGCGGTCGCCGCCGAGGAGCTCGGACTGGACGGCGCCTTCGTGCGGGTGCACCACTTCGCGCGGCAACTGGCCTCGCCGTTCCCGCTGCTGGCGGCCATGGCGGCGCGCACTCGCCGGATCGAGATCGGTACCGGCGTCGTCGACATGCGCTACGAGAACCCGCTCTACATGGCCGAGGAGGCCGCGGCCACCGACCTGCTCTCCGACGGACGGCTGCAGCTCGGGATCAGCCGCGGCTCACCCGAGACGGCCCTGCGCGGCTCCGAGGCCTTCGGCTTCGTGCCGCCGGACGGAACGTCGGACGCCGACCTCGCGCGGGAGAAGACGGCGCTGTTCCTCGCCGCCATCTCGGGGCGGTCGGTCGTGGACGCCGATCCCGGCATGACCGGCGGCGCTGCCGGCCGGCTGGCGATCCAGCCGCAGTCGCCGGGCCTCCGGGAGCGGATCTGGTGGGGGTCGGGCACCCGCGCCACGGCCGAGTGGACGGCGCAGCAGGGGATGAACCTGATGAGCTCCACGTTGCTGGTCGAGGACACCGGCGTGCCCTTCGACGAGCTGCAGGCCGAGCAGATCGCCCGCTTCCGCAGCGCATGGACGGCCGCCGGGTGGGAGCACTCGCCGCGGGTGTCGGTGAGTCGCAGCGTGATGCCGATCGTCAGCGACCTGGATCGGCAGTACTTCGGCGGCGACCGGTCGTCGTCGGACCAGGTCGGGCTGCTCGAGGGCGTCCGGGCCCGGTTCGGCAAGAGCTATGCCGGTCCGCCCGACCAGCTCGCCGAGGACCTGGCGAAGGACGCCGCCGTCCGCGAGGCGGACACGCTGCTGCTCACCGTGCCGAACATGCTGGGCGTCGACTACAACGCCGCGCTGCTGGAGAACGTCGTCCGGTACGTGGCGCCGGCGATCGGCTGGGTGCCGCCCGACCAGCGCTGACGGCTTCCCCCGGACGGGCGACTGCGCTCGCGGGGCGGTCGCCATCCGGCCAGGCTGGCCTGCGTGACCGGTCGGGCTCGGAACTCGTCGGACGACGACGCCCGCTGGTCCGAGGCGCTGACCTCGCTGCAGCACGGTCCCACGCCGTTCCTCCGGGCTCGCGTTCGACGGCAGCGCAACCTCGTCCTCGGCATCGCCGGTGCGGGGCTGCTCGTGGCGGTGCTCGTCCCGCTGCTGGCGCTGCCCGACCGGCCGGACGGTTCCTCGTCCGACGACGCGACGACGGTCCTCGAGGTCCTCGGCCTGGTGCTCATGGGCGTCGGTGTCCTCGTCGAGGCCTCGGCGCTGTTCCTCATGGTCCGTGCCTGGCGGGGTCGCTGGATCAGCCCGCTGAGGGCGCTGACCAACCAGCAGAACCGTGCGCTGCGCGACCAGGTACGGGGCAAGGTGTCCGTCGTCCCCGAGCAGTTGCCGCTGGCCCGGCACGTCGCGGAGACGATGCTGCTCCAGCGCCCGATCCCGCTCCTGCTGCTCGGCATCGTGCTGATCGCGCTGGGCGTAGCCCTGCTGTCCTCGTCCTGGTGGTGGGTCGCTGCAGCGACGGTCTACGCCGGTATGGGACTGGTCGGCTGGCGTCTGCTCCGGCGCAACGAGCACATGGCGCGGCGCTTCCTCGACGAGCACCCGGAGCCGGCGCCGTGAGCGGGCCGCTCACCGGGAACGATCGGGACACCTGGGCCCGGGCGCTGGCGATGCTCGACAGGCTGCCGCCGGAGCGGCCGGAGAAGCGGGACCGGCGTCTCGTGCTGCAGCGGCGGCAGTGGGTCCTCGCCGTGGGCCTGCTCGTGGCAACCGTCGCCCTGTGGGCAGCCGTGGCCGTCGCTGACGGAGGCTTGACGGGGCCGCGGGAAGTCCCGGTCCGGCGGACAGCCGCCCGCTTCATCGTGCTGGCGGCGGGCTTCGGCGCCGTCCTCGTCGGCATGTGGATGCACGCGCGAAGCGTCAAGCACCTGCAGGTGGGGGACCGGCCGCTGGACTGGCTGACCGGCCCGGAGCGCCGGGCGCTGCTGCGCGCGGCTCGTACCGGGACGCCGCTCGAAGAGCAGCAGTTGCGCATGGCGCGCCACGTCGCCGCTGGGCGGTTGGCCATGGAGATGACCCCGGCGTACGTGCCCGGGTACCTGTTCGCGTCGGGCGGCCACGTGCTCGCGGACCCACAGCCCCTCTGGTACGCGACGCTGGCGCTGTTGCTGATCGCCGCGACGGCCTGGCTGGTCCACCAGCGGCGGGACGCCCACCGCCTCCAGCGGTTCCTCGACGAGCACCCCGACCTCCGCGGCAATTAGTGCACTGACTGCCGCGCAGGTCGAAGCCGAGGTCGAGCACCGGCGCGCTGTGCGTGAGTGCGCCGACCGCCAGGTGGTCGACGCCGGTAGCCGCCACCTCGCGCGCGCGGTCCAGCGACAGCCCACCGCTGGCCTCGAGCCGCACGCGGGTGCCCCGGACCAGGGCGACCGCGGTGCGGGTGTCGTCGAGCGAGAAGTTGTCGAGCAGCACGAGCTCGACGCCCGCCGCCACGGCCTCGCGGACCTGGTCGAGGGTGTCGCACTCGACCTCGAGCGGGACGTCGGGTGCGGCGGCGCGCACCCGCTCGACCGCCGCGGCGATGCCTCCGGCTGCGGCGACGTGGTTGTCCTTGACCAGGGCGGCGTCGCCGAGCGCCATGCGGTGGTTCTGCCCACCGCCGCAGCGGACGGCGTACTTCTCCAGCAGCCGCAGGCCGGGCGTCGTCTTGCGGGTGTCCCGAACCGTGGCCCCGGTGCCCTCGACCGCGTCGACCCAGCGCCGGGTCAGCGTGGCGACGCCGGACAGCCGGCCGATCAGGTTGAGGGCCGTGCGCTCGGCGGTCAGCAGCGCCCGCGTCGGCCCGGTGACCGACAGCACCGGGCGGCCCGGCGCGGCAGAGTCGCCGTCGGCGGCGAGCAGGGCGATCTCGACGTCGGCCCCGCCGACGAGGTCGAAGACGGCCGCGGCGACCGGCACCCCGGCGAGCACGCCGGCCGTGCGCGGCACGACGTCGCCGGTCGCGCGGGCGTCCGCCGGCACGGTGGAGAGCGTCGTGACGTCGGGACCGAACGACAGGTCCTCCTCGAGCGCACCGCGCGCGACCCGCAGCACGTCGGCCGGGTCGAGGCCGCCGGCGCGCAGCGCGTCGAGCACCGCGGGCCGCAGTGCCGCCTGGGTCGTCGTCACGCGACCACCTGCTGGGAGGCGCCGGTGCGCACGGGCGTCGTCCGCGTGTGCACGCGGCCGCTGGGGTCCACCCGGTGCACGAGCCGGACCTGCCACTCCGGGCGGGTCTCGGGGACATCGGCGCGGCGGTGGCACCCGCGGCTCTCCGTCCGCGCGGCGGCGCCGAGGGCGAGCAGCGTGGCGACCGTATGCAGGGCCGTGGTCTCGACCGCGGCGAGGTCGAGCGCACCCGGAGCGCGGGGCGGGGCCGTCAGGGTCGTGGCCAGCGCGGCCAGGCCGTCGGCATCCCGGAGGACGCCGGCGTGCGCGGTGGCCGCCTCGGTGATCGCGGCCCGGAAAGCGGGGTCGACGGCGCCGGCCGAGCGGGTGGGCGCCACCGGGTCTGCGGGGGCCGGAAGGGCCTGCGCGAGCAGCGTCGCGCAGCGGCCGGCGGCGACCAGCCCCTCGGTGACCGAGTTGGAGGCGAGCCGGTTGGCGCCCTGGACACCGGTGCACGCGACCTCTCCGATCGCGTACAGCCCGGCGACGCCGGTGCGACCGTCGAGGTCGGCGAGGACACCGCCGCACACGTAGTGGGCGGCCGGCGCCACCGGCAGCGGCGTCGTGACCGGGTCGAAGCCCGCGGCGCGGCAGGCGGCGAGGATGCCGGGGAAGCGGCGCTCGAGGAACTCCGCGCCCAGGCCCGTCGCGTCGAGGAAGACCGGCCCGCGGTCGCGGCGGTGGGCGGCGATGGCCGAGGCGACGACGTCGCGCGGGGCGAGGTCGGCCAGGGGGTGGACGCCCGGCATGATCCGGTGCCCGTCGTGGTCGACCAGGACGGCGCCCTCGCCGCGGACGGCCTCGGAGACCAGCACCTGCTGGCCGGCCGCGTCCGGGCCCTGCCACAGCACGGTGGGGTGGAACTGCACCATCTCGGCGTCGGCCACCTCGGCGCCTGCCCGCACGGCGAGGGCCAGGCCGTCTCCCGTGGATCCGGCCGGGTTGGTCGTGGCGGTGAAGACGTGCCCGTAGCCGCCGGTCGCGAGGACGACGGCCCGTGCGCGGAGGTCGCCGGCGCCGGCCAGCCCGCCCTCGTCGTCGATCCGTGCGACGCGCAGGCCGACCACCTGTCCGGTCGCGCTGCGCAGCGCTTCGAGCGCGACGGTGCGCTCCCGGACGTCGACGCCGCGCTCGCCCAGCGCCTCGGCGAGCGTGCGGGTGACCTCGGCCCCGGACGCGTCGCCGCCGGCGTGCACGATGCGGTCGCGGCTGTGACCGCCCTCGCGGGTCAGCGCCGGCCGGCCGTCGGCGTCCAGGTCGAGGCGGGCGCCGAGCTCGAGGAGCTGGCCGATCGCCTTGGGTGCCTCGCTGACCAGCGCGCGGACGGCCGGTTCGTCGCAGAGGCCGGCGCCGGCGACCAGCGTGTCCTGCACGTGCAGCTCGGCGTCGTCGTCCGCGCCGAGCACGGCGGCCAGACCGCCCTGCGCCCAGCGCGTGCTGCCGTCGCCGAACTCGCCCTTGGTGACCACGGTGACCGACCGGCCGGCGTCGGCCAGGGTGAGCGCGGCCATGAGCCCGGCGGCGCCGCTGCCGACGACCACCACGTCGGTCGTCGCGGTCCACTGCGCGTCCGGGAGCGGCAGCGCCGGGACCACGGTCGGGAAGAGGGCGCGGCGCGCCTGGCGGGGAGTCATTCGCCGACCGGGGACGGCGTGCCGACGGCGACCATGGCCTCGACCGCGGCGCGGGCGCGGGCGGCGATCTCAGGGTCGACCGTGACCTCGTCGCGGCCCTCGTGCAGCGAGCGCAGGAGCTTCTCCGGGGTCGACATCTTCATGTACGGGCACGAAGCGCGGGAGTTGACCGGCTCGAAGGCGGGCAGCGGATTGGCCTGGCGCAGCTGGTGCAGCATGCCGATCTCGGTGGCCACCAGCACGCGCGCGGCCGTCGTCCGCCTGGCCTGATCGAGCATGCCGCCGGTGGACAGGACGTGGACCCGCTCGCTCGGCAGCTGGCCTTCGGAGACCATCCACAGCGCGCTCGTAGCGCAGCCGCACTCGGGGTGGATCAGGAGCTCGGCGTCCGGCGCGTCCTGGACGCGCTGGCGCAGGTCGGCGGGGGAGATGCCGGCGTGCACGTGGCACTCGCCCATCCAGATGCGGATGTTGTCGCGGCCGGTCACGCGCTTGACGTGCGCGCCGAGGAACTGGTCGGGGAGGAAGAGGATCTCGCGGTCCTCCGGCACCGACTCGACGACCTCGACGGCGTTGGACGAGGTGCAGCAGATGTCGGTCTCGGCCTTCACCTCGGCGGTCGTGTTGACGTAGGAGACGACCACGGCGCCGGGGTGCTCGGCCTTCCAGGCGCGCAGCTGGTCGGCGGTGATCGTGTCGGCCAGGGAGCAGCCGGCGGCGGCGTCCGGGATCAGCACGGTCTTCTCGGGGGAGAGGATCTTGGCGGTCTCGGCCATGAAGTGGACGCCGGCGAAGACGATCGTGCTCGCGTCGCTGGTGGCGGCGATGCGCGACAGCGCGAGGGAGTCGCCGACGTGGTGGGCGACGTCCTGGATCTCGGCCGGCTGGTAGTTGTGCGCCAGGACGACGGCGTCCTTCTCGGCGGCGAGCCGGTGCACCTCACCCCGCCAGTCGGCCCACTGCTGCGACGTCCACGCGGTGGACAGGTTCTCGACGGTGGCGGTCACCGGTGCCTCCCAGGCGGCAAGACGTTTCCTACTGTCAGTCGGAAACCGATGGGAGCAACCTACCATTCCCCGCATGGCATCCGTCTGGTCCTCGCCGGACCGTCCGGCGTTCCCGCACCACGCGCTCGCCGTCGTGCTCCAGGTCCGGGCGGGACGGCTGCACGGCATGCTGTGGCAGCGGGCGGCGGAGCCCTTCGCCGGCGCGTGGGCGCTGCCCGGCGGACCGCTGCTGGCCGACGAGACACTGGGCGCGTCGGTGGCCCGCCAGCTCGCGTCGAAGGTGGAGGTGCGGCAACTCGCCCACCTCGAGCAGCTGGAGACCCGCAGCGACCCGGGCCGGGACCCACGGGGACGCACCGTGGCGACGGCATACCTCGGCCTGATCCCGTCGGACCTGGACCCGCCGCTGCCCGAGGACACCGCGTGGCACCCCGTCGACGCGCTGCCGGAGACGGCGTTCGACCACGGTTCGATCGTCGGCTCGGCGCTGGGGCGGCTGCGGTCGAAGCTGTCGTACACCAACGTCGGGTTCGCCCTGGCGCCGCCGACGTTCACCATCACCGAGCTGCGCACCATCTACGTGGCTGCGCTCGGCTACGACGTCACGCCGACGAACCTCCAGCGGGTGCTGCTGCGGCGGGGCGTGCTCGAACCGACGGGGGAGATGTCGCACCCCGGTCGGTCCGGTGGGCGGCCGGCGGTGCTCTACCGCTTCGCCGCGCCGACGCTGGCGGTCACCGACCCCTTCGCGGTGCTCCGGCCACCGGCGGCGCGACCGGGGCGGCCGCCGCGGGCCGATTGACTGCCCCGTCGGGAGGGTTCTGCGCACGATTGGGTGACGACACGGGAGGCAGAGGTTTGCCGTTGACGATCTTCGGCGCATTCTCCGGGCCAGGCCGGACGTTCCGGCCGACGGTGAGGAGAGTCGTCGTGATCATCCTGGGACTGGTCCTGCTTCTGCTGGGCTTCCTGCTCAAGATCTCGATCCTGTGGACCATCGGGATCATCCTGATCGTGGTGGGTGCCGTGCTGTTCCTGCTCGGCTCGTCGGGTCGGGCCGTGGGCGGTCGAAGGCACTACTGGTAAGCGCAGCTCTACTGCTCACCGACTGATGGGGGCCCCCGGTCGCGCACGATGCGGCCGGGGGTCAGTCGTGTCCGGCCCCGCTCAGCCGCCCGGGCAGGCGGGCGTCAGGGGATCCCGCACGTTCCGCCCGGGACGAGATCCGTCCCCGGCAGGGACGGCGTGGGCAGCGCCGGAGTCGAGACCGACGGAACCGACGGAGGCGGTGGGACCGCGGGTGCCGCGGGCTCCGGCGCCGGCTGCGACGTCGGCGCGGGCGCGGGCGCCGGGTCGGGGCTGTCGTCCGGCGCCGATGCGGGCGCCGGAGCACCTCCCTGGCGGGACGTCCCCCCGCTACCTGGCGGGACCGAACCACCCGTGACGTCAGATCTCAATCACCGGGGTCGATGTGGCCGGCAGCCGGCGGTCTCGGTCGTGCGGCGACCGCGGGAGGAGGGCGCTCGCGGCCCCTGAGGCAGCGCCGCAGCGGGGCTAGTCTCCGGCCCCCGGGAAGGTGTTCCCGGCCGCGGGGGGACAGTGACTCGGAGGGGGAGAACCGATATGCGGTACAAGCGAATCTCGGTCATCGCCACGATGCTGGTCGCGGCGGCGCTCCTGTTCGGCGCGCCGCCGGCGTGGAGCAAAGAGGAACCCGCGGTGAGCTTCGGCAGAGTCCGATGCCGAGAGCATCGCGCTGCTGCACGCGTACTACCCCGGCTACTGGTGGGACCACACCGACCTGACGATCGCCGTCCTGTCGGCGCCGAACGTCGACCCTGCCTTCACGGAGGCGATCCGGGACGCGATCGCCACCTGGAGCGAGGTGCTGGCCGAGCAGTTCCCGTACGTCACGCTCACGGACGTGACCGACACGGCGCGCAACTCGCAGCGCGCCGACATCGTGGTGCACTACGTCCCGCACGCCGGCGGCATCGTCTGGGGCGGCTACGCCCAATGCGGCGACCACCGCTGCAACAACGTCATCGTCCGCTCCGACGTCCCGGACCTGATCGACGTCGGTGTGCCGGACTACGACCCGCTCCGGGTCTACCGGGTGGCCCTCCACGAGATCGGTCACGCCCTCGGCCTCGGTCACGCCGAGCCCCTCGAGGAGACCAACGACCTGATGGGCTACGGGTGGAGCGTTCCGGAGCCGGACACCACGCCGGTTCTGTCGACCTGCGACATCGAGGCGCTCGGCGTCGTGTTCGGCTGGGCAGTGGCCGGCGAGGAGCCGCACCCGGCGACGGAGTCCGAGGTCATCTGCTGACCCGCAGCTGAGCGGCCGGCAACCCTGCCGGGCATCGGGCGAGAAGGCGCAGGCCAGGCGCTGGTCTGCGCGCCCGGCAGGGATCGAACCTGCGACCAAGTGCTTAGAAGGCACCTGCTCTATCCACTGAGCTACGGGCGCTCGGCGCACGATCATCGCACCCGTTCCGGCCATTGGATGGAATCGTCGGCGGTCAGACCATTGACCGGACGGTCGAACCTGGCCAGGCTGCCCGCTCGTGGCGGGCCGACGACGGCTCGCCCAGCGGGGAGGTGGGCCGTGACTGAGCCGGCCGGGACCTGGAGCTCCGGCTCGGCCTACGAGGCCTACGTCGGGCGATGGAGCCGTGCAGGTGGCTGCTCGCTTCGTCCCGGCGCTGGAGGCGCCCACCCGCGGGGTGTGGGTCGACGTCGGCTGCGGCACCGGAGTGCTGACCGGGGCGGTGCTCCAGCACACGCAACCGGCGGCGGTGCTCGCCGTCGACGCCTCGGCCGCGTTCATCCAGATGGCCGCCGAGCAGCTGCCCGATCCCCGGGTGCGGTTCGAGGTCGGCGACGCG
Organism: uncultured Actinomycetota bacterium; assembly: GCA_963777095.1. GTDB lineage: Bacteria > Actinomycetota > Actinomycetes > Mycobacteriales > Geodermatophilaceae > CAVZOY01. Next base: position 77,861 of record CAVZOY010000004.1, read on the forward strand.
GCGGGGTTGCCCGTCGAGACCGACACCGCCGACGCCGTGGTGTCCGGCCTCGTCCTCAACTTCCTGCCCGACCCTGCTGCGGCATTCGCCGAGTGGCGGCGCGTGCTGTGCCCCGGCGGAGTGCTCGGCATCTACGTCTGGGACTACGCGGGGGAGATGCAGCTGATGCGGCAGCTCTGGGACGCCGCCGCGGACCTCGACCCGGCGGCGGCCGAGCTGGACGAGGGACGGCGCTCCGCCTTCTGTCGGCCCGAGCCGCTGCGGGAGATGACGGAAGATGCCGGCTTCGGCGACGTGCGGGTGGAGGCCATCGACGTGCCGACGGTGTTCCGCGACTTCGACGACTACTGGACGCCGTTCCTCGGCGGCACCGGACCGGCCCCCGCGTACGTCGGCGGCCTCGAGCCCGACGCGCGCGAGCGGCTGCGTGCGCTCTTGGACGAGCGCCTGCCACGGGAAGCCGACGGGACGATCTCCCTGGTGGCGCGGGCGTGGGCGGTGCGGGCACTGCGACCGAACTGACACGGGGTGATCCCAGCGCGGTCCGCTGACGGACCGGGCCCCGTCGTCCACAGGAGCGGACTCCGTCCACAGATCTCTCGGGGTCGTTCCCGGGGCGCCGGGTCGCACCGCAGGGTCGGAGCCGGTCGACATCCGGTCGGCCGGCGCCGGTCACGGCGCGATCCCCCAGGAGGAGCACCGTGTTCGACACCATGATCACCGTCGTCGGGAACGTCGTCGACTCGCCGCGGAAGAAGAGCCTCACCAACGGCTCGGTCACCAACTTCCGCATCGCCTCCACCTCGCGGCGGTTCGACTCGGCCGCCCAGCGGTTCGTCGACGGCGAGACCTTCTTCGTCGACGTGGAGTGCTGGGGCGACCTGAGCCACCACGTCTCTGGCAGCGTCGGCGCCGGCGACCCGGTGGTGGTGCTCGGCGCGATCAGCACGTACCGAGTGGGAGACCGACGCGGGGAGGCGGAGCAAGCCGCGGATCAGGGCTCGTGTCGTCGGGCACAACCTCCACTGGGGCATCTCGAAGTTCACGAAGCTGCCGAAGGCCTCCGCTTCGCTCGGCGCCGAGTCGTCGGCCGAGCCGACGCCGACCGACCTGCCGGTCGACCCTTCCGACGAGGAGTTCGGCGACCCCGTCGACGAGTTCACCGGCGAGATCCTGCGCGGTCGGGACTACGTGACCGACCCCGCGACGTTGCACAGCTTGACGAGCGACGACCTCAGCACCGAGCCCGCGCACGCCTAGTTGGCGGGGGCTGGGAGGATCGTCGACAGGACGCAGGGGACGGGGCCGGCCAGAGCCCGCCCCGTCCCCTGACGCGACACGACGGAAGGCTCGACAGCCCAGTGGCTCAGTACATCTACTCGATGGTCCGCGCGCGCAAGGCGCACGGCGACAAGGTCATCCTCGACGACGTCACCCTGGCGTTCCTACCCGGCGCCAAGATCGGCGTCGTCGGACCCAACGGTGCCGGCAAGTCGACGGTCCTCCAGATCATGGCGGGCCTGCAGCAGCCCTCCAACGGCGACACCATGCTGGCGCCCGACGCGACGGTCGGCATCCTCATGCAGGAGCCGAAGCTCAACGAGGCGCTCGACGTCCGCGGCAACGTCGAGGAGGCGGTCAAGCCGCTCCGCGACGCACTCGTGCGCTTCGAGCAGGTCAGCGCGGCGATGGGGGAGCCCGACGCCGACTTCGACGCGCTCCTCGCCGAGCAGGGCGAGCTGATGGAGACCATCGAGCAGCACGACGGCTGGGAGCTCGACGCCCGCATCGAGCAGGCCATGGACGCGCTGCGCTGCCCGCCCGGCGACGCCGACGTCACCGTTCTCTCCGGTGGTGAGCGCCGCCGGGTCGCGTTGTGCAGGCTGCTGCTCGAGGCGCCCGACCTCCTGCTCCTCGACGAGCCCACCAACCACCTCGATGCCGAGAGCGTCGCGTGGCTGGAGCAGCACCTCGAGAAGTACGCCGGCACCGTCGTCGCCGTCACCCACGACCGGTACTTCCTCGACAACGTGGCCCAGTGGATCCTCGAGCTCGACCGGGGCCGCGCCTACCCGTACGAGGGCAACTACTCGACCTACCTCGAGACCAAGGCGACGCGTCTGAAGGTCGAGGGCGCGAAGGACGCCAAGCGGGCGAAGCGCCTCAGGGACGAGCTGGAGTGGGTGCGTTCCGGCGCCAAGGCACGCCAGGCCAAGAGCAAGGCGCGGCTGGCCCGCTACGAGGAGATGGCTGCGGAGGCCGACAAGTTCCGCAAGCTGGACTTCGAGGAGATCCAGATCCCGCCGGGCCCTCGCCTGGGCAGTGTCGTCGTCGAGACGAAGAAGCTGACCAAGGGCTTCGGCGACCGGGTGCTGATCGACGACCTCTCCTTCACCCTCCCGCGCAACGGCATCGTCGGCGTCGTCGGCCCGAACGGCGCCGGCAAGACCACGCTGTTCAAGATGCTCGTCGGCGAGGAGAAGCCGGACGACGGCGACATCAAGGTCGGGGAGACCGTCAAGCTCTCCTACGTCGAGCAGAACCGCAGCGGCATCGACCCCAAGAAGACGCTGTGGGACGTCGTCTCCGACGGCCTCGACCACATCAAGGTCGGCAACGTGGAGATGCCCTCGCGGGCCTACGTGGCCGCGTTCGGCTTCAAGGGCCCGGACCAGCAGAAGCCGGCCGGCGTCCTGTCCGGTGGTGAGCGGAACCGTCTCAACCTCGCCCTGACCCTCAAGCAGGGCGGCAACCTGCTGCTGCTCGACGAGCCGACGAACGACCTCGACGTCGAGACGCTCACCAGCCTGGAGGGCGCGCTGCTCGAGTTCCCCGGCTGCGCCGTCGTGGTGAGCCACGACCGGTGGTTCCTCGACCGCGTGGCGACGCACATCCTCGCCTACGAGGGCGAGTCGAAGTGGTTCTGGTTCGAGGGCAACTTCCAGGACTACGAGAAGAACAAGGTCGAGCGGCTCGGCATCAGACGCCACCCGCCCGCACCGCGCGACCTACCGCAAGCTCGCCCGCGACTGAACGAACCCGCATCGGCCCGGTCGGAGTTCGCTCCGGCCGGGCCGACGCGCGTCGGTGGTCGGCTCACCGGAAGCGGGTGACGAACGCCGCCTGCGCCCTCGTCTCCACGGCGCGGTGCCGGTAGCGCTCCCGGACGAACTCCACCGCCTCGTCCGCCCGCACCCCGTCGAGGACGGCCAGGCACGCCAGGGTCGTCCCGGTGCGACCAGTCCCACCGCTGCAGGCCACCTCGACCCGCTCGTCGCCGGAACGGTCGAGGGCTTCGACCAGAACGGTCCGCAGGAGGGACGGGTCCTCGGGCAGGGCGAAGTCCCGCCACCGCACCCACCGCATGTCCCACGGCGGCGACGCCGGCGCACGCGCCAGCAGGTAGATCCCCAGGTCGGGCGACGGTCCCGGCACGACGTCCCGCCAGGCGCGACCCCGCACGCGGCGACCCGAGGGCAGCTGCACCAGTCCCGGTGTCCCGTCCGTCCAGGTGGGCACACCCGGCCACGGTAGTTCCCGGGCTGCGGAATGCCGCCGCACGCCGTAGGGCAGGCTGCACGCCGTGAGGCACACGGTGCACGTCCCGATGCGCTGGTCGGACATGGACGCCTACCAGCACATCAACAACGTCGCGTTCCTCGGCTACTTCGAGATGGCGCGGGTCAACCTCTTCTTCGACCACCCCACGCACGACGAGAAGACCGGGATGCGCCGCGGCCTGGTCGTCCACTCGCACGACATCCAGTACAAGCGCTCGGTCGAGTACGACGCCGAGCCGCTCGAGATCCAGGTGTGGATCTCGGCCGTGCGGGCGGCGTCCTTCCGCTGCCACTACGAGCTCTTCGACCACGGGCAACTGGCCGTCACCGGCGGCACGGTGCTCGTGCCCTTCGACTTCGCGCTGAACCGACCGCGCCGCCTCACGCCGGAGGAGAAGGAGTTCCTCGCCCGCTACACCGAGGACCGCGCCGCCTGACCCGGAGACGCGTACGGCGGCGCCCGATCAGGATCGGGCGCCGCCGCGAGGGTCGCTCGGTACTGCGTCAGCGCTTGCTCCAGCGGACGATCTGCCAGGCCCCGCCGAGCACCATCGCCGCGACGGCCGCCTTCACGATGCCGCCCAGGATGAACGGGTAGAAGCCGGCGTCGAGCGCCTGCGCGGCGGACATGCCCGTCCTCGCCGCGAGCCACGGGACGCCGACGGCGAAGATCACCGCCTGGCCGGCGATGAACAGCGGCACCGACTTCCACAGGTTGCGGTCCGCGCCGTGCTTGGCGGCCAGGCCGATCAGGTAGGCGGCGGGGATGAAGCCGAACACGTAGCCACCGGTCGCGCCGAACACGACGTCGTAGCCGCTGCTGGCGTCCGAGTAGAACGGCAGGCCGACCAGCGCGGTGAGGATGTAGAGCACCTGCACGGCCGTGCCGCGCAGCGGCCCGAGGCTCGCGGCCGTCAGCACCACGGCCAGCGTCTGACCGGTGATCGGCACCGGCGAACCCGGCACCGGCACGGCGACCTGGGCCAGCAGTGCCGTGAACAGCACACCGAGCGCGACGAGACCCGCGTCCCGCGCCCGGACGGCGGGGACGAGGTCGGCCAGCACCAGCGGGCGCGACGGCAGGGCGGGCGACGAGGCGGCCACGGAACCTCCTAGGACGACGAGGTGCGGCGTGCGCCGCAGGTCACCTGGAGTCTGCCGTACCCCGACGGCCGGTCTGCGTGCCGGTCGACCTGCCGGCACGCAGGCGGCGGGTCACCCGGCGAGCCACACCGCCGCGTCGACCGGCACGGCGCCGTCCGAGACGTCCGCGCTGGCCAGCAGCACGCGTCCCTCGGGAACCGGCACGGGCGAGTCCGAGAGGTTGAGCAGGCACACCAGTCCGCCCGGGCGCCGGAACGCCAGGCAGCCCTCCGGTCCGTGCAGCCACTGCAACGAGTCGCCCTCGAACGCGGGGGACGTCGCGCGAAAGTGCAGGGCAGCTCGGTACAGCGACAGCATCGATTGTGGGTCGGCGTCCTGCGACTCGACGTCCAGCGAGCGCCACCGCTCCGGCATCGGCAGCCAGGTGTCCTCGGCGGAGGAGAAGCCGAACGGCGGCCGCTCGCCCGACCACGGCATCGGCACCCGGCAGCCGTCGCGGCCCCGGCGGGTGCGCCCGGAGCGCTCCCACACCGGGTCCTGCAGCACGGAGTCGGGCAGGTCGTCGACGTTCGGCAGGCCCAGCTCGTCGCCGTTGTAGAGGTAGACCGCCCCCGGCAGCGCCAGCTGGAGCAGCACCGCGGCGCGGGCCCGCCGGACGCCCACCTCCCCGTCGCCGTAGCGGCTGACGTGCCGGCGGACGTCGTGGTTCGACAGCACCCAGCACGCCGGCGCGGGGGTGCCGGCGACGGTGTCCAGCGAGTTCTCGACCGCGTCCCGCAGCTCGGTCGCCCCCCACTCCGCGGTGACCAGCCGGAAGTTGAACGCCAGCTGCAGCTCGTCGGCGGCCAGGTACTGCGCGAGGCGCTCGTCGTCGCTCACCCACACCTCGCCGACGGCCATCGTGCCCGGGTAGGCGTCGAGCACCGACCGGATCCGCCGGTGCACCACGTGTACGCCGTCCTGGTCGAACCGCAGGTCGCCCGGCCCGTGGTCGGCCAGCAGGCCGGTGTCCTCCATCGGCACCATGTCCGGCAACCCGTCGGGCTTGGCCATGCCGTGGGCGACGTCGATGCGGAAGCCGTCGACGCCCCGGTCCAGCCAGAACCGCATCGTCTCCTCGAGGTCGGCGAGGACCTCGGCGTTGGTGAAGTCGAGGTCGGGCTGCTCCGGCGCGAAGATGTGCAGGTACCACTGCCCGTCGGGCACCCGGGTCCATGCCGGCCCGCCGAAGACCGACGGCCAGTTGTTCGGCGGCTCCGCCCCGTCCGGGCCGCGGCCGTCGCGGAAGAGGTAGCGCGCCCGCTCCGGCGACCCCGGCGCCGCGGCCAGGGCCTCCTGGAACCACTCGCGCTGGTGCGAGCTGTGGTTGGGCACCAGGTCGATGGTCACGCGGATGCCGAGGGCGTGGGCGTCGGCGAGCAGGGCGTCGAAGTCCGCGAGGTCGCCGAACACCGGCTCGACGTCGCGCGGGTCGGCGACGTCGTAGCCGTGGTCGGCCATCGGGGAGGGGTAGAACGGCGTGATCCACAGGGCGTCGACGCCCAGGCCGGCCAGGTAGGGCAGGCGGGACCGGATGCCGGCCAGGTCGCCGACGCCGTCGCCGTTCCCGTCGGCGAAGCTGCGGATGTAGACCTGGTAGAAGACCGCGTCGCGCCACCAGGCCGGGTCCACGGACTGCGGGCGGGACGTGGACAGGGCAGCAGGCTGCACCAGGGTTCCTCCGGAACGGGATGGGAAGAGATGGGTCCGCGGCGCTGCGGGGGCCCGGACGACGTCCGGGCGGGAGTTCAGGCGGGGGACAGGCCGCCGGGAGCGTCGTCCGGAAAGCGGTTCTGCATGCTGGCGGCCGCCATCTCGAGGTAGCCCCACAGCGTCGCGTCCTGCTCGGGCGACAGCTCCAGCGAATCGACGGCGTCGCGCATGTTGCGCAGCCACGCGTCGCGCTCGGCCGCGCCGATGGCGAACGGCGCGTGCCGCATCCGCAGTCGCGGGTGCCCCCGGTGCTGGGAGTAGGTCGTCGGGCCGCCCCAGTACTGCTCGAGGAAGGCCCGCAGCCGCAGTTCGGCGCCCTCCCAGTCGTCCTGGGGGTACAGCGGCGCGAGCACCGGGTCGGTGCGCACACCGGCGTAGAACCGGCCGACCAGCCGCTCGAAGACCGGGGCGCCACCGACCTCGTCGTAGAACGTGCGGGCCGACGGCAGGGATCGGCTCGACTCGCTCATGCGACCGATGATCCCGCGCCGCCGGCCCCCGGTGCCACGTGACCCTGCGTACGTCCGTACGCGACGAGGGGGACGACGACGGCGAGCAGGCCCACGGCGCCGCACGCCGCGACCACGGCCGTGGGCGCCACGCCCTCGGCGACCAGGCCGGCACCGAGCACGCCGACGCCCTGGACCCCGTACAGGCCCGCGACCGCGACGCCGAACGCCCGGCCGCGGAACGCCGACGGCACCGCCTGCATGAACGACACGTTGAGCGGGATCAGCCACGCGCCGCCGAGGCCGGAGACGAAGAACATGCTCACGACGACCGCGAAGGTCCACAGGCTCGGAGGCGCGAACGCCCCGACCAGGCCGGCGACGACGAGCGGTAGGAGTGACAGGACGACGAGGTACGGCACCAGCGCGTCGCGCCGGTGCGGCGGCACGAGCCGGGCGACGACGAGGCCGCCGATGGTCACGCCCAGCGGGTTGGCCGCGAGCAGCACGCCGACCGCGGCGGTGCCCTGGCCGAGTTCCTCGACCAGCGGTGTGGCGATGCCCTCGGACGCGTAGGCGAACAGCGTGCCGATCCAGAGGACGCCGATGATCGCCAGCAGCCGCGGCGTCCGCCGGATCAGCCGGAACCCGTCCGCGGCGTCCCCCAGCAATCCGGACCCGCCGCCCTCGGCTCCGGGTGCCGGACGGCGCTGCAGCCCGCCCGCGAGCCACAGCGCCGACACGGCGAACGTCGCCGCGTTCAGCAGCAGCGCCGTCGAGGGGGACAGCGCCGCCACCAGCGCCCCCGCCAGCACGAAGCCGATCACCTGCGCGAGCTGCAGGCTGATGTTGGTCAGCGAGGTCGCCACCGCGTACCGGTCGCCGTCGAGGACGTCGGCCATGAGGGCCGAGCGCGCCGACTCGAAGGGCGGCGCGCACAGCGCCACGACGAACAGCAGCCCCAGCAGCAGCGGCAGCGGCGTCCCGGGGATGGCCATGAGGGCGACCAGCACGGCCCGCGCGGCGTCGCTGGCGATCAGCACCCGGTGACGGGGGAACCGGTCGGCGAGCGTCGACAGGAGCGGCCCGAACAGCAGCCACGGCAGGTAGCTGATCGCGAAGGTCGCCGCCGACAGCAGCGGCGAGTCCGTGCGCTGGTAGACGAGGACGGTCAGCGCCACCCGTGCCAGCTCGTCGCCGATCGTCGACAGCAGGAACGTGCCGAACAGCGGCCGGAACTCGCGGACCGCGAAGACCTCCCGGAACGTCGCTGCCCGGGTCACGGGGGCCTCCTCCGGCGGGGCGGCGGTCACGGGTGCCGCGTCCCGCGGCCGGGCTGCGTCCGCGAGCGGCGGGAACGCCGCCGGGGCCGGTCAGCACGGAGGGTGATGCGGTCATCACCTAGAAGTCTCTCAGGCTCCGTCCCCGATGTCAGGAGGTCGGGAGGCCTGTCGACCCTGGCGGGCCCCGGCGGATCGGCCCGACTGCCCCGTCCGTCACAGGCGACAGGCCGGTGTGCGCGGCGAGGAAGGCGAGCTGGTCAGCGGCCAGGTTCACCGTCCGGCTGACCGCGCGGGCGCCGTGACCCACCGCGGTCTCCGAGCGCAGCACGACCGGCGCCTCGGCGGAGGTGGCGTGCTGCAGCGCGGCCGCCAGCTTGCGCGCGTGCAGCGGGTGGACCCGGGTGTCGGACCCGAAGGTCGTGAAGAGCACGGCCGGGTACGCCGTGCCCTCGCGGACCGCGTGGTACGGCGAGTAGCCGAGCAGCCAGCCGAACTCGACCGGGTCGTCGGCGGTGCCGTACTCGTCGTTCCAGGTGCGTCCGAGGCCGAACCGCTCGTACCGGACCATGTCCAGCAGCGGTGCGCTGCAGACCACGGCCGCGGCCAGGTCGGGCCGTTGGGTCAGCGTCGCGCCCACCAGCAGGCCGCCGTTGGAGCCGCCCAGCACGCCGAGCTGCTCGTGCGTCGTCCACCCGCCGGCCACCAGGTGCTCGCCGGCGGCGGCGAAGTCGTCGAAGACGTTCTGCTTGCGCTCCCGCATGCCCGCCCGGTGCCACTCCTCGCCGTGCTCGGAGCCGCCGCGGAGGTTGGCCACCGCCCAGACGCCGCCCGCGGCGACCCAGGCCAGGGCCTGCGCGGTGTAGGCCGGTGTCAGCGCCACGTTGAAGCCGCCGTAGCCGTAGAGGACCGTCGGGCGCGGCCGGTCGGGGGTTCCGGTGCCGGAGAGCACGAACAGGTGCACCGGCGTCCCGTCCGCCGAGGTCGCGTGCGTCTCGACGACCGTCACCGATGGCACCTCACCCGCGACGTCGGCGCGTTCCCAGCTCAGCAGCGCCGACGGGTCGGCGGCGTCCCAGGACCAGACCGACGGCGGCGTCGCGTAGTCGGTGTAGCCGACCCAGGCGGTCGTGCCGCCCTCCGGCGGCGCGCTGACGCCGGAGATGCTGCCGGCGCCCGGGCGCTCCACCTCGACGAGCCGCGCAGGGGCGGCGTCCGGTCCCGCCCACGACGAGAGCCGGTCGGTCGCGTCGACCGCGTGGACGGCGAGCACCCGCAGGCCGCCGTCCGGGCCGTCCACGAGGGCCACGTCGGAGAGCACCGCGTCGTCCTGCTGCGGGATCACGTCGCGCCAGGCGTCCGGCGTCCAGGTCGCCGGATCCTCCGGATCGGCGACCGCGAGACGCCAGCGCGGCGCGTCCCGGTCCGACAGCAGCCACAGCCGGCCGTCGCGCGCCACCCACGCGGCGGTCTGCGCGTCGACGCCCAGCTGGAACTCGCGGAGCTCGCCCGACCCGGCCAGATCGGCGATCCACACGTCGTCGCGCGGCGCGGTGCCGGCCGAGCCGGACACCACCAGCCACCGGCCGTCGGCGCTCGTGCGGACGCCGAAGTACGTCGTCGGGTCGCTGCCCTCGCCGTGCACCAGGACGTCGTCGTCGGCGGACGCGCCGACCCGGTGACGCCAGACGCGGCGGTGGAACTGCTCCTCACCGGCCGGCACCTGGTCGGGCGCCAGTCGCCGGACGTAGAACAGCTCCTCGCCACCGGGCAGCCAGGCGACGGGGGAGTACCGGCAGCGGTCGACCGGGCCGTCGACCTGCTTGCCGGTGGCGACGTCCAGGACGTACAGCCGGCTCTCCTCGTCGCCGCCGGTCGACAGCTGGTACGCCAGCCGCTCGCCCTCCCAGGACGGCGTCCATGCGTCGAGCGTGGTGGTGCCCTCCGCGTCCAGGGCCATGGGGTCGACGAGCACGCGCTCGGTGCCGTCGGGCTCGCGCACCCGCAGCACGGCGTGCTCCTGGCCCGGGTCGCGGCGCATCGAGAAGGCCCGGCCGGCCCGCCAGACCGGCACGCCGACGGCGCCGGCGTGCACGAGCTCGCCGAGCCGGTCGGCGAAGGCGGCGCGCGCGGGCAGACCGGCCAGGATCTCGCCGGCGAGCGCGTCCTGGGCCGCGCTCCACTCCCGGGTGCGCGGGTCGTCGTCGTCCTCGAGCCAGCGGTACGGATCGGCCACGGAGTGCCCGTGCAGGGTCTCGAGGATCTCGAGCCGGGGGGCCTGGGGATAGCGCATCGCGCCCACCGTAACCGCGCTCCGGATCGAGGCAGGGCGTATTGCCGCAGCGCCCGGGCGCCTTCTCGGGTCAGAATGGAGCCCGCCCGCGGGTCGCACTGTCGTCATCCAGTCGCCCGGCGGTCCGCAGGCGTCGGAGGTGTTCCGTGCCGCGTGCCGCGTCCGGGTCGTCGAAGGCGGGTCATCCAGCCCCGCGCCGCGACCCGCACACCCGCCCCCTCGCCCCTGTGCCCTCGGCCGGCACGACCGGCGCGACGCTCCTGCTGAACGCCACCTACGAGCCCTTGTGCGTGGTCTCCACGCGGCGCGCGATCGTCCTGGTGCTGGCTGCCAAGGCCGAGCCGGTCGACTCCGCCCAGGACGTCGTGCATGCCGAGACGATCAGCCTCGCGGTGCCGGTCGTGGCCCGGCTGACCCGCTTCGTCCGCGTGCCCTACCCCGCGCAGGTGCCGCTGTCGCGGCGGGCGGTGTTCACCCGCGACGGCCAGACCTGCGTCTACTGCGGCAGCTCCGCCACGAGCATCGACCACGTCGTGCCGCGCAGCCGCGGTGGCACGCACACCTGGGACAACGTCGTCGCCGCCTGCCGCCGGTGCAACCACACGAAGGCCGACCGCTCGCTGGCCGAGCTCGGCTGGGTCCTGCCGCACCCACCCCGCACCCCCAGCGGCGCCGCGTGGCGGCTGCTCGGCGCGCGGACCGTGGACCCGCGCTGGCGGGAGTGGCTCGGCGTGCCCGAGAGCGTGAGCGCTTGACGTCGCCGGGAACCGCCCGTCGGCTGTGGGCGCTGGCCGAGCCGTACCACGCGCTCACCTACTTCGCGGACGAGAGCCGGGCGGAGGGCGAGGCCGCCGGGCTGCGCGGCTTCTGGCGTGGCTACTTCGCGATGCGCGCGGCGCCGCTCGGACCGGTCGGTCCCGCGGTGGTGACGGCGACCTTCTACAACTTCGCCCCCGCGTTCATCGCCCGCGCCGTGCCGGAGGTCTGGGACGTCGCCCCGCCCGCCACCGCGCTCCAGGCCCGGCTGGCGGGGGTCGACCGGGCCGTGCGGCGCGTGCTCGGCGACGACTGGGTCGGCTCGCCCGAGGCAGCGGAGGCCGCCCGGCTGGCCACCGCCGCCGCGGGCGCCGGAGTCGCGTCCGGCCGTCCGCTCGCTGCGGCGAACGCCGCCGTGCCCACGCCGGACGAGCCGCACCTGGCCTTGTGGCAGGCGCTGAGCACGCTGCGCGAGCACCGCGGCGACGGACACAACGCGGCCCTCCTGCAGCGGGAGGTCTCCGGCCTGCAGGCGCACGTGCTCGCGGCGGCCGCCGGTCGCAGCACGCGGGAGTGGCTGATGCGTGCCCGCGGGTGGGACGACCCCGCCTGGGACGCGGCGGCCGCCGCCCTCACCGAGCGCGGCTGGCTGGAGGACGGCGAGCTGTCGGCGGAGGGGCTGGCGATGACCGCCGCGGTCGAGGCCGACACCGACCGGCTGGCGCTCGGTCCCTGGCGCGAGCTCGGCGACGTCCGCTGCGACCGCCTCGCCGAACTGCTCGCCCCCGTGCGCCGGGCCGTCGTCGCCGCCGGCGACTGGGCGACCGGCAATCCGATCGGGGTGCCCGACCCCACCTGACCCGCTCGTACCACCCGACCCGCACGGCCCGCGGCGCGCGTGTCATCGGATGGCGGAGTGTTATCGGACGCCTACTTTCCGCATCGACGGCGCGTCGGGCGTCGGCTCGAAGGCCGGGAAGGGTCGCCGCCGCGATGACGCTGCGCAGATCGTCCGTCCATCTGCTGTTCCGGACCGGTGTCGCCGCGCTGCTCGCCGGAGGGGTCGCCGTGGTCGGCGCCCCCGCCGCCGCGGCGGCCGACGAGAAGACGCCGGTCGTCGCCCTCGATCCACCGGACGCCGAGCTGTTCTTCGTCCCGACCGAGAACTACGCCGACTTCGCCGGCGGCTCCTTCTCCGCCTCGACCGATGGCGGGGACGACGGGTCGGTCTCCGTCGCCGCGGCCGCCGCGCTCGCACCGCCCGCGATCGCCGAGGCGTTCGGCGAGGAGAGCGCCACCGTGGCCTCGCACTCCGGCAACGGGGAGATCGACGTCGAGTACGGCGGCACCGTCACCGTCCGGCTGCCCGCGCTGGTCGATGCGTCCGCGAGCGAGGTCACCCTCGAGGTGTACGGAGCCGACCCGGAGGACGACCCGCGCGTCTACTCGACCGACCCTGCGGCGGTCGACCCCCTGGTCGTCGTCGACCTCGGCGGCAACGAGTTCGAGGTCACCCTGCCCGCCGACGACGCCACCTTCGGGCCCGAGGCGTACCTGACCTTCGACGGCCTCGCCGGCACCGATGCGGCGATCTCCGAGGTCTACCCGCTCGACTACTACCTGGAGTTCACGGGCACCGGCGTCAGCACGGTCACCCTGGAGCCGGCGGTCGGGCTGTTCACCACGGCGTCCTGCTCGGTTGCCTCCGTACGCACCCTGCCCCAGCACCGACGTCCAGGCCGGCGAGTCCTTCGACCTGACCGTGCCCCCGTCGTCGCTGCTGCGCACCCTGGACTTCGCCCGGCTGGACACCGCCGAGGTCGGCCTGATCCGCGAGGACAGCGACTGGGACTCGGTCGAGGAGTACTTCTCCGGCGCGGACGCGGGCCTGCTGACCGCGCACGACGCCTACTCCGCGACGGTCAACCTGCCGGCCGACATGGGGGCGGGGCTCTACTGGGGCGCCGTCATCCAGGGCGACCCGTTCACCACCGGTGGGTACGCGATGACCTCGTTCGAGGTCGACGTCGCCGCGGTGCCGCTCAACGCCGGCCTGCACTCCGACACCGGCTGGGTCGACGACGTCCGGGCGGCCTCCGCTGGCTCGACCAAGGCGGTGGCCGGGATCACGATGCTCGTCGTCGCCGGCCTCATCACGGTCGTCGCGGTCGCTCCGCGCCGCCGTCCGCCCGCCGAGGGCTGACGTGCGGCGGCTGACGCTCCCGCGGCGCCGCATCGCCCTCGCCGTGGCCGCCGTCCTGGCGCTCACCGGAGTCCTGGTGCTGGTGGCCGGGCTGACTGCGGGTCGTGGCGCGGCCGCGCTGCACCCGGCGGCGTCGGCGCCGTCCGCGACGTCGGGTCCCAGGGCGGAGGCGCGGGGGACGGCGACCCCGTCGCCGGTCGCCCGGTACACGCCGTCGTCCGACGTGCGGCTGGTCGTCCCGTCCCTCGACATGGACCTGCCGCTGCTCCCGATGACGCCCTCCGGCGACACGATCGACCCGCCGCTGCTCACCGCCGGCTACTGGATCGAGCCGTACGGCGCCCCTGTCGGCGACGCCGCCGAGTCGACCAACACGCTCTACGTCGCCGCGCACTCGGCCGGCTACGGCGACGACGGGTTCGATCCGCTCATCGCCGGCGACGGTGCCGGCAGCACGCTGGCCCCGGGGGACGTGGTCGAGGTGCGCACGCCCACCGGCACGGTGCGCTACGCGGTGCAGAGCACGCACCGCTACGCCAAGGACGAACTGCCCGGCGCCGACGAGGTGTGGGAGGTCGCGCCCGGTCGGCTGGTGCTGGTCACCTGCTTCCAGCGCGCCGACGGGCGAGAGGCCACCGAGAACCTCGTCGTCGTCGCCGAGGCCTCGACCGGCTGAATGTTGATCAGGTGGCCTGATCGTTCGGGGTCCTGGCTCACCATCGACACTGAGCCAGGACCCCTTGTGACCAGGTGACCTGATCACGATGGGGCCCCGCGCCGTCAGGTGACGCGGGCCCGCTGCGCCGGGAAGCTCTCGTGCTCGCCGGTCTCCAGCACGGCCCGGAAGCGGTCCATGGCGTCCCAGACGTCGACGAACCGGGTGTAGAGCGGGGCCGGGCCGAGCCGCACGCGGTCCGGCGTCCGGAAGTCCGGCACCACCTGCCGCGCGATCAGCGCCTGGGTCAGCTGCCAGGCCTGCGGATGCGCGAGCGTCACGTGCCCGCCGCGGCGGTCCGGGTCGCGCGGCGACGCCAGGACGACGCCGTGCGGCACCAGCCAGGCCTCGGACAGCGCGGCGACGAGCTCGCCCAGCGCCCGGCCCTTGGCGGCCAGCCGGTCGATGCCCGCCTCGGCGGTGATCCGGCCGCCGACGTCCACGGCGGCCAGTCCCAGCACCGGCGGAGTGCCGGCGCCGAACCGCTCGATCCCCTCGGCCGGCTCGTACACCGGCCCCATCTCGAACTGCTCGCGCGCACCGAACCAGCCGGCGATGGGGGAGCGCAGCGACTCCTGCAGCTCGCGGCGCACGTACAGGAACGCCGGCGCCCCCGGTCCGCCGTTGAGGTACTTGTAGGTGCACCCGACGGCGAGGTCGGCACCCGACGCGGCCAGCTCCACGGGCACCGAGCCGACCGAGTGGGACAGGTCCCAGACGACGAGGACGCCGGCGTCGCGGGCCAGCGCGGTGATCGCGGCCAGGTCGGCGAGCGCACCGGACCGGTAGGCGACGTGCGAGAGCACCAGGACGGCGGCGCGGTCGTCGAGGGCGGCGGCGAGCACGTCCGGGTCGAGGCCGGCGTCGAGGTCGGCCGGCACCTCGCGCAGCTCCAGACCCCGGGCGCGCGCCACGGACGCCGCCACGTACCGGTCGGTCGGGAAGTCGTCGGAACAGCAGACGACGACGTCTCGCCCCGGCCGGGCGTCGATCGCCGCGTGCAGCAGCTTGAAGAGGTTGACCGTCGTCGAGTCGCCCACCAGCACCTCACCCGGCCGCGGCGCCGAGGACGCCCGGAGGCCAGCCGGTCGCCGACCGCGGTCGCCAGCCCGATCCACGACGCCCACGAGCCGACCAGCCCGCGGCCCCACTCCTCCTCGACCACGCGGGCGATCGCGGCCGGCGTCTCCCGCGGCATCCGGCCGAGCGAGTTGCCGTCGAGGTAGAGCAGCCGGCCGGGGGAGTCGTCGTCCGCGCCGGCGAACCGGGACCGGAAGGCGGCCAGCTCGTCGGCGGCGTCGGCCGCCTCGGCGGCGGCACGGCTGAGGGCGTCCATGGGGACTGTCTACGACATCGGCGGCTAGCGTCGCCGTCCGTGGGCACCGAGCTGCACGAACTGACCGCCCTGGAGGCCGCCGCTGCGGTCCGGAGCGGCGAGGTCACGCCGACCCAGCTGGTCGAGCACGCCCTCGCGCGGATCGAGCAGCGCGACCCCGCGCTCGGCGCCTTCCTCACCGTCACGCCGGAGCGCGCGCTCGACGCCGCACGCCGCGCCGAGCGGCTGCTGCGCCGCGGACGCGACCTGCCCCCGCTGCTCGGCGTCCCGACCGCGATCAAGGACCTCAACAACACCGCCGGCGTGCGGACGACGTACGGCTCGACGGCCTTCGCCGACTTCGTCCCCGCCGTGGACGACGCCGTCGTCACCAGGCTCGCCGCCGCCGGCACGATCAGCCTCGGCAAGACGAACACCCCCGAGTTCGGCTTCCCCTGCTACACGACCAACGAGCTCGCCGGTCCGGCCCGCTGCCCCTGGGACCCCGAGCGGCACGCGGGCGGCTCGAGCGGGGGTGCGGCGGTCGCCGTCGCCGCCGGGTTCGTGCCCTTCGCGCAGGGCAGCGACGGCGGCGGCTCGATCCGCATCCCGGCGAGCGTCAACGGCCTGGTCGGCATCAAGCCCGCCCGCGGCCGGGTGAGCAACGCCCCGCTCGGCGGCGACGTCACGGGCCTGGGCACCAACGGCCCGCTGGCCCGCACCGTCCGGGACGCCGCGGCGATGCTCGACGCCATGGCCGGGCCGGTCGTCGGCGACCCGGCCTGGGCCCCGCCGCTGCCGCCGGGGGAGACCTTCCTGGGCTGGGCCGACCGCCCGCCGGGCCGGCTGCGGATCGGCCGGACGACCGAGTCGGCCATCGCCGACGTCGCCCTGGACCCGGAGGTCGCCGCGGCGCTGGACGACACGGCGCGGCTGCTGGAGGAGCTCGGGCACCAGGTCGAGGACGTTCCTTCCGGCCTGCTCGGCCCCGAGGTGCTGCCGAACTTCGAGCGGGCCTGGGTGCTGTCGGGCACGACCCTGCCGGTGAATCCCGACCAGGAGGCGCAGCTGTGCCCGCTCACCCGGGAGCTGCGCGGCCGGGGGCTCCGGCTCACCGCCCGGGAGGCCATGGAGGCGTTGTTCGCGCTGCGCCTGTTCAGCCGCCGCTACGTGCGGGCCGTCGACCGCTTCGACGTCCTGCTGGCGCCGGTCTGCACGATGACGCCGCGGCCCCTGGACTGGTTCACCGCGGACGGCGAGGGCGCGGCCGACTTCGAGCGGCAGAAGCGCTACGCCGCCTTCACCGCGCTGTACAACGTCACCGGCCAGCCCGCCGTCAGCCTGCCGCTGGGCTGGACCGACGACGGTCTGCCGATCGGCTCGATGCTGGTCGGACGGCCCGCCGACGAGGCCACTCTCATCTCCGTGTCGGCGCAGCTGGAGGAGGCCCGTCCCTGGGCGCACCGCCACCCGCCGGGCTGGTGACCCGCGCAGGTCACGAGGTGGGAACACGCCGCGAGAGACCGGAACCGTGCCGGTAGGTTGTGCGGCGTGACCGTCGCCGAGACCCTCCTCGTCTACGCACTCGTGCCCCTCGCACTCGTCGCCGTGATGGCCGCGCTCACGCTGCGTCCGGACCCGAAGGCGCGTCGCCGCCGGTACCGCCCCGGCCAGCCGTGGGAGCACGAGCCGCTCTGGTACGCCCCGCACGGCGCGACGGCCGCGGCGGGCCACGGCGTCGACACCGCGTCGACGCCGCACGGCCGCACGCAGGCGCTCGGCTCCTCGGTCTACGGCGAGGTCGGTGCGGGCGACGGCCACACCGCATCGCACGGCACGACGCACGGCACGACGCAGGGCGCCACGGCGGTGGCGTCGGGTGCGCCCGTCGCCGGCCGCGGCGGTCCCATCGGCGGCGCCCGCGGGACCTGGTGACCCGATGACCCGCCCCCACGACCCGACCGCCCCGGGAGGCCGGCGATGACCCGCGCACTGGAGACCACGTCGCACGACACCGCGACCGAGTCGACCGCGCCCTCGCGCACCGACGAGGACTTCGACCGTCCCGACCGCGTCTTCAGCTATCGCGAGCTGGCACGGCTCGACGAGGCGCTGACGATGTCCTCGCGCGAGACCGGGCTCTTCTTCAACCTCTACGTCGGCGACCTCGGCAAGCGCACCCGCTCGCGGGCCGAGGAGCTGCACGCCTCGTCGAAGGCCGACCCGAGCGACTCGGTGCTCATCGCCGTCTCGCCCGGCCAGCGCGTCGTCGAGGTCGTCACCGGGGCGTCCGCGGCGCGGCGGCTGCCCGACCGGGCCTGCGCGCTCGCGGTCCTCTCGATGACCAGCTCGTTCGCCTCCGGCGATCTGATCGGCGGGCTCGTCAACGGGCTGCGCCAGCTGTCCGACCAGGCCGGTCGGCCCCCGGTGCGCCGCCACCACTGAGCCCCGCACTAGAACGACGGAGGCCGGGACCCGAACGGGTCCCGGCCTTTGTCGCGTCCGGCTTACTGCAGGCCGGCGTCGGCGTCCCGCTCGCGGGCGCGCAGCGCACGGGCGATGCCGTCGCGGCCCTCGAACACCAGGCGGCGCAGCGGCGGCGGCTGGTCCGCGTCGGTCAGCCACCGGTCGGCGGCCGCGATGGTGCGGGGCTCGACGACCGGCGGGAACAGGTACTGCGCGCAGTTCTTCGCGATCTCGCCGGGGCGGCGGTCCCAGACGGCGCGGACGTCGGCGAAGTAGCGGTCGACGTACGCCGGCGGTCAGCTCCCGCTGGGCCGGGTGCCAGAACCCCTGCAGCATCGCCTCGTGGACGGCGTTGGGCACCGTCTCGTCGGTGAACAGCCGCTCCCAGGTCTCGGCCTTGGACTCCGCCGTCGGGCGCAGCGCCCGCGCGGTCGCGGCCCGGCGCGCGCCGGTGGCGGTGGCGTCCCGGGCGGCCTCGGCCTCGATCTCGGCGTCCCCGGCGGCGCCGATGGCGACCAGCCCGTGCAGGAAGGCCCAGCGCGCGTCGGCGTCCACGGCGAGGCCGGGCACCTCCTCCGTGCCGTCGAGCAGGCCGCGCAGCACGGCGGCGTGCTCGTCGGTGCGGGCCGCGCTGGCGAAGGTGCGCGACCACAGCAGCTGCTGGTCGCTGCCCGGCTCGCTCTCCCGCATGGCGGTGAGCGCGGCGTCGGCGAGCAGCGTCCAGCCGGTGGCCGCCCACGTCGGGTCGGCGTAGGAGCTGAGCGCGCTCTGCACCCGGGCCAGCAGCGCCTGGACGACGCTGCTCTCGGTCTCCGCGCGGACGCCGGCGAGCACGATCTGCACCCACTCGCGGGCCGGCAGCTCGGCGTCCCGGGTCATGTCCCAGGCGGCCGACCAGCACAGCGCCCGCGCCAGCGGGTCGGGCATCCGGCCGATCTGCTCGCGCAGGGTGCGCAGCGAGCGCTCGTCGAGCCGCAGCTTGGCGTAGGTGAGGTCGTCGTCGTTGACCAGCACGAGGTCGGCTGCGGGGGAACCGACGAGGTCGGGCACGAGGGTAGCGGCACCCGTGACGTCGAGCTCGATGCGCGCCGTCCGGGTCAGCCCGTCCGGTCCGTCGCTGTAGAGGCCGACGGCGGCGCGGTGGTCACGCAGCACCGGGTGCTCGGCGACGGCGGACTGCTCGATGGCGAAGGACGAGTAGCGGCCGTCGTCCGAGAGCTCGTAGACCGGGCGCAGGGTGTTGACCTGGCTGGTCCGCAGCCACTGGTCGGCCCAGGCCGACAGGTCGCGGCCGGAGCTCTCCGACAGCGGCCCGAGCAGGTCGGCGAGGGTCGTGTTGCCGTACTCGTGGGTGCGGAAGTACGAGCGGACGCCGGTGAGGAACTCCTCCTGGCCCACCCAGGCCACCAGCTGCTTGAGCACCGAGGCGCCCTTGGCGTAGGTGATCCCGTCGAAGTTGACCTCGACCGCGGCGACGTCGGGGATGTCGGCGGCGATCGGGTGGGTCGAGGGCAGCTGGTCCTGCGCGTACGCCCAGGCCTTCTCGGTGTTGGCGAACGTCGTCCAGGCGGTCGTGTACTCGGTCGCCTGGGACTGGCACAGCGTGCTGATGTAGGTGGCGAAGGACTCGTTGAGCCACAGGTCGTCCCACCAGCGCATGGTCACCAGGTCGCCGAACCACATGTGCGCCAGCTCGTGCAGCACGGTCTCCGCGCGGCGCTCGTAGCGTGCCCGGCTGGTCTTGGACCGGAAGACGTAGTCCTCGAGGAAGGTGACGGCGCCGGCGTTCTCCATCGCGCCGGCGTTGAACTCCGGGACGAAGAGCTGGTCGTACTTGTCGAACGGGTACGGGTAGTCGAACACCCGGTGGTAGAAGTCGAAGCCCTGCTTGGTGACCCGGAAGAGCTCCTCGGGGTCCAGGTACTCGGCCAGCGACGCGCGGCAGTAGAGGCCGAGCGGGATGCCGTCGTGCTCGTCGGTGACGCGCGCGTACGGGCCGGCGATCAGCGCCACGAGGTAGGTGGAGATCCGCTTCGTCGGCGCGAAATGCACGAGCTGCGAGCCGCCCGGGCCGGCCTCGATCTCGCGGTCGCCGGTGTTGGAGACGACCTGCCAGTCGAACGGCGCGGTGACGTGGACGGTGAACGTGGCCTTGAGGTCGGGCTGGTCGAAGCAGGTGAACATCCGCTTGGCGTCGGCCGGCTCGAACTGCGTGTAGAGGTAGACCTGGCCGTCGACCGGGTCGACGAAGCGGTGCAGCCCCTCGCCGGTGTTCGAGTAGGGACAGTCCGCCGTGACGACCAGCGTGTTCTTCTCCGACAGGTTGATCAGCGGCAGGCCGCCGGCCTCGGTGTAGCCGCTGACGTCGACCGGCTCGCCGTTGAGCGTGGCCGAGCGCACCCGCTCGGCCACCAGGTCGATGAAGGTGGTCTCCCCGGGGCGACGGCAGTCGAACTCCACCGTGGTCTCGGAGAGGAACGTGCCCTCCCCGGGACGTCCGGCGCCGTCGGTGACGTCGAGGCGCAGGTCGTAGCTGTGCACGGTGAGCAGTTCGGCGCGCGCGGCGGCATCGACACGGGTGAGATTGGGGACGGCCACCGCGGGAGCATGCCATGGCGGCGGAGCACGATCTGCGGGGATTCCCCCGGGCGGGCGGGTGGGACTCCGGCGTCCGGGGGAATGAACCCGGCGACGCCCCGGCTTGGCACCGTCGGGACCGGCGGGCGCACCGCAGGCCCCCCCGACATCCGAGGACGACGAGAGCGAGGACGACGATGACCGAGGCCGTGCAGAGCAGCCCCGTGAGGGCGCGCGTGGACTTCTGGTTCGACCCGCTGTGCCCCTGGGCGTGGCTGACCAGCCGCTGGGTGCTGGAGGCGGCCAAGGTGCGCGACATCGACATCCACTGGCACGTGATGAGCCTGTCCGTGCTCAACCGCGGGCGGGACCTGCCGGAGGAGTACCAGGCGATGATGGAGCAGGCCATCGGGCCGGTCCGCGTCGCGATCGCCGCCGCCGAGAAGCACGGCGACGACGTGCTCGGCGACCTCTACACCGCCATGGGCACGCTGCGGCACCACGAGGGCCTCGATCTCCCGGACATCATCGAGCCGGCGCTCGAGCGGGTGGGCCTGCCGGTCGAGCTGGCCGCGGCGGCCGGCAGCACCGAGTACGACGAGGCGCTGGAGAAGAGCCACCACGCGGGCATGGACCCGGTCGGTGACGACGTCGGCACGCCGGTCATGCACATCGACGGCGTCGCCTTCTTCGGCCCGGTCATCAGCAAGGTGCCCACGGGTGAGGACGCCGGCCGCGCCTTCGACGGCGCCGTCCTGCTGGCCAACCTGCCGGACTTCTGGGAGCTGAAGCGCACCCGCACGTCGGACCCGGACATGAGCTCGGTCCCGGCCGACGCGCTGGAGCTGACGGGTCGTCGATGACCGGCCCGGGCCACGACCAGACGGACGCGCCCTGGTGGACGAACGCGGTCGTCTACCAGATCTACCCGCGGTCCTTCCAGGACTCCGACGGCGACGGCATCGGTGACCTCGGCGGCGTCCTGCAGCGCCTGGACCACCTCGCCGACCTGGGCGTCGACGTCCTGTGGCTGTCGCCGGTCTACCCGTCGCCGCAGGCCGACAACGGCTACGACATCAGCGACTACCAGGGCGTCGACCCGCTGTTCGGCTCGCTGGAGCAGCTCGACGAGCTGATCGCGGCGCTGCACGCGCGCGGGATCAAGCTGGTCATGGACCTGGTGGTCAACCACACCAGCGACGAGCACCCGTGGTTCCTGGAGAGCAAGGCGTCCCGAACCTCACCCAAGCGGGACTGGTACTGGTGGCGGCCGCCGCGGTACGGCATGGAGCCGGGCGCGCCGGGCGCCGAGCCGACGAACTGGCACTCGTTCTTCTCGGGGTCGACCTGGGAGCTCGACGAGGCCAGTGGCGAGTACTACCTGCACCTGTTCGACCGCAAGCAGCCGGACCTGAACTGGGAGAACCCCGAGGTCCGGCACGCCGTCTACGCGATGATGCGGTGGTGGCTCGACCGTGGGGTCGACGGCTTCCGGATGGACGTCGTCAACATGATCTCCAAGGCGATGGCCGAGGACGGCTCGCTGCCCGACGGCCCGCCGCTGCCGAACCTGCCCTTCGGCGACGCGACGCCGCACGTCTTCTGCGGCCCGCGGATCCACGAGTTCCTGCAGGAGATGCACCGCGAGGTGTTCGCCGGGCATCCCGAGGAGCTGCTCCTGGTCGGTGAGATGCCCGGCGTGACGGTCGACCAGGCGCGGCTGTTCACCGATCCGGCGCGCGCCGAGGTCGACATGGTCTTCCAGTTCGAGCACGTCGGGCTCGACACCGAGGGCAGCAAGTGGAAGCCCAAGCCGCTGGACCTGCGCGACCTCAAGGCCTCGTTCGGCCGCTGGCAGGCCGGGCTGGCCGACATCGGCTGGAACTCCCTCTACTGGGACAACCACGACCAGCCGCGCGCTGTCTCCCGCTTCGGCGACGACTCGCCCGAGCACCGGCGCGCCTCGGCGACCTGCCTCGCGACGCTGCTGCACCTGCACCGCGGGACGCCGTACATCTACCAGGGCGAGGAGCTCGGCATGGCGAACTTCCCGTTCGCCGGCCCCGAGGACTTCCGCGACGTCGAGTCGGTCAACCACTACGCGCAGGCCGTGGCAGCGGGGGAGGACCCCGGCGCGGTCCTGACGGCGATGCGGAAGATGAGCCGGGACAACGCCCGGACGCCGGTGCAGTGGGACGACTCGCCGTCCGCAGGCTTCACCACGGGAACGCCGTGGCTGCCGGTCAACCCCGACGCGACCGAGTGGAACGCCGAGGCCCAGCGCAAGGACGAGGCCTCCGTGCTCGCGCACTACCGGCGGCTGATCGCGCTGCGGCACGACCTGCCCGTGGTCGCGCTCGGCGACTTCACCATGCTGTTGCCGGAGCACGAGTCGGTGTACGCGTTCACCCGCGCCACCGCCGACGACCGGCTGATGGTCGTGTGCAACGTGTCGTCGTCCACGCAGCCGCTGGGGGAGCTGCTGCCCGAGGCGGTGCCCGCGGAGCTGGTGCTCGGCAACCTGCCCGACGCCGACCCCGCCGTCCTCCGCCCCTGGGAGGCCCGCGTCCTCCGCCCCTGATCCTGCTCGGGACGGGGTCCGGCATGCTGGCGCGGTGCCGCACCCCGTCCGCCAGCGCATCCTGATCACCGGCGCCAGCGCCGGCCTCGGCGAGGGAATGGCCCGCCGGTTCGCCGGCATGGGCCGCGACCTGGCCCTCGCCGCCCGCCGCACCGACCGGCTCGAGACGCTGCGGAACGAGCTGCTCGCCGCGCACCCCGGCATCCGGGTCGAGATCGCCACCCTGGACGTCGACGACCCGGACGCCGTGGCCGCGAGTCATCCCCGAGCTGGCCGGCCGGCTCGGCGGGGTGGACCGCGTGGTCGTCAACGCCGGGATCGGCAAGGGCGCCTCGATCGGCACCGGCAAGGCGCGGCGTCAACCGGTCGGTGCTGGTCACCAACGTGCTCGGCGCGCACGCCACCTGCGAGGCGGCTCTCGAGCTGTTCCGCGCGCAGGGCAGCGGCCACCTCGTGCTGATCTCGTCGGTGGCGTCGCTGCGCGGCATGCGCGGGACGCGGACGGCGTACGGCGCGAGCAAGGCAGCGCTCAACGCGCTGGCGGAGGGCATCCGGTCGGACGTCCACGGCAGCGGGATCGTCGTCAGCACGATCCTGCCCGGCTACATCGCCACGGACATCAACGTCGGACGGCGCGGCATGGCCACCGTGGACCTCGACACGGGTGTCACGGCGCTGGTCGAGGCGATCGAGCGCGAGCCGGTGAAGGCCTACGTGCCGCCGTGGCCGTGGCGGGCGCTCGGCACCGTTCTGCGGGTCGCCCCGCTGCCGGCGGTCCGCCGCTTCACTTAGAAATGGATCCGCATGGGGCGCCCGCGGGCGTCGGGGCGGTGGTCGCCGACGAACGTGGCACGCCCGTCGGCGATCCGCTGCGCCGACCACGCGGCCGCGCACGCGTCGAGCGCGTCGACCACCGGCACGCGAGTCGGCGCCGTCGCCAGCGCGTCGTCGACGTCCATCACCTGCTGCAGGGCTCGCAACCGCTGCGCCCTGCCTGGCCCTGACGCCTTGCGGTCGGTGACCCGGGCGTCGAGTGCTCGGAACGACACTTCCGGGTGGACTTCGTGGACCCGGCGATCAGGCGGGTCGCCGAGGGCGTCGTCGAGCGATCGGATCGAGGGCACCAGGGCGAAGCTCTGGAGGGACAGGGACTTCCCCCTCGCGCGGATCGAGACCGCGCAGGCATCGGCGTAGGAGCGCGCGGCCAGGACGGGCCGCACCGGTGCGGGGAACACCGAGCTCGCCGCGCCCGGCAGCCGCCGGCGGGCATCGATGTCGCAGGTGCGCGCGCCGTCGTCCGAGAGCCCGATCGGCATGTCGATGCCGATCACCGCGACGTCCGGCACGGCGAGGACGGCGCGGACGTCGGGCAAGACCGACAGCGTCACCGACCGGTCGTCCAGGCGCGCGGCTACCCAGGCCCCGCGCCACCCGTCGACACCGAGCACGGCCACGGCGAGGAGGCTGACAGACTCGCGCACATGCGCGTCTTCGTCGGCACCGACCACGCGGGCCTGGAGTTCAAGGACCACCTCAAGCAGGCGCTGACCGGCGCGGGGCACGAGCCGGTCGACTGCGGCGCCTTCGAGTACGACGCGCAGGACGACTACCCGCCGTTCTGCTTCGCGGTCGGCGAGCGGACCGTCGCCGAGCCCGGGTCCCTCGGTGTCGTGATCGGCGGCTCGGGCAACGGCGAGCAGATCGCGGCGAACAAGGTGCCCGGCGTCCGCGCGGCGCTGGTGTGGAACCCCGAGACCGCGCGGCTGGCCCGCGAGCACAACGACGCCAACGTCGTCTCGATCGGCGCCCGCCAGCACTCCGTCGAGGAGGCGACCGAGCTCGTGCTCGAGTTCCTGCGGACGCCGTTCAGCGACGACGAGCGGCACGTCCGGCGGATCGGGTTGATCAGCGACTACGAGCGCGACCGGCACCGTCCCGCCGGCGGATTGCCCACCCGCGCCGAGAACCCCTGACCACGGCGTGCCGGGGAAGCTCGTGCCCTGCCGGCGATGCAGCGCCGACACGGCACGAGGAACGCCGGCACGGCTGGTTGGCCGCGTCAGAACTCCTCCTGGCACCACGGCGTCACCGGCCACGAGAACGCCGTCGACGCCAGCGTCACGGCCCCCGGGCTGATCTCGGTCACCCGCCCGGCCGCGTGCAGCGAGCCGAGCGAGACCCCGCCGAGGTAGGCAGCTGACAACGCCTCGATGCCGATGACCAGGTCGGGGTCGGCGTCGGTGCGGCCGCAGTAGCCCCCCGCCGGGTGGCCCGAGAGCCGCCATCGGCCGTCGTTCCACGGGCAGAACGCGTCGCGCACCTCGATCACCAGGTCGATGGGCGTCGGGTAGCGGCGGGCGGCCAGCGCGCGGTCGACGTCGACCAGCCGCACCCACAGCGCGTCGATCGGCCGCAGGTGCACCGCGCGCGGGTCGGTGACCAGGAAACGCAGCGGGTCGTCCGGCGAGCTCTTCGGATAGGACACCGTGCGCACCAGGTCGACCGACAGCAGGAACCGCCACAGGGCCGCGTGCGCAGCGGGACGGTCGGCTCTGAAGTCGGTGACGGTCAGCGTGCCGTCGGTCTCGTTCGAGTCGGTCCACTTGCCCTTCACCCGGTAGGTGGCGTACCCGCTGACCGTGCCGTCGGGCTCGGTGTGCAGCGCGAACCGTCGCGCGCTCGCGCCCTCGCGCTCGTTCGGCTCGTCGCTCAGCGCGCGCTTCCACCATCGCTCGTCGCGGGCCATCGTGCCGGGCACCGAGCGGCGGTCGCGTTCCAGCAGGGCGGCCGCGGTCGTCTGGAAGACCTCGGCCGGCACGAGATCGACCCGGCCGGCGCCGAGGTCGACGTCCGGGCGCAGCCGCAGCCGCTCGACCCGGCCCTCCAGCGACCCGCTGAGGGTGGCCGGCGCGTACCCGAACCGGCCGTAGATCGACGCCTCCGACGCCCACAGCGCGGCCACCGGCTCCCGCTGCTGCTCGTGCACCTCCTCGAGCTGGCGCCGCATCATCGCGGTCAGCACTCCGCGCCGCCGGTGCGTGGGGGAGACGGTCACCCAGGTGACGCCGGCACACGGGACGACGGCGCCGGGGACGGTCAGCTCCTTGCTGTAGACGCCGGACGTGGCCACGACGCGGTCGCCGTCCCACAGCGAGAGCGAGCGGTCCAGCTCGGCGACCGCCGGTGCCTTCTCCCAGCCGGTCGGCACCTCCTCGGCGAAGGCGTCGAAGAGTGCTCGCGCGAAGGGCGGCCACTCCTCGGTGGTAACGGGACGCAGCGCGGCGGCGGGCTCGGTCACGCCCCGATGTCTATCCCTCGCGTGCCGGTCGCGGCGACCCGGTTTCCCGGGAGCTAGGGCTGGATCGACTCGGTGAACCAGCCCGTCGGGACGGTCTGCCCGCGCCCGAGCTCGCGGCAGCGGTCGACGATCAGCTGCGCCACGGCCGTGAACTGGGCACCCACGCCGGTGCTGTTCAGGAAGAGCGTGGTCTGCGCGTCGGAGCTGCGCCCCTCGATGCGGCCGCCGACGAGATCCCCGAGGTCGGGGAAGGCGTCCCAGTCGAGGTCCCGCGGCGGGTGGTCGCGCATGACGAAGTCGTGCTCGCGCTCCATGGCCCGGAAGTCGGAGGAGACGTACTCGTGCTCCTTCATCCGGGTGTGGAACACGACGACGTCGGCCGCGGGAAAGCACTCGTCCATCGGCTCGTCCCGCTGCATGCAGCTCAGGTGCATGCCGGGCTGCAGCCACTCCGCCGGGAAGAAGGGGACCCGGCTGTTCGTGGCCGTCACCGCGATGTCGACGCCGTCCACGGCCTCCCGTGCGCTCGCCGCGACCGAGAACTCGATGCCGAGGGCGGGCGCCATCCTCGCCGCGAACGCCTCCGCCTGCGCGGGGTCGGGGCTGTGCACGGCGACATGGCGGATCGGCCGTACCTCCGCGAGGGCCTCCAGCTGCGGAGCGGCCTGGTTGCCCGCGCCGATCAGTCCGACCGTGCTCGCGTCCGGGCGGGACAGGTGCTTCGCTCCGATCGCGTTGATGGCGCCGACCGAGAACCGCTGGAGGATGCCGTCCTGCAGCACCGCGGCGAGCTCGCCGGTGGTCGAGCTGAAGAGGAAGACCAGTCCGACGTAGGACCCGCCCTCCGCCGCCGGGATCTTGATCCGCCGGCGGCTCCCGTCGACGACCGGGAACCCCACGATGTCCGAGGTCACCCGGATCGACGCCGCCTGCAGCCGCGGGATGGCGCCGTCCAGCGTCTTGAACTGGTGCGCGGCGGGGATCGGCTCGTCGATCCGCGCGGAAGTCGGCGCGAAGAGGTCCGTGCGGCCGCGGTAGACGGCGCTGCCCGCGCCGAGATCGGCGTAGAGCCGCTCGAGTGCCTCGATCGTCGAGGACATGGTCAGCACGGCGGCCGCGTCGTCGTTGGACAGGATCAGTGTCATGGCGTCCCTTCGCTCGGAGCGTCAGGCTGCCGGACGCCGTCCCGGATGGAACCTCCGGGTCGTCGTCGCACGTCCTGGGGGCATGAAGCGCAGTCCGGTGCTGATCGCGTCGTCCGCCGTCCTGCTGGCCGGCTGTGCCGCCCAGCCCGCCGATCGCGCTGCGGACGGCGCGGGATCGGCAGGGCAGACGTACACCGTGTCGGCCACCGTGCTGGAGTCGCCGGACCACGGCCCGCAGCTGTGCCACACGGTGATGACCTCCCTCCCGCCGCAGTGCGGCGGGCCGGACGTCGTCGGCTGGGACTGGGCCGACGTGGACGGCGAGGAGTCGGCGAACGGCACCACCTGGGGCTCGTACCGGGTCGTGGGCACGTGGGACGGCGAGCGGCTCACCCTCACCGAGGCGCCCGGCGAGCCGAGCGAGGGCGAGGGCGAAGCGCCGGCAGAGCAGGATCTGTCCACCCCGTGCGACGCCCCGGACGGCGGCTGGGCCATCGAGGACCCGGCGACGGCCACGGGGACGGGCCGCGACGCCGCCGTGAACTACGCGAACGAGCAGGCCGATTTCGGCAGCGCCTGGCTCGACAAGGAGGCCGAGCTCGCCGACGTCCTGCCGGGCGTCCCCGAGCAGGCGGTCCTCAACGTGAGCTTCACCGGCGACCTGCAGGGCCACGAGCACGAGCTGCGCACGCGCTATGGCGGTCCGCTGTGCGTCAGCCGCGCGGAACGCTCGCAGCAGGAGGTCGTCGAGCTCCAGCAGCGGGTGCACGAGGCGCTCGGGGCCGATGCGCTCGGCTCCAGTGGAGACGTCGGCGGGCGGGTGACGGTGACGGTCCCGGTGGTCGACGACGACGTGCGCACGCGGGTGGCCGAGGTCGATCCCGAGGGCCTCGTGGAGCTGCATCGGGTGGCTCCAGCCGGTGGAGTGAGCGGGCGCACCGGCCGCGGGCTCCGGCCGAGTCCTCGTCCGGCGTCGGCGGCATCCGGACGTCGACGACGGCGACGTCCGGACGGTGCTCGGCGACGGCCTGCACCAGGGACGGGCCGTCGCCGACCGCCGCGACGACCTCGGTGCCGGCCTCCTCGAGCAGCCGGACCAGGCCCTCGCGGAGCAGCACCGAGTCGTCGGCGAGCACGACGCGCATCAGACCGGCAGCTCCGCGGTCAGGCGGGTGGGGCCGCCGTAGGGGTCGGTCGACGGGGAGCTCGCGTCCACGGCCTTGCACCCGGTCGGCCAGGCCGGCGAGGCCGTGCCCGGGTGCCTGCACGGCGCCGCCGACGCCGTCGTCCTCCACGACGACCTGCAGCCGGTCGCCGATGCGCGCCACGTCGACCCGGACCGTCGTCGCGCCGCTGTGCTTGGCCGCGTTGGCGAGCGCCTCGCTGACGACGAAGTAGGCGGTGTTCTCCGCGACCGGCGCCAGGCGCTGCTCCGGCAGGTCGACCGACAGCTCGACCGGCACGGGGAGCGGGCGGCGACGGCGGCCCGGGGGACGGAGGACCTGTGCGCCGTAGTGCGCTGCCCGTGGTGGCGACTGCGCTGCTCACCCTGTCGGCCTGCACGTCGTTCTCCGAGGGCGCGACCGGCGCGGGTGGCGAGTCCTCGATCCGGGGAGGCCACGGCCGCGACCGCCGCGCCCGAGTCCCTGACGCTGGTGACCGAGGGGTCCCCGGCCGCCCTGGCCGCGGCCACGAGCCGTGCGCTCTTCGCGTCCTCGGACGTCGTGGTCCTGGCCCGCGAGGGCGACGAGGCCGGCACCCTGCTCGCCGCGTCGGCGGCCGCCGGTCTGGGCGTCCCGCTGCTGCTCGAGGGCACGGACGGCGCCCTGGACGGGTCGGTTCCCGAGGAGCTCGACCGGCTCGGCGCCGGCACCGTCCTCGCCGTCGGGGCCGCGCGCGGCACCGGAGCCGGGCCCGAGGTGGTCGCCGTGCGCGCCGATCCGGCGGCGGTGGCCGAGGCGACGGGGCTCGACTGGGCGGGGGAGCAGGACGCCGGCGAGGACCCGGCCGCCGCGGTGGCCGAGCTCGACCCGGCCGAGCCGGTGGCGCTCGCCGGCGCCGGCGCAGCCGCGAGGGCCGACGGCGACTCCGGCGGTCTGCCGGAGGTGCAGCGCGGCGACCCGCTGGACGGCACGGTCGTCGTCGCCAGCGGCGCCCCGGAGGAGGTCGCCGGCATCGCGACCGCCCGGGCCGCAGGCGCCCGCGTCGTGCTCACCGGCGGCGAGACCGATCCGCGCGCCGTCCCCGACGTCATCGGGGCGATCGCCGAGACGGAGACGTCGTCGGTGGTCGTGCTCGGCACCGCGTTCGCCGCGGAGGAGGGCCTGGACTGGAAGGCCGAGACCGCCGCGACCGGGGTCCAGCTGCCGGCCGGCGGGCAGACGTTGTTCCCGCACAGCTTCGTGGTCGCCCTGTACGGGCACCCGGGGACGTCGGCGCTGGGCGTCCTGGGGGAGCAGCCACTCGACGCCGCGATCGAGCGGGCCCGGCGCACCGCCGCCCCCTACGAGGACCTCGTCGACGCGACGGTCGTGCCGGCGTTCGAGGTCATCGCGACGGTCGCGTCGTCGTCCGCCGGGCCGGACCGCAACTACTCCACCGAGGTGGACGCCGAGGAGCTGCGGCCGTGGGTCGAGGCCGCGGGCGAGGCCGGCCTCTACGTCGTCCTCGACCTGCAGCCCGGCCGGACCGACTTCCTGACCCAGGCCGAGCGGTACCGGGGCCTGCTGGAGCTCCCGTACGTCGGGCTGGCGCTCGACCCCGAGTGGCGGCTGGGCGCGAACGAGGTCCACCTGACGCAGATCGGCGGCGTCGAGGTCGAGGAGGTCAACCGGGTCGTCACCTGGCTGGCCGACCTGACGCAGGAGAACCGGCTGCCGCAGAAGCTGCTCGTGCTGCACCAGTTCCGGCTCGACATGCTGCCCGACCGTGACCGGCTCGACCTGAGCCGCGACGAGCTCGCGGTCATGGTGCACGCCGACGGCCAGGGCGGGCAGGGCGACAAGCAGGCCACCTGGCGGGCCCTCAAGGCCGGGGCGCAGGACGAGCTCTGGTGGGGCTGGAAGAACTTCTACGACGAGGACAAGCCGATGCTCACGCCGGAGCAGACGGTGGCCCAGGTCGATCCGCTGCCGCAGCTCATCTCGTACCAGTAGCAGGCGGCCGTCGTCCGGGGCTCCCGTTCCGTCGGTGCCCTGTGATCTCCTGGCTTCCTCGCCCTTCTGGAGGTGCTCGGCAGTGACCACTCTCGTGATCGGCCCGGCCGATCAGCTCGACCCGCGGCTGCTCGAACACCGGCGGGAGCTGACCGGCTACTGCTACCGCATGCTCGGCTCCTCGTTCGACGCCGAGGACGCCGTGCAGGAGACGATGGTCCGCGCCTGGCGCGCCCTCGACGACTTCGAGGGCCGGTCGGCGCTGCGGTCCTGGCTGTACCGGATCGCCACCAACGTCTGCCTCGACCAGCTGACCGGCCGCAAGCGCCGCGCCCTGCCCATGGACCTGGCGGGCGACCCGTACCCACCGGTCGAGGCGTCGCTGTCCGGGCGGCGCCCGACCACCGCCTGGATCGAGCCGGTGCTCGACCGGCAGGTCATGCCCGACGACGCCGATCCGGCGGAGCGGGCGGTGCTCCGCGAGTCGATCCGGCTGGCCTTCGTCAGCGCCCTCCAGCTCCTGCCGCCCCGTCAGCGCGCCGTACTGCTTCTGCGCGAGGTGCTGCGCTGGAAGGCCGAGGAGGTGGCCCGGCTGCTCGACACGACGGTGGCCTCGGTCAACAGCGCCCTGCAACGGGCCCGCGCCACGCTCGCCGAGGCCGGTGGCCGCCCCGAGCCGCGTCCGCTCGACGACGACGAGAACGAGCTGCTCGGCCGCTACGTCGACACCTTCGAGCGCTACGACATCGACGGGTTCGTGCAGCTCCTGCGCGAGGACGCCACGCAGCACATGCCGCCGTTCGAGATGTGGCTGCGAGGCCGCGACGACATCGGCACCTGGATGCTCGGGCCGGGCCGTGGCTGTCGCGGGTCCCGACTCCTGGTCACCTCCGCCAACGGGTCACCGGCGGTGGCGCAATGGCGTCCGGACGGCGAGGGCGGTTTCGCGCCGTGGGCGCTGCACGTGCTCGAAGTCGAGGACGGCCGGATCAGCCACATCAGCAGCTTTCTCGACCACGACGACAGCGGCCTGTTCGCCGCGCTGGGGCTGCCCGCGACGCCGGACTGACCCGGCGCCGGCGATGAGTCCGGCGCGCCTCGGCGGTCATACCGGTGGACACCACGAGGAGAGGAGTTCCACCATGCTCGCCGACAGCGCCGCGTTCAGCGGCTTCGCCGTTCCGGACATCGAGGCGGCCCGCGGCTTCTACGCCGACACCCTCGGCCTGCGGGCCGAGGTGAACCAGGAGATGGGCGGCATGCTCACCCTGCACCTCGGCGGCGGCACCGACGTCATGGTCTATCCCAAGCCCGACCACTCGCCCGCGACCTACACCGTCCTGAACTTTCCCGTCGACGACATCGATCGAGCCGTCGACGAGCTGACCGCCAAGGGCGTGCAGTTCGAGCGGTACGACGGCTTCGACCAGGACGACAAGGGGATCGCCCGCGGGCAGGGACCGGCCATCGCCTGGTTCACCGACCCGGCGGGCAACGTCCTCTCGGTGCTGCAGACCTGAGACGCACCGTCCCCGGCACGGACCGCATCTGCTTGACCTTCCTACTACCCGGGGCCAACCTGGGCAGATGACGGCTGTGGTGCTGCCCGCGCACGGGCACTGGGCGTGGGACGCGCGGGGCGGCGGACGGGCCGTGCGGGTCTCGACGCATACCGAGTCCGGTCTGCTGAACCTCAGCCTGTGGCGCGAGGATCTCTGCGTCGGCACCGTTCGGCTCCGGCCGGATGAGGCGGCGACGCTCATCGGCGGCCTGACCGACGGCCTCGCCGAGCTCGCCGCGCGGCCTCGGCTGGTCGGCCCCGACGTCGGCACGCTGGCCGATCTGGAGACCCGGCTGGCCCGGCTCGAGCAGCGGCGTCCGCCGCGGTGGCGGCAGGCCGCCGACGCCGTCAGCGGGTGGGCCGTGCGGAGGGCCGTCCGCGCCCGTCGGTGAGGCGGTCGGTCCTGATCCTGCCGCTCACTCCGGGTGTACGACGCGCCCTCGGCAGGGGGTGAAACGGCGAATTCTTGGTGACGGCGTGTGATTGGAGTCGTCGCGCACGCCGGAGCACGGCATCGTGGGGGGCTCGCTGCTCCGCCTGGGGCCGCGCCCGCACCGTCCCTACACGGTGTCGAGCGGAGGACTGAATTGCGCAGAGACGTCCTGGAGTGGCTGCAACGCCGCACCTATACGGCGGACGCGTTCGATGCCGCGGAACTCGCGGCGGCCAAGCGGCGGCAGGAGTGCACGGTCAGCGTCGTCATGCCCGCCCTCGACGAGGAACGCACCGTGGGCTCCATCGTCGAGTCCATCCGGGCCGATCTCGTGGAGCGATCCGGCCTGGTGGACGAGGTGCTCGTCGTGGACAGCGGATCCACCGACCGCACCGCCGAGGTGGCCTCCGCCGCGGGTGCGCGGGTGGTCAGGGCCGACGCCGTCCTGCCGGAGCTCGGCGTCGTCCCGGGCAAGGGCGAGGCGCTGTGGAAGTCGCTGTACGCCACGCACGGTGATCTCGTCGTCTTCGTCGACGCCGATCTGCTCAGCTTCACCCCGCAGTACGTCGTCGGGCTGCTCGGCCCGCTGCTGACCGATCCCACGGTCGGCTACGTCAAGGCGCTCTACGACCGGCCGCTGAACACGGTCGAGGGCATGGTGCCCACGGGCGGCGGCCGGGTCACCGAGCTCATCGCCCGGCCGATGCTGAATGCGCTGTGGCCGCACCTCGCCGGCTTCGTCCAGCCGCTGTCCGGCGAGTACGCGGGACGTCGTGAGGTGCTCGAGCAAGTGCCGTTCCTCTCCGGCTACGGCGTCGAGTTCGGGCTCCTGGTCGACCTGGCCGAGCTGGCCGGGATCGACGCCCTCGCGCAGGTCGACCTCGGCACGCGACACCACTCCCACCAGTCCGACGCCGCCCTCGGCCGCATGGCCGGCCAGATCCTGCAGACCGCGATGTCCCGGTGCCCGGGCATCGCCGTGCCCAGCGACTCGCTGGTGCAGTACGTACGCACGCCGACGGGGATCGAGGCGGTCGACTGGCACGTCGGCGTCCAGGAGCGGCCGCCGATGCGCACCGTGCCCGGCTACGTGGACCGGCCCCAGGTGAGCACCGGGACAGGGCCCGCCGGGAGCAGGTGATCTCCGGGTGAAGGTGCTGATGGACGCCGGCCCGTGGCTCCCCGTCCCGCCGCGCGGATACGGAGGGCTGGAGAACGTCGTCGGCACGCTGACGACGGCGCTGCGCGCGCGCGGGCACACCGTCGTCCTGGCCACCGTCGGCGACAGCGACCTGCCGTCCGACGGAGCCGTGCACGCCTTCGCCACGGGCCAGTTCGCCCGGCTGTCCCGCCCCTATCCCGAGGTCGTCGGCGTCGCGCTCGCCCACGAGCAGGTCGTGGTCGAGACGGTCGAACGGCACGCGGCCGACGGCGCCCCCTTCGACCTCGTCCACACGCACCTCGAGGTGGTCGGCCCGGCCGTCCTCGGCGCGCGCGGAGAGCACGCTCCGCCCGTCCTGCACACCCTGCACTGGGACCTGCGCCGCAACGCCGACTTCTATGCCTCCTTCGACGGCCGGGGGCGGGTCTTCTTCGCCGGGGTCTCGGAGTCGCAGGTGGCGCGCGGGCCCGAGCGGCTGCGCCGGCAGACGCTCGGCGCCGTCCCCCTGGCGGTGCCGGTGGTCCCTGGTCCGCCGGTGCCGGCCGACCGGCGGGCGGAGCACGTCATCGCCGTGGGCCGGATCTGTCGGCTGAAGGGCACCGCGATGGCGGTCCGGGCCGCGGGCGCCGCAGGTCTGCCGATCGTCCTCGCCGGACCGGTTGCCGGCTGCCCCGACCGGGCATCCCTCGACCGGGAGATGGCGGATCCGTCGTCCCCGCTGCACGCGAACGACGACGTCCGCTACTTCCTCGAGGAGGTGTCGCCGTTGCTCGACGGGAACCGGGCCCGCTGGATCGGCAGCGTGTCGGGACCGGCCAAGGACGAGCTCGTCGGCACGGCCCGGGCGGCGGTCTTCCCCGTCCAGTGGGAGGAGCCCGGCGGAACGGCCGTCTGCGAGGCGCTGATGGCCGGCACCCCGGTGGTCGCGCTCGCCCGCGGATGCCTGCCGTCCCTGGTCGACGACGGCGTGACCGGGCTGCTCGCCGACGACGAGCCGGGTCTGGTCGACGCGCTCCGGCGGGTCGGGGATCTCGATCCCGCCGCGTGCCGGGCCGACGCCGTCCGCAGGTTCGCCCCGGACGTCATGGCCGGCGCCTACGAGCGTCTCTACGACGAGGTCGTCGCCCGTGCGAGCTCCCGGGGGCTGCAGGCGGCGGTCGCGACGGTCGAATGACGGCCGCCGGCGTCGAGGTCGTCGGTCACCGCGGCGCGTCCGCCGACGCCCCGGAGCACACGCTCGCGGCCTACCAGCAGGCCGTGCGGATCGGCGCCGACGCCGTCGAGTGCGACGTCCGCATGACGCGGGACGGCGTCCTCGTCTGCGTGCACGACCGGCGCATCGACCAGACCTCGACCGGGCGGGGCGTGGTGTCCGCGCTGACGCTGGCCGACCTCGACCAGCACTCGTTCGGAGCGCGCGTGACCCGTCCGCCGACCTGGCTCGCGCCTGCGGGCCGGCACGTTCCCGAGGACGAGCCCGACCGCAGCGAGCAGGGCGTGCTCACGCTGCACCGGCTGCTGGACTACGTGACGAGCAGCCCGGGCGACGTGCGCCTGGCGATCGAGACCAAGCACCCGACCCGGCACTCGGCGCGGGTCGAACGCGCGCTGATCGCCGACCTCCGGCGGTTCGGCCTGCTCGACGGGGTCAAGCCGGTCGACCGCGGCGGACGGCCGGGCGTCCGGGTGATGAGCTTCTCGTCGACGGCGCTGCGCCGGGTGCAGGTGATGGCGCCCCTGGTGCCCACCGTGCAGCTGTTCCGGCGGCTGCCGGCGACGGGCGCCTTCGCGGTCGCTGCCGGGCTCGCCACCGCGATCGGCCCGAGCCTCGCCGTGCTGCGCCGGTACCCGTCCCTGGTGGAGCGGGCGCACGCCACCGGCACCGAGGTGCACGTCTGGACGGTGAACGAGCCGGACGACATGGCGTTCGTGCTCGGGCTGGGGGTCGACGCCGTGATCACCGACCGGCCGGGGACGTTGCTGGACCGCCTCGGTCGGGGCGCGGCCTAACCCTCCTGCTGGTCGACGGCGAAGGCCGCCGACAGCACGTGCCGCCGTCGGTCGCTCAGCTCGGCGAACAGCATCGGGGCGTCGTCGAAGGGGACGACGTCGGTGAGCAGCGCCTTCCGGACCGTGCGGCCGTGCTCGGTGAGCAGGGCGAGCGTCTCGGTGGAGAGCCGACGGCGGTCCCAGCGGTGCGCCAGGCCGCGGGGCACCCGCCCGATCTGGGCGCACCGCACCGACAGGCCGTTGTGGTGGAACTCCTCGCCGAGCGCGACGGCCTCCGCCCCGGCGGTGTAGAAGGCGAGGTCGACGACGGTGCCCTGCGGCCGCAGCGAGCGCAGCGCCGTCGCCAGCGCCCGGTCCTGACCGCGGCACTGGAAGGCGACGTCCGCCCCGTGGTCGGCCGGACCGTGCCGCCACCGCAGCTTGAGCGTGCGGGCGACGTCGTCGGTGTCGTCGACGGCCTGCAGACCGAGCGCCTCCGCCGCCGCCCGGCGCTCGGGCGTCGGGTCGACCACCACGACCTCCGCCGCGCCGTGGGCTCGCGCGGCCAGGCCGACCAGCAGGCCGATCAGCCCGCCGCCGGTCACGACCACGAGCCGGCCGCGGACGCCGTCGCCGATCTCCGCGCCGCCGACCTCGGCCGCGGCGTGCAGCAGCCCGTTGAGGCAGATCGGCCCGAGGTGGGCCGCGTAGATGCCGAGCACCGGGTCCAGGTCGGCCGGCAGCGGCACGACGTGCTCGGTCACCGGGTCGCCGTGGTGCACGGTCGTGTGGCCGTAGGTCATCGCCACGAGCGCGCCCTCGGGCACCGCGGCGGTGCGGGTGTCGGTCACCCGC
This sequence comes from uncultured Actinomycetota bacterium, assembly GCA_963777095.1. Classification (GTDB taxonomy): domain Bacteria; phylum Actinomycetota; class Actinomycetes; order Mycobacteriales; family Geodermatophilaceae; genus CAVZOY01. Next base: position 114,510 of record CAVZOY010000004.1, read on the forward strand.
GCGACCTCCATGTAGCCCAGCTTGGTCACCGGGAACTGCTGGGACGGGTCGGCCGCGGTCGAACAGGCCGAGCTCGGTGTCCCAGCCGGCGGCGAAGTACGGGCTGGTGCCGCGGTACCAGGTGAGCTCGGTGCCGGCGGACAGCCCGGTGAACAGCGTCTGCGCGCGGAACCGGCCGTCGGCAGAGCTCCGCCTTCCTCGGTCTCCCGGATCTCCATCTCCCCGGCCCGGGGGACGACGAGCGTGCGGATCTTCGGGCGGCTCATGCGGTCGACCCGGACCGTGCGGCCGGTGCTCGTCGCCTCGGTGATGGCGCAGGCCAGCCGGTGGGTGCGCAGCGCCTCGGCGACGTCGACGAGTCCGGGTGCTCTCACCCCGGTCGTGAGCAGGTCGACGAACGCCCGGTCGACGGCTCTCGTGCGTCGACGAGGGGCTCGCTGGCGTGCGTCCAGCCGTCGGGGGCGGTCATCCGCAGCGTGGTCTCGGTCAGGCTGACCGCGAGCCCGTCGGCCGCGAGGTCGAGTCCGGCCGCGGTCGGGGCGGGCAGCACGCACGAGGTGCTGGCCGTGCCCACGGCGCCGCTCGCGAAGCGGAGGACGGCGGCGGTGGCGTCGGGGACGTCGCGGTCATGGTTCGACGATGCCGCGCTCGCTCCCACGACCTCGTCGACCTCGCCGGCGAGGAGCCGGACGACGTCGAGCACGTGGGTGGCCTGCTCGACGATCTGCCCGCCCGAGGTGTCGGCATGGCTCCACCACGCGGGCGGGGGAGTGGTGCCCCACCAGCGGGCGTCGAGGAGCCGGACGGTCCTGCCGTCCAGCGCGGTCGGGCACGGGCCACCGTGTCCAGGTGCCGCCAGTGGTAGCCGGTCGCCGTGGGCAGGCCGGCCGCGGCGACGGCGTCGGCGACCGTCTCCGCGGCCTTCAGGTCGGCGGCGAGCGGCTTCTCCACGAAGAACGGCAGGCCGGCGGCGATCACCGCGAGCTCGAGGTCGCCGTGGGCGAAGGGCGGCACGCAGAGCCAGACCGCGTCGGGGCGGGCTTTCAGGACGCCCGGCGAGGTCGTCGGCCACGGGGACGCCATAGGTCGTGGCCATGAGCGTCGGCCGCGGGCCGGTTCGCGATCGTGGACGGCGACGATCTCGACGTCGTCGAAGCCGGAGAGGACGCGGGCGTGGCGGGTGGCCACCGCGCCGGCGCCGACGAGGGCCGCGCGCAGCGTCATGAGAGGGGTCCGTGGTCGGCAGTCACCCGGAAATCCTGCCTGGTGTCGGCAATGCCCGCCGGGTCAGGACCGCTGGAGGTGCTCGCGGAAGAACGCCTCCGTCCTCCGCCAGGCGTCCTCGGCCGCCACCGGGTCGGCGCCGATGCCCGCTACCCGGAGCAGCGGGCGTACCGGGCGAGGGAGCGCCTCGGGCGGCGTGAGGAAGGCGTGACCCGCGGACGGGTACTCCTTCACGTCGTGCTCGACGCCGAGCCGGTCCAGCGTCGCCTCGAGTCGTCCGGCGGCGCCGCGAAGGGTGCGGTCACGGCCGCCGAAGCTCGCGACGATCGGACAGGCGCCGTACAGGGATGCCTCCGGATCCCGGGGCAGGTGTCCGTAGTTCGCCGACGCCGCCTCGTATCCGGATGCGGCCACCATCAGCGCGAAGCCACCGCCCAGGCAGATGCCCATCACCCCGATCCTGCCGGTGCAGTTCGCCGTGCGGACAGCAGCCATGCCCGTGCCGCCTCGATGTCGGCGTAGGGCCGGCCCTCCCCGGCCGCCATCGCGCGGATGGTCGCGCGCAGGCAGCGCCGTGCGCCGCCTGCGCTGAAGAGGTCGGGGGCCACGACGAGGTACCCGGCGCGCGAGAGCCGATCGGCGTGCCCACGGATGACGCCGTCCAGGCCGAAGATCTCGTGGACCATGACGACGCCGGGCCACGGCCCGTCGCCGTCGGGAACGGCGACGTAGGCCTTCAGCGGCTGGGAGCCGCCGAAACGGGCCCCGAGCTCGGTGAGGTCCAGATCGGCCATGTCGCTCTGCTCAGTCCTTCCGTGCGGACGCCGGTGCGGCGAGCTCGGCCAGCGCACGGTCCAGGGCCTCGGGCAGGGACCAGCGACGCGCATCGGCTCCTTCTCGGTCGAACCGCTCGTTGCCGAGCATCTCGCGCGCACGGGTGGAGAGCCGCTCGACCAGCGGAGCGACGGCCGGCTGGAGCGGAAGAGCCTCGACGCCACGAGCGGCGGCCGCGACGGCCAGGTTGCGGGCGGCGACGGCCGGCCGGTCCTCCGCCAGGGCGAGGGCGGCAAGCCCCTCGAGCGCGTAGGCCATGCTGGTCGGCCGACCGCTGCGACGGTTGACACGGGCACCCTCGAGCAGGGACCGGCGTGCGGCGGGGAGGTCGCCCTGGGCCAGCTGGCAGAGGCCGAGCTGGCTGAGGCCCCGTCCGAGCATGCCTTCCTCGCCGAGCTCCTCGGACAGGGCGACCGCGGACCGGTAGTGCCCCGCGGCCGGATCGGGCTCGCCCATGGCCAGGGCGAGGTCGCCGCGCACGAGGTGCATGAGCGCCTGGCCGATCTCGAATCCGAGGGCGGTGAACCGGGCCAGCGCCGCATCGGCCGCCCGAGCACCCTCCGGCAGTCCGCGATCCACGGCGACCTGGATGCCAGGAATGGTCGCCAACGCCCGGTCGAGCTCGTGCTCCGCGTCCTCGGGCAGCAGAGCCTCGCCCTCGCTCAGCAGTCCGGGAACCGATGCGCGGTCCCCGAGCACCGACGCCAGGACCGCCCCGAGGACCAGGAGGCGGCCGTGCACGGCCGGGGAGGCGCCATGTGCCCGGGCGAGGGCTGCGTCGACCCACCCCTTCGCCTCGGTCTCGGCTCCCCGGTACCGGAGGTACGTCGCCGCGTTGCGGATGAGGAGAGCCACCGTGTCGACGTCGCCGCCGTCGAGGAGCCGTTGCACGGCCGCGCGGAGGTTCGCCTGCTCCCGGTTGAGACGCTCGCGCGCGAGCCGGTACCCGCCGCCGCGGGCCCCGACCAGATCCGTCGTGAGGTCGAGCAGCCAGGCGACGTGCCGCTGCTCCGTCTCCCGCCGGTCGGGCGATGCCGACAGCTGGTCGCCGGCGTAGACCCGCACGGTCTCGAGCATCGAGAACCGCGGCTCGGGTGCGTCGTCGGGCACCACGAGACTGGCGTCCACCAGGGCGGTCAGGGTGTCGAGCACGTCGGGCTCTCCGGCCCGCCCGCAGATGCGCTCCGCGGCCTCGAGGCTCCAGCTCCCCGCGAAGACGGCGAGTCTGGCGAACAGCGCCTGTTCGTGCGGCTGGAGAAGGCCGTGGCTCCAGTCCATGGTCGCCCGCAGCGTGCGTTGTCGCTGGGGAAGGTCCACCGGGCCGCTGCCGAGGACGTCGAGCCGTTCGCTCAGGCGGGCCAGCAGCGCTCGGGGTGCGAGCACGCGGACGCGGGCGGCGGCCAGCTCGATCGCCAGGGGCAGCCCGTCCAGGCGCCGGCAGATCTCGGCCACGACGGCTTCGTCGTCCCCGACGGCGGAGAAGCCGGGGCGCACGGCGACCGCCCGCTCCGTGAACAACCGGACCGATGCCGAGCGGTCCAGGGCCTGCACGGGGAACTGCTGCTCCGTCCGCAGCCGCAGTGCCGAGCGGCTCGTGGCGAGGACGACGGCTCCCGGCACCCGCTCGATCAGCTCCGCGAGGTCGCCGGCCGCGTCGACGACCTGCTCGAGGTTGTCCAGCACGAGCAACGTCCGGTCGTCGCCCAGGGCGGTGGCCAGGCTCGCGAGGGCGTCCTGACCGGGGTCGCGTCGTCGCGCCCACCGCGTCGGCGATCGCGCCGAGCACCAGCGACGGATCGTCGACCGTGGCGAGCGGCACGAAGACGACGCCGCCGGGCAGTTCGGCCGCCACCGCATGTGCCGCTTCCACCGCGAGACGGGTCTTCCCGATGCCTCCCGGGCCGGTCATGGTGACCAGCCGCGTTCGCGGGTTGGCGAGCAGCGCAGCGAGGTCGCGCACGTCGCTCGTCCCGCCCGACGGTGGAGCCCGACGGGGTCGGCAGACGGAAGCGGCGCGTGGACGCACGGATCGGCGGAAAGGTCGTCGGCAGGCCCGGTAAATCGAGCTGGTACAGGTGCGCGGGGGTGGCGAAGTCTTTGAGCCGGTGCTCCCCGAGATCGTGCAACACACCTCCGGTGGGCAGCTCGCCGCGCACCAGTGCCGCCGTCGCGTCGGACAGCAGGATCTGGCCGCCGTGCCCGGCGGCGGCGATGCGTGCCGCGAGGTGAACGGCCACGCCGACGTAGGAGCCGTGCTCCTCCGTGACCTCGCCGGTGTGCAGTCCCATCCGGACGCGGACCCTGAACGGCGGAGGCCACGTGTGGTCGGCCAGCGCCTGCTGGGCCTCGGCCGCGGCGGCGACGGCCTGACCGGGACTGGTGAAGGCGACGAAGAACGAGTCACCTTGGGTGTCGACCTCGCGTCCGGAGTGCGCATCGAAGGCGGCCCGCAGGAGCCGGCGGTGGTCGTCGAGGAGCCGACCGTAGGCAGAACCCGCCTGCTGCAGCAGTCGCGTGGAGCCCTCGATGTCGGTGAACAGGAGGGTGAGGGTCCCGACGGGGAGCGCGGTCCCTGCGGTGCGACGAGCGCCGACGGGAGGAGGCTGCGGGGGCACAGACCTCCCTCGGGAGCCTCGGTGCCGACCGGCCGGCCGGAGCGGAGGCCCGCAGGATAGGGCCGCCACACATCCCCGGGTACAGACCTGCACACGGGCGTCCGGCCAGCGGGGATGGCGGGGCCCATGATCGCGTACGTGTTCTCCAGGGACTCGCCGCCAGGGTGAACGGGCCCACGTGACCTGCTTCCTCCCGCTTGATCATCGGTCGCATCTGGGCCGGGACTGCCTTGACCACCCCTTCACGAACGGCTTCCCCGCACCGTGATCGTCAAGGCCACCCTGATGAGTTTTCACAGGTCGTCCCGTCATCTTCGTCCCCCAATCCTGGGCGCCCATCGGCGTGATTGGCGCGTAGGGAGGGGCGACGGAGAAGAGTTCGGAGCATTCCCATTAGATTCGGGACGGTTCAGGAATCATATTGGCCAGGCATTTCGCTTCGGCCTGACGCGCAGAACCCTTGCCCGCCTCGGCGGCTACCTGCACGATGCTCCGCTGCCGACCAACCGAAGAAGGGCGTAAGTCGATGAACAGGGCATTCCTCTCGACAGCGTTCATGGTGGCCTTCGCGGCCGCCGGTGCCGTGCTCGCACCGCCTGCTTCGGCGGCCGGCGGGCCACTGGCCGGCACGTGGGTCTCGGTCGACACCGACGGGAGCAGCCAGACACTGGACATCACGGGTTCGGGAGTCCGCGCCTACGCGGTGACCTACTTCGACGAGTCCGCCACCAGTGCATGCGAGGGCGGCCCCGCTCGGGTCTCCGGTCCCGGCTTCGTGGACGGTGACGGCATCGTCCTCGTCGGCCCCGGCGTCTGCCTGGATGGAGGCGGGGTCTTCGCGAAGCGCATCGCCATCGGCTACCACTACGACGCCGGTACCGACACCCTCACCGACGACTTCGGAATCGAGTGGCAACGGGCCAATTGAGGCACCGGAGTGTTCTCACCTGACTTCGCGGACGAGTAGTTCAGGGAGAGCGATGGCGATTCCGCCGACGTGCCTTCCGCCTGCCTTAGCACGACATACGGCGGCTGGACCGCGGCTGCTCGGTGTCGCTCGGCCCGCCGCCACTCGAGTCCCGGGGTTCGCGGATGGAGCTGCGGCCGCGCCGGGAGGAGGGAGCGGATCTCCCGCGGCCGTGACCGTGCTGCGCCGCAACATGCTTGCCCAATGACGAGCTGCTCCACAGGTAAGGAGTCAACCGATCCCGAGCCAGTCCCGATGGATCTCGGTTTGCGCTGCCGATACGAGGTAGGTGAATAGCAGCGCTGCGGATGTCTCGACTGATGAGGGCACGGTCGAGTACCGGACGACTGAGCGGCGGTGCCTGATCTGCCTGACCACCCGGTCACTCGATGACGATCGACCCGCCCTGGGGACGGTCCGCTGGAGGGTCGCCATCCGCTCCCTCGGCGTCAGGATTGGGACTGCGGTGAGCTTCGAGTGCCTGAACGGTCACTCCAGCGACGAGGATCCTCAACTTCTCAAGGCGTTCCCCTCGCGGCGGTTCTAGTCCCCGCGCATCGAAGCTTGCACATCGGACAATGGGCAGGCGGCGCCGTCCGTGCTCGGCTGGAGGTCGCCTCCGGTCCGGCCGCCCGGCGGCCGGTGTGCGGGGGCGGCTTCAGCGGGCGAGCGTGATGCAGGCGGGGCAGACGTCGCGGACCGCTGTCGGCCATGGGACGTAGGCCATGATCCGGACCAACGATCCGCACAGGGAGAGCTCGCAGGCGCCGAGGATCCCAGCGAACGGCCGGTTCAGCTGCACCGCGTGCCACAGCGGTGCGGTAGGGCCGTGGGCGCGGCTGCGAGCGGCAAGGTAGGCGACAGGCGGTGCCGCGGCCGGGGCCGAGTCGAGGTGCGGGAGTGTCATGCGTCACACCGTCGGCAGGACGCGGCCACCGGTCACGGTCCGGACCGGGTCGTCTCCCCCTTACTGGGGGCATCGCCGCCGCTGGTGGACGCCCGCCGACGGATGCAGGCGCTTCCGACGGTTCTCCGGACGGCAGGAGCTCCGCATGATGGGGATCGGCCCCTGTGCTCCGAGAGGAGAACCGCCGGGCTCGGTCGGAGCCGATCACTTCCCATGGGGGACCGGATGAGAAGGGGCGCAGAGCACCCTGGTCGGCGAACATCACCTTCCCCAACAGCTCGCTAGCCAGGCGGTGGATGGCCGGCTCGGCCTCCAGCTTGGCGATGCGGCGCTTGGCCGCGGTCAGCTCCGACTTCTCGGCGCTGGTCAGCCCCGCCTGCAGGCCCCGATCGATGCGGTCCTGCCGCCGCTAGGGGTAGATCGACTCGGCACTGATGCCGAGATCGCGCGCGACGTCGGCGACCGGCCCCCCCGCCTCGACCAGGTCGAGCACCTTCCGGCGGACAACCACGCCTGCCCACGAACCCTCCTCAGGGGTCAAGTGGCCGGGATTCCAGTTACTCGAGTCCGCCGAAGCCGGGGCGGACCAGACTCTCCCGCCTCGCCGGGGCGGTTCATACAGGCGTCACGATGGGTGCATGAGCGCCCTGGCCCACTTCATCCATGCCCGCATCGCAGATGATGAGACAGCCGCACGTGATCTGCTGAGGCAAGCCCAAGAGGCGGAGCTGTCTCTGCGATCCCCGACGTGGTTGGGCAACCTCGTTCCCGGTGGGCACAGCTGGGCGTCGGTTCAGTCGATGGCGGCGCGCGTACTGGCCGAGTGCGAGAGCAAGCGACGGATCCTCCAGCTCTGTGGCGTTGATCCTCACGAGCCGGGCGCACTTCTTCTCCGCGTACAGACGGACGCTGTCGTGCGACTACTCGCCCTGCCCTACGCGGAGCACCCCGACTACGACGAGTCTTGGCGCCCGTAAGACTGCGCTGACTGTGAGCACCGGGTCAGTTCACTTCTGATGGGCTGGCGGCTGGTCACGAGAAGGCCATCCGCGCCATCGTGCGCTCCTGGCGGCCGGACCTGCTCGAGCTCGATGGGTCGGCCCGATCGTTGCCGCCACCGTGCTCACCGCCTGGTCCCACCTCGGCCGCTGCCGGGACGACGCGGCGTTCGCCATGCTCGCCGGCACCACCCCGATCCCCGCGTCCTCGGGCAAGACCGTCCGCCACCGGCTCAACCGCTCCGGCGACTACCAGCTCAATCGTGCGCTGCGCACCGTGGTCCTCTGCTGGCTGCAACCCGCTCCACGCACCCCGCCTACGCCGAGCGCCGCCGTGCCGAAGGGCTGACCGACCGCGAGGTCAAGCGCTGCCCGCGGTGCCGAGAGGCTGAGGCCAGGACTCAGGCGTCGGCGTTGCGGTCGCGGTCGGCGACGAATTGACCGCCGCGCCTCCTCGAAACCAGCCGGCGCGGAAGAGCTGACGTCGCGTTCGTTGTGGGCGGATGGCCGAGGAAGTCGGAGCTCCGCTCCGCGATTCCCGGGCCCCTGAAGCTCATCGGAGACGGCGTCCGTGTGAAGCGCAGCGTTGGCTTGCTGCCTCCGCGGACATGCCGTCGCCCCGGCGCCGTGGGATTCGCGATGGTCAGGCGAGACTCTGCCTCTACCCGCGCGGTGGCTTCGGGGCGACCCTCGACCGCATGGTGACCACCTTTCACCGAAGGAGGAGCGCATGCATCGCACGCGATGTGGCCACGAGAGTCCCGAGGGGAGTCGCTTCTGCGTGGAGTGCGGCGCGGCGCTCGCGGAGGGCGACCCCGGTGAGTTCACCACCGTGATCCTGCGGGTGGGCGGTGACGTGCTCGCAGCAGACGACGACCTGCCCGAGGTCCTGGCGGATGCCCAGACTGTGGTGAAGTCCCTTCCCGCTGGCTCGGCGCTGCTCGTGGTGAAGCGCGGCCCCAACGCCGGCAGCCGCTTCCTGCTCGACCGGGACGTCACCACGGTGGGGCGGCATCCCGACAGCGACATCCTCCTCGATGACGTCACGGTCAGCCGCCGCCACGTCGAGTTCCGTCGCGAAGGCAGTGGCTTCTCCGTGCACGATGTCGGCAGTCTGAACGGCACCTACGTCAACCGGAGACCTGTGGACGTCGCCGCGCTCGCCGGCGGCGACGAGGTGCAGGTCGGCAAGTTCCGGTTCGCCTACCTGACCGGACCGCCCAGCGGCCAGTCGCCCGCCAGCTGATCGTGCGAAGAAACGGCCGCTGCCTAGGGCGGCGGTAGGTCGAGCCGGGGGCCGATGAGGCCCCATGAGTCACTGTGGGGCGGGGCCCCAGTCGGGTTCGATCTCACCACTTGGGCACGAGGGTGATGATCCGCAGTCGCCGGTGATGGGCGTCGGGTTGGAGCCGTCGGGGTTCATGACCCAGATATCGGCATCCGGGCCGAAGCCGGTGTTGAGCGCCCCCGACCAGTGACCTGCCGCGGGCACCTACGACCCTCGCCCGAGGCCACCGCCGGTCGGTTCTGGTGTCTGTCCCGACCGAACAACCGACAGTCGGGGCGCTGCGTCAGCCCACGCTGACCGAGGCCGTCCACTGATACCAGTTCTGCCCGTGCGCGCCGGGGTCTTCGCTCGGCCCCGCGACGGTCAGCGTCGACCAGTCGATGTTGAGGCACTGAGCTGCTGCCTGTCGGCGCAGCTCCCCGCGCAGCGCCACGGTCGCCCGCTCCACGTCGGCGTAGGGGTATACCGCGATTGCCATGAAGGTCACGTCACTGACGATGGCGCACCGGGGCGCAGACGTCTCGGTCCCGTTGCGACACGTCACTCCCTCGGGCGAGCCGGGGCTGACCGCGCCGGAACCGGATAGCTGGCCTGTGCCGGCAACGGCGGCGGCGCAATGGCTGGCGCTGCGCGACGCACTCGAGCAGGTCGGGCCCGTCCCCTGCCAGACCATCGACGCCGAGGCGTGGTGGCCCGATGGGAAGGACCCCCACGGCCCAGTGGCGCACATGGCGGTCGAAGCGTGCCGACACTGTGAGCCGCGGGACCCTGTCTGGCTTACGCCCTGGCCGCCGATCACCGGTACGGCATCTGGGGCGGGACGCTGCCCCAGGAGCGTCGGGCGATGCGGTGGAGGAGGGACGCGGGCGACACCCCCGACCTGGCTGCTTAAACCGAAGGCGTCGCCGTAGAGGAGTAGCCGGAACGGTGCCGCCGAATCACAAGTTGGTCGCCCGGTCGCTGGGCGCGCTGACCGTCCCCGCCTGGGGGCCGGGGCCGGCACGTGCCGACGGTGCCGCCGGAGCGGGTGCGACCAAACAAGGGGAGCGGCTGAACCGCAGGGCTGCTTTTGTGATGAGACGTCGAGCCCCGCCGATCGCGGTGTGAGCGGCGGGGCTCTGGCGGCTCAGCGAACTGCTACTCCTCCGGGAAGACGCCGCACTCGAACTCGTCGAAGGGCCCTTGGTTGACCTCAACGCACGCGCCCGTGGGCGTATAGACGAAGCCGCCGATGTTCCCGGCACAGCCGTCGGGCCCGTATCGTCCACGTCCAGGCCCTGGGTGCCTCCCAGGTGGCAGATTACGCGGCTGTGATGTGGGGGCAGAGCCGACGCCACCCCCGACATCTGCAGGGTAGCGCCGATCGCGAGGGCGGTCACGGCCAGTGCAGCTCTCCTGTGGCGCATTGTTCTTCCCTCCGTCTTGGGCGGTACCGACATGGGGCATGCCGGCGAGGAGAGGCTTCACCGCATTCGGGGTTGGCTTTCCGGCCACGGCTCGCTTCACTCGATCCGGGGCCGCCTGTCGTCACCGATGGTTGGCCTGGTGTGGCCCTCAGCCGGGCGCACATTCCACGTGCAGCAAGGTCGCCGTCGAAGACTGACTCACCGCCGAGCAGCTCGCCGCCCTCGCACCCGGCGACCCGGTCACCATCGAGTTCCTCCGCGACTACCGCCGCCCCAAGCACGCCGGCACGTGCCAAAGGTGCCGCCGGAGCGGCTGCGGCCCCCCGTGACGTGCCACTGAGCCGTGGCTTCGCCGAGTGCTCCCGACTCGTCCGAATCTAGGACGGCGGACCGGAGGCGACTCCCCTCGGGCATCGACCGAGGGAGGAGTGCATCGCGTGGCCGTCGACAACCGGCTCACCGCCGAGCCAGCTCGCCCTGCTCGGTCACCATCGGGATCGCTCGCGACTTCCGCTGTGAACGAGCCGTCGGCCAGGTCAGTGTGACCCGTGGCAGTTCGGCTGGTCGTTGGTACGTCGCTGTGCGCCGGCGCGACGACCAGCGGCTCAAGACCTCGGGCTATCCCACACGCGCGCGTAGGCATACGGTGAGCAGGAGGTTTGCTGGCCTGGAGGATCGCCATGAGACGATCACTGCTTGTTCTACTCTCGATGTCGGCGCTGACGCTCGGATTGAGTGCTCCCGCATTGGCCGCAAGTTCGCCCGCGAGCTGCCAGGCGCTTGTCAACTCGAGCTTCGCCGGTCAACCCGGGGGCCGCGCCGAGGAGTTGCAAAGCGCGTTCGCGGAGGCCGCGGAGCGCGGCGTCCCCGTGGGAGCGGTCCTCAGCGAGTTCTCCCGGAGTCATGGTGGCTCTATCGAGGGCTGCTTCCAGTAACCGGAGCACGTGACCGGTCAAGTCGTCCGGTTGGTCGCCTTCGTCAGCTGAGGGTCGCCGGGTGCTCGGACGTTCCGCGGCACCTCCGACGGGCGCTCAGGCCTTATTGACCAGCGTCTCGACGTCCGTCCAGGAGACCCTGCGGTCCACTGGTCCGTCCTCAGTGCTCAGCCGTGGGCGTCCTCACGGTGTAGCGGCGGGACTGAAGGCGGTGCTCCCCGTTCGTGACGATCAGGCGTCCCGCCTTGGTCCAGTCATTGACCACTTCGTAAGGGTCGTCGTATGGCACGTCGCGCAGGACTGCCTCCAACACCGGATATGACACTCCGTCGGGCGCGGCGGCCTGCAGCAGGCCCTCGACCCACTTCCACGCCTTGTCGCGCTTGGTGCTCATGCTGCCCTCCCTCGAGGACGTCCGCGTTGCCCCCAAGTTGACAGCGGTCCTCCGCCCCTCACCAGCCCAGATAACGCCAAGCGCGTGTCTGGAAGCCGTAGCACCTGCCTACCCGGCATTGTCCGGTCCGACCAGCGACGCGAGGTGCCTATTTGTTAAGCGGCCTCTACACGGCTGCTGGACTGGCGGGGTGACACCCCAGGGTGCCCCTGCCCTCGCAGCGGGTGCAGCAGGCGGTCAGGGCCCCGTCGGCGTGGTGGACGACCCGGAAGTCGGTGGGCATTCGGGCGGTGCCGCCGAGGCACGAGGGGCAGTCAGCGCACCAGCGACAGCGTTGGTCCAGGCAGGTGCCCCACGGGCCGCCGGAGTGCGGTGGCGGCTCAGTGGCGCTGCCGAGGCCAGGGTGAGCGCCGGACGAGGGGGATGCTGGGTGGGGAAGAGGCACCCGATGCTCCAGTGACGGTCGGAGTGATGGCCGTCTGCTTGGCCGCGCCCCCGCGCCCCTCAAGGTTTGCTACAGAGCGAGATCAAGTCAATACCCGTAGTTACTTTCAAGAGGTTCGCCTCTCACCTGCCTAGCCGGCGATCTCCGCACGTCGTGGCCATGGGCAAGGCGATCGGCGGCGACATCGGTGCGAGGCTCGTTAGAGGGCTTTGCCGATGCCGCCGCGACTGCACACCTGGGGCGCTCACTCTAGGACGGGGTTAGCCAGACGCTTGCGACCATCGTCTGGATCTCCTTGCGACCACCCCCCTCGAGCAGCCGGCGCATACCGGCCTCTCGGACGTCGCCCGCGTGCGCGCGCAGCACCTCGCGGTTCCCCGCATGGTCGGCAGGAGATCGAGTGTCTCGTCGAAGCGGCCTGGAGCCGTGGCAGGTGCTCGCCGCCGCGGCAGGGAACGGCGGGCAATTGCTCAGTGAGGCCGACGCGGGGGCATCCGCGAGGGCGGCCCGGCCGACTTCGCCCTCGTCCACGGGGATCCGCTGTCGGACCCGCGGCGATGTGGCGGGTCTGGCTCGTCCCGTGAAGGAGCGGCGTGAAGGGGTCGAACACTAGCCGGACAACGGCGGCGGCACGGAGCATTCCCCATTCGTCACCGCCCCGGGGTGGGGGCATCACGGCCGGAAGCGCCGTGCGCGGGCCTCCCCGGAGCCCGCACACCGAGATACGGTCCCTGTATGGCGGGTGGGGACGCGCCCTTTCCCGGCACGCTCGGCGGTGTCTTGGCCGATCGTCGGCGGCGGGTCTTCGTCGGTCGCGCGGCCGAGGTCGAGCTGTTCCGGGCCGCGATTGACGCCTCTGAGGCGCCGTTCTCGGTCCTGCACGTGCATGGCCCGGGAGGGATCGGCAAGAGCAGCCTGCTCGCCGTGTTCCAGGAGATCGCGGTCACAGGGGGCGCCATCGTGGCGCATGTTGACGGCCGTGATCTGACCCCGTCGCCGGTGGCCGTGCTGAGCGCTCTCGCGGACCACCTGGAGGTCCCTCCCGGGGACGGCGCGATCTCCGCCAGCACGGGTGGTTCGAGGCAGGTCGTGATGCTGGTGGACTCCTACGACTCTCTGCTGCCCCTCGACGACTGGGTGCGCACGCGGCTCCTGCCCCGGCTGCCGGCGACCGCGCTGACCGTGCTGGCGAGCCGGAACCCGCCCTCCCGCGCCTGGCGGGTCGACACGGCCTGGCGGGACCTGGTCCGCATCGTGTCGCTGCGCAACCTTGACCCGGAGGACAGCCGGGCCTACCTGACGGCGGTCGGCGTGGACGAGCGACTGCACGCGCGGCTCGTCGAGGTCAGCTACGGCCATCCGCTGGGGCTGGCGTTGCTTGCCGACGTCGTCTCGAGAGGCGGGACGGTGGGGCGGAACCTGCCACCGGACCCGGTCGACGCACTGCTGGAGCGATTTGTCGAGACGGTGCCCGACGACGGGCACCGCCGTGCGCTGGCGGTCTGCGCGCTGGCTCGCACGACGACGGAGGCCCTGCTGCGGGACGTCCTGGGCTTCGACGACGCCCACGACCTTTTCGACTGGCTGCGTTCGTTGTCCTTCGTCCAGGCGCGGACCGACGGGCTGGCCCCGCACGACTTGGCCCGCGACGCCCTGGACGCCGATCTGCGGTGGCGGGATCCCGACAGTTACGGGCAGGTGTTCCGCAGGGTTCGCGCACACGCCTCGTCTCGCCTCCGCACAACCACCGGACGGGCGCAGCAGCGGGCCATCTTCGACCTGAAGTTCCTGTTCCGGCAGGTGCGGAGCGTGCTGTCGCCGGTGGACTGGGGCTCGTGGGGCGACCACTACCCCGACCGGGCGCGGCCTACGGACGAGGAGACGATGGTGGACCTCGTCCGGACCTGGGAGGGCGCCGCATCGGCGGCCCTCGCCCGACGCTGGCTGCACGAGCAGCCGGGCGGCTTCTGGGTGGTCCGTGGTCAGGACGAGGCGGTGTTGGGTCTGCTGGGCATCGTCGACCTCACCGCCGCCGCAGCCGCGACCCGCGAGGCCGATCCTGGTGCCCGCGCGGCGTGGGCGTTCGCCCACCGCGCGTCTCCGCCCCGCCCGGGGGAGACCGTCTCGCTGTGCCGGTTCATCGTGGACGGGCAGGCCTACCAGGACCCCTCTCCCACGTTGAACGCCACCCCGATCCTCACGCTGCAACACCAGCTCACCACACCACGCCTGGCCTGGGACTTCCTCGCCCTGGCTGCGCCGGACCGCTGGAACGACTACTTCGCCGCCGCGGACATGCCCCGCGCCGAGGGCGCCGACTTCACCGTGGGCACGCGGCGGTTCGGCCTTTTCGCGCACGACTTCCGCGCGGTGCCGGTCGATGCCTGGATCGAACTGTGGACCGAGCGGGCGCTCGCACAGGACGTGGGGATCGAGCCGCCGCGTCGTCAGGCCAAGGTCGTGGTCCTCTCCCAGGCGGATTTCGAGGCCGCCGTCCGCCAGGGGTTGCGCGACCTGCGTCGTCCCGACCTGCTGGCCCGCAACCCCCTGGTCCGCACTCGGCTGCTGACCGACCGGACCCCGGACGGCCGGCCAGGCGCCCGAACGCTCGAGGCGGCGCTGCGGGACGCCGTTGACGCCCTGGCCCGGCATCCGCGTGACGACACACTTCTTCGCGCCGTGACGGCCACGTACGTGCGGCCGGCTGGCACACAGGAGGCCGCGGCGGCAGCGCTCGGACTCCCGTTCAGCACCTATCGCCGCCACCTCACCCAGGGCGTTGCACGCATCGTCTCGTGGCTGTGGGACCAGGAGGTGTACGGACAGGCCTGAGCAGGACCGAGCAGCACATGAACTGGTGACCGAACAGCTCGCCGGCCCAACCTCACTCCCACAGGAGCAGGGGAGGTCGGGATGACCACGACAGGGAGTGACCGGGCCGTCGTCCTGGGCGGCAGCGTCGCCGGACTGCTCGCGGCGCGCGTGCTCGCCGACGCGTGCTCCGAGGTCGTCGTCGTCGAGCGGGACGAGCTCCCGACGGGCGCCGAACACCGGCGGGGCGTTCCGCAGGGGCGGCACGTCCACGGCCTGCTGGCCCGCGGCGGCGAAGCGCTCGAGGAGCTGTTCCCCGGGATCACGCGCGGGCTGACCGGTCGCGGGGTGCCGGTCGGCGACATGCTGGCCGACACTCGCCTCTACTTCGGCGGCCACCGGTTCCGGCCGGGCACCTCGGGGCTGACGGTGTTGGGAGCGAGCCGACCCTTACTCGAGGCGTACCTGCGGGACCGCGTGCGCGAACTGCCCGGAGTGAGGTTCCTCGAAGGGTGCGACGCGGTCGGTCTCACCTCGACACCGGACGGGGGCCGCGTCCGCGGCGTCCGTGTGATCCGCCGGCGACCCGGCAGCGCCCAGGAGATCCTGGCCGCCGACCTGGTCGTGGACGCCACCGGCCGCGGCTCACGAACGCCCACGTGGCTGACGGGTCTCGGCCACCCCCCGCCCACCGAGGACTCCGTGCAGGTCGGCGTCGGCTACGCCAGCCGCACCTACCGGCTCATGCCGAGGGACATCGGCGGCGCCATGGCGATCCTCGCGGCTCCCACTCCGGCGCATCCCCGGGGTGGGGCACTCGCGGCGATGGAGGGCGGCCGGTTCATCCTGACCCTCTTCGGCATGCTGGGCGACCACCCGCCCACGGACCCCCGCGGCTTCACCGGCTTCGCCGCCAGCGTGCCCTTCCCCGACCTCCACGAGGCGGTGCAGTCGGCCGAACCGCTCGACGAGCCGGTCGCGTACCGATACCCGGCCAGTATCCGCCGCCGCTACGAGCGCCTGTCCCGCTTCCCCGACGGGCTGCTGGTCATGGGAGACGCCGTCGCCGCGTTCAACCCCATCTACGGCCAGGGCATCAGCGTGGCCGCCCTGCAGGCGCTCGCCCTGCGCCGCCACCTCCAGCGGGAGCCCTGGCCGCCCAGCACGCACCGGATCCGGCGCGAGGTCGGCAGGGTCGTCGACGCCGCCTGGGAGCTGGCGACCGGAGCGGACCTGACCTTCCCCGACGTACCCGGGCGGCGCACCGCCCGCATGCGGACGATCAACCGCTACGTCGCCAGGGTGCAGGCAGCGGCGGCGGACGACCCCGCCGTCGGAAGGGCGTTCCTGCGCGTGGCGGGGCTGGTCGACCCACCCCAGGCCCTGCTTCGTCCGGCCGTTGCCGCCCGCGTCGCCCGGCACGCTCTCATCGGCGAGACCGCGGCGAGGTCCTCCCGGACCGCGAGACCGCCGTGCAACAGGCCGGACGTGGGTGACGGGTCCCCGCGCTTCGCGAAGAGAGATTCATGGAGGCGACGTTCTGGGTCCTCCGCGACAACGAGCGAGGCGGCGGTTCCACGCGCGGGTGGGCTGGTCGCCCGACGGATCGGAGAAGAACGATGAGGTGACGGGCGTGCCGGCGGTCGAGGTGCGCTACCGTCGCGCCCTCTGAGTCGAGGAAGGGCCCGATGGCGAGGATGCCCAACCCGAGAGTGCTGGCCGAGGTGCTGCGCAGCGGGAACCTCCGCGCGCGGCTGCGCGCCGCGCGGGAGGGGCTGACCGGGGTTCGGCTGCAGCTGATCGCCGCTGCGCTCGACCTGGGCCTGCTCGACGCCCTCGGCAGGGCCCGGCCAGCACCGAGCAGCTGGCCGGGCGGCTGGATGTGGTCGACCACGATCTGCTGGCCGCCTACCTCCGCGTGCTCGGTGCCGCGGGGCTGATCACCGGAGAAGGCTCGTGGCGGCTCACCCGGTTGGGCCGCGCGGTCGTTGGCGACGACGTGGTGCGCGCGTCGTACGAGGGCTTCGGCGGCTACCACACCGAGCTCTACCGGGATTTGCCGGTGCTGCTGCGCGGTGGCCCGGGGCGGCGCGACACCGCGGAGAACGGCGAGGTGATTGCCCGGCTCTCCGCCGCGATCTACCCGCTGATCCGCGACCTGCTCGTCCGCACGGTCACCGAGCGTCGGCCGCGCAGGGTGCTGGACATCGGGTGCGGTGCCGGCCTGCACCTGGCGGCGATGCTCGAGGCCGCTCCGGGTGCCACCGGCGTCGGCGTGGACGTCGACCCCGACGCCGCGGCACTGGCCCGGCGCACCCTGAGCGAGCGGGGCCTGGCCGACCGGGCCAGCGTCGAGGCGGTCGACATCCGGAAGGCGCTCGCCGCCCGTCGCCCGGGCGCCCTCACCGACGGCATCGACCTGGCCCTGCTCGCTCGCCGGCAGCTTCGTCGACGTGGAACCGCACCTCGGATGCCCCGAGGCCGTCCGCGTTCTGAAGTATCTCCGCCAGGCCCTGCAGCCGGTCGGCACTGAGTTGCGGAGCGCTGCTCTCCGCGCCGGCGAGCCCGGCCCTGATCTTCGGCGGGAGGCCGCCGAGCGGCTCGCTGAGCCGGTCCACGGCGGATCGGGCAGCGTCCGTGTCGGCCGGCAAGAGGCCGGGAAGATCCCGCTCGGAGAAGACGGCGTCGGCAGCATCGGTAGCGTGCTTCGCGGTGAAGATCGGCAGTCCCGGCTTGGCCTCGCCAATGACCGCCGTCTGGAGCTCATCGACGGGTAACGCCATCCCCCAATCGTGCCGCATCCCGCTCGGCCAACGGGGGTCGCTCTCTGTGTCTAGGTCACCGCCTTGCAGCCGACGAGCGTCGTCAATGCGGTCTGGCTCAACTGGCGAAACCCGCTGGTCAGGGGTCACCGTGGGTCTTCACCGCGGAGGCACGGGAGTAGCGCGGGGCCCCTCCGAGTGGCCAGATCGGCATCGGCCTGGTCAAGCCTGGAGCGGGTGACCGGGATCGAACCGGCATGGCCAGCTTGGAAGGCTGGGGCTCTACCATTGAGCTACACCCGCGAGGTGCGACGACCAGCCTAGCCGGGCCGCCGCCGCCGCCGGCACCGCGCCTAGACTCGCGCCGCCACGGGGTGTGGCGCAGCTTGGTAGCGCACCTGCTTTGGGAGCAGGGGGCCGCAGGTTCAAATCCTGTCACCCCGACGTCCGTCGAACCCTGGACCGCCACCGGCGCGATGCCGCGACGTCCGTAGACTCGTGGGCCGACCGACGTGCGCCCCCGCGCGTCCCGTCGTCCCCAGACCCCTGCCGTACCGAGGAGCACTGCCGCTGTGAAGAGCACCATCGAAGAACTCGGCCCCACGCGGGTCAAGATGGCCATCGAGGTGCCGTGGGGGGATCTGGACCACGCCTTCGGCGAGGTCTACAAGGAGCTGGGCAAGCAGGTGCGCGTGCCGGGCTTCCGCCCCGGCAAGGTGCCCAACCGGGTGCTCGACCAGCGCATCGGCCGGCCGGTGATCCTCGAGCAGGTCGTGCAGCACGCGGTGCCCGAGGTCTACGGCGAGGTCGTCCGCGAGAACCAGGTGCGGGTCATCGGCCAGCCCGACATCGAGGTCACCCGCCTCGACGACAACGACACCCTCGCGTTCACCGCCGAGGTCGACGTCGCGCCGAAGCTCGAGCTGCCGGCGCTGGAGGACCTCGCGGTCACCGTCGACGACGTCGAGGTCAGCGACGAGGAGATCGACCAGCAGGTCGACGTCATGCGCGAGCGCTTCGGCATGCTCACCGCCGTCGAGCGCGCGGCCGAGGACGGCGACTTCGTGTCGATCGACCTCGAGGCGACGCTCGACGGCGAGGTGCTCGAGGACGGCACCACCAGCGGCATGTCCTACGAGGTCGGCTCGGGCAACCTCATGGACGGCCTGGACGACGCCGTCCGCGGACTGTCGGCCGACGAGTCGAAGACCTTCACGACGGCGCTGCTCAGCGGCCCGAACGCCGGCCAGGAGGCCGAGGTCACCGTGACCGTCCGCTCGGTCAAGGCCAAGGAGCTGCCCGAGCTCGACGACGACTTCGCCTCCACCGCCAGCGAGTTCGACACCCTCGCCGAGCTGCGCGACGACGTCCGCACCCGGCTGGGCCGCGCCAAGGTCATGGGCCAGGGCGCGCAGGCCCGCGACAAGCTGGTCGACCACCTCGTCGAGACGATCGAGGTGCCGATCCCCGAGACGCTCGTCGAGCGCGAGGTCGAGTGGCGCAACCGGGCGTTCGAGCAGGAGCTGCAGAACGCCGGGATGGACTGGGACACCTTCCTGCAGATCTCCGGCGGGCAGGACCGCGAGGAGTACGACGCCGAGCAGCGCGGCAACGTCGAGAAGGCCGTCAAGACGCAGTTCATCCTCGACGCGATCGCCGACGCCCGAGAGGTCACCGTCGACAACGACGATCTGTCGGCGCAGATCATGGCGCAGGCGCAGCGCAGCCGGGTGAGCCCCGAGCAGTACGCGCAGCAGCTGCAGCAGAGCGGCAACATCGCCGAGTTCGTCGCCGACGTCCGCCGCACCAAGACCCTCGCCCAGCTGCTCGAGCAGACGACGATCACCGACGCGTCGGGCAACACCGTCGACCTCGAGGCGCTGCGCCCGAAGACCGTCCAGGCCCCCGCCGAGGAGACCGCTGCAGAGCCGGACGAGGCTCCGGAGCAGCCCGCCACGGAGTCCGAGGAGGACACCGCCAAGGCCTGACCTGCGCCGACGCGCCGACGCCGCCCTTCCCGATCCGGGAGGGGCGGCGTCGCCGTTTCCGGGGCGTCCCGCTGCGCCGTCGGCGAACACCCCCCGCGCCGGGAGTCCCCTGTCACGGGTCCGCGTTAGGGTCGACGTCAGACCCAGGCGAACACCCGCGGGAGACCCCGCCGGGCAGTACCAACCGCCCCGTCCAACGACACCGACTGCACCACAGTCCTACGGAGGTCACCGCACCCGTGAGCACGAACCCGTACCCGGCCGGTGCGCCGCTGCTGCGCTCCAACGGCGGAGGGATGAACCTCGGCGACTCCGTCTACGAGCGCCTGCTCCGCGAGCGCATCATCTTCCTCGGCACGCAGGTGGACGACGTGATCGCCAACCAGCTCGCCGCCCAGATGCTGCTGCTGTCCGCCGAGGACCCGAAGCGCGACATCCACCTCTACATCAACTCGCCCGGCGGCTCGGTCAGCGCCGGCATGGCGATCTACGACACGATGCAGTTCATCGACTGCGACGTCGCCACCTACGGCATGGGCCTGGCCGCCTCGATGGGCCAGTTCCTGCTCACTGCGGGCACCAAGGGCAAGCGCTACGCCCTGCCGCACGCGCGGATCATGATGCACCAGCCCTCGGCCGGCGTCGGCGGCACCGCGGCCGACATCGCCATCCAGGCCGACCTGTTCCGCCGTACCAAGCGCGAGCTCAACGAGCTGCAGTCGCAGCACACCGGGCAGCCGGTCGAGCAGATCGAGCGCGACTCCGACCGCGACCGCTGGTTCACCGCGGCGGAGGCGCTCGAGTACGGCTTCGTCGACCACGTGGTGAGCAAGGCCGCCATGACCGACAGCACCAACCCGGTCACCGACAACTGACGGTTCGGAGGAACTGACATGAGCTTCCAGATGCCCTCCAGCCGCTACATCCTGCCCTCCTTCGTGGAGCGCACGAGCTACGGCATGAAGGAGTCCAACCCCTACAACAAGCTCTTCGAGGAACGGATCATCTTCCTCGGGGTGCAGATCGACGACGCGTCGGCGAACGACGTGATGGCGCAGCTCATCACGCTCGAGTCGAACGACCCCGATCGCGACATCACGATCTACATCAACTCGCCCGGTGGCTCGTTCACCTCGCTGATGGCGATCTACGACACGATGATGTTCGTCCGCCCGGACATCCAGACCGTGTGCATGGGGCAGGCCGCCTCGGCGGCCGCCGTCCTCCTGGCTGCCGGCACCCCCGGCAAGCGGCTGGCGCTGCCGTACTCCCGCGTGCTGATCCACCAGCCCTCCGGCGAGGCCGGCGGCCAGGTCTCCGACCTGGAGATCCACGCCGCCGAGATCCAGCGGGTGCGCGCGCAGATGGAGGAGATCCTGGCGCGGCACACCGGCCGGTCGGTCGAACAGGTCCGCCTCGACATCGACCGCGACAAGATCCTGACGGCCCAGGAGGCCAAGGAGTACGGGATCGTCGACGAAGTCATCCAGAGCCGGAAGCTCAACGCACTCCCGGTATGACCCTGCGTGATGAAAGACCCCGCCTGAGCTGAAAGCGGTACGGGTCGAGGGGGCGTATGCCGCACACTCGACCCGTACCGTTCCAGGGGCAGGCGGAGCGGAGGCGACGGATGTTGTGTCGCCGCCGGACCGGGTGAGTCATTGCCTCTTCCGGTCGGTAGTGACAGGTACGGTCGGCGAGCGCCCGATCCCCGGCCCCAAGCGCCGGGAGGAGAGCCTCGCGGACAGCAGCGAGGCCAGCAGGGCACGGCAGCACGACACGCACGCAGGGGCCTTACTTCCCGAGGCCCGGTCTGAGGTGGAGGACAGCTCGTGGCACGGATCGGTGAGAGCGGCGACCTGCTGAAGTGCTCTTTCTGCGGCAAGAGCCAGAAGCAGGTCAAGAAGCTCATCGCGGGCCCTGGGGTCTACATCTGCGACGAGTGCATCGACCTCTGCAACGAGATCATCGAGGAGGAGCTGTCGGAGTCGTCGGACCTCAAGTTCGACGAGCTGCCGAAGCCCAAGGAGATCCACGACTTCCTCGAGCAGTACGTGATCGGCCAGGAGCAGGCCAAGCGCACGCTCTCGGTGGCCGTCTACAACCACTACAAGCGCGTGCAGGCCGGCGGTGAGCGCGGCGGCCGCGACGAGTCGGTCGAGCTGGCCAAGTCGAACATCCTGCTGATGGGCCCCACCGGCTGCGGCAAGACGCACCTCGCCCAGACGCTGGCCCGCATGCTCAACGTGCCGTTCGCGATCGCCGACGCCACCGCCCTCACCGAGGCCGGCTACGTCGGTGAGGACGTCGAGAACATCCTGCTCAAGCTGATCCAGTCCGCCGACTACGACGTCAAGCGCGCCGAGACCGGCATCATCTACATCGACGAGATCGACAAGATCGCGCGCAAGAGCGAGAACCCGTCGATCACCCGCGACGTCTCCGGCGAGGGCGTGCAGCAGGCGCTGCTGAAGATCCTCGAGGGCACCACCGCGTCGGTGCCGCCGCAGGGCGGCCGCAAGCACCCGCACCAGGAGTTCATCCAGATCGACACGACGAACGTGCTGTTCATCGTGGGCGGCGCCTTCGCCGGTCTGGAGAAGGTCATCGAGCAGCGGATCGGCAAGCAGGGCATCGGCTTCGGTGCCGAGATCCGCGGCAAGAAGGAGATCGACGAGTCGACCGCCTTCGCCGACGTCATGCCCGAGGACCTGCTCAAGTTCGGCATGATCCCCGAGTTCATCGGCCGCCTCCCCGTGATCACCAGCGTGCAGAAGCTGGACCGCGAGGCGCTGATCAACATCCTCACCGAGCCGAAGAACGCCCTGGTGCGCCAGTACCGGCGGTTGTTCGAGCTCGACGGCGTCGACCTGGAGTTCACCGACGACGCCCTCGAGTCGATCGCCGACCAGGCCATCCTCCGCGGCACCGGCGCCCGTGGCCTCCGCGCGATCATGGAGGAGGTGCTCCAGTCGGTGATGTACGACATCCCCAGCCGTGAGGACGTCGCCTCCGTGGTGATCACCAAGGAGGTCGTGCTGGAGCACGTCAACCCGACGATCGTGCCCCGCAAGCCGGCCCGCGCCCCCCGCGAGAAGTCCGCGTGATCTGACGCAACTGCCAGACCGGAGAGGCCCAGAACCCGCGAGGTTCTGGGCCTCTCCGTTTCGCCCTATGTCAGCCGGAGCGCGCCACGCGCGCGAGCCATTCGGCGAGCAGGGCGCGGAGGAGTTCCGGCTGTTCGTGGGGCAAGGCGTGCCCCGCGTCGTCGACCACGGCGAGCGAGGCGTGCGGATAGTGGTCGAGCAGGTCGGCAGTGGCGGCATACCCGACCGTCGAGTCCAGCCGACCCGCGACGAGCACGGTCGGACCCGCATAGGCCGGCGCGGAATCGGGGGTGAGCGCCCACCTCTCGCCGATCCGCTCGAGCGCCACCTCGTCGACGAGCGCGGCGGCCGGGGCGACGTAGCGCTCGTACCGTTCGAGCATCGCCGGGGTGTGGATCACGAAGTAGCTCCGGAAGTCCTCGTTCCCGAGCACACCCGAGCCGACGACGACACGGTGCTCCGGGACGTCGCGCAGTCCGGGCAGCAACGGGCAGACGAGCGCCAGACCGGCGACCTGCGCCGGGCGCCGTGCGGCCATCGCCCGCGCGTAGTACGCGCCCGCCGAGTGACCGATGAGCAGGTACGGAATTCCCCCGGTGACCTCGGTGGCGAAGTCGAGCAGCGTGTCGAGGACGTCGTCGGCGCTGCGCAGCGTGTCGGGAGCGGTCGTCCGGCCCATGCCAGGGAGGTCCGGATAGATCCGTCGCAGCCTCGTGGCGCCGCCGAGAACGGGCTCGAAGCCCGCCTCGGCCTCGCGGTGGTCGACGCCGGCGCCGTGGAGCACCAGCACGGGCCGACCGGTCCCGTGCTCCACGTAGTGGACGACCACCTCGCCCGCGCGGATCTCCATCCCGCGCAAAGCTAGCGGGGGCACGGCGGTTCAGCGGCGGATCAGCCCTCGACCTCCGCGAGGACGACGTCCACCGTGACCTCGCCCTCGCCGGGCTCGATGGCCAGCGAGCGGATCCGGCCGGCGTCGACCAGGTCCGCGCGACCGGCCTCGACCAGGGCGACCGACGGCGTGCGGACGACGGCGGTCTCGACGTCGGCGCGCATCGACACCTTGGCGTCGGACTTGGCCTTGCGCACACCGGCCAGCGCCGCCGCGACCGCGCCGACGACGGCCGGGTCGCCGTCCGACGGCAGCTCGTCAGCGGTGGGCCACGCGGCGCGGTGCACCGACCCGGTCTGCCACCACGACCAGACCTCCTCGGTGACGAACGGCAGCACCGGCGCGAACAGCCGCAGCTGCAGCGACAGGGCCAGCGCCAGCGTGGCCTGCGCCGACTCCGCCGCGGGTCCGGAGCCGTAGGCGCGGGTCTTCACGAGCTCGACGTAGTCGTCGCAGAACGACCAGAAGAACGACTCCGCGACCTCGAGCGCGCGCGTGTAGTTGTAGGCCTCCATCGCGTCGGTCGCCTCGGAGACCACGGCGGCCAGCGCCGTCAGCAGACCGCGGTCGAGCGGCTCGGTGATCCGGTCGGCGGCCGAGCCCAGGTCGACGCCGACGGCGCCCAGCCCCAGCACGAACTTGCCGACGTTGAGGATCTTCATCGCCAGCCGCCGGCCGACCTTCATCTGCGTCTCGTCGAACGGCGAGTCGGCACCCGGCCGGGCACCGGCGGCCCGCCAGCGCACGGCGTCGGTGCCGTACCGCTCGAGCACGTCGATCGGCGTGGTCGCGTTGCCCTTCGACTTCGACATCTTCTTGCGGTCGGGGTCGACCACGAAGCCGGAGATGGTGGCGTGCGTCCACGGCACCGTGCCGTGCTCGAAGTGCGAGCGGACGACGGTGGAGAACAGCCAGGTGCGGATGATGTCGTGCGCCTGCGGCCGCTGGTCCATCGGGAACACCGCGGCGAACAGCTCGGGGTCGGTCTCCCAGCCCGAGGCCACCTGCGGCGACAGCGACGACGTCGCCCAGGTGTCCATGACGTCGGGGTCGCCGATGAACCCGCCCGGCACGCCCCGCTGCGACTCGTCGAAGCCCGGCGGCACGTCGGACGACGGGTCGACCGGCAGCGACTCGGGCGAGGCGAGGATCGGCTCGTCGTGCAGCGGCTCGCCGGCCTCGTCCAGCCGGTACCAGGCCGGGAAGGGCACGCCGAAGTAGCGCTGGCGGCTGATCAGCCAGTCGCCGTTGAGCCCCTCGACCCAGTTCTCGTACCGGTGCCGCATGTGCTCGGGCACCCACTGGATCTCCCGGCCGCGCGCGATCAGCGCGTCCCGGAGGTCGGCGTCCCGGCCGCCGTTGCGGATGTACCACTGCCGCGTGGTGACGATCTCGAGCGGGCGCTCGCCCTTCTCGTAGAACTTCACCGGGTGCGTGATCGGCTTCGGCTCGCCGTCCAGGTCGCCGGACTCGCGCAGCAGCTCGACCATCCGCTGCTGGGCGCTGAACACCGTCTTGCCGGCCAGTTCCGCGTACGACTCGGCGGGCACGTCCGGCGGCGCGTCCGGCAGCAGCCGGCCGTCCCAGCCCACGATGGCCCGGGTCGGCAGCTGCAGCTCGCGCCACCAGGTGACGTCGTTGAGGTCGCCGAAGGTGCAGATCATGGCGATGCCCGAGCCCTTGTCCGGCTCGGCGAGGCGGTGCGCCACCACCGGCACCTCGACGCCGAACACCGGCGTCCGCACCGTCTTGCCGAACAGCGACTGGTAGCGCTCGTCGTCGGGGTGCGCGACCAGCGCGACGCACGCCGGCAGCAGCTCCGGCCGGGTGGTCTCGATGAACACCGGCCCGTGCGGCGCGGAGAACGCGATCCGGTGGTAGGCGCCGGGCCGCTCGCGGTCCTCGAGCTCGGCCTGGGCGACCGCCGTCCGGAACGTCACGTCCCAGAGCGTCGGCGCCTCCTGCGAGTACGCCTCGCCGCGGGCGAGGTTGCGCAGGAACGCCCGCTGCGCCGTGGCGCGCGAGTACTCGGAGATGGTCCGGTAGACGTTCGACCAGTCCACCGAGAGGCCGACGCGGCGCCACAGCTGCTCGAAGGCGTGCTCGTCCTCCTCGGTCAGCCGCATGCACAGCTCGACGAAGTTGCGGCGCGAGACCGGGATCTGGGCTCTGTCGACTTGCTGGGCTTCTCCGGCGGCTCGAACGACGGGTCGTAGTGCAGCGACGGGTCGCAGCGGACGCCGTAGTAGTTCTGCACCCGCCGCTCGGTGGGCAGGCCGTTGTCGTCCCAGCCCATCGGGTAGTAGACGTGCTTGCCGCGCATCCGCTGGTAGCGGGCCACGAAGTCGGTGTGCGTGTAGCTGAACACGTGCCCGACGTGCAGCGACCCGGACGCCGTCGGGGGAGGGGTGTCGATCGCCCAGATCTGCTCGCGCGGACCGGCCAGCGCGGCCTCGCGGTCGAAGCCGTACACGTCGGACGACGCCCATGCCGCGATCCACTTGTCCTCGAGCCCGTCGAGCGTCGGCTTCTCCGGTACACCGGCAGTGGCTCCCGGGGCCGAGGGGTCCGGGCGGGAGATGTCGGCAACCATGCATCGCATCCTAGGAAGCCGCGGCAACGCGATTCCGCGCACGCCGGGGAACGCCGGGCGCGCGCCGTCCGTGAGGCAAGCGTGGACACCGTGCGGTTGCTGCTCAACCTGGTCTGGCTCGTGCTGCAGGGATGGATCCTGGCGCTGGCCTACCTGCTGGCCGGGCTGATCGCCTGCCTGCTCGTCGTCACGATCCCCTTCGGCATCGCCTCGTTCCGGCTGGCGGCCTTCGTCGTCTGGCCGTTCGGTCGCACCACGGTGCGTGCCCCGGGCGCCGGGGTCGCCTCGGCGGTGGGCAACCTGCTGTGGTTCCTCGTCGCGGGCTGGTGGCTGGCCGTGATCCACATCGTGTCCGGCATCGCGTTCTGCCTGACGATCATCGGCATCCCCTTCGGGATCGCGTCCTTCAAGCTGGCGGCAGTGGGCCTGTTCCCCCTCGGCAAGCGGGTGGTGGAGACGGCACCGCCGCGGGACTGGCTGCACGCCGGCAGCAGCGTGGTGCACGGGGCGCCCCGGGAGCGCGCGGTCGCCGGCTGAGCGGCTGGCATCCTGGGCACCGTGATCAGCGGCGGTACGTCCGAGGGCGCCGAACTGGCGCGCGTCGAGAAGGCGCTGCTTGCGAGGTGGCCGGAGAGCAAGCTGGAGCCGTCGCTCGCGCGGATCACCGCGCTGGTCGACCTCCTGGGCTCCCCGCACCGCGCCATGCCGGTGATCCAGGTGGCCGGCACCAACGGCAAGACGACCACCGCCCGCATGATCGACGAGCTGCTGCGCGGCTTCGGCCTGCGCGTCGGCCGGTTCACCAGCCCGCACCTGCAGTCGATCCGCGAGCGGATCGTGCTCGACGGCGAGCCGGTCGCGCCCGACCGCTTCGTCGAGACCTACGACGACATCGCGCCCTACGTGCAGATGGTGGACGCCGCCTCCGACGTCCCGCTGTCCTTCTTCGAGGTCATGGTCGGCATGGCGTACGCGCTCTTCGCCGACGCGCCGGTCGACGTCGCCGTCATCGAGGTGGGCATGGGCGGCACCTGGGACGCCACCAACGTCGCCGACGCCCGCGTCGCCGTCGTCACGCCGGTCGACCTCGACCACGCCGAGTACCTGGGCCCGGACGTCGGCACGATCGCGGGGGAGAAGGCCGGGATCATCAAGGCCGACGCCATCGCGGTGCTGGCCCGTCAGCAGCCCGCGGCGCTCGACGCGCTGGTCCGCCGCGCCGTCGAGAAGGACGCCGTCGTCGCGCGCGAGGGCACCGAGTTCGGCGTCCTGGAGCGCCGGGTGGCCGTCGGCGGCCAGCAGATCCGGCTGCAGGGCCTCGGCGGCGAGTACGAGGAGGTCTTCCTGCCGCTGTTCGGCGCGCACCAGGCGCAGAACGCGGTCACCGCGCTCGCCGCGGTCGAGGCCTTCCTCGGCGCCGGGGCGGCGACCGGACCGATCGAGCAGGAGACCGTGCGCGCCGCGTTCGGCTCGGTCACCTCGCCCGGCCGGCTGGAGCGGGTGCGCACCAGCCCGACGGTGCTGGTGGACGCCGCGCACAACCCGGCCGGGGTCGCCGCCACCGTCGACGCGATCCGGGAGTCCTTCGACTTCACCCGGCTCGTCGGGGTGGTCGGCGTCGTCCGCGGCAAGGACGTGAGCGGCATGCTCGCGGCGCTGGAGGACATCTGCGCCGAGCTCGTCGTCACCCAGAACGGCTCGCAGCGGGCGATGCCGGCCGACGAGCTGGGTGCGCTGGCCGTCGACGTCTTCGGCGCCGACCGGGTGAGCGTGTCGCCCCGGCTGTCGGAGGCGGTGACGGAGGCGATCGAGCTGGCCGAGGCCGGTCCGGACGACGCCCTGGGCGGCTCCGGTGTGCTGGTGATCGGCAGCGTGATCACGGCGGGGGAGGCGCGCACCCTGATGGCCGGGGCACGCGCATGACCGCCACCGACCCGCCGCGCGCGGCCCGCGCCCTCGGCGGTGCCGCGGCCGCGGTGCTGGTGCTCGAGGGCATCGCCGTGCTGTTCGTGCCGCGCGGGATCGCGCAGAGCGGCGAGGGGCTGACCGGCGTCCGGCTGACCCTGCTGCTCGTGCTGGCCGTCGTCCTGATCCTGGCGAGCGGACTGCAGCGCCGTCCGCAGGGTGCGCTGATCGGCACCGTGCTGCAGGTGCCGCTGCTGCTCACCGGGCTGATGAACGGCGTGATGTGGTTCCTCGGCGGCCTGTTCGTGCTGATCTGGCTGTACCTGCTGCAGGTGCGCAAGGAGCTGCTCGGCTCGCCCTTCGGGGCCGTCGCGCACCGTGCCGGGGAGAACGGCGACCGCGCCACCTCGTAGGCTGCCGCCCCGTGACTGCTGAGCGCACCCTGATCCTGGTCAAGCCCGACGGCGTCGCCCGCGGCCTCGTGGGCGAGGTCCTCTCCCGGCTCGAGGCCAAGGGCCTGCGGCTGGTGGCCGCCGAGCTGCGCACCCTGACGCGCGAGACCGCCGAGCAGCACTACGCCGAGCACAGCGAGCGGCCGTTCTTCGGCCCGCTGGTCGAGTTCATCACCGGCGGTCCGCTGCTGGCCGTCGTCGCCGAGGGTCCGCGGGCCATCGAGGCGTTCCGCGCGCTGGCCGGCGCGACCGACCCGGTCAAGGCCGCGCCGGGCACCATCCGCGGCGACTTCGCCCTCGAGGTGCAGAACAACATCGTGCACGGCTCGGACTCGCCGGAGTCCGCCGAGCGCGAGGTGAAGCTCTTCTTCCCCGACCTGGGCTAGGACCTCCGCCGAGATCGGCGATCTCGCACACTTTGCGCCGCCAAGGCGTACGACATCGCCGATCTCGACGTCCCGTCGATGATTTCGGCGCTTCGATCGCGTCATCAGGACATGGCTGACGACCGCATGACCGCGCTCCGCCCGTTCCTCGGCGAATGGCGGCTGGAGACCTCCCTCGCGCCGCCGGGCGCGGTGCGGGCCTCAGCCGCGCTTCGAGGAGGCCCTCGGCGGGCGGTTCCTCGTCGAGCACTCCGAGGTCGATCTGCCCGAGGCGCCCGACGGGCTGTGCGTCATCGCCGCGGACCCGGAGGGCACCGGGTACGTCCAGCACTACTTCGACTCCCGCGGGGTCGTGCGGCTGTACGCGATGACGTTCGACGGGCGGGTCTGGACGCTGCTCCGGGAGGAGGCGGACTTCAGCCCGCTGGACTTCGCCCAGCGGTACACGGGCACGTTCAGCGAGGACGGCGCCACGATCACCGGACGCTGGGAGATCCGGCATCCCGGCCAGGACTGGGAGACGGACTTCGACCTGTCCTACGTACGGGTGTCCTGAAACGGACGAGGAGGGCGCCGGCCCGGCGGCTACCCTGGAGCGGTCATGACTGCTGCCCCGCGCACGCTCCCAGGTGAGTCGCTCTTCCCCCTCCTCGAGCCGCTCCTGGCCCAGGTCCAGAAGCCGATCCAGTACGTGGGCGGCGAGCTGAACGCCCAGGTCAAGGAGTGGGACGGCGTCGCCGTCCACTGGGCGCTCATGTACCCCGACGCCTACGAGGTCGGGCTGCCCAACCAGGGCCTGATGATCCTGTACGAGGTGCTCAACGAGCGCCCCGACGCCCTCGCCGAGCGCACCTACGCCGTCTGGCCCGACCTCGCGGCGCTGATGCGCGAGCACCGGGTTCCGCAGTTCACCGTCGACGGCCACCGTGCCGTCCGCGACTTCGACCTGCTCGGCGTCAGCTTCGCCACCGAGCTCGGCTACACCAACCTGCTCGAGGCGCTCGACCTCGCCGGCGTTCCGCTGCACGCGGTCGACCGCGACGAGACCCATCCGGTCGTCGTCGCCGGCGGGCACGCCGCGTTCAATCCCGAGCCGGTGGCCGACTTCGTCGACTGCGCCGTCCTCGGCGACGGGGAGCAGGTCGTCGGTGACATCACCGACGTCGTCCGCGCCTGGAAGGAGCAGGGCCGCCCCGGCGGGCGCGAGGAGCTGCTCGCCCGGCTCGCCCGCGTGGACGGCGTCTACGTGCCGCGCTTCTACGCGGTCGGCTACGGCCCGGACGGCGCGATCGCGGCGGTGACCCGCACGCGGGACGACGTCCCCGTCCGGGTCGGCAAGCGCACCGTCATGGACCTCGACGAGTGGCCCTACCCGAAGCAGCCGCTCGTGCCGATGGCCGAGAGCGTGCACGAGCGGATGAGCGTGGAGATCTTCCGCGGCTGCACCCGCGGCTGCCGGTTCTGCCAGGCCGGGATGATCACCCGTCCCGTCCGCGAGCGGACGATCACCGGCATCGGCTCGATGGTGGACGCCGGGCTGCGGGCGACCGGCTACGAGGAGGTCGGGCTGCTGTCGCTGTCCAGCGCCGACCACTCCGAGATCGGCCAGGTCGCCAAGGAGCTCGCCGACCGCTACGAGGACTCCAAGGTCAGCCTCAGCCTGCCGAGCACCCGGGTCGACGCCTTCAACGTCACGCTGGCCAACGAGCTGTCCCGCAACGGACGACGCAGCGGCCTCACCTTCGCCCCCGAGGGCGGCAGCGAGCGGATCCGCCGGGTGATCAACAAGACGGTGTCCAAGGAGGACCTCGTCCGCACGGTCACGACGGCGTACGCCAACGGCTGGCGGCAGGTGAAGCTCTACTTCATGTGCGGCCTCCCCACGGAGACCGACGAGGACGTCCTGGAGATCGCCGACCTCGCCGTCGAGGTGATCAAGGCCGGCCGGGAGGCCAGCGGGCAGAAGGACATCCGCTGCACCGTGTCGATCGGCGGGTTCGTGCCCAAGCCGCACACGCCGTTCCAGTGGGCGGCCCAGGCCAGCGCCGAGACGATCGACTCCCGGCTGCGGCTGCTGCGGCAGCGGATCAACGAGGACCGGCGGATCGGCCGGTCCATCGGCCTGCGCTACCACGACGGCAAGCCGGGCGTCATCGAAGGACTGCTGTCCCGCGGCGACCGCCGCGTGGGCCGGGTGATCGAGCGCGTCTGGCGCGACGGCGGCCGGTTCGACGGCTGGAGCGAGCACTTCTCCTACGAGCGGTGGACGGCGGCCGCCGCCGAGGAGCTCGCCGCGTTCGGCGTCGACCTCGACTGGTTCACCACCCGCGAGCGCACCGAGCACGAGGTGCTGCCGTGGGACCACCTGGACTCCGGGCTGGACAAGGAGTGGCTCTGGGACGACTGGCAGGAGGCGCTGTCCGAGGAGGAGGTCGCCGACTGCCGGTGGACCCCCTGCTACGACTGCGGTGTCTGCCCGACCATGGGCACCGAGATCCAGATCGGTCCCACCGGCCGCAGCCTGCTGCCGCTCACCGTCGTCGGGCGCTGATGGCCCGCCAGCCCGACGGGCCCCCGCCGCCGCCGACCGTGCAGCGGCTGCGGATCCGCTACGCCAAGCGCGGCCGGCTGCGCTTCGCCTCGCACCGCGACCTGGCCCGTGCGCTGGAGCGCGCGCTGCGCCGGGCGCAGGTGCCGATGGCCTTCTCCGCCGGGTTCACGCCGCATCCGAAGATCAGCTACCTCGGCGCGGCACCCACGGGCGCGGCGAGCGAGGCCGAGTACCTCGAGATCGGGCTCGCCGAACGGCGGGACCCCGAGGCGATCCGGGCCGCGCTGGACGCCGCGCTGCCGCCGGACGTCGCCGTCCTGGAGTGCGTGGAAGCCGCCGAGGGCGGCGGCTCGCTGGCCGACCGCATCGACGCCTCCGCCTGGCGGGTGGAACTCCCGGGCGTGGCCCTGGCCGACCTGGCGCCCGCCGTGGAGAAGTTCCTGGCCGCCGACCTGGTGACCGTCGCCAAGCGCACCAAGAACGGGCTGCGCGACATCGACGCCCGTGCGGCCGTGACCAGCGCGTCCGCGGTCGAGGAGGCAGGTTGTGCCATACTGCACATGGTCGTCCGGCAGGTAACGCCCTCCGTGCGACCCGACGACGTGTTGGCCGCACTGGCTGCCGTCGCCGACCTGCGCCCGCCGTTGCCCCCCGGGCCGTGCGTGCGGCGCAAGGCCGGCTCGACGACAGCGGGACCGTGGCCGATCCGCTCGGTCCTGATCGCGCGGCGCGCACCCGCTGCCAGGGGGAACACGCTCCGGTCTGACCGAGCGGCCCCCGGGCGCTTGCGCCGTCGCGCGACACGGCTGCCAGACGTGCCGCACCCGCACCACCCGGTCACCACCGCGACAGCCCGTCGCACCCGGTGGCCGCCACAGACTTCGCAGGTCGGGCCGCCCTCCTCATCAGGGCGGCGACCCGCCCGGCCAGACCCCGCGTTCCTGCGCGGCCGCCAGTCCTCCGGGATCGGCGCCCGGGAGCGCACAAGGAGGCGACAGCCCCGATGAACGACAACGACCCCACCGACACCGCCGAGCGCACCGAGCAGGACGCGGTCGACGAGCAGGGCCCCGACACCGACGCCGCGGCTCCTCCGGCCGCAGCGCCGGACCCGGGAGCCGAGGCGACTCCCGACGACGGAGGCCGACGAACCGGCCGACGAGCCGGCCGACGAGCCGGCCGGCGAGGTCGCGGCCGAGCCCGCGGCCGACGAGGTCCCGGTCGACGACGAGCCGGAGGCCCGCTCACCGTTCGGCGCCCAGTTCAGCTCTCCGGAGCCGACCGCGGTGGTCGCCCGCCCCCGCCGCCGCGCGACCCGGCCCGTCGCCGCGCCCGACCCCGACTCGGTCGAGCCGGAGGCGGCCCCCGCCGCCATCCCGGCCTTCATCAGCTTCGTCGCGCCCGCGGCCGACGTCGTGCCCCCGCCGCGCCGGCGCAGCCGACGCGCGGCCGCCGAGGCGCCGGAGGAGCCGGAGGAGATCGAGCTCGTCGAGGAGACCGCCGACGAGGACGAGGCACCCCGCTCGCGCCGCGGCCGCTCGCGCCGCCGCTCCGGCGGCCGGGCCGCGGCCGCCGACACCGAGGCCGTGGCCGACGTCGAGGACGTCGACGCGGACGAGGAGTCCGACGACGAGGACCGCGACGAGGATCGCGACGAGCCCGCCGGCGGCAGCCGCCGTCGCCGCCGTGGACGCCGCGGCCGCGGTCGCGGCCGCACCGCCGAGGACGGCGAGGGCGAGGACGGCGACGAGGCGACCGACATCGAGGACGTCGACGACGCCGAGACCGAGACCGGCGACGAGGCCGACACCTCGGACGACGAGGAGGGTGCGGGCTCGAGCACCCGCCGCCGGCGGCGCCGTCGTCGCCGGGGCGGCAGCGAGGGCAGCACCGCCGACGAGGCCGACGACGACGACCGTCCGGAGCGGGCCGGCCGCAACGGCCGGCTGACCAGCGACGACGACGTCCGCGGCGTGGCCGGCTCGACCCGGCTCGAGGCCAAGCGCCAGCGCCGCCGCGACGGCCGCGACACCGGCCGCCGCCGCGCGCCGATCCTCACCGAGGCCGAGTTCCTGGCCCGCCGCGAGGCCGTCGACCGCGCGATGGTCATCCGCCAGAAGGGCGACCGCACCCAGATCGCCGTGCTCGAGGACGACGTCCTGGTCGAGCACTACGTCACGCAGGCGCAGGCGACGTCCTTCGCGGGCAACGTCTACCTCGGCCGCGTCCAGAACGTGCTGCCGAGCATGGAGGCGGCCTTCGTCGACATCGGCAAGGGGCGCAACGCCGTCCTCTACGCCGGTGAGGTCAACTGGGAGGCCGCCGGCCTGTCGGGCAAGCAGCGCTCGATCGAGCAGGCGCTGAAGTCCGGCGACAAGGTCCTGGTCCAGGTCACCAAGGACCCGATCGGCCACAAGGGCGCCCGGCTCACCCAGCAGATCAACCTGCCCGGCCGGTTCCTGGTCTACGTGCCCGGCGGATCGATGACCGGCATCAGCCGCAAGCTCCCCGACACCGAGCGGACCCGGCTCAAGGACATCCTCAAGCGGATCGTCCCCGAGGACGCCGGCGTGATCATCCGGACCGCGTCCGAGGGCGCCTCCGAGGAGGAGCTCACCCGCGACGTCAACCGGCTGACCGCGCAGTGGGAGGTCATCCAGAAGAAGGCCGAGACCTCCAGCAACGCGCCGACCCTGCTCTACGGCGAGCCCGACCTGGCCATCCGCGTCATCCGCGACGTCTTCAACGAGGACTTCAAGGAGCTCGTCGTCCAGGGCGGACGACGCGTGGGACACCGTCGAGGCCTACGTCGCGCACGTCTCGCCGGAGCTGTCCGGCCGGCTGACCCGCTACACCGGCACCGGCGACGTGTTCGCCGACCGCCGCATCGACGAGCAGCTGACCAAGGCGCTCGACCGCAAGGTGTGGCTGCCCTCGGGCGGCTCGCTGGTCATCGACCGCACCGAGGCCATGACCGTCGTCGACGTCAACACCGGCAAGTTCGTCGGCTCCGGCGGCAACCTCGAGCAGACGGTCACGCGCAACAACATGGAGGCGGCCGAGGAGATCGTCCGCCAGCTCCGGCTGCGCGACATCGGCGGCATCATCGTCATCGACTTCATCGACATGGTCCTGGAGAGCAACCGCGACCTCGTGCTGCGGCGGCTCACCGAGTGCCTGGGCCGGGACCGGACCAAGCACCAGGTCGCCGAGGTCACGTCGCTGGGCCTGGTCCAGATGACCCGCAAGCGGGTCGGCCAGGGCCTGCTCGAGGTCTTCTCCGAGCCGTGCGAGCACTGCCGCGGCCGGGGCGTCCTCGTGCACACCGAGCCGGTCGACGAGAAGCGTCGCGGTGGCGGTGGCGGTGGCGGTGGTGGCAACGGCTCCGGGGGCAACGGCAGCCCCGGCGGCAGCGGTCGGCGCGAGCGCTCGTCCGGTCGGGACGGCGGCGGCGGCGGCAAGGACAGCGCCACGGACAGCACCAAGGACGGCGCCACGGACGTTCCGGTCGACACCGCGGCGGACGTCGAGACCCCGGACACTCCCGCCGACGACGAGGGCAGCACCCGCTCCGGCGGCCGCCGCACCCGCGGCCGGCGCAACCGCGGACAGTCGGGGGAGGAGCGCGCCGCCGAGGACGCCGCCGTCCTCACCGCGGTCCGGTCCACCGCCGACGACGCCGAGGTCGACGCCCGCGACGCCGTCCAGGCGGCGCTCGACGCGCAGCCGGCGGAGGCAAGCGTGGCGGAGCCGGCGGCGCTCGACGAGCTGCCCCAGGTCGCCGAGCCGGTCGAGCCGAGACCGGAGGACGTGGACCCGGTGCAGGAGCACGGAAGCGATCCGGTACCGGCCGCCGCGCGGCCGCGCCGTCGCCGCGCGGCCAGCCGTCCGGCCGGCCCGCCGGTGTAGAGCAGGTCGACCGGGGCCGCGTCGACCGGCGCGGCTCCGCTCGGGTACGCTGGTCGGGTTGCTCCGTCCCGGGCCGGGCACCTCGCGGTGCCGCCTGGCGGGCGGGCAGCTCGTCCCGCAGACCGGTGGTCCGCACCGGTCTGCGCGCAGGACATGAAGGCATCGATCGAGGAGTTCGTGGTGTACGCAGTCGTCAAGGCCGGTGGCCGCCAGCACAAGGTGGCCGTGGGCGACCGGTTCACGGTCAACCGTCTCGCCGGTGAGGCGGGCGACACCGTCGCCCTCCCCGCGCTGCTCCTGGTCGACGGCGACACCGTCACCAGCGACGCGCAGGCCCTGGCGGGCGTGACCGTGACCGGCGAGATCGTCGGTCACGCCAAGGGCCCGAAGATCCGCATCCACA
This sequence comes from uncultured Actinomycetota bacterium, assembly GCA_963777095.1. Taxonomy (GTDB): domain Bacteria; phylum Actinomycetota; class Actinomycetes; order Mycobacteriales; family Geodermatophilaceae; genus CAVZOY01. Next base: position 150,282 of record CAVZOY010000004.1, read on the forward strand.
AGTTCAAGAACAAGACCGGCTACCACAAGCGGCAGGGGCACCGTCAGCCCCTCACCGACGTCGTGGTCCGCGACATCACGAAGGGCTGACGACGACATGGCACACAAGAAGGGCGCTTCGTCCTCCCGCAACGGCCGCGACTCGAACGCGCAGCGCCTCGGCGTCAAGCGCTTCGGCGGCCAGGTCGTCAAGGCCGGCGAGATCATCGTCCGGCAGCGCGGCACCCACTTCCACCCCGGCCTCGGCGTCGGCCGCGGCGGCGACGACACGCTGTTCGCCCTCGCGCCGGGCGCGGTGACCTTCGGCACGCGGCGCGGTCGCAAGACCGTCTCCATCTCCGCGGTCGAGGCCTGAACCTCTCCGCAACCAGCTTGCGAGCGCACGGGCCCGATCGGCCCGTGCGCTCGTGGCGTTGTGATCGGTAGGTAGGAATCCATGGCGGCCTTCGTCGACCGGGTGGTCGTGCACGTGGCCGCGGGCAACGGCGGCCACGGCGTGGCCTCGGTCCACCGCGAGAAGTTCAAGCCCCTCGGCGGCCCCGACGGTGGCAACGGCGGCGACGGCGGGGACGTGATCCTCGAGGTCGACCCCAACGTCCACACGCTGCTCGACTTCCACCACCACCCGCACCAGAAGGCCGGCAACGGCAAGCCCGGGGCGGGGAGCAACCGCAGCGGCGCCAGCGGCGAGGACCGGGTGCTGCGCGTGCCCGGAGGGCACCGTCGTCAGCACGCCCGACGGCCGGCAGATCGTCGACCTGGTCGGCGCCGGCACCCGCGTGGTGCTCGCCGCCGGTGGCAAGGGCGGCCTCGGCAACGCCGCGCTGGCCAACTCGCGGCGCAAGGCCCCCGGCTTCGCGCTCCTCGGTGAGCCCGGGGAGGCCTTCGACGCGGTCATCGAGCTCAAGAGCATCGCCGACGTCGGCCTGGTCGGCTTCCCGTCCGCGGGCAAGTCGTCGCTGGTCTCGGCGATGTCCGCGGCACGCCCGAAGATCGCCGACTACCCGTTCACCACCCTGGTGCCGAATCTCGGCGTGATCCGCTCCGGCGACACCGTCTACACGATGGCCGACGTCCCGGGGCTGATCCCCGGCGCCTCGACGGGCAAGGGGCTGGGCGTGCAGTTCCTCCGGCACGTCGAGCGCTGCGCGGTGCTCGTGCACGTGGTCGACATGGCGACGATGGAGCCCGGCCGCGACCCCGAGAGCGACATCGTGGCGCTCGAGCACGAACTGGCCCTGTACTCGGATGGGACGGCCAGCGGCGACGAGCTCGACCTGGTGGGCCGGCTGCGCATCGCCGTCCTCAACAAGATCGACGTCCCGGACGCCCGCGAGCTGGTGGACCTCGTCCGCGCGACGCTGGAGGCGCGCGGCCTGCAGGTGTTCGCCGTGAGCGCGGCGACGGGGGAGGGGCTGACGGAGTTCGGCTACGGCCTCGCGGCGGCCGTCGAGCAGCACCGCGCCTCGCTCCCGCCGGCGGAGCCCGCGCGCGTCACCGTGCGCCCGCGCGCCGTCGACGACAGCGGCTTCACCGTCGAGCGCGACCCCGCGGACCCGGACACGTTCGTGGTCCGGGGCGCCAAGCCCGAGCGCTGGGTCCGGCAGACCGACTTCACCAACGACGAGGCGGTCGGCTTCCTCGGCGACCGGCTCAACCGGCTGGGCGTCGAGGACGAGCTGACGAAGGCCGGCGCGCGCGAGGGCGACGCGGTGACCATCGGCGACGTGTCGTTCGACTTCGAGCCCACGTTGCCCGCCGGCACGCTGTCGGCCGAGGAGACCGCAGGCCTGGGCGGCCGCGGCACCGACGTCCGCATCGACGCTCCGCACCGCATCCGCGCCCACGAGCGGCTCGCGGCCAAGAAGGCGCGGCGGACGCCCTACGAGGTGTCGGACGAGGGCTGGACCGACGAGCAGCTCGCCGAGCTGGAGGGCTCGGAGGACGACTCATGAGCGGACAGCGGCCCGAGATCTCGGGCGCGCACCGCGTGGTCGTCAAGGTCGGCTCGTCGTCGCTGACCACGCTGCCCGGCGGCCTGGACGAGCATCGGCTGGTCGCCCTGGTCGACGTCCTCGCCGCCCTGCGGGCCGCGGGTCGCGAGGTCGTGCTGGTGTCGTCCGGCGCCATCGCCGCCGGCCTGGCCGCGCTCGGCCTCGACCGCCGCCCGCCGGACCTGGCCACCGCCCAGGCGGCCGCGAGCGTCGGGCAGCTGCGGCTGGTGCAGACCTACGCCGACGCCTTCGCCCGCCACGGCATCACCGTCGGGCAGGTGCTGCTCACCGCCGACGACCTCACCCGGCGCGGGCACTACCGCAACGCCCGGCAGACCGTCGAGCGGCTGCTGGCCCTGGGCGTCCTGCCGATCGTCAACGAGAACGACACGGTGGCCACCGAGGAGATCCGGTTCGGCGACAACGACCGGCTGGCCGCGCTGGTCGCGCACGTCGCGGTCGCCGACGCGCTGCTCCTGCTCTCCGACGTCGACGGCGTCTACGACGGCGACCCGCGCACCGGTCCGGCGTCCCTGATCGACACGGTGCGCTCGCCCGCGGACCTGGCCGCCGTCACCCTCGGCACGGCCAGCCGCAACGGCGTGGGCACCGGCGGGATGGCGACCAAGGTCGAGGCGGCGCTGATCGCCTCGGGCGCGGGCGTGCCCGTGGTGGTCACCTCGACCAAGGCCGCGCCGGCGGCGCTGGCCGGGGAGCCGGTGGGCACGCTGTTCGCCGTCACCGGCCGCCGGCCCAGCGCGCGGCAGTTCTGGCTGCGCTACGCCAGCCGGCCGCGCGGTCGGCTGGTCCTCGACGACGGGGCCGTGCGCGCGGTGCGCGAGCGCAACGCGTCCCTGCTGGCCGCCGGCATCACCGGCGTGGTCGGCGAGTTCCTGGCCGACGACCCGGTCGAGCTGGTCGGCCAGGACGGTCTCGTCGTCGCGCGCGGCCTGGTCGCCTACGACGCCCGCGAGATGCCGGGCCTGCTCGGCCGCAAGACCGGCGACCTCGCCCCGGAGTACCGCCGCGAGGTGGTGCACCGCGACGAGATGGTGCTGGTCGGACGCCGTTCGCAGGCCTGACAGACTCCGGTCGTGGCCATCCGTCCCATCCGCGAGCTCGGTGACCCGGTGCTCCGCACGCCCGCCGACGAGGTGCGCGCCTTCGACAAGGAGCTCGCCGCCCTCGTCCGCGACCTCGAGGAGACCGTCGACCACCCGGGCCGCGCCGGGCTCGCCGCCCCGCAGATCGGGGTGAGCGCCCGCGTGTTCTCGTACAACATCGACGGCGTCATCGGCCACCTGGTGAACCCGAAGGTGGTCGAGCTGTCCGAGGAGATCCAGGACGGCGACGAGGGCTGCCTGTCGGTGCCGGGCATCTGGGCGCCCACCGTGCGCGCGATGCACGCGGTCGTCGAGGGCTTCGACGTGCACGGCGAGCCGCTCCGCCTCGAGGGCAGCGAGCTCATGGCCCGCTGCCTGCAGCACGAGGTCGACCACCTCGACGGCAGGGTCTTCCTCGACCGGCTGACCGGCGACCCGCGCAAGCAGGCGTTCCGGATGCTCCGCGAGCGGACCACCGGCGTCTCCTGACGGTCGGCTCAGCTCCGCTCGGCGCACCGCGCGCAGGTGCCGAACACCTCGAGGCGGTGGCCGACGTCGCGGAAGCCGTGCTCGGCGGCGATCCGCGCCGCCCACCGCTCGACCGGCGGGTCGGCCACCTCGACGGTGTGGCCGCAGGAGCGGCAGAGCAGGTGGTGGTGGTGCTGCGGCGAGCAGCGCCGGTACGCCGCCTCCCCGTCGTCGCCGCGCAGCACGTCGACGTCGCCGGCGTCGACGAGGGCCTGCAGCCCGCGGTAGACCGTCGCGAGGCCCACCGGCTCGCCGCGCTCGCGCAGCCGCGCGTGCAGCTCCTGCGCCGACCGGAAGCCGGCCGGCTCCTCCAGCACCGCGAGCAGCGCGCTGCGCTGCCGGGTCGTGCGGCCGGTCACGGCCGGACCACCGGGTCGGCGGGCGCGGCGCCGCCGTGCTCGTCGTAGTGGACGCCGGTGCCGGTGCGGTGCGGGGCGTGCAGATGTCCGTCGTGGTCGTAGTCGACGTGGTCGCCGTGCTCGACGGGGGTGTGGCCGCAGCCCTCGCCGTGCTCGTGCGGATGGGCCACGTGCACGCCGGCACGGCGACGGTGCCGGCGACGGCCGGTCGCCTCGCGGACCGCGACGACCGCGGTGACTCCCAGGAACAGCGCGATCGCCAGCAGCACGATCGTGCCGCCGGACGGCGTCCCCGCGTAGTACGACGCCGCCGTGCCCCCGACGCTGACTCCCAGCCCGATGGCGCAGGCGAGGTAGACCGTCTGCCGGAAGCTGCGGCCGACGAGCTGCGCGATGGCGCTGGGCACGATCATCAGCGCGCTGATCAGCAGCAGGCCGACCACGCGCATGGACAGCACGACGGTGGCGGCGACCAGCGCGGCGAGCACGATGTTGAGGCCGAGCACCGGCAGGCCGACGGCGCGGGCGTACTCCTCGTCGTCGCTGACCGCGTAGAGCCGCTGGCCGAGCAGCACGACGGCGCCGAGCACGACCACGGTGATGCCCGCGAAGACGGCGACGTCGGCGGTGCTGGTGGTGGTGATCGCACCGAACAGGTAGGCCTCGAGGTTGGTCGCCTGGCCGCGCGGGGCGAGGCTGAGCAGCACCACGCCACCGGCGATCCCGCCGTAGAACAGCACCGCGAGCGCGACGTCGCCGCTGCTGCGCCCGCGCGCGCGGACCAGCTCGATCAGCACCGCGCCGAGGACGGCGGCGACCAGGGCGGTGCCGACCGGAGCCGTCGCGGTCAGGACGCCGACGGCGACACCGGTGAGCGCCACGTGCCCGAGCCCGTCGCCGAGCAGGGAGAGCCGCCGCTGGACGAGGAAGACGCCGACCGCGGGGGCGACCAGGCCGACCATCAGCGAGGCGAGCAGCGCGCGCTGCATGAAGTCGTAGCCGAGGATCTCCACGTCAGCGGCTCCCCTCACGGGCGTCGGTGCCCACCCGCGGCTGGTCGATCCGGTAGCTGCGGCGGTCGGGGCCGTCGGACTCCGGGCCGTGGTGGTGCCCGCCGTCGGCCCACCGCTCGGCGCCGGCCAGCGGGCCGTCGTAGCGGATCCGGCCGGAGTCCACGACCACCGCGCGGTCGAGGACCGCACCGAGCGGGCCGGTCTCGTGCGTGACGACGAGCAGCGTCGTCCCGGCGGCCTTGACCCGGGCCAGGACGCCGGCCAGCGCCTCCTGGCTGGCGGCGTCGACACCGGCGGTCGGCTCGTCCATGAGCAGCAGCTCCGGCTCCGCGGCCAGCGCCCGGGCGACCAGCACGCGCCGCTGCTGACCGCCCGAGAGGGAGGCGACGGGGTCGCCCATGCGGTCGGTGAGGCCGACCGCGGCGACCGCGTCGGCGACGGCCGCGCGGTCGGCGGGCCCGAGCCGACGGAACAGCCCCAGGCGGGCCAGCCGGCCCACGCTCACGACCTCGCGCACGGTCGCCGGCACCGCACCGCTCACGGTGTGCCGCTGCGGCACGTAGCCGACCCGGCCGCGCTCGGAGAGCCGGCCGACGGGGGCGCCGAGCACCTCGACCGTGCCGTCGAGGACGGGAGCCAGGCCCAGCAGGCCACGGGCGAGGGTGGTCTTGCCCGATCCGTTCGACCCCAGCACCGCGACGGCCTCGCCCGGCTGCACGACCAGGTCGACGTGCTGGACGACGGCGACGTCGTCGTAGCCGATGCTGGCGCCGGCCAGGCGCAGGGCGGGGGTGGTCACGAGCAGGACTGGCCTTCGCGGAGGACCTCGGCGTTGGCCCGCATGACGTCGAGGTAGTCGTCGCCGGCGGAGGCGTCGCTGAGGCCCTCCAGCGGGTCGAGCACGGCGGTGTCGACGCCGGCCTCGTCGGCGACGGTCTCGGCGACGGCCGGGTCGACCAGGGTCTCGGTGTAGACGGTGGTGACGCCGCGCTGCTCGACCAGGTCGGCGATCTCGGCGAGCGCCGCCGGGTCGGGCTCCTGGGACGGGCTGATCCCGCTGATCCCGACCACCTCGAGACCGTATCGGTCACCGAGGTAGCCGAAGGCCTCGTGCGAGGTCACGAGGGTGTCCACCCGGCAGTCGGCGAGCGCGCCGCTGATCTCGCTCGTCGAGGGCCTCGAGGTCGGCGCGCAGGTCGGCCGCGTTCTGCTCGTACGTGCCGGCGTTGTCGGGGTCGAGCTCGGCCAGCCGCCCGGCCAGGGCGTCCCCGACGGCGGCGAGGCGGGTGGGGTCGAGCCAGAAGTGCGGGTCGAGGGCCTCGTCGTGCTCGTCGGCGTGCTCGCCGCCCGGGGCGGCGGCCATGAGGTCGGCGGCGGTGCCGGCGTCCCAGGCCGAATCGGCGGCCTCGTTCGCCGCCGCCTCGTCGACCGCGGGCTGGAAGCCCTCGAGGTGGACGAGGAGGTCGGCGTCGGCGATCTCGCCGACGTCCTGCGGCGCGAGTTCGAGGTCGTGCGCCTCGGCGCCCGGGGGCGTCAGCGAGGCGACCTCGACGAGGTCGCCGCCGACGCGGGCCGTCGTCCACTCCAGCGGATAGAAGCCGGCGACGACCTGGAGGCGGCCGCCGTCCCCGGGGTCGTCGTCCGCGCCGCAGCCGGCCACGAGCAGGGCGGAGGCGGCGACGACGCGCAGGGTCTTGCCGGACATGGGAATCATTCTCACATAGCGCCGTGGGCCCCGGCCGGCGGGGCGCAGCGGCCCGTCGGATCCCGGGTGCCGCGTACCCTTCGGGCGTGTCCGAGGCCGCTGACCTGCCGCTGATCGGGGCCGCCGCGCTGCGTGCGCGAGCGGCCGCCCGGGTGCTGCGCACCCTGCCCTCCGACGTCAAGGACGCCGCGCTCGGCGCGATGGCCGACGCGCTGGTCGAGCGCACCGACGAGGTGCTCGCCGCCAACGCCGAGGACGTGCAGGCAGCGGCCGACTCCGGCACGCCCGCCGGGATCCTCGACCGGCTCCGGCTCGACGCCGGGCGGGTGGCCGGCGTGGCCGCCGCACTGCGCGAGCTGATCGCCCTGCCCGACCCGGTCGGCGACGTCGTCCGCGGGTCGACGCTGGCCAACGGCCTGCAGCTGCGCCAGGTGCGGGTCCCCCTCGGCGTGGTCGGCATCGTCTACGAGGCGCGGCCGAACGTGACCGTCGACGCGGCCGGGCTCTGCCTCAAGAGCGGCAACGCGGCGCTGCTGCGCGGGTCGGCCTCGGCGTACCGGACGAACGCCGCACTGGTCGCCGTCCTCACCGAGGCGGGGGAGAAGGCCGGGCTGCCCGCCGGCTCGGTCGAGCTGCTGCCCGCCGACCGGGCGTCGGTCGGGGAGCTGCTGAACGCGCGCGGGCTGGTCGACGTCGTCATCCCGCGCGGCGGGGCGTCGCTGATCGAGCGGGTCGTCCGCGAGTCGACCGTGCCGGTGATCGAGACCGGCGTCGGCAACTGCCACGTCTACGTCGACGCCTCCGCCGATGCCGCGATGGCGGAGGCGATCGTGCTGAACGCGAAGACCTCGCGGGTGAGCGTGTGCAACGCCGCGGAGACGCTGCTGGTGCACCGCGACGTGCCGTTCCTGCCGCGGCTGCTGGGCGCCCTCGTGGACGCGGGTGTGACGCTGCACGGCGACGAGGCCACGCGGGCGGCGCACGACGCCGTCGTCCCGGCCACCGACGAGGACTGGGCGACCGAGTACCTGTCGATGGACATGGCCGTCCGGGTCGTCGACGACCTGCCGCAGGCGCTGGAGCACATCGCCCGGTGGGGGAGCGGGCACAGCGAGGCGATCGTGGCCGACTCGGCGTCCGCGATCGCCGCGTTCACCGCGGGCGTCGACGCGGCCGCGGTGCTGGTCAACGCCTCGACCCGGTTCACCGACGGCGGGGAGTTCGGCTTCGGCGCGGAGATCGGCATCAGCACCCAGAAGCTGCACGCCCGCGGGCCGCTCGGCCTGCCGGAGCTGACCTCGACGACCTACGTGGTCACCGGCTCGGGACACGTGCGCTGAGCGCCGGCCCGCCGCGCGGCGTGCCGCAGCCACCGCCGCGCCGTCCGCAGTTCGCCTCCGTCGCCGACGTGACCAAGCGGCTGTCGGAGGCCGGCTACCTGGCCGACGCGCAGATCGCGACGACGGTGTTCCTCGCCGACCGGCTCGGCAAGCCGCTGCTGGTCGAAGGCCCCGCCGGCGTGGGCAAGACGGAGCTGGCCAAAGCGCTGGCCACGGCCACGGACGCCGAGCTGATCCGGCTGCAGTGCTACGAGGGACTCGACGAGGCGCGCGCCCTGTACGAGTGGAACTACAAGAAGCAGCTGCTGCGCATCCAGGCCGCGCAGGGCAGCGGCGGTGCCGACTGGGACACCGTGCACGACGACATCTTCGGCGAGGAGTTCCTGCTCGCCCGCCCGCTGCTGACCGCCATCCGGCGGACCGGGCCGACCGTGCTGCTGGTCGACGAGACCGACAAGGCCGACGTCGAGGTGGAGGGGCTGCTGCTGGAGGTCCTCTCCGACTTCCAGGTGACCATCCCCGAGCTCGGCACCGTGTCGGCGACCCGCCGGCCGATGGTCGTGCTGACGTCGAACGCCACCCGCGAGCTGTCCGAGGCGCTCAAGCGGCGCTGCCTCTACCTGGCCCTGGACTACCCGTCGGCCGAGCGGGAGCGGGAGATCGTCCTGTCGCGGGTGCCCGATCTCGCGCCGGGACTGGCCGACCAGCTGGTCCGCACGGTGCGCGCGCTGCGGGCGCTGGAGCTGAAGAAGTCGCCGTCGATCTCCGAGACCCTCGACTGGGCGCAGACCCTGCTCGAGCTGGGACTGGACACGCTCGACGAGTCGGCCGTCCGGGCCACCCTCGGCGTGGTGCTCAAGCACGCGAGCGACCAGCAGCGGGCGGCCGCCGAGCTCCGGCTGAACTGATGGTCGCCGCACCGGGCGGACTGGCCGGCCACCTGGACGGCTTCGTCCGGGCGGTCCGCGAGGCGGGCATCCCGGTCGGCATCAGCCAGGCCGTGGACGCCGCCGAGATCCTCACCGTCGTCGACCTGCTCGACCGCGAGCAACTGCGGCACGGACTCGCCGCGGTGCTGCTGCAGCGGGCGGCGCAGCGGCCGACCTACGACGTGCTGTTCGACCTCTGGTGGCCGCTGGCTGACCGGCCGTCGCCGGATCTCGGGGGCGACGATCCCGACGGCGCCGCAGGGGAGCGACCGGACTCGACCCTCGACGTGCCCGGCGGGGACGACGCCGACCTCGCGGCGCTCATGCGCGAGGAGCTGCTGCGGCTGCTGCTGGAGGGGGACGACGAGGCGCTGCGCCGGTTCGCGCGGGAGGCGGTCGACCGGCTCGGTCGCAGCAGGCCCTCTCCGTCGGGGCAGTCGTTCTTCGGCTACCGGGTGATGCGGGCGCTGTCGCCGGACACCCTGGTCGCGCGGCTGCTGTCGGGACTGCTCGCCGACGCGGACCGCGGGAGGCTGGCCGAGCAGGTCGCCCGGCAGACGGTGCGGGAACGGCTGGCCGCCTTCCGGGCGGCCGTCGAGGCGGAGGTCCGGCGGCGCACCGCAGCCGAGCGGGGCCGCGACGCGGTCGCCCGCAACGCCGTCCGCCCGCTCGTGGACCAGGTCGACTTCCTGCGCGCGCAGTCGGCGGACCTGGCCGAGCTCCGCCGGGCCGTGGGTCCGCTGGCCCGACGGCTGGCGGTGCGGCTGGCCGCGCGGCGCCGGTCCGGGCGGGAGGGGCGACTGGACTTCCGCCGCACCGTGCGGGCCTCCCTGGCCACCGGCGGGGTGCCGGTCGTGACGCACCACCGTCCGCGGAAGGTGCACAAGCCCGAGCTGGTGGTGCTCTGCGACGTCAGCGGCTCGGTCGCCGGCTTCAGCCACTTCACACTGCTGCTCACCCAGGCGCTGCGCGAGCACTTCACCGGCGTCCGGGCCTTCGCCTTCGTGGACTCGACCGACGAGGTGACCCGCTTCTTCCGGCCGGGCGTCGACGTCGTCGATGCCGTGGCACGGATCGGCCGCGAGGCCGACGTGGTCGGCTACGACGGGCACAGCGACTACGGCACGGCCCTGGAGGTCTTCGCCGAACGGTGGCCGGCGGCCGTCGGGCCCCGGACGTCGCTGCTCGTGCTGGGGGACGGCCGCACCAACTACCGGCAGCCCGGGGTGCCGGTGCTCGCCGACCTGGTCCGGCGGGCCCGGTCGGCGCACTGGCTGAACCCGGAGCCCCGCCGGCTGTGGGGGAGCGGCGACTCCGCGGCCCTGCGCTACGCCGAGGTCGTGGACATGGTCGAGTGCCGCAACGCGGCGCAGCTCGCGGAGTTCGTGACCACCCTCTGACCGGCTCGCCGGGTCGCGCAGCCGCGGCCCGCATCAAACGGTCCGGAACCGGCCGTAACCCCTGGCCGACTCGCGCGTTGTCCAGGTCGGTGCCGCGCCGTTCGCGGCCCGTCGCCTCCGGTTCCCGGTGGCGATGGCGACCGGCGACACGGGGGAGCCGGTCAGCGGCACCGCCCGACCGGCACCGCGTCGGGCCGGCCAGAACCGGTCCGACGCGGTGACGGTTAGGCTCGTTCGATGACAGGTGGCCGGATCGGCGTGATGGGCGGGACGTTCGACCCCATCCACCACGGTCACCTGGTCGCCGCCAGCGAGGTCGCCGTCCTGTTCGGTCTGGACGAGGTGGTGTTCGTCCCCACGGGTCAGCCGTGGCAGAAGTCGCAGCGCGTGGTCAGCCCACCGGAGGACCGCTATCTCATGACCGTCATCGCCACGGCGTCCAACCCCCGGTTCAGCACCAGCCGGGTGGACATCGAGCGCGGTGGCCCGACCTACACGATCGACACGCTGACCGACCTCCAGCGCGAGCGGCCCGACGCCGAGCTGTTCTTCATCACCGGCGCCGACGCGCTCGAGCAGATCGTCGGCTGGCGCGACAACGAGCGGCTGTTCCAGATGGCCCGCTTCATCGGCGTCACCCGACCCGGCTACCAGCTGGCCGACCACCACCTGCCGGAGGGCGTGGTCAGCCTCGTCGAGGTGCCTGCGCTCGCCATCAGCTCCACCGACTGCCGCGAGCGGGTCGCCCGCGGCATGCCGGTCTGGTACCTCGTCCCCGACGGCGTGGTGCAGTTCATCGAGAAGCGGGGTCTCTACCGGGACGGACCCCGCCGCACCGTCCACCGCCAGGAGGTATTCGCATGACCGCCTCGGTCGAGGCCCGGGAGACCGCGCAGCTCGCTGCTCAGGCCGCCGCCGACAAGCTCGCCACCGACGTGTCCATCGTCGACGTCAGCGACCGGCTGGCGATCACCGACGCCTTCGTGCTCGCCTCCGCGCCGAACGAGCGCCAGGTGCAGTCGATCGTCGACGAGGTCGAGGAGCGGCTGCGGCAACACGGCATCAGGCCGGTCCGCCGCGAGGGCGTCGCCGAGGCGCGCTGGGTGCTGCTGGACTTCGTCGACGTCGTCGTGCACGTCCAGCACGCCGAGGAGCGGGCGTACTACGCGCTCGAGCGGCTGTGGAAGGACTGCCCGATCATCCCGTTCGAGGACCGTCCGGCCCACGCGCGGGCGGGGGCGGACGGGACGGGGACCTCCGACCGGTGACCTCTGGGGCACCGCCCGCGATCGCCGTGTCGCGGGTGATCGTCTGGCGACACGGCCGGACCGGGTGGAACGTCGAAGGACGGTTCCAGGGCCAGCAGGACCCACCGCTGGTGGAGGCAGGGCGCCACGAGGCCGCCCGCGCCGCCCGGCACCTGGTCGCCGGCGGACTCCGGGCCGACGACGTCGTCGTCGCGACCAGCGACCTCGCGCGGGCGGTGGACACCGCGACCGCGCTGACCGACCTGCTCGGCGTCCGGCTGCACGTCGACCCGCGGCTGCGCGAGCACGGCCTCGGGCTGTGGGAGGGCCTGACGCGGGCCGAGGTGGCCGAGCGGTACCCGGAGCAGTTCGCCGACTGGCAGGCCGGCCGAGCGGTCCGCGGGCGCGGTGGCGAGGAGGCCGACGACGTGGCCGCCCGCGCGGTCGCCGCGCTGGCCGACCTGCCGGCGGCAGGCACGGCGGTGGTGGTCACCCACGCGGCGACGTCCGGTCGGCTCGTCGAGGCACTCCTGGCGCTCGGCCCCGAGCACCGGCGTCTCGTCGGCCCCCTGGCCAACTGCGCGTGGAGCGAGCTGGGCCGCCAGGGCACGCGGTGGCGGCTGCTGCGGCACAACGTCGCTGCTCCCGAGCCGGCCGAGATCGGCGAGGGCCCGGCACCCACCGCTGCCGGCGGTGAGGAAGGCCCCCCGCTGCAGGCCGACGACGCCGCAGCCGCGGGCTGAGCCCTCCACCGGGGCCGGCTGCTGCGGAGGGCGGATAACCTCGCGCAATGCCGGTCGCCGTCGTCACCGACTCGACGGCGTACCTGCCTCCCGAGGCGGTCGAGCAGTACGGGATCGAAGTCGTGCCGCTGTACGTCGTCCTCGCGGGAAGGTCGGGCGAGGAGGGCAGGGACATCAGCCCGGCCGACGTGGCCCGCGCCCTCTCGGTGCGGGGCCAGCACGTGTCCACCTCCCGGCCGACGCCGGGCGACTTCGTGGCGGCCTACCGCCGTTGCCTGGACGCGGGAGCCGAGCAGCTCGTCTCCGTGCACCTGTCCGCCGAGCTCTCCGGCACCTGGGACGCGGCCCGCCTGGCCGCCGCCCAGGTCGGTGAGCACATCGTGCGGGTCGTCGACTCCCGGTCGGTCGCCATGGGGACGGGCTTCGCGGTGCTGGCAGCCGCCCGCGCCGCGGCGGCGGGCGCCGGGCTCGACGCGGTCGTCGAGACCGCCCGACGGACGGCCGCGGCCAGCCGGATGTTCTTCGTCGTCGAGACCCTGGAGCATCTCCGGCGGGGCGGGCGGATCGGCCCGGCGGCCGCGCTGCTGGGTTCCGCGCTCGCGGTCAAGCCGCTGCTGCACGTCAAGGACGGCGCGGTCGTGCCGCTGGAGAAGGTGCGTACCTCGGCCAGGGCGCTCAACCGGCTGGTACAGCGTGCCGTCGAGGCGGCCGGGAGCGGTCCGGTCGCGGTCGCGGTCCACCACCTCGCCGCCGCGGAGCGCGCCGACCGCCTGGCGGCCGAACTGCGCGAGCGACTGCCGCAGATCACCGTGCTGTACGTGAGCGAGATCGGCGCCGCGATCGGCGCGCACGTCGGGCCCGGTTCCGTAGGGGTCGTCGTGTCGCCCGAGGAGTCGTCGGAGCAGCCGCAGCAGGAGCGGTCGGAGTGACATGCCGGCAGGGTGCCTCGGCCGGATGACGGTGCAGTACCGGTCGTCCACAGCCGAACTCTCCGTCCACAGATCCAGCCGAGGGCCCGTCGGGCCGGTTCGTCGCTCCTAGCGTCGCGGCGTGCGACTTCCCGCCCGCCGAACCGACGACGCCGACGTCATCCGTGCCCGGCTCCGGGCCCTCCTCGCCGAGGGCGCCCGTCCCGGCTGGGTCCCCGACGAGCCGGTGGTCGAAGACGACGACTCCGAGGACGGCCAGGACCACGAGGACCGGGTCGACGACGCTCCGGGTGCGGGTCGGCACCGGGCGCCCGCCCCGGCCGTGCGCCTCGATCCGGGGCGACCCGGCGCCCGGGCGCTGTGGGCGTCCGCCGCTGCCGCCGTCGTCCTGCTGCTGCTCTGGACGTGGCTGCAGCGGCCGGCGTCCGAGCCGGTCCCGGTCGGGTCGACAGGGCAGCTCGAGGAGACCACCGAGCCGACGCCGTCACCGACGGCCGTCGTCGCTCCGCCCGTCGGCGAGGTGGCCGACACCTCCGCCACAGTGGTCGTCTCGGTCGTCGGTCTGGTGGCCGAACCGGGACTGGTCACACTGGCCTCCGGCTCACGGGTCGCCGACGCGATCGAGGCCGCCGGAGGGCTGCTCCCGAAGGCCGACCCCGCCTCGGTCAACCTCGCGGCCGTGGTGGCCGACGGCCAGCAGGTGGCGGTGGGTGTTCCTGCGGCGGCCGGCGCACCGGCTCCCGGGACGGCCGCTCCGTCCGCGGGTGGCGCGGCCGTGGACCTGAACGCTGCCGACGTCGCCGCGCTCGACGCGCTGCCCGGGATCGGCCCCGTGCTGGCCCAGCGGATCGTCGACCACCGCACGCAGCACGGGCCGTTCCGGCAGGTGGACGACCTGCTCGACGTCGCCGGGATCGGGCCGACCATCCTCGACCAGCTGGCCGGGGTGGTGACCGTGTGAGCCGCACCGATGTCGTCGCGACCGAGGAGTGGCGCCGGCTCACCTGGGTCGACCTGCGCCTGGTGCCGGCGGCCGCCTGCCTGTGGGCGGGAACGCTCGCCGCTCCGTGGCTGTCCCCGGCGCTGCTGCTCGCCGCCGCCGGGGTGTGCGCGGTGCTCGCCGCCGCGGTCGCTCGTGCGACGAGCGGTCCGATGGCGGCCGTGGCTCTCGCTGTCCTGGCCGGCGCGGCCGTGGGGGCGGCCACGGGTGCCGTGCACGGCTGGCAACGCGAGACGTCGCCGCTGCGGTCGCCGGAGGTGATGGGCCGCTCGGCGGACGTCCTGCTCGAGCTGGACGGGGACCTGCGGGCGCTCGGTGGCGGCGCGGTGCCGCGGGGAGTGGCCGACGCGACGGTGGTGGGGCTCGTCGAGGTGCATGGCATCCGCGAGGTCCGAGCGCCCGTGCTGCTCTTCGCCCCGGTGGACGGCTGGCGCGAGCTGCTCCCTGGGCAGCGGGTGCGGGCCCGGGTGTCGATCGCCGAGCCCCGGCGAGGTGACACGGTCGTCGCCGTCGTGTCGGCCCGCGACCCGCCGGCCGCGGTGGCGGCGCCGGCCTGGTGGCAGGCGGCCGCCGGGGAGGTGCGCGGGGCGCTGGCCGAGTCGGCGGCCCGGGTGCTGCCACCGCGGCCCGCCGGACTGCTGCCCGGTCTCGTCGTGGGCGACACGAGCCGGGCCGATCCCGTCCTCGAGGAGGACTTCCGGAACGCCGGCCTCGCGCACCTGACGGCGGTGTCCGGCGCCAATGTCGCGATCCTGCTGGCCGCGGTGCTGTGGCCGCTCCGCCGGCGTGCGGTCGACCGCCGGGTGCAGGTGGCCGTGGCGCTGCTGGGACTCGTCGGCTTCGTCGTCCTGGCCCGGCCGTCGGCCAGCGTCCTGCGGGCCGCAGCCATGGGTGCGGTGACGCTGTGGGCCCTCGCGAGCGGGCCGACCGCGCGCCGCGGTCCCGGCACTCGCGGCGGCCGCGATCGTCCTGCTGGTCGTCCAGCCGGATCTGGCGCGCGATCCGGGGTTCGCGTTGTCGGTCGTGGCGACGGCGGCGATCGTGCTGCTCGCACCGGGATGGTCGCGGCGGCTCCGCGAGCGGGGGTGGCCCGCACCCGTGGCGGACGCGCTCGCCGTCAGCGCCGCCGCGGGCCTCGCCACCGCGCCGATCGTCGCCGGGATCAGCGGATCCGTGAGCCTGGTGTCGCTGCCGGCCAACCTGCTGGCCGCGCCGGCGGTACCGGCGGCCACCGTGCTCGGCCTCGGCGCCGCGGCGCTGGCGCCGGTGTGGCCCGGGGCGGCGGACCTCCTGGTGTGGGTCGCCGGGTGGCCGGTGCGCTGGCTCGTCCTGGTCGCCGAGCGCGCGGCCGGACTGCCGGACGCGGCGGTGGCCTGGCCGGCCGGCACCGGAGGGGCGATCGTCCTGGGTGTCCTGCTGCTGATGGCGGTCGCGGTGCTGTGGCGCTTCCGTCGCGTACGCGCCGTCGGTCTGGTCGTGCTCGTCGCGGTCGTCCTCGTCGGCTGGCCGCTGCGCCAGGCGACCCGGGGCTGGCCCGCCGCCGACACGGTCGTGGTGGCCTGCGACGTCGGTCAGGGTGATGCGCTGGTCATCCCGACCTCGCCCGGTGCCGGCGTGCTCGTGGACGCCGGACCCGAGGTCGGCCCGGTCGACCGCTGCCTGGACCGCCTCGGCATCGACGAACTCCCGCTCGTGCTGCTCAGCCACCTCGACGCCGACCACGTGGGCGGTCTCGCGGGCGCGCTGACCGGCCGAGAGGTCGGTGTCGTCGCGACCGGCCCGCTCGCGCCCGACGACGACAGGTCGGCCAGCGCTCGACGGGGTCCTGCGTCGCACCGCGGGCACCCGCTCCCTGCTCGCGGCCGGCGACCGGCTGCGCGTGGGGGAGGCGCTGTTCGAGGTCCTCGCGCCGGCTCCCGACCGGGCCCTCGCCGGCACCGAGCCCAACGACCTGTCGCTGGTCGTCCGGGTGACGGTCCGCAACCTCCGGGTGCTGCTGACCGGCGACCTCGGCGGCGAGGCCGAGAGCCGCCTCGTCCGGTCCGGCATCGACCTGACCGCCGACGTCCTCAAGGTCCCCCACCACGGCAGCGCCGACGCCGATCCGGAGTTCCTCGCCGCCACCCGGGCACGGGTCGCCCTGATCTCCGTCGGCGCCGACAACACCTACGGGCACCCGGCGCCCCGGCTGCTGAAGGAGCTCGCCGACGCCCGCATGCG
Organism: uncultured Actinomycetota bacterium; assembly: GCA_963777095.1. GTDB lineage: Bacteria > Actinomycetota > Actinomycetes > Mycobacteriales > Geodermatophilaceae > CAVZOY01. Next base: position 166,791 of record CAVZOY010000004.1, read on the forward strand.
CGTCCACCGGACCGACCGGCAGGGCGACCTCGCGATCACCGGCAGCGCCGACGAGTGGGCGGTCGTCGCCCGCGTCAGTGGAAGCGCCGGGACCGTCGGTCGCCCGTGACACGATGCGGACGTGACCGCAGCCCCCGTCGAACCGACCTCCCGGCTGCGCGTGGTCACGGGGGAGGAGGAGCTCCTCCGGGCGCGCGCCGTGGCCGCCGTGCGCGCCGCGGTGACCGCGCACCACCCCGACATCGAGGAGCACGAGCTGATCGCGCTCGGCCTCCCCGTCGGAAATGTCGCCGACGTGCTGGCACCCTCGCTGTTCGGCGGGCACCGGCTGGTCGTCGTCCAGGGCGCGCACGAGGCGGCGGGCGCGCTCGCCGACGTCCTGGTCGCCTACGCCAAGGACCCGGATCCCGACATCACGCTCGTGCTGGTCCACGGCGGCGGCAAGCGCAACGAGGCACTGCTCAAGGCGTACCGCGCGGCCGGTGCCGCGGTCGACGAGTGCCCGAAGCTGCGTGCGGGCGAGCGGGTCGGGTTCGTGCGCAACGAGGTGCGCACATTCGGCGGCCGGATCTCCCCGGACGCCGTCACGGCCCTGATCGAGGCGGTCGGCAACGACCTGCGCGACCTGTCGGCGGCCGCGGCGCAGCTGGTGTCGGACTTCGGCGGCACCATCGACGCCGCCGCCGTCGCGCGCTTCCACCGAGGGCAGGCCGAGGTCACCGGGTTCGACGTCGCCGAGGCGGTGATGGTCGGTGACACGGCGGGCGCGGTCGAGACGCTGCGCTGGGCCCTGCAACGGGGCGTGGCCGCGGTGCTCATCGCCGACGCGATCGCCGACGGCGTCCGCACGGCGGCGCGGGTCACGTCGCTGAACACCAGCCGCACCGCCGACCTGATGCGGGCGCTGAAGATGCCCGGCTGGAAGGTCGAGAAGGCGCAGCGCCACGCCCGCGGCTGGAGCATCGACGGCCTCCAGCTGGCGTTGCGTGAGGCCGCCGACCTCAACGCCGACGTGAAGGGCGTCGCGGCCAGCGCCGACTACGCCCTCGAGCGGGCCGTCCGGCGGATCCTGGCCATCCGCGCCGAGACCGGCCGCGGCAGCCGGGTGCGCGCCGGCCGCTGACGGCGGTCACCCGACGCAGCAGTTCCAGAGACGCATCGAGCCCCCGTCCCGCGAGGGGACGAGGGCTCGGACGCGTTCGAGCGGGAGCTCAGCCGGCGATGTCGGCGAGCTTCTTGGCCATGCCCGACTTGCGGTTGGCGGCCTGGTTCTTGTGGATGACGCCCTTGCTGGCGGCCTTGTCCAGCGCCTGGCTGGCGGTCTGCAGGGCGGTGGCCGCCGCAGCGGCGTCCCCGGCGTCGGCCGCGGAGCGGAACCGGCGGACCGCCGTCTTCAGGCCGGACTTGACCGCGACGTTGCGCTGACGCGCCTTCTCGTTGGTCTTGATCCGCTTGATCTGGGACTTGATGTTCGCCACGCGTGAGCCTCGGGTGTCTCGCAGGAGGGAGTTCTTCTGACAGTGCGTCCGAGCGCGAGGCGGAGTGCCACTGCGCACACGGACCGGCCTGCCAAGATACCAGCGCGGGGAGCCCGACCCCAACCCGGCCCGAGGTGGCGCTCGGCACGCGAGGTGTACCGCCGAGATGCGCCCGGCGGCGCCGGTCGTCCCGCCGCGCCCGGCGCGGCAGCGCGGCATGGGACGATGGCGGCACTGTGACGACTCCCGCTGCCACCGATCCCACCCGGATCCGGAACTTCTGCATCATCGCCCACATCGACCACGGCAAGTCGACGCTGGCCGACCGGATGCTCGAGGTCACCGGCCTCGTCGAGGGCCGCAACATGCGCGCGCAGTACCTCGACCGGATGGACATCGAGCGCGAGCGCGGGATCACGATCAAGGCGCAGAACGTCCGCCTGCCCTGGACGCCGAGGTCCGGCGCGCACACCGACACCGAGTTCGTGCTGGACATGATCGACACCCCGGGCCACGTCGACTTCACCTACGAGGTGTCCCGGTCGCTGGCGGCCTGCGAGGGCGCCGTCCTGCTGGTGGACGCCGCCCAGGGCATCGAGGCGCAGACCCTGGCCAACCTCTACCTGGCCCTGGAGAACGACCTCACGATCATCCCGGTCCTCAACAAGATCGACCTGCCCGCGGCCCAGCCGGAGAAGTACGCCGCCGAGATCGCGCACATCATCGGCTGCGACCCCGACGACGTCCTGCGGGTGAGCGGCAAGACCGGCGAGGGCGTGCCCGAGCTGCTCGACCGCATCGTCGACGAGATCCCCGCCCCGACCGGCAACGCCGAGGGTCCCGCCCGCGCGATGATCTTCGACTCGGTCTACGACATCTACCGCGGTGTCATCACCTACGTCCGGGTCGTCGACGGCCGGATCTCCGCGCGCGACCGGATCAAGATGATGTCGACCGGCGCGACCCACGAGCTGCTCGAGATCGGCGTCATCTCGCCCGAGCCCAAGCCGGTCGGCAGCCTCGGCGTCGGCGAGGTCGGCTACTTCATCACCGGCGTGAAGGACGTCCGCCAGTCCCGGGTCGGCGACACGGTCACCCTGCAGCACAAGCCGGCCGCCGAGTCGATCGGCGGCTACCGCGACCCCAAGCCGATGGTCTACTCGGGCCTCTATCCGATCGACGGCAGCGAGTACCCGCTGCTGCGCGAGGCCCTCGACAAGCTGCTGCTCAACGACGCCGCGCTGACCTACGAGCCGGAGACCTCTGCGGCGCTCGGGTTCGGCTTCCGGGTCGGCTTCCTCGGCCTGCTGCACCTGGAGATCGTCCGCGAGCGGCTGGAGCGCGAGGCGGGCATCAGCCTGATCTCGACCGCGCCCAACGTCGTCTACCGCGTGATCATGGAGGACCGCTCCGAGATCACCGTCACCAACCCGAGCGACTGGCCCGAGGGCAAGATCGACACGATCTTCGAGCCGGTGGTCAACGCCACGATCATCGCCCCCAGCGACTACACCGGCGTGATCATGGAGCTCTGCCAGGGGCGTCGGGGACAACTCGGCGGCATGGACTACCTCAGCGAGTCCCGCGTCGAGCTGCGCTACACGCTGCCGCTCGGCGAGATCATCTTCGACTTCTTCGACGCGCTGAAGTCACGCACCCGCGGCTACGCCTCACTCGACTACGCCGAGGCCGGCGAGCAGGAGTCGCAGCTGGTCAAGGTCGACATCCTGCTGCAGGGCGAGGCCGTCGACGCGTTCAGCGCGATCGTGCACAAGGACAAGGCCTACAGCTACGGCGTGCTCATGGCCGGCAAGTTGCGCGAACTGATCCCGCGGCAGCAGTTCGAGGTGCCGATCCAGGCCGCCGTCGGCAGCCGGGTGATCGCCCGCGAGACCGTCCGCGCCATCCGCAAGGACGTCCTGGCCAAGTGCTACGGCGGCGACATCACCCGCAAGCGCAAGCTGCTGGAGAAGCAGAAGGAGGGCAAGAAGCGGATGAAGATGGTCGGCCGCGTCGAGGTCCCCCAGGAGGCGTTCGTCGCCGCGCTCTCCACGAACGAGTCGACCGCCTCGAAGAAGTGACCGGCCGGATCCTGGCGGTCTGCGTCGCTGGCGCAGGTCTGCTCGACATCCCCGGGCGGGGTCCCACGCGCAGCGCCATCGACAAGCAGCCGGTCGAGGGCCGGGTCGCCGTCGCCCGGCTCGGCCTGGCCGGCGACGTCCAGGTCAACAAGAAGTTCCACGGCGGCGAGGGGCAGGCGCGTCTACGCCTACGCCCAGGAGGACGCCGACCACTGGTCGGCCGAGCTCGACCGTCGACGCTGCCGCCCGGCAGGTTCGGCGAGAACCTGCGGACGGCGGGGCTCGACCTCACCGGCGCCGTGCTCGGCGAGCGCTGGCGGGTGGGGACGGCGCTGCTCGAGGTCACCGCCCCCCGGACGCCGTGCGCGAAGTTCCAGGCGTACTGGGGTGTGCCGCAGCTGATCAAGCGCTTCACCGCGCACGGCGCGAGTGGCGCCTATCTCCGCGTGATCGAGACCGGTGAACTCGGCGCCGGCGACGCGGTCGAGATCGTCTCGCGGCCCGACCACGGCGTCACGCTCGGGCCTCGCCTTCCGCGCCTTCACCACCGAGCGGGCCCGGCTGGCCGAGCTCGCGCCGGTGCTCGACGTGCTGCCGGAACGGGACCGCCCCAAGGTCACCGATGCGGTGGACGCCCGGGCCGGCGCGACCGCCTGACCTCGTCCGCGCGCTACTGTCCGCGCGGAGCCGGGACCGCCCCGGTGCTCGGGAGGCCGTCCATGCCGCAGCGCCGCGGAGGCATCGCGGCGCTCGCCGTCGCGGTCGGCGCTGCCACTGGTCGGCTGCAGCGGAGAGCCCGAGGAGTCGCCGACGGACCTGCTCGCCCGGGCCAAGACGACGCTGGACGACGCCTCGAGCGTGCACTTCACCCTCGACACCGCCGAGGAGCCCGACGCGACGACCGGCCTGCTCGGGTGGCGACGGCGACCTGCTGCGGCCCGCCTCCTTCCAGGGCACGCTCCAGGTCCTGGTCGCCGGCAGCCGGGTCGAGGTCGAGGTCGTCTCCGTCGACGGCACCGTCTACGCGCAGCTGCCCTTCACCGCCGGCTTCAGCGTCGTCGAGCCGGCGGACTTCGGCATCGGCGACCCGGCGGCTCTGCTCGACCCGGAGTCCGGCATCTCCCAGCTGCTCGAGGCCGTGGAGGACCCGCGGCTCGGCGAGGAGCGCCGGGTCGGCGGCGAGGTGGTCCGCGAGGTGACCGGCCGGATCCCGGGCGACCTGGTCGAGCAGCTGCTCACCAGCCAGGACCCCGAGCAGCCCGTCGACGCGACGTTCGCCATCACCGTCGAGGGCGCCGAACTGCGCCGCGCCGAGCTGACCGGACCGTTCTTCACGGCCGAGGACGACGCCACGTACGTCGTCGAGTCTCAGCGACTTCGGGGCCGATGTCGAGATCAGCGCGCCGCCCACGGACTGAGCCGGCCGCGGGCGTCCCGTCCGGCGTCCCCGGGCTGCCGGTCGTCGCCCTCGCGACCCTGGCCGTCCTCGTCACCGCGGCCGACACCTACGTCGTCGTCCTGGCGCTGCCCGACATCCTGACCGGCGTCGGCGTCCGGCTCGACGAGCTGCAGCGGGCGACGCCGATCGTCGGCGGCTTCCTGCTCGGGTACACCGCCACGCTGCCGCTGCTCGGCAGGCTGGCGGACCTCCGTGGCCGGGTGCCCGTGCTGATCGGCTGCCTGCTGCGTCTTCGCGCTCGGCTCGCTGCTCACCGCGACCGCCGACTCGCTCGGACCCGCCGTGGTCGGCCGCGGGCTGCAGGGCGTCGGCGCGGGCGGTCTGGTGCCCGCGACGCTCGCGCTCGTGGCCGACCGGTGGCCGCCCGAGCGCCGCGCGGTGCCGCTCGGCGTCGTCGGCGCGGTGCAGGAGGCCGGGGCGGTGCTCGGCCCGCTCCTCGGCGCCGCCGTCCTGGCCGTCTCCGACTGGCGGGCCATCTTCTGGCTCAACCTGCTGCTCGGGGTGGGCCTGGCCGCCGGCGTCGCGTCCGGCGCCCGCCGGCGTCCGGACCCGGTCGGGCTGGTCCTCGTCGCCCTCGCCGCCGGTGCCGTGGCGCTCCTGCTGGCCGAACCGGCCGCCCTCGCCGAGGACGTCACCGTCGGGCTGCTCTGGGTGCCGCTGGTCGGGGTCCTCGACGATGACCACGCCGCTGGCCGTCGGAGCCGTGCTCGCCGGTCTCGCGGCCGTGGCGCGCGCGCTGACCCACCCGGCCGGCGCCGTCCTGCCGCTCCGGGGCATGCGCCGGCTCGTCGCGGACGTCGACGTGCTCGGCTCGCTGCTCGTCGTCGTGTCCCTGGGCGCGTTCGTCTGGGCGTTCGCCGCCGCCGACCCGGCCACGCAGGTGGTCGCGCACGGCTGGCTGCTGCTGCCGCGTCGCCGCCGTCGCGGCGGGAGCGTTCGTCGATCCACGAGCGCCGCGCCGCCGCCCCGGTGCTGCCGCTGGCCGCGCTGCGGCCGACCGGCGCGTGGGGTGCCCTGCTGGTCAACCTGTTCGTCGGGGTGGCGCTGGTGGCCGCCCTGGTCGACGTGCCGCTGTTCGCCCGGGCGACCACGACCCCGGGCGACCAGCTCGGCGCGGCGCTCGTGCTGCTGCGGCTGCTGATCGCCGTGCCGGTCGGGGCCGTGGCCGGGGGGTGGCTGTGCCGCGCCGGTGCCGCCACGGGTAGTCGCCGGCGGCGGGATGGCGCTCGCCGCCGTCTCCTTCGTCGCGATGACCGGCTGGGACGAGCGGTCGCTGGACGGGCCGGAGTCGACGGTCGTCCTGGTCGCCGCCGGACTGGGCTTCGGCCTGGCGATCGCCCCGGTCAACGCCGTCCTGCTCGCGGTCACCCGGTCGGAGGTGCACGGCAACGGCGAGCGCGCTGGCCGTGGTGGCCCGCACGGTCGGCATGCTGGTCGGGCTGTCGCTGCTGACGGCGGTGGCGCTGCGCCGCTTCACCGCGGAGGTCGCCGCCATCGGCTCGCCGGTCGAGCTCTGCCCCGACTCCCCGGCCGACTGCGCGCCCTACGAGGCGGCCGCCGAGGCGGCGGTGCTCAGCCAGCTGCACACGGTCTTCGCCGGCGCCGCGATCGCCGCCGCGCTGGCCGCCGTGGCGGCGCTGGTGCTGCTCCGCGGAGCGCGGTCAGGACGCCAGCGCGAGCCTGATCTCCTCGCGCAGTGCCCCGGTGTCGACGCCGCGGTCGGCGAGCAGCCGTCATCGCCGGCCCTCGCCGTCGCGCAGCAGCCCCAGGGCGATGTGCCCGTCGCTGATGCTGCTGCGACTTCAGCGCCAGCGCCTCGCGCAGCGACAGCTCCAGCACCTTCTTGGCCCGCGGGCTGAAGGGCAGTGGCCGCGCCGCGCGCCGCCGGGGGAGGGGCGTCGAGGGCGCCCGGGCCGAAGCGGCCTCCACCGGCTGCCGGACGGCGTCCAGGTCGATCCCCAGCGACGTCGAGGGCGTCGGCGTCCAGCCCCTCGCCGGCGGACGCCGCGCGACCGCGGCCGCCACCGTCGTCGCGGGTCAGGCCGTGCCGGCCAGGACCGCGCCGGTCGGCGGTGTCCTGGTCCAGCAGTCCGAGGAGCAGGTGCTCGGTGCCGAGGCGGCGGCGAGTCAGCCGGCGGGCCTCCGCCTGGGCCTCGACCACGGTCTGCGCGGGCCTCGCGTGGTGAATCGCTCGAACATCGTCAGTCCTTCCGTCGCAGCGGCCCGCGGCCGCTCGCGTACTTCTTGTGGACCGCCTGCCGCGTGATCCCGAGCTGCTGGGCGATCTGCTCCCACGTCCAGCCCGAGTCCCGGGCGTTCTGGACCTGCAGGCCCTCGAGCCGTTCGACGAGGACCCGCAGCGAACGCACCGCGCGGAGCCCGACGGAGGGGTCCTTGCTGCTGGCGGCGGTGGCCACCTGTGCCGTGTCGGCCATGGCTGTCAACCTAGGTTGCTTCCTGGCCGTGTCAACTGTCGTTGACACTCGGGGGGATCAGGCGACCGAGGCCGGCTCTCCGCCGGTCGCGCGGAGGAGGTCGTCGTAGGTGACGGAGAACATCGTGAAGTGGTCGCCGCCGCCGGCCCAGAGCAGCGGGTACGCGGCGAGATCGACGTCGACGACGGTCCGCAGGGGCGTCGGGTGGCCCACCGGCGCCACGCCCCCCACCTCCTGGCCGGTCGCCGCCAGGACGAACTCCGGGGAGGCGCGCCGCACCCGCTGCGCGCCGACCAGGGCCGCGACCTTGCCGGTGTCGACGCGGTGCGCCCCGCTGGCGATCACGAGCAGCGGCGCGTCGTCGGCGGCGAACACGAGGCTGTTGGCGATCGCGCCCACCTCGCAGCCGAGCGCCCGCGCCGCCGCGGCGGCCGTCGGCACGGACTCGGCGAAGCGCCGCACGTCGGCGTCCACCCCGGCGTCGCGCAGCGCGGCGACCACCCGCTCGACCGCGCTCACAGCGTGAAGACGATCTTGCCGGCGGTCCGGCCCTCCAGCATGCGGGTGAAGCCGTCGCGCGCCTCGGAGAGCGGGAGCTCGACGTCGATCTGCGGCCGGACGCCGGTGACCCGGCACATCCCGATCAGCGACTCCAGCTCGGCGCGGGTGCCCATCGTCGAGCCGATCACCGAGAGCTGGGTGAAGAAGATGCGGTTGAGCTCGGCCTTCGGGCTGAACCCGCTGGTCGCCCCGGACGTCACGATGACGCCGCCGGGCTTGAGCGACTTGACGCTGTGCGACCAGGTGGCCTCGCCGACGGTCTCCATCACGCCGTCCACCCGCTCGGGCAGCCGGGCGCCGCTCTCGAACGCCTGGTCGGCGCCGAGTTCGAGCGCCGCCTGCCGCTTCTCCTCGCTGCGCCCGGTCACCCACATCCGGTAGCCGGCCGCCCGGCCGAGCGCGACGAGCGCCGTCGCCACCCCGCCGCTCGCGCCCTGCACCAGCACCGTCTGGCCGGGCCGCAGCCCGGATCGGACGAAGAGCATCCGGTAGGCGGTGAGCCAGGCGGTCGGCAGGCAGGCCGCCTCGGCGAACGACAGCTCCGCCGGCTTGGGCAGCAGGTTCCGCTTCGGGACGGCGACCCGCTCGGCGAAGGTGCCCTGGTAGATCTCGGAGAGCAGCGAGCGCTTGGGGTCGAGGGTCTCGTCACCGGTCCAGCCGGGGGAGGCGAGGACCGCGTGGACGACGACCTCGTTGCCGTCCTCGTCCAGGCCCGCGGCGTCGCAGCCGAGGGTCATCGGCATCCGCTCCTGGGGCAGGCCGACGCCGCGGAGGCTGAACAGGTCGTGGTGGTTGAGCGAGGCCGCCTTGACCTGCACCGTCGTCCAGCCGTCGGGCACCTCCGGCTCGGGTCGGTCGCCGATCTCGAGGACCGACAGCGGGTCGTCCGGGGCGGGGTTCGAGACGAAGACTGCCTGCATGGCGGCCGACGCTACCGAGGGCCGGGGACGCGGCAACCGGTGCCCGGCGCTCGGGGCCTGGTCAGCCCCGCGCGTCCTTGCAGATGCTCGTGGTGCGGCGCAGGTCGCCGACGCCCTCGGTGAGGTAGGCCGTGACGTCCAGTGCGGGGATCCGAACGGTGATGCGCCCGCTCACCTCGGCCTGGCGGATGGCCGTCTTCACCCGGCAGCCGTCCAGGGAGAAGCGGTCGTGGGCGACCCGGCCGAAGCCGTCCCACTCCACGTCGACCCTCACGTGGGCGACCACGCCCTCCGGGGGCAGTTCGGGCCCGCCGCAGAGAAGAGTCGTCCTGCCTTCCGCCTCCGCCTCCCGGAGCCGCTGCAGCTCGGCATCGATCTGCGGGCCCTCGAAGCACTCGAAGAACGAGGTCGCGGTCGAGCCGAAGATCTCGACCCCGGCGAAGGCGTCCCGGTCGGGCGGATCGAAGACGCTCAGGATCACGCCCAGCTCGCCGTCCGGCGCCGAGAGCGAGCCGATGGCCGAGCCTTCGACCGTGCGCGTTCCCCCGTGGGCAGTGGCCGGAACGGCGCCCACGACGACCATCGCGGCACCCAGGACGGCGCATCCGGCGACCGCGGTCGCGCGGCGGGCTGTCGTGGGCCTCATTCGCTGTGCCTCCTCCCGTGCGGGGACGTGCCGACGCGTCCCGTCCCCGCAGGGTGGCACTTCCGGGTCGGCTGCGGGCCGGTGGGAAGCACGGCAGGCGCTCGTCAGCGCACGACGACCGTGTAGTCCCCCTGTCGCGGCACGAACTCGCCGATCACCGGAGCGCCGGGCACCTCGCCGGCCAGCAGCAGCCCGCCGGAGGTCTGCGCGTCGGCGAGCAGCAGCGCCTCGTCCTCGCCGACGGCCGACACGTCGGCGTGCGGTCGCACCCAGTCCAGGTTGCGACGCGTGCCGCCGGAGACGTAGCCGGCGGCCAGCGCCGCGCGCGCGCCCGCCAGGTAGGGGACGGCGGCGGCGTCGACCACCGCGGTCACGCCGCTGGCGCGGGCCATCTTGTGCAGGTGGCCGAGCAGGCCGAAGCCGGTGACGTCGGTGCCGGCGCGGATGCCCGCGGCCACGGCGGACCGGCCGGCGTCGCGGTTGAGCGTCGTCATCGCGGCGACGGCCTCCTCCGACACCTCGCCGGTCGCCTTGTGCCGGCTGTTGAGGACGCCGATGCCGAGGGGCTTGGTCAGCGACAGGGGGTCGCCGGCGGCTGCCGCGTCGTTGCGGATCACCCGGTCGACGTCGACGACACCGGTCACCGCCATGCCGTACTTGGGCTCCGGGTCGTCGATCGAGTGCCCCCCGCCGACGTGGCAGCCCGCCTCGTGCGCGACCTCCAGCCCACCCCGCAGCACCTCGGCCGCGAGCTCGGCCGGCAGCACGTCGCGCGGCCAGCCGAGCAGGTTCACCGCGACGACCGGCGTGCCGCCCATCGCGTACACGTCCGACAGCGCGTTCGCCGCGGCGATCCGGCCGAACGTGTACGCGTCGTCGACGACCGGGGTGAAGAAGTCGGTGGTCAGCACGATCCCCTGACCGCCGGGCAGGCGGACCACGGCGGCGTCGTCCCCGTCGTCCAGGCCGACCACGAGCTCGGCCGCCGGAGCCGTCGGACCGGTGCGCACCAGCCCCGCCACGACCGTCTCCAGCTCGCCCGGCGGGATCTTGCAGGCGCATCCGCCGCCGTGCGCGTACTGGGTGAGCCGGTAGGTCGTCGCGGGACGCGTCACAGCGCGAATGTAGGTCGAAGTCCGACACGCCCGCCGCACCGGCCCGAACCAGTCGGTCCGCGGGGCATCCTGCTGGACGCACCCTGCTGAGAGGGATCCGATCGTGCACCATCCATCCGGGGCGGCCGGGCTGACCGGTGCCGTCTCGACGGCGTCACGACGCACCGCACTGCTCGCGGGGATCACCGCGCTCGTGCTCGCCGCCGCGCTGCTCACGTGGTCGAAGTACCTGCCCTACTCGGTCAAGGTGCCCGCCGTCCTGCGCAGCCCCGACCCGGGCGCCTCGATCCTCGACGCCGGCGGTTCGGCCGCGGCGGTGCCGTCCCTGGCCGCCGGGTGGTCGTTCACCGTCGCCTATCTCGCCGCCGTCTGGAAGGCGCTGGTGGCCGGCCTGGTCGTCGCCGCCGCCGTCCAGGTGCTCCTCCCGCGGAGCTGGCTGCGCTGTGCGTTCGGGTCGGTGGGTGCGCGCGCCGGCGGCCTGCGCGGCAGCCTCGTCGGCGTCCTCACCCTGATGTGCTCGTGCTGTGCCGCGCCCGTCGCGGTGGCGCTGCGGCGGGCCCGGACCGGCCTGCCCGCTGCGGTCGGCTTCTGGCTGGGCAACCCGGCACTCAACCCGGTGGTCATCGTGCTGTTCCTGGCCGTGCTGCCGTGGCAGTGGGGCGTGCTGCGGCTCCTGGCCGGCGTCGTCGTCGTGGCCGTGGGCATCGCGCTGGCCCGCCTCGAGGAGCGCACGCCAGCAGGGATCGGCCCTCCGCCTCCCGAGATCGCCCCGAGCGGCCCGCTCGTCGTTGCCTACGCCCGCACGCTCGGCGGGCTCGCGGTGCGGCTGCTGCCCGAGTTCCTCGCCGTCGCGTTCGTGCTCGGCGCCTTCCGGTCCGAGCTGTTCCCGCTGGGGGAGACCTCAGGCGGCACCGTCGTCCTGGTGCTCGCCCTGGTGGTCGCCGGGCTGCTGCTGCCCGTGCCGACCGGTGGCGAGGTCGCCGTCGTCGCGGTCCTGCTGGCCGCCGGCCTCCCCGTCGCGGCCGCTGCGGTGCTGGCCGTGACCCTGCCCGTGCTCAGCCTGCCGTCGCTGCTGATGGTCCGGCACGCGTTCCCGCACCGCCTGGTTCTCCGGCTCGCCTCGGTGACCGCGGCCGTGGGACTGCTGGCCGCCGTCGTGATGCCCGCGGTCGTCTGACCGGGACGGCGCTGCGCGCGGGTTAGGCTCTCCCGCGGAGGCGTCAGGGTGTCTGGTGACCCCCGCGGCCTCTAAAGCCGACGTGACCGAGCATCTCGGTCAGGCGGGTTCGATTCCCGTCCGCCTCCGCCAGCTCTGCCGCCTACCCTCCGTTCCGATGACCGAGGACCCGGCGGACCTGCGACGGCGGGTACCGCGCACCGATGCGCTGCTCGACGACGCGCGGCTGGCCGCCGCCGTGGCGCGGCTCGGGCGCGACCTGGTCAAGGACGCCGTCCGCGGTGTGCAGCAGCGCATCCGGGACGGCGAGGTCGCTCCGGAGGACGCCGTCGACGCCGCACTTGCCGTCCTGCCGGCCCGCGCCGGAAGCCTGCACCCGGTGCTCAACGCGACGGGCGTCCTGGTGCACACGAACCTCGGCCGGGCGCCGCTGTCGACCGCCGCCGTCGAGGCGGTCGTCGCCGCCGCGGGCACCACCGACGTCGAGCTCGACCTGGCCACCGGCCGGCGCGGCCCCCGCGGAGAACGCGCGATCGGGGCGCTGCTCGCCGCCGTGCCGGCCGCGGAGGCGGCGATCGTCGTCAACAACTGCGCCGCCGCACTGGCCCTCGTCGCGACGGCGCTGGGCCAGGGGCGCGAGCTGGTCATCGCCCGCGGCGAGCTGGTCGAGATCGGCGACGGCTTCCGCATCCCCGACCTGCTCGCCGCCACCGGCGCCCGGCTCCGCGAGGTCGGGACCACCAACCGGGTCACCGTCGACGACTACCGCGACGCGCTGGACGACGGCACCGGTGCCGTGCTGAAGGTGCACCCGTCCAACTTCGTCGTCCGCGGCTTCACGCGGGCCGTACCGGTGGGAGAGCTGGCCGCGGCCCTCTCCGGCACGGGCGTGCCGCTGGTCGCCGACGTGGGGTCGGGGCTGCTCCGGCCGCACCCGACGCTGCCCGACGAGCCGGACCTGCAGAGCACGCTCGCGGACGGCGCGGACCTGGCGCTGGCCAGCGGGGACAAGCTGCTCGGCGGTCCGCAGGCCGGCCTGGTTCTGGGCAGGGCCGACCTCGTGCAGCGGCTGCGCAGGCACCCGCTCTACCGGGCGCTCCGGGTGGACAAGACAACCCTGGCTGCCCTCGAGGCGACGCTCCGCGGTCCCGCGACGCCGGTGGCCCGGATGCTCGCGGCCGACCCGGCCGAGCTGCGGCGGCGGGCCGGTGCGCTGGCCGCGCGACTCTGCGCGGCCGGCCTCGACGCGGTCGCCGTCGACAGCGAGGCGCGGGTGGGCGGGGGAGGGGCACCCGAGCACCCGTTGCCCAGCGCCGCGGTGTCGCTGCCCGTCGGATCTCGCCGAGCCCCTGCGCCGCGGCCGCCGCCCGGTGGTGGGCCGGGTCGAGGACGAGCGCACGCTGCTCGACGTCCGCAGCGTCCTGCCCGAGGACGACGACGCCCTGGCCGAGGCCGTCCTGGAGGTGGCCCGTCGGTGACCGGAACCGGCATGGCGGTGATCGCCACCGCGGGTCACGTCGACCACGGCAAGTCCGCCCTCGTCCGCGCCCTCACCGGCATGGAGCCCGACCGGTGGGAGGAGGAGCGCCGGCGCGGGCTGACCATCGACCTCGGCTTCGCCTGGACGACGCTGCCCTCGGGTCGGCGGCTGGCGATCGTCGACGTCCCGGGCCACGAGCGCTTCGTGGGCAACATGCTGGCCGGTGTCGGCTCCGTGCCCGCCGCGCTCGTGGTCGTGGCCGCGGACGACGGCTGGTCGGCGCAGACGGCGGAGCACGTGGCGGTCCTCGACGCGCTCGGCGTGCGGCACGCCCTCCTCGCCGTCACCAAGGCCGACATCGCCGACGCCGCCCCGGTGCTCGCCGACGCGCGCGAGCGGCTGCGCCGGACGTCGATGGGCGAGGTGCCGGCCGTCGCGGTCAGCTCGGTCACCGGAGCCGGACTGCCCGAGCTCACCGCGGCGCTGGAGGACCTGGTCGCCGGCCTGCCGCCCGCTGACACGGCGGCGCCGGTACGGCTGTGGATCGACCGGGCGTTCACCATCCGCGGTGCCGGCACCGTCGTCACCGGCACGCTGGCCGCCGGCTCCGTCGCGGTCGGCGACCGGCTGGCGCTCGGCGACCGCGAGGTGGTCGTCCGCGGCCTGCAGTCCTTGGGGACGGCGACCGATCGGCTGGCCGCCACCGCCCGCGTCGCCCTGAACCTGCGCGGCGTCGCCGTCGACGAGCTGCACCGGGGCGACGCGTTGCTGACGCCCGGCGCCTTCCGGGCCACGGACCTGGTCGACGTCACGCTGCTGTCGCCGCCCGAGGTCTCGCTGCCCGCGGAGCTGGTGGTGCACGTCGGATCGGCGACCGTGGGCGCGCGCCTGCGGCCGCTGCACGGCGCGGCGGTGCGACTGCGGCTGGCTGCGCCGTTGCCCCTGCGCGTGGGGGATCGGCTGCTGCTCCGCGATCCCGGCGCGCGCCGCGTCATGGGCGCCGACGTCCGCGACGTCGATCCGCCCGAGCTCCGGCGGCGGGGTGCGGCTCGTACCCGCGCGGCCGAGCTGGCCGTGCAGGGCACCGGCGTGGCGGGTGCCGCCGCCGACCTGGCCCGCCGCCGGGTGGTGCGCACCGCGGAATTCGCGGCCATGGGCTGGCCGGTGCCGCCCCACGCCACCCAGCTCGGACCGTGGCTGCTCGCCCCCGGCCTGGTCGACGGGCTCACCACTCGGCTCCCCGCGGTCGTGGCGGCGTGGCGGTCGCAGCACCCGCTGGAGGCCGGACCACCGGTCGAGGTGGTCCGCCGCGAACTGGACCTGCCCGCGCCCGACCTGGTCCCGGCGCTGGTGCACCCGCCGCTCGCGCTGCGCGAGGGACGCGTCGTCGAGGCCACGGCGGCCCTGCCGGAGCCGGTACGGCGGGCGGTCGACGCCGTCCGGGCCCGGCTCGCCGCCGACCCGTTCGCGGCGCCCGAGGCCGGAGACCTGGCCGCGGCCGGGCTCGGTCCGCGCGAGCTCGCCGCGGCCGTGCGGGACGGTCGCCTGGTCCGGATCGCCGACGGCATCTACCTGGCGCCGGGGATCGAGGAGGAGGCGCGGGCGCGGCTGGCGGCCCTGCCCCAGCCGTTCACCCTGAGCCAGGCGCGGCAGGCGTGGGGGACCAGCCGGCGGGTCGCCGTCCCCCTCGCCGAGTGGCTCGACGCCCGGGGGATCACGCGGCGGCTCCCGGACGCGACCCGCGTCCTCCGCTGACCCCGACCGGCACCGGGTGTCGTTCGGGCAGCTTGTGCTCTGCACACAGGTGTGTGCAGAGCACAAGCTGCGGCGAGGACACCCCCTCGACCGGCCCTGGGCCGGGCCTGGCTCAGTCCTGCGACGGCACCCACCGGGCAGCACGCTTCTCGCGGAACGCCGCGATGCCCTCCTGCCCCTCCTCGCCGGCGAACCGGCCGGCCGAGAGATCCAGCAGCGCGTCGAACTCGAGCCGCTCGGCGCCCGCGCGCAGCAGGCGCTTGGTCTCCGCCAGGGCGTCGGGGGCGCCGGCCGTGAGGTGGACCAGCTGCGCGCGCACCTCGGCGTCGACGTCGGCGTCGGGCACCACCAGGTCGACCAGCCCGCCGGCGGCGGCGATGTCCGCGTCGAAGACCTGACCCGTCAGCATCAGCCGGTGCGCGACGTTGCGCACCATCCGCGGCAGCACGACGGCGGAGATGACCGCCGGCACCAGGCCGAGCCGCACCTCGGAGAACGCGAAGGTCGCCGAGGCGCCGGCGACGACGACGTCGCAGGCGGCGAGCAGCCCGATCCCGCCGGCCCGCGCCGTGCCGCGGACGACCGCGACCACCGGCTTGGGCGAGGACCAGAGCGTCTGCAGCAGCTCCGGGAACTCGCGCACGCCCTGGTCCTCGGACGCGCCGCCGGAGGCCTCGCGCAGGTCCATCCCGGAGCAGAACACCCGGCCGGTGTGGTCGAGCACGATCACCCGGACGGCGTCGTCGGCGAGCGCGTCGGCCAGCGCCGCCGCGCAGCTGCGCGCGCATCCGACGCGACAGCGCGTTGCGGTCGGCGGGGGAGTCGAGGGTCAGCGTCGCCACCCCGCGCGCGACCGTGACCTGCAGCACCTGGGCGTCGTCCACCCCGGCATCGTGCCCGGTGCCCTCCGCGGCGCGGCACACTGGGAGCAGATGAACGCCCCGACCACCCTGCTGCCGGCGCCGTCCGCACCGGCGGACCGCCTCGGCCCCGACTGGCTGCCCGAGCCGGCCCGCGCGGACCTCGCCCGCACGCCGTTCGGGCTCTACGTGCACGTCCCGTTCTGCGCGACCCGCTGCGGCTACTGCGACTTCAACACCTACACGTCCGAGGAGCTCGGCCCGGGCGCGAACCGCGCCGAGTACGCCGCGACGGCCATCGCCGAGCTGCGGGCGGCCGCGGCCGTCCTCGGTCCCGAGCCGCCGACCGTGTCCACGGTGTTCGTCGGCGGAGGCACGCCCACCCTGCTGCCGGCCGACGACCTGGCCGCCGTCCTCGCCGCGGTCGCGGGAGCTGTTCCCGGTCGCGCCGGACGTCGAGGTGACCACCGAGGCCAACCCCGAATCGGTGACCCCGGCCAGCCTGGCCCGCCTGCGGGAGGCCGGCTTCACCCGGCTCAGCCTGGGCATGCAGTCGGCCGCCGAGCACGTGCTCGCCGTGCTCGACCGGCGGCACACGCCGGGCCGCGCCGTCGAGGCCGCGCACGAGGCCCGCGCGGCCGGCTTCGAACACGTCAACCTCGACCTGATCTACGGCACGCCGGGGGAGACCGACGCCGACTGGGCGGCCTCGCTCGACGCCGTCCTCGCCGCACCCGTCGACCACGTCTCGGCCTACGCGCTGATCGTCGAGGAGGGCACCCGGCTGGCGCGGCGGATCCGCCGCGGCGAGCTGCCGATGACGGACGACGACGTGCTCGCCGACCGCTACGTGCAGGCCGACACCACGCTGCGCGCCCACGGCTTCGACTGGTACGAGGTCTCCAACTGGTCGACCTCGGTCGACGCCCGCTGCCGGCACAACGAGCTCTACTGGGCCAACGCGAACTGGTGGGGCGTCGGACCGGGCGCGCACAGCCACGTCGGCGGTGTCCGCTGGTGGAACGTCAAGCACCCCGCCGCCTACGCCGACCGGCTGGTGCGCGGGGAGAGCCCGGCGGCCGACCGGGAGGTCCTGACCGACGCCGACCGGGCGCTGGAGACCGTGATGCTCGGCCTGCGGTTGCGCGAGGGTCTGCCGCTCGACCGGCTCTCGCGCCGCGGGACGGCAGCGGGCGTCGGACGCCGTCGTCCGCGGGCTGCTCGACCCGGCCGTCCGCCGAGGCGGGGCGCGCCGTGCTGACCGACCGCGGCCGGCTGCTCGCCGACGCCGTCGTCCGCGACCTGACCGACTAGAAGCGGCGGGTAGGCACCGGGGGCTGGGGCTGCGCCGGGATGGCGGCCGTGCTCGGACCGCTCGGCGGCTCCATCGCCGCCGTGGCCGGCGACGCGGACACCGACAGCGAGTCCAGGTCCAGTACCCGCACGTGGATGACGTTGCGCTGCTGCAGCGCCGACCGCAGCGCCCGGTGCAGCCCGTCCTCCAGGTAGAGCTCGCCCTGCCACTGCACCGCGTGCGGGAAGAGGTCGCCGTAGAACGTCGAGTCGTCCGCGAGCAGCGCGTCGAGCGCCAGCTCCTTCTTCGTGGTGATCAGCGTGTCCAGCCGCACCTGCCGGGGCGGCACCGCGGCCCAGTCCCGCGTGGACAGGCCGTGGTCGGGATAGGGACGGCCGTTGCGCACCGCTTTGAAGATCAGGGCGACCGACCTCCGCTCGTGGCCCCGCGGTCGCCGTACCGGCGGGGCGTGCCGACCCGGTCACCCTATCGGCCGACCAGGTGAGCCGCCGTCGCACCGGTGGGGGAGCCCGCCGCGAGCCCCGCGACGGCCGGACGCCGCCGCCCGTATGCTTGCTGGCACTCCGTCCGTGCGAGTGCCAGCCCGTCGAGGTGGTTGTCCCGCCCGCCGCACGGCGCGTCGAAGTCCGGGGAGGTGTCAGGGCGTGGCGCACGACGAACGCCGCCTGGAGGTCCTGCGCGCGATCGTCCAGGACTACGTGTCGACGAACGACCCGGTCGGCAGCAAGGCTCTCGCCGAGCGGCACGACCTGGGGGTCAGCCCGGCGACGATCCGCAACGACATGGCCGTGCTCGAGGAGCAGGGCTACATCGCCCAGCCGCACACCAGCGCCGGCCGCGTGCCCACCGACAAGGGCTACCGGCTCTTCGTCGACCGGCTGTCGGCGGTCAAGCCGTTGTCGCCGGCCGAGCGGCGGGCGATCGAGCGGTTCCTGGACGGCGCGGTCGACCTGCACGACGTGCTGAGCCGCACGGTGCGACTGCTCGCCCAGCTCACCCGTCAGGTCGCCGTCATCCAGTACCCGACGCTGGCGCGCAGCGCCGTCCGCCACCTGGAGGTCGTGCAGGTGGCCGCCGCCCGGCTGCTGCTGGTGCTGATCACCGACACCGGCCGGGTCGAGCAGCGGGTCGTCGAGAGCCCGGTGGACGTCGACGCCGAGTCCGTCGCCGAGCTGCGGACGCTGCTCAACGCGACCTTCTCCGGCGCCCGGCTCGGCGAGGCGGGCGGCAGGGTGCCCGAGCTGCTCGACACCGCACCCCCGCACCTGCGCGGCCTGCTCGCGGCGCTCAGCGCGGCCCTGGTCGAGACCCTGGTCGAGCCGGGGGAGGACCGGCTGATGATCGGCGGCACCGCCAACCTGGCCCGTGCGCTGGACTTCTCCAGCAGCCTGCGGCCGGTACTGGAGGCGCTGGAAGAACAGGTCGTGGTGCTGCGGTTGATCGGAGCGGTCGACGCGGGCACCGTGCTGGTCCGCATCGGCGAGGAGAACGCCCACGAGTCGCTGACCGGTGCATCGGTCGTGTCCGTGGGGTACGGCTCCGGGGACCGCTCGTTCGGCGGACTCGGCGTCGTCGGCCCGACCCGCATGGACTACCCAGGCAACATGGCCGCGGTCCGCGCCGTGGCCCGCTACGTCGGCCACCTGCTGGCCGAGAGCTGAGGCGAAGACAACTCGATGGCAACCGACTACTACGGCGTGCTGGGGCTCTCCCCGGGGGCGACGGACAACGACATCAAGAAGGCCTACCGCCGGGCGGCGCGCGACCTGCACCCCGACGTCAACCCCGAACCGGGTGCCAAGGAGCGCTTCCAGGAGGTCAGCAAGGCCTACCAGGCGCTGACCGACCCCGAGAAGCGGCGCATCGTCGACCTCGGCGGCGACCCGTTCGACACCGCGGGCGGTGGCGGAGGCGGCTTCGCGCCGGGCTTCGGCGGCCTCGGCGACATCATGGACGCCTTCTTCGGCGGGGCGGCCACCCGTGGGCCGCGCAGCCGGGCCCGCGCCGGGCGGGACGCGCTGATCCCGGTCGAGCTCGACCTCGACGAGACGGTCTTCGGCGTCACCAAGGACATCACCGTCGACACCGCGGTCGTCTGCGACGCCTGCACCGGAGCGGGCACCGCCCCCGGCACGCACCCGGCCACCTGCACGACCTGCTCCGGGCGCGGCGAGGTGCAGAGCGTGCAGAACGGCCTGCTCGGCCGCATGGTCACCAGCCGGGCCTGCCCCACCTGCGCCGGCACCGGCCAGGTCATCCCCGAGCCGTGCCCCAAGTGCGGCGGCGAGGGGAGGGTCCGCGCCCGGCGCACGATCCCGGTGAAGGTGCCGGCCGGCGTCGAGGACGGCATGCGGATCCGACTGACCGGCCACGGCGAGGTCGGCCCGGGCGGAGGCCCGGCGGGCGACCTGTACGTCGAGATCCAGGAGCGGCCGCACCCGGTCTTCACCCGCGAGGGCGCCGACCTGCACTGCCGGGTCACCCTCCCGATGACCGCCGCCGCGCTGGGCACCACGCTCAACCTCGAGACGCTCGACGGCGACGAGGAGCTCGACATCCGTCCCGGCACCCAGTCCGGCAGCGTGCTGACGCTGCGCGGGCGGGGGGCTCCGCGGCTGCGGGCCACCGGCCGCGGCTCCCTGCACGTGCACGTCGAGGTGTCGACGCCGACGCGTCTGGACGCCGAGCAGGAGAAGCTGCTGCGCGAACTGGCCACCCTGCGCGGCGAGGACGTGCAGCGCAGCCCCGGCAACGGCTCGGGTGGGCTGTTCTCCCGCGTCCGCGACGCCTTCAACGGGCGCTGATGTGACGAGCGCGGACAACGGGGTCCCGGAGCTCGACGGCGCCCCCCTCTTCCTCCTCGACGACGTCCCCGACGCCGAGGAGCTCCTCGTCGACGGTGCCGAGGGACGGCACGCGGTCGACGTCCTGCGGCTGGCCCCGGGCGAGCGGGTCAAGGTCGGCGACGGCCGGGGCGTGGTCGCCGAGGGCGACGTCGTGGACGCCGGACCGGGCGGCCTCCGGGTGCGGGTCACCGCCCGGCACGAGGTGCCGGCGCGCTCTCCGGAGATGGTGCTGGTCCAGGCGCTGCCGAAGGGCGACCGCGGGCCGCTGGCCGTGGAGCTGGCGACCGAGCTGGGCGTCGACCGGATCGTGCCCTGGACGGCGTCGCGGTGCGTGACCCGCTGGCGCGAGGACCGGGCGGACAAGGGCGTCGCCCGGTGGCGCTCGGTCGCGCGTGCCGCGGCCAAGCAGAGCCGCCGTCCCCGGCTGCCCGGAGGTCACCGACCCGGCGAGCACCCGCGAGGTCTGCGGCCTGATCGGTGACGCCGAACTCGCCGTCGTCCTGCACGAGCAGGCGCGCCTGCCGCTGGCCGGGCTGCCCGTGCCGTCGTCCGGCACCGTCGTGGTCGTCGTCGGTCCCGAGGGCGGGCTCACCGACGGCGAGGTGGTGGCGTTCCGCGCCGCCGGCGCGCACGCGGTCCGCCTGGGTCCCGAGGTGCTGCGGACGTCGACCGCCGGCGCGGCCGCCCTGGCCGCGCTGTCGGTCAGGTCTCGCTGGACCTGAGCCGGCTCAGCAGCAGCGGCTGATCGGGTTCGCCTCGGCCGCGTCGGCCCGCTGCCGCTCGAACTCCCGCCGACTCATCGGCGCATGCCCGTGCTCGGCGCAGTGCTCCAGGTAGTGGTCCCACTGGGCCTCGCCGGTCAGCTCCTTGAGGTACCAGTGCACGCCCCGCAGGGCCCGGGCGACGGTGCTCACGTGCCGTGCCCCGCGCCGCTGCCGACCAGCCGCTCGTGCTCGGCGATCGCCCGCTTCTCCTCGGCGGTGGCCCAGAGACCAGAGGGCTCGACGAGCTTCGAGGGCACGGCCGGCTCCTCCGTGGTCGCGACGTCCCCCCGCGCCCGGATCGCCCGCGCGATGACGAAGAGGGCGTTGACCACGACGACCAGCGTCAGCAGCGCGAACAGCGCCTGGAGCACGCCGTTCAAGGTGGAGTTGAAGACGATCTGCTCCATCTGGCCCTCGTCCTGCGCGGGGGGCAGCAACTCGCCGTTGGCCAGCGCGTCGGCGTACACCTGGCGTTGGGTGAAGTACCCGACCCGCGGATCGCCGGAGAAGACCTTCTGCCAGCTCGCCGTCATGGTGACCACGAGGTCCCAGGTCAGCGGGACGGCGGTGATCCAGGCGTACTTCAGCTTGCCGTGCTTGATCAGCAGCACCGTGGCCAGGGTCAGCGCGATCGCCGCGAGCAGCTGGTTCGAGATGCCGAACAGCGGGAAGAGCTGGTTGACGCCGCCGAGGGGGTCGGTCACGCCGACGTAGAGGATGTAGCCCCACAGGCCCACGGTGACCGCGCTGGCGATGTAGGTCCCCGGCCGCCACGACAGGTCGCCGAAGCGCTTCCAGACGTTGCCGATCGTGTCCTGCAGCATGAACCGGCCCACCCGGGTGCCGGCGTCGACGGCGGTCAGGATGAACAGCGCCTCGAACATGATCGCGAAGTGGTACCAGAATGCCGACATCCCGCTGCCGAACGCGTCGGACAGGATGTTCGCGATGCCGACCGCCAGGGTCGGCGCACCGCCGGTGCGGGAGACCAGGCTCGGCTCCTGGACCGCGGCGGACGCGGCGGCGAGGTCCTCCGCCGACGTCGGGAAGCCGAGACCGGTGACGTAGTCGGCGGCCGAGGCGAACTCGCCGCCGGTGGCCCCGGCGGGGGCGTTCATGGCGTAGTAGAGGCCCTGGTCGATGACGACCGCCGCGATCAGGGCGCTGATCGCCACGAACGACTCCATCAGCATGCCGCCATAGCCGATGAGCCGGACCTGGCTCTCCTTGGCGACCATCTTGGGCGTCGTCCCGGACGAGATGAGGGCGTGGAAGCCCGACAAGGCGCCGCAGGCGATGGTGATGAAGACGAACGGGAACAGCGAGCCGGCGAAGACCGGGCCGGTGCCCTCGCGAGCGAAGTCGGTGATCGCGTCGGCCTGGATGACCGGACGGGCGATCAGCAGCCCGAAGGCGAGCAGCACGATGACGCCGATCTTCATGAACGTCGACAGGTAGTCGCGCGGGGTGAGCAGCAGCCACACCGGCAGCACCGAGGCGACGAAGCCGTAGATCACCAGCGCGAGGACCAGCCACTCCTTGGACAGCGTCAGCGCCTCGCCCAGGCCCGTGTCGTCGATCCAGCCGCCCCCGACGACCGCCAGGAGCAGGAGCACGACGCCGATGCCGGTGGCCTCGAGCACCCGGCCGGGTCGGAGGATGCGCAGGTAGATGCCCATGAACAGCGCGATCGGGATGGTCAGCGCGATCGAGAAGACGCCCCACGGCGACTCGGCGAGGGCGTTGACCACGATCAGCGCGAGCACCGCGAGGATGATGATCATGATGGCGAAGACGGCGATGAGCGCCGCGATGCCGCCGACGATGCCGATCTCCTCGCGGACCATCTGGCCGAGGCTCTTGCCGTTGCGCCGCATGGAGAAGAAGAGGATGACCATGTCCTGGACGGCTCCGGCGAAGATCACGCCGACGACGATCCAGATGGTCCCGGGCAGGTAGCCCATCTGCGCGGCCAGCACGGGGCCGACGAGCGGGCCGGCACCGGCGATGGCGGCGAAGTGGTGGCCGAAGAGCACCCGCCGGTCGGTGACGTCGAAGTCCCGCCCGTTCTGCAGCCGTTCGGCCGGCGTGGCCCGCCGGTCGTCCACGCGCAGCGCCTTGTAGGCGATGAACCGGGCGTAGAACCGGTACGCGATCGCGTACGAGCACAGCGCCGCGAAGAGCATCCACAACGCGGAGACCGACTCCCCACGGGCGAGCGCGAGCACCGTCCAGGCGATCGCCCCGACCACGGCGACCGCACCCCAGACCACGGCCGAGCGCACGCTCAGGCGCTGCAGCGAACCCCGCGGCGGCCCGCCCGGCCCGCCGGTGCTGTCCTGCGTCATCGTCGACGACACGAGAGCCTCCCGTTGCGGGCCTCCGGACGCCGCGCGACGCCTGCGCGGAGGCCCGTCGGGGAGAGTCTAGGGAAGATCACCGCGGCTGCACCTGTCGAGATTCCCACCGGTCGCACAGCCCCGGCGACGCTAGGGTCCGGGGCGTGAGCGACTGCCTGTTCTGCCGCATGGTGACCGGTGAGATCCCTGCGGACGTCGTCCACCGCACCGACCGCGTGCTGGCCTTCCGCGACATCAATCCGCAGGCGCCGACGCACGTGCTGGTGATCCCGACCGACCACCACCCCACGGCCGCCGCCCTCGCCGCGGCCGATCCCGGGCTGCTCGCCGAGATCGTGACCGTCGCACAGGCCGTCGCCCTCGACGAGGGCCTGGTCACCGCCGACGGCGACGAGCCCGGCTACCGGCTGGTGACCAACACCGGGCCCGGCGCCGGTCAGTCGGTGCACCACGTGCACCTGCACCTGCTCGGCGGCCGCGGACTGGGCTGGCCCCCGGGCTGACGTGGGCTACGAGATCTCCGACGACGCGTCGCGCGTCGACGTCGGCGCGGCCTGGGCATACCTGAGCACCGAGGCCTACTGGGCGCGGTGGCGCACCCGCGAGGACTTCGAGCGGCAGGTCGCCGGCGCCTGGCGGGTGGTCGGCTGCTACGCCGAGGACGGCGAGATGGTCGGCTTCGCCCGTGCCTTCTCGGACGGCGTCGGGCTGGCCTATCTCGCCGACGTCTACGTGCTGCCCGCGCACCGCGGCGCCGGCCTGGGACGGAGGATCGTGCGGGCGATGGTCGAGGACGGGCCGGGGCGCGACTTCCGGTGGCTGCTGCACACCGCCGACGCGCACCGGCTCTACGCGTCGTTCGGCTTCGCGGCGCCGGACGACACGGTGATGGAGCGCCCGCACGTCACCGCGCGTCGGGGAAACGGCGGCTCCGGGGGGTGACGAAGGGGCATCGACGCCCGGCTGACAGAGTGCGGGGATGGAGACCTCCGACGCCCCGCTCCGGATCGAGCGGGACGGCGACGTCGCCGTCGTCGTCCTCGATCACCCGCCGCTGAACCTCTTCACCGGCGAGGTCCTGGACGCTCTCGAGAACGTGGCCGCCGAGCTCCAGGCGCTCACCGACCCCGAGCAGCCGTCGCGCGCGCGGGCGGTGCTGTTCGAGGCGCGCGGCAAGGTGGTCTCCGGCGGCGTCGACGTGCGGCTGTTCCAGGCGATCGCGGAGGGGCCCGAGCCGGCTCGCCGCGGCGCCGACCTCTGGACGCGGCTGCTGCGCGTCGCCCAGACGATCGAGGACCTCCCGGTGCCCACGGTCTTCGCCGCGCACGGGCTCACCCTCACCGCCGCCTTCGAGCTGGCGCTGGCCTGCGACATCCTGCTGGCCGCCGAGCGGGCCGAGTTCGGCCTGGTCGAGACCGTCGTCGGCCTGACGCCGTCCATGGGCGGGCCGCAGCGGCTGGCCGAGCGCGCCGGCACCGGCCCGGGCGAAGGAGCTCGTGTTCACCGGCGAGCGGTATGCCGCCGCCGTGCTCGAGCGGTGGAACGTGGTCAACCGGGTGCTCCCGGACGACGGCTTCGCCGAGGCCGCGCGGACGTACGCGGCGCAGGTCGCCGCCGGGCCCACCCGGGCGCACGCGGCCACCAAGCGGATCGTCGCGACGACCGTCCGCGAGGGCGGGCGAGCGGCCGACGCCGTCGTCCCCGAGGTGTCCGGCGCGCTGTTCGCGACCGAGGACCTGCGCGGCGCGGTGTCGTCCTTCCTCACCGAGGGACCGGGCAAGGCGACCTACGAGGGCAGGTGAACCGCACCCGGGCAGGTGAGGTGCGCCGCAAAGTCCGGGTACCGCCGGTCTCGCGCGGGTAGACTCGGGCGGTCAGATTTTCCTCCGCTGGAAGGCAGGGTCGAGGGTTCTTGCCCGACACCTCCCCGAACGTCACCGCGTCGATCAGTCCTGAGCCCCGTGGGGCCGCGGTGAGTGCCGCGGCGGACCGAGTCCCGAGCGCGCAGACGCCGCCCCCCGTCCGTACCACCATCACCGTTCCCGAGCGCGTGCCCATGGTCGGCCTGCTCGGCACCGGCGACGAGCTGCTCCGGCTGGTCGAGGCCGAGGTCGACGCCGACGTGCACGTGCGCGGCAACGAGATCGCGGTGACCGGCCAGCCGGCCGACAACGCCTTCGCCGTCCGCGGTCTTCGACGAGCTCATCGAGCTGCTCGGCACCGGCCAGCAGCTGCGGCCCGACTCGGTGCGCCGCGTCATCGGCATGCTGAAGAGCGGCGGCGCCGAGCGTCCGGCCGCCGTGCTCAGCCTGGACATCATCAGCCGCCGCGGCCGCACCATCAGGCCGAAGACGCTGAACCAGAAGCGCTACGTCGACGCCATCGACGAGCACACGATCGTCTTCGGCATCGGCCCGGCCGGTACCGGCAAGACGTACCTGGCCATGGCCAAGGCGGTGCAGGCGCTGCAGACCAAGCAGGTCAACCGGATCATCCTGACCCGCCCGGCGGTCGAGGCCGGCGAGCGGCTGGGCTACCTGCCCGGGACGCTCTCGGAGAAGATCGACCCGTACCTGCGGCCGCTGTACGACGCCCTGCACGACATGATCGATCCAGAATCGATTCCGCGACTGATGGCGGCAGGAACAATCGAGGTCGCGCCATTGGCGTACATGCGCGGCCGAACGCTTAACGATGCTTTCGTCATCCTCGACGAAGCGCAGAATACGACGGCGGAACAGATGAAGATGTTCCTGACCCGGCTCGGCTTCGGCTCGAAGATCGTGGTCACCGGCGACATCACGCAGATCGACCTGCCCGGCGGCGCGCAGAGCGGCCTGAAGATCGTGCGGGAGATCCTCGACAACATCGACGACGTGCACTTCTCCACGCTGACCAGCGCCGACGTCGTCCGGCACCGGCTCGTCGGCGACATCGTCGACGCCTACGAGCGCTGGGACGCCTCGAAGCAGAACGGCACGCCAGCCGCGGGTCCGCGGGTCCGCGCGCAGCGACCGCGCCGGCAGGGGAGCTGAGCGCCGCCGTGCCCGTCGAGGTGGCCAACGAGTCCGAGATCGCCGTCGACGAGGCGGAGCTCGCCGGCGTCTGCCGGTACGTGCTGGCCGAGATGGGCGTCAACCCGCAGGCCGAGCTGTCGGTGCTGTGCGTCGACGTCGACTACATGAGCACGCTGCACGAGCGGTGGATGGGGGAGAAGGGCCCGACCGACGTCCTCGCCTTCCCGATGGACGAGCTCGACACGGCCCGGCCCGACGATCCCGAGCCCGGCCCGGCGTTGCTGGGTGACGTGGTGCTGTGCCCGGCCGTCGCCGTCCGCCAGGCGCGGGCCGCCGGCCACTCCATGGACGACGAGCTGGTGCTCCTGGCCACGCACGGCGTCCTGCACCTGCTCGGCTACGACCACATGGAGCCGCAGGAGGAGAAGGAGATGTTCTCCCTGCAGCAGAAGCTGATCGACGGGTGGCACGCCGCGCCCCGCGAACCGGTCACCGGCTCGCCGACCCGACGGGAGCCCGGCGCACGATGAGCGCCTCCTCGATCGCCCTCCTGGTGGTGGCGGTCCTGCTCGTCCCGCTGGCCGGGCTGTTCGCGGCCATGGACGCCGCACTGCAACGGGTGTCCAAGGCCCGCGTCGAGGAGCTGCGGCGCGACGGCACCAAGCGTGCCGCCGCGCTCGAGGAGGTCGTCGAGGACCGCGCCCGCCACGTGGCGCTGCTGCTCCTCCTGCGGATCCTGCTCGAGACGATCGCCGCCGTCCTCGTGACGCTGTTCTTCTTCGACCTCTGGGACTCCACCGTGCAGGCCGTCGCGGCCGCCGCCGGCGTGATGACCGTCGTCAGCTACGTGCTGGTCGGCGTCGGCCCGCGCACCCTCGGCCGGCAGCACGCCTACGGCGTCGCGCTGGCCTCGGCCGGCGTCGTCCGGCTGCTGGGCCGGGTGCTCGGCCCCATCGCGACCCTGCTGATCCTGGTCGGCAACGCGATCACCCCCGGCCGCGGCTTCCGCGACGGCCCGTTCTCCTCCGAGGTCGAGCTGCGCGAGCTGGTCGACATGGCCGAGGAGCGCGGCGTCGTGGAGTCCGGAGAGCGCCGGATGATCCACTCGGTGTTCGAGCTGGGCGACACCATCGCCCGCGAGGTCATGGTGCCGCGCACCGACGTCGTCTACATCGAGCGGCACAAGAC
This sequence comes from uncultured Actinomycetota bacterium, assembly GCA_963777095.1. Lineage (GTDB taxonomy): Bacteria > Actinomycetota > Actinomycetes > Mycobacteriales > Geodermatophilaceae > CAVZOY01. The sequence continues at coordinate 194,248 of CAVZOY010000004.1, forward strand.
GGTCCGGCAGGCGCTGGCCCTCGCGCTGCGCAGCGGGTTCAGCCGCATCCCGGTGATCGGCGAGAACGTCGACGACGTCGTCGGCGTGGTCTACCTCAAGGACCTGGTGCGCCGGTCGCAGTCCAACGGCGAGAGCCGCAACGGCCCGAAGGTCGAGGAGCTCATGCGGCCGCCGACCTTCGTGCCCGAGTCCAAGCCGGTCGACGAGCTGCTGCGCGACATGCAGGCGCAGCGCATCCACATCGCGATCGTCGTCGACGAGTACGGCGGCTTCGCCGGCCTGGTCACCATCGAGGACATCCTCGAGGAGATCGTCGGCGAGATCGCCGACGAGCACGACCGCTTCCAGCGGCCGGAGGTCGAGGAGCTGCCCGACGGCTCGATGCGGGTCACCGCCCGGCTGCCCGTCGAGGACCTCGCCGAGCTCTTCCACGTCGAGCTGCCCGAGGACGACGACGTCGAGACCGTCGGCGGCCTGCTGGCCCGCGAGCTGGGTCGGGTGCCGATCGAGGGCTCGTCCGCCGAGGTCGCCGGCCTGCGCCTGGTCGCCGAGTCGCTCGGCGGACGCCGCAATCGCATCGACACGCTGCTGGTCTGCAAGGTGCCCGAGCCGTCCGACGACGGCGCCGCCGCCGACGAGACGCCTCCGGCCGGAGGGGCCACCCGCTACGAGCCGGCCGCCGTGGTGGAAGGCTGACGCCTCGTGCCTGATCTCGACCCCGAGGACGCCAAGCTCGTCACCCTGGCCCGCTCGGCGCGCGGCCGCACCGGCGCCCCGGAGGGTGCCGCCGTCCGCGACACCGACGGGCGCACCTACCTCGCCGCCGGGGTCGACCTGCCCTCGCTGCAGCTCTCCGCCCTGCAGGCCGCGGTGGCCGCGGCGGTGTCGAGCGGGGTGACCGGGCTCGAGGCGGCCGCGGTGGTCAGCGAGGCGCCGTCCGTCGAGGAGGCCGGGCTGGCCGCCGTCCGCGATCTCACCGCCGGTGCTCCGGTGCACCTGGCCGGCCCGGACGGCGCCGTCCGCAGCACCGCCACCGCCTGAACCCGCGATGATCTGCGCATCGTACGTTCGCGGCGCTGAGCGTCGATGTGCAGCTGACGTCAGGGGCGGCCGTACTTGGCTGGGCGGCGGCGCTGATCTCCTTGTCGTGCGCGATGAAGTGGTCCCGCTTGTCGAGGGCGTCGCGCACGTAGGTCGCTACAGCGGCTGCATCCACCGTGCCGCCACGCGGGAAGTCCCAGGTCATCAGCGTGGCCGTGCCCGGGCGCAGCACGCCGAGCGGGTCGTCGAGCAGCACGCCCCACAGGAACCGGAGGTTGACGGCGTCCTTGGTGGCGCTCAGCGCGACCACCCAGTGCCGCCACCGGCCCTCGAGCGTGTAGGTCGGCATCCGGTACTTGATCGCCGACTCGAGCTCCGGCGCGGCCTGCCGGACGGCGGCGTCGAGCGCCCGCAGCGTCTCGGCCGCGGCATCGTCGACAGTGGCCAGGTAGTCCTCGAGCGAGTCCACGGCGGCGCACGGTAGCGGTTCTGCGGGCGTGCGGGATGGTGTCGGCCCTCGGTGGGAGACTGGACGACATGACCCAGGCAGACGCGCAGCCGTTCCGCAGCGGCTTCGCCTGCCTGGTCGGCCGTCCGAACGCCGGCAAGACCACGCTGACCAACGCGATGGTCGGCACCAAGGTCGGCATCGTGAGCAACCGCCCGCAGACGACCCGGCACGCCATCCGCGGGGTGGTGCACCGGCCGGGCGGGCAGATCGTGCTCGTCGACACCCCCGGGCCTGCACAAGCCTCGGAGCCTGCTGGGGAAGCGGCTCAACGACGTCGTCCGCGACACCCTGTCCGACGTCGACGTGATCGTGTTCTGCATCCCGGCCGACCAGCCCGTCGGATCCGGCGACGCGTTCATCGCCCGCCAGTTGGCGAGGTGAAGGCGCCGGTGGTCGTCGTCGTCACCAAGACCGACGCGGCGAGCAAGAAGCAGGTCTTCGAGCAGCTGGTCGCCGTCAGCAAGCTGGTGGAGGGCGCCGCGGAGGTGGTGCCGCTCAGCGCCGTCAGCGGCGACCAGGTCGGCCTGCTGGAGGAGCTGCTGATCGGCCTGCTCCCCGAGGGCCCGCCGCTGTACCCCGACGAGCAGACCACCGACGAGGACGTCGAGCGCCAGCTCGCCGAGCTCGTCCGCGAGGCGGCGCTCGAGAAGGTGCGCCAGGAGGTGCCGCACTCCCTGGCCGTGTCGATCGAGGAGCGATCAACCGCCGGACCCGAGGCGCGCGACCTGGTCGAGGTGCACGCCCTGCTGCACGTCGAGCGCAGCAGCCAGAAGCCGATGCTGCTGGGCAGGGGCGGGCAGATCATCAAGGCCGATCGGCAGCGAGGCGCGGATCGGCATGGAGCAGCTGCTCGGCTCGCGGGTCCACCTCGAACTGCACGTCACGGTGCTCGGGGAGTGGCAGGACGACCCGAAGAAGCTCAACCGGCTGGGGTACTGACCGTGTCCACCGTCCACAAGTCGCTGTACCGCGACGAGGGCATCGTCCTGCGCACCCAGAAGCTCGGTGAGGCCGACCGGATCGTCACCGTGCTCACCCGGCGGCACGGCAAGGTCCGCGCGGTCGCCAAGGGCGTGCGGCGGACGAAGAGCAAGTTCGGCGCCCGGCTGGAGCCGTTCAGCCACGTCGACCTGCAGCTGTGGACCGGCCGCAGCCTCGACATCGTCAACCAGGCCGAGTCGATCCGCTCCTACGGCACCACGATCGCCGCCGACTACCCGGCCTACACCGCCGGCACCGCCGTGCTCGAGACCGCCGACCGGCTCACCGCCGAGGAGAAGGAGCCGTCGCTGCGGCTGTTCCTGCTGGTCGTCGGGCGCGCTGCGGTCGCTGGCCGACAACGCCCACCCGCCCGGTCTGGTGCTCGACGCCTTCCTGCTGCGGGCCATGTCGGTGGCCGGCTGGGAGCCGGCGCTCTCGGACTGCGCCCGCTGCGCCGAGCCCGGTCCGCACCGGCACTTCTCCGTGCCCGCCGGCGGCAGCGTCTGCCCGGGCTGCCGGCCGACCGGCTCGGCGATGCCGAACGCCGTCACCATCGAGCTGCTCGAGGCGCTGCTGTCCGGCGACTGGGACGTCGCCGACGCCAGCGCGCCGGCGCAGCGCCGCGAGGGCAGCGGCCTGGTCGCCGCGCTGCTGCAGTGGCACCTGGAGCGCGGCCTGCGCTCGCTGGCCCTGGTGGAACGAACCTGATGGTCCGGTCCCCGAACCCGCATCCCTCCGGCGTCCGTCCGCCCGACCTGCCGAGGAGCAAGGTGCCCCGGCACGTCGCCATCGTCATGGACGGCAACGGCCGCTGGGCCAAGCAGCGCGGCCTGCCGCGGACGGCGGGGCACGAGGCGGGGGAGTCCTCGCTGTTCGACTGCGTCGAGGGGGCGATCGAGCTCGGCGTCCAGGCGATCAGCGCCTACGCGTTCTCGACGGAGAACTGGCGGCGCAGCCCCGACGAGGTGCGGTTCCTCATGGGCTTCAACCGCGACGTCATCCGGCGCCGCCGCGACGAGATGCACGAGCTCGGCGTGCGGGTGCGCTGGGCCGGCCGCCGTCCGCGGCTGTGGCGCAGCGTCATCAAGGAGCTCGAGATCGCCGAGGAGCTGACCCGCGACAACGACGTCATGACGCTGACCATGTGCGTCAACTACGGCGGCCGGGCCGAGATCGCCGACGCCGCCGCCGCGATCGCCCGCGAGGTGGCCGCCGGCCGGCTGGACCCGGACAAGGTCGACGAGTCGACCTTCGCCCGGTTCCTCGACGAGCCGGACCTGCCCGACGTCGACCTGTTCATCCGCAGCTCGGGCGAGAACCGCACCAGCAACTTCCTGCTGTGGCAGTCGGCGTACGCCGAGTACGTCTTCATGGACACGCTGTGGCCCGACTTCGACCGGCGGCACCTGTGGGCGGCCTGCGAGGAGTACGCGGCCCGGCAGCGGCGGTTCGGCACCGCCTGATGCACAGGAGGACGACGTGTTCGTGGTGACCCGCATGCGCGTGCCGGAGGGGGAGCAGGACGCCTTCGTCGCCGCGGTCGGCGAGCTGATCGGCGCGCTGTCGGCCCGGCCGGGGTTCCGCGACGCCGAGCTCGGCCGGGCCCCCGACGAGCCCGGTCTGTGGGCGCTGGTGACCCGTTGGGAGGGCGTCGGCGCCTACCGCCGGGCGCTGTCCGCAGCCGAGGTGAAGATCACCGGTGCGCCGGTCTGGGTGCACGCCGTCGACGAGCCCGGCGCCTACGTGACGGAGTAGCCCGCCCGGACACGCGTAGGCCGCCCGCCGGTGGGCACAGGTGTCCCGGCCGGCCAGCAAGGCTGTCGGCACGACGAGCGAGGAGCATCCATGTCCGAGCGGTCCGACGAACGACCGCAGGCCCCTCGGGCGGACCCGACCCGGGACATCCGCCTCCCGCCGCTGCCCGACCGGCCGGCGTCGGCCGTCCCCCCGGAGTGGTCGACCTACGTGCCCGCGGCTGACCGGCCGGCGCCCCGCGAGGCCGCGCCGCCACCGCCACCGCCACCCGCTGCCGCCGCCGTCGACCGCCCGTCGCAGCGATCCGTGGACGAGCCGACCGACCGCCTGGCCTCGCCGTCCGACGACCCGCTGCGCCAGGGCACCCGGGCGTTCACGCCGCAGCCCTCGGTGCACCTGCTCAAGGTGAGCGTCACCCCGAGGCGACGGCGCACGACGAAGGTGCTCTGGACGCTGGTGTTCCTGACGGTGGCCGTCATCATCGCCTGCGGCATCTACCTCGTGATCGTCGTCAACCAGCGCTGACCCCGGGCACGCACGCGGCGCGCCACCACTGCCGCTCCAGTCGCCTGCCTAGGCTGTCGGCATGGCGGTCAGCCGCACCCGCCGGGCGCGGGCTGCCCGTCGCCGGAAGCGCCGGATGGACAGCGTCGAACACGACCTGGACGTCGCCCAGTGGGCGGCACTCCAGGCGGCGTGGAACGGCTGCGCCTACTGCGGTTCCACCGGGGTGCCGCTGCAGCGGGACTGCGTGCAGGCACTCTCTCGCGGCGGGCGCTACACGCTTCTCAACGTCGTTCCCGCGTGCGCCTCCTGCAATGCGAGCAAGTGCAACGACGAGGTGACCGGCTGGCTCCGGCGCAAGCGGCTCGACGAGCGCGCTTTCCTGTTGCGGCACCGCGAGATCACCGCCGCTCTGGCGGTGCACCCGCCGGGCGCCCGGTAGCGGCCCTCTACCGTGAACGGGTCAACCGCCGACCGCCAGCCGGATGGAGCCCTACGTGGCCGCCCCCACGAACGCACAGCCCATGAACACCGCGCACGACCCCGCCCGCCTCGACAAGGTGGTCAACCTCTGCAAGCGCCGGGGCTTCGTCTTCCCGTCCGGTGAGATCTACGGGGGCACCCGCTCCGCCTGGGACTACGGCCCGCTCGGCGTGGAGCTGAAGGAGAACATCAAGCGCCAGTGGTGGCGCACCGTCGTCCAGAGCCGGGACGACGTCGTGGGCCTGGACAGCTCGATCATCCTGCCGCGGCAGACCTGGGTGGCCTCGGGTCACGTCGGCGTCTTCACCGACCCGCTGACCGAGTGCCAGAACTGCCACAAGCGGTTCCGGGCCGACCACCTCGAGGAGGACTTCGAGGCGCGCAAGGGCCGGGCGCCGGAGAACGGCCTGGCCGACATCAGCTGCCCGAACTGCGGCACGAAGGGCGCATGGACCGAGCCGCGCGACTTCAACATGATGCTCAAGACCTACCTCGGCCCGGTCGAGGACGAGTCCGGCCTGCACTACCTGCGCCCGGAGACCGCGCAGGGCATCTTCGTGAACTTCGCCAACGTCATGGGTGCCGCGCGCAGGAAGCCGCCGTTCGGCATCGGCCAGATCGGCAAGTCGTTCCGCAACGAGATCACGCCGGGCAACTTCATCTTCCGCACCCGAGAGTTCGAGCAGATGGAGATGGAGTTCTTCGTCGAGCCGGGCAGCGACGAGACCTGGCACCAGTACTGGATCGACGCGCGCACCGACTGGTACACCGACCTGGGCATCGACCGCGACAACCTCCGGCACTTCGAGCACCCGAAGGAGAAGCTGTCGCACTACTCGAAGCGCACCGTCGACATCGAGTACCGCTTCGGCTTCCAGGGCTCGGAGTGGGGTGAGCTCGAGGGCATCGCCAACCGCACCGACTTCGACCTGACGACGCACAGCGAGCACTCCGGCGCGGACCTGTCCTACTTCGACCAGGCCACGAACACGCGCTGGACGCCGTACGTCATCGAGCCGGCAGCAGGCCTGACGCGTTCGCTGATGGCCTTCCTCATCGAGGCCTACACCGAGGACGAAGCGCCCAACGCCAAGGGCGGCGTCGACGTCCGCACGGTGCTGCGGCTGGACGCGCGGCTGGCGCCGGTGAAGGCCGCCGTCCTCCCGCTCTCGCGCAACGCCGACCTGTCCCCGAAGGCGCGCGATCTCGCGGCGACGCTGCGGCAGAGCTGGAACGTCGACTTCGACGACGCCGGCGCCATCGGCCGCCGGTACCGCCGGCAGGACGAGATCGGGACGCCGTTCTGCCTCACTGTCGACTTCGACACCCTCGAGGACTCGGCGGTCACCGTGCGGGAGCGCGACACCATGGCCCAGGAGCGGGTGTCCCTGGACCAGGTAGAGAGCTACCTCAAGGCCCGGCTTCCCGTCTGCTGACCGGGCGACCTCGGTCGCCGAAGCGTCGACCCGGACGGCCTGACGTGGAGCCGCGCTACGGCGCGGCCCGACGTCAGGCCGGGCGGCTCAGCCCGGGCGACGCCTGCCCACGCCGTCATCGACCCGAGCCAGCCATCCGTCGTCGCCGGCGTCCCCGCCGCGCCATCGGCCGCGCGCCCTCGGGACTTCTCGGAACTCGCGCGCTCTTGGTCCCTCGATGGACAGGTGCCGTCGTACGAGCCCGCCGAGCCGGTCGCGCCGGGGCGGAGCCATGTCCTCGGCTGCGATGCGGACGAATCGCACGCCGAGCGAGCGGAGCAGGTCCTCGGCGCGCTTCTCCCGCCACAGCGCATCCTCGGCGGTGGGGGCGAACAACGGCCGCTCGTACTTGACCCGCCCGTCGAACTCGATCGCCAGAGCCGCGTCGGCGTACCAGCCGTCGGCCACCTTCAGCAGCTGCCCCTCGACCCACAGCTCCACCTGCGGCACGAACGGCGGAAGCTCGAGGGCGGCGAATGTCAACCGGCCCCAGGTCTCCAGCCACGACTCGGCCCGACCGTCGGCGAGCGCCACCGCCCGCACCGCCCGCGGGATGCCGGGCACGCTCGCCTGGCGGTCGAGCACGCGGCCGAGCTCGTCCTGGGTCGTCAGCCGACGCAGCAGGGCGGCGTCGCAGGCGGCGACGGCATGGACCTCCGGCCACGAGCGGCCGACGTCGACGAGCGTCCGGGCCGCGTCCGTCACCCGATAGGCGCCGCGCACCGTCACCTCGTCGTCCGGCAGGCCGGCGCGGGTCATCAGCCAGCCTCGGCCGCGACGCCAGCGGTGCGGATCCGTCAGATGCACCGTCGGCGGGCTCGTGCTCGGCCGCGGAAGCCCCCAGATCCACGCCGCCGTCGTGCTGCTGAGCACCGCGGACGAGCGGCCGAGGCTCGTCGTGACCGCCAGCGCGTCCAGGCCGGGACGACGGGCGGTCCGCTCGACCTCGGCCAGGTCGGTTGCGCTGACGAAGACTCCGGTCCGGAGGCGCACCCACGTCCCGGCGCGCACCGCCGTCCGGATCTCCCGTTCGCTCACCCCTCGCTCGGCCAAGTCGGCGGTGGTGAAGATGCCGAGTCGGCGCCGGGCGGGCTCGGCCACGGCGAGGGGGGCGACGAGGCGGGTGGTCACGGACCCACGGTGTGGCACCGCGGACGCGGAAGGGCAGGGTCGGCCCAGCCTGGGGATTCGAGGGAGACCTGGGGACAATCCGGCTCCAGCCGCACCGGACGACGTAGAGCCGCACCGTGACCCGGCTCCACGTCCCGCCGGCCGGGCCGACCTACGCTGGAGCCCGTGACGACGACCGCCGCGCTGCCGCCGCTCAAGCTCGGCGCGCTCGCGGTCGACCCCGCGGTGGTGCTCGCGCCGATGGCCGGCATCACCAATCCCGCCTTCCGGACGCTGTGCCGCGACTTCGGGGCGGGCCTCTACGTCTGCGAGATGATCACCACGCGGGCGCTGGTCGAGCGCAGCGAGAAGACGCTGCAGATGGTCCGCGCGACCGCCGACGAGAAGGACGCGTTCTCCGTCCAGCTCTACGGCGTCGACCCCGCCACGGTCGGCCGCGCCGTCGAGATGCTGGTCGACGAGGAGATCGCCGGCACCCGGCCCGCGCACATCGACCTCAACTTCGGCTGCCCGGTGCCCAAGGTGACGCGCAAGGGCGGGGGAGCGGCGCTGCCGTGGCGGCGGGTGCTGTTCCGCGACATCGTGCGCGCGGCTGTGGGCGCGGCGCGCGACGTCCCGGTGACGGTCAAGACGCGGATCGGCATCGACGCCGACCACGTCACCTATGTCGAGGCCGGACGGACGGCGCAGGACGAGGGCGCCGCGGCGATCACCCTGCACGGCCGGACGGCGGACCAGCTGTACAGCGGCACCGCGGACTGGTCGCACATCGCGCGACTGGTCGACGCCGTCGACATCCCGGTGCTCGGCAACGGCGACATCTGGGAGGCCGACGACGCCCTGCGCATGGTCGCCGATACCGGCGCCGCCGGCGTGGTCATCGGCCGCGGCTGCCTCGGCCGGCCGTGGCTGTTCGGCGACCTGGCCGCAGCCTTCTCCGGCCGGGCGGAGCGTGCGTTGCCGACCTTGCGCGAGGTCGCGGCCGTCATGCTGCGGCACGCCGAGCTGCTCTCGGCGGACGAGGGCGAGCTGCACGGCTGCACCGACTTCCGCAAGCACGTCGCGTGGTATCTGAAGGGCTTCTCCGTGGGCAGCGACGTCCGCCGGGCCCTGGCGATGGTGAGCGGCCTCGAGGAGCTGGCCGGTCTGCTGGCCCGCATTCCGGACCAGCCGTACCCGACCGACGTCCTCGGGGCGCCACGCGGGCGCACGAGTCCGCCCCGGCCGGTGTCCCTCCCCGAGGGCTGGCTGGCCGACCGCGACGACCCGCGCCCGCCGGCGGGTGCTGAGCTGATGGTGGGTGGCGGATGACTAACGGCCCGTACCTGTACGACGACGACCCGGCGCCGCTGCACACCGGCACGCCGCGCGACCGCAACTGGTCGATCGTGATCCTGCTGGCCCTGACCGTGCTCCTGGCGGTCGGCACGGTCGTCGGCATGGTCGCGTTCCGGGGGTCGCCCGCGGACGAGGCCGAGGAAGTGGCCGGCGTGTTCGTCGCCGCGCTCGCCGCCGGGGACGAGGAGACGGCGTCCGGTCTGCTGTGCAAGGCGGAGCGGGACGCCGTCGGCCGACGACGAGCTGGCGCTCGAGCCCTATCCGCAGGGAGCCGGCACGGTCGGCGAGGCGCGCGAGGAGCAGGTCGACGACGGCCCGGTCCAGATCGTGCCCGTGCGGTACGCCGACGGGACGACGACGGAGCTGGTGCTCGTGCCCGAGGGCGGCCCGAGGGTCTGCGGACAGCGCTGACCCCTCCGGAAACTCGACGGTGGTCTAGCGGTCTGACCATTCCGCGTGCAGGCTGGGAGACGTTCCCGCGGCGGCGCCGCGATCCCGAACGTGGAGAGGACGGTTCCTTGGTCAGCAGCACGGCGGACGACGTCATCGTGGTGGGCGCAGGCATCGGTGGACTCACGCTCGCGCTCGAGCTGCACCGGGTCGGCGTCCCGGTCCGGGTCTTCGAGGCGGTGCCGCAGGTGGCGCAGGTCGGCGTCGGCATCACCGTGCTGCCGCATGCCACCCGTGTCCTGGCCGAACTGGGCCTGCTCGACCAGCTCACCGAACGCGGCGTACCGACCGTCGAGTCGGTCTTCTACAACCGCTTCGGCCAGTTCGTGTACCGCGAGCCCACCGGAACGCACGCCGGGCTGCGCTGGCCGCAGCTGGCCATGCACCGGGCCGACCTCTACGAGGTGCTGCTGACCGCCGCCCGCGAGCGGCTGGGCGACGACCGGATCACCTTCGGCGCCCGGTTCGTGCGTGCCGAGCAGGACGGTGACGAAGGTCACCGCCGCCTTCGAGCGGGTCGGCGACGGAGCCGGGCCGGCGACGTGGACGGAGACCGGCAGCGTGCTCGTCGGCTGCGACGGCATCCACTCCGTCGTCCGCAAGCAGCTCTACCCGGAGGAGCCGCCGCCGATCTACCAGGGCTTCAACATGTGGCGCGGGGTCACCCCGTGGCAGCCCTTCCTCTCCGGCGCCTCGATGCTGCGCGTCGGCTGGTACTCCAGCGGCAAGCTGACGATCTATCCCTGCCGGGACAAGGTCGACGCGCAGGGCAACCAGCTGATGAACTGGATCGCGGCGATCGAGGCCGACCGCGACATCGAGCGGGACTGGGGGCGGCCCGGACGGCTCGAGGACTTCCTGCCCGTGTTCGAGGACTGGACCTTCGACTTCCTCGACGTGCCGGCCCTGCTCCGCAGCGCCGAGCAGATCCTGGAGTACCCCATGGTCGACCAGGAGCCGCTGCCGAAGTGGACGTTCGGCAGGGTCACGCTGCTCGGCGACGCCGCCCACCCGCTCGTGCCGCGCGGCTCCAACGGGGCCGGCCAAGCGATCGTCGACTGCCGTGCGCTGGCCACGGCGTTCGCGGAGAACGACGACCGGGTCGCGGCACTACAGGCCTACGAGGCCGAGCGACGCCCGAAGACCAGCGAGATCGTCCACCGCAACCGGGCCAATCCGCCGGACGCGATCCTGCGCGAGGTCTGCCTGCGGACGGGAGACCAGCCGTTCGAGCGGCTCGAGGACGTCATCTCCCAGCAGGAGCTCGACGACATCAACCACGGATACCGCGACCTCACGGGCTACTCGCAGCGCGCCCTGACCTGACGACTCGCGCGGACCCTCCCGCTCGGCCATGATCGTTCCGGAGTCCGGCAGCGCGGCCGAACGTCTCGGATCGAGAACCGACGGGGGTCCGCCCGGGGGCTCGCTGCGCCACGATTCCTTCGGGACGGTGTCGAGCGCGGAGGTGTCGACGGTGACCAGCGGAACGACCACCAAGTGGGTCTACGACTTCAGCGAGGGCAGCAAGGACCAGAAGGAGCTGCTCGGAGGCAAGGGCGCGAACCTCGCCGAGATGACCAACCTGGGCCTGCCCGTGCCGCCCGGGTTCACGATCACCACCGACGCCTGCCGTCACTACCTCGAGCACGGCGGCACCCCCGACGACCTCGACGCCCAGGTCACCGAGCACCTGACCGCCCTCGAGAAGGCCATGGGCAAGACCCTCGGCGACCCGGCCGACCCGCTGCTGGTCTCGGTCCGCTCGGGTGCCGCGGCGTCCATGCCCGGGATGATGGAGACCGTCCTCAACGTCGGCCTCAACGACGAGTCGGTGACCGGACTGGCCCAGCAGTCGGGCAACGAGCGCTTCGCCTGGGACTCCTACCGCCGGCTGATCCAGATGTTCGGCAAGACCGTGCTGCACATCGACGGCGAGCACTTCGAGCACGCCCTCGAGGAGGTCAAGCGCGAGCAGGGCACCGAGTCCGACCTCGACCTGGACGCCGAACACCTGGAGGACGTCGTCGGCCGGTTCAAGGCCATCGTCCGCGAGCAGACCGGCCGCGACTTCCCGATGGACCCGCGCGAGCAGATGGACCTCGCGGTCAACGCCGTCTTCGATTCGTGGAACTCCGAGCGGGCGATCATCTACCGCCGCCGCGAGCGCATCCCGGAGGACGCCGGCACCGCGGTCAACGTGTGTTCGATGGTCTTCGGCAACCTCGGCTCCGACTCCGGTACGGGGGTCGCGTTCACCCGTGACCCGGGCAGCGGCGCGCAGGGCGTCTACGGCGACTACCTGCAGAACGCCCAGGGCGAGGACGTCGTCGCCGGGATCCGCAACACCGTGCCGCTGGCCGACCTCGAGAGCATCGACAAGGACGCCTACGACGAGCTGATGACGACGATGTCGCGGCTGGAGTCGCACTACCGCGACCTGTGCGACATCGAGTTCACCGTCGAGCGCAACAAGCTGTGGATGCTGCAGACCCGCGTCGGCAAGCGGACGGCGGCAGCGGCGTTCGTGATCGCGACCCAACTGGTCGACGAGGGCCTCATCGACATGGACGAGGCGGTGCGCCGGGTGACCGGCGACCAGCTCGCGCAGCTGATGTTCCCGCGCTTCGTCGAGGGCGGGGACGCCACCAAGCTGACCCAGGGCATGAACGCCTCCCCGGGTGCCGCCGTCGGCAAGGCGGTGTTCGACTCGAAGACCGCCGTCGAATGGGCCGACAGGGGCGAGAAGGTCATCCTGGTCCGCCGCGAGACCAACCCCGACGACCTCTCCGGGATGATCGCCGCCCAGGGCGTGCTGACCAGCCGCGGCGGCAAGACCTCGCACGCCGCCGTGGTGGCCCGCGGCATGGGGAAGACCTGCGTCTGCGGTGCGGAGGAGCTCAAGGTCGACACCCGCGCCCGCAGGTTCGGCGCCCCGGGTGGCCACACCGTCAGCGAGGGCGACGTCATCTCGATCGACGGCTCCACGGGCCGCGTGTGGCTCGGCGAGGTGCCGGTCGAGGACTCCAACGTCGTCCGCTACTTCGAGGGCGAGATCGATCCGGGGTCCGACGAGGCCGAGGACCTGGTGCGCAGCGTGCACCGGATCCTCGCGCACGCCGACGACGTGCGCCGGCTCGCCGTCCGGACCAACGCCGACAACCGGGACGACGCCGCCCGCGCCCGCCGGTTCGGCGCGCAGGGCATCGGCTTGTGCCGCACCGAGCACATGTTCCTGGGCGACCGCCGTCAGCTGGTCGAGACGCTGATCCTCGCCGAGGACGACGACGAGCGGAACGCCGCCCTCGACGGGCTCGAGCCGCTGCAGCGGCAGGACTTCGTCGAGATCTTCGAGGCGATGGACGGCCTGCCGGTGACCATCCGGCTGCTCGACCCGCCCCTGCACGAGTTCCTGCCCGACCTCACCGACCTGTCGGTGCGCGTCGCGATCGCCGAGGAGCGCGGCGAGTCCGACGAGGGCACCCTGCGCCTGCTGCACGCGGTGCAGGCGATGCACGAGCAGAACCCGATGCTCGGACTGCGCGGGGTGCGGCTCGGCCTCGTGGTCCCCGGCCTGTTCACGATGCAGGTGCGGGCGATCGCCGAGGCGGCCTGCCAGCGGCGGCGGGACGGCGGCGACCCGCACGCCGAGATCATGATCCCGCTGGTCGGGGCGGTGCAGGAGCTCGAGGCCATCCGCGAGGAATCGGAGAAGGTGCTCGCCGAGGTGTGCCAGGACGAGGGCATCGACGTCCGCGCCCTCATCGGCACGATGATCGAGGTGCCGCGCGCGGTGCTGACCGCCGACGAGATCGCCACCGCCGCCGACTTCTTCTCCTTCGGCACCAACGACCTGACCCAGATGACCTGGGGCTTCTCGCGGGACGACGTCGAGTCGGCGTTCTTCCACGCCTACCTGGACAAGGGCATCTTCGGCGTCTCACCGTTCGAGACCCTCGACCGGCCCGGCGTCGGCCGGCTGGTGGAGATCGCCGTCGAGAAGGGCCGGGCCGCCAAGCCCGACCTCAAGCTCGGCGTCTGCGGCGAGCACGGCGGTGACCCCGAGTCGGTGCACTTCTTCCACGACGTGGGCCTGGACTACGTGTCGTGCTCGCCGTTCCGGGTGCCGGTGGCCCGGCTGGAGGCCGGCCGGGCGTCGCTCGGCGCGCAGCACGAGGGCAGCTGACCCACCTGCCCGTTGATCATCGTCGAGTGGCGGACGCCGACAGCGTGTCGCGCCGCCACTCGACGATGATCAACCCCGGGTGAGGGAACCGATCAGCGCAGGTCGAACCGGTCCAGCTCCATGACCTTGACCCACGCGGCGACGAAGTCCCGCACGAACTTCTCCTGCGCGTCGTCGGAGGAGTACACCTCGACGATGCCGCGCAGGATCGAGTTCGAGCCGAGGACCAGGTCGGCGGCGGTGGCCGTGCGGACGACGGTGCCGTCGGCGTCCAGGCCCTCGTAGACGCCCTCGGTGGCGACCGAGGTGCGCCACGAGATGCCGAGGTCGAGCAGGTTGCGGAAGAAGTCCTGCGACAGGACGCCCGGCCGGTCGGTGAACACGCCGTGCTGCACCCCGCCGGTGTTGGCGCCGAGCACGCGCAGGCCGCCGAGCAGGACGGTCATCTCCCGCGCCGTCAGGTCGAGCATGTAGGCGCGGTCGACCAGCAGCGTCTCGGGGTCGAGCTTGCTGCCGGGCGAGATCCAGTTGCGGAAGCCGTCGGCCTTCGGCTCGAGCCAGCCGAAGTTCTCGACGTCCGTCTGCTCCTGCGAGGCATCGGTGCGGCCCGGGTGGAAGGGCACCGTGACCTGGACGCCGGCGTCCGCCGCGGCCTTCTCGACCGCCGCGCTGCCGGCGAGCACGATCAGGTCGGCGAGCGAGACCTTCCTGCCCGTGGCCTGCTCGAAGTCCGCCTTCACGCCCTCGAGCACCGGCAGCACGTCGCGGACGCCCTGCGTTGACCGCCCAGCCGATCTGCGGCTCGAGGCGCAGCCGTGCGCCGTTGGCGCCACCGCGGTTGTCGGTGCCGCGGAACGACGCCGCGGCGGACCAGGCCGTGTGCACCAGCTGCGACACCGAGAGGCCCGACGACAGCAGCCGCTGCTTGAGGTCGGCGATCTCCGCCTCGCCCACGAGCTCGTGAGTCGACCGCCGGGACCGGGTCCTGCCAGATGAGGTCCTCGCTCGGCACGTCCGGGCCGAGGTAGCGGCTCTTCGGGCCCATGTCGCGGTGCAGCAGCTTGAACCAGGCACGGGCGTACTGGTCGGCGAAGTACTCGGGGTCGTCGCGGAACCGCTCGGCGAACGCCCGGAGCTCGGGGTCGACCTTGAGCGCCATGTCGGCCGTGGACATCATCGGCGGGTTCGACTTGCCCTCGATGTGCGCGTCGGGCACGAGCTGCTGGGCCTCGGGGTTCTTCGGCTGCCACTGCTTGGCGCCGGCGGGGCTCTGGACGAGCTCCCAGTCGAAGCCGAACAGCGTCTCCCAGTAGGAGTTGTCCCACGTGGTCGGCGTCGGGGTCCAGGCGCCCTCGAGTCCGCTGGTGATCGCGTCGGCGCCCTTGCCGGTGCCGTGCTGGCTGAGCCAGCCGAGACCGTTCCCGTGCACCGGGCAACCCTCGGGCTCCGGGCCGACCAGGTCGGGGTCGCCGGCGCCGTGGGTCTTGCCGAAGGTGTGCCCACCGCCGATCAGGGCGACGGTCTCCTCGTCGGTCATGCCCATCCGGCGGAAGGTCACCTTGATGTCGTGCGCCGACTTCAGGGGGTCGGGCTGGCCCTTGGGCCCCTCGGGGTTGACGTAGATCAGCCCCATGGTGACGTTCGCGAGCGGCCCCTCGTCGAGGTCGAGGGGGGACTCGTCGGCGTAGCGCTCGTCGCCGAGCCAGGTGTCCTCGGGGCCCCAGAACATCTCCTCGGGCTGCCAGGTGTCCTGACGGCCGAAGGCGAAGCCGAAGGTCGGCAGGCCCATGTCGTCGTGCGCGACGTTGCCGGCGAGGACGAGGAGGTCGGCCCAGGAGAGCTTGCGGCCGTACTTCTGCTTGATCGGCAGCAGCAGGCGGCGGGCCTTGTCGAGGTTCGCGTTGTCCGGCCAGCTGTTGAGGGGGGCGAAGCGCTGGGCGCCCTCGCCGCCGCCACCACGGCCGTCGGCGATGCGGTAGGTGCCCGCCGCGTGCCACGACATGCGGATGAACAGCGGGCCGTAGTGACCCCAGTCGGCCGGCCACCAGTCCTGCGAGGTGCGCATGACCTGGGCGAGGTCGCGCTTGAGCTCCGCGACGTCGAGCTCGGCGAAGGCGGACTTGTAGTCGAAGTCCTCGCCGAGGGGGTCGGAGTCCTTGGAGGGCTTGTTCAGCACCGACAGATCGACCTGGTTGGGCCACCAGTCGCGGTTCGTGCGAGGCCGGTGGCCGGTGTGCGCCTCTGGCGACGGGATCGCCGGGTTCTCGCTCTCGCTGGTGCTGTCGGTCTGGACCTTGTCCTGCTCGTTCACTGCGTGCCTCTCTGTCGTGTGTCCGGTCTGCGGAGTCAAGGGAGATGGACGTTCCCGCGTCGGTCGCGCAGGAAGGGCAGCGGCCCCAGTAGATGACCTCCGCCTCGTCGATCGCGTAGCCGGCGTCGTCGCTCGCCCTCAGGCACGGGGCCTCGCCGACCGCGCAGTCGACGTCGGCGATCGCGCCGCACGAGCGGCACACCACGTGGTGGTGGTTGTCCCCGACCCGGGCCTCGTAGCGCGCCACGGTGCCCCGCGGCTGGATGCGCCGGACGAGACCGGTGTCGCTGAGCGCACCGAGGATGCCGTAGACGGCCTGGGAGCTGACCCGCGGAAGGTCCGTGCGGACGGCGGTGATGATCGAGTCCGTCGTGGCGTGCGGGTGGGCGCGCACCGCGGCCAGCACCGCGATGCGCGGTCGGGTCACCCGGAGGCCGGCTTCGCGCACCACGGAGGCGAGATCCGAGGGCATCGGCGCACTCACGACCCTCACCCTAGATTGGAACCGTTCCAGAGTCGACCGGGGGTCTGACCTCGGCCGAGTCTCGTCGGGTCCTGCTCCGAGCAACACCGTCCACACCCGTCCCGGACCGTCGCCCCGGCGTGGTAACCATGACGCGTGGGGGTACGCGTCGGGAGCCTGGTCGCCCGGTTCCTCGTCGCCCTCGTGGTCGCCGCCGTGCTGCTCGGCGCCGCCACGGCGGCCGCGATCTGGTGGACGGCGCGGCAGGACGCGCGCCCGACGTCCGACGCGATCGTCGTCCTGGGTTCGGCGCAGTACGACGGCGTGCCGTCGTCGATCTTCGAGGCCCGGCTCGAGCACGCGCTCGCCCTCTACGAGGCCGGCGTGGCGCCGGTGATCGTCACCGTCGGCGGCAAGGCCGACGGCGACCGGTTCACCGAGGCCGAGGCCGGCGCCCAGTACCTGGCCGAGGCCGGCGTGCCGGCCGACGCCCTGCTGCCCGTGCCCGAGGGCGTCGACACCCTGGAGAGCATGCGCGTCGGTGTCGGCCGCCTTCGACGAGCGCGGCTGGGCCACCGCGGTGCTGGTCACCGACCCGTGGCACGCGATGCGCACGCAGCGGATGGCCGAGGACGCCGGCATCGAGGCCGAGACCTCTCCCACGCGGCAGGGGCCGGCGGTCTACTCGCGCACGACCCAGGTGCGCTACATCTTCCGCGAGACCGCGGCCTACCTGCTCTACCGCGCCACCGGCGAGAGCATCGCCGGCGCGCCCGGGATCGGCTGAGGGAGGAGTGCCCGTGCTGGAAGTGGGCAAGGCCGGTTCCGCCGGCGTCGGAAAGCGCGTGCTGCCCTTCCTGCGCGACGGCGAGGTCGTCGGCGACCGTCCGCTCCTCGCAGTGGAAGGAGGCGGCGACAGCGGTCATCGGCGACCGCGAGTGGATCTTCGCCAAGACGCGCGGAACTCTCGTCGCGCGCTGGGCGGTGGATCCGGAGGGGACGTCTCGGATGAGCGCAGGGCAGTCGTCGTTCTGGCGCGGCACCTGGGCAGGCCGACCTCGAGGGAGCCCCCGTGGAGGTGCGCAGCCTGTCCCGGTGGCGCAGCACCCGCCAGTACCTCGTCGACGGGCAGGAGGTCGCGCGGAGCGGGAGCTCCGGCGGCTGGTCGCCCCGGCCGACCGCTGAGCTGCTGCCGACTCCCTGCCGCTGCACCACCAGGTCTTCCTGCTCTGGCTGGAACTGGTGATCAGCCGGCGGGACCAGGCCGCACTGGCGGGGGCCACCGCCGCCGCCGTCATCGGAGGCAGCAGCTGATGGCCAGGCAGAGGGCGCATCCGCGCCGCCGACATCGCGCTGGTGCGCGAGCGGACGCGGATCGACGAGGTGGTCGGCGAGCAGCTGCAGCTCAAGCGCGCCGGCGGCGGGAGCCTGAAGGGGCTCTGTCCGTTCCACGACGAGAAGTCGCCGTCGTTCCACGTCACGCCCAGTCGCGGGCTCTGGCACTGCTTCGGTTGCGGAGAAGGCGGCGACGTCATCGCCTTCGTCCAGCAGACCGACCACCTCACCTTCACCGAGGCCGTCGAGCGGCTGGCCGGGCGGGCCAACGTCGAGCTGCACTACGAGGACGACGGCGGCCGCGCCCACCGGCGGCCCCGACCGCGCGGCGGTCGGCCAGCGGGCGCGGCTCGTCGCGGCCAACGCCGCCGCGGCCGCCTTCTACGCCGAGCAGCTCGGCACGCCCGAGGCGGCGCCGGCCCGGCAGTTCCTCGCCGAGCGCGGCTTCGACCGGCAGGCGGCGCTGGACTTCGACTGCGGGTACGCGCCCGGCGGCTGGGACGCCCTCACCCGGCACCTGCGCGCCAAGGGCTTCACCCAGCAGGAGCTGGTCACCGGCGGGCTGGCCAAGGAGAGCTCGCGCGGCACGCTGATCGACCGGTTCCACCGCCGGCTGCTCTGGCCGATCCGCGACCTCACCGGCGACGTCATCGGCTTCGGCGCCCGCAAGCTCATGGACGACGACCCGGGGCCGAAGTACCTCAACACCCCCGAGACGCCGCTCTACAAGAAGAGCACGGTGCTCTACGGCGTCGAGCGGGCCAAGCGGGACATCGCCCGCTCGCACCAGGCCGTGGTCGTCGAGGGCTACACCGACGTGATGGCCTGCCACCTGGCCGGCATCACCACGGCCGTCGCCTCCTGCGGCACCGCCTTCGGCGCCGAGCACATCTCCGTGCTGCGCCGGCTGCTGATGGACCAGGACGAGTTCCGCGGCGAGGTCGTCTACACCTTCGACGGCGACGCGGCCGGCCAGGCGGCGGCCATGAAGACGTTCAAGGAGGACCAGCGCTTCGTCGGCCAGACGTTCGTCGCCGTGGAGCCCGACGGCCGCGACCCGTGCGAGCTGCGCCAGGATGCACGGCGACGCCGCCGTCCGCGACCTCGTCGCCCGGCGGACGCCGCTGATCGAGTTCGTGCTGCAAGACGATGCTGCGCGACTACCGCCTCGACACCGTCGAGGGCCGGGTCGCGGCGCTGGAGAAGACCGTTCCGCTGGTCGCGCAGATCAAGGACCACGCGCTGCGGCCGGCCTACGCCCGCCGGCTGGCCGGGCATGATCGGCAACACCGACGAGGCCGAGATCAGCGATCGGGTGCGGCAGCTCACCGGCGAGGGGCGCGGGCCGGGTCCGTCGCGCCGTCCCCGGATCCCGAAGCGGACGCCGGACGACGCCGCGGTCGCCGTCGAGCGCGAGGCGGTCAAGGCGGCGCTGCAGATGCCGCAGGTCGCCGGGCCGTCGTTCGACGCCGTCCCGCCCGCCGCCTACACCGACCCCGAGTACGCCGCCGTCGCCGCGGCGGTGGCCGGCGCCGGGGGAGCGGCCGCCGCCACCGTCACCGGCCCGGCCTGGCTCGACGAGGTCGCCGCAGCACTGCGAGCGCGAGACCGCCCGCGCCCAGCTGACCGCGCTGGCGGTGGAGCCGCTGCGCGCGTCCGGGCGAGGGCGACGCCGGCTACATCAACGCCGTCATGGCCCGGCTGCAGGAGATGGCCACGAACCGGCGGATCGCCGAGCTCAAGGGCAAGCTGCAGCGGATGAACCCCGTCGAGGCGCCCGACGAGTACACCCGCGCCTTCACCCGGCTGGTCACGCTCGAGCAGGAGGCGCGGTCGCTGCGCGAGCGCGCGATGGGCGGGCTCACCGCATGACGCTGCTCGACATGGTCAAGCGGCGGTTCGCCCGGCCGCCGGAGCCGGTGCGCGCCGCCGTCGAGGCCACCCCCGACTCCGACGAGCGGGTGCTGGCGTGGGGCTCGCTGGTGCGCGACGAGGGCTGGCTGGTCGCCACCACGCGCGGCCTGCGGGTGGTGAACGCAGCGGGCGGCGAAGCGGCCGCGCTGCTGCCGTGGCACGAGGTCGGGCACGCCCGCTGGGCGGCCACCGCCGACGGCGGCGGCAGCTTCACGATCACGCCGCTGACCGAGGTGGAGCCCGGCGTGCAGGCGCGGCTCGCGCCGCGTCGGCACGCGCTCAGCGAGCCGGGGGAGCTGCCGCAGGAGGTGCGCCGCCGGGTGGACCGGACGGTCGTCAGCCAGCCAGCGCTTCCCGCTGCCCGGACCGGGGCGGGGTCGTGCTCGTGGCGCGCCGACTGCCCGGTCAGGCGGCCAAGGAGTGGACCGTCGTCTTCGACGACGACGTCGACCGCGCCGACCCGGTGGCGCGCGACGAGGCCGCGCGGCGAGCTGGCCGCGGCGTCGCCGCCGAGCAGCCCGACTGAGACCGCGGGTCAGCGCGGGGGCGTCGCTGCCCATCTTCGACTTGACCGAGGACAGCACGTCGTCGGCGCGCGCCTGCGCCATGCCGGCGACGCTCTGCAGGCGCGGGTCGTCCTTCGCCTGGGCCCACGCCCGGCGGATCTGCTCGTAGCGCTCGCGTCCCGGCCCGGGCGCCGAGCACGTAGCCGGCGCCGAAGCCGGCGAGGAAGGACAGCTTCGCCACGGGGAGACCTCCTGGTGGGCCTGGACGGGTTGGCGGGAGAACGCTACCCGTGACCTGCGGCGTCTCAGTCCCGGCCCGGGGCGCTCCGCGGTCGCGACGGGCCCGTGAGGTACTCTCGTCGGGCGCGCGGGTCGCCCCGCGCCCATCCCCCGTAGCTCAATTGGCAGAGCATGCGACTGTTAATCGCAGGGTTATTGGTTCGAGTCCAATCGGGGGAGCAGAGCAAGGCCCCTGACCAGCAAGTCGCCGGTCAGGGGCCTTCGTGGTTCGCGGGTAGGTGTGCGAGCGAGCAGTTCGATCACGTCGTTCGTCGTGCTGCTCGAATCGCGCGCCGAACCCGGCTGAGCGGCCGCCTCAGTTCTCGGCGTCGTCGGCTCCGTTCGGGCCTCGGCCCTCGTTCGCGGGCTGCGCTCCCGAAACCTGCGTGTCCATGCGCTCGAGGCGCTGACGGATCGCCGCGACGTTGAGCGCCAGATCCTCGAGTGCCTCGACGGCCCGCGTCGAGAGCGCGAATGTGAGGTTCTCGCGCTGCCGCTCGGCGCTGGGCTCGCGGTTGGTCTGCCGGGCGTCGGAGCGCTCGCGCGAATGACGCGTCGCCTCCGTCCACGGCTCGTCATCGGCGTGCGGCTCGCCGAACAGCTCGCGCAGCATCCGCTGCGCTCGTTCGAGGAACTCGCCCGGGTCAGGCCGGTCGGTCGCCATCCGTGCCCCTCTCCGCATCTGTCGAGCACGTCGCGCGGACGGCGGGATGACCGTCGCGCGACGTGACCAACCTACGACCACCACGGCGTGCTCCGTGTCCGGCGAATGCCGATCACGTCCGGTGAGGGAGGGCGGGCTGCTCGTTGATCCGATAGTGCAGGCGCAGCACCGGTGCGGCGCCCAGGGACAGCCGGTGATCGGTGCGGAGCACCCCGTGGTCGTCGACGTGGACGTGGAACACCTCGTGGACCGGGATGCGGCGAGCCCAGCAGCCTCCGCCCTTCTCGACCACGAGATAGGCGCCCGGCTGTCCCCGGTCTCCTGCAGTGGAGATGAGCCATCCGCCGGGCCAGGCCCACGGCGACCAGCCGATCCAGGCGTCGAGACGCCGCTGACTCGTCCGTTCGTAGAAGTCTCGGACGGGCATGGCCAGATGTGCGGCCGAGAAGGCAGGTCCGTCGAGACGCGTCATCGCGGGGACGAGGCCCCCGCCGTCGCCGTCGCCCACGGCCGCGCCGATGGGTTCGGCCTCGCGGGACAACCACCGGTCGCCGATGGACTCGACGTCTCCCGACCGGCCCTCTGCAACCACGTCTGCTCGGACAGGTCGACGGTCGGCCCGTGTGTCGGACCCAGCGCTGCGTGACCCGATCGAGACGCTGAGCCGAAACGTCCCGATCGTCGCACTGTCGCGTCCCGTCCAGCGTCAGCGAGAGATGTCGCCGCGGGATGTCGAGAACCGGAGCGCGGCTCCGTCCCTGCAGTGCACACGGCCACAATGGGCCGTACCGCACGGAGGAGAACACGATGGCCAAGTACCTGCTGCTCAAGCACTACCGAGGCGCGCCGGCGGCGGTCAACGACGTGCCGATGGACCAGTGGACGCCGGAGGAGGTCTCGGCCCACATGCAGTTCATGCAGGACTTCGCCAAGCGGCTCGAGGGCACCGGTGAGTTCGTCGACGGTCAGGCGCTCTCTCCCGAGGGCACGTTCGTCCGCTACGACGGCGAGGGGCGGCCGCCGGTCACCGACGGCCCGTTCGCCGAGACCAAGGATCTGATCGCCGGCTGGATGGTGATCGACGTCGACACCTACGAACGGGCGCTCGAGCTGGCCGGCGAGCTGTCCGCGGCTCCGGGTGCCGGTGGGAAGCCGATCCACGAGTGGCTCGAGGTCCGCCCGTTCCTGGGCGCGCCGCCGACCATCACGGAGTGACACATGGTGGACCGCGTGATGGACGAGGCCCTGCTGCGGACCCTCACCCCCACCGTGATCGGGATCCTCGGCCGCCGCGGAGCCGACTTCGCGGCGGCCGAGGACGCCGTCCAGGAGGCCCTAGTCGAGGCCGTGCGGGTGTGGCCGGACGACCCGCCGCGGGACCCCCGGGCCTGGCTGGTCACCGTGGCCTGGCGCAAGTTCCTCGACGCCGTCCGCGCCGACACCTCCCGACGGCGGCGCGAGGAGCTCGTCGACGAGGAGCCGGCGCCCGGGCCGGGCACGGAGGTGGACGACACGCTCCAGCTGTACTTCCTGTGCGCACACCCGTCCCTGACTCCGGCCTCGGCGGTCGCGCTCACCCTGCGCGCGGTCGGCGGCCTGACCACGCGTCAGATCGCGCAGGCCTACCTCGTGCCGGAGGCGACCATGGCCCAGCGCATCAGCCGGGCCAAGCGGACCGTCTCGGGCGTCCGATTCGACCAGCCGGGTGACGTCGCCACGGTGCTGCGCGTGCTCTACCTGATCTTCAACGAGGGCTACTCCGGCGACGTCGACCTCGCCGCCGAGGCGATCCGGCTCGCGCGGCAACTGGCGGCCACGATCGAGCACGAGGAGGTGGCGGGCCTGCTCGCACTCATGCTGCTCCACCACGCGCGGCGCCCCGCTCGGACCCGACCCGACGGCAGCCTCGTGCCCCTCGCCGAGCAGGACCGCGGCCTGTGGGACACCCGGCTGATCGCCGAGGGCATCGACGTGCTCCAGGCCGCCCTCGCCCGCGACCGCCTGGGGGAGTTCCAGGCGCAGGCCGCGATCGCGGCCCTCCACGCCGACGCACGGTCGGCCGAGGAGACCGACTGGGTGCAGATCGTCGAGTGGTACGACGAGCTGGTGCGGGTCACCGACAGCCCGGTGGCCCGCCTCAACCGGGCCGTCGCGGTCGGCGAGGCCGACGGTCCGCGGGCCGGCCTGGCCGCACTGGCGGGGCTCGAACCCTCCCTGCCCCGCCACACCGCGGTCGCGGCGTACCTGCACGAGCGGAGCGGGGACCCGGCGACCGCAGCACGGCTCTACGCCGAAGCAGCCCGATCGGCGCCCAATCTCCCCGAACGCGACCACCTCACGAGACAGGCCGCACGGCTCAACGCGGAACTGCGCGGGTGAGCGGCGGGCGGCACGCACGAGCCCGACGCTTCCCGACCGCACGAGGCGTCGCTAGCTTGCGGTCGTGGCACTGAAACACGCAGGCCGGGATGCGTTCGCCTTCATCAGTACGACCGCCGGGACGGCGGCGATCGGCGGAGTGATCTTCCTGCTGTTCAACCAGCCGTGTCCGAACCTGGAGTACCTGACGTGTGTGGGTGGGGTGACGGCCGGCGACTTCTTCACGAACTTCGGCTACCTCAGCCTCGCCCTCGGCTTCGGCGCGGCCGTCATCAGCGAGTCGATGGGCGGCGACCCGGCGTGACGCTCACGGCTTGACGGCGAGGACCGGGCCGGTCCGCGTCGAGCAGGATTCGCTGCGCACTGCTGCCCATGAGCAGCTTGCCGACGGGCGAGCGCTTGCGCAGTCCGATGACGATCACCGAGGCGTCCGCCTCGGAGCGGTGACGGTGACCTCGGCGCTACCGACGGCCCAGGACGTCTTCGTCTATGCCGCCACCTACGACCGGGGCACGCTGCTGGCGCGGGACGTCATCCTGCTCAGCACGGTGCTGTCGGCCCCCGTCCTCGTGGCGATCGCCGTCGTCCTCGGCTGAAGCAGCCGTATCTCCTCGGAGGAAGCCGTGACCCACTCAGAGGCGACGACGCCGTCGGGGACGAGTGCCGCCGACGAGCGGCACCGCCTGTCGATGACGATCCTGATGACGCCCGACATGTCGAACTTCGCCGGCAACGTGCACGGGGGCATCCTGCTCAAGTACCTCGACCAGGTCGCCTACACCTGCGCGACCCGCTACGCGCGCACCTACGCGGTCACGCTGTCGGTGGACCAGGTCGTCTTCCGCGAACCCATCCACGTCGGTGAGCTGGTCACGTTCGACGCCAGCGTCAACCGCACCGGGCGGACGTCCATGGAGGTCGGCGTCCGCGTGACGACCCAGGACCTCGTCTCCCAGACGGTGCGGCACACGAACAGCAGCTACTTCACGATGGTCGCGATCGGACCCGACGGCAGGCCCGTTCCGGTGCCGCCGTGGCGACCGCGCACCGCGGAGGAGCACCGCCGCCACCAGGCCGCCGAGCGACGGCAGCAGCTGCGCCGGGAGATCGACCAGGCGCGGGCGGAGATCCGGCGGACGACGCACGACGGGGACGACGCGTCGTGAGCACGGCCGGGCTGGTCGAACGGCCTGCGCGCGGTCGTCGGCGACGCCGTTCCCGACGACTCGGGCCGGCCGGCCGTCGACTCCTCGAAGACGGTCCAGGCCATCGGCGGCCGCGACGGCCGGCCGGTCTCCGGAGGCGATGCGGTCAGCGCAGGGCGGCGCGCGCCTCCGGATCGACCTCGGCCAGCCACCGTCGGGTCGCCGCGGCGCGGGCCTTCGCCCCCGACTCCCAGTACTCCCGGAAGCCCGGGTGACCCGCGGCGACGTGGCCCTCGATCAGCCGGCAGAACCACTCCTGGTTGGCGCGGACGGCGTCGACGACCTCGGCTCGATCGCCCTCGGCCATCCCATAGGCGTCGACGAACAACCGGAGCCGCTCGGCCCACCGGCCGCGGCGGGCGTCGGGCACCCAGTCGTCCGGCCGCATGGGCGCCCACTGCCGCGCGGCGCACGCCACGTCCCACACGACGGAGCCGGGGCCGGCGAGGTCGAAGTCGATCAGCGCCGCCGCGCGGCCGTCGCGGAAGACGACGTTGTCCAGGTTCGGGTCGTTGTGGCTCACCAGCCGCCCGGCGACGAAGGCCGGGGGGAGCCGGACCGGCCAGCTCCACGACGTGGGATCGAAGGACGCCGCCGCCCGGTGGTACTCGCGCAGCAGCTCGGCCACGCTGACCAGCGCCTCGTCGGTCAGCGCCCAGTCGGGGTACGGCGGCAGCACGGCGGTGCCCGGGATGTAGGACAGCACCTCCCGGCCCTGCCCGTCGACGCCGAGCAACCGGGGTGCCCCCTCGAAGCCGACCGACTCCAGGTGCCGGAGCAGCGCGTGTGTGGCGGCGCTGGTGGGCCGCTGCGGCCGGCGCACCGTGTCGCCCACACGAACGACCGAGCCGAGGTTGTCGACGCCGCCGGCCAGCGGGATCTCCTCGGGATCCCGCTCCGCGTCCTGCGCCGGAGGGCCGAATTCCGGCATCACGCCTCGTCGAGCAGCGCGGCGGCCAGCGACCGGTCGGTGACGAGCCCGTCCACCAGGCCGCTGCGGAGGGCCGCGCGGGCCGCCGGGACCTTGGCCGGCCCGTACGCCATCACCAGCACCCGGGGGATGGCGCGCATCTGGTCGGCGTCGATGCCGATCATCCGGTCGCTCAGCCCGCAGCTCACCGGCTCGCCGTCCTGGGTCAGGAAGACGCCGGAGAGCTCGGCGCACACGCCGTGCCGTGCGGCGCTGCGCCGGTCGTGATCGGCGGCGCTGTCGTAGAGCGTCGACTGCCCCGGCGCCCACCGGCCGAGTCCGACGACGGCCGTGGTGACCTTCGGTACCTGGGCGAACGTGTGCGCCACCTCGGGCTGCCGCCGCAGCGCCTGGGCCGTCGCCGGGTCGGGCACGGTGAACGGGGCGTAGAAGACGTACGCGGGCCCGCCCGCGGCCCGGGCGACGTCGCGCACGATGTCGATGGAGCTGCCGTCGGCGTCGGGCAGCGAGACCGCACCGGTGAGCTGGACGACCGGTACCTGGGGGAGCCGGGGGAGCGAGCGCGCCATCGCGCCCACCGATCGCGACCACGCCACGCCCAGGACGTCGTCCGGGCCGATGACCTCGGCGAGCAGTTCGGCGGCGACCTGCCCGAGGTGCGTGCGCACCGATCCGGTCTCGTCGTCGGCGGCGTCGACGACGACGGCGTGCCGCAACCCGTACCGCTCCTGGAGGCGGGCGGACAGGTCGACGTCGATCGGGCCGGGCTGGCCGATCTCGATGCGCACCAGGCCGCTCTCCCGCGCCGCCTCGAGCAGCCGGGCCACCTTGAAGCGGCTCAGGTCGAACTCCTCGGCGATCTCGAGCTTCGACCGCCCGTCCAGGTAGTACCGGCGGGCCACCGAGGCCGACAGCACGAGGGTCGCCGGACCGGCCGATCGGGTCGTCATCGCCACTCCCTGCTCATCTGAGCGCTCCGCGCCCATTTCTGCACAGATGCCTTGTGCAGGGCAGTGTGACTCACGACACTTCGGCCAGGCCAGAGGAGTCCGGGCGTGGTGTGCGTCCGGCCGGGTGCTTGTCGCAGGAGGAGCGAAGTGACCGTCCACGCCGAGGCGCCGGCCCGCAGTTCCGGTGCACGCATCGCCGTCCAGAAATTCGGCACGTTCCTCTCCGGAATGATCATGCCGAACATCGCCGCCTTCATCGCCTGGGGCATCATCACGGCGCTGTTCATCGAGAAGGGCCCCTTCCCCGTCGGCGGGATCGGTGGCTTCGGGGTGGACGACGCCGGCGAGCCGAACACCGGCCTGGTCGGGCCGATGATCCGGTTCATGCTTCCGCTGCTCATCGCGGTGCAGGGCGGCCGGATGGTCTACGGCGTGCGTGGCGCGGTGGTCGCCGCCGTCGCCACGATGGGCGTGATCGTCAGCACCGGCCAGCCCATGTTCCTCGGCGCGCTGATCATGGCGCCGCTGGCCGCCTGGGTGATGAAGCAGCTCGACAAGCTGTGGGACGGCAAGATCAAGCCCGGCTTCGAGATGCTGGTCAACAACTTCTCCGCCGGCATCGCTGCCGCCGCGCTCGCCGTCGTCGGCTTCTTCGCCTTCGGGCCGGTGATCGAGAAGGTGTCGCAGGGGCTGGGCAACGGGGTCGACTGGCTGGTCGACAACGGCCTGCTGCCACTGGCCAGCCTCATCATCGAGCCGGCCAAGGTGCTCTTCCTGAACAACGCCATCAACCACGGCGTGCTGACCCCGCTGGGCGTCGAGCAGAGCGCGGAGCAGGGCTTCTCGATCCTGTTCCTGCTCGAGGCCAACCCCGGACCGGGCCTGGGCGTCCTGCTGGCGTACTCGATCTTCGGCACCGGCCTGGCCAAGGCCACCGCTCCCGGCGCCATCGTGATCCACTTCTTCGGCGGCATCCACGAGATCTACTTCCCGTACGTGCTGGCCAAGCCGATCCTCCTGCTGGGCACGATCGCCGGCGGCATGGTGGGCATCGGCACGCTGGCGATCTTCGACGCCGGCCTGCGCGCGCCGGCGGCCCCGGGGTCGATCATCGCGGTGCTGGCGCAGACGCCGGGCGGGATGTTCGTCCCGGTCGGCCTCTCCGTCCTGCTGGCGGCCGCGACGTCGTTCGTCATCTGCTCCCTGCTCCTGCGGCTGAGCCGCAAGAAGGACACCGACCTGGCCGCGGCGACCGCCGAGATGGAGGCCCGGAAGGGCAGCGCCAGCACGGCCGCCGGGCTGCTGACCGGCCGTCTCGACGAGGACAGCGAGACGAGGGCGTTCGAGGAGCGGGCGGAGGCGGCCGAGGAGGCGCACGAGGCCCGGTCCCGGCGGAAGCCCATCCACCGCATCGTCTTCGCCTGCGACGCCGGCATGGGATCGAGCGCGATGGGTGCCTCGGTGCTCCGCAACAAGATCAAGAAGGCCGGGTTCGAGGACGTCGCGGTCACGAACCTCGCGATCGCGAACCTGACCGACGACGTCGACCTGATCGTGACCCACCAGGACCTCACGCCGCGGGCGCAGAGCATGTCGCCGTCCGCGCAGCACGTGTCCGTCGACAACTTCATGAACAGCCCGAAGTACGACGCGATCGTCGAGGAACTGAAGGTCACCAACGCCCACGGCGCGGCGTCGTCCAGCTGAGCCGGCGGGCGACGAGCGAGGAGGGCGGCAGTGCCGACCGACGACATCCTGACCCTGTCCCAGATCAAGGTGCCGGGGCAGGCGGCGAGCAAGGACGACGCGATCCGCGAGGCCGGCGGGCTGCTGGTGGACGCCGGCGCGGTGACGCCCGCCTACGTCGACGCGATGTTCGAGCGGGAGAAGTCCGTGTCCACGTACATGGGCAACTACCTCGCGATCCCGCACGGCACCCTGGACGCCACCGGTGAGATCCGGCGCTCCGGGCTGTCGGTCGTGCGGTACGACCGGCCGATCGACTGGGACGGCAACGAGGTCCGGTTCGCCGTCGGGGTCGCCGGGGCGGACGGCGGCCACCTGGAGATCCTCGGCAAGATCGCGATCATCTTCTCGGACGCCGACGAGGTCGAGAAGCTCCTGGCAGCGGGATCGGCCGAGGAACTCCACCAGCTGCTGCACGCGGTCAACGACTGAGCACCACCGGAAGAGGGGACCGACATGAAGGCGCTGCGCTTCTACGCGCCCGAGGACGTGCGGCTCGAGGACGTGCCCGAACCGGAGTGCGGTCCGGACGAGGTCAAGCTGCGCGTGCGCAACTGCTCGACGTGCGGCACCGACGTCAAGATCCTGCACAACGGGCACCAGAACCTCAGCCCGCCGCGGACGATGGGCCACGAGGTCGCCGGTGAGGTCGTCGAGGTCGGCCGCAACGTCAGCGGCTGGGCGGAGGGCGACCGGGCGCAGGTCATCGCCGCCGTGCCCGACGGGACCTGCTACGAGTGCCGCAAGGGCTGGATGGCGGTCTGCGAGAACCAGACCTCGATCGGCTACCAGTACGACGGCGGCTTCGCCGAGTACATGATCGTTCCGCGCCAGGTCCTGGCCGTCGACGGGCTCAACCGGATCCCCGACAACATCGGCTTCGACGAGGCGTCGGTCGCCGAGCCGTTCGCCTGCGCGATCAACGCGCAGGAGCTCGTGCACGTGGGCGACGGCGACACGGTCGTCGTCTTCGGTGCCGGGCCCATCGGCTGCCTGCACACCCGCCTGGCCCGGGCCAACGGGGCGAGCCGGGTCTTCCTCGTCGACGTGCTGGCCGACCGCCTGGCCATGTCCGCCGACGCGGTCAAGCCCGACGAGGTCATCAACGCGCGCGAGGTGGACGTCGTCCAGCACGTCAAGGACCTCACCGACGGCCGCGGGCCGGACGTGGTGATCACGGCGACCGCCGCCAACGTCACGCAGGAGCAGGCGATCCAGATGGCCGCCCGCCGAGGGCGCGTCTCCTTCTTCGGTGGCCTGCCCAAGACGAACCCGTACATCCAGTGCGACTCGAACCTGGTGCACTACCGCGAGCTGATGCTCATGGGTGCCAACGGCTCGGCCCCGTCGCACAACAAGCGGGCGCTGGAGTACATCTCCAGCGGGCAGGTGCCGGTCAAGGACCTGATCACCGTGCACCTGCCGCTGGAGCGGGCGATGGAGGCCTTCGACATCGTGGCCAAGGGCGAGGCCATCAAGGTGACGATCGAGCCGTGACGGGTCGCGGCAGCCGGTAACCGACGCGGTCAGGCGAGTGCCGGCGCGATGGCGCACTCGGCGACGAAGGCGGCGACCACCTCGTGGACCGCCTCGCGGTCGTGCTCGTTGAGGACGTCGTGCAGATCGCCCGGGAACGTGACCAGGCGGGCGCCCGGCAGCATGCCGGCGGCCGTCCGTGCGTCGGCCACCTGGACCACCTGGTCGTCCTCGCCGTGGACGAACAGGACGGGCAGCTCGGGCAGACCCTCGGCCAGGCCGGTGGCGGCCTCCGGCCACACCTGCGTGATGGCCAGCAGGGACTCGCGACGGAAGCCGCCGTGCCAGGTCAGCGGGTCGTGCAACAGCGCGTGCACGTACTCGGGACGCGTGCTGAACAGCTCGCTCGGGTCGGCGTCGGGCTCCGCCGCGCCGTCGGAGGCCAGCGCCGCCTCGATCCACTCCTGCCGGCGGAGCGGCGCCCCCGAGAGCACGAGGGCGTCGGCGATCCCGGGGGAGCGGAGCGCGAGCAGGTAGGCGGCCAGGCCGCCCCCGGAGTGGCCGACGACGACCACCGGCCGGCCGGGGTGCCGGTCGGTGGCGATGGTGGCCAGCTGCCGCGCGTCGTCGACGTAGGCGTTCCAGTCGAGGACGGCGCGCTCCCCGTCGCTGCGCCCGTGGCCCATGGCGTCCATGGCGTGCACCGCGCTGCCGTCGGCGGTGAGCCGCCGGGCGAGCGCGTCGTACAGGCCGAGGTATTCGCCGTAGCCGTGCAGCAGGACGACGACGCGCTCGACGTCCCCGTCCGGAAGCCACGCATCGTGGAAGACCCGGCCGCTGGAGCCGATGAAGAAGGCCATCGGAGTTCCTCTCTCGCTCGGTGCGACCACGGAGCGGCCGCTGCGTCGACCGTGGGCTCCCGACCTGTCGGCCGGCTGTCGTGGCCGTGCCGCTGACGGGGTTGCGCCGTCGGAAGTCGTGGAAGACTGCCCGGACCTACGTCGAGGTGGCCGGCGATGCTGTTCCGCGTTCTCGGTCCGCTCGAGGTCGAGGTGGGGGCCGAGCGGATCACGATCCCGGGGGAGCGGTCCCGCGCGCTCCTCGTGGCTCTCCTCCTCCAGCCGCACGGCGCGGTTCCGTCTGCTCGCCTGGTCGACCTGCTCTGGCCGGACCGCCCGCCGGAGGACCCGGCCAATGCGCTGCACCAGGTGGTGCGCCGCCTGCGCGGCTCCCTCGGTGCGCTGGGGTCGCTGGTCCGCAGCCGGGCGCCCGGGTACCAGCTCGCGATCGACCCGTCGGACGTCGACGCGGAGCGGTTCGAGGCCGCCTGCCGCGAGGCGCGGCGGCTCGGGCCTGCCGATCCGTCCGCGGCCGTGCGCCTGTTCGACGACGCCCTGGCCCTCTGGCGGGGGCCGGCGTACGAGGAGTTCGCCGACGGGTTCGCGCGCTCCGCGTCCGCACGTCTCGACGAGCTGCGGACGTCGGCGTACGAGGAGCGGGCGACCCGGCTGCTCGACGCCGGCGCCGTGGCCGACGCGGTCGTCGCGGCCCGGGATCTCGTCGCGCGCGAGCCGCTGCGCTCGCGGCCGGTCGACGTCCTCATGCGCGCGCTGGCCACCGACGGTCGGCCCGCCGAGGCGCTCGAGGCCTACCACCGGCACCGCCGGCTCCTGGCCGACGAGCTGGGGATGGATCCGGCGCCGGCCCTGAGCGAGCTCGCGACGCGCATCCTCCGCGGTGAGCCGGGCCCGGCGCCGCGGACCCCGCAGGTCGCGGTCGCGGAGCCGGCAGCCGTGTCGGCGCGGGCGCTGCCCTGGCGACCCGACGTCCTGCTCGGCCGCGAGGACGATCTCGCGCTGGTGCGCGCCTGCCTCGGCACGCAGCGGCTGGTGACCGTCGTCGGGCCCGGCGGGGTGGGGAAGACCCGGCTCGCGCTGGAGGTCGCCCACGAGCTGTCGGCCGACGGCGGACGGGTGTGGTGGGCCGACCTCTCCACGGCCACCGACGAGCGGGTGGCCGACGCCGTCGCCGCTGCGCTGGGCACCGACATCCCCCGCGGCGACGACCCGGCCGGCGCGCTCGCCGCGGCGGTCGGCGGCTTCCGCGGCGTCCTCTGCCTGGACAACGCGGAGACGGTGCTCGCGCCGCTGGCCCCGCTCGTCGAGCGGCTGCTCGCGTCGGCGCCCGGGCTGACCCTGCTGGCCACCAGCCGGGAGCGGCTCGACGTGGCTCGCGAGCACGTCCACGTCCTCGCGCCGCTGCCGCTGCCGTCAGGTGCC
This sequence comes from uncultured Actinomycetota bacterium, assembly GCA_963777095.1. GTDB lineage: Bacteria > Actinomycetota > Actinomycetes > Mycobacteriales > Geodermatophilaceae > CAVZOY01. Next base: position 226,542 of record CAVZOY010000004.1, read on the forward strand.
GACCGGGGCAACCCCGCCGTCCGGTTGTTCGTCGACCGGGCTCCCGGGTTGGAGGCCGACCGGCTCTCGGACGACGACGTCGAGGTCGTGGCCGCGACCTGCCGCCGGCTCGACGGGCTCCCGCTCGCCATCGAGATCGGTGCCGCGCGTGCCCCGGCGTTGGGGTTGCGCGAGTTCGCCGACCGGCTCGGCCAGGGTCTCGGCCTGCTCACCGGCGGACGCCGCACGGCCGCGCAACGGCACCGATCGGTGCGGGCGGTCGTGGACTGGTCGTTCGGACTGCTCACCGACGACGAGGCCCGGCTGTTCCTCCGCCTGGGCGTCTTCCCGAGCTCGTTCACCCTCGACCAGGCCGAGGCGGTGTGCGCCGACGAGCGGCTCCCCGCAGCCGAGATCGCCGGCCTCCTCGGCCGGCTGGTCGACCAGTCGCTGGTCCAGGCCGGACAGGGCCGGTTCTGGCTGCTGGAGACCCTGCGGGCCTACGTCCGCGAGCGGTCCGACCCCGCAGAGCGGGACGCGCTCGCCGGTCGGCACGCGCGGGACGCCGCTGCGCGGTTGGCGGCCCTGAGCCCGCGGCTGTCCGGTCCCGACGAAGCCGCCGCGGTCGCGGCGATCGCGGCACTCGGCCCCGACCTGCGGGTGGCGTGGTCCTACGCGAGCCGGCACGACCGTCCGCTCGCCGTCGAGCTGGCCGCCGACGTCATGGATTACGCCTACACCCGCCAGCGCCTCGATCTGCTCGAATGGGGCCTGACCGTGGCGGGCTGGGACATCGAGCATCCCCGGCTGCCCGACGCGTACGCGGCCGCGGCGGCCGCCTCGTGGGCAGTGGGCCGCATCTCGGAGGCCGGTGAGCTCGCCCGGCGCGGAGTCGCGCTGGCCGGGGGGTTCGACGCGCCGTCGGCCGCCCGTGCCGTCGACCAGTGCGCGTGCGAGGCGATGTTCCGCACCCGCAGCAGCGAGGCGGTCGAGCTGTTCCGGACGGCCGCGCGGCTGCACCGGGCCGCGGGGAACGGACATGCTGGGGATCGAGGGCGACATCTCCGCATACCAGGCACTGACCTACGGGGGCGGCGCCGCCGAGGCGGCCGCGGCGGTGCCCGCGCTGCTGCACCGCGCGCGGGAGACGGGAAATCCGAGCGTCCAGTCATGGGCGTACTACGTGCTCGGCGAGGCGTACGCCAAGCTCGACCCGCCGCGGGCCATCGCGGCGTACACCGCGTGCGTCGAACTCGGGTCGGTGGCCGACAACAGGCTCTACGTCATGCTCGGCCGCAGCTCCGCCGTGGCGCTGTTCGCCGCGCACGAGGCGCCCCAGGACGCAATCGCGGAGTTCGAGACGGTGCTCGGCGACTGGGAGGACATCGGCAACGAGCTGTCCCAGTGGTGGGTGCTCCAGAACCTGGTGATCTTCCTGGCACGGACCGGCGCATGGGCGGACGCCGCGCTGCTTGCCGGGGCGGTGCTCGCCAACATCGACCGCGCCCCCACCTTCGTCCGCGAGGACGACGGGCTCCGGCGGGCGGTCGACGAACTCGAGCGGGCACTGGGTTCGGCCGACGCCGGAGCGTTGCTCAGCGAAGGCGGCGGGATGGCCATCGCGACCGCCGCCGCGCACGCCCGGGCGGCCATCCGTCGCGCTGCCTGAAGCCGGGTCAGGATGAGCACCGCCGCCGGTCCGTTGACGAACGCGGGGATCCCGCTCGCGAGGTGACCGGTGGCGAGCGCCCAGCTCAGCCACACCGCGGCGTTGCCGAGCGTGAGCCAGTAGGTGCCCGCGGACAGCCCCTGCACCTCTTTCGTGCGCAGCACCCGGACCGCCTGGGGCAGGCCGAGCATCGTCGACAGCGCCGCGCCGGTCCAGGCGAGGACGTCGGTCATCGCGGGTCTCCTCGTGTGCCCGGTCGAGCGGCCCCGGGACTGGCCTGCGACGACCGTGGACCGACGACCTGACATCCGGCTGTCGCGCGGGAGCCGCCCGGCCCTCGCCTCCTGTCGTCGGGCCGACCTTCCGCGAGGCTCGGCAGGCCGCGCGCGGCAGCCGCGGGCATGATCGGCCCGGAAGGAGGTCCGGATGACGGTCGTGCTCGCGTTGAAGTGCGCCGACGGCATCGTGCTGGCCGCGGACTCCCAGATCACGGACGCCGCCCGCGGGTTGAGCTACCCCGCCCAGAAGCTGCACCCCTTCGGCGGGACCGCGGCGTGGGGCGGGAGCGGGGCGCGCGCCGTGCTGCTCGAGCTCGAGCACGACTTCGACCGGGGTGCCGCCGCGGTGCTGGGCGCCGACGACGTGGGCCGCGAGCTCCAGGAGCGCGTCGTCCCCCTCCTGCGCCATCACTACGGCAACTTCATCGAGACCGTGCCGGGCGAGAAGCAGTCCGGCGCGACGCCGGCCACGTACGTCCTGGTCGCGGGCTACGCACGGGGCGAGCCGTTCATCGTCGACATCGACCCGCACGGGCTCATCGGACGGTACGAGGACGTGGGGTTCCATGCCGTCGGCAGCGGCTCTGCCATGGCCCAGCAGGCCGGGGCGCTGCTCGCCCACTTCCGGATGCCCGAGCGGGACGTCGACCACGGCGTGCTGGTCGCGGTGCGCGTCCTCGACGCGCTGCGGATCACCTCACCCAGCGTCGGTGGCCCGGTCGACGTCTACCGGCTGACGGCCGACGGGGCGTACGGCCTCTCGGACGAGGACGTCGAGCGGGTGCGGGAGCGCGTGCGGCAGTGGGCCGAGCTCGAGAACGAGGTGCTGGACCGCCTGCCGCGCTCGTGATCCGGTCGGTCAGCGCTCGTCCGTCAGCCCGCGCAGCAGGTACGCCGGCACCGGCTCGCGCTTGCCCTTGACCAGCACCGGCCCGCGGGCGTCGGTCAGGGCCCGACGGCCGAGCTCCTCGACGGTCCGCTGCCCGACGACGACCTGTCCCGGCTCGGCCAGGCTCTGCAACCGGGCGGCCAGGTTCGTGGTGTCGCCGATCGCGGTGAAGTTCCGCATCTGCTCCGCGCCGATGTTGCCCACCAGCGCCGGGCCGGTGTTGATGCCGACGCCGAAGCGCGGCCAGTCGGCGCGGCCGGCGGTCACCTCGGCGACCGCCTCCTGGAGCCCCAGCCCGGCGCGGGCCGCCCGCAGCGCGTGGTCGGGCTGCCGCGTCGGAGCGCCGAACAGCGCCATCACCTCGTCGCCCACGAACTGCACGACCGTTCCGCCGGCCTCGAGGATCACCGGCACGACGACGCCGTAGAAGGTGTTGAGCATCGCCACGACCTCGTCCGGCGGGTGCTGCTCGGAGAAGGAGGTGAAGCCGCGCAGGTCGGCCATCAGCACGGTGACCTCGGCGATCTCGCCGCCCAGCCCGGCCTGGTCGGGGTCGGCGATCAGCGACGTGGCCACGGCAGGGGACATGTACGAACGGAACAGCCCGTCGAGCTGGTGGTAGAGCCGGGCGTTCTCCAGCGCGATCGCCGCCTGACCCGCGAAGGACGTCAGCAGCGCGCGGTCCGCGTCCGGAAAGGCCCCGCGCGACCGCCGGGCGCGCAGCACGCCCGCCGCCCGGTCCTTGACGACCAGTGGGAACGCCAGGTCGGTTCCGTCGGGCGAGGCGACGGTCTCCAGCCGGGCGACCGCCTCGGCCGAGCGACGGCGCTCCTCCGCGGACGCCGGGCGGGCGTCGTCCAGCGGCGTCAGCTCGCCGGACCGCACCAACTCCAGCCGGACGTCATCGGAGGCGAACGCGCGGCGGGTGTGCGCCTGCACCCGGCCGAGCAGGTCGTCCTCCTCGCGGATGACCCGCGCCTCCTGGCCCACGTCGACCAGCGCGCCCAGTCGGCGGGCCTGCTCGCGCTCGTACCGCAGGGCCTCGGCGCTGCGCTCCAGCACGGCCAGCTGCTCCTCGGTGACGTCGAACCGTTCGGCCAGCGCGGCCATGACAGGTCCCAAGGGCCGGTCCCGGGCGTCGTCGTCGTCCTCGCGCTCGTGCAGCGCTTCGACCATCGTCTCGAGCGCCGCGCTGTAGTCACGGCGCAGGTCGGCGACGGTCCGGTCGAGCGCAACCGCATCGAAGATGCCGCCCCCGGAGCCCTCCCGGCGGAACTGCACCCAGGCGCTGTAGGCGATGAAGCCGAACGCCAGCGTCATGAGCAGGTGCCACTCCCACCAGGACAGCTGCCAGTTGCGGCCGAACACGATCGCCACCGAGGCCTCTGCCAGCAGCGCGAAGGCGGTGAGCACCGACAGGAGCACGACCCGCGGTCGGCGGCGGTAGACGCGCAGGTAGAGCCCGGCGGCCAGCAGGTAGAGCAGCGGGGTGACGATGCCGAACAGCACCTGGGTCGCCGGCGCGTCCGGTTGCTCGACGAGCTCCTGCACGCCCGGGAACGACGTCGCCGAGAGCGCGGCGAAGAGGAGGACGAACACCCACGGGAGGGCGGTGAGCTCCCGGCGCCGGCGCATCAGCCGGGCCGCACCGGTGGGGGAGAACTCGCGAGCCGAGAGGACCGCGACGACGCCGCCCAGCAGCAGGCCGATCGGCGTCGCCGCCGCGAACGCCGGGGTCGGCGTCTCGAGCAGAACCCCCGGCGTCGCCAGTGCGTGCAGGCCGAGGAACGCTGCGGTGACCTGGAAGACCACGGACACGAGGAACAGCCGGGCGTCGTCGCGGCGCCGGGCGGCCGCGCCGACCAGCAGCCCGAGGACGACGGCGACGGCCGCCGTTCCGGCGACCAGGCCGAAGTGTGCCGGCCGGTGCTCCCAGTGCAGGTCCGTGGTCGGCCGGGCGATGAACAGCCACAGGCCCAGCAGCGGCAGGGCCAGGTGCAGCAGCCACACCGCGACCCGGGCTCCGCCGTTGGAGCGGATCCGGGGCTCTCGGGCGTCCCGAGGGCGGGGCGCGCCGGCGGCATCGCTCGGCGCGCGGTCGGCGCCCGCGGGGATCCGGGGAGCGGGCACCGCGGTGTCCACCGCGACGCCGTGCATCCGGGATGCGTCGTCCACCGGCCCCCTCCTCCCCCTGCCGGACCGTACTCAGCGGCCATGCGGCCGAACACCGCTTTCGCGGCGATCGAGGGCCGCGAAGAGGCTTCCGTCGCTCCCGGGCTGAGCCACACTCCCAACAGACGTCCAGCCGGAGCACAGCCGCGCCCCGGCTGCGCACCGGACGCTCGTCGGACATCGCCCCCGACGTCCGGAGTTCCCATGCGCGACGACCGCCCGCCCACCCCCGCCTTCGAGGGGCGTCCGCTGCCGCGTCCCGACGAGGAACTCGTCGACCAGGGCCTCGCCTTCGACGTCGGCACGCTGCTGAGCCGTCGTACGGTGCTGCGGTTCCTCGGGATCGGGGCGGCCACCGCCGGCCTCGCCGCATGCGGGGCTACGAGCTCGTCGTCGTCCTCGACGGCGGCGTCGTCGTCGGGCGGCGCCGCGACGGCCGCGGGTGAGATCCCGGACGAGACCGCCGGCCCGTACCCGGGCGACGGCTCCAACGGCCCCGACGTGCTGGAGCAGAGCGGGATCGTGCGCTCGGACATCCGCTCCAGCTTCGGCGACTCCAGCGGCACCGCCGAGGGTGTGACGATGACACTGGAGCTGACCGTGCGGGATCTGGCCAACGGCGGGGTGCCGTTCGAGGGCGTCGCGGTCTACGTCTGGCATTGCGACAGCCAGGGGCGGTACTCGATGTACTCCGACGGCGTCACCGACCAGAACTTCCTGCGCGGGGTCCAGGTGGCCGATGCCTCCGGAAAGGTGCGCTTCACCAGCGTCGTCCCGGGCTGCTACGACGGCCGGTGGCCGCACATCCATTTCGAGGTCTACCCGAACCAGAGCAGCATTCGCGACTCGACCAGCGCGATCGCGACGTCCCAGGTCGCCCTGCCGCAGGACGTCTGCGAGCAGGTCTACGCGCGGTCCGGGTACGACGGATCGACGAGCAACCTCTCCCGCGTGAGCCTGACCGGCGACAACGTCTTCGGCGACGACGGCGCGGCCAGTCAGCTCGCCACGGTCAGCGGCGACGTCAGCAGCGGCTTCACCGTCGCGCTGCCGGTGGCCGTGGACACCACGACGACGCCGACGGGCGGTTCGATGGGCGGCGGCCCGGGCGGCGGGCCGGGTGGCCCGCCCGGCTCCTGACGGATCACGCACTCCCGGGTGTCGGGGCGGCGCGGTAGTTTTTCCCGACGTCCGAACGCGCGGTCGACCCTGGCGGGGGTGAACGAACCTGGCAGCCGAACCCGGTGAGCACGCCGGCGAACTCGATGCCCTCGAGCAGGCCATCGCGGCGCTGGACGGCCAGCGGGCGATCCTGGGCGACCAGGTGGTCGACACCGCGCTGCAGCCGCTGGTCGACAAGCGTGACCGGCTGCTCGCCCAGTCCGTCGGCGAGCAGCGCAAGGTCGTCACGGTCCTCTTCGCCGACATGGTCGACTCGACCCCGCTGGCGCGGCGCCTCGACCCCGAGGACCTCCAGCAGGTCATGAGCCGCTACTTCAGTGCGCTGCGTACGGCGGTCCAGGCCGAGGGCGGCGTGGTGGAGAAGTTCATCGGCGACGCCGTCATGGCCGTCTTCGGTCTCTACCGGTCGCGGGAGGACGACGCCGTCCGGGCGGTGCGCTCGGGCCTCGCGATGCTCGACGCCGTCGAGAAGCTCAGCGTCGAGGTGGAGGCCACCCACGGGCTGCGGGTGCGCATGCGCGTCGGCATCGACACCGGCGAGGTCCTGGTCACCGGCATGGCCGGGCAGACCGCGGGCGAATTCATGGTCGTGGGCGACACGGTCAACCGCTCGGCGCGGCTGCAGGCTGCCGCGCAGGCCGGCACGGTGCTGGTGTCCACCGAGACCGTCAACCAGGTGCGCGGATCCTTCGGCCTGCGCCGGGTGCCGGGCCTGAAGCTCAAGGGCATCGACGGCACCGTCGACGCGTACGCCGTCGTGGCCGCCGACGAGCGCCCGGAGTTCTGGCCGGAGGCGCGCGGCATCGAGGGCCTGGTCACCCGCACCGTCGGCCGCGAGTCCGAGCTGGCCCAGCTCCAGCAGGTCTACGACGAGGTCGTGACCTCGCGCAGTCGCCGGATCGTCACCGTCGTCGGCGAGGCGGGCGTGGGCAAGTCGCGGCTCGTCCACGACATCGAGACCTGGCTGGCGGCGCTGCCGACGGAGGTGTGGGTGCTGCGCGGGCGCGCGTCGCCTGCGACACAGGACGTCGCCAACGGCCTGCTGCGCAGCGTCTTCGCCGAACGGCTCCGCATCCGGGGCACCGACGACCCCGGCCGGGTGCGGCGACGCTGGGCCGGCGGCTGGTACGAGTTGCTGGGCGAGCCCAGCACCGGCGGACGGGCCGAGACGGTCGCCAGTTGGCTGGGCTTCGCCCTCGACGAGGCCGGCCGGGAGGCGGTCGGCACGACCGACCCGGAGGCGTTGCGCCGGCGGGGGAGCGGCCTGGTGCTCCGGCTGCTCGAGAGGCTGGGGGAGCGGGCACCCGTCGTCGTCCTGCTCGAGGACCTGCACTGGGCCGACTCGGCCAGCCTCGATTCGCTGCACGACCTGGCCGAGGCGCCGGGGGCCGGCCCGCTGCTGGTGCTGGCGACCGCGCGGCCGGTGCTGCTCGAGCAGCGGCCCGACTGGGGAACCGAGGCTCCGGTGCACACCCAGGTGCGGCTCGGCCCGCTCGGCGAGCAGTCGGCGCGCGCTCTCGTGGCCGAGCTGCTCCAGCGGGCCGACCGCATCCCCGCGCGCCTCGTGCAGCTGATCGTCGACACCGCCGACGGCAACCCCTTCTACGTCGAGGAGCTGGTCAAGTGGCTCATCGAGGAGGGCGTCGTCGACAACGGCGGTGAGCGCTGGCGGGTGAGCGCCGAGGCGGTGCGCCAGGTGCGCGTGCCCACGACGCTGCGCGGGCTGCTGCAGTCGCGGCTGGACTCGCTGGGCGTGCACGAGCGCGGAGTGATCGGCTGCGCGGCCGTCGTCGGCCGGGTGTTCTGGGACGACGCGGTCGCCCGCCTGGCCACCTCGGTCCCCGGACCGGCCCGCGGTCCGGCGTTCGAGCGGCTCACCGACCGCGAGGTGATCTTCGCGCGGCCGCAGTCGACGTTCTCCGGCAGCCACGAGTTCTCCTTCCGGCACGCCCTCATGCGCGACGTCGCCTACGAGGGGGTGCTGCGCTCGACCCGGCGGGCGAACCATGCCCTTGCCGCCCAGTGGCTGGAGGAGGTCGCGACCCGCAGCGGGCGCCCGGACGAGCACGCGGCCTCCGTCGCCCACCACCACGAGGAGGCGGGCGCGGCGGTGCCCGCCGCCCGCTGGTACCTGCGGGCAGGGAGCTACGCCGGCAGCACGTTCGCCAACGACGACGCGCTCCGGCTGCTCGAGCGGGCGAAGGGCCTGGCGCCGCCGCGCGAGGCGGCGCTGCGTGCGGAGATCCTCTTCGCGCGCGAGCAGGTGCTCGACCGGCAGGGCCGCCGCGAGGAGCAGCGCCAGGTGCTCGACGAGCTGGCGGCGATCACGGGCCTGGGACCGGCCGAACGGGCCCGGATCCGCCTGGCCGAGGGCCGCTGGTACTTCTTCCGCGGCGACTACGACCCGGTGCCGCCCCTCGCCGAGGAGGCCGCCTCCCTGGCGCGGGAGGCCGAGGAGCCGCTGCTCGAGGCCGAGGCGCTCATGCAGGGCGGCCGCGCGCTGGCGTACCGCAACCGGCACGCCGAGGCCCGGGAGTGGCTGCACCGGTCACTGGCCAAGGCGCGGGCCATCGGGGCGCACCAGGGGGCGGGGAGGGCGTTGCGGTTGCTCGGCGTCGTCGCGACCAACCTCGGTGAGATGGACGAGGGGCTGCGCCTGCTCGAGGCCGCGGCGGAGGAGCACCGGCGGATCAACGACCGCGAGGGCGTCGCCATGGTCACCGGTCAGGTCGGCGCCCTGCTGCTCGAGCTCGGCCGGCTGGAGGACGCCCGCCCGCCCTCGGAGGAGGCCCTCGCGTACTTCGTCGAGATCGGGCACCGCTACCGCCAGGGCGTCATGCTCACCAACCTCGCTCGGATCGCGATGGAGCAGGGGCGGCTCGACGACGCGCTCGACCTCGGCTATCGGGCGCTGGAGCTCACCGAGGCGATCGACGACGCCGAGGGCATCGTCGCCTCGCTGCACGGCATCGGCGACGCCCAACGCCTCGCCGGCGACCAGGGGGCGGCCCGCGCGAGCCTGGAGCGCGCCCTGGGGGACGCCCGCACGCACGACCTGGGCTACTTCGTCGTCCACGTGCTCGCCTCCCTTGCCGCGCTCGACCTCGTCGAGGGCCGGCCGGACGACGCCGCCGCGCTGGCGCTCGAGGCCGTCGAGGCGGCGCGCAGCGCCGACTCGCCGCCGGCCGCGGCCCGGGCGGAGCTGGTGGCCGGCATGACGCTGGCCGCCACGGGGGATCCGGCCGCTCCCGACCGGCTCCGGACGGCCGCCGAGCAGCTGACCGGGCTGGGCCGGCGGGCCGACGCCCTCGAGGCGCTCGCCGTCCTCGCACTCGCCCTGCAGCGGACCGGCGACGACGGCGCGGCCATCGAGACCTGCGAGCGGGTGCTCGCCGAGCTCGACCGGGGCGTGCCGCCCGGCATCGTGCTCCAGGGACGGGTGCTCACCGACCTGCACCGGGTGCTGTCGCGGGCCGGCGACCCGCGGGCCGACGAGGTCGCCCGCCGCGCCGGCGCCTGGCTGCAGGAGCAGGCCGGTCGCATCGGCGACGACGACCTGCGCGGCCGCTACCTCACCTCGCCGCTGGCCACCGAGCTGGCCGGCGTCGCCGCCGCCGGCTGACCGGCGCCGTCGTCAGGCGGTGTCTATTGGCCTGACTCCGCGCCCCGGTCCGCTCCTCGCTCGTTCCTCGCTGCGATGCTCCCGGGCTGTCGTCAGGCGGCCTGGAAGGACCGCTTCGAGAGCCCGATCGTGTAGCCGTCGATCGTCGTCGTCACCGGCGCCGACGGGTCCGCCGCGGCGCCCAGGGTCACGAACAACGGGGTGAAGTGCTCGACCGTCGGGTGCGCGTAGGGCATGCCCGGGGCCGACGTGCGAAAGCGGGCGAGCTCGTCGACGTCGCCACGGTCGAGCGCGTCGGCGGCCCAGATGTCGAAGTCCGCGGACCATCCCGGCACCGCGTCCAGGTCGTTCCAGTCGATGAACGGCAGGCCGTGGGTCATGTAGCCCGAGCCGACCACCAGGACGCCCTGCTCCCGCAGCGTGCGCAGCCGCTCGCCGATCGCCAGAAGCCGGGTGCTGTCGTGGGTCGGCATGGACATCTGGAGGACCGGGATGTCGGCGTCCGGGTACATGATCTTCAGCGGCACCCAGGCGCCGTGGTCCAGGCCCCGCGAGGGGTGCTCGTGCACCGGCTCGCCATCGGGCAGCAGGGCGGCGACCGTGCGGCCGAGCTCGCCGGCGTCCGGGGTGTCGTAGCGCATCCGGTAGTACATGGGGGAGAAGCCGCCGAAGTCGTAGACCAGGTCGCGCGGCTGCGTGCTGCTCAGCATCAGCGGCGCCGACTCCCAGTGCGCCGAGACGATGAGGACGGCGCGCGGCTTCGGCAGCGCCCGCGCCCAGTCGTGCAGCTGGGTCATCCAGCCGGCCATCTCGAACAGCATCGGCGCGCCGTGGCTCAGGTACAGACTGGGCAGCGGGCCGTCGTCCGGCGTCCAGAGGCGGTGCGGTGCGGCCTGCTCGGCGGCCGCCGCCCGGCGCAGGTGCGCGGCGAACGGGTGGGACGCCGGGATCGTGGCGTCGGCGGCCGCGGTCGTGCTGGGCGCGGGGGCGGTCATGGTGATGCTCCTGAGGGCGATTCGACGTGGTGCTCGACGACGACGGTACGCCCATTCGCTTGAGAGTTCAAATACCTGCGTTGACCTGTCCGGGGGTCCCCCTGACGGGTGACGGCGTCCGCCCGAACGGGTCCGCCTGCGTGCTCCGCCCCGCACGATGACGGACGCGGACGAGGTCCCTGCTCGCCCGCACGGCCATGACCCTGCCGCGTTCGGAGCTCGAGTGACCACGACCCCGCTGGACCCCGTCCGGTCCCAGCCCCTGCCCGACCTGCTCACCCCGACCCGCCGCGACGTGCGGGTGGACGTGCTGCGCGGGCTGGCCATCGTCTTCGTGGTCGTGAACCACGTCGACGTCCCGAGCCTGTTCCACCTCGTCTCGCAGGAGGCCATCGGCCCGATGACGGGGGCCGAGATGTTCGTCGCGCTCTCGGGCGTGGTGGTCGGCATGGCCTACCGCTCGCGCGCCCTGCGCAGCGTCCGGGGCGAGGCGCTCGAGCCGCTGTGGCGCCGGGCCTGGAAGCTCTACCTGGTCACCCTGGCCGTCGTCGTCCTCGCCTGGCTGGTGCAGTTCGTGCCCGGCATCGATGGCAGCGTCCTCACCAAGTGGACCGAGGTCGACGCCGACGGCAAGGTCATCGCCTGGGACCTCTACGCCGGAGTGGCCGACGGCCTGACCTGGCCGGTCCCGGGCAAGGTGCTCGGCGAGCTGCTGACGCTCCAGCTCGGCCCGCCGCAGTTCAACGTGATGGGCCTCTACGTCGTGCTGCTGCTGGCGGCGCCGGGAGTGCTCGCCTGCCTGAAGCGCGGTCGGACGGCGGCCGTGCTCGGTGTCAGCGTCGGGCTGTACGTCGTCTACCAGGTCAGCTCCACCACCGTGCTGACCGCCGTGTTCGAGAGCCCGTTCCCGCTGCTCGCCTGGCAGCTGCTGTTCGTCCTCGGCCTGACCGCCGGCTGGCACCGCGAGTTCCTGGTGTCCCGGGCGCGGACGGCTGTCGGCGGAGCGATCCTCGGCGGGTCGGCCGTGCTCTTCGCCATCGGCCTGTTCTTCACCTGGAACAACCCGTGGCGACCGTGGTCGTCCGACTCGTTGCAGTACAGCCTCGGGGTGATCCCGGAGGACACCTTCGCTGCGATGTACACCGCCCTCTTCGAGCGTTCGCCGCTCGGGCCGGGGCGGCTGGTGTTCGTCGTCGCCGCCCTGATCACGCTGTACGCGGCGCTCACTGTGCTGCGCCGGCCGGTCGAGCGCTTCGTGGTGCCGGTCCTGGCGCCGCTCGGCCAGGCGACGCTCTACGTGTTCGTGCTGCAGGTCTTCTTCGTCGCCCTCGTGGCGAGCCTGCCGCTGCCGGAGTCCGGCTCGGTGCTGTGGGGCACGGCCATCCACGCCATGGTGCTCACCGCGCTGTGGCTGATGGTGCGCCACCGGGTGCTCTTCAACGTCATACCCCGCTGACGCCTGTCCTGTCGGCTGCTCTGCCGGTGGTGTTCGTGCCTCGCGGGGGCTGCAGGACCGGCAGGGCACGAGAAACACCGGCACGGGCCGCGGGCGAGGCCCCGATCACCCGCCGCTGACGCCCGGCGGCCGGCCGCCGAGCCGCCGCGTGAGCTCTGCTGCCGCCCGGACCACGGGCGGCAGCAGGGACGCGCGGTCGGCCGGGGGCACCTCGTCGGACGGAAAGGTCACCGCCACCCCGGCGACGGGTCGTCCGGTGTGGTCGAAGACCGGTGCGGCCAGCGAGGCGAAGCCGGGGGTCACCTCGCCGTCCTCGGTGGCGTGCCCGCGCTGCCGGACGTCGACGAGGATCCGCCGCAGCGCCGAGAGCGACGCCGGCCCGGTGCCGTGCCGCTCGACGAACGCCGCGGCGTCCGGGAACAGCGCCCGTACCTGCGCCGCCGGCAGGTGCGCCAGCACCGCCCGCCCGCTCGCGGTGAGCTGGGCGGGCAGCCGCACCCCGACGTCGGTGACCAGCGGTGGACGGCGGGGCGCCCGCTCCTCCACGACGTAGAGCGCCTCGCGGCCGTGCAGCACGGCCAGGTGCGCGGTGTGCCCGACCGCGTCGACGAGGCGCACCAGTACCGGCCGCGCCAGTCGCGCGAGCGGTTCCTGGCGCAGGTACGCCGTCCCGAGCTCGAAGGCCGCGACACCCAGCCCGTACCGGCGCTCCTCCGGCAGGTGCACCACGAAACCGGCGGACAGCAGTTCGGTGAGCAGGTGGTAGGTCGTCGACCGCGGGAGCCCGAGGTCGCGGGCCAGCACCGCCGCCGGCACCGGACCGGGCTGGCGGGCCATCGCCTGCAGCACCGCGAGGGTGTGCCGCGCCGCCGGAACCCCACCGGGGCGTCGGGGCGCGGCGCCGGTCACGGCTCCGCAGCGTAGGGCCCGTCCGGTATACGAGACACCAATGACCCCCGCACGGATGGTGGGCGGTGGGCGCGCGGTGTGCCATGAGGTCGTGACAGCAGAGCGTGTGGACGTCGGCCCCGGACCGCTCGCACCCGAGGACGTCGTCCGGGTCGCCCGCGGCGACGCGGGCGTGCGGCTGACCGACGATGCCCTCGAGGCGATCGCCGCCAGCCGGAAGGTGGTCGACGACCTGGCCGGCGACGCGCAGCCGCACTACGGCATCTCCACCGGCTTCGGCGCGCTGGCCACCCGGCACATCGCCCCGGACCTGCGCGCCCAGCTCCAGCGGAGCCTGATCCGGTCGCACGCCGCAGGCAGCGGCCCCGAGGTCGAGCGCGAGGTGGTGCGGGCGCTCATGCTGCTGCGGCTGTCCACCCTCGCGACCGGCCGCACCGGCATCCGTCCGACGACGGCGCAGGCCTACGCCGCGGTGCTGGACGCCGGGCTCACGCCCGTGGTGCACGAGTACGGATCGCTCGGCTGCTCGGGCGACCTCGCGCCGCTGTCGTCGGTGGCCCTGGCGCTGATGGGCGAGGGCGACGTCCGCGACGCCTCCGGCACCCTCCGGCCGGCCGCCGAGGCGCTGCCCGCGCACGGCATCGAGCCGGTGCAGCTGGCCGAGAAGGAGGGCCTGGCGCTGGTCAACGGCACCGACGGGATGCTCGGCATGCTCGTGCTGGCGCTGGCCGACCTGCGCCGGCTGCTCACCGTCGCCGACGTCGCCGCGGCCATGAGCGTCGAGGCGTTGCTCGGCACCGACGCCGTCTACGCCGCCGACCTGCAGGCGCTGCGCCCGCACCCCGGTCTGGCCGCCTCCGCCGCGAACCTGCGGGCGCTGCTCGCCGGCAGCGGCATCATGGCCAGCCACCGCGGTCCCGAGTGCACCCGCGTGCAGGACGCCTACTCGCTGCGCTGCGCGCCGCAGGTGCACGGCGCCGCCCGCGACACCGTCGACCACGCCGCCGCCGTCGCCGGCCGGGAGCTGGCCGCCGCCGTCGACAACCCGGTGGTCACCCCCGACGGACGGGTCGAGTCCAACGGCAACTTCCACGGGGCGCCGGTGGGCTACGTGCTCGACTTCCTCGCCATCGCCGCGGCCGACGTGGCCGGCATGAGCGAGCGGCGCACCGACCGGTTCCTCGACGTGTCGCGCAGCCACGGCCTGCCGCCGTTCCTCGCCGAGGACGCCGGCGTCGACTCGGGGCACATGATCGCCCAGTACACGGCCGCCGGGATCGTCAGCGAGATGAAGCGGCTGGCCGTGCCGGCCAGCGTCGACTCGATCCCGTCGTCGGCCATGCAGGAGGACCACGTCTCGATGGGCTGGGCGGCGGCCCGCAAGCTGCGCCGCTCGGTCGACGGGCTGGCCCGGGTGCTCGCCGTCGAGGTGCTCACCGCCGCGCGGGCGATCGACCTGCGCGCCCCGCTGCGGCCGGCTGCGGCGACCGGCGGCGTCCGGGACGCCGTCCGTGCCGCCGGCGTGCCGGGCCCCGGCCGGGACCGCCACCTCGCGCCGGAGATCGAGGCCGTCGTCGGCCTGGTCGCCAGCGGCGCGCTGCTGACCGCCACCGGCATCGACCTCGTCTGACCCACCGGAGCAGGAGGAATCCCCATGGACGGCGCCCGACCGGTCCGCGCCCCCCGCGGCACCACGCTGACCGCCCGCAGCTGGCAGACCGAGGCGCCGCTGCGGATGCTCCAGAACAACCTCGACCCGGAGGTGGCCGAGCGCCCCGACGACCTCGTCGTCTACGGCGGCACCGGCCGCGCCGCCCGCGACTGGCGCAGCTTCGACGCGATGGTGCGCACGCTGACCGATCTGCGGGACGACGAGACGATGCTCGTGCAGTCCGGCCGGCCGGTCGGCGTGATGCGCACGCACGAGTGGGCGCCGCGGGTGCTCATCGCCAACTCGAACCTGGTCGGCGACTGGGCCACGTGGCCCGAGTTCCGGCGGCTCGAGCAGCTCGGCCTGACGATGTACGGCCAGATGACCGCGGGCTCGTGGATCTACATCGGCACGCAGGGGATCCTGCAGGGCACCTACGAGACGTTCGCCGCGGTGGCCGCCAAGCGCTTCGGGGGAACGCTGGCCGGCACGCTGACCCTGACCGCCGGCTGCGGCGGCATGGGCGGCGCCCAGCCGCTCGCCGTCACCCTCAACGGGGGCGTCTGCCTCGTCGTGGACGTCGACGCCGCCCGGCTGCGCCGCCGGGTCGAGCACCGCTACCTCGACGAGGTGGCCGACGACCTCGACGACGCCGTGGCGCGCTGCCTCGCGGCGAAGGGCGACCGCCGGGCGCTGTCGGTCGGCCTCGTCGGCAACGCCGCCACCGTGTTCCCGGAGCTGCTGCGCCGCGGCGTCGAGATCGACGTCGTCACCGACCAGACCTCGGCGCACGACCCGCTGTCGTACCTGCCCGAGGGCGTCGAGCTGGGCGACTGGCCCGACTACGCAGCGGCCAAGCCCGAGGAGTTCACCGACCGGGCCCGCGCCTCGATGGCGAAGCACGTCGAGGCGATGGTCGGGTTCCTGGACGCCGGAGCCGAGGTGTTCGACTACGGCAACTCCATCCGCGACGAGGCCCGGCTCGGCGGCTTCGACCGTGCCTTCGCCTTCCCCGGCTTCGTGCCGGCCTACATCCGGCCGCTGTTCTGCGAGGGCAAGGGCCCGTTCCGCTGGGCGGCGCTGTCCGGCGACCCGGCCGACATCGCGGTCACCGACCGCGCCGTGCTGGAGCTGTTCCCGGACGACGACCACCTGCACCGCTGGATCCGCGCGGCGCAGGAGCGGGTCGCCTTCCAGGGGCTGCCGGCCCGCATCTGCTGGCTGGGCCAGGGCGAGCGCGACAAGGCGGGGCTGCGGTTCAACGAGCTCGTGGCGTCGGGGGAGATCAGCGCGCCGGTCGTCATCGGCCGCGACCACCTCGACACCGGCTCGGTCGCCTCGCCGTACCGCGAGACCGAGGCCATGGCCGACGGCTCGGACGCCATCGCCGACTGGCCGCTGCTCAACGCGCTGGTCAACACCGCCAGCGGGGCAACGTGGGTGTCGATCCACCACGGCGGGGGAGTGGGCATCGGCCGGTCGATCCACGCCGGCCAGGTGAGCGTCGCCGACGGCACTGCCGCTGGCCGCCGAGAAGCTGGCGCGCGTGCTCACCAACGACCCCGCCATGGGCGTGATCCGGCACGTCGACGCCGGCTACGACCGCGCGGTCGAGGTGGCCGAGGAGCGCGGCGTCCGCGTGCCGATGCGCGAGGGCTGACCGGCTCGACCTCGAGTCGGACCCGTTTCCGAGGAGGACTTCTGATGCGCAGCGTGACCTATTCGATGGGCGTCTCGCTCGACGGCTACATCGTCGGGCCGGACGGCAGCTTCGACTGGACGGCGCCCGACGAGGAGGTCTTCCGCTTCTGGCACCGACGAGATACGAGAGGTCGGCGTCCACCTGTTGGGACGGCGGCTGTACGAGACGATGCTGTACTGGGAGACCGCCGACCAGGATCCATCGCTCGACGGCTCGATGCTCGAGTGGGCCGCGCTCTGGCAGTCGCTCCCCAAGGTGGTGTTCTCCACCACGCTGTCGGCGGTGCAGGGCAATGCCCGCCTGGCCTCCGGCGGCCTGGCGGAGGAGATCGAGCGGTTGCGAGCCGAGCCGGGGGAGGGCGACATCGCGATCGGCGGCGCGACGCTCGCCGCCGAGGCGGCCGCGTTGGGTCTGATCGACGAGTACCGGGCCAAGGTCTACCCGGTGCTGGTCGGCGGTGGCATCCCGTTCTATCCCCAGCGCGAGCGCCGGGTGGATCTCGAACTCGTCGAGACCCGCACCTTCAGCTCGAGGGTCGTCTACCTCCGCTACCGCGTGGCGCGCTAGCCGCGTGAACAACCTGTCCGGTCACGCCAGCTAGCTCGGTGACACGACCTGCCGGCCGGCCTGCCAGACGGCGCGGACCAGCTGCACGCCCGGCCGGTAGGCGAGGTGCACGTGCGACGGCGCGTCGAGCAGGACGACGTCGGCGCGGGCCCCGATGCCGAGAGTGGCCGACGTCGGTGCGCCGCAGCGCCCGGGCGCCGCCGGCGGTCGCCGCCCACACCGCCTCGTCCGGCGTCATCCGCATCTCCCGGACGGCGAGCGCGACGCAGAACGGCATGCTCGTCGTGTAGCTCGACCCCGGGTTGCAGTCGGTGGCCAGCGCGACAGTGATGCCCGCGTCGAGCAGCCGGCGCGCGTCGGGATAGGGCGACCGGGTGGAGAACTCCGCCCCGGGCAGCAGCGTGGCCACCGTCCGGCCGCCGGCCAGGGCGTCGACGTCCGCGTCGGTGAGGTGCGTGAGGTGGTCGGCGGAGGCGGCGTCGAACTCGACGGCCAGCCGCGCGCCGGGACCGCGCTGCAGCTGGTTGGCGTGCAGCCGCGGCACGAGTCCGCGGGCGACACCGGCCCGCAGGATCTCGCGGGTCTGCTCGCGGTCGAACGCACCGCGGTCGCAGAAGACGTCGATCCACCGCGCGTGCGGTGCGCAGGCGTCGAGCATCTCGCCGCAGACCAGGCGCACGTAGTCGTCCGGGCGGCCGGCGAACTCCGGAGGGACGACGTGCGCACCGAGGAACGTCACCTCCGAGGTGTGCTCGACGGCCACCTCGAGGCTGCGCCGCTCGTCGTCGACGGTGAGCCCGTAGCCGGACTTGATCTCCACGGTCGTGGTGCCCGACCGCAGTGCCTCCGCGACCAGGGCGGCGGTGCGCCGGCGCAGCTCGTCCGTGGTCGCCGCCCGGGTCGCGGCCACGGTCGTCGCGATCCCGCCGGCGCCGTAGGGCTCGCCCGCCATGCGGGCCGCGAACTCCGCGGCCCGGTCGCCGGCGAAGACCAGGTGGCCGTGGCTGTCGACGAAGCCGGGCAGCACGGCGCGGCCTCCTGCGTCGATGTGGCGATCGCCGGCACCCTCGGGCACCGCCGCCCGGGGCCCCGCCCAGGCCACGACGCCGTCCTGCAGCAGGAGGGCGGCGTCCTCGATCACCCCGAGCGGCCCGCGACCGAGCGACGGGTCGTTGGTGACCAGGCTGCCGATCCGGTCGACCAGCACGCTCACGGCAGCACCACCCCGATCGCCGCCTCGAGCTCGCGGGCCACGTCGATCGTCGCGTGCCGGCCGTCGCGGACGATCCGCCGGCCACCGACGACCACGTCCCGCACGTCGGCCGACGTGGCGGCGAACAGCACCGACTCGAGCAGCGTCTCCGGTCGCGCGCCGGCCAGCCGCACCGAGTCCAGTCCGACGGTCACCCAGTCGGCGAGAGCACCGGCCGCCAGTCGGCCGGTCTCGGGCCAGCCGAGTGCGACGGCGCCGTCGGCCGTGGCGGCCCGCAGCAGGTCGGCGGCCGGCCAGTGGCCGCGGCGCTGGGTCGCCAGCCGTTCGTCGAGCTCCACCCCGCGTGCCTCCTCGAGCAGGTCGACGACGGCGTTGCTGTCGCTGCCCACCGAGAGTGCCGCACCGGCGTCGGCGAGCGCGCGGGCGGGTCCGATGCCGTCGGCGAGGTCCCGCTCGGTGGTGGGGCAGAGGCAGACGGTCGTGCGCGAGCCCCCGAGCAACGCGACGTCGGCATCGGTGAGGTGCGTGGCGTGGACGGCGGTGGTGCGCGGCCCGAGGGCGCCGGCGTCGGCCAGCAGCTGCGTCGGCGTGCGGCCGTGCGCCGCGGAGCAGTCGTCGTTCTCGGCGCGCTGCTCCGACAGGTGCGCGTGCAGCGGTGCCTCCCGGGCGGCGGCCCAGCCGACGACGGTGGGCAGCTGCTCCAGCGGGCACGGCGCGCACCGAGTGGACGGCGGCACCGACGCGGACCCGTGGTCCGGCGCGCAGCGCGTCGGCGCGGGCGGCCCAGGCCTCGGCGTCGCCGTCCCCGAAGCGCAGCTGCGGTCCCTCCAGGGGCCGGTCGAAGCCGCCGGCCAGGTAACAGGTGTCGATCAGGGTGATCCGGACGCCGGCCTCGTCGGCGGCGGCCGTCACCGCCTGGCCCATCGCGTTGGCGTCGGCGTACGGGGTGCCGTCCGGTCCGTGGTGCAGGTAGTGGAACTCCCCGACCGTGGTGATCCCGGCCAGCGCCATCTCGGCGAACGCCGCCCGCGCGAGCGCGAGGTAGCTCTCCGGTGTCAGCACCGAGGCCACCGCGTACATGTCCTCCCGCCAGGTCCAGAAGGTGCCCCCGGACCGGTGCGTGCGGCCGCGCAGTGCGCGGTGGAAGGCGTGCGAGTGCCCGTTGGCCAGGCCGGGCAGGGTCAGCCCGGGCAGCCGCTCGACACCGGCGGATGGCTCCGCCCCGGGCCGGACGGCGGTGATGCGGTCCCCGTCGACCTCGAGGAGGACGTCGGACTCGGCCCGGTCGCCGCCGAGCCAGGCGTGCTCGGCCAGGTACGTGGTCACCGGCACGCCAGGTCCTCCAGCACGGTGGCCAGCGCCCGGATGCCGGCCACGCAGTCGTCGGGCTCGGCGTGCTCCGCCGGGCTGTGGCTGACCCCGGTGGCGTTGCGGACGAAGAGCATCGCGGTGGGCACGTGCGCGGCGAGGACGCCGGCGTCGTGACCGGCACCGGTCGGCAGCTCCGGCACGCCGTCGAGCAGCGCGCGCAGCCGGGTGCGCAGGCCGGGGTCGAACGCCACGTCCGGCGACCACGACTCACGGGTCACCTCCACCGTCGTGCCGTGCGCCGCCGCGGCCGTGGCCGCCTCGGCGGTGATCGCGTCGACCAGGCCGGCGAGGGTGCGCTCGTCGGGAGCGCGCGCGTCGAGCCAGGCGTCCACGCCGGCGGCGACGGCGTTCGTGCCGTTCGGCCGCACCTGCACGCGGCCGAACGTGGCGAGGGCACCGGCCCGGGCGGCGAGGTCGCGGGCGGCCAGGACCGTGGTCGCGAAGGGCAGCACCGGGTCGTGGCGGTCCTCGAGCCGGGTCGTGCCCGCGTGGTCGGCGGCACCCTCGAAGCGGCAGAGCCATCGCCCGTGCGGCCAGATCGAGGTCGCGACCCCGACCGCCGCCCCGGCGTGCACCAGCCCCCGGCCCTGCTCGACGTGCAGCTCGACGTAGGCGCCGATGCGCCGCAGTGCGTCGTCGTCCCGGCCGAGGCCGAGCGGATCGACGCCGGCCGCGCGCATGGCGTCGGCCATGCTCGTCCCGTCGGTGTCCCGCAGGTCCCGCGCACGGTCGGGCTCGAGAGCGCCGGTGAGCAGTCGGCTGCCGGCGCAGGCGACGCCGAAGCGGGCGCCCTCCTCGTCGGCGAAGGCCACGACCGCCACGGGCCGGGTCGGCACGATCCCGCGCGAGCGCAGGTCGTCGACCGCCAGGAAGGCGGAGACGACGCCGAGGGGTCCGTCGAACGCACCGCCGTCCGGAACGCTGTCGAGGTGGCTGCCGGTGACGACCGCGCCGTCGGCGGGCTCGCCCCACCACGCCCACAGGTTGCCGTTGCGGTCCGGCTCGCAGGCCATGCCGCGCTCGGCGGCGCGCTCGGTGAACCAGGCGCGCAGCTCGGCGTCCGCGGCGGTCCAGGCCGAGCGGCGATAGCCGCCCGTCGACCGGTCGCGGCCGATGCGCGCGAGGTCGGCCCAGGTGCGCTCGAACCGCCGCCCGAGCTCATCGCCGGGCGCCTCGCGCCGGGTCCCCGCAGCATCCATGCCTGCATCGCACACCGGTCGGGCCCGGTTCGGCAGGACCGCTGACGCCGGCCGTGTCTCGCATGCCAGACCCTGCGCCGGCTCACCCCGCCGGGGGAGCGGATCAGTCACGCAGTGTGATCGGTTGATGTCGTACAAGCGATATTCGCTGAGATCTTGGCTGCTGATCGGGTCGAGAGTGGCTGACGCCCTTTCTTTCCGTCGTCACGGACGGCTACCGTCCCGCCGGGATCGACGGGGCCCCGAATTCGGATGTCCGGTCGTGCCCGCGCACACCTCGACCGACCGGAGCCCCGATGACCAACCGTCGCACCGCAGGCGCACTGCTGCTCGCCGCGCTCGTCGCGCTGGCGACGCTGCTCGCGCCCACGACGGCCGGGGCGTCCCCGACCAGTGTCACCAAGATCGGGGCCTGGAGCCAGTTCGGCAGCTGGACGGCGTTCGACGCCGGGGCCGGTCAGATGGACGTCTACCGCGGGTACGACAGCGGGTTCCGCTACGCCACCTGGCAGCAGATCCCTGCGGGGCAGCGCTACCGGGGGCCGCAGAACGTCGCGACGGTGATGAACGACTACTCGTTCCAGATCCCGCCGGCCCAGCTCGTCGCCGGTACGTGGGATGCCCGGCTGCGCACCTTCCTCGCCTCCACGCCGAAGAACGTGGTGCTCACCAACCACCACGAGCCCGAGCAGGAGATCGAGGGCGGCCAGTTCACCGCCGCCCAGTTCCGCGCCGCTCAGCTCCGCCTGAACCAGCTCGTCGACGCGCAGAACCTCGCCGACGGTGGCACCCGCAAGGTGTCGGTCATCCTGATGATCTCGACCTTCACCGGCTTCCAGGGCCGCAACGCGGCCAACTACTGGCCGACCCAGGCGCGCGACGGCGGCACCGTCGACCTGATCAGCGCCGACGTCTACAACGCCCCGCACGGCACCGGCACGACGGTGCCCCTGGGCTACACCACCGGGACGAACTGGAAGACCCCGGCGACCCTGGTCCGGCCGGTGCTCAGCTTCGCCCGGCTGAACAACACCGACTGGGCGATCTCCGAGCTCGGGCTCCTCGAGGACGTCAACAACGCCCTGCGGAAGTCGCAGGACATGCGTGGGGTCGTCGACATCGCCCGGAGCGGCCGGATCGGCACGCTCGTGTGGCGCCCGGCCCTGTGGGTGTCGTACTGGAACTCGCGCGGTGGCCGGGCCGACTGGGGCCTCCGGTTCAACAACCCGCCCGTGCCGTCGGAGACCACCAACAGCAACGCCTACCAGGCCTGGCGCGCGATCGCCCGGCTGCCGTGAACCCCGTTCCGATGACGAGGAAGAAGACCGACTACATGACGCGACGCGTCGTCACCACGCTCCTGGCCGCACTGCTCACGCTGGGCGGGCTGCTGCTGGTGCCAGGCACGGCCTCCGCCGCCGTGTCCTCGACCCCGCCGGCCACCCCGCAGATCGGCGGGTCGGCCTCGTCCGGCACGGACGGGACGGTCGAGGTCGTCCGCCAGATCACCCAGTGCGGCAACGTCATGTACGCCGTCGGGTCGTTCACCCAGGTGCGCAACCCGAGCTCGACGACGCCGATCGCGCGCAACAACGCGTTCGCCTTCCGCGCCGCGTCGCCGTACACGGTGCTGCCCTGGAACCCCAACGTGAACGGCCAGGTCGACACCGTCGCCTGCCTGCCCGACGGCGACGTCGCGCTGGGCGGCACCTTCACCACGGTCGGCGGCGTGGCGGTGCGCAACCTGGCCAAGGTCGACGAGGTGTCCGGGGCCAACCAGGCCTCGTTCACCCTGCACCCGGCCGGCCGCATCGCGCACCTGGAGGTCGTGCGCGACCAGGGGAACGTCCTGCACCTGCTGGTCGGCGGCTACGCGGCGCCCTACCTCCGCTCGGTCGACCCGGTGACCGGCGCCAACCAGGCCTACCTCCCGACGAACCTGGCGATCTCCGGCACCTACCAGTACGAGGGCGTCTCGGCGCAGACCCCGCGCATCTACAACATGACGCCGTACCCGGCGCCGTACCAGCCGGGTTCGACCACGCAGCACCCGGCGATCCTCATGACCGGCATCTTCACGTCGGTCGGTGGCCAGCACCACGAACAGGTCTTTCGGCTCAACCTCACGCCTACCCGGGCAACGGTGAGCCCGTGGGCGCCGACCGAGCTGTACGAGCACTGCTTCCGCCGGCAGCCGTTCTACGCCCAGGACGCCGCCTGGTCGACCGACATGAGCCAGGTATTCGTGGCGACCACCGGCTACCGACTGCACACCGAGTCGCTCCTGCCGCGCGAGCAGCGGCCGCAGGTGCGGACGGGCCCGTGTGACGCGGCCATCGCCTACCAGGCGACGAACCAGGTCGAGTTCGCCGGGCACACCTGGATCAACTACACCGGCTGCGACTCCCTCTACTCGGTCGCCGCAGATGCTGGCACCGTCTACATCGGCGGCCACCAGCGGTGGATCAGCAACGGCAATGCGTGCGACGCCCTCGGGACCGGCGCACGCGTCCAGTCGGGCCTCGGCGAGATCACGCCGACGACCGGCGTGGACCAGCCGGGGCCGGCCCGCGGCCGGGGACTCGGGGCCGCCGACCTCCTGCGCACGCTCCGCGGGACTGTGGATCGGCTCCGACAACCAGGCGAACACCGCCGGTTGCGGCACGGCGACGGGTGGCCGCATGGGCATCTGCTTCCTGCCGAACTGACACCGGCATTCCGCACTCACACATCACGGGGACCTGCTACATGATCCGCAAGACGCTCGTCGCACTCATATCGGCCGCACTGATGTGGTCGGGCCTGACCGCGGGAGGAGTGGCCGCCGCGCGCGTGTCCACGACGTCCGCGGCCACCCCGCAGCTGGCCACGTCGGGCACCGACGGGACGATCGAGTCGGTCCGGCAGATCATCCAGTGCGGCGGCACGATGTACGCCGTCGGCCTGTTCAGCGCGGTCAAGAACGCCGGCACGTCGACGGCGATCCCCCGGCGCAACGCGTTCGCGTTCTCGGCGACCGCGCCGTACGCCGTCCTGCCCTGGAACCCGAACACCAACGGCCGCGTCGACACCGCCGCGTGCACGCCGGACGGTCACGTCCTGATCGGCGGCACCTTCACCTCCGCCGGCGGCGCGACCGTCAGCAACCTGGCCAAGGTCGACGGCGTCACGGGCGCCAACCGCGGCTACGGCTTCCAGCCGAAGGGCCGGGTCGCCCACGTCGAGGTCGTCACCGACGCCGGCGGCGTCCAGCACGCCCTCGTCGGCGGCTACTTCACGGGGCTGCTCGACTCCCGCAACCCGGTGACCGGCGCGAACGACAACTACGGGACGCCGGTCTTCTCGGGCAGCTACGTCTACCCGAACGCGTCCACCAACGCCCCCCGCGTCTGGAACATGACGGTCAGCCCGAACGGCCGGGCGGTCCTGATGACCGGCGTCTTCACCTCGGTCGGCGGTCAGCGTCACGAGCAGGTCTTCCGGCTCAACCTCACCGCCGGCTCCTCGACGGTGAGCCGCTGGGCGCCCCGCAACCTGTACGCGCACTGCGCGCCGGTCCAGCCCTTCTACGCGCAGGACGCCGCGTGGGCACCGGACATGAGCCAGATCTACGTCGCCACCACCGGACTCCGGCTGGCGTCGGAGGTCGCGATGCCGGTGAGCCAGCGGCCGGCCAAGCGGACCGGCCCCTGTGACGCGGTGATGGCGTTCACGTCCGGGGAGGGTGAGTTCTCCGGCCACCGGTGGATCAACTACACCGGCTGCGACTCGCTGTACTCCGTCGCTGCCGACGCCCAGACGGTCTTCATCGGCGGGCACCAGAAGTTCATCAGCAACGGCAACGCCTGCGGCGGCACCGCACCCGGGGCGGGTGGCATCGCCCAGCCGGGGCTCGGCGCGGTGGAGCCGGCCACCGGCGTGCACCAGCCCTCGGCGAACCGCGGCCGCGGTCTGGGTGCCGCCGACCTGCTGCGCACCTCTGCCGGCCTGTGGATCGCCTCCGACAACCAGGCCAACACCAACACCTGTGCCGGCGCGAGCGGTCGCATGGGGATCTGCTTCTTGCCTAACTGAACTGGTCGGGGAAGGCTCGGCCGCGCTGATCGAGGAGGGGTCTCGTGATCCGTAGGATCGTCATCGCGCTCGTCTCGGCGGCCCTCGCCTGGGCCCTCGTGCTGTCGAACGGAGTGGCCGGCGCGGCGGTGTCGACGACCTCGGCGGCCACGCCCGAGCTGGGAACGTCCGGCACGGACGGGTCCATCGAGACCGTCCGCCAGATCGTCCAGTGCGGCACGACGATGTACGCGGTGGGGCTCTTCAGCCGGGTCGAGCAGCCGAACTCCGAGACCGCCCTGACGCGCAACAACGCCTTCTCGTTCCGGGCTACCGCGCCGCACACGATCACGACGTGGAACCCGAACGTCAACGGCCGCGTCGACACCGTGGCCTGCGGCGTCGACGGCACCTACGTGCTGCTCGGCGGCACCTTCACGTCGGTGAACGGCACGGCCGTCCGCAACGTGGCGAAGGTGAGCACGACCACCGGCGCCGTCATGCCGTACTCGTTCCAGCCGACCGGGCGGGTGGCGCACATCGAGGTGGTCACGGACGCCGGAGGCGTGCGGCACGCCCTGTTCGGCGGGTACTTCACCGGCCTGCTCGACTCGCGCAACCCGGTGACCGGCGCCGACGACGGCTACGGGACGCCGGTCATCACCGGCACCTACAGCAGCAACTACACCAATCCGGACTTCCCGGCCGCCGGGCACGCCCGGCGGATCTGGAACATGACGGTCAGCCCCAACGGGCGGGCGGTGCTGATGTCCGGCGTCTTCACCTCTGTGGGCGGCCAGCGGCACGAGCAGCTGTTCCGACTGAACCTGACCGCGGGGAACTCGACGGTGAGCGCGTGGACGCCGCGGGAGCTGTTCACGCCCTGCTTCACCCGGCAGCCGTACTACGCCCAGGACGCCGCATGGTCGCCGGACATGACCCGCATCTACACCGCGACGACGGGTCTGCGGACGTACGAGGAGCAGCAGCTCCCGACCAACCTGCGGCCGCAGACGCGCAGCGGTCCGTGCGACGCGATCATCTCCTACCCAGCGACGGAGACCGCCTTCGACGGGCACCAGTGGATCAACTACACCGGCTGTGACTCCCTCTACTCGGTGGCGGCCGACGCGACCACGGTCTATGGCGGCGGCCACCAGCGCTGGGTGAGCAACGGCACCGCGTGCGACCGCGCCGGCGTCGGGTCCTTCCCGTCGCCCGGGCTGTCGCACGTGTCGTCCGACCAACGGTGCCCGGCAGGCGGGGGCCACCCGGGGCCGTGGGCTCGGGGCCGTCGACCTGCTGCGCACGTCCGCGGGTCTGTGGATCGGCTCGGACAACCAGGCGAACACGTCGACCTGCGGCGGGTCGAGCCAGCGGATGGGCATCTGCTTCCTGCCGGGCTGACCCAGCACCGGCTCGGGCCGCGCCCGGGCTGACCGCGTGGCACGCTCGGATCGTGCTCGATCCGATCGCGTGGCCCGCAGCAGCCCGGGCCCGGTTCCGGGCGCGCGTCTCGGGTGACCCCAGCGGTGCGCCGGCGTGGGTGCGCGACATCGCCCGGGTGGGCACCGGACCCGGCTGGTTCGAGCCCGACGGCGTCGTCTGGCGGGTGCACGGCGACCTGTCCACGCTGGTGGGCGGCGTCGCGGCGCTCCTCGGCCAGGCGGCCCACCCGCTGGCGCTGGCCGGCGTCCAGCGGCACTCCTCCTACCTGGAGGACCCGTGGAAGCGACTGGCCGGCACCGCACGCTGGCTGGTCGTGAGCACCTTCGGTTCGGCCGAGCTCGCCGAGCGCGAGGCCGGGCGCGTGCGCCGCCTGCACGAGGTCGTCGGGGGCACCCTGCCCGACGGGCGGACGTACTCCGCCGGCGATCCGCACCTGCTGCGCTGGGTGCACCTGGCCTTCACCGACGCGTTCCTCGCCGCCCAGCAGGCGGTCGGACGCGACGTCGCCGGGCGTTTCGGCCGCCGCTGGCCCGACGTCTACGTCGCCGAGTGGGCGCGCAGCGCCGAGGCACTGGGCGCCACCGACCTGCCGGCCACCGAGCGGGAGCTGGCCGAGGCGCTCGACGGCTACCGCGCGCAGCTCGAGCCGGTGCCCGCCGACGTGCTCGCCTTCCTCGCGGCCCCGCCGGGCCTGGGCGCCGCGGAACGCCTCTTCTACCGGGGACTGTCCGGCGGCGCCGCGCTGCTCGTCTCGCCGACGATCGCGCCGTTCGCCCAGGTGCCGGGGCGATCCGCCGCGGGGCCTGTGCGGCTGCCGGCCACGCGGGCGCAGCTGCGCGCCCTGCAGCTCGCGCTGGGCCCGATGAGCCCGTCGGAGGCGGCGGCGCGGTGGCGCCTCGGCCTGGGACCGGCGCCGTCCTGGGCGGACGCCGCCTAGCGACGGACTGGAGCGGTCCTTTCTCAGTCCGGCGGCGGGAGCACCCGCGGCGCGAACACCTCGTCGATCGGCCGGGGACCGACGTACTGGCGGCAGGTGCACGGCACCCACGTGTGCCCCGCCCAGCGGCCGCGCTTGTCGTAGGCATCGCGGCGCAGCTCGGCGTAGCAGGTCGCCGTGTCGCGGTCGTGCTGGCTCAGCGCGTGGCCGCACCCGCACAGCGGGGTGACAGGGGGCGGTGGGGGAGCGGACCGGCGGCGACCCACCCGCCCGCCGAGGAACCCGGCGGCCAGCAGCGCGGCTCCCACCAACAGGCTGACCGGGTCCATCGACGCCCCCTCGATCCGTGGCTTGGCGTCGAAGGTAGCGCGGGGTCGCCCCGTGCGCCGCCACCGATTCGAAGTTCAGGGTTTCCCCTGAGGGTGCGATTGATCGGCTGTGACCGGGGGCACAGAAACGGGTGTGAACGACTACGCCGTGGGGTTCGCGCGACCGGACCGGTGGTCGCGCGCACAGCCTTCCGTCGAGGTCCACCCGTGGCACGCGGTGGAGGCGCACCGTCCCGCCGCCGAGCTCGACGGGGAGGTCGAGCTGGCCGTCTGCGGAGCCATCGTCCAGGTCTGGGGGTCGCAGAAGTGGACCCGCGTGGGCGTGGGCCGTACCGCCTGCCCGGACTGCCAGCGGATCAGCGCCGTGCTGGAGCCGGTGCCCAGCGGCCGCTGACGCCGGGTGCCCGCCGGGCTGTTCAGCGGCGCTCGGGACGCCGTCCGCTGATGGCCGACAGGCCGGTGATCGCCCGCCCGACGATGAGCGCCTGCACCGAGTCGGTGCCCTCGAAGGTGTAGAGCGCCTCCATGTCGGCGAAGTGCCGGGCGACGTGGTGCTCGAGCAGGATGCCGTCGCCACCGAGGATGTCGCGCGCGTCGGCCACGATCCGCCGGGCCTTGGCCGCGTGGTTCATCTTGGCCAGCGACGCCATGGCGGCGGTCATGCGGCCCTCGTCGGCCAGGGCCGACAGCCGCCAGCACATCAGCTGCATCGCGGTGATCTCGGCGAGCATCCGCGCGAGCTTGTCCTGCACCAGCTGGTAGCCCGCGATCGGGGCGCCGAACTGCTCGCGCCGCAGCGCGTGCGCCAGCGCCAGCTCGTAGGCCGCCGTCGCCAGACCCAGCGCTCGCCAGGCCACCGTGTAGCGGGTGCGGTCGAGCACGGCAGAGACGTCCTTGAACGACCGGCAGTTCTCCAGGCGGTTCTCCGCGGGTACCCGGACGTCGGTCAGCGTGATCTCGGCCTGCCACACCGCGCGCAGCGCCGTCTTGCCGGTCATCACCCGGGCCTCGTAGCCCGGGGTGCCCTTGTCGACGACGTAGCCGCCGACGGCGCCGTCCTTCACCGCGGGCCCAGATGATGACGTGGTCGGCGATCGACCCGTTGCCGATCCACTTCTTCTGTCCGTTCAGCACGAAGGAGTCGCCGTCGCGGCGCGCAGAGGTCTCCAGCGCCACGGCGTCCGAACCGTGCTGCGGCTCGGTGAGGCCGAAGGCGCCGATCTTCTCGATGCGGGCCATCGCGGGCAGCCACCGCTGCCGCTGCTCCTCCGAGCCCAGGATCGCGATCGACTGCATGGCCAGGAAGCTGTGCACCCCGTTGAAGGTGCCGACGCTGCCGTCGGCCCGGGCGAGCTCGTAGGCGACCAGACCGGCCGCGACGTTGCTCATCCCCGGGCAGCCGTAGCCCTGGATCGTGCCGCCGGCGATGCCCAGCTCGGCCATGCGCGGCACGAGCTCGAAAGGGAACTCGGCCCGCTCCCAGTAGTCGTTGATCCGAGGGGTGACCTCCTTCTCGCAGAAGTCGCGTACCCGGTCCCGGATCTCCCGCTCCTCGGGACGGAGCAGGTCGTCGACGGCGTAGAAATCGGTGGCAGCCACGTCGCTCACCCAGCGGACGCTACGCGCGGCATGCTGGACGCCGTGCACGTCGTGATCGCTCCCGACAGCTTCAAGGGCAGCCTGGCCGCGGACCGGGTCGCCGACGCTCTCGCCGACGGGCTGCGGCGGGTCCGCCCCGACGTCGAGACGGTGCTCCGGCCGATCGCCGACGGCGGCGAGGGCACGGTCGCGGCGGCGCTGCGCGCCGGCTACCGGCCGCGCACCGTGCGGGTCGGCGGTCCCGACGGCCGGCCGGTCGACGCGACGCTGGCCCTCGACGGGTCGACCGCGGTGGTGGAGCTGGCCACGGCGGCGGGGCTGGGCCTGCTGCAGGAGCTGGCACCGATGACGGCGACGACCCGCGGCGTCGGAGAGCTCGTCCGGGCGGCACTCGACGGCGGGGTCGAGAGGATCGTCCTGGGCATCGGCGGCAGCGCGACCAACGACGGGGGCGCGGGGATGCTGCAGGCACTCGGCGTCCGGCTGCTGGACGCCGACGGCGCCGAGCTGCCGCCCGGGGGCGGTGCGCTCGCCCGGCTCGACCGGGTGGACGCCGAGGGGCTGGACCCACGGCTGGCAGGGGTCGAGTTCGTGGTCGCCTCCGACGTGACCAACCCGCTGGTGGGCCCGGACGGCGCGGCCGCAGTGTTCGGCCCGCAGAAGGGTGCGACGCCGGAGCAGGTGACCGAGCTGGACGCCGCGCTCGCCCGGTACGCCGCGGTGCTGGGCCGGGATCTCGGCACCGATCCGTCGCAGGTGCGGGGCGCGGGTGGCGCCGGCGGGACGGCGGCGGGCGCGCTCGCCGTGCTCGGGGCCACCGTCGTGTCCGGCGCCGGGCTGGTCTGCGACCTCGTCGGGCTGGCCGAGGCGCTGGACGGCGCCGTCCTGGCCGTCACGGGGGAGGGGGCGCTGGACGAGCAGACGCTGTCGGGCAAGGCGCCGGCCGAGGTGGCCCGGCGCGCCGCCGCGGCCGGGGTGCCGTGCCTCGCGGTGGCCGGCGTGGTCCGGCTGGCCGCCGACCGGCTGGCCGGCGCCGGGTTCGTCGCGGCGCACGGTCTGGTCGAGGTGGAGCCGGACGTGCAGCGCTGTCTCGCCGAGCCGGAGCCGCTGCTGCAGGAGCTGGCCGCGCGGGTGCTGCCACCGCACCTCCCGGACGGCGATCAGCCCCCGTCGAGCAGCCCCCGCACGTAGGCCGCCTGCCCGACGTGCTGGAGGTCGTCGGACAGCACGCTCACCAGGCGGACGCCGAGGGTCACCGGCGGGTTCCACGACGAGTCCACGACGCGGTCGAGGTCGTCGGCCCCGATCCCGCGCAGGAACTCGGCGGTGCGCGCGTGCACGGCGTCGGCGTAGCCGAGCAGGAGGTCCACCGAGGGGACGCGCACCCGATCCACCTCGTCGTCGTCGAAGCCGTACCCGGTGGCCGACGGGTCGAGGTCCAGCCCGAACCGGTCGGCCCAGCCCTCGGCGGTCCAGACCTGCTCGCGGCCGGCGACGTCGGCCACGTGGTCGTCCTGGACCCGGAGCAGGTGCCAGGCCAGCCAGCCGATCGGGTTGGCGCCCGGTGCGATGCGGTGCGCGAGCTGGTCGGGACCCAGGCCGTCCACCGCCTCCCGGAGGAACTCGGAGATGCGGTCGAAGCCGTCGAGCAGGAGATCACGTGGCTGCATGGCGAGCCGCTACCCGCCGGCCGCGATCGCATGCCGTGGGGCCGCGTCCTGCCGCGACGAAGACCCCTGGACGCCGGGGGTGGACCGGCGGACCATGCAGGCATGACGGACAGCCCGCCGTCCCGCCCGGCCGACCGGCCGGTTCTGGTGGTGGACGTGCGCCCCTCGGCGTGCGGCTACTCGGCCCTGCTGTGGGCGCTGCAGGAGGCCGAGCGGCGCGATGCGCATCTGCTCGCGGTGACGCTGTTCGCCGGCGACCCGGGCGAGCCCGACGAGGGGCTCGCGGCGATGGAGGAGGCGCTCGAGGCGACGGTGCGCCGGGCCGTCGACGAGACGGGTGTGCACGGCCGGACCCGCCTCGCCGTGGTGACCGCGCCGGCCACGCTGACCGAGGTCGTCGAGCTGGCCGGGGCAGAGCTGCTGGTGGTCGGGTCGGAGGAGGTGGCGTCGTGAACGATGAACAGGACATGGTCCGGACCGAGGCCCGGTGGGTCGATGCGGAAGGGATGCCGGGCCCCAAGGTCGTGGTGGCCGTGGACGGCTCGGCCGGCTCCCGCGCCGCGATGCAGTTCGCCGTCGCCGACGCTGAACGGCGCGGCGTACCGGTGGAGGCGGTCATCGCCTACCGGTGGCCGGACTACCTGATGGACTTCGACGTGATGGGCGGCGCGGACACCGAGCGCATGAGGGCCCGTCTCCGCGCCGACGCCGAGGGCCGGGTGCGGGCGCTGGTCGACGAGGTCACCGCCGGGGCGGCCGGCCCCCGGCCCGAGATCGGGATCCGGGCGGTGCACGGAGCGCCGGCTCAGGTGCTGATCCAGGCGTCGCAGGGTGCGGACCTGCTCGTCGTCGGCAGCCGGGGGCACGGTGAGTTCTCGTCGGTGCTGCTCGGCTCCACGAGCATGCAGCTCGCCCTCCACGCCACGTGCCCGGTGGCCGTCGTCCACTCGCCGGAGGCCAGGAAGCACCGTCTGCGCCTGCACCGTGAGCGGCGGCAGGCCGAGCCCGCAGCCGTGAGCTGACGCGGCGGGTGGCCTCGCTGTCGGCCACGTGCATCCGTGCAGGTGACCGGCCCCGCCGGCCGCCGGCGGCGCGGTAGGTTGCGCTGACCGCCCCCACCGCCGGGAGGACGCGTGCCGTTCCTGCTCGTCCGCCTGACCCGGTTCTTCCGGGCGCGGCTGACGGGCTGGCGGCTGCCGCTGGTGGTCGCGCTGCTGGTCTTCCTGACCAGCTGGCTGCTCATGGCGCTCGTCGAGCCGGCGGAGAGCGAGATCGTCGCGCCGGATACCTACTGGTGGTACTTCGTCGTGACGTCGGCGACCGTGGGCTACGGCGACGTCTTCCCGACGTCGACCCCCGGGCGGCTGGTAGGCGTCTACGTCATCGTCGGCGGCATCGTCACGCTGACGCTGTTGTTCACGCGGC
The DNA here is from genome assembly GCA_963777095.1 of uncultured Actinomycetota bacterium. Lineage (GTDB taxonomy): Bacteria > Actinomycetota > Actinomycetes > Mycobacteriales > Geodermatophilaceae > CAVZOY01. Next base: position 258,858 of record CAVZOY010000004.1, read on the forward strand.
TGGCCGACGTGCTGCAGTCGGTGCGGGGCAGGCGATTGAGGGGAGTGGTGACGCTGGACCTGCGCGATCACGTCGTGCTGCTCGGGTTACGTCCCCGGACGCACCGAGCGCATCGTCGACGAGCTGACCGCCGAGGGGCGGCAGCAGGTGGCGCTGTGCGCCTGGGACGACGTCGTCGAGAATCCGATGCCCGACCGGCCGGCGGTGCACTTCGTGCGCGGCGACCTGACACGGGACGACGTGATGACCCGTGCGGCGATGCCGACGGCGCGGACGGCGGTCATCGACGGCCGGGACGACAACGAGACCCTCGCCATCGCGGTAGCCGTCGACCACGCGAACCCGTCGGTGCACATGGTCGCCGCGGTGCGGGACCTCGCCCGCCGGGAGAGCCTGCGCTACGTCAACGGCGGCGTACAGGTGGTGCAGTGGCACATGCCGACGCTGCTCACCGAGGAGGCCAACGATCCCGGGATCACCGCCGTCTACAACGAGCTGATGACGGCCGGCGGCTCCGGCAACACCTACTCGGCGCGGGTGCCGCGAGGCTTCGTGCACGCCACGTTCGGCCAGGTGCAGAGCCACTTCGGCCAGACGTTCGGCGCCACCGTGCTCGCGGTCCGAGGAGCCGACGGCCTCGTGGTCAGCCCGCCGTGGGACCGGCCTGTCGACGAGGGGGACACGCTCTACTACGTGGCCCGCGAGCGGATCGACGAGGCGCGGCTGGCCGCGAGGAGCTGAGCCCTCACAGCACCCCGAAGAGCACCGCCAGCAGCCACAGCACGCCGAGGGTGAGCAGTACGCCCGCCGCGAGGACCAGCAGGGTGGGCACGACGACCCAGCGCCGCTTGAAGCGTCGTCGCGGTCGGCCGGCGTCCTTGGCCTTGCCGGGCCGGCGCCCGGCCGGCGCCGGCTGCTCGGTGCGCCGTGGCTCCTTGCCGCGGACGGCGCGGCGGGCGAGGTAGCGGGCCGAGTCGCGCGCGACCGACCCGAGCACGGCGCGCGACGCCTCGGCGAGGCGACGCAGGTCCTCGGCGTCGATGCGCTCGACCGGCGGTGTCGCGGAGCACGGGGCGCCCGGGCGGCGCGGGAGTGACCGGCGGGCGGGCTTCAGGACCGGCGGACGCCGCGGGCTGCGGGGGAGGGCCGGGCCGGGACGGCGGCGGACCCGGCGGCGGGCCCGGCGTCCACGTGGGCGCCCCGCCCGCGGCGACGGCCTGCAGGTCGCGCCGGGCCTGGGCGGGGGTGGCCCGCTGTGCCGGGTCCTTGGTGAGCAACCCCATCAGCACCGGCGTGAGCGGTCCGGCCAGCCTCGGTGGCGCCGGCGGCTCCGTGACGACCGCCATGAGGGTGGCGACCGGGTCACCGCGGTCGAAGGCGAGCCTGCCCTCGGCCGCCGTGTAGAGCGTGGCGCCGAGGGACCAGAGGTCGACCGACCCGCCGGGCTGCCCGCCGGCGGCGCGCTCCGGGGCCATGTAGGACGGCGACCCGATCAGCGCGCCCTGGGTCGTCAGCGAGGAGTCGCCGGTCGTCGTCGCGATGCCGAAGTCGGTGAGCCGCGCCCGTCCGTCGGGGCTGACCAGCACGTTGGCCGGCTTCACGTCGCGGTGCACGATGCCCTCCGCGTGCGCCGCCTCGAGGGCGGCGAGCACGTCCAGGCCGATGCGGGCGACCACCGGCGGAGGGAGCGGGCCCTGCTCCTCCACGATCTCCTGCAGGCTGCGCGCGGCGACGTGCTCCATCACGAGCCACGGCCGGCCGTCCTCCTCGACGACGTCGAACACGTGCGTGACGCAGGGGTGGTCCAGGCGGGCCGCGGCGCGCGCCTCGCGCATGGTGCGCTCGCGCAGGATCTCGCGCTCCTCGTCGGTCAGGTGGATCGAGAAGGTGACCTCCTTGAGGGCCACGCGGCGCTGCAGCACCTTGTCGGTCGCCGACCAGACGGTGCCCATGCCCCCGCGGCCCAGCACCTCGCCGACCGCGTAGCGGCCGGCGACGATCCGCTGCTGCGGTCCGGTGTCGACGCCCATCGCCCTCCGTACCCGGCCGTCGGCCGATCAGCCCTGCGACGGCCGTCACGAGCATCCTGCACCCTCGTCGGGCCGACCGCCGAGGCCGGCCGTCTTGGGGTCGGACCGGTCGCCCCGCACGGAACTGCGGTTCCGGAGCGCCTTAGCAAGAAAACGGTGAGAAGTCACCACTACACAGTGACGAAATTACGGTTTACGGTGCGCAACGGTCCGGCTTCGCTGGGCTGGGCGAGCCTCTCGTCCATCGACTCGGATCGTCCGGGCGACGCAGCCCGGGCAGCGAAAGGGCGCGCATGCGACCGATTCACTCGCAGGCTGACGGCTGGATCCGCCGCAGCTGCACTCGCCGTCGTCGGGTTTGCATCCCCGGCCATGGCCGACCACACCGCCACACCCCCGGCGGACTTCGGCTCGGCGGGCGACGAGACCATCGTCGTCCCGATCAACGACTCGGAGGCCGGTGGCACCTACTACCAGCCGTTCGAGCTGGTGTACACCGGAGACGCCGACGGCACCCCGGTCTACATCTACGTGCCCGTCGGTGCGCTCGAGCGGCGTCGACGGGCGTGCACAGCCTCGACCCGTCGTTCGACCACAACCCGGACGACGAGTTCATCCCCTGCGACACGGCCGACCCGGCCGACTACGTGCTCACCCAGGAGCAGATCGACCTGCTCGGCGACGAGCTCGCCGGCCAGATCGTCAGGGTGGACGAGGACCACTTCGGTCCCATGGACGCCGCCAACCCCGACGACCCGACCAGCGACTCGCTGGTCACCCTCGTCTACAACGTGCAGGACGAGAACTACTACGACTGCGCCGTCGACACCTACACCGCGGGGTACTTCGCGTCCGAGTTCGCCCTCCCCGACAGCCTGGGCATGAACGTCATCACCCTCGACGCCTTCGACTGGGCGAACCGCATCGGTGAGGACCCGAGCGCCGAGGACTGGAGCGACGGCGACCCGAGCCAACGACCGGCCGGAGCTGTACGAGGGCGTCATCGCCCACGAGCTCGAGCACCTGCTCATGAACTACTCCGACCCGGGCGAGCTGTCCTGGGTCGACGAGGGCCTGGCCGACGCGGCCGCGTTCCTCAACGGGTACGACATGACCGGCAGCCACCTGACCTACCAGCAGGTGTTCCACCGGGAGACCTCGCTGACCCGGTGGGGCGGCGGCCTGGAGAACTACGGCGCGTCGTTCAGCTACTTCACGTACCTGTGGGAGCAGGCCGGCGGCAACGGCGACGGGACGCTGGTCCCCGGACCTCGAGAACGACCAGGTCGCCGGTGACGAGCTGATCCAGCTCATCTTCGAGGAGCAGGCCGACGGCATGGTCGGCGTCCAGAACGCCATCGACACCTACAACGCCAACAACGGTGACGCCGCTGACCTGCGCTCGGCCGAGGAGCTCTTCCAGGACTGGGTCGTGACGATGTACCTCGACGACGAGGGCTCGACCCGCTTCGACCTGGTGAACTTCGACCTGGGCGCCGCCTCGGGTGGTTGGACGATCGACCTCGCCAACGACGAGTTCTTGGACAACCGCGGCAACTACCGCGGCCGTCAGCCGGAGGCCAAGTGGGACCGGCTGAACACCCGTCCGGCGAGCACCGCGCTGCCCTTCGGTGCGTCGTACGAGAAGTTCAAGAACGCGGGCCGGTACGTCTCGCTCGACTTCGACGGTGACGACAGCGAGCAGGTCGCGCCGCTTGGAGGGGACGACCCACTGGTGGGGCGGCTACACCAGCGCGAGCGACACCATTCTCGGCGCCGACGTGACCGGCGACGTGGGTGGCCAGACGCTCAGCTTCTCGAACTGGCACTTCATCGAGGAGGGCTGGGACTACGGCTTCGTCGAGGCCCTGGTCGACGGCGAGTGGGTCACCGTCCCGGTCACCGACGCCGCCGGCGCCACGGTGACCACGAACGACGACCCGCACGGCAACAACGAGGAGGGCAACGGCATCACCGGCACGTCCGGCGGCGAGTACTTCGTCGACGAGCCGGAGTACGTGCAGTACTCGGCGACGCTGCCCGCCGGCACGACCGATGTCCAGTTCCGTTACTCCACGGACGCCGCGTACCTCGACACCGGCTGGTTCATCGACACGGCCACCATCGGCGGCGACGCGGTCACGCTGGCTCCCGAGGGAGCCGGCTGGATCGAGACGACCGGCATCCAGGACAACAACTGGACGGTCCAGGTCATCAGCAACTGCGACCTGACCCCCGGTGACCCGTCCGAGGGCGAGATCGTCGACGCGGAGGGTGGCAACTGGGTCTACCGCTACGAGGGTGACCAGTTCAGCACCGACACGTTCAACACCCAGTGCGCGAACGGCAACCAGGCCGACTTCGTGGTCGCGGTGTCGAACATGCCTACCGGGGACCTCACCGTCCTCGACGCGGAATACGACTACGACGTCGTGATCCACAAGAAGCCGTAGGCAGGCAGCAGCACGACGAGGGGGCCGGGACGGAAGTCGCCCGGCCCCCTCGGTCGTGCTCGGGGAAGGTCAGCCGGCCGGCTGGTCCACGCAGAGGATGTTGTCCTCGCTGTCGCGGAACCACGCCGCCCGACCCATGCCCTCGATCGAGGCGATGACCCCGTCCCAGCGGACGCCCGGCATCCCCTCGTAGACCTCGAAGGTCACGCCCTTGGACTGCAGGTCGTGCACCTCGGCGTCGATGTCGTCGACGTGGAACTGGGCGATGGTGTGCCCCGCCTGCCCGGCGTAGGCGGTCTCGTAGATGTTGAAGCGGGTGCCGCCGGCGGTCTCGTAGACCAGGTTGACGCCCATGTCGTCGCGGACCGGCGTCAGCCCCAGCTTGTCGGCGTAGAAGTCGCGGGCCCTCGTGAGGTCGCCCGCAGGGATGTTGGCCTCGACGCGACTGGTGTTCAGCATCGTCACTCCCGGACTCAGCAGCCCCCGTGCCGATGGATGACGCGACGTTAGACCCGCCGTGCCTCGCCCGACAGGGGGCGACGGTCCCCTGTCGCAGCCGCTCCGGTGCGGGCGGGCTACGCCGCGACCAGGGCGACCAGAACCGCGCCGGTGGACGGGTCGATCACCGCGAACCGCTCGCCGACGTCCAGCCCGCTGTCAGCGGGCTGCTCGGCCCCTGTCGGTGCCTCGTCGAGGACGACCGCGGTCAGCTGACGACCCGTGAGCGGATCGACCAGCGTGAACTCGGCGCCGACCGTGAGCACGGTGCCATCGGGCACGGTGACCGGCAGGGGGGCCGTCGTGGGCGCGGGCTCCTCGGTGGTGGGCGCCGGTGCCTCGCTGGTCGGCGCGGGCGCCTCGGTGGTGGGCGGCGGCGCCTCGGTGGTGGGCGGAGGCGCCTCGGTGGTGGGCGTCGGGCTCCTCGGTGGTGGGCGTAGGCTCCTCGGTGGTGGGCGTCGGGCTCCTCGGTGGTGGGCGGAGGCTCCTCGGTGGTGGGGGTCGGTGCCTCGGTGGTGGGGGTCGGTGCCTCGGTGGTGGGCGGAGGCACTTCGGTGGTGGGCGGGGGCTCCTCGGTCGTGGGAGTCGGTGCCTCGGTGGTCGGCGCGGGCTCTTCGTCCGTCGGAGCGGGCTCCTGCGTCGACGGGGTCGGGTCCGTGGAGGGCGTGGGGTCGGGCGCCGGCGTCGACGGTGGCGTCGAGCCGGGCGAGGTGGGGCCGGCCGGCGTCTCCGATGGCTGCGAGCCGGTGTGCAGGGCCGGCACCTCGTGCGTGCTGGTGGGGGCCGGGAGCTGCGCGCCGGTGAACAGGGCCGGCACCTCGTGGAGGGTGGTCGTGGCGGCGGGGGTCGGCCAGAAGGTGGCCATCGGTGCCGCCGAGGTGGAGACGACGGTGAAGCTCGACGCCGTCAGGGCCGCATAGGCCCGCTCGAAGCCGGGGGCGATGACGCCGATGCTCGGCATCTCGAGCGGACCGGCCCCCCAGGGGGCCTCCGACGCTGCCGGGGCGACGTCGTCCCCGTCGTCGGACGCGACCCCGCCGGCGGGGGAGGCGCCCATCGTCTGGAGGGCGGCGACCAGCGCGGCGGTGCCGAGGGCCCCGGCACCCACGCCCAGGCCCGAGACCGCCCGGCGCGACGAGCGTGGCGCGCTGTACCTGCCCATGGACGAAGACCCCCGAGCCTCGGAACGACTGCGGTCGATCCTCGCTGGTCATCGGCCTGCGGTCTACGGGACGGCGCGCGCTTCCTCGATTTCATTCACCCGTACGGGCGCGGATCGCCGTCCTCAGGCGGCGACGGCGGTGACGAACGTGCAGACGCCGTCGCCCGACGCGGCCCGCCGGCGTAGTCCGATCAGCCCGAGGAGAGCCATCTCGACGCGGTGGATCCAGAGCCGCGGACCGGTGTAGTCCATGCTCCCGGCCCGCGTGACGGTGATCTGGTCGAAGCCGGCCAGCCGCACGTGCTCGGTCAGCATCCAGTCGGGGAGGATCGAGATGTGGCCGGGCTCGTAGTACTTCGCCGGACCGAAGAAGACGGGTGAGCCGCGCAGCAGCATCTTCAGCCGCGAGTGCGGATGCGTGATGTTCGGCGTGCTGACCAGCAGCGTGTCGCCGGGACGCAGCAGCGAACGGATCGACCGCAGCACCTGGCGCGGGTTCTCGACGTGCTCGAGCGTCTCGACGCAGACGACCAGGTCGAAGGGGCCGCGGGTGTCGTCGGTCCACTCCGGTGCGTCGAGGTCGAGCCGGTGGATCCAGTCGTGCGGCGGGAACAGGTCGGTGGGGACGACGTCGAACCCGGCGTCCCGCATCCGCAGCGTCAGGGCGCCGCAGCCCGCGCCGACCTCGAGGACCCGCCCGCCCTGCGGCAGCGCCTGCTGCACCAGCTCGACGGCGTACTCGTGGACCCCCGCCGCCGCATGCATGCTGTGGCCCTTGTAGGAGCGGCCGGTCTCCGTCCGCTGGAGGGTCGTGCGCTGTACCTCGGTCACGGCGACAGACTAGGGGTCGGACCTGCCGGTCTGCCTCGTCGTTCTGCTCGTCGGCGTCCCGTCGGCGGGGGAGCGCGAATCGTCGGGCCCCTCGGGCGGCGCTCAGACGCTAGCGTCGCCACCGCCGTTGGCGGCCCTGGAGCGGAGGACTGCTCGATGCTCTTCCATGTCACGCAGTCGCACGCACCGCGCGACTGTCCGTACGGCAGCGGCGGGTCGAAGTCGCTCTTCGACGCCCAGTCGACGGACGTCAGGCTCGTGGGGTACTGGCTCGCCTTCCCGAAGCACACGACCTATCTCGTCGTCGAGACAGATGACATCGCCCACCTGCATGCGTTCCTGCTGCCGGGGGCGGGGGTCACGACGTGCGAGATCACGCCGGTCAGCGATCAGCCCATGCCGCCACCGGCCTGAGCCCTTCGGCGACGTCCCATCAGCCGAAGGCTCGAGTTGTTCGTGGGCCGCCGATCCGTGCGCACCGTGTGACCATCGAGAGCCTCGCGCCTCGGACGAGCAGCCCGGTCGCGCTGGTCACGTGAGATGACGGTTGTTGGGCGCGCCTCACCCGGGTGGTCGGGTGCGACCGACACAATGCGCGGCACCTGACCGAGGTCGGTGATCTGAGAGGAACGCCGGTGAGTGGCCCTGGCGGCGGCCAGTTCTGGGCCGGCCCCGAACCATCGGCAGTACGCGCTGCTCTGGCGGCGTTGGCCGCGAGCTACACGGTGGCCATGGATCGACCGGTTGCCACGCGCACGATGTGGCTGGACAGCATCGACCTGCGGCTGTACCGCAGCGGGATGGCGCTGACGGCCGTCGAAGGCCCGGACGGCGGCGGATGCATGCTGGAGCTCAGCCGCACCGACGGTGCGACGGTCACGGCCGGGCCCGACACCCTCGGTTGGCCGCGCTTGCTGTCGCGTCTTCCCGACGACCTGCGCCCGCACCTCGAGCCGGTCCTCGGGGTGCGCGCTCTCCTGCCGATGGTCGAGGCATCGGGGACGTCCGTCACCGGCAGGTTGCTGGACGTCGAGGGCAAGACCGTGTTGCGGTTGATCCACGAACGTCCGGCCACCATCTCCGGCAGCCGCGACCGGCCGCCGGGGGGCCTGTGGTTGATCCCGCTGCGGGGGTACGACGCGGTCGCCGAGTGCGCCGCCCGTATCGCGCTCCGGGCGGGGCTGGTTCCTGACACGCCCTCGCGCTACCCGGCGGCGTTGCGCGCCGCGGGAGTCGATCCCGACGCGCCCTCGAGGCCCGTGATGGAGACCGGTCTTCCCGCCCGCGTGGCGGTGGCCAGGGTGCTGCTGTCCTTCCTCGGCGAGCTGGAGGCCGCCGTGGACGGAACGGTCAGCGATGTCGACGTCGAGTTCCTGCACGACCTCCGGGTCGCGGTCCGGCGCAGTCGCTCGGCGGTCAAGCTGCTCGGCGACGTCCTGCCGCGGGCTCTGGTCGCGTGGGTGACACCGCAATTGAAGCTGCTCGGCGATCTCACGACGCCGTCGCGCGACCTCGACGTCCTTCTCCAGGAGCTCCCGGCCCTGATGGCTGGTCTGACGAGCGGCCGGCGCGAGGACGTGGAACCGCTGGTGCTTCACCTCACCGGGCTCCGGGCGGACGAGCGGCGCAGGCTCGTGGTCGGCCTGCGGTCACCGCGGTTCGAGCGGTTCCGTGCACGATGGCGCGCCTCGCTGCTGGTGCTGGCGACCTGGGACGGGCAGCCCTGTGCGGGGCCGACCGCGGCCGAGATGGTTGTGGAACGGCTCGACCGCGCGCATCGTCGTGTTCTCCGCCGCGGCTCGCGGATCACGGACGCGTCGCCGGCCGAGGACCTGCACGACCTGCGCAAGCGGGCCAAGGAGCTGCGCTACCTGCTGGAGACCTTTCCCCCGACGACGGATCCGGCCGACGCTCGCGTCGCCATCAAGGAGTTGAAGGCCTTGCAGGACGTGCTCGGGACGTTCCAGGACAGCGAGGCCCAGCGCGAGGCGCTCTACTCACTCGCCACCGACATGATGGCCACCGACGGCGCCTCCGCCCGGACGATGTTCGCGATGGGGGAGATCGCGGCCCGGCTGCAGGAGGACCAGGACACGTCGCGCGCCCAGTTCGCCGCCATGTTCGAGCGGTTCTCGCATCGGTCGGCGCAGCGTCGGACGGCCCAGCCAGGACCGCGCCGTACGGCGCCGGCGGAGCCGACCACCGCAATGACAGGAGCGGCGCGGTGAAGGTCGTTGCCACGTACAACATCAAGGGGGGCGTCGGGAAGACGTCGGCCGCGGTCAACATCGCCTACTTCGCGGCCCGCGACGGTCTGCGCACCCTCCTGTGGGACCTCGATCCGCAGGGCTCGGCCACGTACCTGTTCAGGGTCAAACCCAAGGTGAAGGGAGGCGGTCACGCCCTGGTCAGGGGAAAGCGCACCTTGGACGACGGGATCAAGGGAACCGATTTCGACCAGCTCGATCTGATGCCGGCGGACTTCAGCTACCGCAACCTCGATCTGGACCTGGATTCGACGAAGAGATCCACGGATCGGATCCGCCGCCTGCTCGCGCCCCTGAAGAAGGAGTACGACCTGGTCGTCCTCGACTGCCCGCCGAGCGTGTCCCTGGTCTCGGAGAACGTCGTCCACGCCTGCGACGTGCTGCTCGTCCCCCTGATTCCGGCCATGCTCTCGGTGCGCACCTACGACCAGCTCATCGACTTCGTCGACACGATGCCGGGGCGGAAGCCGCAGGTGATGGGCTTTCTGTCGATGGTCGACCGCCGCAAGAAGGCCCATCGCGAGTTCACCGAGCGGCTGCCCAACGATCACGCGTCCGTCGTCCCCGAGGCGATCCCGAGTCGGGTGGTGATCGAGCAGATGGCCGACGAGCGCGCCCCGGTTGCGGCGTTCGCGCCGGCCAGCTCCGCGACAGCCGCCTACGAGGCGCTCTGGGCACGGGTGCAGTCGTGCTTGAACGGCACCGGCTGACGCCCACCCGCTGCGCCAGCCCCGGAGTCGACGCGATCTACGGCCGTGGACTGCCGGCGGGCAGGACGCGGAGCACGAGCAGGCAGACGTCGTCCTCGTGCTCGAGGTCGGGCAGCAGCCGGTTCATCAGGGTCGTGCAGACGGTCTCCGCGGACTGGCCGCGCAGGTCGCCCGCCGCCCGGGCGAGGGCGGCGAAACCCTCGTCCAGGTCACGGTCCCGCCGCTCGATCAGGCCATCCGTGTAGAGCACGAGCACGTCGCCCGGCTCGACCGCCGCGTGTGCGTCGGTGTAGCGGGCCCGGGCCGCCGGCACGGCGCCCAGCATCACGCCGGCCGGGCAGGACAGGAGGCGGACGCCGGCCGCGCCGATCAGCAGCGGCGGCGGATGGCCCCCGCACGACCACCGGAACATGCGAAGCGCTGAGTCGATGCGACCGAACAGCGCGGTTGCCAGGCCCTTGTCACCCAGGCCGGTGATCAGCCGGTTGAGCCGCGCGAGGACCTCGGCCGGGGGATCGTCGCTGAACGCGTAGGCCCGCAGGGCGTTGCGTACCTGGCCCATCGTGGCGGCGGCGTCCAGGTCGTGACCGACGACGTCCCCCGTGGCGACGGCCAGGCTGCCGTCGGGCAGGCAGAAGGCGTCGTACCAGTCGCCACCGACCAGGGACGGCATGTCGGCGGGCAGGTAGCGCGCGGCGAGCTCCACCCCGGCGACCGCGGGCAGCCGGGCCGGCAGGACCGCCCGCTGCAGCGACTCCTTGACCCGGTGCTCCTCGGCCAGCTCCATCGTCTGGCTCATCAGCGCCGCGCGGGCCTCCATCACGGCTGTCGCCGCCCGGCGCTGCTCCGTCACGTCCTGCGTCGTGCCGCGCATCCCGGCCACCGCGCCGTCGGCATCGGAGACGACCTCTCCGCGGGTCACGGTCTGGCGCACGTCCCCGTCGGCGTGGACGACCCGCTGCTCGACGACGAACGGCAGGCGGTCGGCGAGCGCGCGTTCGCGCGCAGTGGTGGCCAGCGAGGCGTCCTCGGGGTGGAAGAAGGCGGCCAGGGTCGTGCGCAACAACGTTCCGCTCGGCGTGGGATCGATGCCGAGGATGCGGAACACCTGGGTGGAGCAGGTGATCTCGTCGGTCGCCGGGTTCCAGAACCAGCTGCCGATCCGGCCGATCCGCTGCGCCTCCTCGAGTTCGTGCGCGGAGCGGCTCAGCTCGGCGTAGGCGCCGGCCAGTTCCTCCTCGCCGCGGCGCCGGTCGGTGAGGTCGGCGAGGACGAGGCACCGGACGATGACGCCCTCGATGTCCAGGCCGGTCACCGAGGCGAGCACCGGCACGGCGGAGCCCTCCGCGTGGACCAGCTCGAGCTCCTCCTGGTGGGTGGTGCCGGGCGCGGTCGTGGCGAGCAGGGACAGGAGCGCGTTCGCCGCGGACGCGTCGACGAGCTCGGTGACGTCCCGGCCGAGGAGCGCGGCGCGGTCGGCGCCGACCAGCTCGGCCAGCCGCAGGTTGGCGTAGAGGATGATCCCGCGCTCGGAGACGGTGACGGCGCCGTCGCCCATCCCCTCGACGATGACCCGGTAAGGCCGATCGGCGCTGACCAGCGTGTACAGCTGGTGACCCTGTGGGCCGCCCAGCACGACCGCGTCGACGTCCCCTGCCCGGATGGCGGTGAGTGCTCTGTCCAGCTCCTCGATCTGGGTGCGGAGATTGCCGAGCTCGTCGGCCGGCCCGCCGACGCCGTCCGCGGTTGGGCGGGTCACTGGTCTGCCGGTGCGGATGGCTGCGATGGCGGCGGACCCAGGTCGAGTCCGGCGCGGAGCCGGTCGACGTCGGCGAGGTCTCCCACGAGCTGACGCGGCGGCGCGGGCAGCCGTCTGACCAGGGTGGGTACGGCCACGATCCGGTCCTGGCCGGCGCGGTCGGGTTCGTCGGTGACGTCGACCACCTCGAGCTCGACCTGGCCCGCGAGTTCTTCGTCGCAGAGGCGTGGACGGTCTCGAGGGCCTGCGCCGAGTGGGGGGAGGCGCCGCTGACGTACAGCGTCAGCGACCAGCGGCGGTGGTCGCCGTCCGGGGCCGTCACTGCTGGCCCCCGGCGCTGCGCAGCTGCAACCCGACCAGCAGCTTCTCGGTGTCCGACAGGTCGCCGATGATCTTGCGGACGGGCTCGGGGAGCTTCCGGACCAGCGTCGGGACGGCGATGATCTCGTCCCCCCGGGCGAGCTGGGGATTCTCGAGGAGATCGACCAGCTCGATCCGGTACCGCCCGGGGAGGTACTCCTCGCAGGTGCGGCGCAGGTTCTCCACCGCGCGCACCGACTTCGGGCTGTGCCCGGCGAGGTAGAGGCGGAGTTCGTACATCGGTGCCGAGCCGGACCCGTCGTCCTGGGCTGGGCCGTTGGCGTCCATGTCACCCATCCCGAGTTGCGGGTGAACCGTCGGCGGATCCGCTCTCGCGTCGGCGGGCGAGGCTCTCCCGGTCCGCGGCGCGAGCGGTCGCGCCGCGGGATTCCGCGGCCGCCAGTCGCTCGAGCTCGGCGCTCTCGGTCGCCAGTTGCGCGCGGAGGGCCGCGACCTGGGCGTCGACCTCGGCGGTGCGCCGCGCGAGGGCCATGCGTCTCCGCTCCAGCTCGGCGCTCCGGTCGGCCGCGGCCGCGCGCTCCTCGGCGGCCTGTGCCAGGCGGGCCGAGCCGGTCAGCACACCTCGGGCGCCCATGGTGACGTCCAGCAGTTCGGCGCCGTGGTCGGTGAGGAGGAACTCGCGCACCTGGTTCGAGTGCGCCGTCCCCCGGCTCTTCATCACGAACAGCAGCCGGTTGCGTTCCCCGTCGCTCTCCACGTTGCGCAGCAGCAGCCAGGTGTCGACCACCGACGAGACCGCCACGGAGCTGGACTCCCGCTGCGCGTCGTGACTCAGGCTGGTCAGGATCCCGGTGATGCCCCGCGACTTCATCATGTCGACCTCGCGGACGACGGCCGACGTCACTTCCGACTCCGCGCCCACATTGCTGAGGCTGCCGACCGCGTCGAGGACGGCGATGGTCGGTTCGCTCTCCTCCAGCAGCCGCTCGATCCCCGACAGATGCGCCTCGAGGCCGAATGCGGTCGCCCGCTCACCCCACAGCCGCAGCAACCCGGCGTCCACCCACCGGCCCAGGTCGATGCCGACGGATCTCAGGTTGCGGATGATCTGGCCGGGCGATTCCTCGAAGGACACGAAAAGAGCCGATTCGCCACGGGCGCAGGCCGCGTCGACCGCGGAGGCCGCCAGCGTCGTCTTGCCGGTGCCGGCGGTGCCGGTGGTCAGGACGGTGGAGCCGCGGTAGACGCCGCCGCCCAGCATCTCGTCCAGTTGCGGCACACCCAACGACACCCGTTCGGTGGAGACCTCGTAGGTGAGCGCGGTGGAGGTGATGGGCCAGACCCGCAGGCCCCGGTCGGTGACCAGGAACGGGTACTCGTTGGTGCCGTGCACCGAACCGCGGTACTTCACCACGCGCAGCCGCCGGGTGGCGATCTCGTCGTGCATCCGGTGGTCGAGGACGAGCACGCAGTCCGACGCGTACTCCTCGATGCCGTACCGGGTCAGCTGCCCTTCCCGGCCACGCTCGCCGGTGATCACCGTGGTGAGCTCGTGGTCCTTCAGCCACCGCAGCAGCCGGCTGAACTCGTTCCGCACGATCGCCTCGTCGCCCAGTGCGCCGAACAGCACCTCGATCGTGTCGAGGACCACTCGTCGGGCGCCCACCGACTGCACCGCGGACGCCAGGCGGATGAACAGGCCGTCGAGGTCGAAGTCTCCCGTGGTCACGATCTCGGACGCATCGATCTGTACCGAATCGACGACCAGGCGCCCGTCGGCCTCGAGTCGGGCCAGGTCGAAGCCGAGCGAGGCCACGTTCGCCGTCAGGTCGGCGGCCGACTCCTCGAACGCCAGGAGAACGCCCGGCTCGTCGAACTCCTGTGCACCTCGTACCAGGAACTCCAGCCCGAACAACGTCTTGCACGAACCCGGGCCCCCGGTGACCAGGGTCGCCCGGCCGTGCGGCAGCCCACCTCCGGTGAGCTCGTCGAACCCGCGGATGCCCGTCGGCGCCTTGGCCAACGCGGACCTGATGGACGGCGCTCATCCCCGGCGGGTGGATCGTCGCCGCCATATGACCTCCCGCGTGGATTCGATCAAGCTAGTCGCGATCATCCGCGCGGCGGAAGGGATCAGCGCTGCCGCCGACGAGCCCTCGGTCGTGCATCGCTAGCGGTGCGGCACGTGGTCAGCGCCGATCAGCACCCGTCCGGGCTGGACCCGCCGTCGTGGCCCGGTCCCACCGGGCGGTCGAGCCCCTGCATGCAGCACGCGGCCCATCACCCGAAGTCAACGGGTCAAGCATCAGGCGGAACAGCACACAGCGAAGCGCAGGCCGGTGTAAGCGATCAGGAGGATGAGGTCGTCGTCCTCTGCGGCTGAGTCGGCGAGACGCTCAACTTCGTCGGGCTCCTGCTGAATGACACGCGGGAGTGGCACACGGTGGGCGGATTGCGCGGGATGGCACGTTCTCGTCCCTCAGCAGCGCGCGGACCGATATTCTGCGTTCTGTACCGGAGGACAGCGCGTGGACGAACAAGGGGACACCCTGACACTCGCGCAGCGGGCTTACGCCTCGCGCGACTGGCCCACCGCTGTCACGCACTTCGACGCTGTCGCCTCCGAGCACTTCACCGCCGACGACCTCGCGGCCTACGCCGACGCCGTGTGGTGGGTAGGTCGCGTCGACGACAAGCTGCGGCTCGGCGCTGCCGCATGCGATGCCCTCGAGGCCGAGGCGCGACCAGCCGAAGCAGCGATGACTGCGTTCTCGCTGGGGGTCTGCCACCTGGCCCGTGGCGAGGAGGAACAGTCCAGGGGCTGGCTAGGTCGCGCCGGTCGCCTGGTGACGGGGCTCCCGGAGGGCCCGGTGCACGGACATCTGATGCTGTTCACGGAGGTCGAGGGGAATCTCCTGGCCGGTCGGCCGGCCGCGGCGCTCGACGCAGCGCGTCGAGGGCAGGAGATCGGCCGCCGGTACGACGACGCCGGCCTGCTGGCCCTCGGTCTTCAGAGCGAAGGCCGGGCACTGATCCAGTCTGGCCACATGGTCGACGGGCTGACTCTGCTCGACGCGGCGATGGTCAGCGTCCGGAACGGCCAGATCGATCCCTTCATCTCCGGCGTCCTCTACTGCCACACGGTCGCGGCCTGCCATCGGATCGCTGACATACGCCGGATGGTCCACTGGACCGAGCTGACCGAGCAGTGGCTGGCCACCCTCCCCGCGGCGGTCTTCTTCGAGGGGCTGTGTGCGGTGCACCGCGCCCAGCTACGTCTGCTTCACGGCGAGTGGGACGAGGCCGAGCGCAGTGCGCTGCGAATCGCGAAGGACTTCGACCGGCAGCGGGTCGACTACGCCGCCGAGGCTTGGTACGTCGTCGCCGAGGTGCGCCGGTTGCGTGGGGACCCAGACGCCGCCGACGCGTACGACGAGGCGCACGCCCGTGGCCGCGACCCGCAACCTGGGCGGGCGCTGCTGCGGATGCAGCAGGGCGACGCAGCTGGGGCCGCGACCTCGGTGCGTTCCGCCCTCACCGCGGCAGGCGATGACCCGCTGCGCCGCGCCCCGATCTGTGCGGCGGCGGTCGACATCGCGCTCGCCGCCGGACGGCTGGAGGAGGCTGCTGCGGCCGCCTACGAGCTGGCCAGGACGGCAGCGACGTACGCCACCTCGGGCCTGGAGACGATGGCATGCGCCGCGCGCGGCACTTTCCTGCTGGCCGAGGGCCGGGCCGAGGAGGCCCTGCCGGTACTGCGCGACGCCTGCCGTCGCTGGCACGACCTGGGTGCCTCGTACGACGCTGCCCGGACGTGCTTCCGGCTTGCCGATGCGTACCGGGCGCTCGGTGACGAGGTGTCGGCCGCGGCGGAGCTCGACCGGGCCCACACGGTGTTCGACCAGCTCAGCGCGTACCGGCCGTCGGCGGAGTCACCGGACGGACTGACCCGGCGCGAGTGCGAGGTGCTCGCCCTCGTGGCCAACGGACGCTCCAACCGGGAGATCGCCGAGACTTTGGTCATCAGCGATCGCACCGTCGCCCGCCACCTCACGAACATCTTCCACAAGATCGGCGTTTCCTCCCGGACCCAGGCCGCCCGCTACGCGCTCGACCACCGGGTGACCGCCTCCCGTTGAGCGCCCCGCCACTACGCACAACCGCGTAGCTCCGCGGCCGCAAGTTGGTCAATCGCTCCGATGAGCCGGGCGCTTCGCGCTGCCTAGCGTCCCGATGAGGGGCGCGCCGAACGGGCGCGCGCAGACAGAAGGAGCGACGAGATGGGCAGCTTGACTGAAACCGCGCACCGGCGGGTGATGCCGGACCCCACCATCAAGGTCCGGGTCTCCGATGGCGACGAGCTCGACGTGTGGGTGATCGGCGAGGGCACACCGGTTGTCTTCGTCCACGGCGGGGTGATGCGCGACTTCCTGGTGCCCCTCGCGGACGAGCTCACCAGGCGGGGCGACCACCAGGTGATCCATTACGGCCGGCGCGGGTACGGCGGCCGCGGGCTGCCGGCCGAGGCCACCGACATCGCTGGGCAGGTGCCCGACGTCCTCGCGATCCTCGATGCGCTCAGGATCGAGCGGGCACATGTCGCCGGACACTCCTTCGGTGCCTACATCGCGATGGAACTGGCGACGCGGGCACCCGATCGCCTGCTGTCGGCGCTCCTCCTCGAGCCGTTGTTCGGCCAGGTGGTCCGGAGTTCGGAAGGGCAGGAGATCATGTCTGCGGTCGCCGAGGTGGCGATCCCGGCCATCATCGGGCAGTACGCGAATGGCGACCGGTACGGCGCGGTGTCGGCCCTCTACGAGGCCACCTCACGCGTGGAGAACGCGCGGGAGCCGGTCGAGCGCGCCCTACCGAAGGGTGCGCGGGAACTCGCCGTTACCGACCTCGCCACCTTCCTCCAGGTCGATTGGCCGGCGATGGGCGCCTGGATGGCCGCCCCGGTCCCGTTGCCCGAGGCCACCATGCCGATCGTGTGGATCGGCAGCACGGACAGCGGAGCGGTCTTCGACGAGAGCCGCGCCCATCTTCTGGAGCATCTGCCCGGGACTACGGCGTACACCATCGCCGACGTCGGCCACTACTTCCCGCTCTTGAAGCCTGCCGAGACGGCCGTTGCCGTCGACGAGTGGCTGAGTCGCCAGCATTCCGTCTGACGGCGGGTCACTACCAGTGGGGCGGGTGGGGCTCGAACCCACGACCCAGGGATTATGAGTCCCATGCTCTGACCGGCTGAGCTACCGCCCCGGGTCGTAAGCCTGCCAGACGCCCCGATCCCGCCGCGGAACGTACAGCCGACGCACAGCTCGGGTTCGGTCCGCCCTCAGCGAGCGGAGCCGGGCGCCCTCCGCCCTGACCTGGGGCGTCGTTATAGACCTGTGACAACTGAGGTTTCGCCGGGTAGCTTCGCCTGCGGTCCTGCCGGATCGCCCCCGAACCCGAGGGCACGGCTGGACCCTGCCGAACCGCCCATGCGTGAGCAGGGGCAGACCGGGGACCCACCGTTCCATCGGGGTGAATCCCGTCCGCGTCCGCGCGGCCGGGTAGGGCACTGCGAGCCCGAACCCGTCAGCTGACCCGGTAGGCAGACGCGCAGAACGGAGACGCGTCGCTTTGGCGACCCTGCACCACCGCACAGCCCGCACCGCCCGCCACCTCGCTCCCCGTTCCCGCGCCGCCGGCTCCCACCGGGCGGGGCTGCTCGTCGCCGGCCTGACCGCCGTCGTCGTCGGCCTGCCGCTGGTCCCGGCGAGCGCCGCCCCCGGTTCACCCGCTTCCGAGCGGGACGAGGTGGCCGCCCGCGTCGAGGCCATCGAGAGCCGTGTCGACCGCGCCGAGGAAGCCCTCCAGCGCATGACCGTCGAGGCGGAGGCCGCCGCCGACGCGGTGCTGCGCACCCGCGTGGAGCTCGCCCGCGCCGAGAAGGAGGCGACCACAGCCGCCGACGAGCTCGAGGCCGCCCGGGACGCGGTGACCGAGCTGGCGGACGACGTCGCCACGATGGGCCGCGAGGCCTACATGGGCGAGGACGCGTTCGACTCCCTCGGTGTCCTCCTCGACTCGGGCAGTCCGGGGGAGGTGCTGCAGCGTGCCGCCACCCTCGACCTGCTCGGCGAGGACCGCGTCGAGACGCTCCGGGGGCTCGAGGACGTCGAGGTGGAGCACGCCCGCGCCGACCGGGCTGCCCGCGAGGCCCTCGCCCGCCGCGACGCGGCCGCCGAGGCCGCCACCGAGGCGCAGGACCGGGTCGAGCGGCGGCTGACCGAGGCGCAGCGCGAGTTCGACGACATGACCGCACAGAAGAAGCGCCTCGACGAGCAGCTGCGCAAGGCCGAGATCCGGCTGCTGGAGCTGGAGGGCGCGCGCAACGCGGCAGCCGAGCAGGCGCGCGCGGAGGCCGCGGAACAGGCGGCCGAGGCCGCCGTCAGCACGCTGACCACCGCGGCCGGGGCGGTCGCCCCGACGACCGGGTCGGGTCACCTCCTGCTACGGCGCCCGGTGGGGGACCACGCACTACGGCGTCGACATCGCGGCGCCGATCGGCACCCCGGTCCACACACCGGCCGACGGAGTCGTGGTCGACGCCGGCCCGGCGAGTGGTTTCGGGCTGGCCGTCTACGTCGAGCACGCCGACGGCACCATCACGCTCTACGGGCACGTCAACCAGTACTTCGTCTCGCCCGGCCAGACGGTGAAGGCAGGTCAGCAGATCGCCGAGGTCGGCAACCGCGGTCAGTCGACCGGCCCGCACCTGCACTTCGAGGTGCACACCGGTGGCCTCTACGCCAACCGCACCGACCCCATGCCGTGGCTCGCCGCGCGCGGGATCTCGCTGGGCGGCTGCTGACCGACGATCAGCGGAAGAGCTTGCCGAGCAGCCCGACCGGACCGCTCATCGTGCGCGCGGCCAACTGCAGGATCGGGCCGCCGGGGATGCCGGGGACGTGCTGCACGATCGGGGCGAGCTTCAGCAGGCCGGCGGGGTGGTGCACCTTCAGCCGCCCGCGAGCGACGGCCGGGACCGGGTTGATCCTTCCGGCCGCGGCCTCGAGCAGGAGGTCGGCCGGCGCCTCGACGGCCGGGCCGTGCGCGGAGCCCGCCGGCACCCGGTCCACGGTCCAGCCGCCGGCCTCCGCCCGGAAGGACCAGCCGCCGTCGGGAGCGGTCAGCGTCGCCTCGCCGTCGATGCCGCAGGACGCGGCCAGGGCACCGGTGACGTCGGTCAGTGCGGCCAGGCCGGAGTGCAGCACGGAGTTCGGCGGGGAGCGGCACCGCAGGACACCAGGTCCAGCCCGTGGACGGCGAGCTCGTAGGCCTGTCCGAGCACCACGCTGAGCAGCGGCAGCCGGCCCGACGACCGAGACCGCCGGCGCGGTGTCGAGCTCAGGCGGCTCCTCGGTCAGGTACCGCTCGGTGGCGTCGCGGTGGCGGCGGAGGGCGGCGAGCACCTCGTCCCGGGACGCCGTCCGGTGCGCCGCGGTCACCCGGGCGTTGACGGCGTCGGGGTCCGGCGCCGCGCCCGTCGCACCCGACCGCGCCGACGCGACCAGATCTGCCAGGGCGGTGTGGTCGTCCCAGCAACCCAGGTGCACGCAGATCTCGTGCGCCCGCCAGCGCGGCAGCCGGGACGGCCGGTCGAGGTCGACCTCGGCCGCGGCGGTCAGGAAGGCGTCCCAGGCCTCCAGGACCATCGGGCCGACGGTGCCCCGCCCGGCGTCGGCCAGGCCCTGCGGGAGAGTCGCGTTCGCGTCGCCGGTCACGCAGCGCCCTTACCCGCGATGCGCCCCACCGTGCAGGACGGGCGGTGTGGCGCGGCCCACGCAGTTCACACCTCGGGGGGATGCGACTGGTCAAGAGCGCGCCCCCGGAGGCCGATCGCACGGATGTGAGCGACGGACAGCGGCTGCGACGCCGAGCGGAGGACGTGCCTGCGGGCACCCTCCGCCGCATGGCGTCCGCGCTGTCCCGCGGCCTGTACCGCACGCTCGCCGAGGACGACGACCGCGCCGCCTACTGGGTCCGCCACGTGCGCCACGGTGTGGTCCTGAGCGAGCTGTCCGCGTTCGCCGTCCTGGGCTACGTCCTCCTCGCCCCGGGGGGCGCCGACCCCAACCCGTTCCTGCTGATCCTGGCCGGCCTGGTGATCGTGGCGGCGCCGTTCCTGCTGCGGCTGCCGCTGGCCGAGATGATGCGCGACCGGCGGGGCCCGCTGTTCTTCTACACGTGGAGCATTGCCGTCACGCTGGTCGTGAGCATCGCCGCGCGGCTCGACGGCGGCTCGGCCAGTCCGCTCTACTCGCTGCTGTTCATCACCCTGGGCTTCATGGCCGCGACCTATCCGCCCTACGGCGCCGCCGCCATGGGCACGCTCATGACCCTCAGCTACGTCGTCATCGTCTCGCTGCCGAACCTCGCGTTCGGGGGGCTGTTCGTCGGCTTGGTCATGGCGATCTACACCGCGCTGTGCGTCATGGTCTCGATCAACTCCTGGGCCGCCCACGACCGGCAGATGCTGCTCATCCGGGCGCAGAAGCTGCTCGCCGCGACCGACGAGCTGACCGGCTCGCCCAACCGGCGCGAGTTCCTCGACCGGCTGGCTCCGGCGATCGCCGAGGTGGCGGGAGGGCGTGGCACGGCGCTCTGCCTCGTCGACCTCGACGGCTTCAAGGAGGTCAACGACCGCGAGGGCCACCTCGCCGGCGACGCCGTCCTCAAGGACGTCGCCGCTGCCCTGGCCGCGTCGGTGCGCGAGACCGACACCGTCGCGCGGCTGGGTGGCGACGAGTTCGCGGTCCTCGCGCGCACGGCGCCCGAGCTCTCTGCCGACGTGCTCGCCGAGCGGCTGCGGGCGGCGGTGGCCGGGGTCGGCGCCTCCCACGGGGTCACCGCGAGCATCGGTGTGGCCACGCTGTCGTCCCACGACGACGTCGAGGCCGTCCTCCACCGCGCCGACGAGGCCATGTACCGCGCCAAGACATCCGGCGGGGACCGCGTGGACACCTCCGACAGCCGACCCATCGCCCGATCCTGATCCGCTCCGTCGGGCGTGGCGACCCGCCGGTGTGCGCGCTGGAGATTACCCTGCGTGAGCTTGATGGTCTGACGATTACGCAGGTCGCAGGCTCGATGCGCAGGGTGTGAGCAAGATCGACGCTGACTCAGCGGAGCGGCGCCGAACCGCTGGACGGCGCGCCCTACCACGTGGTAAGGGCTCTTGACCAGCAGTAAGACGTCTCACACGTGTTGTCCTGTCACTCCAGAATCATTCGTCGCACCCCCACTGGCGCGAGCGGGGTGGCATCGGGCAGACTGTTCGACGGGAGCCCTGCTCCGTCACTGCCGAATACAGCGCGTCACCGAATCGATGGGTCCGTAGGGGAAGACGAGACCGATCGAGTCGATGGAGGTGCCCCGTGCAGCGACGGTCTACCCAGGGTGTCGTCTTCGTGCACGCGTGCCCGAAGGCGCTCTGCCAGCACGTCGAGTGGGCGCTGGAGCGCGTCGTCGGCGCGCCGGTCTCCCTGACGTGGGCGGAGCAGCCCGCCGCGCACGGTTCCTACCGTGCTGAGGTCGCCTGGACCGGCTCGTCCGGTACCGGTGCCCGGCTGGTGCACGCCCTGCGCGCCTGGCCGATGCTCCGGTTCGAGGTGACCGAGGAGTCCAGCCACGGCAACGACGGCGAGCGCATGTCCTACGTGCCGGGCCAGGGCGTCTTCCGTGCGCCGACCAGCGCCAACGGCGACATCATGATCAGCGAGCAGCAGCTGCGGCACCTCGCCGCGACCGCGTCGTCGATCGAGGCCTTCCGGCACGGTGTCGATGAGCTGCTCGGCGCCGCCTGGGACGCCGACCTGGAGGTCTACCGGCACGCCGGCGACGGCCAGCCGGTGACCTGGCTCCATCAGGTGGTCTGAAGTCACGATCCGAGCACGACGACTCGGGGGCGGGTGCCTCCCGTCGTAGGCTGAGGTCCGGTCGTCCGGACGCCGTCGGGGAAGCGGCGTCCGGGCGACTTTTCTCTGTGTCGTTCCCGTGATCAGGTCACCTGATCGTTATGGGTCCTGGCTCAGCACCGGGGTTCCAGCTCACCGTCGACGGTGAGCCAGGACCCCTTGTGCTCAGGTCACCTGATCATCAGGGGTCCGCGGAGGCGCCCTCGGTCAGAGCGGGATGTTGCCGTGCGCCCCGCGCCCGGCCGGGGCGGCGGCGAGGGCCGCGACGAGCCGCCGCTTGGTCTGCGAGGGGTCGACCACCTCGTCGACGACGCCGATCTGCAGCGCCCGGTTCACGCCGCCGGCGATCCGCTCGTGCTCCTCGGCCAGCTGCGCGTGCAGCGCCTCGCGCTCGCCGGGCGGCACCGCCGCGAGCTTCTTGCGGTGCAGGATGCCGACGGCGGCCTTGGCGCCCATGACCGCCACCTCTGCCCCGGGCCAGGCGTAGACCGTCGTGGCGCCCAGGGACCGGGCGTTCATGGCGATGTACGCACCGCCGTAGGACTTGCGGGTCACCAGCGTCACCCGCGGCACGACCGCCTCGGCGAAGGCGTGCAGCAGCTTGGCGCCGCGGCGGACGACGCCGTCCCACTCCTGGCCGACACCGGGGAGGTAGCCGGGGACGTCGACCAGCACGACCAGCGGCACGCCGAAGGCGTCGCACATCCGCACGAACCGGGCGGCCTTCTCCGCGGAGGCGGAGTCCAGGCACCCGCCGAGGCGCAGCGGGTTGTTGGCGATGACGCCGACGGTGCGCCCGGCCAGCCGCCCCAGCGTGGTGACCACGTTCGGCGCCCAGCGGGGGTGCATCTCCAGCGCCGGCCCGTCGAGCACGGCGGCGATGAGCGGCTTGACGTCGTAGGCGCGGTTGGTCTGCTCCGGCAGCAGGGCGCGCAGGTCCTCGTCGGGGACGGCGCCGGAGGGACCGAACGAGCCCTGGGCGGACAGCAGGTCGACCGCCTGCCGGGCGGTGTCCAGCGCGGCGGTCTCGGAGTCGGTGACCACGTGGACGACGCCGCTGCGCCGGCCGTGGGTGTCGGGGCCGCCGAGGCTCTCCATGTCGACGTTCTCGCCGGTGACCGACCGGACGACGTCCGGGCCGGTGACGAAGACGCGACCGGCCGGTCCCATGATCACCAGGTCGGTGAGGGCCGGGCCGTACGCGGCGCCACCGGCCGCCGGGCCGAGCACCACCGAGATCTGCGGGATCCGGCCCGACGCCCGCACCATGGCCTCGAACACCTCGCCGACGGCGTGCAGCGCGCTGACGCCCTCGGCCAGCCGTGCGCCGCCGGAGTGCCAGATGCCGACCACGGGCAGCCGCTCGCGCAGCGCCGTGTCGATGGCGTCGACGATGTACCGGCACCCGTCGACGCCCATGGCACCGCCCATGACGGTCGCATCGGTGCAGAACGCGATCGCCGGGCTGCCGTGCGCCCTGCCCCGCGCGGCGAGGACGCCGGAGGAGTCCCGCGGCATGAGCGTCTGCATCGACCCCTCGTCGAAGAACCGGGCGAGGCGGTCCTCGGGATCACGGGGGTCCAGGGCGGTCCCGGTCGGAGCGGCGTGGACGGTCGTCACGGGGTCTCCACGGGGCCGAGGGAAAGGTCCTCCTTGTTCACGCCGTCGTGAAGACCAGGGCGATGTTGTGGCCGCCGAAGCCGAAGGAGTCGTTGACCGCGGCGGTCAGCGACGCCTTGCGCGGCTCGCGGCGCACGATGTCCAGCGCCTGGACGGCGGCATCGTCGTCCGGGTCGTCGAGGTTCGCGGTGGCCGGCACGATCTGCTCGCGCAACGCCAGGATCGTGAAGACCGCTTCGAGCGCGCCGGCCGCGCCGAGCAGGTGCCCGGTCTGGCTCTTCGTGGCGCTGACCAGGACGTGGTCGCCGAGCGAGGTGCGGATCGCCGAGGCCTCGGCGGTGTCACCGACGGGTGTCGAGGTGGCGTGCGCGTTGACGTGACCGATGTCGGACGGCCGACAGGCCGGCGTCGCGCAGCGCGGCGCCGATGGCCCGTGCGGCGCCCTCGCCCTCGGGGTGCGGCGCGACGAGGTCGTAGCCGTCGGCCGTGGCACCGGCACCGGCGAGCCGGGCGTGGATCGTCGCCCCGCGGGCCTTCGCGGCGTCCTCGCGCTCGAGCACCAGCGCGGCCGCGCCCTCGCCGAGCACGAAGCCGTCGCGGGCCTTGTCGAACGGCCGCGAGGCGCGCTCGGGCTCGTCGTTGCGGGTGGACATGGCGCGCATGGCGGCGAAGCCGGCCATCGGCAGCGGGTGGACGCAGGCCTCCGCGCCACCGACGAGGACGACGTCCGCGCGGTCGAAGCGCAGCAGGTCCAGGCCCCAGCGGATCGCCTCGGCGCCGGAGGCGCAGGCGCTGACCGGCGCGTGCACGCCGCCCTTGGCGCCGATCGCCAGGCCGACGGCGGCGGCCGGACCGTTGGGCATGAGCATGGGGATGGTGAAGGGCGAGACCCGCTTGGGCCCCTTCTCCTCGAGGATGTCGTCCTGGCCGAGCAGGGTCAGCGCCCCGCCGATGCCGGTGCCGAAGACGACCGCGATCCGTTCGGGGGCGACGCCGGCGTCACCGGCGCCGGAGTGCGCCCACGCCTCCTGCGCGGCGACCGCCGCCACCTGCTGGCTGCGGTCGAGCCGGCGGGCGCGCACCCGGTCGAGCTTCTCGACCGGGTCCTCGGCGAGCCGGGCGACGAGCTGGGCGGGGAAGTCCTTGATCCAGTCGTCGGTGATCCGGCTGACCCCCGACCGCCCGGCCAGCAGGGCCTCCCACGTGCTGGTGACGTCCCCGCCGAGCGGGGTGGTGGCACCGAGGCCGGTGACGACGACGTCGGACGTGCTGCTCATGGGATTCCTCCTGGGCGGGCGGTCGGGCAGGTCGAGAGCCGGACCTCAGCCCTGGTTCTTCTCGATGTAGTTGATGGCGTCGCCGACGGTCTTGATGTTGCCGAGCTCGTCGTCGGGGATGGCGACGCCGAACTTGTCCTCGACGGCGGTGGCGATCTCGACCATCGACAGCGAGTCGACGTCGAGGTCCTCGGTGAAGGACTTCTCAGGGGTGGCGTCGGCCGGCGTCACGCCGGCGACCTCCTCCAGGATCTCGGCAAGACCGGACTGGATGTCCTCGCGGCTCACGCTGGGGTCCTCTCTCTCTGGGGATCTGCATGAAGGCGGGGGATCCGCCGACTGCCGGGACGGGTGTCCCGGGGCTCAGAATTCACGGAAGGCGCAGAACCTGCCCGGCGAAGGTGAGCCCGGCGCCGTAGCCGAGCACCAGGGCCAGGTCGCCGGACTTCGCCTCGCCGGACTCCATCAGCGCGGTCAGCGCCAGCGGCACCGAGGCGGCCGACGTGTTGCCGGACTGCACGATGTCGCGGGCGATGACCGTGCGCTCCGGGAACCCGAGCTTCTTGGTCATCGACTCGATGATGCGCAGGTTGGCCTGGTGCGGGGCGAACACGTCGATGTCGTCGGCGGTCACGCCCGCACGCGCCATGGCCTCGTGCAGGGTCTCGGTCAGCCGCGTGGTCGCCCACCGGTAGACCGCCTGCCCGGCCATGGTCATGGTCGAGCGGCCCGCGGCGATCTCGATCGCGTTGTACTGGTCGCCGTCCGAGCCCCAGACCACCGGGCCGATGCCCGGCTCGTCGGTGGCACCGATGACCGCGGCGCCCGCGCCGTCGGCGAAGATCACCGCGGTCGAGCGGTCGGTCAGGTCGGTGACGTCGCTCAGCCGCTCGACACCCACGACGAGGGCGTTGCGGGCCGAGCCGGCCCGGATGGCGTCGTCGGCCGTCCCGAGCGCGTAGCACCAGCCGGCGCAGCCGGCGTTGAGGTCGAAGGCGCCCGGACGCGGGATCCCGAGCCGGTGCGCCACCTGGGGGCCGATGCCCGGGATCGGCACGATGAGGCTGGCGCTGGCGACGACGGCCAGGTCGATCTCGTCGGGGGACAGACCGCTCGCGGCGATCGCCTTGCCGCCTGCGGCGACGGCCATCTCGACGAGCGTCTCGTCCTCGTCGGCCCAGCGGCGCTCGGCGATGCCGACGCGGCTCTGGATCCACTCGTCGTTGGTGTCCATGGTCTGGGCCAGCTCGTCGTTGGTGACCCGGCGGCGCGGGCGGTACGAGCCGAGGCCGAGCACGCGGGAGCCGGGGGCGCCCGACGGCACCTTGATGGGGGTCACGCGGACACCTCCGGGTAGAGACGGGCGAGCGGGTCACCGGCGTCGACGAGGTCGCCTTCCTGCACGAGCCACTCGGCGAGTACCCCGTCGTAGCCGGCGGAGACATGAACCTCGTCGCGGCGTGTGCGGACCACGCCCAGCGGCGTGCCGGCGGGGACGCGGCTGCCGTCCGCGATCTCGGCGGGGCTCACGCTGCCGCGGACGGGTGACACGACCACGCGCCAGTCGGGCTGGTGCTCGGCCTCGGCGCGGCCCCGCTCGGCCTCGATGAGCTCGCGGGCGCGGTCGAGGTCGGCCGGCGAGGTGAGCGCCAGGATCTCGATGTCGCTGCCCTTCCACTCCCGCTTGGCCAGGCCGGCCAGCGCGCCGGCCGGGGGCAGCTCGATGACGGCGGTGACCCCGAGCTCGCGCATCGTCGCGAGACACGCGTCGAAGCGGACGGGGCTGGTGACCTGACTGACCAGGCGGGCCAGCGCCTCGGCGCCGTCGGCCACCGCGGCGCCGTCGGCGTTGGACAGCAGCAGCCGGCTGGGGTCGGCCGGGCGGAGGCCGCCCACCAGGCCCTCGAGCTCGGCGCGGGCGGAGGCCATGAACTCGGTGTGGAACGCGCCGGCCACCGGCAGCGGCATCACGCGCGCCTTCGCCGGCGGCTCGGCCTTGAGTGCCTCGAGCCCGGCGAGCGGGCCGGCGGCCACGACCTGCCCGGCGCCGTTCAGATTGGCGGGGGTCAGCCCGTGCTTCTCCAGGACGGCGAGCACCTCGTCGGGGTCGCCGCCGAGCACGGCGGACATCCCGGTCGGGGTCTGCGCGCAGGCGGCGGCCATCGCCCGCCCGCGGACGGCGGTCAGGGCGATCGCGGCCTCGACCGACAGGACGCCGGCCACCGCGGCGGCGGTGAGCTCACCGACGCTGTGCCCGGCGATGACGACGTCGCGGCCGGCGTGCGGTGTGTGCGCGACGGGGCCGGGCAGGCCGCCGAGCTCCCGGGCGACGAACAGGCTCATCGCGACCACCAGCGGCTGGGTGACCGCGGTGTCCTTGATGGCCTCCGCGTCGCCCGTGGTGCCGAGGGTCAGCAGGTCGGCGTCGGCGACGGCTCCGGCCCAGCGGAAGAAGGACTCCGCGCCGGGCAGCTCGAGCCAGTCGGTGAGCATCCCGGGCTTCTGGGCACCCTGTCCGGGGGCGAGAACGGCCAGCACCTCTTCACCGTGCCGGATGCGGCGGCCCCGTGCGGGTGGAGAGCGGCACGAAAGCACAGCAGTGATTTTTGGAGGGTTCCCACAAAACGAGCGCCACTGAACAGGCCTTCCGCGCGTCGGTGTGGTGGAGACCGCACCGACGCCCGTCACCGGATCGTGATCTGGCGCGTCTCGGTCAGTGCCAGAGCGAGCGTGACCGGTCCAGGTCGGCGAGGGCGAGGGCGACCTGCAGCGTCCAGCTGCCGCGGGGGTCGGTGGCCGACAGCCCGGTGATGTCGACGGCCCGCTTCAGCCGGTAGCGCACGGTGTTCGGGTGCACGAACAGCGCGCGGGCGCTGGCCTCGAGGTTGCCGCCGCTGCCGAGCACCGCGCGCACCGTCTCCAGCACCTCCGACCCGGCGGCACGCAGCGGCCGGACCACCGTCGTCTCCAGCGCGGTGCGGGCCAACGGGTCGCCGTCCAGGGCGCGCTCGGCGAGGAGCGCGTCGGCGGCGACCGGCCTGGGCGCGGCCGGCCACGCACGCACCGCGCGCAGGCCGGCCAGCGCCACCGCGGCCGACTCCCCGGCCTGTCCCAGCCCGTCGACGACCGGTCCGGTGACGACCGGACCCTCGCCGAAGGAGTCGGAGATCCGTTCGGCGACCGCGGCGAGGCCGTCGGAACCGCCGAGGACGACGACCAGCTGCTCGGCGTGCACTCCGACGAGCACCTCGCTGCGCATCGACCGGGCGGTGCGGCGGACGGCGCCGTGCGGATCGTCGGCGTCGGACGGGGCGGCACCGACGACCACGAGCACCGGGCTCATCGTCGTCCAGCCGAGGGCGGCCGCCCGGCCGGGCAGCTCCTCGGACCGCTCGCCGCGCACCAGGGCGTCGACGACGAGGGCCTCGAGGCGGGCGTCCCACGCGCCCCGGTTCTCGGCGAAGCTGGCGTAGACGTGCGCGGTGGCGAAGGCGACCTCGCGACTGAACTGGAGGACGGCCACGCGCAGCGCCTCGACGTCGCCGGGCTCGGCGACCGAGCCGACGTTCTCCTCGACGATCTCGACGGTCACCTTGATCAGGTCGACGGTGTGCTTGAGCGGGATGGCGCGGGCCAACTCGCGCGGCGCGGCGCCGAACACCTCGCCGGTGAGCCTGGGCGGGCGCTCGGGGGTGCGGCACCACTCGACGAGCGAGGCGATGCCGGCCTGGGCGACGAGCATGACCCAGGAGCGCTGGTCGGCGGGCATGGCCCGGAACCAGCCGAGCTGCTCGTCCATGCGCGAGACGGCGCGGGTGGCCAGCCCTCCGGACGCGCGCTCGAGCCGCCGCAGGGTCGCGGCGGACGGCGGCTGCGGCTGCCCGCTGGCCACGGCTGCTCCTCCCCGTGCGGCTGCGGCCCGAGCGGGCTGCTCCTCCAGCGTGTCACGGGAGCGTCCAGTGGAAAGACTGTCTCCGTGAACGATCCCTCGGTCGAACCGGCCTTCGTCACCCGATCGCATGCCTTCGCGCTCGTCGCCGCCTGCTTCACCGTGGTCGCGTTGCTCGGTGTCGGCGTGCTCACCGACTTCTCGCCGCAGATGAACCTCGACGGGAGCGTGAGCGAGGCGATGTACGCCGGTGACGACCGGGCGGTCTCGCTGAACGGCTTGCTCGAGGTGCTGACCGCGCCGGGGGTGACGCTGTTCCGCGTCATCGTCTTCCTGCCCGTCGTCGTCTTCTTCCTCGTCCGACGTGCCTTCCGCACGGTGGCCTGGGTCGCGATCCCGGTGCTGACCATCGGACCGGTGAACACCGTGCTGAAGGAGACCTTCGGCCGGGTGCGGCCCGACTTCGACGAGGGCGGGGCCCGCCTGACGTCGCTGAGCTTTCCGAGCGGGCACTCCTCCGGTATCGCCACGCTGGTCACCGTGGGGTTGCTGCTCCTCGTGCCGCTGGTGGCCCACAAGGTGCTCCGCAGCGTCGTCGTGGTCATCGGCCTGTTCCTCGTGCTGCTCGTCGGGCTCACCCGCATGTGGCTCGGCGTGCACTACCTGTCCGACGTCGTCGGCGGCTGGTCGCTCGGCCTCGGCTGGACGCTGCTGGTGGCCGCCGTGCTGGGCGGCATTCCCGGCCACCGGGCGGCGCTCCCGGCACCCGAACAGACCCCGGCAGCGTGACCGTCGTCCGCAGCGTCGTCGTCGAGCCGCACGACGCATCACTCGGCCCGCTGCTGCGGGTGGCCGACGACCGACTGGTGGCGGGGGAGTCGTACGGCGCGCACGACCACCGGGCGGTCGACGTCGTCGCCGTCGTCGTCGCCGGGTCGCTGACCCACGACTGGGAGAGCGGGACGACGATGCGCGCGGGCGACGTCGGCGTGCTGCGCGCCGGGGCCGGGCTGCGGCACGACGAGCATGCCGGGCCGGACGGCGCCCGGGTGCTGCAGTGCTACCTCCGGTCGGTGGCCGCGGAGGCGCCGGCGGCGCACGAGGTGGTGCGGGAGCCAGCAGGCTGGGTCGACCTGGGACGTCCCGACGCCCGGTTCTGGATCGGCCGGGGAGTGGTGACAGCCCCGCCCGGGCTCGTGCTCGAGGTGGACCGGGACGGCCTCCGGGTGGCACGGCGGACGGCCGAGGGCCCGGCGTCCGGCGAGGTCGCCGTGCTGGTCTGGCAGCTGGACGCCGCCCGACCCGCCTGGGCCGGATGAGGGGGAGGCGCCTCGGGCGAGCCTCCGGACGGGGGCGCAACTGCGAGACTCACGTGGTGCCGATCCCTCCCGCGGACCTCCTCTCCGCCGCCTACAACGACGCCGACCGCACGATCGACCTGCGCCGGCGTCTGCACCGCCACCCGGAGATCGGCCTGCAGCTGCCGCAGACCCAGGCCGCGGTGCTCGAGGCGCTCGCCGACCTGCCGGTGGAGGTGGACACCGGCCGCGCGGTGAGCTCGGTGGTCGGCGTGCTGCGCGGGGCGCGGCCGGGGCCGACCTACCTGCTGCGCGCCGACATGGACGCGCTGCAGGTGCACGAGGACACGGGACTGCCGTTCGCCTCCGAGGTCCCCGGCGCCATGCACGCCTGCGGACATGACACGCACGTGGCGATGCTGCTCGGCGCCGCGCGGCTGCTCGCCGAGATGCGGGACGAGCTGGCCGGCCAGGTCGTGTTCATGCTCCAGCCGGGGGAGGAGGGCCTCCACGGCGCCCGCTACATGCTCGAGGAGGGCCTGCTCACCGCCGTCCCGGAGGCGCCGGTCAGCGGCGCGTTCGCGATGCACATCATCTCGAACCTGCCCAGTGGCAGCGTCAACGTGCGGCCCGGACCGTTGATGGCGGCGGCGGACCAGTGGCGGATGACGATCCGCGGCCGCGGCGGGCACGCCTCCATGCCGCACAGCGCCGCCGATCCGATCCCGGTCGCCGCCGAGATCGTTCTCGCGCTGCAGTCGATGGTCACCCGGCGGGTCGACGTCTTCGACCCGGCCGTCGTGACCGTGGCGCACATCGAGGCCGGCTCCCGCGACAACGTCATCCCCGACTCGGCGTTCCTCGAGGGCACGATCCGCACCCTGTCGCCGGAACGCCGGCGCGACGTCGTGGCCGCCGTCCAGCGGGTCGCCACCTCCATCGCGGCTGCGCACGAGTTGACGCTCGAGTGGGAGCACATCGCGGGCTACCCGGTGACCGTCAACGACGCCGGCGCGGCCGCGCAGGTGCTCGACACGGCGGCCGCGTTGCTCGGGGAGCCGGCCACCGCGCTCATGCCGGCGCCGGTCATGGGCGCGGAGGACTTCTCCTACGTGCTGGAGCACGTGCCGGGCGCCATGGCGTTCCTCGGCGCCTGCCCGCCCGGAGTCGAGCCGGGGACGGCTCCGGCCAACCACTCCAACCTCGTGGTCTTCGACGAGGAGCCGCTGCCGGCCGGGGTCGCGCTGTACGCCGCGATGGCGCTGGACGCCCTGGCGCCCTGAGCGGAGGAGATTCGTCGGCGTTACGCCGACGAATCCACTCCACTAACCCACCAGCCGGGCGACGTGCCCGGCGCACCCCCAGGACAGCGTCACGCCCGCGCCGCCGTGGCCGTAGCAGGCGACGACCTCGCGACCGTCGTGCACCAGGCGTTCGAGCCGCACGACCGGCCGCCCCGGGCGCAGGCCGACCGCCCGGGAGAGGACCGGTGCGTCCGCGAGTTCCGGGACCAGCTCCCGCACGCGGCGCAGCACGGCGAGCTCGACGTCCGGGTCGGGCTCGGTGCCGGTGGCGCCCTCGACCGCGGTGCCGCCGCAGACGACGTCCGTGCCGCGGGGGACGACGTAGGTCAGCCCGGCCGGGTTCTCCTCGTCGATCAGCCACCCGTCGAGGCCCGGGTCGGCGACTCGCGCCACCTGGCCCTGCACGGGGTAGCCGGTCTCGTCGTCGACGAACGGTCCCGAGGCCAGGCCGGCGGCCAGCACGACCGTCTCCCCGCCGACCTCGGTCAGGGACCTCACCCGGCCGCCGACGACCTCGACGCCGGCGTCGTCGCAGGCGGCCAGCAGCCACGGCAGGTACCGGCCCATGTGCACGACCGGCAGGGTGCAGCGCGTGCCCCCGGGCACTCCGGGCGGCAGCTCGGCGGCGGTCGCCGGGCGGACGTCCGGGACGGCGGGTGCCCACCACAGGTCCGGCTCCGGCGTCCGGTGGACGACGGTGCCCGGCACCATCCGGACGCCGGTGGCGCGGTCCTCGGCGAGGTAGCTCAGCACGTCCAGCGAGGTGGCGGACCAGCGCAGCACGTCGCCCGCCGGTGCGGCCCGGTACGGGAACCACAGCGCGGCGGCAACCGCGGATGTCGTCGCGCCGACCGGGTCGGCGGTGTGCACCCGCACCCGGTGACCGAGGCGGGCCAGCTCGAGGGCACACGTCAGCCCGACGACGCCACCGCCGACGACGGCGACCTCGCGGGGAGCGACCCGGGCACGGTCCGAGTGCCCGAGCCACTCCCCGGGGCGGGACAGTTATGCCCCCGGCTGCTGGTCCGGGTCGGTGGTGGTGTCCTCCGGCGCGGCCTGCACGTCGTCGATGCGGTACTTCTCCAGGGCCTGCCGCGCGACGTCGCGGTCGAGCTCGCCGCGGTCGGCCAGCGCGATCAGCGTGCGGACGACGACCGACTCGGCGTCCACGTTGAAGTGCCGCCGCAGCGCCGGGCGGGTGTCGGAGAGCCCGAACCCGTCGGTGCCGAGCGTCGCCATGCCACCGGGCACGAACGGCGTGATCAGGTCGGGAACCGCCTTCATCCAGTCCGACACCGCCACGACCGGGCCGTCGACGCCGGTCAGCCGCTCGGTGACGTACGGCCGGCGCGGCTCCTCGCCCGGGTGCAGGAGGTTCCACTCCTCGCACTCGTCGGCCTGCCGGCGCAGCTCGGACCACGAGGTGACCGACCAGACGTCGGCGGAGACGCCCCAGTCGTTCGCCAGCAGCTCCTGGGCACGCAGCGCCCACGGCACCGCGACACCGGAGGCGAGCACCTGCGCCCGCTTGCCGTTCTCGACCTGCGGGCCCTCGGCGTAGCGGTACATGCCCGCCAGGAGGCCGGCGACGTCGAGGTTCTCCGGCTCGGCCGGCTGCTGGAACGGCTCGTTGTAGACGGTCAGGTAGTACATGACGTCCGCCGAGCGGTGCCCGCCGAGCGGCGCGCCCGGGTCCTCGCCGTACATGCGGGCGAGGGCGTCCTTGGTGACATGCGCGAGTTCGAACGAGAACGCCGGGTCGTAGGTCACCACGGCCGGGTTGGTGAACGCCAGGAGGATCGAGTGCCCGTCCTCGTGCTGCAGGCCCTCGCCGTTGAGCGTCGTCCGCCCGGCGGTGGCGCCGAGGACGAAGCCGCGGGTCATCTGGTCCGCGGCGGCCCAGAAGCCGTCACCGGTCCGCTGGAACCCGAACATCGAGTAGAAGATGTAGATCGGGATCATCGGCTCGCCGTGCGTGGCGTACGACGTGCCGACCGCGGTGAACGACGCCGTCGAACCGGCTTCGTTGATGCCCTCGTGCAGGATCTGCCCCTGCTCGGACTCCTTGTAGGCCAGGAGGAGGTCGCGGTCGACGGACGTGTAGCGCTGCCCGGCCGGGTTGTAGATCTTCTGGCTCGGGAACATCGCGTCCATCCCGAAGGTGCGCGCCTCGTCGGGGATGATCGGCACGAAGCGCGGGCCGAGCTCCTTGTCCTTGAGCATCTCCTTCAGCAGGCGGACGAAGGCCATCGTCGTGGCGACGTCCTGCTTGCCGGAGCCCCGCTTGAGGACGTCGAAGACCTTGTCCTCCGGCTGCTTGACCGGCTTGAACTCCGACCGCCGGCGTGGCACGGCCCCGCCCAGCTGCCGGCGCCGGTCGAGCATGTACTGCATCTCGTCGGAGTCGGGGTTCGGCCGGTAGTAGGGCGGCAGGGTCTTGTCGAGCGCCTCGTCCGGGATGTCGAGGTAGAGCCGGTCGCGGAAGCCGGCCAGGTCCTCGGCGGTCAGCTTCTTCATCTGGTGGGTCGAGTTGCGGCCCTCGAAGTGGCTGCCGAGCGTCCAGCCCTTGATCGTCTTGGCGAGGATGACCGTCGGCTGGCCCCTGTGCTCCACCGCCGCCTTGAACGCCGCGTAGACCTTGCGGTAGTCGTGCCCGCCGCGGGAGAGGTTCCAGATCTCCTTGTCGGACATGCTCTCGACCATCTTGCGGGTGCGCGGGTCACGCCCGAAGAAGTGCTCGCGGACGAACGCGCCGTCCTCGGCCTTGTAGGTCTGGTAGTCGCCGTCCGGCGTCACGTTCATCAGGTTGACCAGCGCGCCGTCGCGGTCGGCGGACAGCAGCGGGTCCCACTCGCGGCCCCAGATCACCTTGACGACGTTCCAGCCGGCGCCGCGGAAGAACGACTCCAGCTCCTGGATGACCTTGCCGTTGCCGCGCACCGGGCCGTCGAGCCGCTGCAGGTTGCAGTTGACGACGAAGGTGAGGTTGTCGAGCTCCTCGCGCGCGGCCAGGCCGATCGCGCCGAGCGACTCGGGCTCGTCCATCTCGCCGTCGCCGAGGAACGCCCAGACGTGCTGGTCGGAGGTGTTCTTGATGCCGCGGTTGTGCAGGTAGCGGTTGAACCGCGCCTGGTAGATCGCGTTGAGCGGGCCGAGGCCCATGGAGACGGTCGGGAACTCCCAGAACTCCGGCATCAACCGCGGGTGCGGGTAGGACGACAGGCCACCCCCGGGGTGGCTGACCTCCTGCCGGAAGCCGTCCATCTGCTGCTCGGAGAGCCGGCCCTCGAGGAACGCGCGGGCGTAGATGCCGGGGGAGGCGTGCCCCTGGAACCAGATCTGGTCGCCGCCTCCGGGGTGGTCCTTGCCGCGGAAGAAGTGGTTGAAGCCGACCTCGTAGAGCGAGGCGGACGACGCGTAGGAGGAGATGTGCCCGCCGACCGCGATGCCGGGGCGCTGCGCGCGGTGCACCATGATCGCCGCGTTCCAGCGGATGTAGGCGCGGATGCGGCGCTCCACGTGCTCGTCGCCGGGGAACCACGGCTCCCGCTCCGGCGGGATCGTGTTGATGTAGTCGGTGCTGCGCAGCGCCGGGACGCCGACCTTCTTCTCCCGGCTGCGCTCGAGCAGCCGCAGCATCAGGTATCTGGCCCGGTCACCACCCGCGTGCTCGACGACCGCGTCGAGGGAGTCCATCCACTCCTGGGTCTCGTCGGGATCGATGTCGGGAAGCTGGCTGGGCAGGCCGTCGGTGATGATCGCGCGGGGGGTGCCTGCGTCGCGGGCGGGATCGCCGCCCTGCTGCGGAGCGCTCATGCCTCCATGCTCTCGCGTCCGGGTCACCCGCGTCACGCCGAGGGTCGGTGTCCCGCATGCCGCAGGGGTCCCACCCCTGTTCGGAGTGCTTGCGCGGGCGGGGTCATGCCCTACGCTTCCGCCACGGCGTACGCCCGGAACCCCGGGTCGGCGCCGTCCCGCCGGGCCTCCGAGGTCCGTGCGCGGGTACCGGCGCAGGGACGAGAGGGGTGACATGACCGGGGTGCGGGCAACCCTCCCGCTGGTCGTGTCCTCGCTCGCCGTCCGTCCGGCCGGCTGCCTCCAGGTCGCCCGCCGCCGTCGACGTGGACCGGCATATCGACCCTCTGCCTGGGCATTCCCGGGCTGCACAGGGCACCATCCACCCCAGATCCGGTCAGCAGTAGGCCATTCCACGGAGGAGCAGCGGTAATGAGCGTCGACAGCGCCGGCATGGCGGCCCGGCTGGGCATCAAGCCGGGCATGGTCGTGCAGGAGCTCGGCTGGGACGAGGACGCCGACGAGGACCTGCGCGACGCGATCGTCGAGGTCTCGGGCAGCGAGATGGTCGACGAGGACACCGACGAGGTGGCCGACGTCGTCGTCCTGTGGTGGCGCGAGGACGACGGCGACCTGTTCGACGCCCTGACCGACGCCCTCACCTCGCTCGCCGACGAAGGCGTGGTCTGGCTGTTCGTCCCCAAGACGGGTCGTCCCGGCCACGTCGAGCCCGGTGACGTCACCGAGGTGGCGCCGACGGCGGGGCTGTCACAGACCTCGAGCATCTCGGCGGGCAAGGACTGGTCGGGCATCCGGCTGGTCACGCCGAAGGCGGCCCGCTCGCGCCGCTGAGCGTGGCTGTTTCCGTCGGCGATCGCGCGCCCGACTTCACGCTGCTCGACCAGGACCGCCAGCCGGTGACGTTGTCGGCACTGCGCGGGTCGCCGGTGCTGCTGGTCTTCTACCCGTTCGCCTTCTCCGCGCTGTGCGGCTCCGAGCTGGGCCGGCTGCGCGACTCGCTGTCGGCCTACGCCGGCGTCACGGTCCTGGCCGTGAGCACCGACCCGGTCTACGCGCTGAAGGCCTTCCGGGCGCAGGAGGGCTACGACTTCCCGCTGCTCTCGGACTTCTGGCCGCACGGCGCGGCGGCGTCCGCGTACGGCGTCCTCGACGAGCGGGCCGGGATGGCGCTGCGCGCGACGTTCCTGGTCGACGCTTCCGGTCTCGTCCGGTTCGCGCAGGTCAACGGCCCCGGCGACGTCCGCGAGCAGTCGGAGTGGAAGGACGCCGTCGCGCGCCTGCTCGGCTGATGGAGTAGGACGGCGCGGATTCCGCGCCCCTCCCACTCCATGGGCGGCGGCGGCACCTACGCTGGTCGCGTCCCGGGGCGCGTAGCTCAGCGGGAGAGCTCTCGCCTTACAAGCGAGCGGTCGCAGGTTCGATCCCTGCCGCGCCCACCCTGTTGCCGCTGTGTCGACATCGCCGTTTGTCGACACCGCCGTTTGTCGACAACGCCGCCTGTCGACATGTCGCCGTCCTCACCCCGACGGACGGCGCGTCCTGGCAACTCGCTGGCCCGGACGCCGTCCCGCCGGTGAGACTGCGGCGTGCTCCTGACCCTCTCGACCACCCACGTGCCTGCCACCGACCTCGGATTCCTGCTGCACAAGAACCCGATGCGGGCGCAGCAGGTGCAGGTGTCGTCGGGGACGGCGCAGGTGTTCTACCCCGAGGCGAGCCACGAGCGCTGCACCGTCGCCCTGCTGCTCGAGGTCGACCCGATCGGCCTGGTGCGCACGGCGCGGGCGGGCAGCGGGGACGACGCTGCCCTCGCCCAGTACGTCAACGACCGCCCGTACGCCGCGTCGAGCCTGCTCGCCGTCGCCCTCGGCAAGGTCTTCGCGACCGCTCGTCGAGGGACGAGCAAGGAACGCCCGGAGCTGGTGGACGTCGCCCTGCCGCTCGAGGTGCACGTGCCGGCGCTGTCCTGCCGCGGCGGCCCCGACATGGCCCGCCGCTTCTTCGAGCCGCTGGGCTGGACCGTCGAGGCGACCGCCGTGCCGCTCGACGAGACCTTTCCCGAGTGGGGCGACGCACGCGTGGTCGACCTGCGGCTCTCGGGCACGCTCCGGGTCGCCGACGCGCTCAACCACCTCTACGTCGCGCTGCCCGTGCTCGACGACGCCAAGCACTACTGGGTCGGCACCGAGGAGGTCGAGAAGCTGCTGCGGGCCGGTACCGGCTGGCTCGCCGACCACCCCGACCGCGAGCTGATCACCCGGCGGTACCTCAGCCACCGCACCGCGCTGACCCGGCGGGCCATCGAGCGGCTCGCCGAGGTCGACGACGCGGCGGTCGAGGCGCTGGACGACGCCACCGCCCCCGCGCTTCCCGCGGCCGGCGGCCCCGCGCCGACCGACACCCCGGACGACGAGGTCGACCGCCCGGTGCCCCTCGCCGTCCAGCGGCACGGCGCCGTCCTCGCCGCGCTGCGCAGCGCCGGCGCCCAGCGGGTGATCGATCTCGGTTGCGGATCGGGCGCGCTGCTGCCCTCGCTCCTCGCGGAGCGGTCCTTCACCGAGGTCGTCGGCGTCGACGTCAGCGCCCGCGCGCTGGAGATCGCCGCCCGCCGGCTGCGGCTCGACCGACTGCCCGAGCGCGCCCGTGACCGGGTCACCCTGCTGCAGAGCGGGCTCACCTACACCGACGCCCGCCTGCGCGGCTACGACGCCGCGGTGCTCATGGAGGTCGTCGAGCACCTCGACCCCGACCGGCTGCCGGCACTCGAGCACGCCGTCTTCGCGGCCGCGGCGCCGACGACCGTCGTCGTCACCACGCCGAACGTCGAGCACAACGTCCGGTTCGAGGGGCTGCCCGCCGGCAGCTTCCGGCACCGCGACCACCGGTTCGAGTGGACGCGGCAGGAGTTCGCCGACTGGGCGACCGGGGTGGGGGAGCGGCACGGCTACGCCGTCCGGCTGCTCGGTGTCGGGGACGACGACCCCGAGGTGGGCCCGCCGACCCAGATGGCCGTGTTCACCCGGACCGGGCAGGAGGCGGCGGCGTGAGCGCGGAGGACGAGTCCCGCCCCGTCGTCGTCCCGGACCTCTCGCTGGTCGTGCTCATCGGGGTGAGCGGCTCGGGCAAGAGCACGTTCGCGCGGCGGCACTTCCGGCCCACCCAGGTGCTGTCGAGCGACTTCTGCCGCGGGCTGGTGGCCGACGACGAGAACGACCAGGCGGCGACGCCCGAGGCGTTCGCCCTGCTGCACCACATCGCGGGCGTCCGCCTGCGCCGTGGGCTGCTGACGGTCGTCGACGCGACCAACGTCAAGCGCGAGGACCGTGCGTCCCTCGTGCAGCTGGCACGCGCCCACGACGTGCTGCCCGTCGCGATCGTGCTCGACGTGCCCGAGGCCGAGTGCCTGGCGCGCACCGAGGCCCGCGCCGATCGCGACCTCGTGCCGGGCGTCATCCACCGACAGCGGGCCGACCTGCGGCGCGGGCTGCGGGGACTGGGTCGCGAGGGCTTCCGCAAGGTGCACGTGCTCTCCCCGGACGACATCGAGCGCGCCGTCATCACGGTGGGAGAAGCAGTACAACGACCGGCGCGAGGACACCGGGCCGTTCGACGTCGTCGGCGACGTCCACGGCTGCCGCGTCGAGCTCGAGGAGCTGCTGGTCGAGCTCGGCTACGAGCTGCGCCGGGACGACGCCGGTCGGCCGGTCGACGCCGAGCACCCGGGCGGACGGCGCGCGGTCTTCGTCGGCGACCTGGTCGACCGCGGCCCGGACTCACCCGGCGTGCTGCGGCTGGTCATGGGGATGGTGGCCGCCGGGCACGCACTCTGCGTCCCCGGCAACCACGAGAACAAGCTGGTCAAGGCGCTGCGCGGGCGCAACGTGCAGGTCACCCACGGCCTGGAGCGGACGCTGGCCCAGCTCGAGGCCGAGCCGGAGGATTTCCGCCGGGAGGTCGAGGCGTTCTGCGACGGGCTGGTCAGCCACTACGTGCTGGACGGCGGAGCGCTCGTGGTCGCGCACGCCGGGCTGAAGGAGTCGCTGCAGGGCCGCTCGAGCGCGCGGGTGCGCAGCTTCGCGCTGTACGGGGACACCACCGGGGAGACCGACGAGTTCGGCCTGCCGGTGCGCTATCCGTGGGCGCAGGAGTACCGCGGCCGGGCCACCGTGCTCTACGGCCACACGCCGGTGCCGACGCCGGAGTGGGTCAACGACACGCTCTGCCTGGACACCGGCTGCGTCTTCGGCGGCCGGCTGACCGCACTGCGCTACCCGGAGCGCGAGCTCGTCAGCGTCGCCGCGCACGAGGTCTACTACGAGCCGGCGCGGCCGTTCCCGACGGACGCCCCGGCGGTCGCGCCGAGCCCGTCGGGACGACGTCCTCGACGTGAGCGACGTCCTGGGCAAGCGGGTCGTCGAGACGCGGCTGGCCGGCCGGGTGACGGTGCGCGAGGAGAACGCGGCGGCGGCGATCGAGGTGATGAGCCGCTTCGCCGTCGCGCCGGACCGGCTGCTGTACCTGCCGCCGACCATGAGTCCGTCGGCCACGTCGGTGCAGCCGGGGCTGCTGGAGCACCCGGCGGAGGCCTTCGCGCTACTACCGCGGCGAGGGCGTGGCCGAGGTGGTCTGCCAGGAGAAGCACATGGGCTCGCGGGCGGTGGCGCTGGTGCGCCGCGACGGCGGCGGAGCCCTGCACACGCGCACCGGGCGGTCGTTCTTCGAGCGCGGCCTCACCGAGCGGTTCCTGACCGGCTGTCGGCGGCCGTCACCGCGGCGGGGCTCTTCGACGAGCTGGACACGGACTGGGTGCTGCTCGACGCCGAGCTGCTGCCCTGGTCGGCCAAGGCGGGCGAGCTGATCCGCTCGCAGTACGCCGCCGTCGGGGCCGCGGCACGGGCCGCGCTGCCGGCCTCCCTCGGTGCGCTGGAGCAGGCGGCCGAACGTGGCCTGGACGTCGGCGACCTGCTGGACCGTCAGCGGCGGAGGGCGGCGGACGCCGCGGCGTTCACCGAGGTGTACCGGCGCTACAGCTGGCGGACCGACGGGCTGGACGGCGTGTGCCTCGCGCCGTTCCAGGTGCTGGCGTCGGCCGGCGCCACGTACGCGGACCGGCCGCACGCCTGGCACCTCGAGCTGGCCGGGCGGCTCGTGGCGGCCGACGCCGAGCTGCTCCGGACCACCCGCACGGTCGGCGTCGACGTGACCGACCCGGCGAGCGAGGCGGCGGCGACCGCCTGGTGGGAGCAGCTCACCGCGGCCGGCGGCGAGGGGATGGTCGTCAAGCCGGCGGCGAACCTGACCCTCGGCCGGCGTGGCGCCGTGCAGCCGGGCATCAAGGTGCGCGGCCGCGAGTACCTGCGGCTGATCTACGGGCCCGACTACACCGAACGGCAGCACCTCGAGCGGCTCCGGCAGCGCTCGCTGGGCCGCAAGCGGGGGCTGGCCCTGCGCGAGTACGCCCTCGGCATCGAGGGTCTCGAGCGGCTGGCCCGCGGCGAGCCGCTGTGGCGGGTGCACGAGTGCGTCTTCGCCGTCCTCGCGCTCGAGTCGGAGCCGGTGGACCCGCGGCTATAGGCGCAGGTGCGCGACGGCGTCCCAGCCGGGGTCGTCGGTGACCGTCGTCCGACTGCCGGGATGGCCGGCGACCGTGGCCGCGACGCGGTCGGGGCCGTCGGTGGTCCGGTCGACGTAGACGTGCAGCGTCCGCCGTCCGTCCGTGGTCTCGTGCGCCACCACCCTGCCGTCGTCCTGGAGGACCGCCTCGAGCCGGTCCTCCAGGTCGCGCAGCTGGTCGAGGGCGGCCTCCTGGGGCAGGCCGGAGTCCTCCGCCGCGTACGGGAGCTCGACCCGGACGTGGGCGTCCAGGTGCGGAGCGGCGGCGCTGGTGAGCGGCAGGCGCACGAGGGCGAGCACCGGCCGGCCGCTGCCGTTCGTCGCCTGCAGGATCTGCCAGGTGGGCTCCGAGCCCGAGTGCCGCGCGGCCAGGTCGCGGACGGCGGCCCGCAGAGGCGCGAGGGTGGTGGCGCCGGGCGGCTCGTCGACCACGGCGGCGATCTCGCCCACCCAGAGCTCCACCGCCTCCTCGCCGAGCAGGTTGTCGAGCGCCAGGAAGGTGATCTCCAGCCGCTGCCTCTCGTCCAGGGAGCCGAACTCGGGGTGGTGGACGGTGACGTCGACGCGCAGCCGGTCCTCGTCCACCCGCCAGCCGGTGCGGAGGTCGGCGAACGCGATCTCGGCCGCGCCGATGTGCAGCCGGCCGGACTCGGCGTCCGCGGCGGGCTGGCGGGTGTCGGCGTACTCCCACTGCCCGTCCGGAGCCGGCGCGGCGAGCAGCCACCGCCGGGCGGTAGCGCGGAGCCGGGGTTCCCCGCCGGCGGTCACGACGAGCTGCCACTCGCCGGAGCGGCCCGGGCCCACCTCCCACGCCAGGTCGGGGTGCACGCGGTCGACGGCGGGGCCGATCACCGGCTCGAGCGCCGGGAGGTTGCCGCCCTCGAGGAGGTGGGCGCAGTGGCGGCCCCCTTCCGTGGTCCACCACCGCCAGAAGTCGGGGATGGCGTCGGGCGAGGGGAGCCGAGGCGCACGGCTGCGTCGGAAGAGCGGCACGGCGACATCTTGCGGCAGCAGGCGGCTCAGGCGGCGGAGGTACCCGTCTCCTCGTCCGGCACCGGGCGGGCCGGCCTCGGGAACGCCGGCCGCAGGAACAGCGGCGCCCGGAACGGCGCCCAGGTGCCCTCGGGCTGGGCCAGCCGGTCGGCGATCGCCCAGATCGCCGCCGGGTGGTGCCCGATGCCGAGGTGGCTGGCCATGACGGCGATGTTCTCGGCCCGCTCGCCGGGCTCGTTGAGGCACGCCCGCCAGGCCACGATCCCGTCGTGGTGCGAGTAGATCGACGACGTCGGCACGGGCAGCGGCTCGGCCTCCCGTGCGAACGGCAGCTGCCAGTGCTCGACGTGCAGGTGCGAGTAGCGGTCGTAGGCGCGGGCGGCCCGGCTCTCGTCCGGCGACGACAGTCGGAACGGGCTGCCGAGCGTGATCACCTGGCGGACGGCGTCCGGGTTCCGGCGGGCCAGTGCGCGGGCGTAGACGCCGCCGAGGCTCCAGCCGATCAGCGACACCGGGCGGCCGTAGCGCTCGTGCAGTTCGTCGACCCGGTCGCGGATACCGCGGAAGGCCAGCGCGGTCGGGCCGATGTTGCGGCCGAGCCGCCACCCGTGGACCCCGTAGCCCGCCCGGCGCAGCACCGCCCGCAGCGAGCAGGTCGAGACGTCGCCGGCCAGCAGGCCGGGCAGGACGAGCACCGGGTGCCCGTCGCCGCGGGGCAGCCGCGGCGCGAACGGCAGCGCGGCGAGGTAGAGGCCGTAGTCGGCGACCGCCCGGCCCGGCTCGCTGAGGTAGAGCGGGAGTGCGGGTCCTGCCGCCACCGATGTCCTCCTGACTCGGCCGCTGTGGGCCGTCCGGGCGGGTACCACCATGGACCTGCGGCCACACGTAGCAGGCGCAGCGCGCCCGTAGTCGTGTGTCCGGGGTCACAGCGGCCGCAGGCGTCGCACCCGTGCGGCTCGGGCCGTGCGACCGTGGGGACGACGACGAGCGAGGGGGTGCGGATGGACGGCCAGCTGCCGCGCGGGGAGAGCCGGACGGCCGACCTCGGCGGACCGGTGCACTGGGTCGACTACGGCGGTCCGGTGAGCGCTGCCGGCGACCGCCCGACGATGGTGCTGGTGCACGGCCTGGGTGGCTCGCACCTCAACTGGGACCTGCTGGCCCCGCTGCTGACCCCGCACGCCCGCGTGGTCGCGCTGGACCTGCCCGGCTTCGGCCGCAGCGAGCCCGGCGACCGGCGGGCGACGGTGCACGCCAACGTCTCGGTGCTCGACCGGTTCCTCGCGGAGGTGGTCGGCGGGCCGGTGGTGCTGATCGGCAACTCGATGGGCGGGATGATCTCGATCCTCGCCACGGAGCGGGCCGGCGACCGGGTGCGCGGCGTCGTCCTGCTCGACCCGGCGGTGCCCGGCCCGCGGCGACGGCTGGACCCGCTGGTCGCCGGCGTCTTCGCCGTCTACGCCGTGCCCGGCGTGGGGGAGCGGTTCATGTGGCTGCGCCGCAACCGGCAGACCCCGCTCGCCCGCGCGCTGGCCTGCTCCGGCTCTGCGGCGTCGACCCCGACGCGCTCCCGACGGAGGTCATCGACCGCTCGGTCGAGATGATCGAGCAGCGCGACGACGTCGACGGCATGGACCGCGCGTTCCTCTCCGCCGCCCGGTCCCTCCTGCTGGTGCTGGCCGATCCGCGCCGCTACCGGCGCGCCATGGCCGACCTCCGGGCCCCGGTACTGCTCGTGCACGGCGACGCGCGACCGGCTGATCCCGGTCGTCGCCGCCCGCGACGTCGCCCGCCGGCACCCCACCTGGCGGTACGTGGAGCTGCCCGAGGTGGGCCACGTGCCGCAGCTGCAGGTGCCCGAGCGGGTCGCCGCGGAGATCCTCGGATGGCTGGCGGCGGCTCAGTCCGCCGCGCGGCTCCACGGTGTCGCGCAGCGCCTCGAGCCCGGTGTAGCGCGGCCGCCAGCCGAGCTGCTCCTTGGCGCGGGTGGTGTCCATCAGCACCGGACGCGCGGCCGCCTCGACCCACTCCGCGACCGGGGGCAGGAAGGGCAGCCGGGCGGCGGCCCGGGCCGCCCACTGCGTAGGCCCGGGCGGCACGCGCACCGGCAGGGCGCCGAGCTCGCGGGCGACGTCGACGGCGGTGAGCACGCCGTCGCCGGCGATGTTGTACGCCCCGGGCGGGCCCGCACCCACGACGCAGAGCAGCAGCGCCTGCCCGACGTCGTCGGCGTGCACCAGCTGCAGCGGGTGCTCGGGCACCAGCATCGGCAGCGGCACGGGCAGCCGGCGCGGCCGGCCGAACAGCCGGCGGCCGACGGGGGCGAGCGGTCCGGGCAGCACGTCCTTGCTCCCGACCGTGTCCGGCCCGACCACGATCGGCGGGCGGATCACGAACAGGTCGGGACCGCCGCGGGCCGCCTCCGTCTCGAGCAGCCCCTCGAGCTCGGCCTTCTCGCGGGCGTAGAACAGCCGCGCGGCGGGGCGCACCGGCCAGTCCTCGTCGATGCGGTCGGGCAGATCGGCGCCGAAGCCGTAGGCCGCGACCGACGAGGCGTAGACGAACCGCTGCGCCCCGACGGCCGTCGCGGCGCGGAAGGTGTTCAGCGTGCCGTCGACGTTGATCGCCCGGGTCGTCTGCCGCGGCGCGTTGCCGGTGATCAGGAAGGCCAGGTGGACGACGACGTCGGCGCCCCGGAACGCCGCCTCCAGCGCCTCGGGATCGCGGACGTCGCCCTGGCGGTAGGTCATCTTCGTCCAGCCGCGCCGCCCCGGGTCGAAGGGCCGCCGGGCGATGCCGATGATCCGGGCGATCCGGTCGTCGGCCT
Source organism: uncultured Actinomycetota bacterium (assembly GCA_963777095.1). Lineage (GTDB taxonomy): Bacteria > Actinomycetota > Actinomycetes > Mycobacteriales > Geodermatophilaceae > CAVZOY01. Next base: position 303,494 of record CAVZOY010000004.1, read on the forward strand.
GGAGCAGCGGAATCAGCCCGCTGCCGAACGTGCCGGTCGGCCCGGTCACCGCGACGGTGAATCCGTTGGTGACCCGGCGGGGACCCCGGGCGGCGCCGCGCCCGCCCGGCCGCGCGGCCCGGCCCCGCGCTCGGGACGGGCTCACCGGGTGGCCGCCGCGGCTTTCGCCTTCTCGGCCTTCCGGGCCAGCGCCAGCAGCTCGTCGATGCCGGCGCGGATCCCGCCGGAGAGCACGTCGACGTCGGGGAACGCGTCGAAGTCGGCGTTGATCCCGAAGGTCATCGTGTTGAGGTAGGAGAAGATCCCGATCGACACCCGCGTGCCGCCGGCGATCGGCACGTAGGCGTGGGCCGAGCACATCCGCCGGCCCAGCACGTAGAGCGGCACCCGCGGTCCGGGCACGTTGGTGGTGACCGCCTGGGTCCAGAGCTGGCCGGCCTGCATCGCAGCACGGACGCCGAGGGCCAGCAGCGTCGGCGCGACGAAGTCGCCCATCGCGATGATCGAGCGGGCATCGACCGCCTGCATCGCCCGCTTGTACTCGTCCATCTGACCGCGGATGGCGTGCAGCCGGCTCACCGGGTCGGGGTCGCCGACCGGCAGGTCGACGAAGACCGCCGAGATGCGGTTGTCGAGCGCCCCCCGCTCACCGGGACGGCGCACCGACACCGGCACCATCGAGCGGACGACGAGCTTCTCGCTCGACAGCTCGCCGCGGCCCTTGAGCAGGTCGCGGAAGCCGCTCGTGATCGCGGTGAGGACGACGTCGTTGACCGTGCCGCCGAGTGCCGACCGCACGGCTCTGAACTCGTCGACGTGCCCGTCGGACCACGCCCACCGGCGGTGCGGGCCGATCGGGCCGTTGAGCGTGCGGGCGCTCGGTGTGATCGCCTGCTTGGCGACCGAGGGCACCGTCGAGGCGAGGCTCTTCGTCGAGCCGGCCAGCTGCTTCACCGTGCGCCGCACGCCGCCGAGCGACGGTACGGAGGCCAGCTGCCGCAGCGGGTGCGCGACGGTGTCGGCCACGGCGCCGGCGGCCAGGGAGAGGCTGCCGGGGTTGCGCTGCGGCGTCCAGTCGCGGGGTTCGCCGTGCTGGGCGGTCGGCTCGAGGTCGAAGATCAGCTGCATCAGGTCGGTGCCGGCGACGCCGTCGACCATGCAGTGGTGGACCTTGCTGATGAGCGCCCACCGGTCGTTCTCCAGGCCCTCGACCAGCCAGACCTCCCACAGCGGTTTGGCCATGTCCAGCCGCTGGCCGAGCACCCGGCCGGCCAGGTTGCGCAGCTGGTCATCGCTGCCCGGCTTGGGCACCGCCGTGTGCCGCACGTGGTACAGGATCTGGAAGTGCGGGTCGTCCATCCACAGCGGGCGGCCCAGCTGCAGCGGCACCGTCTTCACGCGCTGCCGGTAGCGCGGCACGAGCGGCAGCTTGCTCAGCAGCAGCCGCACGAGGTCGCCGTAGGAGGGCGGCGGGCCGTCGAAGACGGCGACCGACCCCACGTGCAGCGGCGTGTTGTCGCTCTCCGCGAAGTAGAAGCCTGCGTCGGTGGCGCTCATGCGGTCCACGGGTCGCTCCTCGCCGCATCCGGCCGGGGGCCTGCAGCCGGTGCTCTTCCGTCGGGGTGATCGCGAAGCTATGCGCGTGGCACCTGGCCGGGCAACCCGAGCGGTGGCGCCTCGATGGTGATCAGGTCACCTGGTCGTCAGGGTTCCTGGCTCAGCATCGACGGTGAGCCAGGACCCCTGTTGACCAGGCGGCCGGCGGGTGTGTCTGCCCCGCGCTCGTGCTGCAGTGCGCACAAGCTTCGCGGAGAGGGGCCACCCGCGGCCGCGGAGGCGACGGAGGCGGTCACCTGATCACGATGCAGCCCGTCAGCTGCTGCGGCCGGGCGCGCTCTCGCGCACCAGCCGCCGCGCGGTGTCGACCTCGCGGGCGACGGGCGCCAGCACGCCGTCGGCGAGGATCTCCGCGTCGTCCGGCGGGCGGTGCGCCAGGACGTCGGCCTCGAGCTGCCGGATGGCGCGGCGCAGCACCGCGACCTGGCCCGGGTCGGGGGCCGGGCTGCCGGCGCGCGTGGCGATGACCGCCTCGGTGACGGCGTCCGACGTCCGCTCCAGCTGCACGATGACCGGCCACCACGCGGCGGCCCGCGAGCTGACCGGCGGCGGCTCGGCCAGCCGGCGCTGGAGCTGGGTCTGCAGCTCGGTGAGCGCCCGGTAGCTGCGCCGACGGGCCCGGCGGATGTCGGCGTCGTCGCCGGTGAACGCGGCCTCGACGAAGCCGTCGAGCGCCTCGGTGGAGTCGCGCAGCGCCTCGTCGAGCGGCGCCCGCCAGGTCTGCGGCCAGAGCGCGTAGCCGAGCACCAGCACGATCGCGCAGCCGACCAGGGTGTCGATCAGCCGCGCGCCGACGAGGCCCGATCCGGCCGGCAGCGCGAGGTCGAGCATCAGGATGATCAGCGGCGTCTGGACGACGGAGAACAGGCCGAAGTTCACCGTCCGCGCCCACGGCAGCACCGCCGCGGCCAGCGCCATCGCGACCAGCACCCAGCCCTCGCCGGGCAGCTCGGCGAGCACCGCCAGCAGCGCAGACCCGACGAGGACGCCGATCAGCGTGCCGGCGCCACGCTGGACGGCGCGGGCGAACACCGACCCGAAGTCCGGCTTGAGCACCAGCGCCACGGTGAGCAGCACCCAGTACGGCCGCTCGATCGGCAGGTTCTGCCGGGCCAGCTCCGCCGCCGTCATGCAGAGCACGAGCCGGAGCGCGAACGCGCGGGTGTCCGGACTGGCCACGGTGCGGTCGGCGAGCTGCCGCACCCGGGTGGGCAGCGGCACCGGCACCCGGGGCACGGCGGCGCCGGCGCGCTCCTCGGGGTCGCCCACCACGTTCCAGACCAGCCGGATCCCGTGCCGGACGGCCCGACGCGGCCGGCGGGCCGTCGTCCAGCGGCCCGGGGCGGTCGGCCCGCAGCCCGTTCTCGTCCGCGAGCGCCCGTGCCAGCTCGCGGACGGCGGCGACGTCGACGGGGTCGGCCGGATCGCCGGCGCGGACGGTGGCCACGGCGCCCTCGACCAGGGGCGCCGCGGCGTTGAGGACGCCGGCCAGCTCCGACAGGGTGCGGCTGCGGCCGGAGGACAGGCTGCGGCTGCGGATCACCCGGTCGTAGGCCTGGTTGAGGGCGAGGGTGAGCTCGCGGCGGGCGTCGTCGGTCGCGGGGCCGCCGGCCGCCTCCAGCAGGTCGGCGATGCGGCCGAAGACCGCCGCCACCGCCGTCCGGTCCGGGTCGGTCCGCTCGGTCGCCGCCTGCAGCAGGATCGTCAGGACCGCCCACGCGGCCCCGGCGGCGAAGAACGCGATCTCGGCGGCGAGTGGCAGCGGGGAGTCGAGACCGGAGGACAGTGCGGCGTAGATGAGCAGCTGGAGCGCCCCCAGGGACAGGGCCGCGCCGACGGCGCTGACCAGAGCCGCGACAACCGAGAGCAGTGCGATGGCGACGACCGGCCGCCAGCCCTCGCCGGCGGCTACCGGTCCGAACGACAGGCCCACCGCACCGAAGCCGACGGCCGCGGCAGCGCGCCGGAGTCGGTCGCGTAGCGGGCCGGACTGCGGGGCGAGGGTGGCCGCCAGCGCGCCCATGGTGGCGAAGATCCCGGCCCCGAGCGCCGTCGTCCCGCCGACGAGGAGCGCGACCGCGAGCGGCGCCGGCAGGGTGACCGCGAAGCGGACGACGTCCCGCCACGGGACGGGGGCGCGGCTGCCCCGCACCAGTTCCTCGAGCCAGGCGGGCGCGTGGATCCCGCGCTCACGCCGCTCCGCCACGGTCGCAGCGTCCCATTCCGATCCGCGGCGTCCCCGGGAGGACCTACAGTCGCTCGGCGTGGCTCTTCCAGCGCAGTCCGGCGCGACGCTCGCCGAGGTGGTCGCGGCCCTCGAGGCGCGGTACGACCCGGCGCTGGCGGAACCCTGGGACGCCGTCGGGCTGGTGTGCGGCGACCCGTCGGAGACCGTGCGGTCGGTGCTGTTCGCCGTCGACCCGACCTCCGCCGTCGTCGACGAGGCGATCGAGCGCGGCGCCGACCTCGTCGTCACCCACCACCCGCTGCTGCTGACGGCGGTGCACGGGGTGCCGGCCGACGACCCGAAGGGCCGCGTCGTGCACCGGCTGATCCGCGCCGGGGTCGGCCTGTTCGTGGCGCACACCAACGCCGACCGTGCGGCCGGGCACGGGGTCAACGACGCCCTGGCCGGCGCGCTCGGGCTGTCGGGAGCCGTGCCGCTCGAGCCCTCCGACGTCGCCGGGGTCGGCCTCGGCCGGGTCGGCACGCTGCCCGAGCCCGAGTCGCTGCGCGCCTTCGCCGAGCGGGTCGCCGCGGCCCTGCCGGTCACCGAGGGCGGCGTGCGGGTGGCCGGGGATCCCGAGCGGCGCGTGCGCACCGTGGCCGTGTGCGGGGGGAGCGGGGGGTCGCTGCTGCCGGCCGCCGCCGCTGCGGGGGCCGACGTGCTGGTCACCAGCGACCTGAAGCACCATGCGGTCTCCGAGGCACTCGAGGCGGACGGCCCCGCGCTGGTGGACGTGGCCCACTACGCGAGCGAGTGGCCGTGGCTGCCGGGCGCGGCCGAGCTGCTCGGCCGGGATCTCGACGGTCGCGTGGTGGTGGCGGTGTCGCGGCTGCGCACCGACCCGTGGACCGCGCACGTCCGCGGGGACGGCGACCCGGAGGCCTGACCACCCGCGGCCGGTAGGTTGGCCAGGTGCAGGCCGACCCCACCGATCAGCAGCGACTGCTGGACCTCGCCGCCGAGGATGTCGCGCTCACCCAGCTGGCCCACCGCAAGCGGACGCTGCCCGAGGAGGCCGCGGTCGAAGCGGCCGCGGAGACCGAGCGGGCGTTCGCCGTCGACGTCGTGCGCTCCGAGACCGAGGTGCGCGACCTGGACCGCGAGCAGACCCGGCTCGAGGCCGACGTCGAGACGGTGCGTCAGCGCGAGGACCGTGACCAGAAGCTGATCGACGGCGGCAGCGTCTCGGCCAAGGACATCACCGGCCTGCAGCACGAGCTCGAGTCGCTCAAGCGCCGCCAGGGCGACCTGGAGGACCAGGTGCTCGAGCTGATGGAGCGCCGGGAGACCGCCGACGCGGCGCTGCAGGCGGCCCGCGACGGGCAGCAGCAGGCGGCCGCCGAGCTCGAGCGCGCCACCCAGCTGCGCGACGACGCGCTGGCCGACATCGCCGACAGCACCGCGCGGCACGAGGCGACCCGGGCCGAGGTCGCCGCGAAGGTGCCGGCGCCGTTGCTGTCGCTGTACGACCGGATCCGCACGCAGAACGGCGCCACCGGAGCCGCGATGCTCAAGGCGCGGCAATGCCAGGGCTGCCGGATCGAGCTGTACGGCAACGAGCTGGCGACCGTGCGCAACGCCGACCCGTCCGAGGTCGTGCGCTGCGAGAACTGCGGGCGGATCCTGGTTCGCACGGCCGAGTCCGGGCTGTGACCCGCCGGTTCATCGTCGAGGCGGACGGCGGGTCGCGGGGCAACCCCGGCCCGGCCGGCTACGGCGCGCTGGTGCGCGACGCCGAGACCGGGCGGGTGCTCGCCGAGCGCGCGGCGTCGGTCGGTCGGGCCACCAACAACGTCGCCGAGTACGGCGGCCTGGTCGCCGGCCTGCAGGCGGCGCTCGACCTCGACCCCACGGCCGAGGTCGAGGTGCGGATGGACTCCAAGCTCGTGGTCGAGCAGATGTCCGGGCGCTGGAAGGTCAAGCACCCCGACATGCAGCAGCTCGCCCTCCAGGGGCAGCGGCTGGCCCGGCAGCTCGGCGCCGTCCGCTACACCTGGGTGCCGCGGGCGCAGAACTCGGCGGCCGACGCGCTGGCCAACAGCGCGATGGACGGCAAGCCGGTGCACCGGGACGCCGCCGCCGAGCCGGTCGTGCTGGAGGACGACGTCCAGCCCGGTGCCGAGCCGGCGCCCGTCGTCACCACGGTCACCCACCTGCTGCGGCACGGGCAGACCGAGCACACGCCGGAGCGTCGGTACAGCGGCCGCAACGACCTGGCGCTGTCCCTGACCGGTCGCGCCGAGGCCGAGGCGGCCGCCGTCCGGGTCGGGCAGCTGGGCATCGACGTCGTCGTCAGCTCGCCGATCCGGCGCACGCGGGAGACCGCCGAGGTCGTGGGCGCGGCGCTCGGCGTCGCCGTGGAGCTGGACGACGACCTCGCCGAGCTCGACTTCGGCGACCTGGAGGGGCTGACGCTGGACGAGGCGCTGGCGAAGCACCCGCTCGCCGTCCGGCGCTTCACGTCCGACGTCACCGTGAAGGCGCCCGGCGGCGAGTCCGTCTCGGACGTCTCGGGCCGCGTCGCCCGCGCCCGCCGGCGGATCCTCGACCGGCACGCGGGCAGGACGGTGCTCGTGGTCAGCCACGTGACGCCGATCAAGCTGCTGCTCGCCGCCGGCCTGGACGTCGGCGACGACGTCGTGCACCGGGTGTTCCTGGAGGCGGCGTCGCTGTCGACGGTGGCGTGGTCGTCGGACGGCCGCTCGTCGGTGCGGCTGGTCAACGACACCAGTCACCTGCGCTAGTCAGAGCCTCCCGGCGTCGATCACCCGCGCGAGGAACTGCCGGGTGCGCGCCTCGACCGGGTCGCCGAGCACCTGCTCCGGCGGTCCCGACTCGAGCAGCACGCCCTGGTCGAGGAAGGCGACGGTGTCGGCGACCTGACGGGCGAACCCCATCTCGTGGGTGGCCATCAGGATCGTCATCCCCTGCGCCGCCACCTCGCGGACGACGGAGAGCACCTCGCCGACCAGCTCCGGGTCGAGCGCGCTGGTGATCTCGTCGAGCAGCAGCACGCGCGGGCGGACGGCGAGGGCGCGGACGATCGCGACCCGCTGCTGCTGGCCGCCGGAGAGCCGGTCGGGGTACTCGCCGGCCTTGTCGGTGAGGCCGATCCGGTCGAGCAGCGCCCGTGCCTCCTCGACCGCCTCCGCCTTGGTACGCCCGTGCACGACCGTGGGCGCGAGCGTCACGTTGTCCAGCACGGACAGGTGCGGGAACAGGTTGTAGGCCTGGAAGACGACGCCCATCCGGCGGCGCACACGGTCGGCGTCGATCCGTGGATCGGTGATGTCCTCGCCGTCGAGGAGCACCTGACCGTCGTCCACGGTCTCGAGCAGGCTGGCGCAACGCAGCAGCGTCGACTTGCCGGAGCCCGAGCCGCCGATCAGCGCGACGACCCGGTGCTCGCTGATCGCGAGGTCGACGCCGCGAAGGACGACGTTCTCGCCGAAGACCTTGACCACGCCGCGCAGGTCGAGGACGGGCGGGGCGGCGACCTGCTCCGACTCGCTCACAGCAGGTTCCCCGCCTGCTGACGGCGGCGGGCGCGCGCGCTCACCGCATCGGCCAGCCGCGCCGACGGCACGGCCAGGAGGACGAACAGCAGCCCGGCGACGACGTACGGCGTGAAGTTGAACGACTGCCCGACCTCGATCTGCGCCGCACGGACCGCGTCGACGGCACCGAGGACCGAGATGAGCCCGACGTCCTTCTGCAGCGCCACGAAGTCGTTGAGCAGCGCGGGGGTAACGGTGCGCAGCGCCTGCGGGAGCACGACGATGCGCATGGTCTGCCGGTGGGTCAGGCCCAGCGACCGGGCGGCGGCGCGCTGGCTCGGGTGCACCGACTCGATGCCGGCGCGGAAGACCTCCGCCACGTACGCGGAGTAGACGAGCACGATCGCGACGGTGCCGAGCAGGAACAGCGAGGTGGGGATGCCCCGCAGTCGCAGCGCGGGAAGTCCGAACCCGACCAGGTACAGCACGATGATCAGCGGCATGCCGCGGAAGAGGTCGACGTAGGCCGTCGCGAGGATGCGCAGCGGCGCGAACGCCGGCCCGCGCACCGTGCGGGTGACAGCGAGGAGCAGTCCGAGCAGCAGCACCAGCACGCCGCGCGATGAGCAGCACCTGCAGGTTGAGCAGCAGGCCCTCGAGGATCTGCGGGAACGTCTCGGCCGCGACCTCGAGGTTGAAGAACGTCGTCCGCACCCGTGGCCACCCGGGGGAGCGGGTGACCACGAGGTACGCGACGACGGCGAAGACGAGCGTCGACAGCAGCGCGACCAGCGTCGAGCGCCGTCCGCGGGAACGACGCCAGGCGCGGCGGGTGAGCTCGAGCTCGCTCGGCACCGGCGGCCCGAGACCGACCACCCCGTGGCCGGTGAGGTCGGGGGCGCTCAGGACAGGACGGGAGCGTCGGCGACGTCCGCGAGCCACTCCTGCTCGAGGTCGTCGAGCGTGCCGTCCTCGCGCAGGGCGTCGACCGCCTGGCTCACGCAGTCGGTGAGCGGGCTGTCCTTCTCCAGCAGCAGGCCGAACTGGTCGCCGCTCTCGTCGCCGGTCTCGAGCTGGCCGACGATCACGCCGTCGTCGAGCTCGGCGGCGGTGATGAAGAAGGCGGTCGGCAGGTCGACCACGATCGCGTCGACCTGGCCGTTCTGCAGCGCGAGCTTGGCGTCGTCGTTGCTGTTGAACACGACCGGGTCGCTGCTCGGGCGCGATGACCTCCTCGAGCGCGTCGAGGCTGGTCGTCGCCACCTGGGCGCCGATCTTCAGGCCCTTGAGGTCGGCGATGCTGGTCGCGCCGTCGGCGGCGGAGCCCCCGATCGTGATCACCGCCTGGCTGACCGTGTAGTACGGCGAGGAGAAGTCGACGGCCTGCTTGCGCTCCTCGGTGATCGAGAACTGGTTGATGTCGAAGTCGAACGGGCGCTCGCCGGGCTGGATCGCGGCGTTGAACGGCACGCGGGTCCAGGTGACCTGGTCCTCGCCGTAGCCCAGCTGCTCGGCGACGGCGTAGGCCACCGCGGCCTCGAAGCCCTCGCCGCTCTCGGGGTCGTCGCCGACGACCCACGGCTCGTAGGCCGGCTCGTCGGTCGCGATGGTGAGGGTGTCCGGCTCCAGCGTCTCGAGGTTCTCCGGCGAGCAGTCCTCGGCGGCGGAGCTCTCGGCGGCGCTGGTGCCGGGCGCCGACGTGTCGGACCCCTCGTCCTGCGGCGCGCAGGCGGTCAGGGCCAGGGCGGCCGTGGCGAGGGCGGCGAGGGGGAGGGGACGACGGCGCATCGGATCCTCGGATTCGGCGGGTACTTGAAGGTCGAACGACCGCAGATCCTAAGGCGGTCAGGCGCGGAGAAAGAGGTATACGGCCACCAGCAACCCGAACGTGACGATGACGAGACGCAGCGGCGTCACCGGGATGCGGGTGGCCACGCGCGCGCCCAGGAACCCGCCGATCAGGCTGGCCGGTGCCGCGACGGCGACGACGAGCCAGTCCACCGGTCCCCAGATCCCGAAGATCACGACCGTGACCGTGGCGGTGACCGCCGAGATCGCCGACTTCAGCGCGTTGGCCAGCTTGAGCCGGTGCAGGCCCACCCCGAGGACGGCGACGAGGATGACGCCCAGCGCACCGCCGAAGTAGCCGCCGTAGACGGTCGCGAGGAACAGCGCGGCGTAGAGCCACGGCGGATCGCGCCGCGGACCGGCGTCCTCGCCACGCTTGAGCCGCGCGGTGATCAGCGGCTGGACGGCCAGCAGCAGGCTGGCCAGCAGCACGAGCACGGGGACGACGACGTCGAATGCCTCGCTCGGCGTGGTGAGCAGCAGGACGCTCCCCGCCGTCCCGCCGAGGACGGCGACGAGGCCGAAGCGGATCAGCCGGCCGCGCTGCCCCGCGTACTCGTCGCGGAAGCCGGCGACGCCGCCGAGGTAGCCGGGCCACTGGACGACCGAGTTGGTGACGTTGGCCGCCACGGTGCCCATGCCCAGCGCCACGAGGGTCGGGAAGAGGATCAGCGAGCCGCCGCCGGCGATCGAGTTGACGCCACCGGCCAGCAGGGCGACGCCGGCGACGAGAAGGAGGTCGACGGCGGACACGAGGCGGCAGCCTACGGTGGGCGCCGTGACCCCCCGGCGCACGGCGCGAGTGCTGGCCGCCGTGCTCGGCGGCTCGGGAGTGCTGCACCTCGTGCGCCCGCGCACCTACGAGTGGCTGGTGCCGCCGGAGCTCGGACCGGCGCGGCCCTGGGTGCTCGGCAGCGGCGTCGCCGAGATCGCCGCTGGAGCGCTGCTCGCCCTGCCGCGGACCCGTCCGGCCGGCGGCCGGCTGGCCGCGGCGCTGTTCGTCGCGTTCGTGCCGGCGCACCTGCACACGTTCCGCGTGGTCGACGACCCGGCGCTCACGGCCGCCGCGGCGGTGCGGCTGCCGCTGCAGATCCTGCTGGTCCGCGCGGCGCTGAGGGTCGCCCGCGAGGGCTGAGCGACGGCAGACTGCCGCCCATGGCAGCCAAGCTCTTTCCCGACGACTGGCAGCGCGCCCTCGTCATCGCCGCCCATCCCGACGACATCGAGTACGGCCTGGCGGCCGCGGTGTCGGCCTGGACGACCGCCGGCAAGGAGGTGCACTACCTGCTCGCGACCCGCGGCGAGGCCGGCATGGCCGGTCTCTCGCCCGAGGAGGCCGCACCGCTGCGCGAGGAGGAGGAACGCCGGTCGGCCGCCGTCGTCGGGGTGACCGAGGTGGAGTTCCTCGACCACAAGGACGGCGTCCTCGTCGCGGGGCCGGAGCTGCGGCGCGACCTGGCCGCGGCGATCCGCCGGCACCGACCCCAGCTCGTGGTCACCGGCTACTTCGGGGCCACCTGGAGCCCGCCTGGGGTCTCGCCGTCGTACGTCAACTCTGCCGACCACCGGGCGCTGGGGCAGAGCGTGCTCGACGCGGTCGCCGACGCCGGCAACGAGTGGATCTTCCCCGACCTGACCGAGGAGCCCTGGCGGGGCGTCACCTACATCGCGGTGAGCGAGATGCTGGACCCGCCGCACGAGGTGGACGTCTCCGCCGAGGTGGAGAAGGCGGTCGCGTCGCTGTGCGAGCACCGCCGGTACCTGGAGCTGATCTCCGACACCGCGGTCGAGGAGCAGGCCCGTCAGATCGTCGACATGTCGACGGCGACCGAGGACGGTCGGCGTCGGGTCGGCTTCCGGCTCTACTGGGGCTGATCCGAAAGCGAGTTGATCATCGTCTGTGTGCGCGGTCTTAAGGCGTGGCGTCCCGTGTCGCCTGCACGCAGACGATGATCAACTGTGCAGGTAGACTGCTGCCACGACGGACGAGTCGGCCGGGCGGTCGCGTCGGCGGGGGAGACCCCGCCGCCGAGGAACGTCCGGGCTCCACAGGGCAGGGTGGTCGCTAACGGCGACCCGGGGTGACCCGCGGGACAGTGCCACAGAGAACAGACCGCCAGCGGTTCGCCGCTGGTAAGGGTGAAACGGCGGTGTAAGAGACCACCGCACACCGGGTGACCGGTGTGGCTCGGTAAACCCCACCCGGAGCAAGGTCGAGAGGGACGGCGGTTCGCCGCCGTCCTGCGCAGGCGTTCGAGGGCTGCCCGCCCGAGCCTGCGGGTGGACCGCTCGAGCCTGCCGGCAACGGCAGGCCTAGATGGATGGCCGCACACCGGGAGGCCGCGAGGCGCCCGGAGACAGAACCCGGCGTACAGGCCGACTCGTCCGTCGTCCCTCGCTGACCTGCACTTTTCAGGTCCGGAGGGCGTCCAGGTTCCTCAGATGTTCCTCAGAATTGCTCAGCACCGAGTCCACCGCAGCCCGTGTCCGGTCGTCGGAGTCGGGCCACAGGTGGCTGTAGGTGTCGAGCGTCTCGGCCGCCGAGGCGTGGCCCAGCTGGGCCTGGACCGGTCTTGGCCGACTCGCCTGGCGGATCAGCAGCGAGGCATAGGGGTGCCGAAGGGCGTGGAACGTCATGCTGTCGTCCAGGCCCGCCCGGCGGAGCGCCGGTCGGCAGACTGTCGCGTGAGGGGCGGTCCGCCGGCTTGGCGTGCAAGTTCGTTGGTGAAGAGGAAGCCGTCGGTCTGCGACTGTGCCAGGTGCCCGGCGAGCGCGTCGACGACGACCCGAGGAAGCGGCACGACCCGCACGGAGGATGGGTGCGCGACGATGCTCGGGGAGTGGTCCGTGGACCGCGCCGTCTTGCACCGCTCCGGCTGAGCCGATCGGTGTGTCTGATAAGGCGCCGTCTCCGGGGATGCCTGCGGGCGGGTCATGCGGGACGGCCCTCGCAAGGCACCCGACCCGCCCCGCAACGATCTCGTTCGCTGTTCCTCCTACGGAACGGCCGGGTCTGCCGATGAGCGGCCGTTGGGACAGCTGGGGACTAGTGGCTGGAAGGCGGTCGGAGAGGCCGTGCGGCCGGCATCTGCGACGATGATGCGCGTGGTGACGCGGGACGGGGACTTGGGACTGTCCGCGGAGTGGGTGCGGCGCTGATATGGCTGTCCCCTACCCGCCTGACGGTCCTGTCCACTACAGCCAGGACAAGGAGCACCGCGTTTCGGTCGCGACCAAGGTCATCGAGGCATCCATCGATGAGCTTCCGAGCTGGGACACCATCTCTCAGCGGCTAGCGGACCGTCTGGAGCTCAACCTGGAGCGCGATCGCGAGCGCGCAGCAGTCCAGGACGCTTTCCTCACTGCTGAGCTCGACCTCGAGTGGACGGGTGCCATCGTCTACGAGCGGGACCACTTCCGTCGCGCAGGTCAGCCGAGCGATCCGGTGCCGGTAACGCCGGACGCCCTTCGCGAAGTGGCGGAGGCGGTGTGGTCTTTGGGCTGGCCGAATCTCGGGCACAAACCCAGCCGGTCGATCCATGAGTGCTTTCTCGCGCTCAAAGGCCGGTACCGCCACTGCGACGTCTACTGGGCAATGCACAAGTATCTGAAGGGCAACCGGCTACGCGTGGTCCGTCGCAACTGGATGTTGCTCAAGGATGTCGAGGCCGTGCTCGCGGACCCAACGCTCAGCATCGAGGAGCGTGTAGAGCTAGGAGCCTGCTGAAGAAGGGGCTCGTCTGACGTCGGAAGCGGCGAGACGATGGGGGTTATGCAGGGCACTTCCCCGGCCCAGCATGGGGTGATGGACGCCGAGTCGTGGCTGGGTGGTCTGTTGCCCTCGGGCAGCGTGTACGCGTTCTTGGCCGTGCATCGTCGGGAGTTGTTCCCGGATGCGATGTTCGCCGATCTGTTTCCCTCGCCGCTGGGTCGGCCCAGCGTGCCGGCCGATGTGATCGCCGCGGTGCTGGTGCTGCAGGCGCTGGAGGGCCGCTCGGATCGGGAGGCGGTCGAGGCGCTGACGTTCGATCTGCGCTGGAAGGCCGCCTGCGGGCTGCCGATCACCGTGGCCGGGTTCCATCCCACGGTGTTGACCTACTGGCGGCGCCGGCTGGCCGCCAGCGAGCGCCCGAACCGGATCTTCGACGCGATCCGTGAGGTCGTCGCGGTCACCGGCGCGCTGACCGGCAAGACGCGGCGGGCGCTGGACGCCACGATCCTGGAGGACGCGGTGGCCACCCAGGACACCGTGACCCAGCTGATCGCGGCGATCCGCCGGGTCCGCCGGGAGGTGCCCGGTGCCGCCGAGGTCATCGTCGCGCACTGCACCGGGCACGACTACGACGACCCGGGCAAGCCGGCGATCGCCTGGAACGACCCCGAGGCCCGCGCCGGTTTGGTCGATGCACTCGTCGGGGACGCGCACCGGCTGCTCGCGCACCTGCCCGAGCAGCAGTTGGGACCGCGGCCGGCCGAGGCGGTTGCCCTGCTGGCACTGATCGCCGGGCAGGACGTCGAACCGGTGGAGGACAGTGACGGCACCGACGGCCGGTGGCAGATCGCCCGGCGGGTCGCCGAAGACCGCGTCATCTCCTCCGTCGATCCCGACGCCCGGCACGCGCACAAGACCGTGCACCGGCGCACCGACGGGTTCACCGCGCACGTGGTGGTCGAACCGGACACCGGCCTGATCACCGAATGCGCACTGACCAAGGCCAGCGGCGCAGCGGTCAGCGAGGCCACCGTCGGGATCGGGCTGCTCGCCGACGACGACACCATTCACGGGCCAGTGCAGGTGCTCGGGGACTCGGCCTACGGCACCGGTGAGGCCCTGACCGCCCTGGCCCGAGCCGGGCATACGGCGGTGATCAAGCCCTGGCCGCTGCGGCCGGTCGTGCCCGGCGGGTTCACCCGGGATGACTTCGTCGTCGACGAGGCTGCCGGCACCGCCACCTGCCCCCAGGGGGTCACCCGCCCGATCAGCCGCAGCCGATTCGTGACCTTCGGCGCCGCCTGCCGAGGCTGCCCGCTCAGGCAGCGCTGCACCACCGCCGCCGACGGGCGCAGCCTGAAACTGCATCCGCACGACGCGCTCCAGCGGGCGCATCGGGCCCGAGCCGCCGACCCTGATTTCCAGGCCACCTACCGGCGACACCGGCCGATGGTGGAACGTTCCCTGGCCTGGGTCACCCGCGGAAACCGGCGAGTGCCCTACCGGGGAGTCATCAAGAACGACGCCTGGCTGCACCTGCGGGTCGCCGCGGTCAACCTCCGCCGCCTGCTCACCCTCGGCCTCACCGGGACCCCCGCACAGGTGCTGCTGGCCTCTTGACCAACGCCATCCGCCGGACCACCGTGGACATCGGGCAGGGCGACCTCTCTGTCGCACCCCCGGGTGCTGACCTCACCGCAGCCAGACTGCCGCGAGGCGCCCTGCCCCTTATTCAGCAGGCTCCTAGAGCGCGAGCTGGAGCATGACCTGGTCAACGACTACATCGCCTGGTTGAACCGCAGAGACGTTCGCAAGCATCTGTTCACGAACGGGCGTGAGGCGGACCTGTACGACCGCGAGCGGAACGTCATCATCGAGGCCAAGGCGAACCACCGCGACGACGTCATGGTGGCGCATGGCATGGGTCAGGCCATGTACTACCGCTCGCTCGGTCAGCTTGGCCCAGACGACCGCATCGCCGTCCTGCTCCCCGGCAGACCCGGTGAGGAGGTCGTGCGGCTTCTCTGGGTCTACGACGTCGGGCTTATCTATCGCGACGACGAGGCGTTCAAGGAGGAGTGGCCGTAGTGCGTGGCGTCGCACGAGACGCGCAAGGGGAAGCCGATGGTGACATCCCGGCGGTTCGGTGGCCCCATTTCGGTGGTCCCAATCGTGGCGCGGGCGTCCCGCGCGACGATCCCCTACGGGACAGCGGCGGGCTGCTGCCCTCGGCCCGCCCGCGCGACGCCGTCGCGAGTTCGACGACGGGCACGGCTGCGCGCTGCCGGAGGCCGGCCCAGCAACATTCGGCGATGGCTGGAAGCGCCGCTGGCGGCGAGTGCCCGGCGCACCGTCGGCGACTACGTGCTCACGGCCCATTCACCAGGCACCTGCTCTCTCAGGCTTACCCAGGGATGGGAGGAACCTTCGGGGCCGGAGACCTCCTTCACCTCGACGAAGTCCAAGCTGCGGACGAGCATGCCCAGCCGGGCGAAACCGTAGTTGCGGGAGTCGAATGACGGGTGGTTGTTGACGATGAATGTGCCCACCGTCGACAGGGGCGCCCAGCCGTCGTCGCGCGCCGTAGCCAGTAGAGCCGGCACGAGGATCTCCTCGATGTCGGGTACTGCTGACGCATCAAGTTGTTCGTCCCGCGCCGGCGTCGCACCCGCAGGGCCGTTGGGGCCGGCGGTAGCGGACGCCTCGTCACCGCTTGTAGCGGCGAGCGCCTCCGCGGGGTGTCCGGTGAGGACCTCAGTGAAGGTGAACCGGTCGCAGGCGTTCTGGAAGGAGACGTGCGTCTTCTGAGCGCCGATGCCGTACACGCGTCGTCCTGACTCTCGAAGCCTCATGGCCAGGCGCGTGAAGTCGCTGTCGCTCGACACGAGGAAGAAGACGTCGACGTTGCCGGAGTACAGCAGATCCATCGCGTCGATGATGAGCGCGGAGTCCGTGGCGTTCTTGCCCGCAATGTAGGCCGACTGCTGCATCGGCTGGATGGCGTACACCGGAAGCTGGCTCTTCCAGCCGCTCAGGTACGAGCTCGACCAGTCTCCGTACCCGCGCTTGACCCCCAACGTGCCCGTCTTGGCCGCCTCAGCCAAGACAGCCCCGCCGAGTTGCCAGCTGATGTTGTCGCAGTCGATCAGGACTGCCACTCGATCGGCATCCGCCACTTCGCCTCCTAACGACTCATGTCCGGCCATTCCACCGCAGCCATCGTCGCGGGGAGGCGGGTTTCCACCCGACACGACCCTCCGACTCCCGCCGAGCTTTTCCGCAGGAGGTGCGCCCTAAGGGCTTCGTCTCTCTCATTCCGAAGCCTGGCAGGCGGATCGTCGGCCACCGTTGTCCCTGAGCGGACCACGGACGCTGACGGCGTGGCCCGGATGCCCCTCCTGGCCCTGGCGGCGGCGCTCGCCCTCGCCGGCCTGCTCCTGCTGCGGCGCCCGGTCCCGGCGCTCACGTGAGACGCCGGTGACGGAGGCGCTTGGTCCGTGCGTCAGGTCGTGACCGCGCGGGCCATTCCCCGTTCGACGGCGTCGATGAGGCGGGGACGCAGTTCGCCGGCCGGGATGATGGCGTGCACCGAGCCGACGTCGCGGGCCCGCTCGATGTTGTGGATGCCCTCGAACTGGGCGGCCACCTCGCCGAGCTTCTCCGACCGGACGGTCGACCGCAGCGTCGCCAGCTCGACCCGCAGGTGCGCGGCCTCGACGCCCTCGGCCGACGACAGCGCCGCCTCCAGCTCCTTCACCCGCGGGTCCGCTGCCGTGCGCCTGTCGACCTCGCCGGTGAACACCACCGCGGCCGCGGGAGCACCGCCGAGCACCGAGGCGAACGAGCCCTCGACCGCCAGCACCTCCATGTTGTCGTTCAGCGTTCCGGAGAACACCACAAACGCGCCGCCGTGATACCGGGAGATCACGCAGAAGACGATCGGGCCGTCGAAGTTGACGATCGCCCGGCCGATCTCCGCGCCGTACTCCAGCTGCACGTTCCGCAGCGACTCGGGTGAGCCGTCGAATCCCGAGAGATTGGCGAGCACGACCAGCGGGCGGTTGCCGGACGCCGCGTTGATCGCCCGCGCCGCCTTCTTCGACGACCGGGGGAACAGCGTGCCCGCCGTCCACTGGTCGGGGCCGTCGGTCGGGAAGCTGCCGCGCCGCTGGATCGGCCGCGACTCCACCCCGAGCACCGTCACCGGATGCCCGCCCAGGTGCGCGTCCAGGACGACGGTCGTGTCGGCGTCGGCCATGGCGGTCCACCGCTCCAGCACCTGGTGGTCCTGATCGGTGACCGCGCGCATGACCGTCCGGATGTCGAACGGCTTCTTCCGGTCCGGGTTCGCGGTGGCCGAGAAGACGTCGCCGACGGTCGTGAACTCGCTCGACGGGTGGTTGTGCGGATACGTCCGCACGTCCCGATCCCGCGGGTCGCTGGTCTCGGCCGGCCGGGCCCACTGCTCGCCCGGGGCGATGTAGGCGTGGTCGTAGTGCTGGAACAGCACAGCGACGGCGGCCGACAGGTTCGGCGCCCAGTACTGGGCCTGCCCGTTCGGTCCCATCACGCGGTCGTAGCCACCGAGGCCGAAGTTGTCCTCGGCCGACACTCCGCCCGAGTAGTCGAGCGAGTGCTTGCCGGTCAGCACCATCGCGCTGTCCGGCGTCATCACCAGGATGCCCTTGGTGTGCATGAGCATCGTGGCCTCGGCGTTCCAGTACGGCTGCGCACCCACGTTGATGCCCGCCACGACGACGTTGATCTCGCCGCCGGCCTGGGTGAACTCGATGATCCGGCGCAGCCCCCTGGCGACCGCGTCCATGTTCTCGGTGCCGCTGTCCATCGAGATCTTGGCGCCGGACGACAGCGCGAACCACTCCACGGGCAGGCCGCGCTCCTCCGCGAGGTCCAGGGCGGCGACGAGGAGCGCGCACTCGGGCACGGCGACGGTGCCGAGGGCTTTGGTCGGGTCACCGAACAGGGCGACCCGCGTCATGCCCTCGGGGTAGCGCGGCGTCGGCGTCGTCACCAGCCCCACGACGATGCCGGCCTTGTTGGTGCCCGGCGGCCGGTCGACGGGGGCCAGCCGGCCGTCGGCGTCCAGGTCGTGCTCGACGAAGGTTCCCCGCGGCCCGGCCACGAGCGGCGCGAGCTCGTAGGGGTAGGCGAGGCCGCGGGCCCGCGACCGGAGCACCTTCTGCGTGTAGTCGTCCAGCGGGCGCATCGGCTCTGTCGGCCGGTCGGTCACCCGCAGGCCGACGCCGGTGCCGGGGGTGTTCGAGAAGCGCAGCGCCACGTCCCGCGGCTCGACGCCCGGTTCCACCTGCAGCCGGCCCAGGATCACGATCTCGTCCAGCCCGGCGCCGATGGTCAGCGGCGCGATCGAGCGGGCGAGCGTCGCCAGCTGCGACAGCGGCAGCTCGATCGAGGGCCACGCGTACAGGAAGATCCGGTTGTGGTCGAGGCGCCGGCCGTTGCCCAGCGACGCCCGGGCCCGCCGCAGGCTGTCCATGCACGCGGTCAGCAGCCGCTCCACCGTCGGGAAGCCGATCACCTCGCCGGTGGCGTTGAGCAGCGGCGTCGCGTCGCGGACCTCGGCCATCGCGATGAGCCGTTCGTCGTTCGGGTTCTCCTTGGCGACGACGTGGAGCAGGTAGGTGTCCTCCGCCGAGGGCAGCCGCTTGCCGTCGAAGTTCTTCAGCCGCCAGAGGTCGAGCCGCTGCGCGGTCAGCGGGTGCATCCCGCGGATGACGTGCTCCTCCGCGAGCCCATCGCCGTCGGGCCGGAAGGTCACCGTCTCGATCTCGCCGGCCCGGGTGGCGACCGTGACGGTCACCCGGCGGGTCGAGCGGAGGACGTCGAACTCCGACAGCCGATCGCGCAGCCGGTCGCTGAGCTCGTCGGGATCCGTCGGACGGTCCGGCCACGAGAGGTACAGGTCGACGACGACGGACGACGGGTCGGCCGTCTCGGTGACCAGCCGCGCGACCTCGCTCAGCGTGCCGGGGAGCTGGTCGGCCGGGGTCATCAGCGCGACCAGGTGCAGCCGCTCACCGTTCAACTCGTAGTCGCCGGTGACGCACGTGCGCCCGTCGATGGGGAACGCCCGGAGGTTCTCGAGGTGCCGCCGCCGGTAGTAGCGGCGGGTGAGCACCTCGAGGACGGGGTCGAGGCCGGCCGGGGGCGCGGCGAGCCGCTGCCCCAGTAGTCGGATCAGCGGCTCGGGGCTGGCGACCAGGGCCTGCACCCGCTCCATGTCCTCCGGGCCGCCGGAGGACTCGGTGAGCTCGGTGAGCAGCCGCTCGGCCTGCTCGACGACCTCCTGGCGGGCCTGCTGCACGAGCGGCTTCTCGAAGTACCGGAAGCGCACCGCCCGGGCCACGTCGCCGACCGACGGGTAGCGCAGCTGGGTCGCGACGATCAGCCGGTCGAGCACCTCGGCCAGCTGGTCGCGCAGCGGACCGGCCGGCAGCTCGGCCGCGGTGAGCCAGCGGTCCAGCAACGCGAGGACGACGGGCAGCTGGTCGGCCGTCCGCTGCTGGGCCAGGAAGATGCGGAACACCGCCTCCTCGAGCGCCGGGCCCGGCTCCAGGCTCTGGACGCCGTAGTGCAGCAGCGCACGGCTCAGCCGTGCCCGGAAGCTGTCGGGCAGCGCCTCGCGGTCGATGTCGAGCGAGTGCAGGTAGGAGTGGAAGTGCTCGCGCGGGCTGTGGACCTGCTCGTCGGCCTGCTCCTCCGCGCTGGTCGGGCGGTTGCGGGACAGCTCGCTCAGGTCGGCGAAGGTCGTGAGCAGCGCCAGCTCGGCGGACAGCAGCTCCGGGTCGTCCACCGGGAGGTCGCCGCGGGCGCCGACGTACTCGGAGACCAGCTGGCGGCCGTGCTCGGCGCTGACGTCGTACCCGGTGATGAGCGCCTGCATCGACGCGAGGCGGGCTTCTGCCGTCCCGCGGTCCACGCCGGCCGGCGCGGCCTCGGTCCCGGGGAGCGCCACGGGCTCACCGACGACCTTCTCGGCCTCGTCCCCGGCCGGGTCCAGCCGCATGAGGGCGGCGCCGGCGTCCACCTGGGCGTTCACGCCGGCCAGCACCTCGCGGACCTTGCCGGTCACCGGCGCCCGCACCGCCGTCTCCATCTTCATGCTCTCGAGGACGACGATCGTCTGTCCGGCCTCCACGTCGTCGCCGACCCCGGCGCGGACGGCGACGACCACGGCCGGCGCAGGGGCCCGCACGACGCCCTCCTCGTCCCGCGTGACCCGGTGCGTGACGCCGTCGACCTCGATCAGGTGCGACGTCGCCGCGTGCGAGGCCACCACCGAGAAGCGCTCGCCGCCGATACCCAGCCGGCTCTCGAGCGCACTCAGCCGGTCCATCGTCACGTCGACGTACCGGCCGCCGAGTCCGACCCGGTAGCGGCCGGGATCGACCTTGGCGACGGTCAGCTTGTAGGCCTGCCCGAGGTGGCCGAGTTCGACGACGCGCCCGACGTCGTGGGAGGCGCGCGGCCGCCCGCCCCGCGCCGATGCCAGGAAGGCGGCGCGTTCCTTCGCCTCCTCGGCATCGGAGACGTCGATCGCGACCTGGACGAGCGCGATGGCCGCGTTCCCGTCCGGATCGGCGCCGCCCCCGGTTCCGACGCGGTCCAGCCAGGCCGTGTCGGCGGTGCCGGCGACCACCTCCGGGCGGCTCAGCAGGTCGAGCAGGAACGACTTGGTCGTCGTTCCGCCGCGGATGACGACCGTGGTGTCGCGCAGGGCGACGCGCAGCCGGGCCAGCGCCTCGGGCCGGTCGCGTCCCCAGGCGATGATCTTGGCGACCATCGAGTCGTAGGTCGGCGGGATGACGTCGCCCATCGACATGCCGGTGTCCACCCGGACGCCGGGGCCGGTCGGCAGCCGCACGAACTCGACCGTGCCGGGGGCGGGCGCGAACTCCCGGTCGGCGTCCTCGGCGTTGAGCCGAGCCTCCACGGCGTGCCCGAACTCGGACGGCGGTTCGCCCTCCAGCCGGCCACCGGCGGCCACGTGGATCTGCAGCTTGACGATGTCGAGCCCGGTCGTCGCCTCGGTGACCGGGTGCTCGACCTGCAGGCGGGTGTTGACCTCGAGGAAGGTGAACAGCTTCTCGGTCGGCTGGTAGAGGAACTCGACGGTGCCCGCGTTGACGTAGCCGGCGGCCTTGACCAGCGCCTTCGCCGACTCCCGCAGCGAGGCGTCCTGCTCGGGGGTGAGCGCGGGGGAGCTGGACTCCTCGATCAGCTTCTGGTTGCGCCGCTGCACCGAGCAGTCGCGGACGCCGGGCGCCCACACATTGCCGTGCTGGTCGGCGATGACCTGCACCTCGATGTGCCGGCCGCCCTCGACCAGCCGCTCCATGAAGATGATCGGGTCGCCGAAGGTGCGCTGCGCCTCGATCCGGGTCCGCTCGACCGCGTCGGCCAGCTCGGCCTCGGCCCGGACGATGCGGATGCCGCGACCGCCGCCGCCGCTGCGGGACTTGATGATCAGCGGGTAGCCGATCGTGGCGGCATGGCGGCGGGCGTCGTCGACGTCCTGCACCGGGCCGCCGCTCCAGGGCGCCACCGGGACGCCGGTCTGCTCGGCCAGCACCTTGGCCTCGATCTTGGCGCCGAGCAGGCGCATGGCGTCGGCCGGCGGGCCGATGAAGGTGACGCCGAGGGAGGCGCACAGCTCGGCGAACGCCGGGTCCTCGGCGACGAAGCCCCAGCCGACCCACGCGGCGTCGGCACGGCTCTCGCGCAGGGCGCGGCCGAGCTCCTCGTGGTCCAGGTAGGGGATGCCCGTGCCGGTGTCCCGGAGGACGACGGACTCGTCCGCGGCCCGCACGAACGTCGCGTGCCGCTCGTCCTCGGTGTGCAGCGCGATGACGCGGATCCCGTATCCGTGCTCCTCGTTGAGCTCGCGGACCGCGCGGATCAGTCGCACGGCGGGCTCGCCCCGGTTCACGACGGCAATGCGTTCGAACACCCGCAGGACTCGCTCTCGATAGTGGCCGGAATGCATCGTGCGACCGGCCCCGCCGGGTCGGGTCCGACCCTAGAGGTCCGGAAGCGCGAGACCTTGATCAGCATCGTGCGCGGCCATGGACCCGGTCAATCCGGAGGGCTGCTCGTGAGGACGACGAGCTGCTGGGTGGCGCGGGTCATCGCGACGTAGCGGTCGACCGCCCCCTCGATGCCCGTGCCGAAGTCCTCGGGGTCGACGAGCACGACCAGGTCGAACTC
This sequence comes from uncultured Actinomycetota bacterium, assembly GCA_963777095.1. Classification (GTDB taxonomy): domain Bacteria; phylum Actinomycetota; class Actinomycetes; order Mycobacteriales; family Geodermatophilaceae; genus CAVZOY01. The sequence goes on from CAVZOY010000004.1 coordinate 325,641, forward strand.
GAGCCCCTTGGCCAGCTCCGGGGTCAGCGACCGGACGCGCGGCGTCCCCCGGAACGGAGGGTCGCCGATGACGCAGGCGATCCCCTCGCCCTCGGCGTGCTCGGTGCGCCACGCGGCGAGGATCGCATCCCGCTCCGACACGGACGCGTGCACGACCGGGATCCCGTTGCTGCGGATCGAGGTCGGCACGTTGGCGTCCGGGAGCACCGCCCGGATGACCGGCTCGGCCTCCGCCATGACCTCGGCCGGCGTCCGGTAGTTGATGGTCAGGGTGGCCAGGTCGACGCGGTCGAGCCCGATCCGCTCCAGCCGTTCCTGCCACGACTCGGGAAACCCGTGCCGGGCCTGCGCGCGGTCGCCGACGATGGTGAAGCTGCGGGACGGGCAGCGCAGCAGCAGCATCTGCCACTCGGCGTCGGTCAGCTCCTGCGCCTCGTCCACGACGACGTGCGCGAACGGGCCGGCGAGGCGGTCCGGATCCGCGGTCGGCAGCGCCGCCTCGTCGACCAGGGCGTCCCGGAGGTCCTGATGGCGCAGGGTCGTCATCAGCAGCAGCTCGGAGTCGTCGGCCGCGATGAGTTCGTCGATGACGCCGGCCATGCGCTCGCGCTCGGCGGCGACGGTCGCCTCCTGCCGGCGTCTGCGCCGCGACGTCTCCGGATCGCCGAGTCGCTGCCGTGCGGCGTCCAGCAGCGGGAGGTCGGACACCGTCCAGGCGGAGGCGTCCGCGCGTTGCAGCGTGCGGACGTCGTCCGGGCCGAGCCAGGGAGCGCACCTGCGCAGGTAGGCGGGGACCGACCACAGGTCTCCGACGAGGTCGGGCGCATCGAGCAGCGGCCACGCCCGGTTGAACGTCGTGAGGAGCTCCCTGTTCTGCTGCAGCGACTTGCGCAGCAGCTCGTCGTCCTCGTCGCCGTCGTACTTGTCCACCAGCATCGTGAGCAGCTCGTCCCAGATCTGGTCGCGCCCCTCGTTGTGCGGGGTTCCGGGGTCCGGCGCCGCGAACGCCTCGGCCCACTCGTCGGCGCTCAGCCAGATGTCGGCCGAGTCGGTCTCGACCGTCATCCCCGTGGCGGGCGGCTCCTCGTAGAACCGGACCGCCGTCTCGATCGCCGTCCCCACGTCCAGCGACGACTTGAGGCGGGCGACGTCCGGGTCCGTCTCGATGCCGGCCGCGGCTCCTTCGGGGACGAGGTCCCGCAGGGTGCAGGTCGGCACCCCCTCCTCGCCGAGGCTGGGGAGGACGTCGGCGACGTAGGCGAGGTAGGGCTCGTGCGGGCCGACGAACAGCACGCCGCCCCGGTGGGAATCGAGGCGTGAGTCGGCGTAGAGCAGGTACGCGGCGCGGTGGAGGGCGACGACGGTCTTGCCCGTGCCGGGCCCGCCGTCGACCACCAGGGCGCCGGAGGATCCCGCGCGGATGATGGCGTCCTGGTCGGCCTGGATGGTGCCGAGCACGTCCCGCATCCGCGCCGAGCGGTTGGTGCCCAGGCTGGCGATGAAGGCGGACTGGTCGTCGAGCGCGGCATGCCCCTCGAACCCGTCCGGGGTGAACACCTCGTCCCAGTAGTCCTTGATCCGCCCGCGGGTCCAGCGGTACCGGCGGCGGCTCGCCAGGCCCATCGGGTTCGCGTGGGTGGCTCCGAAGAACGGCTCGGCCGCGGGGGAGCGCCAGTCCAGCAGCAGTCGACGGCCGGCGCTGTCGGTGAGACCGAGTCGTCCGACGTACACGGGTTCGGCGTCGTCCGTGCCGACCATGCGGCCGAGACACAGGTCCAGGCCGAAGCGACGCAGGGTGCGCAGGCGGGCGTTCAGCCGGTGGACCTCGAGGTCCCGGTCCAGGGCCTCCTGGCCGATGCCGCCGGGTGCCTTGCGCTCCGCGTCGAGGCGATCGGACAGGTCGGTGATCGACTGCTGGAGGCTCTCCGCGATGGCCGCGAAGTGCCGCTCGTCGGCGGCGATCAGCGCCGGGTCGGCCTTGCGGCCGAGGTCGGAGGGAAGGTCGAACGCGCTGGTGGGAAGAGAGGTCACGGCATCAGCTCCGATCTGAGATCCGCGACCTTAGAACGAAAAATCGAAGCTCATGAGAACGGCCGAAAACTGCTACAAAGGACATGGCGGGGTTGCTCCGGCGCCCCTCCGGCTACCACTCCGGCGAGCTCGAGGGGTGGTGCTCCCGCAGCGGACGTTCGGGACGTCGCACGTCGTACGCCAGCTGCTCCAGGATCGCCGCGGCCGCTTCGGGGTCCTCGCGGATGGTGCGCCGCAGCTCCTTCGTGCCTGGCCCGTGCCGCTCCAGCCGGCGGCGTGCGTCCTTGAGATGCGCCGGCCACAGCACCTGGACGGCGGCATTGAGGTGCGCGCCGAGGATGATCGCCAGCCCGATCGCGAACGTCGCCAGGAGCAGCGCGATCGGCGCGGCGAGTGCACCGTAGGTGACGCCGGCCGCGGTCACCGAGTCGAGGTAGACCCGCAGCAGCCACGTCCCGAGGAAGAACACGGCGACCGCAAGCAGGGCACCCGGCAGCCCGCGGCGCCAAGGCGGCTTCAGCGGCAGCGCCACCTTGTACAGAGTTGTCAGGGCGAGCAGCAGCACCACGGCGATCCCCGGGTAGAACAGCCACTCGACGATCTTGCCGCTCCCGGCCTCCCAGGCGTCGGGCAGCAGGGGGATCAGGCGACCTGGGCCCAGGGTCACCAGCGGGATGGCGAGGATGCCGGTGCCCAGCGCGACGACGTACAGGAGGATCGCGAGGACGCGCTGCCACACGAGGTTGCGCAGCTCGTACTGGTCGTGCGCCCGCGTGATGCCGTCGACGAACGCGGCCATCGCCGACGACCCCGACCACAGGCTGATCAGGAAACCCACCGAGATGACGCCGGCGGGGGCGGCGCCCAGCACGTCCTGCACGGTCGGCGTGATGATCTCGTCGAGTGCCTGCTCGCTGAACAGTCCGCCGGCGATCTCCAGCACCCATTCCTCGACCGCCACCGCCGTCTCCGGGCCGAACAGCCCGTCCACGTATCCGAGCGTGGCGAACAGGCCGAGCAGCAGGGGCGGCAGGGACAGCGTCTGCCAGAACGCCGCGGCCGCCGCCTCGCTGAAGATGTCGTCGTTCCAGGCGTTCGTGACCGTGCGGGTGAGCAGACGGCGGGCGGCCCCGCGCCCTCGTCCGGGCGTGGCAGCAGGAGCGTCGTGCACCTCCGGCCGGCTCGCCTGATCGGTCACGGACTCAGCATGGTCCGCGCGGGGCGACGCCGCTGGGCGATGACCGCGGGATCTCGCGACTCAGAGGTCCGGGCGCAGCCGCGCCCGGACCGCCGACGCCGCGCAGGCGACCACGACCAGCGCCGGGACAGCGACCGATGCCCCGAGAGGCTCGCCGAGCAGCAGCGCCGCCCATCCGAGCGACAGCACGGGCTGGACCAGTTGCACCTGGCTCACCTGGGCCATCGGGCCGATCGCCAGCCCGCGGTACCAGGCGAAGAAGCCGAGGAACATGCTGATTCCCGACAGGTAGGCGAAGGCGACCCAGGCCGCCGGGCCCACGCTCGCCAGGTCGCCGCGAGGTGCCAGGGCCGTGAGGGCGGTCATGAGCGGCAGCGCCAGCAGCAACGCCCAGCAGATGGTCTGCCAGGAGCCCAGCGTGCGGGCGAGGAGGCCGCCCTCCGCGTAGCCGATCGCGCCGAGCAGCACCGCGACCAGGAGCCAGCCGTCGGCCGGCCGGACGGTGCCGAGCCCACCGGCGGCGTACGCGATGAAGAGGACGACCGCTGCCGCGCCGGCGAGCGACCACGCCCAGAAGCGCCCCGGCACCCGCTCGTGCGTCCGGACGACGGAGACGGCCGCCGTCGCCGCCGGCAGCAGGCCGATCACCACCGCCGCGTGGCTCGCGGGGACCTCGGTCAGTGCGGCCGACGTGCAGAGCGGAAAGCCTGCGACCACGCCGCCGCCCACGACGCCCAGCCGCAGCAGCTCCGTGCCGCGCGGCAGGCGTGGACGGATCGCCAGCAGGACGACGCCGGCGAGGAGGCCGGCTCCGACGGCCCGGCCCGCGCCGACGACGGTGGGGTCGAGGTCGTGGACGGCGACCCTCGTCAGCGGAACGGTCAGCGAGAACGCCAGGACGCCGAGAGCGCACCAGCCGAGCCCTGCGCGGGTGACGCCGGCCGAAAGCGGCGCGGGCAAGGGGGCGATAGCGCTATCGTGTGCCGACATGACCGACGATAGCAGCGCCCGCCGGGTCGCGGCCGTCGTCCGCACGCTCGTGTCCGAGCTGGCGCCCGGTACCCGGCTGCCGTCGACGCGCGAGCTGTCCCGCGCGCACGGGGTCGGGCCGGTCACCGTGCAGCGCGCCGTCGCCGCGCTGGTCTCCGAGGGGCGGATCGAGACGCGGCCCGGCGTGGGCAACTTCGTCTCCGCCCCGCGCGTGCACCGGCGCCGGGACGTGAGCTGGCAGGCCGCCGCCCTCGGGCCGCCCCGGCCGGGCGTTCCGGAGCAGGCCGGCTCGGGACTCCGGGGCGTGCCGGACGACACGATCGCGCTGCACAGCGGCTATCCGCTCCCCGCGCTGCAGGCCGGCTCGCTCGTCGCGTCGGCGTTCGCCCGCGCTGTCAAGGACCCGGCCGCCGCACGACCGGCCCCCAGCATGGGCCTGCCGTCGCTCCGGCACCTGTTCGCCGACGAGCTCGCCGGCGCGGCCGGGTGCGACGTGGTCGCGGACGACGTGCTGGTGACGTCCGGCGGTCAGGCCGCGCTCGTCGCGGCGTTCAGGGGGCTGGCGCGGCCGGGCGACACCGTGGTGATGGAGTCGCCGACGTTCTGGGGTGCGATCGCCGCGGCGGCCGAGGCGGGACTCACCGTCGTTCCCGTCGCCTCGCGCCCCGACGGCCCGGACCCCGCCGAGCTCGAGCGGGTGCTGGCGATGCACGGCGCGCGGGTCGTCTACGCGCAACCGGCCTGGCACAACCCGACCGGCGCCACGTGGAGCCCGGCCGTCCGCGCGGCCGTGCTCGACATCCTTGCCGCCTCCGGTGCCTTCCTGGTCGAGGACGACTGGGCGCGCGATCTGGCGATCGAGGGCCGGTCGCCCGCGCCGCTGGTCTGCGCCGATCCCGACGGGCACGTCGTCCACATCCGCTCGCTGACGAAGAGCATGGCGTCCAGCGTCCGGGTCGCGGCACTCGTGGCCCGAGGTCCCGCGATGCAGCGCATCCGCACCAGCCGCTGGGCGGCCGACCTGTACGTCTCGCCGGTGCTGCAGCTGACCGCGGCGTCCGTCCTCGCCGCTCCGGCGTGGGAGCGCCACCTCGCGCGGCTGCGCCGCGAGCTCCTCGTCCGCCGCGACGCACTGGTGGCGGCCGTGCGCGAGCAGGTGCTCCTCGCCGACCTGCCGGCGGTTCCGCGGGGCGGGCTGTCGCTCTGGATCCGCCTGCCTCCGGGCGCCGACGCGCTGTCCGTCGCGGCGCGGTGCCTCCAGGACGGGCTGGCGGTGTCCGCCGGCGACGAGTGGTTCCCGGCCGAACCCGACGGCCCGTACCTGCGGCTGGGCTACGCGGCCGCGCCGCCGGACCAGTTCGAGCGGGCGGCCCAGATCCTCGGCCGGGTGCTCGGAGGCACTCAGCCGTAGGCGCGAAAGGCCAGCTGCCGGGCCAGGTGCTGGACCTGCACGAGTGGGCACCGGCATCGGCATCGTCCTCGCCACGAGCGCCGTCGAGCGACGACCGACCGGTGCGGAACCCGAGGGTCAGTCGGCGACGGGCGCCGGCAGGACGCGGAACCGCACCGCCGTCCCGCCGTCCGGCTCGGGGTGCTCGACCTCGACGTCCGTGGCGAGCCGGCGGATCAGCGCCAGCCCGCGCCCGCGCGAGCCGCTGTCGGCCGGCGGCGGGCGCCACGCGCCGTGGTCGCGGACGACGACCTCGATCGAGCCGTCGTCCGCCCGGGTCAGGGAGTAGTCGACGAGGCCGGCCGGCCCGGTGCCGTAGGCGTGCTCGACGGCGTTGGCGGCCGCCTCGTTGATGGCCAGCAGCAGGTCGTCGGTGGTCTCGTCGTCGAGCGCCGATGCGTACGCCCACGTGCGCACTGCCCGGCGGATGGCGGCCAGCTGCTCCGGCTGCGCCGGGCAGGTCTCGGCCAGCGGCAGCGGCAGCAGCCGGGCCAGCACCATGGCCACGTCGTCGGGCTGGTCGGTGTCGGCCAGCAGATCCCGCAGCAGTGCGGTCGCGAGCCGCTCGGGATCGAGGTGGGAGAGCCGGTCCGCGGCCTTGACCAGCCGCTGCAGCCCGGCGTCGAGGTCCTCGCCGCGTCGCTCGACCAGACCGTCGGTGAACAGCACGAGGCAGCTGCCGGGGCCGATCGGCAGCGTCCCCTCCGTGTACGGACGGCGGCCGGGGACGCCGAGCACCGTGCCCGAACCGGCGCCGTCGAGCAGCTCCGCACCCTCCGGGGCGAGCAGCAGGGGCGGCAGGTGGCCGGCGCGGGCCCACGTCACCTCGCCGCGCTCGCGGTCGACCACCAGGCACGCCGCGGTGGACGCCGTCGACCCCGGCAGCCGGGCGGCGAAGCGGTCCAGCAGCTCGAGCGCATCGGCGGGGGAGCTGCCCTGCAGCAGCGCGGTCGACAGGGCGCTGCGCAGCTGTCCCATGACCGCCGCGGCGGCCGGTCCCTGACCGACGACGTCGCCCACGGCGATCGCCACGCGGTGCTCGTCGAGCTCGATCAGGTCGTACCAGTCGCCGCCGGCCCGCGTGCCCTCGGCGCCCGGCAGGTACCGCGCGGCCAACGCCAGCCGGTCGACAGTCGGCAGCGCCTGCGGGAGCAGGTTGCGCTGCAGCGTCTCGGCGATCCGCTGCTCCGATCGGTAGAGCCGCGCGCGGTCGAGGGCCTGCGCGCACTGCTCGGCCACGGCGAGCAGCATCTCCCGCTCGGTCGGGATCATCCGGCGGGTCTGCCGGTAGCCGAGCCCGATCACGCCCACCGTGCGTCCGGCCGCGATGAGCGGGAGGGCGACGGTGGCCGCGATGCCGATGTCGCCCATCTCCCGGGCGACGTCGGACAGCGCGCGCACCTCGGGGTCGTCCCGGTCGTGGACGTCCTCGATCCACACGGGGCCGTCGCTGGTTGACCGCCGCGGTCACCGGCGCGGTGGAGCTCAACGGCACCGACGTCCAGGCCGCGCCCGAGCCCTCGGGCAGGCCGGAGAGCGCCAGCGCCGTCAACGAGCGGTGGTGCCGGTCGACCTCGAAGACGCCGAGCTCCGGCGTCTCGCCGATGAGGCGGCGCACCTGCGCTGCGGTCACGGCGGCCACCTGCAGCGGGGTCGTCGCCGCCGACAGCTCCGCCGTCGCCTGCTGCAGCAGCGCCAGCCTGCCCGCGCTGGCCCGCTCCTCGACCAGGAGCAGCGCGTTGTCCAGAGCGAGCGCCGCCCGGGAGGCGAACTCCTCGACCAGGACGCGGTCGTCCTCGTTGTACTCGGGTGCGTCGGCCCGCCGGCCGAGGCCCAGCACCGCCAGCATGCGGCCGCGCGCGGAGAGCGGCACGACCAGCGCCGACCGCACGGCGATCAGCCGCTGCAACGAGGCGTGGTCCGGGTCGGACGCGGCCCGGCCCTGCGGACGCCAGGTCGGGAATTCGCTGGTGCAGCACCGCGCGCCCGTCGACCGGAAGCGGCCCCAGGTCGGTCTGCGGGGGGAGCGCGCCCAGTGCCGATTCGGCGGCCGGGTCCGCGGCCGCGACCGCGGCGATGCGCATGGCGCCGTCGTCGTCCACCCGGCGGACCGTGCACAGGTCGGCCAGCCGCCGGTCGACCGTCAGCCGCGCGAGGCCGGCGCAGCTGACCCTCGACATCTGTCTCCTCGTCGAGCGCCGCGCCGAGCGAGGCCAGCAGCGCCTGCCGCTCGCTCTCCCGGAACTGCGCGTTGATGTCGGTGCACGTGCCGACGAAGCCGACGACCTTCTGCCCGCTGCCGATGGGCACCGCGCGCTCGAGGAACCAGTGGTAGGCGCCGTCCCCGCGCCGCAGCCGGAACTCGACCTCCCAGCCGGACCGCTTCTTGACGGCGTCCGACACCGCCGTCGTGTAGCGCGCCCGGTCGTCGGGGTGCAGACCGGTCTCCCACCCGCTGCCGAGCTCGCCGCTGACGTCGCGACCGGTGAACTGCCGCCAGCCCTGGTTGATCAACGTCCGGCCGCCGGCCGCGTCGGCGACCCAGATGAGCGCGGGGGCGAGGTCGGCCATGGCCGTGAAGCGCTCCTCGGCCTCCCGCCGCACCTGCCCGAGCCGCAGGTGCGCACCCACGCGCGCGAGCAGCTCCTCCGCGGAGAACGGCTTGACCAGGTAGTCGTCGGCGCCGGCGGAGAGGCCCTCCACGGCCGCCTCCTGACCGGCCCGCGCGGAGAGCATGACCACCGGCACCCGCGCCGTCCGCGGGTCGCCGCGCAGCGCGGCCAGCAGCTGCATGCCGTCGAGCTCCGGCATCATCACGTCGCTGACGACGAGGTCCGGCGGGTCCGCGAGGGCCTGGTCCAGCGCCTCGCGCCCGTTCGACGCGAGCGTGACGTCGTAGCGGGAGCTCAGCAGGCGCCGCACGTACTCGCGCATGTCGGCGTTGTCGTCGGCGACGAGCACGCGGCCGGCCACCGCCGGCGGCTCGGCGACGGCGTCGGCCGGCGCGGGTGCGGCCTCGGCGGCCTCCTCGCCGCCGGGCAGCCAGCGCAGCGCCTCGGTGACGAACGGCTGGGCGGCGGGGGAGACGGCGATCTCCCCGGCCGCCGGGACGATGTGGTCGGCCGGCAGGTGGGCGGTGCCCGTCGGCAGGGTGACGACGAAGCGCGTGCCCTCGCCCACCGTGCTCTCGGCCATGACGGTGCCGCCGTGCAGCGCGACCAGTTCGGTGACCAGCGCCAGGCCGATGCCGCTGCCCTCGCCGGAGCGCGACCGCGCGCCCTCGACGCGGTGGAAGCGCTCGAACAGCCGCGGCAGCTCGTCGGCCGGGATGCCGGTGCCGGTGTCGGCCACGGTGAGCACGGCGGCGCCGTCGCCGTCCCGGAGCGAGACGGTGACCCCGCCGTCGAAGGTGTGCTTCAGCGCGTTGGACAGCAGGTTGAGGACGACCTTCTCCCACATGTCCCGGTCGACGTGGACGTGCTCGCCGAGTGGGGGACAGTCGACGGTGAAGGTCAGCCCGGCGCGCTCGAACGCGGAGCGGAACACGCTGGCCAGCTCGGCGGTGAACGCCCCGAGCGGGACCGGCTCGAACCGGGCGGTGATCCGGCCGGCCTGCAGCCGGGAGTAGTCCAGCAGCGTGTTGACCAGCTTGCCCAGCCGCTGCGCGTTGCGGTGGACGGTCTCGATCTCCTGGTGCAGCCGGGTGTCGGCCTGCACGACGGGTGCGGCGCGCAGCTCGTCGACCGGGCCCATGATCAGCGTCAGCGGCGTCCGGAACTCGTGGCTGACGTTGGAGAAGAAGTCCGTCTTCGCGCGGTCGAGCTCGGCGAGCGCCTCGGCCCGCCGGCGCTCGGCCTCGTAGCTGCCGGCGTTGGCCAGCCCGGAGCCGATCTGGCCGGCGAGCAGCTCGAGGAAGCCGCGGTAGTCCTCGTCGTACGGCCGGAACGGGTTGAGCCCCACGACCAGGAAGCCGGCGGTGTCGCCGGGCTGCCCGCCACCGAAGGGCAGCAGCGCGGCCTGGTCCGGCGGGCGCTGCCACGCCCCGCCGGGCAGGTCGGCCGCGCAGCTCGCCGAGATCGACGACGGCCGGGCGTCCGTTGCGCAGGTCGGCGACGGGCCAGCGGGCACCGTCGCCGCCGGCGGGGAGGACGTCGAGCCCGACGGACGTGCGCGTGACGCCGCCGCTCGCACCGCCGAGGCGGGCGGTGCCGTCGTCGCCGAAGCGGTAGGTCAGCGTGAACGGCAGGTCGTGCCGGTTGCGGCCGAGCTGGGTGGCCACGGCGTCCAGCACCTGCTGCTCGGAGCGGGTCTCGGCGACCGCCGCGGCGAGGTCGCGCAGCGTGCTCATCCGTCGTTCGCCGAGCACGCGGCCGGTGTTCTCGGTGACCACGCAGAGCATCCCCTGCGTCCGGCCGGTCTCGTCGGCCAGCGGGCTGTAGGAGAACGTGTGGTAGCTCTCCTCGGGATAGCCGCTGCGCTCGAGGAACAGCAGCAGGTCCTCGTCCCAGGTGGCGATGCCGGTCTCGAGCACCGACCGGATCCGCGGGCCGATGTCGGGCCAGATCTCCGCCCACACCTCGCGCGCCGGCCGGCCCAGCGCCCACGGGTGCTTGGCCTGCAGCGTGTCCCGGTGGTAGGCGTCGTTGTAGAACATCGTGAGCTCGGGACCCCACGCCATCCACATGGAGAACCGTGAGGTCAGCAGCACGCGCACGATGCCGCGCAGCGCCTCCGGCCACGTCTCCGGCGGGCCGACGGCGGTGGCGGCCCAGTCGAGCCCGGCCATCGTCCGGGCCAGTTCGCCGGTCGGGGGGAAGGGCGTCGCCGTCACGCGGGACGCCGTCCGACCGTGGTGCGGGGGTGCGCGGTCATCGGCGCGATCCTGTCATCCGCGCCCGACGGGCCGCGCGGACGGCGCCGAACCGGATCGCCGTCGGGTCACTCGACCAGGAGCACGTCCCGGTACGCCGGGTCGGCTCGGCTGCCGAAGGCGTAGCTGCCCGGCTGGTCGGGCGCCGCGAAGGTGACCAGCGCGTGGCCCGGGACGACGAGGTCGAAGGAGCCGTCGTCGGCAGTGATCGTGGCGTCGGTGTCGCTGCTGTTGAAGACGGTCACCGTCGAACCGGCGTCCACCGGCTGCGGGACGTGGAAGCGCGTGTCGTCGATCAGCACGCCGACGGAGAGCTCGCCGTGGTCGTGGCCGGCCATCGGGTCGGATTCCGGCTCCGCCGCGGACGGCGTCGTCGGACCGGGGGAGCCGGACGCCGATGCGGGCGGCGGGGAGCCGGCGAGCGCGACCGCCACGGCCACGGTCGCCAGCAGGACGGCGACCTCGACGACGGCGAAGCGGCGGAAGGCGCCGGGTCGGCCCTCGCGGAGCCAGCGGCAGGGTGCGGCGCCGGTGCCAGAGCCCGAACCCGCCGAGGACGACCAGTGCGGCGGTCTTGACCATCAGCAGCGCGCCGTAGCCGGTGCCCAGGGCCGCGGCGAGGCCGTCGGTGCTCGATCCCAGGACGACCCAGGCGGCCGTCATTCCGGTGCCGCCGACCACGACGAAGCAGCCCAGGGCCAGGGTCGAGAACCGGGTCGCCGCCGGACCGAGCACGTCGCGGCCCCGCGCGTGCAGCAGCAGGGCGGCCAGTCCACCGACCCACACCGAGGCGCCGAGCACGTGCGTGCCGAGCACGCTGATCGCCAGCAGGTGGTCGCCCTCGGCCGCGGAGTGACCCGTCGTGACGACCGGCCCGACCACGCCGGCCGCCGCGAGCGCCAGCAGGGCCATGGCGTCGAACGCCGTCCGGCAGCGCCGGGCGAGGAGGGCGACGACCGCGGCCAGCACGGTCACCATCGCGACGCTGCGTCCGGCGGGGAGGCCGACGAAGGTGCGCACCGAGTCGGCGGTCGGCGTCGTCCCGACCAGCCGGACGAGGGTGAGCGGGCCGGTGAGCAGCGTGGCGACCGCCCACGCCAGTGCCCAGCCCGAGGCGGCGCGGACCGATCGGCGACCGGCGTCCGGCAGCGCCGGACCGGAGACCGGCACGAGGAACGCGGCGAGGACGAGCGTCCCGACGGTGCCGACGGCGGCGAGCCGCGCGGCGAAGGTGGCCACCGGCAGCATCCAGTCGACCAGCGGGCCGGCCTGCGGCAGTCCCGGTGCGACGCGCGCCGGCAGGCTGCCGCCGACGACCAGCGCGAGGACCAGGACCGCGAGCAACGCGGTGCCGGCCGCGACGACCAGCGCCGCGGTGGGCCTGGCCGTTCGGGGGACGGCCGTCGTCGCCGTCCCGGTGTCCGGCGGCGCCGACGGGGGCCGGACGACGGTCACGACCGCCGGCGGAGCTGCCGGACGGCGACCAGCACCGCGACCAGGAGGACGACCGCCGCACCTCCGCCGATCCACATGCCCGACGACGAGTCGGTGGAGCTCGTGGCCGACGCCTCGCCGACGACCGTCGCCGCCTCCGAGCTCATCGCATTCGCCGACGCCGAGGCGCCGCCGGCGACGGTGAACGAGAACTCGTCCGACAGCGGGTGCCCGTCGGCGGAGGTCGCCCGCCACTCGACCGTGTAGTCGCCGGCCGGCAGGTCGGGGGTCAACGGCTGCACCACTCCGGTGCCGTCGACCTGCACGGGCCCGTCCACGACGGACGTGCCGTCGGATGCGGTCACCGCGACCTGGGTGCCGAGCTCCTGGATGGCCCCGCTGAACTGCAGCTCGATCTCGGTCGGCGCGGCATCGAGCGTCGCGCCGGCGTCGGGGGAGGAGCCGACGAGCGCGTCGTGGGCCCGGGCGGCGGACATGCCCGCCGCCAGCAGCCCAGCGTCGCGAGGCAGGTCGCCACGAGGACTGCGAGGCCACGGCGGGCCGCGGTCAGCGGTGGGCGGTCGACGGCGCATGCCCGGCATTCGTCCGCACGCTCCTCTGGATGTCGCCTCTCTCCGGATGTCGCCGCCCACTCGATCAGCCTGACGGCTGGGGGCTTCTCCTGCTGACCGTCACACGCGTCTGTCTGTGGCACAACCGTTATGTCCACGATCGAGTTGCGCGCGTTTGAAGTGAACCGATCTGGGCATCCGCAGCGAACGACGTGCGTGGACGGCACGAGGAGCGATCCGCCAGCCGGGGGACCCGTTCGTCGAGGAGCCCCTTCCCGGCTTCGTCCACGGGGTGCGCCCCATGCGCGCGCCTGCTCCACCGGAGGCGCACCGACGTCTCCGGGACGCCCTCGCCTCCCGGCGGAGGGGTCGAGACTCGAGGAGGAGTCCCTTGCGCAAGGCATTCGCACTTCCGACCGTGGCCATCGCCGCGGCTGTGTTCCCGCTCCTGACCATGTCGGCCGCTCAGGCCGCTGACGGCAGCTTCCAGGCCGATCTGTCCGCGCTGAACGAGTCCGGTGTCTCCGGCACCGGCATGGTGACCCTGGAGGGCAACCAGGCCACCGTCATGATCGAGGCGAGCGGCCTGGTCGAGGGCGCTCCCCACGCGCAGCACTTCCACATCGGCGCCGAGGGCACCTGCCCGACCGACGCCGACGACTCCGACGGTGACGGCTTCGTCAGCGTGACCGAGGGTGCGCCGTTCTACGGCGACATCGGCGCCTCGCTGACCACCGAGGGCGACACCAGCCCGGACAGCGGCCTGGCCGTCGACCGCTTCCCGACCGACGGTGACGATCGTCTACGAGCGGACCTTCGAGGTCAGCGACGACGTCCACGCCGCCTTCGACGAGGGCACGGCGGTGCTCGTGCTGCACGGCGTCGACAAGGACGGCAGCGGCACCTACGACGGCGACGTCATGAGCGACCTCGACCCGTCGCTGCCGATGGAGGCCACCGCGCCGGCCGCCTGCGGCGCGTTCGCCGCGGCGCAGATGGGTGCCATGCCGGCGGGCGGCGCCGAGACCGGTGCCGGTGGCACCGCGGGCGTCGAGCAGTCGGCTGCCATCGGCGTGGGTGCTGTCGCGCTCGCCGGTGCCGCTGCTGCCGGTGCCGTGGCCTACCGCCGTCGTTCGGCCGGCGAGCAGGCCTGACCTGACGTCCGCGCCGCGCGGGGTGCCGGAACCTCCGCGCGGCGCGGGCTCTCTTTCTCTGCCCCTACCGCGGCCCTGACCCCGCCGCTTCCCAGGAGGAACCGTGATCGACCGCTCCGCGCCCGGCGTCCGCACGTGGGCCGTGCTCTCGGCCGTACTCGCTGTCGTCGCGGTGGTGGCGCTCGTCATCGCCCTGACCGGACAGCAGCGTGCGCCGCAGGTGGCGGCCGTGACGGACGACCCCGCGCCGACGCCGTCGGACTCGGTTCCGGCACCGTCCTCGTCATCACCCTCGGAGTCGGCACCGCCGCCGTCCGAGCCTCCTGCCGACGACGTCGCCGAGCCCGTCTCGCTGGCCATTCCGGCGATCGACGTGCAGACCGACCTGATGACCCTGGGTCTGAACGGTGACGGCAGCGTCGAGGTGCCGCCGCTGCAGCGGGACGACGAGGCCGGCTGGTACGAGCCGAGGGCCCGAGCCGGGCGCCGTCGGTCCCGCGACGATCCTCGGTCACGTGGACTCGGCCGAGTGGGGACCCGGCGTCTTCTTCGACCTCGGCGCGATGGAGTCCGGCGACGAGATCTCGGTGACCCGTGCCGACGGGACGGTGGCCGTGTTCGCCGTCGACCGGGTCGAGCGGCACCGGAAGGACGACTTCCCGAGCATCGAGGTCTACGGCAACACCGACGATCCGCAGCTGCGACTGATCACCTGCGGCGGGGCCTTCGACGCCGGCGCGCGCAGCTACGAGGACAACGTGATCGTGTTCGCCTCGCTCGTGGACACCCGCGCCGCCTGATCGTCGGACGGTCCCGGCCCGGCCCGGCCCGGCACGGCCCGGCACGGGCAGGCCGGACGGCCCGCCGCGGTGGCACACTCGCGCCGTGGGCGGTTGCTGCGATCCCCGCGGGTGCGACCGGGTGTTCGGCCGGCGCTTCGCCCGCATGCGGGCCAGGCGGTACCGCCGCCGTGGGCTGGATCGGACCGCTCGCCGCATGGTCGAGCTGCTGGCCGAGGCGGGGATCGACGGCGCCACCGTGCTGGAGATCGGCGGCGGCGTCGGCGAGATCCAGGTCGAGCTGCTCGAGCGGGGCGCCGCGTCGGCCACCAGCCTCGAGTTGTCGCCGGCCTACGACGCCGAGGCCGAGCGGCTGCTCGTCGAGAAGGGGCTGACAGGTCGCGTGCAGCGTCGGCTGGTCGACATCGCGGCCGAGCCGACCGCCGTGGAGCCGGCCGACGTGGTCGTCCTGCACCGGGTCGTGTGCTGCTATCCCGACTACGGGCGGCTGCTGGCGGCGGCGGCCGGACGCACCCGTCGGCACCTGGTCTTCAGCCATCCGCCGCGCAACGTCGTGTTCGCGGACGCTCGTGGGCACCCAGAACCTCTTCCTGCGGCTGGCCGGCAGCGAGTTCCGCGCGTTCACGCATCCGCCCGCGGCCATGCTCGCCGTGCTCGCGGAGAACGGCCTGGCGGTGCGGGCGACGCGGCGGATCCGTGTGGCGGGTCGTCGCACTGTCGCGCTGAGCGCGCCACGGCAGAAGTGGGTCGGCAGGTCTGTCGCGGGACGCCGGCCCTCGTCTCGCTGCGACGAGACAACGCTGAGACGCCACAGCGGCTGGTGGGTAGGAGTAACCTCGATGAACGGTCGGCCGAACGCGAGCTATCAGCCACCTTCGACGAGGCCATCCCATGACCACGCCGGAATCCGCATGCCCTCCGGCACGTCATCGGGGGACCGGTGGTACCGGTTCATCGTCTCGAAGGTCGCCCAGGCGAAGTAATCGCGCAGCACCGCCCGAACGGGATGTTCCTCACCGAATCCCACGTCGGTCAACGCTTGCTCGAAGCAAGCGACTGCGCGGTGGTTCATCTCGTCGTGGGGCCCGTTCCCGCTGTGCATGCGCACCACGGACGTCTCGTCACCGAAGGCATCGGTGTAGGAATGCGGGCCTCCGAGTGCCTCGGCCCAATAGGCGGCGAGTCGCGGAACGTGGTGACGGCTGAATCCATGGCTGAAGGCATGACTCACGACCTCGTCGGCCATCACGCGGTCATGCCATGCGGCGGCCAGGCGCTCGAGGCCCGCTCTGCCGCCGGCAGCCTCGTAGACAGTCGCCATATCGGGCAGTCTGACAGGGCACCAGCACTGCTAGGAACGACGATTCCGGCTCGGGCCTAGCGCAGCGGAGTGCGACTCACGGCCCGAAGGTGAACGACGTGTGCGCGCCGCCGCTGCTGTTCGAGTTCCGCAGGAACCACGAATCGCCGCGCACCACGCCCGGCGTCGTGTCGCCGTCGCCGTCCCAGTCGCCGGTGACCAGCCGGTCGGTCGACGCCCCGTACGTGATCGTCAGCTTGCCGCTGGAGGCGGCGTTCGAGTCGCGCAGGTGCCACGTCGTCCCGGAGATGGCCCCGGGGGTCGTCGTCCCGTCGCCGTTCCAGTCGCCGGTCACCGGCCGGTAGCCGGAGCCGAAGGTCAGCACGGTCTTGTCGCTCGTCGCGGCGTTGGTGGCCCGCAGGTGCCAGGTGCCTCCGGGCGTGACGACGCCCGGAGTCGTGATCCCGTCGCCGTTCCAGTCGCCGGCCACCGCCTTGTACGAGCTCGAGCCGAAGGTCAGCGTCGTGCGACCGGTGTCGCCGGGGGTGTTGGTGTTCTTCAGGTACCAGGTGCTGCCGCGGACGACGCCCGGGGTGTCGACGCCGTCGCCGTTCCAGTCGCCGACGACCGCCCGGTCGTACGAGTAGCCGAAGTTCAGAATGATGTCCGCCGGCCCGCTGGAGTTGCTGTTGCGGAGGTACCAGGTGCCGCCGCGGACGACGCCAGGGGTGTCGAGGCCGTCGCCGTCCCAGTCGCCCGTGACCGGCCGGACCGCCTGCCGGCCCAGCAGGTCGACGAAGGTGTACCCGCGGTCGCGGTAGTAGGTGATGATCCGCGGCAGTGCGGCCAGCGTCGATGCCGAACCGTCGGGCTGGCTGTGCATGAGGATCACGGGGTGGGTCTGGCTGCCACCGGCCTGCGCCCGCGACACGATGAGGTTGGTCCAGGCGGTGGTCCCCGACGGTGGCGCCTCCCAGTCGCCCGTGTCGACCGACCAGTTCCACACCGACATCCCGCGCGACTGGGCCAGGCTCAGCGTCGTGCTGTTGTAGGCGCCGTACGGCGGCCGGAACACGCAGGGGGAGTCTCCGACGATCGACCGCTGCTGCGCCGAGGCCCGGTCCATCTCCGCTGCCTGTCCGGCCGACGACAGTCCCGTCATGTCCGGGTGGGACCACGAGTGGTTGCCGAGCAGGTAGTCCTGCGAGTGCAGCGCGCTCACGACCTCCGGCCGCACCGTCATGTTCACGCCGATGTCGAAGAAGGTGGCGGCCACACCGGCGTCCTCGAGCACCCGCAGCATCGCGGTGGTGTGCGGGCCGGGGCCGTCGTCGAAGGTCAGCGCAACGGTCTTGCCGCTGCCGGGCGCCGAGGTGCGAACGCCGGATCCGGCGGGTGGGCAGGTGACCGCCAGGGCGGAGGCGACGTCGTCCGGCGGGTCCACGGTGGACGGGTCGACCGCGAGGACGTCGGACAGGGGCGGTCGCGGATCCGGCGCCGCCTGTGCCGGCGGCAGCACGAGCGCCCACGCGAGGAGCGCACCACCCGCCGCGAACCCGAAGCTGCGCCGTCGCATCGCCGCTCACCGAGCCCCTCGATCCGGCGGGACCCACGCCCCCGGGACGCCGACGATCCGCCCGACGCCGCTCCGCGACAAGGGTTTCCGGCACGGGATCGGCTCAGCGCAGCAGCATGCCCTTGCGCCAGACGACCCCCGTCACGCTGTGCCAGGTGGTCGGCCCGAACACCCGCTCCACGCGGCTCTCGCCGTGCTCGTCGATCAGCACGATGAGCTCGCCGCCCGAGCCGACGTGGTACCCGTAGGAACCGCCGCGTTCGACGGGCAGGTCGGCGTCCTCGAACCGGACATCGGGTCCGCCGTCCGGATCGCCGTGCAGGACCACGTGCACGCTCATGCGACGTCGAGCGTCTGGGTGGGGTTGATCCGGCTGCCGGGAACGGCGCCCAGACCGAGCAGCTCGGTGACGAGGTTGCCGGCCTCGGCGTTGCGGATCGGCTGCGGAGCGGCGGCGTACGTCGGTCGCGACGTCCCCGGGTTCGCCCGATCGGGGTTGAGCGCGTACAGGTCGCCACCGGCGTCCACGCCGGCGCCCCACGCGAAGAACGGGATCGTGTAGTTCACCGCCCGGGTGGCGTCCGCGTGGGAGGTGCCCAGCCCACCGTGGTCGGAGGTGACGACCACGACCGTCGACGCCCGCAGCGACGGGCTGCCCGCGATCGCGTCCAGCAGCCGGCCGATCATCCGATCGGTGTTGGTCACCTCGTTCAGGTAGGCGCCGCTCATGTATCCCTGCGCGTGGCCGACGCCGTCCGGACCGCGGTAGTGGATCATCGAGAGGTCCCTCGGCGCCGTGCGCAGCGAGGAGATCAGTGCGTCGGTGAGCACGCTCGGCGTCGCCCGGCGGTAGAGGTCGATCTTGTCGCGCCCGTTGTTGACGCCGGTCCGGTCGACGGCGCCGTACGTGCCGTTCCAGCTGCGGTCGAGGAAGTCGAACTTCTCCTTGCCGGCGTACAGGGCGGTGGACCCGCCGTTGTCGTGGACGACGTCGAAGGCACTCGCCACGTACGTCCCCGCGCGCGCGTGGACGGTCGAGCCGTTGTCCTCGTTGAACGTGACCCGGTGCCCGCCGGTCGCGGTGACCGGTCGCCCGGTGACCATCGAGGTGTGGTTCGGCAGCGTCTGCGTGGCCTCGTGGACCGTCCGGGCGTTCAGCGTGGACACGCCCTGGTCCATGAGCCGGTGGAAGGTCGGCGCCCCGGCGCGGCCCAGCTGGCGGATCGCGTCGGGATTGAGCCCGTCGACCGACACGAGGACGACGTGGTCGACCGTCGGTACGGCCGCGGCCGCCGGAGCGGGGGCTCCCGGGCCGGGGACCAGGCCGACGAGTACGGCAGCGATGACCGAGCCAAGGCGCAGGTGCACGGCGGAACTCCTTCGGGACGACGGGCGCGCACAGGATCCGCTCTCGGACCCGCGCGCGCCATGGAAAGCGGCACCGGTACTCCGAATGGGACATCTGCACCATGTGGGCCCGCACGGCGGCCGGTGAGCATGTCGGCGCCCCATCCGCGTTCCCGGGAGGACCCGCCATGACCGCCACCGCGCCGCCCGCCCCCGTCGCCCGGACGGGTACCGCACCGCCGTGGAGCCGCGCACTGCGCCGGACCGCGGGGATCTGCCTGATCCTCGCCGGGCTGCTCAACGGCCTGCCGCAGTTCCTGCTCACCCTGCTGACCGGGGAGATGTCCTTCGACGAGCAGATCGCCTGGTCGGCGGGCGAACCGCTGCTGCACCGGCTGGAGCAGACGGTGCTGCTGCTGAGCTCGCTCGTGATGCTCCCGGGCCTGCTCGGCGTGGCCCACGTTCCGGTACTCCGCACGTCGGCTGACGGCGGTTGCCGTGCCGCTCGTGGTCTGGGGCATGTGGGGCTTCGGCAACGTCCTCGCGATGGGGTACGTCAGCGGCACCGTCGCACCGTCGGTGCTGGGCGTCGGCGACGCCGTCCGGCTGAACGACGGTCTGGCCGGCGACCCCGGGGTCGTCCTCGCCGCGCTCCTGCCCCACCTGATCGGCAGCTTCCTCGGCCTGCTCCTGCTCGGCGTCGCGGCCTGGCGGGCCGGCTTCCCCAGGGCGGCGGTCGTGCTGATGGTCGCCTTCCTGCTGTGGGACTTCCTGCTCCCGCCGCTGGGCTCGATCGACCCGCACCTGCTGTTGGTCGTCGCCTGGGGATGGCTGGGCGTGCACCTCCTGCGCATGCCGGAGGCGACCTGGAACGGGTGGAACCGGGGAGCCGCCTCTGGCCAGGCCGCCGGACCGGCCGGATCCTGACTCCCATGCCGGACACCGACTCCCTGCGCCCGGTCGCGACGGCAGCACGTGCCGGCGCGGCCGGGTTCGGGGTCGCCGCCGTCCTCGCCGCGGTGCTGGCCGCGTGGCTCGGCTGGCGCACCGGCGACGCCGGCACGTGGAAGTCGCCGGTCATGACCGCGGTCTGGGTCGTTCCCGGCGTCCTGGTCGCCGCCGCACGGCCCCGCCTGCCGCTGGGCTGGCTGGCGCTCGGCGAGGCCGTGCTGTTCGCCGCCGCCGGCCTGGCCGACCAGTGGACCCGCGCGGTCGCGGCCGGGGCCGCACCGGCCGCCGGCGTCGGGTGGGCCATCTGGCTCACCGACCGGTTCTCCGCCCTGCTCGCGGTCGGCGCCTGCCTGCTGCTGGTCCTCCTCCCGGACGGGCGCCTGCCCTCGCCGCGCTGGCGGCCCGCCGTCGGTGCGGTCGCCGCCGTCCAGCTGGCCCTCGTCCTGGTCTTCGCCACCGCGTCGGGAACCGCCGCAGGACCTGACTCGTCGGTGCCGACGGCGCTGCGCGACGTCCCGAACCCGGCCGGTCTGCTGCCCGCCGGCGTGGGGCCTGCGGTCGAGGGCCTGGACGTGGTACGTGCTCCAGCTGCCGCTGCTCTGCTGCCTGGCCGCGGTCGTCCTGCGCCTCGTGGCGCGACGCCCGACGAGCGGGCGCGCGTCGTCACGGTGCTGCTCGCCGCCACCACGATGGTGCTGGTCGTCGTGCTCGGCCACGCCGCGTGGCCGCCGGCCGCCGACGTGCTCGACGTCCTCGGCTCGGCGGTGCTGGCGACCGCGCTCACCGCCGCCGCGCTCGGCCGGCGGCCCCGTGCGGTGGCCGCCCTGGTGCGGGAGACGCTGGTGGTCACCGTGCTCGCCGCCCTGATCGGCGCGCTGACGGCGCTGGTGGCGGCGCTCTCCGACGACCGGCTGACCGCCTTCGCCACCGGCACGATCGTCGGTGCGCTGGCCCTCGCCGCGCACCCCTGGGGTCCGCCTGCTGCGATCGTCGACCGCCTCCTGCGCCGCGACCTCGCCGACCCTACCTCGCGCTGCGGCGCCTCGCCGAGAGCACGCACCGCGACCGACCTCGACGGCGTGCTCGCCGGACTCGCCGCCAGTGCCGCGGCCTCGCTGCGGGTGCCGTGGGCGGCGGCCGCGGCGGGCCGCGCCCGGGCCGAGGTGGGCGCCGCCCACCCCACGGGCTCGATGACGACGCGCCGCTGGTGAGCGGGACGGCGGAGCTGGGGGCACTGAGTGTCGCCTGGGGCCCGGGCCGCGAGCCGACCGCCGACGAGCGCCGCCTGCTCGCCGACCTGGGCCGCCACGGCGGGATCGCCGTCCAGGCGGTGTGGCTGGCCGACGAGCTGAGGGCCGGTCGCGAGCGCCTGGTCGTCGCCCGCGAGGAGGAACGGCGGCGGCTGCGACGGAACCTGCACGACGAGGTCGGGCCGACGTTGGCCGGCCTGGCGATGCAGCTCGGCGTCGTCCGCACCCTGGTCGCCGACGATCCGACGGCGGCGGCCGACCGGCTCGGCCTGCTCCAGGACGCTGCCCGCACCGCGCTCGGCACGCTGCGCCGAATGGCCCACGACCTGCGTCCACCGGCGCTCGACGAACTCGGCCTGGCCGGCGCGCTCCAGCAGCTGGGGGAGACGCTCGGATTGCGACTGCGCTTCACCGGCTCGCAGCCGGAGCGACTGCCGGCGGCGGTCGAGGTCGCCGCCTACCGCATCGGCGCCGAGGCGCTGCACAACGTCGTCCGCCACGCCGGCACCGACGTGGTCGAGCTGACCGTCGACCGGGTGGGCGGCGAGCTGCTGCTCGTCGTCCGCGACGACGGCGCCGGACGGGCGCCGGGGAGTCCACCGGCGTCGGGCTGTCGCGATGCAGGAGCGGGTCGACGAGCTCGGCGGGACCGTCGTCGTCGACTCCGCGCCCGGTCTGGGAACGACGGTGACCGCGCGGCTGCCCGTCCGGCCGGCGGTGTCGGAGGAGGTGGTCGTGTGACGGACGGCGGGAGCCGCGTGCGCGTCGTGCTCGCCGACGACCATCCGATGTTCCGGGAGGGCCTGCGGTTCACGCTCGAGCGCGAGCCGGACCTCGAGGTGGTGGGGGAGGCCGCCGACGGCCGCGCCGTGCTCGACCTGGTCGCCGACCTCGATCCGGACGTCGTCCTGATGGATCTGGCCATGCCCGTCCTGGACGGCCTGACCGCGACCCGCGAGCTCGTCGGCGCGAGCGCGCGCTCGCGGATCCTCGTGCTCACCATGTCCGAGGACGACGACAGCGTGCTGGCCGCCGTGCGGGCCGGCGCGTGCGGCTACCTGGTCAAGGGCGCCGACCCGGAGCAGGTGGTCAGCGCCGTGCGCGCCGTCGCCCGCGGGCACGCCGTGTTCGGAGCGTCGCTCGCCGGCCGGCTGCTCGGCCTGTTCGCCTCGCCTCTACCCTCCCTGCCGCAGCTGTCGCTCCGGGAGAAGGAGGTGCTCGACCTGCTCGCCGAAGGGATGACCAACGCCGAGATCGGCCGCGCGCTGTTCATCTCGCCGATCACCGTGCGAAACCACCTCAGCAGCATCTTCGGCAAACTGCACGTGTC
This sequence comes from uncultured Actinomycetota bacterium, assembly GCA_963777095.1. Classification (GTDB taxonomy): domain Bacteria; phylum Actinomycetota; class Actinomycetes; order Mycobacteriales; family Geodermatophilaceae; genus CAVZOY01. Next base: position 347,894 of record CAVZOY010000004.1, read on the forward strand.
CACCCGGGGGCAGGCCGTCGCCTGGGTCCGTGGCCGGCCTGGCACGGGAGACCCGTCCATGACCAGCGAGGCGGCGCGCCCGCCGACGCCCGTGACGCCATCCCGTTCCGGACCGCGGTGCGGGCCTGGTTCGCGATCTCGCTGCAGACCTTCGGCGGACCGGCCGGCCAGATCGCGGTCATGCAGCGCACCCTCGTCGACGAGAAGCGGTGGATCGGCCAGCGCCGGTTCCTGCACGCCATGAACTACTGCATGCTGCTGCCCGGTCCCGAGGCGCAGCAGCTGGCCACCTACGTCGGGTGGCTGCTGCACGGCACGCGCGGCGGGCTGGTCGCGGGCGGGCTGTTCGTGCTGCCCGGCGTGGTCGCGCTCCTGGCGCTCTCGGCGATCTACGTGGCCTTCGGATCGACCACCGCGGTGCTCGCCGTGTTCGCCGGGCTGGCGCCCGCGGTGCTGGCGATCGTCGTCCAGGCCGTGATCCGGGTGGCCGGGCGGGCGCTGCACGGGCCGGCGCTCTGGACCATCGCCGTCGCCGCCTTCCTGGCGCTCGCGCTCTTCGGCGTGCCGTTCCCCGTCGTCGTCGCCGTCGCCGGCATCGCCGGCTGGGCCCTGCACCGCTGGCGTCCGTCGCTGGTCCCGGAGAAGAAGAAGGCGGACTCCGCCGACGCCGGCCCGCCCCCCGTCATCTCGGACGACGTCCTGCACACCGAGGCGCCGACGACCCGGCGCACGCTGCGGGTGCTGCTCGTCGGTCTGCTGGTCTGGGGCGTGCCCGTCGCGGCGGTCGCGCTGCTCACCGGCGCCGGCAGCGTCTTCACGCAGCAGGGCCTCTTCTTCTCCGGCGCCGCGGTGGTGACCTTCGGCGGCGCCTACGCGGTGCTGGCCTACGTCGCGCAGCAGGCGGTGCAGGTCTACGGCTGGCTGGCGCCGCGCGAGATGGTCCGCGGGCTCGCGCTGGCCGAGACCACGCCGGGTCCGCTGATCATGGTGGTGCAGTTCGTGGCGTTCCTGGGCGCCTACCGCGACCCCGGCGCGCTCGACCCGTGGGTCGCCGCCGTCCTCGCCTCGCTGCTGGTCACCTGGGTGACGTTCGTGCCGAGCTTCCTGTTCGTGCTGCTCGGCGCCCCGTACATGGAGCGGCTGCGCGGCAACCGGTCGCTGTCGGCGGCGCTCACCGGCATCACCGCGGCGGTCGTCGGCGTCATCGCCAACCTCGGCCTCTACTTCGCCGTCCACACGCTGTTCTCCGACACCGTGACCCTCGACGTGCCCGGGCTCTCGCTCGAGGTGCCCGACCTCGGCACGGTGCGTTGGGTGGCGGTGGGCATCGCCGTCGTCGCGGCGGTGCTGCTGTTCCGGTTCCGGTGGTCGGTGCTGCGCACGCTCGGGGTCTGCGCCGTCCTCGGTCTGGCCGCCGGCCTGGCCGGCCTGCCGCTGGCCTGAAACACCGCGAATGCCGTCACTCTGCGTGAGCTGAGGGCCGCGAGCGTCCCCCGGAGGACGGGCGCGGTCACCCGAGGGGGTTGATCCGCTCAAGTCCGCGTTAGCGATCTGCTCGATCCCGCTCTCACAGCCGCGACGGCCGGTCATCCCGACCTGCCCGGACGGCGGACACAAGGGAGCACCACATGATCAAGCTCTTCGTGACGCTCGAGACGTTCGCCATGGTCGCCCGCGACCGCATGCGCGAGGAGAAGGGCGCCACCGCCGTCGAGTACGGCCTGATGGTCGGTCTGATCGCCGTGGTGATCATCGCCACCGTCGCGCTGCTGGGCAGTCAGCTCAACGTCCTCTTCCAGCGGATCGTCAACGCCCTGCCCGCCGGCGGCGGCGCCGCCGGCTGACCCGCTCCGGTCAGTCGCGGCTGTCGGTGCAGCGGCCCTCCTCCCCCGGGGGGTCGCTGCACCGACGCCGCGTCCGTGCAGTCACCGCCGCCCCGGCCGGGACGGCGGAATCCGGCGAGAGGGGAGGGAGAGCGTGCGGAAGAAGAAGCTGCGCGGAGAGCGCGGGGCCAGTGCTGTCGAGTTCGGGCTGATCGTCCCGATCCTGCTGATCCTGGTGCTCGGCATCATCGAGTTCGGCCACGCCTTCCAGGTGCAGGGCACCCTCTCGGCCGCCGCCCGCGAGGGCGCGCGGGCCATGGCCCTGCAGAACGACCAGGGCCAGGCGAGGGACGCCGTCCAGGCGGCCGCCGCCGCACTGAACCCGGGCGTCAGCCGACGCCCAGATCACGATCACGCCCGCCCGCATGCCCGCCCGGTGCCGGCCTGGTCAACGTGCAGCTGACGATCGACTACCCGATGCCCTTCCTCACCGGCTTCTTCGGTGCCTCCGATCGACCTGACCGGAACGGGAGTCATGCGATGCCAGGGCTGAGCCTGCTGCGCCGCCGCGTCCGCGACGCAGGCTGTCGGGCGAGCGCGGCGCCACCGCCGTCATCGTCGCGCTTCTGCTCGTCCCGCTCCTGGGCTTCGCCGCGATCGCGGTCGACGTCGGCGCGCTCTACGCCGAGCGCGCCCGGCTGCAGACCGCGGCCGACGCCGCAGCCCTCGCCGTCGCCCGCGACTGCGCCCTGGGCGACTGCGGCGACATGCAGGCGACCGCCACGCAGCTGGTCGCGGGCAACGTCGGCGCGGCCGACGCCGCCCCGCCCGAGCTGGGCGAGCAACATCGCCGTGACCGTCACGGGCAACAACCCCGTCGAGCACTGGTTCGCGCCGGTGATCGGCCACGACTCCACCGGGAGTCTCGGCCACGGCCACCGTCGCCTGGGGCGCGCCCGGCGGCGGGACCGCGGCGCTGCCGCTGATCTTCTCCGAGCTGCGAGTGGGACGCCCAGACCGGCGGCATGCTGCCCTCGGACCGAGATCGAGCGGACCATCTTCTTCCCGAAGACCTCGGCCACCGGCTGCACCGGATCCAACGGTCTGTTCGTGCCCGGCGGCTTCGGCTGGCTCAAGACCGACCGCAACACCTGCGATGCGACGAGCAGACGCAGGTCAACGGTCAGGTCGAGTCCGAGCCGGGCAACAACCCGCTCGCAGAGCTGCACCACGGCCGACTTCACCGATCCTGCAGAACAAGATCGTGCTGCTGCCGATCTTCGACCGGTCCGGGCCTGACCGGCACCAACGCCTGGTACCACGTCTACGGCTACGCGGCGTTCAAGATCACCGGCTACTTCTTCGGTGGCCAGTACAAGTGGAACAACCCGTGCGGCGGCAACGACCGCTGCATCAGCGGCTACTTCACCCAGTACGTCGAGCCCACCGATGCCTTCTTCTACGACTCCACCGCGCCCGTCCCTGGGTGCGTGGATCCTCCGACTGGTCCGATAGGGGCGCCGAATACCATGCGACGTCGACTGCTGGCCGCGCTCGCGGCCCTCGTCCTGCTCGTTCGCGGGCACCGTGGTGCTGCTCGCCTACGTCCGAAGGTGCGGACGCCCGCGCCCTCGCCGGCGTGCGGACCACCGAGGTGCTGGTCGCCGACCAGGTCATCCCGGAGGGGACCGCGGCCGACCAGCTGGCCGCGCTGGTGCGCACCGAGGTGCTGCCGCAGAAGGCCGCCGTCGACGGCCGGGTCACCGACCTCGACGAACTCGCCGGCCTCGTGGCCACGGTCGACCTCCAGCCGGGGGAGCAGCTGCTGCATGTCCCGGTTCGGCGAGGCCGAGGCGGCCGGCGAGGCCGGCACCGTCGACGGTGCCGGCGGGCCTGCAGGAGGTCAGCGTGCTGCTCGAGCCGCAGCGCGCGGTGGGCGGCCGGCTGGCGGCCGGCGACACCGTCGGCGTCGTCGTCTCGATCGGCGACGGCAAGGAGACCGGCGAGACGCACGCCGTCCTGCACAAGATCCTGGTCACCGCAGGTCCAGGGCGCGCCGACCCCGGTCGACCCGGAGGCCGAGCCGCACGAGGCGGCGGCCGACGACGGCGAGACGGCGTCCTCCGGCGCGTCCGTGCCGACGCAGAGCCTGATGATCACGCTCGCCGTCTCCGCCGCCCAGGCCGAGGCCGTCGTCTACGGCATCGAGCACGGCACCCTCTGGCTCTCCCTCGAGCCCGACGGACGCCGAAGACCGGCGGCACGGACGTCGTGGACGCCGGCAACATCTACAAGAAGGACTTCGCATGAGCCGCGTCGTTCTCGCCGGGGCCGACGAGGACCTCGCCCTCCGGGTCAAGCAGGCCGCCGACGGCGACGTCCACCTGCTGCCGCCGGGCCGGCTGCCCACCGACCCGGGTCGGCTGTTCGAGCAGCTGGTCGACGGCGAGCTGCCCGACGTCCTGCTCGATCGGTCCGGGCGCGCCGCCGGACTCGGTGCTGACCCTCGCGGGCCGGCTCGACGTCCAGGCGCCGGGCATCAGCGTGGTGCTCATCGCCGAGGCCTCGCAGCAGATGTGGCAGGCGGCCATGCGGTCGGGCATCCGCGACCTGCTGTCGCCGTCGGCCAACGTGCCGGAGATCCGGGACGCCATCGACCGTGCGTCGGAGGCGGCCAGCGGCCGCCGGCGGGTGCTGCGCCCGGCCAGCGAGACCGAGCGCTACACCGGGCGGGTCATCACGATCGCCTCGCCCAAGGGCGGGGTCGGCAAGACCACCGTCTCGACCAACCTGGCGATCGGCCTGACCGAGGCGGCGCCGCAGTCGACCGTGCTGGTCGACCTCGACGTGCAGTTCGGCGACTGCGCCTCGGCGCTCGGGCTGACCCCGGAGTACACGCTGCCCGACGCCGTCCACGGCCCGGCCAGCGAGGACACGATGGTCCTCAAGACCTTCCTGACCCAGCACCCGAGCGGGCTGTACGCCGTCTGCGGCGCCGAGTCGCCGGCCGCCGGCGACACCGTCACCGCCGACGACGTCAGCCGGCTGCTGGCCTCGCTCGCGCGGGAGTTCCGCTACGTCGTCGTCGACACCGCCCCGGGGCTGTCGCCGCAGACGCTGGCCGCGCTCGACCGGGCCAGCGACGTCGTGATGCTGTCCAGCATGGACGTGCCCGGTGTCCGCGGGCTGCGCAAGGAGCTCGACATCCTGCGCGAGCTGTGCATGATCCCGGCCGGCCGGCACGTCGTCATGAACTTCGCCGACCCCAAGGGCGGGCTGTCGGTCCGCGACGTCGAGCTGGCGATCGGCACCGGCGTCGACGTGGTGCTGCCGCGGTCGTCGACGGTGCCGTCGTCGACCAACCAGGGCGTGCCGCTGATCGAGAGCGGCCGGCGCCGCGACCCGATGGTCAAGGAGCTGCGCCGGCTGGTGTCGCGCTTCGCCGCCACCCCGCTCAAGGCCAGCCGCCGCGCCAGGCACCGGGCGGCGTCATGAACCTCGCCGATCGTCTCGCCGCGGCCCAGGGCCTGCCGATGCCGCCCGCGGCGCCGCAGGCCCCTGCCGCGGTGCCCGCGCCGCGGCCGCCGGCCGCCGTCCCGCCGCCCGCCGCCGCCGACCGACGCCCTCGAGCCGGCTCAAGGACCGGGTCGGCAAGGCGTTGTTCGAGCGGATGGGCGCCCGGCTCAACGACCCGAGCCTGTCCGAGCAGCAGCTGCGCCAGATCGTCCTCGGCGAGCTCGACGAGGTCGTCGACGAGGAGAAGGTGCCGCTGTCGCCCGAGGAGCGGCAGCGGCTCACCGCGGAGCTGGCCGACGACGTGCTGGGTCTCGGGCCGCTGCAGCGGCTGCTCGACGACGACGGTGTCTCCGAGATCATGGTCAACGGCCCCGAGCGGGTCTACGTCGAGCGGCACGGCCGGCTCGAGCTGCAGCGCGGCGCGGTTCACCTCCGAGGAGCACCTGCGCCGGGTCATCGACCGGATCGTCTCCAAGGTCGGACGGCGGATCGACGAGTCCTCGCCGCTGGTCGACGCGCGCCTGTCCGACGGTTCCCGCGTCAACGCGATCATCCCGCCGCTGGCCTTCAGCGGCTCGACGCTGACCATCCGCAAGTTCGCCAAGGACCCGTTCACCGTCGACGACCTGATCGGCTTCGGCACGCTCTCCCCGGAGATGGCCGAGCTGCTCAACGCCTGCGTCGACGCGCGGCTCAACGTGATCGTCTCCGGCGGTACCGGTACCGGTAAGACGACGCTGCTCAACGTGCTCTCGTCGTTCATCCCCGAGGGCGAGCGGATCGTCACCATCGAGGACGCCGTCGAGCTGCAGCTCCAGCAGGACCACGTGGTCCGGCTGGAGTCGCGGCCGCCGAACATCGAGGGCAAGGGCGCGATCACCATCCGCGACCTGGTGCGCAACTCGCTGCGCATGCGCCCCGACCGGATCGTGGTCGGGGAGTGCCGTGGCGGTGAGTCGCTGGACATGCTGCAGGCGATGAACACCGGCCACGACGGGTCGCTGTCGACGGTGCACGCCAACTCGCCCGCGCGACGCCATCGCCCGGCTGGAGACGCTGGTGCTCATGGCCGGCATGGACCTGCCGCTGCGCGCCATCCGCGAGCAGATCGCCTCGGCCGTCGACGTCGTCGTCCAGCTGACCCGGCTGCGCGACGGCACCCGGCGGGTCACCCACGTGACCGAGGTGCAGGGCATGGAGGGCGAGACCGTCACCCTCCAGGACGCCTTCCTCTTCGACTACTCGGCCGGCGTCGACGCCGTCGGGCAAGTACCTCGGCAAGCCGGTGCCCACCGGGGTGCGGCCGCGGTTCACCGACCGCTTCGACGAGATGGGCATCACAGCTCTCGCCGCGCGTGTTCGGCGTCGTCGAGCCGGTCGGCGCGCGGGGGTGGAGCTGATGCTCGCCGCCGGGCTGGCCGCCGTCGCCGCCGCGCTGCTGATCCTCACCCTCGCCGTCCTGCCCGCGGGGCGCGGCCGCGTGCCGCTGTCGCGGCTCGACCCGTCGTTCGCGCCGCCGACGTCGACGCTCGCGGGGGCGGGTGCCGCCGCCGGTGCCGCGGTCGAGAAGGTGCTGGTCAAGCGCGGGTCGGCTGGCCGCCGGCGCGGTCGCGCTGGAGCGGGCCGGCATGACGATGAGCCTGCCGGACTTCGTCCTCGTCGTCGCCCTGCTGACCCTCGGCGTGGGTGCCGCGGGTCACGCTGCTGGGCGGGCCTGCTGCTCGGCCTGCTCGCGGCGGTCGCGGTCCCGCTCGGCGCCAAGCTGTTCGTCCGGTTCAAGACGTCGCGCCGCCAGTCCGCCTTCGCCGACCAGCTCGACGACTCGCTGCAGCTGATGGCCAGCAGCCTGCGCGCCGGGCACAGCATCATGCGGGCGATGGACGCCGTCTCGCAGGAGGCGGCCTCGCCGACGTCGGAGGAGTTCGCCCGGCTGGTCAACGAGACCCGCGTCGGCCGCGACCTCGCCGAGGCGCTCGACGAGATCGCCGAGCGCACCGCCAGCGACGACTTCGCGTGGGTGGCCCAGGCGATCGCGATCCACCGCGAGGTCGGCGGCAACCTGGCCGAGGTGCTCGACGCCGTCGGCCACACGATCCGCGAGCGCAACGCCATCCGCCGCCAGGTCAAGGCGCTCTCGGCCGAGGGCAAGCTGTCGGCGATCGTGCTGATGGCCCTGCCGTTCGGCATCGTCGCGTTCATCTCGATGACCAACCCGAGCTACCTCGCCGGCTTCACCGAGAGCGCGCGTCGGCTACGGGATGCTCGCGGTCGCGGCCGTCATGATGACCGTGGGCGGCCTCTGGCTCAAGAACACCGTGAAGATCAGGTTCTGACCATGGTGAACCCCATCGCCCTCGCCGGCGCCCTGGCCATGACCTCCTCGGTCGTGCTGCTGGGCTGGGCGCTGCTGTCCCGTCCGCCGGCCGCCGCCGCGCAGGCCCGCGACAACCTCGTGCGCGGCATCGACCTGCGCACGGGTGAGCCGCCGCCGTCGCGGCGCGGGCTGCGCCGGGCTGGCCCGCGGCCTGACGCCGTCCGGCACCGTCGCCCGGCTCGACCGGCTGGCCGCCACCGCCGGCCGGCCCGCCGCGTGGCCGGTGCCCAAGCTGGTCGCCGCCAAGCTGGTGCTCGCGGCTGATCGCCGGCCTGCTCGGCGCGATGGTCGTCGCCGGGCGCCCCGGCGTGCGTGACCGTGCTGCTCGCCGTCGTCGTCACCGGCGTCGCCTACTACGTGCCCGAGCTGCTGCTCAAGAGCCGCGGGCAGGAGCGGCAGCAGGCGATCGGCCTGGAGCTGGCCGACACCCTGGACCAGATGACCATCGCGGTCGAGGCCGGGCTCGGCTTCGAGTCGGCCATGGCGCGTGCCGGCCGCAACGGCAAGGGCCCGCTCGCCGAGGAACTGGTGCGCACCCTGCAGGACATCGCCGTCGGCCAGCCGCGACGCGACGCCTACCTGGCGCTGGCCGACCGCACCGGCGTGACCGACCTGCGCCGGTTCATCCGGGCGGTCGTGCAGGCCGACGCCTACGGCGTCTCCATCGCCGACGTGCTCCGCACGCAGGCGCAGGAGATGCGGCTCAAGCGGCGGCAGCGCGCCGAGGAGAAGGCGATGCAGATCCCGGTGAAGGTGATCTTCCCGCTGATCCTGTGCATCCTGCCGACGCTGTTCATCGTGCTGCTCGGCCCCGCGGTCCTCGACATCATCAGCGTCTTCAGCGGCAAGTAGACCAGTTCCCGCTGCCTCGGGGGCGGGTCGGCCATGCCGACCCGCCCCGTCGATTTTCTGGGTCGGCGCACAGGCCGCTCGGCTGCGATAGGACGCAGCCTCCCCTTGATCGGTAGGCGCCGGCGCCTGACCTTCCGGCGCGCTCTTCCCCGGCTCCCGGTGTCAGCGTCCCCTCGAGCCCTGCGCCAGGTCTGTGCCACCGCTTCACATCCAGGTGGCCGATCCACCGACCCCGGTGTCACCCACAGTGACCAATGGGGTCACCCACCCGTGGTCAGAAGCTGCCTCCATCGAGGGGGAGGGGTTTACACCAGGCCACCACCATCACGCAGGGTCACTCCCATCGCAACGACGTGCCACCCACGGCTCGTCCGGATCGATCACCGCAGGGAGTGCCCGTGCTCAACCGTTTCGCCACCTTCGTGACCCTCGCCTCCTTCGTCGCCGTCGACCGGCTGAAGAAGGAGGAGAAGGGCGCCACCGCCGTCGAGTACGGCCTCATGGTCGGCCTGATCGCCGTGGCGATCATCGTCACCGTCGGCCTGCTCGGCGTCCGCCTGGACGGTCTGTTCCAGCGCGTGCTCAACGCTCTGCCCGTCGTCGGCGGCTGATCCACCAGGGGTGACCGCCGGGGGTTGATGCGGCGCAGCGCCACATCAACTCCCGGCGTCCCTCCAGCACACCGATCCAGCCCAGCTCGGCACGACAAGGGGGAAAGTGCAGTGAAGTCGCTCAGGTCCGAGCGTGGGGCAGCAGCCGTCGAGATGGCGCTCGTCCTGCCCGTCCTGCTCCTCCTGCTGCTGGGCATCGTCGAGTTCGGCCGGGCCTTCCAAGTCCAGGCGACGCTGGCCGCTGCTGCCCGGGAGGGCGTGCGCGTCATGGCCCTCGACCACGACGCCGCGGCCGCGATCGCGGCGACCCGCAACGCCGGTGACGGCCTCAACCCTGCGCTGACCGATGCCGACATCGACGTGCCCGAGGCCTGCACCGGGGACGGCGGCAACGCCACCGTGACGATCAGCTACCGGCAGCCCTTCCTCACCGGCCTGTTCGGCTCCGGTGTCGACCTCAGCGCCACAGGAGTCATGCGATGCAACGGCTGAACCTCCGCGACGAGCGCGGCGCGACCGCCGTCATCGTCGCCCTCCTGCTCGTCCCCATCATCGGCTTCGGTGCCCTGGCCATCGACCTGGCTGCGGTCTACTCGGAGAAGCGGCAGCTGCAGAACGGCGCGGACGCCGCCGCCCTCGCCATCGGCCACGACTGCGCGAGCGGCCTGCCCGCGTGCGGTACCGCGCAGGCCACCGCCGACGAGTTCACCGAGGCGAACTACGACGAGGCCGGCTCCACCCACGAGACCCCGGTCGTCACGTTCGGCGACTCGGAAGTGATCGTGGTGAACCCCGGCGTGCAGACCCACTGGCTCGCCCCCGTGATCGGCCACGACGAGAGCGATGTCAGTGCCAGCGCCACCGTCCGCTGGGGCGCTCCGGGCTCCGGCACCACCGTGCTGCCCCTCGCCTTCTCGTGGTGCGCCTTCGAAACTCAGGCCGCGGTCGACGGCACACCCACCGGCGTGCCCGTGGTCGTCCAAGGGACCAAGACGGACGTGACCACGTGCACCGGGCCGTCCAACCTGGAAGTGCCCGGCGGCTTCGGTTGGCTGGACACCGACGGGGGCGTGTGCAAGTCGACCTCCAGCATCGACGACGTCGTGTATTCCGACCCCGGCGCCAGCGTGCCGGCGGACTGCTCACCCGAGTACTTCGTGGGGTTGATCGGCGAGACGGTCCTGCTGCCCATCTTCGACGAGTCGGGCGGCACGGGTGCGGGCTCCTGGTACCGCATCTACGCGTATGCGGCCTTCACCATCACGGGCTACGACTTCGGCTCACCGGCGTACCAGTACGGCCCGAAGGCTTGCGGGCTGACCGGCAAGGGCCTCGGCGAGGTCCGCTGCATCAGCGGGTCCTTCATCGAGTACGTCGAATCCTCGGACGACTTCGAGTACGACCCCGACGCGCCGGACCTGGGCGCCCATGTCGTCGAACTCGTCAGCTGACCACCAATCCGAACAAGGGGGAATCCTGTGAACCGTCGCATTCTCGCTGCCGTGCTCGCGCTCGGCATGGCGCTCGTGGGCACCGTGGCGCTGGTCGCCTACGTCCGCGGCGCCGACTCCCGGGCCCTGGCCGGGGTCCAGACCACGTCCGTGCTCGTGGTGACCGAGCCGATTGCCGAGGGCACGCCTGCCGAGGAGATCGCCGGCTCCGTCCGCCTCGCTCCGATCCCCGTCAAGGTGGCAGCCACCGGCAGCGTCAGCGACCTCGAAGATCTGGCTGACCAGGTGTCCCTGGTGGACCTCCAGCCTGGGGAGCAGCTGCTCGCCAGCCGATTCGCCGACCCTGCCTCCTTGCGCGTGCCGGGCACGGTGGCGGTCCCCCGGCGACCAGGAGATCAGCGTCCTCCTCGAGCCGCAGCGGGCGGTGGGCGGTCGCCTGGCTCCGGGAGACGAGATCGGCGTCTACATCTCCATGAAGCTCGAGGGCAACGGCGACGACGGGCCATCGCGCCTCGGCACCACCCATGCTGTGCTGCACGGCGTGCTCGTGACGCAGGTCCAGGGCGCGCCTGCGCGAGCCGGAGAAGGACGACGAGACGCAGACCGCGTCCTCCGGCTCCACCCCCACAAGCGCCCTCATGCTGACCCTGGCCCTGCCGGCCCGGGACGCCGAGCGTGTCATCTTCGGCATGGAGCACGGCACCGTCTGGCTGGGCCTGGAGCCCGACGGTACGGACAACTCCGGCACCCAGATCATCACGCAGGGCAACATCTACGGGAGGGCCGTCGCATGACCCGCGTACTTCTCGGCGGTACTACGCCGGAACTCGCCATCCGTGTGAGCGCGCTGTACTCCGACGTGCACATGCTGCCGGACGGCTGGCTGCCTTCGGACCCCTTCCAGTTGGTGCAGCACCTGGGTGGCCAGCTCCCGGACGTCGTGGTCCTCGGCCCCGCCGCACCGCTCGACGAAGCACTCGCCCTGGCCGCACGGCTCGACGCCGAGTGGCCGGCCACGAGCGTCGTCCTGGCGGGGGTGCCGTCGGAGCAGACGTGGCCCGCAGTGATGCGGGCCGGCATCCGAGACGTGTTCGCGCCGGACGGGGAAGAGCGGGAACTCCGCGCGGCCATCGACCGGGCGGCCCAGACCGCCTTCGCCCGCCGCGGTATGCCCGGTCCCGTGCCTGCGTCGGCATCGGCAGCCCGTCCGGCGCGTGGCCGGGTGATCGCCGTCGTCTCCCCGAAGGGCGGAGTGGGCAAGACGACCGTGTCCACCAATCTGGCCGTGGGCCTGGCTGCATTGGCGCCGCAGTCGACCGTGCTGGTCGACCTGGACGTGCAGTTCGGGGATTGCGCAACCGCGCTCGGGCTGGCGCCGGAGTACACCCTTCCCGACGTCCTGAACGGCCCGGCCAGCCAGGACAGCATGGTGCTGAAGACCTTCCTCACCCAGCACCCGAGCGGTCTCTTGGCCATCTGCGGATCGGAGTCCCCCGTGGCCGGTGACCGCATCACCGGCAGCGACGTGACGCGGCTGCTGGCCGCACTGGCGGAGCTCTTCCAGTTCGTCGTCGTGGACACCGCTCCAGGACTCTCCGACGTGACGCTCGCGGCTCTGGAGCAGGCCACCGACGCGGTGCTCCTCTCGAGCATGGATGTCGCGGGGGTCCGGGGCCTCCGTCGCGAGTTGGACGTGCTCGGCGAACTCCAACTGCTGCCCCCGGTCGGCACGTGGTGCTCAACTTCGGCGAGCGTCGCCGCGGTGTCGCCTTGCCGGACGTGGCCACCGCGCTCGGCACCGGGGTCGACGTAGTCGTTCCGCGGTCGGCGACGGTGCCCGCCTCGTCCGACGAGGGCGTTCCGCTGCTCGAGCGGAGCAGCAAGCGGGAGCCCGCCGCCAAGGAGCTTCGTCGCCTGGTCGACCGGATCCTCGCTGCACCGCAGCCGGTGCCGGCACTGCCTTCGGTACCGTCCGTGTCGTCCGTGCCGTCGGTGCCGTCCGGAATGGCCTCCTGATGGGCCTCGCCGATCGTTTCGCCGCTGCCCAGGGCAAGACTCTGCCCTCGGCACCGCGCGTGCCGGTGCCGGTTCCGGCCCCGCTTCCGGTTGCCCGCCAGGCAATGACCACGCCGCCGCCCGCACCTGCGGACGCGCTGACCCGGCTCAAGGATCGGGTCGGCAAGGCGTTGTTCGAGCGGATGGGTGCGCGGCTGAACGATCCGAGTCTGTCCGAGCAGCAGTTGCGGCAGATCGTGCTGGGTGAGCTGGACGAGGTGGTCGAGGAGGAGAAGGTTCCGCTGTCGGCCGAGGAGCGGGTGCGGCTGACCGCGGAGCTCGCGGCCGACGTGCTGGGTCTGGGGCCGTTGCAGCGGCTGCTGGATGACGACTCGGTGTCCGAGGTCATGGTCAACGGCCCGGAGCGGGTCTACGTGGAGCGGTCCGGCCGGCTGGAGCTGTCCGCGGCGCGGTTCACCTCCGAGGAGCATCTGCGCCGGGTGATCGACCGGATCGTGTCGAAGGTCGGGCGGCGGATCGACGAGTCCTCGCCGCTGGTCGACGCGCGGTTGTCCGACGGGTCCCGGGTGAACGCGATCATTCCGCCGCTGGCCTTCTCCGGGTCGACGCTGACCATCCGCAAGTTCGCCAGGGATCCGTTCACCGTCGACGACCTGATCGGCTTCGGCACGCTGTCGCCGGAGATGGCCGAGCTGCTCAACGCCTGCGTCGACGCGCGGCTGAACGTGATCGTCTCCGGCGGTACTGGCACGGGTAAGACGACGCTGCTCAACGTGCTCTCCTCGTTCATCCCGGAGGGCGAGCGGATCGTCACCATCGAGGACGCCGTGGAGCTGCAGCTGCAGCAGGACCACGTGGTCCGGCTGGAGTCGCGGCCGCCGAACATCGAGGGCAAGGGCGCGATCACGATCCGCGACCTGGTGCGCAACTCGCTGCGCATGCGCCCCGACCGGATCGTGGTCGGGGAGTGCCGTGGCGGTGAGTCGCTGGACATGCTGCAGGCGATGAACACCGGTCACGACGGGTCGCTGTCCACGGTGCACGCCAACTCCCCGCGGGATGCGATCGCCCGGCTGGAGACGCTGGTGCTGATGGCCGGCATGGACCTGCCGCTGCGTGCGATCCGCGAGCAGATCGCCTCCGCCGTCGACGTCGTCGTCCAGCTGACCCGGCTGCGCGACGGCACCCGGCGGGTCACCCACGTGACCGAGGTGCAGGGCATGGAGGGCGAGACCGTCACCCTCCAGGACGCCTTCCTCTTCGACTACTCCGCCGGCGTCGACGCAGCCGGCAAGTACCTGGGCAAGCCGGTGCCCACCGGCGTCCGGCCGCGGTTCACCGACAAGTTCGACGAGATGGGCATCACGCTCTCCCCGCGCGTCTTCGGGTTCGACGGTCTCCGACCGGTCGGGGGCCGGCGGTGAGCGGGGCGCTCGCAGTGGTCGGAGTTTCGGCCGCGACCGCTGCGCTCGTCCTGACCGCGGTCGCCCTGGTGCCGCCATCCAGGCGCATCCCGCTGACACGACTGGATCCGGCGGCGGCACTGCCGCCGACCATGCTCGCAGGCGTGACCGCCCGGGCGGTCGGAGCGGTCGACGGGGTCCTGGTCCGCCGGGGCAGCCTGTCGCGGCTGTCCCGCACGCTGCAGGCGTCAGGCCTCCGCCTGCGACCTGCGGAGTTCATGCTGCTCGTCATCGCAGCGGCCGCCGTGAGCGCGGCTCTCGGCCTCGTCGTGAGCGGAGTCCTGCTCGCCGTCGTTCTCGGCGCCGTCGCACTCGTCGTCTCGAGAGTGCTTCTGGGCGTGCGTGCCGGGCGTCGCCGGTCGGCCTTCGCCGATCAGCTCGACGACTCGCTGCAGCTCATGGCCAGCAGCCTGCGCGCCGGCCACAGCATCCTCCGGGCGATGGACGCCGTGGCGCAGGAGGCGCCCGCTCCGACGTCGGAAGAGTTCGCGGCGATCATCAATCAGTCGCGCATGGGTCGCGACCTCACGGACGCGCTCGACGACCTCGCCGCGCGGATGAGCAGCGACGACTTCAGCTGGGTGGCCCAGGCGATCGCAATCCAGCGCGAGGTCGGAGGCAACCTCGCCGAGGTGCTCGACGCCGTCGGGCACACCATCCGGGAGCGCAACGCCATCCGCCGCCAGGTCAAGGCACTGTCCGCCGAGGGCAAGCTCTCCGCCATCGTCCTCATGGCACTTCCCCCATTGGTCTGCGGCTTCCTGGCCGTCATGCGGGCCGGAGTACCTCGCGAAATTCACCCAGAGCGCCGCGGGCTACGGCCTGATGGCCGCCGCGACGGCGCTGATGGTCATCGGCGGCTTGTGGATGCGCAAGACCGTCCAGATCAAGTTCTGAGGGGGAGCCGGAAATGATCGTTTACGGAGCTGCGTTTCTGGTTGCGTCAGCCGTGGTGCTGATGGGCTGGGTGCTCGTCACCCGGCCGGACGCCGCCGTGGTGAACACCCGCGCCAACCTGATGCGTGGCATCGCCACACCCGGCGCGCGGACGCCGACCTCGCGCCGGACCGGCGCCGGAATCGTCGGGCTGCTCACGCCCCGGGGGACCGTGCAGCGCATCCAGGGGCTGCTCGCGCGCGCCGGACATCCTGCGGACTGGCCGTTGTCGCGGGTCGTCGCCGCCAAGTTGGTCCTCGCAGCCATTGCTGCCGGGTTGTGCCTGCTGTACCTCAGCTCCACGCCCGGAGTGTTGGCGTTCCTTCTCCTGATCGTGGTCGTCCCGGTCGTGTACTTCGTCCCCGAGTTGCTCCTCTACAGCAGAGGACAGGAACGACAGCAGGCGATCCAGCTGGAGCTGGCAGACACGCTGGACCAGATGACCATCTCCGTCGAGGCCGGCTTGGGCTTCGAGTCGGCGATGGCCCGCGCGGGCCGCACCGGCAAGGGCCCGTTGGCCGAGGAGCTTGTGCGCACGCTCCAGGACATCAGCCTCGGGCAGCCTCGCCGCGACGCGTATGTGGCCCTCGCCGAGCGCACGGACGTGCAGGACCTGGGACGATTCGTCCGCGCCATCCTCCAAGCCGACGCCTACGGCGTCTCCATCGCCGACGTCCTCCGGGTGCAGGCCCACGAGATGCGGCTCAAGCGGCGTCAACGGGCCGAGGAGAAGGCCATGAAGATCCCCGTCAAGGTCCTCTTCCCGCTCATCCTCTTCATCCTGCCCACGCTCTTCATCGTGCTGCTCGGCCCCGCGGCGATGGACATCGTCGCCGCCTTCAGCGACTGACCGCGGCCCTTACACGACTGAGGACCTGGAGATGACGATGCCGATCCACGCCTCGCCGCGGTGGGTACTGACCGTCGTGGCGCTCGCTCTCACGTCCGCCGCGACCGGCTGCACTGCCGCTCTCCCGAGCGACCCCAGTGGAGGGGTCGCCATCGTGCTCGGCGCGCGCAGCAACATGCCGGCCGCCGAATTGTTCGGCGTCAGCCGCCAGGTCGCGCTCAATGCGGTCGACACGCGTTCCCCGGTCTCGGTCGTCGTGGCCGACGGTGCGCCGTTCGTGATCGGTGACGACGAGGAGGGAACACCGGCTCCCGACTCGGACACGCGACGCGCGGATGGGATCGACGACCGGGAAGGGCTGGAGCGGGCTGTCCGATCTGCTGCAGCACACAGTCCGGAGAGTGACCTGCTTGCCGCGCTGGGCCGAGCGGCGCAGCAGCTCGAGCGAGCCCCCGGGCGCCCGACCGTCCTCGTCGTCGACTCCGGCCTGTCCACAGCCGGCGCACTGGATTTCCGCAATCCTGGCTTGCTGAACGCCGACCCGGCCGACCTGGCCGCGAGCCTGGCCAGGGCCGGTGACCTTCCCGACCTCTCCGGCCTGCACGTCGTCTTCCAGGGGTTGGGCGCGACAGCTCCACCGCAGCCCAGCCTGGGTGCCGTCGCCAGGGAGAAGCTCATCGACACGTGGACGGCCATCGCCCGCGAGGCTGGCGCGCTCGAGGTAAGCATCGAACGGGGCTCGTCCGGCCGGGCGCCCGACGAAGACCTGCCTCCTGTCAGCGTCGTGGGCGAGGGAACGACCGGCGGCATCAGCTGCCGGGAGAACAGCCTCGTGCTCGACGGTGGCGACGTGTCGTTCCTGGCGGACAGCGCTCGCTTCCGTGACCCTGCCGCAGCCTCGGCCCTGCTGGAGCCGATCGCCCAGCGGATACGCGAGGCGAACGCGACAGCCGTCCTCACCGGCACGACCGCCGACGTAGGAGACGTCGATGGACAGGAGCAGCTGAGTCTCCAGCGGGCCCAGGCGGTCGCGGACCTCCTGGCGCGCCTTGGTGTTCCGGAGTCCGGGATGACGGTGGAGGGGCTGGGCAGCGACTTCCCCGGATACGTGCGTGACCACGACGACAAGGGAAACCTGCTCCCCGCCGCGGCCGCGATGAACCGGAAGGTGGTCATATCCCTCTCCGGCAGTGCTCGCGCGGTCCTCTGCAGCTGATCGACCTCCGGCGGTGGGACCACGAGCCGCGCGTCGACCCGGTCAGCCGGGTGGACGCGGCTGGGCGGGGTTGGTCGGGTCGCGGTGGGACGGCGGGTTCGTCGCCGGGCCGCTCGTGGCCTCGGAGACCTTCGATTCGCCTGCGGCCGGCGCCGGGGCGTCGGCGCCCGCCGCGGCCGGGTCGCCGCCGGAGGGCCTGGCCCCGGCCTTCAGGGACGAGAGCCGGTTCTCCATGATCGTGACGACCTGGAACCGGTTGCCGTGGGAGCGCTCGTAGCTGATCAGCGTCTGGAGGTCCTCGGCGCCGAGTGAACGGATCCGCGACGTGAGACCCCCGACCTGCAGGTGGTCGTAGTCCTTGATCGGGAGGTCGTCGTTCGAGGTCATGGCTGCCGCCTACCCGTGCCCCGGTGATCCGACACGGCCGGATGACGCCGCCCTGCGGTGGGCGCAGAGGGAGACGACAGTAGGAGCCCGTGAGCACCCACAACGAGCCCAGTCCCGAAGCGCAGGCCAACGTCACCGAGGACAACGTCGAGACGCGGTCGGAGCTCCTGCCCGAGGAGCGGGCGGCCGGGGGCAGCGCCGATCCGGAGGCACAGGCCCGGGAGATCCTCGCCGAGTCCGAGGAGCGGACGATCCACCCCGACCCGGACGACGCGCAGGGCGGTCACCGGCAGTCGTCGGACACGGCCGACCTGCCCTGAACCCCGCCGCGGGGTAGCGGCTGGCGTTGCCGGCTACCCCGCGGGGAAGTCAGCGGCGGATCTCCAACGTGCAGCACTTCACGCCGCCGCCGGCCTTGAGCAGCTCGGAGAGGTCGACGCCGACCGGCACGTAGCCGCGCGCCCGCAGCTGCTCGGCGAGGTCGGCTGCCGCCGTCGGCAGCACCACGTGCCGGCCGTCGGACACCGCGTTGAGCCCGAGGACGACGGCGTCGTCCTCGGTGGCCAGGACCGCGTCCGGGAAGAGGTGGCGCAGCACCGAGCGGCTGCCCGGGCTGAAGGCCTCGGGGAAGTAGGCGACGTTCTGGTCGTCGAGGACCGCCAGCGCGGTGTCCAGGTGGTAGAAGCGCGGGTCGACCAGCTGCAGCGAGACCACCGGGCGGCCGAAGAACTCCTGCACCTCGTCGTGCGCTCCGGGGTCGGTGCGGAAGCCGGTGCCGGCCAGGACCAGGTCGCCGACGACGAGGAAGTCGCCCTCGCCCTCGTTGACCGACAGCGGCTCGACGACCTCCTCGAGACCGGCCCCGGCCAGCCACTTGTAGTACGCCGGCCCCTCGGCGAGCCGCTCCGGGTGGGTGAAGCGGGCGCCCATGGCGCGTCCCCCGACGACCAGGCCGCCGTTGGCGGCGAACACCATGTCCGGCAGGCCCGGCTCGGGGTCGATGAGCTGCACGTCGTGGCCCAGGGCGAGGTAGGTCTCGCGGAGCGTCTCCCACTGGCGGACGGCGAGGGCGCGGTCGACCGGCCGGGCGACGTCCATCCACGGGTTGATCGCGTAGCTGACCTCGAAGTGCTCGGGACGGCACATCAGGTAGCGCCGCGGGCGGGCGGCGCGACCCTCGGACGGGGCGGCCGGACGCGAGGTGGGCAGAACAGCGGTCACCGCGGGAACTCCTGGGGGAAGGCTCGGAGAGGAGAGCGCCGGGCCTGGCGCCTCCCCCGAACGCTATGCGGGGGTGATGACGCAAGCAATCGGCTTCTGTTGCGTGTTCAGCGGCGGTACGTTGCACAACGAACGCCTCAGCGGCGATTTGTTGCAGATCGGGGACTCGTGGACACCATCGACGGCCGGGTGATCGGCTGCCTGCTGCGCAATGCGCGCGCGACCCTCGCCGAGATCGGCGCCGAGGTCGGGTTGTCGGCTCCGGCCGTGAAGCGGCGGATCGACCGGCTCGTCGCCAGCGGCGCCATCCGCGGGTTCACCGCGCAGATCGACCCCGACGTCCTGGGCTGGAGCACCGAGGCCTACGTCGAGCTCTACTGCAAGGGCACCGTCGCGCCCGAGGACCTGCGGCGCAGCCTGGAGACGGTGCCCGAGGTGGTGGGCGCGGTGACGGTGTCGGGCGAGGCGGACGCGCTGGTCCACATGCTCGCCTCGGACGTGAAGCAGCTGGAGCGGGCGCTCGAGCGGATCCGCGACGAGCCCAACGTCGACCACACCCGCAGCGTCATCGTGCTGTCCCGGCTGATCGACCGGCCGCGCGCCTGACCGGTCACCCGTCCGGCGTACCGGTGGGCGTGAGCGCGGCGGTCCCGGGTAAGCGGTCCTCCGACCGGGAGGAGAGACCCATGCCGAAGACCACCAAGAGCGGCAGCGCCAAGAAGGAAGAGCTGCCCGGCACCTTGCGACGCTCGGGCAAGAAGGCGCAGCGCACCTACGCCAAGGCACACGATTCCGCGGTGCAGTCCTACGGCGAGGGCCGCCGTGCCCACCAGACGGCCATGTCGGCGCTGAAGCACACGCACGAGAAGGTCGGCGACCACTGGGAGCCCAAGGCGGGCGGCAGGAAGGGGCCGAGCGACGAGCAGGCCAAGGGTGGCAAGGGCACCAACCGGAAGACCGCGGGCGGGGTCGACGCCAACGCGAGCAAGTCGCACCTGCTGGACGTCGCCAAGAAGCTGGCCATCTCCGGCCGCTCGAAGATGAAGAAGAAGGAACTGGTCGGCGCCATCCAGAAGGCGAACGACCGGAAGACCGCGAAGGCCCGGTCGTAGGACCCGGGGCGGTCAGACCGGGTCGGCGGCCGCGGCGTCCGGAGTGCGCCGGGCAGGCCGCGGGTGCGGCAGGCGGACGGCGGCGACACGGTCTCGACCGGAGCGCTTGGCGTCGTACATCGCGGCGTCCGCGCGGTCGATCAGCCGCCAGAGCGAGGCGGGGGCGTCCTCGCCGTCCACCGGCCGCACGAGCGCGACGCCGATCGACACGGTGACGCCGTGCCCGTCGTCCGTGCGGGTCTCGGCGACGGCGGCGCGCAGGCGTTCGCCCAGCCGGGCCGCCTCGTCGGAGTCGCTGACCATCCCCACCACGACGATCTCCTCGCCGCCGGTACGGGCCAGCAGGTCGGCCGGCCGCACCGTCGCGGCGAGCGAGCGGCTGACCGCCTGGAGGACGGCGTCGCCGACGGCGTGCCCGTGCGCGTCGTTGATCCGCTTGAAGTGGTCGAGGTCGAGCACCATCGCCGCCACGCGGGTGCCGTCGCGGCGGGCCTGCCGCCACACCCGGCTGGCCTGCTCGGCCAGGTAGCGCCGGTTGTGCAGGCCGGTGAGCGGATCCACCCGGGAGGCCGCCTCGGTCGCCGCGAGCAGCCGCTGGATGCGCCGGCGCAGCACGAAGACGCCGAGCGACGCGCTGTCGAGCATCCCGGCGCTGACCAGTACCTGGATGAGCAGGACGGCGCGGCTCTCGTAGCTGCCCGCGAGCGCCACCGCACAGGCGATGGGCGTCACGAGCAGGTGCACGCTGAGCATCCACGGGCCCAGGAACCACGGCGCGATGAAGGCGGCGAACAGCAGCATGAGCGGCGACGAGTGGCGGATCGGGTCGTCGACGCTGAGGGAGACGACGACGTAGATGAGGTCGCCCAGCAGGACCAGCCCGAAGGTGGCCCAGACGCCGGCCCGTCGCCGCACGAGCAGCGGCACCGCCAGCAGCAGGCAGAACACCATCGTGGCGGTGTAGACCCAGCGGGCCGTCCCGTCGCGGACCACGCCGTCCACGGGCAGGTTGAGCAGACCCATGGTCCCGCCGAGGAGCAGGAGGACCGCCAACGCCACCGCGGAGACCCGGTGGTCCGTCCCGCGCTCGGTGATGCGGAGCCGGGCGAGGATCGGGGAGTCCTCCGCCGAGGTCGTCGCTCCCGTTCCCACATGGGCAGGATGCCGCACGATCGGCGGTCCGCAATGCTCCCGGCGCGCGGATTTCCGCCGAAAGTCACCCAGAAGGCGCCGATCGGCACCCACACGAGCCCTTCGGGTGCCGGAAACCGTTGCGCTCCGCAACCGCGGGCAGCGCGGAGGAGGAGGTGGCAGGCTGATCCGTGACGACCTGCGAGCGAGCGGAGGAGACCGGCGATGGCCGACGGGCCCTGGTTCTGGTGCATGAAGCACAACACCGTCGAACCCAAGGAGGGCTGCGCCGAGCGTCACCGGCTGGGGCCGTACGAGACCCGCGAGGAGGCCGAGCACGCGCTGCAGGCCGTGGCCGAGCGCGAGGCGCGGCTGTCGGCCGAGGACCAGGCCTGGGACGACGGGCGGCCCCAGGGCCGCTGACCGACCCGATCCGACCGGGACGGCAGAATCGGGCGCGTGAGCGACGCGCGCGCGGTGGAGGAACTGGTCGTCGGCATCCTGGGCGGCACCGGACCTCAGGGCCGCGGCCTCGGGGTGCGGCTGGCCGCCGCCGGGCAGCGGGTGCTGCTCGGCTCCCGGAACGGCGACCGGGCCCGCCAGGTCGCCGAGGAGGTGGCCGCCCGTGCCGGCGCGGCCGCCGGGGGCGCCGAGGTGTCGTTGCAGGGCGGGACGAACGTCGACGTCGCCGGAGCCGCGGACCTGGTGATCGTCGCGGTGCCGTTCGCCGGGCACGCGGCCACGCTGGCCGAACTGGCCACTCCGCTCGCGGGCAAGGTCGTGGTCGACTGCGTCGTCCCGATGGGCTTCGACGAGCTCGGCGCCTACGTGCTCGAGGTGCCGGAGGGGTCGGTCACCCAGCAGGCGGCGGCGCTGCTGCCCGACAGCTCGGTGGTCGGCGCGTTCCACCACGTCTCCGCCGTCCTGCTCGAGGACGTCTCCCGGCCCACCCTGGACGGCGACGTGATGGTCGTCGGCGACGTCCGCGAGGCCACCGACCTGGTGCAGGCGCTGGCCGGCCGGCTCCCGGGCATGCGCGGGATCTACGCCGGCCGGCTGCGCAACGCGGCCCAGGTCGAGGCGCTGACGGTCAACCTCGTGTCGGTCAACCGCCGGTACAAGGCGCACGCCGGGATCCGCGTCACCGACGTCTGAGCTCCGGACGCCCCTGCCGGCCGTCCGCCGTGCCGGGTTTTCTCGCGCCGTGGCGGGACTGCGGGACCGGCAAGGCGCGAGGAACGTCGGCACGCCTGCGATGTCCACAGCGACCGCGCATTCCACAGGTGGCCCGGAGCGCTTCGTCCGCGCCGGTGCGCCGCCCAGGATCGCGTCGTGGACCCCGACCTCGTGTTCCGCCGCGATCTTGTCTCCGGCGGCTTCACCGACGACGAACTGGCCCGGCTCCTGCGGCGCGGTGAGCTGTCTCGGCTGCGGCGCGGCGCCTACCTGACGCCGGCGCCGGCTCTCGGCCCGGTCGAGCGGCACCGCCTCCTGGTGCAGGCCACGGTCCGGTCGCTGCGCCGGCCGGCCGTCGTCAGCCACCAGTCGGCGGCGGTCCTGCTCGGCCTGCCGCTGTGGGGCATGGGCCTGGCTCGGGTCCACGTCACGCGTCGGCCACCTGCGTCCAGCGAACTGGGGCGCTACCTGCGCACCCACGTAGCGCGGCTCCGGGACGACGAGGTGACCAGCGTCGACGGCGTCCTCGTCACCGACCCCGTGCGCACCCTGCTGGACCTCGCCCGCACGCACCCGTTCGAGCCGGCGGTCGCCGCGGTCGATGCCGCGCTGTTCCGGAAGAAGGTCCCCGCCGAGCTGTTGACGGCGCGGCTGGGCGACATCGCCGGCACGTCCGGCAGCCGCAGGGCCGCGCGGGCGGTGGCGTTCGCAGACGGTCGTAGCGAGAGCGTGGGCGAGAGCCGCAGCCGCGTGCTGCTGCACCGGCTGGGTCTGCCGCCGTCCACCCTCCAGCTTCGGATCCCCGTGTCGGCGGCTGCGCCGGCGCGGGTCGACTTCGCGTGGGAGGACGAGCAGGTGGTCGGCGAGTTCGACGGGCGGGTGAAGTACGGACGTCTGCTGCGCCCCGGGCAGGAGCCGGGCGACGCCGTGTTCCAGGAAAAGCGCCGCGAGGACGCCATCCGTGACGAGAGCTGGGGCGTCGTCCGGTGGACGTGGGGCGAGCTGACCCCGGGCGACGTCGTGGGGGCTCGTGTACGGCGTGCCCTGGCACGGGGTCGGCGCCGCACCGGCTGACGGGGTGCCGACGTTTCCCGCGCCGTGCCGGTCCTGCAGCACCCGCAGGGCACGAGCAGCCCCGGCACGCCGCCGCCGAGGGCGCAGGGCTACTCGAAGCTGTGCTCGGCCGTGGGAAAGGTGCCGGACCGGACGTCGTCCGCGTACTCCCGCGCCGCCCGGAGCAGCTCGCCCCGCAGGTCGGCGTACCGCTTGACGAAGCGCGGTACCCGCCCGCCGGTCAGCCCGGCCATGTCCGGCCACACCAGTACCTGGGCGTCGCACTCGGCGCCCGCGCCGATGCCGATGGTCGGGATCGCCAGCTCCTTGGTCACCTGGGCGGCGACGTCCGCCGGGACCATCTCCAGGACGACGGCGAACGCGCCGGCCTCCTGGACGGCGCGGGCGTCGGCCAGCAGCTGCTCGGCCCCGGCGCCGCGACCCTGCACCCGGTAGCCGCCGAGGGCGTGCTCGCTCTGCGGCGTGAACCCCACGTGCGCCATCACCGGGATGCCGGCCTCGTGCATCAGCTTGATCTGCGGCGCGACGCGGACGCCGCCCTCGAGCTTGACCGCCTGCGCGCCGCCCTCCTTCATCAGCCGGACGGCGGTGGCCAGCGCCTGCTCGGGGCCGGACTCGTAGCTGCCGAACGGCATGTCGGCGACGACGAGGGTGCGCGTCGTCCCGCGGACGACGGCCCGGGTGAGCATCAGCATGTCCTCGACGGTGACCGGCACGGTCGTGGTGTGGCCGAGGACGACGTTGCCCGCCGAGTCGCCGACGAGCAGCACCGGGATGCCGGCCTCCTCGAACACCGCGGCGCTGTTGACGTCGTACGCGGTGAGCATCGCCCACTTCTCGCCGCGCTCCTTGGCCTGCTGCAGGTGGTGCACCCGCACGCGGACCGAGGACCCGCCCCCGTAGACCACCGACTCGCTCATGCGCGGCTCGCTCCCTCGCGGACGCTGGGCGGGGTCTCCCGCCATCGATTGGTGACCGGCAACCGTCGATCCCGCCCGAACGCCTTGAGCGAGATCTTGGTTCCGGGCGCCGACTGGCGGCGCTTGAACTCGGCGGTGTCGATCAACCGGAGCACGCGGGCCACCGTCTCGGCGTCGTGGCCGCGCTCGAGCAGCTCGGCCATGCCGAGGTCGCGGTCGACGTAGTCGGCGACGATCGCGTCGAGCTTCTCGTAGGGCGGCAGCGAGTCGGTGTCGACCTGGCCGGGCGCGAGCTCGGCCGACGGCGGCTTGTCGATGCAGTTCTGCGGGATCGGCTGGGTCTCCCCGCGCTCCAGGGCGTACCAGTTGCGCCACCGGGCCAGGTCCCACACCAGGGTCTTGGGCACGTCCTTGATCGGACCGAACCCGCCGGCCGAGTCGCCGTAGAGCGTCGAGTAGCCCACGGCGATCTCGCTCTTGTTGCCCGTGGTCAGCAGCAGGTGGCCGTGCTGGTTGGACAGCCCCATGAGCAGCACGCCGCGCACCCGCGACTGCAGGTTCTCGGCCGCGGTTCCGGACAGCTCGATCGACGTGTCGAACGCCGCCGACGATCGGCGCGATCGGCACGACGTCGTAGTGCAGGCCGAGCCGCTGCGCGAGGTCCTCGGCGTCGGAGAGCGAGTGGTCGCTGGACCACTTCGACGGCAGCCCGACGCCGTACACGCGGTCGGCACCGAGCGCGTCGACGGCGATCGCGGCGACCACGGCGCTGTCGATGCCGCCGGACAGACCCAGGACGACCGAGGGCATGCTGGTTCTTGTCGATGAAGTCCTTCAGCCCCAGGACCAGCGCCCGCCAGACCTCCTCGGAGTCGCTCAGCGGCTTCGCCACCGTGCCGGGCCGGGCCTCGAAGGCCGGCACCGGGGCGTCGGACAGCAGGTGGCGGGTCACGGTCATCGGGCCGATCCGCCCCTCGCGGCGCTCCGGCACGGACGACGGATCGAGGTCCAGGTCGACCGCGAGCAGGTGCTCGACGAACTGCGGCGCCCGCGCCAGCAGCTCGCCGTCGGCCGTCACGGCCATCGAGTCGCCGTCGAAGACCAGCTCGTCCTGCCCGCCCACCTGGTTGCTGTAGACGATCGGCGCCCGCGCCTCGGCCGCCCGGCGCCGGACCAGCGGCAGCCGGACGTCGTCCTTGTTCCGCTCGTAGGGCGAGGCGTTGGGGGAGAGGACGAGGTCGACCCCGGCCTGGCCGGCGACGGCGCACGGGCCGTCGTCCACCCAGAGGTCCTCGCAGATGGCGAGCGCGATGTCGACGCCGTGCAGACGGACGACGGGCAGCTGGTTGCCGGGCACGAAGTAGCGGGCCTCGTCGAAGACGCCGTAGTTGGGCAGGTGCCGCTTGTAGTAGCGGACCACGACCTCGCCGCCGAAGAGCAGGGCGGCGGCGTTGCGGGGGGCGCCGTGACGGGGGTTGGCGTCGCCGGGGCGGTCGTCCTCGATGGGCGGCGACTCGACCGGCGCGGGGCCGTGCCCGTCGGTGTGCGCCAGGTAGCCGACGACGACGGCGACCTGCCCGAGGCCCTGGCGGTCGAGCTCGGCGGCGAGGTCGACGAGCGCGTGCTCGCTGGCGCGGGCGAAGGACTCGCGCAGGACGAGGTCCTCGGCCGGATAGCCGGTGAGGGTCATCTCCGGGAAGACGACGACGTGGGCGCCGTCCTGGGCGGCCTTCGCCGTCCAGGTGGTCACCAGTGCGGCGTTGCCCTCGATGTCGCCGACCCGGGTGTCGACCTGGGCGCAGACGACGCGCAGTTGCATGCTCACGGCCCCAGTCTTCCGTTCCGCGAGGTCAAACGCTCCGGGAGGTGCTCACCTTCCCAGCAGGGCGGCCAGCTGCTCGGCGTGGTCGCGCTGGTGGGCCGGGAGGAAGGCGATCAGGTCGGCGACCGTGACCGGACCGTCGACCTCGTGGACGCCGGCGCGGTCCAGGTCGTCGCGGCCGAGGTCGGCGATCGTGGTCAGGAGACCCGCCTGGGCGGTCCGCAGCTCGTCGGCCAGCACCTCGACCGGCGTCCTCCGGTAGTCGGCGAGCCGGTCGGGTGCATCGGTGACGAAGTCGGCCAGCCGCGGGGTGTCCTCGGTGGTCATCCGGCGCAGCCGGTCGGTGAAGACGCGCGCGCTGTCGCGCAGGTGCCCGACGACCTCGCGCGGCGTCCAGTCCAGCTCCGACGCGTACTGCGGGAAGTGGCCGCGGCGGACCAGGTTCCAGCGGGCGTCGGTGTCCAGCGTCGCGTCCCAGCGGCCACGCGTGTCGACGGAGGAGACGAGCACGGCGACCCGCCACTGCTCGTCGGCGAGCGCCGAGGCGCTCGTGGCGACGGTCTCCGGTACTACCGGCTCGGTCATCGTCATCCCGGCAGCATGCCGGTCGACCCCGCCCCGTGGACGTCTCGGACGTCTTGGATCCGCTCGATAGGGCGAGACGTTGGTCACGCCAGGGGATTACGCCAACAGGAGTTGTCCCTAGACTCCTGCCATGGCGGACGACGACCGGTCGGGCGTGGCGGCGGTGGCGGCGCTCGCCGAGCCGACCCGGCGGCGCGTCTACGACCACGTCGTCCGGCAGTCGGCGCCGGTGGACCGCGACGAGGTGGCCTCGGCCGTCGGCCTGCCGCGCACCACGGCCGCGTTCCACCTCGACCGGCTCGTGCAGTGCGGTCTGCTCGACGTCTCCTTCGAGCGGCGCAGCGGGCGCACCGGCCCGGGCGCGGGTCGGCCCTCGAAGCTCTACCGCCGCGCGGACGCCTCGGTCGAGGTGTCGATCCCCGAGCGGCACTACGACCTCGCCGGCGAGCTGCTGGCCGGCGCGCTGTCGGAGGCCGAGGCGTCGGGGGAGCGGCCCGCCGCCGTCCTCGGCCGGACGGCGCAGGAGCGCGGGCGCGAGCTCGCACACGGGGCGTCCGGACGGGCCGGTGTGCTGCGGCTGCTCGAGGACCACGGGTTCGAGCCGCGCGAGGAGGGGGGTGTGGTCACCCTGCGGAACTGCCCGTTCCACGTCCTCGCCCGCCGGCACACCCAGCTGGTGTGCGGCATGAACCAGCGGCTGCTCGAGGGCGTGCTGGACGCCGTCCCCGACGCCGGTCTGGTGGCCCTGCTGCGGCCGACCGAGGGCCGCTGCTGTGTGCGGCTGGAGCCTCCCGCGTCCTCCGCTTGACGAGGGTCGACAACAGGTCTCTACTAGCGGCACAAGCTGTTTTTAGAGAGGTTGGCGCCATGCGGGCGTGTTCGGAGAGCCGGTCCGGTGTCACCCCCCTGCGCGCCGTCCCGGTGCGTTCGGAGGTCGACGTCGACGCCGCCGAGGCCGCCGTCCGCCAGCTGCTCCGGTCGTTCGGCCGGGATCCGGTGGGTTCGCACCTCGCCGACACCCCGCGCCGGGTCGCCCTGGCCTTCAGGGAGCTGCTCACCCCGCGCCAGTTCGACCTGACGACGTTCCCGAACGACGAGGGCTACGACGAGATGGTCGTCGCGACGCGGATCCCCGTGCAGTCGCTGTGCGAGCACCACCTGCTGCCGTTCACCGGCGTCGCGCACATCGGGTACATCCCCGGCGACCGCATCCTCGGCCTGTCGAAGCTCGCCCGGGTGCTGGAGATGTTCGCCCGCGACCTGCAGGTGCAGGAGCGGCTGACCCGCCAGGTCGCCGACTGGCTGCAGGAGCACCTCGAGCCCCGCGGAGTCGGCGTCGTCATCGAGGCCGAGCACCTCTGCATGTCGCTGCGCGGCGTCCGCGCCGGGGGCTCGCGCACCACGACGTCCGCGCTGCTCGGCCTGCTGCGCGAGGACGCCCGCACCCGCGCCGAGTTCCTGTCGCTGACCCGCACCGCCGCCTGACCCCTGCCGGAGGACGCCATGCCCGATCCGTTCGTCATCGTCGGCGCCGGCCTGGCCGGTGCCAAGGCCGCCGAGACCCTGCGCGAGGAGGGCTTCGACGGGCCCGTCGTCCTCGTGGGGGAGGAGCCGGAGCCGCCGTACGAGCGGCCGCCGCTGTCCAAGGACTACCTGCTGGGCAAGGCCGAGCGCGACGCGTCCCAGGTGCACCCGCCGGACTGGTACGCCGGGCACGACGTGGACCTGCGCACCGGCGTCCAGGCCACGGAGCTGGATCCGGCGGGGCATCGGCTGGAGCTGGCCACGGGGGAGTCGCTGGCGTACGAGAAGCTGCTGCTGGCCACCGGGTCGTCCGCGCGGCGGCTGCCCGTTCCGGGAGCCGACCTCGAGGGCGTGCTCTACCTGCGGACCCGCGCGGAGGCCGACCGGCTCAAGGCGGAGCTGGCCGGAGGCGGCCGGCGGGTCGTGGTGGTCGGCGCCGGCTGGATCGGCCTCGAGGTGACGGCCGCCGCGCGGACCTACGGCAACGACGTGACCGTCGTCGAGCCACAACCCACCCCGCTGCACGGGGTGCTCGGCCCGGAGATGGGCGCGGTCTTCGCCCGGCTGCACCGCGACCACGGCGTCGACCTGTTCACCGACACCACCGTGCGGGAGCTGCGCGGGCCGGCCGGCCGGGTGGAGACGGTCGTCACCGACCGCCACGCCGGGCTGCCCGCGGACCTCGTGGTCGTCGGCATCGGAGCCGCGCCCAACACCCGGCTCGCCGCAGCCGCCGGCCTCGAGGTGGACAACGGGGTCGTGGTGGACGAGCGGCTCCGCTCGGCGACGCCGGACGTGTACGCCGCGGGCGACGTCGCCTCGGCGTTCCACCCGCTGTACGGGCGGTACGTGCGCGTGGAGCACTGGGCCAACGCGCTCAACGGCGGCCCGGCCGCTGCCCGGTCGATGCTCGGCCAGGACGTGTCGTACGAGCGGGTGCCGTACTTCTTCACCGACCAGTACGACCTCGGCATGGAGTACTCCGGGCTGAGCTCTCCCGGCGACACCGTCATCTGCCGGGGCGACCCCGAGAGCGGGGAGTTCATCGCCTTCTGGGTCACCGAGGAGGGCCGGGTCACGGCCGGCATGAACGTCAACGTCTGGGACGTCACCGAACCGATCCAGCAGCTGATCCGGTCCCGCCGGCAGGTGCAGCCGGCCCGGCTGTCCGACCCGGACACCTCGCTGGAGGTGCTGGCGAGCTGACCCGCGGGCCGAGTGGTTCGTCCTCACCCGGAGAGGGCAGGCTGGGGATGTCGTCACACCGGTGAAACGAGGGACCGCGATCATGGCCGGCATGGACCGTCAGCAGGAGTTCGTCCTGCGCACCCTGGAGGAGCGCGACATCCGCTTCGTGCGGCTGTGGTTCACCGACGTCACCGGCTACCTCAAGGCCGTCGCGGTGGCGCCGGCCGAGATCGAGGCGGCGTTCGCCGAGGGCATCGGCTTCGACGGGTCGGCGATCGAGGGCTTCGCCCGCGTCTACGAGTCGGACATGCTGGCCAAGCCCGACCCCGGCACGTTCCAGGTGCTGCCCGCGACCGCCGGTCAGGCGAGCGACACCGCCCGGATGTTCTGCGACATCACGCTGCCCGACGGGTCGGCCGCCTGGGCCGACCCGCGGCACGTGCTGCGCCGGGCGCTGGGCAAGGCCGCCGACATGGGGTTCACCTTCTACACGCACCCCGAGGTCGAGTTCTTCCTGCTCAAGAACCTGCCCGCCGACGGCACCAGCCCCGACCCGGCCGACACCGGCGGCTACTTCGACCTCTCCACCCACGACGTCGCGCACGACTTCCGCCGCGAGGCCGTCTTCGCGCTGGAGGCCATGGGCATCTCGGTGGAGTTCAGCCACCACGAGGTCGCGCCCGGCCAGCAGGAGATCGACCTGCGCTACGCCGACGCGCTGTCGATGGCGGACAACATCATGACGCTGCGGCACGTCGTCCGTGAGGTGGCGCTGGCCCAGGGCGTGCACGCGACGTTCATGCCCAAGCCGTTCACCGACCTGGCCGGCTCGGCGATGCACACGCACCTGTCGCTGTTCGAGGGCGACCGCAACGCGTTCTTCGACGCCGCCGACCCGATGCGCCTGTCGGCCACGGCCAAGCAGTTCATCGCCGGGATCCTGCTGCACGCCAAGGAGTTCACCGCCGTCACCAACCAGACGGTCAACTCCTACCGGCGGCTGCTGGCCGGCACCGAGGCGCCGACCGCGGCCACCTGGGGCCGGGCGAACCGCTCGGCGCTCGTGCGGCTGCCGTCGTACAAGCCGTCGAAGGCCAACTCGGCACGGATCGAGGTGCGCTCGCCGGACTCCGCGTGCAACCCGTACCTCACGTTCGCCGTGCTGCTCGCCGCCGGGCTGCGCGGCATCGAGAAGGGCTACGAGCTGCCGCCCGAGGCCGAGGACGACGTCTGGTCGCTGACGCCCACCGAGCGCCGGGCGGCCGGCTACGAGGACCTGCCGGTGTCGCTGGGCGAGGCGGTCGCGGCGATGGAGGGCAGCGAGCTCGTCGCCGAGACGCTGGGGGAGCACGTCTTCGAGTTCTTCCTGCGCAACAAGCGCGAGGAGTTCGCCTCGTACCGGCAGAACGTCACGCCCTGGGAGCTGCGGCGCTACCTGCCCGGGATGTGAGCGGCCGTCGGCGCATCGCCCGCCTTGTCCCACCCACGCATGCACAGCTGCGCGGGCACAGCCGGAGAAGTGCGGGCATGCACGGCGAGGGACAGCGGTGCTCGACGATCGATGCAGCTTCTGGGGGCGGTAAGGGGTCTACGGGCGACCGGGGCGGGACACCAGCCCGAGCTGCAGCAGCATCGTGAGGTCGTCGCGCGTTGCCCAGTGCTCGGCCAGCCTGCCACCGTCGACCCGGTACCAGTGGCTCTGCACGCTGGAGAAGCGCCTGCCACCCCCGGCGGTCTGTCGCCGGGTTCTTGGGTGGTGCTCGCGCTCCGGGGGTGCAGCAGGACCCGTGCACCGCGAACAACGCCCGCGAAGCGGCCGCGGCGACCTCGCCAACTACCCTCGGCGGCGTGGTCCGCCTGCTCGTCGTCGTCCCCAGCGACACCGATCCGCCCGCCCGGCTGGGGCAGTGGCTCCGGGACGCCGGTTGCGAGCTCGACGAGCGGCACAGCGACCTCGGCGAGCCGTTGCCGGACTCCCTCGACGGCTACGACGGCCTGGTCGTGCTGGGCGGCCCGCAGTCCGCGCTGGACGACGAGGCGACCAGCCCCGAGCTGACCGGCGCCCGCGAGCTGCTGCGGCAGGCGCTGGACCGGGACTTCCCGACGCTCGCCATCTGCCTCGGCGCCCAGCTGCTCGCCCAGGTCGGCGGCGGCCGCGTGCGCGTGGCCGTCGACGGTCCCGAGGTCGGCGCGCTGCTGGTGGCCAAGCGCGACCGCGCGGACGACGACCCGCTGTTCGCCCCGCTGCCCATCTCGCCGGACGTCATCCAGTTCCACCACGACGAGATCAGCCAGCTCCCGGACGGCGCCGTGCTCCTGGCCAGCAGCCCGATGTACGCCAACCAGGCGTTCCGGGTCGGCCGCAACGTCTACGGCGTGCAGTTCCACATCGAGACGACGCCGGAGATCGTCGAGGAGTGGGCCGAGCGCGACGCCATCGGCGTCGACGCCAGCCCCTGGGACACCGCGACCGTCTGCGCGCTCACCCGCGCGGCGCACCCCGACATCGAGGAGGCGTGGCAGCCCTTCGCCGTCCGCTTCGCCGACCTGGTGCGCTCCCGCGCCGCCCAGGCCGTCTGAGCCGGCGATGACGCAGGCGCTCCCGGAGATCCCGCGCCGGGCGGTCGTCCGCCTCGCCCGCTTCGGCTTCGACGACGGCGAGCGCGCCGCCCGCCTGCTGTCCGACCCCTCGCTCGGCCTCTGGGACCTCGAGAGCAACGAGCCCGCCGACCCCGAGGCCGGCAGCGTCGTCTCCGCGCTGGCCCGCGCCGGCGACCCCGACCTCGCCGTCCTGTCGCTGAGCCGGCTGGTCGAGTCGCTCGACCGCGCCGACGGCAGCGGCGGACACGCCGCCCAGCTGCTCGCCGGGCTGCGCGGCTCGGTGCTGCTGCGCGCCCGGCTGCTCTCGGTGCTCGGCGCCAGCTCCGGCCTCGCCGACCACCTGGCCGCCAACCCCACCGACTGGACCGTGCTCGACGAGGACGAGGACGGCGTCCCCCGCGACGGCGAGCGGCCGAGCGCCCGCCAGCTGGAGCGCGACATGCTCGCCGCGGTCGGCGCCGACCCCGACGACCCGCCGTGGGGCGTGCGCCTGGGCAAGGGCGCCCCGGACGCCGCCCCGGACCGGGTCACCGGGCTCCGCCTGGCCTACCGGCGCGCCGTCCTGTCGCTGGCCGGTCGCGACCTCGGCGACGGACTGTCGGCCGACGTCGTCGCCGCCGAGCTCGCCGACATCGCCGCCGCGGTCCTGAGCGCCGGGCTGGCGATCGCGGTCGCCGAGCAGCCGGACTCCGCGGCAGCCTGCCGGCTCTCGGTCATCGGCCTGGGCAAGTGCGGCGGCCGGGAGCTCAACTACGTCAGCGACGTCGACGTGGTCTTCGTGGCCGAGCCGGTCGACCCGGACGACCCGGAGTCGGCAGCCGTGGCCAGCGCCGCCCGCGTCGCCGCGGCCCTCATGCGCATCTGCAAGGAGGCGGCCTGGGAGGTCGACGCAGCCCTGCGACCGGAGGGCAAGCGGGGGCCGCTGGTGCGCACCGTCGCCGGGCACCGCGCGTACTACGAGCGGCTGGCGAGCACGTGGGAGTTCCAGGCGCTGCTCAAGATGCGTCCGGTCGCGGGGGACCCCGACCTCGGCCGGGCCTACGTCGAGGCGCTCTGGCCGCTGGTGTGGGAGGCCGGCGACCGGCCGGGCTTCGTCGGCGAGGTGCAGGCGATGCGCCGCCGGGTCGAGGACCACATCCCGCCGGGCCACGCCGACCGCGAGCTCAAGCTCGGCCGCGGGGGGCTGCGCGACGTCGAGTTCGCCGTCCAGCTGCTCCAGCTCGTGCACGGCCGCGGCGACCCGTCGCTGCGCACCGGGGGCACGATCCCCGCGCTGACGGCGCTGTCGGCCGGCGGCTACGTCGGCCGGGACGACGCGGCGACGCTGCTGGCGTCCTACCGGTTCCTGCGCACCGTCGAGCACCGGCTGCAACTGATGCGACTGCGCCGCACCCACCTGCTGCCCACCGACGAGCAGCAGCTGCGCTGGCTGGCCCGCTCGCTGGGCTACAAGCCGGACCGCCGCGGGGACGCCGTCGCAGTGCTCCGCGCGGAGTTGGCCCTGCACACCCGCGAGGTGCGTCGGCTGCACGAGAAGCTCTTCTACCGGCCGCTGCTCTCGGCCGTGGCCCGCGTGCCGGGGGAGCGGCTGCATCTGGGCTCGAAGGCGGCCGGCGACTGGCTGCGCGCCCTGGGCTTCGACGATCCGGACGCCGCGCTGCGACACCTCGGGTCGCTCACCAGCGGCGTGTCCCGCTCGGCGGCCATGCAGAAGGTGCTGCTGCCGGTGCTGCTGCAGACCTTCGCCGACTGCCCCAACCCCGACGCCGGCCTGCTCGCCTACCGCCAGGTCAGCGAGGCGCTCGGCGGCAACCAGTGGTTCCTGCGGCTGCTGCGCGACGAGGGCCAGGTGACCGAGCGGCTCGCGCAGCTGCTCGGCTCCAGCCAGTACGTCGCCTCGCTGCTCACCCGCACCCCCGAGGCGCTGCGGATCCTCGCCGAGGACGCCGAGCTCGAGCCGCGCTCGGCCGAGGCGCTGGCCGGTGCGTGGCGGCAGTCGGCCGCGCGCACGCCCGAGCCGCAGGCAGCGATCCGGGTGCTGCGCGGGCTGCGCCGGCACGAGCTTCTCCGGGTCGCCTGCTCCGACCTGCTCGGGCGGCTGGACGTCGTCCAGGTCGGCCGGGCGCTCACCGACATCGCCGTCGCCACGCTGCAGGTCGGTGTGGACGTCGCGCTGCGCGCGCACGCCCAGGAGTCCGGCACCGACCCGGCGGACCTCCCCATGGACCTCGCCGTGATCGGCATGGGCCGGCTCGGCGGCGGCGAGATGGGCTACGGCTCGGACGCCGACGTGCTGTTCGTGCACCGTGCGCGCCCGGGTGCGGACGACGCCAAGGCCGGAGCGGCGGCCAACGCGGTCGCCCACACCCTGCGGCGGCTGCTCTCCGAGCCCGCGCCCGACCCCGCCTTCGAGGTCGACGCCGACCTCCGTCCGGAGGGACGGCAGGGCGCTCTGGTCCGGAGCCTCTCGGCGTTCCGCGAGTACTACGAGCGGTGGATGTCGGTCTGGGAGGTCCAGGCGCTGCTGCGTGCGGTCCCGGTCGCCGGCGATCCGGACATCGGCGCCGACTTCGTCGCGATGATCGACCCGATCCGCTATCCGGCCGACGGGCTGACGACCGAGCAGGTGGCCGAGATCCGGCGCATCAAGGCGCGGGTGGAGCGGGAGCGGCTGCCGCGTGGGGCCGACCCCGCGACCCACACCAAGCTCGGCCGCGGCGGCCTGGCCGACGTCGAGTGGACCGTGCAGCTGCTGCAGCTCTGCTCGGCCGCCGAGAACCCCGAGCTGCGCACCGCCTCCACCACCGAGGCCCTCGACGCCCTGGCGTCCGCCGATCGGATCGCCGACGAGGAGGCCGGCGAGCTGCGCGCCGCCTGGGAGCTGGCCACCCGGGCACGCAACGCCGTCTTCCTGGTCCGCGGCCGCCCCGGCGACCAGCTGCCCCGGCCCGGGCCCGAGCTGGTCGGGGTGGCCCGTGCCTGCGGGTACGGGCCCGACGAGGACGCCGGACGGTTCGTCGACGACTACCGGCGGGTCACGCGCCGCGCCCGCGGGGTCGTCGAGCGGGTCTTCTACGGGCAGCCCACGAGCGGCTGACCCGGCACGCCTGACCGAAAGTCCCTGGCGTGTCGCGCCCCGTCGTCCCACCCTGGGAGCGATCCGCACCGCTGCCGGCAGCGCCGGCCGGGGGAGCCGCTGCGGTCGACCGGAGGAGCACCCGTGCCCTCGACCCTCGTCCGCTCCGTCGTAGCCGAGTTCGTCGGCACCTTCCTGCTCGTGCTGCTGGCTGTCGGGTCAGCCGTCGCCGGGTTCGAGACGGTCGGCCCGCTCGGGGTCGCGCTCGCCTTCGGGCTGGTGCTGCTCGGGCTCGCGTACGCGATCGGGCCGGTCTCCGGCTGCCACGTCAACCCGGCCGTCACCCTCGGCGTGCTGCTCTCCCGGGGGATCACCGTTCCCGAGGCCGCTGCCTACTGGGCCGCCCAGTTCGCCGGTGGCATCCTCGGTGCGGCGGTGCTGTGGCTGCTCACGAGCGGGTTCGGCGACGTGACCGATGAGACCGGTGCGCTCGGCGCCAACGACTACGGCGCGACCATCTCCCTGGGCGGCGCGTTCCTCCTCGAGGTCCTGCTCACCTTCGCGTTCGTCGCGGTGATCCTGCTGGTCACCGGGCGCGCCGCCGCACCTGGTTTCGCAGGTCTGGCGATCGGCCTCACGCTCGCCGCCGTCCACCTGGTCGGCATCCCACTGACCGGTACCTCCGTGAATCCCGCGCGTTCGCTGGGGCCGGCCCTGTTCACCGGCGGTGAGCCGCTGGCGCACGTCTGGCTGTTCCTCCTGGCGCCGCTCGTCGGTGCCGCCGTCGCGGCGTTCGGCGTGCGGCTGATCGGCGCGCCGGCGGAACTGGCCCGGGTGGAAGAGGCGGAGCCGGCCATGGTGGACCGGACCGGCGCGCAGCTGCCGGCGGACGACTCGACCGCGTCCGGTCGGATTCCCGCACCCGCGCGCGCTCCGGAAGAGGGGGCCCGCAACCGACCGCGCGCCTGAGGGGCTCTGCCGCGGACGGGTGGCGCCGCGGCCGGCCGGTGTACGGGGCCGCCCGCCGGGGCACGCTGGAGGTGTGTCGCGATCGCTGCCCACCGGACCCGAACTGCCCGAGGACGTCGACCCCGATCCCGGCGACGGCCCAGGCGCCACGATCACGCCCTACCGGGACGGTCCGCTGATCGTGCGCGGGCACTTCCGGCTGGTCGACCAGGACGGCGCCGAGATCGACCCCGGCCGCCGGACGATCGCGCTGTGCCGCTGCGGAAAGTCGGCCATCAAGCCCTTCTGCGACGGCACGCACAAGCGGTCGGAGTTCAGCGCGCCCAGCGCGCCCCGCCGTCCTCGGCCGGTGTCCTCCCTGCGTCCCCCTGCGGACGCGGCCGGGGCCGTCGAGGAGTAGGTCAGGCCGCCGCCCGGGCGGAGATCCGCAGCCCGGAGCGGCCGGCCTCCCAGGCGGCCAGCAGATCGGTCGCCGCCAGTGCGTCGACGGCCAGCGCGCACCCGGCGCCGAACAGGACGTCGGCCCGCAGCGACGGGTCGTCGGCGACCAGCGAGCCGCACATGTCGACGGCGGCGATCTGCTCGTGGACGGCGTCGGCCTCGACGTGCTCGTCGTAGAAGACCGTCGTCCGCTCCGCGAAGCCCAGCCGCTTCAGGCCGGTCGAGTACCGGCGGCTCGGCTCCGACGAGGTCATCTCGACGGCGGCCAGGTGACCGGCGGCGGCCGCGCGCCACCGGCGGTGCAGCCCGAACAGCGACATGGTGTTGACCGAGGCGAAGGCGCCCGCGGGCGCGACGTCCCAGAGCGCGCCGTAGCCGGCGTCCAGGCCGAGGTCGCGCATCATCCCGGCGAACAGCTCGCTGTGCATGCGGTCGGCCGAGCCACCGCCGTACTCGTCGGCCTGGATCTCGACCATCGCCGACTTGGCCTTCCCGGTCAGCCGGGGGATGGCGAAGCTGTGCGGGTCGCCCTCCTTGAGGTGGTAGACCGACCGCACGGTCAGGTACTCCCGCCAGTGCTGCAGCTCGCCGGAGCGGGCCAGCCAGCGCGACAGCGACGGGCCGTCGTCCGCGGCGATGACGGCGGCCAGCTGCTGGTCGACCGGCCCGTCCGGCACCTCGGGGATCGACACCAGCGCATGCAGTCCCGCCAGGTGGCGACGCTCGAGCTCGCGCCGCACCGCGAGCAGCTCCGGATCCCACTCCCAGCCGTCGTCCACGCCGTCGAACCCGCGGTAGTGCAACTCGTAGCAGATCGCCAGCGACAGCTGGACGTCGTCGTCGCGGAGCACGTCGAGCGGGTCGGCCGGCTCGGGCAACGCGCGGGCGACTTCGGCGGTCCGCGACGACAGCGACGTGCCGCCGGACAGGTCCGCGCACAGGGCCGCGCTCAGGGGTCCGCGGGGCTCGGGGAGGTGCATGCCGTCGAGCATGCCCACGGCCTGCAACTTCGATGCGCCGGCAACCTGTGAGGTAACCCGATCGCTCGGCATCATCTGGCGAACAGCAGGTCGGTCTCCGCCCCGGCGACACCCGACCGGCGCTACCGCGACGGAACGATCACCTGCGATCCTTGCGAGCCAGACCGGACGACGTCCGGCGGCGGAGCGGAAGGTGAGCGCGTGGACTTCCTGCAACCGGCGAGCTGGGCCGAGGCCCTCCAGGCGCGGGCCGAGCGGCCCGACGCGCTTGCCATCGCCGGCGGCACCGACGTCATGGTCGAGCTGAACTTCGACCGGCGGCGTCCGGCTGCCCTGCTGGACCTGACCCGCGTGCCCGAGCTGCGCGAGTGGTCGACCGAGGACGGCACGGTCCGCCTGGGCGCGGGAGTGAGCTACGCGCGGGTGATCGACGAGCTCGCCGACCGGCTCCCCGGGCTCGCCATGGCCTCGCGCACCGTGGGATCACCGCAGATCCGCATGCGCGGCACCGTCGGCGGAAACCTGGCCTCCTCCTCGCCGGCCGGCGACGCACTGCCGCCCCTGCTGGCCTCCGGCGCGCTCGTCGAGGTCGCCTCGGCGGCGCGGGGCACCCGGACCATCCCGGCCGACGAGTTCTTCACCGGCGTGAAGCGCAACGCGCTGGCAGAGGACGAGCTGATCGCGGCGGCGCTCGTGCCGTCGGCCGACGGCCCCGAGCAGTACACCAAGGTGGGCACCCGCAACGCGATGGTGATCGCCGTCAGCGCCTTCGCTCTCGCCCTGCACCCGTCGCGGCGAACCGTCGGCACCGGCATCGGCTCGGCCGCGCCCACCCCGCGACGGGCGACGGACGCCGAGGCGTTCCTCGCCGGCGAGCTGGACGCCGCCGGGCTGTGGGAGTCGCGGGGACCCCTGCCAGAGGCACTGGCGGCCGAGTTCGGCAGCCGCGTCGCCGCGGCCGCCTCGCCGATCGACGACGTCCGCGGCAGCGCGGCCTACCGACGGCACTCGCTGGCGGTGATGGCCCGGCGCGCCGCGACCTGGGCCTGGGACGACCACCGGAAGGCGGCCTGACGAGATGCGCGTGACCTTGACCGTGAACGGGGCCGAGCAGTCGGCCGACGACGTCTGGCCCGGCGAGAGCCTGCTGTACATGCTGCGCGAGCGGCTGGGCCTGCCCGGCGCGAAGAACGCCTGCGAGCAGGGCGAGTGCGGCTCGTGCACCGTCTACCTCGACGGCGAGCCGGTCTGCTCCTGCCTGGTCGCGGCCGGCCAGGTGCAGGGCCGGGACGTGGTCACCGTCGAGGGCCTCGCCCCCGGCGGCGAGCTGCACCCGGTGCAGGAGGCCTTCGTCGAGGCCGGCGCCGTCCAGTGCGGCTTCTGCACGCCGGGCCTCGTCGTCGCCGCCCACGACCTGCTCGCCCGCACCGAGCGCCCGTCGGACCTGGAGATCCGCGAGGCACTGGCCGGCAACCTGTGCCGCTGCACCGGCTACGAGAAGATCCTCGACGCGGTGCGCCTGGCCGCCGAGCGGACGGCGAATCGATGACCGCCACCACCACCGCGCCCACGACGACCGCGACGCCCGGCCGCGTCGGCGACAGCCCCCTCCGGCCCGACGGCATCCTCAAGGTCACCGGCGAGTTCGCGTACGCCAGCGACCTCTGGCACGACGACATGGTCTGGGGCTCGACGCTGCGGTCGCCGCACCCGCACGCGCGGATCCGGTCGATCGACATCACCGAGGCGCTGAAGACGGCGGGCGTGACCGCGATCCTCACCGCCGACGACGTGCCGGGGGAGAACGCGGTCGGCCTCGAGCACGCCGACCAGCCGGTGCTCGCCGACGGCGTCGTCCGCTACCAGGGCGAGCCGGTCGCGCTCGTGGCCGCCGACCACCCGGAGACAGCGCGTCGGGCGGCGGCCAAGATCGTCGTCGACTACGAGGTGCTGCCGGCGCTGACCGACCCGCGCAGGGCGCTGGACGACGACGCCCCGCAGGTCAACCCGCACGGCGGCAACCTGGTGCGGCACCTGAAGCTGCGCCGGGGCGAGGCCCAGCCCACCGCGCCGGTCGTCGTCTCGGTCGACGTCGAGGTCGGCATGCAGGACCAGGCCTTCCTCGGCCCGGAGTCCGGCCTCGCGGTGCCGGCCGAGGACGGTGGCGTCGACCTCTTCGTCGCCACCCAGTGGCTGCACGTCGACCAGCGCCAGATCTGTCGCGCGCTCGGCCTGTCCCCCGCGAAGGTGCGGCTCACCCTCGCCGGGGTGGGCGGTGCCTTCGGCGGCCGCGAGGACCTCTCGGTGCACGTGCACGCCTGCCTGCTGGCGCTGCGGACCGGCCGGCCGGTGAAGATGAGCTACGGCCGCGAGGAGTCGTTCTTCGGGCACGTGCACCGGCACCCCGCCTGGATGACCTTCGAGTTCGGCGCCGAGACCGACGGCACCCTCGTCTACGCGAAGGCGGACATCCTGCTGGACGGCGGCGCGTACGCGTCGTCCACCGCGGCCGTCGTCGGCAACGCCGGCCTGCTGGGCATGGGCCCGTACCGGATCCCGAACGTGGCGGTCGACGCGTACGGCGTCTACACGCACAACCCGCCGTGCGGCGCGATGCGCGGCTTCGGCTGCGTGCAGGCGGCGTTCGCCCACGAGGCACTCATGGACGAGCTCGCCGACCGCCTCGGCATGGATCGGGTGGAGCTCCGGCAGAAGAACGGCTTCGTCGAGGGCGACCGCAACATCACCGGCCAGGTCATCGACGCCGCGGCGCCGGTCGCCGAGCTGCTGCAGATCGTCACGGACATGCCGCTGCCGCCGCCGCTGCCCGAGCAGCCCGACCTCCGGGCGCTGCCCGGGCGCCGTCGGCAACACCACGCACGGCGAGGGCGTCCGCCGCGGCATCGGCTACGCCGTCACCTACAAGAACGTCGGCTTCTCCGAGGGCTTCGACGACTACTCGACCGCCCGGGTGCGC
Organism: uncultured Actinomycetota bacterium; assembly: GCA_963777095.1. Lineage (GTDB taxonomy): Bacteria > Actinomycetota > Actinomycetes > Mycobacteriales > Geodermatophilaceae > CAVZOY01. Next base: position 388,186 of record CAVZOY010000004.1, read on the forward strand.
CTGGAGGTGCTGGGCGACGAGCCGGTGGCCACCGTGCACACCGCCGCGGCCGAGGTCGGCCAGGGACTGATCACCGTCGAGCAGCAGATCGCCCGCACCGAGCTCGGCGTCGAGCGCGTGGTCAACGCGCCCAAGGACACCGCCGTCGGGTCGGGCGGCTCCACCTCGGCGTCCCGGCAGACCTACGTCACCGGTGGCGCGGTGAAGGCCGCCTGCGAGAAGGTGCGCGACCGCGTGCTGTCGCTGGCGGCCGGGGTTCTCGACCGGCTGGAGGAGGACCTGAGGCTGGAGGGCGGCAAGGTGGTCACCACGTCCGGCGAGGTGCTGGCCGACCTGGTCGACGTGCTGGGCCCGGAGTCGATCGAGGAGACGGTCGAGTGGCACCACCGGCCCACGTACCCGGTCGACCCAGAGACCGGTCAGGGGAACGCGCACGTGCAGTTCGCGTTCTCCGCGCACCGCGCCGTCGTCGACGTCGACGTCGAGCTGGGCCTGGTCAAGGTGGTCGCGCTGGACACCGCCCAGGACGTCGGCAAGGCGATCAACCCGGACGCCGTCGTCGGGCAGATCCAGGGCGGCTCGGCGCAGGGCATGGGGCTGGCGCTGATGGAGGAGGTCGTCGTCACCGACGGGCTCGTGCGCAACCCGTCGTTCACCGACTACCTGATGCCGACGATCCTCGACATGCCGCCGATGCGGATCGAGGTGCTCGAGTACGCCGACCCGCACGCGCCGTACGGCGTCCGCGGTGTGGGGGAGCCGCCGACGATCTCGTCCGGGCCGGCGGTGGCCGCCGCCGTCCGCGCCGCGTGCGGCAAGCCGCTGCGGCGGGTGCCGATCCGGCCGGAGCACATCACCGGCACCTGAGGGCGACCAGCGGCAGGGGGATCAGCCCGGTCCCGACGGCACGAGCACCAGAACGCGGGGGCGCGCCGCGTGCATGTAGCCGCGCGGGTTCGACACGACGGGGGCGTGCTCCTCCTGGCACTGCCCCGAGCCGTCCCACGCGCGCACGACGACCTCCGCCGGGCCGGGAGGCAGCGTCGTCGCGGCCCGCCAGAGCCGCCACCTCCACGGCTGCGGTGCGCCGTCGACGTCGGCGGGAACCCAGCTGCGGCCGCTGTCCCAGGACACCTCCACGCGCTCGATCGGTCGGCCGCCCCCGCCGACGGCGTAGCCCTCGACGCGGACGCTCCCGCCCTCGACCGCGACGTTCGTCACCGCCGAGGTGAGCGGGAGATCGCTGAGCTGCACACCATCGATCGTGTAGTCCTCGCGCTGGTAGAAGCTCTCCGACGGCGCGTGCTGGGCACGGACGGATCGCAGCCACTTGACGCTGCGTGCCCCGATGAAGCCCGGCACGACCACGCGCACCGGGTACCCGTGCTCAGGGGTCAGGGGCGCGCCGTTCATCTCGTAGGCGAGCAGCACCTCGGGCGCGAGCGCCTTGCTGATCGGTACGGAGGCGCCGAACTCGCAGCCACCGGACTCGACGCAGGCGTCGAGCCCGGCGAAGGCGACGTGCTCGGCGGTGGGGTCGAGCCCCGCGGCCCGGAGCACGTCGCCGAGGCGGGCACCGGTCCACGTCGCCGTTCCGATGGCGCCCGCCTTCCAGGGCAGTCCCACCGGCGGGGGCTGGATCTCGCTGCGCCGGTTGCCGGCGCAGGCGAGGGTGGCGTCGACCGACACCGGTTCGAACCGGTCGCGCAGGTCGTCGAGACGCAGGTCGACCGGCGCCCCCGTGCCGCCGTGCACGGTCAGCCGGTAACGCTGCGGGTCGACGGTCGGGATGTTCCCGTGGCTGCGGACGAAGAAGAGGTCTGCCGGCGTGACGGGCGAGTCCAGCAGCTCCTGTGGCGTCTCGGCGTTGAGCGGGTGCGCGCTGCGCACGATCAGCTTGGCGGCCGGTGCGGACGGCGGATCGCACTGCAAGGTCACGATGCCGCCTTTCGCACGGAGCCCTGGGGAGCCCGGACTGCAAACGATTGCTATCACACCGGCTCCAACCCTGGGCAGCTTTTCCGCGCGTCCGCCACCCGCGGGGATGACCGGCCGGAGCGGTCGGGAGGGCGTCGGCTGCCCTTCCGCCAGGGAGGCCGGAGCGTCAGGATCGCTTGTCGGCTCCGCTGCCGCGTGGCCGTGCGACGTCGTCGCCCACTACGGAGGAGGCACGGTGGACTGGAAGCTGGAAGTGCTGACCGTCCCGGTCGCGGACGTGGACCGGGCGCTGGAGTTCTACGCCGGCAAGCTGGGCTTCCGGCAGGACTCCGACTACCGCGCCGGGGAGCAGTTCCGGGTCGTCCAGGTGACGCCACCCGGGTCGGCGTGCTCGGTGGTGTTCGGCAGCGGGCTGCCGACGGCCGAGCCGGGTTCGCTCAAGGGCAGCCAGTTCAGCGTCGCCGACGTCGAGCAGGCCGCCGCCGAGCTGACCGCCGCCGGCGTGGAGTACAGCGGCCCGGTGCACTTCGTCGAGGGCGTCATGACGCCGGGGCCCGATCCGGACCGGCAGGACTACGCCTCGTTCCTCTTCTTCGACGATCCCGACGGCAACACCTGGGCGGTCCAGGAGGTCCGGACGCCGGCTCGCTGACGACCGCGTCGATCGCCGAACGGCTGCCCGACACGGAGTTCGGGCAGCCGTTCGGCAATCACACGGTCCGTTCAGGTGAGGGCGTCGCAGATGACCCGGTCGATGGCGGTGGGGTCGGAGTAGGCGTCGTGCACGCCGCCGCTCGAGGCGACCACCTCGAAGTCGGCGCCCGGCGCGAAGGTCACCCGTCCCGTGTCCTGCAGGACGAGCGAGCCGCCGCCGGGGGAATGCGCCAGGTAGATGGCCCCGACCTCGGTGAGCGTGCGGGAGGCCAGGTCGCCGGGCACGGCGTAGACGTAGTGCCGGTTGAAGTGCCCGGAGATCGTCAGGCTGGGGCCGTCGCCGGTCGGGGACAGCGAGAAGACGTCGCCGGGGTAGTCCAGGTGGACGACCGTCTTGGTGGCCAGCCCGTCGGCGGTGTGCCAGCGCGTCATCCGCTCGTGCCCCGTGCCGGTGACGTAGACCTCCTGGCCGTCGCAGTAGAGGCCGATGGGCTCGCTGTACGACGGGTCCGCGCTGCCCTGGCACGTGATGCCGGACCCTGCCTCCCAGCAGGACCACGGCGCGAAGTTCGGGTTCAGGGTCGGCACCATCAGTGCCGGGTCGACCTGGTGCGGGTTGGCTGCGCCGGCGGCGGTCGACGGCAGGAGGGCCGTCGCCGCCAGGACGCCGGCGGCGACGAGCACGCTCCGGCGGTTCCGGCACGTGCGGTGCGGGGGAGGGTGGCTGCGTTCACGGGACATCTCCTGGGGTGCCGATCTGACGACCTGCTCGATGGAGACGACGCTAGGAACGCGCGGCACCGGCGGACGTCCGGGCGACCTCGGGTCTTGCGGACGCCGGTACTGCGGCTGGCCACGATGTCGGGGCGGGTCGGCTCTGCCAGCATCGGGGCGTGAGCCCCACGGTGCTGGTCGTCGACGACCACGCGTGGTTCCGGATTGCCGTCTCTGCGCTCCTCGGCGCCGAGGGCTACACCGTCGTCGGCGAGGCCGCCGACGGCGACGAGGCGCTGGCCATGACCGGGGCTCTGAGCCCGGACGTGGTGCTGCTCGACGTCCAGCTGCCGGGGGTCGACGGCTTCGAGGTGGCCCGCAGGCTCGCGGCGCTGGCCGCGCCGCCGGTGGTGTTGCTGATCTCCAGCCGGACCGCGGCCGACTACGGCGACCAGGTGGCCCGGTCGCCGGCACGGGGCTTCCTCGACAAGAGCTCGCTGACCGGTGCGGCGCTCACGGCGCTGCTGCGGTGAACCGTCTCGCGGCCGCCGGCTGCGCCGCGGCCATGGGAGCCGGTCTCGCGGTCGACCTGGCGGTGTTCGGGCCGGACGACGTCGGGGGCTGGCTGCCGGACGTCGCGGTCGGCTGGGCCTTCCTCGGCGGTGCACTGGTCCTGTGCGTGCGTGCTCCTGGTGGGCGGATGGCGCTGCTGCTCGGGCTGACCGGGGCGGCCTGGTTCCTCGGCAGCCTCGTTCCGCCGCTCGCCTTCGTGCACCGCGGACCGCTCGTGCACCTGCTGTTCGGCTATCCGACCGGGCGGCTGTCCGGCGTGGGCAGGGTCGTGGTGCCTCTGGCGTACCTGGTCGCCCTGCCGTCGGGCATCTGGGGGAGCGAGCCGGCGACGATCGCCCTCACCGGAGCCCTGCTGATGGCCGTCGAGGTGCACCGCCGCGCTTCCGTCGGGCCGATCCGCCGGGCCAGGCGGCAGGCGGTGGCTGCCGTCGTCCTCGTCGGCGCGGTGGTGGCCGGCTCGGCCTGTGCTCGCCTGCTGTTCCCGCAAGGGGACGCCGACCGCCTCGGCCTTCTCGCCTACGCGGCCGCGCTGGTCGCCGTCGGGATCGCAGTCACTCGCGGCGTTCTCCGCGGCACCTGGCGGCGCGCTCCGGTCACCGATCTGGTGGTGCAGCTGGGCGATGATCGTGCGGAGGCGGTGCGTGATGCGCTGGCCCGGGCGCTCGGCGATCCGAGCCTCGAAGTGGGCTACCGCGACGGCGATGGCTTCGTCGACGCCATGGGCCGACCCGTTCGCCTGCCGGCCGCCGAGGCGCCGCGCGCCTCCACCGTGGTCGAGCAGGGCGGGGAGCCGGTCGCCGTCCTCGTGCACGACCCGTCCGTGCTGGCCGACGCCGCACTGCTGGACGCCGTCGCGGTCGCGGCTCGACTGGCCGTCCGCAACGACCGGCTCCGTGCCGACGTGGAGGCCCACGTGGCCGACCTCGAGGACTCGCGGCGGCGGCTGGTCGCCGCTGCGGACACCGAGCGGAGGGGGCTGGCGCGACGGCTGGACGACGGTGCCCAGCGGCGGCTGTCGGCGCTGCGCGGCGATCTGGTCGCTGCCGGGGACGGCACCACAGGGGACACCGCCGGGTCGATCGCCCGTGCGATGGCGCAGCTGGACCGGACCCGCAGGGATCTGCAGGATCTGGCGGCGGGACTGCATCCCGTTCCGGACGGGGACCTCGCCGCTGCGCTCACCGACCTGGCCGTGCAGACCCCGGTTCCCGTGCGGGTCACCGCGGTCGCGTCGCTGCTGCCGGCGGAGGTGGCCGCGGCTCTGTGGTTCGTCGCGGCGGAGGCGGTGTCCAACGCCGTCAAGCACGCGCAGGCCACCGCGATCGACATCGGTCTCACCGTCGAACGGGGGACCGCCCGCCTGGTCGTCGCCGACGACGGCCGCGGGGGCGCCGATCCCGGCGGCTCCGGCCTGCGCGGGCTGAGGGACCGGGTCGACGCTCTCGGCGGCACCATGCGGATCGCCGGCCCGGAGGGGAGGGGGACCACCGTTCTGGTCGTCCTGCCCACCGGGGCGGTCAGCTGATGCGCTGCCACGGCGTGCCCCAGACGATCTCGCCGAACGCGCCCGCCGGCTGGATGTCGGTGAAGTGGATGCCGTTCTCGGTAGCGCTCCACCGGCCGCTGAACAGCAGTTCGCCGGCGGCCGAGCCGCACTGGATGCCCTCGTCTGCGCTGAAGGCGACGTGCGAACCGCGGATCTCGTAGGTCCCGCCGCAGTCGGACGGGTCGGCCGGGCTGTCTGTGTGATTGAGCCAGCGACCGCTCTCGATGGTCATCGTCATCAATCCGCTGTTGTGGTACGCGGTGCCTCCGTCGACGCCCGCGGTCAGCAGGTCGTCCTCGTCGACCTCCCACCGGTAGACGCCCTCGGGGAGCGCCTCAGCCTGGGGGATCTCGTCGATCTGTCGCCACGGCACGCTGTGCAGGACCTTCCGGAGCTTCTGGTCGACCGGATCGCCGGTGGCGCGGCTGTGCACGTCGGACCAGCTGATCTCGTCGCCGGTGCGCTCCGGCCTGGCCTCCCACAGACCGCCGCAGCGCGGCTCCTCCCGGAAGAGGATGACGCCGTCCGTGATCTCGTACCTGCCCTGGCAGCTCTTCTCGCCGTTCGCTGACCGCCAGTCCCAGCGGAACGTGCCGCCGTCCAGGCGCACGGTCTGCACACCGAGCTCGGCCCGGGCCCTGGCTTCGGGAAGCCCGGCGTCCACGCCGTCCTCGTAGGTGACCTCGTACCGCCAGACCCCGTCGTACGCGGTGACGTCGAGAGACGGCGCCGCGGCGGCGACCGCCGCCTCGCAGCTGGCCACCGGATCCGGCGGGCCGGTCGCCTCGACGATCTCGGTGATCCGGGTGAGGAAAGGGCCCGTCCTGGCATCCGCAGCGAGCCGGTCGCGCACCGGGCGGGTGGCGGCGGTCATCGCGGCCCGCTCTGCGTCGGTGGCGAAGACGATCTCCAGGCCCTGGTCGCACACCATCGCGAGGTCCTCGGCGTCTGAGTTCCGAGTCTCGAGGGTGTGCTCCAGGGTCGCCTCGGACGCCTGGTTCAGCACGCTCCGCTGGTCGTCGGTCAGCCCGGCCAGCACCGCCGAGTTGGCGACCAGCACGTCGGCCTTCGCGTACGGGGTGACGTTCGCGGTCATCACGCCACGGCGACGGAGTGTCGGCAGGTAAGCCGCGCTCGTCTCGGCACCGCCGAGGTCCCCGCTGTCGAACAGCGCCGCTTCGTCGTCCGTGCTCAGGTCCAGCGGCTTTGCCCCGAGGGCCTCGATGACCTCCCAGGAGAGCTCAGAACGAGGAGTTCGGATGCCGAGGCCCGCGTAATCGCCCAGCTCGCGCAACGGTCCTGCGTATCCGGCCGGGTGGCGCAACCCCTCGGGGAACAGGCCGAGACCGGTCACCCCCAGCTCCTCCAGCCCGGCGAGCATCTCGTCGGCCACCGGGTCGCTCACCACGGCGTCCAGTGCCGCGTCGCTCGTGATCACGAACGGCGCCTGCAGGGCCTGCAGGGTGGTGACGCCGAGCACGTCCCACGCCCGCGCCGGGATGAGTCCGAGCTCGGATCCTCCGTCGATCACCTGCTGGGCGGTCACCTGGTCCCAGGAGCGGTCGCCGCGGCCGACGTCCCACGCGACCTCGATACGGATGCGGCCGTCCGAGAGTGACTCCACCTGCTCGGCGAAGTACTCGATCTGGTGGCTCCCCGGGCTCCCGGGTGAATCGGGTGATGCCAGCTCCAGGGTGAGCACGCCGCCCGAGCCGCCACCCTTGTCCACGCCGCCCTCGGTGCAGCCGGCAACCACGGTGGCGACGAGCAGGAAGATCGGGAAGGCGTTGTGGAGTCTCATGGCCTGTCCTGTCCTAGGAGTCGGTGCGTCGAGACTCGCCGTCCAGAGGTCGCCGGCCATCGGGGTTCACCCGCAGCGCCGGACAGGTGGACCTGTGGCTGACCACAGTGGTTCCTGCCCGGGTCGGTGCCACACTGCCGAGCATGGCAGCGGTGGCGGCGGTCGCGGGCGGATCCGCACCCGCCCTCCGCCTGAGCAGGATCGTGCTTCTCGGCCTCGCTGTCTCCTGTGCCGTGCTGGCGGTCACCGGGCTGCCGCCGAGCGGATCGCTGGTCACCACGTACGCCGCCGCGTCGACCACTGCCCGCGCGGCGGGCCTGCTCGCCGGCATCTCGCTGCTGGCTTCCGGAACGGTCGCGGCGTGGTGGGGGCCGTCCCCGCGCACCGGCGTCCTCGTGGTGGCTGCCGGCCTGCTCTGGTTCGCTCCCGACTGGGCCGGCTGGGAAGGCGGGCCGCCGCTCGTGCGCGGGTTCGCCGCCCTGCTCGCCCCGCTCCTGCCGGTCGTGCTGCTGGGGCTGGTGGCCACTGCTTCCGGTGGACGCCGGCGGTGGACGGTCGTCGCTGCCTGCCTCATGGGCGGCCTGAGTCTCGGATTCGTCTCCGTGGACGATCCGTTCCTGGATCCGGTCTGCTGGCCGACCTGCTCGGACAGCGCACTGCTCGTCTCCAGCCGGCCCGTGCTCGCGGACCTGCTCGGCGGGGCCCTGGCCGTCGGCTGGGCCGGGGTCGCCGCGGCAGCCCTGGCCGCTGCGCTGCGATGGCTGACGGGAGCATCGTCGGTGGCCCGTCGATGGGACGGCGCCCTGCTGGGAGCCGTGGCTGTGGCCGGTGCCGTCGAGACGGTATACGGCCTGGCGACGCTGATCGGTACGGAGACGGCTGACGACGCGTGGTTCCGCGGCCTGTACCTCGCGCGGGCCGCCGCGTGGTTGCTCCTGGCATCGACGGTGGCCTGGCGGACGCACCGGCAGCTCGCCCGAGGGCGAGCGCTGGCGCGGTTGGCGTCCGACCTGCAGACCTCGTCCGTTCTCGGGTCGCTGGCCGGCAGGCTGCGTGCGCTGAGCGGGGATCCGGAGCTGGACGTGCGGTACCCGGTGGGCGCCGACGGCAGGCTGGTGACTGCGGACGGCCGCACGGTCGCGACCGGTCGCCCGCCCGGCCGGACGGCGACACCACTGCGGCGGGGTGACCGCACCGTCGCCGTCCTCGTGCACGACCCGGTCGTCCTCCCGGTCGACGCCCTCGACGCCGTGCTCGGACCGGCCGCGCGGCTGGCGCTCGAGAACGAGCGGCTGGCGGCCGAACAGCTGGCGCGGACTGCGCGACCTGCAGGAGTCCCAGCGCCGGATCGTGGTCGCCGGCGACGACGCGCGGCGTCGGCTGGAGCGCGATCTGCACGACGGAGCCCAGCAGAGCCTGCTGGCGCTGTCCTACCTGCTGCAGGTGGCCCGCGGGTCGGCCGAGCGCGCGGGGGACGGCGGCGCGGTCGGACAGCTCGACGGCAGTCTGCGAGCAGGTGAGCGGGCTCCTGGACGACCTCCGAGGGCTCGCCCGCGGCATCCACCCCGCCGTCCTGTCGCAGTCCGGGCTGGCGGCTGCCGTGCGCTCGCTGGCCGATGAGTCCCCGGTTCCGATGGAGCTCGGCACGATGACCGCCGAGCGGTACGACCCGAGTGTGGAGCTCGCCGCCTACGTCGTGGTGCGGGACGCATCAGGCGGTGTGGACCCGTCCGGAGTGCCCGTGCTCACCGTCGGCGCACGCCGCGAAGCAGATGTGCTCGTCGTCGAGGTGGACGGGGCGGGGCCCGACCTGCCGACCGCGACCGCCGACCGGGTCGGCGCGCTGGGCGGGCGGCTGGTCAGCACGCGCGGCCGGCGTGCGGGTGGAGCTGCCGTGCGGGTCGTGATCGCGGACGACACGATGCTCACCCGACAGGGCATCGCCACGGTCCTGGGCTCCGCCGGGATCGAGGTCGTGGCCGCGGTGGGCGATCCCGAGTCGCTGGTCCGCGAGGTGGCCGCCACCCGGCCGGACGCCGCGGTGGTCGACATCCGGATGCCGCCGACGCACACCGACGAGGGCATCCGGGCCATTCCGCGTCTGCGCGCGGTCGATCCCTCGCTGGGCGTGCTGCTGCTGTCCGCGCTACGTCGAGCCCGACTACGCCGTCCGCCTCCTGGAGGACCACCCCGGCGGGATCGGCTACCTGCTCAAGGACCGCGTCTTCGACGGTGTGCTGCTGGTCGATGCGCTGAACCGGCTGGTCGAAGGCGAGACGGTCATCGATCCCACGATCGTGTCCCGGGTGTTCGCACGCCGCCGCCGGGTCGATCCACTGGCCGACCTGACCGCGCGGGAGCGCGAGGTGCTCGGTCTGCTGACCGAGGGCCTCTCCAACTCCGCGCTGGCCGCCCGGCTCTCCGTGACCGAGCGGACCGTGGAGGCGCACATCACCGCGATCTTCGCCAAGCTCGGCCTGGCCGACGAGGCGGGCGTCCACCGACGCGTGCTGGCCGTCCTCACGTACCTGCGGGCCTGATCGGCCGGGTACCTCACACGCGGCGGATCGTGGCTGGCCACAGGTGCGGCGCCCGAGGGACTCGTGCCACCCCCGTCGGAATGCGACCCCGACGTCCCTAGCGTCGCTGGTGGAAGAAAAGTCCTGCTGAGTGACCTGGTCAGGATCCGATCGCGGTCTTCCGACTCCTCGGGCGCGGCTCGTCGGCGCCCCTCCGGAAAGGAATCCAGTCATGAGAGCTCTGCGCCTCCTGGTGCCGATGACCGTGGGAACGGCTGCCGTCCTGTTCGCTGCGCCCGCAGCGGCGGCTCCGCCCGACCACTTCGTCGAAGCGCGGAACGTGAGCGGGACGTTCACCGTGGACTGCGGCACGTTCACCGCCAGCATCTCGGGCACGTTCTCGCAGCGCTTCACCGTGTTCTTCGACGCCGAGGGCGACGTGACCCGGTTCATCGAGTTCGTCTCGGCCCCGGAGGACGTGTGGACCAACACGAGCACCGGCGAGTCGATCGTCGTGCGCGGTCACTTCGTCCAGGTGGCCACACGCATTCCGGGCACGGACGTGTTCGATCGGACGGTCACCGGCTTCCGGTACATGGTGAACGAGCCGGGGGAGGGCGTGACCATCCGGGATGTCGGCCGGATCGTCTACGACGATCTGACCGAGCAGACCTGGAGCGAGCTGGCCGGAAAGCACGACCTCGCTGAGGGCGCTCTGGTGGAGCCCACGTTCTGCGCGGCGATCGCCTGACCGGGCGCGCGCCGCGAATCAGCGGCCGAGCCCGGGGACGACGTGCCCCGAGGTTCTCGACGAAGCGCACCGGGTCGCGTGAAGCTCGAGAGATGTACGGCGACCTGCACGGGTGTCCTTCGGGAACGTCGGTACGCCGGCTCCTGGGCCGTGCGGTCCCGCATCGATAGGGTTGCCTCCCTGTCGGGAGAGGGAGGCGGCGTGACCGCGGAGGACGAGGACGACGTCCTGCTGTCGACGCTGCGTCTGGCCATGGGCATCTCGGTGCACGCAGCCGACCGGGTCGACTCCCACGTCTCGGCCGTACAGCTGCGTGCGCTCACCGTGCTGAGCGGGATGCCGGGCAGCAATCTGGGCCGGCTGGCCGAGGCGATGGACGTGGCGCTCTCGACGGCGAGCCGGCTCGTCGAGCGACTGGTGTCCTCGGGGCTCGTCGACCGCCGAACGTCGGCGGTCAACCGTCGCGAGGTCACGCTGCGGCTGACCGATCAGGGCACCCGGACGCTGTCGCAATACGACGCCATCCGGTTGGAGGGCATCCGACGCGTGCTCGAGCAGCTGCCGGCGGACGAGCGCGACGCCGTCCTGACCGGCCTGCGGCTGCTGACCCGGGCGACGGATCCGGTCCCCGTCAGGCAGCGGGCCCGCTAGGCGTGCCGGCGGCCGATAGCGGCGAAACGCAGCGGCCGCCCGTCCCGAGAACTCGGCACTGCCCGCCGGTCCTGCCCTCGCTACGCTGGCCGCGCACATGGCCAGCCTGAACAGGGTCGGTCCCGCTTCGGCGGCGACCGGCCGCGTGCGGCGCTGTCGACACTCGGCCGGACGCGTCGACGACCCACGACAGCCGAGGGACGGGCAGGGACGCCGTGGCCGGAGCGCGGGTTTCGCCGGAAGAACTGCCGGTTCGTCGCTAGGGAGTTCGCGCGCGGGTCGGCCTCCGGTCATCGCCGACGCGTTCGTCGAGCTGGCCGACACGCTCGTCGACGACTTCGACGTCCTGGACTTCTTGCACACGCTCGTCGAGCGCGCGGTCGGGCTGCTGGACGCCGATGCCGGCGGGATCATGCTGGCGGACGGGCGTGGCGGCCTGGAGGTGCTCGCGGCGTCCAGCCACGAGGTCCAACTGGTCGAGCTGTTCGAGCTCCAGAACCAGGAGGGTCCGTGTCTCGAGGCGTTCCGCTCGGGGCGGGCGGTGACCAAGGACGACCTCGCGGAGATGCGTGCGGCCTGGCCGTCGTTCACTGCGCGCCTGGAGCAGGCGGGGTTCTCGTCGGCGCAGGCCATCCCGATGCGACTGCGGGAGCGGGTGATCGGGGCGCTGAACGTCTTCCGCATCACCCCCGGCGCACTGGGCAGCGCGGACATGAACTGGCCCGGGCGCTCGCCGACGTCGCCACCGTGGGCCTGCTCCAGGAGCGCAGTCTCCGCGCGCGGGACCGGCTGGCCGGGCAACTGCAGATCGCGCTGAACAGCCGGGTGCTGATCGAGCAGGCCAAGGGCGTCCTGGCCGAGCGGACCGGCCTGGAGGTGGATCAGTCGTTCGCCGCCATGCGCACGCACGCCCGCCGGCACGGACTGCCGCTGCACGACGTCGCCCTGGACATCGTGCGGGGCCGTCTGCGCGTGCTCTGAGCGACGGAATCGTCCGGTCACGCGTCGTGGACGCCGCGCGCCGGCTCGGGTTCGCCGGACGGACGCCGTGCCGACGCCGCAGCCACAGTCGTAGCGTTCCCGCCAGAGCGTGAGCCCGCGCCCCTGTGTGCGCGGGGACTGCCCCCGGACCCGGTCCGCTCGGCAGTGAACGGCGACGCGCGGTCGCACAGAAGAGCGCTGGTGGTCCGTATGGCCGGCTCCCGCACTCGAGATGCTCGACGAGCCGGGCACGTTGGGGTCGGTGACCGCCTGACGCGCCGTCCGTCGCTAGGGCAGCGTCACGAAGTCGTCGAGGAAGGCCCGGGCAGAGGCGGAGTCCAGGCGGTAGGTCTTGTCCGTCGCCCGGCACATCGAGTCGCCGGTGATCGTGATCGAGACGAGCTTCCTGCTCGCCGTGCCCCCGAGGAAGTGCGGTCCGCCCGAGTCGCCGTAGCAGGTGCCGCCGTCGCCCGTCGATGGGTTCATCGAGAGCACGAACCAGTTCTGCTGCAGTGACATCGCCGTCTGCAGGGCGAAGCGCCGCACGCCCTCCGGGTCCTCGAAACCGGCCGGGCCGCCGGTCTTGTCGTCGCGCACCGTGCCGTAGCCGACCGCCGTGAAGGTCTTGTCGTCGAGCACGTGCCGCGCCTGCAGTCGGTCGAGCAGGCCCCGGCCCGGTAGCTGGGCGGGCGTGATGCCGGTGGGCGCCCGGTCGAGGACGACGACGGCGATGTCGTGGCCGTCCGAGGCGCCACCCGATCCGAACAAGGGGTGGGTCTGGCCAGTCCCGCGGATGATCCCGGCCGGCGACGCCGCGCCCTCGTCGTAGTCGGAGGCGAAGCTGACGGCGACCCTCTGCCCGTCCACCTCGAAGCAATGGCTCGCGGTCAGGAAGATCCTCGGCGCGATCAAGGTGCCGGTGCAGGCGACGTCCGGGCCGGGGCTGTCGGAATCCCAGTCGTACAGCAGCGCGCCGACCTGGGGGTGCCGGTTTCCGTCCGGCTGCCCGAACGTGATGGCGCCAGCTGTTCCGGGCCACAGGACCAGCAGGACGAGGCTGACGGCGAGGGCGATGACCGGACGTCGCATGACGACTCCCCGTTCTCGGTCTTCCGACGTTTCGGCGACCGTAGACGGCCACGAGCGGATCCGAAACCCGAGCGGCCGCTTCCCGAGCGGCCCGGACAAGAAATCTGGCGCCGGGGCGCACCCCTGCTCGGGTGGTCGGCGATGACAGGGATGAGATGGCCGCGCCTGGCGACCCCTCCCTCGCCTCCCCCGTGGGTGAGGGCGGCCGGCAAGGCGCGGTCATCTCGCCAGGCCCCAACCGAGCATGACCGCGACGGCATCGGCCTCGCGGGAGGAGGAGGCACGTTGACCCATCCCACGGCGACCCACCGGTTCCAGGACAACGAGGTGGCCGATGCCGACACTGCCGCGCCGAACCTGGCCGCCATCCAGGACAGCTACGAGGCGGCCAAGGCCAACATCGTCGATCCCGCTCCTCCCTGGCCGTCCGCGGCGGACGACGACGAGCCCTTCCCGGAGACGGAGCTGATCGACGGCCGCATGGTCATGCTGCCGTCCGTGCCCGATGGAAGCTCGGGAACCGAGGCGATGAGCGTGGCGGCGAGGTTCCTCGCCGAGCAGCAGGCCCTCGAGGAGGCGCGACCGCCGGTGACCGACAGCGAGCCGGGGCCGGAACGAGCGGCTGCTACCCCCGGTCGGCGCGGATGGTGGCGTGGCATCCGTAAGGCACTGCACTCAGGCGATCCCGACACCCGATCGGAGTCCTGACCCCCTCCGCCGGCTGAACGCACCGCGGCCCCCGACCTCGCGAGGAGGTCGGGGGCCCCTGCGTCCTTACGACGACTCAGATGTCGTGGACATCGCGAACTCGTGTTGCGGGGGAGTCTCAGCCGGTCACAGGCGTCCGGGGCGTCCTCACCCCCACGCCGCTAGCTCGCTCGCTTCGCGAGGCTGTGTCTGCGCAGGGTGAGGTAGAGGATTCCGACACCGCAGACGGTGTACATCACGCTCTGAAGCCACCCATGACCAGGTGGGGTGTCGTGCGAGGCGTAGATCGCCATCCAGAAGAAATACTCGAACAGGAGACTGAACACGCTTGCGGTCAGCAGGCCGATGACAAGGAATCCCAAGCGACCCTCGTCGTCACGGCCACCCCACAGAGCTCCAAAAAGCGGAACCACCAATAGGGGGACGATGACCAATCCAGGCAGATGCAGCATCGGCAAGACCTCATCATCGTTGCCGAAAGGTAGCCATCCCTGCGTGTACCACAGGAGGTCGGGAAGCGCCCCGGCGATCGTGAATGCGCCGCCCAGGCAGGCTACAACGCGAACCACGACGCTCTTTCCTCCGAGGACCACGGGGGAGAACCAGAGCAAACCGATGACGAGGGTGCTCGACGCCAGCATGATCGCCGCCTGGCGCAGGTCGCTCGGCAGCGCGGTGAAGCCGATCAGGTCGGACGTGTCGTCCTGCCGGGTGATACAGCCGGAAGTGTCGAATCCGTCGGTGAAGCATGGATCCCACCAACGGATGGCTGCGGCGGCGAAGCTCAGCGCACCAGCGGTCAGCAGAGCGAGCGCGATCAGTACCCAGGTCAGCGAGTTCCGAGGTGCGACACGGCGAGCGTCGGGCGGCTGTATCTGCATCTCCTGAGTCATGGTCCTCCGAATCTGCGTACCTGGCCGCAACGTAGCAGCACGGCCACATGCTCGACCGGCCAACTCAGGGCCATTTCAGGATCGATCGGCACGCCGTAGGTCATGGTCGATACGCGACCGTAGAAGGCGCCGGGCCGGTACCGGAGATGACCGCGATCGACTTCGCCCTGTCGGGTCGCCATGGCCGCGTATTCGTGGATCTGAACCAAACAGTGCGCGTTCCCGACAGCACCTCGGGCAGCACCCGCCGTGCGGACCACGCTCGACACCTACGGGCACCTGTGGCCCGACAGCGACGAGCCCGCACGAGCCGCCGTTGGTGCGGTGCTGGCGGCTCGTGCGGACTCTGTGCGGACCAAGGCCTGCGGGCTGCGGTGGATCAGCCGTTCAGCGGCTCGTGTGACTCAGATGTCGTAGTACATCGCGAACTCGTGCGGATGCGGGCGCAGCCGGATCGGGTCGATCTCGAACTCCCGCTTGTACTCGATCCACGTCTCGATCAGGTCGGGGGTGAAGACCCCGCCCTCGATCAGGTAGTCGTGGTCGACCTCGAGCCGGTCGAGGACGGCGTCCAGCGACGCGGGCACCTTCTCGATGTTCAGGGCCTCCTCGGGCGGCAGCTCGTAGAGGTCCTTGTCGACCGGTGCCGGCGGCTCGATCTTGTTCTTCACACCGTCGAGGCCGGCCATCATCATCGCCGAGAAGGCGAGGTAGGGGTTGGCCGACGGGTCGGGCACGCGGAACTCGATGCGCTTGGCCTTCGGGTTGTCGCCCGAGATCGGGATGCGGCAGCAGGCCGAGCGGTTGCGGGCCGAGTAGACGAGGTTGATCGGCGCCTCGTAGCCCGGCACCAGACGGTGGTAGCTGTTGACCGTCGGGTTCGTGAAGGCCAGCAGGGACGGCGCGTGCGCCAGGAGCCCACCGATGTAGTGCCGGGCGGTGTCGGAGAGCCCCGCGTAGCCGGTCTCGGCGTGGAACAGCGGCTCGCCGTCCTTCCAGAGGCTCTGGTGGCAGTGCATGCCGGACCCGTTGTCACCGAAGAGCGGCTTGGGCATGAACGTCGCCGTCTTGCCGTACGCCCAGGCCGTGTTCTTGATGATGTACTTGAACAGCATCAGGCTGTCGGCCGAGCGCAGCAGCGTGTCGAACTTGTAGTTGATCTCGGCCTGGCCGCCGGTGCCGACCTCGTGGTGACCGCGCTCGAGCTCGAGGCCCGCGTTGGTCAGGTTGGTCATCATCGTCGAGCGCAGGTCGCTGTAGTGGTCGTAGGGCTCGACGGGGAAGTAGCCGCCCTTGGCCCGGGTCTTGTAGCCCAGGTTCGGGCCGCCGTTCTCGCCGGTCGGCGAGCCCGAGTTCCACGAACCCTCGACCGAGTCGATGTGGTAGTAGCCCTCGTTGATGCCGGTCGAGTGCCGGATCGAGTCGAAGATGTAGAACTCCGCCTCCGGCCCGAAGTAGGCGGTGTCGGCGATGCCGCTGCTGGCCAGGTACGCCTCGGCCTTCTTCGCCACGTTGCGCGGGTCGCGGCTGTAGGCCTCGCGCGTGATCGGGTCGTGGATGAAGAAGTTGACGTTCAGCGTCTTGTGCCGGCGGAACGGGTCGAGGAACGCGCTGTTGGCGTCGGGCAGCAGCAGCATGTCGGACTCGTTGATGGCCTGGAAGCCACGGATCGAGGACCCGTCGAAACCGAGGCCCTCGGAGAACGTGTCCTCGCCGAACGTCGACGCCGGGATGGTGAAGTGCTGCATGACGCCGGGAAGGTCGCAGAAGCGGACGTCGACGTACTCGACGTCGTTGTCGCGGATGTAGGCGGCGACCTCGTCGGGACTGGTGAACATCGATCCTCCGGGAGTGGGCGGACAGCCGACGCTGAACCTACGAGCGCGGAGTTGCTCCTGGGTGTCCCGAGTGTTTCGGAGGAGTAACACCGGCTCCGGCGTGTCGCCGGGAGTCGTGACCGCCTGCGACGAGCCGGTCGGTCGACCGGGAGTCCTACGCTGGCGGACATGGACAGGGACGCCTCCCCACCCTCTCAGCAGCGCCTCCGCGGCGCCTCCCTGGGCCTGCCGGCGTCCGGCCCGGGCTCGCTGGCGGCCTTCAGCACCCGCGTCCTCGCCTTCCTCGTCGACGCGCTGATCGCCGCCGTGGTGGCCGCCCTGTTCACCGCGCCCGAGCTGCCGCGCAGCTGGAGCCTGCTGTCCCTGGGGCTGATGTACGTGATCACCCTGGTCGCGTTCGGTCAGACGCCGGGCATGCGGCTGCTCGGCCTGCGGCTGGCGCACCCGCGGGAGGGCCAGCGGCTGGCCCTGTGGCGCGCCGTCGTCCGGACGGCGCTGCTCCTGGTGCTGCTGCCGGCCCTGGTCGTCGATGCCGACGGCCGCGGTCTGCACGACCGGCTCACCGACACCGCCGTGGTCCGCGAGCGTTGATCGTCCGCCGCGAGCGCCCGTCCGATCACGCCGCCGTCCACGCACTGCACTCCGCGGCCTTCCGGCCGACCGGGCGCTCGACCGGACGTCGACGTCGTCGAGGCCCTTCTCGTGGACGAGCTGCGGGAGGACGCCGGTTTCCTGCCGCACCTGTCCTTGGTGGCCGTTGACGCCGGTGCCGACGGCGACGACGTCGTCGGCCACGTCATCGCCACGCGGGGCTGGCTGGAACCCCAGGGCACGCCGGTGCTCGGGCTGGGCCCGCTCGGCGTGCGACCGCGGGACCAGGGCCGCGGAGTCGGCACGGTGCTCGTGCACGCGCTCCTGGCCGTGGCCGAGGCGTCCGACGAGACGCTGGTGGCGCTCCTGGGCTCGCCGGACTACTACCGGCGGTTCGGGTTCGTGCGCTCGACGGACCTCGGCGTGCGAGCGCCCGACCCACGCTGGGGCGAGCACTTCCAGGCCCGCCGGCTCAACGGGCCCACTCTGCAGGGCACGTTCCGCTACGCAGAGCCCTTCGACCGCGTCTGAAGCCTCCGGGCGATGACCTGGTGAATCAGCGGCGGCGGACCTGGCGCGAACTCAGCGACATCGTGCGGCCGCCGGGCAGCGGACCGCCGGGCACCGGCATCCGCTGGCCGCCGAGCGCGCCGATGCGCTTGCCGAGGGCGTTGACCTCGGCCGGGCTGAGGTTGCGCGGCAGCTTCATGACGTGCCGGCTGAGCTTGCGCAGCGGCACCTGCCCCTCGTCGTCGCCCACGCTGACGTCGTAGATCGGGGTCTCGCCGACGACGCGCGCCAGCTTCTTCTTCTCCTGGGCCAGCAGGCCGCGCACCCGCTGCGGCGAGCCCTCGGCGACCAGGATCACGCCGGGGCGGCCGAGTACCCGGTGGACGGCGTCCAGCTGCGGGGTACCGGCCACGCCGGCGTCGACCCGCCAGCCGCCGCGCATGCCCTCGAGCACCCACGCGGCGGCTCCGGGCTGGCCCTCCACCTGCCGGTACGCCGAGCCCTGGGCGCGACGGCCGAACACGATGAGCGCGGCGAGCAGTCCGAGCACGATCGCCATCGGCAGGAACAGGAACGGCGAGCCGAACAGGATGCCGGTCAGCTCGACCACCGTGGCCACCAGCACGAACGTGATCAGCAGGATCCACGGGAGCTTCGGGTCGTTGCGCCGCGTCAGGCTGTACGCCTGCCTGATCATCTTCAGCTGGTGCCCGAACTTGGCCAGCCGGCGCTTCTTCGGCTGTCCCTTGCGGTTCAGCTTCACCGCCGGCTCGGCCGGCATGCCGGGTGCCGCGGCACGGGCGCGCTTGCCGGGCGTGGACGCGGGCGCACGCCCCGCCTTGCCGCTCGGAGCGGTCGGGTTAGTGGGCTTGCTGCGCGCCATGCCTCACAGGATAGGGCCGAGGGGCCCCGCTCCCGCCGGGACGCGACCGAGGTCAGACCGTCGGAGTGAGACCGCGGGCCTCGACGGCCTGCGTGTAGAGCCGCCCGGCCCGGTACGAGCTGCGCACCAGGGGCCCGGCGAGGACGCCGGCGAAGCCGATCTGCTCGGCCTGCTCCTGGAAACCGACGAACTCCTCGGGCTTCACCCAGCGGACCACGGGGTGGTGCCGGGGCGAGGGGCGCAGGTACTGGGTGATCGTCAGCAGGTCGCAGCCGGCGTCGTGCAGGGCCTGCATCGCCTCGACCACCTCGTGCGGCTCCTCGCCCATGCCCAGGATCAGGTTGGACTTGGTGACCAGCCCGGCCTCGCGGGCGGCGGTGAGCACCGACAGCGACCGGTCGAAGCGGAACCCCGGGCGGATGCGGCGGAAGATCCGCGGCACCGTCTCGACGTTGTGCGCCAGCACCTCGGGGCGCGAGGAGAAGACCTCGGCCAGCTGGTCGGGCTTCGCGTCGAAGTCGGGGATCAGCAGCTCGACGCCGCAGCCGGGGACGGCGGCGTGGATCTGGCGGACCGTCTCGGCGTACAGCCACGCCCCGCCGTCGGGCAGGTCGTCACGGGCGACGCCGGTGACGGTGGCGTACCGCAGCTGCATCGTCGCGACGCTCTCGGCCACGCGGCGCGGCTCGTCGGCGTCGAAGTCGGCGGGCTTGCCGGTGTCGATCTGGCAGAAGTCGCAGCGCCGGGTGCACTGGTCGCCACCGATGAGGAAGGTGGCCTCCCGGTCTTCCCAGCACTCGTAGATGTTGGGACAGCCGGCCTCCTCGCACACCGTGTGCAGGCCCTCGCGGCGGACCAGCGACTTGAGCTCGGTGTACTCCGGCCCGGTCTTGAGCCGGGTCTTGATCCACTCCGGCTTGCGCTCGATCGGCACCTGGCTGTTGCGCACCTCGAGGCGCAGCAGCTTGCGGCCGGACGGGTCGACGCGGGGGCTGGGGGCGGGGGCTGGGGCCGGGGTGCTGGTCGGGGCCTCGCTCATGCGACCCACCGTACTCGCGCGAAGGACCGCGCCGCCCCGGATGGGCGGGCGCGGTCCCTCGGTGCGGTGATGGTCGGTCAGGCCGGGTCCTGCGGGTTCGGCGAGGTCGATCCGCTGTCGGGCTCGGCGGTCTGCGGCGAGCCGGTGGGCGACGCGGTGGCCGTGCCGCCCGCGGCGGTGCCGGGCGAGCCGGTCGCCGTCCCCGGCGTCGAGTCGTGCGGCGTGTCGGCGTCGCCCTCGGCCAGCTGCTGCGGCTGCGTGCCCAGGTCGCTGTCCGGGGGCGTCGCGTCGCCGGCCGAGGTCTGCGCGGCCGACACGGACTTGTCGGTGGAGCTGGGCACGGGGTCCTCCCGGTAGGTGGGAACCGGCCCGTCACCGGCCGGCGCGGGCTTCCAGGAGTCGCCCTTCCGGCGCCGCAGGACGGCGAACGCGGCGGCCCCGGCCGCGAGCAGGAGGAGCAGCCACGGCCAGCGCCGTGGCTCCTTCTCGATGCCGACGGAGCGCTTGACGCTCGTCGCGGTGCGCGCCGCCTTCTTCTCGAGATCGCGGCGGCGCTTGGCGGCCTTCTTGCGCGCCTTCTTCGTGCTGGCGGTCAGTTCGGCCTTGCGCACGTCGAGCTCGGCGAGCGCGCTCTCCACGTTGGTGGTGATCGCCTCCCGGGCACTCTCCAGCGCCGGCACCACGGCCTCGCGGGCTGCGAGCACCTTGGGCGTGGCGTAGGCGAGGGCCGCGGCCTGGGCGGCACCCAGCTTCGGGGCGACGTCCCTCTCCAGCGTCTCGCGGGCGGCCTCGCGCGCCGCCTCCACGCGGGGTGCGAGGTCGGCGGCGGCCTTCGCCGCCGCGGCCGAGGCGGCGGTGACGGCGGCGGTCACCTTCGGCGTCGCCGCATCCCGGGCCGCCTCCACGCGGGGGACGAGCGCCTCGCGGGCCGCCTCGACCCGGGGGACCAGCGCCTCCCGGGCGGACTCGACGGCCGGGGCCGTCGCCGCCACGGCGGCGGCGAGTCTCGGCGCGGCGGCGTCGCGGGCGGCCTCGACCCGGGGTGCGAGCTGCTCGGCCGCGGCGCGCCCGGCCTCGTTGAGCGCTGCTCCCAGGTGGGTGAGGCTCTCCTGGAGCTCGGCGCCGATGACCTCGCCGTGCGTATGCGTCTTCGTGCGGAACACGCGATTACCTCCGTTGATCGTCTCGGCGGCCATCCTGCCCGGTCCGGCCGGGACGTACACCCCCGGGCTGCGTGCCGGGGAGAGGCCGCCGGACGTCAGGAGGTGCGCGCGGAGCCGAGCAGCGGCCGGGCGGGCTGGTCCAGCCAGCTCAGGAAGTCGTCGACGGGCATGGGTCGGGCGATGGCGTAGCCCTGGGCCACGTCGCAGCCGAGCGCGGCGAGCACCGCGCCGGTGGCGTCGTCCTCGACGCCCTCCGCCACCAGCCGCAGCCCCAGGGCGTGGGCCAGCGCCACGGTGTGCTCGACGATCGCGGCCGCGCGGCGGTCCGCGCCGACGTCGGCCGTGAGGCTCCGGTCGAGCTTGAGCTCGTCGGCGGGCAGATGCCGGAGGTAGGCCAGGGAGCTGTAGCCGGTGCCGTAGTCGTCGATCGACGTCCGGACGCCGAGGCGACGGAGCTCGCCGAGCACGGCGCGACCCCGCTCGGGGTCGGCCATGAGGGTGTCCTCGACCAGTTCGAGGGTCAGTGCCTGCGGCGGGAGCCCGTGGCGCATCAGCGCCTGCGCGACCTTGCCCGGGAGGTCGAGGTCGGAGACGTTCGCGGCCGACAGGTTGACCGAGACGGGCACCGCGCGACGAGGCCACCAGCGCGCCGCCGCGGTCAGCGCCAGCTCGAGGACGGTGTCGGTCAGGGGGCGGAGCAGGCCCGCCTGCTCGGCGGCGGGCAGCAGCTGCGCGGGGGAGAGCAGGCCGCGCGTCGGGTGGTTCCAGCGGACGAGGGCCTCGGAACCGGCCACCCGTCCGTCGGCGAGGTCGATCTGCGGCTGCAGGTAGACGACGAGCTCGTCGGACTCCAGCGCGGTCCGCAGCTCCTCCATCGTGCGCAGCCGGTCGCCGGTCCCGCCCTGCGGGTCGGGGACGTAGACGTGCACACCCTCGCGGCCGGCCTTGGCCGCGTACATCGCGACGTCGGCGCAGCGCAGCAGCTCGATCACGGTGGCCGCGGGGACCGGAGCCGTCGCGACGCCGATGCTGACGCCGACGTGCAGCCGGACGCCCTCGACGGTGAACGGGGCCAGGACGATCTCGCGGAGCCGCTCGGCACGGGCCTGCGCCTCGTCGAGGCCACCCTCCGGGATCAGGACGGCGAACTCGTCGCCGCCGAGACGGGCGAGCAGGTCGCCGGGGCGCAGCCCCGCTTCGAGGCGCGGCCCCATCTGGCGGAGCAGCTGGTCACCGGCGTGGTGCCCGAGGCTGTCGTTGACCTCCTTGAAGCCGTCCAGGTCGAGCAGCAGCAGGGCGGCCGGCCGGCGGGCGGTGGCGGTCGCCAGCACCCGCTCTCCCTCGAGCAGGAGTGCGCGACGGTTGGCCAACCCGGTGAGCTCGTCGGTTCGAGCCTGCTGCTTCACCTCGTTGAAGGAGCGGACCTCGCGGAACGTGACGGCTGTCCGGGCGATGGCGGCGACCACGGTGGCGATCGCCAGCCACGCCGCGGCGGACGGCAGGGCGTCGCCCCATCCGGCCGCGAGCACGAACAGGCTGGCGACGTTGCAGGCGAGAGGCAGCGCGAGCAGCCGCCAGCCGACCCGGGACCGCTCGTCGCGGTGCTCGCTGGTGGGCGGCGACTGTGGGTGCGCACCGTGCGCCGCGAACGTCGGCGCAGGCGATGCCGGCCAGCCAGGCGAGGTCGGTCGCTCCGCCGTCCACGTAGGTGCCCTGCACCGTGCGGGCGAAGAAGACGACGTCCGCGATGAGGACCAACAGCAGCGCGGCGATGACGCGGAGGAGCGAGCGGTCGAGCCGCATGCCCAGGATCGCGCCGACGGCGACGAGCAGGGCGAGCAGCAGCACGTCCATCGCCGGGAGCGCCAGGTTGATGAGCTCGACGGCGGGGCGACCGTCGGTCGGGTTCAGGTAGGGGCCGATCAGGAAGGCCACGCCGAGCGCGGTCGTCCCCAGGGCGCCGATGACGCCGTCCAGCCACATGCTCGGGTGGAAGCGGGGGACGCGGCTCCGGATGAGTCCCACCATGGCGACGTAGAGCAGCAGGTACGCGAGCAGCGCGAGCAGGTCGATCGCCGGCGGGTACGGCCCGTTCCCGCCGGTGCCCGCTGCCAGGGTGCGCAGCGCGTTGCCGAGTGCGAGCAGCAGCAGAGCGACGGTCAGGGCGCGCCAGGCGAGACGCTCGGCGCGGACCCGCACGGACGCCGCCCACGCCGCCGCCGCGGCGGGCAGGTAGGCGGCGTTGAACAGCCCGACGTCGTAGATCCGGTCCCACAGCACGCCGTCCGGCCGGAGCTCCACACCGGTGGCGAACAGCGCGACGAGGACGACGGTGAGGATCGGCCACCAGCGGGCCGGCGGGGTGTGCCCGCGGCCCTTGCCCTTCTCCTCGCTCCCCACCCCGGAGTCATCGGTCGCGGAACGCCTCCTGTGAAACCGAAGCGGAACCGTTTCCCTCACAACGAGTGAGTGCGGCGCCGCGGAGTAAGCTGCGCGCGTGACCGGGCAGCTGCTCCTTCCCCGGCCGTGCTGACCTGACCCGACCGGACAGCACGGCGACCCCTCCATGCGTGAGGGGTTTTTTTCTGCCCGCCGCACGACCCTCGCGAGGAGAGCACCGACGATGAGCCCGACGGCCAGCCAGCCGACCCCCGAGCCCGCGGGGGACGGCGCACCGCCGCACCGCTACACGCCGGCGCTGGCGCACTCCATCGAGCTGGCCTGGCAGGACCGGTGGGAGGCCGAGGGCACGTTCCACACGCCCAACCCGGCCGGCCGGCTGAGCGAGGGCTTCGACAAGGTCGCCGACCGGCCCAAGTTCTTCGTGATGGACATGTTCCCGTACCCCTCGGGCGCGGGCCTGCACGTCGGCCACCCGCTGGGCTACCTGGGTACCGACGTCACCAGCCGGTTCCGGCGGATGGACGGCGACAACGTGCTGCACCCGATGGGCTACGACGCCTTCGGGCTGCCCGCCGAGCAGTACGCCGTCCAGACCGGGCAGCACCCGCGGGTCACCACCGAGGCCAACATCGCCGCCATCCGCGCGCAGCTGCGCCGGCTGGGCGTCGACCACGACGACCGGCGGTCGT
Source organism: uncultured Actinomycetota bacterium (assembly GCA_963777095.1). Taxonomy (GTDB): domain Bacteria; phylum Actinomycetota; class Actinomycetes; order Mycobacteriales; family Geodermatophilaceae; genus CAVZOY01. The sequence goes on from CAVZOY010000004.1 coordinate 412,120, forward strand.
TCGCCACGATCGACCCCGGCTACTACAAGTGGACGCAGTGGATCTTCCTGCAGCTGTTCGGCTCGTGGTTCGACGCCGACGCCGGCAGGGCGCGGCCCATCGAGGAGCTGGTCGCCGAGCTGGACGCCGGCACGCGCGAGCCCGCGCCGGGCACCAACCCGTTGGGCCGCGCCGTGGGCCGAGCTGGACGAGGTCGGCCGGCGGCTGGTCGTCGACGCGCACCGGCTGGCCTACCTGCACCAGGCGCCGGTGAACTGGTGCCCCGGCCTGGGCACGGTGCTGTCCAACGAGGAGGTCACCGCCGACGGGCGCTCCGAGCGCGGCAACTTCCCGGTGTTCCGGCGCCCGCTGACCCAGTGGATGATGCGGATCACCGCCTACGCCGACCGGCTGATCGACGACCTGGACCGGCTGGACTGGACCGACTCGCTGAAGCTGATGCAGCGCAACTGGATCGGCCGCTCCGCCGGGGCCCGGATCGGCTTCACCGTCGGGTCGGAGACGGTCGAGGTCTTCACCACCCGCCCGGACACGCTGTTCGGCGCCACCTACATGGTGCTGGCGCCCGAGCACCCGCTGGTCGCTGCGCTGACGGCGGCTGCCTGGCCGGACGGAACCGACCCGCGCTGGACCGGGGGAGCGGCCACCCCGGCGGAGGCCGTCGAGGCCTACCAGCGGCAGGCCTCCCGCCGGTCGGAGCTGGACCGGCAGACCGAGGGCCGCGACAAGACCGGCGTCTGGCTCGGCGTCACCGCCGTCAACCCGGTCAACGGCCGCGAGCTGCCGGTGTTCATCGCCGACTACGTGCTGACCGGCTACGGCACCGGCGCGATCATGGCCGTCCCGGGCGAGGACGTCCGTGACTTCGAGTTCGCGGAGAAGTTCGGGCTGCCCGTCGTCCGCACGGTGCAGCCGCCGGAGGACTTCGACGGCGGCGCGTACACCGGCTGCGGCCCGATGATCAACTCAGCCAACGACGAGATCTCGCTGGACGGGCTGGACAAGGCCACGGCGATCGCGACGATCACCGAGTGGCTGGTCGCGCACGGCCACGGCGAGGCGACCACCACGTACAAGCTGCGCGACTGGCTGTTCAGCCGTCAGCGCTACTGGGGCGAGCCGTTCCCGATCCTGTACGACGAGAACGACCTGCCGGTCGCCGTCCCGGAGTCGATGCTGCCGGTGCTGCTGCCCGAGGTCGACGACTACTCGCCGAAGACGTTCGCCGACGACGACGCCGACTCCGCACCCGAGCCGCCGCTGTCGCGCGCGACGGAGTGGACGACGGTCGAGCTGGACCTGGGCGACGGGCCGAAGAAGTACCGGCGCGAGACCAACACGATGCCCAACTGGGCCGGCTCCTGCTGGTACTACCTGCGCTACCTGGACCCGGGCGACGACACGCGGATGGTCGACCCCGAGCTGGAGCGCTACTGGCTGGGCCCGCGCGGCGAGGGTGACGTCGGCGGCGTCGACCTGTACGTCGGCGGCGTGGAGCACGCGGTGCTGCACCTGCTGTACGCGCGCTTCTGGCACAAGGTGCTGCACGACCTGGGCCACGTGTCGAGCGAGGAGCCGTTCCGCCGGCTGGTCAACCAGGGCTACATCTCCGCCTTCGCCTACACCGACGAGCGGGGTTTCTACGTGCCCGCTGCCGACGTCGTCGAGAAGGGCGGCCGGTTCTTCTACGAGGGCGCGGAGGTCAACCGCGAGTACGGGAAGATCGGCAAGAGCCTGAAGAACATGGTCACGCCGGACGAGATGATCGGCGCGTACGGCGCCGACACGTTCCGCGTGTACGAGATGTCGACGGGTCCGCTGGACCAGTCGCGGCCCTGGGAGACCAAGGCCGTCGTCGGGTCCCAGCGCCTGCTGCAGCGCATCTGGCGGGTGGTCGTCGACGAGCGGACCGGCGAGACCCGGGCCGCCGACGTCGAGCCGTCCGAGGAGACGCTGCGGGCGCTGCACCGGACGATCGCCGGGGTGCGCGACGGGTGCGCCACCCTGCGGTTCAACATCGCCGTCGCCCGGGTGACCGAGCTGACCAACCACCTGACGTCGCTCCTACGGCGCCGAAGCCCCCGTGCCGCGCGTCGGTGGCCGAGCCGCTGGTGCTGCTGGTGGCGCCCGCTGGCGCCGCACATCGCCGAGGAGATGTGGGCGCGGCTGGGGCACGAGTCGTCGCTGGCCTGGCACCCGTTCCCGGTGGCCGACGAGCGCTACCTGGTCGAGGACACCGTCGAGGTCGCCGTGCAGGTGAACGGCAAGGTGCGGTCGCAGGTCACGGTGCCGGCCGACGCCGACGCCGCGGCGCTGGAGGCGGCGGCCCGTGCCGACGAGAAGGTGGCCGGCCACCTGGAGGGGAAGACCGTGCGCCGCGTCGTCGCGGTGCCCGGCCGGCTGGTCAACTTCGTCGTCGGCTGAGGCCTCCGGACGGCGGTGCCTCCGGCGTCGTCGTCGTGGCTGATCCGCGGCTCGAGGCCGGCCGCGGACATCGCGGCAGCGAGGACCGGTGCCTGGGTGGTGCTGCTCTCGACGAGCAGCGCGCCGGCCGGCCCCAGCCAGGCCGGCGCCCCCTCGACGACCCGGCGCAGGACGTCGAGGCCGTCCGGGCCGCCGTCGAGGGCGGTGCGGGGCTCGTGGTCGCGCGCCTCCGGCGGCATCAGGGCGATGCCGTCGGTCGGCACGTAGGGCGCGTTGGCGACCAGCACGTCGACGCGGCCCCTGAGTGGGTCCGGGAGCGCCGCGAAGAGGTCGCCCTGGTGCACGCGGTCGGGCGGCAGGTTGCGCCGGGCGCAGCGGACGGCGGCGGGGTCGACGTCGGCCGCGTGCAGATCGAGGTCGGGTCGGGCCGCGAGGAGCGCCGCGCCCACGGCCCCGCAGCCGCAGCAGAGGTCGACCACGACAGGGTCGCTCGTGCCGGAGGTCGCCAGCGCGGTCAGCGCCTGCCGGACGAGCAGCGCCGTCCGGCTGCGCGGGACGAAGACGCCGGGCTCCACGACCAGCCGCAGGCCGCAGAACTCGACCCGGCCGAGCAGGTGCTCGAGCGGCTCCCCGGCGATCCGCCGCTCGATCAGCTCGCTCGAGGTCGCGGCCCTCGTCGGCCGCCTCGCGCAGCAGCCGCGCCTCGTCCTCGGCGAAGACGCAGCCCGCGGCGCGCAGCCGCGCGACGAGGAGCGTCGAGGTCAGGCGATGGGAGCACCGGCCGCCGCCGGTGCCAGCACGCGGCGCATCGCGTCCTCGACCGCGTCGATGACCTCGTCGACCGTCACGTCGCGACCCAGCTCGGCCGACAGCGACGTGACGCCGGCGTCGACGATGCCGCACGGGCACGATCGCGCCGAACGCGCCGAGGTCGGGGTCGCAGTTGAGCGCGAAGCCGTGCATGGTCACGCCGCGGGCGACCCGTACGCCGATCGCGGCGATCTTGCGCTCGGGCCGGCCGGCACCGCCCGGCGGGTCGGCCGCCATCCACACCCCGCTGCGGCCCTCGACCCGGCCGGTCGCGACGCCGAGTGCGTCGCACACGTCGATGAGTGCCGCCTCGAGCCGGCGCACGTGGGCGACCACGTCGACCGGGTCGGGCAGGGCGACGATCGGATAGCCGACCAGCTGACCGGGCCCGTGCCAGGTGATCTTGCCGCCGCGGTCGACGTCGATGACCGGAGTGCCGTCGAACGGACGCTCGTGCGGCTCGGTGCGGCGTCCCGCGGTGTAGACCGACGGGTGCTCCAGCAGCAGCAGCGTGTCCGGCCCGGTGCCCTCGACCCGCGCGGCGTGCAGCTCGCGCTGGAGCGCCCACGCCTCCTCGTAGGGGACGGTCCCGGCCCGCACGACCTGCAGCTGCGTCACGGCACCAGCCTATGACGACGGCGCCGCAGGACCCGCCGCTCACGCCAGCCGCCGGGGTTCGAGCCGCGTCTCGACCGCCGCGCCGTCCGGCCCGCGCTCCACCCGGTACGCGGCTGCGTCGTCCCGGTCGGACACCGCCTCGACCAGGTCGGTGCCGCGGTACACCAGGCCCACGCCGTCGTCCGTGGCGTGCCCGGCGGGCAGCGTGCCGTCGGCGACGAGCCGGTGGTAGAGCGGGCGGCGCTGCTCCTCGGAGTCGTAGTGCACGCCGTTGGAGGTGGGGATCAGGCCGAGTCCGTTCGTGACCGGCCGCAGGTCGGGGCCGAAGGAGTCGGTCGTGCCGCCGACGTGCCAGCACAGCGAGCCGGCCGACACCCCGCCCAGCACGACGCCGGCCTCCCACACCTCGCGGAAGACCTCGTCCAGGCCGTGCACCCGCCAGACGGCCAGCAGGTTGGCGACGCTGCCGCCGCCGACCCAGACCACGTCCTGCTGCAGCAGGTGCTCCCGGACGTCGGGCACCGTGGGCATCGGGAAGAGGCTCAGGTGGCTGACCTCCACGCGGCTGCCCGCGAAGGCGCCGTAGACGCCCGCGACCCGGACCGGGTCGTCGCCGGTGGCCGTGCCGAGGTAGCACAGGCGCGGCCGCTCCGGCCTGCCCGCCAGGTCGAACGCGAGGTCGAACACCGGCCCGGGCCGCCAGTCGTAGGGTCCGCGCCCGCGGCTGGCGAACCCCATGCTGGTGGCGACGATCGTGGGTGCGGCGGCGGGCATCAGGCGGCTCCGGGAGAGGTGCGGTCGGGGCGCAGGCGGCGCAGCACGGCCCGTGCGGCACGGGCGCCGCTGGCCATGGCGCCCTGGATGGACGGGGTGTCGCGGTGGTCCCCGCAGACGAAGAGGCCGTCGCCGAGGTCGACCGGACGTCGCACCTGCAGTGGCGGGAGCGCGGCGGGTTGGGCGCCGGTCACGGTGACCGTCGTCAGGTGCCTCAGGTCTGCGACGGCGACGCCGTGCAGCCGCGCGATCTCCTCCCGCACCTCGGCCTCGCGCGTCGGCGCCAGGGTCGAGGAGGCGACGAGCGCGCGACCGTCGGGGGAGTAGCGGGGCTGGACATCGGTCAGCACCGCGCTGTTGACCACCCGGCCCTCGGGCGTGCCGAGGGCGATCAGCCGGTCGCTGCCGGGCGAGGACGGCAGGACGTGCAGGTGGGTGGTCACCTGCCGCGGTGCCGACGCCCCGAGGCCGGGAACGAGCGCCGACGCGGTGTCCGGGTCGGTCGCGACGACGACCGCGTCCGCCCGCACTCCTCCGGCATCGGTGCCGACGTGGTCGCCGCCGACCCGGCCGACGCGGACGCCGCGGTGCAGCCGGCCGGCGCCGAGCCGCGCGGCGAGCTGCTCGCCCACGGACTGCATGCCCCGCGCGGGCAGGCCGATGGCGCCACGGACGAAGCTGCGCCACAGCAGGTCGACGTACCGGCTGGAGGTGGCGAGCTCGCTCTCCAGCAGCACACCGGCAAGGAACGGCCGGAAGAAGCGTTCGAGCGCCAGGTCACCCACGCCGGCCCGGCGCAGCGACTGCTCGGCGCTGGTCTCCGTTGCCTGGAGCAGCCGCGGGACGGGCGTGTAGCCGGCGCGCAGCGAGAACGCGGCGAGCGCCGCCTTCTGGACGGTCGAGCCGACCGGCGCCCGGAGTGTGTCCGGCACGGCCGCGAGGGAGGATCGCGGGTCGACGACCCGGTGCGCCCGGTCGCCCACCCGGACGACGGCCCCGCGACGGAACCAGCCCAGCTCCAGGGCGCCCAGATCGAGGTCGGCGGCCACGCGCGGATAACCGGTGTTCAGCACCTGGAACCCGCGGTCGATCACGAAGCCGTCGACGATCTCGGTGGCGAGGCGCCCGCCCGCGCCGCCGGACGCCTCGAGCACGTGGACGTCGCAGCCTGCCTCGGCCAGGCGGACGGCCGCCGACAGGCCCGCCAGACCTGCTCCCACGACCACGACCTCGACCCGGGGCGGGAGCGCTGCGAACTCGGACATCGACGTCGAACCTAGGCGAGCGCGGAGCGGTTCGGCCGTCGAGGTCGGCGTGTGTGGACGGCAAGGCTGCCTGTGGACAACGTCCGGGGTCGGGACGCGCGGCGCTCTACCGTCCCTGCATGCCCGTCCCCGTCGAGGCGCCGACTCCGCCATCGGTCCCCGGCTACGCCCTGCAGGCCCTCCTGGGTCGCGGGAGCTCGGGCGAGGTGTGGCGGGCCGTGCGGCGGTCCGGCGGCGACGCGGTCGCGGTCAAGCTGCTCGTCGACGGCGATCCCGAGCGGCAGGCCCGCGAGGCCGTGCTGCTGGGCTCCCTCGACCACCCGCACCTCGTGCGGCTGCACGAGGTCGTCCACCAGCCGCGCCGTGGAGGGCCCCCGCGGGTGGCTCTGATCCTGGAGCTGCTCGACGGCGGCAGCCTGGCCGGGCTGCTGGCCCGGCGGGGCCGGCTGCGCCCGGGCGAGGTGGTGACCACGGTGGCACCGGTGGCCGCCGCCGTCGCGCACGCCCACGAGCGGGGCATCGTGCACGGAGACCTGTCACCGGGGAACGTCGTCTTCACCGGCGAGGGGCGGCCGGTGCTCACCGATCTCGGCGTGGCCCGGCTGCTGGGGGAGGAGGCGGCAGCGCAGGTGACGCCGGCCTACGTCGACCCGACCGTCGCCCGGGGCGGCGCGGTGGGACCGGCCTCGGACGTCTTCGGCCTCGCCGCCGCCGCGTTCCACGCCCTCACCGGTGTCGCGCCGTGGAACGGGGCGACACCGGCCGACGTCCTGGCGGTCGCCGCGGCCGGGGAACTCCCCGACCTCGACGAGCTGGCACCCGAGGCGCCGGCCGAGCTGCGCGCGGTCATCGCCCGTGGCCTCGCGACCGATCCGCACGAACGGGGCAGCGCTGCTGCGTTCGCCCTCGACCTGCGGCACGCCTGCCGGCCGGAGCCGGTGCGCCTGGCCGCCGGCCCGGCGGGGGAGCTCCGGGGCGGAGACGCCGTCCCGTCGGTCGAGCTGACCCACCAGGTTCCGGGCCGACGGCCGCGACCGGCGCCCGGAGATCGTCCTTCCCGCCCGCCGCTGGGATCCGTGGCCACCCCGCCTGCGGGATCGGCACGACGCCGACGGCCATGGCCGCCGGTCCCGCGGAATCCTGGCGGCGGTCGTCCTCGCGGGCCTCCTGGCCGGCTCGGCCGTGTGGTTGCTGGGCCGGGGCGGGACCCCGGGCGCCGCCGCGGAGCAGCCACCGACCGAGATGGCCGCGCCGTCGGAGGGCCCGCCCGCCCCGACATCGGCGGCCGCCCCTGCGAGCCGGACCGAGGACGCGTCGCACGCCGTCGCGGACCCCGACTCGCCGTTGGCCTGGCGCGCTCTGCTGGACGGGCTGTACGCCGCCCGGGCGGAGGCGTACGGATCGGCGTCCACCGAGGTGCTGGACGCCGTCTACGCCCTCGACAGTCCGCTGCGCGGAGCCGACGCGGCGGAGATCGCGACTCTGCGGTCGTCCGGCGCGGAGGTGCACGGCTTCGCCCCCGAGGTGGTCGAGGTCCGGTCCGCGGCGAGGTCGGGAAAGCGGGTCGAGGTCCGGCTGGTCGACCGCTGGCCCGCCTACACGGTGCTCGCGCAGGACGGCGGTCGCCGGGCGGTACCCGCGCGGGGCGATCGGCTCGTCGCCATGGTGCTGGTCCGCGAGGACGACGGGTGGCGGATCGAGACCGCGAGGCTGCTGTCGTGACCGACGGCGGCAGGTCTACGGGCGGGCGAGCGCCTCCTGCAGGGCAGCGTCCAGGGTGGTGTGCGTGAACCGGTAGCCGGCGGCCTCGAGCTTCGCGGGCACCGCCTTCTGCCCGGCCAGCACGCTGGAACGGCCGAACTCGCCGAGCGCGAGCGAGATCGCGGGCCCGGGCACCGGCAGCACCGCCGGCCGGTGCACCGCCGCGGCGAGGCTGCGGGTGAACTCGGCGTTGGTGACGGGCGAGGGGCCGGTCAGGTTGACCGGCCCGGAGACGTCGGCGGTCAGCAGGAAGCGGATGGCGTCGACCTCGTCGCGCAGGCTGATCCACGGCCAGAACTGGCGGCCGGAGCCCATGCGACCGCCGACCCCGAGCCGGAAGACCAGGCCGAGGATCTTGGTCAGCATGGCGCCGCGACCGATGACCAGCCCCGTGCGGAGGTGGGCCACGCGGACGCCGGCCGCCTCGGCCGGAGCGGTCGCCGCCTCCCAGCGGGCGCAGACCTGGGCGAGGAAGTCCTTTCCCGCGGGAACGGACTCGTCGACGACGGCGTCGCCCCTGTCGCCGTAGAAGCCGACTGCCGATCCGGACAGCAGCACGCGGGGCCGGCCCGGATCGGCCGCGGCCGCCTCGGCGAGCGCCTCACAGACCGTGGCGGTGCTGTCGAGTCGGCTGGAGAGGATCGCCTGGCGGTAGCCGCGCGTCCACGGTCGGGGGCGGATCGGCGTGCCGGCCAGGTTGACGACGGCGTCGACGTCGGCGAGCAGGTTGCCGTCGATGCGCCGGTGCTGGGGGTCCCAGCGGTGCTCGTCAGCCGTACGCGGGGTCCGGCGGACCAGGCGGAGCACCTCGTGGCCATCGGCCTGCAGCGCGGGCACGAGGGCGCCGCCGATGAGTCCGGACGAGCCGGTCACCGCAATCTTCATACCGGTCCTTCGGTCGTGTGGACGGGACGGATGCGGGTCGGGGCCGACCGCGGAAACCGACAGCGGGGACGCCGGCAGCCCGGCGTCCCCGCTGTCGTGCTGCGCTGCGGTCAGGCGAGCCCGAGCTCGCCCTCGAACTGACCGGCCTCGAGCCGCTCGCGCACCGTGGTGAGGAAGCGGGCGGCGTCGGCGCCGTCGACGATCCGGTGGTCGTAGGTGAGGGCCAGGTAGACCATCGAGCGGACCGCGATGACCTCGCCGAGGTTCGGGTCGTTGACGACCACCGGGCGCTTCACCACCGAGCCGACGCCCAGGATGGCCACCTGCGGCTGGTTGATGATCGGGGTGTCGAAGAGGGCGCCGCGGCTGCCGGTGTTGGTCAGCGTGAACGTGCCGCCGCCGAGCTCGTCGGGGGTGACCTTGTTGGCGCGCGTCCGCTCCGCCAGGTCGGCGATCTTGCGGGCGATCCCGCCGAGGCTGAGGTCGCCGGCGTCGTGGATGACCGGCACGAGCAGCCCGCGCTCGGTGTCCACCGCGATCCCGAGGCTCTCGGTGTCGTGGTAGGTGACCGTGCCGGCCTCCTGGTCGATCGAGGAGTTCACGGCCGGGTGGGCCTTGAGCGCCTCGACGGCGGCCTTCGCGAAGAACGGCAGGAACGACAGCTTCACGCCTTCGCGCGCGGCGAAGTCGGCCTTGGCCTGGTCGCGCAGCTTGGCGATGCGCGTGACGTCGGCCTCGACCACCGTCGTCAGCTGGGCGCTGACCTGGAGCGACTCGACCATGCGCCGGGCGATGACGCTGCGCAGCCGCGACATCTTCTCCGTGCGGCCGCGCACGTCCGGCACCGGGGCCGAGGGCTTCGCCGCAGCGCCACCGGCGGCGGCCGCCGGCTGCTGGGTCGACTGCTCGGCGGCCGTGATCACGTCCTGCTTGCGGATCCGGCCACCGACGCCGGTGCCCGACACCGACGAGAGGTCGACGCCGCGCTCGGCGGCCAGCCGGCGCACCAGGGGCGTGACGTACGCACCCGCTCCGTCGCCGCCGCCCTGGGGCGGCTGCTGCTGGGGCCGCGCCTCCGACGGGGCGGTCTGCTGCGGAGCCTGCGGGGCCACGGCCGCGGCCGGGGCGGGCTCCGAGGTCGGCGACTGCGCCGGCATCGCACCGCTGGAGCCGTAGTCGCCGCCCGGCTGCTCGGAGGAGGGCTGCGCCTTCTCGGGCGTGGGCTGCGGGCTCGGCTCCGCCTGCTGCTCCTGCTGCGGGGCCGGCGCGGACGCCGCCCCGCCTCCGCCGCCGCCGATCATCGCGAGCTGGGCGCCGACCTCGACGGTCTCGTCCTCGGCGACGAGGATCTTGGTCAGCGTGCCGGCCGCCGGCGACGGGATCTCGGTGTCGACCTTGTCGGTGGAGACCTCGAGCAGCGGCTCGTCGACCTCGACCGAGTCGCCCTCCTGCTTCAGCCAGCGGGTGACGGTGCCCTCGGTGACGCTCTCACCGAGTGCCGGCATGGTCACCGGCGTCCCCTCGCCGCTCCCGGCGTCCGCTGCGGAGCCGCCCGCGTCACCGCCGGCGGCGCTCTGCGGCGCCGGCTGCTCCTCCTGCTGTGCCGGCTCGGCTCGGCCTGCTGCTCGGCGGGCTGCTCGGCGGGCTGCTCCTGCTGCGCCGGCTCCTCGGCCGGCTGCTCCTGCCCGGCGCCCTCGTCGCCGGCGGGCGCACCGCCCCCGTCACCGTCGCCGCCGATGACGGCGAGCTCCGCGCCCACCTCGACCGTCTCGTCCTCGGCCACGAGGATCTTGGTGAGGGTTCCGGCGGCCGGGGAGGGGATCTCGGTGTCGACCTTGTCGGTGGATACCTCGAGCAGCGGCTCGTCGGCCTCGACCTGCTCACCCTCCTGCTTGAGCCAACGGGTGACCGTGCCCTCGGTGACGCTCTCGCCCAGGGCGGGCATGGTGACGGAGGTCGGCATCGCTGGCAGTGCTCCTTCGACGGCGGAGGGGTGAGTGAGGAGGTCGGGCGGGGCGGGTCAGTTGTGCGCGTGCAGCGGCTTGCCGGCGAGGGCCAGGTGCGCCTCGCCGAGCGCCTCGCTCTGCGTCGGGTGCGGGTGGATGAGGCTGGCGACCTCGTCCGGCAGGGCCTCCCAGTTGTAGATCAGCTGGGCCTCGGCGATGAGCTCGCCGACGCGGCTGCCCACCATGTGCACGCCGACCACGGGGCCGTCCTTGGCCCGGATCAGCTTGACCGCGCCCTGGGTCTTGAGGATCTGGCTGCGGCCGTTGCCGCCCAGGTCGTAGTTGAGCGTCTCGATCTCGCCGTACTTCTCCTTGGCCTGTGCCTCGGTGAGTCCGACGGAGGCGACCTCGGGGTCGGAGTAGGTGATCCGCGGGACGCCGGCGTAGTCGATCGGCACGACGGGCAGTCCGGCCAGGCGCTCGGCGACGAGGATTCCCTCGCCGAAGCCGACGTGCGCCAGCTGCAGCGTCGGGATCAGGTCGCCGACGGCGGAGATGGTCTCGACGTTGGTGCGGCAGTACTCGTCGGCGAGGACGTAGCCGCGCTCCATGGCGACGCCGGCCTCCTCGTAGCCGAGGCCCTGGCTCACCGGCCCGCGACCGACGGCGACGAGCAGCAGCTCCGCCTCGATCTCCTTGCCGTTCTCGAGCGAGACCTTGACGCCGTTCTCGGTGTTCTGGACGCCGGAGAACTTGACTGCCGAGCTCGTAGCCGATCTTGCGGCGGCGGAACGCGCGCTCGAGCAGCTTGGAGGCGGACTCGTCCTCCAGCGGGACCAGGTGGGGGAGGGCCTCGACGATGGTCACGTCGACGCCGAAGGACTTCCAGGCGCTGGCGAACTCGCAGCCGATGACGCCGCCGCCCAGGATGATCGCCGACGCCGGCACCCGGTCCATGTTCAGCGCGTGGTCGCTGGTGATCACGCGGGTGCCGTCGATCTCGAGACCGGGCAGCGAGCGGGCGTAGGAACCGGTGGCCAGCAGGATGTGGCGGCCCTCGTAGGTCTGGCCGTTCACCTCGACCGACGTCGGGGAGGCCAGCCGGCCCTCGCCCTCGACGTAGTTGATCTTCTTGCTCTTGATCAGGCCCTGCAGGCCCTTGTAGAGCCGGCCGACGACGCCGTCCTTGTAGCTGTTGACGCCGTCCATGTCGATGCCGGCCAGCGACGTCTTGACGCCGAACTGCTCGCCCTCGCGGGCCAGGTCAGCGACCTCGCCGGCGTGCAGCAGGGCCTTGGTCGGGATGCAGCCGCGGTGCAGGCACGTGCCGCCGACCTTGTCGCGCTCGATGAGCACGACGGACATGCCGAGTTCGGCCGCGCGCAGCGCGGCGGCGTACCCACCCGAACCACCGCCGAGGATGACCAGGTCGGCGGGTGACGAGGGTGCACTCACGAGATCCTCCGTGGCTGTCGGCTCGACCCCGGGGGGTCACGGCGAGGGTGATCGTGGCCCATCCTGCCACCACGGGAACGGGGCGGCCCGGAGCACCGTTGCCATGCCGGACGTCGCACCGTGCGGCGGCCGCCGAGGAGGGACGTCGAGCATGGGGCTGTTCGACCGGTTGCGCGGCAGCGGCCGCCGGAGTGCCGGACCTGGGCCGCGGCGCGGCACGCTCGACCGGGGGTCCGGCAAGGCGGATCTGACGCACCTGGAGCAGTTCGTGGCCAGCCGGCGGGGCGTCGAGGGCTACGTCGAGCCGCGCACCGCCGTCACCGAGACGACGATCGTGCTCGTGGCCGCCGACGGCGAGTGGACCCGCCGGCGCATCGACGGCCCGGACGTCGCCCGGCGGCTCTCCCGGGACCTGGGCATCCCGGTCTACGACGCGCAGGTGACCGGCTATCCGCAGCGGATGCGCGACTGGAGCGCGCAGCAGAAGAAGCAAGCTCGGCTAGCGCGCTCACTCGGCGACGAGGGCCTCGATGGTGGCGAGCAGCGTCCGCACCGGGACGCCGGTGCCGCCCTTGACCGTGTAACCCCACGGCGCGCCGGTGTGGTAGCTCGGGCCGGCGATGTCGATGTGCGCCCACGGCAGGCCGTCGGGCACGAACTCGGCGAGGAAGTGCCCGCCGACGAGCATGCCGCCCATGCGGTCGGCCGTGGAGTTGACGAAGTCGGCGATGGGCGAGTCCATGCCCTTGCGCAGCTCGGCGGGCAGCGGCATCGGCCACATGCCCTCTCCGACGCGCTTGCCGGCGGCGACGACGCGGTCGCGCAGGTCGTCGGTGCCCATGACGCCCGCCGTCCGCCCGCCGAGCGCGACGATCTGCGCGCCGGTGAGGGTGGAGGTCTCGAGGAGGTAGTCGGGCTTGTCCTCGGCGGCCCGGGCGAGGGCGTCGGCCAGGATCACCCGGCCCTCGGCGTCGGTGTTGGTGATCTCGGACTTCTTGCCGTTGCGGAAGGTGACCACGTCGGCCGGCCGGTAGGCCGACCCGCTGGGCAGGTTCTCGGCCATCGGCACGGTGGCGACGACGTCGACCGGCAGGCCCAGCTCGGCGATGAGACAGGTCGTGGCGATCACGGCCGCGGCGCCGGCCATGTCGCTCTTCATGTCCTCCATCTTCAGCGCGGGCTTGATCGACAGACCGCCGCTGTCGAACGTGATGCCCTTGCCGACCAGCGCCACCTTCGCGCGGGCCTTGCGTCCGGAGTAGGAGAGGCGCAGCAGTCGCGGCTTGCGCGTGGAGCCGCTGCCGACGGCGAGGATGCCGCCGTAGCCGCCGGCGGCCAGCTCGTCCTCGTCGAGGATCTCGGCGGTGAGGCCGGCCTTCTCGCCCTCGGCGGCGCCGCGCGCGGCGAACTCGGCGGGGTACAGGTCGTTCGGCGGCATGTTGACCAGGTCGCGCACGAGCGCGACGGCGCGGACGACGGCCCGCACCCGCTGCAGCGCGGTCTCGGCGGCCGCGGCGCCGGGGACGACGACGGTGAACTCGTGGGGCGGCGCCGGCCGGTCGGCGGGCAGGTCGGACTTGTAGGCGGTGAACTCGTAGGCGCCGAGCAGCGAGCCCTCGCCGACGGCGTACAGGCGCTCGGCGTCCGGCGAGCCGCCGACGGCCGCCAGCAGGCTGACGACCGAGCCGCGGCCGACCAGGGCGCGGCTGGCCGCGCCGGCCGCCCGGCGGATCGCCTCGGTGCCGTAGGTGCCGTCTGCCTCGGGCGCACCCAGCCCGGTGGCGGCGACGACCGGGAAGGGGCCCTGGCCGAACGAGGGCAGCCGGGTCACCTCGTCCTCGGCCCCGCGGGCGCCCAGGTCGGCGAGCGCGGGGAGCAGCTTGCCGCCCATCAGCCGGTCGACGGCCTCGGCGCCGGGCGTCGGCAGGAGGCCCTCGCGGCCCTTGCCGATCGCGACGACGACGGCGTCGGCGCTGAGCTTCTCGAGGGGGCGGTCGGTCGCGGTGATCGTCGGCGGCACGACCCGGATCGTATGCGTCCGCCATGGCGACGCTCTCCGCGGATCCGCGACGGCGCCCTCCGGATAGCGTGCAGCCTGTGAGCCTCCTGACCTCCCCGTTGCACGACCGGCACGTCGCACTGGGCGCCAAGCTCGCCGACTTCAGCGGCTGGTCGATGCCCATCGAGTACGCCGGGGGAGGGGTGCTCGCCGAGCACGCCGCCGTCCGCGAGGGGGTCGGGCTGTTCGACGTCTCGCACCTGGGCACCGGAACGGTGCGCGGTCCGGGCGCGGCCGACCTCGTGAACCGCTGCCTCACCAACGACCTCGGCCGGATCGGACCCGGCCAGGCGCAGTACACGCTGTGCTGCGACGAGACCGGTGGCGTCGTCGACGACCTGATCGTCTACCTGCACGGTCCGGACGACGTCCTGCTGGTGCCCAACGCGGCCAACGCCGCCGAGGTGCTCGGCCGGCTCGCGGACGCAGCGCCCGAGGGCGTCACCGTGACCGACCGGCACCGCGAGGTGGCCGTGCTGGCGGTGCAGGGGCCGCGGTCGCTGCAGGTGCTCGAGCTCCTCGGGATGCCGGGCGAGCTGTCGTACATGTCGTTCGTGACCGGCAGCGGCCGGCCGGGCTCCCAGGTGACCGTGTGCCGCACGGGCTACACCGGCGAGCACGGCTACGAGCTGCTCGTCGGCGCCGAGCAGGCCGGCGAGCTGTGGGACGCGCTGCTCGACGCCGGGCAGGACCTGGGCATCCGGCCGTGCGGCCTCGGCGCCCGCGACACCCTGCGCACCGAGATGGGCTATCCGCTGCACGGGCACGAGCTGAGCCGCGAGATCACGCCGGTCCAGGCCCGGGCGGGGTGGGCGGTCGGCTGGAAGAAGCCCGAGTTCTGGGGACGCGAGGCGCTGCTGGCCGAGAAGGAGGCCGGACCGGCGCGTCAGCTGTGGGGGCTGCGCGCGGACGGACGGCAGAGCCCGCGGCCGGACATGTCCGTCGTCGGTGCCGACGGCGCGGTCATCGGCACCGTGACGAGCGGAACGTTCTCGCCGTCGCTGCGCGTGGGGATCGGCTTGGCGCTGCTCGACACCGCCTCAGGGCGTCGCCGAGGACGACGAGGTCACCGTCGACGTCCGCGGGCGCGCGCTGCCGGTGCGCGTCGTCCGCCCGCCGTTCGTGCCGTCCCACGTGCGCTGACGCGGTCGGGTCAGGCGTCCGCTCTCTTGGTCGGGTTCTTGTCCTTCTTGCTCGGCACGGGCGGGTTCGGCAGCTCGTCGGCCATGGTCGCGTCACGCTTGCCCATGGGCTGCGGCGGGCCCTCGGTGGTGTCGTGCGCCGTCTGGTGCTCGGCCTCGGAGTTGATCTCGGCGCCCAGCAGCACCAGGAAGCAGGTCAGGTAGAGCCAGAGCATCAGCACGATGACGCCGGCGATCGTGCCGTAGGTCTTGTCGTAGGAGCCGAAGTTGTCGACGTAGAGGCTGAACCCGACGCTGACGACCACCCAGATCACCGTCACGATGACCGACCCGAGGCTGACCCAGCGGAGCTTCGGGGCGTCCCGGTCGGGCGCGATCCGGTACAGCACGGCGAGCGATCCGGTGAAGACGCCGAGCAGCAGGCTCCAGCGCACGACCTGGGCGAGGACCGTGCCGACGATCCCCAGCGGCAGCGCCTCCAGCACGGCGGGGACGACGGCGACCAGCGTGAAGGTGATCAGGACGAACACGATCGCGCCCAGCGTCATCCCGAGCGACATCAGCTTCTTCTTGACGGCGTTGCGCGCGTCGACCTCGTCGTAGGCGATGTTGATCGCGGTGATGAGGTTGCCGACGCCGCCCGAGGCGCTCCACAGGGCCGCCAGGATCGAGACGAGCAGCCCGACGCTGAGCGCGCCGCCGCTGTTCTGCGCGATGGTGGTGAGCTGCGTCTCGAGCAGGTCCTGGGCCTCCTCGCGGCAGCTGCGCGGACAGGTCCTCGATCTGCCGGGTGACGTCCTCCGGCGTGGACACCAGGCCGTAGATCGAGATCGTCGCGATCAGCGCCGGGAACAGCGAGAGGAAGCCGAAGAACGCCACGCCGCCGGCGATGATCGGCATGTTGTCGGCCTTGTTCTCGGCCCAGGCGCGCTTGAGGATCTGCTTCCAGCCCGCCCATGGGATCTGGGTTGGCTTCTCCGCGTGCACGCCGGGCAGCTCGGCCTCGCGTCGGACCGCCCGGCGGGACCTTGTGCGGGTCCGGCGCCGGCCCGCTGCGCGCCGCCTCGGCCGCCGCCTTGCGGCGGGCGGCCTTCTCCTCGACCCGCTCGCGGATGCGATCGACGGCGCTCTCGCGGGGACGGGTGCCGGTCATGAGGACCCCTTCGGTGTCGTCGACGGTGGGCGGCGGGACGCCCGGTCAGTCGCCGGGCCAGCTGCCGGTCACGCGGGTCCACACGCGTGCCCCGGCCCGGTCGATCGCCGCCTTCGTCGCCGCGAAGATGGCGCCCTGGATCGCGGCGGCGATGACTACCTCGCGCATGCGGTACTCGCTCTGCAGTGCGCTCGGCGCGTCGTCGGCGCCGGCGACCTTCTTCCAGATCTGCTTGAAGATCGCGCCCGAGATCAGGCCGGCCAGGAGGCCTCCGGCCAGGCCGATCGGTCGGTAGGCGAGCGCGGCCTGCTTCGACTTCTTGGTCAACGGATGCTCCTTCGTGTCCGCCGCAGCTTCTTCGCCGCGGCGCGGCGGGTCCTCACGGCTTCCTTGGTCTCCTTGGCCCGGGCCTTGGCCAGGGCCTTCTCCTGCCGCGCCTCCGCGCGGCTGCGCCGCTGCACGCGGCGCTCCTGCGCCACGACGGCCGTGGCCAGCCGTGCCGCCCGCCTGCGGCTGCGGCGTCGGCGGAACCGGCGGACGACGAGCAGGCCGACCAGGCCCGCCGCGGCCGCGCCGGCGCCGATGACCGCCGGCGGGCTCTCCCGGTAGGTCTCGACGGCGGTGTCCTTCGCGCGGGCGACGCCCTCCTTGGCCCGGGACGGGACGTCGAGCCGCGCGCTCAGCTGGTCGACCGTGGCGGCGAGCTGCTCCCGCGTGGCCTCGATGTCGGCCTTGATGGCGTCCGGGTCGCTCGACGTCGCCCCGACGCCGCTCGCCCGAGCTGGTGGGGGTGCTCACCGGCGTGCACTCTCCTTCACCGTCTGGATGTCGGTCTTCGTGCTGGCGATCGCCTCGGTGGGCACCGGCGGGACTGCCCTTCTGCACGTCCTTCTTGCCGACAGCGCCAGGACGCCGGCGACGGCGAAGAGCACCACGGCCACGATCAGCGCGGCCAGCCAGGCGGGCAGCACGAGGTCCAGCAGCAGGATGGCCGTGGTGATCAGCGCCGCGAGCCCGAAGAAGGCGAACAGTCCGGCGCCGCCGAAGAGGCCCGCGCCGATCCCCAGACGCTTGGCCTTCTGCGTCACCTCCGACCTGGGCGAGCCGGGCCTCGTCGCGGACCAGCCGGGAGATCTGGTCGGTCAGGTCGCTGACGAGCTGGCCCGTCGAGGGTTCGGAGGCCGGCGGGGGAGCGGTCGCACGCGTGGCGCCGCCCGTCGAGGGCTGGGTCATCGGTACTCCGTCCGATCGGGGAGAGCGCTCGATGCACCTCCATGCCCCGGCCCGGTTGCCGGTAACCCGGTGACGGCGTGGTGCGTGCCACCGCGCGTCACGTCGACCGGACGGCCCGGGCGTCGACGTGCGGGCGGGCACTAACCTCGCGTCATGAGCTGGCACTGGCGCCTCGAGGACGCATCCGGCGCGGCCGTGGAGCCCGCCGACGTGGGCGTGGAGATGCCGGCCACCGACAACCAGGGGGACGCCGAGTCCTGGCTCGGCGAGCACTGGCGCGACCTGCTCGCCCGCGGCGTCGCGACGGCGACGCTGTTCGACGGGACGACGAAGGTCTACGGCCCGATGGGGCTGGCGCCGGCCGACTGAGCCGGCGCTCAGACCTGCGGCGCCGACCTGCACCTGGGGCTTCGGGAACCGCCAGCGGCGCACCATCGTCGCGCGGCTGATGCCGTACCAGACGACGCCCCGGCGCTTCTCCTTCGGGAACCGCTCGGCGACGGTGCGCGAGAGGCGCCGTCCGAGCACGAACGAGTCGGCGACGAGCAGGAGGAAGTACGCCGAAGAGGACGAACGTCGCGCCGGCGCGGACGATCTCGTTCGGGAGGATCGTGCCGACGAGCGCGACAGCAGCGACGGCGAGGAACAGGCCGCCGACGTTGCGCCGCGAGTCGACGATGTCGCGCACCAGCTTGCGCACCGGGCCGCGGTCGCGGGCGGGCAGGGCGGACTCGTCGCCGGCCAGCGCGGCGCGGCGGGTGTTGGTCCGCTGGGCGGCCTGCTGCTCGCGCATCCGCTTGTAGGCCTCCTTGCGCGTGGTCGGCGGAGGCGGCGGAGGGCCCGGGCGGCGGCCCTGCGCCTCGTGGCGCTTGGGGGTCGGTCGGCCCTTGCCGGAGGCCTTGATCAGCTGCTCGGTGAGCTCGGCGCCGGCGTTCGCGGGCGCGGTCGGGTCAGCGGTCTCGGCGGGGCCGCGGCGGCCGGGCAGGCGGAGCTTCACGGCCGGGAAGTCTACGTGTGTCGTGGACGACGCCCGGGGATCCGGCCACCGGCCCGTACAGTGGACGGCTGACGGGAAGAGGCGTCGCCACGGCGGCGTTGTCCGCGGCAGGAGTGCGCAGCGGACGCCTCGACTGGAGGAGGACGAAACATGACGGTGCAGGACACGCAGACCCCCGGCACGACCGGAGTCGTGCTGAGCGAGCCCGCGGCCGCCAAGGTCAAGGCTCTGCTCGACCAGGAGGGGCGCGACGACCTGCGGCTGCGCATCGCCGTCCAGCCGGGCGGTTGCTCGGGCCTGCGGTACCAGCTCTTCTTCGACGAGCGGTACCTCGACGGCGACCAGACCTACGAGTACGGCGGCGTCGAGGTCATCGTCGACCGCATGAGCGGCCCCTACCTCGGTGGCGCGACGATCGACTTCGTCGACACCATCGAGAAGCAGGGCTTCACGATCGACAACCCGAACGCGGGCGGATCCTGCGCCTGCGGCGACAGCTTCCACTGAGCGACTCCGACGACGGGCCCGGCTTCCTCGGAAGCCGGGCCTCGTCGTCGTCTGCTAGAGCCGGACGGGGTAGACCGTCGCGGGGATCTCGGGCCGGATCCGCTCCTCGACGAAGATCCCGTGCCAGACCATGAAGACCAGCAGCGTCCAGAGCTTGCGGGAGTAGTCGACCGGTGAGCCGCTGCGCTGGTTGTCCCGGTGCTCGTCGAGCATCCAGAGGATCTGCCGACGGTCGAGCCACTCGTCGGTCTGGCTCTCCTCGATCACCTGCCGCGCCCAGTCGTGGAGGTTCTCGGCCAGCCAGTGCCGCGTCGGCACCGGGAAGCCGAGCTTGCGGCGGTTGAGCACGTGCGGCGGCACGATCTGCTCGAGGGCCCGGCGCAGCGCGTACTTCGTCGTCTCCTTGGTCACCCGCTGGTCGACCGGCAGCGTGCCGGCGACCTTGAACACCTCGGGGTCGAGGAACGGCACCCGCAGCTCGAGCGAGTTGGCCATGGTCATCTTGTCGGCCTTGACCAGGATGTCGCCGCGCAGCCAGGTGAACAGGTCGACGTACTGCATCGCCGTCACGTCGTCGTAGCCCGCCTCGCGGGTGCGGTGGTACAGCTCCGCGGTCACCGCGACGTGCGAGAGATCGGGGTCCCGCCGCTCGAGGAAGCCGAGCTCGTCGTCCCGGAAGATCCGGGCGTTGCCGTAGTAGCGCTGCTCGAGCGGGATGGAGCCGCGGCGGAGCAGGTCCTTGCCGCGCAGGCCGTCGGGGAGCCGGGCGGACAGCGCGCCCAGCGCCCGGCGGATGCCGGTCGGCAGCCGGTCGAAGGCGGCCAGCGAGAGCGGCTCGCGGTAGATGTTGTAGCCGCCGAACAGCTCGTCGGCCCCCTCGCCGGACAGCACGACCTTCACGTGCTTGCGCGCCTCGCGGGCCACGAACCACAGCGGCACGAGCGCCGGGTCGGCGACCGGGTCGTCGAGGTACCAGACGACCAGCGGGATCGACTCGGCGAACTCCTCCGGCGTCACCACGCGGGTGATGTGCTCGACGCCGATCGCGCGCGCGGACTCGGCCGCGACGTCGATCTCGGAGAAGCCCTCGCGCTCGAAGCCGACCGTGAAGGTCATCAGCTTCGGGTTGTAGCGCTTGGCCAGGGCGGCGATCGCCGTGGAGTCGATGCCGCCGGAGAGGAACGACCCCACGGTGACGTCGGCGCGCATGTGCACCCGCACCGAGTCGTCGAGCACCTCGGCGATGCGGTCGTAGAGCGGCTGCTCCTCGTCCTTGCTCACCGGCCGGATCGGGAAGCGCGGGTGGAAGTAGCGGCTCGTGCTCAGCTCGCCGCCGGCGACGGTGAAGCTCGTGCCGCTCTCGATGCGGCGGATGCCGGTGTGCAGCGTCGCCGGCTCCGGCACGTACTGCAGCGTCAGGTAGTGCTGCAGCGAGGCGGCGTCCACCCCGCCGGCGGCCTTGCTGCCGCCGAGCAGCTCCAGCAGCGCCTTCTTCTCCGACGAGAAGGCGATCGCGCCGTCGGCGAGGCGGGTGACGAACAGCGGCTTGATCCCGAACGGGTCGCGCGCCCCGAAGACCTTCTGCTCCTGGCTGTCCCAGATGAGGAAGGCGAACATGCCGCGCAGCCGGTGGACGACGTCCTCGCCCCACAGGTGGTAGCCCGCGACGATCGCCTCGGTGTCGCCCTCGGTGGCGAAGGTCGCGCCGGCCGCGGCGAGCTCCTCGCGCAGCTCGACGTAGTTGTAGATCTCGCCGTTGAAGACGATCCGGTAGCGGCCGTCGGCGTAGGGCATCGGCTGGTGGCTGTGCTCGATGTCGATGAACGACAGCCGGTTGAACCCGTAGACGACCCGGTCGTCGGACCAGACCTCGGTCTCGTCGGGACCGCGGTGGCGCAGGCACGGCAGCGCGTCCCGGACGTCGCTGACGACGCCGTCGGTCACGCGCGGGGCGTCGGTCGAGAAGTAGGCGAGCAGGCCGCACATGGGGCGCGGGTCTCCCGGGAGGTCGGGCGCGTCCCGGCGGAGCGGGCGCGCGGGGTCAGACGCGCAGGGCCGAGCGGGTGCGCCGGGTGGCGACGTGCTCGGCGTAGAAGGACAGGAGAGGAACGGTACCGGCCACCACCGTCAGCACCGTGTCCCGAAGCGACCAGCGGGCGCGGACGGCGAGGTCGCAGGCGGTCAGGAAGAAGATGAAGTAGAGCCAGCCGTGCAGGGTGCCGAGCACGGTGACCGGCCCGTCGACGTCCGCCAGGTACTTGATCGGGACGGCGACGAGGACCAGCGCGATCAGCAGGACGCCGACGATCCACGCCATCACGCGGTAGCGGGTCAGTGCGGCGGGCACCCCCTGGCCGGCCCGTCGGGCCAGCGAGCGGGGGAGTCGGGACGCCGTCGTCGGCTCAGCCACCGTGCTCCGTCCGCTGCCGGAGCGCCTTCTCGTTGAGCTCGGCGAGGTAGGCGTTGTACGCCGCGAGCTCCGGGTCGCCGCTGGTGTCGATCCGCGGCCGCTGGTAGAGGACGACCGCGCTGCCCGGCTCGTCCTCGTCCGGATCCCGTCGCAGCTCGTCCCGCAGCATCTTGATGTAGAAGCCGAGCCCCATGAGCCCGTAGAGCGGCCACTGCAGGGCGTAACTCCAGTTGACCGCCCCGCCGCCGGCCTCGGCCTTGGTCAGCTGCCAGTACCCGAGGAAGAAGGTGGCCACGAACAGCGCCACCACGAGCAGGTGCAGCAGCACCCATCGCGGGGTCAGCAGCCGGGCGTACACGCCTTCGACTCTAACCGCCGCGCGCGGCGCCGGCCGGGCTCTGCCGCAACCGGTCGCATGGCACTGCTCACGTGCGCGGTTGCCGTCCGACCGGCGACCCGCCGGGAGGGGCTCTCCGGTGGTCGGCCCCCGGTCGGGGTCGGATAGTCTCGCCCCACACGTGAACGGCGGGGGTCACCGTGTGCCGGACACCGGCCGCGGTCCCGCCGGAGGACCGCCCGGCGTCGCCGGGCGGAGGACGAGGAGGCAGCGAGCGGTGGCTCGAGGCAGCAGGCTCGCGCGGCTCGCCGCGCTCGGTCTCCTGGGGGTGCTCACCCTCACCGGGTGCGACCTCAACAACGAGTTCTGGCGCTTCGGCTGGCCCGAGGGTGTGACCGAAGAGTCCACCGCGATGCGCCAGCTGTGGACCGGCTCGGTCATCGCCGCCCTCGTCGTCGGCATCGCCGTCTGGGGACTGATCCTCTGGTCGGTCGTCCGGCACCGGAAGCGCAGCGACGAGCTGCCCAAGCAGACGGCGTACAACCTGCCGCTGGAGATCGTCTACACGATCGTCCCGTTCGTGATCATCGCCGTGCTGTTCTTCTACACGGTGGTCGTGCAGAACCGGGTGCAGGAGCGCAGCGACGAGCCCGACCTCACCGTCGCGGTCAACGCCTTCAAGTGGAACTGGCAGTTCGTCTACCCCGGCACCGAGGACCAGAGCGGCCGGCCGGTCGAGACGGTGGGCAACAGCGACGAGGTGCCGATCCTCGTCCTCCCGACCGGCCAGGACATCCGCTTCGAGGTCGCCTCGGCCGACGTCATCCACTCGTTCTGGGTGCCCGAGTTCCTCTTCAAGCTCGACGTCATCCCGGGCAACGAGAACGACCGGGACAACGTCTTCGAGGTCACCATCGACGAGGAGGGCTCGTACGTCGGCCGATGCGCCGAGCTGTGCGGCACCTACCACGCGTTCATGAACTTCGAGGTCCGAGCGGTGTCCGCTGGAGGACTTCGAGGCGTACGTGGACGCCCGCGAGGGCGGCGCGTCGACGTTCGACGCGCTCGAGGAGATCGGCCAGGAGGGACGGGCGACGACGACCGATCCCTACGACCTCGGTGAGCGCAGCCAGCAGGCCAGCGGTGGCTGACCGTTCCGCTCTGCCCAGCCAGCCCCTTCGGATGCAGGAGGTTCGACCGTGAAGGTCGAGGCGCTGATCTTCAACCTCATCGCGGCGTTCTGCTTCATCGCGGCGGCCGTCTACGGCATCTGGTCCCGCGAGCCGATCGGAACGACCGCCCTGGTGCTGTCGGGCGGGCTGACCGTCCTCGTCGGCGGGTTCTTCTGGTTCGTCTCCCGGCGCATCGACCCGCGCCCCGAGGACCGCAAGGACGCCGACATCGCCGAGGGCGCGGGCGAGCTCGGCTTCTTCCCGCCGGCGAGCTACTGGCCCTTCGGCCTGGCCCTGTCCGCCGGCCTGATGGGCCTGGGGCTGGCGTTCTTCTACACCTGGCTGATCGTCATCGCCGCGGCCGCACTGCTCATCACGATCGGCGGCCTGCTCTTCGAGTTCTACGTCGGTCAGAACGCCTCCCACCAGGGCTGACCTCCCGACCTCGGCCGAGGGCCCTTCCCGCTGCGGCGGGGAGGGCCCTTCGTCGTTGCGTGGCTCGCCGACGGATCGGGGAACGGGGGCCTGCGCACACCGTTCCGCCCGCGCACCGGACCGTTGAACCGCAGCGGACCGTTCGGGGTGCGCGACTGCCCCGCGCGGTTCACCCGCCGAGAGCCGGCCTGTCGTCCGTCGGGCGAGCGGCCGTGGCCCCCGGGCAGACACTCGTCACCGCACAAGCGAGAGGGCCCCGGTGGATCGCTCCACCGGGGCCCTCTGCGTCGTGCGCTTGCGTCAGTCGCGCGGCTCCTGCGGCCGTCCGCCCTCGGAGGGGCGTCCACCCTCGGAGGGACGGCCACCCTCGGAGCGGACGGCCACCCTCGGCCGGACGGCCCGACGTGGTCAGCTCGCGCGCCTCGCCAGACGGCACGTCGCGGTCGGCGGCCGGATGCTCGAGCGCGGCCAGGTCCGTGGTCGACTCGATGGGGGAGAAGAAGCCGCGGATCGCGCGGCGGGCGCCACCGATCTGGTTCATCCGCTTGGGCACCGGTGCCCCGCCGTACTGCAGCGACCCGTGGCCGTGCTCGTCGACCGGACCCAGCGGCTGGTGCACCTCGATGAACTCGCCGTGCGGCAGCCGGCGGATGACACCGGTCTCGATGCCGTGCTCGAGCACCTCGCGGTCGTGCTGCTGCAGGCCCAGGCAGATCCGGTAGGTCAGCACGTAGACGATCGGCGGCAGCACGATCAGGCCGATGCGACCGATCCAGGTCATCGCGTTCAGGCTGATGTCGAACTTCTCGGCGATGACGTCGTTGCCACCCGAGAGGAGGAGCACCACGTAGAACGCCAGCGCCATCGCGCCCAGGCCGGTGCGGACAGGGACGTCGCGCGGGCCGCTGGAGCAGATGGTGCGATGCCGTGTCACCGGTGAGCTTGCGCTCGATGATCGGGTACGCGAAGAGCAGCGTGAAGATGATCCCCGGCAGTACGACCGTGGGCCAGAACAGCGCCGGAATCGTGTAGTTGCCCGGCAGATTGAGATCCCAGGCGGGGAAGAGCCGGGTCGACCCGTCGAGGAACATGATGTACCAGTCCGGCTGGGACGCGGACGACACCTGCGCGGGGTTGTACGGCCCCCAGAGCCAGATCGGGTTGATCTGCACGAGCCCGGCCAGGGCGGCGATGGCCCCGAAGACCACGAAGAACAGCCCGCCGGACTTGGCCGCGAACGTCGGGAACATGCGCACCCCGACCACGTTGTGCTCGGTCCGGCCCGCGCCCGGGAACTGGGTGTGCTTCTGCTTGATCAGGATCAGCAGGTGCAGCCCGATGAGCGCGAGCAGAGCACCGGGGATCAGCAGCACGTGGACGATGTAGAAGCGCCCGACGATCAGTTCGCCGACGTAGTCGCCGCCGAACAGCGCCCAGTGCGCCCACGTCCCGATGACCGGGATGGTCAGCAGGATCGCCGACATGATGCGCAGCCCGGTGCCCGACAGGAGGTCGTCGGGCAGGGAGTAGCCGGTCAGGCCTTCGCCGA
This sequence comes from uncultured Actinomycetota bacterium, assembly GCA_963777095.1. Taxonomy (GTDB): domain Bacteria; phylum Actinomycetota; class Actinomycetes; order Mycobacteriales; family Geodermatophilaceae; genus CAVZOY01. The sequence goes on from CAVZOY010000004.1 coordinate 437,052, forward strand.
TCGCGAGGAGCAGGAGCAGCGAGCCGATCAGCCAGTTGGCCTCGCGCGGCCGTCGGAAGGCGCCGGTGAAGAAGATCCGCATGAGGTGGACGACGATCGAGGCGACGAAGAGCAGCGCCGCCCAGTGGTGCACCTGCCGGATGAACAGACCGCCGCGGACGTCGAAGGACAGGTCCAGCGACGAGTCGTACGCGGCCGACATCTCCACGCCGCGCAGCGGCGCGTAGGACCCCTGATAGACGACCTCGCGCATCGAGGCGTCGAAGAAGAAGGTCAGGTACGTGCCCGAGAGCAGCAGGACGATGAACGAGTAGAGCGCGATCTCGCCGAGCAGGAACGACCAGTGGTCGGGGTAGACCTTGTGCATCGTGCGCCGCAGCCAGCCGGAGACGATGAAGCGCTCGTCGACCTCGACGGCGGCCTTGCCGAGCTTGGTCTTGGGCGCGCCGGGCGCGAGGGTGGCAGCCATCAGATGCGTTCCCGGTTCCAGTAGGTGGGGCCCACGGCCTCAATGTAGTCGCTGCGGGCCACGAAGAAGCCCTCGTCATCGACCTCGATGGGCAGCTGCGGCAGCGAGCGGGTGGCCGGCCCGAACACCGGCTTCGCGCCGTCCGTGACGTCGAACTGCGACTGGTGGCAGGGGCACAGGATCCGGCTGGTCTCCTGCTCGTACAGGGAGACCGGGCAGCCGGCGTGGGTGCAGATCTTGGAGTAGGCGACGTAGTCGCCGTAGCCGAAGTCCTCCTGGCCGGATCGCGGCCGGGCGGCCTCGAGCTGCGCGGGCCGCAGCCGGATCAGCATCGTCGCCGCGTCGGGCTGCCGGTTGCCACCGGGGACCTCCGGGAAGACCGTCTCGAGCGAGCCCGGCTCCTGGTCGCCGGGGCGGATCGGGGTGCCGTCGTTGCGCAGCAGTCGCACGCCCTCGCGCCAGGACGTCTGTCCCAGCGGGTTGCCCTTGTTGGGGTTCTTGATCAGGCCGCCGATCGGGGCGACCAGCATGAGGCCCACGGCGCCGCCCATGAGCAGCAGCGAGCGGGTGATCAGCTTGCGCCGGGCGAGGCCGCTGTTGTGCCCCATCTGGGTCATCGTGGCCCCGAGCGTCACCCGCTCCAGGTGTGAACTCTCGTGCTTCTCCTGCACCGCCGTCTCGTGCGGCAGCAGCTTCTTGGTGAACACCACCAGGCCCGCGCCGACGCAGAGCAGGGACAGACCCATGGTGACGCCGAGCAGCGGCGTGAACAGGGCGTCCCAGAAGCCCTCACCGATCTCGAAGTGCCAGTCCGGCAGGAACCAGCCGGAGCCGACGTAGACGACGACGAAAGCGAGGGCGAAGAGGCCGGCCAGAGTGAACAGCAGACCGACCTGGCGGACGGCGCGGCGCTCGAGCGGGGAACCCGGAGCGGGACCCGGATCGACGTGCAGGACCCGGACGCCGTCGTACCGGGCACCGAGCGCGTCCAGCTCGGCCCGGCTCATCGCCTCCAGCTGTTCCGGCGTGTAGTCCTCGTGGCCGGGGGCGTCGGCGATGCTGTCGGCGTCGCGCGTGCTCACGCTTCCTCCTCGATGCGGGCGGCGACTGCGGCGGTGGTCCGGGTCCGCGCCCGGACGTGGCGGGCGGTCACGCCTTGGTGCCGATCCAGTAGACGGCGAACAGGAGGGCGCCGATGCCGACGACCCAGATGACCAGGCCCTCGCTGACCGGGCCGATCCGGCCGATGCCCGCGCCGCCCGGATCCTCCATGCCCTTGATCGTCTGGACGTAGTTGATGATCGAGCGCTTCTCTTCGGACGTCAGCTGGTTGTCGCCGAAGACCGGCATGTTCTCCGGGCCGGAGAGCATGGCCGTGTAGATCTCCAGGTCCGTCGCGTCCATCAGGCTCGGCGCGGCCTTGCCCGACGACAGCGCGCCGCCCTGACCGACGAAGTTGTGGCAGGACGAGCAGTTGAGGCGGAACAGCTCGCCGCCCTCGGCCAGGTCGCCGTCGCGCAGGTCGCCGGAGGGGAGCGTCGGGCCCCCGCCGTTGGCCTGGACGTAGGCCATCAGCTGGTCGATCTCCTCGTCGGAGAGGACCTGCGGCTTGTCGGGGGCGTCGGCCTCCTGGCGGGCCAGCGGCATGCGGCCGGTGTGCACCTGGAAGTAGACCGATGCCTCGCCGACGCCGATCAGCGACGGGCCGCGCTGCGGGACACCCTCGAGGTTCTCGCCGTGACAGGTGATGCAGCTGACCTCGTAGAGCTCCTGGCCGGCCTCGACCGCGCTGGAGCTGCCCTGGTCCTCCTCGGCCGCGTTGACCGGCGCGAAGGCCGAGTAGAGGACGCCGGTGAGCACGAGGCCGGCCATCAGGCCGGCGGCGTTGCCGACGCGACGGCGCTGCTTGGAACGGCGCCTGACGCGCGCGGCGGCGGCGGGGCCGTCGGCCGGCCGGCCGGCGCGGAGCCTCCGCAGCAGGCCGGGACGCACGTCGGCGGACGAGTCGGACTGCGCGTGGGGAGTGGACACCGTTTCCCTAGCGGATCAGGTAGATCGTGGCGAACAGCCCGATCCACACGACGTCGACGAAGTGCCAGTAGTAGGAGACCACGATCGCCGAGGTCGCCTGGGCGGGTGTGAAGCGGCCCATCGTGGAGCGGATGAGCATGTAGACGAAGGCGATCAGGCCCCCGATGACGTGCAGGCCGTGGAAGCCGGTCGTCAGGTAGAAGACCGAGCCGTACGTGGAGGAGCTGATGGTCGTGCCCTCCCGCACCAGCTGCACGTACTCGTAGCCCTGCCCGAGGACGAAGGTCAGGCCCATCACGAAGGTGATCGTGAACCAGCGCCGCAGGCCGTAGACGTTGCCACTGCTCGGCGGCGAAGACGCCGAACTGGCAGGTCACCGACGAGGCCACGAGGATGATCGTGAAGAACAGCGCGTAGGGCAGGTTGAGCTCGGTCGGCTCCGGCGGCCAGCCCAGGTCGGCCCCCGCCCGGGCGCGCGCCGTGAAGTACATGGCGAACAGTCCGGCGAAGAACATCAGCTCGCTGGAGAGCCAGATGATCGTGCCGACGCTGACCATGTTCGGTCGGGTCAGCGAGTGCACTCGAGAGGTGTCGAAGGTGCTGCTCGCAACGGGAGCCGTTGTCACGCCGCCATCATGGCATCGGGGAATGACGGACGACGACTGCGGGTCGATGGCGTGCCGTGCTCCGTGACCTCCCCGATACCCGCCGGTCCGGCCTGCTGCGCCGGAACCGCCGCGGCCGGGCACTAGGCTCGCGCCCGTGAGCTCCGCCGACACCGTCGCCGCACCGACCAACGTGCTGGTCTACAGCCACCGGCCGGAGGTGCGCGCCGCCGTCCGGACCGCCGTCGGACGGCGCCCCGCGCCCGACGTCGGGCCCCTGCACTACGTCGAGTGCACGACGGGGGACGAGGTCGTCGACCTGGTCCGCGGCGGGGGAGTCGACCTCTGCATCCTCGACGGGGAGGCCCAGCCCACCGGCGGCCTGGCCCTGAGCCGCCAGCTCGACGAGGAGCTCGCCGACCGTCCGACGGTCTGCGTGCTCATCGCCCGCCAGCAGGACCGCTGGCTGGCCCACTGGTCGATGGCCGAGGCCACGCTGCCGTTCCCGCTCGACCCGCTGGTCGCCCCCGGCGTGGTCGCCGACCTGCTGCGCACCGGCCGGTCGGTCGCGCGGCTGAGCTGAGGCGGCCGGCGTGGCCGAGCCCGCAGCGCCCACCTGGCCGCGGCTGCTGACCCGACTGCTGGCGCGCACCGACCTCGCCTCCTCCGACACGGCATGGGCGATGGGCGAGATCATGTCGGGGGAGGCCACCCCGGCTCAGGTCGCCGCCTTCGCCGTGGCGCTCCGCGCCAAGGGCGAGTCCGCCGACGAGGTCGCCGGCATGGCCGCGACCATGCTGGAGCGGGCCACTCCCGTACGGCTGTCGCGCCCGGCCGTCGACATCGTCGGCACCGGCGGCGACGGTGCGCACACCGTCAACATCTCCACGATGGCGGCGGTCGTCACCGCCGCCACCGGCGTCCCGGTCGCCAAGCACGGCAACCGGGCGGCGTCGTCGTCCTCGGGCGCGGCGGACGTCCTGGAGGCGCTCGGCGTCGTCATCGACCTGCCGGCCGAGGCCGTGGCGAGGTGCGTGGCCGAGGCCGGCATCGGATTCTTCTTCGCGCCGGTGTTCCACCAGGGCATGCGGCACACGGCCGTGCCCCGCCGCGAGATGGGCATCGGAACGGTCTTCAACTTCCTCGGGCCGCTCACGAACCCGGCCCGGCCCGCGGCGTCGGCCATCGGCTGCGCCGACGCCCGCATGGCGCCGGTGCTCGCCGGCGTGCTCGCGGGACGCGGGATGCGCGCCCTGGTGTTCCGCGGCGACGACGGACTGGACGAGCTCACGACCGCGACGACGTCGACGGTCTGGGTGGTGCGGGACGGCGAGGTGGAGCCCGACCGCGTCGACCCGGCGGTGCTGGACATCGCCGACCCGGGCCCGGATGCGCTGCGCGGCGGCGACGCCGCCGTCAACGCCGACGTCTTCCGTCGGCTGCTGGCCGGGGAGCGGGGGCCGGTGCGCGACGCGGTGCTGCTCAACGCGGCCGCGGCACTGGCCGCCTTCGACGAGCGCGCGGTCCGGCTGCACGACGCCCTCGCGGCGGGGATGCAGCGCGCCGCGGCCGCGGTCGACGACGGACGCGCCGAGGCGCTGCTGGCCCACTGGATCGAGGTCAGCCGCGCGGTCCGCCCGACCCCTTAGTCGGCGCGGTCGAAGCCGATCGAGAACGCCGCCTCGAGGTCGTGCCGCGAGTACGCGCGGAACGCGATGTGGGTGTCGGTCTCGAGGACGCCGGGGACCTTGTTGATGCGGCCGGCCACGACCTCGGCGATCTGGTCGAACTCGCGCACGCGCACGATCGCGATGAGGTCGACGTCGCCGGCGACCGAGTAGACCTCGCTGACCCCGTCGAGGTCGGCGACCGCCTCGGCCACCTCCGGGATGGAGTCGGTGGCGGCGTCGATCATCACGATGGCGGTGATCATGTGCGGGATGCTATCCGGGGGAACCGCACGGCGGAGCCGTGCTCGCCGGACCCGGCGACCCGCTCCGGCCGCGCGCGGGTGCCGAGCGACCGGTCGTCGGCGAACGGGTCGCGCACCGCGCGGCCGTCGTCGACCCGGCGCAGGAAGTCGGTGAAGGCGCCGGTGCCGGGCGCCGCGCAGGCCAGCGTGCCGGTGACCTGCACCAGGCGGGTGCCCGGCTTCTCCATCCACCGAAGCACGAGCTCGGTCTCGTCGACCGACGCCGCCGCCTCGCCGTCCGGGGTCAACGGCGTCTCGGCGGTCGCCTGCAGGCCCTCCAGCGTCGCGCGGACCGAGTTGCCGCCGGGCGCGCAGCCGGCGGCCACGAGCCGGCCGCGGCGGACCACGGACAGCTGCCAACCGCCCTCGCCGTCCGGCCGGGCCAGGACCAGCTCGGGCACCGCCGCCAGCGACGCCAGCCGCTGACGGCGCCGCACGGCCCGGACCAGCACGGCGACGCGGTCGCGCAGTACCGCGGCGTCCTCGTAGCGCTCCTCGCCCGCGAGCCGGTCGACGCGTGCCAGCAGCGGGGCGACGAGCTCGCGCGGGTCGCAGGTGACGGCCGCGCGGAAGACCGCGGCCACGGTCGCGTACTCGTCGACCGACTGCGCGCCGGTGCAGGGCGCGCCGCAGCGCCCCATCTCGGCGAGCACGCACGCGCTCGTGGGCGTCCGCGGCGAGATGCGGGAGGTGCACTGCCGCAGCGGGATCGCCTCGTGCACCGCTGCCATGGCCGCGTCGGCCGCGCGCCGGTCGGGAAAGGGACCGAGGAACACCCCGGTGCCGGGCCGCACGCGCCGGACGACGGACAGCCGGGGGAACGGCTCCTCGGTGAGTCGCAGCCACAGCGCCCGCTCGGGGAAGCGGGAGCGGCGGTTGTAGCGGGGCTTGTGCTCGGCGATCAGCCGCAGTTCGCGGACGGCGGCCTCGAGCGCGTGCGCGCACGGGATCGCCTCGACCCGCTGGGCGAGGCCGACCATCTCGGTGATGCGGCTGCGCTGCTCGCTGGAGGAGAAGTAGCTGCGCACGCGGCTGCGCAGGTCGGTGGAGGTGCCCACGTAGAGCGGCTCGTCGCGCGGGCCGCGGAAGAGGTAGACGCCGGGCCCGCCGGGGATGCCGTCGGCGAGGTGGCGCTTGCGCCGCCGCTCCGGGTCGACCTGGCGGGTGAGCCCGGTCAGTTCCTCGAGCGTGGTGATGCCCAGCGGACCCAGCCGCTCGAACAGCCCGTGCAGGACGTCGACGGTGGCACGGGCGTCGGCCAGGGCGCGGTGGCAGGGCTCGGTCGTGGTGCGGAAGAACGGTGCCAGGGTGGCCAGCTTGCAGTTGGGCACCTCGTCGCGGGACAGCAGCCGCCGGGCGAGGACCGCGGTGTCGACCGATGCGGCCGGCGGCCACGGGACGCCGGTCTCGGCGCACGCGGCCTTGAGGAAGCCGATGTCGAAAGGGGCGTTGTGCGCCACCAGCACGGCGCCCCGGGCGAACTCGAGGAAGGCCGGCAGCACCGCGCCGATCCGCGGGGCGCTGACCACCATCGCGGTCGTGATCCCGGTCAGGACGCTGATGTACGGCGGGATCTCACCGCCCGGGTCGACGAGGGTCTGGAACTCGCCCAGCACCTGCCCGCCGCGGACCTTGACCGCGCCGATCTCGGTGATCGCGCTGTCGTTGGGGGAGCCGCCGGTGGTCTCGAGGTCGACGACGACGAACGTGACCCCCGACAACGGCGTCCCGAGCTCCTCGATCGACACCTGCTCGTAGCGGGCTGCCGCGCTGGAGATGGGCACGGTGCGGAAGGTAGGTCGGGGCACCGACAGTCCGGGGGACGCGCGCCGGACCCCGGCGCGGGGGGACGGACGGTCCCCCCGAGGCCGGAACATGCCCGTGCGGGTCACGGGACGGCCTCGTACCTGGCGCTATGGCCTTCCGCACGTCACCATCGGGTGCCGCCGGCCACGGGGTGCCGGCCCTGCCGCTCCGGCAGTGCGAGGGAGGTCGCCGAATGCTCGCGCGCATGCGGCGTCCGTCCCTCGCCGTCGGCCACAGCCGGCTGCGGCTCGCGGCCGTCCTCGTCGGCTGCGTGGCCCTGGCCGGACCGCTGGCCGTCCCCGCGGGAGCCGATCCGAGCGACCAGCCGGGCGGCACCACCGCGGTCTTCGAGAGCGACGCCCTCGACGACCTGCAGTCGCGGGCCGGGCAGGTCCAGGAGCGCCTCAAGGCGCAGCAGGCTCAGGTCATCGAGGCGCGGCGGGCGCTCAACGAGGCGCAGGCAGCCGTGGACGAGGCGGAGACCGTGCTCGCCGACGCCGACAGCGAGCTCGCCGGCCACCAGGACGTCGTCGCGCGCTACGCCCGGGCGGTGTACCGGGACGGCGGCGCCGTCGACCCGCTCAGCCTGCTGCTCAGCGGCACCGATCCGGGCGAGATGGTTTCCGCGCTCGGCCTCCTCGACGCGGTCGACCGCCACGCCGCCGACGTCATCGGCGAGGCGGAGCTCCAGCGGCAGGCGGCCCTCGACGACCGCGACCGCGCGCGGGCAGCCCTCGATGTCGCCAAGGAGCGGGCCGACCAGGTGACCGCCCGTGTCGAGGAGCTCGAGCGGGCCGCCGCGGACGTGACCGACGAGCTCGAGGCGGCGCTGGAGGTCGTCGACGGCCAGCTCGCCGCGCTGCAGCGCGAGCAGATCGAGGTCAACGAGAAGACGGCGGCCAACTGGCAGGCCTACGTCGACCAGCTGGAGGCGGCCGGGGTGACGCCGCCGCCGGCCGCGGAGCTGCTCGACCCGGCGTCGTCGGTGCCCTCGGGCCTCGTGCCCGTCGCGTCCGAGGAGGGCGGCGCGCAGCGCGGCGCCGCCCAGTTGCCCCGGCAGTCGACGTCGCTGCTGGTGCTCCCGCGCGAGACGCTCGACGCGGTCAGCGCGGCCATGGACGCACTCGGCCTGCCGTACGCGCCCGGCACGAGCGGTCCCGAGTCGTGGAGCTGCGGGTCGCTGGTCTCGACGGTGTTCGGCTCCGGAGGTCTCGACCTGCCCTCGGGCCAGGGGGAGCTGTACGCGACGACGCAGCCGGTGCCGACGGCCGACATCCTGCCCGGCGACCTGGTGTTCCTCGGCAGCGAGCAGTCGGGGCTCGGCCACGTCGGCATCGCACTCGACGGCGCGACCATGCTCGCCGCCGACGGGCGGGCCGGTGCCGTGGTCGTGCGGACCCTCCCGGCCGACGAGGTGCTCGGCGTCGGGCGGCCCAGCCTGGGCCGGCGCGCCGCGGTCGACGTGCCGAAACCGGAGGCGGGCGCTCTGAAGGTGGAGTGCGGCAACACCGTCCACCCGAAGTCCGCGCTGACCTTCGACGGGCCCCGCGAGTGGGGTGGCTACCCGAACGGCCTGATCCCGCCCAGCGCCCTGTGCGAGATCGGTGTGGGCAGCCACCGGCTGCGGTGCGACGCCGCGGCCGCCTGGAAGGCGATGGCGGCGGCGTTCGCCGCGGACACGGGCAGCCGGCTGTGCATCACCGACTCCTACCGGACCTACGCCGGCCAGGTGCGGCTCTACGGCCAGAAGCCGGCGCTGGCCGCCGTCCCCGGGACGAGCAACCACGGCTGGGGACTCGCGACCGACCTGTGCGGCGGCATCGAGCGGTTCGGCACGGCGGCGTACCGGTGGATGACGGCCAACGCCGGCCGGTTCGGCTGGCTGCACCCCGAGTGGGCCGACCCCGGCAACGGCCGCGAGGAGCCGTGGCACTGGGAGTTCGCCGGGAGCTGACGGCCCGCTCCGGCAGGGCCGGACCGGATTTGTCGGTGGCCCCTCCTAGCGTGCGCCGCAGCACTCACGGAGGAGAAGCCATGCTCATCGACTGCGACACCTGCACCGCCCGCGGCACCGGCTGCGGCGACTGCGTCGTCACCGTCCTGCTGGGGGCGCCGCCGGGCTGGTCCGGCAGCGATCCGGTCGTCGTGCCGATGCCCGCGCGCGGCATCGAACCGGTCGCCGAGGCGCCCGCTCCCGGCGTCGTCGTGGAGTTCGACGACGTCGAGCGCCGGGCCGTCCGGGCCCTCGCCGAGGGGGGTCTGATCCCGCCGCTGCGCCACCGGCGGGCGGACGGCGGCAGCGCCGGTGCGGCCGTCTGAGCGGCGTCCGATGCGCTTCCGGCGCGATTGTGACCGATGTCTCTCCGAGCACCCTGTGACGCTGCGTGACCAGCGGCAGGGCTGAAATGACATCCGCGTCATTCGGGTGGGTGGTCCAACGATCTCTGGAGCACGCATTTGTCACAACAACATCACGGACGTACGGTGATCGCCGTTCGGTCGAGTGGTCGTCACTCACAGGCAGTGACCTCGACCGACGCCGCCGAATCGTCCGACGGCACCGCGAGGTGTTCGAGGGTGAACCGGGGACCCACCGCAGCACTGGGGTGAGTTCTCCCGCGAGCCGGTCCGTCCGGGGAGCGGGGGATAGGGCGCGTCTTCCCAGCCCGAACCCGTCAGCTAACTCGGTAGGCGGTTGCAGAGGAAGAACGGAGAGCCGCCGCACGTGGCGACCCCTCATACCGCACCCCCGCCTGCCCTCCGGCAGGTCGCATCCGTTCAGTCGCACCGCTCCGCACGACCCGTCCGCGCCCGCCGGCTCCGCACCGGACTCCTGGTCGGTGCCTCGGCAGCCATGACGCTGGCGCTGCTCCCGGGCACCGCTGCCGCCGAGCCCGGCGAGGCCAGCACCGCCGAGGAGGCCGCCTCCCTCGTCGCGGACGCGAGCCACGACCTCGAGGTCGTCACCGAGAAGTTCAACGAGGCCCGCGAGACCCTCCGGCAGCAGAAGGCCGAGGTCGCCGACGCCGAGAAGGCCGCTGCCGAGGCCGCGGATCAGCTGGAAGACCTCGACGGCCAGATCCGTGAGCTGGCCCGTACCGCGTACACCGGCGAGAGCCCCACGGCCACGCTGGACCTGATGCTCACCAGCGACTCCGCCGACGAGTTCCTCTCGTCGCTCGGCACGCTGGACGCGATCGCCGGCCACACCGACGAGGCCATGACCGAGGTCGCCGCGGCCGCGCAGGATGCGGACAGCACCCGGGCGGTCGCCGAAGCGGCGGCCGCGGAGGCCGCGGCCACCGTCGAGCGGATCCGCGACCAGCAGGCGGACCTCGAGGCGCGCATCGCCGAGTACGAGGAGCAGTACGACGAGCTCAGCGCGGCGGAGCAGGCGGAGGTCGACCAGGCCCACGGCGGCACCGCCGTCGCCTCGCCGCAGGCCGCGAAGGCCGCCGGCCCGGCCGCCCAGGTCGCGGTCGACACCGCCATGGCGCAGATCGGCGACCCGTACGTGTGGGCCGCCGCCGGTCCGGACGCCTTCGACTGCTCCGGGCTGACGCAGTACGCCTACGCCGCTGCCGGCGTGAGCCTGCCGCACTCGAGCAGCATGCAGTCGCAGATGGGCACCCCGGTGTCCCGCAGCGAGCTGCAGCCCGGTGACCTGGTGTTCTTCTACAGCCCGGTCAGCCACGTCGGGATGTACATCGGCAACGGCCAGATGGTGCACGCGTCGACGTCCGGCCAGCCGGTGCAGGTGGCGAGCCTGGACTCGATGGGCAGCTACAGCGGGGCCCGCCGCGTCGCCTGATTTCTTCTCCACGGTCGAAGGGCCGGTGTCCCGTCGGGGCACCGGCCCTCTGCCGTCCGGGCGGTCGACGAGGACCACTGCCTACGATCGGAGCGTGCTCGGGGCGGGTCGGACGGCGGCTCGCGCCGCGCTCGCCGTCGCGGCCGTGCTGGGCGCGGCCCTCGTCCTCGTCATCGCCCTCCGGACGCCGTGGCAGCCGCTGCCCGTTCCTCCCGGCGGTCGCACACCGGTCGATCCGAGCACCGTGCTCCCCGCCGACCGCATCGCCGTCGCGGAGTCGTTCGCCGCGGCGCTCCGGCCCGCGTCGCTCGCCGCGCTCCTCCTCGGCCTCGCCGTCGCCGCCCTCCTCGGCCTGACACCGCTCGGGGCGCGGATCGTGCGGGGGGTCGCCCGGCCCCTCGGCGGCGGCTGGGGATGGCAGGTGCTGCTCGGCGTCCTCGCCCTGTCGGTGGTCGGCCGGCTGGTCACCCTGCCGCTGGCCGCGTACGGCGAGGTCGTCCGCCACCGCTACGGCCTGTCCACCCGCAGCTGGCCGCTGTGGGTCAGGGACGTCGCGGTGTCCACGGCCATCGACGCCGGCCTCACTGCGCTCACCCTGCTCGGCCTGATCTGGCTGGTCCGCCGTGCACCGCGCACGTGGTGGGCCTGGGCCGCGGGGGCGGCCGCCGCCCTGGTGGTCGCCGGGTCCTTCCTGTGGCCGGTGGTCATCGAGCCGGCGTTCAACCGGTTCGAGCCGCTGGCGGCCGGCGAGCTGCGCACCGAGCTGCTGCAGCTGGCCGACGACAACGGCACGCCGGTGGAGGACGTGCTGGTCTCCGACGCCTCCCGGAGGACGACGGCGCTCAACGCGTACGTGTCCGGGTTCGGCTCGACCCGCCGGATCGTCCTCTACGACACCGTGCTCGAGCAGCTGCCCGACGACGAGCTCGAGTCGATCGTCGCCCACGAGCTCGGCCACGTCTCCGCCGACGACGTCCTGACCGGCACGCTGGTCGGGGCGCTCGGTGCCGGCGCGGCCGTCGCGTTCCTCGGCGTGCTGCTGTCCTGGACGCCGCTGCTGCGTCGCGCCGGCGCGGAGTCGCCCGGCGACCCGCGCGTTCTCCCGCTCGTCCTCTTCCTCGCGCGCTGTCGGCACGGTGAGCAGCACGCCGGTGCAGAACCTCGTCTCCCGGCAGATCGAGGCCCGCGCCGACGTGCACGCGCTCGACCTCACCGCGAATCCGGAGGCCTTCATCGCCATGCAGCGGCGGCTGGCCGCCACCAATCTCAACGACCCGACCCCGCCGCCGACGTGGCAGTGGTGGTTCGGCTCGCACCCCACGGCGGCGCAGCGGGTCGCGATGGCCGAGGACTGGACCCGGCTGGCGGACGCCCGGTGAGCCGCACCCTCGTCGTCACCAACGACTTCCCGCCGCGCCAGGGCGGCATCCAGACCTTCGTCGCCGCCCTGCTGGAGCGCCGGCCGCCGGACTCGCTGGTCGTGCTGGCGTCGGACCATCCCGGCTCGGCGGAGCACGACGCCGGGCTGCCGTATCCGGTGGTGCGCCGGCCGACCGGCATGCTGCTGCCGACCCCGGCGACCGCTCGCGCAGCGGCCGACCTCGCCCGCCGGTACGGGTGCGACGCCGCCTTCTTCGGGGCCGCCGCCCCGCTCGGGCTGCTCGCGCCGGCGCTGCGGGACGCCGGCGTCGTCCACCAGGTCGGCGCGACGCACGGACACGAGACCGGCTGGGTGGCCGTGCCGGGCGGGCGGTCCCTGATGCGCCGGATCGCCTCCGGCCTCGACGTCGTCACCTACATCAGCGACTACACGCGGCAGCGGCTGGCCCCGGCTCTGGGCGACCGCACGCGGCTGGAGCGGCTCTCGCCCGGGGTGGACGTCGACCTGTTCACCCCGGCCGCCGACGGCGCCGCCGTCCGTGCACGGCACGGGATCGGCGACGCGCCCCTCGTCGTCTGCGTGTCCCGGCTGGTGGCCCGCAAGGGGCAGGACGTGCTCGTGGCCGCCTGGCCCCGCGTCCTGGCCCGCCATCCGGACGCGCGGCTCCTGCTCGTCGGCGGCGGGCCTCTGGAGCCGGCGCTGCGGAAGGCGATCGCCGCCGGCGGCCTGGAGAGCTCGGTGGTCCTCACCGGTCCGGTGCCACCCGCAGAGCTGCCGGCCCACTACGCCGCCGGCGACGTCTTCGCGATGCCCTGCCGCACCCGGCGCCTCGGCCTGGACGTGGAAGGGCTGGGCATGGTCTTCCTGGAGGCGGCCGCCTGCGGCCGGCCGGTCGTCGCCGGGACGTCCGGCGGCGCCCCCGAGGCGGTGCTCGACGGGCAGACGGGCTCGGTCGTCGACCCCCGATCACCCGAGGCGGTGGCCGACGCGGTCGGCGCGCTGCTCGTCGACCCGGAGAAGGCGCGCGCGATGGGCCGCGCGGGACGGGCGTGGGTGGAGGAGCGCTGGTCGTGGACGACGATCGCCGCCACGTTCGCGGAGCTGCTGGAGGCCTGATGGAGTCGCAGGGCGCGGAAAACGCGCCCGTGCGACTCCATCAGGCGCGGTTCAGCGGGTGTAGAGCCCCTCGACCTCGCTGTCGTACTCCTTGAGGACGGCGGACCGCTTGAGCTTGAGGCTCGGCGTCAGCAGCCCGTTGGCCTCGGTGAAGTCGGTACCGAGGATGCGGAACTTCTTGACCGCCTCGGCCTTCGAGACCGCCTTGTTGGCGTCGTCGACGGCCGACTGGACCTCGGCGACGACGTCGTCGTCCTCGCGCAACTGGTCCGGCGTCATGGCCGGCTTGCCCTTCGACTCCAGCCAGAGCGGCAGGGCCTCCTCGTCGAGGGTGATCAGCGCAGCGATGAACGGACGCTGGTCGCCGACGACGATGCACTGGCTGACCAGCCGGTGGGCCCGGATGCGGTCCTCGAGGACGGCGGGGGCGACGTTCTTGCCGCCCGCCGTCACCAGGATCTCCTTCTTGCGGCCGGTGATCTTGAGGAAGCCGTCGGCGTCGATCTCGCCGAGGTCGCCGGTCTGGAACCAGCCGTCGGCGTCGATGGCCTCCTTGGTGGCCTGCTCGTTCTTCCAGTAGCCGCGCATCACGATGTCGCCGCGGATCAGGATCTCGCCGTCCTCGGCGATGGCCATCGCGACGCCGGGCAGCGGCCGGCCGACGGTGCCGATGCGGAACCCGTCGTCGTGGTTGACCGACGCCGCCGCGGTGGTCTCGGTCAGTCCGTAGCCCTCGTAGACGGTGACGCCGATGCCGCGGAAGAAGTGACCGAGCCGCTCGCCGAGGGGGGCGCCGCCGGAGATGGCGCCCATGCAGCGCCCGCCGAGCGCGGCGCGCAGCTTGCCGTAGACGAGCTTGTCGAACACCAGGTGCTGCGCCTTGAGCGCCAGACCGGCGCCGCCGGTGTCCTGCGCGCGCGACCAGTCGATGGCGACCTGGGCCGCCTTGTCGAAGATCCTGCCCTTGCCGTCGGCCTCCGCCTTGGCCTTGGCGCCGTTGAACACCTTCTCGAAGACGCGGGGCACGGCGAGCACGAACGTCGGCTTGAAGCTCGCCGAGATCCTCGACCAGGTTGGTGATGTCCGGGGTGTGGCCGATGACCGTGCGGGTCTTGACCGCGCCGACCTGGATGACGCGGGCCAGCACGTGGGCCAGGGGGATGAACAGCAGGATCGACCCGTCCACGTTCATGAACCGGCCGAGCAGGCCCATCCCGTTGCCGACCTCGAACAGGAAGTTGCCGTGGGTGAGCTCGCAGCCCTTGGGCCGCCCGGTGGTGCCGCTGGTGTAGATCAGCGTCGCCAGGCTGTCGGCCGTGAGCGACGCCCGGCGGGCCTCGAGCTCGCTGTCGGGCACGTCGCCGCCTGCGGCGATGAGCGTGCCGACGGCGTCGTCGTCGAGCACGTAGACCGGCCCGAGGTCGGGCGCCTGGTCGCGCACCGACTCGACGGCGTCGGCGTGCTCGCCGCGCTCGACGATCGCCGCGGTGGCACCGGAGTCGGACAGGATCCAGGCCACCTGGTCGGCGCTGGAGGTCTCGTAGATCGGGACGACGACGGCGCCGGCGGCCCAGATGGCGAAGTCGCAGACGGTCCACTCGTAGCGGGTCTTGGCCTGCAGGGCCACCCGGTCCCCGGCCTTGACGCCACCGGCGATGAGGCCCTTGGCCACGCCGGAGACCTGCTCGCCGAACTCCCGCCAGGTGACGTCGGTCCACTGCCCGCCGACCTGGCGCCGGAGACCGATCTCGCCACCGTGCTCGGCGACGTTGGCGGCCAGCATGTCGGGGATGGCCTCGTCGGGGCCGACCTCCACGGTCGGGGGAACGCTGAACTCGCGCACGCCTGGTCCCTTCCTCCCGACCGGCCGAGGGCACCGTCGCCTCCGGTCCCGGCGCAGGACTTTCGCTGAATCTAGCGGCTGTGCCCTACCCGTGAGTAGCAGGTGAAGCCGCCGCCTCCGATCGGGGGATGGGCGGTGCCACTAACCTGCTCGCATGGCCGACCAGTCCACCCAGTCGATCGTCGTCGACGCGCCCGCGGCGGACGTCATGGCGGTCATCGCCGACTTCCCGTCGTACCCGCAGTGGGTCGCCGCGGCGCGGACCGTCGAGGTGCTCGAGGCCGGGGACGACGGACGGGCGCGACGCGTGCGCTTCGTCCTCGACGCCGGCTCGGTGAAGGACGACTACGTCCTCGACTACGCCTGGCAGGGCGACCGCGCGGTCTCCTGGACACTCGTCTCCAGCCAGCTGATGAAGCGGCAGGACGGCTCGTACACGCTCACCGAGACCGACGGGCGCACCGAGGTGACCTACTCGATCACGATCGACACCAAGATCCCGCTGCTCGGCATGATGAAGCGCAAGGCCGAGAAGGTCATCCTCGACACCGCGCTCAAGGAGCTCAAGAAGCGCGTCGAGGGCTGATCGCCGGGTGCGCACACTCCTCGTGACCGGCCCGGGCGGGGCCGGGTCGTCCACGCTGTCCGCCGCCGCTGCCGTGCAGTGCCGCCCGCTCGGGGCAGCGCACGGCGCTCCTGGCGCGCCGCGGACCCGCCGTCGCCGGACTCGACGCGGTGCCCGGGCTCACCGTGACCGTCGTGGACCCGCAGACCTCGATGGAACGGTTCTGGGCCGCGCACGTCGACGCCCTCGCCGCCGTCCTGCCCCGGCTCGACCTGCCGCCCGCGACGTCCGTGGCGGCTCTGCCCGGCACGGCCGAGCTCGCGCTGCTCACGGAGCTGGGCCGCGCCGACGCCGACGTCCTCGTCGTGGACGCCGGGCCGGTCGAGGCCGCGCTGTCCCTCGTCGCGTTGCCCGTCCGCGCTGCGCGGCTGGCTCGACCAGCTGCTGCCCTCCCGGCTGCGGGCGCTGGCCGCGCTCGGCGGGGCGATGGGCGGTGCGGGTGCGGCGCTGGCCGCGGTGCCCGCGCTCGAGCGTCTGCTCGACGGCAGCCCGCTGGCCGATCCGACGTCGGTCACCGTCGTGCTGACCGCGCAGGCCCGCCGGGGCACGGCCGCCGACCTGCGTCGCGCCGTCCCCGCGTTCACCCTGCACGGCCTGCGGCCCGCCGCCGTCCTCGCCCGGGTCCTGCCCGAGGGAACCGGGGAGTGGTGGGCGGCGCGGACGGCCGAGCAGACCGCGGAACTGGCCGCCCTGTGCGGGCTCGCACCGGTCACCGCCGTTCCGGAGGCCGCCGTGCTGCCCGACGACGTCGACGGCGTGGCCGGTCTGCTGACCGGCATCCGCTTCCCGCCCTGGGGCGGTGGCGCCTCCACGATCGACCGCACGGACCGCGGCTGGGACCTCGCCGTCGCCGCTGCCCTTCGCCGAACGGGCCGACGTCGAGCTCACCCGCCTCGGCGACGACCTCGTGCTCACCGTCGCCGGGTCGCGGCGGGCACTGCGGCTGGACGCGCTGCTGCGCCGCTGCACCGTCACCGGCGGCCGTCTCGACGCACCCGGCACGGCCGGAGCGCGCCTCGTGGTCGGCTTCGAGCCGGACCCGCGGGCGTGGCCGGCCGATCTGCTGGCCGCGCACGGGAGCCCGTCGTGAACCCCGGCACCGATTGGGCCGAGCAGGCCCGGGGCCTCGTCGAGACGCTGCGCGGAGTGCTCGGCACGCTCGCGGCGCACGACGACCGCACGGCCGACAGCAGCGCCGGCAGCGGTGCCGCCGAGTGCCGGTGGTGCCCGCTGTGCCAGCTGATCGCCGTGCTGCGCGGCGAGCGTCCGGAGGTGACGGCGGTGCTGGCCGACGTCCTCCGCGCCACCGCCGACGCCCTGCACGCCTTCGCCGCCGCACCGGACGGCCCACGCCCGGCCGCGCCCGCCGACGAGGCCGAGGCGCCGGTAGGTGACCCGCCGCCGGTCGTCCAGCGGATCGAGATCGCGTGACTCCGGCGGTCGCCCTGCTGCCCGCGGTCGGCGTCGACATCGGCGGCACCAAGGTGGCCGGCGGGCTCGTCGCCGCCGACGGCACCGTGCTCGACACCGCGCGACGGGCGACACCGGGTGCCTCGGTGATCGACACCGAGGAGGCGATCGTCGCCGTCGTCACCGAGCTCGTCGGCCCGGGCGGCCGGGCCCGTGGCCGGCGTGGGCGTCGGGGCGGCCGGCTGGTTCGACCGCACCGGTGACACCGTGCTCTTCAGTCCGCACCTGGCCTGGCGCAACGCGCCGCTCCGTGCCGACCTCGGCGGCCGGCTCGGCCTGCCGCTGTGGGTCGGCAACGACGCCGACGCGGCGGCCTGGGCCGAGTACCGCTACGGCGCGGCGCGGGGCGCCGAGCTCGCCGTCATGATCACGCTCGGGACCGGCATCGGCGGCGGCATCGTCACCGGCGGACGGCTCCAGCGCGGGGCGCACGGCGTCGCGGGGGAGTGGGGCCACATGCGCGTCGTCCCCGAGGGGCGGCTGTGCGCCTGCGGCAACCGCGGCTGCTGGGAGCAGTACGCGAGCGGCACCGCGCTGGCGCAGAGCGCCCGGGAGATCGCGCGGACGTCGCCGGCCGCGGCCGGCGGGCTGCTCGAGCGGGTGGGCGGTTCCCCGGACCTGCTGACCGGTGAGCTCGTGGCCGCCGCGGCCGCCGACGGCGACCCGCTCGCCCGGGAGCTGATCGCCGACGTGGGCACCTGGCTCGGTCAGGGCATCGCCGACCTCGCCGTGGTCCTCGACCCGGAGGTCGTGGTGATCGGCGGCGGGGTCAGCGCGCTCGACGAGCAGCTGCTCGACCCGGCACGGGCCCGGCTGGCACGGGTGCTGCCGGGGCGCGGCTTCCGGCCCGCGCCGCGGGTGGTCGTCGCCGAGCTCGGCCCGGCCGCCGGGGTGGTCGGGGCCGCCGATCTGGCGCGGACCGGCGGGATCGATCCCTCGGCCTGACGCCCGGCCCCTCTGCAGGGGCCCGGCGCGAGCTTGCGAGCGTTGGGGGGCGGAGGGGTCCTTCAACTACTCCGGGGCGAGCTCCCGGGCCAGCTGCTCCAGGAACAGGCCGATGTCGGTGATGATCCCCATGGCCTGCGCGCTGCCCCGGTCGGCCAGCTTGGTCACCGTCGCCGGGTTGATGTCGACCGACACCAGCGGGATGGACGCCGGCAGCAGGTTCCCGGTGGCGATCGAGTGCAGCATCGTGGCGACCATGATCGCGAAACCGACGTCCGGCAGCTGGTCGCGCATGGCCCGCTGGCCCTCGATGACGTCGGTGTAGACGTCGGGCAGCGGGCCGTCGTCGCGGACCGAGCCGACCAGCACGAACGGCTTGCCGGCCTCGACCAACGCGTGCATGACCCCGCCGGTCAGCACGCCCTTCTCCACCGCGGCCGCGATCGAGCCGGCGGCGCGGATGGTGTTGATCGCCCGGATGTGGTGCTCGTGGCCGTGCGGCACACCGGAGCCCTTGGAGAGGTCGACGCCCAGCGAGGTGCCGAACAGCGACGCCTCGATGTCGTGGGTGGCCAGCGCGTTGCCGGCGAACAGCACGTCGACGAAGCCCGCCCGCACCAGCCGGACCATGGCGGGGGAGGCGCCGGTGTGCACGACGGCGGGCCCGCCGACCCAGAGGATCTTCTTGCCCGCGGCCCTCACCTCGCGCATGCGCTCGGCGATCTGGCGCACCAGCAGGGCCTGGGGCTTCTCGCTGGACACCGCCGAGCTCATGAAGCCGAACTCCTCCTCCTCGCCGCGGGCGACGGAGGCGGGCATCTCGACGCGGACGCCGTGCGCGCCGCAGACGACCGGCTCACCGGCGAGGACGTCGCTCACCGGCACGGTGCGGACGACCGCGCCGCCGTCCCGCTGCTCGACGACCAGGCCGCAGTCCATCTCGGAGCGGTCGGTGCGGATCCACTCGCGGTCGAGCCGGACGAAGGTGTCGAGGTTGGTCGTGGAGTAGAAGTCCTCGGGAAAGACGCCGTCGGCAGGAGCGGGGCGGGTCGTGGCGGTGCCGGGGTCGACGGCGTTCGCGCCGTGGGTCTGCAGGCGCATGACGATGCGCTCGAGCAGCTCGCCGTCGTCGGCGGTGATCTCGACCAGCGCCCGCGACTCGTCCTCGTGCTTGCGGCCGAGGTCCAGGCTGTCGATGCGGTAGTCACCGCCGTACTCGAGGACGTCGTCGAGCACCCGGGCGAGGATGCCGGTGTCCATCAGGTGGCCGGTCAGGGTGACGGTGGTCGAGTGGGAGGCGGCGCTGGTCACCGCCCGCACGTTAGACGACGGCTCCGTCGTCCCCGTCGTCCGTCGCCCGCTCCCGCATGCGCGACACGAGCAGGGCCGCACCGCCCCCGATGAGCAGCACGCCGAGCAGCAGCCCGAGGTCCTGCGAGAGGCCGATGAGGGAGGGCACCCCGACCAGCGCGATGCCGCCCACCACGAGGAGCACGGCGTACAGCGAGGACGGCGCCGGCACCGGCAGGGGCGGCGCCGGCGGGGGCTCGAAGTGCTCGTCGGGCAGGTCGAGGATCGCCGGCTCGTGCGGCGCGGGGCGGCGGCGCGTCCGACGGAACGGCGTCCGGGGGGTCGACCGCGAGCGCGCCGTTCTCGGCCTCGAAGGCCGCGACGATCCGCGCCCATTCGGCGTCCTCGTCGACCTCCCTGCGGACGGCGGCCCGCTCGGGCACCGGGCGGGCGTGCTCGTCGGCGTACCGCTCGACCAGGCCGCGGGCCTCGGCCCGGCGGGCGCGGTCGACGAAGAGCCGGTCGCTGGGCGGGCTGGGCAGGAAGACGGTGCGCGTGTAGGGGCCGACGTCGGACGCCGGCTCCAGGTACGCGGCGATGCCCGCGGCCGCCAGGACGTCGAGGAGATTCTCGCCGACCCGCGGGTCGACGTCCCGCAGCGGCGCCCAGAGGGCGGCGTCCAGACCGTTGTCCCGGCGGCCGCGCCGCGGGGCGCTCATGCCTGCTCCGCCGGCGGCACCGGGTCCTCCACGCGGGCGTGCGCCCGGACCCAGTCGACGGTGCGGTCGAAGATCCGCGGGGCGTCGTTGTCGAGCGTCGCCACGTGGTAGCTGTCCTCGAGCTTCACCTGGGTGACGTCCTCGCTCGAGACGCCGTCCAGGAGCACGTCGGTCGACTCCGGCTCGACCACGTGGTCGTCGACGCTGGTGAACGCCAGCACCGGGGCGGTGATGCGGTGCAGCTCGGCACGGGTGGTCCGCCAGAGCCGCCGGAGCGACATCATCCCGCGCAGCGGCATCCGGTCGTAGGCCTGCTCGACGATGCCGGACTTCTTGATGTCGCTGCCGATGGGCGCCCAGCTGCCGGTCACCCGGGCCAGCACGGGCAGCAGCCGCGCGTCGAGCCGGCGGGTCAGCAGCGACGGGTTGACGACGACCAGGCCAGCGACGTCCGGGCGCAGCTCGGCGAGGCGGATGGCGACCGTGCCGCCCATCGAGAGGCCGGCGACGAACACGCGGTCGCACTCGGCGGCGAGGGCGTCGAACGCCTGCTGGGCCGCGGCGACCCACTGGTCCTCGTCGACCTGGTTGCAGTCCTGCCAGCGGGTGCCGTGCCCCGGCAGGAGCGGGCAGCGGACGGCGAAGCCCTCGGCGGCCAGGTGCTCGCCCCACGGGCGCATGCTCATGGGCGTGCCGGTGAACCCGTGCACGAGCAGCACGCCGGTGCGGCCGTCCGCCCCGGTGCCCCCGGGGAACGCGAACGGCTCGGCGCCGGGCAGCACGGCGGCGGGGTCGGACACGTAGGCCTCCTCGGCTCCGGCGGCTCGGGCCGGCGGATCGACAGCAGTGGGCTATCCCACAGGTGACAGCCGATTGTCGCCCGGCCGCTCGGCTCCCTAGTCTGGCAGTTCACAGGGAGGCGTGTTGTTCTACTGGTTCCTCAAGTTCGTCGCGATCGGGCCGGTCGTGAAGCTGGTGTTCCGGCCGCGGGCCGCGGGCACCGGCCAGGTTCCGGCGACGGGTGCGGCGATCCTCGCGAGCAACCACCTGTCGGCGGCGGACTGGATCTTCATGCCGATGTCCCTCAAGCGCCGCGTCACCTTCCTCGCCAAGGCCGAGTACTTCACCGGCCCGGGGATGAAGGGCTTCTTCCAGCGCGCCTTCTTCTCCGGCGCCGGGCAGGTGCCGATCGACCGGTCCAGCGCCTCGGCGGCCGAGGGCGCGATCCGGACCGGCATCCGGATCCTGCGCGAGGGCAAGCTGCTCGGCATCTACCCCGAGGGCACCCGCTCGCCCGACGGCCGGCTGTTCCGCGGCAAGATCGGGGTCGCCCGGATGGCGCTGGAGACCGGCTCGCCCGTCGTCCCGGTGGCGATGGTCTACGGACGCCGCCGGACGCCGATCGGCCTGCGGGTCACCACCGTCGAGGTGCGCTACGGCAAGCCGCTGGACTTCTCCCGCTACGAGGGCCTCGCCGGCGACCGCTTCGTCGAGCGCTCGATCACCGACGAGATCATGTACGAGATCATGGAGCTCTCCGGCCAGGAGTACGTCGACGTCTACGGCGCGACGGTCAAGAAGTCGATGGACGCCACCGGCGCCAGCGCCGTCGAGGTGCTGACGAAGATCCAGGCTCCGGCCGACGAGGCCGGCGACCGCGCCCCCACGGCCCTCGCCGGCTGAGCGTCAGCGGGGGAGCAGGCGGTCGAGGGCGTCGGCGAGCAGCGTCAGCAGCTCCGGCCGCGACAGCGTCGGCTCCTGCACCCACTGGCCGACCAGCGTCTCGGTGAAGGCGAACCAGGAGCGCACCAGCTGGCGGCGGCCCTTCGTCGGACGGCAGGTCCAGCGCGGTCAGGGTGACCTCGACCAGCCGCTCCCGGGTGTCCTCGTAGACCTCGGCCACCCAGGGATCACCGCCCGCGGCGCCGCGCACGAAGGCCAGGTGCGACTCCCGGAACGTCTCGACCCAGCCGACGTAGCGGTCGAGCATCGCTGCCAGCCGCTCCTCGCGCGGCTCGCCGGGCCGGGGGATCAGGTGCTCGAGCAGCACGTCGGCCGCTGCCCGGGTGACGGCGGTGTAGTAGTCCCGCTTGGTGGCGAAGTAGTGGAACAGCAGGCTGCGGCTGATCCCGGCCCGGCGCGCCACCTCGTCGATGGTCAGCTCCTGCACCGGCGTCGTCGGCAGCAGCTCCAGCCCGATCTGCACCAGCTGGGCGCGCCGGTCGCCGGCGGTGCGGCGCAGCCGCGGCCGGACGGCGGCCACCGGCCGACTCACCGCGCGACCGTCCGGCTTCTCGCCGCGACGACGAGGCGCTCGATCGCATCGGTGACCAGTCGGGCCCGCTCCTGCGGCAGCATGTGCCCGGTCCGGGGGGCGACGTCGAGGGTCGCGTGCGGCAGCAGCTCGGCCAGCCGCAGGCTGTGCTTCCGCGGGGTCAGCTTGTCGGTGTCGCCGACCAGGATCTCGACCGGCACGCGGGAGAGCGCCGCGAGCTCGTCGCACTTCTCGTGGTCGCCCAGGGCCGGCAGGAACGCGGTGAAGGCGCGAACGGTCGAGGCGTGCATGATCTCCGCGCCCGCTCGCACCATCTCGTCAGTGGCGTCGGCGCCGTAGAGCAGGTCGCGGACCATCTTGCGGTGGCGCGGGTGCGACGGCGGGAGCAGTGCCCGCATGCGCTCGATCAGCCACGCGCCGGCGAGCGCCGCGTTCAGCATGCCGGGCCGCAGCCGCGCCCACTGCCCCGCGGGGGAGCGGGGATCGCCGGTGAGGTCGCCGGGCGACGTCGAGACGAGCGCGACGCCGAGCACCCGGTCGCCGAAGAGCTCCGGACGCGCCGCGGCCAGGCACATGATCGTCATGCCGCCCATCGAGTGGCCGGCGAGCACGACCGGTCCGCTGGGCACCAGCTGGTCGAGCAGCGCGGCGAGGTCCTCGCCGAGCCGGTCGATGGTGATGTCGGCTTTCGGGTGGGGGGCGAACCCCACGTGCTGCGGCCGTGGCCGCGCTGGTCGTAGCGGACCAGCCGCAGCTCGCCGGCGGCGGCCCGGGGGCGCAGCAGGTCGGCGACGTCGTCCCAGGCGGCCTGGGCGAGCGTCCACCCGTGGGCGAGCACGACGGTGACCGGCGCGTCGTCCGG
Organism: uncultured Actinomycetota bacterium; assembly: GCA_963777095.1. Taxonomy (GTDB): domain Bacteria; phylum Actinomycetota; class Actinomycetes; order Mycobacteriales; family Geodermatophilaceae; genus CAVZOY01. The sequence goes on from CAVZOY010000004.1 coordinate 460,272, forward strand.
TCCGTCGACGGAGGCGTGGAGGACGGCGCCGTCGTCGGTCCGCACCGCCGCGATGCGGCGTAGCACCGGCGCGGTCACGCGGCTCCCTCCTGCGGCCGGTCGGCGGAGTGCGTGCCGACGTAGTTCTCCCGGTCGAAGGTCCGCGTCAGCCGCCGGAACCGGAAGGTGAAGTCCGGCCACAGCGTGGTGTTGTGGCCGTGCTCGTCGAGGTACCAGCTCGAGCAGCCGCCGGCCAGCCACACCGTCCGCTCCGACTTGCCGGCGATCAGCTCGCGGTAGGCGTTCTGCGCCTCCTCGGTGGTCTCCAGGACGTCGAGGCCCTCGGCGTCCATCGCGTCGAGGGCACGCTCCACGTAGGCCACCTGCGACTCGATCATGTAGACCATCGACGTGTGGCCGACACCCACGTTCGGCCCGACCAGCAGGAACAGGTTCGGGAACCCGGCGACGGCGGCGCTCCGGTTGCTCACCATGCCGCGCTTCCAGACCTCGGCGAGCGTCCGGCCGTCGCGTCCGGCGATCCTCTGCGCGATCGGCAGGTCGGTGACGGAGAAGCCGGTGGCCAGGACGATCGTGTCGGTCGGCCGCGCGACGCCGTCCCGGGTGACGACCGCGCGCGGGCGGATCTCGTCGATCGGCGCCGTCACGAGCTCGGCATTCGGCGCGGCGACCGCCGGGTAGTAGTCGTTGCTGATCAGGATCCGCTTGCAGCCGATCGTGTAGTCCGGCGTCAGGGCCGCCCGTAGCTTCGGGTCGCGCACCTGGCGGTGCAGGTGGGCGCGGGCCAGCGTCTCCACCGGCTTCAGGAAGCGGCGGCGCTTGGCCAGCCCGAGGACGAGGAACTCGCGCGAGGCGTAGAGCACGCCCCGGACGGCCTTCTGCAACGGCGGCGCCCACCGGTAGAGCCGGCGCGTCCAGGCCTTCGTCGGCCGGTCGGTGCGCGGCACGATCCACGGCGCCGTCCGCTGGTAGACCGCGACGCTGCCGACGACCGGCTGGATCGCCGGGACGATCTGGATCGCCGAGGCGCCCGTGCCGATCACCGCGACCCGCTCGCCGGCGAGGTCGTGCGCGTCGTCCCAGCGGGCCGAGTGCATGACCGTGCCCTCGAACGACTCCAGGCCCGGGATGTCCGGGTAGGTCGGGTCGGCGAGGGCGCCGGCGGCGGAGATCAGGATCCGCGTCCGCACGTCGCCGGCCGCCGTCCGGACGTGCCAGCGGTGGTCTGCCTCGTCCCACCGGGCCGACTGGACGTCGGCACCGAACAGGACGTGCCGTCGGACGCCGAAGCGCTCGGCCACGCCCCTGCAGATAGGCCTGGATCTCGGGCTGCTCCGAGTACGACCGCGGCCAGTCGGGGGAGGGCGCGAAGGAGAACGAGTAGAGGTTGGACTGCACGTCGCAGGCCGCGCCGGGGTAGTGGTTGTCGCGCCAGGTGCCGCCCACGTCGTCGGCCCGCTCGAGGACGACGAAGTCCTGCTCGCCGCGGTTGCGCAGGGCGATCGCCATGCCCAGGCCGGCGAACCCCGACCCGATGATCGCCACCCGCACGTCCCGGACCTGTGCGCTCACCGATCCGCCTCTCGTCGCTGTGAACGTGTTGCTGAGCAACGCTCAACACGCTACAACGGTTGCTGAGCAACGCTCAACACGAGCCGACGACGCACGACGGAGGAGAGCGATGGCGCTCCGCAGGAAGCCCCGCACGTCCCTGGCCGGCCGGTCGGTGCTCATCACGGGGGCGGCGCGCGGCATCGGCGCGGAGCTGGCCCGCAAGGCCGCCGCCCGCGGCGCGCGGGTGGCGCTGGTGGGCCTGGAGCCGGAGCTGCTCGCGCGGCTCGCCGACGAGCTCGGTGCGGAGCACCTGTGGGTGGAGGCCGACGTCACCGATGCGGACGCACTCGCCGCCGCCGTCCGCCGCACCGTCGAGGCCTTCGGCGGGCTGGACGTCGTCGTCGCCAACGCCGGGCTCGCGCCGCTGACGACCGTGGCCACCAGCTCGGCCCGGACGCTGGCGCGCACCATCGAGGTCAACCTGACCGGCGCGATGCTGACCGCGCATGCCGCCCTGCCGGCCGTCACCGAGCGGCGCGGGCACATCCTGCTGATCAGCTCGGCCGCCGCGTTCACCGTGCTCCCCGGGATGAGCGCCTACTGCGCGTCGAAGGCGGGGCTGGAGCGGTTCGGCGACGCGCTGCGCCTGGAGGTGGCGCACAAGGGCGTCACCGTGGCCAGCGCACACCCGACGTGGATCGACACCGACCTGGTGCGCGACACCGAGGCGGCGCTGCCGACCTTCACGGGGAGCCGGTCGAAGCTGCCCGGCCCGCTGGGCGCCTACACCTCGGTCGAGGTCTGCGCCGAGGCGCTGGTGGAGAACCTCGAGACGCGCGGGCGGCGGGTGTTCGTGCCGCGGTCGGTGGGCGTCGTGTCGGCCCTCCGGCAGGTGGTCACGGGGGTGATGGCGGAGAAGGTCATGCTGCCGATCGTCCGGAGCCGCGTGCCCGCGTTGGAGAAGGACATCGCGGCGCTGGAGGGCCGCCAGTTCGGTGCGAACTCCGTCGGCGACCGGGACAGCGGCGCGGAGCGGGTTGCCTAGTTGCCGGTTCCGGAAAGCGTTCGCTCTTAAGGCGGCTTCAGGGACATGTCGAGAGCCATGGGTTCGTCGGGTTGCAGTCACTTCAAGGACCGTGCCGGGTGATTGTCCGACGGCACGCAGAAGAACGACGACGTGGGCGGTGTGCCGGTCATCGATGTGCGCTACCGTCGCCCGCTCTGAGTCGAGGGGCTGCCATGGCAAGGATGCCGAACCCGAGACTGCTGGTCGAGGTGCTGCGCAGCGGGAACCTCCGCGCGCGGCTGCGAGCGGCGCGGGACGGACAGGCAGCGCTCCGGCTGCAGCTGATCGCGGCGGCGCTCGACCTCGGGCTGCTCGACGCCCTGGCAGGAGGCGCGGCCAGCACCGCAGCGCTGGCCGACCGCCTCGGTGCGACCGATCCCGACCTACTGGCGGCCTACCTCCGCGTGCTGGCGGCGGCGGGGCTCGTCGCCGGCCAGGACTCCTGGGCGCTGACCGGGGCCGGCCGAGCGGTCGTCGACGACGACCAGGTGCGGGCCACCTACGAGGGCTTCGGCGGCTACCACACCGACCTCTACCGGGAGCTCCGACCGCTGCTCTCCGGCGGCCTGCGACGCCGCGACATCGAGGAGCAGGCCGAGCTCATCGCCCGGCTCTCCGCCGTCTTGGAGCCGCTGCTCCACGACCTGCTCACCCGGACCGTCCGAGAGCGCCGGCCCCGCTGAGTGCTCGACATCGGGTGCGGCGCCGGCCTGCACCTGGCGGCGATGCTCGAGACGGCTCCGGACGCGATCGGCGTGGGCGTGGACGTCGATCCGGATGCCGCGGCGCTGGCCCGGCGCACCCTGAGCGAGCGCGGGCTGGCCGACCGGACCAGCGTCGAGGCGGTCGACATCCGCGAGGACGCTCGCCGCCGGTCGCCCGGGCGCCCTCACCGACCGCATCGACCTGGCCCTGCTCGCCAATGCCATCTACTACGTACCGGTCGAGGAGCGGGTGCAGCTCGCTGAGCACGGTCGCCCGCCTGCTCGCCCCCGGCGGCGCCCTCGTGCTCGTCACCACCGCGGCGGGGCCGCAGCTGTTCAGCCGGCATCTGGACCTGCTGCTGCGGGCGCAGGACGGCCGCATGGAGCTGCCCGCCGTCGACGTGCTGCTCGGTCAGCTCCGCGAGGCGGGTCTGCAGCCGGACCCACCGCAGCGGATCGGTCCCGCCGGCGCTGCACTCGTCGCGGTGACGGCGACCCGCCCCTGAGCTGTGCGGACACGGCTGGACCTGCCGCGTCAGACGCCGCGCACCGATCCCCAGCGAGTCCGCATGTGCAGCTTGCGACGAGAGCGGTGACTCGCAGCGGCAGCTTCCGATGTCACACCAACTCCTACGTCGGCACCGCGTAGCTCGATCATCAGGCATGGGCGCCTGGCGTAGACCTGCGCGTCCCGACTGTCCCTGAATGGGCCGCTCAGAGACACGCGCGTCCAGCCGGTCCACGGAACTCATTCCGTGGACCGCTCGCTCTGAGCCGGCGGACGGGCGAGCGCGTAGCGCCAGACAAGCTCGCCGTCCTCGCGGTCCTCTCCGTCGTAGCTGAAGCCGACCTTGTCAAGGACGCGGTTGGAAGCATTGCGTTCGGGCAGCGTGTGGGCGATCACCTTTCTGACCTGCTCGTCGGCGAAGGCCTCGGCGACCATGGCCCGTGTTGCTGCGGTGGCCAGACCTCGCCCACGCCGTCTTTCGGCGATCTCGTATCCGATCTCGACGACGCCCCCTTCGGGCGGGCCCTTGAAGCCGCCCCAGCCAATCAGCTCCAGCGGCTCATCCGACACGAAGAAGCGCGAGCTCCAAGTCGAGATGCTCGGTGATGCGGCGAGGGCATCCCGGGTGGCTTGGAGGGCGTCCCGAAAGGTCACCCAGCCCGGCGTGACGTCGTGGCCGAGCGCACGCGCGAGGGCGTCGTCGCCGACAATCGCGGCATCGAGCAGGTCCAGGGTGACGGGGACTAGACGGATCACGGTCCTCACCGTGGCACACCGGCATCGCTGCGACGGCTGGCCCATACATGCGTCATGACGCTGTCTCTGTGCACGCATGCATGCCGGGAAGTCCCGGGGACTGCGACGGTGTCCCTGAGTGGGTCGCCCAGGGACACAGCGCGGCTTTTCGGGCACCGGCATGACTCGGGCGGTGAGCGGCCCGGACCATGCCACGTCCCGACTAAGCGGTGACCGCGGTGTTCCCCGTACGGAGCAGCCGGCGCAGATGCACGAGAACAGGCAGACCGGCCAGCGCCCCGCCGAGCACGGCCAGTCGCAGCGGCGAGGGACCGATGACGACGTCGGCCGGCAGGCCGTGGGCGCTGAGGTCGTAGGTGCAGGTGGTCCCGGGTGGCAGCCAACTGCGGCTCGCCTGGCCGAAGACGGAGCTGCCCGGCGCCAACTCGCAGCCGGCGTCCCCGACGACGGACGGTGCGGCGAGGCAGGCGACCACGTACAGCACGCACAGCGCCCATCCGCCGAAGCCGCTGACGACGAGCCAGCGACCGGCGTAGGCGTTCACCGGAGAGATGCTGCCCGACCTGCGCGACGCCTACTGGTTGCGGGCGTCGATCCGCGCGAGGAAGTCCAGCGACCGCTCGAACACGAGATCGGCGGACTGCGGGTCGAAGTCCTCGATGCTGTCGTCGGTGAAGAGGTGGCGGTCGCCCGGGTAGGTGAACAGCTCCGCCCCGTCGACCGTCGCGGCGATCTGGCGGGCGACGTCGACGTCGCCCCAGTCGTCGTCCTCCATCGTGTGCATCTGCAGCGGCACGCCGACCGGCCAGTCGCCGCCGAACTCCTCCGGCGGGACGGCGCCGTGCAGGAGGAGCGCACCGGCGGCGCCCGGTCGCGTCTGGGCGAGCAGCTGGGCCGGCATCACGCCGAGCGAGGCGCCCGCGTAGACCAGGCGCTCCGGCAGGCCCTCCGCCACCTCGCGGCCGCGCGCCAGCACAGTCTCGAAGCCGATCTCCTTGGCGTGCGCCGACGCCGGCGTCGAGGGAGTCGAACGTGCGCCCCTCGTAGAGGTCGGGCGTGTGCACGACGTGCCCTGCGGCGCGCCAGCGGTCGGCCAGGGAGTGAGCAGCCCGGTGTCAGCCCGCGGGCGTGGTGGAAGAACAGGATCTCGGCCATGCGCGGCACCGTAGTGCCGCCTGCTGACAAGCTGACCGGCCATGTCACGGAACACCGAGACGGTGGAGCGCTACCTCGACGGCTTCCGCCGCAACGACCACGCGCAGATCCTGTCCTGCCTCACCGACGACATCGAGTGGACCGTCTTCGGCGCCTTCCACCTGGTCGGCAAGGAGGCCTACGACGCCGCGATCGAGGGGCCCGGATGGGTGGCCCGCCCCGGCTGGAGGTCGTCCGGATGGTCGAGCAGGACGACGTCGTCATGGCGGAGCTGTACGGCGAGGTGCCCACGCCGAGCGGCGAGACCGGTGCGGCTGTCGATGGCCGAGGTCTTCGTGATGCGCGACGGGTTGATCGCCGAGCGCCGGGCGTGGGTCATCCCGCTGACGGAGAACGACCACCGCTGACTGTCAGGTGGCCCAGCCGCCGGCGCGGCGGACGGCTTCCTGCCAGCGGACGTGGCGGCCGTCGTCCCGACGCCCGGCCTCGGGCTCGAACCGCCGGTCGAGCGCCCACGTCTGCGCCAGCTCGTCGGTCGAGCCCCAGACGCCGGTGCCGAGCCCGGCGAGGAACGCGGCACCCAGCGCCGTCGTCTCGGCCACCACCGGACGGCGGACCGGCACCCCGAGCTCGTCGGCCTGCAGCTGCATGAGCAGGTCGTTCGCGCTCGCACCGCCGTCGGCCGAGAGCTCCGGTACGGACAGCCCCGCCTCGTCGACCATCACGTCGACGACGTCGCGCACCTGGAACGCGATCGACTCCAGCGTCGCCCGGGCGATGTGCGCCCGGGTGGTGCCACGGGTGATGCCGAGCAGCGCGCCGCGCGCGTGCGGGTCCCAGTGCGGGGCGCCGAGGCCGGTGAGCGCGGGCACGAAGACGACCTCGCCGGAGTCGGCGACGGTCGACGCGAGGCCCTCGATCTCGGCCGCGGAGTCGATCAGGCCCAGCCCGTCGCGCAGCCACTGGACGGCGGCGCCGGTGACGAAGATCGAGCCCTCGAGCGCGTAGACCAGCCCGTCGCCGATGTCCCAGGCGACCGTGGTGAGCAGCCCGGCGTCCGAGCGGACCGGCTCCTTGCCGGTGTTGGTCAGCACGAACGAGCCGGTGCCGTAGGTGCACTTGGTGTCGCCGGGGGAGTAGCAGGCCTGGCCGAAGAGCGCGGCCTGCTGGTCACCGGCGATCCCCGCGACGGGCAGCGCCAGGCCGAGGAACGCGTCGGGGTCGGTCGTACCGACGACGCCGGAGCTCGGCGACGACCTCGGGCAGCGCCGAGCGCGGCACGTCGAACAGCGCGCACAGCTCGTCGGACCAGCGTGCCGGCGGCCAGGTCGAACAGCAGCGTGCGGCTGGCGTTGCTCGGGTCGGTCACGTGGGCGGCGCCGCCGGTGAGCCGGTTGACCACGTAGGAATCGACCGTGCCGAGGGCCAGCGAGCCGTCGCGGACGCCGTCCCAGAGGTGCGCGGCTCGTGCTCGGCGAGCCAGGCGAACTTGGTGCCGGTGAAGTACGGGTCGAGCCGCAGCCCGGTCAGCTCGGCGACCCGCGGCTCGACGCCCGTGTCGCGCAGCCGGTCGCAGATGCCGGTCGTCCGGCGGTCCTGCCAGACGATCGCCGGGCGCGGCGCCTGACGGGTGCGCCGGTCCCAGACGACGGCGGTCTCCCGCTGGTCGGTGATGCCGACGCAGGTGGGCTGCGCGTCGGTGCGCGACAGGGCCTCGCGGCAGGCGGCGACGGTCGCCGTCCAGATGTCGTCCGGCTCGTGCTCGACCCAGCCGGGGCGGGGGAACAGCTGGGCGAACTCGCGGTAGCCGCGGGACAGGACCGCGCCGTCCTCGCCCACTACCAGCGCGGTCACCCCGGTCGTTCCAGCGTCGATCGCGAGAACCGGCATGAGGGGCAACCTAACGCCGCCGCCTACCGTGATCGGAATGCGGCGGTTCTTCTACGACACCGAGTTCATCGAGGACGGCGTCACCATCGACCTCGTCTCGATCGGCGTCGTCGACGAGACCGGCCGCGAGTTCTACGCCGTCAGCACCGAGTTCGACGAGCGCAAGGCCATCCCGTGGGTGCGCCGCAACGTGCTCGACCAGCTGCCCCCGCCGTCCGACCGGGCCTGGCGCAGCCGCGAGCGGATCCGCGAGGACCTGCTGGCGTTCCTGACCGGCCCGGGCGAGGAGATCGAGCTCTGGGCCTGGTTCGGCGCCTACGACCACGTGGCGCTGTGCCAGCTGTGGGGCGCGATGCCGGCGCTGCCCCGGCCGATCCCGCGGTTCACCCGCGAGCTGCGCCAGCGGTGGGACGACGTCGGTCAGCCGCCGCTGCCGCACAAGCCGCCCGGCACCCACGACGCGCTCGTCGACGCCCGCTACAACCTCGTCCGCTGGCAGGCGATGGACGGCGCGCGGTGACCGACGGCCGCACCGACGTCCCGCGCACCGGGGCGGGCGAGCGCGAGATGCTGCGCGCCTACCTCGACTTCCACCGCGACACCCTCGCGGCGAAGTGCGCCGGCCTGTCGGACGACGACCTGCGGACCCGCTCCGTGCCGCCGTCCGGCCTGTCGCTGCTCGGCCTCGTGCGGCACATGGCCGAGGTCGAGCGGGCCTGGTTCCGCCGCGTGATCGACGGGCAGGACGTGCCCCTGGTGTGGGGCGAGGGGTGGGACTTCCAGGCGGCCTACGACGCGTCGGCCTCGACGCGCGCCGAGGCCTTCGAGGCGTGGCAGGCGGAGGTCGCGCACGCCCGCCGCATCGAGGCCGCGGCGCCGTCGCTCGACGTCACGGGCGTCGACCGGCGGTACGACACGGAGTTCTCGCTGCGCCGGGTGATGCTGCACGTGCTGCAGGAGTACGCGCGGCACAACGGGCACGCCGACCTGATCCGCGAGCGGATCGACGGCGTCACCGGGGTCTAAGTGCGCAGGTTCGCCCAGTCCTCGGGGTGCCGGCGCAGGTGCTCGGCGACGGTCAGGGCCGGCGTGCCCGGTGACCTCGGGGACGACGTCGCTGACCAGCGACAGCTCGCCGGCGGCGATGGCGAGGTAGCTGGTCACCCAGCCCTCGATCTCCCAGTCCGGGTGGCCGGACGGACGACGGCTGGCCCAGGCCTCCTCGACCGTCTCGGCGCGGTACTCGGCCGGGACGCCGGTGACCTCGGTGAGGACGGCGGCGGCCTCGGCGAGGGTGATCGCCTCCGGGCCGGTGACCTCGAGCGCCTGCCCGTCGAAGCGGTCGGAGTCGTCGCGCAGCACGGCGGCGGCGACGTCGGCCAGGTCGTCGCGGGAGACGAAGCTGGCCCGGCCCTCGCCGGCCGGGGCGGCGATGACCGCGCGACCGTCCTGGAGCGTCGCGAAGAACGGCACGAAGTCGGCGTAGAAGCCGTGCCGCAGGAAGGTGGCCCGGACGCCGGTCGCGCGGATCCGGTCCTCGGTGAGCGCGTGCTGCCGGCCGAGGGTGAACGTCGAGTCGGGGCGCGCGCCGAGGAACGACGTGTAGACGATCCGCTGCACACCGGCGGCCGCGGCGGCGTCCACCGCCGCGTAGTGCTGGGAGAGCCGGTCCTCGGCCTCCGCCGCCGAGACCAGGTAGAGGGTGTGGACGCCGGCGAACGCGGCGGCGAGGCCTGCGCCGTCCGCGTAGCCGCCGGGGTTCTCGACCACCTCGGCGCCCGGCACGGCCGGCGCCCGGGACGCGTCGCGCACGACCAGTCGCAGCCGCACGCCGTCGCTTCCCGCCAGCCGCTCCGCGACTCGGCCGCCGAGGACGCCCGTCGCTCCGGTGATGGCGATCAGCCTCTCGCTCATGCCGCTCGTCAAGCCGCGGAGCGGTCACTTCCGTCCCGGATGTGACCGGCCTCACCGCCCGTGCCAGGCGAGACCAGCGGCTACGGCAAGATGACCGGGGGCAACGGCGCCCGTCCCCGACCGGTACGTCCTCTGCAAGACAGGATCAGCGAATGCGCATCGGCATCCTCACGGGCGGCGGCGACTGCCCCGGCCTCAACGCGGTCATCCGCGCCGTCGTCCGCAAGGGCATCCAGGAGTACGGCGACGAGTTCGTCGGCTTCCGCGACGGCTGGCGGGGCGTGCTCGAGGCCGACACCGTGCCGATGGACCTGCGGGCGATCCGCGGCATCCTGCCGCGCGGCGGCACGGTGCTCGGCACCTCGCGCACCAACCCCTACTCCATGGAGGGCGGCGAGGCGAAGGTCTTCGCGACCCTGGAGAAGCTCGGCATCGAGGCGCTGGTGCCGATCGGCGGTGAGGACACCCTCGGCGTCGCCACCAAGCTCGCCGCGGCCGGCGTCCGCGTGGTCGGCGTTCCCAAGACGATCGACAACGACCTCGACGCCACCGACTACACCTTCGGCTTCGACACCGCCGTCGGCGTCGCCATGGAGGCGATCGACCGGCTGCACACCACCGGCGACAGCCACCACCGCACCCTGGTCGTCGAGGTCATGGGCCGGCACGCGGGCTGGATCGCGCTGCACGCCGGCATGGCGGGGGGCGCCAACGTCGTCCTGATCCCGGAGCAGCCCTTCGACGTCGACGCCGTCGTCGGTCACGTCCAGCGGCGGTTCGACTCGGGCTTCTCGCCGATCATCGTGGTCTCGGAGGGTGCGGCACCGGCGGGCGGCGAGTTGCAGCTGGCCACGGGGGAGAAGGACGCCTTCGGCCACGTGCGCCTCGGCGGCATCGGCCCGGCCCTGGCCTCCCTGATCGAGGAGCGCACCGGCCGGGAGGCCCGCGCCGTCGTCCTCGGGCACATCCAGCGCGGCGGGACGCCGTCGCCGTTCGACCGCGTGCTCGCCACCCGCTTCGGCCTCGCCGCGATCGACGCCGTCCACGACTCGGAGTCCGGCGTCATGGTGGCGCTGCGCGGCACCGACATCGTCCGGGTTCCGCTGTCGGCGGCGACCGCGCAGCTCAAGCTGGTCCCCGTCGAGCGCTACGCCGAGATGGAGGTCTTCTTCGGCTGAGCGGGGCGCCGACGCGGCGAGCCTCGGCACCCCGGCCGGGCGGGTCGAGCCGGACTCGCGGACGGAGAGCCGGGCCACGACGCGGCTCGACGGCAGGTGGAGCGGGTCGACGTACCGCAGGATCTGGCGACGAAGGACCTGCCCCCGGCTGGCGAGCTCGCAGCGAGGTGACGTCGGCAACCGTGCTCCGGCGCGGAGGACCGGTCACCGTACCCTCGTCACGTGAGTCTCCCCGAGCTGCTCCCCGGACTGGACCGGTGGCGGGACCTGCCCGCCGCCCAGCAGCCGCGGTGGCCGGACCGCGCCGCGCTCGACGCCGTCCTCGGCACCCTCTCGACCGTGCCGCCGATCGTCGCGCCGAGCGAGGTCGACGACCTGCGCGGCCGGCTGGCCGAGGTGGCGCAGGGCAAGGCGTTCCTGCTCCAGGGCGGCGACTGCGCGGAGACCTTCGACCTCAACACCGAGCCCCACCTGCAGAGCACCACGCGGACGCTGCTGCAGATGGCTGTCGTCCTCACCTACGGCGCGAGCGTGCCCGTGGTCAAGGTCGGCCGCGTGGCCGGCCAGTACGCCAAGCCGCGCTCGTCGGACACCGACGCCCTGGGACTGCCGTCGTACCGCGGCGACATGGTCAACTCGCTCGAGCCCGACCCGGTGCAGCGGATCCCCGACCCGACCCGTCTCGTGCGCGCCTACGCCAACTCGGCCGCGGCGATGAACATGATCCGGGCCTACGCGCGCGGCGGTCTGGCCGACCTGCACGCCGTGCACGACTGGAATCGGGACTTCGTATCGACGTCGCCGGCCGGCGTGCGGTACGAGGTCATCGCCCGTGAGATCGACCGCGCGCTTGCGTTCATGCGCGCGTGCGGGGTCGACTCGTCGGCGCTGCACAGCGTGGACCTGTTCAACAGCCACGAGGCGCTGATCCTCGACTACGAGCGGGCGCTGCTGCGGGTGCACGAGGGCCGGCCGTACGACCTGTCGGCGCACTTCGTGTGGGTGGGCGAGCGGACCCGCCAGATGGACGGCGCGCACATCGAGTTCGTCTCGAAGCTGGCCAACCCGATCGGCGTCAAGATCGGCCCGACGACGACGCCCGAGCAGGCCACCGAGCTCGTCGAGCGCCTCGACCCCGAGGGCCTGCCCGGCCGGCTGACGCTGATCAGCCGGATGGGCAACGGCAAGATCCGCGACGTCCTTCCGGCGATCGTCGAGAAGGTGACGGCGTCGGGCCACGCGGTGGTCTGGCAGTGCGACCCGATGCACGGCAACACGCACGAGTCGCCGTCCGGCTACAAGACGCGGCACTTCGACCGGGTAGTCGACGAGGTGCTCGGCTTCTTCGACGTGCACCGCGCGCTGGGCACGTGGCCGGGTGGCATCCACGTCGAGCTCACCGGTGAGGACGTCACCGAGTGCCTCGGCGGCGCGATGGAGATCAGCGACGAGGACCTGAACAGCCGCTACGAGACGGCCTGCGACCCGCGGCTGAACACCGGGCAGTCGCTGGAGCTGGCCTTCCTCGTCGCCGAGATGCTGAGGGGCTGAACGGCGGCCGATGTACGCGATCGACACCGAGAAGCCCTCCGCCGCGCTCGAGGGCGCGGTCGACCTGCGCTCCGACACCGTCACCCGGCCGACCGCCGCGATGCGCCGAGCGATGGCCGAGGCCGAGGTCGGCGACGACGTCTACCGCGAGGACCCGACGATCCGGGCGCTCGAGGAGCGGGTCGCCGCGCTGATGGGGCACGAGGCCGCGCTGTTCGTGCCCTCGGGGACCATGGGCAACCAGATCGGCATGCGGCTGGTGTGCGAGCCCGGCGAGGAGGTGCTCGCCGACGCCGACGCGCACGTGTTCACCTACGAGCTCGGTGCCGCGGCCGCGCTGTTCGGCATCTCCAGCCGGACCGTGACCTCGCCGGGCGGCCGGCTCGACGCCGACCTGTTCGTCGAGCAGGTGCGCCCGCGCGGCGACTGGCACGTCGTGCCCACTGCGGCGATCACGGTCGAGAACTCGCACAACCGCGGCGGGGGCATCGTGCAGCCGCTCGACGAGCTGCAGAAGCTCTGGGACTGGTCGCGGACAGCCGGCGTCGCCGTCCACCTCGACGGGGCGCGGCTGTTCAACGCCGCCGTCGCCACAGGGAAGGATCCGGCCACCTTCGGCCGGCTCTCCGACACGGCGTCGGTCTGCCTGTCCAAGGGACTCGGCGCCCCGGTCGGCTCGGTGCTCGTCGCGTCGGCCGAGCGGATCGCGCAGGCGCGGCTGTGGCGCAAGCGGCTCGGCGGTGGCATGCGCCAGGCCGGCGTCCTCGCCGCCGCCGGCATCTACGCGCTCGACCACCACTACGACCGGCTGGCCGAGGACCACGAGCACGCGCGGCTGCTGGCCGACCGCCTCGGGCTGGACCCGTCGGCCGTCGAGACCAACATCGTGGTGGTGGACGGCGTGAACGCACCGAAGGTGGCCGAGGCCGCCAAGGCGCAGGGCGTGCTGGTCGGCCAGGTCGGCGCGACGCGGCTGCGGCTCGTCACGCACCTGGACGTCGACCGCGTCGACGTCGACCGCGCCGTCGACGTGCTGGGCCCGCTGCTCGGTCGCTGACCTGCTGGCCGGTCGGGCCGTCCGACTGCGCTAGGGTCCTCCGGTTCGAACCCGGGGGCCGTCAGGACGCAGGAGGCACGGCATGACGGGATACCTCGGCGGGCAGCCGCCGCGCGCCGGCGATCCGATCCGGGTGCTCGTCGTCGACGACCACCCGGCGGTGCGGACGGCGCTGGCCGCCAGACTCTCCGACGAGGACGACCTGACCGTCGTCGGCGAGTGCGAGGACGGCTCCCAGGTCGTGGAGGCCGCCACCCGCCTGCGTCCCGACGTCGTGTTCATGGACCTGTCCATGCCGGTCATGGACGGACTCGCGGCCACCGAGGCCCTCTGCCGCGACCGGCTCGAGACCCGGGTGATCATGCTGACCGCGGACGGCGCCGCTCGGGAGCGCGCCGCCGCCGCGGGCGCCCGCGCCGTCGTCCCGAAGGGCACGCCGTCCGAGCGGCTGCTGCGGTGCCTGCGCACCGTCGCGCAGGACGGCGACGGGTGCCCGTTCTGCCTCTGAGCCGGTGCGCTCAGCGGGCCCACGTCCGGTCCGTCGAGGGCTAGCGTCTGGCTCCCCCGGGGGCTCGCGCGAGTGGACGGAGGGCCGCACGATGCCGCTCTACCTGACCAGGTTCAGCTACACGCCGGAGACGTGGGCTCGGCTGATCGCCACGCCGGAGGACCGCCGCGAGGCGGCGCGGACCTACATCGAGTCCGTCGGCGGCACGCTGCACGGGTTCTGGTACGCCTTCGGGCCCCAGGACGGCTACACCCTCTGGGAGGCCCCCGACAACGTCTCGATGGCGGCGGTCGCCCTGGCCCTCTCGGCCGGGGGCGCACTCTCACCGCTCGAGACGACGGTCCTGATGACCGTCGACGAGACCCTGGAGGCGCTCGGCCGCGCACAGCAGGTGCGGTACCGGCCGCCGGGCGCCGAGTGACCCCTCACGCGCCGGTGTCGACGACGTAGAGCTGCCATTCGCCGGGCACGCCTTTGAGCGCGGTGCGGCCACGCTCGCGGAAGCGCAGTCCTGACCCGACGACGAGGTCCTTGACGGTGCTCGAGACGAGCACCTCGCCCGGACCGGCCTCGTGCGCCACGCGGGCTCCGATGTGGACGGCGATGCCGCGGACCGTGCCGTCGACCAGCTCGACCTCACCGGTGTGCACCCCGGCCCGCACCTCGAGCCCGAGCTCGCGCACCGCGTCCTCGATCGCGCAGGCGCAGCGGACGGCTCGCGCCGGGCCGTCGAAGGTTGCGAAGAACCCGTCGCCGGCCGTGTCGATCTCCCGGCCGCCGTAGCGGTCCAGCTCCCGCCGGATCAGCTCGTGGTGCCGCTCGAGCAGGTCGTGCCAGTGCCGGTCGCCGAGGGTGGCGGCCGTGACCGTGGAGTCGACGATGTCGGTGAAGAGCACGGTGGCCAGCCACCGGTGCGGGTCGGGCCGCCGGCGCACGCCGGTCAGGAAGGCCTCGACCTCGTCGAGCAGCGCGTCGGTGTCGCCGAGCCAGGGGAGATGGTCGTCGCCCGGCAGCTCGACGAACTTCGCACGCGGGATCCGGCCCGCGATCCAGCGCTCCTCGTCCACGCTGACGTCCCGGTCGCCGGACCGGCATACGACGAGCGTCGGCGCGGTGATCGACGGCAGCACCGACCGCGTGTCGATGTCGGTGTTCATCCGGTTGAGCGCGACGGCGGCGCCAGGGCTGGCGCTGCGCCGGAAGAAGGTGGTGAGCCGCCGCGTCAGCGCGGGGTCGCCGAGAGCGCTCGGCGCGAGGGTGGCCAGGTCCATCTGGCCGGACCAGTCGCGCTCCAGCTGCGCGTGCTGCCGTTCGCGCTCCTCCGGCGTGGGCGCCCACGGGTAGTCGGGGCTCCACAGCCGCTTGGCGTAGACCGCCGCCAGCACCAGCGCGCGGACCCGCTCGGGATAGGTGGCGGCGAACAGGATGCTGAGGTTGCCGCCCTCGGAGGCACCGAAGACGGCCGCGTTCGACGAGCCGGCCGCCTGCAGGACGGCGCGGACGTCGTCCATCCGCTGCTCGAGGCCGGGCAGGTGGTCGATCGAGACGCCGTCGGACAGACCGGTTCCCCGCTTGTCGAACAGGATCAGCCGCGAGAACGACGCGAGCCGCTCGAGGAACCGCGCGTACTCCGGGATCTCCCAGCTGACCTCGACGTTCGAGATCCAGCCGGGCACCCAGATGAGGTCGAACGGCCCGTCGCCCACGACCTGGTAGGCGATGTTGGCGTCACCGCTCCGCGTGTACCGGGTCGTCGGCGTGGCCACGACGACACTCTGCTCGCCGCACCATCCGGATCGACAGGCCGTCGGCCGCGCCGCGGCTGCGACGCCCGAGCGCAGCTCCGCCACGGCGAATGATTGCGGCGCACGGTGTTCGACCGAGCGGGCCTCGAGTACCCGCCGGCAGTTGCGCCGGTCGTTGACACGCGCCGAGCGCCTGCGCTGAGGTGACGGAGTCTCCCTCAAGCATGAGCCCGCGCCCGGGGACGAGCAGCGAAACCGCGGCCCGGACGCCCGACGTATCGGTGGGCAGAGCGATGTACCCGACCGTTTTCGGCTCCGACGGAACCGACCCCGAAGAAGCATCCGGTGTGCTCGAGCCGGAGGACACGCTCGACTACCGGGAAGGCGTGGCGGACGTCCTGGACACCGGCTGGTCGCCCGCCGAGCGGCCGTGGGCGGTGAACGACTGGGGCACGACGGAGCGCGAGGAGGCCGCGGGCGAGAGCCTGGCCGGGCGGCTCGCGCGGGAGATCCCGGAGCCGAAGGACGACGACGGCGACGGCCTCGGGGACGCGTCCGACACCGACGGTGAGCTCATCGACGGGGAGGTGGGTGGCCGGCGCGCCGGCCGGCTCGTCGAGAGCGAGGCGACGTGGGGTGACGTCGAGCCGGAGCTCTACGCGATGGATGTCGGCATCGACGGCGCCTCGGCGTCCGCGGAGGAAGCGGCCGTGCACGTCGTCGACGCCAGGGACCAGGACGTCGACGACCGACGGTGAGCCGGTTGGTCGCCCACGGGGCCGCTTACTCGCCTCGACCGTCCAGCGTGATCATGCGGTCGATCATCTCCGCCCACGCGGCACGAACCTCGGCCGGCTGATCGTCGACAAGCATCATCGCGTCGACAGCGGTGCCCGCAGCTGTGTGGACGATGCCGTCGAAGCTCAGGCGGAAGAGAAGAACCCGGATCTCCTCCAGCTCCAACCCGGCGTCGATCAGCGGCTGCACGAGCCAGTACTGCTGCGTCGATGCAACGGACTCCACGCATGGCGTTCGCGCCGAAATTCATCGCCGGATGCAGGGGACGGCAGAACCCAGCGGGCGTAGGTTCGTCTCAGGCGGCGTGTCGCCGAGCGCGGAGCTCCCTTCTCAGGGTCACGGCAGGCGGAGTGGAGCTTCCGCCATGAGCACTCCCGATCAGGGCTCCGCCACTGCCGCCGAGGCCGCTGCATTCGAGCAACTGGCCGCGGTCACCCTGTCAGACCCGTCGCTGCACTCGCTGTTGCAGACCGTCGCCGACCTGACCAGCCACGTCATGCCCGGCGACATCCAGGCGTCGGTCACCCTGCTGCTGTCCGACAGACCCATGACGGCGGTCTACACCGGGCAGCTCGCCCTCGACCTGGACGAGAGCCAGTACGCCTGCGGCCACGGACCATGCCTCCACGCCGCCGGCACGGGCGATACGGTGCAGGTCGACGACGCCCGCACCGAGCAGCGATGGGCGGACTACATGCGGCGTGCCGTCGGCCGGGGAAGCCTCAGCTCACTGTCCATCTCCCTGCGCGCTGATGAAGTGCCCGCGGCGCTGAACTCCTACTCCCGCGCATCAGCCGCCTTCGGCGAGGACAGCGTTCGGATCGGGCAGAGGTTCGCGCGCTTCGCCGGTATCGCGGTAGCCAACATGTACGTCTTCCAGAGCAGCCAGGAGCGGGCCGACAACGTCCATGAGGCGATGGAATCCAGGGCGGTCATCGACGAGGCGAAGGGCATCCTCGTCGAGCGGTACGGGTCGACTCCTGACCAGGCATTCACCCTGCTCGCCGAGACGTCCATGGCTACCGACCGGAAGCTCCGGGACGTCGCCGCTCACCTCGTGTCGACCGGTGAGCTCGCCCCGACACCGAATGCATAGCGACGCTGCGCTCCACGGATCGCTGCGCGTCCTACGACGCGCGCCCTCCGTCGGCGGCCGGAGCCTCCGCGTCCCGGGCGTGGTTCCGGATGGTCACGGTCGTTCCGTCGGGACTCGGTGTCACGGTGGTGTCGGCCAGTGCATGCATCATCGGCAGCCCGCGTCCCCGGCCCTCGGGGGAGGCGGACTGCCGCCACAGCCCGTGGTCCTGGATGACGATGCTGACCGCTCCGTCGTCGATCTCGGTGCAGACGTCGAAGAACGGCTCGCGCGGTAGCTGCGCGTGCTCCACGGCGTTGGTGGCTGCCTCGCACGCGGCCAGCACCAGGTCATCGATCTCCTCGACTCCCAGCCCCGATTGCCCGAGAAAGGCACGCAGCCACCAGCGCATCGCGGTGACCGAGCGCGGGGCGGCGTCGAGACGCCACTCGGAACGCAGCCCGGTGGGCGTCGACTCCCAGGGCGGTGAAGCGCCGGCACCCGAGGACATCCCTGGCGGATCGTTCCTCACGCTGTGCTCGCGGCGGACGTCAGGTCGCACCCCGTAGGGACGAGATCCAGCACGACGCACTCCCCAGAACGGCGAGGTCGCCGGGGTCCAGCGCAACCACGGGGAGGGCTGGGCCGCTCGACTACCGCCCGGAGACTACGCCCTGCACGAGTACCGGAGCGCGTAAATCCCGTGGCTACCGGCCCGCGAGCGGATCTCGAAGGCCGCCTCCATGGCCGGTCCGGCCGCTCGGGGGAATCCGACGACAGCCGATCAGTCCCCGCTGCCGCCGGTCGGGTGCTCGATCTGGCCGGCCAGGTACAGCTGCTCGCCGATGCCGTCCAGGAGCGACAGCTGCGTCTCAAGGTAGTCGATGTGGTGCTCCTCGTCGGCGAGGATCTCCTCGAACAGCCGCTTGCTGGTGTGGTCGCCGACCTCCTCGCAGTACGCGATGGCCGGGCGCAGCCGCTGGACGACCTCGACCTCGATGGCCATGTCGGCCTCGAACTGCTCGCGGACGGTCTGGCCGATCCGCAGGGCGAGCAGCTTCTGGTAGTTCGGCAGCCCCTCGAGGAACAGGATGCGGTCGGTGAGCCGCTCCGCGTGCGTCATCTCCTCGATCGACTCGGCACGGGTGTGCGACGCGAGCTTCGTGTAGCCCCAGTTCTCCTGCATCTTCGCGTGCAGGAAGTACTGGTTGATGGCGGTCAGCTCGCTGGTCAACTGCTCGTTGAGCAGCTCGATCACACGGGCGTCACCCTGCATCGCGGCCTCCTGGGGCTCCGTCGTGGGCGTTCGGCCGAACCTACCGGGCCGAGCCATCGGGACCGAGGGCGGTCAGGCGATCCCCATTGCCTGACTCCGCGCCTCGGTCCGCTCCTCGCTCGTTCCTCGCTGCGATGCTCCCAAGGCTGTCCTCAGGCGACCTGCGCGGGCACCTCGAGGCCGTGCAGCGGGTCGGCGGCGCGCAGCCGGTCGCAGATGCGGTCCAGGCAGCCACCGCAGCCGGTGCCTGCGTAGCACGCCTCGCCGACCTCTTCCTCGGTGCGCGCGCCCGCGGCGATGACGGCGTTCAGCGTCGTGTCGCTGACGGCGTGGCAGATGCAGGCGTACACGCGGATTCCTCCGGGGGAGCAGGTGAGGCACTCCTAAGTTAGCCGAGCCTCACCTACTTGCCAAGCCAGACGCCCGACCGACTTCCGCTCACCCACTCGTCGAGGGAGGAGGTGCAGGTCAGGCGGCC
Source organism: uncultured Actinomycetota bacterium (assembly GCA_963777095.1). Lineage (GTDB taxonomy): Bacteria > Actinomycetota > Actinomycetes > Mycobacteriales > Geodermatophilaceae > CAVZOY01. Next base: position 479,485 of record CAVZOY010000004.1, read on the forward strand.
GCGACCACGCGGTCGCGCAGCGACACCAGCAGCCTGATGTCGCGGGTGTGCCCTGCGGTCTTGGATCCGTCCAGCTCACTCGGCGTCTCGACGACGACCGGGACGCCGGCCATCGACGGGTGCGCCATCAGCTCGGCGAACGGGCCGACGCCGTACGCGCCGCCACCGATGGAGCCCTCGCCCAGGGTGGTGTGCCGGTCCCGCTTGGAGCCGCACTCGTCGAGCGAGTCGTTGGCGTGCACCAGCGCGAGCCGGCCGGCGCCGACCGTGGCCTCGAGAGCGTCCAGCGTCGCCGTCATCCCGCCGGGTACCGACAGGTCGTGCCCGGCCGCCCACGCGTGGCAGGTGTCGAAGCAGACGCCCACTGCCGGGTGCCATTCGAGCGCGGCGAGGTACGGCCCGAGATCCTCGACGGTCGCCGCCAGCGACCTGCCGCCGCCGGCGGTCGGCTCGACGAGCAGCCGCGGTCCGCCGTCCGGGACGGCGTCGAGCACCGGCAGCAGCCGCTCGTGCAGCTGGCGCAGGGCGTCCTCGTAGCGGTCCTCGCCGACGGCGGATCCGGCGTGCACCACGACGCCGAGGCAGCCCAGCTCCGCGCCGCGGCGCAGGTTGTGCGCGATGGACGCGACCGACTTCTCCACGGTCGCCTCGGTGGGGGAGCCGACGTTGACCAGGAAGGGCGTGTGGATGAACGCCGGGATGCCCCGCTCGGCGCAGCCGGCCACGAACGCGGCGTCCTGCGCGGGCTCGCCGTCCGACAGTGCCCAGCCACGTGGATTGCCGACGAAGACCTGGACCGCGCGGGCGCCGACCTCGTCGGCGTAGCCGAGGCCACCCGTGGCGAGGCCGCGGCCGGTCAGGACGTGCGCCCCGACGGGAGTCGGGTCGGTGCGGAGGTGCATGCGAGCCGTCAGTTCAGCAGGATCTCGATCGTCGAGCCCTTGTCGACGGTCTGCCCGGCGGGCGGGTTCTGGACGACGACCTTGTTGCCGAAGAACTCCCTGACCTCGACCACCAGTCCGAGCTCCTCGAGAATCTTCTTGGCCTGGTCGCCCTTCTTGCCGGTGACGTCGGGGACCTCCACCACCGGCACGCCGGCCGACACCCGGATGGTCACGGTGCTGCCATAGGCCACCGGACCGCCGGCCGGGTTGGGGTTCATGCTCATGACCTCGCCGACGGCGACCGCGTCGCTGCGGCCGTCCTCGGTGCGCTTGACGGTGAAGCCCAGCTTCTCGAGGTTCGTCGTCGCCTGCTCCGGCTTCAGGCCCACGACGTCGGGCACGGCGACCGGCGCGCGGCCGTCGCTGACCACCATGGTGACGACCTGGTCGCGCGTGAGCTCGGTGCCGGCGGGCGGGTCGAAGGAGAGGACCAGCCCCTTCTTCACGTCGTCGCTGAAGGCGGTCTTGGTGGTGATCTGCACCGGCACGGAGTCCTGCAGCCGCGCCGTCACGTCCGCGGCCGGCTTGCCGACCAGGCTCGTGGGCACCTCGAACCGCTCCGCGCCCTTGGAGACGACGAGGTGCACGTCGGTACCCCGCACGGCCTCGCCCGCGGGCGGCTCGGTCGAGATGACGACGCCCGCCGCGACCGTCTCGCTGAACTGCTCCTCGCAGCAGTCGGGGTCGAGCCCCGCCTGCTGCAGCAGGTCGATCGCCGCGGCCTGCTCCTGCCCGGTCAGGGTCGGGATCTCGGTGTAGCGGCCGGAACCCAGCCACCAGCCGATCGCGCCGATCGTGATGGCCAGCAGCAGCACGATCGCCATGGCCAGCCGGGCGCGGCGCCGGCGGATGTGCGGCGGGGGACCGACCAGCGGACGCGACGGCATCGGCCGCGACACCGTCGGTCCGGCGCCCACGGCCGGCATCATGCTCGTCCGCCCGGAGGCGCGCTGGCCGCCGAGCACCGCCGTGCCGGGGTCGCTCGGGTGCCGCGGACGGGTGTGGCGGGTGACCGGACGCAGCGTGCCGGTGGTGGTGGGCACCCGGCCGGTCGGCACGGGCACCGCCTCGATGGCCAGGTCCTGGCGCAGGTCGTACAGCTCGGCGAGGAAGGCGCCGGCGTCGATCGGGCGGCCGGCCGGATCGCGGCGGGTGGTGCGGGCGACGAGCTCGTCGACCTGCCACGGGACGCCGGGCACCTGCGACGACGGCTTGGGGACGTCGTGGTGCACGTGCTGGTAGGCCACCGCCAGCGGCGTGTCGCCGGCGTACGGCGGCGCGCCGGTGAGCATCTCGTAGAGCACGATGCCGGCGGCGTAGATGTCGCTGCGCGCGTCGGCCTTGCCCCGCTCGAGCTGCTCGGGGGAGAGGTAGGCGACGGTGCCGATGAGCATGCCGCCGGTGGCGCTGCTCTGGCCGTTGCCGACGACCGCGCGGGCCAGGCCGAAGTCGGCGACCTTGACCACGCCGTCGACGCCGATCAGCACGTTCTCGGGCTTGATGTCGCGGTGCACGATGCCGGCGCGGTGCGCCGCGGTCAGCCCGGCGAGCACCGGCTCGAGCACGGCGAACGCCTCGCCGACGGTGAGCCGGCCGCGTGCCTGCAGCAGGTCGCGCAGCGTGCGTCCGCGGACGAGCTCCATGACCAGGAACACGAGGCCCTGGTCGCTGCCCTGGTCGCTGACCGAGACCACGTTGGGGTGGCTGAGCATCGCGGCCGCCCGCGCCTCGCGGGTGAACCGGTCGACGAACGTCGGGTCGTGGACCAGGTGGTCGGCCATGACCTTGACCGCGACCGTGCGGCCCAGCCGCAGGTCGGTGGCGGAGTAGACGGTGGACATGCCGCCACGAGCGAGCCGGTCCTCGAGGCGATAGCGCCCCTCGAGGACGAGGCCGACCACGGGGTCGGTCACGGCGGTCTCCACGCGGACGAGTGTAGGAGCGGGATCCGCAGGTCCAGGCCCACCACGCGGGGCGGGAGGCTGCCGGGACGCCTGGTGCGAATGGGCAGGGGCGGTCCCGAAACCCTCGGCCCTCCTGCAGGGGCCCGCCGTGAGCTTGCGAACGGTGGGGGGCAGGGGGGTCCTTCTCTTAGGCTTTCGGCATGCAGACCCTGACCCCCGCCGAGGTCGCCGACGTGCTGAACGTCTCGGCCAACCGGGTCCGCCAGCTCCTGCGCGACCGCCGGCTGATGGCCGTCCCGGGCAGCGGCGGCAGCAAGATCCCGGCCGACTTCCTCCAGAACGGCGCCGTCCTCAAGCACCTGCCGGGCCTGCTCACGGTGCTCCGCGACGGCGGGTTCAGCGACGAGGCAGCCTTCGAGTGGCTCTTCCGCGAGGACGACACGCTGCCGGGCACCCCCGTGAACGCGCTCCGCGACAACCGGCACACCGAGATCACCCGCAGGGCGCAGGCCCTGGCGCTGTGAATCCGTCCGGCCCTCCCGCGCGAAGGTCCGGTGTGCGGACGGCGGAGGAGGGCGCGGCATGGGACACCTGACCTACCTGGGGCTGCTCGTCGGGTGCCTGGTGGTGACGGCGCCGCTCGAGCTGGTGCTGCGCGTGCGGGTCTACGCGCGCTGGCGCCGCCTCCTGCTCGCCGTCCTGCCCGAGTTCGTCGTCTTCGTGGTCTGGGTGCTCTACGCGATCGCCCAGGGCCACTGGGACTACTCCGACGCCCTGACCCTCGGCGTCCGCCTGCCCGGCGGGATCCCCGTCGAGGAGGTGCTGTTCTTCCTCGTCGTCCCGGTCTGCGCGGTGCTGGCGCTGGAGGCGGTGCGCCGGGTGACGGGCTGGGACGCCGGCTACCCCGCCGAGGAGGCAGAGCGCGTGAGTTACTCCGCGCTGGCCGTGACTGCCGTCGTCGGCGTCCTGGTCGTGGACCTGGCCGTCTACCGCACGCGCATGGTGACCCGGCGGGTCTTCTGGGTCGCCTACGCGATCGTGATCGTCTTCCAGCTGCTGATGAACGGCGTCCTGACCGGTCTGGACGTCGTCACCTACGACCCGGCCACCATCTGGGGCCCGCGGATCGCCTACGCGCCGGTCGAGGACCTGCTGTTCGGCTTCGCCATGGTCACCCTGACCCTCGCCAGCTGGGCCGCGGTCAACCGGCGGGCGAACACCGCCAGGCGGCGCGGCTTCGACACCCGCACCCGGCGGTCGAGCACCCGGTAGTCGGCCTTCTCGATCTCGGTCAGGATGCCGCCGTACAGGGCGGTGGCCGCCCGCACGCAGTCGCGCGACTCCGGCGCCAGCATCGGCGTGCCGGGGGCGGCGTCGTCGTAGCGCCGCCGCACGACGTCGGCCATCTCCTGCATCAGCGCGCGGAACCGCGCATCGTGCCGCTTCGCCAGGATCTGCTCGCGGGTCACGCCGTGCGCGGCCATGAGGTCCTCGGGCAGGTAGATCCGGCCGCGGTCGGCGTCCTCGCCGACGTCGCGGAGGAAGTTGGTCAGCTGGAACGCCTCGCCGAGCGCGACGGCGTGCGGCGCCGCCTCCTCGCGCGTCACGCCCGGGGCGGTGCCCAGCACCGGCAGCACCTGCAGGCCGATGACCGACGCCGAGCCCCACATGTATCGGTCGAGCGCGTCGAGGTCGGCGTACCCGGTGACGGTCAGGTCGCTGGTCATGGCGGCCAGGAAGTCGACGAGGTGCTCGACGGGGATGTCGAAGCGGCGGAAGGTGTGCACGGTCGCCAGCCGGACCGGGTCGTCGGACCAGCCGTGCTCCAGCTCGGTCGAGCAGCGCGCGCGACCAGTCGGCGAGCTCGCCGGCCGGGTCGGCGCCGGGCACGTCGACGAGGTCGTCGGCGGTGCGGGCCGCGGCGTACAGCGCGTGCACGGCCGGCCGACGGTCGGGGGTGAGCAGCCGGGTGGCCAGGTGGTAGCTCTTGCCGTGCCGGGCGTTGATCACGGCGCAGTGCCGGTAGGCGGCGGCCAGCACGGCCTGCCGCTCGGCCGGGTCCGTGGGCGGCGAGCGGCCGCTCGAGGGTCGTCATGACGACCGGCCCGGTGATCCGTTCGGCGGCCAGCCGCCCGCTCATCAGCACCATGGGGACGCCGACGCCGGGCTGCACCGTCGACCCGGCGAGCACCACGTTGTCCGGGCCGGAGCGCGGCAGGGTCGAGGGCCGGAACGGGCCGGTCTGCCCGAAGGTGTGCGCCAGCGCGAACGGTGTGCCCGCCGCCATGCCCTGCGCCGCCCAGTCGGCGGGGGTCATGAGCTCCTCCACCTCGACCGCGCCGGTGATGCCGGTCCAGCCGCGGGCCTCGAGCACGGCCAGCACCTCGTCGCGGTACCGCGGGCCGAGGGCGTCCCAGCGCAGGTCGGGGTTGCCGCCGCTGCGCCGGTCGAGGTTCGGCGTCGGCGCGACCACGCTGAGCACCTGCCCGCCGTCGGGCGCCAGGGACCGGTCGGTCACCGACGGCATGCTGACCAGCAGGCTCGGGTCGCTCATCGGCCGGCCGCTGCGGGTCAGCTCGTCGAAGACCTGCTCCCAGGCCGCGCCGAAGCTGATCGTGTGGTGCGCCTGGCCGGGCAGCTCGTCGCGGACGCCGAGGTGGATCGCCACGCACGACGGCGACCACACCGGCCGGCGCGGTGGCCGCAGCCCGGGCACGAGCCGCCACGGCTGGTCGGCGGTGACGACGACGGCGTCGGCGGGCAGCCGCTCGCCGTCCGACGTCCGGACGGCGGTGACCCGTGACCCGCTGACCTCGAGCTCCGCCGACGTCCCGTAGCGGAACCCGACGCCGGCGTCGGCCGCGGCGGCGGCCAGCGCGCGCGGCACGGCGGCGATGCCACCCATCGGGTGCCAGACCCCGGCGCCGATGTCGAGCTGGGCGATGACCGCGTAGGCGGCGATCGCGCGGAACGGCGAGACGCCGGCGTAGAGCGCCTGGAAGCTGAACAGCCGTCGCAGCCGGTCGTCGGTGAACGCGCGCTCGACGTGCGACGACAGCCGGCGGAAGCCGCCGCGCCGGATCAGCGTGGCGAGCTCGGGGCCGAGCAGGTCCAGCGGGGTGTCGAGATTGCGGTCGATGAAGGTGCGCAGCTGGAGGTCGTAGAGGTTCGACAGGTCGGCGAGGTAGCGGCGCAGGCGGTCGGCCTCGGCCGGACCGGCCAGCCGGGCGACCTCGCCGGCGAACGCCTCGGGGTCGGCGTGCACGTCGAGGTGCGAGCCGTCGGCGAACTGCGCCCGGTAGCTCGTCTCGAGCGGGACGAGGGTCGAGCCGCTCCTCGAGCTTCTCGCCGACCGCGGCGAGGGTGTCGGCGAGCACCTCGGGCGCGGTGAACACCGACGGGCCGGTGTCGAGGGCGTAGCCCTGCCGCTCGATCGCGGCCGGCACGGCCGCCGGGGCCGTCGCCGCGCTCGACGACGGTCACCTCGCGGCCCGCCCCGCGCAGCCGCAGCGCGGTGGCCAGCCCGGCGAGGCCGGCCCCGACGACGACGACGCGGTCCGTGCGGCCCGGGACGGTGCGCAGCCGGCGGCGCGGCAGCGCCATCAGGCCGTGCGCGAGGTCGCTGCCGATGGCCAGCGCGTGCAGCGCGGCGCGGGCGTCCTCGCGGCAGCGGCGCGGCGTCGATCGCCGCGCGCGCCTCGGCGGTGCGCTCGGCGATGATCTGCTCGACCCGCGCCCGCGCCCCGGTCGACTCGATGAGCCGGCGCAGGGCGTCGAACTGCTCCGGCCCGGCCGACGGGTTGCCGAGCGAGTCGCGCAGCAGCCGCCGTCCCTCGTCGTCCGCGTGCTGCTCGGCGAGCGCTATCAGCAGGGTCTGCTTGCCCTCGCGCAGGTCGTCGTCGCAGGACTTGCCGGTGACGGTGGGGTCGCCGAACACGCCGAGGACGTCGTCGCGCAGCTGGAACGCCTCGCCGAGGGGGAGGCCGATCGCGCTGTAGGCGTCGCGGACGCGCGGGCCCGGCTCCGGCGAGGGCGGCGCCGAGCAGCAGGGGACGCTGGATCGTGTAGCCGGCGCTCTTGTACCGGGCGACCTTCATGGCGCCCTCCGGCCCGGGCAGCCCGCCGCCCGCGCGGAGCAGGTCGAGGTACTGGCCGGCGGTCACCTCGGTGCGCATGGTGTCCCAGACGGCGCGCGCCCGGGTCAGCGCCGACACCGAGACGCCGCTGCGGCGCAGCAGCTCGTCGGACCAGACGAGGGCGAGGTCGCCGACCAGGATGGCCGCGCCGACGCCGAACAGCTCCTTGTCGCCGGACAGGCCCTCGTCGCCGTGCTTCGCGGCGAAGCCGACGTGGGTGGCGGGGCGGCCGCGGCGGGTGGTGGCGCCGTCCATGACGTCGTCGTGCACCAGGGCGCTGGCGTGCACGAACTCCAGCGCGGCGACGGCGCGCAGCACGGCCGCGTCGTCCTCCGGCGGTTCGCCGGTCTCCAGCAGGCCGCCGCGCCAGCCCCAGTAGGCGAAGAGCGGGCGCAGCCGCTTGCCGCCGGCGGCGAGCTCGCAGAGCTCGTCGATGACCGCCTCGAGCGACGGGTCCATCGCGGCGAGCACCTCGCGCTGGCCGGCGAGGAACGCCTGGAGCGCGTTCCAGACCGCCTCGCGGACGCGCGTCTCGTCGGCGGGTGTGCCGGCGGCGGGCATGCGGTCCTCCGCGCCGTGGGTCACCGGGTCAGTATGGCGCAACACGGCGGGGCGCGACCGGGCGCGCGGGGAGGCCGGGGCGGTCTCGTCGCCCGGTGCCGTGGTGGATTCCGTCTCCGCCCAGGTGATGGCCATGTGCAGGCTTCGCTCCGACGGGGGAATCCGGATGCAGCGACCCGTACCCTTTCTCGTCGTGAGCCGGACCGTGCGCGAACTCCTCGCCGAGGAACGCCCGACGTGGTCCTTCGAGTTCTTCCCGCCCAAGACTCCCGAGGGCGAGGCGCAGCTGTGGACGGCGCTGCGCGAACTGGAGCGCCTGCAGCCCTCGTTCGTCTCGGTCACCTACGGGGCCGGCGGCTCCACGCGCGAGGGCACCGTGTCGGTGACCGAGCGGATCGCGACCGACACGACCATGACGCCGCTGGCGCACCTCACCGCCGTCGACCACAGCGTCGGCGAGCTGCGGCACGTGATCAGCCGGCTCGCGGCGGCCGGCGTCCGCAACATCATGGCGCTGCGCGGGGACCCGCCGGGCAGCGATCCGCAGGCCGAGTGGATCGCGCACCCGGAGGGGCTGTCGTACGCCTCGGAGCTGGTCGAGCTGATCCGCTCGATGGGCGACTTCTCCGTCGGCGTGGCCGCGTTCCCCGAGCGGCACCCGCGCTCGCCCGACTTCGACACCGACGTCGAGATGTTCGTGGCCAAGTGCCGCGCGGGCGCCGACTTCGCCGTCACGCAGATGTTCTTCCGGCCCGAGGACTACCTGCGCATGCGCGACCGGGTGGCCGAGCGGGGCTGCGACGTCCCGATCATCGCCGGCGTCATGCCGGTGACCAACGTGCGCCAGATCGCGCGGATCGTGCAGCTGTCGGGGCAGGCGTTCCCGGCGGACCTCGCGGAGCGCTTCGAGGCCCTGGACGGCGACCGCCCGGAGGACAAGGCGGCGGTGCGGGCGTTCGGCGTCGAGGTGGCCACCGACATGTGCCGGACGTTGCTCGACGAGGGCGTGCCGGGCATCCACTTCATCACCATGAACCGGTCGACGGCGACCCGCGAGGTGTACGCCAACCTGGCCGCGACGACGGCGGAGGTCGCGGGCCGCTGACGTCGGGTCAGCCGGCAATCTTCAGCCGGCCGAGCTCTGCGGCCGCGAGCGACGCGGCCTTGCGCAGGGCGACCCGCTCCGCGAGGTAGCCGCCGAACATCCCTACGACGGGGAGGTTGGACAGGGCCCGGGCCCCGAGGTGCCCCTTCGGGCGGGCGTCGAGCGTCTCGTCGATCCGGGCGAGCAGTCGCGAGGTGCGCCACAGCCGCTTGGCGACGTGGTGGCCCTGCGGACCGAACGCCTCCTCGCGGTAGGTGGCATTGCCTGCCTTCAGCAGCGGCTCCACCTGCGCCGCGGTCAGCTCCCGGTCCAGCAGCACGCGCGCCAGCAGGGCGACCCGCTCGGCGGGAGCGCGTACGCCGTGCTCACCGGCGACGCCCAGGACGACGACCGACTGGACGGCGGCGCCGACGGCGTTGCCCAGGGGCAGGAGGTCGGCCAGCTTGCCGACGACGCGGGGGAGCGCCGACGCGCCCGCGGCCACGCTCGAGACCCGCTCTGCCCACCACCGGTCGCGGTCGGCCTGCGGGCGGGCCGGGGGCCGGCCGAGCCATTCGGCGAGCGGGGTGACGAGCCGGTCGACCCGGCGCAGGACGTCGACGGCGACGGCGTCGCTGATGGGAGTGGCCACGGAGGGCGGTTGCCCAGGTTCTCGTGCACTCACGCATCGGCGGGGCGGACGGACTCTCCGGCCCGATCGCCCTACCGTGCGCACGGTAGTGACAGCCGTACCCGCTGCAACCGGTCTCGGGAGCGTGAACGTGGACCACCCCGCCGTCGCGCGCCGCCTGGGCGCGGCCCTGGTCCTCGGACTGGCCGTGACCACGGTGACGGCCTGCGATTCGTTCGCCCGACCGGAGCCGGTGGCGAGCGCGCCCAGCACCTTGGCCCCTGCGGCGCCGCCCCCACCCGTGCGGTGGCCGCTGACCGGCGTGCCGACCGAGAACGAGACGGACGTGGACCGGCCGGCGCTCGCGGTGAAGATCGAGAACTCCGTGGACGCGCGCCCGCAGACCGGGCTGAACGCCGCCGACCTCGTCTGGGAGGAGGTGGTCGAGGGCGGCATCACGCGGTACGTCGCCGTCTACCACTCGCAGATGCCGGCGGAGATCGGGCCGGTGCGCTCGGTCCGCCCGATGGACGCGGCCATCGCTGCGCCCCTCGGGGGCCTGTTCGCCTTCTCCGGCGGGCAGCCCGACTTCGTCGCCGCCGTCGGCGCCGCGGGGCTGCAGGTGGTCAGCCACGACGCGGGAGCCCCCGGCTTCTATCGGCTCGACACCCGGTACGCGCCGCACAACGTGTACGCCGACACCCGGGTGTTCGCCGGCCTCGCCGACGTCGATCACATGGCGGCGCCTCCGGAGCAGTTCGACGTCGCCTCCTCCGGTGAGCAGCCCACCGCCGTCGCGGCCGGTACGCCCGCCTCCGTGGTGCGGGTGGTCATGTCGAACAGCAGCAGTCCGCGGTGGACGTGGCGAGCGTCGGCCGGCGCGTGGCTGCGCGCGGAGGGCGACACCCCCGCGGTCGAGGCCGACGGCTCCCGGCTGCACGCGGCGAACGTCGTCGTCCTGCGGGTCGACGTCCAGAACACCAGTTACGTCGACCCGGCGGGCAACCCCGTGCCCGAGACGGTGATGGTGGGCGAGGGCGACGCTCTCGTGGCCACCGGCGGGCACACCCTGGCCGTCCGCTGGTCGAAGGCGTCACCGGATGCCCCGGTGGTCCTCAGCTCGTCGACCGGCGGTCCGGTCCGGCTCGCGCCGGGGAGTACGTGGATCGAGCTGGCTCCGAAGGGGACGGGCCCCGTCTCGGTGCGCTGATCGAGGGGGTGCCGAAAACACCACCTGACCTGTGGAAACAGGTGGTACGACTGCCTGTCAGGCGGTAGTATTCGTACATGTGTTCGACCGTATCCGAGACCGCCGAGGTGGTTGACGACGGTGCCCGGCTGGACCGGGTCGGCCGGCTGGCGGCCGAGCGCAACCGGCTGGACGCGGAGCTGGCCGCCGCGGTGCGCGACTGCGAGGTGCACCAGTCCGCCGAGCACGACGGGCTGAAGTCGATGAAGTCGTGGCTGCGCACACACACCCGCCTCTCCGGTGCCGCGATCGGCGGAATCGTCCGGCAGGGCCGCGCCATGACGCACCTGCCGGCGGTCGCGGCGGCCTTTCGGGCCGGGCAGCTCACCGGTGACCAGGTCGAGGTCATCGCCCAGATCGCCACGCCCGACAACCTCGACCGGGCGGCCGCGCAGGACATCGACCTGGCCGTGGTCGAGCAGGCGTTCGTGGCGATCGCCACCACCCAGCCGCACCAGAGGCTGCAGACCGAGGTCGGCAGCTACCTCGCGCGGCTCGATCCCGACGGTCCCGAACCCGACCCCACCGAGGACCGCTCGCTGACGCTGGTGCAGCACCCCGACGGCGCGTTCACCCTCGGTGGCGCCCTGGACCAGGTCGGCGGGGAGAAGGTCGCCACCACCCTGGAGGCCCTGGCCGCGAAATCCCGCAGCGCCGGGGATCCCCGCAGCCGCGCGCAGCGCCACGCCGACGCCCTGGTGCAACTGTGCGACCTGGCCCTGGCCTCCGGCGACCTGCCGTTCCTGCGCACCGTGAAGCCGCACGTGATCGTCACCATCGACCACCAGGACCTCGCCGACCCGGCGACCGGGCCCGGCGCCGCCACCACCGGCATCGGCGCCGACCTCTCCGCCGCGCGCGCCCGCTGGCTGGCCTGCGACGGCGCCGTCACCCGGATCGTGCTGGGCCCCGACAGCCGGCCCACCGACCTCGGCCGCACCCACCGCGTCGTCCCACCCTCGCTGCGGCGGCTGCTCGACGTCCGCGACCGCGGCTGCGTGTTCACCGGCTGCCAGGCCCCCACCTGGTGGTGCGACGCCCACCACCTCCTCGAATGGGCCGACGACGGCCAGACCGAACCCGACAACCTCGGCCTGCTCTGCGAACGCCACCACACCAAGGTCCACCACGGCTTCCGGATCGAACGACAACCCGACGGCCGATGGCGCACCTACCGACCCGACGGCACCGAGATCGTCCTCGGCATGCCACTGATTGTCTGATCGGACCGGACGGCGGCTCAGCGCGGCATGTCCGGAGGTCGTGGGGGAGGCGCTTGCAGCGGCGTCAGCGTCCGTGTCATGAGGTCGACCAATTCGGTCATGGCGGCGTGCACGCCGGCGATCTCTTCGGACACCCTGGACATGCTGCTTCTGTCGGTCGCGGAGGACGCTGTCTGCCTCGTGAGGTCCTGGATCTCCAGCGCAGTCGATTCCAGGCGCTCGAGGTCGGCAAGGTGCCGGAGCTCTTCCGACAACTGCCCCGCCTGGTCGCGGTACCGGATCAGCGCGTCGGCTCGGTCGCCCAGTTGGTAGGCGGCATGCTCCAGTGCCTGGTGCTGCCGTTCCCAGTAATCGCCGGCCGGGCCGGGCGGCCGGACGCCCAGGCGCAACCTCGTCTGGAGGATCCGGAAGGCCAGCTCGATGATCTGGTCCACCTCTGCGGAGCCGTCGAAGGTGGCGCGGCTCCGAGCGAGGTGGGGAGACTGCCACGCCGGTTCGCAGATCGTTTCCAACCAGGCGCGGCTGGCGGCGGCCGTAACGCGGGCCTCCGTCGTGTCCGCCGCCGCAAGCATCTCCTCCGGGGAACGCGGTGACGGACGGGAGACCGGCGAGGTCTGCGTGCTCCGCTTGCGGGTGGCAATGATCGCGACGGCCCCGAGCACCCAGAGGAGGGCTCCGATGCCGCCCTGGAGGTCCTCGGAGATGCCTCGGAGGGGAGCAGCCACCAAGGGTCCACCCAGGAAGACGAGCAGGACCTGCTGCCACAGCGGACCCTGTCGCCACCACCGCCCGAGTCGCTGGAGAAACCTCATCCCGTCTCTCGGTCGCCGTGCCGGCGGGGGGCTACGGCGGATTGCTAACCGGCCGTCGGTCAGGCACCGGTGAGGCCACAGGGCAGAAGGTGAGGGCACGGGGCCGCCCGGGTGTCGCATTACGCCGCGTTGTCCGCGTGCTTGCGCCGGGCGGCCTTCCACGTCTCCGTGCTGATGATCTTCTGGACGGCGTCGGCGAAGCCCTCGTTCTCCAGCAGCGCCTTGAGCAGCTTGTTCGAGCTCTCCTGGTTCGGCGAACAGCGCGCCGGCGATGTCGTCCTTCTTGATGGTCAGGGAGAACTGCTCCTCGGTGTTGTCGGCGGCCCGCTGCTGGACGTCCTCGTCGTCGGAAAGCGTGGCTGGGCACACCGACGTAGATGAGCAGGCTCTCGGCCTGGCTGAGGTCGATGCCGTGCGCGGCGTTGAACGTGTCGATCAGCTCCGACAGCCGGATCATCAGCGCTTCTTCGAGCGAGCTGCCCCGGCCCTCGCCGGTGTAGGTCTCGATCTCGCCGGTGCTCTCGCCGGGCTTGTTGCTGCCGCTGGTGACTGTTCCGGCCGGAGTGGCCGACGAAGGCGAGCGTCGGTGTCACCGAGGTCGATGGCGCCGGACTCGTCGGCCGGCGCCTTGAGCTTCGAGAGCAGCAGCTTGCCGTAGAGGTAGAGCGCTCTCCAGCTCGTCGTCGGTGAACTTCATGACCTGCCCGAGGAAGGCGTAGGCGCGCACGAACGCCTTGAGCGCGTCGCGGAGGTCATCGAGCTCGTGCTCGGGCAGGTTGCCGGCCCGGATCACGGCCGGGTCGACGTTGGCCGTGACCGTCGCGTGTGTGGCGTCGTGCGCCGAGCAGGAACGCCGCGACGGCGCGCTGCTGCTCTTCCTGGTCGATGACATGGTGGTTCTCGATCCGGGTCTGCAGGTTGTAGAGCAGGTTGCGGGTCGGTCTCTTCGGTCCAACTCGACTCGTAGAACGGCGCGAACTGCTCGCGCATCTCCTCGGCGGTGTTAACGAAGTCGAGGACGAAGGTGTCTTCCTTCCCGGCCGTGATCCGGTTGAGCCGGGACAGCGTCTGCACCGCCTTGACGCCTTCGAGCTTCTTGTCCACGTACATCGTGTGCAGCAGCGGCTCGTCGAAGCCGGTCTGGTACTTCTCCGCGACGATCAGCAGCTGCCCCTCGTCGTGGAAGCGCTGCTTGGTCTGCGTCTCGGGGAAGCCGTTGAGCCCGCGCCTCGGTGCACCGCATCGCCGGGGACGTCGGGGTCGAGGACGCTGCCGGAGAAGGCGACCATCGCCCGGATGCCGGTGAGCTCCTTCTTCTCCAGGTAGCGCTGGACGGCGGCGAGATAGCGGACGGCGTGCAGCCGGCTGCGCGGTCACCACCATCGCCTTGGCCTGCCCGCCGATCTTGCCGGCGGTGACCGTGCGGAAGTGCTCGACGATGATCTCGGCCCGCTGGTCGAGGTTGGACGGGTGCAGGTCGACGAACCGGGCGAGCGCGACGGCGGCCTTGCCCTTCTCGACCTCGGGGTCGTCGCTGGTCAGCCCGTTGGCCAGCCGGTAGTAGCGCTTGTAGGTCACGTAGTTGGCCAGCACGTCGAGGATGAAGCCCTCCTCGATCGCCTGGCGCATCGAGTACAGGTGGAACGGCTCGTAGACCGTCGTCCCGCCCTCGGTGCTGCGGCGTGCCGAACAGCTGCAGCGTCTTGCCCTTGGGTGTGGCGGTGAAGGCGAAGAACGACAGGTTCGGGCTGCGGCCGCGCGACTGCGCCGACTGGCCGACAGCGCGGTGACGGCGGCGGCGAGCACGTCTTGGTCGTCGAGCTGGGCGGCTTCGGACTGCGACGCCTCGGCCTCGGCAGCGCCGAGCGGGTCGCCGTCGCCGCCGAGCACCTTCTTCAGGCTCTGCGCGGCGTCGCCGGACTGCGAGGAGTGCGCCTCGTCGACGATGACCGCCACCCGCTTGCCGCCGACGGTGGCGTCCTTGGCGATCACCGGGAACTTCTGCAGCGTGGTGATGATGATCTTCGTCTTGGCGTCGGTCAGGGCGCGCGCAGCTGCTCGGAGTCCTGGTCGATGCGCTGCAGCAGCCCCTGGACGTGCTCGAAGCCGGAGATCGTGGCCTGCAGCTGGGCGTCGAGGACGCGCCGGTCGGTGATGACGACGACCTTGTCGAAGACCAGCTCGTCGGTGCCGATGCCTGCGTCCGGGGCGAGGAGCGGCCGGTCGCTGGGGGAGTGCAGGTCGGCGAGCCGGTGGGCCAGCCAGGCGATCGAGTTGGACTTGCCCGACCCGGCGGAGTGCTGCAGCAGGTAGTTCTCGCCCGAGCCGTGGACGGCGGCGTGCGCGGTGAGCCGTCTCGACGACGTCCCACTGGTGGTAGCGCGGGAAGGTCACCGATCGCTGACCGGCCGCGTGACCTTCTCCTGGACGTAGCGGTGCAGCAGGTCGAGCCAGGTGTCGCGGGCCCAGACCTGCTCCCACAGGTAGGCGGTGCGGTGGCCCTTCGGGTTGAGCGGGTTGCCCTCACCGCCGTTGCGCCCGGCGCCGGCCGAGCCCTGGTTGAACGGCAGGAAGACCGTCTTCGACCCGTTGAGCCGCGTGGTCATGAAGACGAGTCGGGGTCGACGGCGAAGTGCGCCAGGCAGCGGCGGGCGAAGATCCGGTCGGCCGGGTTGCGCTGCGCGGGGTCGCGGTACTGCGCCTTGGCGTGCTCGACGGTCTGGCCGGTGAACTGGTTCTTCAGCTCGGCCGTGGCCACCGGGATGCCGTTGACCGCGAGCATCAGGTCCAGCGACTGGTGCGGCGCGCTCTCGCTGTGGTGCAGCTGCCGGTAGACCAGCAGCCGGTTGGCTTCGCGTACTTCTCGACCAGCTCCGGGGTGAGCCCGTGGGTCGGGCGGAAGAAGGCGAGCTGGATGCGCTGCCCGGAGTCCTTCACCCCGCGGCGCAGCACGTGGACGACGCCGTGCGCGTCGATCTCGTCGGCGATCCGCTTGGTGACCTTCGGGACGACGGCGGCGCCGTGCCGCTGCTCGAGCTTCGCCCACGTCTTCGGCTGGGTCTCCTGGACGAACGTCGATCAGCTGCACCGGGTCGAGGCCGAGCGCGACGTCGTAGTCGGTAGGGGAGCCGTGCCGCCAGCCGTTGGCGAGCAGGTGCGCCTCGATCGCGGCCTCGAAGTCGGACTCGGTGTGCCCCGCCATCACGCCACCGCCCGAGCCGTCGTGACGTCGAACTGCCCGGTCACCGCCGCGGTGATCAGCGCCTGCTTCCGTTCCTCGAGCAACGCGATCTCGAACGGTGAGGGCAGCTGTCACGCCGCTTGTCCGCCAGCGCGCGTATCGTCGTGCATACGTCTACGAGTTCGCCTGGCGTTCCGGTCGGGGACTGGGATGCGGACTTCGAACGTCGGATCGCATCGGTATTGATGCGCGACCCGTTGCGACGCCGAGTCAGAGTCCGGCCGCACTGGCGCAGACTACCAAGAAGTCCAGGACGGTGATCAGTGCAGCGTGATCGTCGCGTCCAGGTCGACTCGAAAGTACGTCCTGGCCCATGTTGATCGCCGTCAGGCCGGCTGGCACGACACAGGCCGTGCCGACGAGTGCGATTGCGGCATAGACGATTCGCCGCGCTGCGATCAGCGAGTCGCCCAGCTGGTCGACGGACTGCTCTCTGCGCTGTCTCGAAGTGACTGTCAGCGGTCGATGTCCGCCGTCCCGCGGACCGGAACTCCCGGCTGATCCACGGGTTTCGCAGCACGTACCACTCGGGCGCCTTCGGCGTCGCAGTGTGAGCTGCTAGCCAAGCTCGCGCAACGGGGCCGATCTGCGACTGGCTAGTGCGAGGAATCGCTGGTAGCGGAATCGGGTCGTCCGTCGGACCTAGTCCACAGGACGCGCTCCGTCACGACGACTCGACGAAGCCGTCCTGACTAAGCTGGCGCTGGCGTAAGCGGGCTGACAGCGTGGCGTCAAGGCGCGCGACCTGGTCCTGGAGGAAATCTGCGATCCGCTCGCTGCTCGGCTATGCGGAGGCACTAGGACTTGGAGATTCCGAAGGAGGTCGTTATCGATCTCGTGCTTGGCCGGGTCTAGCGCCGCGAGACAGCTTCCAGTAGCTCCGCGATGTAGGCGGGCGGAGCGGAACAGCCAGTATGCAGGTACGTGACGCGACGTCCTCGTGTATAGGGCGAAGACACAGATATCAGTGCCCAGAAACGATGCCCCGGTGCGGCGAGATGCCGACGGAGCCCTGCCGAAGCCTTCATCTCGATTGACGACGAGCCAACGCCTCGTCGACTAGCTGGTAGATGCTGCGGTCATCGGCGGTCGACGTTCGAATTGTCACGACTGTCGCTTCTCTGACTACCCCGTAGTCCCGGAAAACGGAAAGCATCGTTCTTCTGGGTGACCAGCATCCGTTTCCCGAGACGATATTGACCAGACGTGGCCTTCGAGACGCAGCCGCTGGCGAAGTGGGTCCCCCGTAATCACCGCTTCAGTCCAATCAGAACCTGCTGGATCTCGGCCTCGACGGCCTCGAGGTCGGCGTCGATCTCGGCGAGCGGCTCGGGGCGGGACGTACTTGTAGAAGAACCGGGTGAACGGGATCTCGTAGCCGATCTTGGTCTTCGTGTGGTCCACCCAGGCATCAGGGACGTGGGGGAGCACCTCGCGCTCGACGTAGGCGTCGACGTCCTCGGTGAGCGGCACGTTCTCGTTGTCGCGCAGGTCAGGGTCGGGCAGGGGCTCGCCCTTCTTGTCGGTGACCACCGGCGCGTCCGGGTCGGCGACCGCGGCGGCCGCCAGCACCGCCTTCTTGATCGCCGGCGGCAGCCCGATCTGCCCGCGGGCGGTGCAGGCGTTGAGCAGGCGCTTGATGAACGCCGGCCTCGGTCTCCTCCGCCGTCCCCACCAGATCGGTGAGCGCGCCGAGCAGCGCGTCGTGGGTCTTGCCGGCGTCGTCGTCCCCGACGGACAAGGCGACCACCGGCTTGGCCGCGCGGACCGCCTCGATCGTCTCCTCGGTGACCGTCCAGCGGCGGCGCAGCGGGCGCTCGACGGTGATCCGGCGGAAGCCGAAGGTGTCGTCGTCGAAGACCTTCACCCGCTCGTCGACGTCCGCGAGCTGCGGGGCGTCGTGGTAGAGCCGGGTGACCTCGTCGATGTGGGCGTCGTCGAGGAACTTGCGCTTGTCGCCGAGGCGACTTGCGCATCTTCGACCACTCGCCGCGGGCGTCGATCAGCGCGACCTTGCCCTGCCGCTCGGGGCGCTTGCGGTTGGTGACGATCCAGACGTAGGTGCTGATCCCGGTGTTGTAGAAGAGCTGGTCGGGCAGCGCGACGATGCCCTCGAGCCAGTCGTTCTCGATGATCCAGCGGCGGATGTTCGCTCTCGCCGGACTCAGCGGCGCCGGCGAACAGCGGGCTGCCGGAGAAGACGATCGCGACGCGGCTGCCGCCGTCCTCGACCGGCTTCATCCGGGCGATCATCTGCTGCAGGAACAGCAGCGACCCGTCGGAGACGCGGGGAAGGCCGGCGCTGAACCGGCCGCCGGGCTGCTCGGCCTCGGCGCGTGATCTCCTTGGCCGACTTGTTCCAGTCCACGCCGAACGGCGGGTTGGCCAGCAGGTAGTCGAACCGCTTGTCCGCGTGCCCGTCGGCGGTGAGCGTGTTGCCCAGCACGATCCGCTCCGGGTCCTGGCCCTGGATCAGCAGGTCCGACCGCGCGATCGCCCAGGTCTCGGGGTTGAGCTCCTGGCCGAACATCTCCAGCCGGGCCTTCGGGTTCAGCCGGGTCAGGTACTGGTCGGCGATGTTGAGCATGCCGCCGGTGCCGCAGGCCGGGTCGTAGATCGACCGCACGGGGGCGGTGCCGGTGAGGACGTCGGAGTCCTCGCCGAACAGCAGGTTGACGATCAGCCGGATGACCTCGCGCGGGGTGAAGTGCTCACCGGCCGTCTCGTTGGAGAGCTCGGAGAACCTCCGCAGCAGCTCCTCGAAGATGTAACCCATCGCGTGGTTCGGCACGACGTCCGGGCCGCAGGTCCAGGTCGGCGAACTTGCCCAGCACCAGGTAGAGGAGCCCGGCGTCGTCGAGCCGGCTGATCTGCTCGTCGAACCGGTACTTCTCCAGCACCTGCGCCGCGCCCGGGGAGAAGGCGCCGCCGCCCCGATACGTTGCGCGCCGTGGTCGAAGCAGCGGCGATCGTCGCGTCGGTGATCCTGGGCGGGCTCGCCGTGTTCCAGGTCCGGCCTGGCTGCCGGACGTCCCTGGGGGCGGCTGGCCTGGGGCGGCCAGCACGAGGTCCTGCCGACCCGGCTGCGCATCGGCAGCGCCGTCTCGATCGTGCTGTACGCGCTCATGGCCGCCGTGATCCTGACGGCGGCCGACCTGGTCGAGTGGCTGCCTCAGCGCTTCACCGACATCGCGATCTGGGTCCTCGTCGGCTACTTCGCCCTGGGAGTGCTGCTGAACGGCATCTCCCGCAGCCGGGCGGAGCGGGCGGTGATGACGCCGCTGGTCCTCGTCCTCGCCCTCTGCTGCCTCGTCGTCGCGCTCGATCCGGGGTGATCCCGGGCGTCGTACCGTGAAGCGTGCGCCGCGCCGCTTCCGGAGCCGGACGCCGGTGGGCGGTCGTCCTCGCTCTGGTCGGCGTCCTCGTCGCGCTGCCACCGCTGATCGGCGCGCTCCCCGCCTCCGACGCCGACGTGAGCGCCGCGGAGCTCCGGGCCGCCGCGCTCGGGAGCGCCGACCAGCCCTTCTCCGGCTACGCCGAGTCCGCCGGCGGTCTGACCCTGCCCGTCGGCAGCCCGCGGTTCTCCAGCGTCGTCGACCTCTTCAGCGACCGCACGCAGATGCGGGTCTGGTGGCGCAGCGACACCGAGTCGCGGGTCGACGTCGTCACCGCCGGCGGCGAGACCAGCTACCGCGCCGACCCCGGCGGCGGATGGGTCTGGTCCTACGAGGACGACCGGGCCACCCGCACCGCCGCTGAGGCCTTCCACCTCCCGATCCCGCCCGACCTGCTCCCGGCTCCGTTGGGACGCCGGCTGCTGTCCGAGGCGACCGAGGAGGAGCTCGCCCGGATCGGTGCCGAGCGGATCGCCGGTCGCGACGGCCTCGGCGTGCGCATCACCCCCGCGGCCGAGGCGTCGTCGGTGGACCACGTCGACGTCTGGGTCGACGCCGACAGCGGACTCCCGCTGAAGGTGCAGCTCTACGGCAAGGACAGCGACCTGGCCGCCCTCGACACCCGCTTCCTCGATCTCGAGCTGACCGAGCCGGATCCCGCGCTGATCCGCTTCGAGCCGCCGCCGGGCGCGAGCGTCTCGATGAGCCAGGAGGACGGCGTGCTCGAGCGCGCGCGGCGGGAGCTCGACGCGGCCCCCTTGCCGGACGAGCTGGCCGGGCTGCCGCGGCGGCAGGTCGAGGGCGCGCCCGAGGCGGTCGGCCTGTACGGCAGCGGCGTCACGCTGCTCGCCGTCGTCCCCGTGCCCGAACACGTCGCCTGGGACGTCGCCGACAGCCTGCGAGCCGTCCCCGACTCCGTCGACCAGCAGTTCGGCGTCCGCGCCGCCGCCGGCCCGCTGGGCCTCATGGTGCTGAACCCGCCCGGTGGGGCGTATCTCGTGACCGGCACGGTCACCCTCGACGCGCTGGGCGCGGCCGCCGCCGACCTCGGCTTCCCGGAGGAAGCTGAATGAGCGCCGAGGTCATCCGGACCCGCGGGCTGGTCAAGCAGTTCGGCCGGCTGCGCGCCGTCGACGGCATCGACCTCGACGTGCGTGCCGGCGACGTCTACGGCTTCCTCGGCGCGAACGGCTCCGGCAAGACGACGACCGTGCGGATGCTGCTCGGCCTCGTGCTGCCCACTGCCGGCGAGATCGAGCTCCTCGGCCGGCGGATGCCGCGCGCGGGTCGCTCGGTGCTGCCCCGCGTCGGCGCGCTCGTCGAGGGGCCCGCGCACTACGGCCACCTCTCCGGCCGCGCCAACCTGGCCCTGCTCGACGCATCCGGCCCCGGCGGGTCGTGGCGCACGCGCCGCACGCGGGTCGACCGGGTGCTCGAGCAGGTCGGCCTCGGCGGCGTCGGACGACGGCCGGTGCGCGCCTACTCCCTCGGCATGCGGCAGCGGCTGGGCCTGGCCGGCGCACTGCTCCGGCGCCCGGACCTGCTGATCCTCGACGAGCCCACCAACGGCCTCGACCCGCAGGGCATCGCCGAGGTCCGCGAGCTGCTGCTCGACCTGCACCGCGACGGGACGACGGTGTTCCTCTCCAGCCATCTGCTGGCCGAGGTCGAGCAGCTGTGCAGCCGGGTCGGCGTGCTCGACCGCGGCCGGCTCGTGCTGCAGGACGAGCTCGCGCACCTGACCGCGCCCACCGGCGCCACCGTCGTCCACACGCCGGTGCCGGACCAGGTGAAGGCGACGCTCGACGGCCGGGTCACCGAGATCGACGGCGAGCGGGTGGTCGTCCGGGGCCACGACCCGGCCGAGGTCAACGCCCGGCTGGTCGCCGCCGGCGTGCCGGTCACCGGTCTCGCGCTGCAGCGGCCGACGCTCGAGGAGGTCGTGCTGGCGGCGGCGCGCGCCACGGCCGACCGGGTCGACGCGCCGCCGGGAGGTGCCCGGTGATCGCCGTCGAGCTGAACAAGCTGTTCCGCCGGCCGCGCACCTGGACGACGATCGCCGTCCTCAACGCTCTCCCGGTCCTGGTCGCGGTGCTGCTGCTGATCACCGACCTGGCTCCGCGGCCGGGGGAGGGCCCGCCGTTCCTGTCCGCCGTGCTCAGCAACGGCTCGCTGTTCCCGCTGGCGGCGCTGGCCATCGTGCTGCCGCTGTTCCTGCCGATCGCCGTCGCCGTGGTGGCCGGCGACTCGGTGGCGGGGGAGGCCCAGGCCGGCACCCTGCGCTACCTGCTGGCGCGGCCCGCCGGGCGCACCCGCCTGCTCGTGGCCAAGTTGGTGTCGGTCATCGCCTTCGTGCTGGTCACCGTGGTGGTGGTCGCGCTGGTCGGCTACGTCATCGGGACGACGTTGTTCGAGGTGCAGCCGATCGCCGGCACGTCGGTGTCGGGCAGCACGCTCACCCCGGAGGAGCTCACCGGGCGCACGTTCCTCGCCATCGGCTACGTGACGATCTCCATGCTCGGCGTCGCGGCGTTCGCGCTGTTCTTCTCGACGTTCACCGACTCGCCGCTGGGCGCCACGCTCGGCGCGCTCGCGATCCTCGTGGCGTCGTCCCTGCTGTTCACCCTGGACGCCGCGTCGCCGATCGCGCCCTATCTGCCGACGCGCTACTGGCTGTCGTTCGTCGACCTCTTCCGCGACCCGATCCTGTGGCGCGACATCACCCGCGGCGTCGCGCTGCAGGGCGTCTACGTCGGGGTGCTGCTGACCGCCGCCTGGGCCAACTTCACGACCAAGGACATCACCAGCTGACGGAGTCGGATTCGTCGGGGTTACGCCCGACGAATCCACTGCCGCTCAGCGGGGGCAGTCGGCCTCGGTGAGCCGCGCCGGCTCGCCGGCCGCGAGCTCCGCCAGGACCAGCGCCTGCACGAACGGGTCGCGCGGCAGCTCACCGTGCTGCACCTGGACGCCCGGGCACACCGACTGCACGGGGATGTTGACCGCGCCCTCGAGGCGGGCGGAGTCCGGCGGCGTCACCGTCTGGTCCTGCTCGGTCCAGATGGACACCCAGGTCGGTCCCTCTGGCGTCTCGTCGCCGGCGTTCAGCCGGGCGAGCAGGTCGCTGGCGGTGCCGAGCTGCGTGCAGCCGACCGGGCACTGGTCCGGCGCCACGTCGCCGGCGAGGTCGGCCAGCGTCGTCCCGTGGTGCGGAGAGCCGAGCGTGACGACGCGACGGACGAGGCCGGCGTTGTCGTCGGTGCCCACCCACAACCGGGCGACGACGCCTCCCGCGGAGTAGCCCACGAGGTCGACGCTCGCGGCGCCGCTGCGCGCCAGCGCCGCGTCGACCGCGTCGCCGAGCGCGTCGGCCGTCCCGGACAGGTCGCCGAGCCCGTCGCCCGGTACGTCCACGATCGTGACGTCGCGGCCCTGCGCGGTGAGCACGTCGGCGAGCGACCGCAACGAGCCCTGACCCCCGCCGTAGCCGGGCACGAACAGCACCGGACCCGGCGTGTCCTGGGAGACCGGTCGCACCTCGTCGGCGGCGAGCCGGCCGGCCACGACGACGCCGATGCCCGCGACCGCCACCACCAGCACGACGGCGAGCAGCGCGAGCACCAGCCGGCGGCGGGCCGGGGCGAGACCGGAGAGCACGGCTCTACTGTCCCTGCTGACGCCGGACGTGCCACCGGCTCCGAGCCCGGAGGTGCCAGGAGTGCTCAGCCGCGACGAGTACCTCGCCGCCTGGTCGCGCTGGCACGGCGGGACCGATCCGACCGGCAACCGCGCTGGTGCGCGGCTGGCTGTCGACGGCGTACGCGCTGGCCCGTGCGCTGTCGT
The DNA here is from genome assembly GCA_963777095.1 of uncultured Actinomycetota bacterium. Lineage (GTDB taxonomy): Bacteria > Actinomycetota > Actinomycetes > Mycobacteriales > Geodermatophilaceae > CAVZOY01. The sequence continues at coordinate 502,508 of CAVZOY010000004.1, forward strand.
GGCTCCCGCCGCTGGCCGCCACCGCGCTGGGACTGGTCGTGGCCGCGGCGGGCGCCGGGCTGGCGGCGGTCGGCGGCACCCTGCTCGTCGCGGCCGGACTCCTCGTGGGGCTGTCCGGGCTGCTCGACAGCCTGGACGGCGCGCTGGCCATCGCCGGTGGCCGGGCCTCGCGCCGCGGGTTCGTGCTCGACTCCGCGGTCGACCGGCTCACCGAGGTCGCCTACGCCGTGGCGCTGTGGCTCGCCGGTGCCCCGGGGCTGCTCGCCGCGGCGTTCGGTGCGCTGTGCTGGCTGCCCGACTACCTGCGGGCGCGCGCCGGGCAGGCGGGCGTCGCGGAGACCGGCGCGATCTCGGTGTGGGAGCGGCCGACCCGCGTCGTGCTGACCGGCTTCACCCTCGGCGGCGCCGGAGTCGTGACGGCGACCGGGTTCGGGGACGCCGTCGTCGTGGCCGGCACCGTCGCCGGTGTCGTCCTCGGAGTCGTCGGAACGGCCCAGCTGGGGGTCTCCCTGCGCCGCGAACTGGGTGAACTTGCGGACCCCGACCGGCGGTGACGCGCGGGAAAACCTACTGTGTACGCGCCCTGTCGGTTGCATGGCCGGCTGCCGCACCTGAGGAGCAACAGTGCCCGTCGTCGTCACCGGCTCCATCGCGACCGATCACCTGATGACCTTTCCCGGGCACCTTCACCGAGCAGTTCGTGGAGGGCCAGATGGGCAACGTCTCGCTGTCCTTCCTCGTCGACGACCTCGTGCAGCACCGCGGCGGTGCCGGCGCGAACATGGCCTACGGCATGGGCCTGCTGGGCCTGTCCCCGGTCCTCGTCGGCGCGGTGGGCAGCGACTTCGCCGACTACGAGGCCTGGCTGGTCCGCCACGGCGTCGACACCGCGAGCGTGCACTGGTCGGAGCTGAAGCACACCGCCCGGTTCGTGTGCACGACCGACGCCGTCAACAACCAGATCGCCTCCTTCTACTCGGGCGCCATGTCCGAGGCGTGCGAGATCGAGCTGACGCCGGTCGTCGCCCGGGTCGGCGTCCCCGACCTGGTCGTCATCGGCCCCAACGACCCGGTCGCCATGGCCCGGCACACCCAGGAGTGCCGTCAGCGCGGCTACGCCTTCGCGGCCGACCCGAGCCAGCAGCTGGCCTGGGCGGACGGCCAGCTCATCCGCGACCTGGTGGACGGCGCGGAGGTGCTGTTCACCAACGAGTACGAGGCGGCGCTGCTGCTGCAGAAGACGGGGTGGACGGCCGACGAGGTGCTCGCCCGCGTCGGCTGCTGGGTGACCACGCGGGCCGCCGAAGGCGTGCTCGTCCGTCGCGCCGGCGAGGAGGACCTGACGGTCATCGCGGTGCCGGAGACCAAGCCCGTCGAGCCGACCGGCGGAGGTGACGCCCTGCGCGCCGGGTTCGTCGCCGGCCGGATGTGGGGACTGTCGCTGGAGCGCGCCACCCAGCTCGGTTCGGCCGTCGCGACCGCGGCGGTCGAGGTGGTGGGCACGCAGGAGTACGAGCTGCCGCGCGCGGAGTTCCTCGAGCGGTTCGCCGACGCGTTCGGCGACGACGCCGCGGCCGAGGTCGCCGCCCACCTGCCCGGCTGATCACCGCTCCGGCGGCTGCTCCTCGGCGAGCTTCTTGTACGGGATGCGGGCGATCTCCTTGACCTCGCCGATGGTCGACCACTCGTTGCCGCCGAGCCGGGCCAGCGGGCGCAGGTGCTCGATGCGCGGCCGACCGTCGCGGACGACGCTCTCCCACGCGCTGATGTGCACGACCCGGCCGAACACCACCGTGCTGTCGCCCAGCCGGAGCGTGGAGTGCAGCTCGCACTCGATCGCGACGGGCGACTCGGCCACCCGCAACGAGCCGACGACGTCGCTGGGCTCCAGGCGCACCCCGCAGTAGTCGGCCTCGCTGACGTGCGGCGGGAAGTCGGTCCCCGTCAAGTTGACCTGCTCGAACAGCTCCTCCGGCGTCAGGTTGACGGTGAAGTCGCCGGTCGCCTCGACGTTGTTGAGCGAGTCCTTCCGGCCCACCGACGTGAACTGCACGATCGGCGGGTCGACGCAGGCCACGGTGAAGAAACTGTGCGGCGCGAGGTTGGGCAGTCCGTCCTTCGAGCGGCTGCACACCCACGCGATCGGCCGCGGCACGACCACCGAGTTGACCACCCGGTAGAACGCGCGGGTCGGCATCGAGCCGGGATCGAATGCCACCCGCGGGCGGGAGCCGGTCGGGACGTCGGAGGAGGTCACCGGCCCATCCTGGCCGCGCGCCCGGGGACGCGCCGCGCCGGGTTCAGACCGCGCGGCCGCGCCAGCGCAGGCTGCCCCGCCGGTGGCCGGTGAGCGATCGCGCCATCAGCACGTCGAACAGCAGCACGGAGACCGGGTGCGCGAGCGCGTCCGGCCAGGGCCGGCCGCCGGTGCGCGCGGCCACGATCGCCCGCCCGACCACGCCCGCGGCGTACCCCAGCAGCCCGGCCCTCGATCCGCGCAGCGCGGCGACCGCGGGGACGACGTAGACGCCGGTCAGGGCGGCCGCGGCCGCGGCGCTGGCGACCGGCGACCCGCCCACGGAGGCCCACAGGGACTTCGCGTAGCCCTCGCGCAGCGCCGGCCAGCCGTCGTACATCCGGCAGGACGCCAGGTCGTGCCCGGCGACCGGCACGCCCCGGCCACCCGACCGCTTGACCGCCCGCAGCAGGGCGACGTCCTCGATGACCTGGTCCCGCACGGCCCCGTGCCCGCCGGCCCGCTCGTAGGCCGCGCGGGTGAGCACGAGGAACTGTCCGTTCGCAGCGGCCAGGGAGGGCCGGGGGGAGTTCTCCGCCAGGCGCAGCGGGAGCGTGGTCGCCCACAACCAGGGCGCGAGCGGCTGCACCAGCCGCTCCGCGATCGTGCCGGTGACCGGCCGGGGCCACGGCGAGACGAGGTCCAGCCCGGCGGTGTCGAGCACGGCGACCGCTGCGGCGACGGCGTCCGGAGCCAGGCGGACGTCGGCGTCGACGAAGACCAGCACCTCGTCCGGCGACGGGTCGACCGCGGCGACTCCCACCGCGCAGGCGTGCGGTTTGCCCAGCCAGCCCGGCGGCAGCGGGGGTGCGGTCACCAGGCGCACCCGGTCGTCGGCGACCGAGCGGACCACGCGGGCCGTGCCGTCGGTGGACCCGTCGTCCACGACCACCACGCGCAGGGCGTCGACGCCACGCTGGGCCAGCACCGCCGCCAGGCAGTCGCCGACGGCGGCCTCCTCGTCACGCACGGGCAGGACGACGGTGACCCGACGCGTCACGGTCGGCGGGTTCACCGGCGGCCGTCGCAGCAGCGCGGTGTTCACCGCGGCGTGCGCGGCGCCGAGCACGGCGACTCCCGCGAGCGCCCGGACGACCCCGCCGCCGCGTGCGGCCGTCACCCGCGCCGGGCCCGCAGGCCCTGGACGACGAGCAGCGCGGCGATCGGAAGGCCGAGCACCGCGCCCCAGACCGCCGAGCCGGGCAGATCCAGCCAGCCGGCGTGGGCGAGCGCGCCGCCCAGGACCATCCAGCCGATCGCGAGCAGCACCGGCGCGTCACCGGTGCGCGGCGACCCCGGCTCGGCCGTGCGCTCGACGAGCCGGTCGAGCAGGGCCATGAGCACCAGCCCGGCGAGCAGCCAGCCGGCCAGGTTGGTCAGCGGCACCGTGCCGATGCCCGGCAGGCCGGGGGAGGGGTGCGCCCACGTCCAGTACCCGGCCTGGACCATCTGCGGGTCGAGAACGACGTCCCACGCGGCGAGGACGCCCGCGGCGACCGCGACTCGCGCCGGGCGCCGGCGGGTCAGTCGCGCGGCCACCACCCAGCTGGGCCAGGCCATCATCAGCCACGCCAGGGGGACCAGCAGCGGGACGCCGACCAGCGTCGGGCCCAGCGCGTCGCTGTAGGTGTAGCGGCCGTACGGGAAGCCGGTGGCGAGCCCGACGGCCTCGAACGCGATCGCGACTCCCACGACGAGGGCGAGCAGCCCGACGCCGGTGCGCACGCCGCGGCTCGCGGTCGCGTGCGCGACGGACAGCGCGGACCCCAGCAGCACGATCGTCCAGCTGACGACGTCGCGGCCGGCACCCGACGCCAGGGGATAGGCGATCGCGGTGAGGACGAGCAGCACGGCCAGCGCGAGGGGGACCAGCTGTCGTCCCGCGGCCAGGGCAGGCGGCCTGCTCGCGGGCGCGGACGTCACGACCGGCTCCGGCGGGCCCGTACAGCCCGGCCCGCAGCGCGGCGGCCCCGGGCGAGGGGACGGTCGTCGGCGAGCAGCACCCGGGCGGCCGACCGCCCGGAGTTGCCCCCGACGCCGCCACCGGGGTGCGTGGAGGCGCCGGACAGGTACAGCCCGGCCAGACCCGGCACCCGGTAGCCGGACAGCGCGGGCGTGGGCCGTAACCCGAACATGCTGGCCAGCCCCATCTCCACGTGCATGACGTTGCCACGGAGCAGGGACAGTTCCCGCTCCAGCGCCACCGGGGTCTGGACGTACAGCCGCTGTATCGAGTTCGCCGAATCCTGGGGCGTACCGGTCGACCGCCTCGACCAGTCGCTGCGCCGCGTCGTCGGCGATCGCATCCCAGTCCCCGTCGTCGGCCAGGGCGTACGGGTACCACTGCCCCCACACCGTGACGACGTGCTGCCCGGGCGGGGCGAGGGTGTCGTCGCTGGTCGAGAAGCACATGGCCAACGGCACCGGCTCCCGGGGCAGCCGGCCACCCAGCCAGTCACCGTGCGCCGCGGCGAGCTGCGCGCGGTCGGTGCACAGGAGTTGCAGTCCCTGTAACGAGTCGTGCGCGCTGACGCCGGGATAGCGGGGCGGTGCGTCGGTCAGGGCGCGCAGCACGAGGCCGAAGCCGTTGCCCAGGGGCGGATCGGCGTGGGCGAGGGCGGGCGGCGCGGCGGCACCCACCAGCTCGCGCGTCGCGGCGACGTGGCAGGCGGCGACGACGGCGGGGGCAGCGATCCGCCGTCCGGAGGTGGTCTCGACTCCCGTCACTCGGGGGTGTCCGGCGTCGTCCGCCACCAGGATGCGGGCGGCGCCGTCGCCGAGCACGACCCGGCCGCCGTCGGCCTCGAGCCGCCGGCGCAGGGCCTGGGTGAGTCCGCCGGAGCCGCCCACCGGGTGCCCCGGAGGCACGTCGTGCAGCAGGGCGGCCCAGCCGACCATCGCCGCCGTCCCCGGCTCGGACATGGGCGGCCCGGACTGGGCACCGAACCAGGCCAGCGCCGCCTTGAGCCGCTCGCTGGTGAACCAGCGGTCGAGCAGCGCGTCGCCGGAGCCGAGGAAGTCGACGGCGAGGTCGCCGCCCGGGGTGCGCGCGCGCCCGCCGGACGGCGCCCCGAGCGGCCAGAACGACCGCGCGAGGTTGAGCGCCGTCGGGGGCCGGGCGAACGAGGCGACGACCGCCCGGCTGCGCCGGGCCCACACCGCCACGAACTCGCGGTAGGCCGCGGCGTCCTCCGGCCCGCAGGCCGCGGCGATCGACGCGCACGTCGCGTCGAGGTCCACCGAGAAGACGAGCGGCCGGCCGTCGGGACCGTCGCTGCCCGGTCGCGGGGCCGGCGCGAAACCCCACGGGTCGCAGTCGACGTAGCGCAGTCCGTGCGCGGCGAGGTCCAGGTCCTCGACGATTCCGCTGTGACGGATCATCACGTGCGCGCTGGATCCGCGGTCGACGCGCACCCCGGGCCAGCGCTCCACCGTCGAGACCGCTCCGCCGAGCACCTCGTCGCGCTCGACGACCACGACGGACCGTCCGGCGCGGGCGAGGTAGCAGGCGGCGACGAGTCCGTTGTGCCCCGACCCGATGACGACGACGTCGACCCGATCCGCTGCGGATGAGGACGTCACGCCCGGTCGTTCGCGGCGGAGCCCCCCGCCGGATGCAGTGGCAGCTGGACCCCGAGGATCGCGAAGGGCCGGGCGTCGCCCGGGAAGTGGTAGCCGCGGGCCAGGTCGACGAAGCCGTCGGCGTGGTACAGCCGGAAGGCCTTGGTGTCGGTGTCCGGCGTCGAGAGCAGAGCGGCGGGGTGGGGCAGGTCCTCGAGGAGGGCGTGCAGCAGCTGGCGGCCGACCCCCCGGCTCTGGTGGTCGGGGTGGACGTGCAGCTCGCACACCTCGAAGGCGCCGGGCAGCCACCGCTTGGCGGTGCGCCGGTCGAGCGCCGCCCGCACCTGGTCGTGCCACCACTGGCCCGGAGCGACGAGGTAGCCGTAGCCGAAGCCGATGAGCTCCTCGCCCGAGTCGGTGGCGGCGAAGGCGCCGACGGCGCGGAAGCCGGGTCGCTCGGTGTGCTGGACGGCGTAGCCGTACCGGCCGGCGACGACGGCGGTGTCGTATCCCATGGCGAGGCCGTAGATGGTCAGGGCCTCGTGCATGTGGTCGCGCAGCCACCGGGTGGACAGCTCGGTGACGCGGGTGGCGGGTCGCGTACCGGTCATGGGCCCACCGCCTCCGGGACGTCGACCGGGGCGCCGCCGACGGTCATCGCGGCGGGGTCGGACGGTCCCGCGCCCACCTCGGCCGCGGTGCCCGCGGTGAGGCGGAGCAGTTCCTCGTAGGTGGTCGGGAAGACCGCACTCGGGTGGCCGGCGGCGGCCCAGACCCGCTCGTAGCGGGCGAGCTCGATGTCGACCAGCGTGCCGATCGGCGTGGGGTGGCCGATCGGGGCGACGCCGCCGATGGCCTGGCCGGTCGCGTCGCGGACGAAGTCGGGTGTCGCGCGCCGCAGCCGGGGGACGCCCAGCAGCCCGGCGACGGTCGTCTCGTCGACCCGGTGCGCGCCGCTGGTGAGCACGAGCAGCGGTTCGGCGTCGTCGTCCTCGCCCACGGCGAAGACGAGGCTGTTGACGATCGCGCCGACCGGCACGCCGAGCTCGGCCGCGGCGGCCGCTGCCGTCCTGACCTCGGCGGGGAGGACGCGGACCTCGCCGGTGCTCCCCGAGTCCGCGAGGTGCCTGGCGACCTCCGCCACGCGTGGATGCAGCGGGCCGGTCATGCGAGCGATCCTGCCACCGCGCCTGCGCGGGCGCTCCGGCGCACGGCCCGCCGGCGTCGCGACGGGCGCGGCACCCCGCTCGCCGACGTGCCGACAGTCGCCGTACCGGCGGGCAGGGGTGGACGGGGAGAATGTTTGCGTTCGTGCTGGTCAGCGACCCTCGAGATCGCTACACTCGAACATGTGTTCGATCTGATGTCGACTGACGCGGCTGCCGAGTCGCCGTCGGCGGTCGAGCGTCGGATGCGCCTCCTGCTCGCCGAACGCACCAGCGTCATCGGGACGACGCCCGCGCCGTGCGTGGTCATCGTCGACCTCGAGGCCCGTCGGCATGCTCGTCCTGCCGCTTCCGGTCCTGAGCTGCTCGACCCACGGCCCCGGCTCCTGGAGGACGGCGCAGGTCACCTGGACGCGGTCGCCGACCTGGATCGGGTGATGGCCCGGGCGACGGCCGCGCAGGCCAGAGAACTTGCCGCCTTCGCCCGCTGCCGCCCGTCGTCCTGGGACCGGCAGCCGGGCGAGAAGGGGGCCGCGTCGCCGGCCAGCCGGGCGGCACGGCCGGCGGCCCTGGAGCCGGTGAGCGAATGGGCCGCGGCCGAGGCCGCCGCCCGGCTGCGGCTGCCCCAGCGCGTGGCGCTGAGCCGGCTGGCGGAGGCGGTGTTCCTGGTCGAGGAGTTGCCGGCCACGATGGCCGCGCTGGAGTCCGGCGTCATCACGCCCGCGCACGCGCGCGCCCTGGTCGATCTGCTCGAGCCGGTCAGCGACGACAAGCGGGCGCAGGTCGAGGCCGCGGCGCTGGAACGGGCTGGCACCCAGACCGTCGACAACCTGCGGGCCCGGGTCCGGCGGCTGATCGCCAAGCACGATGCGGCCGCCGCGCTGCGCCGGCTGGTGTCGGCGGCGAAGGGCCGCAAGGTCGCCCTCTACGCCGACGACGACGGGATGGCCACCCTGGCCGCCCATCTTCCCGCGCCGCTCGCCCGCGCCTGCCACGAGACGCTCGAGGCGTACGCCAAGGCCTGCGAGTTCGACGACGACGGCAACCCCGATCCGCGCAGCCTCGACGAGCGGAAGGCCGACTGCCTGGCCGACCTCGTGCTGCGCCCGCACGGCGACCGCCCGCCGGTGCAGATCTCCCTCACGGTCGTCGCCGGCACCGACACCCTCACCGGCTTCGGGCCGGGGGCGGACGAACCGGGCGAGGTCGACGGCGACCTGGTACCCGCTCCGTTGGTGCGGGAGCTGGCCCACACCTTCGGCCTGCTGCCCCGACCGGACTCGGCGCCGGAACGGTCGTCCGGCACGGCGGAGTTCGGCGCCGACGTCGGCGTGGAGGACGGAGCCTCCGTCGACTGGTCGGAGTCCAGTCCTGTGCCCGGGGACCCCCTGTTGGAGGAGCGGATCGCCGAGCTGGAAGCCGACGAGAAGGCCGCCGCCGCCGATCTCGCCGCCGTGATCGACGCGGAGGGCCGATTCGTTCGCAGCGGCTCCGGACCAGCAGATGGCCCCGTCGCCGAGAGTCGGTCGGGTGTTGTTGATCCCTCCAGCGAGATCGCTGCCCTCCGTGCCCAGCGTCAGCGCGCGCTCGAGCGCCTGCTGGCGGCGCACCGACTGACCGGTACCGCGCTGGCGCACCGTCCGCACATCGCCCTGGTCGACCAGCTGTCGGGCTCGCTCCTCGCGCTCACCGACGCCGTCGAGCTGCGGCAGGCCGCGACCGCCGGCCGCGGGCTCGGTCCACCACCGGCCACCGATGCGTACGAGCCCACGGACCCCCTGGCCCGGTTCGTGAAGCTGCGGGACCGGCGGTGTCGGTTCCCCGGTTGTCGCGCCCGCGCGCGCTGCGCCGACCTGGACCACCAGACCCCGCACCCGCACGGCCCCACTGCCCACGACAATCTGGCGTGCCTGTGCGAGTTCCACCACCGGCTCTCCCACCAGGCACCCGGCTGGCGACTGCGCCGCGACGAGAACGGTGGCTTGGTCTGGACCCTGCCCGGCGGATACACCGTCACGACGCACCCGCCGGCCTTCGGAATCGATGACGCGCCGGTGGCCGTGATCAACCCGGCGCTCGACCGGGGCGCTGTACAGCGGCGACGAACGAATCGGACGCTCGAAGCGCTTCGAGGCCGGCGCGCCGGCGCCGGGGCGCCCGATCCCGACATCCCGTTCTGATCGGACGACGCGCGCGCCGTTCGACCGCCGAGGTGGGCTGCTGTGGTCGGGCGGGCTCTCGTATCGGCGTCGCGGGTGTCGGCGTCACGGGGCTCGAATCCTCATGTCTCGGCCGGTGTCTTGACGCCGCTACGCCGGTCGTGTCTACTCAACGTGTTCGAACACATGTTCGAACACGTGCCGGCTCCCACCGCTCCCGGGTCCTTCCCCACCCGGAGCGGTGTGGACCGGGCCGGGGCGGTGCAGGGAGGGGAGTCTGACATGAGCCGGGTGCTCGGTGAGATCGCCGGTCGGATCGGCGAGCGGATCGGCGAGGAGGTGCAGGTCGAGCGCGGCCCCCTCGGCCCGGTGCAGTTCTGGCGGGGGGATTCCCGCTACGTCGTCGGCGAGCTGCTCGACTCGTGGGTCGAGACCGGGGCCTGGTGGCGCGGCGCCGGCACCCGCGGCGGGGCGTCGGCCGAGCTGGTGGCCACCCAGGAGGTCTGGCGGGTCGAGGCGGTGCGCGCCGGCCGGTCGCGGATGAGCTTCGCCGGCGTCTACGACCTCACCTGGGACTCCGCGGCCAACCGGTGGTGGCTCGTCCGGGTGCACGACTGATGGGCGCGGTCCGGGCCATGACGTTCGACCCGCCCGCCGGTCAGCTGCCGCTGCTCCCACCGCTGCCGCCGGCGGCCGCCCAGCTGCTCACCCAGGCCTCCCGCGCGCTGGCCGAGGCCGAGGCCAGCGCCGACGACCCCCGCCACCGGTACGCCACGGCACACCTCGCCGCGCTGCGCGCCGCGGCGGCCGTCCTCGCCGCCCGCACCCGGCCGGAGGGCGGCCGGCGCCGGCCGCGCAGCGCCTGGGTGCTGCTCGGGCAGGTCGCCCCCGAGCTGGGGGAGTGGGCGGGCTTCTTCGCCGCCGGGGCGGGCAAGCGCGCCGCGGCGGAGGCAGGGCTCTCCCACGCGGTCACCGAGCGGGAGGCCGACGACCTGGTCCGCGACGCCGGCGCCTTCCTCGCCGTGGTCGCCGGTTGCCTGGGGCAGGAGCCGGCCCGGTCCCGTCCGCGGCTGGTCGGCGGCACGGGTGCCGACCCGCGGCAGCGGAGGTGAGCGGCGACCCCTTCGTCCACCTGCACGTCGCCTCCGGCTACTCCCTGCGTCACGGGGCCAACCACCCCGCCGAGCTGGTGGTCCGCGCCGCCGAGCACGGGATGACGGCGCTGGCCCTGACCGATCGCGACGGGCTCTACGGGGCGGTCAAGTTCGCCCTCGCCTGCCGCTCGGCGGGGGTGCGACCGCTGTTCGGGGTGGACCTCGCCGTGGCACCGGAGCTGGGCACGTCGCTTCCCCCGGCGCTCGCGTCCGCCGTCGGTGGTGAGGCGCCCGGGCGCCCGCACGCTGCGCGCGGACGGGGGGCGACCGGGCGGCGGGTGCCGGCCCGCGGCGGGGCGAGCGTCGACCCGCGGCTGCCCCGGGTCACCTTCCTGGCCCGGGACGGCGCCGGCTGGCGCTCGCTGTGCCGGCTGACCAGCGCCACCCACCTGCGCGGCACGCGTGGCGAGCCGGTCAGCTCGCTGGCCGTGGCCGCCGAGCACGCCTCGGGACTCGTCGCGCTGCTGGGGCCGGGCTCTCCGGTCGGCCGCGCGCTGGCCGCCGGTCGGGCCGACCTGGCCGGGGCGCACCTGGCCGCCTGGCGGGCGGTGTTCGGCGACCGGCTCGTCGTCGAGCTCGTCCACCACCGGGGCCGCGGTGACCGCTCGCGGGCACAGTCGCTGCTGCGGTTCGCCGCCCAGGAGGGCGTGCCGGTGGTGCTCACCAACGCCGTCCGCTACGTCGACGCGCTGGACGCGCCCACCGCCGACGTGCTCGACGCCGCCCGCCGGCTGGTGCCACTGGACCAGCGGCACGTCGACCGGCGGACCGCCGAGGGCTACCTCAAGTCGGGCAAGGAGATGACCGAGGTCGCCGAGGACCTGGTCGGCCCCGACCGGGACGCCGTGCTGCGGCTGCTGGAGCGCACCGCCCGGCTGGCCGAGCAGTGCGCCGTCGACGTCCGGGAGGACCTCGGCATCGGCACGGTCCGCTATCCGGAGCTCGATGTCGTCACCACGCCCGCGGAGCGGGGGATGGGCCCGGCCCAGGTGCTGCGCGCCCGCTGCGAGGCGGGGCTGGGCCGGCGCGGGATGGCCGACACGGAGGCGGTGCGCCGGCGGCTCGACGAGGAGCTGGCGGTGATCGAGCAGCTGGGCTACCCGTCGTACTTCCTCACCGTCGCCGACGTGGTCGACCTCATCACGAGCCTGAGGGTGCGCGCGGCGGCCCGCGGGTCGGGCGCCGGCAGCCTGGTCACCTACCTGCTCGGCATCTCCGACGTCGACCCGATCCGCTACGGCCTGCTGATGGAGCGGTTCCTGTCCCCGCTGCGCCACCAGCTGCCCGACATCGACATCGACGTGGAGTCCGCCCGCCGGATGGAGGTCTACGACGCGGTCATCGACCGCTTCGGCGCCGACCGGGTCAGCTGCATCTCGATGATGGACACCTACCGGGTGCGGCACGCCATCCGCGACGTCGGCGCCGCGCTCGGCCTGCCCGTGGCCGAGATCGACGCCGTCGCCAAGGCCTTTCCGCACATCCGGGCCAACCAGGTGCACGCCGCGCTGCGCGACCTGCCGGAGCTGCGGGCCAGCCGGCTCGGGTCGACGCGGGCCGGCGGCACCGGCGAGCTGGACCTGCTGTTCGACCTGGTGTCCCGGCTCGACGGGCTGCCGCGGCACATCGCCCTGCACCCGTGCGGCGTGCTGCTCTCCGACGCCACGCTGCTCGACCGCACGCCGGTCGAGAGCAGCTACCTCGGCTATCCGATGAGCCAGTTCGACAAGGACGACGTCGAGGAGCTCGGGCTGCTCAAGCTCGACCTGCTCGGCATCCGCATGCAGTCCGCGATCGCGCACGCCCTCGACGAGGTCGTCCGGGTCGACGGGGAGACCGTCGACATCGACGCGATCCCGCGCGACGACCCGCTGACCTTCGAGCTGATCCAGAGCACCCGCACGCTCGGGATGTTCCAGATCGAGTCGCCCGGGCAGCGCGAGCTGGTCGGCAAGTTCGGGCCGCGGACGTTCGAGGACATCATCATCGACATCTCGCTGTTCCGGCCCGGCCCGGTGAAGAGCGACATGGTCACGCCGTTCCTCATGGCCCGGAACGGCTGGCGGGACCCGGTCTACCCGCACCCCGACCTCGCGCCCGCCCTCGAGGAGACCGCCGGGGTGGTGGTGTTCCACGAGCAGGTGCTGCAGATCGTGGCGCGGATGACCGGCTGCACCCTGGCCGAGGCCGACGAGGTGCGCCGGGCGCTGGGGGAGAAGGACGCCCACCCCGAGGTGCGCGCCTGGTTCATGCCGCGGGCGCTCGACGAGGGCTACGCCGTCGAGGTCGTCGAGCAGGTGTGGGCGGTGCTGGTCGCCTTCGGCTCCTTCGGCTTCTGCAAGGCGCACGCGGCGGCGTTCGCGCTGCCCACCTACCAGTCGGCCTGGCTGAAGACCCACCACACGGCGGCGTTCCTCGCCGGGGTGCTCACCCACGACCCCGGCATGTACCCGAAGCGGCTGATCCTCGACGACGCCCGCAACTTCGGCGTCCGGGTGCTCGGCCTCGACGTCAACGCCTCCACCGGCACCTACCGGGTCGAGCGCGTCGATCCCGAGGACGACGGCGGGGACGGCGACGCGCTCCCGGCCCGGCCGGAGTGGATGCCGTCGGCGATGCCCGACCCGTCCCGCCACGGGATCCGGCTGGCGCTGGCCGACGTGAAGGGCATCTCCGAGGAGGAGGTGACGCGGATCGTCGCCGGCCAGCCCTACCGGTCGCTGGCCGACTTCTGGCAGCGGGCGAACGCGTCCCGGCCGGTGGTCGAGCGGCTGGTGCTGGCCGGCGGCTTCGACTCCCTCTACGGGTTCGGGGTGCGCGACCGCGAGGCCGGCCGGCCCAGCCGGTCCCGGCGCTCGGTCACCCGCCGCGACCTGCTGCTGCAGATCGGCGAGCTGGACCGGTGGAGCCGCAGCGGCCGGCGGGGCGGGTCGATCGGCCAGCTCAGCCTCGACCTCATGGGCCTGGAGGCAGCGGAGAGCGAGGCGGAGGAGACGGGGCCCAGATGGGCGGAGGGCAGCGGGCTGCCCGAGTTCACCGACGCGGAGCTGGTCCGTGCCGAGCTGGAGGTGCTCGGCCTGGACGCCAGCCGGCACGTCATCGGCTTCTACCGGCCGTTCCTGTCGGCGATCGGCGCGGTGCCGGCGGGGGAGCTGCTCGGCTGCCGCAGCGGGGCGGAGGTGCTGGTCGCGGGGGTCAAGGTGGCCACCCAGACCCCGCCGATCCGGTCCGGACGCCGGGTCATCTTCGTGACCCTCGACGACGGCACCGGCTGCACCGACTCGACCTTCTTCGAGGACGTCCAGGGGCCGTACGCCGCGACGGTGTTCCACTCGTGGCTGCTGGTGATCCGCGGGGTGCTGCGCCGCACCGGCCCGCGCGGGGTGTCGCTGCGGGCGACGGGGGCATGGGAGCTGCCGGCGTTGCACGAGGCGTGGGAGACCGAGGGGCTCGCCGGAGTGTCGGAGCTGATGGCTGCGCCGGGGGCCTACACCGAGCGGGCGATCGCCGGGGCGGCCGCCTCGCACGGCTCTCGCCCGGTGGTGGTCAAGCCCGTGCTCGTGCACCCGACCGGTTTCCGGATGTCGCCCTACGCCGACATCAAGCCGGCCGGAGAGGACGCCATGACCCGCGCCCGGCGCGACGCGGGCGCTCCCCGCAAGCTCTGGCACTCCAGCCCCGGGAGCTCGGGCCACTGAGCCCGCCGGAACGTGTGCGCCGGCGCCCGGTTCCCGGGGATCGAACCGGGCGCCGACGCACACCCCTTGACGGGACCAGGCCGGCACGGATCGCCGACCGGCACGGCGGCGGCCTCGGAGTTCCGCTCACTAGGCTCGGCCGCGTGCCGACCAGCCCCCGCGCCGCCGCGGACTCCTCACCACCCCGCACCGCCGCGGTGTGGTCGGCCCTCGACCCGGTGCTGACCGCGGGCACGCTGCGGGTCCTCGACGTCGGCGGCGGCAGCGGCACCCTCGCCGTTCCGCTCGCCCAGGCCGGGCACGACGTCACGGTCGTCGACCCCAGCGCCGACGCACTGGCCACCCTGCGCCGGCGGGCCGAGACGGCGGGGGTTGGCGGGCGCGTCCGCGGCGTCCAGGGCGACGGCGACCTCCTGCACGAGGTGCTGCCCGGCGCGGCCGGTGCCGCAGCCGGCGGCTTCGACCTGGCGCTGTGCCACTCGGTGCTCGAGGTGGTCGACGACCCGGCGACGACGCTGCGCGAGATCGCCGCCGCGGTCCGCCCCGGCGGCACGGTGAGCATCACCGCCGCGAACCGCGCGGGCGCCGTCCTCACCCGCGCGCTGAGCGGGCACCCCAAGGAGGCGCTGGCCCTCCTCGAGGACCGCGACCCCGCGCCCGGCCGTGCCCGTCCCGTCCGCCGCCGCTTCGACCCCGCCGAGCTGCTGGCCCTCGTCGAGGGCGCGGGGCTGCACGCCGACGGCTGGCGCGGCGTGGCGGTCGTCGCGGATCTGCTGGAGGCCGACTCCGGCGCCGACCCGGCCGCCGTCCGTGACCTCGAGCTCGCCCTCTCCGACGCCTCGCCCTACCGCGACGTCGCCACCGGCCTGCACGTCCTGGCCACCCGCCGGTGAGCTCCGGCGGCGCCCTCCCCGCCGACCTGCGCCGCCCGGTCTACGGCGAGGCCACCCTCGCCGACGTGCTGCCCGGCGCCGCATCCGCCCTCGGCGTCCCGGTGCACCGCGACGGCTTCGCGCCCGACCCGCTCGGCCTCACCGAGGCCCTGGCCGGCGCCCACCGCGTGGCGGTCCTGCTCATCGACGGTCTCGGTGCCGACCTGCTGCGCCGGCATGCCGACCTGGCGCCCACCCTCGCCGCCCTCGCCAGGCCGGCCGGCGACATCCTGGCGCCCTGCCCCAGCACCACCCCGGTCAGCCTGGCGACCCTCGGTACCGGGCTGCCGCCCGGCAGCCACGGCATCCTCGGCTTCGTCACCGAGGTGCCGGGGGAGGGCCGGCTGCTCAACCACATCCGCTGGAAGGACGATCCCGACCCGCGCTCGTGGCAGCCGCAGCGCACCGTCTTCGAGCAGGCCACCGCGGCCGGAGTGCGCTCCAGCGCCGTCGGCCCGAGTCTGTTCGCCGGCTCCGGGCTGACCGAGGCGGTCTACCGCGGTGCCGACTACCCGGGCAGCTACAGCCCCGGCGACCTGGTCGCCGGCCTGCTGCACGCCGTCGGCGCGGCGCCCCGCACGCTGGCGTCCGGCTACATCGCCGAGCTCGACCTCACCGGCCATCTGCGCGGCGTCGACTCGCCGGCCTGGCGGGCGCAGCTCGCGATCATCGACCGGATGGTCGAGCAGATCGTCGACGGCCTCCCGGACGACGCCGCGCTGCTGGTCACCGCCGACCACGGGATGCTCGACATCCCCGAGGCCACCCGCCTCGACGTCGAGGACGAGCCGGACCTCATGGACGGCGTCCGGCTGCTCGCCGGGGAGCCGCGCGCCCGCTACGTGCACACCGAGGACGGCGCCGCCGACGACGTCCTGCACCGCTGGCGCGAGTCGCTCGGGCACCGCGCCTGGGTGACCAGCCGCGCCGAGGCGGTCGCCAGCGGGATCTTCGGCCCGGTCGCCGACGAGGCCGTCCGCCGGATCGGCGACGTGGTCGTGCTCGCCCGGAGCACGTGGGCGTTCACCGCGCGGCTGAGCGAGCCCGGCCCCAGCGCACTGGCGGCGTACCACGGCTCGCTCACCGAGACCGAGCTCGCCATCCCGCTGCTGCTGGCCCGCGGCCGCGCACTCGGCTGACCGGCGGCCTCAGCGCCCGGTCCGCACCGATCCGTCGGTCATCGCCAGGAGGTGCCAGATCCGCTGGTGCGCCGGGTGCACCGCGCGGCAGGTCAACCGCACCGCCTCCTCCGACGGCCGGCTCTCCACGGTCGTCACCACGGGGCCGTCGGGGCCGTCCAGCGTCACCGTGAACCGCTCGACCTCCGCCCCCGGCTCGGTCAGCCGATCGACCGACCGCGGCGGCAGGTCGTCGATGCCGAGCAGCGCGAGCTTCTCCCGCACCAGGTGCTGGGCCGCCTGTGCCGGAGCCGCGACGCCGGCCCGCCCGCGCAACCACGGCAGCGCCACCTCGCCGCGGCGGTGCGCCGCCACCAGGTCGGCGCCGTCGCCGGGCACCTGCCCGTAGTAGAAGCCGTGCGGCAGCACCAGCACGTTGGCGGCGAACCGGTCACCGCCCAGGTGGCTGCACTCCCACACGTCGTCCGGTGAGTCGGCCGGCAGCGTCCGGGCCAGCGGCCGGCCGCGCAGCGCGCAGCAGGCGTCGTGCCCGCCGTGCGCGCAGACCAGGTAGACCGGCCGCTCGGCGGGCGTGCCGACCGAGCCGTCCCACGGCACCTCGACCAGTTCGGCGTCGTGCCGGCGCACTGCCCAGGTCAGCCGCTCCCGGCCGGGTCGCGCGTCGACGACCGCCCAGCGGTGGCCGGTCTCGGACGGCCGCCCGTCCGGACGGCGGACCAGCAGCAGCCGCATGTTCTCCATGCGCGCCCGGTGTGCCAGCCGGGGCGCGACCGCGGCGTCGAAGCGGGACTGCGTCAGCGCCTCGCGGCCCCACGGCCCGGGCTGCTCCACCAGCAGCCAGCGCTGGGCCGGGGGTGCGGTGGCGATCGGGGAGTCGCCCCGGGCGAGGGCCTGCACCGAGCAGCGGACCTCGTCGAGCCGTGCGGTAGGGCGTTGCCTCACGCCCTGCGCCCGGTCGGCTGTCGGCTCATCCGCCGCTTCCGGAGCTGTGCCCACGCCCTCCATCGTCCACGGTGCCGGCACCCCTGCCGGCGACGGCGTCCGGCACCACGGCCACGGCCTCGGTCACCAGCCGGCGGGCGAGGATCAACCGGTCGGCGGGGTCGAGGCCGGGCAGGTCACCGACCTTGAGCTCGCCCGCGGCCAGCAGCTCCGCCACGGCGGGCGCGGTGCTGGCAGGCAGGTCGTGGGTGCGACGTCCCGCGACCAGGACGACGCGGTCGCCGTCCGGCTGGCGCAGCACGCACCGCAGGCGCGGGCGCAGCCGGAGCACGGTGTCGGGGGTCAGCGCGGCGGCCGCGGTCGCCTGGGCGAGCGGCGCCACCGGCTCCGGCCGCACCTGGGACCAGGTGCGCGCCCGCAGCCGGTCGGCGACCTCGGCCGGGTCGGTGCGCTCCAGCCAGCCGGTGAGGCTGCGGACGACGGCGGCCACGTCGTCGCGCAGGGCCTCGGCGTCGGTGAGGTCGACGCCGAGGGGCAGCGACCGGCGCAGCTCCGGATCCTGCGGAGCCAGGGTGCGCACGAGGTCGAGCACGGTCTCGGCGGCGGCCCAGCGGGTGACCGGATGGATGCCGATGGTCAGGTGGGCGCTGATGTCGCCCAGCGCCGTCGCGGCGTGCAGGTAGCCCCGCGGGAGGTAGAGGACGTCGCCGGGGCGCAGCACTGCGTCGATGACCGGCTCGCCCTCGGCGGCCGCGGCCACCGCGGCGGCATGGTCGTTCCAGGGCTGGCTGCGCAGCGGGTCGATCAGGACCGGTTCGTGGATGCGCCAGTGCTTCTCGCCGGCGACCTGCAGCACGAACACGTCGTGGACGTCGTAGTGGGGGCTGAAGCCGCGCGAGGACGGCGGGGTGATGTAGGCGTTGACCTGCGTCGGGTGCCCCAGGTCGGCGGCCAGCTGGTCGGCGAACTCGATGAGCGGCGGCCAGAGCCGGTGCAGGCCCTGCAGGACGACGGTGCTGCCGTCGGCGAACAGCCGGAGGACGGCGTCCGACGACACCTGGTCGGCGATCTCGGCGCCGGCGCCGCCCGACGTGGTGAACCGGAGGGGATCGACGACCGCGCCGTCCTTGGCGATCCGCAGGAACGGCGTGCGCAGGCCACGCCGGGAAAGCAGCTCGTCGACCGCGGCGAGGTCCAGCAGGTCGGCGTAGGACCGGCCGGGGGCCCCGCCGCTGATGTCCGGAGCCCGGGTGAGCAGCGGCCGGCGGGACCAGTACCGCTCGGCGAACTCGTCCGGGTCGATCGCGATGCAGCGGCGCAGAGCCGGGCGGAGCAGCTGCTCTGCCCGGCCCTGGCCGCCCGGATCCTCGGTCAGGCCGAACCGTCCGCGCCGCCGTCGGCGCCGCCGTCCGCGCCACCATCGGCACCGCCGTCGGCACCACCATCGGCACCGCCGTCCGCGCCACCGTCGTGGCCACCGGGCGAGGCGCCGCCGTCCGCGGGGCCGTGGGCACCGCTGTCCGCGCCGCCGTCGGCACCGCCGTCGTGCCCGCCGGCGTCCGCGCCGCCGTCGGCGGGGCCCTCCGTGCTGGTCATGTCGTCGTCGTCGAGCGCCATCTCATCTCCGTTCGGGAGGTTCCGCCGGCGGCTGCCGGTCGTCGGTCGGAGGGCGTCCTGCCCCCGAGCCGATCATGCCCACGGCCGTCGCCGTGCGCGCGCCGGGAGGCGGACGAAGAGGTTCCGGCCGATCGGCCGATCAGGCGAAGCGGGTGTCCTCCTCGCCCTCGGTGGTCGGGTCGTCCGCGCCGGCGCCGCTGTCCGCGCCGCCATCGGCGCCGCCGTCGGCACCGCTGTCCGCGCCGCCGTCGCGGCCCAGGTACTCGTCCTCGTCCATGGCGCCGGCCGCGCGGTCGGCGGGTGTGCCGCTGTCGGGTTCGGTGGGCGGAGTGGTCATGTCGGTCTCCGTTCGCTCCTGGCGCCGCGTCGGTGCGGCGGTGCTGCAGATCATGGCGAGCACGGGCCGGTCGCGCGCGGCGGAGCAGCGGGGTTGTCGCCCGATCCGGGCGGGTCGCAGGCCCGCGCACCCCCGGCCGGGCCGCTACGATCCTCCCGAGATCGAACACACGTTCGACACGGGCTCCGAGGAGGCGTCGTGGGATCGCCGGCCGGCCGGGCGGACGGGTGCACCGTCCTGCACGTCGACATGGACGCGTTCTTCGCCAGCGTCGAGGTGCGCCGCCACCCCGAGCTGGCCGGGACACCGGTGATCGTGGGCGGCGCGGGCAACCGGGGAGTGGTCACCTCGGCCACCTACGAAGCGCGTCGCTACGGGGTGCACGCCGCGATGCCGACCGCGCGGGCGCTGCGGCTGTGCCCGACGGCCACCGTGCTGCCGGGGGACCTGGCGCTCTACACCGAGGTGTCCCGGTCGGTGATGGCGCTGTTCCGGTCGATCACGCCGCTGGTCGAGCCGCTGTCGCTGGACGAGGCCTTCCTCGACGTCCGGGGCGCCGGGCGGCGGCTGGGCGACGCCGCGGCGATCGGTGAGTACCTGCGCGCCCGGGTCTACGACGAGCAGGGCATCACCTGCTCGGTGGGGGCCGCGCCCACCAAGTTCGTGGCCAAGCTCGCCTCCACCCACTGCAAGCCCGACGGGATGCTCGTCGTCCGGCCCGGCGAGGTCATCGGCTTCCTGCACCCGCTGCCGGTCGGCGCCCTGTGGGGCGTCGGGCCGAAGACGGAGGAGACGCTGCTGCGCTACGGGCTGCGCACCGTCGGCGATCTCGCGCACGTGCCGGCCCGCACGCTGCAGCGCGCGGTCGGCGCGGCCGCCGGATCGCACCTGCACGAGCTGGCCTGGGGCCGGGATCCCCGCCGGGTGGTGCCCGACGAGCCCGAGCGCTCGACCGGGGCGGAGGAGACGTTCGGCACCGACGTCGACGACCCGGCGGTGATCCACCGCGAGCTCCTGCTGCTCTCGGAGCGGACGGCGGGCCGCCTCCGGGCGAGCGGAACGCTCGCCCGCACCGTGACGATCAAGGTCCGGTTCGCCGACTTCGCCACGATCACCCGCAGCCGCACCCTCGACGTGCCCACCGACGTCGGGCAGGAGCTCTACGACACCGCCCGCGCGCTGTTCGACGCCCTCGGTCTGGACCGGGCGCGCATCCGGCTCGTGGGCGTCCGCGCCGAGCGGCTGGTCGACGCGGCGTCCGCCCCGAGACAGCTGGAGCTCGGGGCGCGGGAACACGGTCGGCGCGACGCGGAGCTGGCCGCCGACCGCGCCGCCCGGCGCTTCGGCGCGGGCGCGGTCCGCCCGGCGACCCTGCTGCACCGGGTGGGCCGGTCGGACCCGATCCGCCGGGACGCCGGGCTGTTGCGCGTCCCGCCGCCGGGCGGCCGCGCGGGCGGAGCCGCACACCCGGGAGAGTGATCACTTCAGTAAGGTGGCGGGTCGCCGCGCCGTCGCCTTTCGCGCGTTGCGAACGGCTCGTATCCTCGGAGGCACCGCCGGAGGCGACCTCCGGCGGTATTGGCTCCGCCCTACTGGAGGTCGACGTGCCGCTCTCCGAGCACGAGCAGCGTCTGCTGGAGCAGATCGAGCGCGCCCTCGTCGATGACGATCCGAAGTTCGCCTCCTCGGTCCGCTCCGGTGACCGGCGGCTCAAGGCCCGCCGCAAGCTGCAGATCGGTCTCCTGCTCCTCGTCGCCGGCCTCGGGATCATGCTCGGTGGAGTCGTGGCCCAGTCGATCCCGGTCGGCATCCTCGGAGCCGTGGTGATGTTCGCCGGTCTCCCGCTCGTCGGCCTCAACTACAAGTCGGCCACCGGCGCCGCCGAGGCGGGCAGCGGCCCGGCCTCCGGCTCGACCGGTCCGGTGGGCAAGGGTCGCGGGCGTGCCTCCCGCGGGCGCCGCCAGCCGCTGAAGAACCGGCTCGAGGAGCGCTTCCGCCGCCGCTACGACCAGTAGCCCCGCTCAGCTCCGCGGCCGCCGTCCCCTCCGGACGGCGGCCGCCGTGCGTCCGGGGGAGGGGCAGCCCGCTCCGACGCCCGGCCGCTGTTGATCATCGTTCGTCTGCTCGGCGACACGCCGGTCGCCGGGGTGTCGCGCGCACGCAGACCATGATCAACGCGGCGACGGGTCGGGAAGCTCAGACGGGGCGCGAGCGCCGCGGCGAGCGCAGCACCTCGCCGGCCCGCCGCATCCGCGCCATCGCGACCGTGGCCACCTCGCTCACCAGCGACGTCGGCCACAGCAGGGCCCGGAGCCGGGCGCGGCGGGGGACGGCGGCGATCAGGCCGCGCCGGGCGGTGCGCAGCTCCTCGCGCAGCTGCTCGGACCGCTCCGGGCTCACCGGGCGGCTCCGGCCGTAGATCGCGGCCTCCTCGGCCAGGGCGAGCCGGCGGATCGACTCCTCGGCACCGTCGGCCAGCATCGGATCGGTGCCGTGCCCGGCCTGCTCGGCGAGGTGTGCGGCGGCCTGCCGCGGTGTCCAGGCCGGGTCCCGCGACAGCCCGAGGTCCCGCACCGTCGCGGTGAGCTCGTCCCACAGGTCGGTGGGCGCGCCCGCGGCCACCCGCCGCCGCCGACGCAGCACGCGCGCGGTCGCCGGGACGGCGACGAAGGCACCCGCGAGCAGCACGACGCCTCCGCCCACGAGCAGCGGCTGCAACCAGCCCGACGCGCCGGCCTGCTGCTGGAACTCCGGGATGCTGGTGTCCCCGCGGTCGGCCCGCGCGGTGGGGGCGGCCTGCGGCGCCGTGGTCGCCGAGCTGCCGCTGGTGGGCTCGGACGGGTCCTCCGCCCGCGGCGCCCACGGCAGCGCGACCGACCGCTCCGACGAGATCGGCGTCGGGTCGAACGGCACCCAGCCCAGACCGTCGAAGTAGACCTCGACCCAGGCGTGCGCGTCGTCGGTCGTGATGAGCCGGCTCCGGTCGGCCTGCACCTGGCCGGGCGTGTAGCCCAGGACCACCCGGGCCGGCACGCCCGCCGAGCGGACCATGACCGCCATGGCCCCGGCGTACTGCTCGCAGTAACCGGACTTGAGGTCGAGGAAGTTCACCAGGTCGTCGTCGCTGGTGCCCAGCTCGGTGGACAGGCTGTAGATGAAGCCGTTGTCCCGGTCGGTCAGGTAGTCCGAGATCGCCCGCACCCGCTGGTAGGGCGTCTGCGCCCCGGCGACGAGGTCGTCCACGAGCGCTGGCACGGACGGGTCCAGCTCCGGCAGCTCGCGGAAGCGCGCCACCGGGTCGTCGAGGGCCACGGCGGGGGATTCGTCCAGCAGTTCTCGGCTGGGTTCGGGCTGCTCGGCCCGCACGGTCCACGTCCGGTCGGCGGTCCGGGTGTCCCGGCCGAACACGGTGGCGGTGGCCGGGTCGTAGCGCCAGTCCTCCGGATCGGCGATGCCCACCGACTGCGGTGACCACAGCACCGGGAGGAACCGGTCGTCGTGCTCGAGAGCGGTGAACGTGGCCGTGACCTCGCGGCTGGCCTGCCGGCCCGGCAGGGGCGCCAGCGTCTCCTGCGCCACCGACTGCTCGCCGTCCAGGTTGTTCATCACCCAGCCGTCCTCGGGGTCGTACTGGTCGAGCACGACCCCCCGCAGGTGCCCGGGGTCGGGCTCGTCGGTCTCCAGGCGCAGCAGGTCCATCGGCTCCGGCCGCCTGAGCTGGCCCGCCAGGGCCGCCACCGGGTCGAGGGCGGTGCCGATCGTGCCGCCCGGACCGGACCCGCCGCCGAGCCCGGTGCCGAACGACCCCTCCCGCAGGGTCGGGACGATGGAGCCGAGCAGCACCCCGGCCACGACGGCGAGCCCGCCCACCCGCAGCGCCGCCCGGGATCCGTTGCCGCTCATCGCCCGGGCGGTGGTCCTGTTCCCGGCCGAGAGCTTGCGTCGCTGGTCGGCCCACAGCAGCAGCGCGAAGCCCGCGGCCGGGGCGACGATCGCGGTCAGCCCCACGCTGCCGGTCACCGTGCTCACCGGCACGGAGTAGAGCCCCAGCAGCCCGAGGCCGGCCAGCGCTCCCTGCCGCGCCCCGACGGCCACGAGGTCCACCGCCACGGCCACGACGCCGATCAGCACCGCGGTCAGGGCGACGAGGCCGGTGAGCGGCAACGCGGGCGTGGCCTGCTCGCGCAGCTCGGCCGTGCCGTCGACCAGCACGGCGGTCAGGTCGGAGAGGCTGGTCGTCGTCGGCCCGAGCCGCCACCAGGCGTCGTCCGGCGCGAAGAAGACGGTGAGCACGCAGAGCACGAGTGCCAGCTGCACGAGCGGCACGAGGACGGCGCCGGCCGCGGACAGCGGCCGGGGGATCCGCCGCCCGGGCGCGATGCGTTGCCACAGCGCCGGGCCGCCCCAGCGCAGGAGCAGGCCACCGCCCCAGACGGCCAGCACCACCGTGAGCGCCGGCCGCAGCCATGCCGTGGTGGTGAAGACGGGGAGCAGGGCCATCGAGCCCAGCAGGGTCGCTCCGGCCGCGGCGGCCGCGGCCCGCCGGTCGTCGCGGGTCATGCCGGCACCGCCGGGCCGAGGGGACCGGTCAGCGCCGGGCTGCCGCCCCGGCCGAGCTCGGCCCAGACCTGCTCGACCGGAACGTCCGGTCGGGCGACGGCGACCTGCCAGCCGGCCGCGCGGAGCAGCGCGAGCACCTCGTTGCGCTGGGCATCGAGCTCGCTGCGCGCCCCGGCCGTGAGCGACCGCCGGCCGCGGCCCAGCCCCGCGTCGGCCCAGGCGCCGATGTCGGCGACGATCGCGGCGTCGGTGACCGGCCCGGACCGGGCCCGCACCAGGTCCACGATCTCGTCGGGGCCGACTGCGCCCAGCAGGCAGATCACCGGACCCTCGCCGGCAGCGCGCGCCAGCTGGTCGATCGCCGTCGCCAGGCCGGTCACCCGGGAAGGCCGGACGAGGGCGAGCCGCTCGAGCAGCTCGTCGGTGCTCAGCCCGCCACGCCCACCTGCGGGCCGCAGCTCGCCGGAGTCGGTGATCGCGCGCACGACGGCGCCGCGGCCGGCCAGCGACGAGCCGATGCTCGCGGCCGCCTCGACCATCCACTCGAGGCTGTCGGTCGGGGGGCAGGGGTCGCCGGGCGGCCCGGGCCACACAGAGCCGGCCTCGCGGCGCACGACCAGGTGACCCCGGGAGCGGGCGTCGAGCAGCAGCGTGGCCTGCGACCGCCAGGGCCGCTCCTCGAGCCGCACCATCAGCTCGCCGGTGCGCGCGGTCGCCCGCCAGTGCACCTTGCGCAGGTCGTCGCCGTGCCGGTACTGCCGCGCGCTGACGTCGTCCTCACCGTGCACGGCGAGGGTCCGCCGCGAGCCCTCCGCGCCGCCGCCGTGTCCGCCGGACGGGCCGCCGGCGCCCAGCGGGCGCACCCGCGGCACGATCAGCAGCGGGGCGGTGTCGACGCCGGACACGGTGCGCTCCACCAGTCCGAACGGGTCGACCAGCCGCAGCCGCAGCGGGCCGAGGGTGTGCCGCCCGCGGCGGGCGCCGGGCACCCGGTAGTGCAGCGGCGCGGTGGCCTTGCCCGCGAGCCGCTCCACCACGAACTGCGGCGGTGGACCCAGCTCGGCCGGCAGCTGCTCGGACAGCAGCCAGAGCCCGCCGGGGTGCTTGTCGGCGTTGCTCACCTGCAGCAGGACCTCGGCGGTCTCGCCGCGGGGCACGCGCGAGGGCGTGACGGTGCGCCGCGAGCTCAGCCGGAACCGCTCGCGGGCGACGGTCACCGCCGAGAGCAGGGGCAGCGCGAGGACGAACAGGCCGACCTGCACCAGCGAGCGCTCACCCAGCAGCATCCCGAGCCCGAGCATCGTCGCGCCCGCGGCGACCAGGCACCGGCCGCGCAGCGTGAGCGCCGCCAGCGCCGTCCGCAGGGGGCCGGGCACGGCGGGTCAGCGCCGGGGGACGGGGACGGACGCGACGAGGCCGGCGACGACCTGCTCGGCGGTCGTCCGGCCGAGCGTCGCCTCCGGCGTGAGGAGCAGCCGGTGGGCCAGCACGGGGGCGGCCAGCGCCTGGACGTCGTCCGGGAGCACGTGGTCGCGGCCGGCCAGCGCGGCGGCGGCGCGCGCGGAGCGCAGCAGCTGCAGCCCGGCGCGCGGGGAGGCGCCCAGCCGCAGGTCGGAGCTGCGACGGGAGGCCTCGACCAGGAGGACGACGTAGCGCCGCACGGCCTCGGACACGTGCAGCCGTCCGACCGCGGCGACGAGGTCGCGCACCTGGGCGGCGTCGGTGACCGGCGCGAGCCCGGTCAGCGGATCGGTGACCGCACGGTCGTCGAGCATCGCCAGCTCGGCGTCCCGGTCGGGGTAGCCCATCGAGATCCGGGCGGTGAACCGGTCCCGCTGCGCCTCCGGCAGGGGATAGGTGCCCTCCATCTCGATGGGGTTCTGCGTGGCCATGACCAGGAACGGCCGGGCCAGCTCGTAGCTGAAGCCGTCGACGGTGACCTGCCGCTCCTCCATGCACTCGAGGAGGGCGGCCTGGGTCTTGGGCGACGCCCGGTTGATCTCGTCGGCCACCACGACGTTGGCGAAGATCGCGCCCGGCTTGAACTCGAACGCGCGCGTCTCCTGGTCGTAGATCGCCACGCCGGTGACGTCGCTCGGCAGCAGGTCCGGGGTGAACTGGATGCGCCGGACGGTGGCGTCGATCGAGGCCGCGAGCGCCTTCGCGAGGGTCGTCTTGCCCACCCCGGGGACGTCCTCGATGAGCAGGTGCCCCTCGGCCAGCAGCACGACCAGCGCCAGCCGGACGACGTCGGGCTTGCCCTGGACCACGCGGGAGATGTTGTCCGCGATGCGCTGACCCTCCGCGGCGACGTCGACCGACGGATCGGCCGTTCCGTCGGCGGTCCGTGTCGCCTCCGTCACGGGCCCCACGGTACGTGCCCGGATCGACCGGCAGAGGGCCACCGGCTCCCACTCCGCCCCACCGTGTCGCGGTGGCCCGGATCCCCGCCGTCACCTGCGGGTCGACCGCGGGGAGAGAGATGGTCACGACACGGCGTCGAGTGGTGTTCAGTGGGGGCCAGTGGGTTACTGTGTCGCCCGGTGGGGAGGCAGGGCCCGACGGGTGGGACCTGTGGAACCAGAGGAGGACCGATGCGGGAGGTGGGCCGGTGTTCGTCGGCAGCTACCCGCTACGCCTCGACGAGAAGGGCCGGCTCGCGCTCCCCGTCCGCTTCCGCGACCAGGTGGCCGGCGGCATGGTGATCAAGAAGGGTCAGGAGCGCTGCATCTACGGCCTGACCATGGACCGGGTCGCCGAGCAGAGCACCGCCCTGGCCGCCATGGCCCCCTCCGACACCGCCGCCGCCCGCATGCGGGCGCGGATGAGCTTCGGGTCGATGGTCGAGATCGAGCCGGACAAGACCGGCCGCATCACCATCCCCGCCAGCCTGCGCGAGTACGCGGGCCTGGACCGGGACGTCGTCGTCGTCGGCGTCGACACCCGGTTCGAGATCTGGGACGCCGCCCATTGGGAGGCCTACGTGGCCGAGCAGGAGGCGCTCTACGCCGACATGGAGAGCGAGGGGATGCCCACGCTCTCCTGAACGGCGGGCCACCGCCCCGGCCCCGGCACCACGCACGCGCACGCCCCCGAACGAGCCGCCTTCCCCGCGGCTCGACCGGGACCGCCCGAACCGCCTTCCCCGCGGTTCGGTCACCGCGAGAGCGCGAGCGACGCAGCCGGAACCCGGAGCCGGTCCCTCGCCCCGCGGGGCTCCACCTGGCGCTCTTCCCCGGTGCCAGGCGGACCCCGCGGGGCTCGCCGGACCTCCGCCGTCCGGGACGGCGCCCCACCGGGCCCCAGTTCCCCCACTGCACCCCACCCCACCCTCGCCGCGCACCCGCCACAGCCCCTGCCGCCGACCGCCTCCCCGGCGCGGCACGATCGAGCCGGGCGGAACGACTTCGTTCGAGAGGCAGACAGATGAGCAGCACCGAGCCTTCGCGGCAGCCGGTGCACGTGCCCGTCCTCCTGGAGCGGGTCACCGAGCTGCTGGCGCCGGCCCTGGCCGCCGAGGGCGCGGTCCTCGTCGACGCGACCCTCGGGCTGGCCGGTCACTCGCTCGCCCTGCTCGAGGCGCACCCCGGCCTGCGGCTGGTGGGCCTCGACCGCGACCCCGAGGCCCGCGCCGAGGCCGCGCGCCGGATCGAGGCCGCCGGCTTCTCCGACCGCGCCACCCTGGTGCCCGCCGTCTTCGACGAGCTGCCCGACGTCCTCGACCGGCTGGGCCTGACCGAGGTCCAGGGCGTGCTGTTCGACCTCGGCGTCTCCTCGCTGCAGCTCGACCGTCCCGACCGCGGCTTCAGCTACTCCGCCGACGCCCCGCTGGACATGCGGATGGACCCCGACGCGCCGCGCACGGCCGCGGACGTCGTCAACACCTACTCCTCCGGTGACCTCACCCGCGTGCTGCGCGTCTACGGCGAGGAGCGCTTCGCCTCCCGCATCGCCGCCGCGATCACCCGCGAGCGGGTCCGGGAGCCGTTCACCCGCACCGGCCGGCTGGCCGAGCTCGTGCGCGACGCGATCCCCGCCGCCACCCGGCGCACGGGGGGTCACCCCGCCAAGCGGACCTTCCAGGCGCTGCGCATCGAGGTCAACGACGAGCTCGGTGTGCTGGAGCGGGCGCTGCCGGCCGCGCTGGACGCGCTGGCGGTCGGCGGGCGCATCGCCGTCATCACCTTCCACTCGCTCGAGGACCGGATCGTGAAGCAGACCCTCGCCGAGGGGGCGACGGACCGGACGCCGCCCGGCATGCCGGTGCCCCTGCCTGAGCTCGCCCCCGTGTTGCGGCTGCTCACCCGGGGCGGCGAGGCGCCGTCCGAGGTCGAGACCACCACCAACCCGCGCGCCGCCTCGGCGCGGATCCGCGCGGCCGAGCGCATCCGGCGGGCCGCATGAGCCCCCGCAGCGCCGCCGCGAAGGTGATCGCGCCGCGGACTCCCACCGCCCGCACCACCGCCGACCGCGCGGCCACGCCCCGCCCGGCGGCGGCGGCGGCGCCGACGGCCGCCGGCACGCGCTCGTCGACCGCGAAGTCCTCGGCGTCGACCGCCCGTGCCACCGCGCGCCCCGCCACGGCGAAGGCAGCGCCGTCCGCCGCTCCCGCCCGTCCCGAGCTCCGCGTCGTCCCCTCCGAGCCGGTCCGGAGGATCGCCGCGCGGGCGGCCCGCGCGGACGGCCGCCGCAAGGCACCGTTCGTGTTCCTGGTCGTCGCCATGCTGGTCGGCACGACGCTCGGACTGCTCGTGCTGAACACGGCGATCGCGGTCGACTCGATCAAGGCATCGGACCTGCGGGCGCAGAACGCCGAGCTCGCCCAGGAGGTGCAGACCCTCCAGCAGGACGTGGTCGACCGCGACACTCCCGCCGCGCTGGCCGCCGCCGCCACCGCGGCCGGGCTGGTGCCTGCCGGCTCGGCCGCCTACCTCGTCATCGCGCCGGACGGCAGCTCGACGCTGCGGGGGAGCGGAACCCCCGCGCCCGAGCCGGTGAAGCCCAGCCGCGTCCCCGCGGACAAGGACTGACGGTGTCGGTCCCGCCCCGCGGCCCCGGAGCCGGGCCGCGCACTCCTGGGCGCGCGCCGGGGCGCTCGCCCGGCACGGGGCGGACGACCACCCGCACCGGCCAGCTGCCGCTCCGGCCGGGGTCGGTCAACGCCTTCACCTCCCGGCGTGCACCGGGCAGCCGTCGCAGCGGCACCGGCATGTCGCCGTCCCAGCGGCTGACCCGCAACCGGTGGGGCCTGGCGATCCTGGTCGCGTTGCTCGTGGTCGTCGTGGGCCGGCTCGCCGTCCTGCAGGGGGTCGACGGCGCCGAGTACGCCAACGCCGCGCAGCAGGACCGGCTGCGCACCCTCGCGGTCCCCGCCCTCCGGGGCCAGGTGCTCGACCGGGACGGCGCGCCGTTCGCCTACACGCTGGACGCCTCGAAGGTCACCGCCGATCCCATGCTGATCGAGGACGCCGCGGCGACCGCGAAACAGCTCAACCCGCTGCTGCGCGTGCCCGTCTCGACGCTGACCCGCCTGCTGTCGGGGGAGGACGAGAAGGACCGGTACGCGGAGCTCGCGGAGAACGTCCCGCCGGAGACGACGGAGATGGTCGAGGAGCTGGAGATCCCCGGCATCTTCTTCGAGCCGGATCCCGTGCGCACGTATCCCGCCGGCGAGGTGGGCGCCCAGGTCGTCGGCTTCGTGAACCGCCAGGGCGAGGGCGGTGGGGGGATCGAGTACCGCTACCAGGACCAGCTCGGCGGTACGCCGGGGGAGCGGCGCGTCGAGGTCGGCAGCGGCGGTCACCCGATCCCGTCCGGCATCGACGAGTCCACTCCCGCCGTCGACGGCAGCAACGTCACCCTGACGATCGACCAGGACCTGCAGTTCGTCACCGAGCAGCAGCTCGCGAAGGCCTGCGCCGACGGGGCGACGACCCGCGGGTCGGCCGTCGTGCTCGACGTGCGCACCGGCGAGGTGCGGGCCATGGCCTCCTGCCCGGGCTTCGACCCGGCCGAGGCCGCACGCACCGAGTCCCGAGCGGCTCGGCAACCCGGTCGTCGAGGACGTCTTCGAGCCCGGCTCGGTGATGAAGGCGGTGACGATGGCCGCCGCGCTCGAGGAGGGCGTGGCCGAGCCCGACTCCGTCCTGACCGTGAACGGGCACATCGAGGCCGGCGACCGCACGGTCTACGACGCGCACGACCACGCGCCCATCAAGTGGACGGTCACCGGCATCCTGGCCAAGTCGAGCAACGTCGGCACGATCATGCTCGCCCGCGAGGTCGGCGACCGGAAGCTCGAGCACTACCTGCGGGCCTTCGGTCTCGGCAGCCGGACCGGCGTCGAGCTGCCGGGCGAGAGCCCCGGGATCCTGCAGCCGTCGCCCGACTGGGACCCCGGACGCGCGGCCAACGTGCCGATCGGGCAGGGCGTGTCGGTGACGACGCTGCAGATGGCCTCCATCTACCAGGCGATCGCCAACGACGGCGTCCGCGTCGAGCCGCGCGTCGTCGACTCGCTCACCGCGCCCGACGGCACCGTGCGCCGAGGCGCCGGACGGCACTCGCACCCGCGTCGTCAGCGAGGACACCGCCGACAAGCTGGCCTACATGCTGGAGGCGGTGGTCGGGCCCGAGGGCACGGCGCCGCTGGCGCAGATCGAGGGCTTCCGGGTGGCCGGCAAGACCGGCACCGCCCAGCGGGCCAACCCGGAGACCGGCAGCTACGACGGCGGCGGGTTCGTGACGACGTTCGCCGGCTTCGCGCCGGCCGACGACCCGCAGTACGTCGTCGCGGTCGACCTCGAGCGGCCGAAGAGCAACGCCGAGGGTGGCCAGGTGGCGGCTCCGGTCTTCGCCGAGATCATGCGGCAGGCGCTCACCGCGGGCGGCGTCGCGCCGACAGGAGCGGCCCGGCCGGAGTTCGAGCTCGACGGCTGATCGCACCGCCCGCACGACCCGCGCCGCGATCACCGTCGAGCGGATCGCGGCAGCGACGACGCCCCGAGCGCCCCGCCGGTGCCGGGGTCCGGCGAAGGCGCGCCGGTAGATTGGAGTCCCGTGACCCCGACCCCAGCCGGGGCGGCGCCCCGGCCCGTCGGGGGACGACCGCTGCCCCTGACCGCGCTCGCCGATCTCGTCGGCTCCGGGGACGACGGCGACCGGGAGATCAGCGGGGTCGCCCTCGCGTCCTCCTCCGTGCTCCCCGGTGACCTCTACGCGGCCCTGCCCGGCGCACGCACGCACGGCGCACGGTTCGCCGCCGACGCCGTGGGACGCGGCGCCGTCGCCGTCCTCACCGATCCGAGCGGCCGCGACCTCGCCGCGACCACCGGCGTCCCGGTGCGCGTCGTCGACGACCCGCGCGCGCTGCTCGGCGACGTGGCCGCCCGGGTCTACGGCGACCCCAGCACGCGCCTGCAGGTGCTCGGCATCACCGGCACCAACGGCAAGACGACGACCAGTTACCTCGTCGAGGGCGGGCTGGCAGCCGCCGGCCGCACCACCGGCCTGATCGGCACGATCGAGACCCGCACCCGCGGCTCGGCCGGCATCACCACCTATCCGAGCGTGCGGACGACGCCCGAGGCCCCGGACCTGCACGCGCTGCTCGCCTCGATGGCCGAGCAGGGCGTCGGCGTCGTCGTCATGGAGGTGTCGAGCCACGCGCTGGTGCTCGGACGCGTCGGCGGGGTGCGCTTCACCGCGGCCGGCTTCACCAACCTCGGCCGCGACCACCTCGACTTCCACGCCGACGTCGAGGACTACTACCGCGCCAAGGCGCTGCTCTTCGACGGCCGCGCCGACGTCGACGTGATCACGGTCGACGACGAGGCCGGCCGCCGGCTGGCCGCGCAGACCGCCGCCCGTCGTGCGCCGGTCACCGTCTCGCTGGGCGGCGACGCCGACTGGAGTGCCGCCGACCTCGCCGTCACCGGCGACGGCGGCACCGCATTCACCCTGCGCGGCCCGGACGGCCGGTCCTGGCCGGTGCGGCTCCGGCTGCCCGGCAGCTTCAACGTGGCCAACGCCGTGCTCGCCGCCGCGCTGCTGGACGCCGCCGACGTGCCCCTGGACGACGCCCTGCCGGGGCTGGCCGCCACCGTCGTGCCCGGCCGCATGGAACCCGTCGACGCCGGACAGCCGTTCGTGGCGGTCGTCGACTACGCGCACACCCCCGACGCGGTGACCACCGCCCTGGGTGCACTCCGGCGCTCGGCACGGGGGCGGCTGATCACCGTCCTCGGCTGCGGCGGCGACCGCGACCCCGGCAAGCGCCCGGCGATGGGGACCGCTGCGGCGCTCCTGAGCGATGTACTGGTCGTGACCGACGACAACCCCCGCTCGGAGGATCCCGCCGCCATCCGCGCCGCGATGCTCGCGGGCATCGACCGCATCCCCGCCGGTGAACGCGCCGACGTCCTCGAGATCGGCGACCGGCGGGCCGCCGTCGCCGCGGCGGTCGACCTCGCCCGCCCCGGCGACGTCGTGCTGGTCGCCGGCAAGGGACACGAGACCGGCCAGGAGGTCGCCGGCACCGTGCACCCCTTCGACGACCGCGTCGTCCTCCGCGAGGCGCTGACGACCCTCGGAGCGGGCGCGTGATCCGGCTGACCGCCGGCGACGTCGCGGGCGCCGTCGGCGGCACCCTCAGCGGCGACGCCGCCGCCGAGGTGACCGGCACGGTCACCGTCGACTCGCGCACCGTGGGGCCCGGCGATCTCTTCGTCGCGCTGCCCGGCGAGCGGGTCGACGGCCACGACTACCTCGCCGCCGCCGCGGCCGCCGGGGCCGCTGTCGCCCTGGTCGCCCGGCCGGACCCCGCCCTGCCGTGCGTGGCCGTCGACGACCCCGTCGCCGGCCTCGGCCGGCTCGCCGCGGCGGTCCACGGCCGGCTCACGGCCGGGGCGGGAGTGCAGGGCCTACGGACGGTGGGCATCACCGGCTCGTCGGGCAAGACCTCCACCAAGGACCTGCTCGGCCAGGTGCTGGCGGCGGCGGCACCGACGGTGAGCCCGCCCGGCTCGTACAACAACGACATCGGCCTGCCGCTGACCGTGCTCGACGCCGACGAGGAGACCCGCTTCCTGGTGCTGGAGATGGGCGCGCGCGGGCCTGGCCACATCGCCCGGCTCTGCGCGGTCGCCCGGCCCCAGGTCGGCGTCGTCCTCAACGTGGGGTCGGCGCACCTCGGCGAGTTCGGGTCCGCGGACGGTGTCGCGCAGGCCAAGGGCGAGCTCGTCGAGGCACTGGCCGACGACGGCACGGCCGTGCTCAACGCCGACGACCCGCGCGTGCTGGCCATGGCCGGCCGCACCCGCGCGCACGTGGTCACGACCGGCCGCGGCGCCGACGCCGACGTGCGGGCCTCCGACGTCGTCCTCGACGACCAGGCCCGCGCCCGCTTCACGCTGACCGCGCAGGGCCAGTCGCACCCGGTCGCCCTTCAGGTGGTGGGCGAGCACCAGGTGGCGAACGCCCTGTCGGCGGCGGCCGCCGCGATCGCTCTGGGCCTGTCCCCGGCGCAGGTGGCCGACGCCCTCTCCGCGGCGGCACCGCGGAGCCGCTGGCGGATGGAGGTCACGCGGCGCCCCGACGGCGTCACGGTGATCAACGACGCGTACAACGCCAACCCCGAGTCGATGCGCGCCGCGCTGGCCGCGCTGGCCGGACTCCCCGGCAGCCGGCGGATCGCCGTCCTGGGCGCGATGGCCGAGCTGGGTCCCGGCGCACCGGCCGAGCACGACCGGCTGGGCCGCGACGCGGCCGCCGCCGGCATTGACCTGATCGTCGCCGTAGGTGCCGATGCGGTAGGCATAGCCGACGGGGCAGTCGCGGCCGGACGGCGCGCGGGAGAGGAGTCGGTGCACGTGCCGGACCGCACGGCCGCGCGGGATCTGCTCGACGACGTGCTCCGTCCGGGCGACGTGGTGCTGGTGAAGGCCAGCCGCAGCTACGGCCTGGAGCGGCTCGCCGCCGACCTGCTCGAGGACGGTGCCGACGCGTGAGAGCGGTCCTGTTCGCCGCGGGATTCGGCCTGCTGTTCTCGATCTTCCTGACCCCGCTGGCCATCCGCGCGTTCCGGAACCACGGTCTGGGTCAGGAGATCCGGGACGACGGACCCGAGACGCACCTGTCCAAGAAGGGCACGCCCACGATGGGCGGCACGGTGATCGTCGGCGCCACCGTCGCCGGCTACCTGGGCGCCCACCTGCTGCAGCTCGACCAGCGTGACTGGGGCTTCACCGCCACCGGACTGCTGCTCCTGCTGCTGATGGTCGGCCTCGGCACGGTCGGGTTCCTGGACGACTACCTCAAGATCCGCCACCGCCGCAGCCTGGGCCTGAACAAGACCGCCAAGCTCGTGGGTCAGCTGGTCGTGGGGGTGGCGTTCGCGATCCTGGCGATCAACTTCCCCAACGTCAACGGCGTGACGCCGGCGTCGACGACGGTGTCCTACGTCCGCGACATCGCCCCGCTGACGCTCGGCACGGTCGGGTTCGTGCTGCTGGCGTACCTGTTCATCGCGGGCTTCTCCAACGCGGTCAACCTGACCGACGGGCTCGACGGGCTGGCCGCCGGATCGTCGGCGATGGTGCTGGTCAGCTACGTCTTCGTCTCCTTCTGGCAGTTCACCCACGACTGCGCCACGCAGGCGATCGAGGGCTGCTACATCGCCCGCGACCCGCTCGACGTCACGCTCGTCGCCGCGGCGGCGATGGGCGCCTGCCTGGGCTTCCTGTGGTGGAACACCAGCCCGGCGCGGATCTTCATGGGCGACACCGGCTCGCTGGCCCTCGGCGGGCTGATCTCCGGGCTGGCGATCGTCACCCGCACCGAGCTGCTGCTGGTGGTCCTCGGCGGGCTGTTCGTCGCGATCACGCTGTCGGTCGCCATCCAGATCGCGTTCTTCCGCGCCACCCGGCGCCGGGTCTTCCGGATGGCGCCGCTGCACCACCACTTCGAGCTCGCCGGCTGGACGGAGAACACCGTCATCGTGCGGTTCTGGCTGGTCACCGGCATGGCCGTGGCCTTCGGGATCGGGCTGTTCTACGCCGACTGGCTCTCCATCGTCGGGCTCTAGATGGCGAACGAACCTCTCGCCGGCCCGGTCCTCGTGGCCGGACTCGGCGTCTCCGGTGCCGCGGCGGCCCGCGTGCTGCTCCGTCGCGGCGTCCGCGTCCTGATGGCCGACGGCGCCCGGCCGTCGGCCGTCGACGAGCTGACCGCCGCCGGGGCCGAGTGGCTCGGCGCGGCCGACGTCGTCCCGGACGGCGTCGCCCTCGTCGTCACCTCCCCGGGCTGGCGACCGGACGCCCCGCTCCTGGCCGACGCGGCCGCCCGCGGGATCCCGGTCGTGGGGGAGCCGCAGCTGGCCTGGGAGCTGCGCGAGCCCGGCCCGGACGGCGTCCCCGCCCCGTGGCTGGCCGTCACCGGCACCAACGGCAAGACCACCACGGTCACCATGCTCGAGGCCGTACTGCTCGCCGACGGCCGCCGGGCCGTGGCCGCCGGCAACGTCGGACGCCCGCTGGTCGAGGTGGCCACCGCACGCGACGACGACGGACGCCCCGCCTACGACGTGGTGGCCGTGGAGCTGTCGAGCTTCCAGCTGCACTGGTCGTCGACGCTGGCGCCCGCGGCCGCGGCGGTGCTCAACGTCGCCGACGACCACACCGACTGGCACGGCTCGTTCGAGGCGTACCGCGACGCCAAGGCGCGGATCCTCGCGCACGCGCCCGTTGCGGTGGCCGACGCGGGGGACGCCGTCGCAGCCGGCCTGGTGGCCGGCCATCCGCACCCGGTGACCGTCACCCTCGGCGACCCGGCTCCCGGACAACTCGGCGTGCGCAACGGCGTCCTGGTCGACCGCGCCTTCGCCGACGACCCCGACGGCGAGGTACTGCTCGAGCGCGCCGCGCTGCCCGTGCCCGGTCCGCACAACACCGTCAACGCCCTCGTGGCCGCCGCGCTGGCCCGGGCCGTCGGTGTGCCGGCGGCATCGATCGCGCGTGGCCTGGCGGGCTTCTCCGGCGGCGCGCACCGCAACGTGCGGGTGGCCACCGTGGCGGGCGTCGACTGGGTCGACGACAGCAAGGCCACCAATCCGCATGCGGCCGGCGCGTCCCTCGCCGCCTACCCGCGCGTGGTGTGGATCGCCGGTGGCCTGCTCAAGGGCGCCGACGTCGACCCGCTCGTCGCCGCGGTCGCCGGGCGGCTGGCCGGGGCGGTCCTGCTGGGCCGCGACCGCGCGCAGATCGCCGCGGCGCTGGCACGACACGCCCCGTCGGTCCCCGTCGTCGAGGTCCCCAGCGGCGACGATGGCCCCATGACCGCCGACGGACCGGCGCGGACGAGCAGCGCCGAGGAGACGATGGCGCAGGTCGTCGCCGCGGCGGCGGAACTGGCGCGGCCCGGCGACACCGTTCTGCTCGCCCCCGCGGCGGCGTCGATGGACGTCTTCCGCGATTACGCGCACCGCGGCACCGCCTTCGCCGACGCCGTCTCCGCGCTGGCCGGGGCCGCCCGGTGACCGCGACCGCCCCACCCCGTGCGCGCGGCACGCGATCGGTCCCGGAGGGACGTCCGCCGCGCGGCCGCATCGGACCGGCCTGGCTCGACGGCCCGATGACCAGCTGCCACCTCGTCCTCGGCGCGGCCGGCCTGCTGCTGGCCATCGGGCTGGTCATGGTCTTCTCCGCGTCGGCGATGGAGGCGGCGCTGGACGGCCAGCCGGCCTGGGCGCCCGGCGTCAAGCAGCTGCTGCTCGCCGGCGTCGGCCTCTGCGCGATGCTCGTCGCGCTGCGGCTGCCGACCGGCTTCGTGCGCCGCTGGTCGCCGATCGCGCTGCTGGTCGTGCTCGCGCTGCTGCTGCTCGTGCTGATCCCGGGCATCGGGCAGCAGCGCAACGGCGCCCGGCAGTGGATCAGCCTCGGCTTCACCGACTTCCAGCCCTCGGAGCTGGCCAAGCTGGTCTTCGCGCTGTGGGGTGCGCACGTCATCGCCCTGCGCGAGCGGTACCTGACCACCCGGTCGCTGCTGATCCCGGTGCTGCCGGTGTTCGGCGTGCTGGCGATCCTCGTGCTCGCCGAGCGGGACTTCGGCGGTGTGGTCACCCTCCTGCTGGTGCTGCTCGGCCTGCTCTGGGCCGGCGGCATGCGGCTGCGGCTCTTCGCCGTCCTCGGCGCGGTCGGGGCCGTGCTGCTCGCGGCGATGGTGGCCTTCCAGCCCTACCGGTGGGAGCGCATCACCGCGTTCCTCGATCCCTTCGCCGCCGAGAACGACGCCGGCTTCCAGGCCGTCCGCGGCATGTACGCCCTCGCCGAGGGCGGCTTCTGGGGCGTGGGCCTGGGCAACAGCCGGATGAAGTGGAAGCTGCTGCCCGAGGCGGAGTCGGACTACATCTTCGCGATCATCGGCGAGGAGCTGGGCTTCCTCGGCTGCGTCGTCGTGGTCGCGCTGTACGGCGTCCTCGCCTGGGCCGGGTTCCGCATCGCCCGCCGCTCGGCCGACCGGTTCGTCCAGCTGGCCAGCGTCGCCATCATCGTGTGGCTGATCGGCCAGGCGACCGTGAACATGGGCTACGTGGTGGGCCTGCTGCCGGTGACCGGCGTGACGCTGCCGCTGATCTCCGCCGGCGGCACCTCGCTGGTCCTGACGCTCTTCATCGTCGGCCTGCTCGCCCGCTTCGCCCGTGCCGAGCCCGCCGCCGTCGAGCACGAGCGCACCCGTTCGCGCGGCCGGCTGGCGCGGTGGCTGCTGCCGGTGCCGGCGTCCGCCGTCGACCCCGTCCGGCTGCGCCGCCGGCCCGACGACCGACAGGAGCGCCGTCCGGCCGTCGGCGGCGGTGGGCGCACCGTCGTCTCGGCGCGCGGGGCGCAGCGGCGTCCGCCGGCCGACCGGCGTGCGCAGCCGAATGAGCGCCGGGAGCCCGCCGCGGGTCGCCGTGCCCCCGCCGAGCGCCGCGCGCCGTCCCAGCCCCGGCGTCCGGCGACGGGTGAGGGCCGCCGCCCGGGGACGCCCCGGTGAGCGCCGCCGTCCGTGGTCCTGGCCGGTGGCGGTACCGCCGGGCACATCGAGCCGATGCTCGCCCTGGCCGACGCGCTGTCCCGCCGGCCGGAGCAGCCCCGCATCACCTGCCTGGGCACCGAGCGCGGCATGGAGACCCGCCTGGTCCCCGCGCGCGGCTACGACCTGCGGTTCATCCCGCCGGTGCCGCTGCCCCGCAGGCCCACGTTCGACCTGCTCCGCGTGCCCGGTCGGGTCGTCGGCTCGGTCCGCAGCACCCGCGCGGTGCTCGCGGAGGTCGGCGCCGACGTCGTCGTCGGCTTCGGCGGGTACGTGGCGCTGCCCGCCTACCTGGCCGCGCGCCGCCTCCACGTGCCGGTCGTCGTGCACGAGCAGAACGCGCTGCCCGGCCTGGCCAACCGGATCGGCGCCCGCCTGGCGGCCCGGGTGGCGGTGACCGTCCCCGGGACGCCGCTGCCGCGGGCCGAGGTCGTCGGCATGCCCCTGCGGCCCTCGATCAGCGGGCTGGACCGGGCCGCCCGCCGGGCAGAGGCCCGAGCGGAGTTCGGGCTGGACGCCGACCGGCCCACCCTGCTGGTCTTCGGGGGCTCCCAGGGCGCCGCGTCCCTCAACCGGGCGGCCGTGGCCGCGGCCGACGCGCTGAGCGCGGCCGGCATCCAGGTGCTGCACGCCCGGGGACCCAAGAACACCGACGTCGTCGTGCCGCCGCGCCCGGCCGGCGCCCCGCCCTACGTCGTCGTCGACTACCTGGAGCGCATGGATCTCGCCTACGCCGCCGCCGACCTGGCCCTGTGCCGGGCCGGCGCGGTGACCGTCGCCGAGCTGTCGGCCGTCGGCCTGCCCGCCGCGTTCGTGCCGCTGCCGATCGGCAACGGCGAGCAGCGGCGCAACGCCCTGCCCGTCGTCGAGGCCGGCGGTGGCCTGCTGGTCGAGGACCCGGAGCTGTCGGGGGAGTGGATCGCCGCCCGCCTGGTGCCGCTGCTCACCGACGCCGAGGCGCTCGCCGCGGTCGCCCGGCACGCCGCGGCCGCGGGCGCGCCCGACGCCGACGAGCGGCTGGCCGACCTGGTGCTGGAGGTGGCCCGGTGACCGCCGCTGATGTGGCCGCCTGGACGGCGCCCGTCCCGCCCGTCGCCGAGCTCGGCGCGGTGCACTTCGTCGGCATCGGTGGCGCGGGGATGAGCGGGATCGCCCGCATCCTGCTGGCCCGCGGCGTCCGGGTCTCCGGCAGCGATCGCCGCGAGACGCCCACCCTGCTGGCCCTGCGGGCCCTCGGCGGGCGGGTCGCCGTCGGGCACGACGCGGCCCATCTCGGCGACGCCGACACCGTGGTCGTCTCCACCGCCATCCGCGCCGACAATCCCGAGCTCGTCGCCGCCCGCGACCGGGGGCTGCGGGTGCTGCCGCGCGCCGTCGCGCTGGCGTCGGTCATGGCCGGCCTGCGCAGCGTGGCGGTCGCCGGCACGCACGGCAAGACGTCCACCACCTCGATGCTCACCGTCGCGGTGCAGGCCTGCGGCGCCGACCCGTCCTTCGCCGTCGGCGGCGACCTCAACGAGTCGGGCAGCAACGCGCACGCCGGCACCGGCGACGTCTTCGTGGCCGAGGCCGACGAGAGCGACCGCTCGTTCCTGCTGCTCGACCCCTTTGCCGCGATCGTCACCAACGTCGAGGCCGACCACCTCGACAACTACGGCGACCTCGCCGCCGTCGAGGAGGCGTTCGACCGGTTCCTCGGCACGGTCGACCCCGGCGGGTTCGTCGTCGTCTGCGCCGACGACCCGGGCGCGGCGCGCCTGCGCGACGTGCCGACCCCCGGCCGGCTGCGCACCTACGGGACGGCGGTCGACGCCGACCTGCGGATCACCGATCTCCAGGTCGCCCCCGACGGCACGTCGTACACCGCGACCCTCGACGGCAGGGAGCTCGGCCGGGTGCGCATCCGGGTGCCGGGGGAGCACATGGCCCGCAACAGCGCGGCCGCCCTGCTCGCCGGCATCGAGCTCGGCATGCCGGCGGACCGGCTGGTCGACGGGCTGGCCCGCTTCGGCGGGGTGCACCGCCGATTCGAGCTCAAGGGCGTCGTCGGCGGGGTGCGGGTGTACGACGACTACGCGCACCACCCGACCGAGGTCACCGCTCAGCTGCGCGCCGCCCGCGCGGTGGTCGGCGACGGCCGGCTGGTCGTGGCCTTCCAACCGCACCTCTACAGCCGGACCCGCGAGTTCGCCGGTGGCTTCGGTCAGGCGCTGGGGCTGGCCGACGAGGTCGTGGTGATGGACGTCTACGGCGCCCGCGAGGACCCGGTGCCCGGTGTCACCGGCGCGATGGTCGCCGACGCCGTGCCGCTGCCGAAGAAGTGCGTCCGCTTCGAGCCGTCCTGGTCGGCCACCGCTCCGGCGCTGGCCGACCGCGCACGGCCCGGCGACCTCGTCGTCACCATGGGCGCCGGCGACGTGTCGATGGTCGGGCCCGAGGTGCTGGAGGTGCTGCGCGCCCGCGCGTCCGGGCCCGACGGCGCGGGCGGGCGGGCATGAACCGCGGCGGCGGCCTGACGACGCGGGACCGCTCCGGCCGGCCGGG
The DNA here is from genome assembly GCA_963777095.1 of uncultured Actinomycetota bacterium. Classification (GTDB taxonomy): domain Bacteria; phylum Actinomycetota; class Actinomycetes; order Mycobacteriales; family Geodermatophilaceae; genus CAVZOY01. The sequence continues at coordinate 542,680 of CAVZOY010000004.1, forward strand.
CACGGCCCCGACCCGGGAGGGCAAGCCGGGAGGGCAAGCGGGAGGGCAAGGACCGTCGTGCCCGTCGGCGCGACCGCCGCGCGGACGCCGGCCCGGTCCGTCGCCGCGGTGGGTCGACGCCGCGCGCGACCGCGCCGGTCACGTCGCTGCCGTCCCGTCGTCGCGGCGGCCGGTCCGCCCGCCGCCGTTCGTTCGTCTGGGCTGCCGGCGTCGTCGCGCTCGTCGCGGTGGGCGGCTTCCTCTGGGCCGGACCGCTCCTGTCGGTGCGCACCGTCCGCGTCGACGGCGTGGCCAGCCTGCCCGCCGCCCAGGTGCAGGAGGCCGCCGGTGTCGCCGAGGGGACGCCGCTGCTCCAGGTGGACGTCTCGGCCGCCGCGGCCCGCGTCGCCCTGCTGCCGCAGGTCGCCGACGTGCAGGTGACCCGGGGCTGGCCCTCGACCGTGGTGATCACCGTCGTCGAACGGACGCCGCTGGCCGTCGTCGAGGAGGCCGGCCGCCGCACGCTCGTGGACGCCGAGGGCGTCCTGTTCGACACGATCACCGGCGATCCGCCGGCGGCGTGGTGCCGCTCGAGGTCGCGTCCCCGGCGGAGGGCGACCCGGACACCGCCGCGGCGCTGGCGGCGATCGAGGCCCTGCCGCCCGAGCTGCGCGGGCAGGTCTCGCTGGTCACCGCGGAGGACGCCGGCTCGGCCGTGGCGCTGCACCTGGACGACGACACGACGGTGGTCTGGGGCGACGGCGGGGAGGCGAGCCGCAAGGCGGCGGTCCTCGTCGCGTTGCTCCAGCAGATCGAGGCCGGCGAGATCGAGGCCGCGGAGACGCTCGACGTGAGCGCCCCCGGCGCCGTTTTCTCGTTAGGCCCCGGCTGCAGGGGCCCGCTCGCGGGGGCGGGCGAGCGGTGGGCAGCCGGCTTTCATGGCCGGACCCTGACACGCCCGCTTGGTATTCCTGGGACTCGATCTCGGCCTGGCTGCAGACGTGGGCCCCGATCATCTTCATGGGGCTGCTCGTCTACTTCATCTGGCGCACGCTCAAGATGATGCCGCGCACCAAGCCGACGGAGATCAAGCCGGAGGCGAAGGGCGCGATCGGCTGGGCCGAGGTCGCCGGCGCCGACGAGGCGAAGGCCGAGCTCCAGGAGGTCGTCGAGTTCCTGCGCGACCCCGCGCGCTTCGCGAAGCTCGGCGCCACCGTGCCGCGCGGCATCCTGCTCCACGGCCCGCCCGGCACCGGCAAGACGCTGCTGGCCAAGGCCGTCGCCCACGAGGCGGGCGCGAACTTCTTCTCGCAGTCGGCCGCGGCGTTCGTCGAGATGTTCGCCGGCCTCGGCGCCGCGCGCATCCGGCGGCTGTTCAAGATCGCCCGCGAGAACCGCCCGGCGATCATCTTCATCGACGAGATCGACGCCGTCGGCGGCGAGCGCGGCTCGGACAACAACTCCGAGCGCGAGCAGACGCTCAACCAGCTGCTCGTCGAGATGGACGGCTTCGGCAACTGCAACGACGTCGTCGTCATCGCCGCCTCCAACCTGCTCGAGAAGCTCGACCGCGCGCTGCTGCGCCCGGGCCGCTTCGACCGCCAGATCTTCGTCTCGCCGCCCGACGTGGCCGGCCGCGAGGAGATCATGAAGGTGCACACGCGCGGCAAGCCGCTCGGCAACGTCGACCTCGCGATGATCGCCCGCCAGACGTCGGGCCTGACCGGCGCCGACCTCGCGAACCTCTGCAACGAGGCGGCGATCTTCGCCGCCCGCAAGGACCGCGAGTTCATCGCCCACGCCGACTTCGACTCCGCGCTCGAGCGCGTCGTGGCCGGCATGCAGTCGCGCCGCACGCTCAACGACCACGAGCGCCGCGTCGTCGCCTTCCACGAGGCGGGCCACGCGCTGTGCGCCGAGCTGCTGCCGGGCGTCGACCGCGTGCACAAGATCTCGATCGTGCCGCGCGGGCGCGCGCTGGGCTACACGCTCAACCTCCCGGAGGAGGACCGCTACCTCAAGACGCGCGAGGAGCTGATCGACTACATGACCGTGCTGCTCGGCGGCCGCGCGGCGGAGGAGATCGTGTTCGGCGCGATCACCACCGGCGCCTCCGACGACCTCTCGCGCGTCGCGGAGATCTCGCGCTCGATGGTCCACGACTACGCGATGGGCACCACGATCACCTCGCGGCGCGTCTCGCACGAGGGCGGCCTGGTCTCCGACCGCACGCGCGAGCTGCGCGACGAGGAGCAGCAGCACCTGACCGACGAGGCGATGCGCGGCGCCGCGAAGCTGATCCTCGAGCACCGCGACAAGCTCGACGAGCTCGCCCGCGAGCTGCTCGAGAACGAGGTGCTCGAGCGCGACGACATCGAGCGCATCATGTCCGGCACGCCGCGCTTCTCGCGCTCGCCCGGCCAGGGCCTGCGCGTCGTCGCGATCGAGCCGACGCCGAGCCGACGGAGGAGTCGGCCTAGGGCTGCATCGCGCCGTGGTAGACGGCCTCGACGTTGTTGCCGTCGGGGTCGAGCGCGAACGCGCCGTAGTAGTTCTGGTGGTAGTGCGGCCGCGGGCCGGGCTGGCCGTTGTCGGTGCCGCCGGCCGGCGAGCGCCGCGGCGTGGAAGCGCTGGACCTGCTGCTCCGAGTCGGCGCGGAACGCGACGTGGCAGGCGGTCGACGGGCCCTCGGCGGGCGCGAGCCAGAAGTCGGGGCGGTCGGCGCCCATGCCGACCACGCCCGGCGCCGACTCGAGCAGCACGCGGTAGCCGAGCGGCTCGAGCGCGGCCTCGTAGAACGCGCGGCTGGCGGCCGGGTCGGCGACGAAGCAGCTTGAGGTGGTCGATCATGCGAACCCGATCACGCTGCGGATGCCGTCCTGCGCCTCCATCAGCTCGAGGCCCGTGTTGACCTCGTCGAGCTCCTGCACGGCGAGCGCGCGTCCGAACTCCTCCAGGACGGCGGCACGGATCTTCATGGGCGGACCCTACCGGCGCATCCGCGGCGAGCGCGCGCCCGGGCGGCGGGCGCAGCGGCGGGCGAGCGGCTGGCGGCGCGCGATCGCCTCGAACTCCTCGAGCGACTCGCCGGCGCCGACCGCGACGCAGGTCAGCGGCGAGTCGGCGATGCGCGTCGGCATCGACGTCTCCTTCTCCAGCCGCTCGACCAGCCCGTGCAGGAGCGCGCCGCCGCCGGCCAGCAGGATCCCGTGTGATGAGGATGTCCGAGCCGACAGCTCGGGCGGCGTCTGGTCGAGCGTCTCGCGGACCGCGTCGACGATCGTCTGCACCGGCTCGGCGAGCGCCTCGCGGATGTCGTCGGAGTCGAGCATCACCGTGCGCGGGAGGCCGGAGAGCAGCTCGCGGCCGCGCACCTCGACCTCGACGGTCTGCGGCATCGGGAACGCGGAGCCGGCGACCATCTTGATCTCCTCCGCGCTCGGCTGGCCGATCGCCAGGTTCGCGTGGCGGCGGACGTAGGCCATGATCGCCTCGTCGAGGTCGTAGCCGGCGAGCCGCAGCGAGCGTCTCGACCACGATCTCGCCCATCGAGATGACCGCGACCTCGGAGGTGCCGCCGCCGATGTCGACGACCATGTGGCCGGTCGGCTCGGCGATGTCGAGCCCGGCGCCGATGGCGGCGGCGATCGGCTCCTCGATCAGCGCGACCTGGCGCGCGCCGGCGCTCAGGCACGCCTCCTCGACCGCGCGCGTCTCGACCTCGGTGACGCCGGAGGGCACGCACATGACGACGCGCGGGCGCGACCAGCGGCTGGCCTGCGCCTTGCGCAGGAAGTAGCGCAGCATCTGCTCGGTGACCTCGAAGTCGGCGATCACGCCGTGGCGCAGCGGGCGGGTGGCGGAGATCGTCGCGGGCGTGCGGCCGATCATCCGGTGCGCCTCGTCGCCGACGGCGTAGACCTCGCCGCGGTCGGCGTCGACCGCGATCACCGACGGCTCGGAGACGACGATGCCGCGGCCGCGCTCGAACACGAGCGTGTTGGCGGTGCCGAGGTCGACCGCGAGGTCGCGGTTGCCGAACGCCATCAGCCGACCACCAGGTCGTAGGCGCGGTGCTCGACGGTGATGCGCTCCATGCCCTGGTCGCGCACCTCGCCGTCGACGTTGAACTCGGTGCCCGGCGGCAGGCCGACCTCGACCACGGTGCCGCGGGCGTGGCAGACGTCGCGCTGCTCGGCGATCGTGCCGCGGCGCAGGCCCCAGGCGCGGCGGGCGAGCCCGAGGCGCGAGCCGGCGGGCAGGATCGCGGCGTCGAGCACGCCGTCCTCGGGGTCGGCGGCGTCGATGTCGGCGCCGCCGCCGAACGCGCCGGTGACCGCGACGATCGCCTGCCAGGCCTCGCCGTCGAACACCTCCTCGCCGCCGGCGCAGACCGTGCAGCGCAGCGGCTGCTCGGTGACGGCGGCGCGCAGCGCGCCGAGCGGGTAGGCGAGCGGGCCGAGGAACGACTTGAACGGCTCGGCGCGGCGGGCGGCGGCGGAGGCCAGGCCGGCGCTGGCGACGTTGACGAACGGGCGGCCGTCGGCGAGGCGGCCGAGCTCCATCGGGCGCAGCTCGGTGCCGGTGGCGGCCAGCTCGCAGGCCTCGTCGGGGTCGGTGGGCAGCTCGGAGGCGCGGGCGAAGTCGTTGGCCGTGCCGGTCGGGATGACCGCGAGCGGGACGCCCAGGCGGCCGGCGAGCTCGGCGGCGTCGCCGACGGTGCCGTCGCCGCCGGCCACGGCGACGCGCTCGGGGGCCCATTCGGCGGCGCCCTCGAGGTCCTCGGGATCGCAGCCGCAGGCGCGGACCTCGGCGCCGTGGCGGCGCATCCTGTCCGCGAGCGGCTCCGGGTCGAGGCCTCCTCCGGAGGCCGCGTTGGCGATCAGCGCGATGCGCACGCCAGCCCAGGCTACCGGCGCGGGGGCGTCTAGACTGCCGGCCGATGTTCGGGCGCATCGACCACGTCGGCCTCGCGGTCACCGACCTCGAGGAGGCGATCGACCTCCACGTCAACGTCTACGGGCTCTCGCTCGTGCACCGCGAGACGGTGGCCGAGCAGGGCGTCGAGGCCGCGCTGCTCGACGTCGGCGAGAACCACGTCGAGCTGCTCGCGCCGCTGCACGACGACACGCCGGTCGGCAAGTTCCTCGCCAAGCGCGGGCCCGGGCTGCACCACGTCGCCTACCAGGTCGACGACATCGAGGCCGTCCTGCGGCGGCTGCGCGACCAGGGGCTGCGGCTGATCGACGAGTCGCCGCGCACCGGGATCCGCGCAGTCGCAGGTGGCGTTCCTGCATCCTTCGTCCTCAGGTGGTGTCTTGACCGAGATCGTCCAGCCCGCGGCGGTCCACGCCCATGGCTGATCCCACGCGCAAGGCGGCGGTCGGCTTCGCCGGCGGCCAGGTGCTCTCGCTGCGGCTGTCGGAGTCGCAGCTGAACGAGCTGCGCGGCGTGCTGCGCGACGGCCGCGAGCGCTGGCACGAGGTCGAGGCCGCCGACGGCGCCGTCCTGGTCGACGTCGGGCAGGTCGTCTACCTGCGCGTCGAGTCCGACGAGCACCGCGTCGGCTTCTGAGCACGCGCCGCCAAGCAGTCCCTGCGGGTCCGCGCCAACGCGCTCGACCTCGCGCTCTACAAGCGGGTGCGCAACCTCGCGCGCACGCCTGAGACGGTGCGGTGGGTGCGCCGCTACTCCGCGCTCGGCGAGCACGGCGCTCGTCTGGCTCGGCGCTCGGGCTGGCGGGCGCGGCGCTCGACCGGCCGGCGCGCCCGCGCTGGATCCGGGCGACGGCGGTCGTCGGCTGCGCGTACCTGACCTCGAGCTCGATCAAGTGGTCGATCGGGCGCCCGCGGCCGGTGGTCGAGGACCTGCCGCACCTGATGGCGACGCCGACCGGCCTGTCGTTCCCGTCCTCGCACTCGACGTCGTCGTTCGCCGCGGCGCGGGCGTTCACCGGGCTGCTGCCGACCGGGCCGCTGTACTGCGCGCGCGACGGCGATGGCGCTCTCGCGCCTCTACCTCGGCGTGCACTACCCGTCCGACGTCGCCGCCGGCGCCGGGCTCGGGACGCTGCTGGGGAGCTTCGGCCGATGATGAAGGTCGGCATCGTGGGGATGCCCAACGCGGGCAAGTCCTCGCTGTTCAACGCGCTGTCGCAGGCGGGCGCGCAGGCGGCGAACTACCCGTTCACGACGATCGAGCCGAACGTCGCGGTCGTGGGGGTCGAGGACGAGCGGCTGGACGAGGTCGCGCGCGTGGTGCGCTCCTCGAACGTGGTGCCGGACACGATCGAGTTCCACGACATCGCCGGGCTCGTGGCGGGCGCGCACAAGGGCGAGGGGCTCGGCAACCAGTTCCTGGCCAACATCCGCGAGACCGACGCGCTGCTGCACGTGGTGCGCGCGCACGACGACCCGAACGTGATCCACCCCGACGGGCGCGTCGACCCGGCGGCGGACATGGACACGATCGAGACCGAGCTGATCTACGCCGACCTCGAGCAGGCCGAGCGCCGGCACGCGCGGGTCGTGCGCGAGGCGCGCTCGGGCGACCGCGCGGCGGTCGCCGAGGAGAAGTGGCTGGGCGCGGTCATCGAGGCGCTGCAGGCGGGGCGGCCCGTGCGCTCGGTGCCGGTGCCGGAGGACGCGCCGAACGCGGCGCGCGACCTCGGCGCGCTGACCGCCAAGCCGGTGCTCTACGTCGCGAACGTGTCCGAGGGCGACGACGAGGTGCCCGCCGTGGTGGCCGAGCACGCCGCCGGCCGCGACGCCGCGGCGGTGGCGATCTCCTCGCGGCTCGAGGCCGAGCTCTCCGAGCTCGAGGACGAGGAGGCGGGCACGATGCGCGAGGAGCTCGGGATCTCCGAGTCCGGGCCTGCAGCGCGTCGTGCACGGGCGCGTTCTCGCTGCTCGACCTGATCGCGTTCTTCACGGCGGGCGAGGACAAGCCGGCGCAGTCCTGGCACCTGCGCCGCGGGCTCTCGGCCTGGCACGCGGCGGGCGAGATCCACTCCGACATCCAGCGCGGGTTCGTGCGCGCCGAGGTGATCGGGTGGGACGCGCTGGTCGAGGCCGGCGGCTACGCCCCGGCGCGCGACAAGGGCGTGCTGCGGCTCGAGGGCCGCGACTACGCGATGCAGGACGGCGACGTGATCACCGTCAAGTTCACGCCCTAAGCCGGCGTCTGACCCCTGGTCGAGGGTTCATACTCGGCGCGCCATGGACGGAGGCCGCGTTCTCGTCGTCGCCGAGGGCGGTCACGAGCCACTCGTCCGCGCGCTCGCCGCGGAGGGCCACGAGGTCGACGCGCGGCTGCCCGCGGAGGCGCTCGGCCCGACGCCCGACGTCATCGTCGTCGTGCGCGCCGACCCCGCGGCGGCGGTGCTCGCCGCGCTCGAGCGGCGCGCGCGGCTGCCGGTCGCGCCCGTGATCGTGCTCAGCGGGGCCGCGCCGCCGAAGGTGCGCGCGTCGCTGCTGCGCGCCGGCGCGCACACCTGCCTGCAGGACCCCGTCGACCCGGGCGAGCTGCTCGCCGCCGTCGCGGGCGCGCTGGCGGTCAAGCGCGGCCGCGACGCCGAGCCGAGCCCGAGGGCCTCACCGACCCGGTCACGGGCCTCGGCAACCGCCGCCTCGGCGAGCGCGAGCTCGACCTCTTCGTCGCCCGCTCGACCCGCCACGGCCACGCGCTCGCGCTCGTCAAGGCCGGGCTCGACGGCTTCGACGCGCTCGCGCCCGGGGCACACGGACGCCGTGCTCCACGACGCCGGCGCGCGGCTTCGCGCGCACGCTGCGCAGCGGCGACGTGATCGTGCGCTGGGAGGGCGACGAGTTCCTGATGATGCTCCCCGACACCGACCGCGAGGGCACCCACCGCGCCGCCGAGCGCCTCCGCCGCTGCATCTCCGCCGCCCCGTTCACGGTCGGCGCCGAGACCGTCGAGCTGACCGCCTCGGTCGGCTGGGCGGGCTGGCTGGGCGAGGACCCGCGCGAGTTCAAGCTGCGCGTCGACCGCTGGCTGGGGCAGGCGCGCGAGGCGGGCGGCGACGCGGTGCGGCCGGGGGTGACGCGGGGCGACTCGCGGAGTTGACGGTGGCGCCGGCGGAGGTCAAAGGCGGCTGGGTAGGGAGTGGAGTTCGGACTGCGAGTGGCGGCAACGATACTGTCCTGAGGTCGCCTGGCGACCGCTAGGCAGGACAAGGGAAGTCTGCTTGCCTATGGGATGCAGGCGAAAAGAGGGCAGGACGGTGGCCGCGCGCGCGGTGGAACTCGCTCCTTACCCAGCCGCCGTTGACGTTCAGCCCTCGGCCGCCTAGCGAGGCGCAGGCGCGGCGCCGCGACTGGCCGGCCCTGATGTGGGGGATCCCACATGGTTTACGGCAGGCGCCGGGCCAGCTCGGTCCGCGAGCGCACGCCGAGCTTGCGGTAGACGCGCGTGAGGTTCGCCTCCACCGTGCGCTCGGAGACGAACAGCTCTCCCGCGATCTCGCGATTCGAGCGGCCCGCCGCGGCCAGCTCGGCGACGCCGCGCTCGGTCGCCGTGAGCTCGGCGTCGTCGCTGGGCCGGCGGCCGCCGAGCCGCGCCGCCTCGGCGCGGGCGCGGTCGGCCCACCGCGCTGCGCCCAGCGCCTCGAACGCCGCCTCGGCCTCGGCCAGCGACGCCCGCGCGGCGGCGCGCTGCTTGGCTCGTCGCTGCGCGCTCCCGAGCGCGAGCTCGGTGCGGGCAGCGCGAACGGCATGTCGAGCGCGCGGTGCTGCTCGACCGCGCCGGCGAGCTCACGCAGCGCGGCGTCCGTGTCGCCCTCGGCGGCCAGCAGCAGGCCGCGGCAGCGAGCGGCGGCGGCGCGTAACCAGGGCCAGCGCGCCGCCGCGTCGAGCTCGGCCGCGAGTGCGCGCGCCCGCTCGACGTCGCCGAGCATGAGGAGCGCGTCGATCGCCTCCGCGTGAACCGGGAGCACGCCGAGCTCGCCGACCTCGCCCTCGCGCAGCAGCGCGACCACGGGTCGAACGCGGCCCACGCCTCGTCGCCTGCCCGGCGGAGAGCGCGAGGTGCCCGAGCGCCCAGCGGTTCTGCGCCGCCGCGAAGCGGTGCTCGGCCCGTTCGGCGATGGCCAGGCCCTCCTCGGCGGCGGCGCGACCGCCGTCGCCGCGCCGAGGTGCGCCTCGGCGAGCGCGCGGACGTAGAGCAGCACGGTGCGTTCCGTCCGCTGATCGGTCTGCTCCGACGCGGTCAGACCGCGGATCGCCAGCTCGCGTGCTTCGTGGAAGCGGCCGGCGCGCGACTCGAGCTCGCTGAGCGCGAACAGCAGGCCGGTGCTGAGCGGATCGCCGCCGGCCGCCTGGGCCTGCGCGAGCGCGTGCGGAGCCGGGCTCGCGCAGCGGCGAGCTCGCCTCGGTACATCAGCAGCAGCCCGCGACGGCGCTCGGCGAGTCGTCGATCGAGGCCACACCGGGCGCGCCCTCGAGTGCCAGCGCCCGCTCGATCGCCGGAGACGCGTCGGCCCAGCGGCCGCGCAGCGCCTGGATGCAGGCGAGGTTGGCGAGGGCCCGCGCCGCCGACTCGAGCGGCTCGGAGGCCTGCGCGAGCTCCGCGGCGCTCGCGGCGTGCGCTCCGCCTACGAGGAGCTCGGCACGCAGCAGGTGCGTAAGCGCGAGTCGGCGCAGGACGACGACACGCGCGGCCGGGTCGTCGCCCGCCTCGCCGAGCGCCTGCTCGGCGAGATCGCGGGCCTCGAGGATGCTGCCGTCGTAGGTGGCGAGCATCGCGAGCCGCACGAGCACCGAGGCGCGCTGGGCGGGGTCGGCCAGCTCGAGCGCGTCGTGCAGCAGCCGCTCGCGCGCCCGGTGTCGCCGGCGGCGAACGCGAGGTCGGAGCCCTCGAGGATGAGCGCGGCGCGCTCGGCCGCGGGCTCGGCGGGCGCGAGCCGCAGCGCGTGCTCGACGAGTTGGAGGGCGGCGTCGGGGGCGCCGCGCGCTGCGGCACGACGGGCCGCCTCGGCGACGATCTGAGCGCGCGCGGTCGGGTGCCTGCGCGGCCAGCGCGACGTGCAGCGCGCGCTGTTCGAAGTCCTCGACCAGGTCGGCGAGCCGGCGGTGGAGGAGGCGGAGACGGTCGGGCCGCAGCCGCGCGGTGGCGACGGAACCGAAGAGAGGATGCGCGAGCCGCAGGCGGTCGTCCTCGAGCTGGAGCACGCCGCTCTGCCAGCGCCTCCTCGATCCCGCCGGGGCCTCGTCCGCGATGGCGCCGACGACCGCGGGCTGCGGCTCGGCCAGCGCCGCCACGGCGGCGAGCACCAGCTGCGCGGCGGGCGACAGCGCGCTGAGCCGCTCGCCGACGACACCCTCGAGCGTCTCCGGCTCGGGCAGCGCCGCGGTCGGCGCGAGCCCGCCCTCGTGGCGCAGGAGCGCGCGAGCGAGCTCGAGCCCGTACAGCGGGTTGCCGCCCGCGGCGGCGTGGACCCGCAGCAGCAGCGGCCGCGCGAGCCGCAACCCGAGCCGCTCCGGAGCAGCGTGTGCATGTCCGCGGGCCGAGCGGCGCGAGCGGGACGCGCAGGACGCGCGCGTCGTCCCACGCGTCGAGCCCCAGCGGCAGGCCGGCGGGGCGGTCGCTGCGCCGCGCCAGCAGCGCGAGCAACGGTTCGCCGGCCAGACGCCGCAGCGCGAACGTGAGCGCCCGCGCCGAGTCGGCGTCGAGCCACTGCAGGTCGTCGATGGCGAGCCCCACCGGCTGCGGTTCGCTCAGCGCGCGCAGCGCCCCCAGCGTGGCGACCGCGATCGCCCGCTGGTCGGGTGCTGCGCCGTCCGGGTCGGCGAGCAGCAGCGCGACCTCGAGCGCGCGGCGCTGCGGGCCGGGCAGCCCCTCGAGCGCGTCGAGCTCGGGCCGCAGCAGGTCGCCGAGCGCTGCGTAGGAGAGCGCCTGCTCGGCCTCCGACGGGCGCGCCTCGAGCACCCGCAGCCCTCGCTCGCGCGCCGCGCCGACCGCGAGCTGCCAGAGGGCGCTCTTGCCGATGCCCGCGTCGCCCTCGATCGCGAGCGCGGCGCTCCCCGCAGCGAGGAGCTCGAGGCTCTCGAGAGCCGTCGCCACCTCCTGCTCTCGACCGACCAGGGTGGGCCCCATGGCAGGCCGACCGTATCCGGCTCAGGCCTCCTCGGCCAGCTTCTCGAGCCGCTCCGCCAGCCGGTTCATGCCGAGCTCCTGCGCCGCCGCGGCGCCGCCCGCCCAGTCGGCTCGCGGTCCTCGACGGCGTCGAGCTCGACCTCCACCAGCGTCGCGATCTCCTTGAACGAGCGCAGCTCGTCGGCCTGCTCGATCAGCGCGCGCCGGACCGACGGCTTCTCGCGGATCGCGCCGAGGATCGCGTGCTCGAGGTCGCCCTTGCGCTGGAGGATGTCCGCCGCGGTCTTGGCGCCGATGCCCTTCGCGCCCGGCAGGCCGTCGGACGGGTCGCCGCGCAGCGCGATGAAGTCCGGGACCTGCTCGGGCCCGATGCCGTAGCGCTCGCGCACCTCGTCCGGGCCCATCTCGGTGAAGCCCTTGCGCGCCTGCTGCATCAGGACGTGGACGTTCTCCGTCGCGCACTGGAAGAGGTCGCGGTCGCCGGTGAAGATCAGCGCCTTGCCGCCCGCGCGCTCCTCGGCGAGCGCGAGCGAGTGCAGGAGGTCGTCGGCCTCGAGCCCGTCGTGGTCGAGCACGGTCCAGCCGAACGCCTCGTACAGCGCCGGCGCCTTCGCCCACTGCGAGGCGAGCCCGTCGGGCATCGGCGGGCGGTCGGCGTGGTAGGCGGGGAACGCGTCGGTGCGGTAGTCGGCCGCCTCGGCGCCGAAGCACATGACGATCGCGCGCGGCGCGTGCTCCTCGATCACCTGCAGCGTCACGTTGACCGAGCCCAGCAGCGCGTTGACCGGCTGGTCGTCGGGGCCGGTGATCGAGTCCGGCAGCGCGTAGAACGCGCGGTAGAGCAGGTGCGGGGCGTCGGCGACGAGCAGCGGTCCGGCCATCACCGCAACCTATAGTGCCGCGCATGACGACGATCACCGGACTCGACCAGCTCAAGGAGGCCGAGGGCCAGGACCTCGGGACGAGCGACTGGCACGAGGTCACCCAGAAGGACATCGACACGTTCGCCGACGTCACCGGCGACCACCAGTGGATCCACGTCGACCCCGAGCGCGCCAAGGACACGCCGTTCGGCGGCACGATCGCCCACGGCTACTACACGCTCTCGCTGGCGCCCCGCTTCTCCGAGCGAGATCCTCAAGTTCGAGGGCTTCGCGTTCGGCATCAACTACGGGCTCAACAAGGTCCGCTTCCCGGCGCCGCTGCCGGTCGGCGGCAAGGTGCGCATGAGCGCCAAGCTCGCCGGCGTCGAGCCGATCCAGGGCGGCGCCCAGGTCACGCTCGAGCTGACCTTCGAGCACGAGGGCACCGAGAAGCCCGTGTGCGTCGCGGAGACGCTCGCGCGCGCTCTACGAGGGCTGAAGCAGCCCCGGCAGCTCGGCCATGTCGGTGAACACGCGGGCGGCGCCGTCGAGCCGCTCGCGCCGGCGTCGTGCCGGCGTAGCCGAACACGGTCATCCCGGCGCGCGACGCCCGCCTCGACGCCCGCGGGCGAGTCCTCCACCACCGCGCACTCGCCCGGCTCCCAGCCCATCGTCGCCGCCGCGTGCAGGAACAGGTCGGGCGCCGGCTTGCCGTGCTCGACCTCGTGGCGCTGAAGATCCGGCCCTCGAAGCGGTCCCACAGCCCGGTGTGGCCGAGCGTGAAGCGCATCTTCTCGACCGACGCGCTCGAGGCCACGCAGTTGGGCAGCGCGATCGCGTCGAGCGCGGCCAGCACGCCCGGCACCGGCCGCAGCTCCTTCTCGAAGGCGGCGAACATCGCGTCGAGGTAGCGGCGGCGGAAGCCCTCGGGCAGCCCGCCGCGCTCGTCGGCGTAGGCGATGACGGTCTTCCACGAGCGGCCCATGAACGTCTCGACCGACGCCTCCGGCGTCATCGGCATGCCGATGTCGGTCAGCAGCCCGGCGAGCACGCGGTTGGAGATCGCCTCGGAGTCGACCAGGACCCCGTCGCAGTCGAAGATGACCGAGCGGATCAGCGGACGCGGACGGCGGGGCCGTTCTCGTCGTGGTACCGGACCCGGTAGGTCCCGGGCACGGTCACGTTGTAGCGGTAGCGCCCGCCGCGCCCACGCGCGCCACGCCGACGGTGACCCACTTGCCGGCGTCGCGCCGCTGCACGAGCGCCGTGCCGCTCTTGAGCACCGGCAGCACGCGGCCGGACAGCCGGCCGACGGGGTGCGCGTGCAGCCACGCCGCGGAGCCGAACGGCTCGGCGCCGCCGGTCGGCGGGCCCTCGGCTCCGGCTCGGGCGGCGGGCTCCTCGCCGGTGGTGATCGAGGTGAAGAACGCCCAGGTGTCGAACAGCCCGAGCCGCGCGCGCAGCTGGCCGCCGGTCACGCGCGTGCGGCCGCGGGAGCCGATCACGTCGGCCTCGACGATCCGCGGCGAGCGGCCGCGCTGCACGACCTCGATGCCGCGGAACTTGCCCTTGACCAGCCCGCCGAGCTTGCGGCCGGCCTGCTTGAGGGTCATCCGGATCGGGCCCCAGCGGTGGCGCGGGGACGTCGTCGTCGTAGGGGTCGTCGACCGACTTCAGCCACGGCCGCGGCTCGTTGCCGAGCGGCGTGTTCTCGACGTCCTCGGTGCGCCCGCCCGAGGTGGAGAAGAAGTAGGTGACGACCGGCACGCCGTTGTAGGTCACGACCTCGCCGCGCGTCTCCGCGATCGCCTGGTTGGTCGAGGCCTCCTCGGCCGCCACGCCGCCGTAGACCTGCGAGCGCGTGTCGGGGTAGAGGTCGAAGCCGGCGCCCGGCTTCATCGTCGCCACCGCGTAGGTGCGCGCCGCGACGGCCTGCGCCTTGAGCGCCTCGAGCGGCCACGAGGGCGGCGACTCGTCGGGCACGACGCCCTGCAGGTAGGTGTCGAGCGAGAGCGCGTTGATGGCGTCGACGCCGGAGAACGCGCCGGGCGAGAAGTCGATCGCGCCGCGGTAGGCGCCGCTCGACGCGCCCGTTGGCCGCGCGGCCGCGCAGCGTCACCATGCCGCCGCGCCCGGTGACGCGCAGCGCGCTGTAGGTGCCCATGCGCTTGCCGCGCGACGAGCGCAGCTGCACGCGCCGCGCCGCGGCGGCGCACGAAGTAGGTCTTGCGCGACGACAGCCGCCGCCGGCCTGCGCGCACCGCGCCGGTGAACGACGCCGAGCCCGCGCACCGACTGCAGCAGCACGCGCACGCGCTGGTTCGGATCGAGCGTCCCGATCGCGGTGCCCGTGTAGTAGTGGGCGAGGATGTCGCGGTAGCCGCTGCCGTTGAGCGCGAACCCGTAGGCGCCGTACTGGCTCATCCCGACGCCGTGGCCGAAGCCCGCGCCGCGGATCGTGAACTTCGAGGCAGCCGCCGCCGTGCCGGCGGGCAGCAGGCAGGTCACGAGGAGGGTCAGCAGGAAGGTCCGAGCGCGCATGAGAAGTGGATCGACGGCTACGTTAGCCCGACACGACCGGAGGGGAGAAGTTTCGGGCGAATGGAGCGCAAGGCGTCGGACCTGTTCGTGGAGTGCTTGGAGGTCGAGGGGGTCAAGTACGTCTTCGGGATCCCGGGCGAGGAGACGCTCGACCTCAACGAGTCGCTCGCCAACTCCAGTGTCGACTTCATCCCGGTTCGACATGAGCAGGGCGGGGCCTACATGGCGGACATGTACGGCCGCCTCACGCAGCGCGCCGGCGTCTGCCTCGGCACGCTCGGCCCGGGCGCCACGAACCTGATCACCGCGGTCGCCGACGCCTTCCTCGACCGCTCGCCGCTCGTCGCCCTGACCGGCCAGGGCGACCTCGAGCGCATGCACAAGGAGTCGCACCAGTACATCGACATCGTCTCGATCATGAAGCCGGTGACGAAGTGGAACGCGCGGCTGAACTCGAGCCACATCATCCCCGAGGTCGTGCGCAAGGCGTTCAAGGTCGCGCAGGCGCAGAAGCCCGGCCCGACGCACATCGAGCTGCCCGAGGACGTGATGGCGGCGACCGCTCGACGCCGTGCCGCTGCCCGCGCGCACGCAGATCCGCAGCCCCGAGCCGTCGGCGCCCGAGCTGCTCAAGGCGGTCTCGATCATCCGCTCCGCGATCAACCCGGTCGTGCTGGCCGGCAACGGCGTCGCCCGCGTCGGCGCCGCCCCCGCGCTGCGCGAGTTCGCCCGCGCCACCGGCATCGGCGTCGCCGAGACGTTCATGGGCAAGGGCCTGCTCGACTACGAGGACCCGCACTGGCTCGGCACCGTCGGGCTGCAGTCGCGCGACTACACGCTCGCGGGCTTCGAGGACGCCGACGTGGTGATCACCGTCGGCTACGACCTCGTCGAGCACTCCCCGGAGCACTGGAACCCCAAGAAGAACAAGAAGATCGTCTGCATCGACACGACCTCGGCCGAGGTCGACGAGCACTTCCAGACCGAGGTCGACCTCGTCGGCGACCTCTACCACATCCTCACCCGCCTGGCCGAGGAGCTGCGCGAGGCGCCGCACGACGCGCCCAGGACTCGCGGCTCAACGACATCGTCCTCGGGCGCTTCATGTCGGCCAAGGGCGACGACTCGTTCCCGATGCAGCCGCCGCGCGCGCTGTGGGAGATCCGCGACGCGATGGGCCGCGAGGACCTGCTGATCTCCGACGTCGGCCTGCACAAGCTGTGGATCGCGCGCATGTTCCCCGCCCACGAGCCGAACACGGTGTTCATCGCCAACGGGCTCGCCGGCATGGGGATCGCGCTGCCGACCGCGATCGCCGCCAAGCTCGTCCACCCCGAGCGCAACGTGATCACCGTCAACGGCGACGGCGGCTTCCTCATGAACTGCCAGGAGCTCGAGACCGCCGTGCGCCTGAAGACCCCGATCGTCAACGTGATCTGGGAGAACTCGCAGTACGGCTCGATCGTCTGGAAGCAGGACAAGAAGTTCGGCCGCCACTTCGGCACCGACTTCACCAACCCCGACTTCGTCAAGCTGGCCGACGCCTTCGGGATGCCGGCCTGGCGCTGCGAGAAGACCGACGACTTCGGCCGTCACCTGCGCCACGCGCTGACCCTCGACCTGCCGTCCCTGATCGTGCTGCCGATCGACTACTCGATCGACGTGGCGATCTCGGAAGAACTCGGAACGGAGACAGTTGCCGCATGAGCATCACCGCTGATCAGGAGAAGAGCGCCCTCACCAACGTCAACACGCAGCTGTTCATCGGCGGCGAGTGGCGCGAGGCATCCGGCGGCGCCACGCTCGACGTCGAGGACCCCTCGACGGGCGAGGCGATCGCCTCGGTCGCCGACGCGACGCCCGAGGACGCGTCGGCCGCGCTCGACGCCGCCTGCGCCGTGCAGGCCGAGTGGGCCGCCCACCCGCCGCGCGAGCGCGGCGAGATCCTGCGCCGCGCCTACGAGGCGATCACCGCGAAGGCCGACGAGCTCGCGCTGGTGATGACGCTCGAGATGGGCAAGCCGCTCGCCGAGTCGAAGGCCGAGATCGCCTACGCGTCGGAGTTCTTCCGCTGGTTCGCCGAGGAGGCGGTGCGGATCGAGGGCCGCTACGCGACCGCGCCCAACGGCGCCGGGCGGCTGCTGACCATGCGCCAGCCGGTGGGCCCCTGTTACATGATCACGCCCTGGAACTTCCCCATGGCGATGGGGACGCGCAAGATCGGGCCGGCGATCGCGGCGGGCTGCACGATGGTGGTCAAGCCCGCGCAGCAGACGCCGCTGTCGATGCTCGCGCTCGGCGAGATCCTCGAGGAGTCCGGGCTGCCCGCCGGCGTGCTCAACATCGTCACCTCGAGCAAGTCGAGCGACGTCTCGAAGCCGATCATCGGCGACGCGCGCCTGCGCAAGCTGTCGTTCACCGGCTCGACCGAGGTCGGCCGCAAGCTGATCGAGCAGTCCGCGCACAACATCCTGCGCGTGTCGATGGAGCTCGGGCGGGAACGCGCCGTTCCTCGTCTTCGACGACGCCGACGTCGACGACGCGGTCGAGGGCGCGGTGATCGCCAAGATGCGCAACATCGGCGAGGCGTGCACGGCGGCCAACCGCTTCCACGTCGCCGAGAAGCTGCAGGACGAGTTCGCCGAGAAGCTCGCCGCCAAGCTCGCCGAGATGCCGGTCGGGCGCGGCACCGAGGACGACGTCAAGGTCGGGCCGCTGATCGACGGCGACGCAGCGCGAGAAGGTCGAGGAGCTCGTCGACGACGCGACGAGCAAGGGCGCGCAGCGTCGTGCTCGGCGGCACCGAGCGCGACGGCGCCGGCTACTTCTTCGAGCCGACGGTGCTCGCCGGCGTGCCGGTCGAGGCGCGGCTGCTCAAGGAGGAGATCTTCGGCCCGGTCGCGCCCGGTCGCGAGCTTCGACGACGAGGAGGCCGCCGTGGCGGCGGCCAACGACACCGAGTACGGGCTCGTCGCCTACGTCTACACCAGCGACATCAAGCGCGCGTTCCGCGTCTGCGAGGCGCTCGACACCGGCATGGTCGGCCTCAACCAGGGCCTCGTCTCGAACCCGGCGGCGCCGTTCGGCGGCGTCAAGCAGTCCGGCTTCGGCCGCGAGGGCGGCGCCGAGGGCATCCACGAGTACCTCGAGATCAAGTACGTGGCGATGAACCTCTGAGCGCGAGGTACTCGGCGCGCAGCGCGAACGTCTCGCGCAGCTCGCCGACGATGTCCTCGAGGAACTCCTCGCGGTAGGTCGAGTCGGTGAGCACCGCGATCGCGTAGTAGACGCCGCCGAACGCGGCGATCGCGCCGGACACGCGCAGCAGCTCCTCGGTGATCGTCAGGCGGCCGCCGAGGAGCTCGATCGAGGGGCCGATCGGCGGTGCCGCGCGAGCCGATCCACGACTCGCGCACCTCGGGCCCGATCGTCAGCGCGCCGAAGACGACGAAGAAGCCCGCCAGCGCGAGGCTGACGACGAGCACCTGCAGCGCCTGCGAGACGAACATGACGAGGCCGACGTTGACGCGCTGGCGCGGGTTCAGCGCCGGCCCGTCGCCCTGCAGGCGCACGACCTCGCGCGGCAGCCGGCCGACGAGGAACGCGGCGGCGACGAGCGCCAGCAGGCCGGCCACGGCGACCAGGTAGGCCTGCGGCATCAGCGAGAAGACCTGCCACATCTCGGTGTTGATGAACAGCACGAGCGAGAACACGAGCAGCAGCGGGATCGCGCGGGTCAGCACCGCCAGCGACGTCGTCAGCCCCTCGCGGGAGCTGGCGCGCCGCCCAGCGCAGGATGAACACGAGCCCGAAGCCGATCACGAGGTAGACGAGCGCCGAGCAGCAGCGAGGTTGGCGGCCGCGGTGACGAGCGCGCTGACGACCTGGCCGCTGAACACGAGCGGCAGCAGCGCCGGCAGGACGACGAAGATCGCCGAGCTCGAGCCGCCCGACGCGGTGGGGGAGCTCGAAGAAGCGCCGCCCGCGCAGCCAGGTTCAGCAGCCCGAAGCCCGAGAGCAGGATCGCCAGCCCGCCGAGCCCGGCGGCGAGGTTCGCCCACACCGACCAGTCGCTGTCGAGCGCGCCGAGCACCTCGCCGACGAACACGAGCGCGAGCAGCGGCACCGCGCGGGTGAAGACGTCCCCGCTCGCGTTCCAGCCCTCGATGAAGAGCGGCAGGCCGGCGCGCCGGAAGCGCCGCTCATAGGCGTCGAGCTCCACAGGCCCGCATTCGGGGGTGGCGCCCGCGCTCCTGCGCAGGGGCTGGTGACGCCGTGTCGAAAGGTAGGTTCTTCGTCCAGGAGCCCGCGAGGCGGCGCACCGTTTGGCCGATGGCTCTGCTCGAAGGCCTTCGATGACGTCGTCCCCCCGAATGTCGTTGTTCCGCGTCGCCCTGCTCGCGGGCGCCCTGTTCGCCTGCCTGGTTCCGGGCGCCCAGGCCGCGCACTGGCCCGGCTTCGGCGGCGACGCCGGCCGCTCGGGCGCACAGCCGGTCGACGCCGGCACCGCGCCGCTCGAGCGCGGTGTGGAAGCGCGACGACGGCGTCCCGGTCAAGACCGCGCTGGTCACCAGCGGCGGGCCGCCGAGCCAGCAGCGCGTGATGTACGGCACGACCGACGGCGTCGTGCACCTGCGCCGGCTCGAGCGACGGCACCGCGGTCGGCGGCGCCGACGTCGGCGACGACGCCGACGTCTTCGGGCCGATCGGCGTCCCGGGCGACAACCGCGCCAACGTCGCGTTCGCCGACACGTCGACCGAGACGGCGCTCGGCCAGCTCTTCGTCGCCCACAACGACGGCCCGGACATCGAGATCGCCCACTTCGACGAGGCGGACGGCAGCCTGGTCGAGGAGCTTCACCGTGCCGGGCACGACCGGCATGACGCGTCGCGTCCTCGCTGCTCGCCACGCCGGCGGCGTCCGACGGCAGCCGCTCGCTGTTCTTCGTCGCGGGCGGCCGGCTGTTCAAGGTGCCGGTGGCTGACGCGCAGACGCACGGCGCAGCGTTCGGCACGGTCACCACAGCGGCGACGTCAACGCGAACCCGGTCGCCAGCCCGGCGCTGCTGCACCTCGACGTGCTCGGCACGCCGACCCCGCACGTGGCGATCGGGACCGACGGACGGCTTCCTGCGCACCTACCGCGCCGTCGGACCTGGCGCCCGGGCGCGCTCGATCGACCTCAAGGTCGACTTCGGCCGGCCCCGCCATCGCCGCCGACGACGTGATGACGCCGAGCGTCCCGGTGCAGCCCGACGGGCACGCTCGCCGAGCGAGGCGCCGTTCGTCTACGTCGCGGCCTCCGCCGTGTTCCCGTTCTTCCCGCCCGGCGGCGACGACACGGTCGCCTACAAGCTGCACGTCGTCGACGGCGCGTTCGAGTTCCAGTTCGAGTTCCTGCCGATCCCGGACACCGACCCGGCGCCCGGCGCTCGCGGTCAGCCAGCTCGCGACCGCCGATCCCGAGGACGCCGAGGTGCTGATCCCCACCTCGCACGAACCTCTTCCTCGCCACGACGCGCGACATGGACCTCACCGGCGAGATCGACTTCGAGAGCGACTGGCGGCCGGCGACGACGGCTTCCGCCAGACGACGCCGGCCACGTCCGGGCCCGCTCTACTACGTCACCAACGACCGCGGCGAGCAGATCGTCGGCCGCCTCAGCGACGGCAAGACCGTCCCGCCCGCCGACTTCACCCGCGACGCCGCCAACGCGGCGCCGACAGCACCGGCGTCGGCCAGCCGGCGGTCTCGCGCGGCTACGTCGCGTTCGGCGGCCCGGACGGCGTGTTCGTCTACCGCAACACCGACGCGACCGACCCCGAGGTGGCGCTGACCGCGCCCGGCGCCCGACGCGACGGTCTCCGGGACGGTGACCGTCGGCCGCGACCGCGTCCGACGCGCGCGGGATCGAGCAGGTCGAGTTCCGCGCCAACGGCCGCTCGATCGGCGTCGACACCACCGCCGACGCGCTCGAGCTACTCGGTCGTCGCTCGACACCGACGCAGCTGGCCGCCGGCGAGTACGTGCTCGACGCGATCGCGACCGATGGCAGCGGCCGGACGGCGCTCAGCGCGCCGCGCCGATCGTCGTGCCGGCCAAGCCCGGCCCGGCGAGGACGCGCCGCCGACCGTCGCGTTCACGAGCCCCGCCGCCGGCGCGCACCTCAGCGGCACGCCCGACGCTGGCGGCCACCGCCGCCGACGACCGCGGCGTCGCCTCCGTGCGCTTCCTGGCCGGCGAGCGCGTCGTCTGCACCGACACGACCGCGCCCTACGAGTGCGCGTACCGCCTGACCGCCGACGACGTCGGCCGCACGACGCTCGTCGCGGTGGCGACCGACAGCGCCGGCCAGACCGGCGCCGCCTGCGCGAGCGTCACGCGTCAACCGCTTCGCCGCCGCGCTCGCTGAGCGCGAAGACGACGCCGCGCACCGACCGCCGCCGGCCGTTCCGCTTCACGACCACGCGGCGTGCTGCGGCTGCCGGCCGGCGTCACGCGCAAGCAGGCCTGCGCCAGCGGCGACGTCGCGGTGCAGATCAAGGCGGCGCGCAAGACGATCTCCACCCGCCGCGTGGCGCTGAGCACGCACCTGCAGCTACCGCTCGCGCGTGACGTTCCGCTCGCGCAAGCGCTTCCCCAAGAGCGGCAAGCTGACGGTCCGCGTGCGCTTCCTCGGCAACGCCGTGCTGGCGCCCGCGCCGCGCGAAGAGCGCGCACGCTGCGCACGCGCTGAGCCCTCGCCCTAGTCTCCGGGCCATGCCCGACCCGCTCGCCCGAGCGCGGACCTGGCTCGAGGAGGCGGCCGCCGCCGGCGTGCCCGAGCCGGCCGGCGCCGCGCTCGCGACCGCCTCGCCCGACGGCGTGCCGTCGGTGCGCTTCGTGCTGCGTGCGCGGCGTCGACGAGCGCGGGCTGCGCTTCTTCACCAACTACGGCAGCCGCAAGGGCCGCGAGCTCGACGCCAACCCGGTCGCCGCGCTCGCGCTGTGGTGGCCGGCGCTGCAGCGCCAGCTGCGCGCCGAGGGCCCGGTCGAGCGGCTCGAGCGCGGAGGAGTCCGACGCCTACTTCGCCTCGCGCGCCCGCGGCTCGCAGCTCGGCGCGTGGGCGTCGCGCCAGGGCACGGTGATCCCGGGGCGCGAGGTGCTCGACGACGCGCTCGCCGAGCTCGGCGAGCGATACGCCGACGAGGTCCCGCGCCCGGAGTACTGGGGCGGCTACCTGCTGCGCCCGACCGCGATCGAGTTCTGGGAGGGCCGCGCCAACCGCCTCCACGACCGCACGCACTACCTGCGCGAGGGCGAGGCGGCTGGCGCAGCGAGCGGCTCAGCCCGTAGTGCGGCGGAACAGCACCGCGCAGATGACCGCCACGATGACCGCGAACACGGTGAGGCTCCAGCCGAGGACGCCGAGGATCGCGAGCACGGCGCCGACCACCGCGACGAGCCCGGCCGCGCCGCCGACCTGCACCAGCCGGTAGGCGCGCTGCTCGCGCGCGCGGCGCGACGGCTTGCGACCCGCCGCGCCGCTCGAGGCCGCTCACGCGTCGGCCTTCGAGCCGGCGGCGATCTTGCGCAGGTCGAGCGCCTTGTCGAGCGTCTCCTCGTCGACGCCGTGCTCGCGCGCGACCTCGCGCAGCGTGCCGCCGCTCTGCCGACGCGGCCTTGACGATCTCCGCCGCCTTGTCGTAGCCGATGAACGGGTTGAGCGCCGTGGCGACCGCGAGCGTGCCCTCGGCCGAGCTTGCGCAGGCCCTCCTCGTTGGGCTCGATGCCGTCGACGCACTTCTCGGCCAGCAGCGACCGAGGCGTTCGAGAGCAGCTCGAGCGACTGCAGCAGGTTGCGCGCGATCAGCGGGATCCGCACGTTGAGCTCGAACTGGCCCTGCATGCCGCCGACGGTGATCGCGGTGTCGTTGCCGATCACCTGCGCGGCGACCTGGAGCACGACCTCGGGCATCACCGGGTTGACCTTGCCGGGCATGATCGACGAGCCCTTCTGCAGCTCGGGCAGGTAGATCTCGCCGATGCCGACGCGCGGGCCGGAGCCCATCAGCGCGAGGTCGTTGGCGATCTTGGTCAGCGAGACCGCGATCACCTTCAGCGCGCCCGACAGCTCGACGAGCGCGTCGCGGTTGGCCTGCGCCTCGAACGGGTCCTCGGGCGGCGTTGATCTCGAGGCCGGTGTCGGCCGTCAGCTTCTCGCGCACCTTGGCGGCGAAGTCGGGGTGGGTGTTGAGCCCGGTGCCGGTGGCGGTGCCGCCGAGCGGGATCTGCGCGACCTGCGGGAGCGCGTTGCGCACGCGCTTGGCGCCGAGGCGGATCTGCGCCGCGTAGCCGCCGAACTCCTGGCCGAGCGTGACCGGCACGGCGTCCATCAGGTGCGTGCGGCCGGACTTGACGATGTCGGCGAACGCGTCGGCCTTCGCCTGCAGCGAGCGCCTCGAGCTGCTCGAGCGCGGGCAGCAGCTGGTCGGTCGCGACGCCGAGCGCGGCGAGGTGCACGGCGCTCGGGAAGACGTCGTTGGAGGACTGCCCCATGTTCACGTGGTCGTTGGGGTGCGCGCCCTCGCCGGCGAGGTTCGCGATGACCTCGTTGGCGTTCATGTTCGACGAGGTGCCCGAGCCGGTCTGGAAGACGTCGATCGGGAACTGGTCGTCGTGCTTGCCCTCGGCGATCTCGTCGGCCGCCTCGGCGATCCGCTTGGCGAGGTCGGCGTCGAGCAGGCCGAGCTCGGCGTTGGCGCGCGCGGCGGCGCCCTTGATGCGGCCGAGCCAGCGCACGACGTGGACAGGGACGCGCTCGCCGGAGACGGGGAAGTTGTCGACGGCCTTGGTGGTCTCGCCGCCCCAGAGCTGGGTGGTGGTGTCTTGCACGGTCATAGGGGCGAAACGGTATCGACGCGCGCGCCCGGCCCCGGCTCGGGGGTCACCTTGCGCGGGTCCAGCGGCTCGCGGCAGTGGCTGCACACGAGCGTCGGCTCGGCGTGGTGGCCGCACTCCTGGTGGTAGAGGAGCAGCGGCGGGCCGGCCTCGCCGGCGAGGTACTCGTCGCCCCAGCGCATGATCGAGACGATCGCCGGATACAGGTCGCGGCCGCGTCGCGGTCAGCTTGTACTCGTAGCGCTCGGGCTCCTGCTGGTAGAGGATCTTCTCGAGGATCCCGGCGCGCGTCAGCGTCTGCAGGCGCGCCGACAGGATGTTGCGCGCGATGCCGAGGTTGCGCTGCAGCTCGGTGAAGCGGCGGACGCCGAAGAAGGCCTCGCGCACGATCAGGAAGGTCCAGCGCTCGCCGAGGACCTCCATCGCGCGGCCGATCGAACAGGGCTCGTGCTGCACCATGTCACCGTATCGCGATGGCGATCCCGGTCTTCGACGGTCACAACGACGTGCTGCTGGAGGAGCGCTCGTTCGCGGACGCGCTCCGCCGACGGGCACCTCGATCTCGCCCGCGCCCGCGAGGGCGGGTTCGCGGGCGGCTTCTTCGCGATCTTCACGCCGCACCCCGACGGCTTCGCGCGCGCGCGACGGCCGACGCCCGAGCCGGCGGTCGGGCACGAGCTGCGCGATCGGCCACACGTTCCGCGCATGCGCAAGCTGCTCGACCTCGAGCGCGCCGGAGCGCTGCGGATCGCGCGCGAGCCGGAGGACCTCGTGCTCGACGGCGACGTCGTCGCCGTCATGCACATCGAGGGCGCCGAGGCGGTCGACGCCGGAGCTCGAGCTGCTGCCCGCGCTGCACGCGTTCGGGCTGCGCTCGCTCGGCATCACGTGGAGCCGGCCGAACGCGTTCGGCCACGGCGTCCTCGCCGCCCGCACGCACCGGCCCGGGGCTGACCGACGCCGGCCGCGCGCTCGTGCGCGCGTGCGAGGAGCTCGGCATCCTCGTCGACCTCGCGCACCTCAACGAGCGCGGCTTCTGGGACGTGGCGGCGATGACGAGCGCCCGCTGGTCGTCACCCACGCGTGCGCCCACGCGCTCGTCGCCGCATCGTGCGCAACCTCACCGACCGCCAGCTCGACGCGGTGCGCGACTCGCGGCGGCGTGGTCGGCATCTGCTTCCACCACGAGTTCGTCGGCGCCGCAGCGCACCGACATCGCGCGCCACGCGCGACTACATCGCCGACGCGCATCGGGCCCGAGCACGTCGCGCTCGGCTCGGACTTCGACGGCTGCGAGCTGCCCGAGGGGCTGCGCGGCGCGCAGGACCTCCCGCTGGTCCTCGACGACCTGCGCGCGCTCGGCTGGGGCGAGCCGGAGCTGCGGCTCGCTCGCGCACGAGAACTTCCTGCGCGTGCTGCGTCAGGTGCAGAACGCCGCGAGCTCGCGCGCCATGCCGACCGGGTCGTCGTAGGCCATCAGGAAGCCGGTGCCCGGCAGCACGCGCAGCTGCGCGTCGGGCAGCAGGCCGAGCGCCTCCTCGGCGATCGCGAGCGGGTGCAGGCGGTCCTCGTCGGCCCACAGCAGCAGCGTCGGGACGTCGATCAGGCGGTAGGCGTCGAGCAGGTCGGACTGCGCGCCGGTCGGCCAGCGGCGCGCCGCGCGGGCCCAGGCGCGGGCGCGCGTGGCGTCGCCGCCGACGTCGGCGAACGCGTGGCGCACGAGGTCGCGCGCCGCCGGGTTGCCGCGCGCGGTCAGGCTCTCGCCGGCCTGCGGGCGGAACGCCAGCCGCGCGGCGTGCGAGACGGCGCGGTCGAGCCCCGGGACGGCGCCCGCGCGCGCGGCGCCGAGCACGATCCGCTCGAGCCGGTGGCGCATCGGGCGGCGGTGCAGCGCGCTCGGCATCAGCACCAGCCGGCCGGGAGTGAGCTGCCGCGTCTGCACGGCGCGCAGCAGGATCAGCGCGCCGACGTCGTGGCCGCCGACCAGCGGCCGCGGCCCGCAGACCTCGCGGCAGAAGCCGGCGATCACCTCGGCCATCCAGTCCGGCGAGTAGGGGTGGCGCGGGCGGTCCTCGGAGTCGCCGTGCAGCGGCAGGTCGGGCAGCACGAGGCGGAAGCGGTCGGAGAGCTCCTCGACGAGCGGCTCGAACTCGCGGTGGGTCAGCAGCGCCGAGTGCAGCAGCGCGAGCGGCGGCCCGGTGCCCGCCTCGCGGTAGGCGACGCGCGCGCCGTCGTGGTGGTGGTAGAGGCGGAGCTTCATAGGGTGGACGGCTCGTGCTGCGCTCACCCTACGACCGCGAGATCTTCAGGCTCGCCGTGCCCGCGCTCGGCGCGCTGGCCGCCGAGCCGCTCTACGTGCTCGTCGACACCGCGATCGTCGGGCACCTCGGCACGACCCAGCTCGCCTCGCTGGCGATCGCCGCGACGGTGCTGAGCTCGGCGTTCACGATCTTCAACTTCCTCACCTACGGGACGACGGCGCGCGTCTCGCGCCTGCACGGCGCGGGGCGCGAGGACGAAGCGGCGGCGCTCGGCGCGCAGGCGCTGTGGCTCGGGCTGGGGATCGGCATCGTGCTCGCGCTGCTCACGCTGCTGCTCGCGCGGCCGGTCGCGCAGCTGATGGGCGCGCGAGGGGGAGATCCTCGACGGCGCCGTCCTGCTACCTGCGGATCGCCGCGCTCGGCTCGCCGTTCTTCATGCTCGCCGCGGCGGGCCAGGGCTACCTGCGCGGGATGTCGGACCTGCGCACGCCGCTGCTGATCCTCGTCGTCGCGCACTCGGTCAACGTCGTGCTCGAGCTGCTGTTCGTCTACGGCTTCGACTGGGGGCTCGCGGGCTCGGCGTGGGGCACGGTGATCGCGCAGGCGGGGATGGGCGGCGCGTTCGTGTGGGTGCAGGCGCGCGCGTCGGGCTGGGAGCCGCCGCGGCTCGATCGCATCCGCTCGCTGATGAAGATCGGCGGCGAGATCGCGGTGCGCACGACCGCGCTGCTCGCGTCGTTCCTCGTCGCCTCGGCGGTGCTCGCGCGGGTCGGCGCCGCCTCGCTCGGCGCGCACCAGATCGCGTTCCAGCTCTTCATCTTCCTCGCGCTCGTGCTCGACGCGATCGCGATCGCCGGGCAGGTGATGGTGGGGCGGATGCTCGGCGCCGGCGACCCCGACGGCGCGCGCGCCGCGTCGGTGCGGATGATCGGCTGGTCGGTCGTGGTCGGGCACGCGTGTTCGCGGTCGTGCTGCTCGCGCTCGACGGACGTGCTGCCGCACGCGTTCACCTCCGACGACGCGGTGATCGAGCGCGCGCACGCCGTGTGGCCGCTGTTCGCGGCACTGATGCCGGCGGGCGGCGCGGTGTTCGCGCTCGACGGGATCCTCATCGGCGCCTCCGACACCCGCTACCTGATGTGGAGCATGCTCGCCGCCTCGGCCGTCTACGTCCCGCTGGCGCTGCTCGCGCTGCGCGAGGACTGGGGCATCCAGGGCGTCTGGGCAGGGCTCGCCGCGCTGTTCGCGGTCCGCCTGCTCACGCTCGGCGTGCGCTTCGCGGGGCAGCGATGGGCGCTCACCGGCGCCCCGGCGTAGTACCTTC
Source organism: uncultured Actinomycetota bacterium (assembly GCA_963777095.1). Taxonomy (GTDB): domain Bacteria; phylum Actinomycetota; class Actinomycetes; order Mycobacteriales; family Geodermatophilaceae; genus CAVZOY01. The sequence continues at coordinate 569,642 of CAVZOY010000004.1, forward strand.
GCCACCGCCATGCGCCGCATCGCCGCCCTCCTGCTCTGCCTCGCCCTGCTCGCGCCGGCCGCGCCCGCGCTCGCCCAGGACACCCCGTTCGGCCCGCTGCCGCAGCCCGCGCCGACCGAGGCGCCGACGCCCGACGACAACAGCAGCAACATCCTCGGCCAGGACGTCGGCCGCACGACGCTCTACCTGATCGCCGGCGCGCTGCTCGTCGCGTTCGTGTTCATCGGCTGGTTCATCTCCCGCGACGCGCGCCGCACGCTGCCCCAGCACCGGGTCAGCGACGAGGCCGAGCGCCGCCGCCACGACCCGCAGGGAGCGCCACCGCCGCCAGCGCGAGAAGGAGCGGGCGCGCAAGAAGACGCGCGCCCAGAAGCAGGCGCGCAAGGCCCACCGCAAGCGCTAGACGTCAGCCCGAGCCGGCCCTTCGGCGGGTCGCAGGCCGCGCGCGCGCATGCCCGGCCTCGATCCGCTCGCAGACCGTCTCGACGACCTTCACGCGCGCCCAGCGCTTCGAGTCGCCCTCGACGAGGTGCCACGGCGCCACGTCGGTGCTGGTGCGCTCGAGCATGTCCTCGATCGCCGTCGTGTACTGCTTGCGCTTCTCGCGGTTGCGCCAGTCCTCGTCGGTCAGCTTCCACGACTTCAGCGGGTCGCTCACGGCGCGCCTCGAAGCGCTTGAGCTGCTCCTCGTCGGAGACGTGCATCCAGAACTTGATCAGCACCATCCCCTCGGCCGACAGCGTGCGCTCGAACTCGTTGATCTCGTCGTAGGCGCGCGACCACTGCGCGCTTGGTGGCGAACTTCTCGACCCGCTCGACGAGCACGCGCCCGTACCACGAGCGGTCGAGCACGGCCATCCCGCCCCAGCCCGGCAGCGCGGGCCAGAAGCGCCCCAGGAAGTGGTGGCGCTTCTCGTCGTAGGTGGGCGCCGCGAACTGCACGACGCGCACGTGGCGCGGGTCGAGCGGGGTCACGAGGCGCTTGATCGCGCCGCCCTTGCCGCTCGCGTCCCAGCCCTCGAACATCACGCACACCGGCGGGCCGATGTCCTGCTCGCCGATCAGCCCGCCGAGCCGCAGGCGCAGGGCCAGCAGCCGCTTCTGGGCCGCGGCCGAGGCGCTCTCCTCCTCTTCCTGGCGCGAGAGCTTGAGTGAGAGATCGAGGGCGTCGAGGCGGCCCATTTGTGCCGATTCGTATCAAGTTCGGTCGGGTAGGCCTTGATACGCCAACTTTCACTGGGAGGAGAAAGACTCATGGCATCCGTCGAGCGTCTTGACGCCGCGCAGCCTGTTGCAGAGGACAAGCAGAACCTGCGCAAGGTCGTCGCCGCAAGCTTCATCGGGACCACGATCGAGTGGTACGACTTCTTCCTCTACGGAACGGCCGCCGCGCTCGTCTTCGGCGAGCTGTTCTTCCCGGGCTCGAGCCCGCTGATGGGCACGCTTGCCGCCTTCGGCACGTTCGCCGCGGCTTCGCCGCCCGCCCGCTGGGCGGCATCGTCTTCGGTCACTTCGGAGACCGCATCGGCCGCAAGGCGATGCTCGTCACGTCGCTGCTCATCATGGGCATCGCGACGTTCCTGATCGGCTGCCTGCCGACGCACGCGTCGATCGGCATCCTCGCCCCGATCCTGCTGGTCCTGCTGCGCTTCGCGCAGGGCATCGGCGTCGGCGGCGAGTGGGGCGGCGCGGTGCTGATGTCCGTCGAGCACGCGCCGAAGGGCAAGCGCGGCTTCTACGGCGCGTTCCCGCAGATGGGCGTGCCGGCCGGCCTGCTGCTCTCGACGGTCGCCTTCATCACCGTGCAGAACGCCACCACCGAGGACCAGTTCATGGCCTGGGGCTGGCGCATCCCGTTCCTGATCTCGATCGTGCTCGTCGCGGTCGGTCTCTTCATCCGCCTGGCGGTCATGGAGTCGCCGGCGTTCAAGGAGGTCAAGGACAGCGGCACCGCGTCGGACAAGCCGATCGTCGACCTCGTCAAGGAGCACAAGCGCGACGTGCTGACCGCGATGGGCATGCGGATCGCCGAGAACGGCTGCTTCTACATCTTCACGGTGTTCGTGCTCGTCTACGGCGAGGAGACGCTGAACATGCCGAAGAGCACCATGCTCACGGGCGTGATCATCGCCGCGGCGATCGGGCTGTTCACGGTGCCGTTCTACGGCGCGCTGTCGGACCGCGTCGGGCGCCGCAAGCTCTACATGGCGGGCGCCGTGTTCACGCTGCTGTTCGTGTATCCCGTTCTTCGAGCTGCTGCAGACGAAGGAGCCCGTGCTGATCTGGCTCGCGATCGTGCTCGGCGTCAACGTCGGCCACGACCTGATGTACGGGCCGCAGGCGGCGTACTTCTCCGAGCTGTTCGCGACCCGCATGCGCTACACCGGCGCGTCGGTCGGCTACCAGCTCGCGGCCGTGTTCGGCGGTGGCTTCGCCCCGCTGATCGCCGTGGCGCTGCTCGCCGCCGGCGGGGACGACCCGTATCTTGTCGCGCTCTACATGATGGGCCTGGGCCTGATCACGGTCGTCGCGACGTACTTCGCACGCGAGACGTTCCGGTCGGACATCGGCGAGATCGACGCCGAGACGGCCGCGGACGGAGCGCTTCGTGCGCAAGCCCGCCGAGGACCGCGAGCGGGAGACCACGGGGGTTCGGTGAGCAAGGAGACGGTCTTCACCCTCGAGGCGACGCCGATCAAGTTCGGGCCGGGCGCCTCCGCCGACGCGGGCTGGGAGCTCAAGCGCCTGGGCGCCTCGAGGGTGATGGTGGTCAGCGATCCCGGCATCGTGGAGGCCGGGATCACCGGCCGGATCGTGGAGGCGATCGAGGCGGCCGGGATCGAGGCGGTCGTCTTCGACCGCGCCCGCGTCGAGCCGACCGCGGAGTCGTTGCAGGAGGCGGCCGACTTCGCGGTCGACGGCGACTTCGACGGCTTCGTCGGGGTCGGCGGCGGCTCGAGCCTCGACACCGCGAAGGTCGCCGACCTCGTGGCGACCCACCCGGCGCCGATCATGGACTACGTCAACGCCGCCGGTCGGCGAGGGCAAGAAGCCGCCGGGGCCGCTCGAAGCCGCTGCTGGCGATCCCGACGACGGCCGGGCACCGGGTCGGAGGCGACCACGGTCGCCGTGCTCGACGTCCCCGACCAGCGGACCAAGAGCGGCATCTCGCACCGCTACCTGCGCCCGCACCAGGGCATCGTCGACCCCGAGCTCCTGCGCGGCGTGCCCGCCGAGGTCACCTCGTCGTGCGGGCTCGACGTCGTCTGCCACGCGGTCGAGTCGTTCGTCTCCAAGCCCTACGACAGCCGCGAGCGGCCCGAGTCGCCCGACGACCGGCCGCCCTACCAGGGCGCCAACCCGGTCTCCGACGTGTGGTCGGCGAAGGCGCTCGAGTACGGCGGGCGCTACCTGCGCCGCGCGGTGCAGGACGCCGACGACCTCGAGGCGCGCGGCGCGATGATGCTCGCCGCCAGCCTGGCCGGCATCGGCTTCGGCTCGGCCGGCGTGCACATCCCGCACGCCTGCGCGTATCCGATCGCGTCGCTCAAGCACGAGTACCGCCGCCCGGCTATCCCGACGACCACCCGTTCGTCCCGCACGGCTGGTCGGTGATCGTCACCGCGCCCGGCCGCGTTCCGCTTCACGTACGAGGCCGACCCGGAGAAGCACCGCCGCGCGGCCGAGCTGATCGCGGGCAAGGAGCTGCCCGGACGCGGACGAGAACACGCTGCCGGACGTGCTGACCGAGCTGATGCGCGACGTCGGCGCGCCGAGCGGCGTGCGCGAGCTCGGCTACGACGACGCTGACGTGGACGCGCTGGTCGAGGGCGCGGTCAAGCAGCAGCGGCTGCTGGTCGTCTCGCCGCGCGAGCCCTCCGAGAGCGACCTCGCCGAGATCATCCGCGGCTCTATGGAGAACTGGGCGCCGAGCCTCGCGGCCGGATCACCAGCGAGCGAACGCTGAACACCGCGTCGTCGCGGTCGATGCGCGCGATCGGCCGCTTGACGCCCTCGAAGTGCCCCTCGCCGCGGTAGTCGGCGAAGCGCGCGACGTGCTTGCCGCGCACGAAGATCAGCAGGTCGCCGGTGCGGAACGCGAGGTCGCCCTTCCACGGCGATCCGACCGCGCGCGAGATGTCCGCGCGGGTCGCGGTCTTGCCCGGCGATCAGCACCGTGTCCCAGTCGAACTGCGTCGACGTCGGAGAGGTCGACGTCCTCGCCGCGCTGCTCGGCCGTCCCGATCTCGCGCGTGATGCTCTCGGCGAGCAGGTTGTCGACCGCGATCGCGTCCTCCTCGCGGTTGAGGTAGATGACCAGCCCCAGGACCAGCAGGGCGAGCGCGAGCGCCGCGCCGACTGCCGTCAGGGCCTTGGTCACGCGATCAGCTCGCTCAGCGTCTCGACGTCGTAGAAGCCGTCCCACGGCTCGCCGTGGGCGATGAAGGTCGGCGTGCGCTTGAGCGGCAGCTCGCGGCCGGCCTGCTTGTCGGCGCGCACCGTCTCGGCGTAGGCGCCCGTCGCGCAGCTCGGTCGCGATGCGGTCGGCGTCGAGCCCCTCGGCTCGCGCCAGCGCGAGCAGCGCGTCGTCGCTGAGGTCGTCGGAGGCGAGCAGCCGGCGGTGGTAGGGCCAGAAGCGGCCCTGGGCGCCGGCGGCCTCGGCCGCCTCGGCGGCGCGCAGCGCGTGCGGGTGCAGGCGCGGCACCGGGTAGTGGCGCCAGCCGAGCCGCAGCTCGTCGCCGTAGCGCTCGATGCAGCCGCTCGACGTAGGGCCAGGCGTCGCGCGTCTGCGGGCATTCGTAGTCGCCGAACATGATCAGCTCGCGCGTGCCGTCGGGGTGCAGCCAGTGCGTCATGCGCTCGCCACCGGCGTCCGGTTCAGCCGCTCCTCCTCGAGGTCGAGGTCGCGCTCGACCTCGCGGATCACCGAGATCGGGACGCGTGCCCTCGTCGATCAGGTCGAACAGCGCCTCGCGCTCGGACTCGATCAGGCGCCGGCGCAGCTCGAGCCATCGCCCGGGTCGAGGTCGTTGCCGCCCGCCTCCGGCACGCGGCATTCGCCGGCGAGCTGGCGCGAGCGCTCGCCGTACATCTCGCGCGCGCGGTCCACGAGCGGCATCGGCAGGTCGTCGGAGAACGCGAGGTCGGCGATCGTGGCCAGCGCCGCCTCGACGGTGCGGAAGCGCGCCAGCGCCTTGATCCGCTCGTCGCTGCCCGCGTCCTCCTCGACCCCGAGCCGGCTGATGAGCAGCGGCAGCGTGAGCCCCTGCAGGCCGAGCGTGACCGCGATCACCGCGAGCGTGACGAACAGCAGCGCCTCGCGCTGCGGGACGTCGAGCGGCAGCGACAGCGCGGCGGCGAGGGCGATCGCGCCGCGCATGCCGCTCCAGGCGACGACGGCGCGCTCGCGGCGGCTGAACGGGCCGAGGCCCGGCACGAGCATCACCCACACGATCCGCACGCCGATCACCGTGCCGCACACCGCGGCCGCCCAGCCGATCAGCTCGCCCGCGGAGCGCTCCTCGAGCGCGTCGAGCACGCCCTGGAACTGCAGGCCGATGAGGATGAACAGCACCGACTCGAGCAGGAAGACGAGCACCTCCCAGAACGAGTAGGCCTTCAGCCGCGTGCCGGCGGAGAAGTCCTGCGCCGAGCGCGCGCCGAGGTAGAGGCCGCTGACGACGGCGGCCAGCACGCCGGAGAGCCCGAGCTCCTCGGCGCCGATGAACGCGAGGTAGGCGGTCAGCAGCGTCACCGTGATCTCGATCAGGTCGTCGTCGATGCGGCGGCGCAGCCGGCCGCACGAGCCAGCCGAGCGCGAGGCCGAACGCGGCGCCGCCCGTGCCGACGAGGAGGAAGTCGTGCGCGGCGTCGCCGAGCGAGAACGCGCCCGCCACCGCGGCCGGCACGGCGGTGCGGTAGAGCACGAGCGCGGTGCCGTCGTTGACGAGGCTCTCGCCCTCGACGAGCGCCACGACGCGCTCGGGCACGCCAAGGCGGCGGAAGACCGCGGTGGCGGCGACGGTGTCGGTGGCGGAGACGATCGCGCCGAGCACGAAGGCCGCGCCCCAGCTCAGGCCGGGGATGACCGCGTGGGCGACCACGGCGACGGCGCCGGTGGTGAGCAGGACGAGGACGCCGGCCAGCAGCGTCACGCCGGTCGCGTAGGTGCGCAGGTGGCGCGGGGAGGAGAGCCAGCCGGCCGCGTGCAGGAGCGGCGGCAGGAAGACGAGGAAGATCACGTCGGGCGCGACCTCGATCTCCGACACGCCCGGCAGGTAGCCGACGCCGACGCCCGCGAGCACGAGCAGGAACGGGTACGGGATCTCCAGCGCACGGGCGACCCACACGGCTCCGGCGGCGACGGCGAGCAGCGCGAGCAGGATCTCGATGTCGTCCATCACCGGGGACGATAAGCCGCGACCTAGAATCACCCCTCCCGTGACCCCGCACCGGCCGCTGCCCAAGACCCCCGACTTCCCCGCCCTCGAGCAGCAGGTGCTCGAGCGCTGGCGCGAGCGCGACATCTTCCGCGAGTCGGTCCGCCGCCGCCAGGGCGCCGAGGAGTTCGTGTTCTACGAGGGCCCGCCGACCGCGAACGGCCGCCCGGGCTCGCACCACGTGCTCGCGCGCGTGTTCAAGGACATCTTCCCCCGCTACCAGACGATGCTCGGCAAGTACGTCGAGCGCAAGGGCGGCTGGGACTGCCACGGCCTGCCGGTGGAGATCGCGGTCGAGCAGAAGCTCGGCTTCAAGACCAAGCACGACATCGAGCGCTACGGCATCGCCGAGTTCAACCAGCAGTGCCGCGAGTCGGTGTTCGAGTTCCTCGAGGACTGGGACGCGCTGACCGAGCGGATCGGCTACTGGGTCGACATCGAGCACCCGTACCGCACGCTCGACACCACCTACATCGAGTCCGTCTGGTGGGCGCTGAAGACGATGTGGGAGCGCGAGCTGCTGTTCGAGGGGCACCGGGTCGTGCCCTACTGCGTGCGCTGCGGCACCGCGCTGAGCTCGCACGAGGTCGCGCAGGGCTACGAGGACGTCGAGGACCCGTCGATCTACGTGACGTTCCCGGTCACCGAGCCGGTCGGCCCGCTGCGCGCCGGCGACCGGCTGCTGGCCTGGACGACGACGCCGTGGACGGTGCTCTCCCACGCCGCGCTCGCCGTCGCGCCCGACCTCACCTACGTGCGCACCGAGGACGGCTACGTGCTCGCGGAGGCGCGCGTGGAGGCGGTGCTCGGCGAGGACGCGCGGCGTCGCCGAGCGCTTCCACGGGCAGCGAGATCATCGGCACCCGCTACGAGCCGCCGTTCGACTTCATCAAGACCGAGGAGTTCGGGCCGAAGGGCCACACCGTGCTGCCGGGCGACTTCGTCAGCGCCGACGACGGCACCGGCATCGTGCACACCTCGATCTCCTTCGGCGAGGACGACTACCGGCTCGGCCAGGAGCAGGGCATCAACGTCATCAACCCGGTGCGGCTCGACGGCACCTACGTCGACCGCATGGGTCCCTACGCCGGGCGCTGGGTCAAGGAGGCCGACCCCGACATCGTCGAGGACCTGCGCGCGCGCGGGCGCCTGCTGCGCGCCGAGACCTACCTGCACGCCTACCCGCACTGCTGGCGCTGCGGGACGCCGCTCCTCTACTACGCCAAGCCGTCGTGGTTCGTCGGCACCTCGAAGCTGCGCGACCGCCTGCTGGCCGCCAACGAGACCGTCGACTGGCACCCGGAGCACATCAAGCACGGCCGCATGGGGCGCTGGCTGGAGAACAACGTCGACTGGGCGATCTCGCGCGAGCGCTACTGGGGCACGCCGCTGCCGGTGTGGCGCTGCGCGAACGGCCACGCCGAGTGCATCGGGTCGCTGGCCGAGCTGGCGGAGAAGTCGGGCGACATGCTCGAGGATCCGCACCGGCCGTTCGTCGACGCGCCGACGTGGGACTGCGCCGACTGCGGCGAGCCGATGCAGCGCGTGCCCGAGGTGATCGACGTGTGGTTCGACTCCGGCTGCATGCCGTTCGCCCAGCACCACGCGCCGTTCGAGAACGAGGACGTCTTCGAGCAGCGCTTCCCCGCGAACTACATCTGCGAGGCGATCGACCAGACGCGCGGCTGGTTCTACTCGCTGCTCGCGGTCTCGACGCTGCTGTTCGACGAGGCGCCCTACAAGACCGTGCTGGTCCTCGGGCACATCGCCGACCCCGAGGGCAAGAAGATGTCGAAGTCGCTGGGGAACATCGTCCCGCCGTGGGAGGTCATCGACCAGCACGGCGCCGACGCGTTCCGCTGGTACTTCCTCGACGTCCAAGCAGCCGTGGGACGGCTACCTGTTCTCGACCGAGACGGTCGGCGAGTCGGTGCGCCAGTTCCTGCTCCAGCTGTGGAACACGTACGGCTTCTACGTCCTGTACGCGAACGTCAACGACGTCACGGAGCTCGCCGGGCCGGCGACCGACCTCGACCGCTGGGCGCTCTCGCGCCTGTCGGCGACGGTGGCGACCGTCCGCGAGCGCCTCGACGACTACGACGCCACGCGCGCCGGCCACGCGATCGCGGCGTTCGTCGACGAGCTCTCGAACTGGTACGTGCGGCGCTCGCGCCGGCGCTTCTGGGACGGCGACCCGGCGGCGTTCGGGACGCTGCACACCTGCCTGGTCACGGTGTCGAAGCTGCTCGCCCCGTTCACGCCGTTCATCGCCGACGAGCTCTACGACAACCTCGACGGCGCCGAGCCGAGCGTGCACCTGGAGGACTTTCCGGTGGCCGGCGAGCGCGACGAGGCGCTGGAGTTCGACATGGCCGTCGCGCGCGAGACGGTCGGCCTCGGGCTGAGCGCGCGCAGCCAGTCCAAGCTCAAGGTGCGCCAGCCGCTGCGCGCCGCCGTGGTGGTCGCCGCGGACCGCGAGCGCGCGCGCGCTGGATCGCCTCGGCGACGTCGTGCGCGAGGAGCTCAACGTCAAGGAGATCCGCTACGTCGCCCAGGCCGACGAGCTCGGCTCCTACGAGATCAAGCCCAACTACCGCGCGCTCGGCCCGCGCTTCGGCAAGGCGATGCCGCAGGTCGCCGCGGCGGTCGAGGCGCTCGAGCCGGCGCACGTCGCCGCGGCGCTGCGCGAGGGCACGCCCGTCGGGATCAGCATCGACGGCCACGACCACGACCTCGGCGCCGACGACCTGTCGCTGGTCATGAAGCCGCTCGAGGGCTACCAGCTCGAGCGCGAGGGCTCACACGCGGTGGCGCTCGAGCTCGAGCTCGACGACGAGCTGCGCCGCGAGGGGCTCGCGCGCGAGGTCGTCCACGCGGTGCAGAACGCGCGCAAGTCCGCCGGCCTCGAGGTCGAGGACCGGATCGAGCTGCGGCTGGGCGGCGACGACGAGCTGCTGGCCGCCGCCCGCGAGTACGAGGGCTACGTCACGGGCGAGGTGCTCGCCGACGTCGGTGGCCTACGGCGATGGCGACGGCGAGGCCGCCGCCACCATCGAAGGCCGCGAGCTGCGGATCGCGCTGGCGCGGGCCTAGGCGAGCGCGGGCTCGAGCTCGGCCTCGAGGCGCCGCTTGGGCATGGCGCCCTGGATGCGCTTGGCCTCCTGGCCGTTGCGGAACAGCACCATCGTCGGGATCGCGAGGATCTGGTAGTTCGCGGCGGTCTGCTGGTTCTCGTCGATGTTCAGCTTGACGACGCGCAGGTTGTCGCGCTCGTCGGCGATCTCCTCGAGGACGGGGGCGACGACTCGGCACGGACCGCACCACGGCGCCCAGAAGTCGACCAGCACGGGCTGATCGGACTCGAGGACCTCGGCCTGGAAGTCGCCGTCGGTCACGTGCTTGATGTCGGCCATTCTGGTCCTTTCGCGGTGGCTTGCTTCAGAAAGTATAGCCACGGCTTATCCGGCAAGCGCGACGAGCAAACGCGGAGTCACCCACGTCTCCACCGCCGCGGCGGCGATGATGATCGGGATCGCGATCGCGACCGTCACGAACGTCGCCGCGAGCAGCTCGTTCCACTGCCTTGCGGCGGCTCGCGATCGTCCACGCGGCGAGCGGGAGGAAGAGCGCGAACAGCTCCGGCATCGCGTGCGAGCGAGAGGCCGAGCAGCAGCAGCGCGGGCGACATGTCGAGCTGCGCCGACAGCGTCGAGGCGGCGCTGCCGAGCGCCTACGCCTGCGTGGTCAGAGCGAGAAGAGCGTCGCGGCGATCACGAAGCGCGATCGCCAGCGGGCCGGCCTTGTCGTGGATCCAGCGCCAGACGCCGGAGTAGCCCTCGGCCACCTGCGGCAGCGAGGAGCCGGCCATGAAGCCCGCCACGCACGCGAAGCCGTGGAGCGCGAGCACGAGCCCGTTGCGGTAGAGCACGAAGCCGAAGTCGCCGAGGTTGGCGGGGCAGTACGAGGCCGGGGAAGTAGACGGGCGTGGGGTCGGGCGTCGAGAGCGTGGCGACCACCCACGTGGCCAAGAGCAGCGTCGACGGCGATCGCGAGGCTGCCGAGCGCCCACGGCCGCAGCGGCGTCGCCGGCTTGGCCGCACCAGCGCGCGCAGCGCCGTCGCGGGTGTCGGCCCATCCCTGGACCAGGGCCATGTTCTCTGCGTTCATCCTGTTGGTGTCGGCAGGTCCGGCCGCGAGGATGAGCGCAGCGCGGGCACGAGCCAGGCCGCCTCGAGCGCGATCCGGGCGGTCATCTTCGAGCGCCCGGCGTCGCGCTCGCGGAACACGATCGGCGCCTCGATCACCCGCAGGCCGCGGCACAGCGCGCGATAGGTCAGCTCGACCTGGAAGGCGTAGCCCTGCGAGCGCACCGTCGCGGGCTCGATCGCGCGCAGCGCGCCGGCGCGCCAGGTCTTCAGCCCGCCGGTCAGGTCGCGCACCGGGACGCGCAGGACGGCGCGCGCGTAGAGGCAGCCGGCGCGGCTGACCGCGCGGCGCGCGGGGTGCCAGCCGACCACGCCGCCGCCGGGCACGTAGCGCGAGCCGAGCGCGAGGTCGGCGCCGCCGCGGGCGAGCGCGATCAGGCCCGGCAGCGCGGCCGGGTCGTGGGAGCCGTCGGCGTCCATCTGGCAGACGAGCTCGGCGCCGCCCGCGAGCGCGCGCGCGAAGCCGGCGACGTAGGCGGAGCCGAGGCCGAGCTTGGCCGGGCGGTGCAGCACGTCGGCGCCGAGCCGCTCGGCGAGCGCGCCGGTGCCGTCGGGCGAGGCGTCGTCGACGACGAGGACGTGCAGGTCCTCGCCCGCCAGCGCGGCGCGGGCGCCCGCGATCACACGCTCGAGGCTCGCGGCCTCGTCGTAGGTGGGGAGGATGAGCCAGACGGGGCCGGGCACGGGCTCGGCCCTACGCTAGAACCCCGCCATGGCCGACCTGACCAACGCCCAGATCGCCGCCGCGTTCGACGAGCTCGGCGACCTCTACGAGCTCGACGGCGCGGTCAACTACCGCGTGATCGCCTACCGCACGGCGGCCAAGGCCGTGCGCGAGTCCTCGGTGTCCGTGGTGCAGATGACGCGCGACGGGCGCGTCACCGAGATCAACGGGATCGGCAAGACGCTCGAGGAGAAGATCCACGCGCTCGACCAGACCGGCGACATCCCGACCGCCAAGAAGCTGCGCGACAAGTTCCCGAGCGGGCTGATCTCCGTCATGCACCTGCCGGGCTTCGGGCCCAAGCGCGCGCGGCGGCTCTACGACGAGCTCGGCATCGACTCGCTCGACGCGCTGCGCGCGGCCGCCGAGCAGGAGAAGATCCGCGCGCTGCGCGGCTTCGGCGCGAAGGTCGAGGAGCAGCTGCTCAAGACGCTGGCGGAGTCGCCCGAGGGCGGCCCGGCGCCGCGGATCCTGCTCTCGCGCGCGGAGAACATCGCCGAGCAGATCGTCGGCGCGCTGCGCTCGCACCCGGCGGCCGAGCGCGTCGAGGTGGCGGGCTCGCTGCGCCGCCAGGCCGACTCGGTCAAGGACCTCGACATCATCGCCACCGCCAAGGACCCGGCCGCGCTGGCGGCCGCGCTCGGCGAGCTGCCGCTGATCGAGTCGGTGCACTCGGCGGGCGACGCCGGCGCGCGGGTGATGACCCACGCGGGCATGAAGGTCGACCTCAAGGTCGTCGAGCCCGACCAGTTCGGCAACGTGCTCCAGCACTTCACCGGCGCGAAGGCGCACAACGTGGCGATGCGCGAGGCCGCCGTGCGGAAGGGGCTGCACGTCAGCGAGTACGGGATCCTCGACGACGAGACCGGCGAGACGACGCGCTGCGCGACCGAGGAGGAGGTCTACGAGCGGCTCGGGCTCGCGTGGATCCCGCCGGAGCTGCGCGAGGGCCGCGGCGAGCTCGAGGCGGCGTTGCCGGGCGGGCCGCGGGCTGCCGGAGCTGATCACCGTGGAGGACATGAAGGGCGACCTGCACTGCCACACGACGCTCTCCGACGGGCGCCAGACGCTCGAGCAGATGGTCGACGGGGCGCGCGAGCGCGGGCTCGAGTACCTCGCGGTGACCGACCACTCGGCCTCGCACGGGTTCGGCGACCACGTGACGCCGGAGGCGCTCGAGGAGCGGATCGAGGAGGTCCACGCGCTCAACGCGTCGCTCGACGACTTCGAGGTGCTGGCCGGCAGCGAGGTCAACATCCTCCCCGACGGCTCGCTCGACTACGACGACGAGCTGCTCGCGAAGCTCGACTGGGTCATCGCCTCGGTCCACACCTCGTTCTCGATGGGCGAGAAGGAGATGACCGACCGCATGATCCGCGCGATCGAGCACCCGCTGGTCGACGCGATCGGCCACCCGACCGGCCGCAAGATCGAGACGCGCCCGCCCTACGGGCTCGACATCGAGCGCGTGATCGAGGCGGCCGCGCGGACCGGCACGATGCTCGAGATCAACGCCTCGCCGGACCGCCGCGACCTCAACGAGCTGCACGCGCGCGCGGCGGCGCAGGCGGGCGTCGGCGTGCTGGTCAACACCGACGCGCACTCGGTGCGCAACTTCGACCTGCTGCGCTACGGGATCGCGACCGCGCGGCGCGCGTGGCTGACGCCCGAGCAGGTGCCGAACACGCGGCCGTGGAAGGAGTTCGCGCCGCTGCGGAAGCGCGCGAAGGGCTGAACGTCAACGGCGGCTGGGTAGGGAGGGGTTCGGACCGCCGCGGCGCGGTTGGTCGGGGGTGTGGTCAGTTCGTGTCAATTATTCATACGCGAGCCGACCACACCCGGCCGAGCGCAGCCGCCGCGGCACCCCGCACCCTTCCCTCAATGCGCCGTTGCCGTGCTCCGCCCGGCCCGCTCGGCCTCGCCGCCGGCGCCGACCGCGTCGTTGCCGCGCTCCAGCGCCTCGCGCTCGGCGATCTGGTCGTAGCGCGCGATGTCCGTGCGCAGCTGCTCGCTCGGTCAGCCGCGGCAGGATCGGCCTGAGCCACATCAGCGGGATCAGCCAGCGCGGGCAGACGACGATGCGGCTGCGGCGCTCGATCCCGCGCACGACGGCCTCGGCCGCCGCGCTCACCGGGTAGGTCTTGGCGAGCGGGCCCTTGATCGAGCCGCGCATCGCCGCGCCGAGGTCGAGGCGGTCGGCGCCGCGGACCATCTCGGTGTCGATCCAGGAGAAGTAGGCGACGCCGACGTCGACGCCGAAGGCCTGCGTCTCCACGCGCAGCGCGAGCGAGAGGTTCTCGACGCCCGACTTCGCCGCGCCGTAGGCGGCGAGCCCGACCGGCGGGAGGATCGCCGCCATCGAGGCGACCGGCAGGATGTAGCCGCGGCGCTCGATGACGTGCGGGAGCGTCGCGCGGATCGTGCGCCAGACGCCGATGAGGTTGACCTCGATCACGCGCTCGAACGCGTCGGGGTCCATCGTGCGGAGGAAGCCCGGCGGAGCGCGATCCCGGCGCACGCGAACACGGTGTCGATCCCGCCGAACGCCTCGACCGTGCCGGCGACGGCGGCGTCGAGCGCGTCGCGGTCGGTGACGTCGGCCTCGAAGGTGACGGAGCCGGGGCAGTCGGCGGCGACCGCCGCGAGGTCGCCGAGGCCGACGAGCGACACGCGCGCGCCGCGGGCGGCGAGGCGGCGGGCGGTCTCGGCGCCGATCCCGTGCGCGGCGCCGGTGATGAAGACGGACTGGCCGGAGAGGTCATGGCCGCGAGACTAGCCGCGGCAGCAGCTGCTCGCGCACGACCGCGTCGACCGTCTCGGGCCGCCACGGCGCCAGCAGCTCGGCGGCCCGCGCGGCGTAGCCGGGCGACGGGTGGTCGAGCGCGGCCCGGATCCCCTCGGCGATCCCGCCGACGAGCCGCGAGTCGAGCTCGCGCGCGAGCGGCAGCGCCGCGTACGGGCCGGGCGAGGCGGTGGTGACGAGCTGGCAGCCGTCGGCGAGCGCCTCGAGCTGCGCGATCCCGTAGTCCTCCCGCCGCGGCGCGCAGACGAAGACGCGCGCGCGCCGCAGGAGCGCGCGGTAGTCGGCGCGCGGGAGCATCCCCGCGAAGCGAACCCCCGTCGGGCGCGCCGCTCCGCGCAGCAGGCCGGCCCGCTTCGCGCCCGGCCTCGTCGAGGCCCGCGACGACGAGCTCTTCGCCCTCGTGCCGCGCCGCCTCCCACGCGGCGAGCACGCGGTCCAGGCCCTTCTTCTCCGGGTTGGCCCCGTACGTGATCGCCGCGATGTCGCGCTCGCCGGCCGCTCCGCTCGGCTCCACCGGCACCGGCACGACGACCGCGTCGCCGTGCGGCGCCGGCGCCTCGGCCAGCCCGCCCTCGCTCCACGGCACCAGCAGCGGCGCGTCGCGGAACCGCCGCTTCTCCACCGGCCGCTGCCAGACGCCGTGCCGGCCCGGGCGGTTGCCGGCGGCGGGGGCGTCGAAGCGGATCGCGCCCGGGCGCGGCGCCAGCAGCGCGGCGGTCGTCGACGAGTACAGGACCGCCCGCGGGTGGTGCTCGTGGATCGCCTCGGCCGCGGCCGCCCGCGCCGCGCGCGCCCAGGCCAGCTCGAGCAGCGCGTAGGTCCGCCACTCGCGCGGCCGCTCCGCGGCGGCCGACACGACCTCCGCGCCCGCCCGGCGCAGCGACTCCGCCAGCTCCTCGTCCGCCTCCCGCAGCCCCGCGGTGCCGCCCAGCGACACCAGCAGGACGTCCGGCCGCGCCATCAGGGCTGGGGCAGGAACGAGCCGCCGAAGCCGGGCGTGCGCACGAGCTGGATCGGGCTCAGCGGCGAGGTCTTGTCGACGTAGAAGCGCACCGCGTCGCGCTCCTCGATCGCCGCCACCGCCGACTCCTGGCGCCGCCACGCCAGCGCCCAGATGATCGCGAAGCCCGCCGCCACCGCCGCCACCTGCGGGAGGAAGAACCCGATCACGCCGGCCGCGAACGTCGAGAGCAGCAGCGGCCACAGGCGGTTGGCGATCGTCAGCCCCGGCCGCAGCTCGGGCAGCGTCGTCTGCGCCTTCGCGGTCGCCAGCAGGCGCGCGATCGGCGGGTTCGCCTCCGCGCGCCGCCCCAGCCGGGCGCCGATCGCCGCCGCCACGAGCCACCAGCCGGCGGCCACGTAGACCGCCAGCGGCTCGAGGTCGCGCGTCAGCGAGATCACCGTCAGCGCGGCGAGCAGCGTCGCCGCGCCGGCGCTGAGCAGGACCGTCGCCTTGAGGAAGTCGACGAACCGCACCCGGGGCGCTTAGCGGATCAGCGCTCGCAGGAGGTCGCGCACGCCGTCCGTGCCGTCGACCATCACGTCGGCCTCGTCCTCCAGCGCCGACGGCGTCTCGTCGCCCGAGCTGACGCCGACCCGCAGCGCGCGCTTGAGCGAGCCGATCTCGACCAGCTCGGTGAGGCCGCGGAAGGCGTCGATGTCCGTGGTGTCGTCGCCGACGTAGATCGCCGCCTCGAGCTCGACGTCGCGCAGCAGCGTGACGATCCCCGCGCCCTTGTCGATCCGCACCGGCGGCCGGATCTCGAGCACCTTGCGGCCCCAGTGGGCGTTGAAGCCGGCCTTCTCGGCCGCCTCGGCGACCTCGCGCACCGCGGCCTCCGCCTCGTCCTCGTCGGGCACGTCGCGCCAGTGCAGCGCCGCGATCGCCTCCTTGTCCTCGAGCCGCACGCGCAGCTTGCGCAGCGACTCGGTGAAGGCCTCGCGGGCGAAGTTCTGCACCCGCCGCGTCCACGCCTGCAGCTCGCGGTCCATCTCCGGCGCGATCGAGCCGGGGCGCAGGATCTCCGACCCGTGGGAGCCGAGGTAGGCGATCGAGCCGAGCGACACGACCCGCCGCGCATCCGACGCCCGGCGCCCCGACACGCACGCCACCACGCCGTAGCGCTTGGCGACCTCGATCAGCGGCCGCCGCGTCGTCTCGGGCATGTGCGCGTCGTCGGGATGCTGGACGATCGGGGCGAGCACGCCGTCGACGTCGAGCAGCACGGCGGAGCGCTCAGGGTCGTCCTTGAGGGGCTGGATGAGCTCGTCGAGGGAGCCGTTCGGGGAGGACACGGCCCTTAGTATGAAGGCATGACGGAGACCACCACCGGCGACGGCTGGGCCGTCGGCAGCATCGACGGGATGGGCGAGGGCCCGGGCTTCCGCAAGGTCCGCCGCGAGCTCGACGTGAAGGCGTTCGGCGTCAACGCGGTCGTCATGCCGCCCGGCTACGCCAGCGGCCCGCACTTCCACGACCGCCAGGAGGAGCTCTACCTCGTCCACCGCGGCGAGGTCGAGTTCACCTTCGGCGAGGGCGACGCCGAGGAGTACCACGTGCTCGGCCCCGGCGGGCTCGCGCGCGTCGACGCCGCCACCGTCCGGCGCTTCCGCAACACCTCGGACTCCGAGGAGGCCGTCTACCTGTGCGTCGGCGGCGAGGGCGGCTACGTCGGCCGCGACGGCCGCGCCGTCGAGGGTCAGCCGCCGCCGCGTCGAGAGATCCACGTAGATGTCGTAGCCCGGGCAGCTCGGTGAAGCCGAGCCGCCCGTAGAGCCGCGCCGCGCCGTCGGTGTCCGGGTTGAGGTGCGCGAACTCGGCGCCGGCCGCGAACCCGCGCTCCAGCAGCCACGACGACATCGCCGCGCCGACGCCGCGCTGCCGGCGCCTCGGCCAGCACGGCCACGCCGGCCACGTAGAGGGCCGGGCCCGGCCGCGCCGTCGGTGCGCATCGTGTAGGCGCTGCCGGCCGGCTCGCCGTCGAGGCTCGCGAGCGCGAAGGTCACGCGCTCGCCCTCGGCCAGCAGCGGCTCGAGCCAGCGCGTGTTCTCGCCGAGGTCGAGGCCGAACGCGGTCGAGTCGATGTCGCAGCACGGTCGGGCAGGTCGTCGAGCCCGGCGCGCCGCAGCTGCGAGCCCCGGCACCGCCGGGCGCGGGGCGGAACGCGTCGCGGTCGAGCGCCATCAGCCGCCGCCGGAACAGCAGCCGCGCCGTGCTCCCACGGCTGCTCCTCGCGGCACCCGCAGCCCCCAGCGCGACGCCGTGCTCGGCGAAGAACGCGCGCGCGGCGTCGAGGTCCGGGTCGGGCCCGGTGACGTCGCCGCTGTTGACGCCCTCGGCCTCGAAGCCCGCGACCATCAGCTGCAGGTCGCGCGGAGCGGCGACCGCGCCGCCCCACGCCGCTCGCAGCTCCCCCTGCACGGCGAGCGCGTCCGCCTGCGCGGCGCGCACCCGCCCGAGGTCAGGCAGCGCCTGACCTCCGCGGTGCAGAACGCGCAGCGCCGCGCCGCCTCGGGGATGTCCGAGAGGCACTCCGGGCACGCGCGCGCACGACTTGGTCGACCGCCGGCTCCGGCTTCAGCCGCGCCATCAGCGTGTTGAGCGGGCGCACGACGAAGAAGAAGATCACCGCGGCGATGATCAGGAACGACAGCAGCGCGTTGAAGAACGCGCCGTAGGTGAACCGCGAGCCGTTGATGGTGAACGCGAGGGCGGAGAAGTCGGGCTTGCCCCCGATCGCCGCGATCAGCGGCGTGATGAACGACGCGACGAACGCGGTGACGAGCGGCGCCGAACGCCGCGCCGATGACGACGGCGACGGCGAGCTCGACGACGTTCCCCCGCAGCACGAAGTCGCGGAACTCCTTGAGCATGGGCGAATGCTCGCACCCGCCATGGACGACTCCAAGCACGCTGCACTGCATGATCGAGATCCCCAAGGGGTCGCGGAACAAGTACGAGTGGGACCCGGACCTGCAGGCGATCAAGCTCAACCGCTTCCTGTTCTCCTCGGTCGTCTACCCGACCGACTACGGCTTCGTCACCGACACGCTCGGCGAGGGCGGCGAGGCGCTCGACGCGCTCGTGTGCGTCAACGCGCCGACGTTCCCCGGCTGCCTGATCGAGGTGCGCGCCGTCGGCGTGCTGCGCATGGACGACGAGGAGGGCCGCAGCGACAAGCTCGTGTGCGTCCCCGCCGACGACCCGGCGTGGGACGAGGTCGAGGGCGTCGACGGGCTGTCCGAGCCAGCTGCGCATCGGAGATCGAGCACTTCTACTCGATGTACAAGCAGCCGGAGGGCAAGGAGGTCCAGGTCCACGGCTGGGAGGACCGCGACGCCGCCGAGCAGGCGATCGACGCCGGCCTGCAAGCGCTTCGCGGAGGCGAGCTCGTAGCGTCGGTCCCGCTGCTGTCGGCCCGCGGCATCACGAAGTCGTTCGGCGGCCGCGAGGTGCTCTCGGGCGCTCGACCTCGAGCTCGCCGCGGGTGCCCGCATCGGCGTGCTCGGGCCCAACGGCGGCGGCAAGTCGACGCTGCTGCGCATCCTCGCCGGCGAGGAGCACCCGGACGCCGGCACGGTCACGAGCCGGCGCGGGCTCGTGCTCGCCTCGCTGCCGCAGATCGTCGAGGGCGACGACCGCGCCGGCGCTCGCCACCGTGCTCGACGCGCGGCCCGAGCTGAGCGCGCTCGAGCGCGAGCTCGCGCAGGCCGAGCGCCGCCTCGCCGACCCCGCGCTCGCCGGCGACATGCGCAAGCATGGAGCGCGCGCTCGCCAACCAGGAGCGGCTGCTCGGCGCAGTGGTCCGAGCTCGGCGGCGAGCGCGCGGAGAGCGAGGCGCGCGGCGCACCTGACCGCGCTCGGGCTCGACGACGACGCGCTCTCGCGCCCGACGCGCGAGCTGAGCGGCGGCCAGCGCAAGCTCGTCGCGCTCGCCGCCTGCCTCGCGCGGCGGCCCGGGCTGCTGCTGCTCGACGAGCCCGAGGCGCACCTCGACATGTCGCGCCGCGACGCGCTCGAGCGCCTGATCGACGAGTTCGACGGCGCCGTCCTGATGGTCTCCCACGACCGCCACCTGCTCGACGAGTGCGTCGACGACATCGCCGAGCTCGACCGCGGCACGGTCCGCATCTGGCCCGGCGCCTACTCCGCCTACACGGTCGCGCGCCGGCTCGAGCTCGAGCGCCAGCAGCAGCAGTGGGTCACCCAGCGCAAGGAGATCGCGCGGCTGGAGGAGGCGGTGCGGCGCTTCCGCCACTGGGCGCACATCACCGTCAACGAGCGCGCGCGCCAAGCAGGCGCGCGTCAAGCAGATGCCAGATCGACAAGATGGACAAGATCGAGCGGCCGGTGCTCGAGCGGCGCAAGATGGCGCTCGAGCTGCGCAGCGCCGCGCGCGGCGGCCAGCGCGTGATCGCGCTCGAGCAGGCCGACTTCGCGTTCGGCGAGGACCCGGTGCTGCTCGACGTCGAGCTGGTGATCACGCGCGGCGAGCGCGTCGGCGTGGTCGGGCCCAACGGCGCCGGCAAGACCGTGCTCGCGCGGGTGCTGGCCGGCGAGCTCGACCCGCGCAACGGCACGCGCTGGGTCGGCCCGAGCATCGAGGTCGGCTACCTCTCCCAGGCCGCGGGCGACATGCCGGGCGAGCCAGTCGGTCATCGACGCGCTGCGCGGCGGGCGCTCGCTGACCGAGGAGGCGGCGGTGCGGCTGCTGATGCGCTTCCTGTTCGACTACGAGCAGATCCGCCGGCCGGTCTCGACGCTCAGCGGCGGCGAGCGCACGCGGCTCGCGTTCCTCGGGCTGATGCAGGACGCGCCCAACTGCCTCGTGCTCGACGAGCCGACCAACCACCTCGACATCGACTCGATCGAGGTGCTCGAGGACGCGCTCGAGCGCTTCGACGGCACCGTCGATCGCGGTCTCCCACGACCGCTACTTCCTCGACCGCATCGCCGACCGCATCGTGCTCGTCGCCGACGGCGAGGTGCAGTCGTTCGAGGGCGGCTGGTCGGCGAACGCCGGCGTGCTCGTCGCGGACTAGCGGCGGCCCGCGGCGGCGGGGGTCTGGCTGAACTCGCGCTTCTTGAAGTTCAGCGACAGCGACTCGAGCGGGCTGTCGCGCCGGCTCGCTGATCGAGTAGTTCGAGATCAGGACGTCGGTGAGGGTGAAGCGGATGCCCTTGCCGTCCTTGGTCGGGATCACGATCTCGACCGTCTTGTACCCCGGGCCCCGGGTCGCCTGCAGGAGCAGGTCGGCCGAGTGCTTGCCCATCTTGAGCGTGACGATGATCTCGCCGGGACCGGTGGCGCCGGTCTTGTTCTGGTTGCCGCTCGTACCCGTCGCGTCCCGTGCCGCCGGCTTGGATCCCCTCTTGGAACGACTCGATCGGGATCGACCGTGCCGTCGACGATCATCTGCGGTTCCTTCGGCCACTGGGCGAGCAGCGGCGCGCCGAACACCGGCCAGCGCTCAGCGCCGCGCCGACGGCGCGGTTGCCGGCCGTCTTCTGCAGCTCGAGCGCCTTGTCGACCGCCGGGGCCTGCTTCGTCGCCTGCGGGGCCGGCCTTCTGCCGGCTCCGCCTCGAGCTGCTCGGCGAGCTCCTCGAGGTCCTCCTCGCGCAGCTTGCGCATGCGGGCGCGGCGTCCCATCAGTCGCTGAACTCGAAGCGGTAGGCCTTGCGCCCCTTCACGCAGCGCCACTGGCCGGCGAGGGCGTTGCCGGACACGCGCATGCAGCGGAAGTTCCCCGGCGTGCGGAAGCTGAACGCGATCGGCGCGCGGTGGCGGCGCAGGTCGCGCCGGGCGGTGCGGCAGAACATGTTGCGCGCGGACGAGATGTGGAGGTTGAAGTCCGCGCGCGTGTCGCAGTCGCGCAGCTTCGTCGGCGCGGCGTCGGCCGGCATCGCCGCTCCGAGGAGCACGACGACCGTCATCCCGAGGGCCGCGCGCGTGCGCATCTGCCGACCGTACACGCGTCATGAGGGCGGCGGCGAGGTGCCCATCTCGTACGTGGCGAAGTTGGCCGTGAAGGTGTCGACGTCGCCCGCGGCCTGGAAGTTCGAGATCAGCACGTCCTTGAACGTGATCGTGGTGCCGCCGCCGCCCTTCGGCATGACGATGATCACGCGTCTTGATGTGCTCGCCGCGAGCGGCCTTCACTCCGAGCTCCGCCGAGAGATCGCCCGGTCGGATGCTGATGTTCACCTCGCGGAAGTGGGCCTTACCGGGACCGCCGCCACCCGTGCCGAGGTTGGGCCCGTCGGCCCACGAGAACGACACCATCGGGACGGCGGTGCCGTCGACGATCACCTGCGGCTCCTTCGGCCACTGCGCCGTCGCGCGGCGCGAACGGCATCGGCCAGCGCTGGAGCGCGGCGCCGACGGCGCGGTTGCCCGCCGTCTGCTGGAGCTCGAGCGTCCGCGCGACCGGCGTCTCCGCCTTCGCCGGCGCCGGCTCGGCGGTGGGCTCAGCCTGCTCGAGGAGCTCGTCGAGGTCCGTCTCGCGCAGTCGCCGCATGCGGGCTCTCCGGCCCATCGCGCGACCGTACCTTGACCGCGGGCGCGCGGGGGGATTTCCTTGGCACATGCAATTCACCGCGCCCGCCGACCACTACGACCGCTTCATGGGCCGCTACGTCCCGCCGCTCGCGGTCGCGCTCGCCGACGCGGCCGGGGTGCAGGCCGGGGATGCGCGCGCTCGACGTCGGCTGCGGGCCGGGCGGGCTCACGCGCGAGCTCGCCGTCGCGGCTCGGCGCCGACCACGTCGCGGCGATCGACCCCGCCGAGCAGTTCGCCGACGCCTGCCGCGAGCGCAACCCGGGCGCCGACGTGCGCGTGGGCGGCGCCGAGGAGCTGCCCGTGGGACGACGGCGAGTTCGACGCCGCGCTCTCCTCGCTCGTGATCGCGTTCATGCGCGACGCCGACGCCGGCGCGCGCGAGATGGCGCGGGTCACGCGGCCCGGCGGCGTCGTGGCCGAGTGCATGTGG
>CAVZOY010000005.1:0-149049 GCA_963777095.1 uncultured Actinomycetota bacterium
TGCCGAGGCGCCCGAGGCGCCTGCGGCCGAGGCTCCCGCGGAGGCCGCACCGGCCGACGAGGCCCCGCGCTGACGACCGTGCTGCTGACACCACCCCCGAGACCGACACAGCTGCCGCCGACGCGGCCAGCGACGACTGACAGAAGGAGACAGACATGGCCAAGATTTCCAGCTCGGACCTGCTCGACGCGTTCAAGGAGATGACGCTGCTCGAGCTGTCCGACTTCGTGAAGCAGTTCGAGGAGACCTTCGAGGTCACCGCCGCTGCCCCGGTCGCCGTCGCGGCCGCCCCCGCCGCCGGTGGCGGCGGCGGTGGCGAGGAGGCCGCTGCCGAGCAGGACGAGTTCGACGTCATCCTCGAGGCTGCCGGTGACAAGAAGATCCAGGTCATCAAGGAGGTGCGCGGTCTGACCTCGCTCGGCCTCAAGGAGGCCAAGGACCTGGTCGACAACGCGCCGAAGCCGGTCCTGGAGAAGGTCGCCAAGGACGCCGCCGAGAAGGCCAAGGCCGCTCTCGAGGGCGCCGGCGCCACCGTCACCGTCAAGTGACGCCCTCCCCGGCCTGAGCCGGGGAACACAGCACGACCCGAAGGGGCCGTCCTCCGTCAGGAGGGCGGCCCCTTCGTGGTTCCACCGGTCAGGTGAAAGTGGCGTTCCGCCCGAGCGCGCGTCCTGGGACGCCGGTCACTGTGACGAGGTGACGCACGTAACCTGTCGCGGCCGCTGTCGTTACTGACGGGTAGAGCAGAGCGGTCGGAGGGCGGGTGACACGTGGGCGTCGCGGTGCAGGTCGAGGGGCTCACCAAGTCCTTCGGCAGCCAGAACATCTGGAGCGACGTCACGCTGACGCTCCCGCCCGGTGAGATCTCGGTCCTGCTCGGCCCGTCCGGTACCGGCAAGTCGGTCTTCCTCAAGTCCCTCGTCGGCCTGCTCAAGCCGGAGAAGGGCTCGATCGTCATCAACGACGTCGACCTGGTCCGCACCAGCGAGCACAAGCTCTACGAGATCCGGAAGCTCTTCGGCGTCCTGTTCCAGGACGGCGCGCTCTTCGGCTCGATGAACCTCTTCGACAACATCGCCTTCCCGCTGCGCGAGCACACGAAGAAGAGCGAGTCGGAGATCCGGGACATCGTCCTCGAGAAGATGGACATGGTCGGTCTGCAGGGCGCCGAGGGGAAGCTCCCGGGCGAGATCTCCGGCGGTATGCGCAAGCGCGCCGGCCTGGCCCGCGCCCTCGTGCTCGACCCCGAGATCATCCTGTTCGACGAGCCGGACTCCGGCCTCGACCCGGTGCGCGTGGCCTACCTCAACCAGTTGATCGTCGACCTCAACGCGCAGATCGACGCCACGTTCCTCATCGTCACGCACGACATCGGCACCGCCCGGACGGTGCCCGACAACCTGGGCCTGCTGTTCCGCCGCAACCTGGTGATGTTCGGCCCGCGCGAGCAGCTGCTCACCTCCGAGGAGCCGGTGGTCAAGCAGTTCCTCAACGGCCGCCGCGAGGGGCCGATCGGGATGAGCGAGGAGAAGGACGTCGCCCAGGTCGAGGCCGAGATGGCCGCGCTGGAGGCGCGCGGTGGCGACAGCCACAACGGAGTCGGCCCCAAGGGCGCCACCGGTGGGGACGCCGTCCCGCCGCAGCTCACGCCGAGCGAGGGCCTGCCCGAGCGGAAGGCGGAGCGGCGCCGGCAGGAGCGGGTGGCCCGCATGCTCCACGACTTCCCGCCGGAGACGGCCGAGGCCATCCGCAGGTCGCTGCCCGAGGACCTCCTCGCACAGGCCGACGCCGGCGTGTTCGAGCCCACGCGGGGATCGCGCGGCCGGCACTGGGCGCCGGACGACGGGAGCTCCCGCTCGTCCACCTCGCGTGCTGCCCGAGCAGCGGAGCGGTGCATGACCGATCCGTCGCCCGAGGCCCCAGGGCTCTTCGACGGCAGGTTCTCGCCGACCCGGCCGCTGGCGGCCAGCGGAAAGCTGTTCGCCTTCGCACTGGACACCGTCCGCGCGCTGCCGAAGCGGCCCTTCCAGCTGCGCGAGTTCATCCAGCAGACCTGGTTCATCGCCAGCGTCACGATCATCCCGACCGCGCTGGTCGCCATCCCGTTCGGCGCGGTCATCGCCCTGCAGCTGGGGTCGCTGACCCGACAGCTCGGTGCGCAGAGCTTCACCGGGTCGGCGTCGGTGCTGGCCGTCCTGCGCGAGGCGGCGCCCATCGTCACCGCGCTGCTCATCGCCGGCGCCGGTGGCTCGGCGATCTGCGCGGACCTCGGGGCGCGCAAGATCCGCGACGAGATCGACGCCATGGAGGTGCTGGGCATCAGCCCGATCCAGCGCCTCGTCGTCCCGCGCGTGCTCGGCTCGATGCTCGTCGCCGTCCTGCTCAACGGGCTGGTCAGCGTCGTGGGCGTCGCGGGCGGCTACTTCTTCAACGTCATCCTGCAAGGCGGCACACCAGGCGCCTACCTCGCCTCGTTCAGCGCGCTCGCCCAGGTCGAGGACTTCTGGTCCGGCGAGATCAAGGCCCTGATCTTCGGGCTGATCGCCGGCATCGTGGCCGCCTACAAGGGACTTAACGCCGGAGGTGGCCCCAAGGGCGTCGGCGACGCGGTGAACCAGTCGGTGGTCATCACCTTCCTGCTGCTGTTCGCCGTCAACTTCGTGCTGACCGCCATCTACTTCCAGCTCGTCCCGCCGAAGGGCTCGTGACATGGCCCTCCTGAGCACGGGTGACCGCATCCGCGTCGGCGCGCGCCGGTTCGTCCGGCGCGTCTACGGACGGCCGATGGACACCCTCGAGGACCTCGGCGAACAGCTGGCCTTCTACGGGCGCGCACTGGCCTGGACCCCGCGCACGCTGCGCCGCTACAAGCGCGAGGTCATGCGGCTGCTGGCCGAGGTCACCTTCGGCACCGGGGCGCTGGCGGTCATCGGCGGCACGGTCGGCGTCATCGCCTTCCTGTCGTTCTTCACCGGCACCGAGGTGGGCCTGCAGGGCTACGCGGCGCTCGACCAGCTCGGGACGTCGGCGTTCACCGGCTTCCTCTCCGCGTACTTCAACACCCGGGAGATCGCCCCCCTGGTCGCCGGGCTCGCGCTGTCGGCCACCGTGGGCTGCGGCTTCACCGCGCAGATCGGCGCCATGCGGATCAACGAGGAGATCGACGCCCTCGAGGTCATGGGCGTGCCCTCGCTGCCGTTCCTGGTGACCACCCGGATCATCGCCGGCTTCATCGCCGTCATCCCGCTCTACGTGATCGGGCTGCTCACCAGCTACTTCGCCACCCGCACCATCGCGACGCAGGCGTACAGCCAGTCGAGCGGCACCTACGACCACTACTTCAACCTGTTCCTGCCCGCCGAGGACGTCCTCTGGTCGTTCCTCAAGGTCCTCGTCTTCGCCGTCGTGATCATCCTGACCCACTGCTACTACGGCTACCGCGCCGCCGGCGGGCCCGCGGGCGTCGGCCTCGCGGTGGGCCGGGCCGTCCGGTTCTCGATCGTGGCGATCAACATCATCGACCTGTTCCTGTCCCTGGCCATCTGGGGTTCGACGACGACCGTGCGGATCGCGGGGTGAGCGCGATGAGCATCCGCATCCGCCGCCGCCTGCAGGGTGTCGCGTTCCTCGTCGTCCTCGCGCTGCTGCTCGGGCTCTCCGTCGCCGTCTACAACAAGGCCTTCACCGAGGTCGCGATGGTGACGCTGGAGACCGACTCCGTCGGCAACCAGCTGCAGGAGGCCTCGGACGTCAAGATGCGCGGCGTCCTCGTGGGGGAGGTGCGCGAGATCGCGGCCAGTGCCGAGGGCGCGACCCTCGAGCTGGCGATCCGGCCGGAGTACCTCGCCCGGATCCCGAAGGACGTCACCGCCCGGCTGCTGCCCAAGACGCTGTTCGGCGAGCGGTTCGTCGCGCTGCAGGCGCCCGAGGGGTCGACCGGCGGCGACCACCTCGAGGACGGCGACGTCATCCCGCAGGACCGCACCGAGAACGCGATCGAGCTGCAGCGGGTGATCGACGACCTGCTGCCGCTGCTGCGCGCCGTCCAGCCGCAGGACCTGGCCTACACGCTCGGCGCGGTCGCCGACTCGCTGCGCGGCCGCGGCGACACGCTCGGCGAGAACCTCGTCACGACCGGCACCTACTTCGGGGAGATCAACACCGTGCTGCCGGAGCTGCAGGCCGACATCTCCGGTCTGGCCGACTTCGCCGACACCTACGAGGCGGCCGCCGACGACCTGCTCGGCGTCCTCGACGACCTGGCGGTCACGAACACGACGATCGTCGACCAGCGCGAGCAGCTGCGGCGCACCTTCACGGTCGGCACGAGCTCGTCGAACACCACGGCCGCGTTCCTGGAGACCAACGAGCGCAACCTGATCTCGCTGGCCGAGACGTCCCGGCCGCTGCTCGGCCTGTTCGCCGAGTACTCGCCCGAGTACCCGTGCCTGCTCGACGGGCTGGCGGAGTCCGCACCGCTGATCGGCGAGAGCTTCGGCACCGACGGTGACCCGGCGCTGAACCTCAACATCGTCTTCACCCTCCCGCCGCGGGACCCGTACGCCCCGGGCGACCAGCCGGCCTACGCCGACACGTCCGGGCCGGACTGCCGTGCGCTCGACGACATCGAGGGCGCCCAGGCCGCCGCCCAGAACGGGGAGTACTACTGCCCGGACGCCGCCCGGGACGGCGTCGAGTCGCCCGACGGCGACCTGCGGCGCGAGCCCGTCTGCTCACGGCGGTGGGAGGCGGCTCGTCGTCCGGCGGCCTGCCGGGCGCCCTCGGCAACGGTGTGACCTCACCCGTCGGATCGACGGCGGAGCTCGACTTCGTGCGCAGCATCATCGGCCTCGCCGGTGGCACCGACCCCGACGAGGTCTCCGACCTGTCGGCGGCCACGCTGGCGCCGGCGCTGCGCGGTGACGCAGGTGATGTTCCGGTGAAGGGGCAGCTCCGCGGCCTCGCCGGGCCGCTGACCAAGCTGGTCGCGTTCGGCCTGGTCACCGTGCTGGCCAGCTACGTGCTGATCGCCACGATCACCAACGCCGGGTACGGCGAGCAGCTCACCTACCGGGCGGAGTTCAGCGACGTCGCCGGCCTGGTCGAGGGCGACGAGGTGCGCATCGCCGGCGTCCGCGTGGGTCAGGTGACCGGCATCGGGCTCACCGACGCCGCCGAGGAGCCGGTCGCCGAGGTCGCCTTCCAGGTGGACGCCGACGTGCCGCTGCCCACCGGCGTCCTGGCGACGATCCGCTACCGCAACCTCGTCGGGCAGCGCTACATCGCCCTGACCGAGGGCGACGGCTCCGCCGGCCGGACGCTGGCGGAGAACGCGCTCATCCCGCTCGCGCAGACCACGCCGGCGCTGGACCTGACCACGCTGTTCGGCGGCTTCCAGCCCCTGCTGCAGGCGCTGTCGCCGGCCGACGTCAACCGCGTCTCCTACGAGATCATCCAGGTGTTCCAGGGCGAGGCCGGCACGGTGCAGAGCCTGCTCCAGCACGTCGCGTCGCTGACCGACTCGCTGGCCGACAAGGACGCCGTCATCGGCAGCGTCATCGAGAACCTGACGACGGTCATGCAGACCGTGGCCGAGCGCGACCAGCAGCTGTCCGGCCTCATCGTCAGCCTGCAGGAGTTCGTCACCGGACTGGCGAGCGACCGCGAGGCCATCTTCGACTCGCTGGAGACGATCGACGAGCTGGCCGGTGCGACCAGCGGGTTCCTCGAGGACGCGCGGCCGCCGCTGGCCGCCGACATCGAGGCGGTCGGTGACCTGTCCCGCGAGCTGGGCGACACGGGCGACGTGCTCGAGGACTTCCTCCAGCTCGCGCCCGACCAAGATCGACCTCATCACCCGGACCGCGGTCAACGGCAGCTGGTTCAACTTCTTCCTGTGCAACCAGAACGGCACCGTCACGCTGCCTCCGACGACCACGATCGACGAGGACGGGTCGATCACCACGGAGAAGAACGCGATCACGGTGCCGGCGAACGGTCCAACCAGCCGGGGTGCTCGTGATGGCCCGCCCCTTCCGCGACCGCAACCCGGTCGTCATCGGCGCGATCAGCCTCGCGGTCATCGCCGGGCTGGTGCTGCTCGCGTTCAACGCGCAGAACCTGCCGCTGATCGGCGGCGGCACCGTCTACCGCGCCCAGTTCTCCGAGGCCGCCGGGCTCAAGCCCGACGACCCGGTCCGCATCGCCGGCGTCAAGGTCGGCCAGGTGGAGTCGCTGGCGCTCGAGGACGGCGCGGTGACCGTCGAGTTCCGCGTGAAGGACGCCTTCCTCGGCGACCGGTCCGAGGCGGCCATCAAGATCGAGACCGTCCTCGGCGCGAAGTTCCTCGCCCTGGTGCCCCGCGGCGGCGAGGCGCTGGACCCGGACACCCGCATCCCGCTGGACCGGACGGCGTCGCCCTACGACGTCGTGGAGGCCTTCGCCGACCTGTCCGCGACCGTCGAGGACATCGACACCGCCCAGCTGGCCGGCTCGTTCGGGGTGCTGTCGGAGACCTTCCGCGACACCCCCGACGAGGTGCGCACCTCGCTGCAGGGCCTGGCGCGGCTGTCGGACACGATCGCCTCCCGCGACGCCCAGCTGCGGAGCTGCTGGGCGCCACCCGCAAGGTCACCGACGTCCTCGCCGACCGCAACGGCGAGTTCACCCGGCTCATCGAGGACTCCAACGTCCTGCTCCGCGAGGTGCAGGAGCGCCGGGAGCTGATCGACCGCATCCTCGACAGCACCCAGGAGCTGTCGCGCCAGCTGTCCGGGCTCGTGGCCGACAACCGCGAGGCCCTGGCGCCGGCGCTGCAGCAGCTGTCCCGGGTCACCGACATCCTGTCCCGCAACCGCGCCGCGCTCGGCCAGACGGTCGACAACCTCGCGCCGTTCGTCCGCGTCTTCACCAACACCCTGGGCAACGGCCGCTGGTTCGACAGCTTCGTCAACGACCTGCTGCCCACGCGCTCGGCTCGGTGCTCTGCACCGGCGCCGAGCGAGGCGCCCGGCGTCGGCTGCCCGGGGGTGGCGGATGAGTGGCTCCCTGCAGCGCGGCGTCGCGCTGGCCGCGTCCCTGGTGCTGCTCGCCGCGGTGGGCTGGACGGTGCTGCGGCCGGCCGGCCAGTACCGCGTCACCGCCTGGTTCGACCAGACCGTCGGGCTCTACTCGGGCTCCGACGTCCGCATCCTGGGCATCGCCGTCGGCGAGATCACCGAGGTGCTGCCGCTGGGCGACCGCGTGCGGGTCGAGATGGTCATCGACGAGGACTACGACATCCCGGCCGACGCCGACGGCCGTCGTCCTGGCGCCGTCGCTGGTCTCCGACCGGTACGTCCAGTTCGCGCCCGTCTACGACGGCGGGCCGACGATGGAGGACGGCGACGAGGTGCCGCTGGAGCGCACCGCGACGCCGGTCGAGCTCGACCGGGTCTACGGCGCCCTCGACGAGCTGTCGGCGGCGCTCGGCCCGGACGGCGCCAACGCCGACGGCGCGCTGTCGGACCTGATCGACACCGGCGCGGCCAACCTCGAGGGCAACGGCGAGGCGCTGAACCGGACGCTCACCGGCTTCTCCCGGGCGGTGCGAGACCCTGGCCGAGAACCGCGACGACCTGTTCGCCTCGCTGGACAACCTGCAGACCTTCACCACCGCACTGGCCACCATCGACGCCCAGGTCCGCGAGTTCAACGACAACATGGCCGCGGTCAGCGAGCAGCTCGCCGGCGAGCGGGAGGACCTCGCCGCGGCGATCACCCTGCTGAACGACGCGCTCGCCGACGTCGCCAGCTTCGTGCAGGACAACACCGACGCTGCTGACGACGAACGTCGACCGGCTGGCCGACATCACCCTGGTGCTCGTGCAGCAGCGCCGGGCGCTGGGCGAGGTGCTCGACGTGGCCCCCGCGGCGCTGGGCAACCTGGCCCGCGCCTACAACCCCGACTACGGCACCCTCGACACCCGCGACAACGGCCTGGCCTCGCAGAACCCCGAGCTCGCTGGTCTGCGCCGCGCTGGCCCAGCTCGGCCGCATCGAGCCCGACGAGCTGCCCGTGCCGGTGCGACCCCCGGACCCCGGTCGCGCGACGTGGCGACCTGCCGCGAGTCCAGACCGAGGCCATCTGCGCCCGCCTGCTCTCCGGCGACGCGAACGCCGACGGCGACGCCGACGACCTGAACGGCAACGACGTCGACGACATCGACGAGCTGTGGCAGGCGATCTTCGGCGGCGCCGCGCCGGGCCCGGTGGCGGCGGCGGTGGCGGCGGTGGCCCCGTCGTCGGTCTGCCGCCGGTGGGAGGGCCGTCGTGAGCCGCGCCGCCGTCCGCCTGACCGCCCTGGCCTCGGCGGTCTTCCTCCTGGCCGGCTGCGGGTTCCGCGGCGCCTACAGCGTCGACCTGCCCGGCGGTGCCGACGTCGGCGACGAGCCGTACACCGTCCAGGTGCGAGTTCCTCGACGTGCTGGACCTGGTGCCGCAGTCCGGCGTCCGGGTCGCCGACGTGCCCGTCGGCCGGGTCGAGGAGATCGAGCTGAACGCCGAGGACTGGACCGCCGTGGTGACGAT
Source organism: uncultured Actinomycetota bacterium (assembly GCA_963777095.1). Classification (GTDB taxonomy): domain Bacteria; phylum Actinomycetota; class Actinomycetes; order Mycobacteriales; family Geodermatophilaceae; genus CAVZOY01. Next base: position 8,569 of record CAVZOY010000005.1, read on the forward strand.
CAGCGTCAACGGGGACGTCGAGCTGCCGGCGAACGCGGTCGCCGCGATCCAGCAGTCGTCGCTGCTCGGCGAGAAGTACGTCGAGCTGGCCCCGCCCGGCGGCGAGGAGCCCGAGGGCACGCTCGAGGACGGCGCGCTGATCCCGCTCGACCGCACGAACCGCAACGTCGAGGTCGAGGAGCTGCTCGGCGCGATGTCGCTGGTGCTCAACGGCGGCGGGCTGGCCTAGCTGCAGACGATCAACCGCGAGCTCGGCGACGCCATGGAGGGCCGCGAGTCCGAGCTCAAGGACACCCTCGACCAGCTCGACACGTTCATCGGCGGGCTGGACGAGCAGCGGGCGGAGATCCAGCGCGCCCTCGACAGCGCCGACGCGCTCGCCGAGTCGCTCGCCGCGCGCACCGACGACGATCCGCGAGGCACTGGACACGATCGGCCCCGGCCTCGACGTCATCAACGAGCAGCGCGACCAGCTCGTGTCGATGCTCGAGGGCCTGGCCCGGCTCGGCCGCGTGGGCACGCGGATCATCGACGCAGTCGGCGGAGAACACCGTCGAGGACCTGCGCCTGCTCCAGCCGATCCTCAGCCAGCTGGCCGCCGCGGGCCCGGACCTCGCCAACTCCCTCGAGCTGCTGCTGACCTATCCGTTCCCGGACAGCTCGCTGTCCGCGCTGAACTACCGCAAGGCGCAGACCGGCGGCTACGGCCTGTTCACCAACATGACCGCGACGCTCGACCTGGACCTCACCTCCCTGCTCTGCCGGTACGCGATCGACCCCGGCGCGCTGCGGCTCGCTGGAGATCCTTGCGCCGGAGGACGCCCCGGCGAGTGCGGCGTGCCCGGCAGCCGGCGCCCGGCGGCGGCGACGGCGACGGCACGGACCCCGACGAGGCCGGCGGCGAGTCGCTGGGCCCCTGCCGGCGACGCCGCCGTGCCCGGCTCGACCGACGACGGCGGGCTGCTCGGCGTCCCGCGCAGGAGGCACCCCGTGATCACCCGTCGCACCAAGCTCCAGCTGCTGGCGTTCCTCGCCGTCTCGCTGCTCGGCATCTCCTACCTGGGCTTCAACTACGTCGGCCTGGACCGGGTGCTGCTCGGCAGCGGCTACGACGTGGCGGCGGACTTCGAGGACTCGGGCGGGATCTTCGTCAACGCCGAGGTCACCTACCGCGGGGTCGCGGTCGGCCGGGTCAGCGACATGGAGCTGACCGACGACGGCGTCCGCGTCGTCATGACGATCGAGCCGGACGCGGAGCCCGATCCCGGACGACGCCGCGGCCCTGGTCGCCAACCGCAGCGCGGTGGGGGAGCAGTACGTCGACCTCCGCCCGGAGCGCGACGACGGCCCCTACCTGGCGGACGGCGCGGTCATCCCGCGGGACCGCACTCGATCCCGATCCCGGTCGAGCAGCTGCTGCTGAACGTCGACCAGCTCGCGAACTCGATCGACGAGGAGAACCTGCGCATCGTCGTCGACGAGCTCGGGCGGGCCTTCGCGGGCGCCGGCGACGACCTGGGGCGGCTGATCGACAACGGCGACCTGCTGCTCGCCCGCGCCGAGGAGTCGCTGCCGCAGACGCTGCGGCTGATCACCGACGGGCAGACCGTGCTCGACACCCAGGTCGACAGCCGCAGCGCCATCCGCGCGTGGGCGCGGGACCTGCGGCAGGTCACCGACACCCTGGTCGAGCTCGACCCCGAGTTCCGCGAGCTCGTCGTCAACGCCCCCGACGCCGGCGCCGCCCTCGAGCAGCTGATCCGCGACGCCGGGCCCGGGCTGGGCGGGCTGGTGCGCAACCTGGACATCCTCAACCGGGTGCAGCTGCCGCGGATGGACGGCATCCGGCAGATGCTGGTCACCTACCCCGACGTCGTCTCCGGCGGCTTCACCGTCGTCCGGCGGGACGAGGACGGCGTGCTGCGGTCGCACTTCGGCTTCGTGCCGAACCCCGGCGAGCCGCACTCCTGCACGTCGGGGTACGTCCCGACGTCGAGCACGCGCGGCGCGGGCGCCGTCGAGTCGCTGGACACCGACCGGGTGCGCTGCCTGGTCGTGAACGGCCGCGACCCGCAGCCGGCCGACGGCCACGACGAGACCGGCTCGAACATCCGCGGCGAGCAGAACATCGGCCGCGACGGGGGAGTGGGCGCGCCCGGCCCGGGCGGCGGCCTCCCCGGCGCTCCCCGGCGGCGAGGTCCCGGAGCTGCCGACGGAGCTGCTGGACGACGTGCTCGACGGGCTGCTCGGCGCCGCCCCGATCTCCCGGCTGCCCGCATGAGCGCGTCCACGACGGAGGCCGGGACGCCCGGCAGGCAGGATGTCCGGCGTGAGCAGCGACGACGCGCCCGGCGACGGGGCGCCCGCCGCGACGGTCGCGCGCGGGCAGGGCCGCCGGCTGAGCATCCCGCTCGTGCCGGCGCTCGTCGGTGCTGCTCGTCCTGCTGCTGGCCGCGGTCGGGTTCCTGTGGTTCACCCGGCCCCCGGCGTCGTCGATCAGCACCGACCACTACGCCGAGGCGCTGCAGGCGGCCCGGTCGAACATCGTCGACCTGACCTCCTTCGACCACCTGACCATCGACGACGACATCGAGCAGGCCCGGCGGGTGACCACCGGCGACCTGCGCGAGGAGTCGGTCGCCCAGCTCGACGAGCGGCGCGACTCCATCGTCGAGGCCCAGGCGGTCGTCAACACCGAGGTCATCGGGGCCGGCGTCACCCAGGTCGACCGAGGACACCGCCACCGTGCTGCTGCTCATCCAGGCGACCCAGAGCACCGAGGGCAGCGAGCAGTCCCAGGTCTCGCGCTACCGGATCGAGGCCGACCTGGTGAAGCAGGACGACCGGTGGCTGCTGACCGGGATCACGGGGACGTAGCCGTGACCGACGAAGCGACCCCGCCCGACCCCGCGGCCGCGGCCCGCGCCGGCCCGCCCGAGCCCGCGCCGCGGGTGGCCGGCAGCCGCCGCGACCGCGAGGAGCGGCGCCCGCGCCGCCCGCGTCCACCGCGACCGCCGGCCGCCCGGCCGCGGCGTCGTCGAGGCGCCACCGCCGCCCGCGCCCGCCGCGAGCGCCCGGCCGCCGACCGCGCCGTCGACGACGCACCCCGGCGCGGGGTGGCCCTCCCGGTCGCCCTCCTGGTCCTCGTGGTCGCGGCCGCCGTCGGCGGCGGGCCTGCTGCTCTGGCAGCGGCTCGACCCGTCGTCGGTCGACGGCTCGGTCTTCGCGGCCACGCAGGACGACGTCGAAGCGCTGTACGCCTACGACTACCGCGACTCCGAGGGCAGCGTGCAGGGCAAGCTCGCCGTCCTGACCGGCGAGCTGCGCGAGCAGTACGAGTCCGACCTCGCCGAGGGCGGGATCATCGACACCTACGAGCAGGTGTCCGCGACCACCCGGTACGAGGTCCTCGACATCGCGCTGCAGCAGATCAACGAGGCCCAGGACGCCGCGACGATGGTCGTGTTCGGCTCCTACGTCGTCGAGTCGGTCAACAGCGGGGACCAGCCCGCGCCCGAGGGCTCGGAGTGCCGGGTGACCGAGGAGGGGGCGCAGGCCTGCGCCCAGACGGTCAAGCTCAGGGTCGTGAAGGACGACGGCGACTGGAAGATCAGCGAGCTGACGCTGCTCTCCTCCAGCTGATCGCGGGCGATCCGCGCGAGATCCCGGCGGCGTGGCGGTTCCCAGCGGGGCCCGGATTTGGCATCATCGGCGTCGCAACGCTCACCCCGGCAGCCCGACCGCCGGTCTCGCGTCCCGCAGGAGTGTGGCGCCGCTCGCACCGGCCCCCCCGACGTGGACATGGCGCGAGGGCAGGGGTAGGGTTCCCTGTTGCGCTGCCCTCTGACTGCTTGCCCGCCGAGACGGGTCACCAGGGGTGCCCCGGAATCGCTCGCCGGGTCACCCGGTCGACATCTCGGTCCGGGCCCCGTCAGTCGAGGTCATCGCCGCCATTACCGACGACGACCCAGGACGAACCCGCACCCACCGCCCGCACGTCGTGAGGTCCTTGGAAGGACGCATCTTGGCAGGCTCTCGCCCCACCAGCACGCCCACCAGCACCACCGCACCGAATCCCGGCCCCCGCACCGGCGAGGCCGATCTCCAGAAGATCCCCGGCGCCCCGTTGCGCGTCTCGTTCGCGAAGATCTCCGAGCCCCTCGGGGTTCCGGACCTGCTCGCGCTGCAGACGGCGTCGTTCGACTGGCTCGTCGGCAGCCCCGAGTGGCGGGCCACCCTCTCGCCCGAGGAGCAGGAGGCGGCCGTCGGCGGCCTCGCCGAGATCCTCGAGGAGATCAGCCCGATCGAGGACTTCAGCGGCTCGATGTCGCTGTCCTTCTCCAACCCGCGCTTCGAGGACGTCAAGGCGTCCCTCGAGGAGTGCAAGGACAAGGACATGACGTACGCGGCGCCGCTGTTCGTCACCGCCGAGTTCATGAACAACACCACTGGCGAGATCAAGAGCCAGACCGTGTTCATGGGCGACTTCCCGATCATGACGAACAAGGGCACGTTCGTCATCAACGGCACCGAGCGCGTGGTCGTCTCGCAGCTCGTCCGCAGCCCCGGCGTCTACTTCGACAAGTCGCTGGACAAGACGTCGGACAAGGACGTCTTCAGCGCCAAGGTCATCCCGAGCCGCGGCGCGTGGCTGGAGTTCGACGTCGACAAGCGCGACACCGTCGGCGTCCGCATCGACCGCAAGCGCCGCCAGCCGGTCACCGTGCTGCTCAAGGCGCTGGGCTGGACCGAGGACCGCATCCGCGAGCACTTCCAGTGGTCGCCCACGGTGCTGGCCACCCTCGAGAAGGACCACATCGCCGGGCAGGACGAGGCCCTGCTCGACATCTACCGCAAGCTGCGCCCGGGCGAGCCGCCCACGCGCGAGTCGGCGCAGGCGCTGCTGGAGAACCTGTTCTTCAACAGCAAGCGCTACGACCTGGCCAAGGTCGGCCGCTACAAGGTCAACAAGAAGCTCGGCGTCTCGGTGCCGCAGGGCACCAGCACGCTGACCGAGGACGACATCGTCGCCACCATCGAGTACGTCGTGCGCCTCCACGCCGGCGAGCCCGACCACGGCACCGACGACATCGACCACTTCGGCAACCGTCGCCTGCGCACCGTCGGCGAGCTGATCCAGAACCAGATCCGGGTCGGCCTCTCCCGCATGGAGCGCGTCGTCCGCGAGCGGATGACGACCCAGGACGTCGAGGCGATCACGCCGCAGACCCTGATCAACATCCGGCCGGTCGTCGCCTCCATCAAGGAGTTCTTCGGCACCAGCCAGCTGTCCCAGTTCATGGACCAGACCAACCCGCTCGCGGGCCTGACCCACAAGCGCCGCCTGTCGGCGCTGGGTCCGGGCGGTCTGTCGCGTGAGCGGGCCGGCATGGAGGTCCGCGACGTGCACCCGAGCCACTACGGCCGGATGTGCCCGATCGAGACCCCCGAGGGTCCGAACATCGGCCTGATCGGCTCGTTGTCCGCCTTCGGGCGGGTGAACGCGTTCGGCTTCATCGAGACGCCGTACCGCAAGGTCGAGAACGGCAACGTCAGCGACCAGATCGACTACCTGACCGCCGACGAGGAGGACCGCTTCGTCGTCGCGCAGGCCAACTCGCCGCTGGACGCCGCCGGCCGGTTCGCCGAGGAGCGCGTCCTGGTCCGCACCAAGGGCGGCGAGGTCGACTACCTCGCCCCCGAGGCCGTGGACTACATGGACGTCTCACCGCGGCAGATGACCTCGGTCGCGACGGCGATGATCCCGTTCCTCGAGCACGACGACGCCAACCGCGCGCTCATGGGCGCGAACATGCAGCGTCAGGCCGTCCCGCTGCTGCGCAGCGAGGCGCCGCTGGTCGGCACCGGCATGGAGCTGCGTGCCGCCGTCGACGCCGGCGACGTCGTCGTGGCCGAGAAGGCCGGTGTGGTCGAGGACTCCACCGCCGACTACGTCACCGTCATGGCCGACGACGGCACCCGGCAGACCTACCGCCTGCTGAAGTTCCGCCGCTCGAACCAGGGCACCTCGATCAACCAGTCCCCGGTGGTCGAGGAGGGGCAGCGGGTCGAGGTCGGCCAGGTCATCGCCGACGGTCCGTGCACCGACCAGGGCGAGATGGCGCTGGGCAAGAACCTGCTCGTCGCCTTCATGCCGTGGGAGGGCCACAACTACGAGGACGCGATCATCCTGTCGCAGCGCCTCGTGCAGGACGACGTCCTGTCCTCGATCCACATCGAGGAGTTCGAGGTCGACGCACGTGACACCAAGCTCGGTGCCGAGGAGATCACCCGGGACATCCCGAACGTCTCCGAGGAGGTCCTCGCCGACCTCGACGAGCGCGGCATCATCCGCATCGGTGCCGAGGTCGTCCCCGGCGACATCCTCGTCGGCAAGGTGACGCCGAAGGGCGAGACCGAGCTGACCCCCGAGGAGCGGCTGCTCCGCGCGATCTTCGGCGAGAAGGCCCGCGAGGTCCGCGACACCAGCCTCAAGGTCAAGCACGGTGAGTCCGGCAAGGTCATCGGCGTCCGCGTGTTCTCGCGCGAGGACGGCGACGAGCTGCCCGCCGGCGTCAACGAGCTGATCCGGGTCTACGTCGCGCAGATGCGCAAGATCTCCGACGGTGACAAGCTCGCCGGCCGCCACGGCAACAAGGGCGTCATCGCGAAGATCCTGCCGCAGGAGGACATGCCGTTCCTCGAGGACGGCACCCCGGTCGACATCGTGCTCAACCCGCTCGGCGTGCCCGGCCGGATGAACGTCGGTCAGGTGCTGGAGACCCACCTCGGGTGGGTCGCCAAGCAGGGCTGGCAGGTCGAGGGCACCCCGGAGTGGGCGGCGAACCTGCCGGAGGCCGCGAAGTCGGCCGGCCCGGGCACCCGGACCGCGACGCCGGTGTTCGACGGCGCCAAGGAGGACGAGATCGTCGGCCTGCTCGGCGCGACGATCCCGAACCGCGACGGCAACCGGATGGTCGCTCCCACCGGCAAGGCCCGGCTCTTCGACGGCCGCTCCGGCGAGCCGTTCCCCGAGCCGATCTCGGTGGGCTACGTCTACATCCTGAAGCTGCTGCACCTCGTCGACGACAAGATCCACGCCCGGTCGACCGGCCCCTACTCGATGATCACGCAGCAGCCGCTGGGTGGTAAGGCGCAGTTCGGTGGTCAGCGCTTCGGTGAGATGGAGTGCTGGGCGATGCAGGCCTACGGCGCGGCCTACGCGCTGCAGGAGCTCCTGACGATCAAGTCCGACGACATCCTCGGCCGCGTCAAGGTCTACGAGGCCATCGTCAAGGGCGAGAACATCCCCGAGCCGGGCATCCCGGAGTCGTTCAAGGTGTTGCTCAAGGAGCTGCAGTCGCTGTGCCTCAACGTCGAGGTGCTCTCCGGCGACGGTCAGGCGATCGAGCTGCGCGACACCGACGACGAGGTCTTCCGGGCCGCGGAGGAGCTGGGCATCGACCTGAGCCGCCGCGAGCCCTCCAGCGTCGAAGACGTGTGATCGGCGTCCGGCCGGCCCCCGCCAGGGGCCGGCCGGCGCCCCCAGTCGTTCATAGAGAAAAGCAGTAAACGAGCCCCGGGAAAGGGGTCCATTCAGTGCTCGACGTCAACTTCTTCGACGAGCTCCGCATCGGTCTGGCCAGCGGCGACGACATCCGCCAGTGGTCGCACGGTGAGGTGAAGAAGCCCGAGACCATCAACTACCGGACGCTGCGTCCGGAGAAGGATGGTCTGTTCTGCGAGAAGATCTTCGGTCCCACGCGGGACTGGGAGTGCTACTGCGGCAAGTACAAGCGCGTCCGGTTCAAGGGCATCATCTGCGAGCGCTGCGGCGTCGAGGTGACCCGCGCCAAGGTCCGCCGTGAGCGGATGGGTCACATCGAGCTGGCCGCTCCGGTCACCCACATCTGGTTCTTCAAGGGCGTCCCGTCGCGGCTGGGCTACCTGCTCGACCTCGCCCCCAAGGACCTCGAGAAGATCATCTACTTCGCGGCCTACCTGATCACCGTGGTGGACGACGAGGCGCGGCACCGCGACCTCCCGACCATCGAGGCCGAGATCAGCGCCGAGAAGTCGAACCTCGAGAACCGCCGCGACGCCGACGTGGAGGGCCGCCAGCAGAAGCTGGAGGCCGACCTCGCCGAGCTCGAGGCCGAGGGCGCCAAGTCCGACGTCCGCCGCAAGGTCCGTGAGGGCGGCGAGCGGGAGATGCGCCAGATGCGCGACCGCGCGCAGCGCGAGATCGACCGCCTCGAGGAGGTGCTCGACACCTTCCGCAAGCTGGAGGTCAAGCAGCTCATCGCGGACGAGGGTCTGTACCGCGAGCTTCGCGACCGCTTCGGCGAGTACTTCGAGGGCGGCATGGGTGCCGCGGCCCTGCAGAAGCTGCTGTCCGACTTCGACCTCGAGGCCGAGGCCGTGTCGCTGCGCGAGACCATCCGCACCGGCAAGGGCCAGCGCAAGCTGCGGGCCCTCAAGCGGCTGAAGGTCGTCGCGGCGTTCCTGCAGACCCGCAACTCGCCCATGGGCATGGTGCTGGACTGCGTCCCGGTCATCCCGCCGGACCTGCGCCCGATGGTGCAGCTCGACGGTGGCCGCTTCGCCACCAGCGACATGAACGACCTGTACCGCCGCGTGATCAACCGGAACAACCGGCTGAAGCGTCTGCTGGACCTCGGCGCGCCCGAGATCATCGTGAACAACGAGAAGCGGATGCTCCAGGAGTCCGTGGACGCGCTGTTCGACAACGGCCGTCGCGGCCGGCCGGTCACCGGCCCGGGCAACCGCCCGCTGAAGTCCCTGAGCGACCTGCTCAAGGGCAAGCAGGGCCGGTTCCGCCAGAACCTGCTCGGCAAGCGCGTCGACTACTCCGGCCGTTCGGTCATCGTCGTCGGCCCGCAGCTGAAGCTGCACCAGTGCGGTCTGCCCAAGCAGATGGCGCTGGAGCTGTTCAAGCCGTTCGTCATGAAGCGGCTCGTCGACCTCAACCACGCGCAGAACATCAAGTCCGCCAAGCGGATGGTGGAGCGCGCGCGGCCGGTCGTGTGGGACGTGCTCGAAGAGGTCATCACCGAGCACCCGGTGCTGCTCAACCGCGCACCGACCCTGCACCGCCTGGGCATCCAGGCCTTCGAGCCCCAGCTGGTCGAGGGCAAGGCCATCCAGATCCACCCGCTCGTCTGCACCGCGTTCAACGCGGACTTCGACGGTGACCAGATGGCGGTGCACCTGCCGCTGTCGGCCGAGGCCCAGGCCGAGGCCCGGATCCTGATGCTGTCGTCCAACAACATCCTGTCGCCGGCCGACGGTCGCCCGATCACCGCGCCGACCCAGGACATGGTGCTCGGCCTCTACCACCTGACGACCCTCGTGGCCTCCCCGGTCGAGGCCGACGGTGGCGAGCCGCACGCGTACTCCTCGGCGGCCGAGGCCGTCATGGCCTACGACAAGGGCGTGCTGGGTCTGCAGGAGCGGGCCTGGATCCGTCTCGACGAGGTCTACGGCGTCGACAACGGTGCGGTGAACGAGCCGTGGGAGCAGCCGGAGGACTGGACGCCGGGCGCTCCCGCGCGCGTGCTCACCAGCCTGGGCCGGGTGCTGTTCAACGAGGCCCTGCCCGAGGACTACCGCTTCGTCAACTACCAGGTGCCGAAGAAGGAGCTCGGGGCGATCGTCAACGACCTCGCCGAGCGCTACCCGAAGGTGCACGTGGCGGCGTCGCTGGACGCGCTGAAGTCGGCCGGTTTCCACTGGGCGACCCGCGCGGGCATCACGATCGCCATCGACGACGTCGTCACCCCGCCGGCCAAGCGCGAGATCCTCGACCGGCACGAGGCCGAGGCCGCCAAGATCGAGAAGCAGTACGAGCGCGGTGTCATCACCGACACCGAGCGTCGTGGCGAGCTGATCGAGATCTGGACCCGCGCGCGGGCCGAGGTCAGCCAGGCGATGGTGGACAACTTCCCGACCACCAACCCGGTCTGGGTCATGGTCAACTCGGGCGCCCGAGGCAACATGATGCAGATCAGCCAGATCGCCGGTATGCGTGGCCTGGTCGCCAACCCGAAGGGCGAGATCATCCCGCGGCCGATCAAGGCCAACTTCCGGGAGGGTCTGTCCGTGCTCGAGTACTTCATCTCGACGCACGGTGCCCGCAAGGGTCTGGCCGACACGGCGCTCCGTACCGCCGACTCCGGCTACCTCACCCGACGGCTGGTCGACGTCTCGCAGGACGTCATCATCCGCGAGGAGGACTGCGGCACCGACCGCGGCGTCATCATGCCGATCGGCACCGTGCTCGACGGTGTGGTCACCCGTGACCCGCACGTCGAGACCGGCGTCTACGCCCGCGCCCTGGCCGCCGACGTGGTGGCCGAGGACGGGACGGTCATCGCGCACGCGAACTCCGACCTGGGCGACGTCCTCATCCAGGCGCTGATCGATGCCGGTGTCTCCGAGGTCAAGGTCCGTTGCGTCCTGACCTGCGAGTCGCTGCTCGGCACCTGCGCCACCTGCTACGGGCGGTCGCTCGCGACCGGCAAGCTGGTGGACGTCGGCGAGGCGGTCGGCATCATCGCCGCCCAGTCGATCGGTGAGCCCGGTACCCAGCTGACGATGCGCACCTTCCACACCGGTGGTGTCGCGGGTGAGGACATCACCCACGGTCTGCCGCGTGTGGTCGAGCTCTTCGAGGCCCGCGTGCCCAAGGGCAAGGCGCCGATCGCCGAGCTGGCCGGCGCGGTCCGGATCGAGGACGGCGAGCAGTTCCGCAAGCTGACCATCACCCCGGACGACGGCTCCGACGAGGTCGTCTACGACAAGCTGTCGCGCCGGTCGCGGCTACGGGTCGAGGACGGCGCGCACGTCGAGGTCGGCGAGCAGCTCACCGAGGGTGCCGTGGACCCGCACGAGGTGCTGCGGATCATGGGCCCGCGCGAGGTGCAGCTGCACCTCGTCCGCGAGGTCCAGGAGGTCTACCGCAGCCAGGGCGTGTCGATCCACGACAAGCACATCGAGGTGATCATCCGCCAGATGCTGAAGCGGGTGACCATCATCGACTCGGGCGCTACGGAGTTCCTGCCGGGTGCGCTGGTCGAGCGGACGATCTTCGAGACCGAGAACCGCCGTGTCGTCGCCGAGGGCGGCGAGCCGGCCTCGGCCCGTCCGGTGCTCATGGGCATCACCAAGGCCTCGCTCGCGACCGAGTCGTGGCTGTCGGCGGCCTCCTTCCAGGAGACGACGAAGGTCCTCACCGACGCCGCGATCCAGGGCAAGAGCGACAGCCTGCTCGGCCTCAAGGAGAACGTGATCATCGGCAAGCTGATCCCCGCGGGTACGGGGATCAGCCGCTACCGGAACATCACGGTCGAGCCGACCGAGGAGGCCCGCGCCGCGGTCTACACCATGGCCGGCTACGACGACGGGCAGTACTACAGCCCCGACGTCTTCGGTCAGGGCACCGGCGAGGCCGTGCGCCTCGAGGAGTACGACTGGCGCGGCTGATCGCCGCTAGGCAGTGACGAAAGGCCCCGTGGCCGCCAGCCGCGGGGCCCTTCCGCGTCCGGGACGTGACGCGGGCCCGCTCAGTGTCGCCGGAGCTCGTGCCGCGACCCGGCGCTCGCTAGCCGGCCAGGCGGCGCATCGGTCTCCACGGTGCGCAGCCGGCCCTGCGCGGTCGGGGGCGAGCGGCTGCAGCGCCAGCGTCGTGACGCCGGCCTCGGCGAACGCGGCGATCCGCTCCGCGACGTAGCCCTCGGGCCCGATCAGGGACACGGCGCGCACGAGCTCGTCGGGCAGCGCGGCGGCGGCCTCGTCCTTCTTGCCGTCGAGGTAGAGGTCCTGCACCGCCTTCGCCTCGGCCTCGTAGCCGTAGCGGACGGCGAGGTCGTTGTAGAAGTTCTTGCCGCGCGCACCCATGCCGCCCACGTACAGGGCCAGCGCGGGGCGGACGACGTCGTGCAGCGCGTCCACGTCGTCCCCGATGGCCACCGGGACGCCGACCAGCACCTGCAGCTCGCCCAGCGCCGGGTCCCGCTTGGCCCGGCCGGCCGCGAGCGACGCGCCCCAGACCTCCGCCGCCTTCTCCGGGTGGAACCAGATCGGCTCCCAGGCCTCGGCGATCTCCGCGGCGAGCTCGACGTTCTTCGGGCCCAGCGCGGCCAGCAGCACCGGGATGCGCTCGCGCACCGGCCGGTTGATCAGCTTCAGCGGCTTGCCGAGGCCGGTGCCCTGGTCGGCCGGCAGCGGGACCGTGTACTTGGGCCCCTCGTGCACGAGCCGCTCGCGCCGCCACACCTGCCGGCAGATCTCGACGACCTCACGGGTGCGCTGCAGGGGAGCGTCGTAGGGGACGCCGTGCCAGCCCTCGACCACCTGCGGGCCGGACGCGCCCAGGCCCAGCGTGAACCGCCCACCGGAGACGAAGTCCAGCCCGGCGGCCGTCATCGCCGTGAGCGCGGGCGTGCGGCTGTAGATCGGGAAGATGCTGCTCATCAGCTCGACCCGCTCGGTCACCGCAGCGAGGTAGCCGAGCTGGCTGACCGCGTCGAAGGTGTAGACCTCCGCCACCATCGCGACGTCGAGTCCGGCGGCCTCGAGGTCGCGGATCTCGGCGGCGGTCTCCTGGAAGTCGCCGCTGTAACTGGCCTGGATGCCGATGCGCACGTGCGCACGCTACCGGCCGGTAGCTAGAGCGGCCGGATCGTCCCGACGACCTCGGTGACGACGGGCACGCCGTCCACGTCGCCGGGCACGCGGCCTGCGGCGTCGGCGTAGGCCAGATCGACCTTGACCACGTAGTCGCTCTCGCGGCGGGCCAGCCCGATGCCCACGACGCCGGGGTCGGCGGCGAGCGTCTCGACCAGCGCACTCTTGGCGGCGCGGGCGGCGGCACGGGTGGGCACGGGCCCATGGTGCCTCTCCATCGCCCCCAGCGACAGCCCACGGGCGCCGGCGGAGGAGTCGCTCAGCCGCTGAGCCACTCCGCGCCGAGCTCGCGCAGGACGGTCGACAGCGGGTTGGCGAACGTCACGCCCGAGCCGGTGCGCCCACCGTGCGTGCTGCCGGCGAAGAGCAGCGCCAGGGGTGCGCGGTCGCGGCTGCGCCAGATCACCGAGCCGCTGTCGCCGCCGGCACTGAAGGCCCCCGCGTCGCCCTCGATCTCGATCTGGTCGTCGAAGCGGAAGACCCGGCTGCCGTACAGGACGGCGACCCCGTCGACCTCCACCGCCGAGATCCGGCCGACGGTGTGCCCGGTCGTACGGCCCACCTTCTCGACGGCCTCGTCGGGGTCGATGTCCGAGCTGTCGGGGACGACGCCGGTCAGCGGGCCGCCGGGCAGGTTCCCCGGGTCGGCGTCGACGCCGTTCACGAGGACCGCCACCGCCGCGTCGACCGTGTTGGGCACGTCGTCCCGGAACCGGACGAACGCCGACAGCGCGGCCACGCGGTCGGCCATCAACCCGGCGTCCGCCGGCCCCGGCTGCAGCACCGGATCGCCGAGCAGGGCGCTGTCGCTCGCGGCCAGGACGTGGTTGTTGGACAGGACGGCAACGCCCGCCGACGTCCGCAGGAAGCCGCCGAGGGTTCCCGCTGTGACGGAGGGATGCGCGACCGAGAGACCGGGTCGCAACGGACGGACGCGCCGCCGCAGCGAGCCGGGGTCGGGGGAGGAGAGCGCCCGCACCGGACCGATGACCCGCACATCGATCTCCCGCGCCGCGGCGGCGCCGAGATCGGGCAGCAGCTCGGCGTCGGCCGGGTCCTCCAGGCGGACGGCGACCCGCGCCCGCCCGCCGTCGGCCGCCGCGAGGCCGACGGCCACCCAGGGCAGCCGCTCGGTGTCCCCGGCCCGCCGGGTCGACGGATGGGCCGGGAGCAGCGCCAGGATCCGCGCCTTCAGCTCGCGCGCGCTGTCGGGCTGCATGGCGTCCTCCCCCCTGCGCTGCGTGTCGCTCCTGGCACGGACAGTAGGTCGAGGGTGTGACGGTCATGTGTCAGGTCACTCCGTGGACGGGCTCCGTCCGGCCAGTACCACCGGGTAAGGTGAGGAACGTCCCCGCGCGTGACGCAGCGTCAACACCTGTGTTCCGCCGAACGGGAACATCCGGCGCCGCACCTGGCGTTCAGGACCAGTGACGCCCGCTCCGGCGGACGACACCGACCACCGTCCGCGGTGTGACGGACCCGGTTTGCACGGGTCTCCGAGCCCCAGGTATCGTGGTCAGCCGTGCCCAGGGTGCCCTGGGCCTGCTCCCGTTCGCGGTGCGCAAGCCTCCCGGCCAAGCCGGTGGGTGGCGGCGCCGAGTAGCGCGAGGGGCGACCGAGTCCGGTCCGACACGAGACCGGTCCCGGGAAGGGCGACACGCCCGACCGCGGGGGCCGGACGGTGGCGGGTGGCCGGCTTCGGGCGGCCCACTCAAAGCAGGACCGGCACCCGCGCACGACGACCAGAGCACATCAGACGAGCACGACCCAGCGCAGGTAGGAGATCCAGGCCGCCCATGCCCACGATCAACCAGCTGGTCCGCAAGGGCCGCGAGGACAAGGTCGAGAAGACCAAGACTCCGGCGCTGAAGGGTTCGCCCCAGCGCCGCGGGGTGTGCACGCGCGTCTACACGACGACGCCGAAGAAGCCGAACTCGGCGCTGCGCAAGGTCGCCCGCGTCCGCCTCACCAGTGGCATCGAGGTGACCGCCTACATCCCGGGCGTCGGCCACAACCTGCAGGAGCACTCGATGGTGCTCGTGCGCGGCGGCCGGGTGAAGGACCTGCCCGGCGTCCGCTACAAGATCATCCGCGGCTCGCTGGACACGCAGGGTGTCCGCAACCGCAAGCAGGCCCGCAGCCGCTACGGCGCGAAGAAGGAGAAGAGCTAATGCCGCGCAAGGGCCCCGCCCCGAAGCGTCCGCTCGTCGCCGACCCGGTGTACCAGTCGCCGCTGGTCACCCAGCTGGTGAACAAGGTGCTGGTCGACGGCAAGCGCTCGGTCGCCGAGGCGATCGTCTACGGCGCCCTCGAGGGCTGCCCGCGCGAAGAGCGACACCGACCCGGTCGTCACGCTCAAGCGCGCGCTGGACAACGTGAAGCCGGCCCTCGAGGTCCGCAGCCGCCGCGTCGGTGGTGCGACCTACCAGGTGCCGGTCGAGGTCCGTCCGTCGCGGAGCACCACGCTGGGCCTGCGCTGGCTGATCCAGTACAGCCGCGCCCGCCGCGAGAAGACGATGACCGAGCGCCTCATGAACGAGCTGCTCGACGCGAGCAACGGCCTCGGCGCCGCGGTCAAGCGTCGCGAGGACACGCACAAGATGGCCGAGTCGAACAAGGCCTTCGCGCACTACCGCTGGTAACAGCGACCGCCGTGGCGCCGGGTGATCCCCGGTCCGCCGCGGACCAAGACTTCAGGGAGTAGCAATGGCCAAGACGGCCGAGCTCGCCAAGACCCGCAACATCGGGATCATGGCGCACATCGACGCGGGTAAGACCACGACGACCGAGCGCATCCTCTTCTACACCGGTATCAACTACAAGATCGGTGAAGTCCACGACGGCGCAGCCACGATGGACTGGATGGAGCAGGAGCAGGAGCGCGGGATCACCATCACGTCGGCCGCGACGAAGTGCTCGTGGAACGGCTTCGACATCAACATCATCGACACCCCCGGGCACGTCGACTTCACCGTCGAGGTGGAGCGGTCCCTGCGGGTGCTCGACGGTGCCGTCGCCGTCTACGACGGTGTGGCCGGCGTCGAGCCGCAGACCGAGCAGGTCTGGCGGCAGGCCGAGAAGTACGGCGTCCCGCGCATGTGCTTCGTCAACAAGCTCGACCGCACCGGTGCGAACTTCTTCCGCTGCGTCGACATGATGGTCGAGCGCCTCGGCGCCAACCCCCTCGTGCTGCAGATCCCGATCGGTGCCGAGGCCGACTTCATCGGCGTCGTGGACCTGGTCCAGATGAAGGCCCTCACCTGGCGCGGCGAGACCAAGCTCGGCGAGGACTACGCGATCGAGGACATCCCGGCCGAGCTCGCCGACCAGGCCGCCGAGTACCGCGAGAAGCTGCTCGAGGGTATGGCCGAGAACGACGACGCGATCATGGAGTCCTACCTCGGCGGCGAGGACATCTCCGTCGAGACGATCAAGGCCGCCATCCGCAAGGCGACCATCGCCGGTCAGGTGAACCCGGTCGTCACCGGTTCCGCGTTCAAGAACAAGGGCGTGCAGCCCATGCTCGACGCGGTCACCGACTACCTGCCCAGCCCGCTGGACATCGAGGCGATCGTCGGCACCGCGCTCGACGGTGAGACCGAGGTCCTGCGGCACGCCGACGAGGACGAGCCGTTCTCGGCGCTGGCCTTCAAGATCCAGACCGACCAGCACCTGGGCAAGCTCACCTACATCCGGGTCTACTCGGGCAAGCTCGACGCCGGTTCCCCCGTGCTGAACAGCACGAAGGACCGCAAGGAGCGGGTCGGCAAGATCTACCAGATGCACGCCAACAAGCGCGAAGAGCGCCAGGGCGTGGGTGCCGGCGAGATCGTCGCCGTCAACGGCATGAAGCAGACGACGACGGGTGACACCCTCTCCGACCCGCAGAAGCCGGTGATCCTGGAGTCGATGACCTTCCCGGCGCCGGTCATCTCGGTGGCGATCGAGCCGAAGACCAAGAGCGACCAGGAGAAGCTGGGCACGGCCATCCAGAAGCTGGCCGAGGAGGACCCGACGTTCCAGGTCCGCCTCGACGAGGAGACCGGCCAGACCGTCATCTCCGGCATGGGCGAGCTCCACCTGGAGATCCTCGTCGACCGCATGCGCCGCGAGTTCAACGTCGAGGCCAACGTCGGCAAGCCGCAGGTGGCCTACCGCGAGACGCTCCGCAAGGCCGTCGAGCGCTACGACTACACCCACAAGAAGCAGACGGGTGGATCCGGCCAGTTCGCCAAGGTGCAGATCGCGCTGGAGCCTCTCGAGGTCTCGGCCGACGGCCCGACCTACGAGTTCGAGAACAAGGTCACCGGCGGTCGCATCCCGAAGGAGTACATCCCCTCGGTCGACCAGGGCATGCAGGACGCCATGCAGTACGGCATCCTCGCCGGGTACCCGATGGTCGGCGTCAAGGCGATCCTGCTCGACGGCGCGTACCACGAGGTCGACTCCTCGGAGATGGCCTTCAAGATCGCCGGCTCGATCGCCTTCAAGGAGGCCGCCCGCAAGGCCAGCCCGGCCCTGCTCGAGCCGCTGATGGCCGTCGAGGTGACGACGCCCGAGGACAACATGGGTGACGTGATCGGCGACCTGAACTCCCGGCGCGGCACCATCCAGGCGATGGACGAGCGCTCCGGCGCCCGCATCGTCCGGGCGCTGGTCCCGCTCTCGGAGATGTTCGGCTACGTGGGTGACCTGCGCAGCCGCACCCAGGGGCGGGCGAGCTACTCGATGGTCTTCGACAGCTACGCGGAGGTTCCGCAGAACGTCGCCAAGGAGATCATCGCGAAGGCGACGGGCGAGTGAAGCCCAGCCGGCGGGCGAGTAGCCCACCCCGCACAGCCCCACCCCAGAGCACGCATCACCTGCGTAACCCACGAGGAGAGGAACCCAGTGGCCAAGGCCAAGTTCGAGCGGACCAAGCCGCACGTCAACATCGGCACCATCGGGCACATCGACCACGGCAAGACGACGCTGACCGCGGCGATCACCAAGGTCCTGCACGACAAGTACCCGAACCTCAACGAGGCGTCTGCGTTCGACCAGATCGACAAGGCGCCCGAGGAGAAGGCTCGCGGCATCACGATCTCGATCGCGCACGTCGAGTACCAGACCGAGAAGCGTCACTACGCGCACGTCGACTGCCCCGGCCACGCCGACTACATCAAGAACATGATCACCGGTGCGGCGCAGATGGACGGCGCGATCCTGGTGGTCGCGGCGACCGACGGCCCGATGCCGCAGACCAAGGAGCACGTCCTCCTGGCCCGCCAGGTCGGCGTCCCCTACATCGTCGTCGCGCTGAACAAGGCCGACATGGTCGACGACGAGGAGATCCTGGAGCTCGTCGAGCTGGAGGTCCGCGAGCTGCTGTCCGAGTACGAGTTCCCGGGCGACGACCTCCCCGTCGTCCGCGTCTCGGCGCTCAAGGCGCTCGAGGGCGACAAGGAGTGGGGCGACAAGCTCATGGAGCTCATGGACGCGGTCGACACCGCGATCCCCGAGCCCGAGCGTGAGATCGACAAGCCGTTCCTCATGCCCGTCGAGGACGTCTTCACCATCACCGGTCGCGGTACCGTCGTCACCGGTCGCGTCGAGCGTGGCATCGTCAAGGTCTCCGAGGAGATCGAGATCGTCGGCATCCGCGAGAACTCGACCAAGACGACCGTCACCGGCGTCGAGATGTTCCGCAAGCTGCTCGACCAGGGCCAGGCCGGCGACAACGTGGGCCTGCTGCTGCGCGGCATCAAGCGCGAGGACGTCGAGCGCGGCCAGGTCGTCGTGAAGCCCGGCTCGATCACCCCGCACACCAACTTCGAGGGCTCGGTCTACATCCTCTCGAAGGACGAGGGTGGCCGTCACACGCCGTTCTTCAACAACTACCGTCCCCAGTTCTACTTCCGGACGACGGACGTCACCGGTGTCGTGACCCTGCCCTCGGGCACGGAGATGGTCATGCCCGGCGACAACACCGAGATGACGGTCGAGCTGATCCAGCCGATCGCCATGGAGGAGGGCCTTCGGTTCGCCATCCGTGAGGGTGGCCGCACCGTCGGCGCCGGCCGCGTCACCAAGATCAACAAGTAGTTCACCGCTGACGGGCGGCGGCCGCACAGAACGTCCGGCCGCCGCCCGATCACGGGGTGAGCACACCCTCAGCTACTCGAGAACCACCCGATCGGCAGGAGCGAAGAACAGCGATGGCGGGACAGAAGATCCGCATCAGGCTGAAGGCCTACGACCACGAGGCGATCGACGCCTCGGCGCGGCGCATCGTCGACACGGTCACCAAGACCGGTGCGCGCGTCGTCGGCCCGGTGCCGCTGCCGACGGAGAAGAACGTGTACTGCGTCATCCGCTCGCCGCACAAGTACAAGGACTCGCGCGAGCACTTCGAGATGCGTACGCACAAGCGCCTCATCGACATCCTCGACCCGACGCCGAAGACGGTCGACGCGCTCATGCGCATCGACCTGCCGGCCTCGGTCGACGTCAACATCCAGTAAGGACGCGAGACCAGTCATGGCGAGTACGTTTCGTGGTCTCCTCGGCGAGAAGCTGGGGATGACCCAGGTTTTCGACGAGAACAACCGCATCGTGCCGGTCACCGTCGTCAAGGCGGGCCCGTGCGTGGTCACGCAGGTGCGCACCCCCGAGGTCGACGGCTACTCGGCCGTCCAGATCGGGTTCGGCGAGATCGACCCCCGCAAGGTGAACAAGCCCGAGGGTGGTCACTTCGCCAAGGCCGGCGTCACGCCGCGCCGGCACCTGGTGGAGCTGCGCACGGAGGACGCCGGGACCTACACGGTCGGCCAGGAGCTGACCGCCGAGGTCCTCGACGGCGTCGCCTCGGTCGACGTGATCGGCACCAGCAAGGGCAAGGGCTTCGCCGGTGTCATGAAGCGGCACGGCTTCAAGGGTCTGGGCGCCAGCCACGGCACCCAGCGCAAGCACCGCTCGCCCGGGTCCATCGGTGGCTGCGCCACCCCGGGCCGGGTCTTCAAGGGCCTGCGCATGGCCGGCCGCATGGGCGGCGAGAAGACCACGACCCTGTCGCTGAAGGTCCACAAGGTGGACGCGGAGCGCGGGCTGGTCCTGATCAAGGGCGCTGTCCCCGGACCGCGCGGTGGGCTGGTCCTCGTCCGTTCCGCGGTCAAGGGCGGCCCCGTGGGGAGTGACACGAAGTGACGAGCACCCAGACGCGCGCTGCGCGGGCCGACCGCACGGTCGACGTCCGGACGCCGGCCGGCGACACCTCGGGCAGCGCCACGCTGCCGGGCGAGCTGTTCGACGCCGACGCCAGCGTCGCACTGCTGCACCAGGTGGTCACCGCGCAGCTCGCGGCGGCCCGCCAGGGCACGCACGCGACGAAGACGCGTGGCCAGGTCAGCGGTGGTGGCGCCAAGCCGTACCGCCAGAAGGGCACCGGTCGCGCCCGCCAGGGCTCGACCCGCGCGCCGCAGTTCGAGGGCGGTGGCATCGTCCACGGGCCGCAGCCCCGCGACTACAGCCAGCGGACGCCCAAGAAGATGAAGGCCGCCGCCCTGCGCGGTGCCCTCTCCGACCGGGCCCGCGAGGACCGCGTGCACGTGGTCTCGACCTTCGTCGACGGCGACTCGCCCAAGACGAAGGCCGCGCTGGCCACGCTGGACGCGGTGAGCTCCGCGAAGCGGGTGCTCGTCGTCCTCGACTCCGACGACGTCCTCAACTGGGTGAGCCTGCGCAACGTGCCGCGGGTGCACCTGCTCGACGCCGGCCAGCTCAACACGTACGACGTGCTGGTCGCCGACGAGATCATCTTCACCGAGGGCGCGCTCGCCGAGTTCGTCGCCGGTCGTTCCGGTGGCGCGCAGGGCCGGGTCAAGCCAGACCTGACGACGCCGGACATCCCCGACGCCGTGCCGTCCGTCGCTCCGGCCGAGGGCCAGGGCACCACGGACGTCGACGTCGAGAAGCCGGCGAAGAAGGCGGCCGCGAAGAAGGCCCCGGCCGCCAAGAAGGCGCCGGCCACGAAGGCGACGGCAGCCGCCGAGGCTCCTGCTGACGCGCCGGCCAAGAAGGCCGCCGCGAAGAAGGCCCCGGCGAAGAAGGCCGCCGCTGACGACACCACCGAGGAGAAGGCATGAGCGTCCGCGACCCCCGGGACGTGCTCGTCGCCCCGGTCATCTCGGAGAAGAGCTACGGCCTGCTGGACGAGAACCAGTACACGTTCATCGTCCGGCCGGACGCCAACAAGACGCAGATCAAGATCGCGGTCGAGCAGATCTTCGACGTGAAGGTCCTCGCCGTGAACACCCTCAACCGCGAGGGCAAGCGCAAGCGGGCCCGCGGCAACCGGATGGGTCAGCGCAAGGCCACCAAGCGCGCCATCGTGTCGGTCGCCCCCGGCCAGCGCATCGAGATCTTCGGCGGTCCGGGCGCCTGACGGCGCACCGACTGACGGACCAGAGACAGAGACAAGGACTGAGTCAGCAATGGCTATCCGCAAGTACAAGCCGACGACGCCGGGCCGCCGCGGCTCCAGCGTCGCCGACTTCGCCGAGGTCACCCGTGACCACCCGGAGAAGTCGCTGGTCCGGCCGCTGCACGGCCGCGGTGGACGCAACGTCCACGGCAAGGTCACCGCGCGGCACCAGGGCGGCGGGCACAAGCGCGCCTACCGGCTGATCGACTTCAAGCGCGCGGACAAGGACGGCGTGCCGGCCAAGGTCGCGCACATCGAGTACGACCCGAACCGCACCTCGCGGATCGCGCTGCTGCACTTCGCCGACGGCGAGAAGCGCTACATCATCGCGCCGGCGCAGCTCAAGCAGGGCGACACGGTGGAGTGCGGCCCCTCGGCCGACATCAAGCCCGGCAACAACCTGCCGCTGCGGAACATCCCGGTCGGCACGGTGGTTCACGCCATCGAGCTCCGGCCCGGTGGCGGGGCGAAGATCGCCCGCTCGGCCGGCACCAGCGTCCAGCTGGTCGCCCGTGAGGGTCGCTTCGCGCAGCTGCGCATGCCGTCGGGCGAGATCCGCAACGTCGACGTGCGCTGCCGCGCCAGCGTCGGTGAGGTGGGCAACGCCGAGCAGTCGAACATCAACTGGGGCAAGGCCGGCCGCATGCGGTGGAAGGGCAAGCGCCCGACCGTCCGCGGTGTCGCCATGAACCCGGTGGACCACCCGCACGGTGGTGGTGAGGGCAAGACCTCCGGTGGCCGCCACCCGGTCAACCCGAAGGGCAAGCCGGAGGGCCGGACGCGCAAGCGCAAGGCCAGTGATGCCCTGATCGTTCGCCGCCGGCGCACCGGCAAGAAGCGCTGAGGAGTCTGACGCACGATGCCACGCAGCCTGAAGAAGGGCCCCTTCGTGGACGACCACCTGCTCAAGAAGGTGGACGCCCAGAACGACAAGGGCACGAAGAACGTCATCCGCACCTGGTCGCGGCGCTCGACGATCATCCCCGACATGCTCGGGCACACGATCGCCGTGCACGACGGCCGCAAGCACGTCCCGGTCTTCGTGACCGAGGCGATGGTCGGGCACAAGCTCGGCGAGTTCGCGCCCACGCGCACCTTCCGTGGGCACATCAAGGACGACCGCCGTTCCCGCCGCGGCTGACCGCGCAGAGAGAGATTCAGAAATGACTTCCCAGTTGGGAGAGCAGGCGCAGGTCGCCCGGGCCACCGCCCGGTTCGTCCGCGTCACGCCGATGAAGGCCCGGCGGGTGGTGGACCTGGTCCGCTACCTGCCGACCGACGAGGCGCTGGCCCTGCTGCGGTTCGCCCCGCAGAGTGCCAGCGAGCCCGTCGCCAAGGTCGTGGCGAGTGCCGTGGCCAACGCCGAGCACAACCTGCGGCTGGACCCGGCCAACCTCGTCGTGAGCGCTGCCTACGTCGACGAGGGTCCGACGCTGAAGCGGATCCGGCCGCGCGCCCAGGGCCGCGCCTACCGCATCAACAAGCGGACCAGCCACATCACCGTCGAGGTCAGCGAGGTCACGGCCAGCGCCGAGCTCGCCGGCAAGTCCCGCAAGGCCCGTCGTGAGACCGGTCAGTCCGGGCCGGCGACCCAGCAGGGTCAGCCGCGTCAGCAGGGCCGCAAGGCCGGCACGAGGGGAGGGACCCGCTAGTGGGTCAGAAGGTCAACCCGCACGGGTTCCGACTCGGGATCACCACGGACTACAAGTCCCGGTGGTACGCGGACAAGCTGTACAAGGACTACGTCAAGGAAGACGTGGCCATCCGCAAGCTCATGTCCAAGGGCATGGAGCGCGCCGGCATCTCGAAGGTGGAGATCGAGCGCACCCGTGACCGGGTCCGCGTCGACATCCACACCGCCCGGCCGGGCATCGTCATCGGCCGTCGCGGCGCGGAGGCCGACCGCATCCGCGGCGAGCTCGAGAAGCTCACCGGTAAGCAGGTGCAGCTGAACATCCTCGAGGTGAAGAACCCCGAGGCCGACGCCCAGCTCGTCGCGCAGGCCGTGGCCGAGCAGCTGTCCAGCCGCGTCAGCTTCCGCCGCGCGATGCGCAAGGCCATGCAGTCGGCCCAGCGCAGCCCGCAGGTCAAGGGCATCCGCGTGCAGTGCTCCGGCCGCCTCGGCGGTACGGAGATGAGCCGGTCGGAGTTCTACCGCGAGGGCCGGGTGCCGCTGCACACGCTCCGCGCGAACATCGACTACGGCCTGTACGAGGCCCGCACCACCTTCGGCCGCATCGGCGTGAAGGTGTGGATCTACAAGGGCGACGTCAGCGGTTCGCGTGCCGAGCGCGAGGCCCTCGAGGCCCTCGCCGCCCGGCAGCAGCGCCGCGAGCGCGCCCAGCGTCCGCAGCGTCGCTCGGGCTCGTCCGGCACCACCGCCGGCGGGACCGAGGCCGGCCGCGCCGCCGCCGAGGCCCCGGCCGAGGCGCCCGTCGAGGCTCCGGTCGAGGCGCCGGTGACCGACACCGCGACCGAGAGCACCCCGGTGCAGACGTCCGGCGAGGCGGCACCCGAGCAGACCGTCGCCGAGGCCGTCGGCCCCGAGGCCACAGCGGCCGCGGAGACCACCGCCGGCGAGACCCCGGCGACCGATGCCCCGGCCACGACTCCGGAACAGGGGGCCTGACGCCATGCTCATCCCACGGCGCGTCAAGCACCGCAAGCAGCACCACCCGAGTCGCTCGGGGAAGGCCAAGGGCGGGACCGAGATCAACTTCGGTGAGTACGCCATCCAGGCCCTCGAGCCGGCGTACGTGACGAACCGGCAGATCGAGTCGGCTCGTATCGCCATGACCCGGCACATCCGTCGTGGCGGCAAGGTGTGGATCTCGATCTACCCCGACCGTCCCCTGACCAAGAAGCCGGCCGAGACCCGCATGGGTTCGGGCAAGGGCTCGCCCGAGTGGTGGGTGGCCAACGTCAAGCCCGGCCGCGTGCTGTTCGAGCTGTCCGGTGTCGCCGAGCCCGTGGCCCGTGAGGCCATGCGCCGCGCGATCCACAAGCTGCCCATGAAGTGCCGCTTCATCACGCGTGAAGGAGAGGTGTGATGGCCGCCGGTCTGACCGCTCCCGAGCTGCGCGAGCTCTCTGCTGACGAGCTCGCCACGCGGCTGCGCGAGTCCAAGGAAGAACTGTTCAACCTGCGGTTCCAGGTGGCCACCGGCCAGCTGGACAACAACAGGCGACTGCAGACCGTCCGTCGCGACATCGCCCGGATCTACACGATCATGCGCGAGCGCGAGCTGGGTCTGTCGGTCGCCCCGAACGAGGGTGTGGCATGAGCGAGACCCAGCAGTCGTCCGGGCCCGGCCTGGCCGGTCGCGGCTACCGCAAGGTCCGCGAGGGCCTCGTGGTCAGCGACAAGATGAACAAGACGATCGTGGTCGAGGTCGAGGACCGCGTGAAGCACGGCCTCTACGGCAAGGTCATCCGGCGCACGAGCAAGCTCAAGGCGCACGACGAGCAGGGGGTCGCCGGCGTCGGCGACCGCGTGCAGATCATGGAGACCCGGCCGCTGTCGGCCACCAAGCGGTGGCGACTGGTCGAGGTCGTCGAGAAGGCCAAGTAAGGCATCCGAGCCCGAGGTGTCGGGGCCCACGTACCGGGCTCCGGCACCGTGCGGGTACCGTGGACTGCTGGCCCGCTCTGGGCCGACAGCTTCCACGGACCGGACCGCCGAGGTGGGAACACCTCGGACGCGTCCTGCCGTGAGCCGGGCGCCGCGCGCGGCGTCCATCTGAAGATTGACGAAGACATGGGAGTAGGGACGTGATCCAGCAGGAGTCGCGACTGCGAGTCGCCGACAACACCGGTGCGAAGGAGATCCTCTGCATCCGGGTGCTCGGCGGATCCGGGCGACGCTACGCGGGCATCGGCGACGTCATCGTCGGCACCGTGAAGGACGCGCTGCCCGGTGCCGGGGTCAAGAAGGGCGACGTGGTCAAGGCCGTCGTCGTCCGCACGGTGAAGGAGCGCCGTCGTCCGGACGGTTCCTACATCCGCTTCGACGAGAACGCCGCGGTCATCATCCGCGACAGCGGCGACCCGCGCGGGACGCGCATCTTCGGCCCGGTCGGCCGCGAGCTGCGCGACAAGCGATTCATGCGGATCATCTCGCTCGCCCCGGAGGTGCTCTGACCATGACCAACCACAAGAACGACAGCGCGACGAGCCGCAAGAAGGCCCCGTCGATGAAGGTCAAGAAGGGCGACACCGTCCTGGTCCTGGCCGGCAAGGACAAGGGTGCCCGTGGCCGCGTCATCGCCGCCTACCCGCAGGACCAGAAGGTGCTCGTCGAGGGTGTCGGCCGGGTCAAGAAGCACACCCGGATCAGCACCTCGCAGCGCGGCGCCCAGCAGGGCGGGATCGTCACGCAGGAGGCACGCATCCACGTGAGCAACGTGATGGTCGTGGACTCCGACGGCACGCCGACCCGGGTCGGCATCCGCAAGGACGAGGAAGGCCGCAGCATCCGGGTCTCGCGGCGCACCGGTAAGGACCTCTGAGGACATCATGAGCGCACCCACCCGCGAGCTGCCCCGCGTGCTCGCCCGCTACCGCGAGGACATCGCGCCGGCGCTGCAGTCGGAGTTCGGCTACGCCAACGTCATGCAGATCCCGCGGCTGACGAAGATCGTCGTCAACATGGGCGTCGGCGAGGCCACTCGCGACGCCAAGCTGATGGACGGCGCCGTCCGCGACCTCACCGCGATCACCGGCCAGAAGCCGGCCGTCGTGCGGGCCCGCAAGTCGATCGCCCAGTTCAAGCTCCGCGAGGGCATGCCGATCGGCGCCAAGGTCACCCTGCGCGGCGACCGCATGTGGGAGTTCCTGGACCGGCTGCTGTCGCTGGCCCTGCCCCGCATCCGCGACTTCCGCGGCCTCAACGCCCAGCAGTTCGACGGCCACGGCAACTACACGTTCGGGCTGACCGAGCAGTCGATGTTCCGCGAGATCGACGTCGACAAGATCGACCGGCCGCGCGGCATGGACATCACGCTGGTCACCACCGCCACGAACGACGACGAGGGTCGCGAGCTGCTCCGCCTGCTCGGCTTCCCCTTCGCCGGCCAGCCCGTCGTCACGACCACCCGCTGAGCGGGCAGGAGAGAAGAAGATGGCCAAGAAGGCTCTAGTCAACAAGGCGGCCCGCAAGCCGAAGTTCAAGGTTCGCGGTTACACCCGCTGCCAGCGCTGCGGCCGGCCGCACGCGGTCTTCCGCAAGTTCGGCCTCTGCCGCATCTGCCTGCGGGAGATGGCCCACGCCGGGGAGCTCCCCGGCGTGAGCAAGTCCTCCTGGTAATTGACCACCGGTCGGCTCGCCGAGCCGACTGAAACACCGATCACCGATAGGCCCCGCTCGACGGCTCCAGCCGGACGGCGAGAGGAACCGCGGTGAGAGAGGCACCACCCATGACGATGACCGACCCGATCGCGGACATGCTGACGCGTGTGCGGAACGCCAACCAGGCGTACCACGACTCCGCGATCATGCCGTCCTCGAAGCTCAAGACGCACATCGCCGAGATCCTCCAGCAGGAGGGCTACATCGCCGGCTGGCGCGTCGACGAGGTCGACAAGGACGGGCACACCTTCAAGCAGCTCGTGATCGACCTGAAGTACGGCCCCAACCGCGAGCGGAGCATCGCCGGTGTCCGACGGGTCTCCAAGCCCGGTCTCCGGGTGTACGCGAAGTCGACCTCGCTGCCCAAGGTCCTGGGTGGTCTGGGCGTGGCGATCATCTCGACGTCCACCGGGCTGCTGACCGACAAGCAGGCGACCAAGAAGGGCGTGGGTGGGGAAGTCCTCGCCTACGTCTGGTAAGAGGAGCGATCTCACGATGTCACGGATCGGACGACTGCCGATTCCCGTCCCGAGTGGCGTGGACGTCGCGATCGACGGGCAGACGGTGAATGTCAAGGGGCCCAAGGGCCACCTCGCACACACCGTCGCCGCCCCGATCGCCGTCGAGCGCAGCGAGGACGGCACGCTCCAGGTGACCCGCCCGGACGACGAGCGGGAGAGCCGTGCGCTGCACGGCCTGTCCCGCACGCTGATCGCCAACATGATCACCGGCGTCACCGAGGGCTACAGCAAGACCCTCGAGATCGTCGGGGTCGGCTACCGCGTGCAGGCCCGGGGCTCGGACCTCGAGTTCGCGCTCGGCTACAGCCACCCGGTGCCGGTCAAGGCGCCCGACGGGATCACCTTCACCGTCGAGGCCCCCACCCGTCTGCGGGTGACCGGTATCGACAAGCAGCAGGTCGGCCAGGTTGCGGCCAACATCCGCAAGCTCCGCAAGCCCGACCCGTACAAGGGCAAGGGCGTGCGGTACCAGGGCGAGGTCATCAAGCGCAAGGTCGGGAAGACGGGTAAGTGATGGCTCAGGCAGCGAAGAACCAGAAGGCCGCCCGGGTCCACAAGCCGGTCGGCACCGATATCAGCACCGCGCGCCGCGTGGCGCGCCTGCGTCGGCACAACCGGCTGCGCAAGCGCGTCGCCGGCACGCCGGAGCGACCGCGCCTCGTGGTCAAGCGCAGCTCGCGGCACATCCACGTGCAGGTCGTCGACGACACCGCCGGCCGCACGCTGGTCAGCGCCTCGACGATGGACGCCAGCCTGCGCGGCGCCGACGGCAACAAGTCGGCCCTGGCCAAGCAGGTCGGCACCCTGGTCGCCGAGCGGGCGAAGGCCGCGGGCATCGCCGCGGTGGTCTTCGACCGCGGCGGCAACCGCTACGGGGGCCGCATCGCCGCCCTCGCCGAGGGCGCCCGCGAGGGTGGGCTGGACTTCTGATGGCTAGCTTTGTTTCCAAGATCGAGAGGGACGTCTGATGCCAGGACCACAGCGACGCGGCGGCGGCGCCGGCGGCGGTAACGACCGCCGCGACCGTCGTGACGGCGGGCGGGGCCCGGGAGGCGCTCCCGCCGAGAAGAGCGCGTTCCTCGAGCGCGTCGTCGCCATCAACCGCGTGTCCAAGGTCGTCAAGGGTGGTCGGCGCTTCAGCTTCACCGCCCTCGTGGTCGTGGGCGACGGCGACGGCAAGGTCGGCGTCGGCTACGGCAAGGCCAAGGAGGTGCCCGCGGCGATCGCCAAGGGCGTCGAAGAGGCCAAGAAGCACTTCTACAACGTGCCGCGCATCGCCAGCACCATCCCGCACCCGGTGCAGGGCGAGGCGGCCGCTGGTGTCGTGCTGCTCAAGCCGGCCAGCCCCGGTACCGGTGTGATCGCCGGTGGCCCGGTGCGCGCCGTGCTCGAGTGCGCCGGCATCCACGACGTGCTGTCCAAGAGCCTCGGGTCCTCCAACCCGATCAACATCGTGCACGCCACGATGCAGGCGCTGAAGGACCTCGTCCGTCCCGAGGAGATCGCGGCGCGCCGCGGTCTGCCGCTGGAGGACGTCGCCCCGGCCGCCATGCTCCGGGCGCGTGCGGGTCAGGGAGTCTGAGATGGCTGAGAAGAAGACAGCCCAGCTCAAGGTCACCCAGGTCCGGTCGGCCATCGGGCGCAAGCGGAACCAGCGCGAGACGCTGCGGTCGCTGGGCCTGAAGCGGATCAACGACACGGTCGTCCAGGAGGACCGTCCCGAGATCCGCGGGATGGTCGCGACGGTGCCCCACCTGGTCACCGTCGAAGAGGTCTGAGGAAAGACTCGCTATGACAATCAAGGTTCACCACCTGCGTCCGGCCCCGGGCGCCCACACCCCCAAGACCCGCGTGGGTCGCGGTGAGGGCTCCAAGGGCAAGACGGCCGGTCGCGGCACCAAGGGCACCGGCGCGCGCGGCAACGTGTCCGCCCGGTTCGAGGGCGGGCAGACGCCGCTGCACATGCGGCTGCCGAAGCTCTCGGGCTTCAAGAACAACAACAAGGTCGTGTTCCAGGTCGTCAACCTCGACCGGATCGCGGCGCTGTTCCCCGAGGGCGGGACGATCGACCCCGACGCCCTCGTCCAGGCCGGCGCGGTCCGCCGCGGCCAGCCCGTGAAGGTGCTCGGCACCGGCGAGCTGGGCGGCGTCACCGTCCACGTGTCGGCGCACGCCTTCTCCGGCTCGGCGGCGGACAAGATCGCCGCTGCCGGGGGCAGCACCACCCGCATCTGAAGCACCGTCGACCCCCGGGACGCCTGGCGCCCCGGGGGTCGACGCCTGCATTGGTAATCTCGACGCACCGACCAGGGGAGGGCACGTGCTGCAGGCGTTCGCCGCGGCGTTCCGGACGCCAGATCTCCGGCGCAAGCTGCTGTTCTCCCTGGGGATCATCGCGGTGTACCGCCTGGGCGCAGCGATCCCAGGACCGGGCGTCTCGGTCGAGGCCATCAACAACTGCCTCGACGCGGCGCAGAACTCCGCCCAGCGCGACGTCTACTCGCTGGTCAACCTGTTCTCCGGCGGAGCACTGCTGCGCCTGAGCGTCTTCGCGCTCGGGATCATGCCGTACATCACGGCCAGCATCATCGTGCAGCTCCTGGTGGTGGTCATCCCGCGCTTCGAGCAGCTGAAGAAGGAAGGGCAGTCGGGTCAGGGCAAGCTGACCCAGTACACCCGCTACCTCACGATCGCCCTGGCGATCCTGCAGAGCACCGGCATCATCGCCCTGGCCCGCAGCGGCCAGCTCTTCCCGAACTGCCCGGACACGATCATCCCGGACGACTCGGTGTGGACCACCGTCGTCCTGGTCATCGCCCTGACCGCCGGCACCGCCCTGATCATGTGGCTCGGCGAGCTGCTCACCGAGAAGGGGATCGGCAACGGCATGTCCGTCCTGATCTTCACCTCGATCGCGGCGCGCATCCCGGCCGAGGGTGGCTCGATCCTGCAGACCCGCGGCGGTCTCGTCTTCACCGTCGTCTGCATCTTCGCGCTGCTGATCATCGGTGCCGTCGTCTACGTCGAACAGGCGCAGCGGCGCATCCCGGTGCAGTACGCGAAGCGGATGGTCGGCCGTCGCATGTACGGCGGCACGTCGACCTACCTGCCGCTCAAGGTCAACCAGGCCGGCGTCATCCCGGTCATCTTCGCCTCGTCGCTGCTCTACCTGCCCCAGCTGATCAGCCAGCTGCAGGGCACCGAGACCGGTCCGGTGCGACAGTTCTTCGAGAACTACGTCATCGACCAGAGCAGCGCCGTCCACGTCGCTCTCTACTTCGGCCTGATCGTCTTCTTCACGTACTTCTACGTGTCGATCACGTTCAACCCGGAGGAGCGGGCCGACGACATGAAGCGCTACGGCGGCTTCATCCCCGGTATCCGTCCGGGTCGGCCGACCGCCGAGTACCTGCAGTACGTACTCTCCCGCATCACCCTGCCGGGATCGCTCTACCTGGGCATCGTCGCCGTGCTGCCGAACTTCTTCCTGGCGGTCACCCAGCAGGGACAGAACCAGAACTTCCCGTTCGGCGGGACGGCGGTGCTGATCATGGTCGGAGTGGGGTTGGAGACGGTGAAGCAGATCGAGACGCAGCTCAACCAGCGCAACTACGAAGGGTTCCTGAAGTAGTGCGCGTCGTGCTGCTCGGCCCGCCGGGGGCCGGCAAGGGAACGCAGGCGCAGATCATCGCGGGCGAGCTCGGCGTGCCCGCCATCTCCACCGGCGACATCTTCCGCGCGAACGTCAGCGGCCGGACCGAGCTCGGCCGCAAGGCCAAGACCTTCATGGACGCCGGCGACCTGGTCCCCGACGAGATCACCGTGGCGATGGTCAAGGACCGGCTCGACGAGCCCGACGCCAAGGCCGGCTTCCTGCTCGACGGCTTCCCGCGCACCGTCGAGCAGGCCGAGCGGTTGCGCGACTCCCTGAGCGAGCAGGGGCTCGGCCTGGACCGCGTGCTCGAGCTGGTCGTCGACGAGGAGGAGCTGGTGCGTCGGCTCTCCGGCCGTCGGATGCTGGTGGACGGCAAGATGGTGCAGCGCGACGACGACAAGCCCGAGACCGTGCGGCACCGCCTCGAGGTGCACCGTGAGCAGACGGCGCCGCTGTCGGGCTGGTACGACGGACAGGGTCTGTTGACCAAGATCGATGCCATCGGCTCGATCGACGAGGTCACCGAGCGGGCGCTCAAGGCGCTCGGGCGCTGAGGCGGTCCGGCTGGGAGCGGGTCGTCGCTCGCCTCGGGCGCTGCTGGCGAAGTGGAGTGGACGGATGATCCAGATCAAGACGCCGCACGAGATCGAGCTCATGCGCGCGTCCGGGCTCGTGACCGCGGGCGCGATCAGGGCGGTCAAGGCCGCCGTCCGGCCCGGTGTCAGCACCGGTGAGCTGGACGCCGTCGCCGAGGACCACATCCGGTCGAAGGGCGGGGTGCCGAACTTCCTCGGCTACCACGGCTTCACCGGCAGCATCTGCGCCTCGATCAACAACGAGATCGTGCACGGCATCCCGGACCCGGAGCGCACTCTCGCCGCGGGGGACAACATCTCCATCGATTGCGGCGCGATCCTCCAGGGCTGGCACAGCGACTCCGCCGTCACCGTCACGGTGGGCGAGGCCTCGCCCGAGGACGCCGCGCTGCTCGAGGTCACGGAGCGCTCGATGTGGGCCGGGCTCGCACGGGCGATCGCGGGCGGCCGGCTGACCGACATCAGCGCGGCCGTCGAGCAGGCGATCGTGGCCGAGGAGCACCCGTACGGGATCGTCGACCACTACGGCGGGCACGGCATCGGCACCGAGATGCACCAGGACCCGCACGTGCTCAACTACGGCCGGCCAGGCCGCGGCCCCAAGCTGGTGCCCGGCCTGGCGCTGGCCATCGAGCCCATGGTCACCGTGGGCGACCCGGCGACCGTGGAGCTCGAGGACGGCTGGACCGTCGTCACCAAGGACGGCTCGCGCGCCGCGCACTTCGAGCACACCGTGGCCATCACGCCCGAGGGCCCGTGGGTGCTCACCGCCGAGGACGGCGGGGTCGCGGGGCTCGCCCCGTTCGGCATCACGCCGCGGGTCTGATGCCGCCTGCGGCCGTGTGACGAGGGCCCGGTTGGATCGCCGAACCAGCCCGAGGTACAGTTGCCGTCGGCGCTAGCGCCGTTCCGTCGTCGTGCTGTGGCCGCGTGACCCGGAACGCCCTCTGCGAGAGTGCCTGTGCACCATCTGTTCTGCAAACCACCAGGCTCATTCCAGCCGGGATCCGGCTGTGTTGAGCGCTGACCACCGAGTAGGAGGCCGTGTCGGGCATGGCGAAGAAGGACGGGGCCATCGAGGTCGAGGGTCGCGTCGTCGAGCCGCTGCCCAACGCGATGTTCCGGGTCGAGCTGCAGAACGGGCACCGGGTGCTCGCCCACATCAGCGGCAAGATGCGCCAGCACTACATCCGCATCCTGCCCGAGGACCGCGTGGTCGTGGAGCTCTCGCCCTACGACCTGACCCGCGGTCGCATCGTCTACCGGTACAAGTAACTGCCGGTCCGCTGACGCGGACGGCCACGAGCGACAGAAGTGAGGGGCGGCCCGGTGAAGGTCCAGCCGTCGGTGAAGAAGATCTGTGACAAGTGCAAGGTGATCCGCCGGCACGGCCGCGTGATGGTCATCTGCGACAACGCCCGGCACAAGCAGCGCCAGGGCTGAGGGAGCAACTAGGACATGGCACGACTGGCCGGCGTCGACCTGCCCCGCGACAAGCGGATGGAGATCGCGCTCACCTACATCTACGGCATCGGCAAGGCGCACGCCAAGGAGACCTTGGCGGCGACCGGTGTCAGCCCCGACCTGCGCGTCAAGGACCTCGGTGACGAGGACCTGCTGAAGCTGCGCGACTACATCGACGAGCACTTCCGGGTGGAGGGTGACCTCCGCCGCGAGGTGGCCGCCGACATCCGTCGCAAGGTCGAGATCGGCTGCTACCAGGGCCTGCGGCACCGCCGCGGCCTGCCGGTCCACGGCCAGCGCACCCGTACCAACGCGCGCTCCAGCAAGGGCCCGCGCAAGACCATCGCCGGCAAGAAGAAGGCCGGCAAGAAGTAAACGCACGGGGGCTCCGCCCCCGTGTGCCCCCCGGCGTCGGTCACCTCTGGAGGTGCCCGCCGGGTCCCCAAAGGCCACGAAAGACAGAGGATCCGGAGAGACATGCCTCCCAGGGCTCGCACTGCGGCCGGCGCCAAGAAGGTCCGCCGCAAGGAGAAGAAGAACGTCGCGCACGGCGCTGCGCACATCAAGAGCACGTTCAACAACACGATCGTCTCCATCACCGACCCCAACGGGAACGTGATCAGCTGGGCCTCCGCCGGCCACGTCGGCTTCAAGGGCTCGCGCAAGTCCACGCCGTTCGCCGCGCAGATGGCCGCCGAGAACGCTGCCCGCAAGGCGCAGGAGCACGGCATGCGCAAGGTCGACGTCTTCGTGAAGGGCCCCGGGTTCGGGCCGCGAGACCGCGATCCGGTCCCTGCAGGCCACCGGCCTCGAGGTCGGCCAGATCCAGGACGTCACCCCGCAGCCGCACAACGGCTGCCGCCCCAAGAAGCGCCGCCGGGTCTGACCGGTCACTGACGAGACGAAACAGGAGTATTTGACGTGGCCCGTTACACCGGAGCCGATTGCCGCCTCTGCCGGCGCGAGAAGATGAAGCTGTTCCTCAAGGGCAGCAAGTGCGAGTCCCCGAAGTGCCCGATCGAGATCCGGCCGTACCCGCCGGGCGAGCACGGGCGGGGCCGCACCAAGGACAGCGAGTACCTCCTGCAGCTGCGCGAGAAGCAGAAGGCCCGCCGCATCTACGGCGTGCTGGAGAAGCAGTTCCGCGGCTACTACGAGGAGGCGAACAAGAAGTCGGGCAAGACCGGTGAGGTCCTGCTGCAGATCCTCGAGTCGCGCCTCGACAACGTGGTCTACCGGGCCGGCTTCGCCGAGTCCCGCGACATGGCGCGCCAGCTGGTGCGCCACGGCCACATCCGCGTCAACGGCCGCAAGGTCGACATCCCGTCCTACCGGGTGAGCGCGAACGACATCGTCGAGGTCGCCGAGAAGTCGCGCACCATGCTGCCGTTCGAGCTCGCCCAGGCCCGTGCCGGCGAGCGGCCGGTTCCGGCCTGGCTCGAGGTCATCAGCGCCCAGCTGCGCGTCCTCGTGCACAGCGTTCCGGCGCGGCAGATCATCGACACCCCCGTCCAGGAGCAGCTGATCGTCGAGCTCTACTCGAAGTAAGCAGCACCTGTACCACCAGCACCACCCCGGCTCCGGCGGGCGGACAGATGCCCGCCGGGGCCTGCACCACCCCCCTCACGGCGTCATATGGCGGGTGCCGGAGGACATGAAGGAGATCCACCATGCTCATCGCTCAGCGTCCGACCCTGACCGAGGAGACGATCACCGAGCAGCGCTCGCGGTTCGTCATCGAGCCCCTCGAGCCCGGTTTCGGCTACACCCTCGGCAACTCGCTCCGGCGCACGCTGCTGTCGTCCATCCCCGGTGCCGCTGTCACCAGCATCCGCATCGAGGGCACCCTGCACGAGTTCACCACCGTGCCGGGCGTCAAGGAGGACGTCACCGAGATCATCCTCAACCTCAAGGGCCTGGTCGTCAGCTCCGACTCCGACGAGCCGGTGACCATGTACCTGCGCAAGCAGGGTCCCGGTGAGGTGACCGCCGCGGACATCGCGCCGCCGGCCGGCGTCGAGGTGCACAACCCCGAGCTGCACATCGCCACGCTCAACGGCAAGGGCCGGCTCGAGATCGAGCTGGTCGTCGAGCGCGGCCGCGGCTACGTGCCGGCCCCGCAGAACAAGCAGCCCGGCCAGGAGATCGGTCGCATCCCCGTCGACTCGATCTACTCGCCGGTGCTCAAGGTGACCTACGCCGTCGAGGCCACCCGTGTCGAGCAGCGCACCGACTTCGACCGCCTCGTGGTCGACGTCGAGACCAAGCCGTCGATCGTTCCCCGCGACGCGATCGCCAGCGCCGGCTCGACCCTGGTCGAGCTGTTCGGCCTGCTGCGCGAGCTGAACCTCGAGGCCGAGGGCATCGAGGTCGGGCCGAGCCCGGCCGAGGCCGCCGACATCGCGAACTTCTCGATGCCGATCGAGGACATGGACCTCACCGTCCGGTCCTACAACTGCCTCAAGCGCGAGGGCGTGCACACCGTCGGTGAGCTCGTGACGCGTTCCGAGGCGGATCTGCTCGACATCCGCAACTTCGGCGCGAAGTCGATCGACGAGGTCAAGATGAAGCTGGCGGCCATGGGCCTCGCGCTCAAGGACAGCCCGCCCGGGTTCATCCCCACCTCCGTCGAGAGCTACGACGAGGGCTACGAGACCGACGCCTACCAGGGCACGGCCGAGTACGGGTCCTACGGCGAGGTCCAGGGGTACGCCGAGGGCGACTACCGGGAGACCGAGCAGCTTTGAGCCGACCGGCCGGGCGGCGGCAGCCCCGCCGTCCGGCCGCTCCGGCCCGCCCGCCACACTGATCGACGAAGAACCGCAGCCGCGCACGCACCGCCCGGCCGCCTGAGGAAGGACCGACATGCCCACCCCCACCAAGGGCCCCCGTCTCGGCGGGTCCCCCTCGCACGAGCGGCTGATGCTGGCCAACCTGGCCACCTCGCTGTTCGAGCACGGGCGGATCACGACCACCGAGACCAAGGCGAAGCGGCTGCGTCCGCTCGCCGAGAAGCTGGTCACCTTCGCCAAGCGCGGTGACCTGCACGCTCGGCGCCAGGTGATGGCGACGATCCGCGACAAGGACGTCGTCCACACGCTGTTCGCCGAGATCGGTCCCCGGTACGAGAACCGGCCCGGCGGCTACACGCGCATCACCAAGGTGGGGCCGCGCAAGGGCGACAACGCCCCCATGGCCGTCATCGAGCTCGTCGAGGCCCTGACCGTCGGTCAGCAGGCCGTCGGCGAGGCCGAGCGCGCCCGTGGCACCCGGTTCGCCCGTGGCGCCGGTGCCGCGTCGGCCGCCGGTGAGGTCACGGCCGACGCCGTGGAGACCTCCGACACCGAGACCACCGACGAGTCGGCCGAGGCCCAGGCCGCGGTCACCGACGTCTTCACCCCCGACGACGAGCGCCAGGACGACGGCGACGTCACCCCGCAGCCGACGGCCGAGAACCTGGCCGTCGTCGACGACACGAACGTCTCGCCCGAGGTGGCCGCCGCCGCGGCCGCCGAGGTCGAGGCCGCCGAGCTGGGCGACGCCGCTACGGCCGGCGAGCAGTCGCCCGGCGGCGAGTCGGCGCCCGACCCCAAGTGAGCGGTCGCTGACCTCCCCGCACGACCTCGACGAGCCCGCCCCCGACCCCGGGGGCGGGCTCGTCCGTCTCCGGCTCGGGGTCGCCTACGACGGCACCGGGTTCTCCGGGTGGGCACGGCAACCCGGCCGCCGCACCGTGCAGCAGGTCCTCGAGGACGGGCTCGCGACGGTGCTCCGCCTTCCCGTGCACCTCACCGTGGCCGGGCGCACCGACGCCGGCGTGCACGCCACCGGCCAGGTCGCGCACTGCGACGTCCCGGCCGAGCTGTGGGCCGAGCACGCCGAGAAGCTGCTCCGGAGGCTGCGCGGCGTGCTGGCCCCCGACCTGGCCGTCACCTCGGTCGCTCCCGTGCCCGAGGACTTCGATGCGCGGTTCAGCGGACTGGCCCGGCACTACGTCTACCGGCTGCACGACCAGCCCTGGGGTCCGCCACCGCTGCGGCGGACCGACGTCGTCGGCTGGCCGCGGCCGCTGGACCTCGATGCGATGAACGCCGCGGCTGCCCGCCTGCTCGGTCAGCGCGACTTCGCCGCCTTCTGCCGTCGGCGCGACGGCGCGACGACCATCCGCGTGCTGACCGCCCTCACCGTCGAGCGCGAGGCCGACGGGCTGATCGCGCTGCGCGCCTCGGCGGACGCCTTCTGCCACTCGATGGTCCGCAGCCTCGTCGGCGCGCTGCTCGCGGTGGGTGAGGGCAGGCGTCCCGTCGACTGGCCGCAGTCACTCCTGGCGCGGCGGGTGCGCGCCGACGACGTCGCGGTGGCCCCGGCCTCCGGACTGACGCTGCTCGCGGTCGACTACCCGCCGGACGAGGAGCTCGCCGCCCGCAACGCGGTCACCCGGGCGCTGCGGGACTGACCACGGGGACGGCGTCGGCGAGCGCCTGCGCGATCGGGGTGCCCCCGGCGACGACCTCGAGCACCGTCCCGGTGCAGGGGCGGTCGAGGAGGCCGAGCATCACGGCGGCGACGTCGTCGCGGGACACGCTGCCGAACCCGACACCCTGGCCGAGCGTGACCCGCCCAGTGCCCGGTTCGTCGGTGAGCCGGCCGGGGCGCAGCACGGTGAGGTCCACGACCGGCCGCGCGCGCACCCCCTCCTCGGCGGCGAGCTTCGCGCGGAGGTAGAGCTCGTCCAGCCCCTCGGGTAGCGGACCGCCGCCGCCGAGGGACTCCACGCCCATCGACGACATCATCAGGTACTGGCGTACCGCCACCTCGCCCGCGGCGTCGGCCAGCAGGATCGCCGCGGCGCGGTCGACCTTGTCCTTGCGGCCGACGTCGGCCTCGCTGCCGAGCTTGGTGCCTGCCGCGAAGACGACGGCGTCGTTGTCGACGACGATCGAGGCGACCTGGTCGGCCGTGGCCTGCTCGAGGTCGAGAACCACCGGCTCGATGCCGACGGCGAAGAGCGGCTCCTCGTGCTCGGCGTTGCGGACGATGCCCACGACGCGATCGCCCCGGGCGACCAGCAGGCGGCCGAGTCGACGCCCGACCCGGCCGTTCGCCCCCGCGATGACCACGCGCATAAGGGGAACGTACTCGCGCGCCGCCGCTACGTCGCCGTCACTGGATCTCCGCCGCCCAGGCGCGGGCCCGCTCGAGGTCGCCAGGGGTGTCGCAGTCGGTCCACGGGGGCGGTGTGCCGTCCGGGACGGCGGGACGTAGGCGGCGCACCGCGAGGGGGGCGAGCACCCGGCGCAGCGGGACGTGGGCGGCCGCCTCCGGCAGGGCAGCCCGCAGCGGCGCCGTCCGCCAGACGCCGAGGAGCAACTGGTCGCGGCCTGCGTCGTCGACCACGAGCACGCCGTCCCCGGTGAGCCGCGACCGCAGGTCGTGGACGAGCTCCGCGGTCACGAAAGGCAGGTCGCCGGCGAGGACGGCGACGACGTCGGCGGTGACGTGCGCGAGCCCGGCACGCAGGGCGGCCACCGGTCCACCCCCTGGCGGCTGCTCTCGGACGACGAGGACGCCGTCCGGGACCGGCTGGGGCGGTCCCACGACCACGCGCTGCGCGGCGTCGACGACGGCGGCCAGGACGGCGGCCAGGATCGTGCGATCGCCGACCACGAGCTGCGGCTTGGCCCGACCGCCGAGCCGGGCGGCCCGCCCACCGGCGAGCACCACCGCGGCGTAGGGCTCCGGCGTCACGCGCCGACCGTACGGCCTGGGGACCGGCGACTACCGTCTCCAGCCGTGGGACGAGTGACCAGCCGGACGCCGGTGCTGCGGATCCGTGGCGAGCACCGCAGCACGCGCCCGGACACCGTCGCGGCGGAGGAGCCGCTGGAGATCCGCCTCGGCGGCAAGCCGCTGGCGGTCACGATGCGCACCCCCGGCCACGACTTCGACCTCGTGCACGGCTTCCTGCAGACCGAAGGCGTGATCGCGGGCCTCGAGGACGTCGCCGGGTTGCGCTACTGCGAGGGCGTCGACGACGAGGGGCGCAACACCTACAACGTCATCGACGTCGACCTGGCCGACGGCGTCGAGCCGCCGGACACCGCGCTGGACCGCAACTTCTACACGTCGAGCTCGTGCGGTGTCTGCGGCAAGGCGAGCATCGACGCGATCCGCACGCGCACCCGCTACGACGTCGCGGGCGACGGGCTCCGGCTGCCGCTCGCCACGCTGCTGGCCCTGCCGGACCGGCTGCGCGCGGCCCAGCAGGTGTTCGACAAGACCGGCGGGCTGCACGCGGCCGGGCTGTTCACCGCCGACGGGGAGCTCGTCGCCCTGCGCGAGGACGTGGGCCGGCACAACGCGGTCGACAAGGTAATCGGCGACGCGGTGCGCGCCGGTCGGCTGCCCCTGGCCGGGCACGTGCTCATGGTCAGCGGGCGGGCGAGCTTCGAGCTGACCCAGAAGGCGACCATGGCGGGCGCGCCCGTGCTGGCCGCGGTCTCGGCGCCGTCGTCCCTCGCCGTGGAGCTCGCGGCCGACGCCGGCGTGACGCTCGTCGGCTTCCTGCGCGGGGACGGGTGCAACGTCTACACGTGCACCGAGCGGATCGACCTGGGTCAGTAGACCAGGCAGAACGGGTGGCCCGCCGGATCGGCGAACACCCGGAACCCGGTGCCCTTCTCGCCCTCGAGGAGCGTGGCGCCGAGGCGCAGCACCTCCTGCTGGGCGGCCTCGACGTCATCCACCCGGATGTCGAGGTGCTCCTGCTGCGGGTGCTCCGGATCGGGCCAGCGCGGCGGGATCCACGGGTCCGCCCGTTGGAAGGCGAGCTCGCGCCATCCCTCGTCGCGGCCGATGACCACCCACGCGCCGTCCTTGTGGTCCTCGTTGATCCGCATGCCGAGCAGCTCCGCGTAGAACCCGGCCAGCGCCCGGGGGTCGGGGCAGTCGAGCACGGTCTTCTCCAGCCGGCCGATCAATGGTCACCTCCGCGCAGCTGGCTCACGACGTGCGGGAGCAGCGGTCCCAGGACCGCCATCCCGTCGGCCACTCCGCCGGTCGAGCCCGGCAGGTTGACGATGAGGGTGCGGCCGGCGATCCCGGCGAGGCCGCGGGAGAGCACCGACGTCGGCACGTGGTCGGCGCCGTGGCGGCGGACCGCGTCGGCGATGCCCGGAGCCTCGCGCTCGAGGACGGCGCGGGTGGCCTCGGGTGTGACGTCGGTGGGGGAGAGGCCGGTGCCGCCGGTGGTGAGGACGACGTCGGCGCCGGAGGCCACCGCCTCGCGGAGCGCCGCCGTGAGGCGCTCGACGTCGTCGGGCAGCACCTGCGAGTCCTCCACGGCGAAGCCGAGCACGGTCAGCCCGTCGACGAGGAACTGCCCGCTGCGGTCCTCGTAGACGCCGGCCGACGCCCGGTTGGAGGCGGTGATGACGACGGCGCGGGCGTCGTCGGGGAGCTCGCTCACCTGACCCACACCCCGCTCTTGCCGCCGCTCTTGCGCAGGAGCCGGACGTCGGTGATCGCGGCTCGCGGGTCGACCGCCTTGACCATGTCGATCACGGTGAGCCCGGCGACCGCGACGGAGGTGAGCGCCTCCATCTCCACGCCGGTGCGGTCGGCGGTGCGCGCGGTCGCGGTGATCTCGACGGCGTCGTCGGTGACCTGGAGGTCGACCGTGACGCCGTGCAGGGCGATGGGGTGGCACAGCGGAACGAGGTCCGGCGTCCGCTTCGCGCCCGCGATGCCGGCGATGCGCGCGACGGCCAGGGCGTCGCCCTTGGGCACGCCCTGGCCGCGCAGCAGGGCCACGACCTCGGGGCTGACGGTCACCCGGCCGGCCGCGGTGGCCTCCCGGGCGGTGACCGCCTTGGCGCTGACGTCGACCATGCGGGCCGCGCCCGCTTCGTCGACGTGGGTCAGGCGTGCGTCGCTCATTGGAGCGCTCCCTCGATCAGGACGACGTCGACCTCGGCCCCTGCGGGGAGCTCGGTGACGTCCTCGGGTACGACGACCAGGCAGTTGGCGCGGGCGAGGTGGGCGACCAGGTGCGAGCCGGGTCCGCCCACCTGCGACACCGTGCCCCCCTCGTAGCGGCCGCGCAGGAACTGGCGCTTGCCGGCGGGCGAGCGCAGGGGACCGGTGAGCCGGGCGGGCGCGTGCAGCCGGTCGGGGTGGGTGTGGCCCAGGGCCCGGCGCAGGGCCGGGCGGACGAACACCTCGAACGACACGAACGAGCTGACCGGGTTGCCGGGCAGGGTCAGCACCGGCACGCCGTCGAGGGTGCCGGCGCCCTGGGGTCCGCCGGGCTGCATCGCGACCTTGGTGAACTCGACGGTGCCCAGCTCCCGGAAGGCGTCCTTGACCACCTCGTAGGCGCCCATGCTGACGCCGCCGCTGGTGACCAGGAGATCGGCCGACGCGAGCTCGCTGCGCACGGTCGTGAGGAACTCGTCGACGTCGTCCGGGACGAAGTGCAGGGTGCGGGCCTCGCCGCCGGCGTCCTCGATGCCGGCGGCCAGCAGCACGGAGTTGGACTCGTAGATCTGCCCGGGCTGCAGCGGCTCGCCGGGACGGACGAGCTCGCTGCCGGTCGAGAGCACCAGGACGCGCGGCCGCCGGCGCACGGTCAGCGTGGTGGCCCCGACGGCGGCGGCCAGGCCGAGCTGGGCGGCGCCCAGGGCGGTGCCCGCCGCCAGCGCCAGCGTTCCCTCGGCGATGTCCTCGCCGGCGCGGCGCAGGTGGGTGCCGGGCGCCGGTGCGTCCCGGATCTCGACCTCGTCCGTGCCGCCGTCGGTGAACTCGACCGGGACGACGACGTCGGCGCCGTCCGGCAGGGGGGCGCCGGTCATGATCCGCGCGACGCTGCCCGGCTCGAGCGGCCGGACGTCGCTGTGGCCGGCGGGGATGTCCTGGGCGACCGGCAGCCGGACGGGCCGTCCTGGGGCCAGGTCGGCCAGGTCGGCGGAGCGGACGGCGTACCCGTCCATCGCCGAGTTGTCGAAGCCGGGCAGCGCGACACCGGCGAGGACGTCGCGGGCCAGCACCCGGCCGTTGGCCGCGGCGAGCGGCACCTGCTCCTCC
Source organism: uncultured Actinomycetota bacterium (assembly GCA_963777095.1). Classification (GTDB taxonomy): domain Bacteria; phylum Actinomycetota; class Actinomycetes; order Mycobacteriales; family Geodermatophilaceae; genus CAVZOY01. The sequence continues at coordinate 50,404 of CAVZOY010000005.1, forward strand.
GGCAGCAGCGGCAGCAGTGCCGCGACCACCGCCTGGTGTTCCTCCACCGTCCGCACGGGCCCATCCTGACCGACGGGCGGCTGGTCGGCGCCACCGCGGTCGCTAGGGTCCGACCCGACGACCGCAGGGAGGGCGCATGTCGGAGATCGACCGGATGCTGGCGGCCAACGAGGACTGGGCCGAACGGTTCCCGGGCAGCCGGCCGGTCCGCCCCGCCCGCGCGGTGGCGGTCGTGGCCTGCATGGACTCGCGGATGCCGCTGTTCCAGATGCTGGGACTCGAGGTCGGTGACGCGCACGTCATCCGCAACGCCGGCGGCGTGGTCACCGAGGACACCATCCGCTCGCTGACCATCAGCCAGCACCTGCTCGGCACCCGCGAGATCATGCTGGTCCACCACACCGAGTGCGGCCTCCAGGCGACCGACGACGTCAGCTTCGCCGACCGGGTCGAGCAGGCCACCGGACGTCGCCCGCCCTGGGCTGCGCGGACCTTCACCGACGTCGAGGACGACGTCCGCGAGTCGATGCGGCTGATCGCCGAGAGCCCCTACCTGCTGTCGCACACCGTCCGGGGAGCCGTGTACGACGTCGAGACGGGTCGACTGCGCGAGGTCACCTGAGGCATCGCACGTCCCGTCAGTACGGCGGTGGGTCGGTGACGGCCACCAGTCCGGTGGGCGTGGTCACGGTGAGGGTGCCGTCGTCGGCGAGCTCGTGGCGCCAGCCGAGGGCTTGGTGCTTTCCGCGGTGGTTCGCGGTGCAGTACCCGACGAGGTTGGTCGTGCTGGTGGCGCCATCGGGGTAGCGGCTGTCGTGGTCGAGCTCGCCGGTGCGGGGTACGGGCCGACGGCAGCCGGGGAAACGGCAGCGCCGGTCCCGCGCGCGCACGAATCGGTCGAGTTCTGCGGCGGGTCTGTAGCCGTCGGTGGGCGGAGGTGGACCGAGGCCTGGTCGGTCGCTGAGGTCGTGGGTGCACTGCTCCGGCCTGCGGCAGCAGGCGGGCCGGTCGCAGCGGCCGGCCCGGCGCAGTCCGGGCAGGTCGGTCAGCGCCAGCAGAGCACCGTCGACCGCCGAGGTGAGGGCGATGCGGGGCCGTTCGACCAGGCCTCGAGCCTGTCAACTTGTCTGTGTATGACCCGCAGTTGATCTTCATTGGAGGTAGGGCTCGACCCGGTCGCCGAAGGCGATCAGCAGGGCGGCCATGGCCGGCCTCCAGCCCTGGGTGATGGCGCCCTCGACGAGGTGTGGCGGGGCGGTGCGCTGGTTCGTGGGTTTGCCGCGTTCCTTGGCTCGTTCGCGGGCCCGTTTGTCCTCGATGTCGCGGATGGCCAGCCAGAGCAGCTTGACCACGGCGTCGTCGCTGGGGAAGTGGGCGTGGACAGTGATGCGGTCAGAGCTAGGCGCGTGGTGAGAGTGTGCCGTGCTCGAGCGCGGCGGGGCGATCTGGCCGAGGGCGAGTGCCGCGGCGTGGGTTGTAGAACGTCCGAGGTAGCGAAGACGGCGAGGCGGGCCTCGCGCCGGGTGGCGAGCGGCCGCCGAGCTGCTGGTCGAGCAGCTGGCCCAGGGTGGCGATGACGCCTCGGCCAGGGCGTTGTCGAGCAGTCGGCGACGCTGCATGCTGGCGAGCGCGTCGTGCCGGCGCAGCTCGCGCTCGAGGGAGTGTGAGCTGTACTCCCCGCCGCGGTCGCGGTGTGGATCACGCGGGGCCTTGGCGACGCGGAGCTGCACCGCATGGTCCTGCGGCGACGACAGGTCGGTCTGCGGTGGGAGGCCATCGACCAGCGATCCCATCCGGCTGAACACGTCGGTGACGCAGGCAGGTAGAGCCAGCCCTGCCGGACGGCCGTAGGTCACGTCGGCGACCACAGCTGGTACGGCGTGCGCGCGACGACTTGCGGTCCACCGGTCGGCGCCGACTGGGCTCGCGGATCGTGCTGGGTGATCGAGGACGACGCTTGCGCCGGTGACAGCCGACGATCTCGGCGGACGCATCAGCGGGCGATGCGCTGCGGCCGACGTGCCGCCGGCTCGACGAGCTCGGCGTGGATCGCGGCGCGCGTAGACCGACGGTGTCGTCGACGCTGTGCGGATCTGGGTGGTCAGCCTCGTCGGCGACCGCGCGCGAGGGTGGTCGGGACAGCCAGGCGTAGAAGCCGAGCGGCTGACTTCAGCAGCCGGCACAGCGCGGCGACGTCGTGGTGGGCTTCTCCGGTCGATGAAGGCGAACCGCGTCACCTCGTCGACTCCGTCACGAAGAAGGCCGCCGCTTTTTTCAGGATCTCCGCTCGGTCTTGAGCTTGGCGTTCTCCGGCGCAGCCGGGTCAACTCAGCGCGCTCGGCGGCCGTCAGCGGCAGCAGTCCGCTGCCGTCGAGCCACCCGCGCGGCGCGGTCGGCTTGACCGAGCTGCCCAGCGTCGAGACGTTGATCAGCAGTCACGAGCGACCTCGGTGATCGTCTTGCCGGTCGCTTTCAGGTGCTCTACGGCCTGCTCCAGGACTCCGGCGAGAACTTGCTCGGTCGGCCCATCAGGACCCCTTCCTCGGGCGAGATGCCCAAGATCAAAGTGCCCGCGGTTCTTGATGATCTTGCGGAGCTGGTAGTTCAGCGACTCGATCGCGTTCGTGGTGTAGATGATCTTCCGGACGGCGGGGGCGAAGGCGAGGAACGGAATGAACCGCTCCCAGGCGTTTTGCCAGGTCACCACCGTCGCCGGATAGCGCCGGCCGAGCTCGGAGTCGGCGAACTCCAGCAGCGCGGTCTCCGCGGCGTCCGCGGTCGGCGCGGTGTAGATCCGGCGCAGCGCGGCGGCGACCTTCTTGCGGTCTGAGTAGGAGACGAACCGCATCGAGGCCCGGATCAGGTGCACCACGCAGGTCTGCACGGTGGTGTGCGGGAAGGTGGCCTCGATCGCCTCGGGCAGGCCGGTGAGCCCGTCGCAGCAGGCGATGAGGATGTCCCGCACTCCGCGGTTGGCCAGCTCGGCGACCACCCCGGCCCAGAACTTCGCCCCCTCGGTGGCCTGCACCCAGATGCCCAGCACGTGCTTGATCCCGTCCAGATCCACGCCGACGGCGATGTGCGCGGCGCGGTTGCTCACCTGGTGGCCGTCGCGGACCTTCACCACCAGCGCGTCGATGTAGACGATCGGGTAGATCGGCTCCAGCGGGCGTGCCTGCCAGGCCTTGACCTCCTCGGTCACCGCATCGGTGATCTTGCTGATCGTCTCGTGGGACAGCTCGGTGCCGACCGTCCGCGCGAGGTGGTGCTGGATGTCGCGGACGGTCATCCCGCCGGCGTAGAGCGAGATGATCATGTCGTCGAGGCCGCGGAGGCGGCGCTCGCCCTTGGGCACCAGCCGCGGCTCGAAGCTGCTGTCCCGGTCCCGCGGGACGTCCAGGCCCATCGGCCCGATCTGAGATTGGACCGTCTTCGGCGTGCTGCCGTTCCGGCTGTTCGGCGACCCCCGTCCGGCGGGATCACCCCGTTCGTAGCCCAGATGGCCGGTCAGCTCCGCGTCCAGGCCCCGCTCGAGGACCGCCTTGACCAGCTCGGGGAGGAATCCGCCCTCCCCGGTCAGCTGCACTCCGCCGGACTCGGCGCGGTCGATCAGCTCGTCCAGCCAGGCGTCATCGGCCAGCTGCTCACGCAGCTGCCGGCCGCTCACCGGCCCCGGCGGACCCCAGCCCGACTCGTCGTCGTCGGTCACGGTCACAGCGTGCTCCCCACTGGGGCAGCCGCCCCAGGCTCGGACCACGAGCTCTTACACAGACCATCTGACAGGGCCCAGGCCCTCCGCCGCCGGTCGTGCCCAGCAGTCGGCCCAGCTCCTCCCGCTGGGCGGTGGCGGCGGCGGCGAGCGCGGTCATCGTGTCCTCCGCGGCGGTCAGCCGCCCGCCGGGACCGGCCTGCCAGGCGGCCTCGTCGCCGGCATCGCTGGCGGCGGCCGTGCGCACCATGGCCCCGGCGTGCGCCACCGCCTCCTGCGCCTCCCACAGCCTGCGGCCCGCGGCGTCGACTGCCCGGTCGGCCTGCGTCCACCAGTCGTCAGGCTCCGGAACCGTCGCGGGCCTGTCGTCGACCAGGCTCCGCCCCGCGGTCGCGGCCATCCTTGGTGCGGTGGCGGATGCAGGCAATGCGGTTGCCGCCTGTGGTGGAGCGCCGGCCAGGTCCGACTCGTCGGGGTCGTACCAGCCCGCATCGAGGTCGTGCGCGAACTCGCCGGCGGTGATCCGCCGCTCGAACTCCTCCTGCCACAACGCGAAGTCATGCTCGGCGGCCACGTAGGCGGCGTACTCGTCCGGGTCGGGCAGCCCGAACTCTGGCTCCGGCTCCAGCTCACGGTCCGGGTGGGTGAGGTCGGCGCCCGTGAGTCCGCGCAGCAGACCGCGGACCATCTCGGCGGGCACCGGATGCCCGTCGACCTCGCCGGGAGCGTCGCCGCCCAGTGCGGTGGCCACCGACGCGACCAGGGTGAGCTGAACCTGCACCGGCGGAGAACCGCATTCGCCCGGGCGCAGGACCAGGTCGAGCAGGCAGTCGGCCATCTTCTGCTCGCGCGTGCGAGTGGGGTTGCCGGGCTCGTCCTCGAGGGCGTCGGCGCACGCGCCTAACGCGGCTATCAGGGCGCGGGACTCCGGCAGGGTCAGCGCCGCGGTGACCGAACCCATGCCGTCGACCCGGTCGGGCGACCAGAACACCCCGCGCTCGGCCAGCGCCCGCTCCAGCTGCCTCGCGGCGGCACGGGCATCGCGGCGCAGCACCTCGCGTCTCGCCTTGGCCGACAGTTGCGCCGGCGTGGTCACCCGCCCGGCGGCCCAGCGCAGCAGCGAGGCCTCGACCTCGGCGCGCACCCGGTCGTCGGCGATCGGAGCCACCTTGTCGAGCATCGGGAACAGGTGCCCGGCGTGCAGCGCGCCGCCCTCCAGCGCTGCCAGTGTCCCGGGCAGCCGCTGGACCAGCGTCAGCGAACGCTCGAGCATCGTCTCTGCAGCATTCGTCGTGATCGACAGGGCCACCGACAGCTCCTGGGCAGCCCACTCCGACACCGGCCGCAACAACTCCGGCCGCACCGACCACCGCTCCGCGCTCATCGCGCCCGGCTCACCCGGCGCCCGGTCGGCCGATGCGGGCCGCGACGCCGCGAACTCGGCCACGGCCCGCACGCGTACCGCCGTCAGTCGGGCGATCTCGCGGTCCGCCGCCTGCACCACCCCGAGCGGTCCCGAGGACAGCGCGACCGGAGGAGCGAGCTCCGGTGTGGCGGTGTCGTCCATGAGTTCGATCATACGTTCGAACAATCTGCACCGCAACGGGTCCTGTGGACGAACGAGCAGTTGCAGGCCGCCCTGTGGATGCGCGGGACGGTCGCCGTCCGCACGCTGGTATCGTGCTCCGTTGGCGCGCGTGTGCCGGCTGGTGCCGTGCGCGTCGATCCGTCTCCCGTGCTCGGTGAGGCGAATCCACCAGCCATCCCGACGACGACGGAGGACACGAGCGCCGTGCGCACGTACACCCCCAAGCCCGGCGAGGTCAGCCGGGCCTGGCTCGTCATCGACGCCACCGATGTGGTGCTCGGTCGACTTGCCAGCCAGACCGCGCAGCTCCTGCGCGGCAAGCACAAGCCCCAGTACGCCCCGCACGTGGACGTCGGCGACTTCGTCGTCATCGTCAATGCCGGCAAGGTCGCCCTGACCGGCAACAAGCGGGATCAGAAGACGGCCTACCGGCACTCCGGCTACCCGGGCGGCCTCAAGGCGATCAACGTGGGCGACCAGCTGCGCACCCACCCCGACCGCGTCATCGAGCGCGCGATCAAGGGCATGCTGCCCCACAACAGCCTCGGCCGGCAGATGCTCAAGAAGCTGAAGGTGTACGCCGGGCCGGAGCACCCGCACGCCGCCCAGCAGCCCCAGAACTTCGAGATCAAGCAGGTGGCCCAGTGACCAGCGCGCAGACCGTGACCGACGCCTCCGGGCGTCCGATCCAGACCGTGGGCCGGCGCAAGGAGGCCGTCGTCCGCGTGCGGCTCCTGCCGGGCACCGGCCAGTTCAAGCTCAACGGCCGCACCCTCGAGGAGTACTTCCCGAACAAGGTGCACCAGCAGCTCATCCGTGAGCCGTTCGTGATCCTCGAGAAGGCCGAGCAGTACGACGTCGTCGGGCTCCTCAAGGGCGGTGGCGTCACCGGCCAGGCCGGCGCGCTGCGCCTGGCCATCGCCCGCGCCCTGATCGAGATCGAGGCCGACGACCGCCCGGCACTGAAGAAGGCCGGCTTCCTGACCCGCGACGCCCGCGTCACGGAGCGCAAGAAGTACGGCCTCAAGAAGGCCCGCAAGGCGCCTCAGTACAGCAAGCGCTGACCGGCGTCCCCTTGGGTCGCCTCTTCGGGACCGACGGCGTCCGGGGTCTGGCCAACGCCGACCTCACGCCGGAACTGGCCCTCGCGGTGGCACATGCCGCCGCCGGTGTGCTGGCCGACCGCGACGGGACCGAGCGTCCCGTCGCGGTCGTCGGCCGCGACCCCCGCGCCAGCGGGGAGATGCTCGAGGCCGCGGTCGTGGCCGGGCTCAGCAGTGCCGGTGCCGACGTGCTCCGCGCGGGTGTCCTGCCGACGCCGGCCCTCGCGCACCTCACGGCGAGCACCGGTGCCGACCTCGGCGTGATGATCTCGGCGAGCCACAACCCGATGCCCGACAACGGCATCAAGCTGTTCAGCCGCGGCGGGCACAAGCTGCCCGACGTGGTCGAGGCCGACATCGAGCGCACCGTCGCCGCCGGTCACTCCGCCGCCCACCGGCCGACCGGTGCCGGCATCGGCCGGGTCCGAGACCTGGCCGGCGGGACCGAGGACTACCTCGCGCACCTGCTGTCGACCGTCGCGGGTCCGCTGACCGGCCTCTCGCTCGTCGTCGACGGTGCGCACGGCGCCGCGTCGTACGCCGCGCCGGAGGTCTACCGCCGGGCCGGCGCGACGGTGCACGCCATCGGGTGCGAACCCGACGGCTGGAACATCAACGACGGCATCGGCTCGACCCACCTCGGCCCGCTGACCGAGGCGGTGCGCGAGCGCGGCGCCGACCTCGGCATCGCGCACGACGGCGACGCCGACCGCTGCCTGGCCGTCACCGCCGACGGCGACGTCGTCGACGGCGACGCGATCCTGGCCGTCTGCGCCATCGCGCTGCACGAGCGAGGCCAGCTCAAGGACGACACCGTCGTGGCCACGGTCATGAGCAACCTCGGCTTCCACCACACGATGCGCGACGCCGGCATCGCCGTGCACACCACGGCGGTCGGCGACCGGTACGTGCTGGAGGCGCTGCGTGCCCAGGGCCTGTCCCTCGGCGGTGAGCAGAGCGGTCACCTGGTCTTCCTCGAGCACGCGACCACCGGCGACGGGCTGCTCACCGGCCTGGCGCTGCTCGCGCGCATGGCCGAGACCGGGGCGTCGCTCGCCGAGCTGTCCTCGGTCGTGCGCCGGCTGCCGCAGGTGCTGATCAACGTGCCGGTCACCGACCGGCTCGCGGTCGCCGAGAGCGACGAGGTCGCCGACGCGGTCAACGCCGTCGAGGCGGAGCTCGGCGACGCCGGCCGGGTGCTGCTGCGCCCATCGGGCACCGAGCAGCTCGTCCGCGTGATGGTCGAGGCGCCCACCCAGGAGCAGGCCGACGCCGTCGCCAAACGGCTCGCGGACGTCGTCGCCGCCGTCGCCTGAGAGCGCTTTCCACCTCGGCACGCGGGGATCCGGCCACAACCCCGGTAGCCTCGGTGCAATGTGCGGCATCGTGGGGTACGTGGGCCCGCAGGACGCCCTGACCGTCGTCCTCGACGGACTTCGGCGGCTGGAGTACCGCGGGTACGACTCGGCCGGCGTCGCCGTCCGGACCGGGGACGGCGACGCGGCGACGCTGAGCACCGCCAAGAAGGCCGGCAAGCTGGCCAACCTGGAGAAGGTGCTGGCCGACCGGCCGCTTCCGGAGGGCACGCTCGGCATCGGGCACACCCGCTGGGCGACGCACGGCGGACCGACCGACCGCAACGCCCACCCGCACATGTCCGGCGACGGCCGCGTCGCCGTGATCCACAACGGGATCATCGAGAACTTCGCCACCCTGCGCGCGGAGCTCGAGGACGCCGGCGTCGAGTTCACCTCCGAGACCGACACCGAGGTGACCTCGCACCTCCTCGCCGCCACGTACGACGCGCTCCCGGCGGGGACGGGCCGGTTCGCCGAGGCGATGCGCATCGTCAGCCGACGGCTGCACGGCGCGTTCACCCTGGTCGCGGCGCACGCCGACGAGCCGGACACCCTCGTCGCCTCGCGGCGCAACAGCCCGCTGGTGGTCGGCGTCGGCGACGGTGAGTACTTCCTCGGCTCGGACGTCGCCGCCTTCATCGCGCACACCCGCGAGGCCCGCGAGCTCGGTCAGGACCAGGTCGTCGAGATCCACCGCGAACGCGGCGTGACCGTGACCGGCTTCGACGGCTCGCCGGCCGAGCCGAAGGCCTACCGGGTCGACTGGGACGCCGCTGCCGCCGAGAAGGGCGGCTACGACTGGTTCATGCTCAAGGAGATCGCCGAGCAGCCGCAGGCGATCGCCGACACCCTGCTCGGCCGGCTGGGCAGCCGCGGCGAGCTGGTGCTCGACGAGGTCCGGCTCTCCGACCAGGAGCTGCGCGACATCGACAAGGTCTTCGTCGTCGCCTGCGGCACCGCCTACCACGCCGGCCTGATCGCCAAGTACGCCATCGAGCACTGGACCCGCATCCCGGTCGAGGTCGAGCTGGCCAGCGAGTTCCGCTACCGCGACCCGGTCCTGGACCGCTCCACCCTGGTCATCGTCGTCAGCCAGTCCGGCGAGACCATGGACACCCTCATGGCGCTGCGGCACGCCAAGGACCAGAAGGCCCGGGTGCTCGCGATCTGCAACGCCAACGGCTCGACCATCCCGCGCGAGTCCGACGCCGTGCTCTACACGCACGCCGGCCCCGAGGTCGCCGTGGCCTCGACCAAGGGCTTCCTCACCCAGCTGGTGGCCTGCTACCTCGTCGGCCTCTTCCTCGCCCAGGTGCGCGGGACTCAAGTTCGAGGACGAGATCTCCGCCATCGTCGCCGAGCTGCGCAAGCTGCCCGAGAAGGTCGAGCGGGTGCTCGCCGACATGGAGGCCGTCCGCGCCCTGGGCCGCGACCTGGCGTCGTCCGGCACCGTGCTCTTCCTCGGCCGGCACGTCGGCTACCCGGTGGCGCTCGAGGGTGCGCTGAAGCTCAAGGAGCTGGCCTACATCCACGCCGAGGGCTTCGCCGCCGGCGAGCTCAAGCACGGCCCGATCGCGGTCATCGACCAGGGCACGCCGGTGGTGTGCATCGTGCCGTCGCCGCGCAGCCGCGAGTCGCTGCACGGCAAGGTCGTCTCCAACATCCAGGAGGTGCGCGCCCGCGGGGCGCGCACGATCGTCATCGCCGAGGAGGGCGACGAGGACGTCGTCCCGTTCGCCGACGAGCTGATCCGGGTGCCGCGGACGCCGACCCTGCTCGCCCCCGTGGTGACGACGGTGCCGCTGCAGGTGCTCGCCTGCGAGATCGCCGACACCCGCGGGTTCGACGTCGACCAGCCGCGCAACCTGGCCAAGAGCGTCACGGTGGAGTGACCGGCACACTGACGCGGTGATCATCGGCATCGGGATCGACGTCGTGCCGGTCGACCGGTTCGCCGAGTCGCTGACCCGCACGCCGGGGCTGCGCGACCGGCTGTTCACCGACGCGGAGCAGCGGACGCCGTCGGGCGGCCGGCGCACCGGTGAGTCCCTGGCCGCCCGCTTCGCGGTCAAGGAGGCGGTCGCCAAGGCCCTCGGCGCCCCGGGCGACCTGCAGTGGCACGACGCGGAGGTGACGGTGGGGGAGCACGGCCGCCCGCACCTCGAGGTGCACGGCACCGTCGCCGGCCGCGCGGCGCAGCTCGGCGTCAGCAGCTGGCACATCTCCATGAGCCACGACGGCGGCATCGCCTCGGCGGTGGTCGTCGCCGAGGGGTTCGGCATCGGGCAGGTTCGGTGATCGGGCTGCACACGGCCGCGGAGATCCGGACGGCGGAGGACGTCCTGCTGTCCCGCACCCGCGAGGGTGCGCTCATGCAGCGGGCCGCCACCGGCCTGGCCACCGTCTGCCTGCGCCTGCTCGGCAGCCCGTACGGCCGCCGCGTCGTCCTGCTCGTCGGCAGCGGCAACAACGGCGGCGACGCGCTGTTCGCCGGCGCGCGCCTGGCCGGCCGCGGCGCGCAGGTCACCGCCGTCCTGCTCGACGCCGACCGCGCGCACCCCGCCGGGCTGGCCGCGCTGCGCCGCGCCGGTGGGCGGGTCCGGAAGGCGGCGGACCCGTCGGCGGCCGGGCTGACCGCCCGTGCCGACCTCGTGCTCGACGGCATCCTCGGCATCGGCGGACAGGGCGGCCTCCGAGCTGCCGCCGCCTCCCTGGCGGACGCCGCGGCGACCGGGGCGGCCATCACGGTCGCGGTCGACGTCCCGAGCGGCGTCGACGTCGACACCGGCGCGGTCGAGGGCGCCGCGTTCGCCGCGATGCACACGGTGACCTTCGGCGCCGTCAAGCTCGGCCTGGTCGTCGGTGCCGGGCGGGCGCACGCGGGGGAGGTGCACCTGGTCGACATCGGCCTGGGGCCGCACCTGCCTGCCGCCTACGGCCTTCCGGCTCACGGACGCCGACGCCGCCGCCCGGCTGCCCCTGCCGAACGCGGACGACGACAAGTACTCGCAGGGCGTCGTCGGCGTCGTCGCGGGCTCCGCGACCTACCCCGGTGCCGGCGTCCTCTGCACCGGCGCCGCCCTGCGCACCCGCCCGGGCCTGGTCCGCTACGCCGGCACGGCCGCGGACGGCGTCCGTGCGGCCTGGCCGGAGGCGATCGTCACCGACGGCCGCCCGGGCGACGCCGGCCGCGTGCAGGCGTGGGTCGTCGGCCCGGGCATGGGCACCGACGACGACGCGCGCAGCGTGCTGGAGGAGGTGCTCGCCACCGACCTGCCCGTGGTCGTCGATGCCGACGGGCTGACGATGCTGGCGCAGCAGCCCGGCCTCGTCCGCGGCCGCCGGGGGCACACCCTGCTCACCCCGCACGACCGCGAGTTCGAGCGGTTCGGCACGGAGGTCGGCGGCGACCGCGTCGGCGCCGCCCGCCGACTGGCCGCCGACCTGGGCGCGACCGTGCTGCTCAAGGGCGAGGCGACGGTGGTGGCCGACGCCGACGGCACCGCGTTCGTCAACGGCACCGGCACCCCCTGGCTGGCCACCGCCGGCACCGGCGACGTGCTGTCCGGCATCGCCGGTGCCCTGCTCGCCGCCGACCTGCCCCCGGCCGAGGCCGGCGCCGTCGCCGCGCACGTGCACGGCCGCGCCGGCCAGGTCGCCGCCGAGCGCGGGCCGCTGCTCGCCGGCGACCTCGTGCGACGCCTGCCCGAGACGATCGGCCGGGTGCGCGGGATCCCGTCGTCCCCTTTGCCAGACTCGACGCCGTGACGAGTTCCGCGCACGCCCGCGCCGAGGTGGTGGTCGACCTCGACGCCATCGCGGCGAACACCGCTCTGCTCCGCGAGCGCGTCGGCCGCCCGCTCATGGCGGTGGTCAAGGCCGACGGCTACGGGCACGGCCTGGTGCCGTCCGCGCGGGCGGTGCTCGCGGGCGGGGCCGACGCCCTCGGCGTCGCGGTGCTCGAGGAGGCCCTGGCCCTGCGGGCGGCCGGGCATCACCGCGCCGATCCTCGCCTGGCTGCACGCCCCGGGCACCGACTTCGCCGCGGCGCTGGCCGCCGACGTCGAGGTCTCGGTGAACGCGGAGTGGAGCCTCGCCGAGGTGATCGAGGCCGCCCGGACGACCGGCCGGACGGCGCGGCTGCACCTGTTCGCCGACACCGGCCTCTCGCGCGAGGGCGCCACGATGGCGGACTGGCCCGCCCTGGTCGACGCGGCCGCGCGGGCCCAGGCCGAGGACCTGGTCGTCGTCGTCGGGCTGTGGAGCCACATGGCCTACGCCGACGCGCCCACGCACCCGACCATCGGCAGGCAGGTGCAGGTGTTCGAGGAGGCCGTGGCGATCGCCCGCGCGGCCGGGCTCACCGAGGCCCGCCTGCACCTGGCCAACTCCGCGGCCACGGTCGCGCTGCCGGACACCTGGTACGACATGGTGCGCCCCGGTATCGCCCTGTACGGGCTGGATCCGCTCGGCGGGCCCGACCCGCACGCGCACGGGCTGCGTCCGGCGATGACGGTGCAGGCCGCCGCCGCGCTGACCAAGCGGGTGCCGGCCGGCGTCGGCGTCTCGTACGGCCACACCTACTTCCCCGACCGGGAGACCACGCTGGTGCTCGTCCCGGTCGGGTACGCCGACGGGGTGCCGCGCGCGGCCGGCAACCGGGCGCCGGTGCTCGCCGGCGGCGAGCAGCGCACGATCGCCGGGCGGGTGTGCATGGACCAGTTCGTCCTGGACGTCGGCGACGCCGTCGTGGCACCCGGCGATCCGGTCGTGCTGTGGGGTCCGGGCGACGGCGGTGAGCCGACCGCGCAGCAGTGGGCCGACGTGCTCGACACCATCCACTACGAGCTCGTCACCCGCGTCGGCGGTCGCTTCACCCGCCGCTACGTCGGGTCGGCGGGCGCCGTCTGATGGCCCGCGGTTCCTCGACCCCGCCCGCGCACCCGCACCGCACGCGCAACGTCGGCATCCTCGGCGCCGTCGTCGCGCTCGCCGCGGGCGGCGCCGCCATCGGCGTGCACGTCGCCAAGGCGGCGGCGCGGCGCGTCCAGGCCGGTGAGTTCGGACCGGCGGGCAGCACCCGGCCCGCCGCGGAGCTGCGCGCGAACGATCCGCTCGGTCCGGCTGCCCACCCGGCCGACCGGACGGCGCGGGTCGCGGCCGACGACGGCGTGCTGCTGTCGGTCGACGAGATCGGGCCGACGGACGCCCCGCTGACCATCGTCTTCGTGCACGGCTACACGCTGTCGATGGCCTCGTGGGCGTTCCAGCGGCGCACCCTGGCCAGCGAGCTGGCCACCGCCAACGGACACCGGCCGGACGCCCGCCTGGTGTTCTACGACCAGCGCGGGCACGGCACGTCGGGCCGCGGCGCGGCCAGCAACTCGACGATGGAGCAGCTGGGCAACGACCTGGCGGCGGTCCTCGCGGCGCGGGTGCCGCGTGGGCCGATCGTCCTGATCGGGCACTCGATGGGCGGCATGACCGTGATGGCCCTGGCCGCCGTGCGCCCCGAGCTGTTCGGCGACCGGATCGTGGGCGCCGCCCTCATGTCGACGTCCAGCGGCAATCTGGCCGACCTCGACTTCGGCCTGCCCGATCTGCTCACCCGCGTGCGCGCGGCGGTCCTGCCGGTGGCCGCGTGGACGATGCGGCGTCGTCCGCTGCTGGCCGAGCGCACCCGCCGGCTGGCCGCGGACCTGGTCTCGGCCGTCACCCGGTCGCTGTCGTTCGCCTCCGACGTCGACCCCGCGCTGGCCCGGTACGTCGACGCGATGATCGCGGGCACGCCGGTCGACGTGATCGCCGAGTTCTACCCGGCCATCGCCGGCCTCGACCACACCGCCGCGCTCTCGCCGTTGCGCAGGGTGCCGACGCTGGTGCTCACCGGCGACGGCGACAAGCTCATCCCGCAGGAGCACAGCGACACCCTGGTCGAACTGCTCCGGAAGGAGGGCGGCGAGCACGTCGAGTACGTCGTCGTCCCGGAGGCGGGGCACATGGTGCCGCTCGAGAAGCCCGACGAGGTCACCCGCGCGATCGTCCGGCTGATCCGCCGGGCCGCGGCCGGGACCGCCGCCACGATCTAGCGGTCAGCACCCGCCGCCGTCCCCGCCCCCGCCGCCCCCTCCGTCGAAGCCGCCGCAGTCGATGCCCCAGCCGCCGTACCCGACGACCGCGGCACCAGACGCGTAGCCCTCGGCGGTCTGGTCGCGCCGTCGGCCGTCGAGCCACGACCGGCGCGGCTGCGGGGGCAGCGGCGGGCGCACCGGTGGCTCCAGGGCCTCGCGCAGGCTGCGGTCGGTCAGTCCGGCGCGGCCGTGCAGCGCCACCTCCCAGGCGGCGCCGGCGGGCGGTTCACCCTTGAGTTCCCGGAGCAGGCGGCGACCGGACCCGGTGCGGACGGGGCGGTCCGAGCCCCACCGGGGGTACCGGTCGCCGAGCAGGCCCTCGACGACGAGGTCGACGCACAGCCGCTCCAGGCGGCGGTCGCGACCCACCCGCCACCGGACGGTCTCCAGATCGCGGCGGCCGCGCGCGCCCAGCGCATCGAGAAGTGCGCCGTCGAGCGGGTCGCTGCGGTCGAGGCCGCGGTCCGTCACGTTCCCGTCGATCACCGCGATCCGACCGCGCTCCAACCGCGACACCAGGAGGGCGTCGACCGCGCGCTGCAGGCCGCCGGCCAGCCAGGCGGCGGCCACCGGGGCGAGGGGAGTGCGGGAGAGCTGCGGAGCGGTCATCTCGGTCCTCCTGCGAGCTGTCGGATCTGCTGCACCCGCAGGGTCTCGCTCTCGCCAGAAGGCCGACAGGGGAATTGCAATATTGCACGGACGGGCGGCAGACTGCTGCCGTGGTCGAGGCACCGTCGGTCCGTGAGCGACGGCTCGCGGGCGAGCTGCGGACGCTGCGCACCGCGGGCGGCTGGCATGGCAAGGACGTCGCCGCACGGCTCGGCTGGTCGGCGTCCAAGGTGTCCCGGATCGAGACCGGGCGCATCGGCATCGCCGCCGACGACCTCGACCGGCTGCTCGCCCTCTACGCGGTGCCGGGCGGGCACGCCGAGTACCTGCGCCGGCTGGTGCCGCACACCCGCCCGCGCGGCTGGTGGGACGCCTACGCGGACACGCTGTCCGCCGGCTACGCCAACCTCATCCGGCTGGAGGCGGGCTCGCGGGCGCTGCGCGGCTGGTCGGCCGTCGTCCCGCACGCCCTGCTGCAGACGCCGGACTACGCCCGTGAGGTGATCCTGTCGACCTGGGAGCGGCCGTCGCCGGCCGAGGTGGCGCGACGCGTGCAGGTCTGCGTGCGACGTCAGGAGGTGCTCGACCGGACGGACGGCGAGGCGCTGCAGCTGTCGGTGGTCATCGACGAGTCCGTGCTGCGCCGCCGCCCGGGCGGTGCCGACGGCCGGCAGGTCCTGCGCGGTCAGCTCGAGCGGCTGCTCACCGTGGGGCAGCGGCCCAACGTGACCGTCCGCGTGCTCCCGTTCGACGCCGGGCTGCCGCCGGTGACGTCCGGGTCGTTCGCCGTCCTCGAGTCGCCGGTGCGTCCGGGTGCCGACGTCGTGTACCTGGAGAACAAGACCCGGATCTTCTTCCTCGACGGCGACGACGAGGTGCAGCGCTACGAGAAGGCGTTCGACCACATCGCGGGGATGGCGCTGTCGGTCGGGGACTCGCGCGCGGTGCTCACCGCCGCGCTCGGGCGCAGCTGAGCGTCAGAACGGGCCGAGCAGGCCGCCGTGGCCGCTCTCGGCCATGATCAGCGCGCGCGTCCGGCGCGCCGCGGCGGGACCGTCGGCGAAGTCGAGCTCGGGCGGCGGCTTGCCCCGGAGCCCCGCGGCGACGGGGGACGGCGGCGGCTCGAAGATCGAGGCGCACAACGCCTGGTCCGGGATGTGCTCGCGGCCGCAGAGCGCCACGGTCATCGCGCTGGTGCCGCCGGCCACGCCGTCCGCCGGAGGGGTGTCGCGCAGCTCGTGCAGCAGGTGCCGCCCCGCATAGGTCGGGGCCAGGCGCCAGCGGCTGCGGCGCGCGGCTGAGACCGGGCCGCCGGCCCCGAGCAGACCGGCGTCGCGGAGCCGGCGGGGCACGTCGAGGATCCGGTCGTCGGTGGCCAGCCGCCAGCGGACGGTCTCCACGGACCGATGACCCGTCGGGCCGACCGCGTCGAGGACGGCGGCCTCGACGGGGTGCCGACGGACCAGGGACTCGGTCGCGAGGCAGGCCGGGGAGGCGACCCGCACCCGCCCGGATTGCACCAGGGCCACGAGCGCGGCGTCGATCATGCGGTCGGTACCGCCGGACAGGCACGCGATCTCGTACACATCCAGCGTGCGGGGCGCGCCGTCGGCCATGAGCCGCCCTCTCCGATGAGGAACCGTCCGCCCGAACGGTCCCACCCTCCCGGTGTCCGCGGTAGGGCCTCAGGTCCCGCCGTTAGTCTCGCGGTCGTGCCCGCCCCGTCCTCGCCCCGCCTGGACGCACCGGCCGAGGAGGTGGCGGCGGCGGCCGCCGCCGCGGCCGACTGGGCGGAGCTGGCGTCGTCCGCGCGGGGCTGCCTGGCCTGCCCGGAGCTGGCCGCCACGCGGAGGAACGTCGTGGTCGGTGACGTGCCCGTGTCCGGCCGCCCGCTGGTCGCCCTCGTCGGCGAGGCGCCCGGCGCCACGGAGGACGAGACCGGGCGGCCGTTCGTCGGGAGGTCCGGCGCGCTGCTCGACGAACTGCTCGCGGCGGCCGGGCTCGACCGCGGCCGCGCCGCCGTCCTCAACGTGGTGAAGTGCCGGCCGCCGGGCAACCGGACGCCGCGGGCCGCCGAGGTCGCGCGGTGCAGCGGGTGGCTGCGGCGCCAGCTCGAGCTGCTCGATCCGCCGGCGGTCGTCGCCCTGGGTCTCTCGGCGGCCAAGTGGTTTCTCGGTCCGCGCACCGTGCTGGCCCGTGCGCGGGAGACGGGGCCGCACCCGTGGGAGGGCCGCGGCCTGCACGTGACCTACCACCCCTCGGCGGCGATCCGGTTCGGTCCGAACGGTGCCCCGCGGGCGGCGCTGGCCGCCGACCTGCGACGCGTCGCCGAGCTCGTCGGAGCACGGCCGTGAAGCGCGAGCACGTCCTGCCCGACGTCGATGACACCCGGGCGCTGGGCGCCGAGCTCGCCCCGCTGCTGCGCGCGGGCGACCTCGTCGTGCTGGTCGGCCCGCTCGGCGCGGGCAAGACGGCGCTCACCCAGGGCCTCGGCGCGGCGCTGGGTGTGCGGGAGCCGGTCACCTCGCCGACCTTCGTGATCGCGCGGGTGCACCGTGGCGGTCGGCTGCCGCTGGTGCACGTGGACGCCTACCGCCTCGGCGGCGCCGCCGACGTCGACGACCTGGATCTCGACGCGAGTTCGGAGGAGTCGGTCACCGTGGTCGAGTGGGGGCAGGGGCTGGTCGAGCAGCTGGCCGACGAGCACCTGGAGGTGCGGCTGGACCGCCGGGAGGACGACGTCCGGACGGCGGAGCTGGTGCCCCACGGCGCCGGGTGGACCGAGCGGCTGGACGGGCTGGGCGCCTCGGCCGTGAGCGACGACGACCCGGAGTTGCACCGGGTCGTGGCCGGGCTCCTCGTGCGTGGTGACCGGATACTGCTGGCCCACCGGTCGCCGGGCCGTCGCTGGTACCCGGACGTCTGGGACTTCCCCGGCGGGCACGTCGAACACGGTGAGGACGAGGCGACCGCGCTCGCGCGTGAGCTGGCGGAGGAGCTCGGCGTCACACCGACCCAGGTCGACGAGGTACCGATTGCTCGGGTCGTCCAGACCGGCCTCCGGATGAGCGTCTGGGTGGTCCGGTCGTGGCAGGGGGAGCCCACCAACCTGCGGCCGGACGAGCACGACGACCTCCGATGGGCCGTCGCCGAGGACCTCGCCGGCCTCCGCCTCGCGCACCCCTCCTACGGCGAGCTGATCGGCCGGGTCCTGGCCGGCTGAGAGGCGAACTACCCTGGTCGCTCGTGCTGCTCCTCGCTCTCGACACCGCCACCCCGACGCTGGTCGCGGGGGTCGCGCGCTGGTCGGCCGGGGAGGCCCACGTCCTCGCCGAGGAGGCGCGTCCGTCGGGCACCCGCCACGCGGAGCTGCTGACGCCGGCGATCCGGGCAGCCCTCGCGGCCGCCGGCGTCGCGATGGGACAGATCGAGGGGATCGTCGTCGGCCTGGGGCCGGGGCCCTTCACCGGCCTGCGGGTCGGCGTGGTCACCGCCGCGGCGCTCGGCGACGCGCGCGGCATCCCCGTCGTGGGGGTGTGCTCGCTGGACGCCGTCGGCGAACGGCGAGCGGACCGTCATCACCGACGCCCGCCGCCGGGAGGTCTACTGGGCCCGCTACGGCTCCTCGGGCGACCGGGTGGACGGGCCGGGCGTCGCGCGCCCCGAGGGCTTTCCGGTCCCGGGGCCGTACGTGGGCGACCCGGCGTTCGCCGACCGGCTCGGGGCCCCGGTCGCAGGAGGCGGCGGTGACGACGGCGGGGCTGCTGCGCGCCGCCGGGCCGCAGCTCGCCGACCCTGCGTCGGCGGGCCCGCTGGTGCCGCTGTACCTGCGCCGTCCGGACGCCGTGCCGCCGACCGCGTCGAAGGCCGTGACGCAGGCGTGACGGTCGAGCTGCGCACCATGACCGCCGCCGACCTGCCCGCGGTGCTGGTGCTGGAGGAGGACCTCTTCGCCCCGGACACGTGGACGGCGTCGATGTACCGCGAGGAGCTGCGGCACTCCGACACCCGGCACTACCTGGTGGCGGAGAACGGCGGGGGCGTCGTCGGCTGGGCCGGGCTGATCGCGTACACCGACGAGGCGCACGTGTCGACGATCGGTGTCGCCCGGGACCGGCAGGGGGAGGGCATCGGCGGCCGACTGCTCGACGCGCTGCTGGCGGAGGCCGACCGGCGCAGCCCGGTCGTGCTGCTCGAGGTGCGGGCCGACAACGAGCGGGCGATCGGGCTCTACGAGCGCCGGGGCTTCGCCGAGATCGGCCGCCGGCCGCGGTACTACCAGCCGAGCGGCACGGACGCCGTCGTGATGAAGCGGGAGAAGGCGTGAGCAGCGAGCCGCTGGTGATCGGGTTCGAGACCTCGTGCGACGAGACCGGCGTCGGGCTCGTGCGCGGGCACACGCTGCTCGCCGACGCGCTGGCGACGTCGGTCGACGAGCACGAACGCTTCGGCGGGGTCGTGCCGGAGATCGCCTCGCGCGCGCACCTCGAGGCGATGGTGCCGACGGTGCACCGCGCCCTGGCGGACGCCGGGGTGACCGCGGACGACGTCGACGCGGTGGCGGTGACCTCCGGGCCCGGGCTGACCGGTGCGCTGCTGGTCGGGGTGGCGGCGGCCAAGGCGTACGCGCTGGCCCTCGACGTCCCGCTGTACGGGGTCAACCACCTGGCCGCGCACGTGGCCGTCGACGAGCTGCAGCACGGGCCGCTGGCCGAGCCCTCGATCGCGCTGCTGGTGTCCGGCGGGCACAGCTCGCTGCTGCTCGTGCCGGACCTCTCCCAGGAGGTGGTCTCGCTCGGCCGGACCGTCGACGACGCGGCGGGGGAGGCCTTCGACAAGGTGGCGCGGGTGCTGGGGCTGCCGTTCCCGGGCGGGCCGCCGATCGACAAGGCCGCCCGCGAAGGGGACGCCGCGGCGATCGCCTTCCCGCGCGGCATGACCGGACCGCGCGACCCGGCCTACGACTTCTCGTTCTCGGGGCTGAAGACCGCCGTGGCCCGGTGGGTCGAGGCGCGGCAGCGGGCGGGAGAGCCGGTGCCGGTGGCCGACGTCGCGGCGTCGTTCCAGGAGGCCGTCGCCGACGTGCTGACCGCCAAGGCGGTGCGGGCCTGCCGCGAGCACGGCGTCGACCACCTGGTGCTCGGCGGCGGGGTGGCCGCGAACTCGCGGCTGCGTGCGCTGGCCGAGGAGCGCTGCGCGGCGGCCGGGATCGTGCTGCGCGTGCCGAGCCCGCGGCTGTGCACCGACAACGGGGCGATGGTGGCCGCGCTCGGGTCGCGGCTGGTGGCGTCCGGTGTCGCGCCGTCCGAACCCGACCTCGGCGCCGACAGCTCGCTGCCGATCGACGTCGTCAGCCGCTGAGCCGGCGGAGGAGAGTCGTCGGGCTCACGCCGACGAATCCACTCCGCACACCAGTGCCGTGGGTGCGCCGGCCACCCGGGTGACGACGACGGTCGCCGTCCGGTCGCCCGGGCCGCGCAGCTGCCGGGCGATGGACTCCGGCTCGATGGCCGAGCCGCGCTTCTTGACCGTCACCCGACCGACGCCGCGGGTGCGCAGCAGCGCCCGGAGCTTCTTGAGGTTGAACGGCAGCACCTCGTCGACGCGGTACGAGCGCACCCAGGGCGGGCCGGACGGAGCGTCGGACGTCAGGTAGGCGATCGTCGGGTCGATCAACGTCGCCCCGAGGTCTGCGGCCACCAGCGCGACCAGGCCGGAGCGGATGACGGCGGGGTCCGGCTCGTGCAGCCATGCGCCGACCGGGCCCGCCGGCGCAGGCCCGGGGTCGGCCGGCGCCGTCAGCTCGTGCACCCGGTCGCCGTGCACCACCGTCGCCCGGCGGCCGGTGACCGCCCGGGCCGGTCCCCACAGCAGGGCCTCGACGATCGATCCGCCGACCGAGACCCACTCCGCCTCCACCCCGGCCGGCACCCGGTCGTGGTCGAGTCCGGGCGCGACCTTGACCACCGACGCGGGCACCCGCTCGAGCAGGGCGGTGACGGTCGACCAGGGCGGGGACCAGCGGTCGGGGTCGAGCTGCCGCTTCCCGCCTGCTCTGCGCGCCGGGTCGAGCGTCGCCGCCGGGCACCCGGCGACGCGGCCGTCCGCCGCGGCGCCGACCAGCGCGACGGCGTCGCCGTCGACGACCTCGACGCGGTCGGCCAGCCCCAGGGCGGCGGCGTTGGCGGCCGTGAGCTCGCGGGCCACCGGATCGCGGTCGACGGCCAGCACGCGCGCACCGGCCCGGGCCAGCGCCAGGGCGTCGGTGCCGGCGCCGCAACCGAGATCGGCGGCGCGCGTCGGTCCGTCGCCGAGCAGACGGGCGGCCCGGCGGGCGGCCAGCTCCGGCCGGCCGGCCTGCTCCAGGGTGTCCGCCGTGAAGACGAGGTGGTCGGCGTCGGGACCGAAGGCGGGGCGCGCTCGGGCGCGCAACCGGGCGAGCTCCCACGCCGGGCCGGCGTGCTCCGCGCCGACCGACGCGCGCAGCCGGGCAAGCCCGCCGACGAGGTCGGCGCCCTCGGCCTGCAGCCGCGCCGCGCGGGCCACGGCGGATGCGCCGTCGTCCGTCCGCAGCCAGCGGACGTCGTCGGCGTTCACCTGCGCGAACCTACGGGAGGACCCCGGTTGAGGCGTTGGCACTCTCGTGGGTAGAGTGCCAATCGACACGGGCGGGCCTGACCCCCGCGACGGCAGTCCCGCTGTCCGTGCCAGAGCATCAGCACCACCTGCAAGTACGTCACCAGCCGTCCGACACCGAAGGGGGCGTCACCGACGTGACGACCGCTACCAAGGTCACCATCAAGCCGCTGGAGGACCGTGTCGTGGTCCAGGCCAACGAGGCCGAGACCACCACCGCCTCCGGTCTGGTCATCCCGGACACCGCCAAGGAGAAGCCCCAGGAGGGCACCGTCATCGCCGTCGGCCCCGGCCGCGTCGACGACAACGGCAACCGCGTTCCGCTCGACGTGAACGTGGGCGACGTGGTCATCTACTCCAAGTACGGCGGCACCGAGGTCAAGTACGGCGGCGAGGACTACCTCGTGCTCTCCGCCCGCGACCTGCTCGCCGTCGTGGAGAAGTAGAAGACCCCTCCACCCGCTCGCAAGCTCGCGTGCGGGACCTGCAGGGAGCCGACTGACCCGGCTCTGAGCACCACAGCACTGCCGCGACCGCCCCGGGCGACCCGACTCCTCGGGTCCCCGGGGCGGTCGCCTTTCAGCAGTCCCGCCCGACCCACCTTGCCCCATTGATCGGAAGGGCCCCATGGCCAAGATCATCAAGTTCAACGAGGACGCCCGCCGCTCGCTCGAGCGCGGCGTCGACAAGCTGGCCGACGCCGTCAAGGTGACGCTCGGCCCGCGCGGGCGCAACGTCGTCCTCGACAAGAAGTTCGGCGCGCCGACCATCACCAACGACGGCGTCACCATCGCCCGCGAGGTCGAGCTCGACGACCCGTTCGAGAACCTCGGCGCGCAGCTGGCCAAGAGCGTCGCCACCCGGACCAACGACGTCGCCGGTGACGGCACCACCACCGCGACCGTGCTCGCGCAGGCGCTGGTCCACCTGGGCATGAAGAACGTCGCCGCGGGCGCCAACCCGATGAGCCTCGGCCGCGGCATGCGCGCCGCGGTCGACGCCGTGCAGGACGCCCTCGACAAGGCCGCCATCCCGGTGGAGGAGCGCTCGGCCATCGCCGGCGTCGCCACCATCTCGGCCCAGGACCCTGAGGTCGGCGAGCTCATCGCCGAGGCGATGGACAAGGTCGGCAAGGACGGCGTCATCACCGTCGAGGAGAGCAACACCCTCTCCACCGAGCTCGACGTCACCGAGGGCCTCCAGTTCGACAAGGGCTACCTCTCGCCCTACTTCGTCACCGACGCCGAGGCCATGGAGGCCGTCCTCGACGACGCCCTCGTGCTGCTCGTCAGCGGCAAGATCGGCGCGCTGGCCGACCTGCTGCCGCTGCTGGAGAAGGTGCTCGGCACCGGCGGCCGGCCGCTGCTCATCGTGGCCGAGGACGTCGAGGGCGAGGCGCTCTCGACCCTGGTCGTCAACTCGATCCGCAAGACGATCAAGGTCGTCGCGGTCAAGTCGCCGTACTTCGGCGACCGCCGCAAGGCGTTCATGACCGACCTCGCCGTCGTCACCGGCGGCCAGGTGGTCAGCGAGGACGTCGGCCTCAAGCTCGACCAGGTCGGCCTCGAGGTGCTCGGCACCGCCCGCCGGGTCACCGTCGACAAGGACACGACGACGATCGTGGACGGCGGCGGCACCGGCGAGGCGATCGGCGACCGTGTCGCTCAGATCAAGCGCGAGATCGAGGACACCGACTCCGACTGGGACCGCGAGAAGCTGCAGGAGCGGCTGGCCAAGCTGGCCGGCGGCATCGGCGTCATCCGGGTCGGCGCGGCCACCGAGGTCGAGCTCAAGGAGCGCAAGCACCGCATCGAGGACGCCATCGCCGCGACCAAGGCCGCGGTCGAGGAGGGCGTCATCCCCGGTGGCGGCGCGGCGCTGGTGCACGCGGCCGCCGCGATCGACGCGCTCTCGCTGGAGGGTGACGAGCTCACCGGCGCCCGCTCGGTGCGCACGGCGCTCGACGCCCCGCTCGCCCGGATCGCCGACAACGCCGGCCTCGAGGGCCGCGTCGTCGTCGCCAAGGTGCGCGAGGCCGGACCCGGGACCGGCTTCAACGCCGCCACCGGCGAGTACGGCGACCTGGTCGCCCAGGGCGTCATCGACCCGGTCAAGGTCACCAAGGCCGCGCTCGGCAACGCCGCGTCCATCGCCGCGATGGTGCTCACCACCGACTCGGCCGTCGTCGAGGCGCCCGAGGACGACCACGGCCACGCCGGCGGGCACCACACCCACGGCCACGGTGGCGGCCACGGGCACGCGCACTGACCAGCACAGACGCCGAGGGCCGGTCCAGCAGTTGCTGGACCGGCCCTCGTGGCGTCGGGGGTCGTTACACGGAGGCGACGACCCGCTCCGGCTCGGCGGCGAGGAGCCGCGTGCGCTCCTCCTCGCTCATGCCACCCCAGACCCCGTAGGGCTCGCGTACCGAGAGTGCGTGCTTCAGGCATGCCTCGATCACCGGGCACGTCGCGCAGACGGCCTTGGCGGCGGCCTGCCGTCGGGCCCGCGCGGGGCCGCGTTCGCCGTCGGGGTGGAAGAACAGGGACGTGCTCTCGCCACGGCAGGACCCGTGCAGCTGCCAGTCCCAGACCTCGGCGACGGGAGTGGGCAGTCGGCGGATGTCAGCCATGTCGTTCCTCCTCGGCTCGGTGCGCGAGCCGGGGTGGGGTGACCGGCTGCAGGGGGCCGATGCCCAGGGGGGTGAACCTCAAACACGTCGTGATCGCAACTTTTCGCGCCGACATCCTTTCGTGACGCCTTCGGACCGCCGTCGCGGGTCCTCACCCCGCGGGGTGAGGACGGCTGTTGCCACCCCCTGGAGTCGATCAAGGTGGTTGTCGGTCGTGCCGACGTCGGGACGGGGGATGCCCGGCGCCGCGGCCGGACTAGGTGAGGGAGCACTCGTGATCGACGACAGGATGCGCACGCCGGCCAACGGCGGAGCCACCGTGTGGGTGTACGACGAGCGCCGACGGGTGCGTGACGACGTCGCCGCGCGGCTGGTCGCGCTGCCCTTCGTCGGCCGGGTCGAGGTGATCGGCGACGGCGCGTCGCTGATGGCCCGCCTCGCCACCCGCAGCCCCGACGTCCTCCTCGTCGGCACCCAGCGTGCCGTCGACACCGGCCTGGCCTCGGCCACGCAGGCGCTGCGGTCGCACCCGGGCCTGTCCGTGCTGGTGCTGGGCGCCCCGGACGACGCGGACTCCGTCCGCGCCGCCGTCGCGTTCGGCGCCCGCGGCTACCTGCGCTGGGACGCCACCCCGATCGAGATGGGCCTCGGCCTCTCCCGTGTCGGCCTGCGTGCCGACGGCCGGATCCCGGTCGCAGCAGGGCGCGCCCAACGGTCTGCCGCAGCCCGTCGGTGCCTGGAACGGCGCGGCCCCGCTGAACGGCTCGGCGCCGACCACGGTGCGTTCGACCGTCCGCGAGGCCACCGGCGTCCAGCTCTCCATGCGCGAGATGCAGGTGCTCACCGGCATGAGCCAGGGCAAGAGCAACGCCCAGATCGGCCGCGAGCTGTACCTCTCCGAGGACACCATCAAGACCCACGCCCGGCGGCTGTTCCGCAAGCTGGGGGCCAAGGACCGCGCCGAGGCGGTGGCCACCGGCTTCCGTCGCGGCATGATGACCTGACGCGCCGCGCCCGACCGATACGGCTGAGCGCCGTCTCCCGATCCGGGAGAGGGCGCTCAGTGCGTATCGGCGTCGTACTGCAGCAGCTCCCGGGCCGGCGTGCCCGGATCGGGAACTACGCGCAGACGTAGTTGCGGTCGAAGCCGTCCTCGATGAACTGGACCAGCTCGACCGTGCCGCCCGGCGTGAGCGCCGGGAGCCCGCACATGCGACGGGCCGGGCCGATCCCGGTCGCGCCGGCGAGCCAGCTCGGCAGACCGCCGGAGGTTGCTGCCCGTCGGGAGCTCCGTCCCGACGATGCCCGTCCACTGGGTGGTCGTGGAGTAGAGGCCCACCGTCTCCACGCCTGCGGTGCGGAGGTGGGTGACCATGCCCTCGAGCACCGCGCGGTTGCGGACCCTGCCGTTCGCCGTCCGCTCCCAGCTGTTGCCGTCCTCGACGTCGAGCCACCAGACGTGGGCCGCGGGGTCGAGCCCGGCGTCGACGACCGCGTCGAGGTCCTCCTGCGCGCGGTCCGCGCCGTACTGACGGGCGCAGGCGGCGGTGACGTCGGCGCAGGGCCAGGCGTTGCTCGCGAGCCCCGGGTTCGCGGTGTTGACGTAGAGCTGCACCTTCGGCTGCGACGTCGCGGCACCGCTCGAGCCGGCTGCCCAGGTCAGCTGCTCGTCGAAGCAGGGGTTGAAGAACCTCGGCAGGCCCCGGTTGACGCCGACGATGCCGAAGGCGCGGTCGGTGGGCAGCGACTCGTCGCACTGCGGGTGCGACACGTCGACGCCCAGCGGGGCGGTGCGCGAGAGGTAGAAGCGGTGCAGGAACGCGGCCATCATCCCGCGGGTCACCGTGCCGGACGGGGCGAATTTTCCGCCGAGGGTGCCGGTGGTGACGCCCTCGGTCCACAGCCAGTCGATCGACCCGCAGAAGGGTGACGTGATCGGCACGTCCGAGTACGGCTGCACGGTGCACGTCGGCGGCGCGGCGCCGGCGTGGTCGAGCTTGTAGAGGAACGCGGCCATCGCCTGCCGGGTGACCGGCGCCAGCGGCGCGAAGCCGCCGCTGGCCGTGCCCGACGTGATGCCGGCGTCGGCGAGCCACGTGATCGAGCCGCAGTAGGCGGAGTCGGCCGGCACGTCCCCGTAGGCGTCCTCCGCGCACCCCTGGGCGGTGGCGCCGTCGTTCGCGAACTTGTGGAGGAAGACCGCCATCGCCTGCCGTGTCACCGGTCCGTCCGGCCGGAAGCGGTCGGCACTGGCGTCGGTGATGCCCTCGGCGGCCAGCCACTCGATGTCGGCGGCGAAAGGCGTCGTCGGGCCGACGTCGTCGAAGACCTCGCCGGCCGCCGCCGCGGGCACCGCGGACCCGGCCGCCACCGCCAGCAGCAGCAGGGCCAGCAGGCTCAGCAGGAGGCGACGCACCCGGTCGTGTCTACCAGCGGAACGACCGGGTTCCCGTCGCGCGCGGGGCCGGTGGGACGACGGGGACGAACGGGGTCAGTTCTCCTCGTCGCGCTCGGCGGCCGCGGCGATCCCGTCGGCGTAGCCGCTGGCGTAGTCCCAGCTCACGTAGTCGTCGGGGTCCGGGTCGAACGGCGGCTCGTGCCGGCCGGTCTGGCCCTCCTCGAGCAGCTGCCGCAGGTTGGCCTGCATGAGCGCCCAGTCGACGTGGTGCTCCTCGTCGCAGTCGGGGCAGTCGACCACGATGCCCTTGATCCCGGTCGGCTCCAGCAGGGTGCGGAACACCTCGAGCTCGGCCAGGTCGTCGAGGACGCCCGCCCGCTCCTCCATGGTCAGCGGCGGCGGGCCGGAGTGGTCCGACTCGTGGTCCGGCCCGGGTACGCCGTCGAACGGGTCCACGCGTCCTCCTCGCCGGTGGTCGAGGGAGGGGGTGTCCCTCCCGCGGCGCAGGGCTGCCCCGCGCCGCGCCCACGGTAGTCGCCGGACGGGCGCACGGTCAGTCCCCATCCGGTCGCCGCCTACGATCGGACGACGACTCGCGACGAGAAGGTGGCGGCACCGATGGCACTCGACGACGGCACGGGACCGGTGCCCGAGCTCCCGGCCAAGTTCGCTCCCCTGGGGCTGACCTACGACGACGTCCTGCTCATCCCGGGGGAGTCCGACGTCGTCCCGGCCGAGGTCGACACCAGCAGCCTCGTGACCCGGCGGATCCGGCTGGCGGTGCCGCTGCTGTCGAGCGCGATGGACACCGTCACCGAGGCGCGCATGGCCATCGCGATGGCCCGCGTCGGCGGCATGGGCGTGCTGCACCGCAACCTCGCCGCCGAGGAGCAGGCCGGCCAGGTCGACCTGGTCAAGCGCTCCGAGGCCGGCATGGTCACCAACCCGGTCACCGTCGCGCCCGACAACACCCTCGCCGAGGTCGACGCGCTCTCGGCGCGGTACCGCATCTCCGGGGCGCCGGTGGTCGACGCCGACGGCGTCCTCCTCGGCATCGTCACCAACCGCGACATGCGGTTCGAGACCGACCAGCACCGGCTCGTCCGCGACGTGATGACGCCGATGCCGCTGGTCACCGCGCCCGTCGGCGTCGACCCGGACACCGCGCTGGCGCTGCTCTCGCAGCACAAGATCGAGAAGCTGCCGCTGGTCGACGAGGGCGGCCGGCTGCGCGGGCTCATCACCGTCAAGGACTTCGTCAAGCGCGACCAGTACCCGCTGTCCACCAAGGACGCCGGTGGCCGGCTCGTCGTCGGTGCCGCCCTGGGCGTCGGCGAGGACGCCTACAAGCGCGCCGGGCTGCTGGTCGACGCCGGGGTGGACGTGATCGTCGTCGACACCGCGCACGGCCACCAGCGCGCGGTGCTGGACATGGTCTCCCGCGTCAAGGCCGACTTCGGGGGCGACGGCGGCGTCGAGGTCGTGGGCGGCAACATCGCCACCCGCGCGGGCGCGCAGGCGCTGATCGACGCCGGTGCCGACGCGGTCAAGGTCGGCGTCGGGCCCGGCTCCATCTGCACCACCCGCGTCGTCGCCGGCGTCGGCGTCCCGCAGGTCAGCGCCATCCACGAGGCCTCGCTGGCCGCGAAGCCGGCCGGCGTCCCGGTGATCGCCGACGGCGGGCTGCAGTACTCCGGCGACATCGCCAAGGCGCTCGTCGCCGGCGCCGACACGGTGATGATCGGCGGGCTCTTCGCCGGCGTCGAGGAGGCGCCGGGCGAGCTCGTCTTCGTCAACGGCAAGCAGTACAAGACCTACCGCGGCATGGGGTCGCTCGGCGCCATGCAGAAGCGCGGCAGCCAGTCGTTCAGCCGCGACCGGTACTTCGCCGACGACGTCCTCTCCGACGACAAGCTGGTGCCCGAGGGCATCGAGGGCCAGGTGCCCTACCGCGGCGCGCTGTCCGGAGTGGCCCACCAGATGGTCGGCGGCCTGCGGGCGTCGATGGGGTACGCGGGCGCCGGCACGGTCGCCGAGCTGCAGGAGAAGGGCCGGCTGACCCGGATCACGACGGCCGGGCTGATCGAGAGCCACCCGCATGACATCCACATGACCGTCGAGGCGCCGAACTACAGGGGACGCTGAGCATGCCCGTCCGCGAGACCGTCGAGATCGGCCTCAACCGCTTCGCCCGTCGCGGCTACGACCTCGACGAGGTGTCGATCGTCCCGTCCCGGCGCACGCGCGACGTCGACGACGTCTCCACCGCGTGGCAGATCGACGCCTTCCGGTTCGACATCCCGCTGGTCACCAGCGCGTCGGACGCCGTCGTCAGCCCGGCCACGGCGGTGGCCGTCGGCGAGCTGGGCGGGCTCGGCGTCCTCAACGCCGAGGGCCTGTGGACCCGGTACGACGACCCCGAACCGATCTACCGGCGCATCCGCCAGGCCGCCGGCACGGGCGCGCCGCCGGTCTCGCTGCTGCAGGAGGTCTACGCCGAGCCGGTCAGGACCGACCTGCTGACGGCGCGGATCAAGGAGCTGAGCGCGGGCGGTGGCACGACTGCCGTGCGCATCTCCCCGCAGCACACCCAGCAGCTGGCGCCGACCGTGCTCGCGGCCGGCATCGACCTGCTGGTCATCCAGGGCACCATCGTCAGCGCCGAGCACGTGACGAGCTCCGGCGAGGCGCTCAACCTCAAGGAGTTCATCGCCGACCTCGACGTGCCGGTCGTGGTGGGCGGCGCGGCCGACTACCAGACCGCGCTGCACCTCATGCGCACCGGCGCGGCGGGCGTCATCGTGGGCGTCGGCGCCGACAGCTGGTCGACCGGCGACGAGGTCATGGGCATCCGGGTGCCGCTGGCCAGCGCGATCGCCGACGCCGCGGCCGCCCGCCGCGACTACCTCGACGAGACCGGCGGCCGGTACGTGCACGTCATCGCCAACGGCCGGATCGAGACCAGCGGCGCCGTCGCCCGGGCGCTGGCCTGCGGAGCGGACGCCGTCCAGCTCGGCGAGCCGCTGCGCTCGGCGGAGGAGGCCCCGGCCGGCGGCATCTGGTGGGACTCGGTCGCCGCGCACCCCCGGCTCCCGCGCGGCGGGGTCTCCCCGGCGGCCGAGCCGGCCGGCACGCTGCGCGAGGTGCTGCTCGGCCCGGCCGAGAGCTCCGACGGGCGGACGAACATCTTCGGCGCGCTGGCCCGCACGATGGCCAAGACCGGCTACCGCGACCTCAAGGAGTTCCAGCGGGTCGACCTGGTCATCGGGGGCGGCACCCCCGGGGCCGGCTTCGTCGGCGGCTGAGCGTCCGTGAGCAGGGACTTCCCGACCGTCCTGGTCGTCGACTACGGCGCGCAGTACGCGCAGCTCATCGCCCGGCGCATCCGCGAGGCCGGCGTCTACTCCGAGATCGTGCCGTCCGACGTGCCGGCCGACGAGATCCTGGCCCGCAAGCCGGCCGCCGTCGTCCTGTCCGGGGGGCCGTCGAGCGTCTACGCGCCGGGTGCCCCGCAGGTCGACGCCGAGCCTCTTCGAGGGCGGGGTGCCGGCGTTCGGCATCTGCTACGGCTTCCAGGCGATGGCGGCCTCGCTCGGCGGCACGGTCGCCCGCACCGGCGACCGCGAGTACGGCGGCACCCCGCTGACCGTGACCACGGAGGGCCGGCTGTTCGGCTCGCTGCCCGTGCAGCAGTCGGTGTGGATGAGCCACGGCGACGCGGTGTCGGCGGCCCCGCCCGGCTTCACCGTGACCGCGACGTCGACCGGTGCCCCGGTGGCCGCGTTCGAGGACGTCGACCGCAAGCTGGCCGGCGTCCAGTTCCACCCCGAGGTGCGGCACACCGCGCACGGGCAGACGGTGCTCGAGCACTTCCTGTTCGACATCGCCGGCCTCGAGCCGACCTGGACGATGGCGAACGTCGTCGAGGAGCAGGTCGAGCGGATCCGCGCCCAGGTGGGCGACCGGCGGGCGCTGTGCGCGCTGTCCGGCGGGGTGGACTCCGCCGTCGCGGCCGCGCTGGTGCAGCGGGCGATCGGTGACCGGCTGACCTGCGTCTACGTCGACCACGGGCTGATGCGGGCGGGGGAGACCGAGCAGATCGAGCGGGACTTCGTCGCGGTCACCGGCGCGGACCTGCGGGTGGTCGACGCCCGCGAGCAGTTCCTCACGGCGCTGGCCGGGGTCAGCGACCCGGAGGAGAAGCGCAAGATCATCGGCCGGGAGTTCATCCGCGTCTTCGAGCAGGCGGCACTCGACGTCGTCGCCGACGCCAAGGCGCACGGCGAGACGGTCGACTTCCTGGTGCAGGGCACGCTCTACCCGGACGTCGTCGAGTCCGGCGGCGGCACCGGGACGGCGAACATCAAGAGCCACCACAACGTCGGCGGCCTGCCGGAGGACCTGCAGTTCACGCTGGTCGAGCCGCTGCGGACGCTGTTCAAGGACGAGGTGCGCGAGGTCGGCCTGCAGCTCGGGCTGCCCGAGTCGCTGGTCTGGCGCCAGCCGTTCCCGGGCCCGGGGCTCGGCATCCGGATCGTCGGCGAGGTGACCCAGGAGCGGCTCGACGTGCTGCGCAAGGCCGACGCCATCGCGCGGGCCGAGCTGACGGCGGCGAACCTCGACCGGGAGATCTGGCAGTGCCCGGTGGTGCTGCTGGCCGACGTCCGGTCGGTCGGCGTCCAGGGCGACGGGCGCACCTACGGGCACCCGATCGTGCTGCGGCCGGTGTCCAGCGAGGACGCCATGACCGCCGACTGGACCCGGCTGCCCTACGACGTCCTGGCGCGGATCTCCACCCGGATCACCAACGAGGTGGCCGAGGTCAACCGCGTCGTCCTCGACGTGACCAGCAAGCCGCCCGGCACCATCGAATGGGAGTAGAGAAAGGACCCCGCTGCCCCCCATGCCTCGCACGCTCGGCATGGGACCCTGCAGCGGGGCCGCTCCAGCCGGTCACCCCGACGGATCTCCTCCACCGGCCGGCTGCCAGAGCCACGCGCCGTCGCTGAGGTGCTCCTCGCCCCAGCCGGCGTCGGTGTCCATGCCGCCCAGCACGAGCAGCTCCTCGCCGGCCCAGACGGCCGATCCCGGCGCGGCGGGTGCGCCGTCCGGCCGCGGGAGCAGCGTCCACGAGCGGTCGCGGTCGTCGTAGACCCAGCCGTCGACGGCGGCCACCGGGCCGCCGACGGCGTCGGCAGGCCAGCCGCCGGTGTTCATCAGCGGCGTGCCCTCCAGTGGGACCCACGCGCCGGTGCGCGGGTCGAGGGCGCCGCCCTGGGCGAACCGGTCGCCGTCGGCACTCTGCCCGTCGGGGTGGACGTCGATCATGCGCTCGCCGGTCCACGACCATCGCCATCCGCCGGTGCGCTCGCTGTCGTCGAGCACGGTCCATCGCTGCGAGGCCAGGTCCAGGACGGCCGCGCGCAGCGCGGGGCGAGGCGTTCTCCCAATCGTCCGGTAGGGGACTCGCGGTGAGCACCAGTGCGCCGGGGATCGCGGTGACGACGCGGTCGAAGGTCGGGCCGAGCGGGTCCTCGGGCAGCTCGGACCAGGTTCGGGACGCCGGGTCGTACACCTGGCCCGACGGCTCGTCGGCCTTCCGCTCGCCCTCGACCAGCACCACCGTGCCGTCGTCGAGCGCCGCCGGACGGCCGACGACCGCTCCGACCGGTGCCGGTGGGGACAGCGACCAGGCGTCCTCCGCGGCGTCGTAGGACAGCAGCCGGTCGTCCTGCACCAGGTGCACGGTGTCGCCGGCGACCGTGCTCGGAGTGCCGCCCTCGATCGGCTGGGGGGCGTCGACGACGGGCCGCCAGGTCTGCTGCGCCGGGTCGTAGGCCGCACCGTCGGCGGCGCTCTCGGGGGGACCGACGCAGCCGGCGGCCGGCGGGCAGAGGTCGCCGACGTCGCCGCCGAGGACGAGCGCCTCGGTGCCGGTCCACGCGGTCACGGCGCCCAGCCGGGGCGAGAGCGGAGCGGACGGCACCGTCGTCCAGGCGCCCGGCCCCGGCCCGGCGGCGCCATCGGCGGCGGGAGCCCGCTGGGCGCACGCGGTCAGCAGCAGCGCGGCGGCGACCAGCGCCGTCGCACCGCGGATCCGGGCGGCACCCATGGGGCGAGCCTCCGTGGGCCGGGACGGGCTGCGCAACGAAGCGATCCCGACCGTTACCGAACAGCGTTGGGCCGGTGACCCGTCCGTCACCCGACCGATGCGTCAGCCGGCGTCGCGGTAGACCAGACCCAGTCCGTCGGCGCCGGTCACGGTGAGGCTGTCCTCGGTGACCGCCACCTGGAAGTCCGCGGACAGCACCGCCACGACCTGGTCGTCCTGCGCCGCGACGTCGGGGCCGCAGGTGGCTGCCTCCGGCCGGGCACCGTCCACCCGGACGACGTCACCCTCGAGCGCCCAGCTGCCGGTCAGCCCGCGGCACCCGGTGGAGGCGCCGACCGTGCCGTCGTCGGCGAGCCGGAGCACCGCCCGCGCGCCGGACGTCGAGGAGGCGACCTCCCCGTCGAGCAGCGTCTCCAGCACCCACTCGGTGCCGGTGAGGTCGCTCGCGGGTACCTCGGGCAGCGGGCGGAAGCGCAGCTCGGCGTCGCCGCCGCTGAGGACGAGGTACCCCTCGGCGTTGTCCGCCTGCTCGACGGCGGCGAGGGCGGCCAGGTACGCCGACTCGGCGTCCATGAGCTCGGGCGCGCAGCCCATCTCGGTGCCGCCGAGACCGGAGACGGTCAGGTCGTCGCCGTCCAGCCGGTAGGTGCCGCTGTAGGAGTTGCAGAAGGAGGTGCCGCCGAGCTCGCCGTCCGTGACCGTCAGGGTCGCGCGGCCCCCGACCGGCTCCGGCACGACCGCCCCGTCCCGCGAGAACTCGACCAGCTCCCACTCGCCGGTGACCTCCGGCGGCGAGCCGGTCGCCGTGCCGCAGCCGGCGACGACGAGCACGACGGCCGTCGACATGCCGAGGCGGTGGGGGAGGCGCACCCCCGGAGACTCGTGCCTGCGGCCGTCCCCGGACAAGTGCGCCGCGCCCACCGCCTCGATCGGTCCCGGTCAGCCGGCCGAACTGCGCCGTCGGGCCCGGCGCAGCTCGCTGGCCAGCAGCGCCACCCCGGCGCCGATGAGCACCAGCCAGAGGACACCGCCGTCGGCGAAGATGCCGGCGTCCAGGTCCACTCCGGACAGGCCCAGGATGGCGAAGAAGCTGAAGACGACGCCCGCGACGAGGGCCACGACGTCCACCGAGCGGCGGGTGCTGCGGTCCTCGTCCTCGGTCGAGAGCGGCGTCACGGTCTGCCAGTCGGCCAGCTGCCGCTCCTGCCAGCCGGTCGGGGTCGTGGGGAACTCGCTGTAGTCAGGCACGGGACACCTCCACGTCTCCGACGCCGGCATTGATGGTCAGGACGATCTCGGGATCGCCATCGTCGACCCAGGCACCGAGTCCTGCGCCCGGGTAGACGCCGTCCTCCGTGCCCTCGCCGTCGAGGATCGATACGTCGCCGAGACCGTGGTTCA
Source organism: uncultured Actinomycetota bacterium (assembly GCA_963777095.1). Taxonomy (GTDB): domain Bacteria; phylum Actinomycetota; class Actinomycetes; order Mycobacteriales; family Geodermatophilaceae; genus CAVZOY01. Next base: position 84,081 of record CAVZOY010000005.1, read on the forward strand.
CCTCGACACGGACGTCGGCGTCCTGAGGGACGAAGATGTCGACGTCGCCGATGCCGGCGTCCAGGCTGGTGCGGATGGGCCGGTCGAGGTCACTGACGTCGACGCCGCTCAGGTCGATCAGCAGGTCACCCACGCCGCCGTGGTACGTGGACTGCACCGCCTCGGCGTTCCCGGGCGCCCAGGTGCGGTCGCCGACGCCGCCGCGCATGCCTTCCCACGGGGCGGCGGAGGCGAACAGCAGCGCCACCGACAGGATGACCCCGAGCGCGATGAGTCCGCCCTTCGCCGACCGTCCGGTCGTGTAGGCGGCGGCCACCAGGCCGAGGCCGACCACCAGGAGGGCCGCGCCGAGGAAGACCCGCGGGCCCGGATCCCAGTCGGTGAGCCGGGTGAGCAGGGCCAGGACGCCCAGGGTGATGAGCAGCCCGGCGATGGTCACGCCGGGGACCGGCGAGCGTGGGCCGGCGGGTGCGGCGGGCGGCACGTAGGGCTCCTGCCCCGGGGGCGCGGCGGGAACGGCCGGCATCAGCAGCCAGAGCAGCAGGTAGACGAGGACGCCGGTGCCGCCGGCGAAGGCCAGGGCGATGAAGCCGACGCGCCACAGCAGCGCGTCGATGCCGCTGTAGCGGGCGAGGCCGCCCGCGACGCCACCGATCACCTTGTCGGTGCGGCTGCGGCGCAGCTGGCCCCGCACCGGCGGCCCGGGCGGGGGCGGCGGCGGGGGACCGTAGTACGGCGGGTCCAGGGACGGCGGTGCCGGCGGCGGTGCCGGGGGCGGAGCGGAAGTCATGCTCCGAGAGTGCCGACGCGCGACGGCGGAATCCATCAGGGAACGCCCGGATCCGACCCTGGTCCTGCGGTCGGCCCCTTCCCGGGTGATTCCCCGTGTCGGGACCCCCTGCGCCGGTGCGACCATCAGGAGGTGACCCTCACCCCGGCCCCGGCGCCCGTGACTGCGCCGCCGCGCCCGCCGCTCGCGCGGCCGCGCACCGGCCGGATGATCGCCGGCGTGGCCGTCGGCACCGCCACGCACCTGCGGCTGGATCCCCTCGTCGTCCGCATCGGGTTCGTCGTGCTCGGAACCGCCGGCATCGGCATCGTCGCCTACGCCCTGCTGTGGCTGACCATGCCCGCCACGGACGTACCGCCCCCCTCCCAGGACGGCGGAGCGGCCCCGCAGCGGACGCCGCGGCAGTTCGTCGCCCTCGGCGCGATCGCGCTGACGTCCTTCGTGCTGGTCCAGGGCCTGTCCAGCTGGGGCGGCAACCTCGTGCTGCCCCTGGTGCTGGTCGCCGGCGGACTGGCGGTGATCTGGCGGCAGATCGACGCGCCTCGCGGGTTCGCGATGCCCGGAGCCCGGTGGGCCCTCGCCGCGGGCGTGGCGCTCGCCGGCGCCGGCGTCGTCCTCCTGCTGGCGACCACCGGCCAGCTGGACCAGGCCCGCGACGGCTTCGTCTTCACCCTGGTCATCCTGGCCGGGGTCGTGCTGGCCACCGCGCCGCTCTGGCGTCGGCTGCTCGACTCGCGGGACGCCGAGCGGACGGCGCGGATCCGCTCCGAGGAGCGCGCCACGGTGGCCGCGCACCTGCACGACTCGGTGCTGCAGACCCTCGCACTCATCCAGCGGCACGCGGACTCGCCCGCGGCGGTCGCCCGCCTGGCCCGCAGCCAGGAACGCGAGCTGCGCACCTGGCTCTACGAGCCGGCGGTGGCCACGGGCGGCACGTGGGCCGGGCTGGTGGCCGGCGCGGTGGCCGAGATCGAGGACGACTCCGAGTTCACCATCGAGCCGGTCGTCGTCGGCGACGCCCCGCTCGACGACGCGCTGTCCGCATTGGGCGCGGCGGCCCGGGAGGCCCTGCTGAACGCGGCCAAGCACTCGGGGGCGCCGTCGGCCGACCTCTACTCGGAGGTGACGCCGGAGCGGGTGTCGGTGTTCGTCCGCGACCGCGGCAAGGGCTTCGACCCCGAGACGGTGCCGGACGACCGGCGGGGCCTGCGCGACTCGGTGGCCGGCCGGCTGGCCCGCCTCGGGGGGACGGCGACCGTGCGCTCCGCGCCGGGAGAGGGGACCGAGGTGGAGCTGATGCTGCCGAGGAGCCTGCAGAGGAGCACCGCATGACCGCCGCGGAGGCCGTCGCCCGGCCGAGGGTGTTCCTCGTCGACGACCACGCGATGGTGCGCACCGGCGTGCGCGCCGAGCTGGGCGCCGACATCGACGTCGTGGGAGAGGCCGCGGACGTCGTCGCGGCGGTCGAGGGCATCCGGGCGACCGTGCCCGACGTCGTCCTGCTCGACGTGCACCTGCCTGGGGGCGGCGGCCGCGCGGTCCTGGAGCAGGTGCGCGCCGAGCTGCCGACGGTGCGCTGGCTGGCGCTCTCGGTCTCCGACGCCGCCGAGGACGTCATCGCCGTGATCCGGGCCGGCGCGCGGGGCTACGTCACCAAGTCCATCTCGGGGCCCGACCTGCTCGACGCCGTCCGGCGGGTGGCCGACGGCGACGTCGTCTTCAGCCCACGGTTGGCCGGCTTCGTGCTCGACGCGTTCGCCGCCGGAGGTGTTCCCGCTGCGCCGGCGGAGGACCCGGCGGTCGATCCCGGGCTGGACCTGCTCAGCGCCCGGGAGCGCGAGGTGATGCAGCTGCTCGCCCGCGGCTACACCTACCGGGAGATCGGCTCGCGGCTGTTCATCTCGGTGAAGACGGTGGAGTCGCACGCGTCGAACGTGCTGCGCAAGCTGCAGCTGTCCAACCGCAACGAGCTGACCCGCTGGGCGGCGACGAACCGGTTGCTGTAGCTGCGCACGTAGAGTCCGGGGGCGATGAACGCCGATCCGCTGGACGACCCGGCCATCGACCCGCTCGACGTCCCGGAGGTCGATCCGCTGCTGGACCGCGACTCCGGCTGGCCGCCGGTGTCGGTGGTCATGCCGGTGCGCAACGAGGCCCGCGACCTGGTCGAGAGCGTCGAGCAGATCCTCGGCCAGGAGTACGGCGGCGAGCTCGAGGTCGTCCTCGCGGTCGGGCCGTCGACCGACGGCACCGAGCGCATCGCCGACGACCTGTCCGCCGCCGACCCCCGCGTCCGGGTGGTGCCCAACCCCGCCGGCCGGACGCCGGCCGGGCTCAACGCCGGCATCCGTGCTGCGCAGCACGACGTCATCGTGCGGGTCGACGGGCACGGCATCCTGACGCCCGGCTACGTCACCCGCGCCGTGCAGCTGCTCGAGTCGACCGGGGCCGCCAACGTCGGCGGCGTCATGCTGGCCGTCGGGCAGACCGGCTTCGAGCAGGCGGTGGCGCACGCCTATCGCGCGCGCGTCGGACTCGGCGGCGGGCAGTTCCACGTCGGCGGCGACGAGGGCCCGGCCGACTCGGTCTACCTCGGCGTCTTCCGCCGCGAGGTGCTCGAGGGCCTCGGCGGCTTCGACGAGCACTTCCACCGCGCGCAGGACTGGGAGCTCAACCACCGGATCCGCTCGTCCGGCGGGGTGGTCTGGTTCTCGCCCGACCTCGGCGTCACCTACCGGCCGCGCTCCTCGTGGGGCGACCTCGTGCAGCAGTTCTTCCACACCGGCCGCTGGCGCCGGGAGGTCATCCGGCAGCACCCCGAGACGGTCTCGCTGCGCTACCTCGCCCCGCCGACGGTCACCGCGGCGGTGCTCGCCGGCACGGCCGCCGGCACGGTCGGGTCGGTCGTCGGCATCCCGCCGTTCCGCTGGGGATGGCTGGCGCCGCTCGGCTACGGCAGCGGGGTGATGGCGGCGTCCCTGCTCGGCGCCCGTGGGCTGTCGTGGCGGGCGCGGGCCTGGCTGCCGATGGTGCTGGCGACGATCCACCTCAGCTGGGGCAGCGGGTTCCTGTTCGGCCGGCGGCCGCCGCGGCCGGCCGGGTCAGAAGCGGTTCAGGACGAACCGCGCTGACAGCCCGGCGGAGCGGAACCGCCGCGGCGAGCGCAGCACGAAGGCCAGCCGGGCGATCGGTGCCGTCGGCCCGAAGACGCGGCCGAAGATGGCCGAGCGGGCCCGCGCGTCCCGCAGCGTGCCGAAGCCGGCTCCCGAGGAGACGGTCGGGTGCACGGCCACCACCACGGGCACGAACCGGCACTCCAGCCCGGCCGCCAGCGCGTCGGCGATGAGGATGTACTCGTCGCCGAGGAAGTGCGGGTCGACGCCGGCGCCGAAGCGCTCGTCGAACCGGACACCGGCGCGGGCGAACGCGTCGCGCCGCACCATGATCTCGTAGGTTGCGGCCTTGCCGGAGTTCCAGCGGGTCAGCCGGACCGGCCGGGACGGGTAGGGCTTGCGCAGCCGGCCCCCCTCGTCGACCGCGATCGCCAGTACCAGCGCCAGGCCGGGGTTCGCCTCGAGCTCGCCGACGACCGACCGGACGCCCTCCTCGTGGAAGACGATGTCGTCGTCGGCGAACAGCACGTACCGGCCACGCGCCCCGTCGAGGACGGCGTTGCGGCTCTTGGTGACGCCGCGGGAGGTCCAGGAGCTCGTAACGGACGTCGTCCCGACGCGGGGCGGCGTCCGGGACGCGGCCGTCGACGGCGCCCTGGACGACGATCAGGACCTCGACCTCGGGCCGCTGCTCGGGCAGCCGGATGGTCGGCGGCCCGCTCGGCGAGGACCGAGTAGCCGATGGTCAGCAGCGGCTCAGACATCGTCCTCGTCGTCGTGCGGCGGGATCTCGCTGAAGGCCCGTGCCCGCACGTAGCGCATGAGGCCCTTGGCGACCTCGGTCAGCGTCTGGCCGAGCATCCGCAGCGCGATGAACAGCACGAAGCCGGTGCCGGGCTCGATGTACTCGCCCAGGATCATCCACAGCAGCACGCCGATGAGGACGACGACCCCGGCGTAGCCGAAGAGCGCGCCGGTCTCGCCGGCGATGACGCGGGTGCGGACCTTGGTCGCGTTGTCGACCGAGCGGTAGGCCAGCTGGGCGGCGCGGAACTCGCGCTGGGTGGACAGCTGCCGCCGGTAGATGAACGACAGGGAGAACCCGACGACGGCGACGGCGGCGATCACCGCCACGCCGAACAACGGCGCCAGCACGATCGTCGCCGCGACCACGACGGCGATCCGGCCCATCGTGCTCAGGATGGAGGTGACCTCCATGGCCATGGCCCACCGCCAGGCGTCGCTGGCCTTGCTCACCCCGGAGTCGACCAGCGCCCGCTCGAAGACGTTGATCCGGTACTTCTCCCGCAGGAAGTTGACCACCCGCAGGCCGCCGAAGAAGACCAGGAACAGCACCACGAGCACGGTCGTCAGCGCGGTGCTGCGGTCGGACTTCGGCAGGATCAGCACCGAGAACAGCTGGGTGGCGACCAGTTCGGTCATCGAGACGACCGCCGCCAGCGCCACGAGGCCGAGGACCACCATCCGGTCCCTGCGGACCGGGAAGAGCTCCTTGACGCTCGTGCGGATGTCGCCCGCGATGGGCCAGGCCACGACGGTTACCGCGTCACGGCGGCCACGGCACGCCGCAGGGCGTCCTCCACCTCGTCCTTCTTCGTCTCGCTGATGGTCAGGTCCAGGACCAGCGACTGCAGGTCGGTGGAGCGGAGGTCCAGCGGCACGGGAGCGGGTGTGATGGGTTCGAAGCCGACGCCGAGGGCGTAGTCGGTGTACTTCATGCCGTTGCCGGCGACCGCGTCGAGGTAGCCCTCGAACACGATCAGGGCGCACGGGATGCCGTAGGACTGGCACGTGATGAGCACGTGCATCGCGCTGGTCACGACCTGCTCGTACTGCGCCAGCTCGGTGACGAAGGTGCGGATGTCGTCGGGGTGCGAGACGAGCACCTCCAGCTCGTCGTAGCCCTCGGGCAGGACCACCGGCAGGTTGCGGTGCTTGTGGTGGCGGACGAAGGCCTTGCGGCCGTTGGTCTCGCCCCGCTCGACCGGGATGATGCGGGACAGGATCGCCGCCGGGTCACCGAAGGACTCCACGGTCGGGCCGCCGCAGGACTTCAGGTGCTCGGCCGTGAGCGGCCCGCGGACCGAGATGTACTCGGCGGACGGGTCGAGCTGGTACTCGTCGCTGGAGATGCCCGTGCCGACGACGATCGAGTTCGGCTTGATGAAGCGGCCGATCGACCCGACCGAGACGACGTGCGTGCCGGCGGTGAGCGACGGCGCGGTCGGCGACTGGAAGAGGATCTTCCGGTCCGTGTAGTGGCCGATGATCAGTGGGCTGAGCCAGTCGCCGTAGTTGCCGGGGAACGGGCGGACCCACCAGACGAGGTCCAGCTTCTCCTCGGACGGGCGGGCGGAGAAGTGGCTGAAGCTCCGCGCCGCCGAGAGGGTGCTCTCCTCCTCGCGGGTCAGCACGCCCAGGCCGGCGAGGGCGGTCGTCGTCTGCTCCAGGGCCTCGGCTTCGCCGTCGATCCCGGCGCGCAGCGCCTGGTTGAGGAGCGCCTTGCGGCTCTTGGTGGTCGGCAGCGGGATCTTCATCCCGGTCGACATGGCCGAGCGCGGGGTGGAGTCCGAACCGGGCAGCAGGAGGCCGGTGGCCCCGCTCTTGTCCGCGAGCGAGATCAGCCGGCGACGGGCCGAGGGGGGCAGCTGCTCGACGACGCGCTTGCCGCCCTTGATGGCCTTCCGGCGGGCGTTGGCCGCACGACGGCGCCAGCCGCGGGTCGGCACGTCGGCAGCGTGCTGGACGACCTTGTCCCTGAAGTCGTCGACGTTGCCGCTGGAGCCGAACAGGAAGAAGGCCTGCCGGTCGGTCAGCGGACCGCCCTTACCGACGACGCAGGTCGACGGGATGATCTGGAAGGTGAGCTCGGTGGCGTTGGCCCGCCAGCCCTCCTCGAAGAAGTAGTCGTCGGTCGCCTTGACGTCCGAGCTGGCCTCGAACTTCGCGGCGTCGGTGACCATGCGGCGCGCCTCGGCCGTCGTGTTCACGCCCCAGAAGCACGGCTCCCAGAACCGGCCGCGCTTGTGGTAGCCGATGGTGCGGGGGTTGGAGAACCCGCGCTGGAAGCCGACGATGTCGGCCGTCGAGTTGCGCACGAAGTCCGGCAGCGACAGCAACCGACAGTCGACGTCGATCCAGAAGACCTTGCTGTCGGGGTTCTCGTCGCAGATCCGCTTGAGGAACGGGACCTTCTGACGGCAGAGGTCGGCCCAGTCCTGGCCGGGCTGCTTGACGATCTCCTCGACGACGTACGTGACGCCCAGGTCGCTCAGGTTCTTCTTGAGCTCTTCGCCGTGGCGGCGGTAGTACTCGTCATCGGTATGGAACGAGCACACGATGAAATCGTTCATCAAAGGCATCCAGGTGCAGAGGGGCGCAGCCGCGGCACGAATCGCCGCCGGAGAGAGAGCGCCCACGATCGGGGTCCCGGCCAGTCTACGAGCCCCCCGGCGAAGCGGACGCGCGACACGGGTACGGACCCGTCCGTCCCACCCCGTCCGTCACACGCGGCACGCGCGGGTGCCGCTCAGGCGGTGTGCACGACGTGGAACGCCTCGGCGAGCCGGCCGTCGGGCAGGCCGTGCGTGCGCGCGGTCTGCCGCATCCAGTCGGTGACGAAGCGGGTCAGGTCGGGCAGATGGCCCACCTGGCTGACGTGCGAGCGGAGCGCGGCCAGCTTGCGCTCCACGACGTCGGTGACGTCGACGGCGTGGTCGGCGCGCGGGCTGGCGGTCAGCCACACCTCGGCGACGGTCCAGGCCTCCAGGCCCTCGTCGGCGAGCAGCTCGGCGAAAGCGAAGGGATTGCGGGCGTCGGGATAGACGGCGCGCAGCGTGGACTCGCCGACGATCATGTGGTCGGGGTGGCTGGCCCCGATCCGGTCCCAGAAGCGCTCGGGCGAGCTGGTCAGCACCCGCTGGGGGCGGACCTGCCGGATCACGCGGCTGATGTCGCGGCGCAGGTCGAGGGTGAGCTCCAGCCGGCCGTCGGGATACCCGAGGAAGCGCACGTCCTCCACACCGACCGCCGCGGCTGCCGCCCGCTGCTCGCCCTGCCGCAGCGGGCCCATCCGGTCGCGGGGAGTGTCGTCGAACCCGCCGGCGTCCCCGTCGGTGACGATGCAGTAGGTGACCTCGGTCCCGGCCGCCGTCCAGGTGGCCACGGTGCCGGCGCTGCCGAAGTCGACGTCGTCGGGGTGGGCGAGCACGCACAGGGCGCGCTCGACGTGCTCGGCGGGACGGCGCGGGGCGAACGGCGAGGTCACCCGCCGGAGCCTAGAGAAAGGACCCTCCTGCCCCCACCGCTCGAAGCTCGCAGCGGGCCTGCAGCAGGGCACGTCGTGGAAGAGTGCCTCGCGAGGGGAGGACGGCCATGAGCGCTGCGGCGACACGACCTCCAAGAGTTCCGCCGTCGTGGTTCGTGCACACGGCCTGGCGCGTTCATCGCGCGCTCCACCGGCTCACCGGCGGCCGATTGCTGTGGACTCCGTCGAACAAGCGCGGTTGGGGTGCGCTCCGCCTCACGACCGTCGGGCGGAAGTCCGGTCAGCCGCGCAGCGTGATCATCGGCTACATCGACGACGGCCCCGACCTCCTCGCGCTCGCGATGAACGGCTGGGAGGAGGGCCACCCCGCGTGGTGGCTGAACCTCCAGGCGCACCCGGACGCCGTCGTCCGATTGGCTGGCCAGGATCCCCGCCCGGTGCGCGCACGCCCTGCCATGGGGGAGGAGCGGAATCGGCTGTGGCAGCGGTGGGTCGCGATCGATCCGAGGCTCGACGAGCACGCCCGGCGGCGGTCGACCGAGACGCCCCTGATCGTCCTGGAGCCGGGCGACAGGACGGCCTGAGCCCTGCCGGTGTTTCAGCCGCAGTCGATCCAGACGTTCGGCTGCTCTCCCTGCACGGTGCACAGCGGGTCGACACGCTTCTGTGCCTCGGTGTCGGTGGCGGGCAGGGCGGCGCCGATCCCTCCGGCGATCGCGGTCGCGAGCAGGACGACGGCGATCCGGCGGCGGGCGGCGGACGGCAGGGCGGTGGTGTTGCTCATGTCAGGTTCCCCTCTCCGGGCCGGCGCGACGTCCGCGCCGGAACGTCGTCCACGGTCGCGGAGGGGAGGGGTCGCGCACATCGGCCACGGGGGGGAATCGACCGGCTGACGCGGCGGCCGCGACGTCGGCCGGAGGGCCGATGCCGGTCCGCCGCTCGGCGGACCTAGCTGCCGTCCGCGGCGGGCTCGCCGAGGCCGGCGAGCTTGGCCGGGTTCACCACGATGAGCACCTGGTCGACCGCGCCGTCGCCGACGACCGGCGACACGGCCATGAACGGCTCGCCGTCCACCCACGCGGCGACGCCGGGCGCCCCGTTGACCTCGGTCAGCCGCACGTCCAGCCCGGGGGTGGCGTAGCCCTTCGCCGCGATGCCGGTGAGGAACCGGGCCACCTTGTCCGCCCCGACGATCGGCCGCCGCGCCGCGTTCGCGACACCCCCGCCGTCGCTGGTCAGCACCACGCCGGGGGAGAGGACTGCCATGAGGGCGTCGACGTCTCCGCCCGCGACCGCGGCGAAGAACCGCTCGGTCACCTCGCGCTGGGCGCTCCGATCGGCGTCGAACCGGGGACGGCGCGCCTCCACGTGCTCGCGGGCGCGGTGCGCCAGCTGGCGGACCGCCGCCTCCGACCGGTCCAAGGCTGTCGCGACCTCCGCCGCGGGCATGCCGAAGACCTCGCGCAGGACGAAGACGGCTCGCTCCAGCGGCGACAGGGTCTCGAGGACCACGAGCAGGGCCAGCGACACCTGCTCGCCGAGCTCCACCTCCTCGCCGGGGTCGGGAGCGCTGCCCGTGACCAGGGGCTCGGGCAGCCACGGGCCGACGTAGGTCTCCCGCCGCGACTGGGCCGACCGCAGCCGGTCGAGCGCCAGTCGGGAGGTGGTGCGCACGAGGTAGGCCTTGGGGTCGACCACGTCGCCACGGTCGGCGGCCGACCACCGCAGCCAGGCGTCCTGGACGACGTCCTCGGCGTCGGCCACGCTGCCCAGCATCTGGTAGGCGACGGTGAACAGCAGCCGCCGGTGCCGGTCGAACGCCGCCAGGGCCCCGGTCATCTGCCCGCGGGGATCTCGCAGCGGTCCTTGAAGCCCTGGCTGGTCAGCCCCAGGGCGCTGTTGAACCTCGACCGCTGGTTCTCCACGGCGATCATCATCGTGAGCTCCACCAGGGCGGCGTCGTCCAGGTGCGCGCGCAGCCCGGCCACCATCTCGTCGGTCACCGCCGGCGGGGTCGTGGTGGCTGCTTCCGCGTAGGCCATCACCTGTCGCTCCAGATCCGTGTAGACGTCGCTGTCGCGCCAGCGGGGGACGTTCTCCAGCTTGACCGGGTCGACGCCGCGGCTCGTGCTGATCCAGTAGCCGAAGTCCACGCACCACGAGCAGCCGATGCTGACCGCGGCGGTCATCTCTCCGAGCGCCTTGAGCGTCGGGTCGAGCCGGTTCCACTTCTGCAGCGACATCTCGTGGCGGGCATCGGTCATGAGCACCCGCATGTTGTGGCCCATCGCGGCGGCCGGGTCGGCGACGGCGCCGAACCGGCGGCGCGAGTACCACTCGGTGAGCCGGTAGATCACGGTGCGGGGCGGGTCCAGGGAAATGCGGGCCATGTCGGGCTCCTCGTCATCGCAGGTGCCCATGAAGACGGAGCGGGAGCTCCGGACGTGACATCGAGGGTTACAGGCGGCCGCGGCCCTGGCGGAGCAGCATCATGCCGAGCGCGGCGCCGTCCGGGCCGAGCGCGAGACGGAACCGGTTGAGCACCTCTGCCTCGCGCGCCAGGGACAGGCGGGTGCCGCCGGTGGAGGCGCGCAGCGCGCCGATCTCCTGGGAGATGGCCAGCCGGCGTTGCACGAGCTCGATGATCTCCGCGTCGCAGGCGTCGATCTCGCCGCGCAGCGCGGTGATGCGCTCGTCGGAGGGGGCGGTGGTGGCGGGGGCGCTCATCGGTGGTCCTTCGTGTTCTCGGAGGCCGTCGGGTCCGGGAACGAGAAACGCCCCGGGCTCTCGGGCCCGGGGCGTCTGTTGCGGCTTCGTGCTCAGCCAGCGGTGACGGACACCGGATCCCGGTGGCCGTAGTAAAAGCTGACCGTGGCGAGCACGTCGGAGAGTGTGCCACAGGCCGCGCGGCGGTGACCAGCGGCGCGCTGGGACGGGTGATGCGCAGCGTCCACAGCCGGCGCGGGCCGGTCACCCGTCCGGCTTACAGTGATGTAGTGAATGCGCCGCAGGCTTCGGGTTCCCCAGCGGAGCTGCGTTCATGAGCAGCGTCCAGCAGGCCCTCCCCGGGACGGCGTCCCTCCAGCGCTCGGCACCCGGCCGGACCGGCCGGGAGCTGGACCGCATGCTCGCCGGGCTCAACGGCCCGCAGCGGCAGGCCGTCGTCCACGAGGGTGGGCCGCTGCTCATCGTCGCCGGTGCGGGCTCGGGCAAGACCCGCGTCCTGGCCCATCGCATCGCCTACCTCCTGGGCGCGCGCGGGGTGCAGCCCGGCGAGGTGCTGGCGATCACCTTCACCAACAAGGCCGCCGGCGAGATGAAGGAGCGCGTCGCGCACCTCGTCGGCCCGCGCGCCCGCGCGATGTGGGTGTCGACCTTCCACTCGATGTGCGTGCGCATCCTGCGCGCCGAGGCCGCGAAGCTGGGCCTGAAGTCGTCGTTCACGATCTACGACCAGGGCGACTCGGTGCGGCTGATGACGATGGTCGCCCGCGACCTCGACCTCGACGCCAAGCGCTATCCCGGCCGCAGCCTGGCCGCGCAGGTGTCGAACCTCAAGAACGAGCTGATCGACGAGGAGAGCTTCAGCCCGACGACGCCGCCCGAGAGGGTGCTGGCCGACGTCTACCGGCTCTACCAGCAGCGACTGCGCCAGGCGCACGCGCTCGACTTCGACGACCTGATCATGACGACGGTCTCCCTGCTGCAGGCCTTCCCCGACGTCGCCGAGCACTACCGCCGCCGGTTCCGCCACGTGCTGGTCGACGAGTACCAGGACACCAACCACGCCCAGTACGTGCTGGTGCGCGAGCTGGTCGGCACGGGTGAGGGCCCGGTGCCGCCCGCCGAGCTCTGCGTCGTCGGTGACGCCGACCAGTCGATCTACGCCTTCCGCGGCGCGACCATCCGCAACATCGACGAGTTCGAGCGCGACTACCCCGAGGCCATGACGATCCTGCTGGAGCAGAACTACCGCTCCACCCAGCGGATCCTCAAGGCGGCCAACCAGGTCATCGCCAAGAACACCGGCCGTCGTCCGAAGAACCTGTGGACCGACGCCGGCGACGGCGAGCTGATCGAGGGCTACGTCGCCGACAACGAGCACGACGAGGCGGCCTGGGTCGCCGAGCAGATCGACGCCCTCGTCGACGAGGGCGAGGTCCAGCCCAAGGACATCGCGGTCTTCTACCGGACCAACAACGCCTCCCGCGTCTTCGAGGAGGTGTTCATCCGCGTCGGCATGCCCTACAAGGTCGTCGGCGGGGTGCGCTTCTACGAGCGCAAGGAGGTCCGCGACGCGCTGGCCTACCTCAAGGTGGTCGCCAACCCGACCGACGTCGTCAGCCTGCGCCGGGTGATCAACACCCCGAAGCGCGGGATCGGCGAGCGGGCCGAGCAGTGCATCGAGCAGTTCGCCGATCGCGAGCGGATCGCCTTCGCGACGGCGCTGCGCCGGTGCGCCGAGGTCACCACGCTCGCGTCGCGGTCGCTGAAGAACATCCAGGAGTTCGTCGCGCTGCTCGAGGAGTTCGAGCAGCTGGTCGAGACCGGGTCCGGCCCGGCCGCGCTGCTCGAGAGCATCCTCGACCGCACCGGCTACCTCGCCGAGCTGTCGTCGAGCACCGACCCGCAGGACGAGGGGCGCGTCGACAACCTCAACGAGCTCATCTCGGTGGCGGCGGAGTTCGAGGCGGCCCACCCCGGCGGCACGGTCACCGAGTTCCTCGAGCAGGTCTCGCTGGTGGCCGACGCCGACCAGGTGCCCGTGGCCGGGGACGACGCCGGCGTCGTCACGCTCATGACGCTGCACACGGCCAAGGGCCTGGAGTTCCCGGTCGTCTTCCTCACGGCGCTCGAGGACGGCGTCTTCCCGCACCTGCGCGCGCTCGGCGACCCGCGGGAGCTCGAGGAGGAGCGCCGGCTGGCCTACGTCGGCATCACCCGCGCGCAGAAGCGGCTGTTCCTCTCACGGGCGCAGGTGCGCACCAGCTGGGGTGCGCCGGCCTACAACCCGCCGTCACGCTTCCTGGACGAGCTGCCGGCGGACACCGTGCACTGGGCGCGCACCGAGCCGGTGCCGACCATGTCGACGTACGCCAACTCGGCGCAGGCGCGGGTCGCCGCCACCGGACTCTCGACCGGGGGGCTGCGTGGCGGCCCGGGCAACCGCGCGGTGATCAGCGTCGAGCCGGGGGACCGGGTCAGCCACGACGCGTTCGGCATGGGCACGGTCGTCGAGGTGACCGGTGCCGGAGACAAGGCGCAGGCGACCGTCGACTTCGGGTCGGGCGGCACCAAGCGGCTCGTCCTGCGCTACGCGCCGCTCGTCAAGCTCTGACTCCGCGGCCGCGTGAGTGCTAGGGCGCCATCCCCGCCTCGTAGGCGAAGATCACCGCCTGGACCCGGTCGCGCAGCCCGAGCTTCGCCAGCACGTGCCCGACGTGGGTCTTCACCGTTCCCTCCCCGAGGAACAGCTCGCCCGCCATCTCCGCATTGGTCAGCCCCCGGCCCAGCAGGACCAGCACCTCCCGCTCCCGCGGGGTGAGCAGCGCCAGCCGGGCGGCCAGGTCGGGGCGGCGTGGCGGAAGGGCGACGAAGCGTTCGACGACGCGGCGGGTCACCGCCGGGGACAGCAGCGCGTCGCCGGAGGCCACCGTGTGGACGGCGGCGATCAGCTCCTCCGGTGGGGCGTCCTTGAGCAGGAAGCCGCTCGCGCCCGCACGCAGCGCCTCGAACACGTACTCGTCGAGGTCGAAGGTGGTGAGCACGAGCACGGCGGGGGCGGCGTCGGGGTCCCGGACGATCTCGCGGGTGGCGGCGAGTCCGTCCATCCGCGGCATCCGGATGTCCATGACGACGACGTCCGGGCGCAGCTGCCCGGCCAGCGTCACCGCCTCGGCACCGTCGCCTGCCTCGCCGAGCACGGAGATGCCGTCGTCGATCTCGAACACTTTGCGCAAACCCCCCTGACCAGCGGCTGGTCGTCGACGACGAGCACGCCGACCCTCACGGCTGCTCGCCCTCCAGCGGCAGCTCGGCGCGCACCGACCAGCCGCCGCCCGCCCCGGCCCGGCCGTGAAGCGTCCGCCGTACAGGGCGGCGCGCTCCCGCATGCCGATGAGCCCGTGCCCGTCCGGCCCGACGCGGTCGGGCGGACGGCCGTCGTCGGTCACCTCCAGCGTCAGCTGGTGCGCCGACCATCCGGTGCAACCGCCACGCGGGTGGCGCCGTGGGCATGCCGGACGGCGTTGGTCAGGCCTCCTGGACGATCCGGTACGCCGAGACGTCGAGTCCTGGCGGGAGCGGACGGGGGAGCCGCTCACCAGCAGGTCGACGCGGGACCCCTGCCCGACGGACGTCGTCGACGAGGGCCGGGAGGGCGGCCAGCCCGGCAGCGGCGCCAGCTCCGCCGCGTCGTCGTCCCGGCGCAGCACCCCACGAGCCGGCGCAGCTCGGCCAGGGTCGCGCGGCCGGACCGTTCGATGCTCTCGAGCGCCGTCCGGCGCTGGGCCGTGTCGCTGCCGGGGGCGAGCCGCTCGGCGCCGGCCTGCAGCACGAGCAGGCTGAGGTTGTGGCCCACGACGTCGTGCAACTCGCGGGCGATGCGGGCGCGCTCGTCGGTCACGGCCAGACGGGCGGTGTCGGCGCGCTCGCGTTCCAGCTGGGCGGCGAGCGCGGCGAGCTCGCCGGCCTGGCGGCGCCAGTCGCGCACGAGGCGGCCGACCAGCCACGTCGCGACCGTCAGCGGCCCCAGGACGATGACGTCGCCGGGCTCGTCCACCGTGATCCCCACGAGTGCGACGGCGAGGCCCGCGAGCGCGGTCGTCCCGCCGGCGTACGCGCCGGCGGAGTAGACGGCGAGCAGGTAGGTCAGCAGGGTGCTCTGGGTCTCCTGCACGGTGCTGACCAGGCCGAGCCCGAGGCTGCCGGCGGACACGAGGACGACGGTCGGCAACGGCAGCCGGCGCCGGACGGCGAGGGGCAGCGACGCGAGAGGGCCAGCGGGATCAGCGCGGCGAGCGGACCGTCGACGTCCGAGGTGAGGATCTCCAGCAGGACGAACGCCGCGAGCCCGAGCGCGATGACGACGTCCACGGCCAGCGGACGGCGCCGCACCGCCGTCCGGAGGTCGTCGAGCGCCGTGGGGGCCCGCATGCGGCGGACGCTAGCCTGCCCGGCCGTTCGGCGGCGTCCCCTGCGCGGGGCATCTCGTCTCCCCCTGGCGGCATACCCGAAGATCGCCCCGGCAGCAGACGCGCGCCGTCGCCCGGCTCCCTAGCGTCCGGTCCGACCGGGAACGACGGACGAGGAGGACGACATGCGCGCAGCGGCGTGGACGAGGGGAGCGGCCGGCTTCGCGCTGGCCGGAGGACTGGCTGGTTGGCCAAGCAGGCCGCCATCGCGGCGTCCGTCGGGCCGGACGGGGCGCCTCCGGAGAACACCGGAATAGGTGTGCTCTACCTGCTCGGGGTCGCGCTGATGCTGGTCGGCGCCACCGGGGTCGGTGCGGGACTGCTGCGCGGTCGCCCGCCGGTGGTGTGGGTCCCGGTCGCGATCGTCCTCGCGCCCGTGGTGTTCTTCGGCGTGCAGACGGCGACCGACGCGATCGTCGACGCGCTCGCCGGTGCGGATGCGCACTGGTGGTGGGCCGGTGAGGGCGGGATCGTGCTGACCGCCCTCGTCTTCGCGGGAGCGGGTGCGGTCGTGCTGGCCCGTTCGCGGGCGGCCCGGCGACTGCCGGTCCCCGCCTGAGGGCGGCGGCGGTTCAGCCGACCTGGACCCCGCGGTTCTCCAGGAAGGTCTGCGGGTCGATCGGGGAACCGTCGCGGCCGCCCTGGTGGATCTCGTAGTGCAGGTGCGGTCCGGTCGAGAAGCCCTCGTTGCCCACCGAGGCGATCTGGTCGCCGGCGTGCACGATCTGGCCGTTGTGCACGGAGTAGTAGCGCATGTGGCCGTAGATGTGGACGTTGCCGTCCTCGTCCTGGATGTAGACCGCATTGCCGAACCCGGACACCGGGCCCGCCTCGAGCACCACGCCGTCGACGGCGGTGTAGATGGGCGTGCCGCTCGGGGCGGCCATGTCCAGGCCGTAGTGCATCTGGCCCCAGCGGAGGCAGTAGCAGGTGGTGAGTTCGTAACTGCTGACCGGCGAGACGACCTTCGGCTCGCGGGCGGCGCGGGAGGCCGCCAGCTCGCCGAGGCGGGCGCGGGCCTCGGCCTCGGTGATGCCCCGGCGGGCGCCGGCGTCGGACATCTCACCGCTCGGGTCGTCGCCGCCGATGCCGAGCCCGTAGTCCGAGGCGTCGACGCGGACCGGCTCCGGGTCGCCCGTCAGGATCGGTCCGGCGGCCAGCAGGGCGCCGGCGATCAGCGCGGCCAGCCACACCGGGGCGCGGCGGCCGGGCGGGTGGGGGAGGCGGCGCAGCGAGGGGATCCGCCGCCGCGCGGCCGGGACGTCCGCAGCGGGAGCGGGCTCGGGCGCCGGCGGGGGAGCGACGTCGTGCAGAGGGGCGCGCGGTGCGGGGACACGTGCTGCCACCCGTGGCCTCTCGACGGCCTCGGGCATAGCGATGGGCGGCACGGTGGACCCTCCGGGGGAAGCGGCGTCCGCCGGTGGGTACCGGCGCCGTGATCGGACCGTAACCGTGCGTCAGGGTCTGACCAAGCACCGACACGACGTGTCGTGCCGTGCAGCAGAGGACTGCCCGCCACCGCTCGCACGCTCGCGGCGGGACTCGGAGGGCCGGAAGAGCTGTTAGGCGACGGCGGACGCCGGCGCAGCGGCGTCGACCCCGCGGAGCCCGGCCAGGGTGGCCGCCACCTCGTCGACGACGGACCGGTGGATCGGCAGGGACATGTGCCCCACGCCGCGTACCAGGACGTTGCGGGCGGCGAGATCCGGGTGCTCGATGCGCCCCGAGCTGGTGGGGACGACGACCTGGTCGAGGTCGCTGTAGATCGCCGTCAGCGGGGTGCGACAGTCGGGTGCCGGCTCGTCGAGGGTGCGCAGCATCGGCGAGCCGGGGCGCAGCTGACGGACCAGCGCGGTGGGCAGCACGTGCGCCCACAGCGACCCCTGGTGCGGCGTCCCCAGGGTCACGAGGGTCTCCACGCGGCGGTGGCCGCCCTGCTTCTGCACGTGGTACCGGGCGATCAGCCCACCCAGGCTGTGCCCGACCACGTGGATGCGGTCGTGGCCCGTCTGCTCGCAGAGCCGCTCGATGTGCCGGCCGAGGTCCTCGGCGCCCTGTGCGACGTCGGACAGCAGTGGGCTGTAGTTCCAGGAGCAGACCGACGCGAAGCCGCGGCGGCGCAGGCTGCGCCGCATCACGGCGAAGATCGACCGGTTGTCGACGAAGCCGTGCACGAGCAGCACGGGGATGCGGGCGGCGAGCGGGTCGGCGGCGAACAGCGCGCGGACGGCCGGCGGCTGGTCGCCGGGCCGGTAGCGGCCGTCGGGGCGGATCTGCTCGGTGCGCGTGCCCAGCGGGTAGAGCAGTGCGTGGGCGCTCAGCCAGGCCAGCTCGGTGAGCCCGCCGGTCAGCGTCTGGGGGCTCACGAGGGCGCGCAGGCCTCCTCGTGGCGCACCGCCGGAGAGGATGGTCGTGTGCGACGCTGGACCGGAGCGCGGGGCGCTCGTCGGGCGCATCGCCATCCTCTTTCGTCTGGGGCGCGGCGGGGGCCGAGCCGGGTCCCGCCGCAGCAGGTGCGCCTGGGAGTGCTCCGTTGACGCGACCGTAATGCCCCGTTGTGGCGAGCGTCACACGAACGTCACCGGCCCGTCGCAGATCGAGGCCCGTTCGTGACCATCGGTGGAGGAGGGGGAACCGTGTCCACCCGCGACGCCCGCGCCGGGCACCGCGCGCAACCGGACGCGGCAGCCGTTCGTCGAGGCCGCTCCCCGCGGGGAGCGCCTCGTGATCGGCACCGTGCCGGTCCTCGCCCGCGTCGCCGGGGTCGTGCTGGTCCTCGCCGGAGCCGCCGGGATCGCGGCCGTGTTCCCGACATATCTCGTGGTGGGCGGCCGTGCGCTGACCCTGGCCGGCAACCCGGCCGCGACCGGAGCCGCCCTCCTCGTGCCGGTCACCCACGTCGTGGTCGGCGCCGTCCTCGCGCTGGGGCGGGTGCCCAAGCTGGGGCTCGCCTACGCGACGGTGGCCGCCGCCCTCGGGGTCGGCCGCCTCCTCATCGAGATCTACCTGGGGCAGTCGTCCACCGACCGGCCGGGCGTCGAGGTCCTCGCCGGCGAGCTCGTGCTGACCAGCAGCGTCGAGGTCGGCCGGGGATGGGCGCTCGCCGTCGTCTCGCTCGGACTGCTGGTGCTCGCCGGCGTCATCGCCGTCGCGGCCTGGGGGCGGACCGTCATGGACGACGCCGGCGCGCTCGACCCGGCGCGATCGGCGCTGGCCGGCACGGCCGTGCTGCTCGGCGTCGCCACGGTCCTGTGCCTGACCCTGCCGCCGGCCGACGTCCCGGACGACCTGGTGACCGACCCGGTCACCGGGCTGCAGACGGTCGTGCCGCGCGAGGGACCGCAGGCCCTGCTCGAGCGGCCGCTGCTCGCGCTGCTCGGCGGCCTCCTGCTGGCCGGGGCCGTGCTGCTGTGCTCGGCGCTCGCACCCTCGCTGCGGCCGCGGCTGGCCGCCGTCGGCGGCTTCCTCGCCGTCACCGTCGCGGTGCTGGCCGCCGGCCTCGCCGGCTGGGCCGACGCGACCGGCTCCGACGACCTGGAGTGGACCGTGCCGGGCGTCGGGCTGGTGCTGGCCGGTCTCGGCTACGTGCTGCTCACCGTGCTGGCCTGGCGGCTGCACCGGGAGACCGCCCCGCGGGAGTGACGCGACGGCCCCGCTGGGCCCGGCGAGCCTGCGAGTGGCGGGGGGCAGCGGGGTCCTTTCTCTAAGCTGGCCGTCGTGGTGGACGAACGCATCCGGGTCGTGATCGCGAAGCCCGGTCTCGACGGGCACGACCGCGGCGCCAAGGTGGTGGCCCGTGCGCTGCGCGACGCCGGCATGGAGGTCGTCTACACCGGCCTGCACCAGACGCCGGAGCAGATCGTCGAGACCGTCGTCCAGGAGGACGCCGACGCCGTGGGCCTCTCGGTGCTGTCGGGGGCGCACATGACCCTCTTCGCGCGGCTCGCCGAGCTGCTGCGCGAGCGCGGTGTGGACGACGTCGTCGTCTTCGGCGGCGGGATCATCCCCGACGAGGACCTGCCCGAGCTCGAGAAGCTCGGCGTCGCCCGCATCTTCACCCCGGGCGCGACCACGACCGAGATCGTCGACTGGGTGCGCGAGCACGTCGGGGCGCCCGCCGGCGCCTGACCGGCGGCGCCCCTGTGATGCGCCACACGTCATGGACGTCTGCTCGACGCCCGACGGGACGGCGAGGTTGCGCGCGGGCTACCGTGCCCCCTCGTGGATCTGTTCGAGTACCAGGCGCGTGACGTCCTCGCCTCCCACGGAGTGCCCGTCCTGCCGGGGGGTGTTGCCGAGACCCCGGAGCAGGCCGAAGCCGTGGCCCGGGAGATCGCCGGCCCCGTCGTCGTGAAGGCCCAGGTGAAGACCGGCGGCCGCGGCAAGGCCGGCGGCGTGAAGCTCGCCGACGACCCCGACGCCGCCAAGGCGCGGGCCCAGGACATCCTCGGCCTGGACATCAAGGGGCACATCACCCACCGGGTGCTCGTGGCCCAGGCCAGCGACATCGCCGAGGAGTACTACTTCTCCTACCTGCTCGACCGCTCCAACCGGACCTTCCTGGCGATGGCCTCGGTCGAGGGCGGCATGGACATCGAGGAGGTCGCGGCCACCAAGCCCGAGGCCCTCGCCCGCATCCCCGTCGACGCCACCACCGGCGTCGACACCGCCAAGGCCACGGAGATCGTCGACGCGGCGAAGTTCCCCGCAGCGGTCCGCGACCAGGTCATCGCCATCGCCGTCCAGCTGTGGGAGGTCTTCCAGAAGGAGGACGCCACGCTGGTCGAGGTCAACCCGCTGGCCAAGACCCCGGACGGCACCGTGCTGGCCCTCGACGCCAAGGTGACCCTCGACGACAACGCCGCCTTCCGGCACCCGCAGCACGCCGAGCTCGAGGACAGCCGCCTCGGCCGACCCGCTCGAGGCGGCGGCCAAGGAGAAGGACCTCAACTACGTCAAGCTCGACGGCGAGGTCGGCATCATCGGCAACGGCGCCGGCCTGGTCATGAGCACGCTGGACGTCGTCGCCTACGCCGGCGAGGAGTTCGGCGGGGTCCAGCCGGCCAACTTCCTCGACATCGGCGGTGGCGCCTCGGCCAGGTCATGGCCGACGGGCTGCACATCATCCTGGGCGACCCGGCCGTCAAGAGCGTGTTCGTCAACGTCTTCGGCGGGATCACCGCCTGCGACGCCGTCGCGAACGGCATCGTGTCCGCACTGCACATGCTCGGCGACGAGGCCACCAAGCCGCTGGTCGTCCGCCTCGACGGCAACAACGTCGAGGAGGGACGCCGGATCCTCGCCGAGGCGAACCACCCGCTGGTCACCGTGGTCGACACCATGGACGGCGCCGCGCGCCGGGCCGCCGAGCTCGCCGCCGCCTGACCCTCGAGACGACAGGACCACAGAGAGATGTCGATCTTCCTCAACGAGAACAGCAAGGTCATCGTCCAGGGCATGACCGGCTCCGAGGGCATGAAGCACACCCAGCGCATGCTGGCCTCGGGCACCGCGATCGTCGGCGGGGTCAACCCGCGCAAGGCCGGCCAGTCGGTCGACTTCGACGGCAGCAGCGTGCCGGTGTTCGGCGGCGTCGCCGAGGCGATGAAGGAGACCGGCGCCGACGTCAGCGTCATCTTCGTGCCGCCGGCGTTCGCCAAGGACGCCGTCATCGAGGCCGTCGACGCCCAGATCGGGCTCGCCGTCGTCATCACCGAGGGCATCCCGGTGCACGACTCGACCTTCGCCTGGGCGCACGCCCAGGGCGGCTCCACCCGGATCATCGGGCCGAACTGTCCCGGCCTGATCAGCCCCGGACGCTCCAACGCCGGCATCATCCCGGCGAACATCACCAAGCAGGGCGCGATCGGGCTGGTCAGCAAGTCGGGCACGCTGACCTACCAGATGATGTACGAGCTCCGGGACATCGGTTTCTCCACCGCGGTCGGCATCGGCGGCGACCCGGTGATCGGGACGACGCACATCGACTGCCTCCAGGCCTTCCAGGACGACCCGGAGACCGAGGCGATCGTGATGATCGGCGAGATCGGCGGCGACGCCGAGGAGCGGGCCGCCGACTTCGTCAAGGCCAACGTGACCAAGCCGGTCGTCGGCTACGTCGCGGGCTTCACGGCTCCCGAGGGCAAGACGATGGGCCACGCCGGCGCCATCGTGTCCGGCTCCGCCGGCACCGCGCAGGCGAAGAAGGAGGCCCTCGAGGCCGCCGGCGTCCGCGTGGGCAAGACGCCGTCCGAGACCGCCCGGCTGATGCGCGAGATCGTCGGCTGATCTTCCCGACCCGGCGGGGACAGGGTGTGACCGGCTGATCGACGCAGCGTCCGGGGCGGTGCGGGTTTCGCGCCGCCCCGGCGCGTGCGCCACGGCTCGGCGCGTCGCGCTTGCGACAGTGGGGACGTGGTCGCCCTCCTGAACTCGCTCACCCGGAGCAGCGGCGACCGTCCGGGCGGTCGACTTCCGCGGGCTGGGGTCGACCTGGCTCGCGGTGCTGGCCGCCGCCGCGGTCACCGTCACCGGGCTGCTCGGTCTCGGCGCCGCCGTCCTGGTGGTGCAGACGCTCGACCCCGACGGCGGGCTGTCGGCCGGCGCGTCCACCGGCGTCGCGGGCCGGCTGTGGGTGCTCGCCCACGGCGGCTCGGTCGACCTGGCGTCCGGCACCCTGCGCCTGGCGCCGCTGCTGCTGACCATGGGCATCGCCTGGGGCCTGTCGCGGGCCGGGCGGTGGGTGGTCCACGCGGGGGACGTGGCCGGTTCGTCGGCCGCCGCCCGGGTCGTCGGGGTCGTCGTCGGCGTCCACACCGGGATCACGGCCCTGGTCGGCGCCCTGCTGGCGGTCACCGGCGGCGGGATCGGACTGGTGCGCCCGGTCCTCGGCGCGGCCGTGCTGGCGCTGCTGGCGACCGGCTTCGGCGTCGGCCGGGAGTCCGGCGTCCTGGACGCCGCGCTCGACCGGATGCCGCTCGCGGTGCGGCCGCTCCTCCGTGGGCTGCTCGCCGGGGGCCTGACGGCGGCGGGACTCTGCACCGCGGTCGTGGCCGTGGCCGTGGGCTCCGACGCGGCGGGGTACGCGGCGCTGTCGTCGTCCCTGGGGAGCGCGGGGGCCGGGGCGGTCGGCCTGCTGGCCCTCGGCGTCGTCCTGCTGCCCAACGCGGCCGCGGCCGTGCTGGGCCTCGCGGCGGGCCCCGGCTTCGTGGTCGGCAGCGGCACGTCGATCTCGGTGCACGGCGTGACGCTGGGCTCGGTGCCCGCGCTGCCGCTGCTGGCCGGCCTGCCGGACACCCAGGCGGTGCCGCTGCTCGCCTTCGCCTCGCAGGTCGTGCCCGCGGTGGCCGGCCTCGTCGCCGGCGCGGCGCTGGGCCGCCACCTGCCGGCCGCCGCCGGGGGCTCGATGGTCGCCGGGCTCTGGGGTCTGCTGACCGGAGGCCTGCTGGGCGTCGTCGCCGCTGCCGCCGTCTGGGTGGGCGGCGGCTCGCTGGGCGACGGCGGGCTCGCCGTCGTGGGTGCGCCCGTGCTGGCCACCGGCATCGCGGTCGCCGCCCAGGCCGGCATCGCCGCGGCGGTCGCGGCGGCCGTCGCCCGCTGGCGCGCGCGGACCTGAGACGCCGGGGGCCGCGCGCCGGCCCGGGGAGCGTGGCTAGGGTCTGCAGGACGTGCCCGCCGCCGACCCGACCCCGCGGGCGCGGGTGGTCGTCCTGCTCTCGGGCACCGGATCGCTCTGCGCGGCCCTGCTCGCTGCCACCGACTCCCCGGACTACCCCGTCACGGTGGTCGCGGTGGGCAGCGACCGGGACGCGGACGGCCTGGAGCACGCCCGCCGCCGCGGCCTGCCCACCTTCGTCTGCGCGCTGCGCGACCACCCCGACCGGGCCGCCTGGGACCGCGCGCTGGCCGCCGCGGTCGCCGAGCACCGGCCCGACCTGGTCGTCTCGGCCGGCTTCATGAAGATCGTCGGCCCGGCGGTGCTCGACGCGTTCGGCGGCCGGCTGGTCAACACGCATCCGGCGCTGCTGCCGGCGTTCCCGGGCGCGCACGCCGTCCGCGACGCGCTGGCCGCGGGCGTCGAGGTGACCGGTGCGACGGTGCACCTCGTCGACGCCGGCGTCGACACCGGACCGGTGCTGGCCCAGCGCGAGGTCCGGGTGCTGCCGGACGACGACGAGGCAGCGGCTGCACGAGCGCATCAAGACCGTGGAGCGCGAGCTCCTCGTGGAGACGGTGGCCCGGCTGGCCACCGCGGCCACACCCCATCCGACCAGGGAGAGTGCGCGATGACCGTCCCGGACACCGACCGGACCCCGATCCGCCGCGCCCTCCTGGGCGTCTACGACAAGACCGGCATCGAGGACCTGGCGCGTGGCCTGGCCGCGGCCGGGGTCGAGCTGGTGAGCACCGGCGCCACCGCCCGGCGGATCGCCGACGCCGGGATCGCCGTCACCCCGGTCGAGCAGGTGACCGGCTTCCCGGAGTGCCTCGACGGGCGGGTGAAGACGCTGCACCCGGCCGTGCACGCCGGGATCCTGGCCGACCGGCGCAAGCCGGAGCACGTGCGGCAACTGGCCGAACTCGGCGTCGCGCCGTTCGACCTCGTCGTCGTCAACCTCTACCCGTTCACCGAGACGGTGGCCTCCGGGCGCATCGCCGGACGAGTGCGTCGAGCAGATCGACATCGGCGGGCCGGCGATGGTGCGCGCGGCCGCGAAGAACCACCCGTCGGTGGCCGTCGTCGTCGACCCCGCCCGGTACGGCGAGGTGCTCGAGGCGGTGGCCGCGGGCGGGTTCACGCTCGCGCAGCGGCAGCTGCTGGCCGCGGCGGCGTTCCGGCACACGGCCACCTACGACATCGCCGTCGCCTCGTGGATCGGCAACGTGGTGGCGCCGGACGACGACGGCAGCGGCTTTCCGGGCTGGGTCGGCGCGACCTGGGAGCGGGGTGAGGTCCTGCGCTACGGCGAGAACCCGCACCAGCAGGCGGCGCTCTACCGCAGCTGGCAGCCGGGCCTGGCGCAGGCCGAGCAGCTGCACGGCAAGCAGATGTCCTACAACAACTACGTCGACACCGACGCCGCCTGGCGCGCCGCCCACGACCACGCCGACCCGTGCGTGGCGATCATCAAGCACGCCAACCCGTGCGGCATCGCCGTCGGGCCCGACATCGCCGCCGCCCACCGCAAGGCGCACGCCTGCGACCCGGTGTCGGCGTTCGGCGGGGTCATCGCCGCCAACCGCGAGATCGACCTGACCACCGCCGAGCAGATCTCCGAGGTCTTCACCGAGGTGGTCGTCGCGCCGTCCTTCACCGACGACGCGCTGGCCGTGCTGACGACGAAGAAGAACGTGCGCCTGCTGCGGCTGCCGCACGTCCCCGGGCCGGGTGCGGAGATGCGCCCGGTCAGCGGCGGGCTGCTGCTGCAGGTCTCCGACCGCATCGACGCCCCCGGCGACGACCCGACGACCTGGCGGCTCGCCTGCGGTTCGCCGCTGGACGCCGCCGGCCTCGACGACCTCGTGTTCGCCTGGCGGGCGGTGCGGGCCGTGAAGTCCAACGCGATCCTGCTGGCGCACGACAAGGCGACGGTCGGCGTCGGCATGGGGCAGGTGAACCGGGTCGACTCCGCCCGGCTGGCGGTGACGCGGGCGGGGGAGCGGTCGACCGGCGCGGTCGCGGCGTCCGACGCGTTCTTCCCGTTCGCCGACGGGCTGCAGGTGCTGCTCGACGCCGGGGTCCGCGCGGTGGTGCAGCCGGGCGGCTCGGTGCGCGACGAGGAGGTCATCGCGGCGGCGTCGGCCGCCGGCGTCCCGATGTACCTGACCGGCACCCGCCACTTCGCCCACTGAGGTGGGCTCGCGACCCCACGTGGGACCGCCGGCGACCGGGGAGCGGGTGGAGGACGCCGACTTCGCCCGCGTGGACTGGGACTGGGCCGAGCTCGACTCGGTGACCTTCGTCCGGTGCCGCTTCGAGGACGCGCACCTGCTCGAGCTGGTCACCCGTCGCTGCGTGTTCGAGGAGTGCACGCTGACCGGCGTCCGGATGGCCGGCGGGCAGCACACGGGGACGGCGTTCCTGTCCTGCCGGTTCGAGCGGGCGCGGCTGTCGAACAGCGTCTTCCAGGCGTGCAAGCTCACCGGCTCGCACTTCGCCGGCGCCGACCTGCGGCCGCTGGAGACCCGCGACTGCGACTGGTCGTGGACGTCGCTGCGCGGCGTGGACCTGTCGGGCACGGACCTGTCGGGTCAGCGCCTCAACGAGGCCGACCTCACCGACGCCGACCTGCGCGAGTGCGACCTGACCGGGGCGGACCTCACGTCGGCACGGGTGCAGCACACGAAGCTGCGCGGCGCGGACCTGCGCGGGGCGTCGACCGGTGGCGTCGACTTCCGGCAGGTCGACCTGAAGGGCGTGCGCCTCGACGTGCTGCAGGCGGTACAGGTCGCGCGCACCTACGGCGCGCTGGTCGAGGACTGACCAGGTGGACCGACGCTCGACTGGCGCAGGTGGCAGCTGCGGAAGAACGGCGAGCTGCTGCTGCGCGGGACACCACCGGGCGACGGTGTGGTGCTGCGGGCGGTCGAGAACAGCACCTGGTCGGAGCACTGGACTGCCTTCTACGAGCAGCATCCCGACCTCCGGCCGCGGCTGGAGCGCTCGGTGACGTTCCCCCGGGAACGTCTCCCGGAGGAACTGGCGGGCCTGCTCGTGCCCGATCGGGAGTACGTGCTGGTCGTGTCCGTGCACGGTCACCCCGACGCCGCGGGCGTCGCGGCCGCGACGGTCGCCGGCGCGGGAGCCGCCGTGACCCGCTATGCGATCGACCTGATCGAGGCCGGGCGGGACGACCTGTTCGTCCTCGACGAGCCCGCAGGTACAGCGCTGCTCGTCGACCAGGACGAGGAGGAGGAACCGGGGATGGTCCTCCTCCAGCAGTTCCGCTGGCCGGAGGTCCAGGACTAGGGGACGGCGGGGTCCTGCCGGTACTTGCGGCCGGTCAGCAGGGCCTTGAGCGCGCCGAGCAGCCCCAGCACGGCGACGGCGACGGCGAACCAGAAGCCGAGGTCGAACTCGCCGAGGTTCCAGTCGGCCCCGAACAGCGGCACCAGCACCGCCGCCGCGACGGCCCCGCTGACCAGCAGGGCGAGCAGGCCGAGGAACCGGCGCCGCTTCGCCGGCAGCAGCATCAGCAGTCCGAGCACGAGCAGCACCGCCGCCGCCGGCGACGACGGTCAGCGGCTGCCAGAAGCCGTTGTCGATCACCGTGCCGACGCTGTCGACCAGGTCGTCGATCCCGCGGCGGAACAGGTCGAGGCCGGTGTCGTCCTCGCCGTCGAGCCAGGGCAGGATCAGGCTGATCGCGGCCGCCGCGGCGGCCAGCAGCAGGAGCAGGCCCGCGAGCACGTCGGGGCGCCGGACGGCGACCGGGCGGGGCGAGTAGTCCGGCGTCGTGGCCGTCGTCGCGCCGCCGGTCCGGTCGCGGGCCCGTAGACGGGGTCGGTGTCGTGGACCGGGCCGGTCCGGTACCCGGGCCCCGGATAGGCGCTGGCGCCGGCGGGCGTGGGCGCGTAGCCGGACGTCCCGCCCGGGGGCACCGGGTCCATGCCGGGGCTGGTGTCCTGCCGTTCGGTCATGTGCTCCTCCGCTCGGGTCGGCGTGCGCCGGTCGGCGCGGGCGGCACCTCGACGCGAGCCTAGGGCCGTGCGGTCGTCCGCGCGGCGTCCTCGGGCAGACTGTGACCGTGCCCGCGACGATCCTGGACGGCAAGGCGACCGCGGCGGCGATCCGCTCCGAGCTCACCGAGCGGGTGGCCGCGCTGGCCGCCGCGGGCCGGCGCCCGGGGCTCGGCACCCTGCTCGTCGGCGACGACCCGGGCAGCCGCTGGTACGTCTCGGCCAAGCACAAGGACTGCGCCGAGGTCGGCATCGCCAGCATCCAGCGGGAGCTGCCGGCGACCGCCACCCGCGACGACGTCCTCGCCGTGGTTGCCGAGCTCAACGCCGACCCGGACTGCACCGGCTACATCGTCCAGCTGCCGCTGCCGCCGCAGATCGACGAGTCCGCCGTCCTCGAGGCCATGGACCCGGCCAAGGACGCCGACGGCCTGCACCCGGTGAACCTCGGCCGGCTCGTCCTGAACGTGCCGGGGCCGCTGCCCTGCACGCCGGTCGGCATCGTCGAGCTGCTCCGCCGCTACGAGGTGCCGATCGCGGGTGCCGAGGTCGTGGTCGTCGGCCGCGGCATCACCGTCGGCCGCCCGCTGGGTCTGCTGCTCACCCGCCGGTCCGAGAACGCCACGGTGACCCTCTGCCACACCGGCACGCGCGACCTCGCCGCCCACCTGCGGCGGGCCGACATCGTGGTCGCCGCGGCCGGCGTCCCGGGCCTGGTCACGGCCGACGTCGTGAAGCCGGGGGCCGCCGTCCTCGACGTCGGCGTCAGCCGGGTCGACGGCAGGATCGCCGGGGACGTCGCCCTGGACGTCGTGGACGTCGCCGGCTTCGTGGCTCCCAACCCGGGCGGGGTCGGCCCGATGACCCGCGCGATGCTGCTGCAGAACGTGGTGCTCGCTGCGGAGCAGCAGGTCGCGCTCGAGGCGCTGTCGGCGTGAGATGACCCTTCCGCAGAAGCCGCCGCTCTACGTCCGCCGTCCGTTCCTGGCCGGGCCTGATCCGGCAGCTGCCGCTGCTCGCCGCGATCCTCGTCGTCGGCGTGGGGCTGGTGCTGGTGACCTTCGGCTACTGGCGCCGTGGGCTGGTCGTCATCGGCCTGGCGCTGATGGGCGCGGCGCTGCTGCGGCTGTTCCTGCCGGTGCGCCGGGTGGGGCTGCTCGCGGTGCGCAGCCGGTCGGTCGACGTCCTCATGCTGGCCGGGACGGGCCTCGCGCTGACCGTCCTCACGCTGACCCGCTGAGGCGGCGCGCCGAGCCCGGCGCTAGGTTGCTGGCCATGGCAGATGCGGCCCGGCAGGGCAAGGTAACCGTCGTCGGCGCCGGTTTCTACGGCTCCACCACCGCGCTCCGGCTGGCCGAGTACGACGTCTTCGAGACCGTCGTCCTCACCGACATCGTCGAGGGCAAGCCCGAGGGCCTCGCGCTGGACATGAACCAGTCGCGGCCGATCGAGGGCTTCGAGACGAAGGTCGTGGGGGTGGGCGGCGGCTCGTACGCCGGCACCGAGGACTCCGACGTCGTCGTCATCACCGCCGGCCTGCCGCGCAAGCCCGGCATGAGCCGGATGGACCTGATCGAGACCAACGCGAAGATCGTCCGCGAGGTCGCCGAGAACGTCGCGCGCACCTCGCCGGACGCCGTCGTCATCGTGGTCTCCAACCCGCTCGACGAGATGACCGCGCTGGCGCAGCTGGCCACCGGCTTCCCGAAGAACCGGGTGATGGGCCAGGCGGGCATGCTCGACACCGCCCGCTTCTCGAACAACGTGGCCGAGGAGCTCGGCGTCCCGGTCTCGTCCGTGCAGACGCTGACGCTGGGCTCGCACGGCGACACGATGGTGCCGGTGCCCTCGCGCTGCACCGTCGACGGCAAGCCCCTGTCCGAGGTGCTGCCCGCCGACCGCGTCGAGGCGCTCGTCGACCGCACCCGCAACGGCGGGGCCGAGGTCGTCGCGCTGCTCAAGACCGGGTCGGCGTACTACGCGCCGTCCGCCGCCGCCGCGCGCATGGCGCGCGCGGTGATGGAGGACTCGGGTGCGGTCATGCCGGTCTGCGCGTGGGTCGACGGCGAGTACGGCATCTCCGGCGTCTACCTCGGCGTCGAGGCCGAGATCGGTCGGGACGGCATCAAGCGGGTGGTCGAGGGCGATCTGTCCGAGACCGAGCTGGCCGGGCTGCGCGAGGCCGCCGAGGCCGTGCGCGCCAAGCAGGCCGACGTCGCCGACCTCTGAACGCACCTTCTGAGAGGACTTTTCTGACGTGAGCAAGATCAAGGTCGAGGGCACCGTCGTCGAGCTCGACGGCGACGAGATGACCCGCATCATCTGGCAGTTCATCAAGGACCAGCTGATCCTCCCGTACCTCGACGTGAACCTCGAGTACTACGACCTGGGCATCGAGAAGCGCGACGAGACCGACGACCAGATCACCGTCGACGCGGCCGAGGCCATCAAGCGGCACGGCGTCGGCGTCAAGTGCGCCACGATCACGCCCGACGAGGCGCGGGTCGAGGAGTTCGGCCTGAAGCGGATGTACCGGTCCCCGAACGGGACGATCCGCAACATCCTCGGCGGCGTCATCTTCCGCGAGCCGATCATCATGACGAACGTGCCGCGGCTGGTGCCCGGCTGGACGAAGCCGATCGTCGTCGGCCGTCACGCGTTCGGTGACCAGTACCGCGCGACCGACTTCCGGTTCCCGGGCGAGGGGACGCTGACGATCACCTTCACGCCGAAGGACGGCTCCGCGCCGATCGAGCACGAGGTGTTCCAGTCGCCCGGCGGCGGTGTCGCGATGGCGATGTACAACCTCGACGACTCGATCCGCGACTTCGCGCGGGCGTCGATGAACTACGGGCTCAACCGCGGGTACCCGGTCTACCTCTCGACCAAGAACACGATCCTCAAGGCCTACGACGGCCGGTTCAAGGACCTCTTCCAGGAGGTCTTCGAAACGGAGTTCAAGGACAAAGTTCAAAGAGGCTGGCATCACCTACGAGCACCGGCTGATCGACGACATGGTCGCCGCCTCCCTCAAGTGGGAGGGCGGCTACGTCTGGGCGTGCAAGAACTACGACGGTGACGTGCAGTCCGACACCGTGGCGCAGGGCTTCGGCTCGCTCGGCCTGATGACGTCCGTGCTGCTCAGCCCCGACGGCCGCACGGTGGAGGCCGAGGCCGCCCACGGCACGGTCACCCGCCACTTCCGGGAGCACCAGAAGGGCAACCAGACGTCGACCAACCCGATCGCGTCGATCTTCGCCTGGACCCGGGGCCTGGCCCACCGCGGCAAGCTCGACAACACCCCCGAGGTGACGCGGTTCGCCGAGACCCTGGAGAAGGTCTGCATCGACACCGTCCAGGGCGGCCAGATGACCAAGGACCTGGCGCTGCTGATCTCGCGCGACCAGGCGTGGCTGAACACGCAGGACTTCCTCGCGGCGATCGACACCAACCTGCAGAAGGCCATGGCCTCCTGAGGTAGCGCCTCATCGATGCACGTCAGCGGCCCTCTCGATGCGTTCGAGAGGGCCGCTGACGCGTCTCCGTCCTGTGGACAACGGCGATCCGAGGAGATCCGGGCGGCAGAGTCCAGCGCGTGCCCCGCGAGCCCGTCCGCCCGCTGCTCTCGAGGGCAAGGTCTTCCGCGGGACGACCGTCGTCGCACAAGGCCTGCTGACGGCCAAGCAACTGCGTAGTTCGCCATGGCGGCGACTTCGTCAGGACGTCTACGCCGACGCCCGCCTGCCGGTCACGCACCGTCTCCTGATCAGTGCAGTCGGCCTCGTGTTGCCCGACGGTGCAGCGTTCGGCGGTCGCAGTGCTGCCGTTCTCTGGGGGATCGGTGACGTCGCCACGGCTGACGACCCGGTCGAGGTCCTCCTGCCTCCTGATCGCAGGTGGAATCCCGGCTCGGGTGTCCGCTGTCGCCACCGATCCGCGAGCCAGAGAGTCGTCCGCCGGGGACGTTGGTCGTGCAGCAGCCGCATCGACACGGCGATCGACCTGGTCAGGTTCACCTCAGGCGACGAAGCGGTCGTCCTGCTCGACCATCTCGTCCACCTGGGGCTCGACGGACCTCACGACGTTCCGGACGGCCGTGGAGGAACGGGATCGGAGCTTCGGGCTCGCCCGCGCCCGCCGTGCCGCCCGGCTGGCGGACGGTCTGGCGGAATCTCAGCCGGAGACCCGGCTGCGTCTGCTCATGCGCGCGCGGTGGCTTGCCGCCTGCCGTGGCCCAGTTCGTCGTCCGTGACAGCGGCGGCTTCGTCGGGCGGGTCGACTTCGCCTTTCCCGACATCCGGCTGGCGATCGAGTACGACGGGCTCTACCACGCAGGGACGAGCGCATTCTTCGCCGACCGACGGCGGCTCGAACGCCTGACTGCCGCGGGCTGGACGGTCATCCACGTCACCGCTCACGACATGCGCGACCCCGAACGCCTCCTGGCACGCATCCGCGCCGCGCGGGCGCCGTCTGCTGGCGGCGTCCGGTACTCGCTGATCGCCCTCTCACGGGCCTCGATAGGGCGCTCAGCGTGTATCCGATGCCGTCGATCGACGGCGGTCAGGCGGCGAGGAGGGTCCAGTAGCCACCGGTGGTGCCGACGCCGGCGCTGGTGAGGCTGCAGTCGAGCAGGGCGGCGTCGTCTGCCCAGCGGTCGGCCACGGCCGCGGGGTCGGAGCCGGTGGCGACGACGGCCGTGCGGCTGCCGCGGTCGAGCGGCGATCCGCCGTCGGGGGACCGGACGGCCACGAAGTCGCCGGCGCGCATCGCGGCGCTGTGCTCGGCGGCGAGCGACGCGAGCGAGGCGTCCGCGGTGAACGCAGCGCAACCGGCGTCCGTCCGTGCGGCGTTGACCGACGCGAGGACCTGGTCCGCCGGGTCGGCGGCGGGCGCCTCGGTCTCCCGCGGAGCCGAGGGGGTGCCCGACGGCGAGCCCGACGCGGCCGAGTCTGACGACGACGGCGCCCGCGACGAGGAGGACGACGCCTCGGACGTCGACGATGAGGAGGACGACGACGCCCCGGACGACGCCGTGCCCGCCGACGACGACGCCGAGGACGACCGCCGCGGCTGTCTCCGGCCGCCGTCGAGCCGGTCGCCTCTCCGGTCGTCGCCGACGACTCCGACGACGACGAGGACGACACGGACGACGAGGACGACGACGAGGACGAGGACGACGACGACGAGCCCCCGCCCGACGGCGACGTGACGGCCGGTGCCCCGTCCTGCGTCCAGTCGCCGGTCGCCGGCACGAGCCCGTCGCCCGTCGAGCTCAGCGCCGCGGTGCTGCCTGCGTCGTCGTCGTACGGCGCGAGGGGCGCGGCCAGTGCGAAGGCGCCGAGCACGAGCGCACCCAGTGCCACGGGCAGCACCCGCGCGCGACGCAGGACGACGACCAGGGCGCCCAGCGGGGCGAGCAGACCAGCCGCACGGAAGCGAAGGCGGGCGAGGAGTCCGGCGACCCGGGAAGAGAGCGGGGGGCCTGCGGGAGCGTGGTGCACGGAGGAGCCTCACGAAGTGTCAAATCACGGGGGGTGAGCTTGTGGAGACTAGCCGTAGTCCCGTCGTTACCGTAACGAGACTGTTACCGACCTCACAAGACCTGTTCCGAAGGGGGCTCCGGCACCGCCCCCCACGCCCCTGGTCCGCCGATGCAGGCAGCATGGGGTGCGCACGTCCGCACCACCCGACCCGAGGAGCGCCCTGCCGGTGAACGACATCTGGCTGAACATCGCCATGGTGTTCGTCTTCGTGATGATCGGAGGCGTCTTCTCCGGAGCCGAGATCGCCCTGGTCTCGCTCCGCGAATCCCAGGTCCGGGCGTTGTCGGAGGGCGGCCGCCGCGGCCGCGCCGTCCAGAAGCTGCTGGCCGATCCGAACCGGTTCCTGGCCGCGGTCCAGGTCGGCGTCACCGTCGCGGGCTTCTTCTCCGCGGCCTTCGGTGCGACCACGCTGGCCGAACCGGTCGCCGGCTGGCTCGAGGGCATGGGCATGCAGGAGGGTTTCGCCGGCACCCTGTCGCTCGTCCTCGTCACGATCGCGATCAGCTACGTCTCGCTGGTGGTCGGCGAGCTGACCCCCAAGCGCCTCGCGCTGCAGCGCGCCGAGGGCTTCGCGCTCCTCGTCGCCTCGCCGCTCAACCGGATCGCGACCCTCTCGCGCCCGGTCATCTGGCTGCTCTCGAAGTCCACCGACGTGCTCGTCCGCCTGCTCGGCGGCGACCCGAAGGTCAGCGGCGACCGATCAGCCAGGAGGAGCTCCGCGACCTCGTCGCCGCCCACGAGTCGCTCAGCAGCGACGAGCGCCGGCTGATCGGCGAGGTCTTCCGCGCCGGCGACCGCGACGTCCGCGAGGTGATGACGCCGCGCACCGAGGTCACGTTCCTCGAGGCGTCGATGACGGCCAGCCGGGCGGCCAGGCTCGTCGCCGACTCCAACTGGTCGCGCTACCCGGTGGTCGGCCGCGACCAGGACGACGTCGACGGGCTTCGTGCACGTCCGCGACCTGTTCCTGCCCAACCATCCGGCCGGCCGGGCCGCGACGGTCGGCGACCTCGCCCGGCCGGTCGCCCGGCTGCCCGGCACCGCGCGGGTGCTGGTGGCGCTGAGCGAGATGCGCCGGGGTAGCCAGCACCTGGCCATCGTGGTCGACGAGTACGGCGGCACCGACGGGATCGTCACGCTCGAGGACCTCATCGAGGAGGTCATCGGGGAGATCTACGACGAGTACGACGAGGCGGTCGCCCCGGAGGCACGCGAGCTCTCCGGCGGCCCGCGCGAGGTCGACGGGCTGCTCAACCTCGACGACTTCTACGAGGTCACCCTGCTGCGGCTGCCCGAGGGTCCGTACGAGACGGCTGCCGGCTACGTGCTCGCCGAGCTCGGCCGGCTGCCGGAGCTCGACGACACGGTGGAGGTCGAGGGCCGCACGATCCGGGTCATCGAGCTGGACGGACGGCGGATCTCCCGCCTCCTCGTGGGCCCGCCGCCGGAACCCGAGCCCGACGACGAGAACGAGGACGAGCGGACGCCGTCCGCCGGCTAACGGCGCGCGACCGCCCAGGCGTCGCGCACGATCCCGGTCAGGTCGCGGTGCTGCGGCTGCCAGCCCAGGTCGGCACGGATGCGGTCGCTGGAGGCCACGAGCTGCGCGGGGTCGCCGGCCCGCCGGGGACCGACCTCGACCGGCACCGGGTGGCCGGTCACCTCGCGGACGGCCTCGACGACCTGCTGCACCGAGAAGCCCGTGCCGTTGCCCAGGTTGTAGATCCGGTGCTCGCCCTGCGCCGCCGCGGGCAGGGCCAGCAGGTGGGCGTCGGACAGGTCCTGGACGTGGATGTAGTCGCGCACGCAGGTGCCGTCCGGCGTCGGGTAGTCGTCGCCGTAGATCGACAGCGACCCGCGCTGCCCGGCGGCCACCTGCAGCGCCAGCGGGATCAGGTGCGTCTCGGTCGCGTGCCGCTCGCCGAGGCCGAAGGCGGCACCGGCCACGTTGAAGTAGCGGAGGCTGACCGCCGCGAAGCCGTGCGCGACCGCGTACGAGGTCAGCATGTGGTCGACGGCGAGCTTCGAGGCGCCGTAGGTGTTCGTCGGCCGCGTCGGCGCCGACTCGGGGATGGGCACGGTCTCCGGCTCGCCGTACGTCGCGGCGGTCGACGAGAAGACGATCCGCCGGCAGTCCACGGCGCGCATGGCCTCGAGGAGGGCCAGCGAGCCGCCGACGTTGACGTGCCAGTAGTCCTCGGGGTGCTGCTGCGACGCCCCCACGAGGCTCTTCGCCGCGAAGTGCAGCACCGCCTCGGGACGGACCTCGTCCAGCACCGGCGCCGAGTCGTGCAGCGAGGCCTCGGCCAGCTTCGCTCCGGCGGGGACGGCGTCCGCGTGCCCGGTCGACAGGTCGTCGAGCACGGTCACCTCATGGCCCTCGGCCAGCAGATGGGCCGTGACTACGCTGCCGATGTAGCCGGCACCACCGGCGACGAGAACCCGCATGGGGGCAGCCTAGGTCGGAGGTCAGGACGTCGTGGTGAGCGCTCGACCCGCCGTCCAGGCGTTGCCGGCCTACAAGCCGGGACGCAACCCGGCCGACCTCGCCCGCGAGATCGGCGTCGAACGGGCGGTGAAGCTGGCCAGCAACGAGGTGGCGTTCCCGCCGCTGCCGGCCGTCGTCGAGGCGCTGGCGAGCGCGGCCGCCGAGACCAACCGCTACCCGGACAACGGCGCGGTGGTGCTCACGGCCGCGCTGGCCGAGCACTACGGCGTCGATCCGGAGCGGGTGGTCACCGGCTGCGGCGCGGTGATGCTCTGCCAGCAGCTGGCCCAGGCCTACACCGAGCCCGGCACCAGCCTCGCCTTCGCCTGGCGGTCGTTCGAGATGTACCCGCTGCTCGCCCAGGTGGCCGGCGCCCGCGCCGATCCAGGTGCCGCTGAAGCCCGGCCGCGAGGGCGGCTCCGCCGACACCCACGACCTCGACGCGCTCGCCGCCGCGATCGACGAGACGACCCGCGTCGTCTTCGTCTGCAACCCGAACAACCCCACCGGGACGGCGGTCCGCCGCGCCGAGCTCACGGCGTTCCTCGACGCCGTCCCCGCCGACACGCTCGTCGTGCTCGACGAGGCCTACCGCGAGTTCGTCACCGATCCCGACGTGCCCGACGGGCTGGAGCTGATGCGCGGCCGGCCGAACGTGGCCGTGCTGCGCACGTTCTCCAAGGCCTGGGGACTGGCCGGACTGCGGGTCGGCTACCTGGTCGCCGAGGATCCCGCCGTCGCCGAGGCCGTGCGCAAGACGCACGTGCCGTTCAGCGTCTCCACGCTGGCACAGGCCGCGGCCGTCGCGGCGCTGGCCAGCGCCGACGAGGTGCGCCTGCGCTGCGCGGCCGTCGTGGCCGAGCGCGACCGGCTCACCGCCGCGCTGCGCGAACGCGGCCTGGACGTCGCCGACAGCCAGGCCAACTTCGTCTGGCTGCCGCTCGGGGAGCGAGACGAGCGAGGTGGCCGCCGCGCTCGAGGCGCGGGCGGTCATCACCCGGCCGTTCGCCGGCGAGGGCATCCGCGTCACGGTGGGCACGCCCGAGGAGGACGACGTCTTCCTCGCCGCCCTCGACGACGTGCGCGCCGGCGCGCTGACGCGCTGACGGACGTCCCGCCGGGGGACTCGCGCGACCGTTCCCGGGCATGGCTGGTTTGATGGCCGTCGTGCCTCTTCCCCGAGTGCTGTCCGGCATCCAGCCGACGGCGGACTCCTTCCACCTCGGCAACTACCTGGGCGCACTGCGCCAGTGGGTCGCGCTGCAGGACGGGTACGAGGCCTTCTACTGCGTGGTCGACCTGCACGCCATCACCGTCGACTGGGACCCCGAGGTCCTGCGCCGGCGCACGCTCGTCTCCGCCGCTCAGCTGCTCGCCATCGGTGTCGACCCGGCACGCAGCACGCTGTTCGTGCAGAGCCACGTGCCCGAGCATCTCCAGCTGTCCTGGATCATGGAGTGCCTCGCCCGGTTCGGTGAGGCCGGCCGGATGACCCAGTTCAAGGACAAGAGCCAGCGCGAGGGCAGCTCCGGCTCGTCGGTCGGCCTCTTCACCTACCCGGTCCTGCAGGCCGCCGACATCCTCGTCTACCAGGCCGACCGCGTGCCGGTCGGCGAGGACCAGCGTCAGCACCTCGAGCTCACCCGCGACCTGGCGACGCGGTTCAACAACCGCTTCGGCGCGACCTTCACCCTCCCCGAGCCGCACATCGTCCAGGGGACGGCGAAGATCCTCGACCTCCAGTCGCCGGACAAGAAGATGAGCAAGAGCCTGCCGCCGGCCGGCTGCGTCGACCTGCTCGACGACCCGGCGGTGTCGGCGAAGAAGATCCGCTCGGCGGTCACCGACACCGGCCGTGAGGTCGTCGCCGACCCGGACGAGAAGCCGGGCGTCACCAACCTGCTGACCATCCACAGCGCGCTGTCCGGACGCAGCATCGCCGAGCTCGAGGAGCACTTCGCCGGCCGCGGCTACGGCGACCTGAAGAAGGAGCTCGCCGAGGTCGTCACCGAGTTCGTGACGCCGGTCCGGCAGCGCACCCAGGAGCTGCTCGACGACCCGGCAGAGCTGGAGCGCCTGCTCGCCGACGGGGCGCGTCGGGCGCGCGAGGTGGCGTCCGGGACGGTGGCGGCGGTCTACGACCGGGCCGGCTTCCTCCCCGGGGCGCGGTCGTGAACGACGACACCTTCGTGCACCGGCTGCCCCACCTGCCCGGCACCGCCGTCCTCGGCGTCGTCGTGCCCGTGCCCGAGCCGTGGGCGCAGCTGCTGGTCGACTGGCGCAGCAAGGTCGGCGATCCGCAGGCCGCGGTCGTGCCGCCGCACGTCACGCTGCTCCCGCCGACCGAGGTCCCGGTCAGCCGGCGCCCGGCGATCGCCGCGCACCTGGCCGCCGTCGCCCGCTCGCACCCGCCGTTCTCCATGCACCTGTCCGGCACCGGCACCTTCCAGCCGGTCTCGGACGTCGTCTTCGTGACCGTCGCCCGCGGCATCGGCAACTGCGAGCTGCTCGCCACCGACGTCCGCACGGGGCCGCTGGATCGGACGCTGTCCTTTCCGTACCACCCGCACGTCACCGTGGCCCACGACGTCGCGCCGGACATGCTCGAGCTGGCCTACAGCGGCCTGTCGGACCTGTCGGCGGAGTTCCGGGTCGACTCCTTCACCGAGTTCGAGCAGTCCGAGGGCGGCGTGTGGACCGTCGCCCGCGAGTACCCGCTCACGGGCCCGCCGCACTGACGTGACCGAGCGGCTGGTCACGCGGGCGCTCGGCACCGTGGACCGGCTGCGCGGGCGGTGGCCGTGGTTCGACCACCTCGCCCTGGCCGGCGGCCGCTACAACCGCATGGACAGCGACCTCATGGCCGCCGGTGTCACGTACTTCGCCTTCCTGAGCCTCTTCCCGGTGGTCCTGCTCGTGGCCTCGATCGTGGGCCTCGTGCTGGCCGGTGACCGGCTGCTGCAGGAGCAGATCAACGACGCCATCCGCGAGGCGGTGCCGGGGGAGACCGGCGAGTTCCTGGTCCGTCAGATCGACGCGGCCATCGCCACAGCCGGGGTCACGGGCATCGTCGGTGCACTGTTCTTCTTCTATGCCGGGCTGCGCACCATGGACAAGCTCCGCATCGGCGTCCGCCGGGTGTGGACCGGACGCTCGGTCGAGGCGGCCTTCCTCAAGGACAACCTGCGCGACGCCGTCGCCTTCGTCGCCCTCGCCGTCGTCCTGCTGCTGAGCCTGGCCCTGACGGTCGGGGCCACGACCGCGACCGAGTGGGTGCTCGGCCGGCTCGGCCTCAGCGAGGTGCCCGGCATCTTCCTGCTGACCACGGTCGTCGGCATCACACTCGCGCTGCTGGCGGACACGGTGGTCTTCCTCTGGCTGCTCAAGGTCGTCGCGCACACCCGCGTCGACCTGCGCGCGCTCCTGCCCGGCGCCCTGTTCGGCGCAGTGGGTTTCGAGGTGCTCAAGGTGCTGGGCAGCCTCTACCTCGCACTGATCTCCGGCAGCATCACCGCGTCGACCTTCGGTGGTGCGGTCGGCATCCTGGTCTGGATCAACCTGGTCAGCCGCTACGCCCTGTTCACGACGGCGTGGACGGCGTTCCTCCCGGCGGTGCGCCGGCAGCGGCCGCCGGTGGAGGAGGCGGCCCCGGCCGACGCCTGATCCGCCGCACCCCGACGCCGGTCGCGACGAGCGCCAGGACGGCGCCGACCGCCACGGCGGCAGGAACCGGGGAGCCGTCGTCGGGAGGAGCGGCGGCCGCGGCGGTCGTGGACGGGGAGGCGGCCGGCGTCGGCGTCGGGCTCTCCACCGGGGGCGGCGGATCCTCGGGGACCTCGCCGGGTGCGACCAGTCGGCCGACGCCCCGGTGTCCCCTCCGGCACCGAGAAACCCCAGTCGAGCAGCAGGGCGGCCTGCTCGGCGGCGCGCAGCGGCCGGCTCTTCGTCTTCATCACGCTGACCACGAGCCGGCGGCCGTCGCGCTCCGCGGCAGTGACGAAGGTGTGCCGCGCCGCGTCGGTGAACCCCGTCTTGCCGCCGAGGTTGCCGGGGTCGTCGAGCAGCGGGTTCTGGTTCTGGATCTGGTAGCCGGGGGAGCGGCCCTTCACGGCCGGCATCTGCGCGGTGCGCACGGTGAGCACCGAGGCGAGATCCGGGTCGTCGAGG
Source organism: uncultured Actinomycetota bacterium (assembly GCA_963777095.1). Lineage (GTDB taxonomy): Bacteria > Actinomycetota > Actinomycetes > Mycobacteriales > Geodermatophilaceae > CAVZOY01. The sequence goes on from CAVZOY010000005.1 coordinate 123,345, forward strand.
ACGGCGCGCATGAACAGCGCCAGGTCGTACGGGGACGACGACTGACCGGCGACGTCCAGACCCGAGGGCGTGCCGACCACCGTGTCGAAGGCGCCCAGGTGCGCGGCGACGTCCGCCATCGCCCGCACCGTGGCCTCGGTGCCGCCGAACGCCCGGGCCAGGGCATTGGCCGCGTCGTTGCCGGACTGCAGCACGAGCGCCTGGACGAGCAGCCGGACGCGGTAGCGGCCGCCGTCGACCATCCCCACCCGGCTGCCCTCGACCGACTCGTCCTCCACGGTGCCGACGATCACCTCGTCGGGGTCGAGCTCCGGGCCGAGCGTGAGCAGGGTCAGCAGCTTGAGCGTGCTGGCCGGGTAGTAGCGGCCGTGCGGGTCGCGCGCGGCCAGCACCTCCCCGGTGTCGGCGTCGGCGACCAGCCAGCCGGCCGCCACCACCTTCTTCGGCAGCGCCGGCGCCTCGCCGGCGACGACCACCCCGCGCGTGGCCAGCAGATCGCCGCCCACCGTGCTGCCGTCGGGGGCCGATCCCTGCGGTGGGCGGCCCGGCCACGGCTTCGTCGGGGTGGGCAGGGAGGGGTCGGCGCTGGGCCGCGGCGCGGGGGTCGTGCTCGCCGGCGCGGCCCCCGGAGCGGCGCCTGCGGACGCGGCCGGTGCCGCCGCGAGTCCGCAGGCCAGCGCGACGGCGGCGAGCGCTCGCAGCCCCCTCCAGCGTCGACGCACGCCGCGACGGTAGCCGCATGAGTCGGGAGAGTCGCACGTGTCACAGGCGGGTGAGAGTTGGCAACGATCGCGTCTCTATCCGGGACCGGACGCTGGACAGCCGGGGAGCCGCGGTTAGCGTGCCATGGTCGTGTGCACAGCGGGACTTTGGTCCCTCCGTCCCACACGGTCCTGACCCAATCGGGACGTCGTCCGGAAACCTTCCGGTCGAGGTCCCCCCAGAGAGGAGATCGTCTTGCGCCGAGCGCGGAAGATGAAGGCCGCGGCGCTGCTGCTGGCCGGCAGCATGGCCCTCGCGGCGTGCGCCAGCGACGAGCCCAGCGGCGAGTCCGACGAGACCGGTGCCGCGGGCGGTGAGGCCACCGAGAGCGGCGAGCCGCTGCAGATCGGTCTCGCCTACGACGTCGGCGGTCGTGGCGACCGCTCGTTCAACGACTCGGCCTTCGCCGGCGCCCAGGCCGCCGCCGACGAGCTCGGCGGCGAGGTCCGCGAGCTCTCGCCGAACGCCGACGCGTCCAACCGTGCCGACCTGCTCACGCAGCTGGCCGACGAGGGCTACAACCCCATCATCGCCGTCGGCTTCGCCTACGGCCCCGACATGGCCGCGGTCGCCGAGCAGTACCCGGAGACCAACTTCGCCATCGTCGACTCGTCGGTGGCCGAGATCGGCGCCGACAACCTGACCGGTCTGCTCTTCGCCGAGGAGCAGGGCTCGTTCCTCGCCGGCGCGGCTGCCGCCCTGAAGACCGAGGCCGACCACGTCGGCTTCGTCGGTGGCGTGGACACGGGCCTGATCCAGAAGTTCCAGGCGGGCTTCGAGGCCGGCGTCGCGGCCGTCGACGAGAACATCGAGGTCGACGTCCAGTACATCACTCCCGACGGCGACTTCAGCGGGTTCAACGACCCCGCCCGCGGCCAGATCCTCGCCCAGGGCATGTTCGACGGCGGTGCCGACATCGTCTACCACGCGGCCGGCGCCTCGGGCAGCGGCGTCTTCCAGGCCGCCGCCGAGTCCGAGGGCCTGGCGATCGGTGTCGACTCCGACCAGTACGAGACCGTCGACGACCCGGCGCTCAAGGAGGTCATCATGACCTCGATGCTCAAGCGGGTCGACAACGCCGTGCAGGCGTACGTCACCGGCTTCTCGGAGGGTGACGTCCCCGGCGGCGAGGACGTGATCAACGACCTCTCCACGGAGGGCGTCGGCCTCTCCGAGAGCGGCGGCCAGATCGACGACATCCTCGACCAGATCGAGGAGTTCAAGCAGCAGATCATCGACGGCGAGATCGAGGTCCCGACGACCCCGTCCTCGTGACACCCTGACCCGGTGCCGGGCCGCGTCCTGCGGCCCGGCAGCGGGTGGACACATCCCGCGACGGCGGGCCGGGCACCCCGCTCCGGCCCGCCGTCGTGGCGACGGACGACAGGGGCCGCGACGGCGCGGCCACACAGCGAGGAGAGGGCGGTTCATGGCCGCAGCAGCAGGTCCGGACGCCGCGGGCGGAACGCCCTCCGCGGTCGAGCTGCGCGGGATCACCAAGCGCTTCCCGGGCGTGGTGGCCAACAAGGACATCGAGCTGCGGGTGGCCCGCGGCGAGGTGCACGCCATCGTGGGCGAGAACGGCGCCGGCAAGTCGACGCTGATGAAGACGCTCTACGGCGAGCACCGGCCCGACGAGGGCACGATCCTGCTCGACGGCCGCGAGGTGAGCTTCCGCAGCCCGGCCGACGCGATCGCCGCCGGGATCGGCATGGTGCACCAGCACTTCATGCTGGCCGACAACTTCACCGTCCTGGAGAACATCGTCCTCGGCAGCGAGCCGACCAAGGGCGGCCGGCTGGACCGCGCCGAGGCCCGCCGCCGGATCCTCGAGATCTCCGACCGCTACGGCCTCGGCCTGCGCCCCGACGTCCTGGTCGAGGATCTCGGCGTCGGCGACCGGCAGCGCGTCGAGATCGCCAAGGTGCTCTACCGCGACGCCCGGATCCTCATCCTCGACGAGCCCACCGCCGTCCTCGTGCCGCAGGAGGTCGACGAGCTGTTCGGCAACCTGGCCGAGCTCAAGCGCGAGGGCCTGACGGTCCTGTTCATCTCGCACAAGCTCGACGAGGTCCGCAAGGTCGCCGACTCGATCACGGTGATCCGCCGGGGGACGACGGTCGGCACGGCCGACCCGCGGACGACGACGACCCGCCAGCTGGCCGAGCTGATGGTCGGCGCCGAGCTGCCCTCGCCGGAGACGCGCACCTCCACCGTGCGGGAGACCCCCGTGCTGCAGCTGAACGGCGTCACCGTGCACGGCGTCGAAGGCCGCGCGCTGGTCGAGGACGCGACCCTGACCGTCCGCGAGGGCGAGGTCGTGGGCATCGCCGGCGTCGAGGGCAACGGCCAGGCCGAGCTCGTCGAGGCGATCATGGGTCTCCGCCACCTGGTGGCCGGCACGGTCCTGCTCGGCGCGGACGACATCACGGCCTGGAGCACCCGCGCGCGGCGGGAGGCCGGGCTCGGCTTCATCCCCGAGGACCGGCACCGGCAGGGCATGCTGCTCGACGGCACGCTGTGGGAGAACCGGATCCTCGGCCACCAGACCCGCCCGCCGGCGGTGAAGGGGCTTCTTCATCGACCGCAAGAGCGCCCGCGCGGACACCGAACGGATCATGCGCGAGTACGACGTCCGGGCCCCCGGCCCGGACGTCCTCGGCATCGCCCTCTCCGGAGGCAATCAGCAGAAGCTGATCGTCGGCCGGGAGATGAGCGCCGCGCCGCGGCTGCTGATCGCCGCCCACCCCACCCGCGGTGTCGACGTCGGCGCGCAGGCGGCGATCTGGGAGCTGCTCAAGGACGCCCGGGCCGAGGGCATGGGCATCCTGCTGATCTCGGCGGACCTCGACGAGCTGATCGGGCTGTCGGACACCCTGCTGGTCATGCTCCGAGGGCGGCTGGTGGCCACCCTCGCCCCGGGTGCCTGCACGCCTGAGCAGCTCGGGGGGCACATGACCGGTGGGCACACGACGGCAGGTGCGGCATGAACGTGCTCCGCAGGGTGGGCCTGACCCTCTTCGCGCCGGTCCTCGCGCTCGTCGTCGCGCTCGTCATCTCCGCGCTGGTCATGACGGCGCTGGGGGTGAACGCCCTCCGGGTCTTCGAGGTCATGCTCGACTTCGGCGAGACGCCGTCCCAGCAGATCACCCAGATGATCGTCGTCATCAACCGCGCGATCCCGCTGTTCCTGGCCGGCCTGGCCGTGGCCATCGCCTTCCGCATGGGGCTGTTCAACATCGGCGTCGAGGGGCAGTACCGGCTGGCCACGATCATCGCTGCTGCGGCCGGAGCGGCCGTCGCCCTGCCGGGTCCGCTGCACGTGCTGTTCATCATCGTCGTGGCCATGGCGGTCGGAGCGGCCTGGGCGAGCATCGTGGCGGTCCTCAAGGTGACGCGCGGCGTCAGCGAGGTCATCAGCTCGATCATGCTCAACTTCGTCGCGATCGGGCTGACCTCCTACCTGCTCACGGGGCCCTTCCGCGGGCCGGAGGAGAGCTCGGGGGTCGTGAAGACCACCGAGATCGCCGAGTCCGGGTGGCTGCCGGGGCTCAACGGCGTGCTGGGGGCGCTGGGGCTGGCCAACCCGCCGCGGCAGCTCTACGGGTTCCTGCCGATCGCGATCGTCGTCGGCGTGGTGATCGCCGTGCTGCTCAACCGGACCCGGTTCGGGTTCGACCTCAAGGCCAGCGGGCTCTCCCCGTCCGCCGCGACCGTCGCAGGCGTCGACGCACGCGGGATGGTGATCAAGGCGATGGTGCTGTCCGGCGCCACCGCCGGGTTGATCGGCCTCCCCGACCTGTTCGGATCGACGCACGCGTACACGACGAACTTCACCGCCGGCCTGGGGTTCCTGGGCATTGCGGTGGCCCTGCTGGGGCGCAACCGGCCGGTCGGCATCGCCCTGGCCGCGCTGCTCTTCGCCTTCCTCGACCGGTCGCAGGTGCCGCTGCAGATCGAGCAGTTCCCCTCGTCGGTCGTGACGATCATCCAGGGCACCATCGTGCTGGCCGTCGTCGTCGCCAACGAGATCGCCACCCGGCTGGCACGTCGCGCCGCCGAACGGGGGGCCGCACAAGTACCCAGGATGCTGGCCGGTGACGGCAGCGACGAACCGTCCGGGGACACGCTCGCCGGGCGTCCGGGCACGCGACCGGAGGTGCAGGCGTGAGCAGCGTTGCTCAGACGGAGCGGCCGAGCCGCGGACCGCTGACCGACCTCCTGACCGGCGGCGGCCGCGGACGACGGCTGGTGTGGATCGTGCTGGCCGCGCTGCTGGTGGTCTCGTTCGTCCGCGTCCTCAGCGGCGCCGACGCGCTGACGTCGGCCTCGACGCTGCGGGCGGCGCTGCTGCTGGCGGTGCCGATCGGTCTGGCCGCCCTCGGCGGGCTCTACTCCGAGCGCGCGGGCGTGGTCAACATCGGCCTCGACGGCATGATGATCCTCGGCACCTGGGGAGCCGGCTGGGCCGGCTACCAGTGGGGCTGGACCGCCGCCGTCCTCGGCGGGGTGCTGTTCGGTGCCCTCGGCGGACTGCTGCACGCCCTGACCACGGTGACCTTCGGCGTCGACCACGTGGTCTCCGGTGTCGCCATCAACATCCTCGCGGCCGGCATCGTGCGGTTCCTGTCCGAGCTGTTCTACAGCGACAACCCCGCGGGCGGCGGCGTCACCCAGTCGCCGCCGGTGTCCAGTGATCAGCCGCAGTTCTCGCTGCCGGTGCTCTCGTCGGGCCCCGACCTGCTCGGGGCGCTCGAAGGGCAGCGCTGGTTCCTGGTCAGCGACCTGGCCGGCGTGGCCAAGGGCGTGACGAGCAGCATCGGCATCCTGACGCTCGTCGCGCTGCTGCTGATCCCGCTGTCGTACCTGATCCTCTGGCGCACGGCGTTCGGCCTCCGGCTGCGGTCCTGCGGGGAGAACCCGGCCGCGGCCGACTCGCTCGGCGTCCCGGTCTACCGGCTGAAGTACATCGCGGTGATCATCTCCGGCGGCCTCGCCGGCCTCGGCGGCGTGTTCCTGGTGTTCATCGCCGACTACTACCGGGAGGGCCAGGTCAACGGCCGCGGGTTCATCGGCCTGGCCGCGCTGATCTTCGGCAACTGGCGGCCCGGCGGGCTGGCGGCCGGCGCGGGGTTGTTCGGCTTCGCCGACGCCCTGCAGCTGCGCAGCCGGTCGGCGGTCGTCGCGCTGCTGCTCCTGGTCGCGATCCTGCTGGTGATCGTCGCGGTGTGGCAGGCGACCCGCGGCAAGCTCGTTCAGGCGGTGCTGGCCGGCGCCTTCGCCGTCGCCAGCTTCGTCGGCTGGCTGCTGATCGACGAGCTGCCGCCGGGCGTCGTGTCGTTCACGCCGCACGTCACCACGCTGCTGGTGCTGTCGCTGGCCTCCCAGCGATTGCGGATGCCGAAGGCCGACGGCCTGGTCTACCGACGGGGTGAGAACTAGTGGCCGAACCCGACTGGGACGCCCTGCGCGCGGCGGCCCGGGAGGCGATGACGCACGCCTACGCCCCCTACTCGACGTTCCCGGTGGGCGTGGCGGGCCTGGTCGACGACGGCCGCGTGGTCACCGGCTGCAACGTCGAGAACGCGTCCTACGGCCTGGGTCTGTGCGCCGAGTGCGGCATGGTCAGCGACCTCGCCCGCACCGGCGGCGGCCGGCTCGTCGCGGTCGCCTGCGTGGGCGGCGACGGTCAGCCCCTCATGCCGTGCGGGCGCTGCCGCCAGCTGCTCTGGGAGCACGGCGGCGCGGACATGCTCATCGAGACGGTGTCGCTCGGGATCGTGCCGATGCGCGAGGTGCTGCCGGACGCCTTCGGCCCGGACGACCTCCTCGCGGCCGCCGAACGGGGCCAGGGCTGATGGCGGCGTTCGACGCGATCGACGTCATCCGGGCCAAGCGGGACGGCGCCGGGCTCTCCCCGGAGCAGATCCGCTGGGTCATCGACGCGTACACGCGGGGCGCCGTCCCCGACGAGCAGATGAGCGCGCTGCTCATGGCGATCTTCTTCCGCGGCATGGCACCGGACGAGCTCGCCGCCTGGACGCAGGCGATGATCGACTCCGGCGAGCGCAAGGACCTGACCTCGCTCGGCCGGCCGACGGCCGACAAGCACTCGACCGGCGGCGTCGGCGACAAGATCACGCTGCCGCTGGCCCCGCTCGTCGCCGCATGCGGGGTGGCCGTGCCGCAGCTGTCGGGCCGGGGCCTCGGGCACACGGGCGGCACCCTGGACAAGCTGGAGTCGATCCCCGGCTGGCGGGCCGACGTGCACGAGGAGGCCTACCTCCAGCAGCTCCGGGACGTCGGCGCCGTCATCTGCGCGGCGGGCAACGACCTGGCGCCGGCGGACAAGCTGCTCTACGCGCTGCGCGACGTCACCGGCACGGTGGAGTCGATCCCGCTCATCGCCAGCTCGATCATGAGCAAGAAGATCGCCGAGGGCGCCGACGCGCTGGTGCTGGACGTGAAGACCGGCTCCGGCGCGTTCATGAAGGACCCCGAGTCCTCCCGCGAGCTCGCCCGCACGATGGTCGGCCTCGGCGAGGCCGCCGGCGTCCGCACGATCGCGCTCGTCACTGCCATGGATCGGCCGCTGGGCCGCACGGCGGGCAACGCCGTCGAGGTCGAGGAGTCGGTCGAGGTGCTCGCGGGTGGCGGGCCGGCCGACGTCGTCGAGCTGACCCTGGCCCTGGCCCGGGAGATGCTCGGCGCGGTCGGCCGCGACGACGTCGACCCGGCCGACGCCCTGGCCGACGGCCGGGCCATGGACGTGTGGCGGCGCATGATCGCGGCGCAGGGCGGCGACCCCGACGCGCCGCTGCCGCAGCCGGCGGAGACCCACGTGGTGACGGCGCCGGCCACCGGCACGCTCACCCGGCTGGACGCCTTCGCGCTGGGCGTCGCGGCCTGGCGGCTCGGCGCCGGCCGGGCGCGCAAGGAGGACCCGGTGTCGGCGTCCGCGGGCGTCGTCTGGACGGCGGGCGTGGGGGAACAGGTCACCGAGGGGCAGCCGCTGCTCGAGCTGCGCACCGACGACGCGGCGCGGATCCCGCGCGCGCTGGAGGCGCTCGAGGGCGCCGTCGGCGTGGACACCGGCGACGAGACGCTGCCGCTGCTGGTCGACCGCATCACCGCCTGAAGGCGCGTGGGAGACTCGATTTTCGTGACCAGCACCAGGGCGGCGGTGCAGCCCACCCCCGCTCCGCTCGACCCGGACGCGGCCATCTCGATCCGTGGGCTGATCAAGCGCTACGGCGACTTCGTGGCGGTCGGCGGGCTCGACCTGGACATCCGACGCGGCGAGATCTTCGCTCTGCTCGGGCCCAACGGCGCCGGCAAGACGACGACGGTCGAGATCTGCGAGGGCTACCGCGAGCGCGACGCCGGCGAGGTCCGGGTTCTCGGTGAGGACCCTGCCCGCGGAGGCCGGGCGTGGAAGTCGCGGCTCGGCATCGTGCTGCAGTCCAATTCGGGCGAGAGCCAGCTCTCGGTGCGGGAGACGGTGGCCGCGCGGGCCGACCTCTACCCGGATCCGCTCGATCCGGACGAGGTGCTCGAGCTGGTCGGGCTGACCGAGAAGGCGCGCGTGCGCGGCCAGTCGCTGTCCGGCGGGCAGCGTCGTCGGCTCGACGTCGCACTCGGCATCGTCGGCCGACCGACGCTGCTGTTCCTCGACGAGCCCACCACCGGCTTCGACCCGGAGGCCCGGCGGCAGTTCTGGACGCTGATCCGTTCCCTGCGCGAGCTCGGCACGACGATGCTGCTCACCACCCACTACCTCGACGAGGCCGAGGCGCTGGCCGACCGGGTCGGCGTCATCACCCGTGGCCGGCTGGCTCAGGTCGCCGTCCCGGCGCTGCTCGGGGGGCGGGAGACCGCGCCCGCGGTCGTCAGCTGGTCCGAGGACGGCGCCCGGCGCAGCGCCGAGACGGCGACGCCGACGGCGTTCGTCCGCGACCTGGCCGCGCGGTTCCCGGGCGAGGTGCCCGACCTGGCCGTCGCCCGGCCGACCCTCGAGGACGTCTACCTCCGGATGATCGGCGACGGACGATGACCACCACCGCCCCCCGTAGCAGGGAGCACGCGCTGCCCTCGCTGGGCCGGGTGTTCCGCTCGCGCGCGGTCGTGGAGCTCAAGGAGTTCTTCCGGCAGCGCGAGGCAGTGGTCTTCACGCTGATGCTGCCGGTGCTGCTGCTCGTCGTCTTCGGTGCGGTGCTGGACTTCGACCTCGGCAACGGGGTGACCTTCACCCAGTACTTCATGGCCGGGATCATCGCCGCCGGCGTGCTGGGCGCCAGCCTGCAGAACATGGCGATCAGCATCGCCACCGAGCGCTCCGACGGAACGCTGAAGAGCCTCGCCGGGACGCCGATGCCCAAGAGCGCCTACTTCGTCGGCAAGGTCGTCCAGGTGCTGGCGGTCACCGTCGTGATCATCGCGGTGCTGCTGGCGATCGGCGTGCTGTTCTACGACATCGATCTGCCCTCGGGGAGCGACTGGCTGACCTTCGCCTGGGTGACCGTGCTCGGCTCGGCGTCCTGCACGCTGCTGGGCATCTCGCTGTCCAGCATCGCCAAGAACGGCCGTTCGGCGTCGGCGGTGGTCACGCCGTTCGCGCTGCTGTTGCAGTTCATCTCCGGCGTCTTCTTCCAGTTCAGCGAGATCCCCACCTGGATGCAGACCGTCGCCGCGGCCTTTCCGCTCAAGTGGATGGCGCAGGGGTTGCGGTCGGTGTTCCTGCCCGACTCGATGGCCGCGCTCGAGCCGGCGGGCAGCTGGGAGCTGGGCCGGATCGCGCTCGTGCTGGCCGTCTGGTGCGTCATCGGGCTGGTGCTGTGCGTGGCCACGTTCCGCTGGCAGGAGCGCGGCAGCCGTTAGGTTGCTGGAGTGCCCCTCCTGAACGTCGAGTCGATCCGTCGCGCCCCGAAGGTGCTCCTCCACGACCACCTGGACGGCGGACTGCGGCCGCGGACGGTGCTGGAGCTCGCGGAGAAGCACGGCTACGACGACCTGCCCGCGGACGACGCCGACGAGCTCGCCCACTGGTTCCGGGACGCCGCCGACAGCGGCTCGCTCGTGCAGTACCTGGACACCTTCCGGCACACCGTCGGGGTCATGCAGCACCCGGACGCGGTCGCCCGGGTGGCCCACGAGTGCGCCCTCGACCTGGCCGCCGACGGCGTCGTGTACGCCGAGGTGCGCATGGCCCCCGAGCTGCTGACCGCGCGGGGCACGCCGATCGAGGAGGCGGTCGAGGCGATCCTCGACGGCTTCGCCACCGGCAGCCGCGACGCCGCGGCCGCGGGCACGCCGATCGTCGTCGGGTCGCTGCTGTGCGCCATGCGCCAGAACCATCGCTGGGAGGAGGTCGCCGACCTCGTCGTCCGCTACCGCGACCGTGGCGTCGTGGGCTTCGACCTCGCCGGGCCCGAGGACGGCTTCCCACCCGACCGCATCCCCGCCGCCATCGCGCTGCTCGACCGCGCCGGTGCCCATCGCACGATCCACGCCGGCGAGGCCGCCGGTATCGACAGCATCCGCGCCGCGCTGGACGGCGCCCGTGCCGAGCGGCTCGGCCACGGCGTCCGCATCGCCGACGAGGTGCCCGCGGACGGCGCGCTGGGGCCCGTCGCACAGCGGGTGCTCGACACCGGCGTCCCCCTGGAGGTGGCGCCGTCGTCCAACGTGCAGACCGGCGCCTACGCGTCGCTGGCCTCGCACCCGGTCGACCGGCTCTACCGCGCGGGCTTCGCCGTCACGCTGAACACCGACAACCGGCTGATGAGCGACGTCTCGGCGACCAGCGAGATCGCCGCCGTCGCCGGCACGTTCGGCTGGACCTGGGACGACGTCCAGACCGTCACCGAGCGTGCCCTCGCGGGCGCGTTCGCCGACGACGCCGTCCGGTCGCGGCTGCTCACCGAGGTCGTGCGACCGGGCTACGCGGCGCTGCGCGCCTGACGGAGCGTGATGGCGCCCACCCTGCCCGCGGGAACAGAGGGGTGATCATCACTGCTACCGTGGGTGTGCCGGCACTCGCCGGCCATCCTCCCGGACGGTCCGTCCGGGCATGAGCGCATCCGTGCAGGTCGCCGCGTCCGGACAGACGCCGGCTGACCGCCAGTGAGGACGCCGATCGACGGCGGCCGCGCAATCGCCACGGGACGCGCCCGAGCTGTATCGGAGTCCCACCCCCGTATGTCCTTGAACGACCTTGCTCTGAACAACGCTGTCCTGGTCGACGAGCCGAGCCTGGCCGCCGACCTCCCCATCGAGAACACCCCCGAGCCGACCGGCCCCACCTTCGCCGAGCTGGGCCTGCCCCAGACGCTGGTGACGGCGCTGGAACGCCGCGGGATCCGTCATCCGTTCGCCATCCAGGCCTCCGCCCTGCCCGACGCCCTCGCCGGGCGCGACGTGCTGGGCAAGGCCGCGACCGGCTCCGGCAAGACGCTGGCCTTCGGCCTGCCGCTGCTCGCCCGCCTCGGCGCCGACGTCCGTCAGGGCCGCCGCGCTCCGCGCGGACTGATCCTGGTGCCCACCCGTGAGCTCGCCCAGCAGGTTCAGGACAACCTGGCGCCGCTGGGCCAGTCCATCGGCGTGCACACGACCACCGTCTACGGCGGTGCGCCGATGTACCGCCAGATCCAGCAGCTGCGTCGCGGCGTCGACGTCGTCATCGCCACCCCGGGCCGGCTGCAGGACCTGATCAACCAGGGCGAGGCGAACCTCGGCGAGGTCGTCGTCACCGTCCTGGACGAGGCCGACTTCATGGCCGACCTCGGCTTCCTGCCCGTGGTCAAGGAGCTGCTCGACCAGACCGACCCGAACGCCCAGCGGCTGCTGTTCTCGGCCACGCTGGACGGCGAGGTCGACTCGCTGGTCCGCCGCTACCTCAAGGACCCGGCCCGGCACGAGGTGGTCCGCCCCGGCGGCGCCGCCACGCCGGCCGAGCACCTGGCCTACTCGATCGCCTTCCGCGACAAGGTGACTCTCACCAAGGAGCTGGCCGCTCGGCCGGGTCGCACGATCGTCTTCGCGCGCACCCAGCTCGGCGTCGACCGGCTGACCCAGCACCTGGTCGAGGCCGGCATCAAGGCCGAGGCGATCCACGGCGGTCTGCCGCAATCAGCCCGCCGTCGTGCGCTGGAGGCCTTCACCGACGCGCGGTCGCCGGTCCTCGTCGCCACGGACGTCGCCGCCCGCGGCATCCACGTCGACGACGTGTCGCTGGTCCTGCACTACGACCCGCCGGCGGACTCGAAGACCTACATGCACCGCTCGGGCCGCACGGCCCGCGCCGGCGCCGGTGGCGTCGTCGTGTCGCTGCTCCTGCCCGACCAGGTCGGCCAGGCCAAGCGGCACTTCCGCCAGGTCAAGCTGGACCCGCGGATCGACCGGGTCCGCCCGGGCGACGCGGTGATCGCCGACCTCGTCGCCAAGGGCGTGCACGTGGAGCCGGTCGAGCGGACCGTCCGCGAGTCGCGGCGGCCCGCCGGGTCGGGTGGACGCCGTCCGCGTCCGGAGGGCGGCTCCCGTGGCGGCCCGCGCCGGTCCTACGGCGAGCGCCCCTCGGGCGACCGCCCGCGCCGGGACGACCGGCCGTGGCGCGGTGACCGGCCGCGCCGGCCCGCCCGCACCGACGGCTGACCCCAGCACCGATAACCGACAGCGGCCCCTTCCCGATCCGGGAAGGGGCCGCTGTCGTGTCGTGGCTCAGGTGCGGGGTCCTGGCTCAGCTACGGGGGTCCGGGCTCATCGTCGACAGTGAGCTACGACCCCGGTTGCACCGCAAGCCGTTGACGGGCCTGTTCGCGCAGGTGCTGCGGCTGTGTCACGAGGCCGGGATGGTGCACCTCGGGGTGATCGCGGTGGACGGGTCGAAGATCGCGGCGAACGCATCCTGGTCGGCCAACTCCACCTCGGCGGCGCTGGCGCACCAGATGCGCGAGGAGCAGGCCCGGTTCCGGCGGCTGGCAGCCGAGCTGCTCGACGAGCAGGCGGCCACCGACGCCGCCGAGGACGCCGAACACGGCCCGGACCGCGGCGATGAGCTGCCGCCGGAGCTGCGGCGGCGGGCCGAGCGGCTGGCCCGGCTGAAGGCGGCCAAGCAGCGCCTGGACGAGGAGGACGCCGCCCGGGTCGCCGAGCAGGAGGCGAAGAAGGCCGAATGGGCCCGCCGCCAGCAGGCGGGGACCCGCCGCGGCGCGCAGCCCGGTGACAAGCCGCCGCCGACGAAGTCGGGCAAGCCACCGCGGGCGAACACCACCGACCCGGACTCCCGGGCGATGCGTGGCGGACGCGGGCTGGTGCAGGGCTACAACGCCCAGGCCGCGGTCACCGCCGAGCAGATCGTCGTCGGGGCGATGGTCACCCAGCAGCAGGTCGACGCCGGCCTGGTCTTCGACGTCGTCGACGCCGTGGTCGAGCAGCTGACCGGGGCCGGGATCGACGACGCGGGCGACACCGTGGTCGCCGACGCCGGCTACGCCAACGAGGCCGCCTTCGCCGAGGCCGAGACCCGCGGGGTGCATCTGCTGGCCCCGCTGATCAGCGACGAGCAGCGCGCCGCCGGCGCGGATCCGGCCGGACCGAAACCGATGATCCGTCGCCCGGCCACCGGCCGCGCCCAGGCCAAGCTGCGCACCCGCCAAGGCGCTGAGGAGTACCGGCTGCGCGGGCGCACGGTGGAGCCGGTGTTCGGTCAGATCAAAGACCGGCAAGGGCTGCGCCAGTTCCTCCGCCGCGGCCTCGACAACGTTCAGACCGAGTGGTCACTGGCCTGCACCGTGGATCAGGTGACCTGATCAACAGGGTCATCGCCCTCAGTCGCGGAAGACCAGCGCGCCGCTGACGGCGGTCACGACCTCGTCCCACTCGGTGTGGACCGCGGCGGCCTCGGCGACGTCGAGCGGGAGGTCCGGCTCCCGCTCCGAGCGGACGACGGCTCGGGCCAGTGCCGTGCCGGGGGAGAGCAACTGCTCGACGCGGGTCAGGCGGGCGTACTCGGCGAGGTCGCGGACGCCCTCGACCGGCTGGGCCAGCACTCGGTGCGCCACCAGTCCCGTCGCGCCGTCGACCACCTCGGTGAGCACCTCGGAGAGCTCGGTCAGGTCGTAGCGGTCCTCCTCGGCGGGCAGCGGGAGGACGTCGGTGTCGGCGACCTCCGGCCACGAGGCGATGTCGGAGAGGTCGTGGCGCTCCCGCCCGGCGCAGAAGCGGGCCAGGTCGGCCGGGGTGTCGAACACGAAGATCTCGCCGTCGCGGCCGAGGAAGCGGGCCTCGTCCTCGACGTAGCAGCGCAGCGTGAGGCCGGCGCCGTCCGGGACGACCACCTCCACGGGCAGGATGCCGACGGCCTCCCAGAACTCGCCGGCGGCGGCGACCTCGGCGGGGCCGGCGCTGATCCGGCTGTTGCCGCGGATGGTGGACACCCCGGCGGTCGCCGCCTCGGCCGAGCCGACCGCGGTCGCGCCTGCGGCGGCCGGACGGCGGGCCGGGACGGCGTCCTCGTCGGCGTCGCCCTCGTCGAGGTCATCATCGGCGGCGTCCGCCAGGTCCGCGTCGTCCTCCTCGGCGGCCGCCGGATAGTCGTCGAGGGTCACCGTGCCGCCGCCGGTCCAGTCCAGGTGCTCGCCGAGCTCCTCGACGACGTCCTCCCAGAGCTCGTCGAGCGCCCGGCCGGCGCCGGCCCAGGCCTGCTCGCCGGAGCGACCGGCGAACGCGTCGACACCCAGCCCGAGCGAGCCGATCTCCGGCTTGGCCACGAGCTCCGCGACGGCCTCGAACTGGCCCTCCTCGTCGGCGACGACGTCCTCGTCCTCGTCGTCCACCTCGCCGGAGGTGTCCAGGCACTCGGCCAGCCGCCCGACCATGTCCACGGTCGCGGCCAGCTCGTCGACCGCCCAGCGATCGGGCCGCTCGGCGGCGATGTCGTAGACGCCGTCGAGGTCGTAGCGATGGTCGTCGTCAGGGGTGAGGTCGGCGGCGCCGAGGCTCACGACCACCGGCCAGACGGGGTGGTCGGCCAGGTCGTGCTCGGTGGCGGTGCGACAGAACGCGGCGAGCGCCGCGGGCGTCGGGAAGAGATGCACCGTCGCGGTGTCGTCGGCGGTGGTGCCGAGGAAGGCCTGCCACTCCTCGCCGTCCTCCTCCCACGGTGGAGCCCACAGGGTGTAGCCGGTGCGGTCGTCGAGAGTCAGGGCGATGGGGACGATGCTGGGCCTGGCCACGAGACCCGATCCTGCCCGATGGACCTGGGAGCTCGCTGCCCGGTTACCGGATCGGAACTACCGCTCGTCCTCGCCGATGTCCTCGAACCACAGCGCGGGGTGCTCCGCGATGAACCGCGTCATCAGCTCCACGCACTCCGGGTCGTCGAGAACCAGCACCTCCACGCCGTGCTCGGCCAGCCAGTCGTGACCGCCGGAGAAGGTGCGGGCCTCGCCGATGACGACCCGGGAGATGCCGAACTGGCGCACCAGCCCGCTGCAGTACCAGCAGGGCGAGAGCGTGGTGACCATCGTCGTGCCCCGGTAGGAGCGCTGTCGCCCGGCGGCCCGGAAGGCGGCCGTCTCGCCGTGCACCGACGGGTCGCCGTCCTGCACGCGCCGGTTGTGTCCCCGGCCGAGGACCTGCCCGTCGGCGCCGACGAGGGCGGCCCCGATCGGGATGCCGCCCTCGGCCAGCCCGGCCCGCGCCTCCTCGACGGCGACGGCCAGCCACGATCGCGCCGTCGCCTCGTCCAGCGGGGGAGAGGACACCTCCTCAGACGCCGATCGGATGCCAGACGGTCTTGGTCTCGAGGAACGGCGTCATCCGGCCCAGGCCGGGGTCCGCCGTCCACTCGTGCTCCGGAGCCGGCGGCCGGATGACCCGCTTGATCGTGCCGGCGGCCATCCGCTCGAGCTCCATCGCGCGGCCGGGCTGGGCGCCGGTCAGGTCGATGCCGTCGACGTCGGCGTGCTCGGCCAGCCACGGTCCGATCTCCTCGGCGTCGCCGGTGAGCAGGTTGACCACGCCGCCGGGGACGTCGCTGGTGGCCAGCACCTCGCCGAGGGTCACGGCGGGCAGCGGCCGGGCCTTCGAGCTGACCACGACGGCGGTGTTGCCGCCCGGCGAGCACCGGTGCCAGCACGCTGACCAGGCCGAGCAGCGACGACTGCTGAGGTGCGAGCACGGCGATCACGCCGCTCGGCTCGGGCAGCGAGAAGTCGAAGTACGGCCCGGCGACGGGATTGGCCCCGCCGACGACGGCGGCCAGCTTGTCGGTCCACCCCGCGTACCAGACCCAGCGGTCGATGGCGGCGTCCACGGCGGCGCGTGCCTTGGACGACGACAGGCCCTCGCCGGCCTCGACCTCGTCGACGAACTGCGCGTGCCGGCCCTCCATCACCTCGGCGACGCGGTAGAGCACCTGGCCGCGGTTGTACGCGGTGGTGCCCGACCACTTGCGAAGGCGCCGCGGGCGGCGACGACGGCGTCCCGTGCGTCCTTGCGGGAGGCCCAGGCGGCGTTGGCGACGAACCGGCCCTTGGCGTCGGTCACCTCGTAGGAGCGCCCCGACTCCGAGCGCGGGAACGCGCCGCCGATGTAGAGCTTGTAGGTCTTGCGGACGGCGAGACGGTCGGTCACTGCGCGGCACCCTTCAGGTAGGCGGCGAGCCCGTGCCGGCCGCCCTCGCGGCCGTAGCCGGACTGCTTGTAGCCGCCGAACGGCGACGTCGGGTCGAACTTGTTGAACGTGTTGGCCCAGACCACGCCGGCGCGCAGCTGGTCGGCGATCTTGAGGATCCGGGAGCCCTTCTCGCTCCAGATGCCGGCCGACAGCCCGTAGGTGCTGTTGTTCGCCTTGGCAACCGCCTCGTCCGGTGTCCGGAAGGTCAGCACCGACAGCACCGGGCCGAACACCTCGTCGCGGGCGATCCGGTGGGCGGGGGAGACGTCGGTGAAGATCGTCGGCGGGAACCAGTAGCCGCGGTCGGGCAGTTCGCACACCGGCTGCCAGCGGTGCGCGCCCTCGGCCTCGCCGTAGTCGGAGAGCTCGCGGATCCGGGCCAGCTGCTCGGCGGAGTTGATCGCGCCGATGTCGGTGTTCTTGTCCAGCGGGTCGCCCACGCGCAGCGTGCCGATGCGCCGCTGCAGGGAGGCGATGAGCTCGTCGTGGATGTTCTCCTGCACCAGCAGCCGGCTGCCCGCGCAGCAGACGTGGCCCTGGTTGAAGAAGATGCCCTGGACGATGCCCTCGACGGCCTGGTCGATCGGGGCGTCGTCGAACACGATGTTCGCCGCCTTGCCGCCGAGCTCGAGCGTCAGCTTCTTGCGGGTGCCGGCCACGGCCCGGGCGATGGCCTTGCCGACCTCGGTCGAGCCGGTGAACGCGACCTTGTCGACGTCGTCGTGCTCGACCACGGCCCGGCCGGTGTCGCCGGCGCCGGTGACGATGTTGACCACGCCCGGGCGGCAGGTCGGCCTGCTTGCAGACCTCGGCGAACAGCAGCGCCGACAGCGGGGTGGTCTCCGCCGGCTTGAGGACGACGGTGTTGCCGGTGGCCAGCGCGGGCGCGACCTTCCACGCCAGCATCAGCAGCGGGAAGTTCCACGGGATGACCTGACCGGCCACGCCCAGCGGCTTCGGGCCGGGGCCGAGGCCGGCCCAGTCGAGCTTGTCGGCCCAGCCTGCGTGGTAGAAGAAGTGCGCCGCGGCGAGGGGCACGTCGACGTCGCGGGACTCGCGGATCGGCTTGCCGTTGTCGAGCGACTCGAGCACGGCGAACTCGCGCGCCCGCTCCTGCAGGATGCGGGCGATCCGGAACAGGTACTTGCCGCGGTCGGCGGGGCGCATCGGGCCCCAGACGCGGGTGAACGCGCGCCGGGCGGCCTTCACCGCGCGGTCGACGTCGGCCGCGCTGCCGGACGAGACCTCGGTGAGGACCTCCTCGGTGGCCGGGTTGACGGTCTTGAAGGCCTCGCCGGTGCCGTCGACGAACTCGCCGTCGATGAACAGTCCGTAGGACGGCGCGATGTCGACGATCGAGCGCGACTCGGGGGCGGGGGCGTACACGAAGGGGCTGGCGGCCGGGTCGGCGGCCTGGGAATTCGTCATGCGGGGTCAGTCCACCGTCACGTAGTCGGGGCCGGAGTAGTGGCCGGTGCGCAGCTTCTGGCGCTGCAGCAGCAGGTCGTTGAGCAGGCTGGAGGCGCCGAGGCGGAACCAGTCGGCGTCGAGCCAGTCGGGCCCGACGGTCTCGTGCACGAGCACGAGGTGCTTGATCGCGTCCTTGGTGGTGCGGATGCCGCCGGCAGGCTTGACGCCGACCTGGCGCCCGGTGGTGGCGCGGAAGTCGCGAACGGCCTCGAGCATCACCAGGCAGACCGGCAGGGTCGCCGCGGGGGAGATCTTGCCGGTGGAGGTCTTGATGAAGTCGGCCCCGGCGAGCATGGCCAGCCACGAGGCGCGGCGGGCGTTGTCCAGCGTGACCAGTTCGCCGGTCTCGAGGATCACCTTGAGGTGCGCGTCCCCGCAGGCCTCCTTGACCGCGACGATCTCGTCGAAGACGTCGAGGTAGCGGCCGGTGAGGAACGCGCCGCGGTCGATGACCATGTCGATCTCGTCGGCGCCGTTGGCCACGGCGTCCTTGACGTCGGCGATCTTGACCGCGCGGCTGGCTCGGCCGCTCGGGAACGCGGTGGCCACGGCGGCGACGTGGACGCCGGTGCCGGTCAGCGCGTCGCGGGCCACGCCGGCGAGGTCGCCGTAGACGCAGACGGCGGCCACCGCGGGGCAGCCGTCGTCGCCCGGGTCGGGGCGGCGGGCCTTGGCGGCGAGCGACCGCACCTTGCCGGGGGTGTCGGCGCCCTCCAGCGTGGTCAGGTCGACCATCCGGATGGCGGTGTCGATGGCCCACGCCTTCGACGTCGTCTTGATCGAACGGGTGCCCAGGGCCGCTGTCCGGGCCTCGGCGCCGACCTGGTCGACGCCGGGCAGGCCGTGGAGGAACGCGCGGAAGGCGGCGTCCGAGGTCGTGACGTCGGTGAAGGGCGACAGCGGTGCGGCGGTCGGCCGGGCAGGCTCGGACAGCGCTGTCGGGTCGAGGACGTGCGTCATGCCGTCCATCTTCCCCTGCGGGGGAAGCGGCTCCGAAGCGTGCTGCCCCGGGGGGAGGAGGTGCCAGCCCGTCAGCCGCCGACGTTGCGGTCGATCTTGATCTCGGGCAGTCCCTCCGGGCAGGAGCCCCGACCCAGGTTGTTGAACCTCCCGGACTCGACGACGTAGCAGACGCACGGCGTGTTGGCGTCGGCCTCCTCGGTGAGGACGACGGTGCCTGGCTTCAGGCAGAAGGAGTCCGCCGGGATCGTGCCGCCCACGTTGCGGCGTGCGTCCGCGGGTGTGGCGGTCATGACCGCGAGGGCGAGAGCGACCCCTGTCGTCGCTGCGAGCCGTCCGAGCTTGCGTCGCATGTCCATCCTCCGATCAGCCCCCGACGTTCCGGCGCTCGGGAACCGTCTGCCCGTCCGGCCAGCCGTTGTGGAGGCCGGGGTTGCACTGCGTGAACGTGACGCGGCAGTCGTGGTCGTCCATGATCGGCGGCGCGGCAGCGGCCGGCGCTGCGGCGCCGAGGGCGAAGACAGCGGCCGTGGCCAGGACGACAACAGTGCGGCGCATGCGGGAAGAACCTCCGTACCGGGGGCGGGGAGCAGCGACACGCTAACCGCCGATCCGGCTCTCGGACAGCCCTTTCTCCGCCGGACCGGTCGGGCGCTCCGGAGCGTGCCCGCTACGGTGTCGCGCGTGCAGCTGACCGTCGTCGACCACCCGCTGGCCCGCGCCCGACTGTCGCGGATGCGCGACGAGCGCACCGACAACGCCAATTTCCGGGCGGCGCTGCGGGATCTCACGCAGATGCTGGTCTACGAGGCGACCCGCGAGCTGGAGCTGCTCGAGGAGCCGATCACGACCCCGGTGACGGGGACGACGGGGTACCGGCTCTCCGCGCCGCCGCTGATCGTGCCGGTCCTGCGCGCCGGTCTCGGCATGGCCGACACGGCGCACCGGATGCTGCCCGAGTCGCAGATGGGCTTCGTCGGCCTGGCGCGCAACGAGGAGACCTTCCAGCCCGAGGCGTACATGGCCTCGCTGCCGGAGACCCTGGTCGGCCGTGATGTCTTCGTCCTCGACCCGATGCTCGCCACCGGCGGTTCGCTCGTGCACTGCTGCGGCCTGCTCACCGAGCGCGGCACCACGTCGATCACCGTGCTCTGCGCACTCGCCGCCCCCGACGGACTGCGCCGGCTGGAGGAGAGCGGCCTGCCGCTGCGCGTGTTCACGGCCAGCGTCGACGAGCGGCTGAACGACAAGGCCTACATCGTCCCGGGCCTCGGGGACGCCGGCGACCGCCAGTTCGGCGCGGTCTGAGCGTGCGCTTCGGCGTCCTCGGCACGGGTTTCTGGGCGCGGGAGGTCCATGCCGCGGCGCTGGCCGCGCACCCGCGCGCGGAGCTGGTCGGCATCTGGGGACGTGACCTGGCGAAGGCGAAGGCGGCCGGCGCGGAGTTCGACGTCCCGGGCTACGGCGACGTCGACGCGCTGCTGGCCGACGTCGACGCGGTCGCCGTGGCCCTGCCGCCCGACGTGCAGGCGCCGCTGGCCGAGCGGGCCGCCGGCGCCGGCAAGCACCTCCTGCTGGAGAAGCCGATCGCGCTCGACCTGGCCGCAGCCGACCGGCTGATCGCCGCGGTCGCCGACGCAGGTGTCGCGTCGGTCGTGTTCTTCACCTTCCGGTTCCAGCCGGAGACGTCGTCGTGGCTGGAGCAGGCCGCTCGCACCACCCTCGCCGGTGGCCATGCATCCTGGTTGTCCTCGCTCGCCGGGTCGCCCTTCGACGCGTCTCCGTGGCGCCAGCAGCACGGCGCGCTGTGGGACATCGGCCCGCACGCGCTGTCGGTTCTCGTGCCCGCACTCGGTCCGGTGGTCGCGGTCCAGGCCGGCGCCGGGCTCCGCGACACCGTGCACCTCGTCCTCGGGCACGGGAACGGCGTCGCCTCGACGGTGACGCTGTCGCACACGGTGGCGCCGATGTCGGCCGGTACCGAGTTCTTCGTGCACGGGGACGCCGGTCGGATCGTGCTCATCCCGGAGGAGCGCGCCGCTCCCCGGGCCTTCGCGGTGGCCGTCGACGAGCTCATGGCCGCGGCGGTGAGCGGCGGTGCGCACCCGTGCGACGTCACCTTCGGCCGCGACGTCGTCGCGGTCCTCGACGCCGCCGAGCGCGCGCTCGCCAGCGGCTGCCGCGAAGACGTCGTCCGCTAGCCGCGTCGGTCAGAGCCCCAGGGCCGCCGACATCTCCGTGCGCAGCTCGTCGAGCTCGTCGGCGCCCCGCCCGCGCGCGGCGATCAGCCCGGCGTCGTCGTGCACGGGCACGACGGTCTCCAGGTAGGCCTTGAGCTTCGGCTCGGTGCCGCTGGGCCGCACGACCACCCGGACGCCGTCGCCGAGCAGCCGGACGGCGTCGACCGGCGGGTCGTCGTCGGCGAGGTCGGCGTACTCGACCGGCCGGCCGAGGAGCGTCGTCGGCGGGGCGGCCCGCAGCCGGGCCATCGCGTCGGAGATGAGCGACAGGTCCTCGACCCGGGCCGACAGCTGGCCGGTGGCGAACAGCCCGTGCTCCTGCGCCAGCTCGTCGAGCCGGTCGACGAGCGTGCGCCCGTCGGCCTTCAGCTCGGCGGCGAGCAGGACCACGGCCAGCGCGGCGGAGATGCCGTCCTTGTCGCGGACGACGTCCGGCGCCACGGCGTAGCCCAGCGCCTCCTCGTAGCCGAAGACGAGCGGCGCCTCGGGGGTGCCCGCGCGGACGATCCACTTGAACCCGGTCGGCGTCTCGGCGGTGCGCACCCCGTGCGCAGCCGCGAGCGCGTGCAGCAGCGAGCCGCTCACGAGGGACGCCGCGTACGTGCCGCGCACGCCCCGGCGCAGCAGCCAGTCGGCCAGCAGTGCGCCCACCTCGTCGCCGGTCAGCTGCCGGCCGTCGCAGACCACCGAGCAGCGGTCGGCGTCCGGGTCCTGGGCGATGGCCACGTCGGCGCCGCTGCGTTCGGCCAGCGCGACCAGCAGGTCGACCGCGCCGGGCTCCTCCGGGTTCGGAAAGGCGACCGTGGGGAACCGCGGGTCGGGCGCGTCCTGCTCGGGCACGCTGGCCGGGAGCCGGAAGCCCGCGGCCGCGAACACCGCCCGCGTCGTCTCCGCGCCGACGCCGTGCATCGCGGTGTACGCCACGGTGAGCCCGGCCCGCGTCGCGGTGTCCAGCCGGTCCGGCTCCAGCGCGCGCACCACCGCCGCCACGTAGTCGTCGATGATCCCGTCGTCCAGCGTGTGCCACTCCTCGCCGCGCGGGACCTCGCGCAGCGGGCCCACCGCCGCGATCGCCGCCTCGATCCGCCGGTCCGCCGGCGGCACGATCTGGGCGCCCTCGTCGAGGTAGACCTTGTAGCCGTTGTCGTCGGGCGGGTTGTGACTGGCGGTCACCATCACGCCCGCGACACAGCCGAGGTGCCGGACGGCGAAGGCCAGCACCGGCGTGGGCAGCGGCCGCGGCAGAACCTGGACGGCGAAGCCCGCGCCCGTCAGCACCGCCGCCGAGATCTGCGCGAACTCGTCGGAGCGCCGGCGTGCGTCGAAGCCGATGACGACGCCGGCGCCGCCGTGCCCCTCGTCGGTCAGGTACCGCGCCAGCCCGGCAGCGGCGCGGGTGACGACCGCGGCGTTCATGCCGGCCGGACCCGCGCGCAGCGGGCCGCGCAGACCGGCGGTGCCGAAGGTGAGCGGGCCGGCGAACCGGCGGGCGAGCTCGGCGGTGTCGCCGCCGGCGACCAGCGCATCGATCTCGGCGCGGTCGCCCTCGTGCGAGGTCGTCCTCGGCCCAGGCGCGGGCGACGGCGAGCACGTCGGCGCTCACCGGCCGGCTCCGCTGCCGGGCGCGATGTCGGCCCGGGGGACTGCGCTCTGCGCGCCGCCCGGCTCGAAGTGCTCGGCGTCGAACTCGGGCAGCGTGAACTCGCCACCCACCCGGGCGTGCACCGGATCGGTGAGGTCCGGCTCGCCGTGGGCCTCGATCAGCGCCTCGGCGTAGACCTCGGCGTCGTCCTGCGGCTCGTAGCCGAGCGCGCGGGCCGAGGTGAGGTCCCACCAGTTGCGGGTGTTGTCCGAGACGCCCCACACCACGGCGAAGCCCGGGGACGGCGCCGACAGCGCCGCGTGCACCAGCGAGACGGTGTCGGCGGGCGAGAGCCAGGTGGCCAGGTGCCGCGTCGTGGTCGGCTCCGCGAAGGCGCTGCCGATGCGCAGGCAGACCACGTCGAGCCCGTACCGGTCGGCGTAGAGCGAGCCGAGGCCCTCCATCGCCACCTTCGAGACCCCGTAGTAGGTGTCCGGCCGCGGCGGGGCGTCGGCCTCGCGGAGCAGCCCGGATGCCGGGCGCGGCGTGTACCCCGTGGCGTGGTTGCTGCTGGCCAGCACGACCCGCTGCGCCCCGGCGCGGCGCGCGGCCTCGAGCGTCGGCGTAGGTGCCCTCGATGTTGGCCCGGTCGATCGCCGGCCAGGTCGACTCGCCGGAGATGCCGGCCAGGTGGACCACCGCGGAGGCGCCCTGCGGTGGCGTCGACCATCGCGGCGAGGTCGGCGACGTCGGCGACGACGTGCTCCTCGCCGGGGCGGGTCTCGACGATCGGGACGACGTCCAGGCAGCGCAGCGCCCAGCCGCGCTCGGGCAGGCCGCCGCGCAGCACCGTGCCGATGCGGCCGGCGGCGCCGGTGACGAGCACGAGGCTCATGGCAGCCGCGCCACGAGCCGCACCAGCAGGTCGCCCAGCCGCGACGCCGCGGCCTTGCCGGCGGCGACGACCTCGTCGGCGTCCAGCGCCTCCCCGGTCACGCCGGCCGCGGCGTTGGTGACCAGCGACAGCCCGAACACCTCGCAGCCGGCGGCGCGCGCGGCGATGGCCTCCAGCGCCGTGGACATGCCGACCAGGTCGGCGCCCATGGTGCGCAGCATGCGGATCTCGGCCGGCGTCTCGTAGTGCGGACCGGGCAGCGCGGCGTAGACGCCCTCGGTCAGCGACGGGTCGAGCTCGCGGGCCAGCTCGCGCAGCCGCGGGGAGTAGAGCGTCGTGAGGTCGACGAAGTGGGCGCCCACCAGCGGCGAGCGGGCGGTCAGGTTCAGGTGGTCGGCGATGACGACGGCCTGCCCGACCCGGTGCTCGGGGCGCAGTCCGCCGGCGGCGTTGGTGAGGACGACGGTGCGCACGCCCGCGGCCGCCGCCGTCCGGACGCCGTGGACCACCGGCTCGACGCCGCGGCCCTCGTAGAGGTGCGTGCGGCCGAGGAAGAGCAGCACCTTGCGGTCGCCCACCCGCACCGAGCGGATCTCGCCGCCGTGCCCGACGGCGGTCGGCGCCGCGAAACCGGGCAGGTCGCCGATCGCCACCGACGCGCTGGCCGGACCGAACGCGTCGGCTGCTGGAGCCCAGCCCGACCCCATCACCACCGCGACGTCGTGGCCGCCGCCGACGGTGGCGGTGAGCTCCTGGGCGGCCGAGTCGGCGAGGGCGAGGGCTTCGGATGGAGGCTGCGTCACGAGTCGGCACGCTAGCCGAGGCGACCGACGGGCCGGCGGGCCCGGATCGGGCGACGGGCCGGAACCCCTGTGCCGCACGTGCCCGCGTGGCTACCGTCCGCAGGATGCGCATCGCGGTCCTCGGACCGCTGGAGGTCCGCGACGACGGCGGAGCGCCGGTGGAGATCCCGGGCGCCAAGGAGCGCCTGCTCCTGGCCGTGCTCGCCGCCGACGCCGGCCGGGTGGTGAGCACCGACCGCATCACCGAGGCGCTCTGGAACGGGGACGTCGCCGCCCTCGGCCCGCAAGTCGCTCCAGGCCCACCTCGTGCGGCTGCGCACCGCGCTCGAGCCGGACCGGCCCCGGGGCTCGACCGGCCGCTACGTGGTCCGCCGCGGGGCGGGGTACGCGCTCGCGGTCGACCGGGAGGACCTCGACACCCTCCGCTTCGGCGAGCTGACGGCGCTCGGCCGGGCCCGGCTCGGCTCGGGCGACCCGCGACGAGGCGGCCGCGCCTGCTGACCGAGGCGGTGGGGCTGTGGCGCGGCGAGCCGTACGCCGACTGGCCGGACGCCGACTTCGCGGCCGGCGAGCGCCGACGGCTGGCCGAGGTCCGGGCCGGCGCGCGTCGGCGGCGCTGCTCGAGGCCCGGCTGCGCCGCGGGCGAGCACGCCGCGGTCGTCCCCGAGCTCGAGCGGCTGGTCGTGGAGGAGCCGCTCCGCGAGGACTGGTGGCGGCTGCTGGTGCTGGCGCTGTACCGGTCCGGGCGGCAGGCCGACGCGCTCGCCGCCGGGCCGCCGGGCGCGCGCGGTGCTCGCCGAGGAGCTCGGCGCGGACCCGGGACCGGCGCTGCGGGACATGGAGTCGGCCGTGCTCGCCCAGGACCCGGCGCTCGACCCGCCCGCGGGCGCCGGCCGTCCCGTCCCGCGCCGAGCCCCCGTCCCGGTCCCGGCCGGGCTCGGCGCGGTGCCCGTACCTGGGCCTGGCCGCCTACCAGGCCGTCGGACGCCGCGCTCTTCCACGGCCGCCGCCGGCTGGTCGACCAGCTCGTCGCCCGGCTCGTCGACCAGCCGTTCCTCGTCGTGTCGGGGCCGAGCGGCGCCGGCAAGTCCTCCGCCGTGCGGGCCGGGCTCGTGCCCGCGCTCGGCGGCGGGCGCGATCGGGGGCAGCGCGGCCTGGCGGCCGGTCGTCCTGACGCCGGGGCGGGCGCCGGTCGACGCGCTGTCGTCGCTGACCGGCGAGGACCCGCCGGACGTCCCGGTCCTGCTGGTGTGCGACCAGCTGGAGGAGTCTGGGGCCCGGACGTCGAGCCGGCCGAGCGGCGGCGTTCCTCGACGCG
>CAVZOY010000006.1:0-1582729 GCA_963777095.1 uncultured Actinomycetota bacterium
CACTCCGTCGTCCCCCCGGTCTCGTCGGCCAGGGCGAGGTAGGCCTCGGCCAACGTCGTGGGGACGACGGCCAGCTCGTGCACCGGGACGTCGTTGGCGAAGGCGACGTCGCCGACCTGGTCGGCGTCCAGCCCCTCGATGCGCAGCGCACCGTCGACCTCCAGGGCCACCTCGGCGCCGTGGTCGCGCAGCGCCGCGGCCAGGATCGGCGCGCGCGGCGAGCGCACCCGGATGGCGGCGCCGGCACCGAGCATGTCGGCGACCGGCACGTCGGCCAGCAGCCTGCCACGGTCGAGCACCAGCAGGTGGTCGGCCGTGTCCTCCAGGCCGCTGGACGGGTGCCCGGACACCAGCACGGTGCGGCCCTCGTCGGCGAAGTCACGCAGCAGCTCCCGCACCAGCCGGACGCCCCCGGGACCGAGGCCGGTCAGGGGCTCGTCGAGCAGCAGCACCTCCGGATCCCCGAGCATCGCGACGGCCAGGCCCAGCCGTCGGCCGCCGGCGTAGGGCAGGGTGCGCACCCGCTCGTGCGCGACCGAGCCCAGACCCACCAGCTCGATCACCTCGTGGACCCTCCGGGCCGGCAGCCCGTTGCTCTGCGCCAGCGCGCGCAGGTGTTGGTAGGCGGTGCGGTGCGGGCGCCCGACGCCGTCCCCCACCAGGGCGCCGACCTGGCGCAGCGGGCGGGCCAACTGCCGGTAGCGGCGGCCGAGCACGATCGCCGAGCCCGACGTGGGCCGGGTCAGGCCGAGGATGCAGCGCAGGATCGTCGTCCGACCGGAGCCGTCGGGGCCGAGCAGGCCGGTCACCCGGCCGGGGCGCACCGAGGCGGTGACGGCGTCGACGGCGACGTGCGACCCGAACCGCTTGGTCAACCCGTCGAGCACGATCACCGGCACAGCATCGCGGTCCACGCTCGCGGAGGGCGACAGGCGGGGCGGAAAACCGGCACCGCGTCGCGTCATCGGACGACGTCCGCCCCTCCCGTTCCCCGTGCCGGGCGGGATACCCTGCCGGACGGCGGACCCCACGCCACACCCTCTGACCGGTCGCCCACGCCGCCGGCTCCGCGAGGGCAGAGGGGATCGATGTCCTCGGGGGAGTCCTCGACAGGTGCTCGTCCTCGTCCGCGGGCGGGTCCGCACGACGCGTGGGGTCGCGGGACCCGTGCCGCCCGAGGGAGCCCGACGTGACCACCCAGAAGCACCTCAAGGCCGCCGTCCGCGCGCGCATGGCCCGGACCGGCGAGCGGTACACCACCGCCCGCCGGCACGTCGCCGGCGCAACCGCTCCCGTCCCCGCGGGGGTCGTGCCGGGATACCGCGAGTTCGGTGGCGGAGTCCACCACGACAGCGCACTGCTGACCCACCTGCTCGACGCGGCCGGCGTCCGCACCGAGCGCCGGGGCGCCGCTCGCCGAGCCGCTCGTCGCCGGGCTCGCCGGCGGCATCGGCTTCATGTACTTCACGTTCGAGTACGCCGGGTCCGCGCCGACCATGACGATCGTCGCGCGGAGTCACCCGCGCCCGTTCCTGACCGGCGCGCTGGAGCGGGCCGGCGTTCCGCACCGCACCGCGCAGACCTCGAGCGCCGCCAAGGCCGCCCGCGACCTCGACACCGTCCTCGACGAGGGGCGCGCCGTCGTGTGCACGGTGGACCGCGGCGGTCTGCCCTACCACGCCCGGCCGGCCGAGTACGTCGGCGCCGAGCCGTACGACGTGGGCGTCGTCGGACGGCGCGCGGGCTCGGTCCTGCTGGACGACGAGTGCCTCGAGCCGGTCGCGATCCCGGCGGCCGCGTTCGCCGCGGCGCGGGCGGCCCACCGCCAGACCCGGCACCGGATGCTCGACGTGGTGCCCGGCGGCGGCCCGGTCGACGCAGCCGCGGCCGCCCGTGCGGCGATCGCCGGAACCGTGCACGACCTGGTCGAGGACGTGATGCCGAACCGGTTCGCCGGCAACTTCGGCCTGCGCGGGATGGCGAAGTGGGCCGACGCCGTGGCCGACCGGCGCGGACGCAAGGGCTGGTCGCGACTCTTCGACAGCGGCCCGGCGTTCGGCTCGGCCATGCGGCGCCTGCACGACTGCCTCACCACCGAGTACTCGTCCCCCGGCGCGATGCGGCCGCTGTACGCCGACTTCCTGCGCGAGGTCGCTCCGCTGGCCGGCGGCGCGGCGGGCGAGGCGGCCGACGGGTACGAGACCGCCGGCGCGCTGTGGGCGGAGGTGGCCGGGATCGCGGTCGAGGGTCCGATGGCCCGGTACCGGGAGCTGGCCGAGCGACGGACCGAACTGCTGATGGAGCGCGGGGCCGAGGCGACCGACGAGCTGCGCGCGGTGGCCGAGGAGCAGGAGCGGGTCGTCGCGGCGGTCGACCTCGACGCCGCGGACCGGAACGCGGTGCTCGACCGCATCGCCGGTCTGGCCGAACGGCTGGGAACCGTCGAGCGGGAGGCGTGCGCGGCCCTCGCCGCGGTCTGACGACAGGCGGAGTGGATCTGTGGGCGTCACACCCACAGATCCACTCCGCCCAGGTCAGGCCGTGGGGCCGAACCGCTCGATCCGGACGGCGGTCGGCGCGAAGCCCAGTTGCTGCAGCAGCAGCTGGCTCAGCGCCTCCGCGAAGGACGCCGATCCGCACACGTACGCCGTCTGCCCCGGCTCCCACAGCGGGATCAGCTCGTCACCGCCGAGCCGGCCGGCCGGGCGGATGCCGCGCGGCTCGCGACTGAGCGCCACCAGTGCCCCGGCCTCGGCCAGCTCGTCGGCGTAGGGCAGCTCGGCCCAGGTGCGCGCCGCCACGGCGACCCGCAGCAGCTCGGTGCGGCCGAGGTCGCGTGCGGTGCGCAGCATCGAGACCAGCGGGACGACGCCGGTCCCCCCGCCGACCAGCAGCGCCGGCATCGCGCCGTCCCAGACGAACCAGCCGCCGATCGGCCCGCGTACCTCGAACTCGTCGCCGGGCTCGGCGACGTCGGCGAGGTAGCCCGACACCTCGCCGCCCTCGAGCCGCTCGACGAACAGCTCCGCCAGCGGGTCCGACGGCGGGGAGGCGATCGAGTACGACCGCTGGGCGGTGTAGCCGTCCGGCGCGGTCAGCCGGACGACGTAGTGCTGGCCGGGCATGTGGTCGATGCGGTCGGCGACGTCCAGCCGCAGCCGGACGCCGTGCGGCACCGGGCGGTCGACCGAGACCACCCGCGCGGTCCGCCAGCCACCGCGAGGCGCCTCCGGCCCGCCGGCACCCAGCGCGGCGGCCGGCTCAGTCACCCTGGTACCGCTGCTCGCGCCAGGGATCCCCGAGGTCGTGGTAGCCGTTGGCCTCCCAGAACCCCGGGCTGTCCCGCGCGCGCAGCGTGATCTTGGAGATCCACTTGGCGCTCTTCCAGAAGTAGAGGTGCGGCACCAGCATGCGCACCGGGCCGCCGTGCTCGACCGGCAGCGGCCGCCCGTCGAAGTCCCAGACGATCCAGGCCTTGCCGCCGGTGACGTCGGCCAGCGGGAGGTTGGTCGTGTAGCCGGTGCGCGACGTCGCCATGACGAACCGCGCGTCGGAGGTCGGTCGAGCGGCCTCCAGCAGCGTGTCGACGCTGACGCCGGTGAACCGGGTGTCGAACTTCGACCAGGTGGTCACGCAGTGGATGTCGCCGCGGTACTCGGAGCCCGGCAGCGCGTGCGCCTCGTCCCAGCTCCAGGTCGTCGGCTGCTCGACCAGGCCGTCGACGGTGATGCTCCACGTCTCGGGAGTGATCCTCGGCGTCGGCTCGGCGGTGAGCACCGGCCAGTCCCGGCCGACGTCGTACTGCCCGGGGGGCAGTCGCGGATCGCGCTGCCGTCTGCCGAGGAATCCGCGGGTCGGTCCGGGCACCAGCGCCTCCCAGGTGAGGGGACCCTTACGAGAGCGGCGTCACGCCGGGCCAACGTGGCCCCGACCACCTCGTGGTCCTACCTTGACTACGTGGCGACCGTGACGCGACCGGCCCAGCGTAGGGCCCCGAAGACCGGGCGAGCGAGCTCGTCGGTCTTCAAGAAGGCAGTGATGGCGGTCAGCGGCATCATCTTGGTGCTGTACCTGATCGTGCACATGATCGGGAACGTGAAGGCCTTCGCCGGAGCGGAGTCCTTCAACTCCTATTCCGAGTGGATCAGGACGGTCGGCGAGCCGGCGGTCCCGGCCCAGACCGTGCTCTGGATCGTCCGCCTGGTCCTGCTCGCGGCGGTGTTCGCGCACATGTGGGCCGCGTTCTCGCTGTGGAAGCAGGCACGGGCCGCGCGGCCCGTGCCGTACGTCACGAAGAAGCGGGTCCAGCAGAGCTATGCGTCGAAGACGCTGCGCTGGGGCGGCGTGATCATCGCCCTCTTCATCGTCTACCACATCCTCGACCTCACGACCGGCACGGTGAACCCGGACGGCGCGGACACCACGCCCTACGACCGGCTGGTCGCCAGCTTCACCAACCCGTTCGTCACGGCGTTCTACGTCGTCGCCCTCCTCCTGCTGGGCATGCACCTGCGGCACGGGCTGTGGAGCGCGGCGCAGACCCTGGGTCAGAGCAACAAGCGGCGCGAGCGGGCCCTCAACCTGTTCGCCACGGCGTTCGCGGTCGTCCTCATCGGAGGCTTCCTGCTGATCCCGTTCTCCGTCCTCTTCGGCGTCATCGAGAACTGAGCCAGGAGCCCCTGACATGCCTCTCGACCTCTTCACCACCGGCGAGCCGATCGCCGACACCAAGGCTCCGCGCGACGTCCCCATCGGGGAGCGGTGGAGCACCCGCCGCTTCCGGGCGCGCCTGGTCAACCCGGCCAACCGCCGCAAGCTCGAGGTCATCGTGGTCGGCACCGGACTGGCGGGCGGCTCGGCCGCCGCGACGCTGGCCGAGCAGGGCTACCGGGTCAAGTCGTTCTGGTACCAGGACAGCCCGCGCCGGGCGCACAGCGTCGCGGCGCAGGGCGGCATCAACGCGGCGAAGAACTACCGCAACGACGGCGACAGCGTGCACCGGCTGTTCTACGACACGGTCAAGGGCGGCGACTTCCGGTCGCGCGAGGACAACGTGCACCGCCTCGCCGAGGTGAGCGTCAACATCATCGACCAGTGCGTGGCCCAGGGCGTGCCCTTCGCCCGCGAGTACGGCGGCCTCCTGGACAACCGCTCCTTCGGTGGCGCGCAGGTCTCCCGCACCTTCTACGCCCGCGGCCAGACGGGCCAGCAGCTCCTCTACGGCGCCTACCAGGCCCTCGAGCGGCAGATCGCGGCCGGCAACATCGAGATGCACGGGCGCACCGAGATGCTCGACCTGATCGTCATCGACGGCCGGGCGCGCGGCATCGTCGCCCGCGACCTGGTCACCGGCGAGGTCAGCACGCACCTGGCGGACGCCGTCGTCCTCGGCAGCGGCGGATACGGCAACGTCTTCTACCTCTCCACCAACGCCAAGGGCTCCAACGCGACGGCGATCTGGCGCGCGCACAAGCGCGGCGCGCTGTTCGCCAACCCCTGCTACACGCAGATCCACCCGACCTGCATCCCGGTCGCCGGCGACTACCAGTCGAAGCTCACGCTGATGAGCGAGTCGCTGCGCAACGACGGCCGCGTGTGGGTGCCCAAGGAGCGCGGCGACGACCGCGACCCGCGGCAGATCCCCGAGGACGAGCGCGACTACTACCTCGAGCGCATCTACCCCGCCTTCGGCAACCTGGTCCCCCGCGACATCGCCTCGCGGCAGGCCAAGAA
Organism: uncultured Actinomycetota bacterium; assembly: GCA_963777095.1. Taxonomy (GTDB): domain Bacteria; phylum Actinomycetota; class Actinomycetes; order Mycobacteriales; family Geodermatophilaceae; genus CAVZOY01. The sequence goes on from CAVZOY010000006.1 coordinate 5,734, forward strand.
CGTCTGCGACGAGGGCCGCGGCGTCGGCCCCGGGGGCCTCGGCGTCTACCTGGACTTCGGCGACGCCATGGACCGCCTGGGCCGCAAGGGCATGGAGGCCAAGTACGGCAACCTGTTCGACATGTACGCCCAGATCACGGGCGAGGACCCCTACGAGGTCCCCATGCGGATCTACCCGGCCGTGCACTACACGATGGGCGGGCTGTGGGTCGACTACGACCTGTCGTCGACGATCCCCGGCATGTTCGTGATCGGCGAGGCCAACTTCTCCGACCACGGCGCCAACCGGCTCGGCGCGAGCGCGCTCATGCAGGGCCTGGCCGACGGCTACTTCGTGCTGCCGAACACCATCAACGACTACCTCGCCGACGGCCCCTTCCCGAAGGTGAGCGCCGACGCCCCCGAGGTCGTCCAGGCGCTGGAGGGCGTGCAGGCGCAGGTCCAGAAGCTGCTGTCGATCGACGGCACCCGCAGCGTGGCGTCCTTCCACCGCGAGCTCGGCCGGCTGATGTGGGACCTGTGCGGCATGGAGCGCTCCGAGGAGAGCCTGCGCAAGGCGCTGGACCGCATCCCGGAGATCCGGCAGGAGTTCTGGACCAACGTCAAGGTCACCGGCGACTGGCACTCGATGAACCAGACGCTGGAGCACGCCGGCCGCGTCGCGGACTTCATCGACCTGGCCGAGCTCATGTGCATCGACGCCCTGCACCGCAACGAGAGCTGCGGCGGCCACTTCCGGGCCGAGAGCCAGACCCCCGAGGGCGAGGCGCTGCGCGACGACGAGCACTTCGCCTACGTCGCCGCCTGGGAGTGGACGCCGGAGGGCCAGCCTCCCGTCCTGCACCGCGAAGTCCTCGAGTACGAGTACGTCCACCTCGCCCAGCGAAGCTACAAGTGACGATGCAGCCACACGTGACGACCCAGCGGAGCAATTCGTGACCAGCACGCAGTCCCGGTCCCGCACCGACGCCCCGGAGGCGCGCGGCATGCGTCTGACCCTCCGGGTCTGGCGGCAGAAGGACGCCTCCGTCAAGGGACGGATGGTGACCTACCAGCTCGCCGACATCTCCCCCGACATGTCGTTCCTGGAGATGCTCGACGTCCTCAACGAGCAGCTGATCCTGGACGGCGAGGAGCCCGTCGCATTCGACCACGACTGCCGCGAGGGCATCTGCGGCAGCTGCGGTCTGATGATCAACGGCATCGCGCACGGGCCGCAGCAGACCACCACCTGCCAGCTGCACATGCGCACGTTCAAGGACGGCGACTCGATCGACATCGAGCCGTGGCGGTCGGGCGCGTTCCCGGTCATCAAGGACCTCGTCGTCGACCGCACGGCGTTCGACCGGATCATCGCCTCGGGCGGGTACATCAGCGCCCCGACCGGCACCGCGCCGGACGCGCACGCGGTGCCGGTGTCCAAGGTCAACGCCGACGCCGCCTTCGACGCGGCCACGTGCATCGGCTGCGGCGCCTGCGTCGCGGCCTGCCCCAACGGCTCGGCGATGCTGTTCACCGCCGCCAAGGTCACCCACCTCGGCCTGCTGCCGCAGGGTCAGCCCGAGCGCGACTCCCGGGTGGTCACCATGGTGGCGCAGCAGGACGCCGAGGGCTTCGGCGGTTGCACCAACATCGGCGAGTGCTCCGCGGTCTGCCCCAAGGGCATCTCGATGGAGACGATCTCGCGGCTCAACCACGACCTGCTCGGCGCGCTGCGTGCCGGTGGAGCGCCCAAGGCCTGACGCCCGTCCACAACGACGAAGGCCCCTCCGCAGCTGCGGAGGGGCCTTCGTCGTTGTGGACCTGGGTCACGCGGTCAGGGCGTCGCACACCCGCTGGAGATCCGACGCGTCCCAGTCCTTCGGCTCGAGGATCGCCTCTTCGGTCTCCAGGTCGATCTTGAGCACGCCTCTGAAGCCGAACGGAACCCGCCCGATGATGCTGAGGATCAGGCTCCCGTCCGGTGTCTGGCGGAGCAAGTCGGCGCCGACGTCGCGGAGGCGAATGCTGTTGTCCCCGGCCTGGAACGTCAACGAGAGGTTGACCGTGTTGAGTTCCAGTGCCCCGGTCCCCGAGTCCTCGAAGGCCCGGGTGATGACGGTCCCGGAAACCGTGGTGGTCACCTCCGGTACACCGCACGCCGCGGCCAGTTCCACATCATCGAATGTGTCGTCGACGGTGATCCGCTCGAACACCGGCTGAGCGGCCACCGCCGGAGCGGTGGCGCTCACGACGCCGAGGAAGAGAGCGGCGGCCAGTGCGGTGCGGCGTCCAGATGTCATGGCAAGTCCCCAAGTGAGGTGCGCGGAACCCCCGTGACGCGCCGGGGACCCTGTCCGGGGACGGATGTCGTGGTCAACGACCACCACCCCGCCGTCGACGCCCGCGAATCGACGGGCGGCGCGTCCTCCTCGACCGTGTCGGTCCGGCTTCCCCCGGTGAGCCCCGACTCCTAGCCTGCGGCCATGGCGACCTGGGACGACGTGGCGCAGATCTGCCTCGCGCTGCCGGAGACGACGGAGTCGACCTCCTACGGCGGCCGGGCCTGGAAGGTGCACGGCAAGGGGTTCGTCTGGGAGCGGCCGCTGCGCCGGCGCGACCTCGACGAGCTCGGCGACGCCGCGCCGGCGGGACCGGTGCTCGGCGCCACCGTTCCGGACGAGGGCGCCAAGCGGGCGCTGATCTCGGAGCAGCCCGACGTCTACTTCACGACCAGCCACTTCGACGGCTACGCCGCCGTCCTGGTCCGGCTCGAGGCGATCGACGAGCAGTCGTTGGTCGAGCTGGCCGGTGAGGCGTGGGCCTGCCGGGCACCGCGCCGCCTCCTGGCCCAGGAGAAGGACCGTCCCCCGAACGGGTGACGGCGACCCCGCGCACCCTATCGACGCAGCGTGATATGGGCGTTACTCAACGTGGAGTCCCACGGCCGGGACCCATGTCGGGGAAGGGGGAACCTTGGCTGCATCGACCGTCGTCGTCCCTCCGTTGCTGCGCCGTCCCTCGCGCCAGACGCTCACCGCCCTCGGGCTGACCGCCGCGCTGCTGGTGGTCGGCATGGCCACCGCGCACCCGTTCCTGGACGCCGCGCCGTACCTCGACTCCCCCGTGCTGTCCTGGTGGGCGCTGGCGCTCCTGTTCACCCTGGCCGAGACGTCGGTCACCTACGTGCAGGAGAAGCGCGAGGCGCACACGGCGTCGCTGTCCGAGGTTCCGCTCACCCTCGGTCTCTTCCTCGCCGCCCCGGTGGCCCTCCTGGTCGGCCGCGTCCTCGGTCTCGCCCTGCTGACGGTGGTCAAGCGGCGCACCCCGCCGCTGAAGACGACGTTCAACCTCGCGCTCATGGTCGGCGAGACCGGCGTCGCCGTCGCCGTCTTCGCGACGATCACCACCCTGGCCGACGGGCTGGGCCCGATGTCCTGGATCGCCGCGCTGGTCGCCGCTTTCGCCGGCAACGTCCTCGGCGGCGTCGCCATCCACACGGTCATCGCGGCGTACGAGGGCGGCTCCGGCCTGCGCGGCATGGCGCTGCGGGCCGCCCGCGGCCAGGTGACGACGCCCATCGGCGTCGTCGTCGGCCTGATCGGGGTCACCAGCCTCGCCCAGTCGGTGCAGAGCCTGTGGCTGCTGCTCGGCCTCGGCGTCCTCGTGCTGGTCGGGTACCGGGCGTACGGCGGCCTGCTCGACCGGCACCGCAACCTCGAACGGCTCTACGGCTTCAGCCGCACGCTCAGCAGCACCCCGGACCTGGACGGCGTGATGACCCACGTGCTCGAGGAGGCACGAGGGCTGCTGCACGCCGAGCGCGCCTCGGCCGCGTTCGTCGACCCCGAGGGCGGGATCATCGCCCGTGTCCGCCTCGTCGGCGACGAGGTCACCCGCTCGGAGCAGCCCGCGACGGCGAGCGACCGCTGGCTGCTCGCGCAGGTCATCGACGCGGAGACCCCCGTGCTGCTCCCGCGGACGGCGCGGGGCGAGGCCCGTCGCTGGCTGGACGGCTACGGGTTCCGCGACGCGATCGTCGTCCCGCTGCGCGGCGGATCCGACGCCATCGGCGCGCTCGTGGTCGCGGACCGGCTCGGCGACGTCCGCACGTTCGAGACGCCCGACCTGCAGCTGCTCGAGACGATCGCCAACCACGCCGGCGTCGCGCTGCAGAACGGCCGGCTGGTCGACAAGCTGCGGCACGAGGCGCTGCACGACGCGCTCACCGAGCTGCCCAACCGGGTCAACCTGCAGCGGCGGCTGACGGCCGCCCTGGAGGAGGTCGCGGACGGCCGCAGCCCCGGGGCGGCCGTGATGATCCTCGACCTCGACGACTTCAAGGAGGTCAACGAGACCCTCGGCCACCAGCAGGGCGACCTCCTGCTCACCGAGGTGGGCGCCCGCCTGACCGGCGCCATCGGTGCCCTGGGCACCGTGGCGCGGCTCGGCGGCGACGAATTCGCCGTCCTGCTCACCGGCACCGCCGACGAGGAGCGCGCCGTCCTGGTCGGCCGGCGCATCCTGCGGGCCCTGGAGCAGCCGATCGTGCTCGACGGGCTGGAGGTCGAGGTCGGCGGTTCGCTCGGCATCGCCCTGGCCCCGACGCACGCGACCGACGCCGCGGCGCTGCTCAAGCGGGCCGACATGGCCATGTACGACGCCAAGACCACGGCCCGCCGGCTGCGCGTCTTCGATCCCGAGCTGGACACCGACAACCCGCGCCGGCTGACCCTCGTCTCCGAGCTGCGCACCGCGCTGGAGCAGGGCGAGGTCGTCGTCCACGTGCAGCCGCAGACCCGGCTCGGTTCCGGCGAGGTGTCGGGGGTCGAGGCGCTGGCGCGCTGGCGGCACCCCACCCTGGGCGACATCCCGCCGGACGAGTTCATCCCCGTGGCCGAGCGCAGCGGTCTGATCGGGCCGCTCACCACCCGGGTGCTGGACGCCACGCTGGCCGGCTGGGCGCAGTGGCGGGCCGCCGGTCACGATCTCGGCATCGCCGTGAACCTCTCGGCGCGCAGCCTGCACGACCCCGACCTGGTCGAGGAGGTGGGCCGGCTGCTGCGGCGGCACGGCGTGCCGGCGTCCCGGCTGACCCTCGAGGTCACCGAGAGCGCGGTCATGGCCGATCCGACGCGGGCCGTGGCGCTGCTGCACCAGCTGCGCGACCTCGGCGTCCGGCTGTCCGTCGACGACTTCGGCACCGGCTACTCGTCGCTGTCCTACCTCAAGCGGCTGCCCGTCCACGAGGTCAAGATCGACCGCAGCTTCGTGACGTCGCTGGGCAGCGACGCCGAGGACCTGCCCATCGTGCGGGCGATCGTCGACCTCGGCCGGCACATGGGGCTCGAGGTCGTCGCCGAGGGCGTCGAGGACGCCTCGACCATGGAACTGCTGGACTCGATCGGCTGCGACCTGGCGCAGGGCTGGCACCTGGGCCGGCCCATGCCGCTGGACGGCCTGCTGCCGTGGCTGCACGGGCGGGCTCAGTCCGGCCGCGGCCGCGGCCCGTTGCGCGCGGTCTGAGGCGCGCCCCGGACCGTCAGCCGCGGGGAAGCGGGATCAGCGGAAGACGTCCTTCACCTTCTCGCCGGCCTGCTTGAGGTTGCCGCTGGCCTGGTCCGCCTTGCCCTCGGCCTCGAGGTCGGGGTCGTCGGTGGCCCGACCGACCGCCTCCTTGCCGTGACCCTGCAGTTCCTCGGCCTTGTTCTTCGCCTTGTCGATTCCACTCATGACGGCTCCGGTACCCCGAACGGCGCCGGAGTACGCGCAGGTCAGCGACTCTGCAGCGCGTCGAGGGCGACCGCCATGCAGGCGGCGACGCGGAAGTCCAGCCGCGGGTCGGGCACGGTGACCGTGTAGCGGTCCCGGATGGCCTTCTGCCGCTCGCTGGTCATCACGGGCGCGCCGGTGCGGGTGTCGGTGAAGTCGAAGTGGAAGACGAACGGCACCCAGATGTCGCCGATGTAGGGGATGAAGTCCCAGAGCCGGCGCAGGATGGCGATGACCGGGCGTCGTTCCTGGCCGACCGCCTCGACGCCGGGGGCGTACAGGTTCCACGTCGAGCGCAGCAGGCTGGCGCCGAACTGCTTGCTGAACATGCCGAGCGGCTGACCGTTCTCGTCGAAGACGTCGTGCTCGGCGTGCACGTCGAGCCGCTGCCGCGCCTTGAACGAGAACACCCGCCGGGTCTTGCTCTCGTCGGCGAAGAAGTTGACCTCTTCCTTGATCTTCATCCGGCGCTGCTCGGCGAGGGCGAGCAGTTGCCCCTCGGAGCCGTCGGGGTTCGCCGCGCGGATCTCGTAGCGGTTGATCATCATCGTGATCCGCTGGTTGACGTAGAAGCGGGGCACGACCATCGCGGCCGGCTGCTGTCCGTAGGGCTGGGGCGGAGTAGGCGGCACGGTCATGCGGACTCCCGAGGTCGGTCGCGGCGGACGCGATCATCTTGGCCCACGGCGACGCACCCGGCGCGCTCAGTCGCGGCTGCGCTGGTACCCGAAGAACCCGCGCTTGGTGATCAGCTCGGCGACCTCCGGCGGCACCATCGCCTCCCAGCTGGTGTCCTCGGTCGGGATCCGCCGCAGGACGTCGCGGCTGAGGATCGACAGGTAGTCGGGCTTGTAGTTGTCCAGCGCGACGAAACTGCCCCGGCCGTTGAGGTAGTCGTAGAGCGGCTGCAGCTCCTCGGTGACCTGCACGGTGTCGACGGTGACCACCTCGCCGTCGCGCAGCATCGGGTAGACGAACAGTCGCAGGTCGTTCTTCAGCAACCGGCCGAAGGACTCGAGGATCCCGCCCGGCAGGTCGGCGTGGTGCGCCTCGTCGAACAGGTCGATCAGGCTGGGGACGCCCATGACCATGCCGACCGGCCCGTCGGTGCGCCAGGCCAGGTAGCCGCCGAGCCGGTGGTAGGCGACGTAGTCGGAGATGACCGTCGTCAGCCCGCACGCGGCCATGAGGTCCGCGCGGGCGAGGAAGTCCCTGCGGTCGACGACGTCCCCGCCGGCGCGCAGGTTCGCCATCGTGAGCTCGGTGAGCAGCAGGATCTCGCGGCCGTCCGTCCTCGGGTCGGCCTCGAACCTCGCCCGCGCCGCCTCGAGCATGTCGATGTTCACCACGGTCGGCGGGCGGAAGCTGCCACGCTCGACCAGCACCGCCTTCTTGCGCAGCGCCTCGCTCGGCTGCAGCACCTGGCGGTCCGGGCCGAACATCGCCACGCCGGACAGGCCCAGCTGCACCAGCTTGAGCGCCATCAGCCGGTTGTCGACGGCGCGGAACTCGATCCCCTTCAGCTCGAGCAGATCGATCTCGATGCGGCCGGTGGTCAGCCGGTCGAGCAGGCTCTCGACCAGCCGCTCCGGCTCGTGGTGCTGGAAGAAGGCGGCGTGCAGCAGGTTCACGCCGACCACGCCCAGCGCCTCCTGCTGCTGGGCCGCCTCCGCGTCGAGCATCCGCACGTGCAGCACGATCTGGCTGGGCTCGTCGCCCGGGTGCGACTGGAACTTCACCCCCATCCAGCCGTGGCACTCGTTGCCGCCGCGGTAGCTGCGCGCGACCACCGTGTCGGCGAAGGCGAAGAAGGAGGTGTCGTCGCCGCGCTCCTCGGCGAGGCGGTCGAGGTTGAGCTGGAACTCGAGGTCGAGCATCGCCTGCAGCCGGCCCTTGGAGACGTAGCGGTCGGACTTGCCGTAGACCGCGTCGCTGACCGCCATGTCGTAGGCGGACATGGACTTCGCGACGGTTCCCGCGGCTCCTCCCGCCCGGAAGAACCAGCGGGCGACCTCCTGCCCCGCGCCGATCTCGGCGATGGTCCCGTACCAGCGGGGGTCGAGGTTGATCTGCAGGGCCTTCTGCAGGGTGTCGACGCCGGCGTCCATGGCGGCTCTCCTCGCGCTCCCGAGCCCGTCGTGGCGGCGAGAGTAGCGCCGACCCGGCCGTCGGGGCGCGCGGTCGGGAGCGGCGGGCCCTCGGACACCCCGCGCTCTCCTCCCCCGTAGGGGTGCTCGGGCCCGCCGTCGGCATCCGGTTCCCGGCCCGGGACGCCGTTGTCGGGGGTACGGGAAGAGAAACCGGGACGAGCAGGGAGGCAGGAGCACCGTGGTGGAGTCCGACGTCGAGCGGCCCGAGGTGAGCATCCGCGCCGACGTCGCCCTGGTGAGCCGGGGCATCACGGTGACGGCGTCGGTCGATCACTCCGACGACGCCGGCCTCGTCGTCCGGCCGGTGGGTACCGCGGCCGCGTGGCGCGCCGCGGTCCGCCCGGGCGACCGGGTCGACGTCTACTGGACCCATGGCTACGAGGAGCGGACGCTCCCCGCGACCGTCGCGTCCGTGGAGGGGACTCCCGAGCTGAGCTGGCGGCTGCGGCGGACCGGTCCCCCGGCCCGGAGCCAGCGCCGGGTGGCCGCCCGCGGCCGGGTGGAGCTCCCGGTCGTCCTGCAGTGGCCGGGCGGAACCCTCCGGGGCACCTCGGTGGACCTCAGCGAGGGCGGCACGCGGGTGCTGGTGCACGGCGCCGGTACTCCGCCGGACGCCGGCAGTCCGATCGCGGCGACGCTGACCCTGGAGGAAGGGCTCGGCCTGGACCTCGCGTGCGAGGTGGTCTGGCACGACGTCGGCGGGCCGACGTGGCTCGTCGCGATGCGCTTCCTCGACGTCTCCGAGGAGGACCGGGACACCCTGCGCCGCCGGGTGTTCCGCGCGCTGCGCGAGGAGCGTGCGTCGATCGGCGGCTGACGGTCAGCCCGACGCACCGTCCGGCGGTCGGGGCGGCGCCGCCCGCCAGACCGCCCGCCAGTCCGGCGCGTCCCACCCCTCGGTGACGTAGATGGACTCGCGCGCCACCTTGTCGCCGCGGAACTCGAGGATGTCGACGCCGAAGTTCCACGGCCCGCCGTCGTAGCGGACCCGCAGCTCCCCCACCCAGACGTCGCCGCTCCCGCGCACGCGGTCGAGCGCGTACTCGACCGCCGCCGGGTACTGCCGGCGCCAGACCAGGAAGTTCGCCACGCTCTCGTACCGCTCGCCCGACTGCGGGAACTCCAGGACGGCGTCGGGGTGGTAGATCTCGTGCGCGCCCTCCTCGTCGCCGGCGGCGCTGCGCTCCAGGTAATGGGTCAGGGCCCCACGGGCGGCTGCCTCGTCCATCGCTGCGCCCCCTCATGCCGGTCGGCGATCATCGACGCGACGCCGATGCTAGGACCTCGGGTTCCGGGTGCCCAGCGGCTGCAGCAGGGCGGAGCGGAGCCGGTCGACGCCACGCTCCACCGGGGTGTCCGGAGTCGTCTCCGCGGCGGGCATGAGCACCCACATCAGCGCGTAGAAGAGGACGCCGGAGCCGCCGAGCAGGGTGAGCGCGACGAACGCCACCCGCCAGAGGACGGTGTCGATGCCGGTGTAGTCCGCGAGGCCGCCGCTGACTCCGCCGAGCATCCGGTCGGTGCCGCTGCGGCGCAGCCGCGGCGTCTCGGCGGTCGGGACGGAGGTCTGGGCAGCGGGGATCGACGGGCCGAAGGGGTCTGGTGTGGTCATGCACCGAGCCTGCTGGTGCGGGGGCCGGTGGTCGATCGGGTGACGCCCTGATCCGTCCCTGGTTCCCGGCACCCGGGACCACCCCGAGCGGTCAGCCGGTCGGGGCCGGCGCGTAGCGCAGGTGGAGGACGCCGCTCGGCAGTGCGTCGCTCGACAGGAGAGTCAGCGGGGTCGTCGGGGTGTCCTCGAACAGGCGCTGACCGTGCCCGACAGCGACCGGGTGCACGAGCAGGTTCAGCTCGTCGAGCAGGCCCCGGGACAACAGCCAGCGGACCGTGGTCGCACAACCCGACATGCCGATGTCGCCGTCCGTCGTCTCCTTGAGGGTGCGCAGCCCGTCGACCGGGTCGACGCCGAGGTTCGTCGTGTTGTTCCAGAGCTCCCCCTCGACGGGGCGGTGGGTGACGACGTACTTCGGGATGCCGTTGATGAAGTCGGAGAACGGCACCTCCGGGCCCTGCGCCGGCCAGTACTCCGACCACTCGTCGTAGAGCCGGCGTCCGAGGAGGAAGGCCCGGGTGGTCGCCATCCCCTCTCCCACGACCCGGCCCATGTCGTCGTCGAAGTACGGGAAGTGCCACTGGTCCGGCCGTTCGACGACGCCGTCGAAGGCGATGAAGAAGTTCGAGACGATCCTGCCCATGGCTGCGCTCCCGCGGTCGGCGAACTGCTCGGGCTATCAGACGGCCTCGGCGCCGGAAAGTCATCGCCGCGCGCTCCCCGGCGGCCGTTGCCGGACCGGGCAGTCGCGAGAAGAGTGGGCGGTGCGGCGGTGCCGCAGGGGCGTCGCCGTCACCTGGAAGGAGTGGTGGCATGTACGCCCGATCCACCACGATGCGGATCGAGCCGGGGGCCGTCGACGAACTGGTCTCGGTCGTCGGCGAGGAGATCCTGCCGATGGTGACCGAGCAGCAGGGCTGTGTCGGGCTCTCGCTCCTGGTCGACCGGAATTCCGGCCGCTGCGTCACGACGAGCGCGTGGGAGACGGCAGAGGCGATGCAGGGCAGCGCCGAACGGGTGCGCGAGTCGCGGGAGCGCGCGGCCCTGCGGTTCGGCACCACGGCGGAGGTCCAGCAGTGGGAGATCGCCGTCCTCCACCGTGCGCACCGCGCCACGGAGGGGGCATGTTCCCGGGTCGCCTGGTTGAGCGCCGACCCCGCGACCCTCGTCCGAGTCGTCGACACCTACCGGGACAGCCTCATGCCGTGGTGGGAGCGGACGCCGGGGTTCTGCAGCAACAGCCTGCTGGTGGACCGCGACACCGGGCGGTGCGCCTCCGCCGTCGTCTTCGAGAGCCGGGACGCGATGGCGCACACCCGCGACCAGTTCACGACCCTGCGGGCGGAGTTCGCTCAGCGGATGGGGATGCAGATCGAGGAGGTGGCGGAGTTCGACGTGGCGCTCGCCCACCTGCGGGTGCCCGAGACGGTCTGACCCGGTCAGACGAGGCCGGCGGCGGGAGCCGGCTGGTCGGCGAACCGCCGTCGGGCGTCCTCGATCGCGCCCTCGGCCTGCGGCCGCCCCTCCCACCCGCGGGTCTCGCTGGACTTCTCGGGTTCGAGGGCCTTGTAGATGTTGAAGAAGTGCCAGATCTCGGTGATCTGGTACCAGGGCACGTCGTCGAGGTCCTGCAGGTGCGTGTGCCGCGGGTCGGTGGCCGGGACGCACAGGAGCTTCGCGTCCGGGCCTTCCTCGTCGCGCATCCAGAAGACGGCGATGGGCCGCGCCCGGACGAGGCAGCCCGGAAAGGTCGGCTCGTCGAGCAGCACCAGCGCGTCCAGCGGGTCGCCGTCCTCGGCGAGGGTGTCGGGCACGAACCCGTAGTCCGTCGGGTAGGCGGTGGAGCTGAACAGCATCCGGTCCAGCCGGATCCGGTCCACCCGCGGGTCGTACTCGTACTTGTTGCGCGATCCCTTCGGGATCTCGACGAAGACGTCGACGTCCACGGCGGGCCCTCCTTCGGCTGCCGGCCGACTCTGGGCCCCGCACCCCCGCCCCGTCAATCCGAGCGGCCGTGGGCCCCGAGCACTGCTCGGGGCCCACGGCCGGAGGACGGCGACGCCTGGGGTCAGACCCGGAAGTGCGCGGTGTCCTGCGCCATCGCGCGGAGGCCGGCGTACTCGGCCGCCGTGGTCAGGCCCCACTTGCAGTCGGCGTTCTTGGCGATCGTCGGCGGCCGGTTGAAGTAGAAGGCCGCGGTGACGACGTCCTCGTTGGCGACGAAGTAGTCGTGCGCGTCGGCCAGCCACTGCGGGCGCTGGGGGTTGGCGTGGCTGGCGAACTCGGGGAAGGACGCCTTCTTGCCGTGCGCCCGGGCGAAGGCCAGGACCGGGTCGCCGAGCTTCTGCATCGAGTTGTACGTGCCGTTGCCGGTCGCTCCGCAGCTGATCCAGTTGTAGGCATCGGCGCCGATGTTGTCGACCCACTCGTCGCCCGGGTACCACTTGGCCGCGTACTGCTCGCTGCTCGGGTCGATGCGGAACGCGTAGGCGGTCATCTGCCAGGTCCACTCGACGTTCGTGGCGCCCTGCTGGTCGAAGATCGTGCGGACGTGCCGCCAGGCCGCGATGAACTCCGACGCGCTGCCGAGGGTCAGCCGGTCGTGGGCCTCGGGCTCGTGGTTGTAGGCGAGCATCACGGTGGTGCCGCGGGCCTTGATGGTCCGCGCCCAGCTGACGATCTGGCTGTGCAGCGTCGAACCCGGGCCGGCGTTGGCAACATCACGCCACTTCATGCCGCCGGCGCTGACCGTCACCATCTCGGCCTGCGGAGCCTTGTTGCTGAAGAACGCGTAGGCGTGGTTGGCCAGGTCGACGCCGGTGCCACTCAGCGCCTGCTCGTAACCGCCGGCGACCGAGCCGACCCACATCAGGCCGCCGTCCCCACCGGACGGCCCCGGGGCGGCGGGCTCGACCGAAGCGCCCGCGCCGGTGTCGGGGGCCGACGACGTCGGCGCGCTCTCCGCGGGTGCGGAGGTCGGGGCGTCGGCGGTGGAGCGGCCGGCGCGGGAGGCGGCCTCCGGGCTCCGGGGCTTGGTGACGGCCGAGGCGCCGGCGGCGGCCCGATGGGCGGCACCGGGCGCGTTGGCAGCGACCGCGCGGCCCGGCGGTTCGACGCTGGCCACCTCGGTCGTGGCCGCAGTCGGCGCGACGGTCGTGGCGACTGCCGCGACCCCGGCCGAGGTGCCGAGCAGGAGGGCGCTGCTGAGCAGCACGTTGATCACCCGTGACGAGGGCATGCCGAAGGAGCTCCTTCTTCCAGGGACCGCTGACCGGGTTAGCTGACGGGTTCGGACCGGAAGGAGGCCCTACGGCGCATGGCCGATTCACCCCGGGAGAGACATGGGTCCCCGGCTCCGCGAGCACCGGAGGTGCCGCGGCGGATTGAGCGGCGGCCGTCGAGTTCCCGACTTCCGGGGTGACGCCTCGATCGACCGGGGGAACCGTAACCGCGGACGGACGGTAACGGAAGGGTCACGGAGAAAAATTACACAGCTGTCCTTCGGTGACTCTGTGCGTGTCTGCTGTCACGGAGCTGCGACACGCGCCGCAGCGAGCGTCCGACCAGCGCGGAGTGTGCGGACGGCGGTCCCGGCGCCCGACAGGGTGACCGGCGGCTGTGATCGGGCACACGACGCGAAACTCTCTGGTCTGCACGCGACGCGGTCCGCAGGATGGGGTCATGACCGACGTCGGCCGACCGGTCGAGACGCTCGCGATCATGATGACGGATGTCGAGGGCTCGACCGCTCTGCGCCTGGAGCGCGGCGACGCCGTCTCCGACGAGATGCTCCGCGCCCACGCGGAGATCCTCCGTGAGCAGCTCGCCGAGCACTCCGGCACGGAGCGCCAGTTCCTCGGCGACGGGTTCCTCCTGTCGTTCCCCACGCCGCGCGATGCGGTCGCCGCGGCCGTCGACATGCAGCGGGCGCTCGCCGAGCACAACGCCGCCGACCCGGAGCACCCGGTGCGGATCCGCATCGGCGTGCACGTCGGCGAGGTCAACGTGCACGAGGGCGAGCTGTACGGGCAGACCCTGCACGCCGCGGCCCGCGTCATGGCCGAGGCGGCCGGCGGGCAGATCCTCGTCTCGCGGGCGGTGCACGACGCGGTCGACCCGACCGACATCTGGCGGTGCGTCGACTCCGGGCTGTTCTGGCTCAAGGGCTTCCCCGAGCGCTGGCGGCTGTACGAGGTGGCCTGGACCGAGGCCGCGATCGGCCGGGCGACGACGGAGGCACCGCCGCTGACGCCGCTGGTCGAGCGCGACGACGAGCGCGCCAACCTGCGCCGCGCGGTCGACCATGCCCTCGGCGGTCGCGGGCGGCTGGTGCTGGTGGCCGGCGAGGCCGGCGTCGGCAAGTCCCGGCTGGTGGCGGAGGTCGCCGCCGAGGCCGACGCCCGTGGGATGCGGGTGCTGACCGGCCACTGCGTCGACTCCGAGAGCGCGGCGCCGTACCTGCCGTTCGTCGAGATGATCGAGGAGGCGGTGACCAACCCGCGGAGCCCGGTGGCGCTGCGGGAGGCCCTGCGCGGTGTCGCCCCCGAGGTCGCCCGGATCGCGCCCGCGCTGCGCCGCCTGATCCCCGGCATCGGCCCGGCCGTGGAGCTGCCGCCGGAGCTCGCCCGGCGCTACGTCTGGAACAGCATGGGCGAGTTCCTCACCCGCGCCGCCCAGCGGCTGCCGCTCCTGCTGGTACTGGAGGACCTGCACTGGGCCGACGAGTCGACCGTGCTGCTGATGGAGTACCTCACGCCGCTGCTGCCGGAGCTGCCGGTGCTGGTGATCGGCACCTACCGGGACGGCGAGGTCGGCCTCGCCCACCCGCTGTCCCGCGTGATCAGCCAGCTCGAGCGCCGGCGCCTGGTCGACCGGATCCGGCTCGACCGGCTGTCGCTGGGCGGCGTCCGCACGATGGTCGAGGCGCTCGCGAAGCAGCCGGCGCCCGAGCAGCTCGTCCGGCTGGTCGAGAGCGAGACCGAGGGCAACCCGTTCTTCGTCGAGGAGGTCTACCTGCACCTCGCGGAGTCGGGCGTGCTGTTCGACGAGCAGGGCCGGGTGCGTCCCGACCTGCAGGTGGCCGAGGACTCGGTGCCCGAGACGGTGCGGCTGGTCGTGGGTCAGCGCCTCGAGCGACTGTCCGGCGCCACCTGCGACGCGCTCACGGTGGCCGCGGTGGTGGGTCGGGTGTTCGCCCCCGACCTGGTCAGCGAGGTGGGCGGCGCGGATCCGGACTCGCTCGCCGACGCGCTCGACGAGGCCGAGCACGCGCGCCTCGTCGTCCCCACCCGGCAGGACGGCTACCTGGCCTTCAGCCACGAGCTGATCCGCCAGACCCTGCTGTCGGACGTGTCGACGCTCAAGCGGGAGCGGCTGCACCTGCGGGCCGCCGACGCCATCGAGCGCGCGTTCGCCGACGACCTGGAGTCGCACGCCGGCGACCTCACCCACCACCTGTCCCTGGCCGGCCGCTACGCCGAGCCGGCGCGGCTGGTGCGATACCTGACGATCGCCGGCCGGCGGGCCTCGGACGCCGCGGCCTTCGGCGACGCCGTCGCCCAGTTCGAGCAGGCCTTGGCCCTGGTCCAGCCGGCCGACCGGGAGACGCGCGCCGAACTGCTCGAGCGGCTGGCCATGGCGCTGCGCAGCGTCGGTCGCTGGGACGACGGCCTGCGGACGATGGACGAGGCGCTCGACCTCTACCAGGAGCTGGGCAGGAGCGACGCCATCGGCCGGTTGTCGTGGGCGATGGTCTACCAGCTGACGTGGACGGCGCGAGCGGCGGAGGCGGTGCAGACGGCCCAGCGTGCCCTTGCCGCCCTGGGCGACGTGGCCACCGGGGACCGTGCCCGACTGGTGAGCGCCGTCGGGTGGGCGCTGAGCCTCGGTGGCGACCACGAGACGGCGACGGCGATGTTCGCGCAGGGCCGCGCCCTCGCCGAGCGATTGGGGGACGAGCGGGCGCTCGCCGACATCCTGCACCTCCAGACGATCCACCACCTCGGATTCCCCGAGTTGGCCGAGGGCGTGCGCGCCGGCTTGCGGGCGGCCGAGGTGTTCGAGCGCGAGGGTGCGCTGTGGGACCTGTGCAGCGTGCAGGCCTTCGTCGTCTACCAGGACGGGGCGATGAGCAGTCGCGAGCAGGCCGACCGGCTCGCCGACAAGACGATGGCCATCGCCGAGCGGCTGGGTCACCTCGGCGCGATCTTCATGCTGCTCTGCGACTCGGTGCGGGAGACGGCTTCGCACGGGGACTTCGCGACGTCCGAGGCGATGGGCCTGCGGATGATCGACGTCTGCGAGCGGGGCGGTCTGCCGTGGCTCTACGTCGGCCACCTCTACGTCGGGCTCGTCGCGCACTGGCGGGGCGATGCCGACGAGGCCGAGGCAGAGCTCCGGAAGGCGCTCGAGCTGGAGCCGCCCAGCGCGTACGCCGGTCAGACCGCCTGCAACCTCGCTCGGCACCTCGCGCACGTCGGCCGGTTCGAGGAGGTCCGGTCGCTGTACGAGTCCGCGCGGTCGATCTTCCCGACCGGCGAGGGCACGACCGGGATCGGCGGATGGAACTGCATGCTCGGTTTCGTCGAGGCGCTGTACCTGAGCGGGCTCCGCGATGAAGCGGGCGCACTGCTGCCGCTGGTGGAGAAAGCACTGACGCTCGGTCCTGAGTGGCTCGCCTTCGACGGCCGGCTCATCCGGACGCGCGCCGGGGTGGCCGCCGCGGCGGCCGGGCGCTGGGACGACGCGGACCGTTGGTTCGTCGAGGCCCTCGACCGCGCGCTGTGGACGGCGAGCGAGCTCGAGGCGGCCGACGTGCGCCGGCTCCACGGGCGGGTGCTGCTCGACCGTGGGCGGACCGAGGACTCCGCCCGGGCGGCCGAGCTGCTCGGACAGGCCTGTGAGGCGTACCGGGCGTTCGGGATGCCCGGCTACGTGGCCGAGATCGAGGAACTGCTGGGTGCGACGAGTCGGTCGAGCTGAGCCCCTTCGGAACTGCCGATCCCGTGCACAGGGACCTCGGCGACGGCGCGACACGTCATAGGCTGCCCGCACCCGCGTCCCCGAGGAGCGAGGCCATGACCGACGTCGACCGCCCGGTCGAGACGCTCGCGATCATGATGACGGACGTCGAGGGCTCGACGGCGCTCCGGATGGAGCGCGGGGACGTGGTCGCCGACGAGATCCTCGGCACCCACGCTCGGATCCTGCGGGACCAACTCCGCAGCCACGGCGGGCTGGAGCGGCAGTTCCTCGGGGACGGGTTCCTGCTCTCCTTCCGGTCCCCGCTCGACGCCGTCCGCTGCGCGATCGGCATCCAGCGGGCGCTCGAGGAGCACAACGCTGCCGACCCGGAGCGCCGGATCCGGGTGCGCATCGGGATCCACGTCGGGGATGTCAACGAGCGGGCCGGGGAGCTCTACGGACAGGCCCTGCACGCCGCGGCCCGCGTCATGGCCGAGGCCGCCGGAGGCCAGGTACTCGCATCCGCTGCTGTCCGCGATGCCGTGCAGCCCGCCGGGACGTGGCGATTCGTGGACTCGGGGCTGTTCTGGCTCAAGGGATTCCCGGAGCGGTGGCGGCTCTACGAGGTGGCCTGGAGCCGAGGCCGCGATCGGCCGGTCGACGACGGAGGCGCCTCCGCTGACGCCGCTGGTCGAGCGGGACGCCGAGCGGGCCAACCTGCGCCGCGCGGTCGAGCGAGGCACTGGGCGGTCGCGGTCACCTGGTGCTGGTGGCGGGCGAGGCCGGCGTCGGCAAGTCCCGCCTGGTCGCCGAGGTCGCCGCGCGAGGCCGAGGCGCGCGGGATGCGGGTGCTGACCGGCCACTGCGTGGAGTCCGAGAGCGCCGCGCCGTACCTGCCCTTCGTCGAGATGATCGAGCAGGCGGTCAGCAATCCGCGCAATCCGCTCGTGCTGCAGAACGCGCTCGACCGGCGTCGCCCCCGAGATCGCCCGGATCGCACCGGCGCTGCGGCGTCTGCTGCCCGACATCGGGCCGCCCGTCGAGCTGCCGCCGGAGCTCGCGCAGCGCTACGTGTGGAACAGCGTCGGGGAGTTCCTCACCCGCGGCGCACAGGGGCTGCCGCTGCTTCTCGTTCTCGAAGACCTGCACTGGGCCGACGAGTCGACGGTCCTGCTGACCGAGTACCTGGCGCCGCTGCTGCCGGACCTGCCCGTGCTGCTGCTCGGGACGTACCGGGACGGCGAGGTCGACGTCTCGCACCCGCTCGCGCGGGTGATCAGCGTGCTCGCGCGCCGGCGGCTCGTCGATCGGATCGGCCTGCGGGGGCTCTCCCCGGGCGGCGTGCGCGCCATGGTCGAGGCGCTGGCCGCGCAGCCCGTCCCGGACCAGCTCGTCCGGCTGGTCGAGACGGAGACCGAGGGCAACCCCTTCTTCATCGAGGAGGTGTACCTGCACCTCGAGGAGTCCGGGGTTCTCCTCGACGAGCACGGGCGGGTGCGCCAGGACCTCTCGATGGCCGAGGACTCCGTACCCGAGGGCGTGCGGCTCGTGCTCGGCCGGCGACTGGAGCGGCTGTCCCCGACGACCCGGGATGCGCTGACCGCGGCTGCGGTCCTCGGCCGCGTGTTCTCACCCGATCTGGTCGGTGAGGTGGCCCCGGCCGACCCCGACGCACTCGTCGACGCCTTCGACGAGGCCGAGCACGCCCGGTTGATCGTCCCGGCTCCGCGGTACGGGCACCTGGCCTTCAGCCACGAACTGATCCGCCAGACGCTGCTCGCCGACGCCTCGACCCTCAAGCGGGAACGCCTGCACCTGCGGGCTGCCGACACGATCGAGCGCCGCTACGCGGACGACATGGAGTCGCACGCGGGCGACCTGACCCACCACCTGTCCCTGGCCGGGTCCTACGCCGACCCCGCCCGGCTCGTGCGTCACCTCGGGGTCGCGGGCCGGCGGGCCTTCGATGCGGCCGCCTTCGACGAGGCCGTCGTCCAGTTCGAGAAGGCCCTGGCCCTCGTGGCGCCCGGCGACCAGGAGGCCCGCTCGGAGCTGCTCGAGCGGCTCGCTCTGGCCCTGCGCAGCGTGAGGTCGCTGGGACGACTCCCTCCGCACGATGAACGAGGCGCTCGATCTGTACCAGGAACTCGGCTCGACCGACGGGATCGGCCGGCTGGCGTGGGCGATGGTGTACCAGCTGACCTGGAGCGTCCGGGTTCCGGAGGCTGTCCAGATCGCCCAGCGGGCCCTCGCCGCTCTCGGCGACGTCGCCACCGCGGACCGGGCCCGGCTGATCAGCTCCGTGGGCTGGGCGCTGAGCATCGCCGGGGACTACGAGAGCGCGACGACGTCGTTCCGGGCGGGCCGCGCGCTCGCCGAGCAGGTCGGTGACGAGCGTGCGCTCGCCGACGTGCTGCACCTCGAGACGATCCACCACATGGGCCATGCCGAGTTCACCGAGGGCATCCAGGTGGGCCTGCGGGCCGCCGAGGTGTTCGAGCGCGAGGGCGCCCTGTGGGACCTCGCCGGCGTCCAGGCCTTCGTCGTCTACGAGGACGGTGCGCTCGGCAATCGCGAGCAGGAGATGCGGCTCGCCGACAAGACGATGGCCATCGCGGAGCGCCTCGGCCACGTCGGGGCGACCTTCATCCTCCTCCTCGACCAGGCGCGGAACCATTGCGTCGCCGGCGACCTCGACGCGATCGAGTCCGTGGGGCGGCAGATCATCGACGTCTGCCGGCGGGGCGGTCTCCCGTGGCTCTACGTCGGCCACCTCTACCTCGGGCTGGCCGCGCACTGGCGTGGCGACGCGGTCGCGAGCCGAGGAGGAGCTCCG
Source organism: uncultured Actinomycetota bacterium (assembly GCA_963777095.1). Classification (GTDB taxonomy): domain Bacteria; phylum Actinomycetota; class Actinomycetes; order Mycobacteriales; family Geodermatophilaceae; genus CAVZOY01. Next base: position 25,046 of record CAVZOY010000006.1, read on the forward strand.
GCGCTCGGTCGAACTGGAGCCACCGACCGCGTTCGCCCAGGCCGCCGGCTCCCTGGCGCGACACCTCGCGCACGTGGGCCGGTCCGACGACCTGTGGACCCTGTACCAGGACGCGCGGCCGAGGTTCCCGTCGGAGAACGGCCACAGCGCTCTGGGCGCGTGGAACACGCATGCTCGCGTTCGTCGAGGCGCTGTACGTGAGCGGGTTCCGGGACGAGGTCGTGGCGCTGTCCCCGCTGGTGGACCGGGCGATGCAGGTCGGCCCGGAGTGGGTGGGGTTGGACGGCCGCCTGCGGCGGACCCGCGCCGGCATCACCTCCGCGGCCGCAGGGCGCTGGACGACGCCGAACGCTGGTTCGGCGAAGCGGACGAGCGCGCCCGGCAGTCCGGCAACGAGCTGGAGGTGGCAGACCTGCACCGGCTGCGCGCGCGGATGCTGCTCGACCGTTCGGAACCGGACGACGCAGCCGAGGCCGGCGAACTGCTCCAGCTCGCCCTCGACGACTACGTCCGGTTCGGGATGCCGAGCTACGCCGCCGTGGTGGAGCAGATGCTGCACGGGACCACCGGCGTGACCTGAGCCTTTCCGGACGCTCCCGATCTGTTGCCGGAGTCCGGCGCCGGGTGCACAGTGCCCTCGTCACCTGCACGGAGCGGCCGTGGCAGGGCGGGATCGCGGGAGGCGTTGTGGCCAGTGCACGCGACATCATGACCGGCGGCGTGGAGTGCGTCGGCGAGAACGAGACGCTCGTCGACGCCGCCCGCAAGATGCGGGACATGGACATCGGCTCCATGCCGATCTGCGGCGAGGACAACCGGCTCAAGGGCATGCTCACCGACCGCGACATCGTCGTCCGATGCCTCGCCGAGGGCGGCGACCCGGCCTCCACCCGCGCCGGCGACCTGGCGCAGGGCGAGCCGGTCACCATCGGCGCCGACGACCCGATCGAGGAGGTCCTCCGGACGATGAAGCAGTACGAGGTGCGCCGGCTGCCGGTCATCGACGGCCACGACCTCGTGGGCGTGATCAGCATGGCCGACGTCGCCCGTAACGTGCCCGAGGACAAGGTCGGCGACGTGCTCGAGGCGATCTCGACCTGACCCCAGCCCTCGGAGGACGCCGTGCAGATGCCGAAGCCCACGGAGCAGGACCGGGCGCGCTTCCAGGAGCTCGTTCCTGACGGTCCCGGCGTCCAGGTGAAGCCGATGTTCGGCAACCTCGGCGCCTTCGTGAACGGCAACATGTTCATGGGGCTGTTCGGCAGCGACGTCGGCCTGAAGCTGCCGCCCGACGGGCAGTCCGAGCTGCTGGCCGAGCCCGGCGCCGGGCCGTTCGGGCCCGCCGAGCGGCCCATGGGCGGATACGTGACTCTCCCGCCTTCGTGGACGCCCGCCGAGGCGGGCCCGTGGATCGAGCGGTCGCTGTCGTTCGTCGGTGCCATGCCCGCGAAGAAGCCGAAGAGCTAGACCGCTCGGGGCGCAGCACCGGTCCGGAGCGGTTACGGTCCCGCCCGTGACCGAAAGTGACTGGCGAAGCCTGCGGCTCCGGCGCGACGGCAGGTGCAGCGAGTGCGGCACCGCCATGCCGGCCGGGACGCCCGGGCAGTGGAGCCGCAGCCGCTCCGCCGTCCGCTGCGTCGCTCACGACGAACCGGCAGCGGGCGTCCCGACCAACCCTGACGCCTCGACGAGCTCGCGCCGGACAGCCGGCACCGCCGGTGGGTCGGCGCAGGCCGAGTACGAGCGGCGCAGGGCGAGGCGGGAGCACAAGGTCCGCGAGGCCCATCCGGTCGTCGGCGGTCTCGCTCTCGCGCTGTTCGGCGAACCCGCGCACGTGACCGCCTGGAAGAAGGGGGCGGTCGGAGAACGGGAGATGGCCCGCCGGCTGGACAAGCTGGCGACCGACGGCGTCGAGGTGCTGCACGATCGCCGGATCCGCGGCACGAGGGCCAACATCGACCACATCGCCGTGTCGTCGTCGGGGGTCTACGTGGTCGACGCCAAGAACTACACCGGCACCGTGCGCGTCGACTGGGCAGGCGGGCTGTTCAGCCCGCGCCGCTACAAGCTGCTCGTCGGTCGCCGGGACGCCACCAACCTCGTCACCGGAGTCCGACGCCAGGTCGAGCTCGTGCGTACCGCGCTGGCCGACGACATGGGGGACGTACCGGTCACCGGCGTGCTGGCCTTCTTCGAGGCCGACTGGCCGCTGTTCCCGCCGCACGAGATCGACGGCGTCCGCCTCGGGGGGACGAAGTCGGCGGCGAAGCTCGTCTCGCGCGCCGGGATGTTCTCGCCCGAACGGGTGGCCGACGTCGCGCACCGGCTGCGGGCAGCCTTCCCGGGGATGTGAGGGGTCGAGGCCACCGCCTGCCGTGAGCGGATGCTGCAGGCTGCAGCCGGCGTGGTCAGGTCCTCGGGCTCGGGGAGACGACGCCCTCCTCGTAGGCGACGATCACGAGGCCCACCCGGTCGCGTACGCCGAACCGGGCCAGGAGCCTGCTCACGTAGGTCTTCACCGTCGTCTCCCCGAGGTACAGGGCGGCCGCGATCTCCGCATTGGACAGCCCGTCGGCGACCAGCTTCAGCACATCCAGTTCTCGCGCGGGGAGTGCGTCGACGCGGGCCGAGGGCCCTCGGGGCGAGCGGATGAAGGCCTCCGCGAGGCGACGAGTCGGTTCGCCGCTGAGCAGGACGTCGCCGGACGCGGCAGCCCGCACGGCGCCCGGCAGCTGCTCCGCCCGGACGTCCTTGAGCAGGAAGCCGCTGGCGCCGGCGCGCAGCGCCTCGAGCAGGTACTCGTCCAGGTCGTAGGTCGTGAGGACGACGACGCGCACGTCCGGATGGCGAGCGTGCATCTGGCGCGTCGCGGTGATGCCGTCCATGCGTGGCATCCGCACGTCCATGAGCACCACATCGGGCTGTGTCCGAGCCACCGCCTCGAGCGCCTCGACCCCGTCCGCGGCCTCGCCGACCACCTCGAGGTCGTCCTCGCGCTGCAGGATCGAGGTGAAGCCGGCACGAACCAGTCCCTGGTCGTCGACCACCAGGACGCGGAGGCGGCGTGCCGTCGTCGCTGCGGGCTCGGTCACCGGGCCGCCCCCTCCGTCGCCGCCTCGAAGGGCAGCTCCGCGCGCACCTCGTACCCACGCCGGGCGATCGGACCGTGTCGGAGGGAGCCGCCGTACAGCGCGATGCGCTCGGCGAGGCCGAGCAGCCCCCGTCCGCCTTCTCGTCGACCCGACGGACCGGCGGGCACGCCGTCGTCCCGCACCGTCACGACGAGGCGGTCGGGCTGCCAGTCCAGCGCCACCGTCGCCGACCGCGCGGCGGCATGGTTCAGGACGTTCGTGACCCCCTCCTGCACGACCCGGTAGGCGGCGAGGTCCAGCCCCGGCGAGAGTGGCCGGGGATGTCCGGTCGCCTCGACCGTGACCTCGAGCCCGGTGGCCCGGAGAGGCGCGACGAGGGCGGCGAGCTGGTCGAGGCCGGGTTGCGGGCTCAGGTCGGTCGCGGGTTCGCCGCGGAGCACACCGAGCAGGCGGCGCATCTCGGCGAGCGCACTGCGGGCGGTGCCCTCGATGGAGGCCAGCCGTTCGGCCTGGTCCGGTTGGGAGTCCAGCCGCAGAGCGCCCGCCTGGACGACGACGACGCTGAGGCTGTGGGTGACGACGTCGTGGAGCTCGCGGGCGAGGCGGGTGCGCTCGAGCGACAGTTGTTCCGCCGCATGCCTCTCCTGGTCCTCCCGTGCGAGCTGGACCGCGGCCACCTCCGCCGCGGCCGCCGCCGATCGGTGCTGGAGTGCGATGCCCACAGCGGCCGCCGCCCCGAAGAGGACCAGGCTCGGCAGCGCCGCCGCGAACGTGATCACGCTCGGGTCGCGGAGCAGGACGCAGACGAACCCGGCGCCCAGAGCGACCAGGCCGCCGACCCGCGCGCGGCCGTCCGGATGCGTGCCTGCATGGAGGACCAGCGCGAGGAACAGCACCAGCTCGACGGCGGATCCGACCCACCCGACGGCCGACTGCACCGTCGCCGCCCCGGCGCCGACCAGGGTCGCCAGGAGCGGCGAGATGTCTCCGCCAGGCCACCGCTGCACCGAGCAGCACCACCGCCGCGACGTGCACGGCGAGCGGGCCGGTCCGGTCGGGAGCCCGGGTGATCTCGATCAGGCCGATTCCCACGAACGCAGCGACGACCGCCAACTCGAGCAGATGTCGGGCCCGGGAAGCGCACGACCGCACGGTAGGGGAACCGGACCCCGCCGACGTCCCCCGCGAGGACGACACCTGTCCTCCTGACGCCCCGACGGCTCCTCCCGGCGGCGGCACGGACGGACCGGCGGGCCGACGCCGGGACCGCGCCGGCGCACCTACGTTCGCCCTGCATCCCGCCCCGGCGACCGGAGGACCCGTGACCTCGACCGACCGAACAACACCGCGTCCGCGGGCCGACCCGGCGGCGGGTTCTCAGCGCCGTCTGCCTGGGTCTTCCCGCACTGGCCGTGCTCGCCTTCGGCGGGCAGCTGCTGGTCACCGGGTGGCTGGACAGCCGTCCCGACGGCAGCTTCCACGCGCAGGACCTGGCGTGGGGTTCGGCCGAGGGCATCCTGCTGTTCGGCGCGCTCGTGGCGTCGCTGTGGGGCGCCCGACGTCGACCGGCTGCACTCCAGCAGGCCCTCGCCGTCGTGGCGGCCCTGCTCGTGACCATGGCACTGACCCTCGCGCTCGACCCCGTCACGGTGGTGCTGGCAGTGCTGGTCGGCGGGGGCGCCGCCCTCTCCCCCGCCCGCTCGCCTGCTGTTCCGGCGCACCGCCCCGGCCAGCCGCGCGTTGGTCGGTCTCGCGCTGGTCGCCGCCGTCCCGCTCGTCCCGTACGCGCTCGACGCTGCGGCGGCTCAGCGGGCCGGCGGCTCGCTGAACGCCGAGCTGGGCGGCTACACCGGCGCGACGGTCTGGGCCCTGGCTCTTCTCGCGGTGGTGGCCGTGGCCGCGCTGCGGTCGCGGGGATGGCGCCTGCCCGCGCTGTCCGCTGCGGCTGCCGCGGCGGTGATGGGTGTCGCCGGCGTCCTGTGGCCGGCCGTCCCCTCGAGCCTGGGCGTGCTGGGTGGGTTCGCCGCGCTGGCCTGGGCGGGCGCGCTCCTGGCCGTCGTGGTCACCACGAGGGACGAGGCCGCCCCACCCGCCCGGCGAACGTGAATCCGGGCGAGGTGTCACACCCGGAGCGCGGCCGGTGTCTCCATGTCGAAGCCGACAGCGACCTGGAGGAGACATGGCGAGCAGCACGCGGGTTCCCCCGACCGAGATCACCGGCATCTACGGGGCCCTGCTGAAGACGATGAGCCGCAAGATGCTGGGCCAGGTGCCGGAGGGGCTCGGCGTGATGTGGCACTACCCGGCCCTGTTGAAGGACACGATGACGTTCGGCCGGAAGACCGAGTCGTGGAACCGGCTCGACCCGAACCTGGCGTCGTTCGCGACGATGGCCGCGGCCGGCGTGATCGGCTGCAGCTTCTGCCTCGACCTCCACTACTTCCTGACGCACAACCGCGGTCTGGACGAGGACAAGGCGCGCGAGGTGCCCCGGTGGCGCGAGTCGACGGTGTTCACCCCACTCGAGCGGCGGGTGATGGAGTACGCCGAGGCGATGTGCCAGACACCGCTCACCGTCACCGACGAGATGTCGGCCGCGCTGCTCGAGGAGCTGGGGGCACCCGCGTTGCTCGAGCTGACCACGAGGATCGGCGTCATGAACATGACCGCGCGGGGCAACGTCGCACTCGGCATCCGCTCGGCGGAGTTCTCGGCGTCCTGCGGCCTGCCGCCGCTGGCGGCCCGGTCGACGGACGTCGCCCCGGCATGACCACCGACCCGTTCCTCGCCCACCGCAGCCTGCTGTTCACCGTCGCCTACGAGATGCTCGGCTCGGCGGCCGACGCCGACGACGTGGTGCAGGAGACCTGGCTGCGGTGGGCGGAGGTGGACCGGACGGCGGTGCGGGACCCGCGCGCCTACCTGGTGCGGATCGTCACCCGCCAGGCGCTCAACCGGCTGCGCACCGTGTCGCGCCGCCGTGAGGACTACGTCGGGGAGTGGCTGCCCGAGCCGCTGCTCACCAGCCCGGACGTCGCGGAAGACGTCGAGCTGGCGGAGAGCGTCTCGATCGCGATGCTGACCGTGCTGGAGACGCTCGGGCCGACCGAGCGCGCGGTCCTCGTGCTGCACGAGGTGTTCGACGTGCCGTACGACGAGATCGCCGAAGCCGTGGGCAAGTCCTCCGCGGCGGTCCGGCAGATCGCGCACCGGGCACGCGAGCACGTGGCGGCGCGGCGCCCGCGGATGGCGGTGAGCCGCACCGAGCAGCAGCGGGTCGTGGAGCGGTTCCTCGCCGCGCTCACCGCCGGCGACCTGCAGGGGCTGCTGGACGTGCTCGCGCCCGACGTCGTCGCGGTCGCCGACAGCGGAGGCCTGGCACCCGCTGCCCGGCGTCCGATCACGGGCAGGAAGCGGGTGGCCGCGGCGCTGTCCCACTTCACGGACCTCGTGCCCCGCGTGGAGATCACCACGCCGCTGCTCAACGGGACGGTCGCCGCGCGGATCGACCCGGGCGGCGAGTTCGACACGGCGATCACCTTCGTCGTCGAGGACGGCCGGATCACCCACATGTACGCGATGCGCAACCCGCACAAGCTGGGCCGGCTCGACGAGGTGGCAGAACTCGCGGCGGTGATCGGCACCGGGGCGATCGCCGGTCCGGCGGGATCCGCGGGTTCGACGTGCCGTCCAGACCGAGACACCGGGAGTGAGGAATGGCGCTCATACTCGGCGTCTTCGACCTGCTCGCCTACGCGCTACCGGGATCGCTCTACCTGGCCACGTTCGCGTACGTGTCTCACCGAGCCGGTTGGATCGATGCGCCGAGCCTCCTGGGAATTCCGACCGTGCTGCTGCTCATCGCCGTGGCGGTCGCCGCGTTCCTGATCGGGCAGGCGTCATCCCCGCTCGGGAGCATCCTCGATCGGATCAACCCTTTCGGCTCGATCGGACCTGCCGGAAGAGGCCAGGGAGGAGTTCCTGGGACGCAACGCCAGTGCGGCTCCGCGACGATTCCTCCGGTCCGATCCGTTCACGCTTCTCGCGGCGCTCGAGGCGGACGACAGCGAGGCTGCCGCCGAGGTCTCCCGGCTGAGAGCCACCGGCGTGATGCTCAGCCGGTCGGTCCCCGCGCTCGCCCTGGGCGCTGTAACAGCCCTCGTGGAGACGGTCACCGGCACGCTTCCGCTCTTCGCCGGACTGACCGGCCTCGTCCTCGCACTCGTCGCAGCGGGATGCCTGCACCAATCTGCGGCATTCCGCAGGTGGGCGATCCTCAGGACGTACGAACTGTCCTTCTGGAACGACGACCTGGAGGCACGGCTAGCCGGTGAGTAACAGCCGGGCGCCGGGTCATGCGCCCGAACCCTGGAAGATCCACGTGTCGTACCGCGCGCGCAGGTAGGGCACATGCGCCTGCCACGCGCGTGCTCGGAAGGCGGGCAGGTCCTCGGACCGTGACCACCCCGGTCGAGTCGAGGTCGTACCCCCACTCGAACGCCGCCAGTGGCGCCACCAGCCGCTCGGACTGGTCCCACGGGGTCGTCGCGAGAAAACTGCGGGCGCGCCAGCGCAGAGGGACGTCGTGCCGCCGGGACGGCGCGTCGAAGAGCGTCGGGGTGATGCCGAACCAGGCGTAGGGCGATGTCGAATCCTCGAAGAGGTCGAACGGGTCCGCCTGCCAGGTCGGCTCCTCACCGGGAGGACCCATGGCGACGAGCTGCACCCATCCGAGCAGCGCCCAATAACCCTGGGCCGGGAAGTCGACGACGGCGGTGCAGGCCGGCAGTCCGACGTCGTTCCTCGACTTGCCCAACGACTCGGGGTCGGTCATCGGTACGCATCGGGCGTCGACGACGCCGTCGACTCCGCCGTACGCGAAGGGGATCTTCACGCACGGACCCTAGGGCTCGACGACGTCCCGCAGCCGCCCGCGAGATCGGTCTCCTAGGCTCCCCGCTGATCGACGACCAGCAGTCCGTCGGACGCGCCCGCGCCGACCGGTGGCGATGGCCGGTGCTCGGTCTCGCGCTCCTCAGCGTTCGCACCGGCGTCCGCGCCGCCTGGCTGGGCGGCTTCGCGGTCATCGCGAGCACCGCCAGCCTCGTCGTCATCGTGTGAAGCTCAGACGGTGGTGTCCGGCTCGGGGTGCTGGTCGAGCGCTGAGCGCGGGGATCAGGTCGAGCGGGTCTTCTCCTCGGCCATGTCCTTGATCCGGGGGTTCGGCTCCTCATCGGCGAGCTCTTGGACGCGACTGCGGACGGCTGCTCCGTTGCGCGGCGAGACGGAGCGCACCGCGAACTTGCGGACCGCGGGATCCGGGTCTCCGAGCAGCGCCAGCAGGACCCCGTCGGACAGCTCAGCGGGCAGACGTCCCGCCGCCGTGGCGGCAGCGACCCGCACCTCGAGGCGAGGCATCGAGGCTGCGGCGAGGATCGCCTGGTGCGCCCGGGGGTCGTCGATCCGGCTGAGCGCGTGGACGGCGCGTGCCGCGAGCCAGCCCTCGTCGTCCTCCAGGAGCGGGGTGAGGGAGGCGACGTCGTCGCGGCCGAGCCCCTCGTACGTCGCGTCGTCGGATTCGATCGTGCTGAGCTGGTTGCGCAGCTCGGAGGGTGACTTGGGCATCTGCTCTCGCGCTCCGATCCGGGTCCCGTCAGGTGGGCTTGCTGAGGGAGCTCGCCAGCATCCGCGCCGCCTCGGCCGCGGAGATGTTCGGCGGCGGTCTCGTCCACGTGACCCTGGGGAACATCAAGTTGTCGCTCTGCGTGCTGCCCACCACGCACGGGGTCGGCGGGTTCGGATTGGTGTCGCTGGGGAACGTGCAGACGTGCCGGAGCCCGAGCACGTGCCCGATCTCGTGCGCCGTCAGCCACAGGGCGGGTGTCGGCACGATCGCCGCTCCCGGCCGCCCGGCGGGGTGGGTCGCGCAGCCGAGCAGGCTGTCGTCGTCGCCCTCGAGCGTCTGGACGACGTAGACGACGAGGTCGTCGGGTCCAGCGCCGGTGCGCTGGGCGAACAACTCCTCGTGCTCGGCGGTCGGCTGTCCGAGGAGGCACGGGCCGACGTCGAGGGCGACGAGGTCCTCGAGATCGGTGTTCCCGCTGAGGTCCTCGACGGCACCGAACACGACCTCGATCCCGAACTTCACGAACAGCCGCCGCATCTCGCGGTACTGGGTGTCGATGAGCGACTGGACTCCTGCCGAGAGCGGCAGCAGCGTCTTGAAGAAGACGATGACGCGCTCACCGACCCCGAAGCCGTCGGGCCAGTTCCAGACGTCATGGATCGGCTTGGAGTAGCCAGGATCGACCGTCCCCGGCCCCACGTCGCCGCGGGTCACCCGGATGTAGCGGTTGCCGTCGAAGAAGTAGCACTTCGTGCGTGAGAACAGCGCGGCGTCGATGCCGAACCGGCCGAACCGGCCCGGCCATCCCCAGACGTCGGCGATGGCCCTCGGGTATCCGTCGTCGACCGTCCACGGCTCGCTCCCGCCGCGGGTCACCCGCAGGTACGCGCCGTCGAAGAAGTAGGCCTTCGTGCCGGAGTAGAGCGCGGCATCGATGCCCGACTGGGCCGAAGCCGCCGGGCCAAGCCCAGGTGGCGATGGGCTTCGGATAGCCCGCGTCGACCGTCCCCGCGCCCGTCTCGCCCCGGGAGACCCTGATGTAGCGGTTGCCGTCGAAGAAGTAGCACTTCGAGCCCGCGTACAGCGCGGCGTCGATCCCCTGCTGCCCGAACCCGGCCGGCCATCCCCACTGGGCGATGGGCTTCGGATAGCCGGCGTCGACGGTGCCGGGGCCCTCGTTCCCGCGGGTGACCCGGATGTACCGAGCGCCGTCGAAGAAATAGCACTTCGAGCCCGAGAACAGTGCAGCACTGATGCCCATCTCAACCTCCCGGTGGAGGGTCCTGATGGAAGGTCCGACGCCACCCCCGGCGGTCTGCATCGTCCTCGCGGTGACCATCGGGCAGCAAGGCGTCCCCGCGTCGCTACCAACCGCATGAAGGCGATGCGCAACCCGCCGGAGTGGCAGAGTGCGCCCGCATGTCACGCGACATCGCAGAGCTGCTGACCACTCGGTCCACGCTGCGCACCGTGGGGCCGTACGAGATCAGCGACGACCCCGACCGGGTCGACCTGGACGTCGTGCACGCCTTCCTCGCGGATGAGTCCTACTGGCGGCGCGGCGTCCCACGGAACGTCGTCGAGGCTGCGGTCCGCATGTCGCTGCCGTTGTCGGTGCACCTGACCGGCGCAGCGGCACCCACGATGGTCGGATTCGGTCGAGTGGTCACCGACACGGCGACGGTCGCCTGGCTCGACGACGTCTTCGTACTGACGCCCCACCGCCGCCGCGGCCTGGCGGGCGCCCTCGTCGAGGCGGCGATGGCACACCCGGCGGTGGCGGGGACGTCCATGCAGGTGCTGCTCACGATGGACGCGCACGCCCTCTACGCGAGATACGGGTTCGCGCCCTTCCCCGAGCCGAACGCGTTCATGTCCCGGCACGTGACGGGCGCCCCGTAGCTCGATGCAGCGGGAGGCGAGGGCGGCCCGGCGACCACCATGGCCGGTCAGACGTTGAAGCGGAACGTTTTCGGGGTGTTCGATCTTGATTGACTGACGTCGAAATAGGCCGTTGACCTGCGGTTACACAGTTGATTTTCACTGGCTGTGCGCGGGCAAAATTGAACGTCTTGTGGACTTTCTGCGGACTGGACCGATATGACGAGGGCCGTCGACGTGGTCGCCGCCCGGGCGGTGGGCAAACGGGTCGGCTCTTGGGGCGCCTGGCTGGCGGACGGTGTCGTTTCCGGTCACACCGGACGGAGCGTTTCGGCGAAGAGACCGGTGTGTTCGCAGCGCTCACCGCGGCCAGTTGAGTGCCGTTGAGGCACGCAGGCTGACCAAGCAGCCAGTCGTGCAGATGTTCGCCCGCCACGTAGGTGACGTCGCCGCTGGGGGCGACCCGTTGCGGAAAAGCGCCCCAGACGACCACCACGGCTTGCGCAGCCGGCACCGTCACCCCGGCCGCCGCGGCGAGTGCACGCGTCACCCTGGCGGCCGTTCGGGCGGCAGCCCGGTGTCGGCCGCGGACAAACCACGCAGTGGAGTTGACCCGCTTCGGTGGACACCCTGATCTTGGGCATCTCGCCCGAGGAAGGGGTCCTGATGGGCCGACCGAGCAAGTTCTCGCCGGAGTTCCGGGAGCAGGCCGTAGAGCTGGTGAAAGCGACCGGCAAGACGATCGCCGAGGGCGCTCGTGACCTGCAGATGAACGACACGACGTTGGGCAACTGGGTCAAGGCAGACCGCGCCGAGCGGGGTGAACCGGACGGCAGCGGACTGCTGCACTGACGGCCGCCGAACGCGCTGAGTTGACCGGCTGCGCCGGGAGAACGCGAAGCTCAAGACCGAGCGGGAGATCCTGAAAAAAGCGGCGGCTTCTGCGTGACGGAGTGGACGAGGGTGACGCGGTTGCCTTCATCGACCGGGAGAAGGCGCAGCACGGAGTCGGCCGGCGCTGTGCCGGCTGCTGAAGGTGAGCCGCTGGGGCTTCTACGCCTGGCTGTCCGACCACCCTCGGCGCGGGCGGTGCCGACGAGGTGCTGACCGCCCAGATCCGCACAGCGTTCGACGACAACCGTCGGGTCTACGGCGCGCCGCGGATCCACGCCGAGCTCGCCGACGCCGGCGTGCACGTCGGCCGCAAGCGGATCGCCCGGCTGATGCGTGCCGCCGAGATCGTCGGCTGTCACCGGCGCAAGCGGTCGTTCTCGATCACCCAGCAGGATCCGCGAGCGGAGGCGGCGCCGGACCGGGTGGACCGCAAGTTCGTCGCGAGCACGCCGAACCAGCTGTGGGTGGCCGACGTGACCTACGTGCCGACCGTGCAGGGCTGGCTCTACCTGGCCTGCGTCACCGACGTGTTCAGCCGGATGGTGATCGGCTGGTCGATGGCCTCCCACCGCAAGACCGACCTGGTCGTCGACGCGGTGACCATGGCGGTGCACCGCCGCGGCGGCCAAGTGCCCGGCGTGATCCACCACAGCGACCGCGGCGGGGAGTACAGCTCACACGCCCTCGAGCGCGAGCTGCGCCGGCACGACGCGCTGGCCAGCATGGGCAGCGTCGCCGACTGCTTCGACAACGCCCTGGCCGAGAGCGTGTTCGCCACCCTGGAGTGCGAGCTGTTCGACCAGCAGCCCGGCGGCCGCTTCGCCACCCGGCGCGAGGCCCGCCTCGCCGTCTTCGACTACCTCGAGACGTTCTACAACCCACGCCGGCGGCACTCGGCCCTCGGCCAGATCGCCCCGGCCGCGTTCGAAGCACGGCACACTCTCACCACCGCGGCCTGAGCCTCAGACCCGCATCAACGAGGTGTCCACGCAAGCGGGTCAACTCCACAGCCTCGGGGTCGTCCCGCGGGTGCGGGTCATACCCCCACCCTCACCAGTTGCGGGCCGCATCTACCGAGAAGGGTTTGTCCGCCCACTCGGCCGCTTCCCCTGGAAAGCCCGAAGGCGGTTCGGGTCCGTCGTACTGCCACTGATCCGGCGGCTCTTGGGCAGCACCGATTGCGAATACCCACCCCGTTATGACCCGACGGCAGGCCCACCACTTCTTGCCGTCGGAGGAGACCGTTAGAGACATCCCCGGGTCTCCCGAGAGTCCGTGCCGTTCGAAGTCTCCGATGATCTGGAGGGCGTCCTCTCGATATCGTCCGCCACTGTGATGCTGGCCCATCTGCACGGTGCCCAGCCACGACAGGGCTTTGATGGTCTCGGAGAACTTCCGGCGATCCAACTGACGGCCGTTCTCGTCTTCCCCGTGAACGCCCGCCATATCGCGCAGTCGCTGTCGAGCCGCCTCCTCATCCCTGGCTCTTTGCCTAAGGGACTCGCGGTGCTCCCGATAGACGTCAAGAGCCTCCCTCACGCTGTTCGCTTGCCCGGCGCGCTTCGTCACCCCAGGCAGGCGTCCCGCCGACGGTGGCAACCCGGTGCCCGTCGGAGAGAACGCGAGCGACGAGAGTTCTTCGCCGCTGCGACGCGGAGAGATCGCGCAGTCGCCAGGGCGAGCAGGCGACCTCGTAGGCCGCAAGCAGATAGAGCAGGTAGAGGGCTGGCACGACGCCAACCGTTAGCCAGACGGGCATGGCCAGGTTCCGGACGAGTTGCACGTAGTCGGCCCCGTCGTAGGTGCGCACGATCCGCACCAGCGCAGTCACCACGAACGTCAAGGAGAGGCCAACGAGCACTACTTCAGCGCCGGTTTTGACGGGGCGATGTTCCGGCGTCCGCCCCGCGACCGCTGCGAGTAGGGCGAGGAAGGCGACCAGCGGGATAAGCAGAAGTTCCCACCTAAAGCTAAGCGGAAACAGGTTCGCTAGCAACTGAAGGATGACCGACCACTTGACGGCGTCCACCAAAGCTTTCCGGAGAACGGCCTCTCCGCGTATGGCATTAGGAAGGCGGAAAAGAAGAACTAGGACAGTCGTCGCGTACCACGACACCGTGGGAAAAAGCAGCTCGGAGTTCCACCACTTGACTTGGGTTGCCAGCACACACACAGGCAAGCAGTCAAGCCAGCCAGGAGGAAGACGGGCAACCATAACTTCCAGTTGCGCAACTGCCTGAGCAAGGCGAGGCCCTGTGCGCGAAAGGGACGGGGATATAAAGACCGCCAGGGCGAGACGCTCAACCAGACCAGCGATGCGAGGTCACGACTACTCACGCCCACGGGATAACGCTAGGACAGGCGTAGGAGAACTCGCCGCCGCCGCGCGTTCGACCGCCATCAGACCGTCGCGCTGGGCCCTAGCTACGTAGCGTGACGGGCCTCTACAGGGCTATATGACTGCGAGGCGCGTGGACACGGGAACGACGACGTGGGGGCGGGAGCCATCGGGCATCATCGCGTTGAACGGCGTCGACACGTCGATCCGGCGTCCTGAGGAGCGCAGCGGCCGCTCGACCATGTCGGGCAGCTCACCAGGCACCAGGCTCGTCATCGTCAGCTCGCTGCGGCCCTGCCGGGCGATGGCCGGATCCCACCTCTCGTCCTCTTGGGGCTGCACGGGGCATCGAGGGACGTGACCGACGCCGCGGCTGGCTCCCCGGGAAGCCAGCCGGGGATGCTACGAGCAGGCCCTTGCCTGACAGCTAGTGCGCGAAGCCGTGTCGACGGCGGCTACGTGGATGCCCGCGTGTCCCGAGCTCGCCCAACCACCGTCAAACGGAAGGCTGGTGGGCCGACGGCACCGGGAATCAGCGATGTGAGGTCCGCTGCTAGGCTGTCCAGAAAACCATCCAGAGGCGAGGTGCCCAGGCTGTGGATCTTGGCACTGGGGGCGCCGAGGATGACGGGGTCAGGGAGGTCCCGGTAGCGGAGTTCGATCTCGCCGTAGTTCGGCCAGCGGAGGGTTTCCCGCCCTGACCACAGGGTGTTGTCGTTGCGGTTCTCGTGCCCGCGGCCGGCCTCGATGTGCATTGCGACCAGACTGTGTCGGGGGACGACGTGCGTCGTCACCTCGCCTGGCCATGCCTCGTCACGGCCAGCCTGGGTGGCAACGCCCTCGAGACGTGCCACCACCATCAAGTCCTCGGTGAACACACGCACCGGCCCCGAGACGACTCCTCGGTCCCTGACGAGGGGGGCATCGACGTACTGCACGGGCTGCCCGCCGGACAGGAGAGCAAGGCGGTTAGAGACGTGCGAAGGCACGAGCACTCCCGACACCTCGTTGATGCGATCGCTGAGCCGCTGGGCCAGCTGGGTGGGCCTCGGGTCACTCATGGTTCGAGGATGCCCGGTTCCGACTTGCCTGGGTAGACCCGGCGGGTCAGCAGGGCTGCAACTCGCCCAAGGCCGGGATCCTCCCTGCCATGAGCTCGGACCCCTGCCTGGGTCGGCGCCGGAGGGCACACTGAACCGCGATCGCCGGCGGCGTCGCCCTCGCGGGCGCACATCAGTCCGCAGATGGGCCCACCAGATCTGAGTGCTCGAACGCCGTCACGAGGTGTACGCCGAGCTCATCGCAATCGTCCATTCCCTCTGACGCAAGCCCGAATCAGGCGAAAGCAAACCGACCGGGCTCACAAACGCTGGCGCAGTTCCTTCGACACTGAGCACGGTGTCCTGACCACTCGTATAGGGACTGCGGCGACCCCACTCAATACGAAGACTTCGGGTCTTGTCTGGGTTTGCAGCGCCGAGGTCGACGGAGGCCACCCAGTCTCCGTGGCCGGCAGTAACGAGCCAGCTAGTCAGCACAAGTCTGACCACGGTGCGCCGGACCGCGTCCTATAGTGCCAAGCCCTTTAGCGCATCTAGCGGTGACTTTCGCTCGGCCAATTGGCCCCACGCACCCTGCGGCGCCGTAGTGGTTCCGAACAGAGCATCGTGGACGCTCAGCTTTGCCAGCTCCTCGGCGCTGTAGGTCCTGCCGCCAATGCTGAACGAGCCACTCGCAAGACCGTTGTGGCTCACCGGGCTGACCGTTGCCGCAAGCGCAATTTCGTGACCGACATTCGACGTCGACGTTCGACGCACACCCGTCACCTGGGCCTGGCGGACTCGGCCGTGTTCGACGATGCGGAGGTTTCCTTGTCCACCCCCGCGGTGATCCCCGAGTTGCTCCAAGCGACGACGGACGTCGTCGTCACGGACAATCAGGGTCAGAGTGAGCCGGTCGCCTGCAAGGTCGCTACTTCTTGCTCGCACCACAAGGCCGCCGATCAGAACCCAAGGTGCGATCTCCTCGAGCTGCGATTCGACGCAAACGGTCCGCAACGCCAGCTGCTGCCGACTCAGGCGAGGTGTACGAGCCGGTGGTGTGAAAACGGCGCACCTCATCCAAGAATGACCGCTGGTGACCCTCCATCGAAGCGTTTCGGTCGTTGAAGACGCATGAACGTAGGCGGCGCTTCCTGGCCTCGATGAACTCAAGATGGGTGGCCGAGAAACCGCCCTCGTGCTGCGACCGTACTGCCTGCGAGGAGTCCGACGTAGATCGTGCTTGCCGCGACCTCGGCGATGTAGGCCTGCTCGGGGTCATCGTCGCGGCCGCCGAAGCGCTCGAAGATCGACGCCCGGGATCCGAACGACTCAACGGCCTCAGCGACCGCCGCCCGGGTTGCATCAAGATCCTTGCCCATCACCGAGGATACGAACACCGTCTGGCCGCGAGCCCACGCGTCTATGTCGCCCTGCTGCGGCATCTCGGCGGCTGCGCCGAGATCGACCTGCACGGGCGCTGCTGCCTCGCCCGGTGACCACATGTTCATGAACCGAGCCTAGATGCGGAATACGACATGACGGGCGCATCGCCGGAGGCCAGCCCACCTCCCTCGACGTCGGTGCACCCCTGGCCCTGGGTGTAGCGCCCAGCACCTTGCTGACGGTGGTGCGGACTGCAGGGGCCACCGGGGGGGTACCAAGGCACAGTCGGTGGCCGGCCACGAACATCGCCCTCCGGATGCGCCGCGATCAACAGCATTACGACGTACTGGTCCGCCCGATCACGACCACCGCAGCAAGAGCGCATCCGCCGCCGCCCCGTGAGGCCAAACCCCTCCACCTCACCACCTGACCGACGACCAACAGGCCCCCGACACACCTAGTGCATCTGCGGTCAGCGTTCCGTCGTGACGCATGGGGGCGACAGGGGCGAGCAAGCACTCACGAGGCCAAGTCGCCAAGGTAAGTGCATGGACGATCTGTTGGAGGAAATCGAGAAGTCAATCGAGGGGGGCCTCCACTACGTGGCCCTCTTCGCATGCCTCATGATTCGCGATGTCTGCTCCGCCTTGGGGTCTACTGACGGAAAGACCACCTCCGCGCGCTACGCCACCTGGGTGGAAACACACATGGCGAGGTGGTGGGCCATGGGCCAGACCTTGTACAAGTTCCGCAACTCCCTCTTGCATCAGGCGACGGCGCGTACGGACGAGAGGTCGTCGAAGCCTCGGCTCCTGTTCTGCGAGCCGGAGCGGAATCAGCGCGTTCACATGACCGTGATGGACCTTGGCGACGATCGCGCAGTCGTTGTGGACCTGCCGACGTTTTGCTTCGAGGTAGTCGCCGCGGCGAGGTCCTGGCTGGCATCGGTCCAGGGCACCGAACCGTTCGAGACCAACCTGCAGCGGCTTATCCGCCGGCACCCGGAGGGCATCCCGCCGTTTGTCTTAGGCAGGCCCGTCATCGGCTAGCGGAATCAGGATCATGGCTGACACACCTCATGCACCGACTGTGGTCGATCCATCGTGACGCATCGGGGTGACACGATGCGGAACGGACATCCGGACCGTCCTGGGCATGAGCAAACGCCGCAAGCGGACTGACCGGACCCAATCGCCGACGCGCGGTTCGAGACTGCGGCTGAGCGCAGCAGCACCCGCCGACACCGGCACAGCCCTCGCCCCGCAGGAGGCGACGCCGCCGCCGCGGGCGACCGTACGAACGTGCGGATGGTGCGCCGGCCCGATCGCCGTGAAGGCCAAGGGGCGGCTGCCGAAGTGGTGCTCCTCGTCGTGTCGGCAGCGAGCCTGGGAGCAGGCCCGAGCAGCGGCCTCCGGTCTGTCTGCCGTACGGATCGTCGAGCGCCGCATGGAGGTTCCGACGCCCGTCACCCCGACCCGCCGGGACTGGGCGCCACTCCTGCAGGAACTCACGCACCAGCTCGGCGATGGCCGGATCTACGACCGCGACATCCCCGAGCTGACCGAAGCGCTCAACGCGGTCCTGCAGGCATTCAGCCGCCATCCCGGCGTCCGCGCCGGTGAGCCGGGACCTGTCACCCCGCCGACTGGGCAGGGATGACAGGTCCGCGCCGTCAGGGGTGACAGCGCCTAGCGCCGGTCGCCCACCGCGTTGCTCAGATGTCACCCCGGCTAGGGCGTCACTAATCGGCTCGTTTCGGCGCCTTTACGGGGCGAGGGAGTCCCTCCGTACCCTCGTCGTCATCGCTCCGGGAGGATTCCATGACCGTCCGCCTGCTCACCACCGAAGAGGTCGCCGAGCGCTTCCGCACCAGCCCGGCGACCGTCCGCTACTGGCGCCACATCGGAATCGGACCCACCGGGGTCCGCGTCGGTCGTCGCATCCTCTACGACGAAGCGGAGTGCGACCGATGGTGGCAGTCCAAGGTCGCTGGGCAGCTCGCTACCGGCGGCTGATGATCTCGGCGAGGACACCGCTTGCGGAGTCGGCGATGGCGCCCTGTCACCCCCTCGCGGCAGGCTGAGCCGTCCGCCCAAGGCCGAACAGCCGAGGAGAGCCATGGCCAGCATCGCGCGACGCCCCGACGGGACGTGGCGCCCCCGCTACCGCGACGCCGACGGGAAGGAGCATTCCCGGCATTTCGCGAGGAAGGCCGACGCCCAACGTTGGCTCGACGAGGTCACGGCCACGGTGGTTACCGGCATGTACGTCGACCCCAAGGCCGGCCGGATCACGCTGTCGGCTTTCTACGCCACCTGGGCTGCGCGGCAGGTCTGGGCGCCCGGCACCGTGCTGGCCATGAGCTTGGCCGTCCGGTCCGCGACCTTCCGGGACGTGCGAGCTCCGCATTCTCCGCCGCTCGCACGTCGAGCAGTGGGTCAAGACCATGGTCGCGCCGGCCTCGCTCCGGGGACAGTGCACACCCGCGTGCAGAACGTCCGCTCGGTCCTGCGCGGCGCGGTCCGGGACCGCCTCATCGCCTCCGACCCGAGCGAAGGCGTGCCGCTCCCCCGGCGTCGCCGCCGCGCGCAGGCCATGACGATCCCGACGCCGGCCCAGGTAGGTGGTCTTCTGGCCGCGGCCGAGGAACGGTTCGCGACCTTCGTCGCGCTCTGCGCCTTCGCGGGGCTCCGCCTCGGCGAGGCCGCGGCGGTGCAGGTCGACGACATCGACTTCCTCCGCCGCCGACTGGTGGTCCGCCGGCAGGTGCAACGAGGAGCCGGCGGCACCATCGAGCTGCTCGCGCCCAAGCACGGCTCGGAGCGCACAGTCACGCTCCCGGACCGACTGCTCGAGCTGCTCGCCGCGCACATCCAGCACCACGTCAGCGACGATGACCCCGACGGCTGGCTCTTCCGGACGCCGAATGGGACTCCACCTCACCAGAACACTGTCGGCCACCAGTGGCGCAAGGCGGCCCGAGCGAGCGGACTGGAGGGGTTGCGGCTGCACGACCTGCGGCACTTCTACGCGTCCGGCCTGATCGCCTCCGGCTGCGACGTCGTCACCGTCCAGCGGGCCCTCGGGCACGCGTCGGCGAACACCACGCTGGCCACCTACAGCCATCTGTGGCCGGACGCCGACGACCGCACCCGGACCGCCGCAGAGGCGTTGATGACCGCCTCACTCAGCGAACATGCGGACCGTCGACGAACGGAGCGACGTCCGTAAAGCCCTGGAACAAAGCGATGCCGCCATGACGTAGGACCCGGCGAGTTGAAGTGCCGCACCCTTCCGCGCGACGCAGGCGTCAACGGGATCCTTCGACCCTCACAGACGAGCGTCTCGCAGGTGTGAATGTCGATTGGGCCCCGGCCTCAAGATTATTCATCAAGACCGGGGCCCCACGACTAGCGCGCCTAATGGACTCCCCCAACGCTGGTGCCGAAGCCGCTTGTTTCAGCGGCCACATCAGGAGGCGCTGAAAGCCAACATAGCACACGACGTGTTAAACGAGCGTCGGCGACACGTCCTCTTCTTCCGGGAAGGGGTCAAACTTTGGAGGAAGAGAGCCGTGGGCCGAAACAAGAACCCGTAGGTGCCATGGACATTCAGGACCATTGTTGCGCAGCACCCTTAACTCGCCACCCTGCGAGACCAGCGCATCAACATAGGGAATCAGTAGGTCGGGCACCCATGCAAAGGGAATCCCGAGATGATCCGCCAGGTAGAGCGCCCGCGGGTTCGCTGGGTTTCCGGTATCAGCCTTAATTCCAAGTCGCTCGCCTACCTGGAGCGCATCGACCGACGGGGCGCTGCGATGCTGCTCGGTCGCATAGCGCGCACCGCGCGCTAGAAACACGGATGATGAATCTCCACTGGACGCAATGGCAGGTCGTTCGACGAGTTGAACGGAATCCCCCTTCCGTTCGCCACCACTTCGACTCAGGACATCAAGAAGATCCGCCCCGGGCTCAAGTCCGAGCCAACTCAAGTACCGCGCGTAGTCAGGGCGGTGAGGATCCATCGTTCGAAGCGCGAAGAACGCCCAGAGACGTGACGACTGATACTCGCGATCCAACTCTGGGAAGGCGATGAACGGACGAAAGCCGCCTACAGTCTGCACATCTGACAAGTACCTAAAGTTGTAGTTGACCGAGTCATAGGACAATTCTCCTACGCGTGACGTTCGGCGCGTGATCGGATTCCGCCAGGTCACGGCGAATCTGCGGCTCCCAGCCCGCATCGGGGTGCTACTTGAGTGCATCAAGGAGGCGCCTCCGATTCTCAGCCAGTAACGCCACGATAAACTGCCTTGTTGTCGCCGTAAGCTCCGACTCATCGAGTTGCATCTGCCACTCCGTAACGTCGAAAGACTCGACCGCTGTCCGCCAGAAAGACTTTGTCCGCGGCCCGGCAAGATCGGCTGCAGCGTGCGCAATCTCTACCAACGAAACGCGACGTTGCCCAGGTGTGTGCTCAAACTGTCGCCCCCAAGCGCGAGACGCGAAGCGACCAATGGTCCCTGAAGACAGGACCTGGCGGCGTTGCTCGTCCGTCGAGTTGAACCCCAGGCAACTAGCGTGATCATAGGAGCCGCATAGCCGGTTGGGTGAGTCGGCATCGGGGGGTGGCGTCAAGACCGCCCAGTTCCGGTCGTGTCGATCGGTATTGGCAATCAACGCATCGAGCACCAGGTATCCTACAAATACATCGAACGCGGCGAACTCGGGAGGGAAGTCACTACCCGGCGGTGGGCCAAAACCATCGAGGACTCTCATGATGTTAACGGGATTGTAGCCACGATGCCCCGGGTCGGTCGGATCGTAATCCGGTAAATTACTGTCCAGTAGGACCCTGCCGGGATCATCTGCTCCATTGCTCCAACGCAGGTCCTCGATAAGGCAACCTTTTGAATCACCGCGGGCCGCCAATCTGACCTGGGCCGCAGGCACGCCCAGGCGATGCGCAATATTGCTTGCGAGCATTTCCGTAACGTCTTCACCCATGGGCCGAACGCCATCCGGGAACGCTGGCTTGAACAGCCAGGTGCGCTCAAACTGAGGGTGGCGAAACCAGAAATGTGGAGTGCGCCCCTGGACTTCCTCGCCCGCGACCGCCCAAGTTGAGGCGTCGAGGCGCGTCCAATCGAGATCTCGCCGATCCACGCCCGTACTCGCCTCCTCGGACCCGCGCCGGTAGGTCGTGCCGGGAGCGATCAGTAGATCAAGCCGGCACCGCAAGGCGCGCCCCCGCCTTGCAGAAGATGCTGCAGCAGACACAGCCCAGTCGCGCTGGACCCGGCCGACTCCCCAACCTAACGGTGCCGACGGCACCCGATGACAGCCCTTTGAGCCAGGTTGAGGCCGGGTGTCTGGCAGGCCCTTCTGTGGGGCCCACGAGTCACGGACCAGGCCCCCGCCTGCCGAACGGCTTGGCGGCGCAGCTGGGCGATCCGGAGCAGTCCACATGGCATGAGTTCGGCATACGGGTCCGACAATCCCGGTTCGATGTCACCGCTCCAGTACTGACCGACGACGTTAGCGGTTGCCACGGCTCGTGAATCAGCCGGTCGCCCGCCCCACGGGGACCGCCAACAATTTGTAGGCGCGCCAGCGCACGCCTCGGCGAACACGATGCTGGCCACCTACAGCCATCCCTGGCCGGACGCCGACGACCGCACGCGGACCGCAGTTGAGCGTCTGATGGCCGCGGCACTTCAAGATCGTGCGGACTTGGTGCGGACTAGCGTCGCTCCGCAAGCGGTTGACCTGGGGACATAGGCCAGATCACACGTTGAAGCGGAACTCCACGACGTCGCCGTCCTGCATGACGTAGTCCTTGCCCTCCATGCGCACCCAGCCCTTGGCCTTGGCCTCCGCCATCGAGCCGGCCTCCATCAGCTGGTCGAACGACACGATCTCGGCCTTGATGAACCCACGCTGGAAATCGGTGTGGATGACGCCGGCCGCCTGCGGCGCGGTCGCGCCCACGGGGATCGTCCAGGCGCGGGCCTCCTTGGGCCCGGCGGTCAGGTACGTCTGCAGGCCGAGGGTCGCGAAGCCGACGCGTGCCAGCTGGTCGAGGCCCGGCTCCTCCTGCCCGACGGCGGCCAGCAGCTCGGCGGCCTCCTCGGCGGGCAGCTCGGCGAGCTCCGACTCGATCTTGGCGTCCATCAGGATCGCCTCGGCCGGCGCGACCAGGCCGCGCAGCTCGGCGATGAGCTCCTCGTTGGCGAGTTCCTCCTCGTCGACGTTGAAGACGTAGAGGAACGGCTTCGTCGTCATCAGACCCAGCTCGCGCAGCGGCGCGGGGTCGATGCCGGCGGCGAACAGGGTGCGACCCTCGTCGAGAATCTTCTGCGCCTCGACGGCGGCCTTGTGCAGCTCCGCCTTCTCCTTGTCCTTGCGCATCTCCTTCTCCAGCCGCGGGATCGCCTTCTCCAGCGTCTGCAGGTCGGCCAGGAGGAGCTCGGTGTTGATGGTCTCGATGTCGTCGGCCGGGCTCACCTTGCCGTCGACGTGCACGACGTCCGGATCGGTGAACACGCGGATGACCTGGCAGATCGCGTCGCTCTCGCGGATGTTCGCGAGGAACTTGTTGCCGAGGCCGGCACCCTCGCTGGCGCCGCGCACGATGCCGGCGATGTCCACGAACGACACCGTCGCCGGGATGATCTTCTGGCTGCTGAAGACCTCGGCGAGCCTGCCCAGCCGCGCGTCGGGGACGCCGACCACGCCCACGTTCGGCTCGATCGTGGCGAACGGGTAGTTGGCCGCGAGCACGTCGTTCTTGGTCAGCGCGTTGAACAGCGTGGACTTGCCGACGTTGGGCAGACCGACGATGCCGATGGTGAGACTCACGCGTTCTCCTCGCTGACGCTCGTCGTCCGCGTTCGTCCGGACTGCTCTGCACCTGGCGGCTCGCAAGCTCGCCGCTGTGAGTCAGCGTACGTGGACGCTCCTGCGGTCCTGTTCGTGCTTCTGCGGTCGTGCAGCACCGCAGAAGCACGAAGAAGACAGCAGAAGCGGCGCTCACGCCGGATCGCGCGCAGATGCCTGGTCGGAGGCGCGCGACGGGAGTAGAACGTCCTCCGCCGGAACGGTCCCGGTTCCCAACTTCCCGGAGGAGAAGTCGACGATGCGGCAGACGTACCGCGCGGTGGCGTCCCTGATCGCCCTCGGTGTGCTGGTCCAGGCGGCAGCGGTCGCCTTCGGCTGGTTCCAGGCCATCAGCGACATCGACAACGGCGCCGTGGTCGACCAGAGCTACGAGGGCAACGCCGGCCACGTCATCCACGGGATGAACGGCATGCTGGTCATGCCGGCGCTCGGGTTGATCCTCCTCGGCGTGTCCTTCGCCGCCGCCAAGCAGGTGCCGAAGGCTCGCCAGTGGGCCGGCATCGTGTTCGGGCTCATCGTTCTGCAGGTCGCCCTGGCCTTCGTCGCCTTCGGCGCGCCGATCGTGGGCGCCCTGCACGGTCTCAACGCCCTGCTCCTCTTCGGTGCCGCGGGCCGCGCCGCGATGCTCGCCCGCACGGCCGCGCCGGCGACGGCGGACGGCCGGGTCGACGGCATCCCGGCACCCCGGACGTCGGCCGCCTCGAGCACCGGAGCGGACCTCCCTGCCTGACCTCCTCCGCCGCCGGTGGCGGCTGCTCGTCGGCCTGACGGTCGCCCTCGCACTGACCGTCGCGGCCGGCTGGTACTGGACGGCCAGCCTCGTGCCCTCGACCTACTCGGTCATGGACATGGGGTACGTCGAGGCAGGCGGCGGGAGCGCGCACGCGCACGGCGGCGGAACGAGCGTCGCCGACCTCACCGGCCCGACGACCGGCGAGCCGGACGTCGCCGTCGACCTCGAGGCCCGGCAGGAGCGCATCACCCTGGCCACCGGCGAGCAGGTCGAGGGCTACACGCTCGACGGCACCTCCCCCGGCCCGCTGATCGAGGCGCAGCAGGGCGACCTCGTGCAGGTCACGCTCACGAACGCCGACGTGCCGGACGGCGTCACCCTGCACTGGCACGGCGTCGACGTGCCCAACGCCGAGGACGGCGTCGCCGGCGTCACCCAGGACGCCGTCCTGCCCGGCGGCTCGCACGTCTACCGGTTCGTCGCCGAGGACGCCGGCACGTTCTGGTACCACTCCCACCAGGTCTCGCACGCGCAGGTGAAGGGCGGGCTCTTCGGAACGCTCGTGGTGCACCCACCGGGCGAGGCCACCGTGCGGGACGTCGTCGCCCCGCTGCACACCTACGGCGGACGGCGCACCATCGCCGGGCGGACCGGCGTCACCACCGTCGAGGCCGAGGACGGCGAACGGCTGCGCGTGCGGCTGGTCAACACCGACAACGGGCCGTTGAAGGGCTGGGTCGGCGGGGCGCCCTTCCGGATCGCCGCCGTCGACGGACGGGACCTGAACGAGCCGACGGACATCCGCGACCGCGGCGTGCTGGTCACCGCCGGCGGACGGGTCGACCTGCTGCTGACCGCGCCGGCCCGGGTCGACTTCGCCGGCGGCACGGCGCTGGTCCTGGCCCCCGACGGCACCGACGTCCCCGCTCCCCCCGAGCCCGCGGAGCAGGTCGACCTGCTCACCTACGGCAGCCCGGCCGAGCTGCCGTTCGACCCCGCGGACGCCGACCGCAGCTTCCGCTACGACATCGGCCGGCGGATCGGGCTGATCGACGGCAAGCCCGGCTTCTGGTGGACGATCAACGGCAACCTCTTCCCCGACGTCCCGATGTACACGGTCACCGAGGGCGACGTCGTCCGGATGACGATCCGCAACGACAGCGGCGACGTGCACCCCATGCACCTGCACGGCCACCACGCCGTCGTCGTCTCGCGGGACGGCGTCCCGGCCACCGGCAGCCCGTGGTGGGTCGACTCGCTCAACGTCCCGGACGGCGTCGGCTACGAGATCGCCTTCGTGGCCGACAACCCCGGCATCTGGATGGACCACTGCCACAACCTCGACCACGCGCGCGACGGCCTGGTCGCCCACCTGCACTACGCAGGGGTCGAGGAGCCGTTCCGGGTCGGCGGGGAGGCCTCGAACGAGCCGGAGTGAACGCTGCGCCGCCATGTCCGGAAACCGCCAGTCATCGTCGCCGGGCGCTGGCATGCTCGTCCCCGTGACCGCCTCCCTGGACCCCGAGCGCTGCTACCGCGCGGTGGCGAGCCGGGACGTCCGATTCGACGGCTGGTTCGTCACCGGCGTCCACACGACCGGGATCTACTGCCGGCCGTCCTGCCCGGCCCGCACGCCGCTGGCCCGCAACGTCTCCTTCTTCGCCACGGCCGCCGGCGCCCAGGCCGCCGGCTTCCGCGCCTGCCGCCGCTGCCGGCCCGACGCGGTGCCCGGCTCGCCGGAGTGGGACGTGCGGGCCGACGTCGTGGCCCGCGCCATGCGGCTGATCGCGGACGGCGAGGTCGAGCGCTCCGGCGTGCCGGGGCTGGCCGGCGCGGCTCGGGTACTCGGAGCGGCAGCTGCACCGGCACCTCGTCGCCGAACTCGGCGTCGGTGCCCTGGCGCTGGCCCGCGCCCAGCGCGCGCACACCGCACGGCTGCTGATCGAGACCACCGACCTGCCGATGGCCGACATCGCCTTCGCCGCCGGGTTCGCCAGCATCCGCCAGTTCAACGAGACGGTGCAGGACGTCTACGCCACGACCCCCTCGGCGCTGCGCGGATCGGCCCGCGGCGGCCCGGCCGGGCCCGGCCGGCTCACCCTGCGGCTGGCGGCGCGCCCGCCGTACGAGGCCGCCGAGGTGCTGCAGTTCCTCGGCGCCCACGCGGTACCCGGCCTCGAGGAGTGGGACGGCACGACGTTCGCCCGGGTCCTGGACCTCCCGCACGGTCCGGCCGTCGTGGAGGTCGAGCCCGCGCCGGACGGCAGCGCGGCCGTGGTCGCGCGCCTGCGCCTGACCGCGCTGCGCGACCTCGCCGCCGCGGTGACCCGCACCCGCCGGATGCTCGACCTGGACGCCGATCCCGCCGCCGTCGACGAGGTGCTGGGCGCCGATCCCGCGCTCGCGCCGCTGGTCGCCGGCGCGCCCGGCCGCCGGGTGGCGACGTCGCCGGACGCGGCGGAGACGGCGGTGCGCGCGGTCCTCGGCCAGCAGGTGTCGGTGGCCGGCGCCCGCACGCTCACCGCGCGGCTGCTGACCGCCGCCGGGACGCCGCTGGCCGAGCCGGTCGGCACGCTGACCCACGCCTTCCCCCGCCCCGAGGCGCTGGTCGACGCCGACCTCGCCGCGGTGGGGCTGACCGGCGCCCGGCGTCGCACCGTCCACGCGCTCGCCGAGGCGCTGGCGGGCGACTCGCTGGTGCTCGACCCGGGCGCCGACCGCGACGAGGCCCGCCGCGGGCTGCTCGCCGTCCCCGGCATCGGGCCGTGGACCGCCGCGCTGGTCGCCATGCGCGGCCTCGCCGACCCCGACGTCTGGCTGCCCGGCGACCTCGCCGTCCGCCGGTCGCTCACCGAGCTCGGCAGCTCCGACGCCGACGCCGCCACCCGCTGGCGCCCGTGGCGGTCCTACGCCGTCGTCCACCTCTGGGCGCGCGCCGTGCCCTCTCTTTTCACCCGCCCGGCCACACCCCTCACCCGCCCGGCCACACCCCTCACCCGTCGGACCGCTCACGAGGAGTGCCTGATGTCCCCCGCCATCGTCGCCACCGTTCCGACCCCGACCGGCCCCTTCACCGTTCTCGCCACGCAGGAGGACGACGGCACCGAGACCGTCCTGGCCAGTGGCTGGACCGCCGAACCCGACGACGCTGCTGCTCCTCGTCCACCGCTCGCTGCGGCCGGAGTCGGTGGCCACCGGGACACCGGCGGCGCTCGACGCCGTCGAGGCATACCTGGCCGGGGACGTGGCAGCCATCGACCGGGTGCCGGTGCGCCAGCTGTCCGGCCCGTTCCTCACCGAGGCCTGGGACGTGCTGCGCACCGTTCCCGCGGGGCGCCCGGACTCCTACGCCGGCTTCGCCGCCCGATGCGGGCGACCCGCCGCGATACGGGCCGCCGCGCAGGCCTGCGCCCGCAACGCCGCCGCCCTGTTCGTGCCCTGCCACCGCGTGCTCGGCTCGGACGGCGGGCTGGGCGGCTTCCGCTGGGGGACACCGGTCAAGCGGTGGCTGCTCGACCACGAAGCCGCGGCCGTGGCGGCCCGCGCCGCCTGACTGTCGGTGGCCTCCGGCACCCTGCCGGGCATGGACGCCGCTTCCCTGCTCACCGGTCTCCTGCTCGGTGCCCTGCTCGCCACCGCCGTCACCCTGGGCGTGGTCGCCCTGGTGTCCCGGCGGCGACCGGCGGGCGAGGGCCTCGACCCGGTGCACGACTCGCTCGACCATCTGCACCGGCTGATCGCCGGCATGGAGCGCGAGCGGGCCACCGCGCACGGCGAGCTGCGCGAGCAGATGGGCACGGTCGGCCAGGCCTCCACCCTGCTCCGCCAGGAGACCGCGGCCCTGGTCACCGCGCTGCGCACCCCGCACGTGCGCGGCCGGTGGGGCGAGGTGCAGCTGCGCCGCGTGGTCGAGGTCGCCGGCCTGCTCGAGCACTGCGACTTCGTCGAGCAGCCGTCCGGCTCCAACGACGCGGGCGCCGGCGTCCGGCCCGACCTCGTGGTCACCCTCGCCGACGGCCGGCAGGTGGTGGTCGACGCCAAGGTGCCGTTCACCGGCTACATCGAGGCGGTGCAGGCTCCCGACCAGACCGTCCGCGCCCAGCGGGTGGCGGCGCACGCCCGCCAGCTGCGCACGCACGTCGACGCCCTCGCCGCGCGCCGCTACCCCACGGCGTTCCGGCCGGCCGCGCCGTTCACCGTGCTGTTCGTGCCGTCCGACGGCTTCCTCACCACCGCGCTCGAGGCCGAGCCGGGCCTGCTCGAGCACGGCTTCGCCCGCGACGTCGTGATCGCCACCCCGAGCACGCTTCTGGCTCTGCTGCGCACCGTGGCCTACTCGTGGCGGCAGGAGCGCCTGGCGCGCGACGCCGACCAGGTGCTGGAGGTGGGCCGGCGGCTGCACGCGCGGCTGAGCACGCTGTCCGGCCACCTCACCCGCCTCGGTTCGGCGCTGGGTTCGGCCGTGAGCCGCTACAACGACACAGTGGGCTCCTACGAGAGCTCGGTGCTCAGCGCGGCCCGTCGCTTCGACGACCTCGGGGTGTCCGCGACGCCCGTGCCGTCGGCAGCACCTGTGGAGGCGACCGTGCGGGCGCTGCGTCCCGGCGCCCTTCCGGACGGCGACGTCGACGAGACACTGGCCCGCAGGACGGCGGATCGCGACGGCACCAGCGGCTGAGTCCCACGCGTTTCATCAGGTTGTGCCGATACGCCGCCCCGCGGGATGGCGCAGAACGCGGCTCGTCCTCCCTGCCGGGAGGCCTCTCCCTCGCTACCGTGATTCCCCACGAGGGGACTGCCGCCCGGCCGTCCCCGCCGAGACGGACGGGGGTGCGCCATGGCCACGGCTCACGCCGATGCCTGGCACGAGAGCGGCCTCCGCGGTGAGCGTCCGTCGGCGCCGCCGCGCCGCACACCGCCACCGCCACTGCCGCCGCTGCCCGAGATCGCCGGGCGGGCTCGCCCGTCGCGGCCGGCCCCCGCCGAGGCGCGCGGACGCTCGCCCGAGCGCGGCCCCGCCGACCGCCGCCGGCCGTCCGACCGCGGTCCGGAGCGCATGCGCGACGACCGCGTCCGCGACGACCGGTTCCGCGGCGAGCGCGGCCTCCGCGAGGACCCGGAGCGGTCCCGTCCGCCGGCTCCCCGCCGGCCGGCCGACCCGCAGCGCGGCCGCGGCCCGGCCCGCGACGAGCACCGGCCCGACGAGGACGTGCGTCCCGGCCGCCCCGACTCCGACCGCCCCGGCACGCGCCGACCGCCGGTCGCCGACCGTCCGGCTCCCGAGCAGGGCAGTCGGCTCCGCGGCTTCGTCGCGGTCCTCGGCGTCTTCCTGATCACCCTCATGGGCGGCGCGGCCGACTGGTTCCTCGGTGACGGCCTCGGCATGATCACGCTCGTGGCCCTGGTGGCCTCCGCGTCGGTCGCCACGCTGCTCGTCCGCCGGCGAGACCTGATCACGGTCGTGCTCTCACCGCCGCTGGTCTTCGTGGCCGTCGCGGGCGCCAACATCGCCCTGTCGCCCGCGGTCGACCTGAGCCTGCCGACCGTCGCCACGCTGCTCATCCGCGGCTTCCCGACCATGGCGGTCGCCACGGGCGCCGTGATCCTGCTCGGCCTCGTCCGGCTGATCACCCGCCGCTGACGGCACGGCCCCCAGCGGGGCCGGTGCTCAGTCGGTGTCGACGGCCGCCTCGCGGCGCCGCTGCCGCAGCTCCTGCGGCAGCGCGAACACCAGGCGCTCCTCGGCTGCCTTGACCGTCTCGACGTCGGCGTAGCCCCGCGTGGCGAGCACGTCGAGCACCTCGCTGACCAGGATCTCGGGCACCGAGGCACCGCTCGTGACGCCGACGGTCTGCACACCCTCGAACCACACCGGGTCGATCTCGGCGGCGTAGTCGATCAGGTACGACGCGCGGGCGCCGGCCTCGAGCGCCACCTCGACCAGCCGCACCGAGTTCGACGAGTTCGTCGACCCGACGACCAGCACGAGATCGCACGACGGTGCCATCTGCTTGACCGCCTGCTGCCGGTTCTGCGTGGCGTAGCAGATGTCGTCGCTGGGCGGGGACTGCAGACCGGGGAAGCGGGTGCGCAGCCGGTCGACGGTCGCCAGCGTCTCGTCGACCGAGAGCGTGGTCTGCGACAGCCAGACGACCTTCTCCGGGTCCCGCACCTGGACGGCGGAGACGTCGTCGGCGCTGTCGACGAGCTGGATGTGCTCGGGCGCCTCGCCGGAGGTGCCCTCGACCTCTTCGTGCCCGCGGTGGCCGATCAGCAGGATGTCGTAGTCGTCGCGGGCGAAGCGCTTGGCCTCCTGGTGCACCTTGGTGACCAGCGGACAGGTGGCGTCGATCGTGTGCAGCTGCCGGTCGGCCGCCTCGCGGTGCACGGCCGGGGAGACGCCGTGGGCGCTGAACACCACGACCGAGCCCTCGGGGACCTCCTCGGTCTCCTCCACGAAGATCGCGCCCCGGCGCTCGAGGGTGGCGACGACGTGCTTGTTGTGGACGATCTGCTTGCGGACGTACACCGGAGCGCCGTGCACCTCGAGCGCGCGCTCGACCGCCAGCACCGCGCGGTCGACGCCCGCGCAGTAACCGCGGGGGTCGGCGAGCAGGACTCGTCCGCGCTGATCAGCCATGCCCCCATGGTAGGTGCGCGCGGCGGCTGCCCGGTCGCCCGCGAGGTGGGACCGGTCACCCGTCCGGTGGGGTGCATCACCGTGACCCGTGGTGTCGGCGTCCGGGTTGTGGGGCACGCTGTGGACATGTCGCGCGAGATCCCCGAGCCCGTCCGAGCCGCCGCCGGACTGGCCGCCACCGTGCTGGACGAGGTCAGGAAGCTGCCCGAGACGCTGCCCGGCCTGCCGGTGCGCGCCGTCGGCCTGGCGATGCAGGCCGCACTGAAGCTGCAGCAGGAGTACGCCGGCCTGGTGGCCCGGGGCGACGAGCTGTTCACCGGCATCCGCGGTGAGGACGAGCCGGGCATGGCCACCTTCGACGACGACGACGACGAGCCCGCCGCGCCGGCGCCGCCGTCCGGGTACCGGGAGTCCGCCTTCGACCGGGCCGAGGCACCCGCTCCGGACGCCGACGTGACGACGCCGCCGGTCGTGGACCTCGACGAGATCGCCGAGGCCGACGAGGCGCTGGAGGAACTCGCCATCGAGGAGCTCGTCGAGGCGACCCCAGCGGTGGACGCGGACGCCGACGCCGACGCGATCGAGAACGCGCTGCTCGAGTCCGACGCCGCCGCCGCTGACACCACCGCCGCCGCGCCCACCGACGAACCGGAGGGCGGCAGCGACGTCTCCGGCTCGCAGGCCGCCGGCGCCGCGCCGATCGACGGGTACGACGGCTTCTCCATCGCCCAGCTGCGCGGCCGGCTCCGCGGCTACGCGCCGAGCACCGTCGAGGCGCTGGTCGCCTACGAGGAGGCCACCCGCGCCCGCCAGCCCTACCTGCGGATGCTGCGCAACCGTCTGGAGCGGCTCACCGTCCAGGAGGTCGAGACCAGCCCGCTGGCCCCGCGCGGCGCCTGAGCGGTCGGGCAGCGGGCGTGTCGGAGGTGCATGGCACGCTCGGGCCGTGACCGCACCGTCGAGCCCGGAGGCGCCGTGGCCGGTGCGCACGGTGGCCCGCAAGGTCGCCGAGTGGATCGGCCGCCTGGGTGAGGTGTGGGTCGAGGGTCAGGTCGCCCAGCTGTCCCGCCGGGGCGGCGCCGCCACGGTGTTCCTCACCCTGCGCGACCCGGCGGCCGACCTGTCCGTGCCGGTCACCTGCGCCCGTGACGTCGCCGACCGGCCCGGCCTCGAGCTGAGCGAAGGCGCCCGCGTCATCGTCCGCGCACGGCCCGACTACTACATCGCGCGCGGCTCGTTCTCGCTGCGCGCCACCGAGATCCGTGCGGTCGGGCTGGGCGAACTGCTCGCCCGCATCGAGCGCACGCGGCAGCTGCTGGCTGCCGAGGGACTCTTCGACCCGGTCCGCAAGAAGCCGCTGCCGTTCGCGCCGCGAGTCGTCGGCGTCGTCACCGGCCGGGAGAGCGCCGCCGAGCGCGACGTGCTCGTCACCGCGCGGCGGCGGTGGCCGGCGGTGCGGTTCACCGTGCACCACTGCGCCGTCCAGGGGCTGAACGCCGCGGTCTCCGTCATCGAGGGCCTGCGCCGGCTCGACGCCGACCCCGAGGTCGAGGTCATCGTTCTCGCCCGGGGCGGCGGCTCGGTCGAGGATCTGCTGCCGTTCTCCGACGAGGGCCTGGTCCGCGCCGTGGCCGCGTGCCGGACGCCCGTGGTGAGCGCCGTCGGTCACGAGACCGACACGACTCTCGTCGACCACGCGGCCGACGTTCGCGCCGCGACCCCCACCGACGCCGCGCACCGGGTGGTGCCCGAGATCGGCGAGCAGCGGCGGCTGGTCGACGGCCTGCGCCTGCGCGCCCGGCACCTGGTCGAGGCGCGGCTCGATCAGCAGCAGCGTTGGCTCGAGTCGGTGCGCAGCCGACCGGTGCTCGCCTCTCCCGACCGGCTGCTGCACGGCCGCGCCGAGGAGGTGCTCGCGTTCCGCTCGCGGGCGCGGCGCACGGTCACGCACCGCCTCGAGGCGGCCGACCGCGACCTCGAGCACGCCCGCGCCCGCGTCACCGCGCTGTCCCCCGCCGCCACGCTCGAGCGCGGGTACGCGCTCGTCCAGCGCGCCGACGGCTCGCTGGTCCGCGATCCGGCCACGGTGGCCGACGACGAGCGGCTCACCGTGCGCGTGGCCGGTGGCCGGCTGCCCGTCCGCGTCGACCGCAGGGAGGATGACCCCTCGTGAGCACCAGCGAGCCGGCAGACCGGCCGGAGCCGACCACCAGCTACGAGCAGGCCCGCGACGAGCTGGCCGAGGTGGTGCGCCGGCTGGAGGCGGGCGGGCTCACGCTCGAGGAGTCGCTGGCGCTCTGGGAGCGGGGCGAGGAGCTGGCCGGCATCTGCCGGCACTGGCTGGACGCCGCCCGCGAGCGGCTCGCCGCGGCCGCGCCGGAGCAGCCCGCGGAGTGACCGCTCAGTCGCGGTAGGGGGACACCGACCCGGCCACCTCGGTGAGCTCGTCGTCCGGCGCCGAGCCGAACACCAGCACCGTCGCGTCCCCGGTCTCGAGCACCAGCGCGGTCTCGCCGTCGACGGTCGACTCCCGCGTCCAGCTGCGGCCGCCGATCGACTCGGTGCCCTGCTCCTCGGCGCCGTCGAGCACCCGGCGCAGCGGCTCGGCACCGGCGTCGTCGCTGATGACGAAGCCCGCGAACTCCTCCTCGGGCGTCAGCCAGCCGATCTCGAGGGTCACCGGCTCGCCCTCGGCGGCGCCCCCGGCGTCCGTCCGCGCGCTCGTGGGGCGGTACCCGTCGGGCAACCCGGTGGGCACGAGCAGCTGGTAGTCGGCGCGCTCGGCCGAGGTCCGGACGCTGCTCGTCGGGTCGACCTCGAGGACCGGGTCGTCGGGGGTCTGCCGCAGCGCCGCCCAGCCGACCAGCACCAGGCAGATGACCATCAGTGGCAGCAACGACCGGGCCATGTTGGCCGCGTTCAGCTTCGCCGCACGCACTACGGCGGAGGACGGCGCCGGCCGCGCCCCGACCTCCTCGGCGGCGTCCGAGGCGTGCTCCTGCTCGGGGGAACGGGGGGCGCCGGTTCCGGTCATGCCACCTAGGATCGCAGCACCGCCGTCCCCGATCGCCGCCCGACGCCGTGCGGCCGCAGGAGGTCCTCCCGCATGCTGCCCGTTCCCGAGGGAACCTCGCCCGGACCGAGCACCGACTTCGACCGGCCGGCTCCGGACCGCAACCTGGCCCTCGAGCTGGTGCGGGTCACCGAGGCGGCCGCGATGGCCGCGGGCCGCTGGGTGGGCCGCGGGGACAAGAACGGCGGGGACGGCGCGGCGGTCGACGCCATGCGGGCGCTCATCGGCACCGTGAACATGAACGGTGTCGTCGTCATCGGCGAGGGCGAGAAGGACCAGGCGCCGATGCTCTACAACGGCGAGCAGGTCGGCGACGGCAACGGGCCCGAGTGCGACGTCGCCGTCGACCCGATCGACGGCACCACGCTGATGGCCAAGGGCATGCCCAACGCGATCGCGGTCATGGCGGTCGCCGAGCGCGGCGCGATGTACGACCCGTCGGCGGTCTTCTACATGGAGAAGATCGCCACCGGGGCCGCCGCCGCGGACGTCGTCGACATCACCGCGCCCGTCGCCGAGAACATCCGCCGCGTGGCCAAGGCCAAACGCAGCTCCCCCGGCGACGTCACCGTCTGCATCCTCGACCGCCCCCGCCACGAGCAACTGGTGCAGGAGGTGCGGGCGGCCGGCGCCCGGATCAAGTTCATCACCGACGGCGACGTCGCCGGCGCGATCGCCGCAGCCCGCGAGGGCACCGGCGTCGACCTGCTGCTGGGGATCGGCGGCACGCCGGAGGGGATCATCGCCGCGTGCGCGCTCAAGTGCATGGGCGGGGCATTGCAGGGCCGGCTCTGGCCCAAGGACGACGAGGAGCGGCAGAAGGCCGTCGACGCCGGCCATGACCTCGATCGCGTGCTGGAGATCGACGACCTCGTGCGCGGCGACGTCTTCTTCGTGGCCACCGGCATCACCGACGGCGAACTGCTGCGCGGCGTGCAGTACCGGGCAGGTGGCTGCACCACGCAGTCGCTGGTCATGCGCTCGAAGTCGGGCACCATCCGGCAGATCGACAGCCTGCACTCGCTGGAGAAGCTGCGCGCCTACTCCGCGGTGCCGTTCGACTCCGACTGAACCCCGGCGGCCGGCTCAGTCGAGGTCGACGCACCAGAAGACGTCGCGCGGCTGCACGCGACCGCCGCAGGTCAGCGCGTAGTACTCGTAGTCGGAGCCGCCCTCCGAGAGGTAGTAGAGCTCGTCGCACGCGTCCATCACCCCGGCGTGGCAACGCTCGGCGTACGCGTCGAGCCCCTCGTCGTCGCCGATGACCGCCCAGTCCGCCGGCGGCGACGTCGACGGGGGCGCCATCGCGCCCGCGAAGTCGGTGCTGCCGAGCCGGAAGCCGCCCACGGCGATGACCACCAGGACGATGGCGGCCAGGAGACATCCGGCGACCGTCCAGGCCACCACCGCACGCCGCCGGCGCGGCGGTGGTGGCGGCGGACCGCCGTAGGGCGACGTCGGCGGCCACATCCCGGGCGGCACGGGGGCGGACGGCGGCGGCCAGGCGCCGTACGGCGGCTGGCTCGGGTACGGCGGCTGGCTCGGGTACGGCGACTGGCCGGGGTACCGGTCGTACGGCTGGGACAACGGGCCTCCTCGACCGGCTGGGACGCGGACGGCGGCGAACGCCGTCCCCCCTGATCATCGGCCGGTACCGTCCCGATCCGGAACCCCGGCCCACTCGCCAGGGTTGGTCCGGGCTCAGCCGGAGAAGGCGTCCACGCAGTAGATCTGCGCGGAGACCGCCTCCGGCTGACGGCCGGCGCAGGTTCCGCCGTAGGACTCGTACGCGGAGTCCACCGGCGACCGCAGGAACAGCTCGTCGCAGGCGCCCATGTCGCCGTCGTAGCAGTCCTGCGCGTACCCGTCCATGACCGGGTCGCTGCCCAGGCCGGCCGGCTCCTGCGTCGCCGGCGGGATGCCGGCGGCGTCGTCCCCCCGGAGACCGAACCAGAGCGCCGCCCCGATGCCGGCCAGCACCAGCACCCCGGCCACGATCAGCATGATCATCGGAGTGCTGCTCTTCGTCGCCGGCGGCGGGCCCGGCGCACCGGCGCCGATCCACGGCGGCGGCCCCGGGGCGTACGGCGGCGGCTGCCCGTAGCCCGCCTGCGGGGGGTACCCGCTCTGCGGCGGATAGGTCGGCCGACCGTACTGAGCCTGACCATAGGGCGGCTGACCGTACGGCGGCTGGTCGGCCCACGCGACGGCCGGGGAGGGGCGGGTGGCATCGCGCTCGCCGCCCGGACCGGATCCCGGAGCACCGGACGCCTGCGGAGGCGGGTAGGGCGGCTGGGACATGGTCGCTCCTCGGTCGAGCCGACTCCTGTGCCGCGGATGCTAGGGCTCGTCCCGCCTCCGGCGGGGCTTCCCGTGCACGCCGTCCGAGGCGATCGCGAGGGTCCGTCCGCAGGCAGGATCCGTGGGTGTCTAGGGTCCATCGGCAGCACCGGACCACCTCCCCGACGGCACCCAGGAGCGCAGCGTGACCAGCGAGCAGGCCGGCACCGACTACCGCGTCGAGCACGACTCGATGGGAGAGGTGAGGGTGCCCGCCTGGGCCAAGTGGCGGGCCCAGACCCAGCGGGCGGTGGAGAACTTCCCGATCTCGGGCACGCCGATCGAGCGCGAGCTCATCGCGGCACTCGCGGCGATCAAGGGGGCGGCCGCACGCGTCAACGCCGACCTCGGCGTCCTCGACGCCGGCATCGCCGAGGCGATCGCCGGGGCCGCGGGATCGGTGACCCGCGGCGACTGGGACGAGCACTTCCCGATCGACGTCTTCCAGACCGGGTCCGGGACGTCGAGCAACATGAACACCAACGAGGTGCTGGCCACGCTGGCCACCGAGGCGCTCGGCAGCGCGGTGCACCCCAACGACCACGTGAACGCCTCGCAGTCGTCGAACGACGTCTTCCCGTCGGCCATCCACGTGGCCGCGACCGGCGCGATCGTGCGGGACCTGATCCCCGCGCTGGAGCACCTCGAGGCCTCGCTGTCGCGCAAGGCCCGGGAGTTCGCCGAGGTGGTCAAGAGCGGCCGCACCCACCTGATGGACGCCACTCCGGTGACCCTCGGCCAGGAGTTCGGCGGCTACGCCGCTGCGGTGCGCTACGGCGTCGAGCGGCTGCAGTCCTCGCTCCCCCGCGTGGCCGAGCTGCCGCTGGGCGGCACCGCCGTCGGCACCGGCATCAACACCCCGCCCGGGTTCGCCGCCGCGATCATCGACCGGCTGCGCGACGACCTGGGCCTGCCGCTGTCCGAGGCCCGCGACCACTTCGAGGCGCAGAGCTCCCGCGACGCGCTCGTCGAGGTCTCCGGACAGTTCAAGACGATCGCCGTCGGCCTGGTGAAGATCGCCAACGACCTGCGCTGGATGGGCTCGGGGCCCCGCACCGGACTGGGCGAGATCTTCCTGCCGGACCTGCAGCCGGGCAGCTCGATCATGCCGGGCAAGGTCAACCCCGTGATCCCCGAGGCGACCGTGCAGGTCGCCGCGCAGGTCATCGGCAACGACGCGGCCGTGACCTTCGCCGGCACGACCGGCAACTTCGAGCTCAACGTGACGCTGCCGCTCATGGCCCGCAACGTGCTCGAGTCCATCCGGCTGCTGGCCAACGTGAGCCGGCTGCTCGCCGACCGCTGCGTCGACGGCATCACCGCGAACGTCGACCGCTGCCGCGAGCTGGCCGAGTCCTCCCCGTCGATCGTCACGCCGCTGAACAAGTACATCGGCTACGAGGAGGCCGCGAAGGTCGCCAAGCAGTCGCTGGCGGAGCGCAAGACGATCCGCCAGGTCGTGCTGGAGCGCGGCTACGTCGGGCAGGGCAAGCTCACCGAGCAGCAGCTGGACGAGGCGCTCGACGTCCTGTCGATGACCCACCCGTGACACCCACCGCCGCACCACCGGCCCACTGGAAGTAGGTTCCGTCCCGATGAGCGAGTCAGACGTAGCCCTGCGCTACACCGGTGGAGAACTGCCCCTGCCTCTCCGTCCCGCGACGGAGGGCCCCGCCGGCATCGACACGAGCAAGCTGCTCGCGACGACCGGCCAGGTCGCCCTGGACATCGGCTTCGTCAACACGGCCTCGTGCACGTCGGCGATCACCTACATCGACGGCGACGCGGGCATCCTGCGCTACCGCGGGTACCCGATCGACCAGCTCGCCGAGAAGTCGAGCTTCCTCGAGGTCAGCTATCTGCTGATCTACGGGGAGCTGCCGACCGCCCAGCAGCTGTCCGAGTTCGACCAGCAGCTGCGACGGCACACGCTGCTGCACGAGGACCTCAAGGGCTTCTTCAACGGCTTCCCGCGCGACGCGCACCCGATGCCCGTGCTGTCGTCGGCCGTCAGTGCGCTGTCGACCTTCTACCAGGACTCGCTGAACCCGTTCGACCCCCAGCAGGTCGAGATCTCGACGATCCGGCTGCTGGCCAAGTTGCCGACCATCGCGGCCTACGCCTACAAGAAGTCCGTCGGCCAGCCGCAGCTCTACCCCGACAACTCCTGCGGACTGGTCGAGAACTTCCTCCGCATGACCTTCGGCTTCCCCGCCGAGCCCTACGAGGTCGACCCCGACTTCGTGAAGGCGCTGGACATGCTGTTCGTCCTGCACGCCGACCACGAGCAGAACTGCTCGACGTCCACCGTGCGGCTGGTCGGCTCGTCGCACGCCAACCTGTTCGCCTCGGTGTCGGCCGGCATCAACGCCCTGTTCGGGCCGCTGCACGGCGGGGCGAACCAGTCGGTGCTGGAGATGCTCGAGGCCATCCAGCGCGACGGCGGCGACATCCCCAGCTTCGTCGAGCGGGTCAAGAACAAGGAGCCCGGCGTCAAGCTCATGGGCTTCGGGCACCGGGTCTACAAGAACTACGACCCGCGCGCGGCGATCGTGAAGAAGACCGCCGACGACATCCTCAGCAAGCTGGGCGGCAACAACCAGCTGCTCGACCTCGCCCGGCAGCTCGAGGAGATCGCGCTCAAGGACGACTACTTCGTCGAGCGCAAGCTCTACCCGAACGTCGACTTCTACACCGGCCTCATCTACCGGGCCATGGGCTTCCCGACCAAGATGTTCACGGTCCTCTTCGCGCTCGGCCGGCTCCCCGGCTGGATCGCGCAGTGGCGGGAGATGATCACCGACCCGAGCACCAAGATCGGCCGTCCCCGCCAGGTCTACACCGGCGAGACCGAGCGGGCGTTCGTCCCGGTCGACCAGCGCTGATCCGCCGGCCCCTCCGAGTTCCGTCGTCCGGCCCGGGTCCCGTCAGGGGTCCGGGCCGGAGCCGTCCGGCGGACCGGCCGGGGCGTCGCCTGTGCCAGGATCGGTGACCATGGACGAGCGGCGCGACGAGGAGGACGTGCTGTTCCTCCCGCCGGTCCCGCTTGCCACCGGCCGGCTGCTCGAGCCCGACGGCGAGGGCGATCCGGTGCGCATCACCAAGCTCGAGTTCGTCGTCTCGACCGAGGACGGCGACGAATTGCGCATCCCGCTCGTCCACCGCCACGGCGCCTGGTGGGCGCCCTAGGTCTCAGGACGTCGAGCGCCGCCAGGTGTACGGGCGTCGTCGTCGACACCGCGACGAAGCCGGAGCGCTCGAGGATCGGCCGCGAGTACCAGGTCGAGTCGCTGTGCAGGAGCGTGGCGCCCATCCGCAGGGCCGACCGGGCGCGCGCGGCGGTCAGCGCGCGGTAGATGCCGCGGCCCCGCCACTCCGCCACCGTCGCGCCGCCCCACAGCCCGGCGAACTGCGTCCCGGCCACCCGCTCCAGGCGGCCGGCACAGATCATGCGACCGCCGGCCTCGGCGACCCAGATCTCCATCCCCTCGTCCCGGGCGAGCCGCCGCAGCAGGGCGTTCGCCGTCGCCACGGAGACCGGATCGCCGAACACCTCGTCCGCCATCGCGCTCATCGCGCGCACGTCGGCCTCCGCGGTGACCCGCCGGAGGGTGACGCCGTCCGGCAGCGGCACGTCGACGGCGAGCGCCCGCGCCTCGCCGATCATGATCGACTCCGGCTCCTCCGGGACGAAGCCGTGCTCGACCAGCGCCTCGTGCAGGCCGGGAGCGGCGTCGTGCCCGCGGGCCTTCCACTCCACCCGGGTGATGGCCGGGTCGGCCCGGTAGTGGTCGAGCGCCCCGGCCACCAGCCGCCGGATCCCCGCGGCGTCGGCACCGCCGAGGTCGCGGTAGGTGATCCAGCCGCGGCCGGCCGCGAACGTGATCAGGTGCAGCGGACCGAGCCGGGTCACCGACTCCGAGGCCGGGGTCTCCTCGGCGTCGCCGCGCAGCTGCTCGTCGTAGGCCGCGAGCAGGCGGCCGGGGTCGTCCACGGCGGCGACGCTGCCGGTCGCGCGGCCGCGAGGCAACGCGTTTTCCTCGTGAGGGCGGCCTTCCCCCGGAGGGGGACATCCGCCGGATCTCACCCTCCCCTCCTCACCCCTGGGGGTGAGACCCCCTCCCCCGCCGTACAGCCGACCCCCCGGCCACGTCGATACCTGCCCGGAGCGTTCCGCGCCGCACTCCGCGGCCGGAACCGGAGCCGTATCGACGAGACCGCCGGGGAGATGTCGTGCCAGCGCAGCGCACCACCCAGCGCTCGACGACGCGCACGGCCGCGACGACCCGGCCAGCCGCACCCCGGACGACGACCGCCCGGCCGCGCAGTACTCGCCCGGCCGGGGACGTCCGGCCCGCCCTCACCGCCCGCGAGGCCGAGGCGCTGCGCGCGCTGCTGGTCGCGCGCCAGCAGGGCGCGACCGGGGGCACCGCTCCGACCCGCCGTCCGGCGCCCCGCACCACCTCGCGCACGACGACGACCCGCCCGGTCCGGCGCCGTACGGCGCCGTCGCGCTCCACCTCGCGCCCCGCGCGCACCGGCGCGCCGTGGCGCACCCGGCTGGGCGTCGTGGCCGCCGGCGTCCTCGTGCTGCCCGTGGCTGCCTCCCTGCTCCTGCCGGGACCGACCACGCCCGGCACGGACGACGTCCCGCGCACCGCGACCCAGCTCGCCCTGACCGCGCACACCGAGCTCGTCCAGCAGGGTGAGCGAGTCGTGCAGGTGGAGAACGAGCTGACCCGCCGGCAGATCGAGCTGGCCGCGGCCCGCAAGGCCGAGGCGAAGGCCCGGTCGGCGGCGGAGGCCGCGCAGGCCGCCGTCGGCACCGGGGCGGCCGACCTGTTCCGCGCCGCTCCCGGCGACCGGCTGCCGGTGTTCGGCCTCGACGTCCAGGACCCCACGGCGACAGCAGGAGTCCTCTACCGGCAGGCGCTGGCCGACCGTGCCGACATGACCCTCGAGCGGACCGTCGTGCGTGCCGAGCGCGCCGGCGTCGCGCTGGACGCCGCGCGCCGCGCGGTGACCGACGCCGAGGACCGCGTCGCCTCCGCCTCCGCCCGCGCCGAGGAACTGCTCGCCGAGACCCGGTCGCAGGTCGCCGACCTCGCCCCCGGGATGTCGGCCACCATCGCCGGGCTCAGCCGGGTGCCGTCCTCCGGTGCCCAGCAGGAGCGCAACGAGCGCGCCGTGGCCCGGTGGCAGCACTACCTGCGCGCCCTGGCGAAGGCCGGCATCGAGCCGCCGCGCGCCGCCGATCTGGCCGACCCGGAGCATCTGCCGGCCGGCATGTCACCGGCCCTGGACGACGACGGCGAGGCCGTTGCCGGCATCGCCTGGGCGGTCGTCGGCAGCTCGCCGGTGACCGTGGTGCCCGCCGAGACCGTCGCCGCCGTCAGCAGCGCGCTCTCGCAGCTGGGCAAGCCCTACGTGCCTGGCGCCATCGGTCCCGACACCTACGACTGCGGTGGCTTCACCGCGGCCGCGTGGCAGCGTGCCGGCTGGTCGCTGCCGGCCACCCCGGCGGCGCAGTGGCGCACCGGCACCGCCGTGCCCGTGTCCTCGCTGCAGATCGGCGACCTGGTCCTCTCCCCCGGCGGGCTGGACGTCGGCCTCTACCTGGGCGGCGGCGACGTGCTCGCCGCCTCGGCGACGGCTTACCGCGTCACGGTCCGGTCGGTGCCGGCCGGTGCCTCCGCCGTCCGCGTGACCCTCGGCCGATCTACGGAGCCCAACGCCGCGCTCGCCGCGTCGGCCGGCGCCCTGGCCTGCGGCGCGAAGCCGGCGAAGAAGTCGGCGGACATCCCCAGCCCCGCCTGGGGCGGCTGGTCCAACGGCCGGATCCCCTCCGACGCGCTGTGCGAGCTGGGCTCGTCCGGCCACGCGCTGCGCTGCGACGCGGCCGAGGGCTACGCCCGGCTCGCGCAGGCCTACGCCGACCGGTTCGGCCGCGGGCTGTGCATCACCGACTCGTACCGGTCCTACGGCGCGCAGCTCACCGCGTTCGCCCTGAAGCCGGGGCTGGCGGCGTTGCCGGGCACCTCGAACCACGGGTGGGCCCTGGCGGTCGACCTGTGCGGCGGGGTGAACAGCTTCGGCACGCGCAGACTGGCGCTGGATGGCGGAGAACGCCGGCCGCTTCGGCTGGGTCCAGCCCGCCTGGGCCGGCCCGCAGGGCGAGAAGCCCGAGCCGTGGCACTGGGAGTTCGGCATCATCTCCTGACATTCCGCCCTTCGTGCAGGTCAGCCCCCTGCTACTTCTCAGATGGCACGGTGATGGAACACCACGCATCGTCTACCGAGGTGTGTCGGCCGGACTGGCATGGCCACGGGCTACGAGGGCGGTAGCGCACCCGCAGGACCGGCGCTGTACCGCTTCGCTCGGTGCGATATAGGCATGAGGACCAGCCAGGAGCAGACTGGCCTCGCAGGGCTGTCATCCTGCGGCCGCTCAAGGGACTGCTCATGAACCGTCGGCTTCTCCCTCGCCTAGGCATCATCTCCGTGACCGTCCTCGCTGCCGGCCTGGGTGGAGTTTCGACCGCCTCCGCTGCGCCCCCGTCGAACGCATGCCAGCAGGTCGTCATGCCCTCCGGGGGCGGCTGCTCGGACGTCGACCGAGACGGACTGACGACCCCTGAGGAACGAAGGCTCTACGGAACCGACCCGCACCTGGCCGACTCGGACTCCGACGGGCTGCAGGACGGACTGGAAGTCCAGCTGGGCACGAACCCGAGCGCCGCCGACTCCGACTCCGACGGGCTGCAGGACGGGCTCGAGGTCCAGCTGGGCACGAACCCGAGCGCCGCCGACTCCGACTCCGACGGGCTGCAGGACGGACTGGAAGTCCAGCTGGGCACGAACCCGAGCGCCGCCGACTCCGACTCCGACGGGCTGCAGGACGGACTGGAAGTCCAGCTGGGCACGAACCCGAGCGCGGCCGACTCCGACTCCGACGGGCTGCAGGACGGACTGGAAGTCCAACTGGGCACGAACCCGAGCGCGGCCGACTCCGACTCCGACGGGCTGCAGGACGGGCTGGAAGTCCAACTGGGCACGAACCCGAGCGCGGCCGACTCCGACTCCGACGGGCTGTCAGGACGGGCTGGAAGTCCAACTGGGCACGAACCCGAGCGCGGCCGACTCCGACTCCGACGGGCTGCGGACGGGCTGGAAGTCCAACTGGGCACGAACCCGAGCGCGGCCGACTCCGACTCCGACGGGCTGTCGGACGGACTGGAGGTGCCGACCGCCTGATCGCTCCTCCGCGGGTCTGCGCCCTCGTCGCAGGTCGCGCACGCGGCGCACGAAGCCCGGCAGGACCTCCTGACGCCGGCGCCCGACTTGGCCCCGCGTCGGTGCCCGCTCCGAGCGTGCGAGCGGTGCGGACGCAGGTCCTTTCTCAGACCCAGGGAAGGTCGACCAGCGCCTGCCACGGCGCGATGACGCAGGCCTCGGCGCTCTGGCCGCCGAGTCGCCGGGCGACGCCGGCTTCGGCGCAGGCCACCGGCCGGTGCGGCGTGATGACCACGTGCATGCCGGGCATCTCCAGACCCGCCGCGGTCACCCGCTGCAGCATCCGGTCGGGAGCGACCAGCGCGGCGGTGCCGAGCACCGGGTCGGTCGGGTGCGACCAGAGGGCGACCGGACCCTCGACGTGCAGGTCGAGCGGCACGTCGTGCGCCCGGCCGAGGGCCGCGGAGCGGATGCGGTG
This sequence comes from uncultured Actinomycetota bacterium, assembly GCA_963777095.1. Taxonomy (GTDB): domain Bacteria; phylum Actinomycetota; class Actinomycetes; order Mycobacteriales; family Geodermatophilaceae; genus CAVZOY01. The sequence goes on from CAVZOY010000006.1 coordinate 68,702, forward strand.
CAGGGACGACGCGTCGCATGTGGCGGACGGCTGCCAGGGCAGCACGAGTTCGCCGCGGCGGACGACGACCCGCCAGCCGACGGCTCGGCGCCGGGTGTCCGCCCAGTCGACGACGGCGATGCCGCCGGTGGCCGCGGCGTGGTCGGTGACCGGCCGATGCGCGATCCAGGAGGCCAGCGCGGTCGAGATCCCCGTCGGGGTGGGCCGCACGCCGGCCGCCGTCATGTCGTCGGCGAGATCGGCCAGCGGCACGCGGAGCGCGCGCTCGTCCTCCTCGAGCACCACGACGGACCCGCGACGCGATCCGGAGTCCAGGACGACGGACAGGCCCGGGGCGGTCAGGCAGGGCAGCAGCGCCTCGGCGACGTCGTGCAGGTCGGCGACGCCGACGCGCTCGGGCCGCAGCCGCGCGAGCAGCCCCGCGGATCCGCCGAACCGGAGGTCGGTCACGAGCCGGCCCCCGTCAGGCGATCGCGGACGGTCTCGGGCAGCGAGGGCAGGGCCAGGACACTGCCGCGCTCGGCGGCCGAGAGCCGCACCGGCAGCACGTCGGCCGACCAGCCGGTAGCCGATCGGACGCGCGCGGCGGTCGCGGGCCACACCGCGTCGCGGGCGGCGGCGACGTGCAGCTCGGTGAGCACGTCCTGCAGGTGGATGGCGGCGACCGGGTGCACGAGACAGCCCAGCCCCGCCCGCACCGCGGAGGCCAGCGCGGCGCGCTCGGCGGCGGAGAGCCAGTAGGGCACGAGGACGTCGGGGCGGGCCTCGTCGGCCGGCAGGGCGCTCATCGCGAGCCCCCGACCGCGGCCGACCGAGTCGCCGCGCACGCTCCGCAGGTGCGGTGCGCAGATCCCCCGTACGACGTCACGAATTGGATATCGGCAGCGCCGACGGCCGATGGACCCGTGTCGAGGGCGTTTTCGGACGACGCGCCCGACGTCTCCTCGGCAGGACCCGCCACCCTGATGGTGATCAGGTCACCTGATCAAAGAGGGTCCTGGCTCACCATCGACGGTGAGCCAGGACCCCTAGCGATCAGGTCACCTGATCAACATGGCCGGTGAGCGCGTCAGTCGACGAGCTCCTCCAGGCGCGCGCGCAGCGCCTTCTCGACGCGGTCGGCGTGCACGTTCATGTTGCGCACCGAGGTGCCGAGCTCCGCGGACAGCTGCGTCTTGGTCGACCCGCCCCACGTGGTGAGGTACCAGGTCGCCCAGCCGAGCACGTTGGGCTGACCGGCGCGCTGGTCGCGCCGGGCGTCCGGGTCGGGGGCGCAGGCCGCGGTCAGCGCGTGCGAGAGCAGGGTCTGCTCGGCCTCGCCCATGATCTCGTCGGGCGCCTCGGAGGTGTCCGGCAGCAGGATCTCCGTGTCGTCCGGGCCGCCGTCCAGCGACTGCAGGTTGCGCAGCCCGTTGAGGGTGGCGACGGTCTGCGAGTTGCGCCGCAGCGTGGCCACGCTCTGGCCCATGTAGGCGGCCAGCTCCTTCTCGCTGGGCCGCCGCTGGTGCTCGGCGATGAACGCGGCGATCGCCTTCTGCTGCTTGTGCTCGGTGTCGGCGGCGGTACGGCCGTGCGCGTTGCGGCCCAGGTCGTGCACCCACTTGGACAGCTGGGTGGCCAGGAACGCGCCGAACGGCACTCCCTTGCCCTCGTCGAACTGCCCGACGGCCTTGAGGATCCACTCGTAGACCTGCTGGCCGAGGTCGTCCGGGTCGGGCAGGTGCAGCCGGATCGTGCTCATGTTGCGCTGCAGCCGCTTGAGGCTGACGGGGCCGTAGTGCCGGCACAGGTCGTCGAGGAACGCCGGCGGCAGGTCGCGGGGGTCGCGGCGACGGACGTCGGTCTCGCCGCGCAGCCCGACCGTGCTCACACCCCGGCCGGCGCACCAGGCGCGCACCCAGTCGGCGAGGACGGCGGCGGATCCGCACGGGCCGTCGACGCGGTACAGGCCCTCGCCGTCGTCGAAGCTGACGGTCACGCCGTCGGGCAGCTCGGCGCGGAACTCGGCCAGCGGCAGCTCGCGGTCGGTGCGGAAGTGCACGCGGTCGCGCGGGGTGATCGGCGCCAGCGCCCAGCCCTCGGCCTCCGGGATGCCGCCGAAGACGAGCGGCGCGCGGACGCGGCCGCGGGCGTCGGCCGCGGACAGAGGGTCGTCGGTCGGGAACGGGTCGCGATCGGTCACCGGAACTCCTGGGGCGCTGAGGGGAAGTGGGCGCTGAGGGAAGGGCGAGGTACGGGTGGAACACCGCCTCGGGGAACGAGCCGGACGGCGCCGGCGCGGGTCAGGCGGGGATGCGCTCGCCCGGCGCGGGCGGCCGCGGCGCGGGCACGCGGTGCGCAACCACCCGGTCGAGCTCGGTCGCGCCGGTGTCCGGGAGGTCGGCCGCGGACGCGCTGCCGCCGGCGACGGCCTCGAGCAGGGTCGCCGCAGCGGCCCGCTCGGAGTCGCTCGGCTCGGCGGTGTAGACGGGCATGTGGTCGTAGAGCGCGGAGAAGAGGGCGCTCACGAACGCGTAGGCGGCCTGGGCCTGCGGCGAGAAGCGCGCGACGCCGGCCCGCGGGCCGAGCTCGACGCCCACGGTGATCCGGACGACCCGGTCGTCCTTGCTGAGGCCGGAGACGGCGAACGACACCGCCTCGTGCTCCGCGGCCAGCGCGGCGAGCGCGGCCAGGCAGCGTCGCGTGGCGCCGCGGCGCGGACGCAGCTGGACGTGGACGACGACGGGGTCGCCGTCGGCTCCGCGCTCTGCGGTCCGTGCGGTGTATGCGCTGCGTTGCATGGTGATCGCCCCCTGTTACGTGCTTGAGGGGAAATCTGCCGTACGAACGTCGACAACCAGGCACAAGACTCGCCGTGCCCTGGTCAATGTCAGGGGTGAGCTTCGGCAGGTCTTGCCCGTGTCGAGGACCCGGACCGTCCGGCGACGGACCGCGCGGGCGACGTCTGCCAAAGCATCGCGCCGGCCACCATGCAGTTCTGTCAGGCGGTGGCGTCTCCCGACGAGGCGGTCGGCTTCTCCGACTCCTCCACCTGCTCGTCCGCCTCGGCCGACTCGTCCGGCTGGGGGGCGAAGGCGGCCAGCGCGCCCAGGCTGTCGGCGGTGACCTTGGCCGCGAGGAGGTTGGCCTCGGCGATCTGCCGGTAGACCTCCTCGCGGTGGATGGTCACCTCGCGGGGGGCCTTGAAGCCCAGGCGGACGGTGCCGCCGCGCACCTCGACGACGTGGATCTCGATGTCGTCGCCGATGCGGATCGTCTCGCCGACGCTGCGCGTGAGTGTGAGCACGTGTACCCCTCCATGGGTGTTGGCCTCCGTGGCATACCCGGCCGCGGCCGGGTGAGTGGCCCGCGACGCGCGGAGCCACCCATCAGTGTTATCGGCGCAGTGGGTGCCGGATGGGATGACCCCCCTCGGTGAGCACGACCTGGCGGGCGCGCCCGGTCCCCGGGTGCACGACCAGCGGCGCGCGCAGGTTGGCCGTGGCCGCCCGCACGTCGCCGTCCGGGACGGTGACCAGGCAGAACAGCTCGGCCTCCGCCGGTGAGCCGAGCCCGAGCTCGGTCAGGGCGGCGCCGGGCAGCCGGGGGGCGTACTCGGGCACGAACGGCGCCGGCGGGACGACGAGGAACCGCGGCCCCTCCGGGTCCACCGACTGCAGCCACCGGAGCAGCCCGGTGGCATCCGCCGCGACGAGCACGTAGTCGCGGTGGCGCGGAAAGCCGGGCAGCGGTTCGGTCACGGTGATCGACCGGACGGCCGCCGCCGGGGCAGGGGCGGACGGCAGTGCGGGGGCGACAGCGTTCATCAGCGGAGGAAGTCCAGGAGCGTCGGCTGCAGCGCCTTCGCCGTGGCCGACAGCGCCGCCTCGTAACCGACCTGCTGCATCTGCAGCCGCATGATCGTGTTGGGCAGGTCGATGTTCTCGGTCTCGGCCAGCTGCGAGCCGAGCGTGACCGACCGGTCGGCGTTGATGGCCTCGACCCGCTCGAGCCGCGACCCGCGCGCGCCGATGTCGGCGACCGCGGACTGCATGCCCTCCATGACGGAGTCGAGCGCGTCCAGGTGGCCGGCGAGCGCCGTCGGGGTGGCGGTCAGGTCGGTGGCGATGGACTGAACGACCGCGAACAGGTCGGCCGGAGCCGTGCCGAACGCCTCGAGGCCGGTGACGTCGATCCGCAGGTCCTCGGCGTCGGAGATCTGCCGCGTGATCGCCGGTCCGGCGGTCACGCCCTGCCAGGCGCCGGTCGCCGGGTCGTAGGCGTTCGGGAGCGACGTCACACCGCCGAAGAGCGGGCGGCCCTGGTTCTTCGTGTTGGCCAGGGTGATCAGGCCCTCGCGCAGCGACGTGACCTCGGTGGCCAGGGCCCGGCGGGCCTCGTCGTTGAGGCTTCCGCTGTTGAGGCCCTGCACCGTCAGGTCGCGCACGCGGCGGGTCGTCTCGAGCATCGTCCGCAGCGTCGAGTCGGTCTGGTCGAGCCAGCTCTTGGCATCGCTGATGTTGCGGCGCCTGCTGGGCCACGGCGGCCTGCTCCGACCGCGTCTGCATCGCGCGGTTGGTGCCCGCGGGCGAGTCCGACGGGGCGTTGATGAGACGGCCCGAGGTGAGCTGGTTCTGCAGCTTGCCCAGGGCTGTCGAGATTCCGGTTGAGCCCCTGCAGGCTGGTGAGCGCGACGGCGCGCTGGGTGATCCTCATCTAGGTCAGCGCCCCACGATTCCCATGCGGTTGATGAGCAGGTCGAGCATCTCGTCGATGGCGGTGACGAGGCGTCCCGCGGCCGAGTAGGCGTGCTGGTAGGAGAGCATGTTGGTCATCTCCTCGTCGAGGTTGACGCCGGCGACGGACTCGCGCGCGGCGTCGACCTGCGCGGTGATGACCTGCTGGATGCCGTGGTTGCGGTCGGCGACAGCGGCCTGGACGCCGAGCTCGACGATCATCGCCCGGTACTGCGCGTCCGTGCCGGTGGTGGACTGCCGCAGGTTCGCGATCTGCTTGGCCATCCCGTTGTCGGTGTTCGGCCCGCCGCCGACCGACGAGGCGGCGATCAGCGACGGGTCGGAGATCAGCACGGAGATGTTGTCCGCGGTCACCGGACCGGGCACCGGGCCGAGGAGGTCGGCGCCGGCGTTGCCCGCGGCGTCGAAGCCGGTGGTGTGCAGTCCGTTGATGGAGGCGGCGAGGCCGGCGGCGATGGCCGTTCAGCTGGGCGCGGTAGCCGGGGAGGACGTCGTTGAGGGCGGCCAGCTGCCCCTCGGCCCTGCCACCGGGGCGGACGGCGAAGCCGGCGCCCGCGGTGACGATCCGCGGCGGGTCGAGCGACACGGTGTCCGGGTCGAGGGAGCCGGTGACGCTCCAGCGCGACGGCCGAGGAGCCCGCCACGAGGCTGATGCCCCCGACCATGACGTCGACGACGCCGTCGTCCTTCAGCCGGACCGTCGCCCCGATCTGGTCGGCCAGTTTCGTCACGAGCAGATCCCGCTTGTCCAGCAGGTCGTTGGCGGGCAGTTCGCTCTGCAGCGCCCGCTGGATGGCCTGGTTCAGTTGGGCCACCGTCTCGGCCGTCGCGTTGACGTCGGCCACGAGCACACCCAGGTTCTCCCGGGTCTGGTCCCACTGCGCGCCGAGCTGCGACTGGCTGAACTGGATGCCGCCGACAAGCGTGTTCAGCCGCTGGATGACCTGACCGCGCGCGGCCGGGTCCTGCGGCTGGTTGGCGACGTCGCCCCAGCCGGCCCACATCTCGGCCATGAGGCTCTGGATGCCGGTGTCACCAGGCTCGCGGAACGCCTGCTCGACGAGCTCGAAGGTCTCGTTGACCGCGGTCAGCCGGGCGGCGTTCGCGGTCTCGGTGTGGCCGCGGCCCTCGAGGAAGGCGTCGCGGATCCGGATCACCTTGTCGGCGTTCACGCCGCCACCGATGCCGGTGCTCGTCGAGTAGAAGGCCGGCACCGTGCTGCCACCGATCGCCTGCATCTCGGCCCGCTGGCGCGAGTAGCCCTCGGTGTTGACGTTGGCGATGTTCTGGCCGGTCACGTCCATCGCCCGCCGCTGCGTCCACAGCGAGGTGGTCGCCCGGTTCAGGCCGGAAAAAGTGCTCACAGAGCACCGTCCAGCGTGACGGCGCGGTGCGCGGCGTCGTCCGTCCGGCCGGTGGCGCCGTAGGTGCCCGCCGTGGGGGTGCGCACCGACACGAGCGCGTCGCCGATGGCGGCGAGGCCGCCCTCGATCAGCTCGCGGTTGCTGTCGGAGAGGCCGCGCAGCTCGGTGACGAGCACCAGCAGCGCCTCGTGGTGCTTGGCGTACAGGTCGTTCCACGGCGCCGGGGCCGCCTCGGCCAGCTGGCGCAGCGAGGGGTTCGCGCCCACGCCGATCCGGGTGGCGATCTCCTCGGTCGCCGCAGCGCGCTCGACCTCGAGCGTGCGCAGCTGGTCGAGGACCACCTCGATCTCGTGGGCGATGCGCGCCAGCCAGCGCGTCTTGCCCGAGAGGATCAGGTACTGCTTCTCCTCGGCCTTGAACAGCAGCAGGTCCAGCAGCTCCTGCTCCCGCCACAGCAGCGTCGACAGGTGCTGGTAGTCAGTCCCACCCATGGCCCCCACCGCCTCTCCGTCGTCGGATCCGTTCGTCCGGTACCTGCCGTCGGCGGTACCTCGTCGCAGCAGCCATCGGCAGCGCGGGAACGGGCATCAAGCCGAACCGCTCCGTCGTCCACCGATCGGTCGACACCAGTCACACGACTCACGCCGAGAGGTCCCGCGGCGGCGCGGGCGACCCGCGTGCGGCAGGCGTGACCTGCCGAGACCGCGTCGTGACCCGGGACGGTTCCGTCCGCTGTCCGGACAGCCGAGAGAGAGAAACGTGACAGCAGCCCGTCCCCTGGCCCCCGAGCGATCGGCTCGGACGCTGGCCCTCGCGGGGCCGATCGGTCCCCGAGCGACTGCCCGAGGCCCGCCCTCGGCACGAGCCGGTCGGGACGGCGCGCCGAGGGAGCGCTCGCCCCGCGAGGTCGAGGCCCTGGTGACCGATCACCTGGCGCTGGCCACCTTCGCGGTGAACGCGGTGGCGGCCCGCATCTCGCTGCCGTCGCACGTCAGCCGGGACGATCTCATCTCCTGCGCGCACGTCGCACTGGTCGAGGTGGCCCGCCGGTTCGACCCGTCCGCCGGCGCCTCGTTCGCCACCTATGCACTGGCCCGACTGCAGGGCGCGGTGCTCGACGAGCTGCGCTCCGGCGACTGGGCCAGCCGGTCGGTCCGGGCCGCCGCACGGCGCACCGACGCCGCCGCCGACGCGCTGACCATCAGCCTGGGCCGACCGCCGACCCGCGAGGAGCTCGCCGCCGACCTGGGCATGGCCCGGTCGGAACTCGACACGCTGAAGGTCGACGTCCACCGCGCCGTCATGGTGAGCATCGACGCCGAGACCGGTCCGGACGGCGGCTCGCTCGACCTGCCCGACACCGGCGAGTCCCCGGAGCGGGCGCTGCTGCGCGGCGAACGGGCCCGGTACCTGCACGACGCCATCCGGGCGCTGCCCGACCGGCTCGACGAGGTCGTCGAGCGCAACTTCTTCGGGGGCGAGTCCCTCACCGAGATCGCCGACGGGCTCGGCGTCACCCTCTCCCGCGTCTCGCAGATGCGCGCCCGGGCGCTGGTGCTGCTGCACGCGGCCATGAAGCAGACGTGGGAGGGCACCGCGGTGCCGGCCGACGGCGGAGTGCGCGCGCGCAACCAGCAGAAGGCCTACCTCGACCGGCTCACCGGCGGCTCGCCGGCGCCCGCAGCCGCAGAGCAACCGGCCCCGGCCGCGCAACCGCGGCCCGGCCAGCGGCGTGCTCCGGTGCCGGCCACCAACGCCCCTGCCCGGATCCCGGCACGCTCGGGCTGGCAGGTCCCGGGCCGCTCCACGCCGCGTACGGAGACCGCACAACCCGCGTGACGGACGGGGCGCACCCCCACCGGAGTGACGGGCGGGAAAAAAGACAACAGTTCGACTCAACAGCTGCCGATCACCGGCCGTAACTGGTCTTGCACGGCCCGCAGCACGGATGCAGCGGGAACCAACAGGAAGACCCGAGTCCAAGGAGGAACACAGTGGGTCTGCGCGTCAACAACAACATCGCGGCGCTCAACGCGTACCGCAACCTGAGCGTCACCGACGGTCAGATGAGCAAGTCGTTGGAGAAGCTCTCCTCCGGCTTCCGCATCAACCGCGCCGCCGACGACGCGGCCGGGCTCGCCATCTCGGAGGGCCTGCGCTCGCAGATCGGTGGTCTCAAGGTCGCCGTCCGCAACACCCAGGACGGCATCTCGGTCGTGCAGACCGCTGAAGGTGCGCTCACCGAGACGCACAGCATCCTCCAGCGCATGCGCGACCTGTCGGTCCAGGCCAGCAACTCCGGTGGTCTGAACGACGACGCCAAGAAGAACGTGCAGTCGGAGATCGTCCAGCTGAAGTCGGAGCTGGACCGCATCGCCGACACCACGACCTTCAACGGCAAGAAGCTGCTCGACGGTTCGTTCAAGGAGAGCTTCCAGGTCGGGGCCAACGCCGGCGAGACCATCGCCGTCAACGTCGGCACCGCCATGGGCTCCGCCGGCCTGAAGGTCGACGGCGTCGACGTCACCGGTGCCGGCGACTACACCTTCGACGCGTCGGGCGCCGCCGCGGCCGGCGAGGTCGCCGATCTCCACGGCCGCCGACGACAGCACCGCTGCGGTGCTGACCGTCACGGCCGCCGGCGCCGAGGACTGGACCGCCACGGGTACGAAGGCCGACTTCGAGGCGCTCACCGGCACGGTGGCCTTCGGTGGCAAGTCCTTCGACCTGGGCTCGGTGTCAGTACGACGACACCGAGGACACCGACGGCAGCGGCACCGCCGACGGTGCGGACCTGCTGATGCAGCTGAACAAGGCTGCCGGGTCGGCTCTGGGTCTGACCTACGACTGCGCCACCGCGGCGAACAACCCGTTCGTCGAGAACGGCGGCACGCTGGAGTTCTCCGTCAAGGAGGCCGTGGCCGGCTACACCGACGCTGCCGGTGTCTCGCTGGACGACGGCGCGGGCAACGAGACCGCGCAGCAGGTCGCCGCCGCGACGGCGACCTTCACCGCCGCCAGCGGTGCCTCGGTGGCCATCGACGCGATCGACGACGCCATCAAGGCCGTGTCGACGCAGCGTGCCGACCTGGGTGCGATCCAGAACCGGTTCGACCACACGATCAACAACCTCAACGTCGCGGTGGAGAACCTCACCGCCTCGGAGAGCCGCATCCGCGACGCCGACATGGCGCAGGAGATGGTCCAGTTCACCCGGAACCAGATCCTGTCCCAGGCCGGCACCGCGATGCTCGCGCAGGCCAACCAGGCCTCGCAGGGCGTCCTGTCGCTGCTCCGCTGATCCACGCGGAGTAGCTGAGACGCGCAGCACTCAGCTCCACCCGGGTGAGGGGGGAGGCCTCCGGCCTCCCCCTCACTCGCACCCGGCCCCGAGCACCACACCATTCCCACGACCCCCAGCCCCGGGAGGCGGACACCACCATGACGATGAGCGTCGACGGCCTGGTCTCCGGGATGGACACCACCGCCATCATCAGCCAACTGCTCGCGGCCGAGGCGAACCCTCAGGTCCTGCTGAAGCAGAAGCTGTCGGCCGCGCAGGTCGAGGCGTCGGCCTACCGCACCGTCAACACCACGTTCGCCGCCGTCCGCGCCGCCGCGGAGTCGCTCACCGCCAGCAGCCTGAGCGCGGCCCGCAAGGTCAGCGTCTCGGGCATCACACCGACCTCGGTGACCGCCAGCGCCGCGAGCACCGCCGTCGACGGCAGCGGCATCACCTTCACCGTCACCGGACTGGCCGCCAAGCAGACCGTCATCAGCAACGGCGAGTGGGCCTCGCTCACCGCCGACGCGCGCACGGCCAAGGACGGCAGCACGGCCGAGCCGGCCTGGCCGCTGGAGATCCGCAACGCCGACGGCACCGTCCGCGGCACGGTGACCCTTCCGGCCGGCGCGACGCTGGCCCAGGCGGTCACCGCCATCAACGACAAGAAGCTCGGCGTGCAGGCCTCGGCGGTCAGGGTCGCCGACGGCACCTACCGGCTGCAGATCACCGGGACGGCGACCGGCGCGGTCAACGCCTTCGAGCTGCGCAGCGACACCGAGACCGACCTCGACGGCAACGTCGGCTCCGCGTTCACCCGCACGGCGACCGCCAAGGACGCCAGCATCGACCTCGGTGGCGGCATCGTCGCCACGTCGGCGACCAACACCTTCACCGACCTGCTCGGCGGCGTCGCGGTGACCGTCTCCAAGGAGGAGACCGACCCGGTCACCGTCACGCGTGGCCCAGGACGCCGACGGCGTCGCCTCGAAGGTGCAGGCCCTCGTCGACGCGGTCAACGCCGCGCTGAACACGGTCAAGACCTACACGAACAACGACAAGGGCAGCACCGCCGCGCTCAAGGGCGACTACAACCTGACCTCGCTGTCCGGGAAGCTGCTCCAGGCCGTCTCGGACGCCGTCGGCGCCGACGGCTCGCCGGTCGAAGGTGGGCCTGCAGCTGTCCAAGGACGGCAAGACCATCGTCTTCGACAAGGCCAAGTTCACCACCGCGCTGAAGGAGACTCCCGAGCTGGCCACCCGCATGGTGTCCGGCCGGCTCGCGTCCAGCGGCATCGACGGCGTCGCCGGCACCGCCGACGACGTCACCGCGATGACCGGCATCGCCGGCCGGCTCTTCGACGTCGCCAAGGCCGCCTCGGACGCCACCACCGGCTCGATCGTCTCCCTGGCCAAGGGCAAGGACTCGATCGCCACCGATCTCAAGAACCGGATCGAGGCCTGGGACGTGCGGCTGGCCAAGCGCAAGGAGACCCTGACCCGCCAGTTCACCGCGATGGAGACCGCGCTGAGCTCCCTGAAGAACCAGTCCACGTGGCTGGCCGGCCAGATCAGCGGCCTGCCGTCCTGGTCCTGATCTCCCCCGCATCCTTGTCCACCACCCGGACTCCGCTCCCCTTCCCCCCGCTCCAGGAGACCTCCCGATGAGTGCCGCTTCCCTCCGCGCCCGCTACCTCGGCGACTCGGTCGCGACCGCGTCGCCGCAGCAGGTACTGGTGATGCTGTACGACCGGCTCGCCCTCGACCTGGAGCGCGCGCAGGCGGCGGTCGCCAAGGGTGCGCGCGAGGACGCCTCGGAGCAGCTGCAGCACGCCCAGGCGATCGTGCTCGAGCTGCTGTCGAGCCTGCAGGTGGACGCCTGGGAGGGCGGACCCCGGCTGGCCGCGCTCTACAACTGGCTGATCGGCGAGCTCGTGCAGGCCAACATCAAGCTCGACAACAACCGGATCTCCGCGTGCCGCCAGGTCGTCGAGCCGCTCCGCGACGCGTGGCGGCAGGCCGCCGCCTCCCTGACGAACGCCGCGTCATGACCGTCGGGCACCCGTCGGAGGACACCGGGGCCGCCGCGGCGCCGCCGGTGAACTGGCCGGCCGTGCTCACCCACCTCGAGGGCGAGGTGCTCGCGGCCGAGGAGACCATGGCGCGCGGCCGCGCCGAGGAGATCGCCGCGTGGGGTGCGGAGACCAGCGGCTGGGTGCCGCCGTCCTCCCTCGGCCCGCTGCCGGAGGACCTGCGCGAGCGCGCGGTCCGGCTGCTCCAGCACCAGCTCGCCGTCGCCGAGGACCTGGTCGAACGGATCACCCAGTCGCAGCGCCAGCGCGACGTCGCCGCGCGGATGTCCTACGGGCCGTCCCGCCCGGTCGCCTCCTACATCGACCGCGCGCTCTAGTCCGAGCGCCGTCCCTCCCCGCCCCGGCGGCCGCATCGCGGTCGTCGGGGCGTCGTCGTTCCGGGGCAAGAACTCGCGCCCGAACGGCCGCCAAAGGCGCCCCGGCCGGTTGGCAGGTCCTGCCAACCGGTACTCGCCGGCGCCACCCCACAAGCCGACGACGGTCTGGCCGCAACCAGGCCGACATCTGCCAGGCGCGGCGCCCCGCACGCCGCGGGACACAGCGAGGTCACCGTCGGCCTCAGTCGTCACATCGCGCACACGGGGCCACTCGACCCCCTCCCGACGCGGCGCAAGCGTCAGTCCGGGCAACCGGGGTGCCGATGAGGAACCTGCACGGACAGCACGCTTTCGCCACGGATCGGCGGACTCAGCACTCGTTCGCGAGTGTCTTCCGCGTACCCGGAGGTCGATCGTGTCCTGTTCCCCGTGGCCGTCGCCGTGATCGGCGACGTCACCTCGTCGGCGCTGAAAGCAGCGCTCGACGGCTTGGCCCAACGTCAGCGGGTGACCGCCGACAACATCGCCAACATCAACACCCCTGGCTTCCTCGCCGGCCGGGTGGACTTCGAGTCCTCCCTGCGCGGCGCGCTCGCCGGCGGGGAGAACCCGGCATCGGCCATGGCCGTCGTCGCGCGCTCGCTGGAGCCGACGAACACCAACGGCAACAACGTCAACCTCGACACCGAGACGGTCAGCGCGACCGAGACCGGCCTGCGCTACCAGCTGGCCCTCAACGCGCTGGACGGCAAGTACAACAGCCTCCGCACGGCCCTGAGGACGAGTTGATGTTCGACCAACTCGGAATCAGCGGCTCGGGCCTGCTCGTGCACCGCAAGTGGCTCGACGCGGTGTCGGACAACATGGCCAACATCAACACGGTCAACCCGTACGACGAGGCGCCGTTCCGCGAGCGTCTCATCGTCGCCGAGGCCATGGAGTACGGCTCCGGCGAGGGCGGCGTCCGCACCGCGCAGGCGCAGTTCGGCGGGGACCCCAACGGCCGGGTCGTCTACGAGCCCGACCACCCGCTGGCCAACGAGGACGGCTACGTCCGGTATCCGGACATCGACCTCGGCGACCAGATGGTGCAGCTGATGATCGCGCAGCGCGGCTACCAGGCCAACCTCGCCGTCGTCGAGCGGGCCACCGCGTCCTACCAGGCTGCGCTGCAGCTCGGGAAGCGCTGATGACCAGCCCGCTCGGCGGCATCGCCCCGGTCGGCATCGGCGCGGTCGGCAACACCACCGCGATCACGAACGCCGGCATCCCCGCGCTCAAGACCGGCGAGGGCGGCGACGGCTTCGCGGCCACGCTCGCCGCCGTCTTCGACAAGCTGCAGGGGGCCCAGAACACCAGCAACCAGCTGGCCACGCAGGCCGCCACCGGCGACCTGAAGGACGTGCACGACTACATGATCGCCAGCACCGAGGCGGGGCTGGCGACCGAGATGGTCGTGACCATCAAGAACAAGGCCGTTGAGGCCTTCAACGAGATCATGAGGATGCCCGTCTGATGAAGTCGGCACTCGCCGGGACGGTGGAGCGCGCCCGCGCCACCCTCTCCACCATCAGCCTGGGGCAGAAGGTCGTCATCGGCCTTCTGCTCGCCGGGCTGCTCCTCGGCGGGTTCTACTTCTACAGCTGGATCACCACGCCCACCCAGGCTCCGCTGTTCTCGAACCTCGCCTCGACCGACGCCTCGGCGATCGTCGAGGAGCTCAACGCCGAGGGTGTCGCCTACGAGCTCACCGACGGCGGCACGACGATCATGGTCGCCAAGGACTCGGTGTACGACCTGCGCCTCTCGATGAGCGGCAAGGGCCTGCCGGCCGGCTCCGACACGGGGTACGCGCTGCTGGACGAGCAGGGCATCACGACCAGCGAGTTCCAGCAGCAGGTCACCTACCAGCGGGCCCTCGAGGGCGAGCTGTCCAAGACGCTGGAGTCGCTGGAGGGCGTCCGCCAGGCCGTCGTGCACGTCGCGCTGCCCGAGGACGAGGTCTTCGTGACCGACCAGAAGGAGCCCACCGCGTCGGTGCTGCTCGACCTGGCCGCCGGTACCGAGCTGTCCGGCGAGCAGATCGCCGCCGTCACCAACCTGGTCTCCTCGAGCATCCAGGGCATGGAGCCGCAGCAGGTGACGGTCACCGACGCGGCCGGGCAGGTGCTGTCGGCCCCCGGCACGGGGGCTGCGTCCGCGGCCAACGACGCCCGTTCCGAGGTGGAGCAGTCCACCGAGGCGCGGCTGCGGGAGAACGCCGAGCGGGTGCTGGAGAGCGTGGTCGGCGCCGGCAAGGCCGTGGTCTCCGTGCGCGCGGACATGGACCTGGCCGCGCGGACCAGCACGTCGGAGACCTACAGCGACCCGAACACCACGCCGTCCTCGGAGAGCACGACCACCGAGGAGTACACCGGCGACGGCGCCCCCGTCGGCGGCGTGCTCGGCCCGGAGAACACCGCCGACGCGCTGGACAACACCGGCGGCGCGACCGGGGGCAACAACTACAACAAGGGGTCCACGACCACGAACAACCCGGTCGACAAGACCGTGGAGAACACCGAGGACAACACCGGCCGGATCAACCGGCTGACCGTCTCCGTGGTCATGGACGCCGCGGTCGCCGGCGCGCTCAACCAGCAGCAGCTGCAGGACCTCGTCGGCAACGCCGTCGGCCTCGACACGACGCGCGGGGACGCCATCACCGTCGCCGCGATGCCGTTCGACACCAGCGCCGCCGACTCCGCAGCCGCCCAGATGGAGGCCGCCCGCGAGGCCGAGGAGCAGGAGAAGCTCTGGTCGATGGTCCGCTCCGGCGCCATCGCGGCAGGCATCGTCCTCGTCGTCCTCGTCGTGTGGCTGCGCTCGCGCAAGCGCGAGGAGGTTCGAGGAGGAGTACGAGCCGCTGGCCCTCGACGACGAGATGCTCGCCGAGCTGGAGCGGCTGCGCGTCGCCTCCACCCGCGAGGTCGTCGTCCGCGACACCGCGCAGCTCGAGGCCGAGGCCGCCGAGCGGCAGCGGGTCCGGGGCGAGATCTCGACGATGGTCAGCGAGCGGCCGGACGAGGTGGCCTCGATGCTGCGCGGCTGGCTGACCGAGAACAAGGCGTGAGGGGGGCTCGGTCATGAGTATCGCGAGTGTGGAACAACTGGTCGGGCTGCTCCCGGGCGGCGGCGGCGCGGCCGCCCCGGCGGTGCCGGCTCGCCCGGACATGCCCGGCATCCGCAAGGCCGCGGTCTTCCTCGCCCAGATGTCCAAGGAGGAGGCCGGGGTCATCCTGGCCCAGCTGCGTCCCCGCGAGGTCGAGTCGATCACCCGGGAGCTCATGCGCCTGGGCTCGGTCGAGCCCGACGACGTCGACGGCGTCCTCGAGGAGTTCCACGACCTCATGACCGCCGCGCGCTTCGTCGGCCGCGGCGGCGTCGAGTTCGCCCGCGACATCCTCGCGGCGGGTCTCGGCGAGGACAAGGCCGGCGACATCCTGTCGCGGCTCAACGTCGTCTACACCGAGGTGCCGTTCGCCTCGCTGCGCAACGCCGACGTCCGCCAGCTGGTCACCTTCCTCAAGGACGAGCACCCGCAGGTCATCGCCCTGGTGCTGGCGCACCTGTCGGCCGCCCAGTCGGCCGAGGTGCTCTCCGGCTTCCCGCCGGACCAGCAGGCCGAGGTCGCGCACCGCATCGCCACGATGGACCGCACCTCGCCGGAGATGGTCCGCCTGGTCGAGGAGGAGCTGCAGCGCCGGATGGGCTCGATCCTGGCCCACCAGGACATGAGCACCGTCGGCGGCGTGGAGACCCTCGTCGAGATCATCAACCGCTCGCCGCGGCCCACCGAGCGCTCGATCCTCGAGTGGCTCGACGACGCCGACCCCGAGCTGGCCGAGCAGGTGCGCTCGCAGATGTTCGTCTTCGAGGACATCGTCACCATCGACGACCGCTCGCTGCAGCTGGTGCTGCGCGAGGTCGAGGCCAACGACCTGGCCACGGCGCTCAAGGGCGTCCGGCCCGACGTCCGGGACAAGATCCAGCGCAACCTCTCCGAGCGGGCCGCCGAGAACCTCGCCGAGGAGATCGAGCTGCTCGGCCCGGTGCGCACCCGCACCGTCGAGGAGGCGCAGGCCAAGGTCGTCGCGGTCATCCGCACCCTCGAGGAGCAGGGCGTGCTCACCCTCTCCCGCGGCGCCGACGACGAGTTCGTCGCGTGACGTTGCGGGAGGGAGCGCTGCTCCGCGGTGCCGCGGCCGTCGCGGCCACGCGCTACGCCACCGCGGCGCCGGCACGGGCGGCGGCGGCGGACAACGGCACCGGCTTCCGGCTCGGCGACGTCTACGCCGCGGAGCTGACCCGGCTGCGCCAGCAGGCACACGCCGAGGGCTACGCGGCCGGCCACGCCGAGGGCGTGCTCGCCGCGGAGACGGTCGTCGCCGAGGCCGAGCGCGCGGCGGCCACCCGGCTGGCCGAGGCGCAGGCGCGGTGGGACCGCCGGCTCGCGTCGGCGACCGCCTCGCTCGCGGCCGCGGCCGCGCAGCTGGAGGCCGCGGTCGTGCCGGTGGCCGACGACGTCCGCGACTCGATCATCGCCGCCGTCCTCACCCTGGTCGAGGACCTGCTCGGCCGGGAGCTCGCCCTGGCCGACTCCCCCGCCCTGGACGCCGTCCGCCGGGCGCTCACGCTCTGCCCGGCCGACGCCCCGATCGTGCTCCGGCTGCACCCCGACGACCTCGCCGACGTGCCGGCCGAGGCGCTGGCCGAGCTGCCCGACTCCGTCCAGGTCGTCGCCGACGCCCGGATCGAGCGCGCCGGCGCGGTCGCCGAGACCGGCCCGCGGCGGATCGACGCCCAGCTCGGTGCGGCTCTGGAGCGCGTGCAGGCGGTCGCTCGTCCGCATGACCGAGAGCTCCGCCGTGCCGGTCGGCCTGCTCGACCGTGCCCGCTCCGCCGCGCGTCCGCAGGTGACCGGCTCGGTCACCGGCGCGATGGGCCTGACGCTCACCGTCGACGGCGTCACCGCCGCCGTCGGCGACCTGGTCGAGGTCGAACCCCGGCGAGCGCGGCCTGCTCGCCGAGGTCGTCGCCGTCGGCCGCGACCGGCTCACCTGCATGCCGCTGGGCGCGCTCTCCGGCGTGCACTCCGGCGCCCCGGTCCGGCCCACCGGCCGTCCGCTGCAGGTGCCCGTCGGCGAGGCGCTGCTCGGCCGGGTGCTCGACGGCCTCGGTCGACCGGTCGACGGCGGCCCAGCCGCTGGGCTCGCGGGTGTCCTGGGTGGACCTCGCCAGCGAGACACCGCACGCGCTGTCGCGCACCCGCGTCGACGAGCCGCTGACCTTCGGCGTCCGCGCGCTGGACACCCTCGTGCCCTGCGGCAAGGGCCAGCGCCTGGGCATCTTCGCCGGCTCCGGCGTCGGCAAGTCGACGCTGCTCGCGCAGATCACCCGCGGCACCGACGCCGACGTCCGGGTCATCGGGCTGATCGGCGAGCGTGGCCGCGAGGTGCGCGAGTTCCTCGAGGAGAACCTCGGCGAGGAGGGCATGGCGCGCACCGTCGTCGTCGTCGCCACCTCCGACGAGCCGCCGCTGGTGCGGCTCAAGGCCGCGTTCGTGGCCACCCGGATCGCCGAGGCCTTCCGCGACGAGGGCCGCGACGTGCTGCTGCTGATGGACTCGATCACCCGCACGGCCATGGCCCAGCGCGAGGTGGGGCTGTCGGCCGGCGAGCCGCCGGCCACGCGCGGCTACCCGCCGAGCGTCTTCGCGATGATGCCGCAGCTGCTGGAGAAGGCCGGTACGGGCGCGACCGGATCGATCACCGGCCTCTACACCGTGCTGGTCGAGGGCGACGACCACAACGAGCCGATCGCCGACACCGCGCGGTCGATCCTCGACGGGCACATCGTGCTGACCCGCAAGCTCGCCACCACCGGCCACTTCCCGGCGATCGACGTGCTCGAGTCGATCTCCCGCGTCGCCACCGCCGTCGTGCCGCCGCAGCAGATGACCGACGCCCGCGAGATCCGCCGGCTGATGGGCGCTCTGCGCGACGTCAAGGAGCTCATCGAGATCGGCGCCTACCAGGCCGGCAGCGATCCGCTGGTCGACCGCGCCCGGGCGCTCGCCCCGCAGATCGAGGCCTTCCTGCAGCAGCCGGTCGAGGACTCCACGCCCGCGCCCGAGGCGTGGGCATGGCTGCAGCGCATCGTCCGCTCCGGCGTCGCCGCGTGAAGCGCGCCGCCTTCCGGCTGAAGCCGGTGCTCGAGCTGCGCCGCACCGAGGAGCGCGCCGCCGCCCAGGCCGCCGCGGAGGCCGCCGCCGCGGCCGCCGACGCCGACCGCCGCGCCACCGACCGCGAGAACGCGCTGGCCACCGCCGCGCTGCCCACGTCCACCTCGGCCCAGGTCTTCGTGGCCACGCGGTCGCTGCTGGCGACGGCCGCCGCCGACGCCTCGGCCGCCCGCGCGATGGCCACCGCGTCGGCCGAGCAGGCCGAGGCGGTCCGCGCCGAGTGGACCGCCGCCGCCCAGCGCACCAAGGGCCTCGAGCGGCTCGAGGAGCGGCACCACGCCGCGCTGCAGCACGCCGCGGACGTCGCCGAGGAGCGCGCCGTCGACGACCTGGTCACCGGCCGCGCCGGGCGCCGCGCCGACGACCGGGGAGGTCCCGTGGAAGGCGTGACCCTCGTGCAGGCCCGGATCAGCGAGATCCAGGCCCGCTTCGCCGCACCGGTCCGCCGCACCGGCTCCGACGGACTGGACCAGCGCCGCCTCGGCCGCCGGGCTGACCGGCAGCGACGCGGTCGGCGCATCGGTCGCCGCCGGCGGCGGGACGGCGAGCGAGGCCGCCGTCGTCGCCGAGGCGCAGAAGTACCTCGGCGTCCCCTACCTGTGGGGCGGCACCGACCCGGCCAAGGGCCTGGACTGCTCCGGCTTCACCCAGCTCGTCTTCGGCAACCTCGGCATCGACCTGCCGCGGGTCTCCTCGCAGCAGGCCACCGCCGGCAAGGCCGTCGCCTCGCTGGCCTCGGCCCGCCCGGGCGACCTGGTCTTCTTCGACCACGACTCCTCCCGGCCGGGCATCGACCACGTCGGCATCTACATCGGCGGCGGCAAGATGATCGCCGCCCCGCAGCCGGGCGAGTCGGTCAAGGTCCAGGACGTCGGCAACCCGGTCGCCATCCGCCGCGTGCTGCCGGAGGCGAGCGCGCCCGCTCCCCTGCCCGCGGCGTCGACGGCGTCGCTGGCGGAGCGTGCCGTACGCCGACCTGTTCACGCGGGCGGGCAACCGGCACGGCGTCGACCCGGCCCTGCTGGCCGCGGTCGCCTCGCAGGAGTCCGGGTTCGACTCGGGCGCGGTCAGCTCCGCGGGCGCCCAGGGGCTCATGCAGTTCATGCCGGCCACCGCGCGCGGCCTCGGCGTGAACCCGCTGGACCCGACCTCCGCGGTGAACGGCGCGGCCAAGTACCTGAGCGACCTCACCCAGCAGTTCGGCTCGACCTCCCTGGCGCTGGCGGCCTACAACGCCGGGCCCGGGACGGTGAGCCGCTACGGCGGCATCCCGCCCTATCCCGAGACCCAGAACTACGTGCGAGCCGTGTTGAACAAGGCGGAGGCCTACAGATGACAGTCCCTATGCCTGCGGCGGCCTCTTCCGCCGTTCGCCCTAGCGGCGCACCCTCGACGAGCGACTCCGGCGGCACCGACAGCGCCGAGCCGTTCGCCTCCGCCCTGGACGGCGCCCTGGGCTCCGGCCGCTCGGAGGTCGACGGCGCCGGGGCGCAGGCCGGCGGCGACCCGCGGCCGACCAGGAGGAGGCGGCGGGCGCGGAGGGCGCGACCGGCACGCCCAGCCGAGCCGGGGGCGACGCCGCCGGGCGGCGTCGTCGCGGCGCTCTGGGCGCTGCTCTCCGGCGCGGCGAAGACTCCCCCGGCGGCCGACGCGAGCGTCGAGTCGACGGAGGTCCCCGCCGTCGGCACCCCGGTCGCCGCGGGTCACACCAAGACCGACGGAGTGCCGCCGGGCCGGGCAGTGGCGCTGGCCCGGGCCGCCGGCGTCGCGCACGGACTGCACGGCACCCAGCCCGGCAAGCTCGCCGAGGCCGCGCCCGATGCCGCGACCCCGCTCCCGGCTACCGCCGCACCGAGCACCGCAGCCCCGGCGGTCGCAGCCGCCCAGGCGGCCGCCGCGGCGCTCGCCGCGGCCGGCGTCGAGGGGATCGCCGTCGACACCACCGAGCACGACCGACGCCGTTCGCCACGGCGCCCGCGGGCTCCGACCGTGGCCGCCGCCCCGGCGACCGCACCCACCACCACCGTCGCCGACGGCGAGGGGGCGCCCGGCACGGCACCGTCGTCGGCCACCACCGACCTGCCGGTCGCCGCGCCTGCGGCCGCAGGCGGGAACGCGGCCGACACCGGCACCGGGCACCGGCACCGGCGAGGAGAGCTCGGCGCCCACGGAGGCCGTCGCCACGACCGGCCAGGCCGGTGCCACCACCTCGACGGTCCCGGTCGCCCGGACCGAGGCCAGCCACCGGCGCCGCCGTGGCGCAGCCGGTCAGCGGTCAGATCGCCAAGCAGGTGGCGGTGCTGCGCGGCGGCCCGGACGGCAGCCACACCATGACCGTGGTGCTGACGCCGGAGACGCTCGGCCCGGTCGAGGTCTCGGTGACCGTGTCGCAGGGCACCGTCGAGCTCACCCTCCGCGGCGCCCACGAGCACGGGCGCGCGGCGCTGCTCGACGCCCTGCCCGACCTGCGCCGCGACCTGGAGGCGGCCGGCCTCACCTGCTCGCGGCTCGACGTCGACCGCGGGAGCCGCGACGGAGCCTGGTCGTCGTCCCAGCAGAACGCCGGCCGGTTCGGCGACCAGGGCCCCGGTGGCCGTGGGTCGCAGCAGGACCGGCCCGACGGAAGTGCCCGTCCGTGGCACAGGTCCGCCGATACAGGAGAGGGCCCCCGGGCCACCACCCGATCCGCGTCCGGCCTGGACGTCCGGGTCTGAGAGGAGACCGCACGATGAGCAGCCCCGTGAGCGGAATCGGGACGTACACCAGCCCCGCGTCGACGACGGTCGAGCGGCCCGACCAGATGGGCAAGGACACCTTCCTCAAGCTCCTGGTCGCGCAGATGAAGTACCAGGACCCCGCCAACCCGGCGAGCAGCAGCGAGTTCATGGCGCAGACCGCGACCTTCACCCAGGTGGAGAAGCTCGAGGAGATCGCCGCCCAGAACGCCGCGATGCTCATCCTCCAGGAGGCGAGCACGGCCGGTGCCATGGTCGGCCGCTCGGCCACCTACACCGACACGAACGGCGCCGCCGTCACCGGCAAGATCACCGCGGTCCGGCTCGCCACGGGCGACCAGGAGGCCGTCGCCGTCATCGGCGGCAAGGAGATCCCCGTCGGCCGCATCACCGAGCTCTCCCAGTAGCCCCGCAGCCCTCAGACCCGCCCGCCTCCCGACCCCGAGGAGTTCCTCGCCATGCTCCGTTCCATGTTCTCCGCCATCTCCGGCCTCCGGGCGCACCAGACGAAGATGGACGTCACCGGCAACAACATCGCCAACGTCAACACCGTCGGCTTCAAGGGATCCCAGACCGTCTTCCAGGACACCCTGTCGCAGGTGATCCGCTCCGGCGGCGCCCCCGCGCAGAGCCGCGGCGGCACGAACCCGGCCCAGGTCGGCCTCGGCGTCAAGGTCGCCGCCATCACCACCAACTGGACCCAGGGCGCCACCCAGTCCACCGGCCGGTCGACCGACTTCATGATCGAGGGCGACGGCTTCTTCGTGACCCGCGGCGGCACCGAGCAGCTGTACACCCGCGCCGGTTCGTTCGAGTTCGACGCCAACGGCAAGCTCGTCACCCCCGACGGCTCCGTGCTGCAGGGCTGGATGGCCGACGCCAACGGCAACATCAACTCCAACGGCCCCATCACCGACCTGTCGGTCCCCTACGGCCAGGTCGTGGCTCCCCGGGCGACCGGCGGCGTGGGGGTCACCGCGGGCAGCATGGCCGGCAACCTCGACGCGGACGCGACGATCGGCGACGTCGTCCAGACGGCGGTCACGATGTACGACGAGCTCGGCGTGCCGCAGGACATCTCGTACACGTACACCAACACCGGTCCGGGTGCCTGGGACCTGTCGATCGACCACGAGGACGGCACCAACCTGCTGACCACCGCGGTCACCTTCGACGCGGCGGGCGTCATGACCTCCCCGACCACGGAGACCGTGCCGGCCGCGGCGCTGGCCGGCTACCCGAGCTGGCCCGGCCCGCTCGACATCGACCTGAGCGGGGTGACCCAGTTCGGCGGTGTCGAGCACCGTCGAGGCCACCGGCCAGAACGGGTACGCGCTCGGGTCGCTGCAGTCCTTCACGCTCGGCAACGACGGCACGATCACCGGCGTCTACTCCAACGGCCTGCGCCAGTCGCTCGGCCAGCTCTGCGTCGCCTCGTTCAACAACCCGAGCGGCCTGGAGAAGGCGGGCAACTCCTCGTTCCGCGTCGGCGACAACTCCGGCGCGGCGATGGTCGGCCTGGCCGGCGTCGCGGGCCGCGGCGTCCTCAACTCCGGCGCGCTGGAGATGTCGAACGTCGACCTCGCCGAGGAGTTCACCGGCCTGATCGTCGCCCAGCGCGGCTTCCAGGCGAACAGCCGCGTGATCACCGCCTCCGACGAGATCCTGCAGGACCTGGTCAACCTCAAGCGCTGATTCCTGAGGGGCCCACTCGGCCCGGCTCCGTTCGCGGGGGCCGGGCCGAGTGCTTTTCCGGGGCCGGTTCGCGCATCCCTGCAGGCAGCCCAGGGCTTTCGGCTCAAGCGACGCCCCTGGCGCGCCGATGAGAACAGTGCACGAGGGAGCGCACGGATGCGCCCCTCCCGAGCAACCGAGGACCAGCCGTGATCCGTGTGACCCGCCTGAACGGTGAGCGGTTCGCGCTCAACCCCGACCTGATCGAGCGGGTCGAGGGCCACCCCGACACGGTCGCCTTCCTCGTGGACGGCACCAAGTACGTCGTCAAGGAGAGCGTCGACGAGGTGCTCCAGGAGATCCGGGAGTACCGCGCGTCGATCCTCGCCACCAGCTACGAGATGGACCGCGGCGAGTACGCCCCCGCCGTGGCCGCGGTGCCGGACGGCGGCTCGTCCGTCGTGCCGTTCCCCAGCCGCGAGGAGCGCTGACCCCATGGATCCGGCCACTCTCATCGGCTTCGTCGTCTCGATGGCGGCTCTCCTGGCCTTCATGGTCATGGAGGGCTCCGACCCGACGTCGCTGATCTTCCTGCCGGCGATCATCCTCGTCCTCGTCGCCACCTTCGGCGCGGCCATGTCCAGCCAGACCATGGACGACCTCAAGAAGATGCCGGCCTGGTTCAAGATGGCCGTGATGCCGAGCAAGGTGCCGCCGGCCACCGCCCAGATCCAGACGTTGGTCACCCTCGCAGAGAAGGCCCGCAAGGAGGGCTTGCTCGCGCTCGAGGCCCAGGTCAAGGCCATCGAGGACCCCTTCCTCAAGCGCGGCCTGCAGATGGGCATCGACGGCACCGACCCCGAGGAGCTGCGCGCGGTGCTCGAGGCCGAGATCACCGCGAAGAAGGCCGAGGACAAGGTCGCCGCGAAGTTCATGAACGCCATGGGCGGCTACGCGCCGACCATCGGCATCGTCGGCTGCATCGTCGGTCTGATGAACGTCATGGCCAACCTGAACGACCCGTCCGCGCTCGGCCCGATGATCGCGGCGGCGTTCGTCGCGACGCTGTGGGGCGTCATGGCGGCCAACTTCTGGTTCCTTCCGATGGGCGCCAAGATCCTCCGGGTCAGCGACCTGCAGGCGGCGCAGATGGAGTTGCTGGTCGAGGGCATCGCCGAGATCCAGGCCGGCACCAGCCCGCGCGCGGTCCGCCAGAAGCTCACCTCCCTCGTCCCGCCGAGCGAGCTGGCCAAGGAGGCCGCGTGAGTGCCGGCGGCCACGGTCGCCGGCGCGCCAAGAAACATGTGGAGGAGGAGCACGAGAACCACGAGCGGTGGCTGGTCTCCTACGCGGACATGGTGACGCTGCTGCTCGTGACCTTCGTGGTGCTCTACGCGATGAGCCAGGTCGACAAGGAGAAGTTCGCGCAGCTGGCCAGCGGCCTGTCCGACGCCTTCGGCACACCCGTCTCGGTGATTCCGGCCGCCACGCCGGAGGGCTCGGTGCTCGACGGGCTCCCCGGAGCCATCGACGTCGCCTCGGCGATCCCGCCCGACCCCACCGTGTCCGATGTCCAGGTCGACAAGGCGGCGGCGCAGGCCGCGGCCGAGCGTGCCCAGCGGATCGCGGCGGAGGCACGGGCTGCCTACGACGAGCTCGCCCAGGCCCGGGAGCGCATCGACGCGGCCCTCGAGCGGGCCGGCTTCGCCGATGCTGCCCGCTACGAGATCGACGAGCGGGGCCTGGTCGTGCACATCGTGGCCGACGCGGTCCTGTTCGATGCGGAGAAGGCGACGCTGCGCCCCGAGGGCCGGCAGATCCTCCGGGCCGTCGCGCCGTCGCTGAAGAACCTGCCCAACCAACTCCGCGTGGAAGGCCACGCCAACCACCTGCCGGTGACCGCCGGCGGCCCGTGGCCGTCGAACTGGGAGCTGTCGGCCTACCGGGCCACGACGGTCCTGCGCGCACTCACCGACGCCGGCGTGCTCGAGCAGAAGATCTCGGCCGCCGGCTACTCCGACACCCGGCCGCTGGTGCCGATCACCGATCCGGACGCGGTCACCAGCAACCGGCGGGTCGACGTCGTCGTCCTGTCCACCGCCTCGGCCGAGGCGAACGCACTGCTCCCGGGTCTCGAGAAGAGCCGGGTCCTGGAGGGAACCGAGAAATGAGCACCAAGGAGAACACCGCCGCCGAGGAGACCGAGGAGAAGGGCGGCGGCAAGAAGAAGCTGATCCTGATCCTGGTCGCCGTCGTGCTGGTCGCGGCCGGCGCCGCGTACTACTTCCTGTTCGCCGGATCCGGCGAAGCCGAGGCCGCCGAGCCCGTGCACGGCGGCTACGTGGCCCTGGAGCCGATCGCGGTCAACCTGGCCGGCGGCGGCTACCTGAAGGTCGGCATCACCCTGGAGATCACGGCGGAGGCCGGTGGCGGCGGCCACGGTGGCGCGGCGGTCGACGGCGCCAAGGCCTACGACGAGATCATCTCCACCTTCTCCCAGGCCAAGCCGGCGGACGTGACCGGCGCCCGGGACGCGCTCAAGGAGTCCCTCGAGAAGAAGATCGTCGAGGCGTACACCGAGGACGGCGTCCCCATGGTCATGCACATCTACTACACCGAGTAGTGACCGTGACCTCAGGGGGTGCCGGAGGCCCGGAGGTCACCCGCCGCACCACTCGTCCCACCTGACCGGCGGCGCCCCTGCCGCCGGTCAGGGTGCTCCGGGACGACGCCGATGACTGGGGCGTGACCTCGCCCGACGCCGTTCCGGCCCCGCAGCCCGGGGACCCGGCTCAGCCGACCGGCGACCCGGCGGCAGCCCCCGCAGCTCCCGCCGAGCAAGCGGCCCAGCCGGCCGCCGCGCCGGCCGCGGCTGCCCCGTTCGTGCCGGGTGCCGCCGCCTCGGGCCGCGCCGCCCGCCGGGGCGAGGCGCGCACCTACGACTTCCGCCGGCCGACGAAGCTCTCCCGCGAACACGTGCGGGTCCTGCAGATCGCGCAGGAGAACTTCGCCCGCCAGGCGACCACGGTGCTCACCACGCTGCTGCGCACCGGTGCCCGCGTGGAGCTCGCCGGGATCGAGCAGTTCTCCTACGACGACTACCTGGCCACGCTGCCCAGCCCGGTCTTCGTCATCACGTTCACCATCGAGCCGCTGGCCGGCAAGGGCATGCTCGCCTATCCGCTCGACATGGCCATGGCCACCGTCGACCACATGCTCGGCGGCTCCGGCGCCGCGAACCAGCCCAACCGGCCGATGACGGGGATGGAAACCACCATCACCATGCATCTGCTGAACCGGCTGCTCGACGAGTTCGCTGCCTCGTTCGCCCCGATCACCGAGCTGCAGCCGGCGCTGGACTCGATCGAGTACAACCCGCAGCTCGCCCAGGCGGCGGCCGGCTCGGACACGGTCATGGTCGCGACGTTCACGATGGGCATCGGCAAGCGCGAGGGCGAGGCCACGCTGGTCCTGCCGTTCTCGTCGTTCGCCCAGTCGCTGAACAACGCCGCCTCGCCGCAGCTGTCGGAGTCCGCGCTGCGCAAGCGCCAGCGGGCCGCCGAGGCGCTGACCGAGCGGCTCAACCTCGTCCCGGTCGACGTCAGCGTGCGGTTCGCCCCGCTGAGCGTCTCGTCGGCCGACCTGCTCTCCCTCGCCGTCGGCGACGTGCTGCTGCTGCGCCACCCGCGTGACGCGCCGCTCGAGGTCACCACCAACGACGCGACGTTCGCCTACGCGATCGCCAGCAACCACCGCCGCCGGCTGGCTGCGTCCATCGTCCCCACCCCGATCGTCGCGAAGGACACCGCATGACCGCGCCCCTCACCCCGCCCCGCTCCACGTCCCAGGACTCGGAGACCGTCAGCGCGGTGGTCTCGGCCGCGGCCCAGGCGGCCGCCGCCCTGGTGCCGGCCGCCAGCCCGCTGGTGCCCGGCGTCGCCGTCAGCGACCCCGACGCCGTCCCGCTGCCCCCGGCCGCCGCCTCGGCGGTCACCGCGCGGCTGTCCGGCGAGGTCAGCGGCGACGTCGTCCTCGTCCTGTCGGGCGAGGTCGCCAACGCGCTGCAGAACTCGCCGGTCGGCAAGATGGACATCGCCGCCGCGCTGCGCCCCGCCCTCGAGGCCGCCGCGGCCACCCTCGGCCGCGTCCGCGTCGACTCCGAGCGGGTCGAGGAGCCGGTCGCCGCCCTCGACGGCCTCCGCGACAAGGGCATGTTCGTCGCCGTCCCGCTGATCTCGGCCGGCGAGTGCCAGGCCACCTTCGCCATCCAGGTGACCCTCCCCCAGGCCCGCGGCGGCAAGCGCGGCAGCCTGGAGCTGCTGCGGCACGTGGCCATGGAGGTCACCGTCGAGATCGGCCGCACCCGCATGACCGTCGGCGAACTGCTCTCGCTGCACCCGGGCGAGGTCGTCGAGCTCGACCGCGCCGCCAGCGCGCCGGCCGACCTGCTGGTCAACGGCACCCTCATCGCCCGCGGCGAGGTCGTCGTCGTCGACGAGGACTTCGGCCTGCGGATCAGCGAGATCGTGTCGGGCGCCGCGGCTGAGCTGGGGGCTGTGTGCGCCTGATGACCTGGATGATCATCCGGCTGATCCTGTCCCTGGCCTTCGTCGGCGGGGTGCTGTGGTTCGCCGCGCGCCTGGCCAAGAAGCGCGGCCTCGGGCAGGGCAACGGCGTCATCGAGATCGTCGCGCGCCACCGGCTCGGCCGCGCCAGCACCCTGAACGTCGTCCGCATCGCCGATGTCGTGCTGGTCGTGGGGGCCACCGAGGAACACGTCACGCTCCTGACCGAGATGGACCCCGAGGCCGTCGACGCCGCGCTCGCCGAGCGTCGTCCGGCCCGCCTGCACGCCGCCCCGGCCGCCGGGGCCGGCGAGGACGGCGCCGCCGTGCGCCCGCCCGCCGTGGTCGCGCGGACGTCGTCCGGCGCACTGGCCGGCTCGGTGTTCGACAAGGCCGGCTGGGGCGCACTCGTGAACGGGCTGCGCGAGCGAACGGTGCGCCGGTGACGGCCGCCCTCGCGGCGCACCGCCCCGCCGGCCGCACGTGGATGCGGCGGGCGGTCCTCGTCCTGCTCCTGGCGGTGCTCTGCACGGTCGCCGTGCTCGCGCTCGCCGGCGTCGCGCACGCCGCGCCGACCGACCCCACGGCTCCCGCCCAGCCCACCGCGCCGACGCTCGACGACGGCACCGTGAGCATCAACGTGGGCGGCGGCGAGCCCAGCAGCGCCATCACGCTGATCCTCGCGATCACGGTGCTGTCGATCGCGCCGTCGGTGCTGCTCCTCGCGACCTCGTTCACCAAGATCATCGTCGTCCTGGCGCTGACCCGTAACGCGCTCGGCCTGCCGTCGTCCCCGCCCAACCAGGTGCTGACCGGGATCGCGCTGTTCCTGACGCTGTTCGTCATGGGGCCGGTCTTCGGCGAGATCAACGACCTCGCCATCCAGCCCTACATGGACGGCGCGATGTCGATGTCGCAGGCCTACGACAAGGGCGTCGTCCCGTTGCGCGACTTCCTGCTGGGAAACACGCGCGAGGACGAGCTCAAGCTGATGATCGGGCTCTCCGGCGAGGAGGCGCCCAACGACGTCTCGGACGTCAGCATGACGACGCTCATCCCGGCGTTCGTGATCTCCGAGCTGAAGAGCGCGTTCATCATCGGGCTGGTCGTGTTCATCCCGTTCCTGGTGCTGGACATGCTGGTCAGCGCCGCGCTCATGGCGATGGGCATGATGATGGTGCCGCCGACCGTCGTGTCGCTGCCCTTCAAGCTGCTGCTCTTCGTCGTCGTGGACGGCTGGTCGCTGATCACCACGGCCCTCGTCGGGTCGTACGGGGGGAGCGGCTAGCCATGTCCGATGCAGACGTCACCGAGATCGCGGCGCAGACCATGATGGTCGCCGCCAAGGTCGCGGCCCCCATCCTGCTGACCGCGCTGCTGGTCGGCTTCCTGATCTCGCTGTTCCAGGCGGCGACGCAGATCCAGGAGCCGACGCTGTCGTTCGTCCCGAAGATGATCGCGGTCGCGATCGCCCTCCTCATCACGGGCAACTGGGTGCTGGCGGAACTGGTCAGCTTCACGCAGGCCTTGTTCGACTCGCTGCCGCGGCTGCTCGACCGGACGTAGCGGCGATGGGCCTCGAGGTCCCGGCCGTCACGCTGGTCGCCCTGCTGCTCGGCACCGCCCGGGCCGCCGGATTCGTCCTGCTCGCGCCGCCGTTCAACTCGCGCAGCATCCCCGCGCCGGTCAAGGGCGCGCTGGCGATGGCGCTGTCGGTGCTGCTGTCGACGAAGATCGCGCCGACCCTGCCGGAGGTCAGCGGTGGCTTCCTGGTGGTCGCCGCGGTCACCGAGGTGGTCATCGGGGCGGCACTGGGCTTCGTCGTCCAGGTGCTGTTCACGGCCGTGCAGATGGCCGGCGACCTGATCGACCTCACCGGTGGCTTCTCGCTGCAGCCGGCCTACGACCCACTGGCCATGACCAACAACTCCTCGGTCGGGCGGCTGCACTACCTGCTGGCCACGACGCTGCTGTTCTCCAGCGGCGGACACCTGCTCATCATCAAGGGCTTCGCGACGTCGTACGACGGCATGCCGGTCGGCGGCAGCGTGCCGACCGAGCAGCTCGGCGCGGTCATGATCAAGGTGTTCGGGTTGATGTTCCTGGCGGCCGTGCAGATCGCCGGGCCGATGGTCGCGGTGCTGCTGCTCGCCGACGTCGCGCTGGCCCTGCTGTCGAAGGCCGCCCCCGCGCTCAACATCTTCTCGTTCGGCTTCCCGTTCAAGATCATGCTGACGCTGCTGATGCTCGGGCTGACCTTCCCGCTGCTGCCCCCCGCCCTGGACGCGCTGATGGACCACGCCGTGCGGGCGATGGTCTCGTTGCGGAGCGGCTGATGCCCGCCCCGCGCGCGCCCCGACCTCCGCGGGGGAGGTGATCCGTGGCCAAGGACGGACCCGGCGGCGAGAAGACCGAGAAGCCCACTCCCCAGCGCCTCAAGAAGGCGCGCAAGGAGGGGCAGATCCCACGCACCCAGGAGCTGGGTACCTGGGCGGGCGCGGCGGTGGCGAGCGCGCTGCTGCCGATGCTCGTGGAGAACGCGTACGACGAGACGCAGACGCTGTTCATGCAGATCAACGACGTGGCGGCCGAACCCGTGGCGTCGAAGGTCTTCGTGCTGCTCGGGCAGGCGCTCTCGGCGTTCCTGTCCACGCTGCTGCCCATGGCCCTCGGCCTCATGGTGGTCGGCGTGGCCGCCTCGGCGGCGCAGGGCGGCGTCACCATCGCCACCAAGGGCATGAAGCCCACGCTCAAGAAGCTCAACCCGTTCCCGGGCATGAAGCGGATGTTCGGCACCCACGGGCTCTGGGAGGCCATCAAGGCGCTGATCAAGACGATCGCCCTGGCGACCGTCGTCGCCGTCACGAGCGACCGCGCCCAGGCGCTCGTCTCGGCGTCCGGGGCGCTGCCACTGTCGGCGGTGACGTCGACGTTCGCGGCCTCCGCCGTCCTCATGTTCCGCGTCGTGGCCATCACCGGCCTGGTGATCGCGATCGCCGACTACGTCGTCGTCCGCAACAAGACGATGAAGCAGCTCAAGATGAGCAAGTACGAGATCACGCAGGAGAACAAGCAGTCCGAGGGCGACCCGCACATGAAGGCGCACCGCCGCGGGGTGCAGATGTCGATGTCGCGCAACCGCATGATGGCCGACGTCGCCGACGCCGACGTGCTGCTGGTCAACCCGGTCCACGTCGCCGTGGCGCTGAAGTACGAGGCCGTGAAGGGTGCGCCGCGCGTGGTCGCCAAGGGCGCCGGCGAGGTCGCGGCCAAGCTGCGCGAGCGCGCCGCCGAGGCGCGGGTGCCGCTGGTGCAGGACATCCCGCTGGCCCGTGCCCTGCACGCCTCCTGCGAGATCGGCCAGGAGGTGCCGCCGCAGCTGTTCACCGCGGTCGCGCGGGTGCTGGCCTTCGTCATGCACCTGAACGCGCGGGGCGTGCAGGGCGGGTTCCACCGCCCCGGCTTCGAGGCGCCGGACGTCAGTGAACTGCCCAGAGCCGGACGACGCAGGACGCCGACAGCCGTCGCCAGCTGACGAGGTACCGGCCCTCCCCAGCACTGCCGATGAGAAGCGCGTGAGCCTCCGTCCTTCGTGCACCCCCGGAGCGGGCGCGTGAAGGGCCTCGGCAAGGCCGCCGTCCCCATCGGCGTCGTCGCGATCGTGCTCATGCTGGTCGTGCCGATGCCGGCGACGATCATGGACCTGCTGCTCGGCCTGAACATCACCGCGTCGCTGCTGATCCTGCTGGTGTCGATGCAGATCAAGCGGCCGCTGGACTTCGCCGTCTTCCCGTCGCTGCTCCTGGTGGCGACGCTGTTCCGGCTGGCGCTCAACGTCTCGTCGACGCGACTGGTGCTCACCGACGGCTTCGCCGGCAAGGTCATCGAGGCCTTCGGGCACTTCGTGATCGGCGGCTCGCTGGTCGTCGGTCTGGTGATCTTCGTGATCTTGACGATCGTGCAATTCGTCGTGATCACGAACGGTGCCGGCCGCGTCGCCGAGGTCGGCGCGCGCTTCACCCTCGACGCCATGCCCGGCAAGCAGATGGCGATCGACGCCGACCTCAACGCCGGGCTGATCAACGAGTCGCAGGCCCGCCGGCGGCGCGCCGACGTCACCGCCGAGGCCGACTTCTACGGGTCGATGGACGGCGCGTCGAAGTTCGTCAAGGGCGACGCCATCGCCGGCATCATCATCACGCTGGTCAACCTCATCGGTGGCCTGGCGATCGGCGTCATGCAGCGCGGCCTCTCCCCCGCCGAGGCGGTCGAGACCTACTCGCTGCTGACCGTCGGCGACGGCCTGGTGTCGATGATCCCGGCCCTGCTGCTCTCGACCGCCACCGGCATCATCGTGACCCGGTCGGCCACCGAGGGCGACATGGGCACCGACCTGATCGCCCAGCTCGGCCGGTTCAAGCAGCCGCTGCGGATCGCCGGCGGCGCCGCCCTGGCGATGTGCCTGATCCCCGGCCTGCCGATGCTGCCCTTCGTCCTGGTCGGCGGGCTGTTCCTCTTCATCGCCGCGCGCATCACCGAGACGCCGGAGGTCGACGACGAGGCCGAGGCCGCGGCCGCCGCCGCCGAGCTCGAGCCCAAGCCGGACTCCCCCGAGGCGATCGCCGAGAAGATGCGGGTCGACCCGCTCGAGCTCGAGGTGGCCTTCGACCTGGTCGACCTGGTCGACACCGCCCGCGGCGGCGACCTGCTCGACCGGGTCAAGGCGCTGCGGCGCAAGGTCGCCATGGAGACCGGCCTGGTCATCCCCCTGGTGCGCACCCGCGACAACCTGGACCTGCCCGGGTCCACCTACGTCATCTGGCTCAACGGCGTCCCGGCGGCCCGCGGCAGCTCCCCGGCCGGCACGGTGCTGGCCATCGGCGACAACCTCGACGGCCTGCCCGGCAAGCCCACCCGCGAGCCGGTGTTCGGCCTGGCCGCCAAGTGGGTGCCGGTCGAGCTGCAGCGCCAGGCCGAGATGGCCGGCGCGACCGTCGTCGACCGCTCGTCGGTCATCACGACGCACCTCGCCGAGGTCGTCCGGCAGAACGCGGCCGACCTGCTCGGGCGCGAGGACGTGCGCCTCCTCGTCGAGATGGTGCGCCGCTCGCACCCCATCGTGGTCGAGGAATTGACCCCCGCTCTGCTCACCCTGGGTGAGGTGCAACGCGTGTTGCACGCGTTGCTCGGTGAGGGTGTGTCGATCCGTGACCTGGTGCGCATCTTCGAGGCACTCTCGGTGCGTGCGAAAGCCTCGACCGACCTGGACGGTCTCGTCGAAGCCGCCCGCACCGCACTCGGCTCCGCGATCAGCCAGCCCTACGTCACGCCCGACGAGCGGCTGCACGTGTTCACCCTCGAGCCGGGCTTCGAACAGCGACTGCTCGAGGCCGTCCGGCAGAGCGATCAGGGCCAGGTGCTCGCGATCGACGCCGGGGCCATCGACGCCCTCGTCCACGGGTGCAGCGGCCTGCTCGAGGAGGCGGAGCGCGCGGGGCTGTCCCCCGTGCTCGTCTGCTCGCCGCAGGTCCGCCCGGCTCTCGCGCGCCTGATGCGCCAGGTCCTGCCCCGTCTCCCGGTGATCTCCTACGCCGAGGTCTCCCGGACAGCGCAGATCGAGTCGCTGGGAGTGGTGAACGGTGCCGTTGCGATCCGTTGAGGCCGCGACCCGCGACGACGCCATCGCCGCGGCCCGCGAGCAGTTCGGTGCCACCGCCCGCGTCGTCGGCGTCCGCCGGGTGCGGTCCGGCGGCGTCCTCGGATTCTTCGCGACCGAGCGCTACGTGGCCGAGGTCGACCCCGACCCGACCGCGCGCCCGGCCGTGCCGGTGCCGGCCCCGTCCCGCGGTGCCGCCGAGCGCCGCACGCCCCGGGACGACGCGCGCCCGTCGCGCGACGAGGCCGCGCGCTCGGCGGTGCCCACCCGCAACGGCGCCGCCGTCTACGCCGAGTCCCGCGCCACTCCGTCGTCGGCCCGCCCGGCCCGCCGGGACGACGACGCACGCGTCGACGAGCTCGCCGGTCTGCTCGGCCAGTCGACTCCCGCGCCGACGCCCTTCCCGCGGCCCTCGACCGGTCGCTCGGCCGCCGTCCGTCCGTCCTTCCGCGACGTCGAGCCGCAGGCGCCGGTCCGCGCCGCGGTCGTGCGCCCCGAGCCCGAGCCGTCGGTGCGCCCGGCGGTCGTGCGTCCCGCCGCCGCCGTCCGTCCGTCCTGGTCCGAGCTGCTGGCCGGCACGGCAGCGCCGCGCCCGCCCCGGCGCCCTCCCCGGCGCCCGCTCCTGCTGCCCCGGCGATCGCGCCGGCCGCCCCGGCCGCGGATCCGCAGCCGCTGGGCAGCGCCGCCACCCCCTCCCCCTTCACCGCGGCCCTGGCTCGGATGGTGGCGGGCGACCGCGACGTCCAGCAGGCCGTCGAGGACGCCCTCGCCGCTCCCGGCGAGGCGTCGAGCGCGATCCCCGGTTCCGAGCCGACCTGGTCGGAGCCGCTTCCCACAGCACAGACGACGGTGCCGCCCTCCGTGGCGCACCGCGAGGAGGACCCGGTGGAGCTGCAGGACTGGACACCGTCCTCCACATCGTTCGACCCCCCGGCGGCGACGCCGGGCTGGGGCATCGCCGAGCCGGCGGCCCCGTCGGTGTCCTCGCGCGAGGAGGCCATCGCCGAGGTGCTCCGCGCCGCCATCAACGAGGGACGGTCCGAGGAGTCGCTCACCGGGATCCTGCGCCGAGTCATGGACGGCGCCTCGCCGGCCGACGCGCTGGCGGAGACGCCGTTCGAGCCGCAGGTCGAGGTGCCGCCCGCGGTGACGGCCGCGGTGTCGGCCACGGTCTCGGAGGCTGCGACGATCCCCGAGATCGCCCAGGCCGTCGTGTCGGAGCCGGTCGTCGTCGCCGAGCCGGTGGTCGAGACGCCGATCGTCGAGGTGGCTGCCGAGGTCGAGGTGTTCGCCGCCGAGCCGGTCGACGAGGCCCCGGCAGCGGTCGAGGAGTGGCCCGCGTCGGCGCTGCTGTCCCCGGACACGGAGCTCGGCTGGGACCCCATCTCCTCGTCCCTCTGGGCCGACTTCATCCCGACGGAACGGATGTCGACCCAGTCCGGCGACGCCTCCGAGCCCGAGGTCGAGGCCCAGATCGAGCCCGAGGCCGTCAGCCGGAGGTCGAGGTCGAGGTCGTCGCAGAGGTCGAGCCGGAGATCGAGGCCGCCGTCGAGGAGACCGCGCTCGAGGACGCCCCGATCGCCGAGGCCGTCGTCGAGGAGGTTATGACCGAGGAGGTGGCCGAGGAGGTGGCGGAAGCCCCGCTCCTCGCCCGTACCGCCAGCGACCCCGCGCCGCTGTCGATGGACGCCACGTCGGTCATGCCGCCCCTCTCCCTGCTGCCCCCGCTGCCCTCGTCGCGCCGCGGCGGCCGCCCGCCGGTTCCGCCGTCGGTGCACCGCGGCGCGTCCGCGCGTCCGGCGAGCCGGCCGTCCGCGCCGGCGGAGGATCGCGAGATCCCGTCGGCCACGAGCCGGTTCGAGGCGCTGGCGACGGTGACCCGGCTGCCGCTCGTCCCGGCCGAGGAGACCCCGGCGCCCGTCGTCGAGACGCCGGTCGTCGAGCCGGTTGCGGCCGCGAAGCCCGTCGCCGAGAAGCCGGTCGAGCAGACCGCCGTCCTCCAGCCCGTGGCGGACGACCCCGCGCCGCGCCGTCCCGAGCCCGTGGTCGAGCGTCCGCGCGCGGCTGCGCCGGTGCGGCGCCCGGCCGTCGTCGTCCCGGCGCCCGCGACGCGGACCGAGCGTCCGCGTCCGGTCGTGGCACAGCGCCACCCGGCCGGCGGGTGACCTGGCCTCCCGGCTGGCCGCCCTGGGCCTGCCCGAGGACCTGATCGACGCATCGTTCGCCGGCGACGCCGCCACGCAGGGCGTCTACGCGGCGCTGACCCGGACCCTGGCTGCCCGACTGCCCGAGACGCCGGAACTGCCGAGCGGCGCGGGCGAGGTCCTCGTCGTCGTCGGCCCCGGTGTCGAGACGCTGCGGGCCGCCCGCTCCCTGGCCGCGACACTGCACCTGGACACCGACCGGGTGCAGTGGGCCACCCGCGGCGACCTGGCCGGCCTGGTGCCCGCGGGCGCCCGGATGGCCACGGTCGAGGCCGCGATCGACCGCCGCCAGGAGGCCATCGGCAGCGGCACCCTGACGATCGTCGCCGTCGACGCCCCGCTGCGCACCGACGCCTACTGGACCGCGCAGATGCTCGCGATCTGGGCGCCGGTCGCCGTGTGGGCCGTCGTCGAGGCGACCCGCAAGCCCGAGGACCTCGGGCCGTGGCTCGAGGGGCTCCCCCGCGTCGACGCGCTCATGGTCCAGGACACCGACCTGTCGGCCGACCCCGCCGCCGTGCTGCACCGGGTGGCGCTGCCGCTCGACCTGCCCGTCGCGGTCGTGGACGGCATGCGCGCCACGCCCCACCGCTGGGCCTCGCTGCTCTGTGAGCGTCTGGAGAACCCGGAGGCATGAACCCGCTGCGCTGGGACGTCCTCGCCGTCGCGTTCGTGCTGGCGCTGCCGGTCCTCGCCCTGGGCCTGCGGGGCTCGTTCACCGTCGAAGAGGTGACCGACAAGCTGCCGTGGTGCTTCGCCGCCGCGTGGGCCGTGGTCGCGCTCCTGCGGTGGGCCTCGCAGCCCCACACGCCGGCCGCGGCTCGGGAGCCGGTGCCGGTGGACGAGGACGTTCCCGCCCCCGCCTGACGCGGCCCCTGGGCACCGCTTCTCGGGTGCTTCTCGCGCTCCGTGGGTTCTGCAGGACCCGAGAAGCGCGAGGAGGACCCAGGGAGGGCGCCGTCCACAGGCGCCACGGTCGTCCACCGTTCTGCCGATCACCTTCCGACGGCTCACCTCCGGAGCCACCGTCGGCGGTGTGATCGATGAGAACGCGCTCCTGCGGATGCGCCGTGACGCAATCGCGCTCGGCTACTCGGACGACGAGCTCCGCCGGCTCGCTCGCTCAGGAGAGTGGTTCCGCCTCCGTCGCGGTGCCTACCTCGAAGGTCCACAGCCGACATCGGCCCCGGAGCGCCACCGTCTCCTCGTGCACGCGACGATGGCCGGCCTGCGCCGTCCTGCCGTCGTGAGTCATCAGTCCGCGGCGGTGCTGCACGGACTGGCCTTGTGGTCGGTCCGCCTCGACCGGGTCCACGTGACGCGACGGCCGCCGGCCGTGCAGGACACCGGTCGTGTGCTCCGCTGTCACGTCGCCCGCCTCCGCGCGGACGAGGTCGTCGAGGTCGACGGGATGCCCGTGACCAGCCCCGTGCGCACGGTCCTGGACCTCGCTCGCAGCGTGCCTCTCGAGCCCGCCGTCGTGGCCCTCGACGGCGCTCTCCACGGTGGAGCGGTGGAGCACGGGCAACTGCGGATCGGACTGGGCGCCTTGTTCGGCACGCCGGGCAGTCGGCGGGCCGCACGCGCCGTCGAGCTGGCGGACGGCCGCAGTGAGAGCGTCGGGGAGAGCCGTAGTCGTGTGGTGCTCCACCGGCACGGCGTCCCACCGAGCGGCTCGCAGTTCGAGGTGCGCGTGCAACGGTCGCGTCGTCGCGCGCACCGACTTCGTCTGGGAGGGCCACCGCCTCGTCGGGGAGTTCGACGGGCGGATCAAGTACGGACGACTGCTTCGTCACGGACAACAACCCGGCGACGTCGTCTTCGCGGAGAAGCGGCGGGAGGACGCCGTCCGCGAGGCCGGGTGGGGGGTCGTCCGCTGGTGCTGGGACGACCTGGAGCAGCCGGTCCAGCTCGCCGACCGCGTCCGTCGCGCCCAGTCTCGGATGGGGACGCGCTGAGCTTGTGGGGCGTTGTTCGCGCTTGGCCGGTGGTGCAGAACCCGAGCAGCACGAACAACGCCCCTCAAGCGTCGACCGGGCGGGTCAGAGGGGGATGTCCTCCAGCATCTCGGTGACCAGAGCCGCGATCTGGGAGCGCTCGGAGCGGGTGAGGGTCACGTGGGCGAAGAGCGGGTGGCCGCGAAGCGCCTCGATGACGGCGGTGATGCCGTCGTGCCGGCCCACCCGCAGGTTGTCCCGCTGGGCGACGTCGTGGGTGAGCACGACCCGCGAGCCCGAGCCGAGCCGCGACAGCACGGTCAGCAGGACGCCGCGCTCGAGGGACTGCGCCTCGTCGACGATCACGAACGAGTCGTGCAGCGACCGGCCGCGGATGTGGGTCAGCGGCAGCACCTCGATGAGGTCGCGGGCGGCGATCTCCTCGAGCACCTCGTTGGAGACCAGCGCGCCGAGGGTGTCGTACACCGCCTGCGCCCAGGGCGACATCTTCTCGCCCTCGCTGCCCGGCAGGTAGCCGAGCTCCTGGCCGCCGACGGCGTACAGCGGCCGGAAGATCACGACCTTCTTGTGCGCCCGCCGCTCCATGACCGACTCGAGTCCCGCGCACAGCGCCAGCGCCGACTTGCCGGTGCCTGCCCGCCCGCCGAGCGAGACGATGCCGACCTCCGGGTCGAGCAGCAGGTCCAGGGCGATCCGCTGCTCCGCCGACCGGCCGTGCAACCCGAACGCCTCGCGGTCGCCACGCACCAGCCGCACCTGCTTGTCCGGCGTCACCCGGCCCAGCGCCGATCCGCGCGAGGACAGCAGCACCAGCCCGGTGTGGGTCGGGAGCTCCGCGGCGCCGGGCACGAAGACCTCGCCGCTCTCGTAGAGGGCGTCCAGCTCGGCGTCGTCGAGCGACAGCTCGGTCATGCCGGTCCAGCCGGCGTCGACGGCGTCCAGCGCGCGGTACTCGTCGGTGTCCAGCCCGACGGCGGCGGCCTTGACCCGCAGCGGGACGTCCTTCGTGATCAGGCAGACGTCGCGGCCCTCGGCCCGGAGGTTGAGCGCGACGACCATGATCCGGCTGTCGTTGCTGTCGTTGCGGAAGCCTGCGGGCAGCACCGACGGGTCGCTGTGGTTGAGCTCGACGTGCAGCGTGCCGCCGTCGTCGCCGATCGGCACCGGCGCGTCCAGTCGGCCGTGCGCCACGCGCAGATCGTCGAGCATCCGCAGGGCCTGCCGGGCGAACCAGCCGAGCTCCGGGTGGTGCCGCTTGTCCTCGAGTTCCCCGATCACGACGAGCGGGAGAACCACGTCGGAGTCGCCGAAGCGCAGCAGCGCGCCCGGGTCGGAGAGCAGGACGGATGTGTCGAGGACGTAGGTACGGCGAGCGCTCACGTGTCGACTCCCGTGGGGCGCACGGCACGCCCCCGATCGAAGGTGGCCGGGCCCCGGCGCAGAGGCCGGATGCCGGCCCCCCGTGTCGACGAACTCGTCAGCACCAACCGGGCCTCCCGCGGACGACGAGGTGAGCTCGTCCTCCATGTCGGACGGTAGGCCCGACCACCGACAGAAGCCGTGCAACCACCCCGAAAGGGAACACAGTGTTCACCCGGAGGGGTACCACTCGTCCCAGTCGTCGCAGGGAGCGTTCACCGGCTCTCGCGGCTCACCAGCAGCGTCAGGCCGGCCCAGGCGAGGGGCACGAGCAGCAGCGGCCACTGCAACGACCAGTCGCCGAGCCAGGTGACGCCCAGGGTCAGCAGGACGGCGATGCAGCCCGCCGTCCAGAGGCCCAGGGCGCGCCGTTCGGCCGCCGGCCGAGGGCTCATCGGCCGACGTCGGCCCGCAGCTCGGCGACCACCCGCGCCGGAGTCAGCGGCTCGTCGAGCAGCCGCACGAAGCGCTCGGCCACCGGCTGATCCGCCGGGCGTGCGGCCAGCCAGCGCGACAGCAGCTCGAAGCCCTCGACGTAGGTGGAGATGTAGGCACGCCACAGCGGGTGGGTCAGGAAGCGGAGCTGCTGGCGGGCGCGCTCCTCGCTGACCAGCGACCACCGCTTGACGTGCGCGACCACCTCGTCCTCGGAGGCGCCCCGGTCGTGCAGCAGCAGCGCGGCGTCCTGCCGGACCCGGCCCAGCGGGGCGGCGGCGATCGCGACGCGCTCGGACAGGTCGCCGTCCAGCCGCAGGCCCAGGTCGCCGAGGATCTCCTCGGCCCACCGCCCCCACCCGTCGCCGACCGAGGCCTCGACACCCAGGTCGGCCAGACCCTCCGCCATGAGGCACTCCGGCGTGTTGACCAGGAAGATCGTGTGCTCCGTACGCCCGGCCCGGTCGACCAGCCCCTGCTCCTTGCGGCAGTGCTCGGTGTGGTGGCCGGGGTAGGCCTCGTGCGCGACCAGGTGCGGCAGCCGGCCGAGCCGGTGCGGGAGGTCGGCGTTGATCGCGACCCGTGAGCGGAAGTCGCCCTCGTAGTAGTTGAAGCCCGACCACGGCTGGTCGGTGACCACCTCGTAGCGCACGGTCTCCACCTCGGGCAGGCCGTACTGCCCCCGGACCAGGTCGCGCAGCGCGCTGGACAGCGCGTCCACCGCCTCGGCCAGCCGCTCCGGCGGGCACTCCTCCTGGCGGCGGTAGGTCTCGTACCGCTCGTCGAGCGGGCCGCTGCCGGGCAGGAGCGCGTCGAGCTCGGCGAGCGCGCCCGCGTACTCGTCGGGGTCGCCGAGCTCGGCGTCCACCTGGAAGTAGCTGCGCACCTCGTCGACGAACCCGACCGGCTCGCCGCTCATCGTGCGGGCGGTGCACTCCAGCCCGGTCAGCTGACCGCGGAGGAAGTCCGCCCGGTCCTCGGGCAGCTCGGCGGAGTCAAGCTCGGTGAGCAGGCCTCGCGCCTGGTCGCGCAGCTGCTGCGGCGTCGGCGCGGGCTCTGACTCGACCTCGGCGCGGATCCGCGGGTCGCCGGTGAAGGCGTCGACGAAGCCCGACTCCAGCCGGTCGAAGCGCAGGCCCAGCCGGACGTACTCGAGCGGGAGGTCGACGGCGCGAGGCGGCATGCCCGGCAGTCTCTCAGCCGCCGTAGCGCCGATGCCTCCGGGCGTAGTCCCTGAGAGCACGCAAGAAGTCCACCCGACGGAAGTCCGGCCAGTAGACGTCGGTGAAGTGGAACTCCGCGTTCGCCGTCTGCCACAGGAGGAAGCCCGACATCCGCTGCTCGCCGCTGGTGCGGATGATCAGGTCGGGATCTGGCTGGCCGCGGGTGTAGAGGTGCTCGGCGATGTGCTCGACGTCGAGCACCTCCACGAGCTCGTCCAGCGTGGTGCCGCGTTCGGCGTGCTCGGCGAGCAGCGACCGGACGGCGTCGGCGATCTCGCGCCGCCCGCCGTAACCGACGGCGAGGTTGACCGTCGCCCCCGGACGGTCGCGGCTGTCCTCCTCGGCCTGCTTGAGGACGGCGACCGTCTCCGGCGGCAGCACCTCCGGCGCGCCCATCGAGCGGATCTGCCAGCGACGGCCCGGCGCGGAGAGGTCGACGGCGACGTCCTCGATGATCCGCAGCAGCGCGTTCACCTCGGCCTCCGGACGGCGGAGGTTGTCGGTGGACAGCAGGAAGAGGGTGACCACCTCGACGCCGGCGTCGTCGCACCAGCCGAGCAGGTCGAGGATCTTCGCCGCGCCCCGCCGGTGCCCGTGGGCGACGTCCTCGAGGCCGATCGAGCGCGCCCACCGGCGGTTGCCGTCCATGATCACACCGACGTGACGGGGCAGGTCGGCGTCGGCCAGCGCGCGGGCGAGCCGGTGTTCGTAGACCTGGAGGACCGCTTCGCGGACCTTCTGGCGCGCCCCCACGGGGTCACCCTAGGCCCCGCGTGCGCCACCCACCGTGCGCGCCCGGGGACGCCCGGCGCGGAGAACGGCGAGGTGTGACCGGCGTCCGGGTGCCGGGCAACCTACGGGACCGTAACCTCGGTGCATGAACCCTGCGAGCGACGACGGCGAGCCCGTCCGGGTCGAAGCCGACGGGGCCGAGATCGAAGCTCCGCGCGGTCAGGCCATGGCCGCGGTCCTCGACGAGGGCGAGCGGGTCGAGCACACCTGGACGGCGGACGACTTCGCCGACAGCGACTGGGAGCACCCCGACACCCGTCCCCGCATGCGCGGCTGGCTGCACCTGGTCGCCTTCTTCACGTCGATCGTCGCGGGTGGGGTCCTGATCCCGCTGGCGTCGGTGCTCGGCGCCCGGGCCGGGTTCTCCGTGGCGCTCTACTGCCTCACCATCTGCGGTCTCTTCGGTGTCAGCGCGCTCTACCACCGGCGACGCTGGTCACCGCGCGCCTGGAAGACCATGAAGCGGCTCGACCACTCGATGATCTTCCTCTTCATCGCGGGCACCTACACGCCCTTCACGCTGCTGTCCGTCGAGCAGCCGTTCGGCGCCTGGCTGCTCGTCGGCGTCTGGACGGCGGCCCTCGCCGGGGTCGCGCTCAAGCTCGTCTGGCCGACGGCACCGCGCTGGCTCGGCACGTCGCTCTACATCGGCCTCGGCTGGGTCGCCGTCTTCGTGCTCGGCGACATCCTGCGGATCGGCGGGGTCACGGTCGTGGTGCTGCTCGGCGTCGGCGGCCTGCTCTACACGATCGGCGGCGTCGCCTACGCGGCCAAGCGGCCCAACCCGTGGCCGGGCACCTTCGGCTACCACGAGGTGTTCCACGCGATGACGGTCGTCGCGGCGCTGTGCCACTACATCGCGGTCTACTTCGCGATGTACGGGTCGCCCTACGTCGGCTGATCAGGCCGCGAACATCGGCGTCTCGTCGAACCGGGACGACACCCGGCCCGCCAAGCGCCAGGCCCGGGCGACGACGTCCCGGTCCTCCTCGGTCACGAGGTTGCCCATGACCCGCAGCGCGACGGTCATCAGGGCGCGGGACCGCATGCCGACCGGGCCGGCGGCCGGCAGGAACCGTGGCACGGTCAGCAGCCCGGCGAGCCGGCGCGCGATGGAGAACGCCTCCCCGTAGTGCCGGCGGAGCGTCTCCGGCCACACAACCGACAAGTCGTCCTCGCCGAGCAGCGCGACCACCTCGCGGCCGGTCTCGAGCCCGTAGTCGATGCCCTCGCCGTTGAGCGGGTTCACGCAGCCGGCGGCGTCGCCGACCAGCGCCCAGTTGCGGCCGGCGACTCCGGAGACGGCCCCGCCCATGGGCAGCAGCGCGGACGCCGGTGCGCGCACCGGGCCCTCCAGCTGCCACTCCTCGCGGCGGGCCTCGGCGTAGGCCTCCATCAGCGCCTTCAGCTGCACCCCGGCCGGACGCCGGGACGTCGCCAGCGTTCCGACCCCGATGTTGATCTCCCCCGACTCGGCGCCGAGCGGGAAGACCCAGCCGTAGCCGGACAGCAGCTCCCCGTCGACGTCGCGCAGTTCGAGGTGCGAGGAGATCCACTCGTCGTCGCTGCGCCCCGAGCGCACGTACCCCCGGGCTGCGACGCCGTAGGCGGTGTCCCGGTGCCATTCCCGGCCGAGCACCCGACCCAGCGGCGAGCGCGCGCCGTCGGCCACCACGAGCGAGCTGCAGCGGGTGGTCCACCGCTCGCCGTCCGCGCCCGCGAAGACGACGCCGGTGACACGGTCGCCGTCCCGCTCGACGTCGACGGCCTTGGCGCCCTCCATCGGGACGGCGCCGTCGGCGAGGGCGACCCCGCGGATGCGGTCGTCGAGCTCGGTGCGCGGCACCGCGCCGCCGTGGTCGGGCAGCGACCCGCCGGGCCAGGGCAGCAGCAGCGTCTGGCCGAAGCCGGCGGCGCGCAGGCCACGGTTGCGCGCCCGCCCGCGCACCCAGTCGCCCAGGCCCAGCTCGTCGAGCTCGGCGATCGCGCGCGGGGTCAGCCCGTCGCCGCAGGCCTTGTCGCGCGGGAAGACGGCGGCGTCCGCGAGGACGACGTCGCGCCCGGCGCGCGCTGCCCACGCGGCGGCCGCCGAACCGGCCGGCCCCGCCCCGACCACGAGGACGTCGGCGGCGGCGGGGGCGGCAGGACTCGGCACGACGCCCAGTGTCCCAGGTGGCCGCGCAGGTCAGCCGGACACTCAGACGTGGGGCCCGCGCGCCCTGACCTCCTCCACCGACGCCATCGCGTCGCGCAGCTCGGTCAGCCATTCGTCGGCGTGCTGCCCGACCAGGCGCACAGCCCAGACGAGCGCCTCCGAGCGCGACCTGGCGACGCCCGCGTCGACGAGGGTGTCGAGCACCAGCCGCTCGGGCTGGCGGAGGCGGGTCATCACCGGCACGGACAGGTTGGTGAACAGCTCGCGGACGTCGCCGCAGGCGGCGCCCCAGGCCACCGAGCGGCCGTACCGCTCCTGCGCCGCGTCGGCGATGGCCATGCGCTGCTCGCGGGTCTCCTCGCGGAACCGGCCGATCCGCCCGGCGCGTGCCGCGGCCGGATCGCCCTCACCCGCGTCGGGCTCGGGCAGCGTGCCGACGACGGTGATCTCGTCGCGGTCCAGCAGCAGCTCGACCGGGCCGGTGAACCAGTCGTCGGGCAGCCGGCCGGCGAACCAGCCGGCCACCTCGGTGCGGTCGACCGGCGGCGGCGCCTCCTGGCCGCGGCCGCGGGGCCCCCAGCCCCGGCCGAACCCGCGACCACGGTCCCGGGCGAAGGGTGCGTCGGAGAATCGATGGCTGTGCACGGCGGCCTCCCATGGCAGCGGTTGATTACACGCTTACACGGTAAGCCCGGAGGGGTCAGCCGTCACCCGCCATCGCTGCGCCCAGAGCGGACACGTCGGTGACGGGGGCGCGGCAGACGAACCCCCGGCAGACGTACGCCGCGGCGCGACCTGCCACCAGCGGCCGCCCGGCGAGCAGCGGGACCCCCGGCGCGTCGGGCTCGCCCACCACGACGACGGCTCCGGGACTGGTCGACCGGCACGCCGCCTGCGCGAGGGCGTCGCGCTCCGGTCCGGCCGGACCGCTGACCGCCACCTCGAGCGGCCCGGCCAGCAGCGCCTCCCCGACCGCGGCCGCCCAGCCCGCCGCCCGCGGCGCGGTCTCGACCAGCCGGGCGAGGGTCGCGAGCGACGCCTCCCCCAGCTCCCGGTGCCGCGGCGACCCGGCCAGTGCCGACCAGGTCACCGCTGCCCCCGCGGCGGCGGCGATGCCCGCGGGCGTCGGACCGTCCGCGGGGTCGAAGGGGCGGTGCACGAGCGCCTCGGCGTCGGCGGCGGTGTCGTGCCAGGCGGGTGGGCCGCCGTCGGACGCGTCGACGAACTGGTCGGCCACGACGTCGAGCAGCTCACCCGCGAA
Organism: uncultured Actinomycetota bacterium; assembly: GCA_963777095.1. Classification (GTDB taxonomy): domain Bacteria; phylum Actinomycetota; class Actinomycetes; order Mycobacteriales; family Geodermatophilaceae; genus CAVZOY01. The sequence continues at coordinate 112,855 of CAVZOY010000006.1, forward strand.
CTCGAGCCAGCGGCCGTCGGCCGTCGCCTGGTGCAGCGCCAGCAGGCCCTCGGCGAGGTCGCCGTAGTCCTCCAGGACCCCGGCGTGCGCACCGGCCACGCCGTCCCGCGAGGCCCGGCGCAACCGCCCGTCGACCCGGTGCACCCGCTCCAGCAGCTCCGCCGCGCCGACGGCCGCCGCCAGCGACTCCGCCGAACCGGTCAGGACCGCGTGCTCGGCCAGCGCGGCGATCGCCAGGCCGTTCCAGGCGGTCACCACCTTGTCGTCCCTCGCGGGCTGCGGCCGGCCGGCCCGCGACTCGAGCAGGCGGGCGCGGACGGACTCCAGGCGCGCCGGGTCGTCGGTGTCGCGCAGGTACTGCAGGGTCGACGTGCCGTGCTCGAACGTGCCGCGGCCGGTCACCTCGAAGACCTCGGCGGCCCAGCGGCCGTCGTCCTCGCCGAGCACGGCGACGAGCTGGTCGGGCGTCCAGACGTAGGTGAGCCCCTCGACGCCGTCGGTGTCGGCATCGAGCGCCGAGGCGAAGCCGCCCTCGGGGGTGCGGAGGTCGCGCAGCAGGAACCGGACGACGCCGTCGGCGACCTCGCGCGCCCAGTCGTCGCCGGTGGCCCGCCACAGGTGCAGGTAGACCCGGAGCAGCAGCGCGTTGTCGTAGAGCATCTTCTCGAAGTGCGGCACCACCCACTGCGCGTCGACGGCGTACCGCGCGAAGCCGCCGGCCAGCTGGTCGTGGATCCCGCCCCGCGCCATCGCCTCGGCGGTACGGCGGGCCATCTCGAGGGCGTGCTCGCGACCGGTGCGGGCGTGTGCCCGCAGCAGGAACTCGAGCAGCATCGACGGCGGGAACTTGGGTGCTCCGCCGAAGCCGCCGTCCGTCGCGTCGAAGCTCTCGGCCAGCGTGTCGACGGCGGCGTCGAGGAGGTCGGCCGAGAGCGGCGCCGGCGGGCCGAGGTCCAGCCGGGCCGAGATCCCGGCGACGATGCGCTCCCCCGCCGTCTCCACATCCTGCCGCCGGTTCGCCCACGCGTCGCGGACCGCGGCGAGCACCTGCCGGAACGACGGCATCCCGTGCGCGGGGTGCGGCGGGAAGTAGGTGCCGCAGTAGAACGGATGCCCGTCCGGGGTCGTGAAGACGGTCATCGGCCAGCCGCCGTGGCCGGTCAGTGCCTGCGTCGCGGTCATGTAGACGCTGTCGACGTCCGGGCGCTCCTCCCGGTCGACCTTCACGCAGACGAAGCCCTCGTTCATCGCGGCCGCGGTCGCCTCGTCCTCGAACGACTCGTGCGCCATGACGTGGCACCAGTGGCAGGCCGCGTAGCCGACGCTGACCAGCACCGGGACGTCGCGCGCGCGGGCCTCGTCGAAGGCCGCCTGGCCCCACTCCTGCCAGTCGACGGGGTTGTCGGCGTGCTGGAGCAGGTAGGGGCTGGTCGCGGTGGCGAGTCGGTTGGGCACGCCGCCCTACCTACCCGTTCAGTCGACCTGACGCTCGGGGGGCAGCCGGCCACCCTCGCCCTCGTCGGGCTCCCGCTCCTTGCGGCGCAGCAGGAAGGAGGTCACCCCGAGGAACAGGACGAGGACGCCGAGCACGGCGATCTCGACCATGCGGTCGGTGAACTCGGCGCCGTTGCCGACCTCCTTGGCGGCCTCGACGGAGAGCACCACGATCTCCTTGATCGAGGCGATGATGCCCACGAGCAGGAACGGCTCGGCGAGGAGTTCGCGCTTCTGGACCGTGGAACGGACGGCGAAGAGCAGCTCGACCACGATGAAGACCAGCAGCAGGATGTCCAGCACATCGAGCACCGGCTGCTCGGAGAAGTCCGAGAGCAGGCCGAGGGCGGTCTTCCCGGCCAGCGCCAGGCACACCAGCGCCGTGCCCACCAGGAACGCCGCGATCCCGCCGTAGACGATGTTCTCGGCGACCTCGAGCGCGCGGGTCGTGCTGCGGCTCAGGCCCCCGGTCGGGTCGTCGTCCTCGGACTCGTCGGCGCGGGAGCGAGGGGGCATGCGCACATCCTGGCCGACGGGGCGGCCGGGCGGGTTCGGCGTCGGCACAGTTGACCCGCTCGGGTGCCCTCCGGCCGAGGCGATGCGCCAGAAGCGATGGACACCCGATAGCACAGATTGTCGTCTCGTTGCGTGAGCGACACGCTGCTGATTGGCAATCGTTGTCAACGGGAGTGGCTGAGCTTCGGCTAGTGCGGACGTCGCGAGGCCTGTCGATCGCGAACGTGTCGGCGCACATTGACGTCGCGCCGCCCGGCGCCCCACCCCCGGAGGTTCGCCATGACCCGCTCTCCTCTCCGACTGCTCGTCGCGGCCATCGCGACGGCCCTCGGCCTGGTCCTCCTCGCCCCGGCCGGCCCGGCCGCGGCGGCCTACTGCGGAATCACCTGGGGGTCGCTCGCCAAGAGCGGCACACATGACCCGGGCGGCGACACGCTGCGCAACGTGCGGGCCGGGCAGCACACCTGCTACGACCGGCTGGTCATCGACCTGGCGCACGCCCCGCGCTTCAGCGCCTACTCGGTGCGGTACAGCACGGTCGAGCAGCCGGGCTCCGGGACGGCGATCCCGCTGCGCGGCGCGGCCGACCTGGAGATCGTGCTGCAGACGCATGCGTACGACTCCGTCGGCCGGCCCACCTACGACCCCGCGAGGGACAGCGAGGCCGTGAACGTGACCGGGTTCCGCACCTTCCGCCAGGTCGCGTGGGCCGGCTCCTACGAGGGCTCGTCCACGATCGGGCTCGGCGTCCGCGCCCGGCTGCCCTTCCGGGTCACGGTCCTGGCCGGCGCCCCCGGCCACACCGACGGTGCCCGCGTGATCGTCGACGTGGCGCACGCCTGGTGACCTGACCGCACGACACGACGGGCGCCGTCCCCTGGTGGGGGCGGCGCCCGTCCGTGTCAGCGGGTCAGGAGCCGGCCGAATCGTCCGGACGGCGCTCGGTGCGCGGCGGCTCGATGGCCCGCGGCGCACGGCGCAGCTGGTCGAGCAGCTGCTGACCGGGCGGATCCACCAGCTCCGCCGGGGTGTCGGGGACGACGACCCGAGACCGGTCCGCCTCGTCGAAGCTGGCGGGGATGCGCTTGAGGTGCCGGCTCATCGACTTGACCAGCAGGACGATCGCGATCGCGAGCAGCACGGTGAGCAGCAGGCCGAGCGGACCGGCCTTGCCGACGTCCTCGGGCAGCTGCTGGGCCACCGTCAGTCCCAGCTCGTTCATCGGACGCCCACCTCGCTGCGGATCCCGGCGAACAGATCGTCCTCCGGCATCGTCGTGTCCACCAGCGTCCGGGCCAGCTCGTAGTCCTCGGTCGGCCAGATCTGCTGCTGGGTCTCCACCGGGCAGGCGAACCACCGGCCCTCGGGGTCGATCTGCGTGGCGTGCGCGATGAGCGCGGCATCCCGTACCGGGAAGAACTCGCCGCAGGGGACGCGGGTGGTGACCCGGTGCGAGATGTCCCACTCGGGATCCCAGTTCTCCAGCCACTCCGCGTACGGCGACTCCGCGCCGCCGGCCAGGATCGCCTCGTGCAGCGCCTTGGTCCGGGGCAGCGTGAAGCTCATGTGGTAGTAGAGCTTGCTGGGCTGCCAGGGCTCACCGAGGTCGCGGTAGCGGTCGGGATCGCCGGCAGCCTCGAACGCGTGCACGGAGATCTCGTGGGTCTTGATGTGGTCGGGGTGCGGATAGCCGCCGCGCTCGTCGTAGGTGGTGATCACCTGAGGCCGGAAGCTGCGGATCAGTTCGACCAGCGGAGCGGCGGCCTCCTCGAGCGGGGCCAGCGCGAAGCAGCCCTCCGGCAGCGGCGGGAGCGGGTCGCCTTCGGGCAGGCCCGAGTCGACGAAGCCCAGGAACTCCTGCTCGACGCCCAGGATCGCGCGAGCGCGAGCCATCTCCTCCACGCGGATCTGCGGCAGCCGCTCCCACACCTCGGGGCGGTCCATCGCCGGGTTGAGCACGGACCCGCGCTCACCACCGGTGCAGGTGGCCACCATCACGCGGGCGCCCTCGGCGACGTACTTCGCCATCGTGGCGGCGCCCTTGCTCGACTCGTCGTCCGGATGGGCGTGGACGGCGAGCATGCGCAGCTGGTCAGGTGCGGTCACGCAGGCATTGTCCACCGCGCCCGGACCGGTCCGACGACCCTCGCTCCGGGGGGTGCGCGAGGTCACTCCCCCACCCGTGCCGCACGACGGGACGGAGGTGTTCCTGCTGCACGGGCGGCGGCCCGCCCTTTCGGGGGAAAACACCCCATCTCCACCGACACCGTCCGGTACGGTTCCGCTTTCCCGGGCGCCAGTGCGACCCGTGACACCGGCATCGCCGCCGGTGTTAGCTTGGCCGGATCGATCCACGTCGCCCTCGTCCGGGGACGGCGACCCGAAGTGCAGGAGTTCCACTCGTGTCCACCCCCACCGACGAGCAGGACCAGGGCGTCTGGCTGACCCAGGAGGCCCACGACCGGCTGAAGGCCGAGCTCGAGCAGTTGGTGGCTGGGCGTCCGGCGATGTCCGCCGAGATCAACGCCCGCCGCGAGGAGGGCGACCTGCGCGAGAACGGCGGGTACCACGCGGCCAAGGACGAGCAGGGCAAGCAGGAGGCCCGCATCCGGCAGCTCGCCGACCTGCTGCGCAAGGCGCGCGTCGGCGAGGCACCGAAGACCGCGACGAGTGCGGTCACCGGCACGGTCATCACCGTCAAGTTCGCCGGCGACGACGACACCGAGAAGTTCCTTCTCGGCTCCCGCGAGATCGCCGGGACGACGGGCCTGACGGTCTACTCCCCCGAGTCCGCCCTCGGCGCGGCGATCATGGGCGCGAAGCCCGGCGCCACGGTGACCTACCAGGCGCCCAACGGCCGCGACATCACCGTCGAGGTCGTCGCCGTCGAGCCGTTCGTCCCCTGACCGGACCGATGGCGGTCCGCTCGCGGCGGGCGGAGAACACCGGCTTCACCTGCGTGCACTGTGCGGCCGCGGTGCCGGCCAGCAGCGACGGGCACTACCGCAACCACTGCCCTGTGTGCCTCTGGTCGCTGCACGTCGACGACCTGCCCGGCGACCGCTCGAGCGAGTGCCGCTCCCCCATGGAGCCGATCGGGCTGGTCGAGAAGTCGGGCAAGGGCTGGCAGATCGTGCACCGCTGCACGGTGTGCGGCCACCGCCAGCCCAACCGGCTGGTCCGGGACGGCGACGCCCCCGACGACCTCGACGAGGTGCTCGCCCTCCCCTGGCTGTGAAAGAGGACCCCGTCCTCCTCACCCCTCGCAAGCTCGGGGCGAGCCTCTGGACGGGGCCATCGATCAGCGGCTCGCCGTGCGCTGGTACAGCCGCACGGAGAGAGGCACGAACACCGCGAGGATGATCGCGGTCCAGATCAGCGTGTAGAGCGACGGGTTCTGCAGCGACCACACGTCCGGCTCCGGCATGCCCGCGGGCACGTTGCCGAACAGGTTTCGCGCCGCCTGGACGACGGCGGAGACCGGGTTCCACTCGGCGAACGTGCGCAGCACCGGGGGGAACGACTCCAGCGGCACGAACGTGTTGGCCACGAACGTGAGCGGGAAGATCACGATGAAGCTCGCGTTGTTCACGACCTCGGGCGTGCGGACCAGCAGACCCACCATCGCCATGAGCCAGGAGATCGCGTACGCGAACACGAGCAGGATCGCGAACCCGCCGATCGCCTCGAGCACCGACGAGTTGATCCGCCAGCCGACGATCAGGCCGGTGATCGCCATGACCGCGATCGAGATGGCGTTGAGTCCGAGGTCGGCCACCGTGCGTCCGACCAGCACCGCCGAGCGGGACATCGGCAGCGACCGGAACCGGTCGATCAGCCCCTTCTGCAGGTCGTCGGCCAGCGAGGCGCCGGTGATCGTGCTCCCGAACACGACCGTCTGCGCGAAGATGCCGGGCAGCAGGAACTCCGCGTAGCTGATGTCGCCCGGCACGTTGATCGCGCCGCCGAACACGTAGCGGAAGAGCAGCACGAACATGATCGGCGACAGCGTCGCGAACACGATCAGGTCGGGCACCCGCTTGACCTTGATCAGGTTCCGCTTGGTGATCACCACGCTGTCGGACAGCGTCTGGACCATCGAGGTCATCGTGCACCCCCTCCCGTCGCGACCGCCTCGGCCGGTTCGGCATGTCGCCCGCCCCCACCCCCGTCGTCCGCGGGAGGCGTCTCCTCCGCGGCGTGCCCGGTCAGGGCGAGGAAGACGTCGTCGAGGTCGGGCCGGCGCAGCGCGAGGTCGAGCACGTCGACGGAGGCGTCCTCCAGCCGGCGGATCGCCTGGGACAGCACGTCGATCCCTCCCCGCACCGGCAGGCTCAGCTTGCGGGTGGCCTCGTCGACGTGCGGCTCGTCGATGCCCAGCGGCCGCAGCCGCTCCGCGACGACCGGCAGGTCGACGGCCTGCGCGAGGGTGAGCTCGAGCCGCTGGCCACCCACCTGGTCCTTGAGCTCGTCGGCCGTGCCGCGGGCGATGACCCGGCCGTGGTCGATGACCACCATCCGGTCGGCGAGGCGGTCGGCCTCCTCCAGGTACTGGGTGGTCAGCAGGATCGTGGTGCCCCCGTCGGCGAGGTCGCCGATGAACTCCCACATGCCGAGCCGGCTGCGCGGGTCGAGCCCGGTCGTGGGCTCGTCGAGGAAGAGCACCCGCGGGCGCGCGATCAGGGAGGCCGCGATGTCGAGCCGCCGGCGCATGCCGCCGGAGTAGGTCTTGGCCGGTCGGTCGGCGGCGTCGGCGAGGTCGAAGCGCTCCAGCAGCTCGCCGGCCCGCGAGCGGGCGTCGCGCTTGGACAGCCGGTACAGCCGCCCGACCATCTCCAGGTTCTCCGTGCCGGTGAGGTACTCGTCCACCGCCGCGTACTGCCCGGTCAACCCGATCATCGAGCGCACGGCGTCGGGCTTGCGGACGACGTCGACCCCGAGGACCTCCGCCCGGCCGGCATCGGGCCGTAGCAGCGTGCTGAGGATGCGGACGACCGTGGTCTTGCCGGCGCCGTTGGGTCCCAGCAGGCCCAGGACCGTGCCCTCGGCCACCGTCAGGTCGACGCCGGCCAGGGCGGTCGTCTCCCCGAAGCGCTTGACCAGACCCTCGACGACGATCGCTTCGTTCATGCCGGGCACGCTAGGCCCCGGTACCGACAGTTCCCGAGTGGATTTGGCGACGGGCGGATGGATTCGTCCATGCCAGGGAGACGGGACCGGCGACGCGAACTCATCGCACGCGCGGCGACCTCACTCGACGGTGACCGCGTACCCCGCCCGCCGCAGCGCGGACACGACGTCTCGCGCGTGGTCGGGCCCCCGGGTCTCCAGGACGACGAAGATCTCCACCTCGCCGAGGTGCAGCCGGGCGCCGGTGCGCTCGTGCTCCACCTCCAGGACGTTGGCGCCGACGGCGGCCAGCTCGCCCAGGACCCCGGCCAGGGACCCCGGCCGGTCGGGTACGTGCAGCCGCAGCGACAGGTACCGCCCGGCCGCCGCCATGCCGTGCTGCACGACCTTGAGCAGCAGGACCGGGTCGATGTTGCCGCCGGACACCACGGCGACCACCGGGGCCTCGAAGGCCTTCGGATCGGCGAGCACGGCCGCGACCGCGGCGACCCCCGCCGGTTCGACCACGAGCTTGGCCCGCTCCAGGCAGAACAGCAGCGCGCGGGACAGGTCCTCCTCCGACACCGTCCGCACCTCGTCGACCAGGTCGCGGACGTGCGCCAGGGTCAGCTCGCCGGGCGCGGCCACCGCGATGCCGTCGGCCATGGTCGCCATCGCGTCCAGCTGCACCGGGTGGCCGGCGGTCAGCGAGTCGGGGAAGCACGCGGCCTGCTCGGCCTGGACGGCGACGATCCGGACGTCGGGACGGCGGGCGCGCACGGCGGCCGCGATGCCCGACACGAGCCCGCCGCCACCGGTGCACACCACGACCGTGCGCACGTCGGGGCACTGCTCGAGGATCTCCAGCCCGACGGTGCCCTGGCCGGCGATCACGTCGCGGTGGTCGAACGGGTGGATGAACACCGCCCCGGTGCGGGCCGCGTGGTCCTGCGCGGCCGCGAGCGCCTCGGTCAGCGTCTGCCCGGTCAGGTGGATCGCCGCGCCGTACGCCCGTGTCGCCTCCACCTTCGGCAGTGGCGCCGTCTCGGGCATGAACACGGTCGCCCCGGCCCCCAGCAGCTGCGCGGCGAGCGCGACGCCCTGAGCGTGGTTGCCGGCGCTGGCGGCCACGACCCCGCGGGCGCGCTCCTCGGGCGTCAGCCGCGAGATGCGGGTGTAGGCACCGCGGATCTTGAACGAGCCCGTGCGCTGGAGGTTCTCGCACTTGAGCCACACCGGGCCGCCGCACCGCTCGGCCAGGCCGCGGTTGTGCCACATCGGCGTGGTGCGGACGACGCCGTCGAGGACCGCAGCGGCGGCCTCGACGTCCGGACCGGTCACGAGCGGCAGGTCAGCGGGCACGGAGCGATCCTCGCAGGATCGGCGACGGCGGGATCGCGGCCTCCCCCGGACGGGGCGCACCGTCGTACCGTGGCTGAGGTGACGGACGCCGTACAGGTCCCCTCTTCCCCCGCCCCCACCACCCTCGGCGAGCTCCGCGCCGAGGGGGCCGTCTTCCGGCCGGTCAAGGCCGAGATCCGCGCCAACCTCCTCGCCCGGCTGCAGGCCGGCGAACCCAGCCTCCCCGGCCTGGTCGGCTTCGAGGACACGGTCCTGCCCGAGGTCGAGCGGGCCCTCATCGCCGGCCACGACCTCGTGCTGCTCGGCGAGCGGGGCCAGGGCAAGACCCGGCTGATCCGCACCCTGGTCGGCCTGCTCGACGAGTGGACGCCGGTGCTGGCCGGCAGCGAGCTGAACGAGCACCCGATGCAGCCGATCAGCGCCTGGGCGCGCCGGCAGATCGCCGAGCACGGCGACGCGACCCCCGTCGGCTGGCTGCACCGCAGCGACCGGTTCGGCGAGAAGCTGGCGACCCCGGACACCAGCGTCGGCGACCTGATCGGCGACGTCGACCCGATCAAGGTGGCCGAGGGCCGCACGCTCGGCGACCCCGAGACCGTCCACTACGGCCTGGTCCCGCGCACCAACCGCGGCATCTTCAGCGTCAACGAGCTGCCCGACCTGGCCGAGCGGATCCAGGTCGCCCTGCTCAACGTGCTCGAGGAGCGCGACATCCAGATCCGCGGCTACCGGGTGCGGCTCCCGCTGGACCTGCTGCTCGTGGCCAGCGCCAATCCGGAGGACTACACCAACCGCGGCCGCATCATCACGCCGCTCAAGGACCGCTTCGGCGCCGAGGTGCGCACGCACTACCCGATCGAGCTGGCCGACGAGATCCGGCTGGTGCACCAGGAGGCGCACACCAGTTGGGTCGGCAGCGGATCGCTGGGCACGCCGCTGATCCCCGAGCACCTCGTCGAGATCATCGCCCGCTTCACCCGGCTGGTCCGCGACTCCAGCCACGTCGACCAGCGCTCCGGCGTCAGCGCCCGGTTCGCCATCGCGGGACTGGAGACGCTCGCGGCGTCCGCCGTCCGCAGGGCCGCCGTCGCCGGCGAGACGCGGCCGGTCGCGCGGGTCGTCGACCTGCCCTGCATCGTCCCGGCCAGCCGCGGCAAGGTGGAGTTCTCCGACGCCGGCAGCGACCCGGACGACGAGCGCGAGCTGGAGGTGCTCGAGCACCTGCTGCGCCAGGCGACCGCGCAGACCTTCCGCGCGCGGTGCGCCGGCCTGGACCTCACCGGACTGCAGGAGCACTTCACCGGCGGCGACACCGTCGAGACCGGCGAGCTGGTGCCCGCGCCCGCCCTGCTGGGCCAGCTCGGCACGATCCCCCGGCTGGCCGAGCTGCTCGGCCGGCTCGGGCGTGCGACGAGAGCGAGCAGTCCGCCGAGCAGGCCGCCGCGGCGGTCGAGTTCGCCCTCGAGGGCCTGTACCTGACCCGCCGGCTGGCCAAGGACACCGACGGCACGCGGACGGTCTACGGCGCATGACGCGGGCCGGCCGATGAGCAGAGGGCGCCCCGGGCGGGGCTACCGGTACGGCCGCTGGCGGGGCGGTCCCGACCCGCTCGCGCCGCCCTACGACCTGGGCAACGCCGTCGACGAGATCGGCGACTCGGTGCTGGCGGGCAGCGGCGTCCGGGAGGCGCTGCGCGAGCTGCTGCGGCGCGGCACCGAGGGCCGCCGCGGACTCGACGAGCTGCGCCGCTCGGTGCGCGACCGGCTGCGGCAGGCCCGCCAGGCCGGGCGCATGGACGGCACGCTGCAGGAGGTCCGCGAGCTGTTGGACCGGGCCCTGGACGCCGAGCGGCGCGCGCTGTTCCCCGACCCGGACGACGCCGCGCGGCTGGCCGAGGCCGAGCTGGACGCGCTGCCGGACGACACCGCGGGCGCCGTCCGGGCGCTCAAGGACTACCCCTGGCGCAGCGACGAGGCCCGGCGGGTACTACGAGCAGATCCAGGACCTGCTGCGGCGCGAGGTGCTCGACAGCTCGTTCGCGTCGATGAAGCAGGCGCTGGAGGGCGCCGGCCCCGAGGAGATGCAGGCGGTCAAGGACATGGTGGCCGACCTGTCCCGCCTGATCGACGCGCACAACCGGGGCGAGGACACCGACGCGCAGTTCCACGACTTCATGGACCGACACGGACAGTTCTTCCCGGAGAACCCGGAGTCGGTCGAGGAGCTGATCGACTCGCTGGCCCGCCGGGCGGCGGCGCAGGAACGCATGATGGCCGGCCTGACGCCGGAGCAGCGGGCCGAGCTCGGGCGAGCTCATGGCCCAGGCGATGTCCGACATGGGGCTGGCCGGCGAGATGGCGCACCTGCAGGACGCGCTGCGACAGGCCCGGCCCGACCTGCCCTGGGGGCAGCGCGGCCCGGTGCCGGACGGCGAGCAGGGGCTCGGCCTCGGCGACGCGACCTCCGCCGTCGCCGAGCTGGCCGACCTCGAGGCGCTGTCCAACGAGCTGTCGCAGGGCTACGCCGGCGCCTCGCTGGCGGACGTCGACGAGGAGCTGCTCGAACGCGCTCTCGGCCGCAACGCCGTCGACGACCTGGCCGCGCTGCGCCAGCTGGAACGCGAGCTGGAGCGGCAGGGCTTCCTCAACCGCAGCGAGGGGCGGCTCGAGCTCTCGCCCAAGGCCGTCCGGCGGCTGGGGGCCACCGCCCTGCGCCGGGTGTTCGCGAAGCTCGAGTCGACCGGCCGCGGCGAGCACGACGTGGCCGACGCCGGTGCGGCGGGCGAGCTCACCGGCAGCTCGCGGGAGTGGCAGTTCGGCGACGAGCAGCCGCTGGACGTCGTCCGCACGGTGAAGAACGCCGTCCTGCGGACGGCGCACGAGCCCCGGGCCGAGGGCCAGCGCAAGGTCCGCATCGCCGTCGACGACTTCGAGGTCGTCGAGACCGAGCGGCGCACCGGCGCGGCCGTCGCGCTGCTGGTCGACCTGTCGTACTCGATGGCGCTGCGCGGCACGTGGGGCGCGGCCAAGTCGACGGCGATGGCGCTGCACTCGCTGGTGACGACGCGGTTCCCGCAGGACTCGATCCAGATCATCGGGTTCTCGTCCACCGCTCAGGTGCTGCGCCCGGAGACGCTGGCCGAGCTGTCGGTGGACACGCTGCAGGGCACCAATCTGCAGCACGGCCTGATGCTCGCCCGGCGGTTCCTGAACCATCACCGGGACGCCGAGCCGGTCGTGCTCGTGGTCACCGACGGCGAGCCCACCGCGCACCTGGAGGACGACGGGACGCCGTTCTTCTGCTGGCCGCCGATGCCCGAGACGATCGCGCGCACCGTCGCCGAGGTCGAGCGCGTAGCCCGCGGCGGGGCGACGATCAACGTCTTCGCCCTCGACCCCGACCCGGGGCTCGTGCACTTCGTGCACGACATCGCCAAGCGGGCCGGCGGGCGGGTGTTCGAGCCGGACACCGAGCGCCTCGGCGAGTACGTCGTCGCCGACTACCTGCGCGCGAGGCGAGGCGGCCGCCGAGCCCGTTGAGGAATCAGGTCGAGGCGATCCCCGGGATCCGCCCGTCGCGGAAGGCCTCGACGAACAGCCGGTGGTCCTCCTGCGTCCGCGCCGGCGTACGCGTGCGCGAAGTCGACGAGGTCGGCCACGAACTCGTCGCGGCGGTCCCCGATCATCGTGGTGATCGCGTCCTCCATCTGGAACGGCACGAGGGTGTGGTCGCTGTCGGCGTCCCCGACGCAGTGCAGCTTCGCGGTCGCCCGGCCCAGCTGCTCGAGGACCGGCCGGATCTCGTCGGGCTCGGTGAGGTCCTCCCAGTCGAGGTCCAGCTCGTAGGGCGACAGCTCGGCGACCAGGAATCCGGTCCCCCGGATGTCGGTGTAGCCGAGGAACTGCGAGGCGTGCGACTGCAGCGCCCGCTGGCTGGTCGCCGTCCGGTGGCCCTCGTGCTCGAAGTACTCCCGGATCTCCGGGTCGGTGACGATCCGGCTGGGCGCCGCCACGCTGCCCTGCTTGATCGACAGGATGACGTCGTTCTCCAGCGCCTGGTCGTAGCCCTCGAGCAGCACGTTGTAGGCGGGCAGACCGGCGCTGCCGATGCCGAAGCCGCCGGTGCCGATCAGGTCCTTGACGTCGTAGGCGACCTCGCGCCGCCACGGCCGTGGCGGCAGGGTCGCCTTGTACCGCTCCAGCGCGGCCAGCACCTCGTCGCGCTCGTCGTCGTCCAGCCGCCGGTTGCGGGAGCGGTCGGCGAAGCGGCGCTCGTAGCGCTCGACGACGGTCATCCGGTCCAGCAGCTCCAGCCGGGTGCGCCGGGCCGTCTCCTGGATGAGCTCGTGCACCGCGCCCTCGGTGTTGTGCACGGTGAGCGCGAAGTCGCGGTCGGCGTCCGAGCGGGTGAACGCCTCGACCTGGTCGAGCCACGCGTGCAGGTAGACGCCGATCAGCTCGGCGATGACCTCGTCGGAGAACGCCTTGCGCCACGACATGAGCGCGAAGCTGGCGGCGAACCGGCGCAGGTCCCAGCTGACGTGCCCGAGGTAGGCCTCGTCGAAGTCGTTGACGTCGAAGACGATCCGCCCGGTGGAGTCCATGTACGTGCCGAAGTTCTCGGCGTGCAGGTCACCGTGGATCCACACGCGCGACGTCCGCTCGTCGCTCCACGGATCCTCCATCGTCGTCATGTCGGCGTAGAACAGGCAGGCGCTGCCGCGGTAGAACGCGAACGGGTCGGCCGCCATCTTGCGGAACTTGGTGCGGAAGGCGTCGGCGTCGGCCGCCATGAGGTCGGAGAACGCGTCGACGAGCACCTCGACGATGTGCTCGGAGCGCCCGTCCGACCGGGTGGTCTGCGTCACACCTGCGGGGGATTCGGCCACGGTTCGCACCGTACGTGGCCGATAACGTCAGTGGTACGCGTGATCATGCCGGGAGGCGGAACGGGCGTGCTCTACGTTCGGGGGGACGGGAGGAGGACGCGGTGACGCGAGCGACGACGGCGAAGAACCTGCTCACCGGAGCTGCGTTCGGCGGCGGGGCCGGTCTGGCCGGCGCGGCCTTCGTCGCGCTGCTGAAGCAGGAGGCGCGCACCGCGCGGCGCGCCATCGAGGGCCGCGGCGTCACCCAGGACCCGCCGTCGGGCGACGGCGTCTACGGGCACCAGCGGCACCGCCGCGGTCGCCCGCTCGTCCTGGCCATGCTCGGCGACTCCAGCGCCGTCGGACTCGGCGTCGACCGCGCCGCCGAGACCCCCGGCGTGCTGCTCGCCGCCGCCCTCGCCGAGCTGGCGGACCGGCCGATCCGGCTGGTGCGGCTCGCGGTCTCCGGTTGCGTGTCCAGCCGTCTCGAGGAGCAGGTCGACAAGGCGCTGCTCGAGCACCCCGACGTCACCGTGATCATGATCGGCGCCAACGACGTCACGAGCCGGGCCCGCCCGGCGGACTCCGTGCGCCACCTCGCGGACGGCGTCCGCCGGCTGGTCGAGGCGGGCTCCGAGGTGGTCGTCGGCACCTGTCCCGACCTCGGCACGATCCGGCCGATCGCGCAGCCGCTGCGCACCTTCGCCCGCCGCTGGAGCCGGCAGCTGGCCGCCGCCCAGACGATCGCGGTCGTCGAGGCCGGGGGGCGCACCGTGTCGCTCGGCTCGGTCCTCGGCCCGTCGTTCGCCACCGACCACGGCCTGTTCAGCGTCGACGAGTTCCACCCCAGCGCCGCCGGCTACGCCGTCGGCCGCCGCCGTGCTGCTGCCGTCGGTCGCCGACGCCCTGGGCGTGTGGCCGGCGTCGGCCGACCGAGGACTGCGGGCCGGACGGCGCGAGGTGGTCCGCCCGGTCGCGACCGCGGCCGCCCGCGCGGCCGCCCGCACCGGCACGGAGGTCCGCCCCACGGAGGTCTCCGGTTCGGACACCGGGCCCTGGGGTCCGTGGGCCCGGCTGCTGCGCCGCCGGCCGTCGGAGATCCCGACTCCGGAGGAAGCAGAGGAGGCGGCGGAGGAGCCGGTCGCGGGCTGAGCGCTCCGTACCGCGGGGTAGCTTCGGGGTCAGCCCGAGTCGCTCGCCGTGGAGGACCGCATGCCCGAAGCCGTCATCGTCGCCGCCACCCGGTCGCCCATCGGCCGCGCCTTCAAGGGCTCGCTCAAGGACCTGCGCCCCGACGACCTCACCGCCACGATCGTGCGCGCGGCGCTGGACCAGGTGCCGCAGCTCGACCCCACCGACATCGACGACCTGATGCTCGGCTGCGGCCTGCCCGGCGGCGAGCAGGGCTACAACATGGGCCGCGTCGTCAGCGTCCTCCTCGGCATGGACCACCTGCCGGGCACGACGATCACCCGCTACTGCTCGTCGTCGCTGCAGACCACGCGCATGGCGATGCACGCGATCAGGGCCGGCGAGGGCGACGTGTTCATCTCGGCCGGCGTCGAGATGGTCAGCCGCTTCGTCAAGGGCAACAGCGACTCGCTGCCCGACACCCAGAACCCGCGGTTCGCGGACGCCGAGGCGCGGGTGGCCAAGGCCGCCGAGAGCGGCGCCGACTCGTGGCGCGACCCGCGCGAGGACGGCGACGTCCCCGACATCTACATCGCGATGGGACAGACCGCCGAGAACCTCGCCCTGGTCAAGGACGTCTCCCGGCAGGAGATGGACGAGTTCGGCGTCCGCAGCCAGAACCTGGCGGAGAAGGCGATCGCCGAGGGCTTCTGGGAGCGGGAGATCACCCCGGTGACACTGCCCGACGGCACCGTCGTCTCCAGGGACGACGGCCCGCGCCCGGGCGTGACGCTGGAGGGCGTCGCGCAGCTCAAGCCGGTGTTCCGCCCCGACGGCCGGGTGACGGCGGGCAACGCCTGCCCGCTCAACGACGGCGCGGCGGCGCTGGTGGTCATGAGCGACGCCAAGGCGCGCGACCTCGGCATCACCCCGCTGGCGCGGATCGTCTCCACCGGCGTCACCGGCCTGTCGCCGGAGATCATGGGGTACGGCCCGGTCGAGGCGTCGAAGCAGGCGCTGGCGCGCGCCGGCATGACGATCGACGACATGGACCTCGTCGAGATCAACGAGGCCTTCGCCGCCCAGGTGATCCCCAGCTACCGCGACCTGGGCATCGACATCGACAAGCTCAACGTGCACGGCGGCGCGATCGCCGTCGGCCACCCGTTCGGCATGACCGGCGCCCGCATCACCGGCACGCTGCTCAACGGCCTGCGCAGCACCGACGGCACGTTCGGCCTCGAGACGATGTGTGTCGGGGGCGGCCAAGGCATGGCGATGGTTCTCGAGCGCCTCTCCTGATCGGAGCCACTCGCGCCGCGTCGTCGTCGGCAGGGCATGGCGATGGTTCTCGAGGCCCGCCTGATCGAGTAGCGACGCCGGTCGTCTCGGCAGCATGGCGAGGCTGAGCGCACTTCGACGTCGGTCGTAAGCTGAGCCGTCAGTGGCCCCGCGAGCGCCGGGTCCGGTACGAGTGGATGGACGGCGGCGGGTTCCTCGTGCAGCACGTGGACCTGCGCTCGGCCGGGGAGCGGACGCGCGGTGTGGAGTACATCGGCTACGACCAGGACATCGGCGAGCTGCGGTCGCACCTCTTCGGTTCCGGAGGAGAGATCCTCGAGTACACCTACCGGATCGACGGCGACGTCCTCACCATCTGGTTCGGCGGTGCGGACTCCCCGGCCCGCTTCCAGGGGCGGTTCAGCCCCGACGGCACCACCAACGACGGCGCCTGGGAATGGCCCGGCGGCGGCTATGCGTCGACGATGACCCGTTCCGCGTGACGCCTCCCCCGACATGACAGTGGCCCGGCCCCCTCGCGGGGACCGGGCCACTGTTCTGTGATGTCGTCAGCTCACTCGCGGAAGTAGCTGAGCAGCCGGAGGATCTCGAGGTACAGCCAGACGACCGTGACGAGCAGGCCGAAGGCGATGTACCAGGCGAACTTCGCCGGGGCGCCGCGGCGGATCGCCTCGTCGGCCATGTCGAAGTCGAGCAGCAGGCTGAACGCCGCCACACCGATCACGACCAGGCTGAAGATGATGCCGAGCGGGCCGCCCTCGCGGAGGCCAGTCTCGAAGCCGAAGAGACCGGCGACGAGGTTGAACAGCACCAACACCAGGACGCCGACCATCGCGCCGATGATCCAGCGGGTGAGCTTCGGCGTGACCTTGATGGCGCCGGTCTTGTAGACGATCAGCATGCCGGCGAAGACGCCGAACGTGCCGACGAGCGCCTGCGTGACGATGCCGCTGTACTGGGCCTCGAAGAGCTCGCTGATCGCGCCGAGGGCGACGCCGTAGAGCGCGGCGTAGGACAGGGTCGCGATCGGGTTGGCGATCTGCTTGAAGGCGATCACCAGGCCCAGGACGAGCGCGATCAGCACCGCCGGCAGGGCCAGGCCCGCGCCGGAGAAGCCGGGCAGCGCCCAGGTGAGCGCCGCCGTCGTGACCATGACGAGGAACGACAGCCCCGTCTTGGTGACGACGTCGTCCATCGTCATGTACTGCGTCGTCGCCGGCGCGTACGGCGACGGGGCGGCGTACGGGTCCTGGGGCGGAGCGCCGTACGGCGACGGGGCGCCGTACTGCGGCGCGCCGTAGCCGGGGGACTGCTGTCCCCCGTTGGTGGCGTTCGCGAAGCCCCGGCCGAACACCGGATTGCTGCTGGGCATCGTCATCTCCTCGAGGTGACCGTCGGTCCGTGGAGGACACGGTGGTGCACTCCACTCGGTCTGGTCAACGTCCCAGGCTCTCAGGACGTTCCGGCGTGTCGCGGTTCACCCCGACGGGTTGACCCCTCGTCATCCGCCGACGGACCAGGAGCCCGAAACCGGGCGCCAGCCGGCCGGCGGGTCCTCCCCGACCAGGCCGTCCACCGACTCGCGCAGCAGGTCGGCGTGCCCGGTGTGCCGCCCGTACTCCTCGATGAGGTCGCAGACGAGCCGGCGGAGATTGGCGTGGCGACCGGCCTCGTCGGAGACGTGGACCGAGTGGTCGAGCCCGCCGTGCGCCAGCGCGCCGGCGAACCGCCGGCGGGAGCGCGCGGTGGCGCCGTCCCAGAGGTCGTAGAGCTGCTCCGGACTGTCCGCGGCGGCCGAGGTGAACTCCCAGTCGTCGTCGTTCTCCCAGGCCGCGCCGTCCCAGGGCGCCCCCAGCGGCTCGCCGTGCAACTTGGTGGTCGTGATGACGTCCTCGACGACGGCCAGGTGCTTGAGCAGACCGCCGAGGGTCAATGACGAGGTGCCCACGGTCGTGCCAAGGCCCGCTGCGTCGAGACCGTCGGCCTTCCAGCGGAACGTCGCGCGCAGTCGCTCCAGCGCGCCGAACAACTGCTCGGCCTCGGTGCCCGCCAGCGGCGGCTCCCACGGGGTGTCGTCGTCGCTCATCTGCTGCACCGTAGTTGGGCCGTGCCCCCGGTCGGTTTCGAACCGACACTGGAACCCTTTTAAGGGGCCTGCCTCTGCCAGTTGGGCTACGGGGGCGCGGCCAGAACGCTAACGCCCGAGCCGCCGGTTCAGGCGCTGGCTGCCTCGTCGGCCGGCGTGGTGGGAGCAGGAGCCGGTGGCGGCAGCTGCCCTGGCCGGCCGGTGTTGGCGGCGAAGACGAACTCCCGGCGCGGGTCCTGCAGCTGCCCGAGCGAGATGACCTCGCGGCGGAACAGCAGCGCCATCGTCCAGTCGCCCACCACCCGAGCCTTGCGGTTGAAGGTGGGCACCCGGCTGACGTGGTAGCTGCGGTGCATGAACCAGGCCGGGAAGCCCTTCACCTTGACGCCGTAGACCTGCGCGACGCCCTTGTACAGGCCGAGGCTGGCGACCGAGCCGACGTACGCGTGCCGGTACGGGACCGGCTCCTCGCCGTTCAGGACCAGAACGATGTTGTCGGCCAGCCGCTTGGCCGCCCGCACCGCGTGCTGGGCGTTCGGCGCCGTCATCACGCCGGGCTCGTCCTTGGTCAGGTCGGGGACGGCGGCCAGGTCGCCGGCGGCCCACGCGTCGTCCAGACCCCGGATCTGCAGCGTCGCCTCGCACTGCACCCGGCCGCGCTCGTCCTGCGGCAGGTCGGTCCGGGCCAGCATCGGGTTGGGCTTGGTGCCCGCCGTCCAGACCAGGGTGTCGCTGGCGAACTCCTCGCCGTCGCTCAGCCGCACGAGGCAGGAGTCGGAGACCGACTCCAGCCGGGTGTTGAGCTTGATCTCCATGCCGCGGGCGGTGAGCTGCTTGACCGTCCACGCGGCCATGTCGAGGTCGACCTCGGGCAGGATCCGACCGGCCGCCTCGACCAGGAGCCAGCGCATGTCGGATTTCGACAGCCGCGGGTAGTAGCGCTCGATCGCGTACCGGGCCATGTCCTCGAGCTCGGCGAAGGCCTCCACGCCGGCGTAGCCGCCCCCGACGAAGGTGAAGGTCAGCGCCCGCTTGCGCACCGCCGGGTCGTCGGTCGAGCTGGCCGCGTCCAGCCGGGCCAGAACGTGGTTGCGCAGGTAGATCGCCTCGCCGACGTTCTTGAAGCCGATGCCGTGCTCGGCGAGGCCGGGGATCGGCAGCGTGCGGGCGACGGACCCGGCGGCCATCACGAGGACGTCATAGGAGAGGTCGAACTCCTGGCCCTCCACCGGCGCGATCCGCGCCCGCTTCTCGGCGTGCGTGAGCCCGGTGACCGCCCCGGTGATCACCCGGCAGTGCCGCAGGGTGCGCCGCAGCGGGACGACGACGTGCCGCGGTTCCACCGAGCCGGCCGCCGCCTCCGGCAGGAACGGCTGGTACGTCATGTGCGGCTGCGGGTCGACGACGACGATCTCGGCCCGCCCGCGACTGAGCTTCCGTTGCAGGCGCAGGGCGGTGTAGAGGCCGACGTAGCCGCCGCCGACGATGAGGATGACCGGACGGTGGCTGACCGGGTTCGCCATGCCACCGGAGCCTAGGGCCGCTGGCTCCCGGGGACAGCCCCCGCCTCCCCGGCGCGGATGCCGGCGATGGCGCTGGCCCGCGCCAGGACGGCGTCCAGCATCGGCTCGGTGAGTCGTCCGGTGAAGGTGTTCTGCTGGCTGACGTGGTAGCAGCCGAGCAGGGTCAGCGGACCCCGCGGCCCGGCCAGCTCCACCTCGACGCCGTGCCCGAACGCCGGGCGCGGCCGGGGCAGCACGTATCCCGCCTCGGCGAGCACCGGCCACAGGGCCGTCCAACCGAAGCCGCCGAGGACGACGGCCACGCGGAGCCGAGGCAGCAGGGCCAGCTCGCGGGCCAGCCACGGCGAGCAGGTGTCGCGCTCGGCGGGTGTGGGTGCGTTGGCCGGCGGAGCGCAGCGCACCGAGGCGGCGACCCGGACGTCGGTCAGCTCGAGCCCGTCACCGATGTGCGTGGAGGTCGGCTGGTTGGCCAGCCCCGCCCGCCACAGCGCGGCGAAGATCCAGTCGCCGCTGCGGTCGCCGGTGAAGACCCGGCCGGTGCGGTTGCCGCCGTGCGCGGCCGGCGCGAGCCCGACGACGGCGACGTGCGCGTCGGCCGGGCCGAGGCCGGGCACGGGGCGGCCCCAGTAGTCCTGGTCGCGGAAGGACGCCCGCTTGACCCGGGCGACCTCCTCGCGCCAGGCGACCAGGCGCGGGCAGGCGTAGCAGCCGGAGATGCGGGCGTCGAGGGTCGCGAGATCCGACGTGCTGCGCGCCGAGCGGACGACGCCGGCCGCCGTCCGGGTGGCAGGGTAGCCGTCGGCGTCGAGGGGCACGTGCTCCAGTCCACCATCGTCGCCCCGCAGGACGGCGAGCCGGTCGGGACGGCAGAATCGCCCCGTGGCGAAGAAGCAGAAGGCCCCGCTGTCGTGGAAGCTGCTCGGGGCGGGCTTCGCGCTCCCGGCGGGCATCGCCGTCCGGAAGCTGGCGGACACCGCCTGGTACGCGGCGCGCGGCAACCCGCCGCCGAAGAACCCGGCCGCACCCGGGACGAGCTGGCCGGAGGCGCTGGCCTGGGCGGCCGCGTCGGGTGTCGCGGGCGCCGGAGCGCGGCTGGTGGCCGCCCGCGGTGCGGCCGCCACGTACCAGCGCCTGACCGGCAAGCTGCCGCCCGGACTCGAGTCGGGCGGTCCTACCCCCTGACGAGCCGCAGGGCAATCCCGTCGAGGATGTCGTGCTCGCTGACGACGACCTCGTCGAAGCCGAGCTCGTCCATGGCCACCCGCAGCACCAGCGCACCCGCGCCGATGACGTCGACCCGGCCCGGGTGCATGACGGGCATGGCGGCGCGCCGGGCGCGGGTGGCGGCGAGCAGGTCGGCGGTCACCTCGCGGACGGCGTCGACGCTGATGCGCGAGCCATGGATGACCTCGGCGTCGTACTCCGGCAGGCGCAGCGCCAGCGCCGCGACGGTGGTCACCGAGCCGGCCAGCCCCACCATCGTCAGGGCCTCGCGGACCGGGACCTCCGCGGCGACCTCCTCCAACGCGGTCTCGATGTCGCGCACGGTGCGGTGCACCTGGGTGGCCGTCGGCGGGTCGTCGTGCAGGTGCCGCTCGGTGAGGCGGACGCAGCCGACGTCGACCGAGTGCACCGCGCGCACCCCGTTCGCGTCGCCGAGGACGAACTCCGTCGAGCCCCCGCCGATGTCGACGACGAGGAACGGCGGCTTCGGCGGCGGGCTGGCGTGCGCGGCGGCCGCGGCGTCCAGGGAGGCGGTGGCGCCGAGGAACGAGAGCTCCGCCTCCTCCCGGCCGGTCACCACGTCGGGTGCCCGGCCGAGGGTGGCCAGCACCATCGACTCGAAGTCCTCGCGGTTGGCCGCGTCGCGGGTGGCGCTGGTGGCCACCATGCGGACGTCGGTCGCGCCCAGGTCGCGGACGGCCTCGGCGTACTCGGCCAAGCACGATCCGGGTGCGCTCGATCGCCGTCGGCGAGAGCCGCCCGGTCGCGTCGACGCCCTCGCCCAGGCGCACGACCTCCATCCGGCGCAGCACGTCGGTGTGCGCGCCCTCCGGCGGGACGTCGGCGACCAGCAGGCGGATGGAGTTCGTGCCGCAGTCGACGGCGGCGACGCGGGTCACGGGGCTACCTGGGCGCAGGGGCCGGCCGCCCACCACTCCCCCATCTCGTCGACCGCGCGGTCGCCGATCGGGTTGACGCCCGGCCCAGCCGCCAGAGCGTGCCCGGCGAGGGCGTGCAGGCACTTGACGCGATCCGGCATGCCACCGGCGGTGCTGCGGGTCGGCAGCACGTCCCGGGCGTCCCGCTCGGCGAGATAGCGCTCGTGCGCTGCGCGGTACCCGGCGGCGAGCTCCGGGTCGGCGCCCAGCTCCTCCTGCCACTCGCGCATGCGGCCGGCCGCCTCGAGCCGGCTCGCGGCGGCCGTCGCCCGCGGGCAGGTCAGGTAGTAGAGCGTCGGGAACGGCGTGCCGTCCTCCAGGCGCGGCGCGGTCTCGACGACGTCGGGCTGTCCGCAGGGGCAGCGGTGCGCGACGGCGACCAGGGCGCGCGGTGGCCGGCCCAGCTGGCGACCGATCAGTTCCCGCTCCTCGGGGGTGACCGGTGCGCTCATCCCGTCGGGTCCTCGTCGGCCGGCCGGTCGCCGTCGGCCACCTCGACCGACTGCAGCAGGCCCTCGTACCAGGGCGGCTGCGGCACGCTGCCGGGAAGCGGGGACAGCGGACCTGGCTCCTCGCCGCGGGTCTCGCCGTCCACCACGACGACGAGCCGGTCGCCGGGCAGCACATAGGTGAGTCGCTCGCGCGCCTCGCGGCTCTGCCAGTCCGGATCCGCCTGCCGCTCCAGCTGCGCCCTCAGGTCGGTCGCGCGCTGGCGCAGGGCGTCCCCCTCGGCGGCCAGCCGAGTCAGCTCGGCCTGCCCGGCGAGGTACTGGCGGACCGGGCCGGCGAGGGTGAGCGCGAGCAGCAGGACGAGCGCGCCGAACAGCACCGCCCGGCCGGTGAACACCTGCCGTCGACGGGCCGGGCGCTGCTCCCCCACCGGCGGCCGGGCCGCCCGGCGGGCACGGCGCTGCCCGGGCCGGCGCGAGGCCAGCCCGCGGACGGGACCGGTGGCGTGCGACCGGTGGGACCGGGCCGTGCGCCGTCCGTCGACCGGCGACGAGCCGCGCCGGCCGCGTACGCGAGCTCATGCCCGGGCGGCCGCCAGCCGCGGGAAGGCACCGACGCCGGCGTAGCGCGCGGCGTCGTCCAGCTCCTCCTCGATGCGCAGCAGCTGGTTGTACTTGGCGACGCGCTCGCTGCGAGCCGGGGCGCCGGTCTTGATCTGGCCGCAGTCGGTGGCGACGGCGAGGTCGGCGATGGTCGTGTCCTCGGTCTCGCCCGAGCGGTGGCTCATCATGCAGCGGTAGCCGTTGCGGTGCGCCAGGTTGACCGCGTCGAGGGTCTCGGTGAGCGTGCCGATCTGGTTGACCTTGACCAGCAGCGCGTTGGCGGCCTTGCGGGCGATGCCGTCGGCGAGCCGGGTGGGGTTGGTGACGAACAGGTCGTCGCCGACGATCTGCACGCGCTCGCCGAGGGCGGCGGTGAGCGCGATCCAGCCGTCCCAGTCCTCCTCCGACAGCGGGTCCTCGATCGAGACGATCGGGTAGTTGTCGACCAGGCCGGTGTAGTACTCGGTCATCTCGTCGGAGCTGAGCTTCTTGCCCTCGAAGGCGTAGGCGCCGTCGGCGTGGAACTCGGTGGCGGCGACGTCGAGGGCGAAGACGACGTCCTCCCCGACCGTGTAACCGGCCTTCTCGACGGCGCGGGTGATGAGGTCGAGGGCGGCGCGGTTGCTGTCGAGACTGGGCGCGAAGCCGCCCTCGTCGCCGAGCCCGGTGGACAGGCCCTCCTTCTTCAGCACCGACTTGAGCGCGTGGTAGCACTCGGCGCCGGTCGCGAGCGCCTCGGCGAACGTCGCCGCGCCGACGGGCGCGATCATGAACTCCTGCACGTCGACGTTGCTGTCGGCGTGGGCGCCACCGTTGAGGATGTTCAGCATCGGCACGGGCAGCACGTGCGCCGACGGGCCGCCGACGTAGCGGAAGAGCGGCAGGCCCGCGGAGTCGGCAGCCGCCTTGGCCACGGCCAGGCTGACGCCGAGCAGGGCGTTGGCGCCGAGCCGGGACTTGTCCGGCGTGCCGTCGAGGTCGATCAGCTGCTGGTCGATCAGCCGCTGCTCGCCGGCGTCGTAGCCGACCAGCTCAGGGCCGATGACGTCGAGGACGCCGTCGACGGCCTTGGTGACGCCCTTGCCGCCGTAGCGATCACCGCCGTCGCGCAACTCGACCGCCTCGAAGGCGCCGGTCGAGGCGCCGCTGGGGACCGCCGCGCGGGCGATCGTCCCGTCGTCGAGGGCGACCTCGACCTCCACGGTGGGGTTTCCGCGCGAGTCGAGGATCTCCCGCGCGCCAACGGCGTCGATGCTTGCCACGGGGGCAGCCTAGCCAGCCGACGGCGAACCGCTCATCAGCCGCGCGCCACGGCGGCATTTCCGCAGTTGATCATCGTCGGGTGGCTGCCCGCCACGCCGGCCGGGCCAGCCGATCGACGATGATCAACTCTGCTCCGCCGCCGCCGCCGCCTCCGCGGCCGCGTCCAGCTCGCCGGCGTACCGGCGCACCGCCTCGCGCAGGGCATCCTCGACATCCCAGCCGCGCTGCTCGGCGGCCGTGACGACGGCCAGCAGCCGCTCCCCCAGCTCCTCCGGCGAGGCGACGTCCAACGCGGCGGCGTCCGGCACCGGCAGACCTGCCCGGCCGGCGCGGCGCACCAGCGCCGCCCCCCACGAGGCGGCCGGCTGCGACCGCGAGACGCCCTCGGTGGGCGAGCGGCGCTGCTTCTCCGCCTGCTTGATCTCCTCCCAGCCCGCCTCGACCTGCGGCGACGTCCCGCGGACCGGCGTCCCCGAAGACGTGCGGGTGGCGGCGGACCAGCTTGTCGACCAGGTCGCCGGCCACGGCGTCGACGTCGAACCGGCGGTCCGGGCGAACCCTCGGCAGCGACGCGGGCGTGGAAGACCACCTGCAGCAGGACGTCGCCCAGTTCCTCGCGCATGGCCGCGGCGTCGTCGTCGACGATCGCGTCGTAGGCCTCGTGCGCCTCCTCCAGCAGGTAGCCGCGCAGCGACGCGTGCGTCTGCTCGGCGTCCCAGGGACAGCCGCCGGGCGAGCGCAGCCGGTCCATCACCGCGACGACGTC
Organism: uncultured Actinomycetota bacterium; assembly: GCA_963777095.1. Classification (GTDB taxonomy): domain Bacteria; phylum Actinomycetota; class Actinomycetes; order Mycobacteriales; family Geodermatophilaceae; genus CAVZOY01. The sequence goes on from CAVZOY010000006.1 coordinate 137,488, forward strand.
GAGCAGGCGGGCCCCCGGCGGCTCAGGTGCGCCGTCGACCACGGGGACGCCGGAGGGCAGGTCGTCGCCGGGTCCGGCCAGGCAGACGACGTCGTGCGTCGAGGTCGGACGGCGAGCCCACGGCGATGCCCGCGGCCCGCAGGGCCGATGCGGTCGCCGCCGCACCGGGCAGCGCGACGACCGGCCGACCCGACGCCACCTCCCGCCAGCCGGCGGGGCCGAGCAGCCCGGGCAGCCGGGGGCTCACGGTGACGACGACGGCGACCGCCATGCTGCGGCCTCAGCCCTCGAGGAGGCGGACGACCCCGTCGTCGGACCGGCTGCACCTGACCGTCGTCCTGGAGGTCGCCGTACTGCGGGTTGACGACGACGTCGAGGTCCTGACGGACCTCCTCGACCAGCGCCGCGGCCTCCTGGTCGACCTCGCCCTCGGCCGCCTGCTGCAGCTCGGGCCGGAGCTCCTCGAACGACGGGGCCGGGCCCGACGAAGCCGACGACGATGCCGCCGGTCTCCTCCACCGGGACGGCGAAGGCGGTGCCCGGCTCGGCGTCCGCGGCCTGCTCGGCCAGCGGGCCGCGGGATCTGCTCCAGTGCCGTGGGCTGAGGCTCGGCCAGCGTGAAGTCGCCGGCGTAGCGGTCGGCCAGCTCGGCGTACCGGCCGGGGTTGGCCTCGAGCGCCGAGACGACCAGGTCGGCGGTCCTCTGGTCGGCACGGTGATGTAGCCGAAGTCGATCTCGGTCGGGCTCGGCGGTCGCTCTGCTCGTACCGCTCGCGCAGCGCCTCGTCGGAGAGCGCGTCGGCCAGGCCCTCCTCCTCGGCGATCCGCAGCCGGATCATCTGCTGCCGGATCAGCGAGGAAGGCGTCCTGCCGGCTCAGGCCCTGCGCCGCCAGCCCCGCGTACGCCTCGTCCTCGTCCTGGCCGGCGAAGATCTCGGCCAGGCGGTCCCGGACCTCGGCGGGAGTCGACCTCGACGCCGTACTGCTCGGCGGCGACCGTGTGCACCTCGTCCTGCACCAGCGTGCCGAGCACCTGCCGGGTGTAGGTGTCGGGGTCCTGGCCGGCGAACTCGTCGATCGCCGGATCCTCCAGGCGGTCCTCGACCGCCGACTCCAGCTCGGTCACGGTCACCTGGGCGTCGCCCACGTAGGCGGCGACGTTCGGCGCGGTGCGGCAGCCGGCGAGCCCCACGAGGGCGAGCCCGGCGACGGCGGCCGCGGTCAGTCGACGGATAAGCACGCCCGCGAGGTTCCCACACCGGGCTGGGTGCGCCGGGCGAGTGGTAGGGCGCGTCCGCTCAGGACGCCGCGGCCACAGGCTGCGGCGAGGGTACTGGGTGAGCAGCGCGTGCAGGTGCTCGAGCAGTGCCACGTCGCGCAGCGGCGTCCGCCGGTCGGGCCCGAGCGGCACCTTGAGCGAGATCGCCTCGACGGCGGACTTGTAGGTCGCGCCCTCGGAGAGCCGCGCCAGCTTGAGCTGCTGCGACTCGCGCAGCGGCGCGGGGCCGACCCGGATCGCCCGGCCCTGCATCGACACCTCGGTGACGCCCAGGGACCGCATCGCCGCCCGGAACCGGGCGACCGCCAGCAGGTTGAGCACCGGCGCCGGCGGGGCGCCGTAGCGGTCGGTCAGCTCGTCGAGCACCGCCTGCGCCTGCTCGTCGCTCTGCACGGACGCCGACCTTGCGGTAGGCCTCCATCCGCAGCCGCTCGCCCGGCACGTAGTCGTGCGGCAGGTGCGCGTCGACCGGCAGGTCCACCCGGACCTCGACCGGCTCGGCCGGCACCTCTTCACCGCTGACCTGCGCGCGGTAGTCGGCCACCGCCTCGCCGACCAGCCGCACGTACAGGTCGAAGCCGACGCCGGCGATGTGGCCCGACTGCTCGCCGCCGAGCAGGTTGCCCGAGCCGCGGATCTCGAGGTCCTTCATCGCCACCGCCATGCCGGCGCCGAGGTCGGTGTTGTGCGCGATGGTCGTCAGCCGGTCGACCGAGGTCTCGGTGAGCGGACGGGTCGGGTCGTAGGTGAAGTACGCGTACGCCCGCTCGCGGCCGCGGCCCACCCGGCCGCGGATCTGGTGCAGCTGCGAGAGGCCGAACGTGTCGGCCCGGTCGACGATCAGCGTGTTCGCGTTCGGGATGTCCAGGCCGGACTCGACGATCGTCGTCGCGACGAGGACGTCGTACTCCTTCTCCCAGAACCCGACCATGATCCGCTCGAGCTCGTGCTCCTTCATCTGCCCGTGCCCGACGGCCACGCGGGCCTCGGGCACCAGCTGGCGGATCTTCGCCGCCGCCTTGTCGATCGACTGCACGCGGTTGTGGATGACGAACACCTGGCCGTCGCGCAGCAGCTCGCGCCGGATCGCCGCGGCCATCTGCTTGTCGTCCCACGCGCCGACGTAGGTCAGCACCGGGTGCCGCTCCTCGGGCGGGGTCAGGATCGTCGACATCTCGCGGATGCCGGTCAGCGACATCTCCAGCGTGCGCGGGATCGGGGTGGCCGACATCGAGAGGACGTCGACCGCCGTCCGCACGCTCTTCAGGTACTCCTTGTGCTCGACGCCGAAGCGCTGCTCCTCGTCGACGATCACCAGGCCGAGGTCCTTGAAGCGGGTCGTCGGCTGCAGCAGCCGGTGGGTGCCGACCAGGATGTCGATCTCGCCGCGGGCCAGCTCGTCGATGATCTGCCGCGACTCGGCCTCGGACTGGAAGCGGGAGAGCACGCGCACCTTCACGGGGAACTGCGCGACCCGCTCGGAGAAGGTCTTGAGGTGCTGGTTGGCCAGCAGCGTCGTCGGGACGAGGACGGCGACCTGCTTGCCGTCCTGCACCGCCTTGAACGCCGCGCGGACGGCGATCTCGGTCTTTCCGTAGCCGACGTCGCCGCAGATGATCCGGTCCATCGGGACCGGCTGCATCATGTCGGCCTTGACCTCGTCGATGGCCGCGAGCTGGTCGGGGGTCTCGTGGAACGGGAACGCGTCCTCGAGCTCGCGCTGCCACACGGTGTCCGGCCCGAAGGTGTGGCCCTTCGTCGCCATCCGTGCGCTGTAGAGCCGGATCAGCTCGGCGGCGATCTGCTTGACCGCCTTGCGCGCGTTGCCCTTGGTCTTCTGCCAGTCGGAGCCGCCGAGCTTCGACAGCGCCGGGGACTCGCCGCCCACGTAGCGGGTGAGCTGGTCGAGGGCGTCGGTGGGCACGAACAGCCGGTCCGGCGGCTGGTTCCGCCGCGACGGCGCGTACTCGACGATCAGGTAGTCGCGCTTCCCGCCGTTGACGGTGCGGCTGATCATCTCGATGTAGCGGCCGATGCCGTGGTGCTCGTGGACGACGAGGTCGCCGGGCTGGAGCTGGACGAGGTCGACGGCGTTGCGCCGGCGCGCCGGCATCTTCACCGCGTCGCGCATCGTGGCGCCGCGGGAGCCGGTCAGGTCGTGCTCGGTGAGCAGCGCCAGCCCCACCGACGGGAACGCGAAGCCCGACTCGAGGTTGCCCTGGGTGACGTGCGCGAGCCCGGCCTCCGGGGCGCCCGGCACGTCGGGGACCAGCCGGACGCCGAGGTCGGCCTCGCCGAACTGGTCGGCCGCGCGCTGCGCCGGACCGGGCCCGGCGAAGGTGACGACGACCCGCCACCCCTCGCGGGTCCAGCCGCGCACCTGCTCCATCGCCTTCGGCACGTCGCCGGAGAAGCGCTCGACGGTGGTGGCGTCGAGCGTGACGTGCTCGTCGTCGTCCTCGCTGGCCAGGGTGAACGCACCCGTCGTCCACCACGGCAGGCGCCGGATCCGCGCCGCGGTCTCGACCTCCGCCAGGTCGCGGAAGGACGACGCCCCGAGGTCGATCGGCGCCTCCCCTGCCTGCGCCGCCGTCGACCACGACGCGGCGAGGAACTCCTCCGCCGTCCGCACCAGGTCGGCGGCCCGACTGCGCACCCGCTCCGGGTCGCTGACCAGCACGTGCGTGCCCGCCGGCACCAGGTCGGTGAGCAGCTGCATCTCGCCGGCGACCAGCGCGGGGATGAGCGACTCCATCCCCTCGACCGCGATGCCCTCGGCCAGCTTGCCCAGGATCTCGACCAGGCCCGGGTGCTCGGCCGCCAGCGCCGTCGCCCGCGCGCGCACCTCGTCGGTCAGCAGCAGCTCGCGGCACGGCGGCGCCCAGAGCCGCTCCGGGCGCTCGTCCAGCGAGCGCTGGTCGGCGGCCGAGAAGTAGCGCAGCTCGTCGACCTCGTCGCCCCAGAACTCGACGCGCACCGGGTGCGGCTCGGTCGGCGGGAAGACGTCGAGCAGGCCACCGCGGACGGCGAACTCGCCGCGCTTCTCGACCAGCTCCACCCGGGTGTAGGCGGCGTCGACGAGGGCGCGGGCGACGTCGTCGAGCTCCGCGGTGTCGCCCGGCTTCAGCTCCACCGGCACCAGGTCGCCCAGGCCGGGCGCGAGCGGCTGCAGCACGCTGCGCACCGGCGCGACCAGCACGTCGACCGGCCCGTTCTGCCCGGGGTGCGCGAGGTCGCGCAGCACGGCCAGCCGGCGGCCGACGGTGTCCGCGCGCGGTGAGAGCCGCTCGTGCGGGCAGCGTCTCCCAGGCCGGGAAGACCTCGACCCGGCGGTCGGGGAGGAAGCAGCGGAGCTGGTCGGCGGCCTGGTCGGCGTCGCGCTCGCCGGCGGTGACGAGCAGCACCGGGACGCCGGCGCCGCCGGTGCGCGCGGCGAGCGCCGCGGCCACGAGCGGCTGCACCGGACGGCGGCGCGGTCACCGCGAGCGACGGGTTGCCCGCCGAGGCGACGACGCGACCGATCGCGGGATCGGTGAGGACGACGTCCAGCACGCCGCGCAAGGTCACGGTGGGTTCACTCCTGAGGCGAGTCCGTCGGCCCGCACACGCACCGCCTCTGCGGCGGGGGGCCGGAGGTCCAGGCTAGTCCGCCCGAGGGACGCGCGCCGCCGCCGGCGAGGGGCAGCCGGACGCCGCGACCTCCCGCCAGGCCTCCCGGCCGGCCCGGTCGCGGATCCGCCAGTCGCCCTGCGCGCCGGTGCCCTGCCAGTAGATCCACATGCGGATCCTCGGGTGGTCGGCGATCCAGGCGGCGTCGGCCCGGATGGCCTCCGCCCGCGCCCGCTCCTTCGCGGGGTCGGACTTCTGCCCCTGCGGAACCGCGTACTGGCCGTACTCGGTGAGGTAGAGCGGCACCCCCGTGGGCTCCATGAACTTGTACCAGGCGCGGAACGACGCGGCTCTCGGACATCGGCCGGGGGTCGGGCGAGTACCAGTCGAGGGCGGCGAAGTCGGCGGCGTCGTCGCCGGGCCACCACGCCCGCGGGTCGCCGACCCAGTGGCTCGGGCTGCCGGGGTCCCACCAGTACGCCATGTAGACCGGTCCCCAGTGGATCGTCGGGTTGGCCGACTTGACGACGGCGTAGAGGTGCCGCTGGAAGGCGACGAACTCGTCGGCGCTCATGTCGTTCTCGGGCTCGTGGTACGAGGTCGCGAAGACGCCCGGTCCGCGGAACGCTGCGCGCCCAGGCGGCGATCTCCTCGTCGTAGCGACCCGCCGTCGTCCCCCGGACGTCGCCGCGCGGCGGCTTCCACGAGACGAACGACCGGATGCCGGCGTCCGCGTCCCCGGATGCCGCGGACGTCCAGTGCCCGTGCGGCAGCGCGGAGTCGAAGCTCCGCCGCACCGTGAGCGGGCCGAGCACGTCGTCCGCCTTGCGGAACAGCTCGAGCTCCGGACCGTCCACCCGTCCGGGCGCGTTCACGGCGGCGCCCACCGCGAGGCAGTCGACGGCGAAGCCGCTCGGGTCGGTCCAGGACTCGGCGAGCGCCGGCAGCTCCGCGGAGGTCGAGCCGAGCGTCATCGCGACCGCTGCCGCGGCGGCGAGCAGGCTCCGGCGGCGGGTCGGCGCGAGGCCGGTGACCGTCATCCCAGCGCCTCCGGTGGCCGCGCGTCCAGGTGCGGGCCCGCTGCCCCCCTGACCTGGCACGGTACCGGCCGGAATCGGCTGCGGAGCCGCTCTGTCGCACCTGCGCCGGCCGGTCCGACCCTGTCGGGTGAGCCGGACGGCCGGAGCGGCGCCGCGACGCGCCCGCTCGACCTAGGGTCGTCCGGTGCCCTCCGGGCACCTGGACGCGTGCATGGGGGACGGTGTGGACCTGGATCTGCTGCTGGTCGCCGCCGGCCTGGTGATCGGCACGGTCGTCGGCATGACCGGCATGGGCGGCGGCGCGCTGATGACGCCGGCGCTCGTCCTCTTCTTCGGCGTCCCGCCGCTGGCCGCCGTCTCCAGCGACCTGGTCGTCTCCGCGGTGATGAAGCCGGTGGGCGGCGCGGTGCACCTGCGCCGCGGCACCGTGGACCTGCGGCTGGTCGGCCTGCTCTGCGTCGGCTCCGTGCCGGCGGCGTTCTGCGGCGTGCTGGTGTCCCGCGCGCTCGGTCAGGGCGCCGGCGTGCAGCAGTGGACCAAGACCGCCCTCGGCGTCGCCCTGCTGCTCGCCGCCACCGGGCTGATCGTGCGGGCCTACCAGGGCCTGGTCGCCCGCGGCCGGCGCGCCGCGGTCCGCGCCGCCCGCCGCGAGGGCCGGGAGGTGCCCGACGTCGTCGCCCCGGCGACGGGGGCGCCGTTCCGGCTGCGCCCCGTGCCCACGGTGCTCGTCGGGATCGTCGGCGGCCTGGTCGTCGGCATGACGTCGGTCGGCTCCGGGAGCCTGATCATCATCGCCCTGCTCGCGCTGTACCCGGCGCTCAGCGCGGCCTCCCTGGTCGGCACCGACCTGGTCCAGGCGGTCCCGCTGGTCGCCTCGGCCGCGCTGGGCCACCTGCTGTTCGGGGACTTCCGGCTCGACCTCACCGCGTCGCTGCTCCTCGGCTGCCTGCCGGGCGTCTACCTCGGTGCCCGGCTGTCGTCGCGGGCGCCCGGCGGCCTGGTCCGGCGGGCGCTGGCGCTGGTCCTGCTGGCCTCCGGGCTGAAGCTGCTCGGCCTCGGCGACCTGGCGATGCTCTCCGTCCTCGGAGCCGTCGTCGTCCTCGGGCCCCTGCTGTGGATGCGCGCCCGCGCGCGGCACGGGCTCCCGGCCCGCGCCCGGATCATCACCACCGCCCTGTCACGGCGCGAGCACCCTCCGACGGCCGCGCGGGACCCGGAAGAGCTCACCGCACGCGGCTGATCACAGCCCGTTCATCGGGTTGGCGGACAGGTCACGAACGGGTTACGTTGCCGCGCGGCTCGCCCGAGTCCGTCTCCCGGGAACCCTCCGGGTACTCGCCGGGCCACCGCCTAATCCCCGTCGGCGCCGTTCCGGGCGCCCGGGGAGCCGGGGACCCACGTTCCTGGGGTGAATCGGCGGCGCCGTCCTCGACGGCCCGCCGTAGGGCCCACTTCCCGCCCGAACCCGTCAGCTAACCCGGTCGGCGACTGGAAGAAGGAGCACGCACCCTCCCATGAGCACGTTCCCCTCCGGGCTGCGCTCTGCAGCCCCGACCGCGCACGCCGTGCCCGGTCAGCACCGCTCCACCGCTCCTCGTGCGACCCGGAGTCGCCTGCGGCGGAGCCTCCTCGCCTGTCTGGCCGCCGGGGCCGCCGCCGTCTCGGTCGTCACGGTGAGCACCACCGCCGAGGCCCGCACCCCGATGTACTTCGGGTCGGTCGCCGGCGGCTACTCGCAGGCCGTCAACGCCTCCGGCGAGAACCTGGCCAACCACGCCTACTCGACCTTCGGCAACAATCCGCCCGCGGCGCGCATGATCACCGTCCACGCCGGGGGCGCCAGCTGGCGCCAGGTCGCCAACGCCGCGCCCGGTTCGGCCCTGTACGCCGACATCGTCCGATGGGCGCAGACCATCAAGGCGCGTGGGGGACGCGTCATGGTGGCCTACAACCACGAGCCGGAAGCCGCGCCCGGGGGGTACCGCGGCACGGCGTCGGAGTTCATCGCCGCCTGGCGACGGGTGGTGACGATCTTCAACCAGCAGGGTGCGTCGAACGTCGAGTGGACCCTGCAGATGACCGCGTACTCGTTCAAGGTCAGCTCGGGCGACCCGCGGCACATCAGCCGCTGGTACCCGGGTGACGCCTACGTCGACAACGTCGGCGCCGATGCCTACAACTGGTTCACCTGCGGCCACGGCAGCGGGCAGTACAACGAGCTGCAGGCGCTGGGCGCGCCGCTGCTGGCCTTCGCCCGGGCGCACGACAAGAACGCGTCGTTCCCGGAGTTCGCCAGCCACGCCACCAGCCGGCGGACGGAGTGGCTGCGCAACGCGCACTCCTACTTCGTGAACAACCAGGACGTGCTGACGCGCGGCGTTCTACTTCAACCGCCCGCCGACGGTGTCGGCCAACTCGGACTGCCGCTGGTCGCTGTCGACCAGCGCCGAGTGGGACGCCTTCGGCGACATCGCCCGGGACTCCCGCTTCACCGCCTGATCGACAGCTGGAGTAGCGTGAGCAGGCTACGCAGCATGGCCTGACCCGGCAGACACTGCGGGCCCCCGACCAGCCAGGTCGGGGGCCCGCAGTCGTCGGTGCCGGATCAGGCGCCGGGCGCCAGCACCAGCGTGAACACCGTCGCCCGGTTGCTGGCGGTCGGCACCGTGGCCGTGAGGCCGCCGACCGTGCCGGCCGCGACCGCGGCCCCCGAGTCGGCCAGCATCGTGGCCACCGCGCCGGTGCCCGGAGCGACGACGTCGCTGCGTTCGACGACGCCGGACGGCGGGGTCCACGACCGCTGCGGCCCCTGCTTGTCCGACCAGATCGACAGCACCCAGCTGCCCGCCGTGGCGGTCGTCGTGGGCGTGGTGTGCGACGTGCCCGCCGCACGCGCGGCCGACGCGAACGCCGCCACCGGTGCCGTCGTCCGCGTGCCGTCGTAGGCCAGCAGCTGCAGCGTCGCCTTGGTCGTCCCGCCGGTCCAGGCCACGGTCACCGGGTCGCCGGCGTCACCGGCGGCCGCGACCCGCGAGTACACGCGGGTCATCGGGCCGGTGCCGGACGTCTGCTGGGTCACCAGCGTCCATCCGGGCAGGGCGGACACGGTCCGCGGGCTGGCGGTCGACAGGACGAGCACCATGCCGTCGCCGGCCTGGACCGCCGCGGGGACGGCGACGGTCGCGTTCGTCGCCGCGGAGCGCACGACGGACGCCGCACCCCGGTAGGTGATCGCCTGGGCCACCGGTGCCGTGACGGTGACCTGGTGGGTCACCGATCCGACGCCGGTGCTGTCGTCGGTGACCGACAGCGTCACGTCGTACGTGCCTGACGCCGGGAAGGCGTGCACCGGGTTCGGCTGGGTGCTGGTGCCTCCGCCGCCGAAGTTCCACGACCAGGAGGCCACGGTGCCGTCGGAGTCGGTGGACCGGTCGGTGAACGTGCAGGACAGGCCGGTGCAGCTGGAGGTGAACTCCGCCGTGGGGGCGACGTTCTGGCCCGGACCCGGAGGCGGCGGCCCGCCCGGCCCGAGGAACAGCGCCCGGGAGGCCCAGTCGGCCTCCCCGCCGGCGAGCGTCGGAGTGCCGGACGGCGCGCCGCCGGTGAACGACAGCCGGTTCAGGTCACCGGTGACGGCGTCGGCCACGTACAGCGAGCTGCCGGACAGGAACATGCCCGCCGTCCGCGCGAAGCCGGTGTCCGCCGCGCGGAACTCCTGCGCCCCGACCACGCCGCTGTCGAGGGAGAACGTCCGCCAGAACAGCGGCTGCAGCCCGTTGCGGGTGTAGTACAGCCGCCCGCCCTCGAAGAACATGCCGCTCACGGTGCTCAGCTGGTTGTAGAAGCCCGGCCGGGCACCCCGGTAGGTCTGCCCCGAGCCGGTCGACACGTCGCTCCAGGCGGGGTCGTTGTACGGGTCGAGCAGGGTGGCCGTGCCGAACGCCGTCCCGTCGAACGTGCGGCGGTACATGCCGTACTGGCCGTCCGCGTCCGGGTAGCCGTAGTACAGGACGCCACCGACCAGAACGGCGCCACGCACCTTGCTCCACTCGAGGCCGCCGCCGTCGACGACCCCCTCGTTGCCGGGGGCGGCGCCGTCGAACCAGCGGGCGATCAGGTCGTTCCCGCCGACCGGAGCCGGCGTCGCACCGTCGGCCTCGACGATCTCGATGGCGTTGACCAGCGGGTTCTCGACCACGTGGCGGAAATCGACGTCGACCGTGCCGTCGCTCTCGACCTGGAACGCCTTCATCGTGCCCATGCCGTGTCCGACGTCGGCGACGATGTCGTAGTCGTCCAGCACCGGGGCGCCCTCGATGCTCACGTCGAAGACCCGCGCACCCGGGGAGGCGGTGCAGTCGCACCGGCTCGCGAGGTACAGCCGCACCTCGACGTCCTGTCCCGCGGGCACGGCGAAGTTCCAGTCCATCGCGGGGTCGTCGCTCGGGGACCACCGCTCGGTGTCGAACACCGCCGACGGGGTGGTCGAGGGCACGCTGCCGTCGACCGCGGGCACCTCGGGCCATCCGGCCGCGTTGCTGCCGGAGGTCCGCAGTGGGTTGTCCCCGCCGTCGTCGGCGCCCCACGGCGTGCCGCCGGGCTCCAGCGCGGCGAGCTCGGGGCCGCCGGCGTTGACGCGGTACAGCACGTCGCCGGTCGTGCCACCACCGCCGGCGCCGACCGGGAGCGGGCCACCGATGTTGACCCGTGCCGGGAGCGAGTTCTGCGTCTCCGACGGCAGCGCGGCTCCGCCCGCGAGCGGGAAGTAGCCGAGGCCGGGCCGCAGGTACTGGCGGTTGCCGAAGTAGTCGGTGTCCATCCCGACGTACAGGCCGGTGGCCGTCGCCAGCATGGCCTCGACGCCGACACCCCGGGGGTTGCGGCCGGGGTGCCAGGCCAGCAGCGCGCCGGTGCGCGGGTCGTGCGCCGAGATGCCGGCGCGCGGCACCGAGGAGGCGCCGGGGGTGTCCTGGCCGAACGGGTTGTTCATCCAGCGCTGGTGACCGCCCGTGTAGACGGCCGTGCCGGTGACCTCGACGGAGAAGAGCGAGTCGCCGCCGGTGTAGTCGGCCCACCGGGGCTGGACGTCGTCACCGGTGTCGGCGAAGTTCCACCGGGTCACGGTGTCGCACAGGGTGCCGGGATTGCCGCCACCGGACGTGACGATGGAGAACCACGTGCCGTCGGGGGCGATCTGGATGTCCCGCGTGTAGTGGTCGAACGCCCAGGCGTAGCAGGCCGGCTCGTACCGGCGGGTGCGCCAGCTCGGGTCGACGACGGCCCCGCCCGGCTGCAGCAGGACGATCACGGCCTGGTCGCGGGTCTCGCCGTCGGCGAAGGTGAAGTTGCCGGTCGCGACCAGCCGCGAGCCGTCCGGGGTGACGTCGAACCGGTCGACGCCGACCGGGCGTGCGGGCGACGCCGGTCGCGCCCTCCTCCCAGTTGTGGTTCACCGTGACGTCGACGCCCATGTACTGGTCGATCGCGCCGGACGTCGGGTTGAGCGTGGCCAGGCCGCCGTGCGGTGCTCCCGCCACGGTCGTGAAGACGCCGCCGACGTAGAGCCGGCCCCCGCTGAGCGCCAGATCGTTGACGGCGCCGTTCATGGCCGGCGCGCGCAGCGCGGTCCGCTGGCCGGTGGCCACGGACAGCTGCACGAGGTTGCGGTTCCCCGTGGCGCCGTTGACGGTGGTGAAGGTGCCACCCGCGTAGACCGTGTTGTTGGGTCCCGGCACCAGCGCGTTGACCGTGCCGTTGATGACCGGCGAGAACGCCCGGTCGATCGCGCCCGTGGCCGGGTCGAAGGCGAAGATCCCCCGCTGCGCGTAGGTCGCCCCGCCGTTGGCCGGCGCGTTCCGGATCTGGGTGAACGTGCCGGCCACGACGATCCGGTTGCCGACCTGCGCGAAGTCGAAGACCTTGTTGTCCAGGACGTGCGGGGTGCGGGCGTCGGGTACGGCTCCGACCACCCCGGCGTGCGCCGTGCCCGCGGCACCGGCAGCGCCCGGGACGACCAGGGTCAGCGCGACCCCGGCCACCACCGCGGCGCAGAACGACTTCCAGAGTGTGCGCATGGTGCGAGTTCCCCCCGTTGCGACCAGCTGCTCTTGCGAGGGCACGGCACCGTGCCGCGGCCTGCCCCGTGGAGGCGTCCGGCCACATCTCCCCCAGGGAGCCCTCTCCGCGCCGAGGATCACAGAGAGTGACGGCCGAAGGAAGGGCGTGTGCCTCAACTCGCCCGTCCGGGTGTCCCCTCGAGGGCGATTCCCCCTCACAAGTCGCGTCCGGTGGTATTCACTGCGTTCGAGATGCCGCACCGACGCGGCCAGTACGCAGCGCGTGCTCAGGCCGTCCGGAGGGGCGCACGCCGAGGCCGAGGGGGAATCGGGGACCTATGCAGAACGAGAGCGGTGCCAACACCGAGCGTCTGAGTGATTACTTTCTGCTACTGCGTCGGCAGTGGCTGATCGTCCTCCTCTGCCTGGCACTCGGGATCGGCGCGGCGCTGGCCTACCTGCAGTTGGCGCCCAAGGAGTACCGCTCGACGACCTCGGTGCTCGTGACCGAGATGCAGACCGACAGCTCCTCGACGCGCGGGTCCACGATCAACCTCGACACCGAGGCCCAGTTGGTCACCTCGACACAGACCGTGGCCCGTGCGGCGGAGGCCCTCGGCATCTCCGCCGGAGAGATCAGCGACCGCGTCGGCGTCAGCGTGCCGCCGAACACCGAGATCCTCGACATCAGCTACGTGGGGCCGACGGCAGCCCAGGCCAAGAACGGGTCCCGCGCCTTCGCCGACGCGTACCTCGCGCAGCGCGAGGCGAACGGCCAGAGCGTGCTCGAGCGGCAGGCCGAGACCCTGCAGGAGCGCATCGACGCCGTGCAGGCCGACCTGGACGCGGCCGAGAAGCGGGCCGACGGCCTGGACGCGAACTCGCCGGAGCGCGGTCGCGCGGAGGACGAGGCCTCGCGGCTCAGCCAGCAGTTGAGCACCCTCGCCAGCAACCAGAATCGGCTCGAGACCGAGACCCTCACACCCGGTGACATCATCACCGAGCCCCGGCTGCCCTCCTCGCCGAGCAGCCCCGACCCGCTGAGCGCGCTCGCGGCCGGGGTCGTGCTCGGCCTGCTGCTCGGTGTGGGTCTCGCCGCGCTGCGGCACCGCAGGCACGACGTGATCCGCACCCCGGAGGACGTGTTCCGCCGCACCCGCGTGCCGGTGGCCGCGGTCCTCTCCACGCCGCTGCACGCCGGCGCGGTCGAGGTCCTCAAGCCGCTGTCGCCCGACGGCCGCAGCTACGCCCGGCTGCGAAACCTGGTCACCACGAGCCTGGAGGAGGCCGACCGCCGCGTCGTCCTCGTCGCCGGTGTTCGCCGCGGCGGCGGCCCGGTCGCGGCCAACCTGGCGGCGTCGATCGCCCGGTCAGGCGAGCAGGTCTACCTGGTCTGCGCCGACGTGCTCGGCCCGACGTCGGCCGCCCTGCTCGGCGACGAGGCCGCCCCGGGCCTGGCCGAGGTCCTGGCCGGCGAGGTCTCGGTGGAGGCCGCCGCCCGCTCGCTGCCCTCCCTGCCCAACCTGCACGTCCTCACGCCCGGGCTGGACCCCGACCGGGCCGACGCGCTCCTGCAGACCAAGGGCGCGCGCAGGCTGCTCGACGAGCTGCTCACCACGGCGTCCTACGTCGTCATCGAGGGCCCGCCGACGGCCGACGGCCCGGACGCGCAGACCCTCGCCGGGGTCGCGGAGCTGGCCGTTCTCGTCGTGGAGTCCGGTTCGACCTCCGCCCGCGAGGTGGTCGACGCCGTGGCCCAGGTGGAGTCGATGCACGCGGCCGTGCTCGGTGCGGTCGTGGCCCGTTACGGCCGCGACGCCGCCGACCGGAAGACCCCGGTCGCTCCCGCAGCGCCGACCCCCGATGAGGACGACGACGTCGAGGCCGCCGACCCGGCCACCGCCGAGAAGCCGGCCCCCGTCGACAAGCCGGCCGCCGTCGAGGAGCCGGCCGCCGTCACCCAGCCGGTCCGCGTCGCGGAGCCCGTGCGCACCGGCGCCACCGCCGCGTCCGCTCCGCCGTCCGCCAACGGGTCCGCGCCGTCGGTCACCGACGAGGACGACGAGGACGTGGACGACGAGGCGGACGACGACACGACCGCCGTGCTGCCGACCGGGGGACGACCGCAGCTGGTGCCGCCCGGTTCGGCAGGCCCCGCGAAGCGATGAGGCCGGCAGGCCCGGCGGCGTCCCTCGGTCGTCCGAGGGGCATCGTCCGGGGTGCGGCACCGCAGGCCTCGCCGCCGGTCGCCGGGGGAACCCGCGCCGGCTGGCCGCTCACGGCGCTGCTGCTGCTCTACCCGCTGTGGTGGGCGCTCGGCATGGGCACGCTCATCGTGTTCGTGCTCGCGCTGCCTATGGCCGTGCACCTGCTTCGCCGCCGTCCGATCGCGGTTCCGCCCGGCTTCGGCATCTGGCTGCTGTTCCTGCTGTTTGTGCTGGTCAGCACCGTCATGCTCGGCGAGAACCCACCCGGCACGCTTCCGGACACCGCCGGCAGCCGGCTCATCTCGGTCGCGTTCAACGTGGCCGGCTACCTGTCGGCCACAGTGATCCTTCTCTACGCCGGCAACCTGACCGAGCAGGAGTTCCCGCGGCGCCGTCTGGTGCGTCAGCTGGGCTTCTTCTTCGTCGTGGTGGTGGCCGGCGGCCTGCTCGGCGTGCTGGCACCGAACTTCCAGTTCACCTCGCCGGTGGAGATGCTCCTGCCGGAGTCCGTGACCGAGGTCGGCTTCGTGCGCAGCCTCGTGCACCCGGCGTCGTCGCAGCTGCAGGAGGTCCTCGGATTCACCTCGCCCCGCCCGGCGGCGCCGTTCGGCTACACCAACACCTGGGGCAACTGCGTGGCCCTGCTGCTCGGCTGGTTCGCGATCGCGTGGTTGCGCGACGGCAGCCGCGGCCGCCGACTGGCCGGTGCCGCGCTGCTGCTCGTGGCCGCCGTCCCGGTCGTCTACTCGCTCAACCGCGGTCTGTGGCTCGGCATCGGCCTGATCGTGCTGGTCATGGCCGTCCGGCTCGCGATGCGGGGGCGGGTGCTGGCGATCGCCGGGCTGGTCGTCTCGCTGCTGCTGGCCGTCGTGATGGTGCTCGCCACTCCCCTGGGCACGATCGTCGAGGGGCGCTTCGACAATCCGCAGAGCAACAAGATCCGCAGCTTCACCATCGAGCGCACCGTCGAGGTCCTCGAGTACTCCCCCGTCATCGGCTTCGGCTCCACCCGGGCCGCGCTCGGCAGCAGCAACTCGATCGCGATCGGCGCCGACGACCAGTGCCGGCGGTGCGGCAACCCGACGCTGGGCAGCAACGGCCAGATCTGGCTGGTGCTCATCGCCCAGGGGATCGGCGGCGCCCTGCTCTACGTGAGCTTCTTCCTGCGCTCGCTGTGGGTCTACCGCCGCGACCGCAGCGCCATCGGCGACGCCGGGTTCCTGACCCTCGTGCTCATGCTGTTCTTCATGCTCGTCTACAACGCCCTGACCATGCCGCTGGTGATCGCCTTCCTGGCGATCGCGCTGCTGTGGCGCAACCGGCAGGAGGCCGCCGTGGCGCCGCCGGTCGAGGCGTCGCCGCAGCTCGCGACGGCCGGCGCGGAAGCGGGAGCCCTGCGATGACCGACGACCGGCTCGACCACCTGCACGAGGTGGGCCGACTGCTCTGGCCGGCACCGCTGGAGCTCCGGACCGGGCGCGACGCCGACGGCCCGGCCGTGCACCGCGAGTACCTGCTGCTGCCGTCGGCACGCCGGCCGCGGCTGCTGGTGCCGCGCGACCGGCGGCCGGCCGCCGGCGCCGTGCGCCGATACGGCGTCGGTCGCGGTCGCTCGGCGCGGTGGCAGGCCGCGGTGCTCGCGGCAGGGCTCACCACGGGCCTCGGTCCGCTGCTGCTGCGCGACCGGGTGCGCCTGGTCGGCCCGGACGGCGCTCCGTCGATCGAGTCGCACCTGGCCGAGATCCTCGGCACCGACGTCCACGTGAGCCTCTACCTGGGCGCACCGCGGGCCAACCGCAAGCCGGTGCTGCAGGTGCTGGCACCCGACGGCCGCACGCTGGCCTGGGTCAAGGCGGGCGTCGACCCGCTGACCTGCCGGCTGGTGGCCGACGAGGCCGCCGCCCTCACGGCGCTCGCCGCGACCGGGCTGCGGCTGGCCACCGTGCCGCGCGTGCTGCACAGCGGGCGGTGGAACGGCCTCGAGCTGCTGGTTCAGTCGCCCCTCCCGGTCGACCCGCGACGGCCCCGCCCCGGCTGGGACCGGGTCGTCGCCGCGCAGGCGGAGGTGGCCGGCATCGGCGTGCTCGCCGAGCAGCCGCTGGCCGGCACCGGGTACTGGGCGACGCTGCGCGAGCGGGTCGACCGGCTGCCGGAGGGACCCGCGGCGGACCAGCTGCGGGGACTGACGGCCCGCGTGGCCGACGAGTGCGGCGACGTGCCGGTCACCGTCGGCGCGTGGCACGGCGACTGGACGCCGTGGAACACCGCCGCCGACAGCAACACGCTGCTGGTCTGGGACTGGGAGCGGTTCGGCTCCGCCGTTCCCACGGGCTACGACACGCTGCACTGGCGGCTGCAGTCGGACCTGGTCAGCTCGCTGGCCGACCCGGCCGGCTCGGCGCAGCGCTGTCTCGGGACGGCACCGGCAACGCTCGCGCCGCTGGGCCTGTCGCCGACGGCCGCCCGGGCCACGGCGGTCGGGTACCTGACCGAGCTGGCCACCCGCTACGTGTCCGACCGCCAGGCCGAGGCCGGGGCCCGGCTCGGCGACGTCGGCGCCTGGCTCCTGCCGGTCGTGGCGGACGCCGTGCGGCCGACCGGCCGCTGACTCCCCCTTCCGGACGAGGTGCCGACCCGGCGCCCGCGACCGGGAGGCTCCACCAGCCACGATGGGACGACGACGATGATGACGACGACGACGAGAGACGGGATCCACCGATGACGCTCACCGGCAAGCTGCGACGATCGCCGGCGGTCAAGCGGTCGGTCCAGACGCTGACCGTCGGCTACGGCCGGCTGACCAGCGGGGCCCGGATGACGCCCGGCTTCCTGATCATCGGCGGCCAGCGGTGCGGCACGACGTCGTTGTACCGCACGCTCGCGCAGCACCCGAACGTGCTCAAGGCCGTGAAGCACAAGGGCATCCACTACTTCGACACCGACTACCAGCGCGGCATGGACTGGTACCGGGCGCACTTCCCGCTCCGGCGGACGGCGGACGCCGTCGAGCGGCGCACCGGCGTGCGACCGTTGACCTTCGAGTCGAGCCCGTACTACATGTTCCACCCGCTGGCCGCCGAGCGGATCGACCGCGACCTGCCCGGCGTCAACGTGCTCGTGCTGCTCCGCGACCCGGTGGAGCGGGCCTACTCCGCGCACGCGCACGAGCTGGCCCGCGGATTCGAGGACCAGGACTTCGAGACGGCGCTGGCGCTGGAGGACGAGCGGCTGGCCGGCGAGGCCGAGAAGCTGATCGCCGACCCGACCTACCGGAGCCACTCGCACCAGCACCACGGCTACCTGCAGCGCGGCCGCTACGTCGACCACCTGGAGCGACTGGAGGCGGTCTTCGGCCGCGACCGGATGCACGTGATCGACAGCTCCCGCTTCTTCACCGACCCCGAGCCGGTGCACGACGCCGTCCTGGAGTTCCTCGGGCTGCCGCACACCGGCTACCCGGTGTTCGAGCGGCACAACGCGCGGCCGCGGTCGCCGATGGACCCCGCCCTGCGCGAGCGGCTCGAGGCCCACTTCGAGCCCTACGACGAGCGCCTCGCCGCCTGGCTGGGACACCCGGTCAGCTGGCGGGCCGAGGTCGGCCGTGCCGAGCGGACCGCTCCCTGAACGGACGGCGCACGATGAGCTCCCCGGCATGAGCACCTCGACGACCGGCGCCCCCGCGCGGGGCGCCGGGAGCTCCGGCATGCCCGGCATCGCCCGCGGCGGGGTGCTCAACCTGGTCGGGGCGGCCGTCACGGCGGTCACCGGCGTCGCGCTCGTCGTCGTCGTCACGCGGGCGCTGCCCCAGGACCGGGCCGGCGTCTTCTTCGCGCTGACCTCGCTGTTCCTGATCGCCGAGATGGTGGCCCGGCTGGGCACCGGCACGGGGCTGGTCTACTTCGTCGCCCGCCTGCGGCGGCTGGACCGGGCCGCGGAGATCCGCGCGGTGCAGCGCGTGGCGCTGATCCCGGTCGTGGTGGTGAGCCTGCTGGTCACGGCGGCCCTGCTGATCTGGACGCCGTTCTTCGCCCAACTGGTCGGCTCGGACACTTCCGGCACGCGGACGGCGATCGTCGTCCTGGCCGTGCTGCTGCCGGTGACGACGCTGTCCGAGGCGCTGCTCGCCGCGACCCGGGGCCACGGCACGATGCTGCCGACGGTCGCGCTGGACAAGGTGGGGCGCTCGACGCTGCAGCTGGTGCTCGTGGCCGTCGCCGTGACGGCCGGCTCGCTCGCTCTGCTGACCGGCGCCTGGGCAGTTCCCTGGGCCGTGTCGGCGCTGCTCGCGTGGCTGTGGCTGCGGCGGCTCTCGCGCGGTCTGCCCCGGCCCGAGCCGTCGGTCCGCCGGCCCCGTCGCGAGGTGCGGCGGGAGTTCTGGGGCTTCACCTGGCCGCGTGCGGTGAACAGCCTCGTCGCGATCGCGCTGCAGCGCGTGGACATCCTGCTGGTCACCGTGCTCTCGGGACCTGCCGCCGCGGCCGTGTACACCGCTGCGACCCGCTTCCTGGTCGTCGGTCAGCTGGTGAACAGCTCCATCTCGACGGCCGCGCAGCCCCGGCTGGCCGAGGTGCTCGCGGTCGACGACCGCGCCTCGGCCTCCGCGGTCTACCGCTCGGCCACGGCCTGGATCGTGCTGCTGACCTGGCCGCTGTACCTGCTGTGCGCGGTGTTCGCCGAAGCTGTGCTGTCGATCTTCGGCGAGGGGTACGCCGCGGGCCGCCCGGTGATCCTCGTGCTGGCCGGGGCGATGCTGCTGGCCACGGCCTGCGGCATGGTCGACATGCTGCTCAACATGGCCGGGCGGACGTCCTGGACGCTGGCCAACTCCCTCGTCGCGCTGGCCGTGATGGTGGGCGTCGACCTGCTGCTGATCCCGCCGCTGGGCATCCTCGGCGCGGCGATCGGCTGGGCCGCGGCCATCCTGGTCAACAACCTGCTGCCGCTGACCCAGCTGGTGCTCGCCTACGGCCTGCATCCCTTCGGCCGGGCCACCCTGTCGGCCGCCGCCCTGGCCGGCGCCTGCTTCGGCGTCCTGCCGGTGGCGGCCCGCCTGCTCGCGCCGGACAGCCCGGTCGCCGCCCTCGTCGCGGTGGCCGTCGGCGGCGCGCTCTACCTGCTCGCCGTCCGCCGGTGGCGCGCGGCGCTCGGGCTGCCGTCACTGCGCTCGCTGCGCCCCGGCCGGCGCCGTCCGTCGTCCTCCGCCGAGGACGACCGCTCCCCCCTCGGAGGAACCCTGTGACCACCGTCGACCGGCGCCCCGACGCGCAGCCGGCCCCGCCCGCCCGCCTGGAGCTGACGCCCTGGCGGTTGGCGGTCCTGACCGCGCGCGGGCTGGTCTCCGACCGGCGCGAGCGCCGTCAGGAGCGCTCCGGACGCCCGCGCCGCCGTCCGACCGCCGCCGTGCTGGACCCGCGGCTGCGCGCGCCGGTGTTCGTGCTGGGTGCGCCGCGGTCGGGCACCACGTTCCTCGGCTCGTGCATCGGCGCGCTGCCGGAGGTCTCGTACCACTTCGAGCCGCGGGTGACCAAGGCCGCCGCCCGCCAGGTGCACGAGGGCACCTGGCCGGAGCGGCGCGCGGGCCGCGTGTTCCGCACCTCCTACCGGCTGCTGCTGCTCGCCGCGGGCGACGGCGGGCGCCGGTTCGTGGAGAAGAACCCGGAGAACTGCTTCGTCGTGCCGTTCCTGGTGCGCACCTTTCCCGACGCCCGGTTCGTGCAGATCGTCCGCGACGGCCGGGACGTCGCCGTCTCGCACGCCGAGAAGCCGTGGCTGTCCGCCGCGTCGGCCGGCAGCGGCACGCGCGGCCGCGGCGGCCAGGCGTGGGGTCCGTGGGCCCGCTGGTGGGTGGAGCCCGAGCGCGCCGCCGAGTTCGAGGCGGCCTCCGACCTCACCCGGACGGCGTGGTCGTGGCGCCGGTTCACCTCGGCGGCCCGGAAGGCGCTGGCCGAGCTGCCGGCCGACCGGGTCCTGACCGTCCGCTACGAGGAGCTCGTCACCGATCCGGAGGCTGCCGCGCGGACGATCGGCGCGTTCTTCGGCCACGACGAGCCGCCGGCGTCGCTGCGGGCCGCGCTGGCCCGTGCGGACGCCGGGTCGGTCGGCCGCTGGCGCGCGGCGCTGACGGCCGAGGGGCTCGCCGACGTGGAGCGCGAGGCCGGTCCGCTGCTGCGCGAGCTGGGATACCTCCCGTGACGGCCGACTCGCGCGGGCTGCTCGTCACCGGCCTGCCCCGCAGCGGCACGAGCTGGGTGGGCAAGATGCTGGAGGCCTCGGGCGAGGTCGTCTACGTCAACGAGCCGATGAACCCGCAGCACCCGCCGGGGCACTCGCCGGGCGTGCTCGACGCCCGGGTGCGTCGGCAGTTCCAGTACGTCGACCCGGCCGACGACGCCGAGTGGCGGCGGGCGTTCGAGCTGACCCTCGGCCTCCGCTACCAGTTCGGCGCCGAGCTGCGGCAGAACCGGTCGGCCTACGACCTGGCCCGCATGGTCAAGTACGGCCGGTCGTTCACGGCGGGCCGGCTGCGCGGCCGCCGCGCGATGCTCGACGACCCGTTCGCCGTCCTGTCCACCGGCTGGCTGGTGGAGCGGATGGGCGTGACGGCGGTGGTGCTGGTGCGCGACCCGGTGTCGTTCGTCGGCAGCTGGCGCGCGCTCGGCTGGACGATGAACTTCCACGAGCTGCTCGAGCAGCCGGCGCTGGTGCGCGACCACCTGGGCCCCTACGTCGAGCGGATGCGGGCGCTCGTGGGGTCGCCGGACTGGCTGGCGCGGTTCTGCCTGCTGTGGGAGATGACCTACGACGTCGTCGACCGGGCGTTCGCCCCGCTGCCGGGCGTGCACGTGATCGGCTACGAGAGCCTCGTGCAGCAACCGATGGAGGGCTTCGCCGATCTGTACGGCCGCTTCGGGCTCACCTGGTCCGACGACGCCGCCCGACGGGTGCGCGAGGCGACGACGGAGAAGGCCGGTGCCGAGCAGGGCTCGCACCGGTGGTCGCTGCGGGGCGGGCTGTCGCGGACGGCGTACCGGCCGATGGGCGCCTCGACGGCGCTGTCGACCTACCGGTCGCGGCTGACCGAGGCCGAGGTCGAGCGGGTGCGGGAGCTCACCGCCGACGTCGCGGCGCGGGTGCTGCCGAAGACCGCGCCGACCGGCTTAGATCAGCGCCAGAGTGCGCGGCGCACGCGGATCGGCCGCACCGCCCAGGCGAGCAGCCGCACCGCGAACGGCAGGTCGTGCAGCACGTAGCGGCGGAACAGCCGCCGCGGCTCGCTGACCAGCCGGAAGAACCACTCCAGGCCGGCCGCGCTGCATCCACCGCGGTGCGCGGGCCAGGTCGCCGGCCGCGAACGGGATCGCGGCGCCGCAGCCGAGCCACCAGGCGCCGGGCAGCGCGTCGGCGAAGCGCTGGATCAGCAGCTCCTGCTTCGGGAAGCCCAGCCCCACGAAGACGACGTCGGGGCGCGTGGCGACCAGGTCGTCGCGGCAGCGGCCGAGGCTCCTCGGGGTCGCTGTTCGAAGCCGAACGGCGGCGAGCACGTGCCCGCCACCTGCAGACCCGGGTAGCGGCGCGCGCAGGACCTCGGCGGCCCGCTCCGGGACGCCGGTGTCGCCGCCGAGCAGGTAGATGCGTCTTGCCGTCCTCGGCGGCGGCGGCGCACAGCGACCACAGCAGGTCGGCGCCGGCGACGCGCTCGGGCACCGGCCGGCCGGCCAGCCGGCCGGCCCACACCACGGGGGCGCCGTCGGCGACGCTCAGGTCGGCGCTGCGGATCGAGGTCGCCCAGGCTGCGGTCGACGGCGGCGGCACGGAGGTGGTCGACGTTGGGGGTGGCGATCCAGCCGCCCCGGCCGTCGTGCCACGCCTCGCGGACGCGGGCCACGACCTGCGCCTCGGTGAGCGCGTCGATCGGCAGCCCGCCGATCTCCACCCGTTCACCGCGCGTCGCCGTCACGCGACCGATTCTCCCGGACGGTGCGCCGGCGTGGGGATCGATGGTCGCGGGTCTCACCAGTTCGGGGCGGACGACGGCCGAGGAACGCGCCAGGTCGGTGGGAGAATCGCGAGGTGGTGAGCACCGAGATCGACCGGCCGGCGGCGTCGCCGTCGCCGGGGGCGCGGACGCGCCCGACGGTGCTGTACCTGGGCGGCCTGGGGCGCAGCGGGACGACGGTCCTCGAGCGGGTCCTCGGCGAGCTGCCGGGTGTCTGCTCGGTCGGCGAGCTGGTGCACCTGTGGCGCCGCGGCGTCCTGGACGGCGAGACGTGCGGCTGCGGTCGCTCCTTCGGCTCCTGTCCCTTCTGGGCCGAGGTCGGGCGGGTCGCGTTCGGCGGCTGGTCCCGCGACGCTCGCCGAGCGCATGGAGGAGCTGCGCGCCGCTCGTCGACCGCACCCGGTTCGTGCCGCGGCTGCTCGCCCCGCGCCTGATGCGCCGCGAGCTGCGGGCGGCGCTGAGCGAGTACGCCGAGACCTGGCTCCGGCTGTACCGCGCCATCCACGAGGTGTCCGGCGGCGCGGTGGTCGTCGACTCCAGCAAGCACTCGTCGCTGGCCTTCGTCCTGCGCACCGAACCCGGCATCGACCTGCGCGTGGTCCACGTCGTCCGCGACAGCCGGGGGGTGGCCTACTCCTGGACCAAGGAGGTGCGCCGTCCCGAGGCCGGCGACGACGACGGCGCTGATGACCCGCTACTCCCCGACCCGCGCCTCGGCGCTGTGGGTCGGCCACAACCTGCTCTTCGGCGCTGCTGCGGCCGCACCGGCACGCGCACCCGGCTGCTGCGCTACGAGGACTTCGTCGCCGCGCCGCGTCCGGTCCTGGCCGAGCTGGCCGGCTTCGCGGGGCTGCCCTCCGACGACGGCCCGTTCGTCGACGACGCGACCGTGCTGCTCTCGCCGTCCCACACCGTGGCCGGCAACCCCATGCGCTTCCGCACCGGACCGATCGCGCTGCGCCGCGACGACGCCTGGCGGGCTCGTCTGCCCCGCGCCCGCCGGATGCTGGTGTCGACCCTGACCGCGCCCCTGCTGGCCCGGTACGGCTACCTGGGGCGGGCCGGCCGGTGACCGCTGCGACCGTCGGGGTCGTCGTGCCCACGCACGACCGCCCCGAGCTGCTGCGCGAGACGCTGCGCTCGATCCTGGCCCAGGACACCGACGCCGACCTCGACGTCGTCGTGGTGTTCGACCGCAGCACGCCCGACCCCGCGCTGGAGGAGCTGAGCCCCCCGGCGCGCCGCGTGCGGGTCCTGGCCAACGGCGCGGATGCCCGGCCTCGCCGGCTCCCGCAACACCGGCATCCTCGCGCTGGAGACCGAGTGGGTCGCGTTCTGCGACGACGACGACACGTGGGCTCCCGGCCGGCTCTCCGCCCAGCTCCGGCGGAGCGCCGAGCACCCCGAGGCCGATGTCCTCACCACGGCGATCTGCGTGGCCTTCGAGGGTGCCGAGGTGCCCCGGCTGGCCGGGCAGGACGTCGTCCGCCACGCGGACCTCCTGCGCAGCCGCATGGCCATGCTGCACAGCTCCACGCTGCTGCTGCGCCGCAGCGCCCTGCTGGGCCCGCTCGGCCTGGTCTCCGAGGAGATCCCGGGCAGCCAGAACGAGGACTGGGACATCCTGCTGCGCGCCGCGTCGCTGGCGCCGATCCAGCACGTCGACGAGCCGCTGGTCCGCGTGCTGTGGGGTCGTTCGTCGCACTTCTCCCGGCAGTGGGAGACCCGGGTCTCCTCGCTCGAGTGGATGCTCGAGCGGCACCCCGGGATCGCGCAGGACGACCGCGGCGCCGCCCGGGTCTTCGGCCAGCTGGCGTTCGGCAGCGCGGCCCTCGGCCGTCGCTCCGCCGCGGCCCGCTGGGCCCGCCGGGCTGCGCGCCGCCGGCCGACCGAGCCGCGGGCCTACCTGGCCCTGGCGGTGGCCGGAGGGCTGCTCCCGGCCGAGTCCGTCATGTCGTTCCTGCACCGCCGCGGCCGCGGCCTGTAGTCCTCTCGGCCGACTGTTGATCAGGTCGCCTGATCAACAGGGGACCTAGCTCGCCGTCGACCATGAGCCAGGAACCCCGGAGCTGAGCCAGGACCTGCTGGGCTGAGCCAGGACGCGCGGCCCGGCCGCGCCGTGGTCAGTACGCGCCGCGGGAGCGGACGACGGCCGAGGCGGTCTTCCAGAGGATCAGCAGGTCCAGCGCGAGCGACCAGTTCTCCACGTACCGCAGGTCCAGGCGGACCGACTCCTCCCACGACAGGTCGGAGCGGCCGGAGATCTGCCAGAGGCCGGTGAGGCCCGGCTTGACCAGCAGTCGGCGGCGGATCGAGGTGTCGTAGCGCTCGACCTCGGCCGGCAGCGGCGGGCGCGGCCCGACCAGGGACATGGAGCCGCCGAGCACGTTGAACAGCTGGGGCAGCTCGTCGAGGGAGAAGCGGCGCAGCCAGCGACCCACCGGCGTCACGCGCGGGTCGTGACGGATCTTGAACAGCAGGCCGTCGTGCTCGTTGAGCGCGAGCACGTCCTCGAGCTTGGCGTCGGCGCCGTCGACCATGCTGCGGAACTTGAGCATCGTGTAGTGCCGGCCGTAGGCGCCCACGCGCTCCTGCCGGTACAGCACCGGGCCGGGCCCGGACATGCGGACGGCGACGGCGATGCGCCAGCAGCACGGGGGCGACCAGCACGAGCGCGATCGCCGCGCCGGTGCGGTCGAGCGCGCCCTTGAGGACCCGCTTCCAGCCGGAGAACACCGGCTCCTCGATCGCCAGCAGCGGCAGGCCGACGAAGGGCCGGATGTGCAGCCGCGGGCCGGCGACCTCGATGAGGCCGGGCGAGACCAGCAGCTCGATGCCGCTGCCCTCCAGCTGCCACGAGAGCTTGCGCAGGTAGACCGCGGCGGTCTCGCTGGCGGAGGTGACCGCGACGGCCTCGGCGCCGTGGCGGCGGACGACGTCCACGACCGAGTCGAGGTCACCGGCGACGGGAACGCCGGTGGACCGCACCCCGGCCGCCAGCTGCGGCGTCGTCACGCAGGCGGCGACGACCTCCATGCCGGCGTACCGGTCGATCTGCAGGCGGCGCACGAGGTCGGCGACCGCGCTGTCACGGCCGACGGCCACGACCTTCTTGACGCACCGGCCGTGGCGCCGGGCCCGCGCCAGCCACTTGCGGGCGACGAAGCGGGCGAACAGCGTGCCGAGGGTCATCGCCGGCACGGTGAAGAGCACGAACGAGCGGGCGATGTCGAGCTGCCCGCCGTAGGAGACGACGCTGATGCCGGCCAGCAGGAACAGCCCGCCACGGGCCGCCTTGCGGAACTCCTCGCTGCCGGTGCCGAAGAACTGCGGCGAGTAGGAGCCCGCGATCCCCTGGGCCAGCGGCCAGACCGCCGGGAGCGCCAGCGACAGCAGCACGTACGGCTCGGTCAGGGCGTAGCCCGGACGCAGCAGCATCATGACCAGGCCCGCGAACGCACCGATCAGGACGTCGCCGGCGATGAGGACGGCGCGGTAGCGGCGCGACCAGCGGGGACGGCGGCGGGCGGAGACCGGACGGACCGGGGCGTCGCCACGCGGCAGCGGCGCGGAGTCGGCAGCCGCAGCGGCCGACCGGCCGAGCGGCGCAACTCCGTCTGCCCTGCCCCTGCGTCGACGAGCAATGGTCCCCCCAGACCTGCAACTACACTCCGTAATGGACGAGCTACTCGCAGGTGGCCCTCGGCGGGGACGTCACCTGTCGGAGCAGCCCGATTCCCGGTCACCCTCACACCGTGTGAAGAGGACGTCAATACGGACTGTGACGGTTCACTCGATGGGGAGGAAGACCCCGTCCGCAGCGTCACAGGCGCGCTCAGCTGCGCGGATGCACCTCGTTCTGCGCCGCCTCGAGGCCGTTCGCGAGCAGCGACTCGACCGCGTCGGCGGCCTCGACGAGCAGCAGGTCGAGTTCCTTGCGCTCGGTCGACGAGAAGTCACGGAGCACGTAGTCGGCGGGGTCCTGGCGGCCCGGGGGGCGGCCGATGCCGACGCGCACCCGCAGGTAGTCCTTGCTGCCGGTCGACCGCGAGATGGACCGCAGGCCGTTGTGCCCGCCCTCGCCACCGCCGCGCTTGAGCCGGACGGCACCGAACGGGATGTCGAGCTCGTCGTGGACGACGACGAGGTCGGCCACCGGCAGCTTCGACCAGTCGAGCAGCCCGCGCACCGGGCCCCCGGACTCGTTCATGTAGGTCAGCGGGCGGGCGAGGACGACACGGCGGCCGGCCAGCCGGCCCTCGCCGGCCAGCGGCGCGGGCGCGCGGGCCCTTGCCCGCGGACAGCCGCACACCGGCGCGGTCGGCGAGCACGTCGAGCACCATGGCGCCGACGTTGTGCCGGTTGCCGGCGTAGCCGGGGCCGGGATTGCCCAGGCCGACCACGAGGAACGGGCCCTCGGAGGGGACCTCCCGGGCGGACGCGGACGCCGCGGGGGCGCCGGCAGTGCCGGCGCCCCCGCGGGTCGAGCTCTCGGTCAGCGTGGACCTCAGCCGTTGTCGGCGGACTTCTCGGCGGAGTCCGTCGACTCGCCGCTGCCCTGGTCCTGCGGCTCGGCACGACGTCGCCCTCGCCGGCCCTCGCCGGGCTCGTCGGTGCTCCTCGCGCTCGATGCCGGCCTCGGCCTCGGCCTCGGCGAGCTCGGCCTCGAGGGCCTCGGCGGTCGGGGCACCGAGGAAGCCGATGACGAGAGCGTCGGGGTCGGTGATCAGCGTGGCGCCGCGCGGCAGGACCAGGTCGCCGGCGGTGATGCCCTGGCCGGCCTCGCGACCGGTGACGTCGACCTCGATGCTGTCGGGCAGCTTCGTGGCGTCGGCCTCGATGGAGACGGTGTTCAGCTGGTGGTTCGGGATCGGAGTCGGGAGCCGGCTCGCCGACGACGACGATCGGCACGTCGACGGTGGTCTTCTCGCCGCGACGGACGAGCAGCAGGTCGACGTGCTCGTGGGTGCGCTTGATCGGGTCGCGCTGCACGGCCTTGGTGAGCGCCAGCTGCTCCTTGCCGTCGAGGACGACGGTCAGCAGGGCGTTGGCGCCACCGTTGCGCAGCGCCGCGGCGAACTCGCGGGCCGGCAGGGACAGGTGGACGACGTCCTGGCCGTGCCCGTAGAGGACGGCGGGGACGCGGCCGGCACGGCGGGTGCGGCGGGCGCTGCCCTTGCCGAACTCGGTGCGGGTCTCGGCTTCGAGGCGGTAGTCGGCCACGGTGGTGTGCTCCTAGCTAGGCGGATCGGTCTGCGGGCCGGCGCACGAGCGCGGCACACCGCCGGGACCAGGTCCACGGAGCGTGCACGTCGATCACGGAGTCGGCCGGAGGCCGCTCCCTCGCCGGGCAACGTCGGGCCCGAGGATACGCGACTGCTATCCGGCTCCGCCGAAGAGGCTGGTCACCGAGCCGTCCTCGAAGACCTCCTTGATCGCCCGGGCCAGCAGCGGGGCGATCGAGAGGACGGTCAGCTTGTCGAACTGGCGCTCGGGCTCGATCGGCAGCGTGTTGGTGACGATCACCTCGCTGACCCGGCTGTTCTTCAGCCGGTCGATCGCCGGGCCGGAGAGCACGCCGTGCGTCGCGGTGACGATGACGTCGGCCGCGCCGGCCTCGAACAGCGTCTCGGCGGCCTTCACGATCGTGCCGCCGGTGTCGATCATGTCGTCGACCAGGATGCAGACCCGGCCCTGGACGTCGCCGACGACGCGGTTGGCGACGACCTCGTTGGGCCGCATCGGGTCGCGGGTCTTGTGGATGAAGGCCAGCGGTACGCCGCCGAGCTTGTCGGTCCAGCGCTCCGCGACGCGCACCCGGCCCGAGTCCGGCGAGACGACGGTGATGTCCCGGTCGCCCCAGCGCTCCTGCACCTGCTGCACGAGCAGGTCGAGGGCGAAGAGGTGGTCGACCGGGCCGTCGAAGAAGCCCTGGATCTGCGCGGTGTGCAGGTCGACGACCATGAGCCGGTCGGCGCCGGCGGTCTTGAACATGTCGGCCATCAGCCGCGCCGAGATCGGCTCGCGGCCGCGGTGCTTCTTGTCCTGCCGCGCGTAGGGGAAGAACGGCGCCACGACGGTGATCCGCTTGGCCGACGCGCGCTTGGCGGCGTCGACCATGAGCAGTTGCTCCATGAGCCACTTGTTGATCGGCCGCGTGTGGCTCTGCACGATGAACGCGTCGGAGCCACGCACCGACTCCTGGAACCGGACGAACAGCTCACCGTTGGAGAAGTCGTACGCGGTGGTCGGCGTCGGGGTGACCCCGAGGTGCCCACCGATCTCCTCGGCCAGCTCGGGGTAGGCCCGGCCGGTGAAGAGCATCAGGCTCTTGCTGGTCGCTTGCCGGATGGCGCTCATCGGCTCCGCTGTCCCCTTGTCCCTGTCCCACGGACGTCGTCACTACCGGGGCGCGCGGCCCTCGTCGGCGGCGGCCTGCTCGGCCCGTGCCGCAGCATCCGCCGCGGGCGTGCCCGGGCGACGCCGGCGCACCCAGCCTGCCACATTGCGCTGGGCCGCCCGCGCGACGGCCATCGACCCGGGCGGGACGTCGGTGGTGATCACCGAGCCCGCGGCGGTGTAGGCGCCGTCCCCCACGGCCACCGGCGCCACGAACATGTTGTCGGCGCCGGTACGGGCGTGCGCGCCGATCGTCGTGTGGTGCTTGGCCACGCCGTCGTAGTTCACGAACACCGTCGCGGCACCGATGTTGGTGCCCTCGCCGATCGTCGCGTCGCCGACGTAGGACAGGTGCGGCACCTTCGAGCCCTCGCCGATGTCGGCGTTCTTGGTCTCGACGAAGGTGCCCACCTTGGCGCCGGCGGCCAGCCGGGTGCCAGGGCGCAGGTAGGCGAAGGGGCCGACGGCCACCCGCGGGCCGATCACCGCGCCGGTGCAGTGCGCCCGGACGACGGAGGCGCCCTCCCCCACCTCGGTGTCGACCAGCGTGCTGTCCGGTCCGATCTCGGCGCCGGCCGCCACGGTGGTGGCGCCCTGCAGCTGGACGCCGGGGTGCAGCACGGCGTCGGGGGCGACCGAGGCGGTCACGTCGACCCAGGTGGTCAGCGGGTCGACCACGGTCACGCCGGAGCGCATCAGGTCCTCGAGCACCCGGTCGTTGAGCTGGCGCCGCCGCGCGGCGAGCTCGATCCGGTCGTTGCAGCCGAGGACGTCGTCCGAGTCGTCGGCGGGCACGCCGGCCACCCGCTTGCCGTCGGCCACGAGCAGGCCCAGGACGTCGGTGAGGTACTGCTCGCCCTGGTCGTTGTCGGTGGACAGCCGGGCCAGCCCCGAGCGCAGGTCGGCGGCCTCGACGACGTACACGCCGGCGTTGATCTCGGCGATGGCGCGCTGCTCCGGAGTGGCGTCGCGCTCCTCGACGATGGCTCGGACGTCGCCCTGCTCGTCGCGGACGATCCGGCCGAGGCCCGTGGGGTCGTCCACCTCGGCGGTGAGGACGGTCATCGCCTCGCCGGTGCGGACGTGCGCGGCCACCAGCGCCCGCAGCGTCTCGCCCCGGAGCAGCGGGCACGTCACCGTTGAGCACCAGCACGGGGCCGTCGAGCCCGGGAAGCGCATCCATCGCGACCGCCGTGGCATGGCCGGACCCGCGCTGGTCGGCCTGGACGGCGGTCCGCGCGTCCGGGGCCACCGCGGCGAGATGGTCCTCGACCTGCTCGCGGCCGGCACCCACGACGACCACCGTCGCGGACGAGGTCACCGCGGAGGCAGCGGCGAGCACGTGCCCGAGCAGAGAACGGCCGCCGAGGGTGTGCAGGACCTTCGGGACCGACGAGCGCATCCGGGTGCCCTGGCCGGCGGCGAGGACGACGACGGCGGCGACGGCGGGCGGCGCGGACCGGTCCGGCGACGGGTCGGGATGGCTCACGGGTCTCCTCGCGGACGGTGGGTGGGTGGCGGGGCGGGTCGGCGACGAACTGGCTGGGGGGCTCGGACTCGAACCGAGACTGCACGGCTCCAAAGGCCGGCGGGCTGCCGATTACCCCACCCCCCACTGCGCGCCCGGGACGCGCGAGTGCAGGCACCGAGCCTATTCGGCGGTGGAGTCGTGCGCTGATCCCGAGGTGCGGCCCTCCCTACGGCGACGTAGGTTACGGACACGTAACCCCGGCGGATCCCCCCGTGCCGGCGGTTCCCCTCCCCCACCGCCGTAGGAGATCCCTTGTCCGCTCCCACCCTCACCCGCCCCCTGGCACCGCCCCGCGCCGCGGATCCCGACGACGGGCTCCCCGCGAACGCGCTGGGCAAGAACAAGGGGGCGCTGGAGCAGATCACGCTCTACGTCTTCGTGATCGTGCCGTTCCTGGCCCTGGCCGCCGTGGTCCCGGCCGTGTGGGGCTGGGGGCTGTCGTGGCTGGACGTCGGCCTCGCCGTCGGCTTCTACTTCCTGACCCTGCTCGGGGTCACGGTCGGCTACCACCGGCACTTCACGCACGGCTCGTTCAAGGCGGCCCGGCCGCTGCGCGTGGCCATGGCCGCCGTGGGCGGCATGGCCATCCAGGGACCGGTCGTGCAGTGGGTCGCCGACCACCGCCGCCACCACGCCTTCTCCGACCGCGCGGGCGACCCGCACTCCCCGTGGCGGTACGGCACGAGCCCGCGTGCGCTGCTCAAGGGCATGTTCCACGCGCACATCGGCTGGTTGTTCGACCGCCGGCAGACGAACGCGGCCCGCTACGCGCCCGACCTGCTCAAGGATGTCGCCATCCGCCGCACCAGCGGGCTGTTCATCGTCTTCGCCTTCCTGAGCCTGGCGCTGCCGGCCGTCATCGGCGGCCTCGTCACCGCCAGCTGGGCCGGCGCCTGGTCGGCCTTCTTCTGGGCCGGGCTGGTGCGCGTCGCTCTGCTGCACCACGTCACCTGGTCGATCAACTCGGTCTGCCACGTCGTCGGCAACCGGCCGTTCGTCTCGCGAGACCGCGCCACCAACTTCTGGCCGCTGGCGATCCTCAGCGGCGGCGAGTCGTGGCACAACCTGCACCACGCCGACCCGACCTGCGCCCGCCACGGGGTGCTCCGGGGCCAGATCGACATGAGTGCCCGCGTGATCTGGGCGTTCGAGAAGCTCGGTTGGGCCTCGCAGGTCAAGTGGCCCGACCCGGTGCGCCTGGCCGCGAAGCGTCGTCCCGAGACGGCGGCCGCCTGAGCCGATCCGCAGGCCCGTTCTGGTCTACGGGCATGCTGGACCGGTGAAGGCCGTCCGATGACGAGCAGCGCCGCGCGCCCCCGGGTCCGCATGACCGGGCCGGAGCGCCGTCAGCAACTGCTCGAGGTCGGCCGGGAGCTGTTCGCCCGGCGCGGCTACGAGGCGACCTCCATCGAGGAGGTCGCCTCGAGCGCCGACGTCAGCAAGCCGGTCGTCTACGAGCACTTCGGCGGCAAGGAGGGCCTCTACGACGCCGTCGTCGACGGCGAGATGCGGCAGCTGCTCGACCGTTTCGAGTCGGCGCTGTCCTCGGGCGGGCCACCGCGCGAGCTGCTGGAGCGCGCCGCGCTGGTGCTGCTCGACTACATCGAGGACGACACCGACGGCTTCCGGGTGCTCACCCGCGACGCCCCGCTCACCAGCGGCACGGGCACGTTCTCGTCGCTGATCGGCGAGGTCGCCCGCCGGGTCGAGCACATCCTCGGCCAGCAGTTCGGCACGCGCGGGTACGACCAGCGGCTCGCCGAGCTCTACAGCCAGGCGCTGGTCGGCATGGTCACCCTCGTCGGGCAGTGGTGGCTGGAGAACCGCACGCCGGACAAGCGGGAGGTGGCCGCCCACCTGGTCAACCTGGCCTACAACGGCCTGGCCCACCTGGACCCCGACCCCCAGCTGGTCGACGGGCGAGAGGGCTCGGTCTAGACCCTGCCCACGGTCTGACTCCGCGCCCCGGTCCGCTCCTCGCTCGTTCCTCGCTGCGATGCTCCCGAGGCTGTCGTCAGACGACCCGCGCGCCGTGCACCGGGCCGTGCACGGCCCGCACGGTGCGGAAGACGCCCTGGCCGGCCAGCTCCGCGGCCAGCCGAACGGCGGCGTCGCCGTCCTCGGCGAGCGCGGCCACCGTCGGACCGGAGCCGCTCACCATCGCGGCCAGGGCTCCGGCCTGCTCGGCAGCCCGCAGCGCCCGGCGCAGGTCGGGGCGCAGACTCAGCGCCGGGGGTTGCAGGTCGTTCGTCAGCGCCGCCGCGAGGGCGGGGGCCGACACGGCGCGCAGTGCGGCGAGCACCGCGTCGGCCTCGGCGGGGTCGTTGCCGGCCCGTACGCGACCCTCGACTCGCAGCCGGTCCAGCTCGGCGTAGACCGCCGGCGTCGACATGCCGATCCGCGAGATGCCGAGCACCCAGTGGGTCTGGCCGCGGGACAGCGCCGGCGACACCTTCTCCCCGTGCCCGGAGCCGAGGGCGACCCCGCCCGCCACGCTGAACGGCACGTCGCTGCCCAGCTCGGCGGCCAGGGCGAGCAGGTCGTCGCGGGCCGCCCGGGTGCCCCAGAGCGCGTCGAGAGCCACCAGCGCCGCCGCGGCGTCGGCACTGCCGCCGGCCAGGCCGGCCGCCACGGGGATCGACTTGTGGACGTCGATCGCCGCGTCGGCGGGCACGTCGGCGTGCCGGGCGAGCAGTTCGGCGGCCCGCCAGACGAGGTTGCTCCGGTCGGAGGGCACGCTGTCGGCGCCCGCCGACGCCCCCACGCCCTCCCCGGTGACGGTCAGCGAGAGTCCCTCACCGGGCTCCGCGGTGACCGTGTCGAACAGCGAGACCGCGAGGTAGACCGTCCGCAGCTCGTGGAAGCCGTCGGGCCGCAGCGGTCCGACGCCGAGGTGCGCGTTGACCTTCGCCGGCGCCCGCGCGGTGACCGCCGGCGACACCGGCACCGCGGCGGTCACGGGTTCGTCCCGGTCGCGGCAAGCCGGGCGAAGTCGGTCACCGACAGCTGCTCTCCGCGGGCCGACGGATCGATCCCGGCCGCGCGCAGCCGCGCCTCGGCGGCGTCCGGGCTCCCGGCCCAGCGGGCGAGGCCCGCGCGCAGCGTCTTGCGCCGGGTGGCGAAGGCGGCGTCGACGACGGCGAACGTGGCAGCCCGGTCGCCGGGCGGCGGTGGACGCCGGACCAGCGCGACCAGTCCCGAGTCGACGTTGGGCGCCGGCCAGAAGACGGTGCGGCCGACCGCGCCGGCGCGCCGCACGGCGCCGTACCAGGCGGCCTTGACCGACGGGATGCCGTACGCCGGTGAGGACGGCGGGGCGGCGAGCCGCTCGGCCACCTCCGCCTGCACCAGCACCAGCGCGCGGTCCAGCGACGGGAGGAGCTCCAGCAGGTGCAGCAGGACGGGCACCGCCACGTTGTACGGCAGATTGGCCACCAGGGCAGTGGGCGGCGGCCCGGGGATCTCGCGCACGGCGAGCGCATCGGCCTGCACGACCTCGAGGCGGTCCGCCTGCTCGGGTGCCCGCTCGGCGACGGTGCGCGGCAGCAGCTCGGCGAGCCGTGGGTCGATCTCGACCGCGACCACCCGCGCCGCGGCGCCCAGCAGGCCGAGAGTGAGCGATCCGAGGCCGGGGCCGACCTCGAGGACGACGTCGTCCGGCCGCAGATCGGCGGTCCGCACGATGCGGCGGATGGTGTTGGCGTCGTGCAGGAAGTTCTGCCCGAGGGTCTTGGTGGGGCGCAGGTCCAGCTCCCGGGCCAGCTCGCGGATCGCGGCCGGCCCGAGGAGGCCTGGTGCGGCGGGGTCGGTCAGGGGAGGCCGAGCTGCGAGGAGCAGTGCGGCCACGCGCCGTAGCTGCCGCCGTTGGCGTTGACGAGCTTCTGCGCGATGGCGATCTGCTGCTCGCGGCTGTTCTCGTGCGGATAGCCCTGCCCGCCGTACGACTGCCACGTGCCCAGGTTGAACTGGAGCCCGCCGTAGTAGCCGTTGCCGGTGTTGATCGACCAGTTGCCACCGGCCTCGCACTGGGCCAAGCGGTCCCAGACGCTGCCGCTCGCGACGCTGGGCGCGGCCGGGCGCTCCTTGGTGCCGACCTTGACCTTCTCGGTCACCGGCTTGCGGGTGACCTCGCTGTTCAGCTCCTTGCGGGCGACCTTCTCGCCGTCCACGAAGGTGAGGCGGTAGGTGGTCACCTTCTCGCCGGCGCGGCCGGGCGTGACCACCGTCTCCTCGCCCTCGTAGGCGGTCGGGTCCTCGACCTCGACCGTCTCGTACGGAATCGGCCTTCGTGACCGACTTCTGCTCGACCGTCACGCGGAAGACCTGCAGCTTCATCTGGTCCAGCAGGATCTGCTCGGGGTAGAGGCTGGTCTTGTCGGTGGCCGACAGCGCGATGCCCTGCTCGGCGAGCAGTTCGCCGGCGGTGGCCGCGGTCGTGCTCACCACGCGCTCGTTCCCGTCGGCGATCAGCACGATGTCCTTGGGGCGGGTGATGGTCAGCGCCATGCCGTCGAGCGGCACGCGCTCGCTGCGGCTGGCCGAGAGCACCAGGTCGTCGCCGCGGTAGCCGAGCTGCGCGAGCGCCTCGTCGACCGACAGGGCCGTCACGTAGACCTCGCGGTCGACGCCGTCGACGGTGAGCCGCAGCGGCCGCGCGCGGTTGAGGACGACGGTGTCGCCGTCCGAGAGGCTCTGGCCGAGGCCCGGGAGGACGTCGTCGTGCTCGTCGGCCGGCACGCCCTCGTCCTCGAGCACCTCGCCGACCGTCGCCGCGTACGTGCCGACCTCGCGCGTCTGCCCGTCGATCAGCAGGGTCACCGACTTCTGGGCGACCGCGTACGCCAGCAGACCGCCGACGAGTCCGAGGAGCACGAAGGCGAACAGGGCGAGTTGCAGCGAGCGGCGCACGGCACTTCCACGAGGTCACAGGACCCGGGCAGGAGGACGGGCGCGCCGACGACCCGAGTGCCGGGTCGGAGGACGCCGTCGGTCTTCCACCCCGGCTGTCGGTCACGACACGATAACGAACGCTGTGCGAGTGGCAATGGAGCGCTCGCAGTGAATCAGGACGCAGTGGCCGCGAAACGTGGGCACGCCGGTACGCAGCGTGAGCGCCGTGCCGGGAGAGGCGGGTGGGGCGAATGAGGCGCAGGCGCACTCCCGTGACCAAGGCCACAGGGTGAACGGAGGAGCGGACGGGTAGCCCGCCGCGCCGTCAGCTGGTCATGGCGTGCGCGTTCGAGCGCACCGGACGCAGCCAGGTGAGCAGGAACCCGGCGACCGCGACGCCGGCCGCCAGCGCGGAGAAGCCCCCGGCCACGAGCGCTACGGGGACGAGGTCGAAGCCGGCGGTGACCCGGTCACCGAGCTCGATGCCGCCGACCAGGAGCAGCGTGCCCAGCGGCAGCAGCGCGAGCACGCTCGCCGCGGCGGCGACGAGGTGCGCGGTCCAGGTGCGCAGCGCCTCGTCGACCGGGAGGTCGGCGCCCTGGGCGGGGAGCGGGCGCACCAGCGCCCGCAGCAGCGCGGCCTCGGCGACGAGCCAGGCGAGGACGGGGACGACGAGGGCCACCCAGCCCACGGCGTCGTTCAGCTCGCCCGCGCGCCAGAGGACGACGGTCGCGGCGGCCTCGGCGAGGACGACGCCGCGCATCGTCCACACCAGCCCACCCGAGACGAGCTCCCCCTGACGGGGACGGCGCGGCGGCGAGCTCAGCGCCCAGCGCGGCCGGGGGCGGGTCAGCTCGGCCAGCAGCACCGCGGCGAGCAGGCCGAGGATCAGCGCGGGCACCCACAGGAACACCGACGACTCGGCGAACAGCACGAGGCTGCCGACGATCATGGCGGCGCCGAGCAGCCAGCCGGCCGCACGGACCCGCCGTCCGTGCTGGGCCTGCCGGCGGAGGACGGCGGTCCCCTCCGGGGTCGGCTCGGCGAGCTCGACGCCCGCCGAGGCGACCGCGCGGCGACCGGCCGCCAGCCACCAGCCGCGCGCCAACAGGACGCCGGGGGCCAGCACGGCGATGAAGAGCACGACGGCGATCAGGCGGCCCATGGCGACAAGTGTCCACCTGATCGACCCGTCAGGGGGCGCCGGCCTCCGCGTGCTTCCACGAACCGAAGACGCGCTCCGCGGTGGCGGTGAGGGTGGCGCACAGCTCCGCGACGTCGGTGCCGGTGAGTTCGGCGAGGGCGCGCACCGTGTGCGGAACCAGACGCGAGGCGTTCGGGCGTCCCCGGTGCGGCATCGGCGTGAGGAACGGCGCGTCGGTCTCGACCAGCAGCCGGTCGGCCGGGGTGGCCGCCGCCGCCTCGCGCAGGTCGTCGGCGTTGCCGAAGGTCAGGGTGCCGGCGAACGACAGCACGAAGCCCCGCTCGACGCACGCCCGGGCGAAGCCGGCGTTCCCGGAGAAGCAGTGCATCACCACGTGCTCCGGGGCGCCCTCGTCGTCGACGACCCGGAGGATCTCGTCGTGCGCGTCGCGGTCGTGGACGACCAGGGCCAGGCCGTGCTCCCGGGCGATCCGGATGTGCGCGCGGAACGACGCCTCCTGCGCCGCCCAGCCCTCCGGCCCGGTGCGGTAGCGGTCCAGCCCGGTCTCCCCGATCGCCCGCACCCGTGGCTGTGCGGCGAGCCGGTCGATCTCGGCGAGGGCGTCGTCGGTCGCCCGCCCGGCCCCGGCCTCGTTCGGGTGGATGGCGACGGCGGCGAGCACGTTCGGGTGCCGCTCCGCGAGCGCGGCCGACCAGCGGGACGAGGGCACGTCGACGCCCACCTGCACCAGCCACGGCACGTTCACGGCCACGGCGGCCGCGATCTCGGCGTCGACGTCCTCGTCGGACGCCCACTCGCCGTGCTCGTCCCCGGCCGGCCGCTCCCCCAGGACGATGTCGAGGTGGGTGTGGCTGTCCACCGCCGGGCCGGGCAGCGGCTCCGGGGACGGCGGCGGCTCCCCGCGCCGGTTGGCGCGCGAGGCGGCCGAGCGACTCACTCCGAGGTCCCGCCGTCCTCCAGCCGACGCAGCTCCTCCTCCACGATCGACTCGTCGAGCTTCCGGAAGAGCGGGGTCGGCGGGGCCAGCGGCGTGCCCGACGGCGGCAGCGGCGTGGACGCCCAGCCGGCCTGCTGCTCGTCGTAGCGCCCGGTGATGATCGGGTAGGGCGAGCCGTCGTCGAGGTCGGTGACCTCCACGATCTCCGGCTGCGCCGACCAGACACCGGTGCCGCCGAGCAGTTCGTGCACCTTCTGCGCCGACTGCGGGAGGAAGGGCGTGAGCAGGGCGTTGCAGTCCTTGATGGCCTGCAGCGCGGTGTGCAGCACGGTGTCCCGGCGGGCCGGGTCCTCCTTGAGCTTCCACGGCGCCTGGTCCGACAGGTACTTGTTCGCCTCGCCGACGACGCGCATGGCCTCGCCGATCGCCGCCTTCTGCCGGTTGCGCGACAGCAGGTCCCCGACGGGTGCGAACGCGCCCGACGTCGACGCGAGCAGCGCCCGGTCCTCGCCGGTCAGCTCGCCCGGCGTCGGGACGGCGCCGACGTTCTTGGCCGCCATCGACACGGTGCGGTTGACCAGGTTCCCCCAGCCGGCGACGAGCTCGTCGTTGTTGCGGCGGAGGAACTCCGCCCAGGTGAAGTCGGTGTCCTGGTTCTCCGGTCCGGCCACGGCGATGAAGTAGCGCAGCGCGTCGGCGTCGTAGCGGGCCAGGAAGTCGCGCACGTAGATGACGACGTTGCGCGACGAGGAGAACTTGCGACCCTCCATGGTCAGGAACTCGCTGGAGACGACCTCGGTGGGCAGGTTGAGCCGGCCGAGCGACCCGGGGGTGCCGCCCTTGTCCCCCTCGCCGTTGTAGCCGAGGAGCTGGGCGGGCCAGATCTCGGAGTGGAAGACGATGTTGTCCTTGCCCATGAAGTAGTAGGCGTCGGAGTCCGGCGTCTGCCACCACTGCCGCCACGCCTCCGGGTCGCCGGAGCGGCGGGCCCACTCGATCGACGCCGACAGATAGCCGACGACCGCGTCGAACCAGACGTAGATGCGCTTGTCCGGCCGATCGCGCCAGCCGTCGAGGGGCACCGGCACGCCCCAGTCGATGTCGCGGGTGTAGCTGCGCGGCTTCAGGTCGTCGAGCAGGTTGACGCTGAAGTTGAGGACATTGGGCCGCCAGCTCGTGCGGGTGGCCAGCCAGTCGCCCAGCGCCTTGGTGAACGCCGGGAGGTCGAGGAAGTAGTGCTCCTCCTCGACGAACTTCGGCGTCTCGCCGTTGATCCGGCTCTTCGGGTTGATCAGGTCGATCGGGTCGAGCTGGTTGCCGCAGTTGTCGCACTGGTCGCCGCGGGCGCCGTCGTACCCGCAGATGGGGCAGGTGCCCTCGATGTAGCGGTCGGGCAGGGTGCGGCCGGTCGACGGGCTGATCGCGCCGAGCGTCGTCTGCGGGAAGACGTACCCGTTCTTCAGCAGCCCCGAGAAGATCTCCTGGGCGATGCGGTGGTGGTTGACCGTCGTCGTCCGCGTGAAGAGGTCGTAGCTGAGCCCCAGCGCGGCCAGGTCGTCGACGATGATCCGGTTGTTGCGGTCGGCGATCTGGCGGGGGGTGACCCCCTCGGCGTCCGCTGCGACCGTGATCGGCGTCCCGTGCTCGTCGGTGCCGCTGACCATCAGCACCCGGTCGCCCGCCATGCGGTGGTACCGGCTGAAGACGTCGGAGGGGACGCCGAAGCCGGAGACGTGGCCGATGTGCCGGGGGCCGTTGGCGTAGGGCCAGGCGACCGCGGTCAGGATGTGCCGATCACTCACGCGGGGAGCCTAGTGAAGGCGCGCGGAGCCGTGAGCATCGCAGGGAGCGCCAGCGACCGAGGAGCGGAGCGGCGGAGGCGCCGAGCAAGTGGTAGTGAGGTGGCGGTCGCCACCTCCGGTCAGCGGTCGGCGACGACGGCGGTGACCGCGGTGCCGATGCCGCCGGAGCCGTCCGGCTGCGGGCCGCCGATGGCGACCGCGCCCAGGCCGAGGCCGATGACGGCCATGGTCACGGTGGCGACCATGCGGTGCCGGGCGACCGGGTCGGGACGGCGCTCGCGGATCCGCGGGCCGGCGGCGATCCAGGCCTGCACCGAGGTGGTGCCGGCCAGCAGCAGCTTGGCGACCGGCACGGCCAGCGCCATCAGGACGACGGCGGGCAGCGGCAGGTTCGCCGGAGTGGGCACCGGCAGCGGGATCGCGACGGCGGCGACACCGACGATGGCCACTGCGAAGAGCTCGGCGTAGGCGACGGCGACGAAGCCGCGTCGTCCGGTCCCGTCGACCATGGCTGCGCCGCTGCCGGCGCTGGACACGACCCAGGTGGCGAGCAGGAGGACGACGCCGCCGACGATGCCGCCGTGCGGGCGGTGGGTCGACAGCAGCAGGGTGTCGAGCCCGGTGAGGCCGACGGCCAGGAGGCCGAGCGCCTCGGTGACGCCGAGGGCTGCGGCGGCGACGACGGTCAGCGGCAGCCGGCGCGGGGCCGCGGGGGCCGCCGTCCGGACCGTGGCGCGCGACGGCACGACGAGCCGCGGGAGCACGAAGGTGCTGCGGACATCGAGGACGCTGATCGCCATGCAGGTCAGGTCGGCCGCCGCGGGGTGGTGCTGGAGGGGGCGACAGCGGTTTTCACCCGGTCGGGTGGCTCAGCGGGCGATGTCCTCCGCGCGGCCCTCCGCGCGCGCTCGTTCGGCGAGCCGGCTGTGGCTGCGCCCGTAGAGGAAGTAGACGGCAAAGCCGAGGGCCATCCAGGCGAGGAAGCGCAGCCACGTGTTTCCGGGCAGGTTCAGCATCAGCCACACGCAGGCCAGCGCCGACAGGATCGGCAGCACCGGCATCAGCGGGACGCGGAACGCCCGCGGGAGGTCGGGCCGCGTGCGGCGCAGCACGATGACGCCGATCGAGACGAGCAGGAACGCGGCCAGGGTGCCGATGTTGACCAGTTCGGTGAGCTCCTCGAGCGGAACCAGACCGGCCAGCACCGTCACCAGCAGGCCGGTGGCGATCGTGATGCGGTACGGCGTTCCGTACCGCGGGTGGACGCCGGCGAACCACCGCGGCAGCAGCCGGTCGCGGGCCATGGCGAAGAGCACCCGCGACTGGCCGAGCATCAGGATCATCACCACGGACGTCAGCCCGATCAGCGCGCCGAGCGAGATGATCGTCGCGAACACCGGCAGGCCACGGGACGAGAACGCGTCCGCCAGCGGTGCCGTGGGGTCGAGGTCCCGGTAGTCCTGCATGCCCACGACGACCAGCGAGACCGCGACGTAGAGGACGGTGCAGATCGCCAGCGAGCCGAGGATGCCGCGGGGCATGTCACGCGCGGGGTCGCGGGTCTCCTCCGCCGCGGTCGCGACGATGTCGAACCCGATGAAGGCGAAGAAGACGATCGCCGCGCCGGCGATCACGCCACCCCAGCCGAACGTCGTCGGGGCGAAGCCGAACAACGTCTGCACCAGCGGCGCGTCCCCACCCGTCGCGCCCTCGGCGGGCGGCTGCGCGGGAGGGATGAACGGGCTGTAGTTGGCGGCCTCCAGGAAGAACACGCCGACCGCGACGACGATCAGCACGACCGTCACCTTGATGGCCACCACGATCGCGTTGAACCGGGACGAGACCTTGATGCCGAGCACCAGCACGCCGGTCATCGCCAGGGCCAGCACCATGGCGGACACGTTGACCGCGCCCTCGCCGGACAGCCAGCCGGGGACCGTGAGCCCGACGTCCTCGAGGAGCTGGGCGAGGTAGCCCGACCAGCTGGTCGAGACAGCGGCGGCGCCGATCGAGAACTCGAGGATCAGGTCCCAGCCGATGATCCACGCGACGAACTCGCCGAAGGTGGCGTAGGAGAACGTGTACGCCGAGCCGGCCACCGGCACCGTGGAGGCGAACTCGGCGTAGCAGAGCGCCGCGAGCGCGCAGGTGACGCCGGCGATCACGAAGGAGATGGCCACCGCCGGCCCCGCCTGGCCCTGCGCGACGACGCCGGTGACCACGAAGATGCCGGCCCCGATGACGACGCCGACCCCGAAGACGGTCAGGTCGAGGCCGGACAGGCTCTTCTTGAGCCGGTGCTCCGGTTCGTCGGTGTCCTGGATGGACTGCTCGATCGACTTCACCCGAAGGCCTGCGGCCACGATTCCCCCCTCGCCGGCCGAACCCGCGCTCCTGCGGTCCCCGCGGCAGCGTCGCACGGCTCCGGATCACCCGCACGCCTACGC
Source organism: uncultured Actinomycetota bacterium (assembly GCA_963777095.1). GTDB lineage: Bacteria > Actinomycetota > Actinomycetes > Mycobacteriales > Geodermatophilaceae > CAVZOY01. The sequence continues at coordinate 178,846 of CAVZOY010000006.1, forward strand.
TGCTCGGGTCCGTTCCGACCGGACCGGCGCCCAGGAGGTGTGCATGAGCCAGCAGGGACACGTCGCCTCCCGCACCGCTGTCGGGACGGTCCTCGTCCGTGCGCCCGGCGCCGGCGGGCCGCCAGCGGCGCGAGCCGGCGCGGCGCGCCCTGCCCCGACCCGGTCGTCGACTGCGCCGTCTACGTCGACGGCCTCCGGCAGGAGCCGGTGCGCCCCGACGACGCCCTCCGCATCGCGACGCGAGTCGGGCGGCTTCGTGTGGCTGGGGCTGTTCGCGCCCACGGAGTCCGAGCTCGGCGCCATCGCCCGCACGTACGGCCTGCACCCGCTCGCCGTGGAGGACGCCGTCTACGCCCACCAGCGGCCCAAGCTCGAGCAGTACGACGACGCGCTCTTCATGGTGCTCAAGACGACCCGGTACGTGGAGCACGAGCGGCTGACCTCGACCAGCGAGGTGATCGACACCGGCGAGGTCATGGTCTTCCTCGGCGCGAACTACGTCATCACCGTGCGCCACGGCGAGCACAACGCCCTGATGGACCTGCGGCAGCAGCTCGAGCGGCAGCGGGACCTGCTCTGCCTGGGCCCGTCGGCCGTGCTCTACGCCGTCGCGGACCTCGTGGTCGACAGCTTCGTGGAGGTCGCCGCTGCCGTGGAGGACGACGTCGACGAGCTCGAGACGTCGGTCTTCAGCCCGGAGCGCAACGACGACATCGCGCGCCTCTACCAGCTGAAGCGGGAGCTCCTGCAGCTGCGGCGGGCGGTCTCGCCGCTCGAGGTCCCGCTGCAGCGGCTCGCCGAACGCCACGTCGACGTCGTGCCGGAGACGATGCGGTCCTACTTCCGCGACGTGCAGGACCACGCCATCCGCGTCCGCGACCAGGTGGCGTCGCTGGACGAGCTGCTGACCTCGATCCTGCAGGCGTCGCTGGCCCGCACGCAGATGGCCGACAACGAGGACATGCGCAAGATCTCGGCGTGGGCCGGCATCATCGCCGTCCCCACCGCCATCGCCGGGATCTACGGGATGAACTTCCGCTTCATGCCCGAGCTCGACTGGCGCTGGGGCTACCCGGCAGTGCTGCTGCTCATCGCGGCGGTGTGCGTCCTGCTCCACCGCGGCTTCAAGCGCAACGGCTGGCTCTGACCTGTCTCCCTGCGCTTAGACCGTTTGGGCACGAACCGTGGTCTCACTGCCCTCGAGAACACGGTCTGCGCACGAACGGTGGTCACCGACCCAGGGCGGCGCGGATCGTCGCGATCAGACGCAACGGATCCCGGAGGTCTGCCGCCGTCACGAAGACGACCGTCCATCCGGCCTCCCGAAGCCGGTTGAGGCGTTGCCGGTCCTTCGCGAACTGGTCGTCGGCGGAGTGCCACAGCCCGTCGTACTCGACGGCCAGCTTCAGCTCGGGCCAACCGAAGTCGACCCGTGCGACGAACCGGCCCTCGTGCCGCACGACGTACTGGGCCACCGGCTCGGGGAGCCGGTGCCGTCGCATCAGCAGACGGAGCCGCGTCTCCTGGGGCGACTGCGCCAGGCCATCGGCGCGGGTACAGGCAGCACGCGCCCTCGGCGGCGTGCCCGGCGCTCCGGCTCGGACCCGTACTGCTGCGAGATCCACCACGCCGGCCACGACCAGTCGGTCGACGGCGACCACGGCTTCGTCCGGGGGCAGGACCGAGGCCACCCGGACGGCCGTCAGCGCCGGGGCCGTGACGCGAATGCCGCCCCTTCGGCCGATCTCGGCGGCGTCGACCCGTGCGCGACGCACGCGCACACCGGGGATCCGTCGGGCATGCGCGCTCGGAGCCACGGTCAGCTCGACGTCGTCCTGAGGTCCTGCAAGGTCGACGCCCCACAGCACCGCGGCGCTGAGGCCCGACACGACGGCCTCCGGTACGAGCAACCCAGCTGCGGCGACGGCTCGCAGCCGGTGCGTGTCCGGCACAGACGCATCGACGTAGACGTCCTGGAAGATCGGTCGCCACGCCGGTCCACGCAGCCGGTTCGGCGTCAGGATCCCATTCGCGATCGCCTCGCTGCCGCGGAAAGCGCGACCACGCAGGATCGGCGGGACTCGAGGGGCGACAGGCACCGCCGGACCGTGCCGCAGCCGGCGTGGACGGCTGCTCGGGCCATCCACATCGCACCGTTCGTGCACAGGTGGTGGTCTCGGTGCCCGCGACGCCACGATTCGTGCACGAATAGTGGGTTCGCCCCGGGGGCCTCAGCCCTTCCCGGCGACGACGGCGTCGTAGACGACGCGGCGCGGCAGGCCGGTGCGGGCCATGACCGCGCGGATGGCCTCCTTGCGGTCGGCGCCGGCGGCCTCCTCGTCGGCGACCAGCGCGGCCAGCTCGGACGGCGAGAGCTCCGCAGTGACGGGCTCGGCGCCCGAGACCACCAGCGTGATCTCACCGCGCACGCCGTCGGCGGCCCACGCGGCGAGCTCCGCCAGCGGCCCCCGGCGCACCTCCTCGTGCGTCTTCGTCAGCTCCCGGCAGACCGCCGCGGCCCGCGACCCTCCGAAGGCCGCCACCGCGTCGGCGAGCGCGTCGGCCAGCCGGTGCGGCGACTCGAAGAACACCATCGTGCGCGGCTCGGACGCCAGGGCGGTCAGCCGCGACCGCCGCTCTCCGCCCTTGCGCGGCAGGAAGCCCTCGAAGCAGAACCGGTCGACCGGCAGGCCAGGAGACGGCGAGCGCCGTCGTCACCGCCGAGGGCCCGGGCACCGAGGTCACCGCGACGCCCGCGTCCACGGCGGCCCGCACGAGCGAGTAGCCCGGATCGGACACCGACGGCATCCCCGCATCCGTCAGCAGCAGGACCGTCGCGCCGCCGACCAGCGCCTCGACGAGACCGGGCAGCCGCGAACGCTCGACCGTCTCGTGGAACGTCACCACCCGGCCTGACACGGTCACGCCGAGGTCGGAGGCGAGCCGGTGCAGCCGCCGGGTGTCCTCGACGGCCAGCACATCCGCGGCGGCGATGGCCTCGCGCAGCCGGGGCCCGACGTCGCCGGGCTGGCCCAGCGGGGCGCCCCCCAGGACGAGTCGGCCGGTCACGGCGGAGAGCCTGTCACGACCGTCCGTCGTAGGCCCGCCTGCCGGGGCCCGGCGCGAGCTTGCGAGTGCCGGGGGCAGGCGCGTCCTTTCACTACCCTGGCGGGCATGGCGGTGCTGGAGGCCGAGCGGACGGCGGAGGACCCGGGCCCGCCCCGGACCCACTTCCGGCGACCGCTCCCCCGGCCCTCCGTCGACCGGACGCCGCCGCTGCCCGACGACAACCGGCTCGCCTGGATCGCCGCCGGCGTCCTGGGCGTGCTGACCCTGGTCAGTCGGCTGTGGGAGATCAGCTACCCCACCGATGTGCTCTTCGACGAGGCCTACTACCCGCCCGAGGCGGCGGAGCTGCTGCGGTGGGGCTCCGAGTACAACCGCGGCTACACGTTCATCGTCCACCCGCCCCTGGGCAAATGGCTGATCGCGTCCGGCCAGGCGGTCTTCGGCTACGACTCGGTGGGCTGGCGCTTCCCGTCGGCAGTGGCAGGTGCAACAGCCGTCGTCGTCCTGGCCCGGATGGGACGGCGGCTGACCGGCTCCACCGTGCTCGGCCTGCTGGCCGGGCTGCTGCTGGCGCTGGACGGGCTGTCGTTCACGCTCAGCCGGATCGGCCTGCTCGACGTCTTCCTGCAGCTCTTCGTCGTCTCCGCCGTAGCGTGCCTGGTCGTCGACCGCGACCGGGTGCGGCAGCGGATCCTCGCCGCGCTCCCCGTCCCCGCGGCCGGCTTCCGCCTCGGACCACGCGGATGGCGGATCGCCGCCGGAGTCCTGTTCGGGTGTGCCTGCGCGGTCAAGTGGAGCGGCATCTACTTCCTGGCGCTCTTCGCCGTCCTGTCGCTGTTCTGGGAGCGCTCCGCCTGGCGTGACGCCGGCGTCCCCCGGCCGTCGCGGACGGCGCTGCGCCGCGGCCTGCCCGGCGCGGCGTGGGCGCTGGGCGCCGTCCCGGTGCTGACCTACCTCGCGAGCTTCACCGGCTGGTTCCTGGGTGAGACCTCGCAGGGCCGGCACTGGGCCGACGAGCACCCGGAGACGGCGTTCCCGTTCGTCCCGGGGGTCCTGCGCAGCTGGTGGCACATGCACGTCGAGTGGTTCGACTTCCACAGCGGCCTGGCCTCACCGCACCCGTGGGAGTCCAAGCCGTGGTCGTGGATCGTGACCGGCCGGCCGATCCTGCTGTGGAACCCGCAGGGGCTCACCGACGACGCCGGCGAGCAGGTGGTCCGCTACATCCTGATGCTCGGGACGCCGACGCTGTGGTTCCTGTTCCCGGTGGCGATGGCCTGGCTCGCCTGGCGGATCGTCGCCCGCCGCGACCCGGTGGCCATCACCGTGGTCGTCGGCATCGCCGCCGGCTGGCTGACGTGGTTCGTCAACCTCGAACGGACCATGTTCATCTTCTACATGGCGCCGGTGGTGCCGTTCTTCGTCCTCGGCGTCGTCCTCGTGCTGCAGGACGTCATCGGGCGGGGTGATCGGTTCCGGCGGCAGGTGGGCCTGGCGGTGGTCTGCCTCTATGTCGCGCTGGTGGCGGGCACGTTCGCCTTCTTCTACCCGGTGTTCACCGGGCAGGAGCTGACCCATGCGGAGTGGATGGCCCGGATGTGGTTCCCCTCCTGGTTCTGACGACGGCGCGGGGGATCAGTCGCGCCGGAGCAGTCCGGGCAGGGCGTCGAACCAGTCGAGCACGGCCTCCTCGTGGCGCAGCCCGAACTCCAGGGTCGCCCGTCGGGCGGGCGGGGCGTCGCCGTCCATCCCGGCGGCGTGCTCCCGGTAGCGGGCCAGGCGGTCGGCGTGCACCTGCCGCTGCTCTGCGACGAGCGCGGCCAGCTGACCGGCGGGCAGGTGGTCGGCGAAGGCGATGGTGAGCAGCAGCGGGATGCGGACCTGGTCGGCGCCCGGCGCCTGCGCGACCCACGCGGCGAAGGCCTCGCGCCCAGCCTCGGTCAGCGCATAGGGCTTGCGGTCGCGCGGTCCGGGCGGGCCGACGTCGACGAGGCCGCGCTCGGCCATGGCGGTGAGCTCGCGGTAGACCTGGCTCTGGGTGATCGACCAGAACTCGCCGATCCGCTCCTGCGCGCAGCCGATCAGCTCCCAGCCGGTCATCGGCTCGTCGTGCAGCAGCCCGAGCAGCGCGGCGGCCGTGGCATTGAGGCGCGGATCGGTCACCGGCTCATGCTGTCAGCCCGCGGGACCGGGGGCCCGGGAGGAGCGGCGCACACGACGACGGAGGCCGCCAGGACTCGCGTCCCGACGGCCTCCGGCGTGTGGTGAGGGTGTGGAGCTGAGGGGATTCGAACCCCTGACCCCCTCGATGCGAACGAGGTGCGCTACCGGACTGCGCCACAGCCCCTCGGTCGGACAGCGTACCTGCCGTCCGCACCGGCACCGCCGAAGGGGCGGTGCCGGCGGGGCCGTCAGGCGTTGGCGACGCGACGCGGCTGGTACTCGTCGATGTCGGCGAAGCCGAGGTCGTCGTCGTCCAGGCCCACCACGGCACTGTTCTGCCAGCCGGCCGGGGCCGGCGTGCGGGCGGCGACGACGCGGCCGGGGCGCAGCGTGTGCACCGGGGCCAGCGGCACGCTGGGGTGCGGCAGCCGCTCGGCGGCCACCGTCGGCTGCTCCTCGGCGGTCTCTGTCGGCTCCGCCGTGATGGTGCGGAGGACCAGGTCCTCCAGACGCGGCGCGGGCACACGGGCAGCGGCGGGCCGCATCGCCTCGCGGGCGGCCGCACGAGCGTGCCGGCGAGCGGCCAGCCGCTCGCGCCGCGCGGTGCGACGCAGCACCAGGAGGTAGCCGATGACGACGAGGTCGAGGAAGACCTGCGGCGCCCACATCCACGGCTGGTAGAAGAGCGCGCCGAGGAGCGCGACGCCGGCCAGACCGATGAGGCCGGCCAGCGTGCGGCGCCGGAGCGCGTGCACGTCCACCTGGAGCTCACCGCTGTCGAGCAGCGCGTCACGGTCGATCGCCACACGCTCGGTCGCGGCGGAGACCGCCGTGCCCGCGCGGCGGCGCTGCAGCGTCCGGCCGGCGTCCGCGGCCTCCACTCGACCACCCTGAGTGTCGCCGCGGGTCACCACCATGGGCACCAGCACGACGAACCACAGCACGACCAAAGCGGCGAGAAGCACGCCCGATCCCATTGGCACACCACCTGTCTCACAAGTCACTCGCGAAGTGCAGGTTAGGGGCGCGAACGTGCGGGACGAGGGAGGCGCGCGGTGTGTCCTGTCGTGTCGTGGGACCGGTGTGACGACGGGCGGCGTGTCGAGGGCGCGCGCCGGCGCCACGCGCCCCGGAGCTGCTAGTGGGAGCCGGCCGCCCGGGCCTGCCAGCGGGCCAGCAGGCCGCCCGGCACGTCCTCGGCCAGCAACGCATAGGACAGGTGGTCGCGCCAGTCGCCGTCGATGTCGAGGTAGCGGCGCAGCACGCCCTCCTGGCGGAAGCCGAGGCGCTCGACCAGCCGCTGGCTGCGCAGGTTCTCCGGTCGGATGTCGGCCTGAAGCCGGTGCAGGCCGGCGGGACCGAAGGCGTGGTCACAGACGAGCGCGACGGCCAGGGTGGCCAGTCCGCGGCCCGACACCGCCTGGTCGACCCAGTACCCCAGGTGACCGGAGCGGAGGGCGCCGCGGACGACGTTGTCGATCGTCACCTGGCCCGCGAGCTGTCCGTCGACGCGCACGGCGAACGGCAGGGACAGCCCCGCTCGCGCCCGCCGGAAACCGGCCCGCCGCATCGCCCGGAACGCGGTCGGGCTGTGCCGCGACCGCCACGGGAGCGGCGCGGAGGGCTCCCAGGGGGCCAGCCACTCCTCGTTGTCCAGTCGGAGCCGCACCCAGTCGCGCGCGTCCCCTCGCCGGAGGGGATCCAGCCGTACCGGCCCGGCGGTGAGCCGCGCCGGCCAGCCGGGGTGCAGGAGAGGGTCGTCCACGAAGGGATCGTCGCCGCTCAGCCGCCGAGCAGCAGCGGCATGACCGTGACCAGGCCGCCCGGGGCGACCTCGGTGACGTCCTCGTCGATGACGATCAGGCAGTTGGCGCGGGCCATGCGGGCGAGCTGCGCATCGGTGCCGTCGCCGACCGGCTCGACGACGTAGCCGCCGTCCGGATGGCGCATGACCGTGCCGTGCAGGTACTGCCGGTAGCCCAGCGGCGAGACCAGCTGCTGACCGCTGACGGCCTGCACGGTCCGGCGGAAGAGCTGGCGCTTGCCGAGCATCAGGCGGATGGCCGGGCGCACGAAGACCTCGAAGGACACCAGCGCGGCGACGGGCTCGCCGGGGATGCAGATGACCGGCACCTCGTCGCGGCCGAGCCGGCCGAAGCCCTGCGCCGGCCCCGGGTGCATGGTCACCGAGCGGTAGCTCATCGGGCCGAGCTCGGCGAGCACCTCCTGGACCTGGTCGTACCCGCCGCTGCCGAACGTGCCGGCGATGAGCACCAGGTCGCTGCGCAGCAGCTGGCTCTCCAGCACCTCGCCGAGCCGGCGGCGGTCGCTGGGCAGGATGCCCGACCGGTAGGCCTCGGCGCCGGCGTCGCGGGCGGCCGCGGCCAGCGCGTAGCTGTTGACGTCGACGACCTGCCCGGGCGCGGGCGTCGTGCCGACATCGACGAGCTCGGTGCCGGCGCAGAGCACCGCGATCCGCGGCCGCGGCCGGACGAGCACCCGCTCGCGGCCCACCGCGGCGAGGAGGCTGATCTGCGCCGGGCCGATCGGCGTCCCGACCTGGACGGCGGCGTCGCCGGGGGCGACGTCGTCGCCGGTGCGGCGCACGTAGCTGCCGGCCGGCGGAGCGGCGTGCACGGTGACCCGCGCCGGGCCCTGGTCGGTCCAGACGGCAGGGACGACGACGTCCGCGCCGGTGGGCAGCATCGCGCCTGCGGCCACCTTGACGGTCAACCCCGGCCCGATCGAAGAGGGATCGCCCGCCCCGGCGAGGTTCTCCCCCACCACGGCCAGCTGGAGCGGCCGGTCGATCGAGGCGACCGCGACGTCCTCGTACCGGGCCGCGTACCCGTCGAGGGCGGCCTGGTCGAACGACGGTAGGGCGCGGGCGCTGACGACGTCCTCGGCGCAGAGCAGGCCCTGCGCGTCGAGCACGGCCAGCTCGATGGGGTCCGGCTGAGGCACCGCGGCGAGGATCTCGTCGAGGTGCCGCTCGACCGTGCGGACCTGGCTCAGCGAGCCGGAGTCCTGCGTCCCGCCGTCCACCCGTGGCGTCGGCAGGGACGGGTGCTCGCGGGACGGCTCCGGCTCGCGCACCGTGACGCCCCCCGTCCGGTCCGGCACCGGACGGGCACGCAGGTCCACCTGTGCGGTGTCCCTGTGCCCTCCGGAGCGGCCTCCCGTGCTGTCCTCGCTCATCCTCACCACCGTCGCTGTCGTCCGGATCCGCGCTCCCGCTCCGCTGCACCCAGGCGGGGCGGCGGGCCCGTCCACGGACCTCCAGCTGCGATGGTGCCCCCGCGGAGCCCTGTCGGGACGGCGACGCGCCCTCCGCAGGCAGGTCGTACACGAACTCGGCGGTCCCGGAGCACGCCGGCGCCGCGTCGTCCCCGTTCCCGGGCGACTCCGCGCCGTGCCTGGTTAGCCTGGCGAGGTGACCGTCGTCCCCGGTGGGGAGCCACCCCCCATCGGGCACGGCACCGATCCGGCGGCCGCGAAGGAACTGATCCGCGCGCGGGTGCTGGCGCGCCGGGCGGCGCGGACGTCCGGCGAGCGCTCCGCGGCGGCGGCCGCCGTGGCGAAGGCGCTGCTCGAAGGCCTGTCCGGGGTGCGCACCTTCGCCGCCTTCGTGCCCGATCCGGAGGAGCCCGGCCACGGCCGGTTGCCGGCCGTCTTCACCCGGCTCGGCGCGCGGGTGCTGCTGCCGGTCGTGCCGGCGACGGGTGGCGAGCTCTCCTGGGCGGTGGACACCGGGCGGCTGGCACCGGGCCGCTTCGGGCTGCTCGAGCCGGTGGGGCCGCGGCTGGGGCCGACGGCGATCGGCACTGCCGAGGTCGTCGTGACGCCGGCGGTCGCGGTGGCGCGGGACGGCGTGCGGCTCGGCCGCGGCGGCGGCTACTACGACCGGGCGCTGCGCCACGCGCGCCCCGGCGCCGTCCTGGTCGCCGTCGTGTTCGACGACGAACTGCTCGACACGCTTCCCACCGAGTCGCACGACCACCGCGTCGGCGCCGTCGTCACCCCTTCCGGCGGGTGGCAGACGCTGCCCTGACGCGCCCCGACTCGCGGGGCGGGTCCGCCCTCCACGATGCTTCGGGCACGTCCTGACCACCGTCGCGAGGGAGTGCCCACCGTGTCCGGACCACTGGACGGCGTGCTCGTCGTCGACCTCACCCGCGCCCTCGCCGGACCGCACGCCGCGATGATGCTGGGCGACCTCGGCGCCCGCGTCATCAAGGTGGAGAGTCCGGGCAGCGGCGACGACAGCCGGGGCTGGGGTCCGCCGTTCGTGCAGCCCGACTCCGGCCAGCGGGAGTCGACCTACTTCCTGTCGGCGAACCGCAACAAGGAGTCGATCGCGCTCGACCTCAAGGACGACGCCGACCGCGAGGTGCTGACCGAACTGCTGCGGCGGGCCGACGTCCTGATGGAGAACTTCCGGCCGGGGACGCTGGCCCGGCTCGGCTTCGGCAACGAGATGCTCGCCGAGCTCAATCCGCGGCTGGTCGTGCTCTCGATCAGCGGATTCGGCCACGACGGACCGGAGGGCGGCCGGGCCGGCTACGACCAGATCGCCCAGGGCGAGGGCGGCCTGATGTCGCTGACCGGCCCGGGACCCGAGGACCCGCAGAAGGTCGGCGTCCCGATCAGCGACCTGCTCGCCGGGATGTACGGGGCGTACGGGGTGATCGCGGCGCTCTACGAGCGTGAGCGGACCGGCCGTGGCCAGGTCGTGCGGACGTCGCTGCTCGCCGCGGTCGTGGGGGTGCACGCCTACCAGGGCACCGCCTGGACCGTCGGCGGCAAGGTGAACCGGGCCCAGGGGAACCACCACCCCTCGATCGCCCCGTACGGGCTGTTCCACTGCGCCGACGGCAGCGTGCAGCTGGCCTGCGGCAGCGAGGGTCTGTGGCGGCGGCTGTGCACCGAGTTCGGGCTGGATCCGGAGATGCCCGGCTTCGCGACCAACGGCGAGCGGGTGGCGCGCCGGGAGGAGGTCATCGAGCTGCTGGAGCGCACCTTCGCCGACATCTCGGCCGTCGATCTCCTCGACCGGCTGACGTCGGCGGGCGTGCCGGCGGGCAAGGTGCGCTCGGTCGACGAGGTGTACGGCTGGGACCAGACGCTGTCGCAGGGCCTGCTCGTCGACGTCGACCACCGCACGCTCGGTCGGGTGCAGCTGCCGGGGCCACCGCTGCGGTTCTTCGCCGCGTCGCCCGACGGCGAGACCGAGACGACCCGCCGCGACCACGTGGCCCCGCCGCCCCTCGACGGCGACGGCGCGGCGATCCGGGCCTGGGTGCGCGGCGACGCTGCGGGGAGCGACGCCGACGGCGTGCCGCAGCCGGCGGAGGACGACGTCGAAGACGGGCACGCGACGTGAGCGCGCCCGGCAAACCGGTCCGGCGGGACGCCCGCGCGCTGCGCGACCTCGTGCTGGACCCGGGCTCGTGGACCTCATGGGACGCGCCCGTCGAGCAGTCCCCCGCCGACCCGGACTACGCGCGGGAGCTGGCGGACGCCGCGGAGAAGTCGCGCCAGGACGAGTCGGTCATCACCGGCGAGGGACGGCTGCGCGGACGGCGGGTGGCCGTCGTCGCCGGCGAGTTCGGCTTCCTCGCGGGCTCGATCGGCGTGGCCGCGGCCGAGCGGTTGATCTCCGCGGTGGAGCGCGCGACCGACGAGGGGTTGCCGCTGCTCGCCGCCCCGGTCTCGGGGGGCACGCGCATGCAGGAGGGCACCGTCGCCTTCCTGCAGATGATCGGCATCACCGCCGCCATCGCCCGCCACAAGGAGGCGGGCCTGCCCTACCTCGTCTACCTGCGCCACCCGACCTTCGGCGGGGTGCTCGCCTCGTGGGGTTCGACCGGTCACGTGACGATCGCCGAGCCCGGGGCTTCGATCGGCTTCCTCGGCCCCCGGGTCTACGAGGCGCTGTACGGCGAGAAGTTCCCCGAGGGCGTGCAGACCGCGGAGAACCTGTCGGAGCACGGGCTCATCGACGCCGTCGTGTCGCACGAGGAGATCGCCGACGTCGCCGACCGGGCACTGCGGGTGCTCTCCGCCCGGCAGACCTGGCACCTCGACGTCCGGGACGCCGAGCGTCCGCGGCCCGAGGACGGGACGGACGCCGACGACCCGGAGGACGAGCGCAGCGCCTGGGACGTCGTCCTCGCCTCGCGCCGGCCGGACCGGCCCGGCGTGCGGCGGCTCCTGCGGACGGCCGCGACCGACGTCGTCGGTCTCTCGGGCACCGGCGCCGGGGAACGGGATCCCGGCCTGCTGCTGGCGCTGGCCCGCTTCGGCGGGGCGCCGTGCGTGGTGCTCGGCCAGGACCGGCGGGGTCAGTCGCTGACCGCGCCGCTCGGGCCCGGCCGCGCTGCGCGAGGCGCGCCGCGGGATGCGGCTGGCCGCGGAGCTGCACCTGCCGCTGCTGACCCTGATCGACACCCCGGGCGCGGCGCTGTCCAAGGAGGCCGAGGAGGGCGGTCTGGCCGGCGAGATCGCCCGCTGCCTGCAGGACCTGGTGATGCTGCGCGCGCCGACGCTCGCCGTGCTGCTCGGTCAGGGCACCGGCGGAGGCGCGCTGGCCCTGGTGCCCGCGGACCGGGTGCTCGCCGCGGCCAACGGCTGGCTGGGCCCGCTGCCTCCGGAGGGCGCCTCGGCGATCGTCCACCGGACCGTCGACCGCGCCGGTGAGATGGCGCAGCACCAGGGCGTTCGGGCCACGGACCTGTGGCGGGCCGGCATCGTCGACCGCGTCGTGCCGGAGCGGCCGGACGCCGCCGACGAGCCCGCGGAGTTCTGCCTGCGACTCGGCCGCGTGCTGGGCGAGGAGCTGGCGGGCCTGCTCGGTCGCGACGACAGCGAGCGCCTGCGCAGGCGGTTGCACCGCTACCGGCACCTCGGCCGGGGCTGAGCCCGGACCGCCCGGGTTCAGGCGGCGGGCCGCTCCTCGGCCGGCTGCAGACCCCAGGCCTCCGCGATCAGCTCCAGGTTGCGCACCCGCTCCTCTGCGCCGTGCGTCGACGGCCGAGATCATCAGCTCGTCGGCGCCGGTGCTGCTGCGGCCAGGTCCTGCAGACCGGCGACGGCGACGTCGGGCGTGCCGACGATCGCGTTGCTCGGCATGGCCTCGGCGGCGGCGCGCTCGGGGTCGACCGCGGCCTCCTCCGGGCTCGGCAGCGGCCGCAGCCGGTTGGTGCGGATCGCCAGGCGCATCAGCCGGCCGGGAAGAGCCAGCCGGGCCGCCTCCTCGGCGGTGTCCGCGGTGAGCACGTTGGCCGTCACGATCGCGTACGGCCGCGCCAGCACCGGCGACGCGCGGAAGGAGTCCCGGTACAGCTGCACCGCCTCGACCGTGTGCGGACCGCCGAAGTGGTGGGCGAAGGCGAACGGCAGCCCGAGCGCCCCGGCCAGCTGCGCGGAGAAGCCGCTGGAGCCGAGCAGCATCACCGCGGGCGCGGACCGGGCCGCCGGGGTCGCGGTGAACCGCTCGGCCAGGCCGCCCTCGACCCGCTCGTCGCCGAGGAGCCCGAGCAGGTCGAGCAGGTGCTGCGGGAAGTCCTCGGCGGACAGCGCCGCCGGGTCCCGCCGCAGGGCGAGGGCGGTCTGCTGGTCGGTGCCGGGCGCCCGTCCGATGCCGAGGTCGATCCGGCCGGGGTGCAGGGCCTCGAGCAGGGCGAACTGCTCGGCGACCACGAGCGGTGCGTGGTTCGGCAGCATCACTCCCCCGGAGCCGATCCGGATCCGCTCGGTCGCCGCGGCCAGGTGCGCGATCAGCACCGGCGGGTTGGTGCTCGCGACCGCCGGCATGTTGTGGTGCTCGGCCACCCAGAAGCGCGTGTAGCCCAGCCGGTCGGCAGCGCGGGCCAGCTCGCCGGTCGCGGCGAGGGCGTCGGACGTCGACTGGCCCGTGCCGACGGTGGCGAGGTCGAGGACGGACAGGGGAAGGCGTGCGGACTCGGTCATCGTGCCGGGCAACACGGCCGGCGGCCGTGGCGCTTCCCGCCCATGTGTGCACCGTCGCAGTCCCACCGTCCTGCCGCCGCCGGCTTCGAGAGGACAGTGGACGTGTGAGCCACGACGAGTCCAATCCGGTCGGCGCCGCCCCCCGGACACCGGCGCCCGGAGCGACGGCCGAGCCCGTGATCCGGCCCGCGCCGCACCGATGGCTCTGGTACGCCGTCGGCGGCGGGCTGCCCGCACGCCACCGCGGATGGGTGCTGTACGACACCACCACGAGCACGTGGTGGCTGCGTCACATCGTCCGAAGCTTCGTGCAGATGTCGATCCCCATCGCCCTGGTGATGGTCCTGCTGCCGGCGCCGCTGGGTCTGCGCCTGGCCGCGGCCGGCGGCGGCATCTTCCTCGCGATGATCTACTCGCTGGCTTACATGAACGAGACCACGGAGAACCGCGTGGTGAAGGCCGGCTACCCCGCCGGCACGGCGCAGGCGAGGCGCGACCACGGAGGCCTGGAGCGCCAGCAGCGGGAGACCGAGCGCCGACGCGCCGCGGCGGCCAAGCGGGCGGCGCGCTACCGGGACCGCTCGGGTCGCTGACGCGCACCGCCGCCGACGCCCACGCGACCGCGCCGCGGACCTCGCGACGAGGGACCGTGCTTGGACGGGCGTGGAGCCGGAGGGCATCATTGGCACTCGCCGGACACGAGTGCCAGTCCGGTCCCGCCACGTACCAGGAGCGCCCCTTCCGTGCCCACCTACCAGTACGTCTGCACCAACCCCGAGGACAAGCACGAGTTCGAGGTGGTGCAGTCGTTCAGCGACCCGTCGGTGACCGAGTGCCCGCAGTGCGGGAGCCCGGTGCGCAAGGTCTACGGCTCGGTCGGTGTCGTGTTCAAGGGGTCCGGCTTCTACCGCACCGACAGCCGGGCGGGCTCGTCTTCGGGTGGGTCGTCCGACAAGACCGCCGCGAAGAAGGAGTCGAGCAGCGACAGCTCGTCGGCGAGCAGCTCCTCGTCGTCGAACGCGTCCTCCTCCAGCTCCTCCGCCAGCTCCTCCTCCAGCTCGTCCTCGAGCTCGTCGACCGGCTCGGGCACTCCGTCGACCTCGAGCAAGGCCGCCGACTGAACTGATCGCATCGGTCACGGCGGCGACTGGACCGGACGCGCCTGACAGGACGGCACGCGTCGTCCACAGGCTCGGAGTCCGTCCACAGATCGCGGACGGCTCTGGTGTCGTCGCGAGCCCGATCGCACCGTCGACGGCATGCTTCGTCTGCGTCGACCGCGCTCGATCCCGCACCTCGTCCGCCGTGTGCTCGCGACGGTGCTCGCCGCCGCCGCCCTCGTGCTCGCCGTGCGTCCGCCGACGGGCCCGGCCGCGTCGGCGACCCAGGAGCCGGTCGTCCCGCTCGTCGTCGCGAGCGGCGACCTGACGGCCGGCGCGGTGCTCGCGCCGGCCGACCTGGACGTCGTCCACTGGCCGCCGGAACTCGTGCCCGCTGGCGCGACCGCATCGGCGGACGAGCTGACCGGACGCACGCTGGCCGGAGCACTCCGCCGCGGCGAGCCGGTCACCGACGTCCGCCTCGTGGGACCGGGGCTGACCGCCTCGCTGCCCGACGGACAGGTGGCTGCGCCGGTCCGCCTGGCCGACCTCGCGGTCGCCTCATCCCTGCGCGCGGGTGACCGGGTCGACGTGCTGGCGACGGCGGACGAGTCGGGCGTCGCGGAGGTCGTCGCCGCCGCGACCCTGGTGCTGTCCGCGCCGTCGCGGAGCGACGACGGCGCGGTGTGGCTGGCCGCCACGCCGGAGACCGCCGCTCGTCTCGCCGGAGCCATGACCCGGTCGACGCTGACCGTTAGCCTCGTGGGCTCCTGACCCGGCTCTCCTCTCGAAGTGGCGCTCATGATCAAGGGCTTCAAGGACTTCCTCCTGCGGGGCAACATCGTCGACCTGGCCGTGGCGGTGGTCATCGGCACGGCGTTCACCGCCCTGGTCGCCGCGTTCACCGAGTCGTTCCTGCTGCCGCTGATCGGCCTGATCAGCGGCGGTGGCGTCGACGGCGGGACGCTCACTGTCAACGGGCAGAAGTTCACCTTCGGCGTCTTCATCAACGCCCTGATCACCTTCGCGCTGACGGCGGCGGTGGTCTACTTCGCCGTCGTTCTCCCGATGAAGGCCCTCAGCGAGCGGCGCAAGCGCGGCGAGGAGGCCGGACCGGCGGAGCCCACGCAGGTCGAACTGCTGGTGGACATCAGGAACCTGCTGCGCGCGCAGCAGGGAATGGCGCCGAAGGGCTCGCCGTCGGGCCCAGGGACGACGACGCTGCCCGGTCAGCTCTGAGCCGGCGGATCAGTCGCTGCCCCAGTGCGGTGGCCGGTCCTCCAGGTAGCGCCGGTCGTCGTCGGAGGCGGACGCCCGTTCACCCCAGCCGACGTCGAGGTCGTCGGGCGCGCGCTCCGCTGCCGCAGGAACCTGCGCCGGACGAGAGGCGGGGTCCGGAGGCAGTGGCTGTCCGAGGCCGTCGAGCACCTCGGCGCGCGGCAGAGCAGCGACGACCCGGCCGGGACAGCGCGAGCTTGCTCCCCCGGGTGCCCGGAGCCGACGACCACCCAGCCCGCCGCGGCGACCGCGGCGTCGACGAGGACCGGCCAGCCTTCGGGCAGACCGATCGGCGTGATGCCGCCGTAGGCCATGCCGCTCTCGGCGACCGCCACGTCCTGCGGCGCGAACGACGCCTTGCGGGCGTCGAGGTGGCGCCGGACGAGCCCGTTGACGTCGGCGCGAGTGGTGGCGAGCACGAGGCAGGCGGCCAGCGTGGTGACCCCGGCGCGGCGGGCGGCGACCACGACGCAGTTGGCCGAGACCTCCGGCGGCACCGAGTACGCCTCGGTGAAGGCGGCGGTGTCGGCCAGGTCGTCGTCGATCCGCGCGACCCAGGCGGACCCGGGAAGGGTCCCGAGCGCGGCCGCGACCGGCGGCGCCAGGAGGTCGGGGTGCTCGTCCGCCGGGAGCCAGTCCAGCGAGCCCAGCCGGGGTGCGTCGGGATGCGTCACGCCCCGATCCTGCGGCACGGGACTGCGGGCGCCGGCGCCGGGGCGAACGCGCGGAACGTCCGACCGACCGGTCAGGATGAGCCCATGATCGGACAGCTCCACTCGGTCGTCATCGACGCACCGGACGCCTACGCGCTGGCCACCTTCTACGCCGACCTGCTGGGCATGGAGGTGAGCCGCGGCGGGCCCGGCGACGACTGGGTCGTCGTCACCGGTGCCGGCTATCGCCTCGCCTTCCAGCAGGCTCCGGACCTCCAGCCCCCCGACTGGCCGGACCCGGACCGCCCGCAGCAGTTCCACCTCGACGTCCGGGTCGCCGACGTCGACGAGGCCGAGCCCAAGGTGCTGGCCCTGGGCGCGAAGCGGCTGCCCGGCGAGGGCGGGGACTTCCGCGTGTACGCCGACCCGGTCGGTCACCCCTTCTGCCTGGTGTGGGACGCGTGAGCGCCGACGGGTCCCCGGGCCTGCCCGACCTCGATCTCGACGTCAACGCCTTCGGTCGGGCGACCGGCCTCCGGCTGACGGCCGCGAGCGGCGATCGCGTGACCGGGGTGCTGGAGGTCGGACCGGAGCAGCACACGCCCTGGGGTGTCGTGCACGGCGGCGTCTACTGCGCGGCCGTCGAGGCGACGGCCAGCGTCGGTGCCAGTGCCGCGGTCACCGCCGACGGGCGCTTCGCCGTCGGCGTCAACAACAACACCGACTTCATCCGCGCCACCACCGAGGGCCGCCTCGACGTCGTCGCGGAGCCGATCCAGCAGGGCCGCACCCAGCAGCTGTGGCAGGTGCTGATCACCCGGGCCGACGACGGTGCGCTGGTGGCCCGCGGCCAGGTGCGGCTGCAGAACATCCGGCTGCCCGGCAACCGCCCCTCGTCGGGTTAGTCGCGGCGGACGACGTCCGGGTCCAGGAGCACGCGGAACAGCGCGCGCGGGTCCTGCAGGGTGGCGGGCGGACGGGCCGAGGAGCGCGGGACGACGCGGTCCCAGCGAGCCGGACGCCGGTGCGGGAGCAGCTCGCGGCCCTGGAAGAGGTAGTCGCCCACGACCTCGCCGAGCAGCAGGCCGGCGCCGTGCTCGACCGGCAGCGCGACGGGGTCGCCCGGCCGCACCTCGTCCAGGAAGGCCGACAGCTGGCGGAGGTCCTTCGCCGGTCGTCGCCCCGACAGCTCCTTGGACAGCGCCCGCAGCTCGGCGGGCCCGAGCCCGGTGGCGTCGACGTCGATGCCCGCCTGGATGCCCAGGCCGACCACACCGGCCATCACGCACGCACCGAGCTCCGCGTGCGCCCGCGGCCGCACCACCCAGACCGGGACGCCGTGCGGGGCGGGCGGCGCCGGCACGTCGTCCGGCTCCGGCCACACGTAGGGCAGGTCGTCGGGCTCCCCGGCGAACCGCTCGGCGAAGGCCGCCCGGTAGAAGCCGGCGTCCTTGGCCAGCAGGTTCGACCGGTGCGAGCGGTGGATCTCCTCGTTGCCGATCCAGCTCGGCAGCAGCCCGGCGGCGGCGAGCTCGTCCTGGGACGACGCGGCGAACTCCGGCGCGAACTCGGCGATCAGCGTGTCCGTGCTGTCGGCGAAGCCGCGGGCGCGCCACTCGCGGACCATCGCCCGTCCGTAGACGACGAGCGCCGCCGTCCGACCGCGCCACATGCGGACGACGGGGTGCGAGACCCAGCCGTAGTCGGGCAGCTCCAGCGCCCGGAGCACCTGCAGGGTCTCGACCCGCTGCTTGCCCAGTCGCGGGGAGTCCAGCAGCCGCGCGCTCTCGTCGAAGTCGGCCACCGGCAGGAAGGTCTGCATCGACCGCCATCCTGCGGCACCCCCGCGGGCGGCGCCGGGTCAGTCGGCGTCGAGCCGGGCCAGCGCCTCGTCCCAGCGGGTGCGCCGTTCGGCCGGTTCCTGGTCCCACCAGGCGGGCCCTCGCTCGCCCAGGCCGGTCTTCGCCAGCTGGACGCGGGAACGGGCCGCGCGCTCGGCGTCGCCGTCCCCGGCGCGGACGGCCGTCCCGACCGCGGACCGTGCCGCGCCCAGGTGGTGCAGCAACCGGGCGCGCACCTCGTCGGGCAGCTCGGGGTCCGCGGCGCGCCATCGGCGGCCGTCGACGATCAGCCAGCGCCCGTCGTCGGTGCGCTGGACGTCCCGACGCGATGCCACCGGACAGCTCAGCCGGCGAGCCGTCGGGCCAGCTCCGGCAGCACGTCGCCGAGGGGCGCGTCGACGCGCACGTCGGCCTTGGCGTCACCACGCGTGGGACCGACGTTGACGATGGCCACCGGGATGCCCAGCTTGTCGGCGCGCAGCACGAAGCGGTAGCCGCTCATCACGGTCAGGGACGAGCCGAGGACGAGCAGGCAGGCGGCGTCCTCGACCCGCACGAAGCAGTCGTCGACACGGTTGCGCGGCACCGTCTCGCCGAAGAAGACGACGTCCGGCTTCAGCGGGCCGGCGCCGCAGGCCAGGCAGTCGACCATCACGAACCCGTCGAGCAGCTCGTCGGGGAGCTCGGCGTCGCCGTCGGGGTTCACCTCGTCGACGTGCGGGCCGAAGTGCGGGTTCGCCGCCCGCAGCCGGACGTCGAGCTCGGCCCGGTCTGCGACGTCGCCGCAGCCGAGGCAGACGGTCCGGTCCAGGCCGCCGTGCAGCTCGACGACCTCCCGCGCCCCGGCCGCCTGGTGCAGGCCGTCGACGTTCTGCGTGATGACGTCCGCGACCACGCCGGCGCGCTGGAGCGTCGCGACGGCGGAGTGCCCGGCGTTGGGGCGGGCCGCGCGGATCTGCCGCCAGCCGACGAAGCTCCGCGCCCAGTAGCGGTGCCGGCCGCGGGGGTCGCGGGTGAAGGTCTGGTAGGTCATCGGCGTGTGCCGGCGCAGCGACCCGGTGGCGCCCCGGTAGTCCGGGATGCCCGAGTCGGTGGACAGCCCGGCGCCCGAGAGCACGACGACGTCCCCGTCGGCGACGAGATCCGTGAGTGCGTCGAGGCCGGTCGCCGTCGGGAGCAGGGCGGGGACCGGCGCGACGCTCACTCCCCCATGGTGCCGCGCGATCCGGCAGCGCGCCGCCGTCAGCCCGCCGCCTCCTCCGTGTTCAGGTAGTCGCAGCGGAAGCGGGCCTGGGCCATCGCCTCGGTGAAGCGCGGCTCCCACTCGGGATCGGCGGCGGTGATCGTGGCGAACACCCGCTCCTCGAGGACGAGCGGCCAGCCGTCCGGCCCGGTGCACGAGCGGCGCAGCAGCACGCGCGTCACGCCGTCCTGCTCGTCGTGGGCGGCCGCCCACCGGGCCGCCTCGAGCGAGCGGGCGAACTCCGCCCTCCGGCGCCCCGGCAACCGGACGCCGCGCCGCCCCGACGGGAGTGCGGGCGTCGTGGCCCGCGCCACCAGCACGGCGAGTGCGGCGAGGGCGACGACCAGCACCAGCAGCCAGGCCAGGGCTCCGATCACGTGCTCACGGTAGATCGCCGACCGCCCGCGAGGAGGCCCCTGCGCGTCGACCGCCATCCTGGTCGTCGGTCGACGACGAGGAGAGCGGGCACGGATGGCGGTTCCGGACGAGGCGATCACCGAGACCTTCCGCGTCATCGACCTGACGGGAGTGTTCGCCAACGCCGTCCTGGGCGGGGTGATGGCGCGGGCGGAGCGGCTCGATCCGGTCGGGTTCGCGGTGCTCGCCATCCTGTCCGGCCTGGGTGGCGGGCTCATCCGCGACACCCTCCTGCAGCGGGGGACGCCGGTCGCCCTCGTCGACATCTCCTACGTGCTGACCGCGCTGGCCGGTGCGGCGCTGGCCTTCGTGCTGTACGTGGAGGGTCGCGCGTGGGACCGGGTGTTCCCGTTCGTCGACGCGCTGGCGATCGGGTGCTGGGCGGCCGTCGGCGCACAGAAGACGCTGTCCTTCGGGCTCGGCTGGCTGCCGGCCGTGCTGCTCGGGACGATCACCGCCGTCGGCGGCGGCATGGTGCGCGACGTCGTGCTGCGCCGGATCCCGGCCATCTTCGGCGGCACGACGCTCTACGCGACCTCTGCGCTGGTGGCCAGCGGCGTCATGGTGCTGCTCTACCGGCTGGGGCATCCGACGGTCGGCCTCGTCGTGGCCACGCTGACCGGCGCGGGTCTGACGCTCCTCGCCCGCTGGCGGAACTGGCAGCTGCCCGAGGCCTACGTCTGGCGGCCGGGCAGACGGCCCCGCGGCGGCTGATCGACGAGAGACAGGGTGGCCCCGAGAGGATTCGAACCTCCGACACACGGTTTAGGAAACCGTTGCTCTATCCCCTGAGCTACGGGGCCGCGGGCCGGCCCGACCAGGCACCGGCACGTGCCGGCCATCCTGTCACGACGGCCGCGCGGCCCGAGATGAGCTCAGTCGGTCACGGTGAGGGAGCCGCACCACTCGGTGCCGTCGTCTCCCGTCTGGCAGATCCGGTACCTCCCCGGCGTCGCGGTGTCCGGGACGACGAGCGTCACCGGGCCGTCCTTCAGCTCGCGGATGTCGTCCAGGGTCTCCGGGCTGTCCGCCGGCCGGTACAGCGGCTCACCGCTCTCCCTGGCGACGTCGGCGTCCAGCAAGGACGAACAGCGACTCCCACGCTCCGTCCGTCGAACGCTCGAGGGACCACTCCGCGCCGAAGGCGACATCCGGAGGGACGTCGACCGCCACCCTGTCGCCGGGCCCCGCCACGTCGGGGGTCACGACGGCGGGGACAGCTGCCGCGGTCGCGGCGTCCTCGTCGGCGGTGTCGCCGCCCGACTCGGTCCCCGGCGCCAACTCCTCGCCGCCGCCGGCGCCGCCGCCGGCATCGTCGGCGGCCTCGCCGGCCGCCGAGTCGGCGGTGGAACCACCGATCGAGGGAAGGTCCAGGACGACGGCGGCCACCGATCCCCCGCCGACCACCGCCGCGGCCGCCGCCGCGATGGCGAACATCCGGACCCGCCCGCTCCGGTGCCCGCGCAGTGCCTCGCCGGCGTCCACGATCCGCCGCACCGGCGCCGGCCCGGGGGTCACCCGATCGCCGAGCTGCTGCAGCAGCTGGGTCAGCTCCCGCTCCTCCATCACGCGATCCCTCCGGTCAGCGCGGCGAGCCCGGGGTCCGCGGCGAGGGCGTCCAGCGCCCGGGCCAGCCGGCTCTTGACGGTGCCGTTCGGGACGCCGAGCGCCTCCGCGGTCTCCCGCTCCGACAGCTGCGCGTAGTAGCGCAGCACCACGACCTGCCGCTGTCCCGGCGCTGAGCCGGTCGAGGGCCCGGCGCATGACGTCGGCACCGTCCACGGCCTCGAGTCCGTCGTCCGAAGGCCGGTCCACGAACTCGGTCGGCGCCTCACCCCACCAGCGCCGCCGCCGACTGTCCCGGTGCGCGTTGACCAGCATCCGGTAGACGTAGCCGTCCCGGTTGTCCGCCGCGGTCACCTTCGACCAGGCGGCGTAGCAGCGCACCAACGTCGTCTGCGCCACGTCCTCCGCCTCCGCACGGCTGCACCCCAGTAGG
This sequence comes from uncultured Actinomycetota bacterium, assembly GCA_963777095.1. Taxonomy (GTDB): domain Bacteria; phylum Actinomycetota; class Actinomycetes; order Mycobacteriales; family Geodermatophilaceae; genus CAVZOY01. The sequence continues at coordinate 200,580 of CAVZOY010000006.1, forward strand.
ACGGCCGAGCGGACCAGCACCGGCCAGCGCTCGGTCACGAAGGCCTCGAACCCGGCCTCGTCGTCCACCCGGTCTCCTGTCGGTCGATGTCACGCGTGCTGACGGGTCGCGCCACCCGTCCGGTTCCATCGGCGCCCAGGATCCTGCGAAAGGCCGCGACCGGGAACACCCGCCACACACGACGCGTCAGTACCGGATGACAGGTTCCGCCACGAGTACGGGATAGCGTCTCGGGGAACACGACCTCTCCCCGGCAACGGCGCCGGCGACGGAAGGTGGCACGGATGAACGCGACGGTTGTGGACGTCCCCGACCGGGGACGCTTCGAGATCCGGGTCGACGACAAGGTCGTCGGGCTCGCCAGCTACCACGTCGAGAACGGCACGATGACGCTGCCGCACACCGAGGTGGACCCCAGCATGGGCGGCCGCGGCCTGGGCACCACGCTCGTCGCCGCGGTCCTCGACGCCGCCCGCGAGCGCGGACTGCACGTGCTGCCCTACTGCTCCTTCGTGCGCCGCTACATCCAGCAGCACCCCGAGCTGACCGATCTCGTCGCCGAGCCCGACCGCGAGCACTTCGGTCTGGTCACCGCCGACCGCTGACGGGCGATCCGGTCGCGCCCGACCTAACGTGAGGCCGGTGCCGACCTCGCTGCTGTGGTTCCGCCGCGACCTGCGGCTGAGCGACCACCCCGCCCTGCTGGCCGCCCGTGACGACGCCGGCCGCGACGGCTCCGTCGTCCCGGTGTTCGTCGTCGATCCGCGGCTGTGGGAGCCGTCGGGCGCACCGCGCCGCCGGTTCCTCCTGGACTGCCTGGCCGCGCTCGACGGCGACCTCGACGGCGCGCTCGTCCTCCGGCGCGGCGACCCCGCCACGGTGATCCCCGCGCTGGCGGACGAGGTCGGCGCGGACAGCGTGCACGTCAGCGCCGACACCGGCCCCTACGGGCGGCAGCGCGACGAGGCGGTCGACCAGGGGCTCGGCGACGTCCCCCTGGTGCGCACCGGCTCGCCGTACGCGATCACCCCTGGCCGGGTGACCAAGGACGACGGGACGCCGTTCCGCGTCTTCTCCCCCTTCGCCCGCGCCTGGCGGGCGCACGGCTGGCACTCCCCGGCACTGCGCCCGAGATCCGTCCCCTGGGCCACCGGCGTCCGCTCCGACGACCCGCTGCCGCGCCCCGAGACCGAGGCCCGGCTGCCCGCCGCCGGGGAGGCAGCGGCGCGCGCCGCGTGGCGGCGGTTCCGCGACGAGCGCCTGCCCGGCTACCGCGACGCCCGCAACCTGCCGGGGACGGACGGCACGAGCCGGCTGTCGGCCTACCTGAAGTACGGCTGCGTGCACCCGCGCACTCTGCTGGCCGAACTCGCCGACCCCGAGCTGCGCGGCTCGGCGCGCGAGGGCGTGGAGACCTACGAGAACGAGCTGGCCTGGCGGGAGTTCTACGCCGACGTCCTCTGGCACCGGCCGGAGACGCACAAGGAGGCCTTCGACGGGCGGATGGCACGGCTGGACTACGACCGTGGCAAGGACGCCGACGAGCACTTCGCCGCCTGGGCCGAGGGTCGCACCGGATTCCCGATCGTCGACGCCGGCATGCGGCAGCTACGCGGCGAGGCCTGGGTGCACAACCGCGTGCGGATGATCGTGGCGTCGTTCCTCACCAAGGATCTGCACGTCGACTGGTGGCGCGGCGCCCGCTTCTTCCTCCAGCACCTCGTCGACGGCGATCTGGCCAGCAACAACCACGGCTGGCAGTGGGTGGCCGGCACCGGCACCGACGCCTCGCCGTACTACCGGGTCTTCAACCCGGTCACCCAGGGCAAGAAGTTCGACCCGGACGGCGCCTACGTGCGCCGGTGGGTGCCGGAGCTCCGCGACGTGCCGGCGAAGTACGTCCACGAGCCCTGGCTGTCGCCGGACGGCGTCCCGGCGGGCTACCCCGAGCCGATCGTCGACCACGCGCACGAGCGCCGGGTCGCCCTCGACCGCTACGGGCGGGTGCGCGCCGGTGCCTGAGGGCCACACCCTGTTCCGCCTCGCGAGGGAGCAGTCCGAGCTGTTCGCCGGCCGGCCGGTCCACGCGACCAGCCCGCAGGGCCGCTTCGCCGCGGGCGCCGCACTGATCGACGGCCGGGTGCTCGAGGGCGTGTGGTCCTACGGCAAGCACCTGTTCGCCGACTTCGGCCCCGACACCCTGCACGTCCACCTCGGGCTCTACGGCAACTACGTCACCGGCACGGGCCTGCCACCGACCCCGCGCGGCGCGCTGCGCATGCGCTGGGAAGGCCCCGGACCGGACGGCGACGGCGTCTGGACCGACCTGCGCGGGCCGACCGTCTGCGAGGTGCTCGCCCGCGAGGAGGTGGACGGCATCCTCGGCCGCCTCGGTCCCGACCCGCTGCGACCGCGGGCTCACGGCGGCCTGGCTCACCGGCGCGTCGCGCGCAGCCGCACGGCGATCGGTGCCCTGCTGATGGACCAGTCGGTGCTGGCCGGGGTCGGCAACGTCTACCGCGCGGAGATCCTGTTCCGGCACAACGTCTCGCCCTTCCGACCCGGCCGCGGCGTCGACGAGGCGCAGTGGGCGGGCATCTGGGCCGACCTGGTCACGCTCATGCGCGCCGGCGTGCGGCTCGGCCGGATCGTGACGACGCGGCCCGAGCACCGGTCGCGGAAGCGGGGCACGGTCCAGCGCGCCGACGCCCACTACGTCTACCGGCGCACCGGCCTGCCCTGCCGGATCTGCGGCACCGAAGTGCGCACCGAGGTCATGGTCGGGCGCAACCTCTTCTGGTGCCCGGACTGCCAGTCCGCCTGAGGTGGTCAGACCGTTTTCGAGACGAACCTTTCCGAATCGGTTGTGCGCCAGGTAGCGTCGCCGCCGATATGAAGCTCCTGGTCCGCGGCCTGGTGGTCGCCCTCGCCCTCGTGGCCGCCGTCGTCACCGTGCCCGGCACGGCGTCCGCGGCCGTCACCACGGTCGGCTACGACGTGTCCTACCCGCAGTGCGGAACGGCGCTGCCGTCGGCCCGGGCGTTCGCGATCATCGGGGTCAACGGGGGGCTGTCCACCAAGGCCAACCCGTGCCTGTCCACGCAGCTGCGCTGGGCCGCCCGCTCGAACGGGTCGGTGACCACGCAGCCGAAGGCGCAGGTGTACCTCAACACCGCCAACCCCGGTGAGCTGCGCGCGCAGGTGAGCACGTGGCCCACGGCCGGCAGCACGCCGTACGGCACGTGCGCCGGTGAGAACGACCAGGCCTGCTCCTGGCAGTACGGCTACGAGCGGGCGCAGAACAGCGTCGTCTCCTACTTCACGCCCGCCGCCCGCGCTGCCGGCGTCGACACGCTGCCCTCGCGCTACACCTGGTGGCTCGACGTCGAGACCGAGAACACCTGGCAGTCCGGCTCCTCCGACGCCCTGGCCCGCAACCGGGCGACGCTCGAGGGCATGACCGCCTACCTGCTGTCCCGTGGCGGCCGGGTGGGCCTCTACTCGACCGGCTACCAGTGGGGCCTGATCGCGGGCAGCGTGCCCTCGACCAGCAACCTGGTCGGCCGCAACAGCTGGCTCGCCGGCGCCAGCACGCTCACCCAGGCGAAGTCCAACTGCAGCCGGACGCCGCTGGTCCCGGGCGGCCGGGTGACGCTCACGCAGTACGTGGTCGGCGGGCTGGACCGCAATCACAGCTGCATCTGAGCGAGGCGCTCCGCACCCGCGCGCTGGTGCCGGACGCCCCGGGCGGGTCAGGATGGCCCACGTGTCGGACGACGGAGTCCCCGGAGAGCCATCCGCAGGCAGGCCACTGCGCGTCGCGGTGATCGGCGCCGGCCCGGCCGGCATCTACACCGCCGACGCGCTGACCCGGCAGAGCGACGTCCCGGTGACCGTCGACCTCGTCGACCGGCTGCCCACCCCGTTCGGACTGGTGCGCCACGGGATCGCTCCCGACCACGCCAAGATGCGGGCGATCCGCGACACCCTGCACCGCACCCTCGACGTGCCGGGCGTCCGCTTCGTCGGCAACGTCGACGTCGGCATCGACATCGGTCTGGACGAGCTGCGCCGGCACGTCGACGCCGTGGTCTACACCTACGGCGCGGCCGTCGACCGGCACCTCGGCATCCCCGGCGAGGAGCTTCCCGGCAGCCTGGCCGCCACCGCGCTGGTGGCCTGGTACTGCGGGCACCCGGACGCCGACCGCGCGACGGTCGAGGCGGCCCTGGCCGGCGCGCGGTCCGTGGTCGTCGTCGGGGTGGGCAACGTCGCGCTGGACGTCGCCCGCGTGCTGGTGCGGACGGCGGAGGAGCTCGAGCCCACCGACATGCCGCAGCACGTGCTCGATGCACTCGCCGCGTCCCCCGTCGAGGCGGTGACGGTGCTGGGCCGCCGTGGACCGGCGCAGGCGAGCTTCACCACCCAGGAGCTGCGCGAGCTCGGCGAGCTGGCCGGGGCGACGGTGCTCGTCGACCCCGCCGACCTGGAGATCGATCCGGAGGCCGAGGAGCGGCTGGCCGAGGCGCACGATCGCAACGCCATCCGCAACCTCGCCGTCCTGCGCGGCTGGGCCGACCACGTCGCCGAGCCCGGCCGCGGCACGGTGACCCTGCGGTTCTACCGCCGACCGGTCGCGGTGCTCGGCGAGGACCGGGTCACCGGCGTGGAGATCGAGCGCACGGTGGTGGACGGCGACGGCCGCGCCTCGGGCACCGGCGAGACCGAGGTGCTGCCCGCCGACCTCGTCATCCGCTCGGTCGGCTACCGCGGTCTGCCGCTGCCCGGGCTGCCCGTCGACGAGCGCTCCGGCACGGTGCCCAACGAGGTGGGCCGCGTGCAACGCGACGGCGCGGTCTCCCCCGGCGAGTACGTCGCCGGGTGGATCAAGCGGGGGCCGAGCGGCGTCGTCGGCACCAACAAGCACGACGCCCGGGAGACGGTCGCCGAGCTGCTGGCCGACGTCGCAGCAGGGCGTGCTGCGCCCGGCCGGGCACCCCGACGACCTGGTCGAGGCGTTGATCGCGCGCGGGGCGGAGCCGGTGCTGCTCGACGACTGGCGGGCGATCGACGCGGCCGAGGTCGCGCTGGGGGCCACGCGTGGCCGGGCCCGCACGACGCTGCACGAGCGCGAGTCGCTGCTCGCCGCGGTCCGCGCGGCCGCGTCGCGGGTGTCCTCCTAGCGACGAGCGGCCTCGACCAGCCCGGCGAACAGGCGGGCGTCCTCGCCGACCTCGGGGTGGCCCTGCACGCCGACGACGAACCGTGCGCCGTCGAGCTCGGCCGCCTCGACGGTGCCGTCCTGGGCCCAGGCGACCGCGGTCAGCCCGTCGCCCAGCCGGTCGACCGCCTGGTGGTGGTGGCAGGCCCAGGTCGCGTCGGTGCCGACCAGCCCGGCCAGCCGGCTCCCCGGTGCGATCGACACCGCGTTGTCGCCGTAGGTGCCGGGTGCGGGCACGTGCGTGTCGGTGCCGACGACGTCGGGCAGGTGCTGCACGAGCGTTCCGCCGCGGAGCACGGTGAGCAGCTGCAGCCCCCGGCAGACCGCGAGCACGGGCAGGTCACGCTGCAGCGCGGCGGCGAGCAGCGCCAGCTCCGCGTCGTCCCGGTCGGCGGCCGCCACGCCGGTGCGCGGCGAGCGGTCGGCGCCGTACCGCGACGGGTCGACGTCCGCACCGCCTGCCAGCACGAGCGCGTCGAGCCGGTCGAGCACCTCGACGTCGTCCGCGATCGGCGGCAACAGCACCGGCACTCCCCCGGCGGCCGACACCTGCCGCACGTAGTCGGCCGGCACCAGGACGGCGGGGCAGTTCCACACGCCCCACCGGGCGGTCTCCCGGTAGGTGGTGATGCCGACGACCGGCCTCGTCATAGCGGAGTCACGTAGGCGCCCGAGATGCCGCCGTCGACCAGGAAGCTCGAGGCGGTGATGAACGACGCGTCGTCCGAGGCCAGGAACGCGGCGGCGGAGGCGATCTCGTCCGGCTCGGCGAACCGCCCCATCGGGATGTGCACCAGCCGGCGGGCGGCGCGCTCGGGGTCCTTGGCGAACAGCTCCTGCAGCAGCGGGGTGTTCACCGGTCCCGGGCACAGGGCGTTGACCCGCACGCCCTGGCGGGCGAACTGGACGCCGAGCTCGCGCGACATCGCCAGCACGCCGCCCTTGGAGGCGGTGTAGGAGATCTGGCTGGTCGCCGCGCCCATGACGGCGACGAACGAGGCGGTGTTGATGACCGATCCGCGGCCGCGGTCGAGCAGGTGCGGGATGCCGTACTTGCAGCACAGGTACACCGAGGTCAGGTTGACCTCCTGCACGCGGCGCCAGGCGTCGATCCCGGTCTCCAGGATCGAGTCGTCGTCCGGGGGCGAGATGCCGGCGTTGTTGAAGCAGACGTCCAGGCCGCCGAAGCGCTCGACGGCCGTCGCGTACATCTCCTGGACGTCGTCCGCGTCGGTGACGTCGGCGTGCACGTACAGCCCGCCGATCTCGTCGGCCAGCGCCGGCCCGCCGCCGTCGTCGAGGTCGGCGACCACGACGTGCGCACCCTCGGCGGCGAACCGCCGGGCGCTCGCGCGGCCGATGCCGCTGGCCGCACCGGTGATGACCGCGACCTTGCCCTCGAGCCTGCCTGCCACGCTTCCTCCGATCACTGCTCGGTCGCCAGGAACACGTTCTTCACGTCGGTGAACGAGTCCAGCGCGTCGGGCCCGAGCTCGCGCCCGAGGCCGGACTGCTTCATCCCGCCGAACGGCGTCCAGTACCGCACGGAGGAGTTGGAGTTCACCGACAGGTTGCCCGCCTCGACGCCGCGGGCGACCCGGAACGCCCGGCCGAGATTCTCCGTCCAGATCGAGCCGGACAGGCCGTACTCGGTGTCGTTGGCCAACGCGACCGCCTGGTCCTCGGTGTCGAACGGGACGACGGCGACCACCGGCCCGAAGATCTCCTCCCGCCAGGCCGGGGCCGTCGGCTCGACCGGTGCGAGCACGGTCGGCGGGAACCAGAAGCCGGGCCCCTCCGGCGCGGTGCCGCGGATGACGACGGGAGCGTCGTCCGGCACGAAGGCGGCCACGCGGTCGCGCTGGCCGGCGCTGATCAGCGGGCCCATCTCGCTCTCCTCCGACCGCGGGTCGACGACCCGTAGCCGGGTGACGGCGTCCTCCAGGCGGTCGAGGAACTCGTCGAGCACCGGCCGGTGGACCAGGATGCGGGAGCGCGCGCAGCAGTCCTGCCCGGCGTTGTCGAAGACGGCCGACGGCGCCGCGGCCGCCGCCTTGGCCAGGTCCGCGTCGTCGAACACGATGTTCGCGCTCTTGCCGCCGAGCTCCAGCGTCACCCGCTTCACCTGGTCGGCGCAGCCGGCCATGATCCGCTTGCCCACCTCGGTGGAACCGGTGAAGCAGACCTTGCGGACGGCGGGGTGCGTGACGAACCGCTCGCCGACGATCGAGCCCTTGCCCGGCAGCACCTGGAAGACGGAGTCGGGGATGCCGGCCTCGCGGGCGAGCTCGCCGAGCCGCATGGCGGTGAGCGGCGTCAGCTCCGCCGGCTTGAGGACGACGGTATTGCCCGCCGCGAGCGCGGGTGCGAATCCCCAGCCCGCGATCGGCATCGGAAAGTTCCAGGGCACGATGATGCCGACGACGCCGAGCGGCTCGGCGAACGTGACGTCCACCCCACCGGCCACCGGGATCTGCCGGCCGGCCGCCCGCTCGGGCGCCGCCGAGTAGTAGTGCAGGACGTCGCGGACGTTGCCCGCCTCCCACCGCGCGTTGCCGATGGGATGCCCGGAGTTGGCCACCTCCAGCTGGGCGAGCTCCTCGACGTGCTCGTCGACCAGCTCGGCGAAGCGGCGCAGCAGCCGGCCACGGTCACCCGGCGCGACCGCCCGCCAGGCCGGGAAGGCCTTGGCGGCCCGCTCGATGGCGGCGTCGGTCTGCGCGAGCGAGGTGAGCTCGACGGTGGTGACGATCTCCTCGGTGGCGGGGTTGACGACTTCGTGGACGGCGGTCACAGAGTCCATGGTTCGACTCCGGACTCGTTCCGCTCCTCGGTCCACGACGTGGGTCGCCTCCGCGGTCGCTCCGCTCCTCGGTCGCTGGCGCTCCCTACGATGCTCACTCCCTGTCGGCTCCCGGCATCTCCCTGCGATGCTCGCTCGCCCGTCGTTCTCACAATCGCTCGAAACCCCGCACTCTCTCCCAGTCGGTCACCGCGGCGTCGTAAGCGGTGAGCTCGACGCGGGCGGCGTTCGTGTAGTGGTCGACCACATCGTCGCCGAACGCCGTCCGGGCCGTCGCGCTGGCCTCGAACAACTCGCAGGCGTCGCGCAGCGTGCCCGGCACCCGCGGTTTGTCGGAGTCGTAGGCGTTGCCTGGGAACGCCTCCTCCAGCGACAGCTCCTGCTCGATGCCGTGCAGGCCGGCGGCGATCGACGCGGCCAGCGCCAGGTACGGGTTGACGTCGCCGCCGGGCACCCGGTTCTCCACGCGCAGCGACGAGCCGTGCCCGATCACCCGCAAGGCGCACGTGCGGTTGTCGAAGCCCCAGGCCACCGCGGTCGGCGCGAAGCTGCCGAGCGCGAACCGCTTGTAGGAGTTGATGTTCGGCGCCATGAGCAGGGTGAACTCCCGCTGGCAGGCCAGCTGTCCGGCCAGGAACTGCGAGAACACCGGCGAGAAACCGTGCGCCTCGTCGCCGGCGAACACCGGCCGGTCCTGCCCGTCGCGCAGGCTCACGTGCAGGTGGCAGGAGTTGCCCTCGCGCTCGTCGAACTTGGCCATGAAGGTCAGGCTCATCCCGGCCGCGGACGCGATCTCCTTGGCGCCGTTCTTGTAGACGACGTGGTTGTCGGCGGTACCGAGCGCGTCGCGGTAGCGGAAGGCGATCTCGTGCTGGCCGAGGTTGCACTCCCCCTTGGCCGACTCGACGGTCATCCCGGCGCCGGCCATCCCGTTGCGGATGGCGCGCAGCAGCGGCTCCACCCGCGCGGTGCCGAGCAGCGAGTAGTCGACGTTGTACTGGTTCGCGGGCGTGAGGTGCCGGTACGCCTGCGACCACGCCTGCTCGTAGCTGTCGCGGAAGACGATGAACTCCAGCTCGGTGCCGGCCATCGCCGTCCAGCCGCGCTCGGCCAGCCGGTCGAGCTGGCGGCGGAGCACCTGCCGCGGCGAGACGCTCACCGGGGTGCCGTCGAGCAGCTCCAGGTCGCCGAGCAGCATCGCCGTCCCCGGGAGCCACGGCACGCGCCGCAGGGTGCCCAGGTCGGGCCGGATCGCGAAGTCGCCGTAGCCGCTCTCCCATGACGTGATCGCGTAGCCGCCGACGGTGTTCATCTCGACGTCGACGGCGAGCAGGTAGTTGCACGCCTCCGTGCCGTGCGAGAGCACCTCGTCGAGGAAGAACCGCGCGTGGAAGCGCTTGCCCTGCAGTCGGCCCTGCATGTCCGGGACGGCGAGGACGACCGTGTCGACCTCTCCGCCCTCGACCAGCAGGGTGAGCTCCTCCGAGGAGATCGTCACGTGTCCTCCGGGACGTCGGGATGCTCATCCACTCGTCCCGGCCAGACGGTGTCAAGGGCTGACGGCGCACCGTGGCCGGGTCGTCACCGCGCTGACCAGCACCGACGGCGTCCGGACTCGCCGTACGGTGCCCGGACTCGCGCTGCGCCGCGAGTTCGGGCACCGCAAGGTGAGTTCCGTGTCGATCCCCGACCCGACGTCGGTGAAGGTCGAGACCGACTGGCTGCCGGTCCGGGTCGAGGTCGCCGCGCTCGGCGTCGACCTTCAGGACGTGGCGCTGCTGCGACGGCTGCTCGCGGGCGACTGACTCAACCGCTGTTGCGCAGCGCCGTGGCGACGCCGTTGATCGTCAGCTGGATGCACCGGCGCACGAGCTCGTCGTCGTCGCCGTCCCGCCGGCGGCGCAGCATCTCGACCTGCAGGTGGTGCAACGGCTCGAGGTAGGGGAACCGGTTGCGGATGGACCGGGCGAGCGACGGGTTGTCGGCCAGCAGCCGGTCGTCGCCGGTGACGGCGAGCAGCATCCGGCAGCTGCGCTCGTGCTCGGCCTTGATCGGGTCGAACACCCGCGCACGCAGCTCCGGGTCGGGCACGAGCGAGGCGTAGCGCTCGGCCAGGCCGAGGTCGGTCTTGGCCAGCACCATGCCCATGTTCGACAGCACCGAGCGCAGGAACGGCCAGCGGCGGTGCAGTCCCTGCAGCTGCGCGAGGCGGGCCCGGTCGTCGCCGATCCACGACTCGAGCGCCGTCCCGGTGCCGTACCAACCGGGCAGCATGATCCGGGCCTGCGACCAGCTGAAGACCCAGGGGATCGCCCGCAGGTCGGAGATCGAGTCACCGGCCTTGCGCGACGGCGGGCGGCTGCCGATGTTCAGCTCGGCCAGCTCGCGGATCGGCGTCGCGGCACGGAACCACTCGACGAAGCCCGGCGTCTCGTGCACCAGCGCGCTGTACGCCTGCCGGGCCCGCGCGGCGAGGTCGTCGAGCACCGCGTACGCCTGCTCGGCGCCGTCCCCGAGGCCCTCGATGTCGAGCAGCGACGCCTCCAGGGTCGCCGCCACCATCGCCTCGAGGTTGCGCCGGGCGCGGTCGGGGTCGCCGTACTTGGCCGCGATGACCTCGCCCTGCTCGGTGATCCGCAGCGCCCCCGCGACGGCGCCCGGCGGCTGCGCCCGGATCGCCTCGTAGCTCGGGCCGCCGCCGCGGCCGACCGTGCCGCCGCGGCCGTGGAAGAGACGCAGCCGCACACCGCGCTCGCGGGCGAGCTCGACCAGCGCCAGCTCGGCCCGGTACAGCGCCCAGTTCGCGGCGAGGTAGCCGCCGTCCTTGTTGCTGTCGGAGTAGCCGAGCATGACCTCCTGGACGTCGCCGCGGCGGTCGAGCACGGCCCGGTACAGCGGCTGGTCGAGGACGGCGGCCATGGTCTCGCCGGCGTGCTGGAGGTCCTCGATCGTCTCGAACAGCGGCGAGATCCCGACGGGGCACGTCGGCCCGCCGTCCGCGCCGGGGTCGAGCAGGCCGACCTCCTTGAGCAGGACGGCGACCTCGAGGACGTCGCTGACCGACTCGCACATGCTGATCACGTAGTTCGGGATCGCCGACGGCCCGAGCAGCCGCACCTGCGCCGCGGCCGCGACCAGCAGGTCGAGCTCGCCGCGGGCGAGGTCGGACAGCTCCGCCTCGGGCCGGACCAGCGGCCGGCGCAGCGTCAGCTCGCGGGCGAGCAGCTCGACGCGGGCATCCTCGTCGAGGGCGACGTAGTCGTCGCAGACGCCGGCCCAGGCCAGCATCTCGGCGAGCACCTCCTCGTGGACGGCGGAGTTCTGCCGCATGTCCAGGCCGCAGAGGTGGAAGCCGAAGGCGTCGACGGCCTCGCGCAGCCGGGCCAGCCGGTCGTCGGCGAGAGCCGCGGCGCCGTGGCTGCGCAGCGAGGTGTCCATGACGTCGAGGTCGGCGCGCAGCTGCTCGGGGACGTCGTAGGCGTTGCCGGACACCGGTCGGCCGAGCACCCGGTCCCGGGTGGCCTCCAGGCGGGCGAGCATGCCGATGAGCGCCTGCCGGTACGGCTCGTCCGCGCGGAACGGGGAGTCGTCGTGCGCGACCTCGGCGAGCGCGTACAGCTCGTCGGTGGGCCGGATCAGCCGGTCGGACATCGACAGCTCGTCGCGCAGCGCGGCCAGCTCGGCGAGGTGGTGGTCCAGCGCCGTCTCCGCCTGCCGGGTGCTGGCCAGCGTCACCGCCTCGGCGGTGACGAACGGATTGCCGTCCCGGTCGCCGCCGATCCACGACCCGGGCATCAGCATCGGACGGCGGAGCAGGCCGGCGTCCGGCCAGCGCTCGGTCAGCTCGCGGCGGAGCTCGGCATTGATGGCCGGCACCACGTCGAACAGCGAGAGCTCGTAGTAGCGCAGCGCCTCGTCGATCTCGTCGGAGAGCCGCAGCCGCGACAGCCGCAGCAGCGCCGTCTGCCAGAGGGTGAGCACCGCCCGTTCCAGCGCGCCGAGCCACTCGTCGTCGTCGAGCTCGCCCTCCGCGGCGCGGTCCCGTTGACGCACCAGCTCGGTGATCTGCCGCTGGACCTGGGAGATCGTCTTGCGCCGCACCTCGGTGGGGTGGGCGGTCACGACGGGGCAGACCAGCGCGCCGGCCAGCTCGTGCGCGACGACGTCCGGGTCGGGCTTCTCCTGGTCGAGCAGCGCGAACGTCGCCGCCAGGCTGCCCGGCTGCGGCGGCGAGCCGGCCCGCCGGTGGAAGCGACGCCGCCGCTCGTGGTGCAGGTCCTCGGCGAGGTTCGCCAGCAGGCTGAAGTGGCTGAACGCCCGGATGACGTGGTTGGCCTCGCGGATGTCCAGCGTGGACAGCCGGTCGGCCAGCTCCTGGCGATCGACCTCGTCGCGGCGGATGGCGAACGCCTGCACCCGGGTCGCCTCGACCAGGTCGAGGACGTCGGCACCGGCCTGCTCGCCGATCACGTCGCCCAGCACGCGGCCGAGCAGCCGGATGTCGTCGCGCAGCGGGGCGTCGTCCGCCCGGCCGTCCTCCTCGCCGGGATCCCGTCGGCGGCGGAGGTCGGCGACGTCCACGGTGGCTTCGGACATGCCGCGCAGTATCCGGCCCCGATGTGTCGGGCAGGTGACCCGGGGCGGGAGCGGCTACGACCCGAAGGCCTCTCGCCACGCGGGCAGAAGCGTCTTCTCACTCCACTCGAAGAACGGCTGCTGCTGGTCGCCGCCGATCTGCACGAGCGCGAGGTGGGTGAAGCCGGCGTCGGCGTAGGCCTTGGCCTGCTCGAGGACGGCGTCGACGTCGTCCCCGCACACGATGCTCTCGGCGACGTCCTCCTCGCGCACGAAGGAGCTGGCGCCGTCGAAGGCAGGGGGTCCCGGCAGCTCGGGGTTGACCTTCCAGCCGAGACCGGACCAGCGGAACAGGCTGTGCGCCCGCGTCACCGCCGCGCTCCGGTCGGTGTCGTAGCTGATCGGCAGCTGGCCGTAGCGCGGCTTGCCCGCTCCCCCGGCGGCGTCGAAGAGCTCGCCGAGCTCGGCGTTCGGCTCCACGGCGACCAGCGCGTCGGCGAGCTCGCCGGCGATCCGGCAGGACTGCTTGCCGGAGGCGGCGACGGCGATCGGCACCCGCTGCTCGGGCAGGTCCCAGAGCTTGGCCGACTCGACGTCGAAGTGCTCGCCGCGGAAGTTCGTGTAGCCGTCGCCGTCGAAGAGCTCGCGGATGATCTGGATCGCCTCGACGAGCATGTCCTGGCGGACGTCGGCCGGCGGCCACCCGCCCCCGACGATGTGCTCGTTGAGGTTCTCGCCGGAGCCGAGACCCAGCGTGAAGCGGTTGTCCGACAGGATCTGCAGCGTCGCGGCCTTCTGCGCGACGACCGCCGGGTGGTACCGGAAGGTCGGGCAGGTCACGTAGGTCATCAGCGGGATGCGGCTGGTGGCCTGGGCGGCGGCGCCGAGGGTGACCCACGCGTGCGGCGAGTGGCCCATCTCGTCGAGCCACGGGAAGTAGTGGTCGCTGCAGACGGCGTAGTCGAAACCGACCTGCTCCGCCGTGACCACGTGCGCCACCAGGTCCTTCGGCCCGGCCTGCTCGGTCATCATCGTGTAGCCCAACTGCATGCCCATGCCGCGCGGCTACCCCCGGGGGACGGCGGTCCAACCGTCGCCGCTCAGACGGTCTCGGCCCGCAGCGCCTCGCGCATCTTCACCTTGCCGCCCGTGCGCATGAGCGCGCCCGCGTACACCCGGCCGCCGACCCGGACGACGACCGCGATCGCGGCCAGCATGATCAGCACCGCGAGCGCGACCTCCCAGGCCGGGGCCTCCCCCGCGGCCATGCGCACCGGCATGACCATCGGCGAGAGGCCGGGGACGAAGCTCGTGACGGTCGCCAGGCCGCCGCCCGGGTTCGCACTGGCCTGGATCGCGATGATGAAGGCCGCGATCAGCAGCATCGAGGTCGGCGTGATGACGCTGCCCAGGTCCTCCTGCCGACTGACCAGCGACGCGGCGGCGGCGAACAGCGATGCGTAGAAGGCGTAGCCCAGCACGAACCAGGCCACGATCGACACGACGGTGCCGATCAGGTCACCGGGCACGTCGACCAGGTCGAACGCCAGGGCCCCGCCCACGGCGAGGACGCCCATGACGACGATCTGGCCCAGCCCGAGCAGCCCGAGGCCGAGGATCTTGCCGGCGAGCAGGTGCCAGGGCTTCATCGTCGCGAGCAGCAGCTCGACCACGCGGCTGCTCTTCTCCTCCACCACGCCCTGCGCCACGAACTGGGCGAACAGGATCAGCAGGCCGTAGAGCATCGCCACGCCGACCAGCGCGACGGTCGTCGCCTGGCCCTCCCGGTCATCCTGGACCAGCGTCGTGACGGTCAGCCGGGGCACCGTGAGCTGGACGCCGGCCTCGGCCAGCTGCTCCCCCACGGCGGCGTCGGTGACCGCCCCGCCGACCAGCGCCTCGAGCCGGCCGTCGGATCCGCGGAGGAGCAGCTCCGGCCGCTCGGTGGCGGCGCCGACGACGGCGGCGTCGATCTCCTCGTCCTCGACGGCCGCGCGGGCAGCCCCGTCGTCCTCGAGCGGGACGACGGTGACGTCGATGCCGAGGACGTCGGCCTGGGTGCGCAGCGCCGACTCCAGCGCGCCCGACTCCCCCACGATCCCGACGCTCGCCTCGTCGCTGCCGGAGTCGGCCGCCACCTGCATGCCCATGATCCCGAGCAGGAGGACGACGATGACCGCCGAGCCGATCAGGAAATTCTTGTCGCGCAGCCGGGTCGAGGCCTCGCGAGCGGCGACCAGCCGGACGAGGGCGACGCCGGACGGACGACGGGGCTCGGTCACGCCGCCACCTTCTCCGCCACGGCCTCGCGGAAGAGCTCCACCAGCGTCGGCTGCCGCCACGCGAAGTGGGTCACCCGGCCGGTGCGGAGGGCGACGGCGAGGACCTGCTGGTCGTCGACGCCGCGCGCCAGGTCGAGCAGCGTGTCACCGGCCTGCTCCGAGACGACCCGGACGCCGGGGAGGGACCCCGCCCAGCCCGTCGGCGCCTCCGGGACCACGACCCGCAACAGCCGGCCCACCTCGCGCCCCCGCAGCTCGGCGACCGTTCCGCTGGCCACGATGCGGCCGCGCGCCAGGATGCCCACCGAGTCGCAGAGCCGCTCGACCAGATCGAGCTGGTGGCTGGAGAAGACGACCGGCACGCCCCGGCGGCACTGCTCCAGCAGCGCCTCGGCGAGGGCGTCGACACCGACCGGGTCCAGTCCGGAGAACGGCTCGTCGAGGATGAGCACCTCCGGCCGGGCGACCAGCGCGGCGGCCAGCTGCACCCGCTGCTGGTTGCCCAGCGACAGCTTCTCGACGGCGTCCTTGCGGCGGTCGGCGACGCCCAGCCGCTCGGTCCACTCCTCCGCCGCGCGGGAGGCCGCGGACGCGTCGAGGCCGTGCAGCCGCGCGAAGTAGGTCAGCTGCTCGGCCACCTTCATCTTCGGGTAGAGGCCGCGCTCCTCCGGCATGTAGCCGATCCGGCGACGGACGTCGTCGTCGAGCGGGCGGCCGCGCCAGCGCACCTCGCCCGCGTCGGCCCGGACGAGGCCCATCGCGATGCGCATCGTCGTCGTCTTGCCCGCGCCGTTGGCGCCGCAGAAGCCGTACATCGAGCCGGGGGCGACGGTGAACCCGACGCCGTCCAGCACGTGGTTGTCGCCGTAGCTCTTGTGCAGCCCGTGGAACTCGAGCACCCGACCTCCATGATCGCCGATGGACCGGACGGTATCGGTCTCCCCTGTCGCGCAGCCGACGCCACTGCGGTCTGATCGGGGCGTGACCGAGAACGGGATCGCCCGGCCGCCGACCGGCGTGGGCCTCGACGGGCTGCGCGCCGCGGCGGCCGGCTGCCGCGCGTGCGAGCTGTGGGAGCCGGCGACCCAGACGGTCTTCGGCGAGGGCCCGGAGACGGCGCGGATCGTGTTCGTCGGCGAGCAGCCGGGCGACCAGGAGGACCGCAAGGGCGAGCCGTTCGTCGGCCCGGCCGGGCGCCTGCTCGACCGCGCGCTCGGGGACGCCGGCATCGACCGCCGCGACGCGTACGTCACCAACGCGGTCAAGCACTTCCGCTTCCAGCCGACGCCCAAGCGGCGAATCCACCAGACGCCCGGCCCCGAGCACATCCGGGCCTGCCGACCGTGGCTGGAGGCGGAGTTCGCCGTCCTCAAGCCCGAGGTCGTGGTCTGCCTGGGCGCGACCGCGGCCAAGGCGCTGATCTCGCCGTCGTTCCGGATCACCAAGGAGCGCGGAAAGCTGATGCCGTGGGCACCGCCCGGGCGTCGAGCCGGCCGTTCCCGAGGACGACGACGAGGACGCGCCGCACCAGCTGTGGATGCTCGCCACCACGCACCCGTCGGCGGTGCTGCGCGTGCCCGACGAGAACCGCGAGACGGCCTACGGCGAGCTGGTCGCCGACCTGAAGGTGGTCGTCGGCGCACTGCCCTGAATCAGGCCGCGTGCTCGGACCGGGAGGCGCGGAACAGCCAGAACGACGGGACGACGAGCGCCACGACGATCATCGCGACGACGACGAAGATCCCGCCGGACACCATCGCGACGGTCACCCCGGCCGCGCTCGCGAGGGCACCGGCGCGCAGGTCGCCGAGTCGCGGCCCGCCCGCGACCACCACGAGGAAGACGCCCTGCATCCGGCCGCGCATGTCCTCAGGCGCGGCGAGCTGCAGCATCGACGTGCGCAGCACCGCGCTCACCATGTCGCCCGCCCCGGCGACCGCCAGGCAGAGCACCGCGAGCCACAGCGTCGGCGCGAAGCCGAACCCGATGATCGCGATGCCCCAGACGACGATCGCGCCGAGCACCACCGCGCCCTGCCGGTCGACCCGGGAGACCCAGCCGGACGTCAGGCCGGCCACCAGCGCGCCGATCGAGATGCCGGCGAACAGCCAGCCGAGGCTGTTGGGCGACGCCCTCGAACCGCGTCTCCGAGAGCTCCGGGAAACACGGCCTGCGGCCAGGCGAACATCATCGCGATGATGTCGACGACGAACGTCATCAGCAGCACCGGCTGGGTGCGCAGGAACGCGAATCCTTCGCCGACACCGCGCACGGCCGCACCGAGCCGCAGCGGACCGGCGTCCCGGACCGGGGGCAGCGACGGCAGGCCGCGCAGCAGCAGGAGCGCCACGAGAAAGCCCAGCGCGTCGACGGCGTAGGTGACGAAGAGGCTGCCCATGCTGATCAGCAGGCCGGCCAGCAGCGGGCCGACGATGACGCCGATCTGGCGCACCGTCATCGACAGCGCGTTGGCCGCCGGCACGAGCTCGGTGCCGACCACCGCCGGGATCACCGCGCTGCGCGTCGGCTGGTTCACCGCGGCGAAGCCCGACACGCACGCGGTGAGCACCCAGAGCAGCGCGAGGTTGCCCCCGCCGGGCAGCAGCGCCTGCACCGCCAGCAGCGCGCTGCTCACGGCGGCGCCTGCCGAGGTGATGAGCATCAGCCGGCGACGGTCCATCGAGTCGGCGATCGCCCCGCCGAGCAGCCCGAACACGATCAGCGGCACCAGCGCCACGATCGACGTCACGCCGACGAGGAACGACGACCCGGTGAGTGCGTAGACCTGGTACGGGACGGCGACCAGCGTCATCTGCTGGCCGAGCATCGTGGCGGCGACGCCGCCGAAGAGCCGCCGGTAGGCGGGGATGCGCAGCGGCCGGGTGTCCATGGCCAGGCCGCGGCGCCGCGTCATCGCCTCGGGCACGGGTTCGGTCTCGGGCTCGCCGCCCTCGACCGGATCGACGGGCGCCGTCACGGAGCCAACCGCTCCACGATCCAGCCGCCGCCTTCCGCGTCATCCCGCCGGAAGCGCAGCCGGTCGTGCAGCCGGTCCGGTCCCCCCTGCCAGAACTCCACCCGCTCGGGCACGACCCGGTAGCCGCCCCAGATCGGCGGCCTGGGCAGCGGACCGTCCCCCGTCTCGTCGTCGAGCAGGCGCACCCGCTCCTCCAGCTCCGCGCGGGACGAGACGGCGGTCGACTGCACCGACGCGACGGCGGCCAGCTGCGCGCCGCGCGGGCGCGGCTCCCAGAGCGCGTCCGAGGCGGCGTCGCCGACCCGCTCCACGTGCCCGGCCACCCGCACCTGGCGGTGCAGGGCGTGCCAAGGGGCGACGAGGGCGGCCCGCGGGTTCACCGCCAGCTGGGCACCCTTGGTCGAGGCGTAGCTGCTCACGAACACGAAGCCGGTCGAGTCGTAGCCCTTCAGCAGCACGATCCGCGCGTCCGGCGCCCCGTCGGCGTCGGCGGTGGCGAGGACGACGGCGTTGGGTTCGGGTAGCTCCGCGGCGACCGCGTCGCCGAACCACCGGTCGAACTGCTCCACCCAGGTCGGCGCGAGCTCCTCCTCGCGAAGCGGCTCGACGCGGTAGTCGGAGCGCATGCGGGAGAGGTCGGGCATCCCGCCATGCTGGCACCGCGGCGCCGCTCCCTCGCGCCGGGAGCCCGATCGCGGCTGTCGTTCACGTCACACCCGTGCCGTCGACCGGCCGCCCGGATGCTCCGCACGCCCGTCCACGGCCTAGGGTTTCCGGCGCAGACGTGCGCCCGTCGGTGCGCGCACGGATCCGCGCGAAGGAGCATGCGAGATGTCCGACGACTTCAAGCCAGGCCTCGAGGGTGTCATCGCCTTCGAGACCGAGATCGCCGAGCCCGACAAGGACGGCGGCGCGCTGCGCTACCGCGGCGTCGACATCGAGGGCCTGGTCGGCAGGGTGACATTCGGCAACGTCTGGGCGCTGCTGGTCGACGGCAAGTTCGGCCCGGGCCTGCCGCCCGCCGAGCCGTTCCCGATCCCCGTGCACACCGGCGACGTCCGCGTCGACGTCCAGGCGGCGCTGGCCATGCTGACGCCGATCTGGGGATACCAGCCGCTGCTGGACATCTCCGCCGAGGAGGCGCGCGAGGAGCTGGCCCGCGCCGCGGTGATGGCGCTGTCCTACGTGGCGCAGTCCGCCCGCGGCATCGGCATCCCGGCCGTTCCGCAGCGCCGGGTGGACGAGGCCTCGACCATCGTCGAGCGCTTCATGGTCCGCTGGCGCGGGGAGCCCGATCCGCGGCACGTCGCCGCCGTCGACGCGTACTGGACGTCGGCCGCCGAGCACGGCATGAACGCCTCGACGTTCACCGCGCGGGTGATCGCCTCCACCGGCGCCGACGTCGCGGCCGCCCTCTCCGGCGCGATCGGCGCGATGTCCGGCCCGCTGCACGGCGG
The DNA here is from genome assembly GCA_963777095.1 of uncultured Actinomycetota bacterium. GTDB lineage: Bacteria > Actinomycetota > Actinomycetes > Mycobacteriales > Geodermatophilaceae > CAVZOY01. Next base: position 219,895 of record CAVZOY010000006.1, read on the forward strand.
CGCCCCGTCGCGGGTGCTGCACATGCTCGACGGCGTGGACCAGGAGGGCGACGCCGAGAGGTACGTGAAGGCGCTGCTCGACCGCGGCGAGCGGCTGATGGGCTTCGGGCACCGGGTCTACCGGGCCGAGGACCCGCGCGCCCGCGTGCTGCGCCGCGCGGCCGAACAGCTCGGCGCACCGCGGTTCGAGGCCGCCCGCGCGCTGGAGCAGGCGGCGCTGAAGGAGCTGCGCGAGCGGCGTCCCGACCGCCCGATCGAGACGAACGTGGAGTTCTGGGCGGCGATCGTCCTGGACTTCGCCGAGGTGCCCAGCCACATGTTCACCTCGATGTTCACGTGCGCGCGCACCGCCGGCTGGTGCGCGCACATCCTGGAGCAGAAGAAGACCGGCCGTCTCGTGCGGCCGTCGGCCCGCTACATCGGCCCCGGCCCGCGCACGCCGGACGAGGTCGAGGGCTTCGACACCATCACCACCACCTCGATCGGCCAGCACGCCCCCGCCTGAACCCCTAGGAGCCTTCCCGGATGAGCATCACCGTTCCCGCCGACCTCCTCCCCGCCGACGGCCGCTTCGGCTGCGGCCCGTCCAAGGTGCGCCCGGAGGCCCTGCAGGCTCTGGCCACCGAGGGGGCGGCGGTGATGGGCACGTCCCACCGGCAGGCCCCGGTCAAGGGCCTGGTCCGGCAGGTGCGGGAGGGCATCTCGCAGCTGTTCGACCTCCCGGACGGCTACGAGGTGGTGCTCGGCAACGGCGGGACGACGGCGTTCTGGGACGCCGCCATCTGTCGGCCTGGTGCGCGAGCGCAGCGCCCACGGCAGCTACGGCGAGTTCTCCGCCAAGTTCGCCTCCGGGGTGGCCGAGGCGCCGTTCCTCGGCGACCCGGTGATCGCCAAGGGCGAGCCGGGCACGCTGGCCCTGCCGACCGCGGAGAAGGGCGTCGACGTCTACGCGTGGGCGCACAACGAGACCTCGACCGGCGTGATGGCGCCCGTCGAGCGGCCCCGTGGAGCCGACGCCGACGCCCTGGTGCTCATCGACGCGACCAGCGGCGCCGGCGGACTGCCGGTCGACATCGACGAGACCGACGTCTACTACTTCGCGCCGCAGAAGGCGTTCGCCGCCGACGGCGGCCTGTGGGTCGCGGCGATGTCCCGCGACGCCCTGGACAGGGTGGCCGAGATCAAGGCCTCCGGCCGCTGGATCCCGGGCTTCCTCGACCTGTCGATCGCCGTCGACAACTCGTCCAAGGATCAGACCTACAACACCCCGGCGGTGGCCACGCTCTTCCTGCTGGCCGACCAGATCCGCTGGCTGCTCGACCTCGGCGGGCTCAGCGGCGCCGTCGCCCGCACCCGCGACTCGTCGAGCCGGCTGTACGGCTGGGCCGAGAAGTCGTCGTTCGCCACACCGTTCGTCGCCGACCCGGAGCAGCGCTCGCTCGTCGTCGGCACGATCGACTTCGACGAGTCGGTCGACGCCGCGCAGGTCGCCACGATCCTCCGGGCGCACGGCGTCGTCGACATCGAGCCGTACCGCAAGCTGGGCCGCAACCAGCTGCGCGTGGGCATGTTCCCCGCCGTCGACCCCGACGACGTCAGCGCGCTCACCGCGTCGATCGACTACGTCGTCGAGCGGCTCTAGAACACAGCGCGCGGCCTCTCAGGGACGGCAGGTAACTTGCGAAGGGTGCCGCGACGCGTCGGCTCCGGCCGCACCGTCGACGTGCCCGTGTCCCTGCGGAGGTGAGCGTGGTCCCGGATCTTCCCTCGGGACCCGACCGCGCGAACCTGTTCGCGGGCGGTGGCGAGGCCGGCCGGATCATGGCCTCGGTCGACTGGGCCACGACGCCGCTGGGACCGGTCCACTCGTGGCCGTCGAGCCTCTCCTTCGCCGTCCGGACCGTCCTGGCGTCCCGGTTCCCGATGGTGCTCACCTGGGGTCCGGAGTTCCGCCAGTTCTACAACGACGCGTACGCACCGCTCATCGGCGCCAAGCACCCGGCCATCGGCGAGGACATCCGGGTCACCCTGGCCGAGGGCTGGGACGCCCTCGGGCCCCCGGTCGACCACGCGATGGCCACGCGCGAGGCGTCCTGGCTGCCCGAGCTGCCCCTCCTCCTCGAGCGGGCCGGCTTCCGCGAGGAGACCTACTTCACCGTCTCCCACGCCCCGGCGTTCGACGACGACGGCGACGTCGGCGGCATGCACGCCGTCTGCACGGAGGTCACCGCGCAGGTCATCGGCCGCCGTCGGCAGCGGCTGCTGCACGAGCTGGCCAGCACCGGCGGGCTGCTCGAGGACGAGCGCGAGCTCGTACGGCGGATGTGCCGCACGCTGGGCAGCGATCCGCTCGACGTACCGGTCGCGGCCGTCTACCTGAGCCCGATCGACGGCGGACCGCTGCGCCGGGTCGCGGCGGTCGGCTGCGACGTCGCCGCGCTGCCCGACGGCCTCGCCGGCGCCGCGGCCGTCCGCGACGTGGCGGCCGGGATCGTCGACCTGGGGCTGACCGGCGGGATGTGGCAGGACCCGGTCGCCGACGCGGTCTCGCTGCCGCTGGCTGCCAGCTCGGGCGCTCCGCCGCTCGGCTTCCTCGTCCTGGCCCGTAGTCCCAACCTCGCTCGCGACGACGAGTACCGCTCGTTCTTCGAGCTCATCGCCGGCCAGTTCGCCGGCGCGGTCGTCAACGCCCGCGCCTACGAGGCGGAGCGCCGGAGGGCGGAGTCGCTGGCGGCGCTGGACCGCGCCAAGACCACCTTCTTCTCCGACGTGAGCCACGAGCTGCGCACGCCGCTCACGCTCCTGCTCGGCCCGGTGCGCGACGTCCTGGACGATCCCGGCGAAACCCTCAGCGACGACGGCCGCGAGCAGCTGCGCGTCGCGCTGCGCAACGGCCAGCGGCTGCAGCGCCTGGTCAACGACCTGCTCGACGTGGCCAGCATCGAGGCCGGGCGCGCCCGGCCGGTACGCGTGGCGACCGACGTCGCGTCGTTCACCGCGGAGCTGGCCGGCATCTTCCGCGCGGCGGTGGAGCGGGCCGGGCTGGAGCTCTCGGTGGACTGCCCGCCGCTCGACCGGTCGGCCTTCGTCGACCAGCGGATGTGGGAGAAGGTCGTCGTCAACCTCCTCTCGAACGCGGTCAAGTACACGTTCGTCGGCACCATCGGCGTGCTGCTGCAGCGGACCGCCGACGGCTTCTCGCTGACCGTCTCCGACTCCGGGGTGGGCATCGCGGCGGAGGAGCTCCCGCAGCTGTTCCAGCGCTTCCACCGCGTGTCCGGATCCGCCGCACGCACGCGGGAGGGCACCGGCATCGGGCTCGCGCTGGTGCACGAGCTGGTCGCCCTGCACGGCGGCTCGGTGACCGTGGCGAGCGAGCCGGGGGTGGGCAGTCGCTTCACCGTGACGATGCCCTTCGGGGAGCCGGACGAGACCGTGGCTCCCACCGCGCACCCCTCGGAGGCCGCCCGCGGCGAGGCAGCGGGCTGGGAGCTGGACGGCGCCCGGCCGGTGGGGACGTCGTCGGCGCCGGCGGGCGACGTGCTGGTCGTGGACGACAACGCCGACATGCGGGCGTACCTGACCCGGATGCTCTCGCCGACGTGGGACGTGCGCACCACCGCAGACGGCGAGGAGGCGCTCAAGGCGGTCGTCGAGCGCCGTCCGGACGTCGTGGTGACCGACGTGATGATGCCGCGGATGGACGGCTTCGAGCTGCTGCGGGCCCTGCGCGCGGACCCCGCCACCCGCGCCCTGCCGGTGATCATGCTGACCGCGCGGGCCGGCCAGGAGGCGGCGGTCGAGGGCCTCGAAGCCGGCGCGGACGACTACCTGGCCAAGCCGTTCCAGGCCGCGGAGCTGCTCGCCCGCGTGCGGGTGGTCACCGAGCGGGCCCGGGCCGCCGCCGCACTCCGGATCGACCTCACCCGCGCCCGGCGGCGCGTCCGGCCCGGCGCCCGACGACCGGTGGGCCACGCCCGTACCGCCCGCGGCCCCGGTCGCCGTGGAGCCGCTGGACGCCGGACCGGTTCCGGCGGCCGCCGCGCCGACCCGCGCCCCCGACGGGTCGACGACGTGGCGTCTGCAGGCGGAGGGTGCATCGATCCCCCTCGTCCGGCACCGCCTGCGCGCGCTGCTCACCGACGCCGAGCTCGACGAGGACCAGGCGTACGACCTGCTGCTCGCCGCCTGCGAAGCGGTGACCAACGCGATCGAGCACGCGCTGGATCCCATCGAGCCGTTCGTCGACGTCTCCGTCTCCGTCGGCGACGACGTGGTCGAGATCGCGGTGCGGGACTACGGCCAGTGGCGGGAGCGGTCGGCCAGCCTCGACCGGGGCCGCGGCTCGACGCTCATGAGCGTCGTCGGCGAGGTCACGGCGATCCCGGGCCCCGAGGGGACCACCGTGGTCATCCGCAGCCGGCGTCCGCGACCGCAGGGCTGAACCGCGGAGGTCAGCCCGGCAGCAGCCAGGTGTCCTTCACCGCGGCTCCGGTGTCGAGAGCGAGATCCGACGTCCGCTCCCCCGCGGCCACCCGGGTCAGGGGGGCCTCGACGACACGAACCCGGCCGCCCCGCGTCGCGGCGGAGAAGATCCGCAGATCGACCGCCCGGGGCAGCAGCCGGCCCGCGACCAGCGTCGGCGCGGTGGACGCCGACACGAACGAGCGGGCGATGAACCGGTGCGGAGCCGCCGCGACCTCGGCCTGCAGCTCCGCCAGTTCGGCCGCGGAGCACTCCGGGCCGACCACCGTCGGGCCGCCGCCGTACGCCCCCATCGGCACCACCACCAGCTCGTGCAGCCGGTCGCGCACCTCGGTCCACTGCCCGCCGTCGGCGAGCACCCAGGTCGGCACCTGCTCGAGGAGCGGCTCCTCGCCGAGGTAGAACCGGATCATCTCCGGCACGCCCGCGAACGTCGTGGGGTCGTCGGCCAGGGCGTTGCCCGGCACGTCGACGAGGCCCAGCCGGCCCGCCCGCACGGCCTCCCCGAGCAGCGCGCCGACCGTCTGGCCCGAGGGGGTCCGGGATGCGGCGAGCTCGGCGTCGTCGAGGCGCAGGTGCAGGACGTCGACCGGCTGCCGCTGGGCGCCGACGCCCATCGCAACGCCGCCGTCCACCCGCGGCCAGAGGTCGGAGGGAGCTCCCAGCGGCACGTCCAGCGCCGCGGCGAGCGACGTCTCCTCGCCGGTCGGGGAGAGCAGGTCGGCGGAGCGCAGCAGGGCGATCGCGGGCGGCCCGGCGCACGCCGGCGGCGCCGCGGCCTCCAGCGCCGCACGGAGCAGGGGCAGCGCGTCGGCCGGATCGGCGACGTCCGACGGAGGAAGCAGGTCCGGAGCGCCGGCCGCGACCGCCCGCCGCACGGCGAACGGCGAGTCCGAGGCCGCCGGGTCCACGGGCGTCGTCCCCCCGGACCAGCCACCGGCCGTCGGCCGTGCGCACGACGTCGCAGCCGAGCAGGCCGATACGCCGCTGGCCCGGCCAGGCCATGCCGACGGCCCCCGGATGGTGGCCGGGGCTGCCGACGACGGCCCATTCGGGCAGCGCACCCGCCCGGACGATCTCAGGTGCCCGGTCGGGGTCGCTGCGCCGCCGGCCGCTCGCGCGGTAGACGTCGGCGAGGAACGCGTCCAGCGCCCGGTGCCGCTGCGCCACCCCCGCCGCCAGGGCGTCCCAGCTGCGACGGTCGAGCGGCCGCGGCACCGGGTCCAGGGGCACCGCGTGCACTGCGGGGCGGCCGTCGCGGCGGACGGCGATCTCGCCACCGCAGGCACGGAAGGCCGCCGAGGCGGCCGAGGCCGAACCCGGCAGGTCGGGGTGCGCCAGCACGGGGGCCAGCACCGCGGCTGCGTCGTGCAGCCGACCGGAGGCTGCCACCACCTCGTCCCCTCCGGTCGCCGGATAGCCGGCGAGGGCAGGCACGTCGGGGCTCACGACTCCCGATCGAACCAGTCTCGTGCCCGTTTCCCCGGCTGAACGGCGGGGTGATGTCCTCCGAACGGGTGGGAGTCCGGGCGCGGACGGGACGTCGCGACGGTGACGCGCCGTAAGGGGCGTGCTTGCGGGACCGCCCGCCGCCGCGCGGATAGCCTGCGGGGCCAGGACTCTCTCCGGGTCCGGTCCGGTCGGTCTGCGGGAGGTCGCCATGCGCACGGTGCGCCTCGTGGCGCTCTCCGAGGACGGCAGGAGCCTGATCCTCGCCCTGGACGACGCCGACGGCGGCGAGGTCGAGCGGTTCGAGCTGCCGGTCGACGAGCGCCTGCGCGCGGCCGCGCGCGGCGACGCCCGCCGGCTGGGCCAGATCGACGTCGGGCTCGGCGCCGCGCTGTCGCCGCGGGTCATCCAGTCCCGCATCCGCGCCGGTCAGACGCCCGAACAGGTCGCCGCCGACTCCGGCGCCCCGGTCGAGCGGATCATGCGCTTCGCCCACCCGGTGCTGCAGGAGCGCGAGCGGGTGGCCGAGCAGGCCCGCGAGGCGCGCGTGCGGCTGTCCGAGGGCACGCTGACGGTCAACCTGCACCAGTTCATGGCCGAGCGGGTGCGGATGATCGGCACGGATCCGCACGCCGTCGCGTACGACGCGTACCGCGCCGACGACGGCACCTGGCTGGTCACCGGCTCCTGGCGGTCGGGCGAGGAGTCCGGCACCGCGTGCTGGGCCTTCGACGTCGCCGGTCGCACGGTCACGCCGTCGGACGCCGCGACGATGGACTTCGCCGAGGGCACCCGCCTGGTCCGCGTCGTCCCCGACGTGCCGCATCAGCCCTCGGCTCCCCGCGGCCGGACCGTGTCGGTCCTGCGTGACGAGCCGACGGCGCCCGCCCCCGCCGACCCGGCCGATCGCGAGGCGGAGCGCCCGACCGAGGACCTCGGCCCCGTGACGGAGCAGATTCCCGGGCCCGTGACGGACGACGCGCCCCGCACCCCGACCGCGTCCGGCGTGGTCGACGCCTCCTACCTCGACGAGCTCGCCGAGCACGACACCGTCGTCCTCGGCCGCGGCGAGGAGGGCGACGACGACGACCCGCGGGTGCACATCCCGGCCTGGGAGGACATCGTCTTCGGGGTCCGCCGCCACCGTTGAGGCGCTCTGCAGGGGCCCGCCGCGAGCGTGCGAGCGGTGGGGGTAGAGGGTCCATATTTCGTTCGCCTCGGTCAGTACCTGCACCTAGCCTCGGAGCATCATGCGCAGCTCCGACGACCCGCCCGCCCATACCGGCAGGCTGTCCGCACTCCTGCGACTGATCCCGTTCGCCCGGCCCTACCGCGGGCTGATCGCGCTCACCTTCACCGGCGCGCTGCTGGCCTCGCTGGCCCAGATCACCATCCCGCTGGTCACCGCGGCCGTGGTCGACGGCCCGCTGGCCGAGGGCGACAGCGCGGGGCTGGTGCCGCTGGTCGCACTGGCGCTGCTGTTCGGCGTCGCCGAGGCCGCGCTGTTCTTCGTGCGCCGCTGGGCGATGAACAAGAGCAGCCTCCAGCTCGAGCGCGATCTGCGCGGCGCGCTGTACGCGCGGCTGCAACGGCTGCCGGTCTCGTTCCACGACCGCTGGGCCTCCGGCCAGCTGCTCTCCCGCGCCTTCACCGACATGAGCACGATCCGCCGGTTCGTCGGCTTCGCCGGGGTCTTCCTCGTGGTGAACCTGATGATGTGCGCCGTCGTCGTGGTGCTGCTGCTCGTCACCTACTGGCCGCTCGGCGTAGGGGTGCTCCTCACGACCGTTCCGCTGACGATCGTCGGGCTGCGCTGGGAGAAGCGCTACAACGTGCAGTCCCGGGCGGTCCAGGACGAGCAGGGCGAGATCGCCACGGACGTCGAGGAGTCGCTGCAGGGCATCCGGGTGATCCGCTCGCTGGGCCGCAGCGGGCTGGTGGCCGGTCGGTTCGACGCCAAGGCGCTGCGATTGCGCGGCCTCGAGCTGAACAAGATCCGCACGCTGGCCCTGCTGTGGTGCATCTTCGAGTTCCACCCGCAGATCACGCTGGCGGTGATCCTGGTCGGCGGCGCGTTCGCCGTCTCCTCCGGAGCGCTCACCATCGGTGGTCTGGTCGGCTTCGTCGCGCTGTTCACGGTGCTCGTCTGGCCGATCCTGTCCCTGGGCTTCCTCATCGCCCACGCGCAGGAGACCGCCAGCGCCTGCGACCGCATCGGCGAGCTGCTCGACGCCCCGATCACCGTCACCGACCGGCCGGGCGCCCGGCCGGCACCGGTCGGCACCCCTGCCCGCCTCCGGTTCGACAGGGTCGTGTTCACCTACCCCGGCTCGGACCGGCCGGTCCTGGACGGCCTCGACCTCGACGTCGCCCCGGGTGAGACGGTGGCTCTCGTCGGGGCCACCGGCTCGGGCAAGACGACGCTCACCGCGCTGGTCCCGCGGCTCCAGGACGTCAGCGACGGCCGGGTCACCCTCGACGGACACGACGTCCGCGACCTGCCACTGACCCAGCTGCGCGGCCTCGTCGCCGTCACGTTCGAGGACGCCACGCTCTTCTCGATGAGCGTCCGCGAGAACCTGTCGCTCGGCCGGCCCGACGCCACCGACGAGGAGGTCGCCGAGGCGCTGCGCGTCGCGCATGCCGACTTCGTGCACGAGCTGCCCTGGGGGTTGGACACCCGCATCGGCGAACAGGGCCTGTCGCTGTCCGGTGGTCAGCGGCAGCGGCTGGCGCTGGCCCGGGCGGTCGTCGGCCGGCCGTCGGTGCTCGTGCTCGACGACCCGCTGTCGGCGCTGGACGTGCACACCGAGGCACTGGTCGAGCAGGCGCTGCGCGAGGTCCTGAGCGAGACCACGGCCCTGGTGGTCGCCCACCGCGCGTCGACGGTGCTGCTCGCCGACCGCGTCGCGCTGCTCCGGCACGGCCGGATCGTCGCCGTCGGCGCGCACCGCGAGCTGCTCGCCGAGGTGCCGGAGTACCGCGACCTGCTCGCGCAGGACAGCGAGCTGGCGGAGGCGGCCCGGTGAGCGCCGTCGACGACCAGTGGCGCGGGATCGCCGAGCAGGAGGACGACGACGCCGTCCCTTCCGGCGCGCTGCCGCGGGCCCGCACCCGGCGGCTCCTCGCCGAGCTGATCCGGCCCTACCGGCGCACGATGTGGGCGCTGCTGGCCACGATCCTGGGACAGAACCTTGCCTGGCTGGCCGGGCCGCTGCTGATCGGGATCGGCATCGACGTGGCCGTCCCGGCGCTGATCGAGGGTGATCCCTGGCCGCTGGCCTGGATCACCGCGGCGATGGTCGCGGCGGCGCTGGCCGACACCGGCCTGCGGTTCCTGTTCCTCACCCGCTCCGGCCGGGTGGGCCAGGCGATGCTGCTCGAGCTGCGCCGCCGGGTGTTCCGGCACCTGCAACGGCTGCCGTTGTCCTTCCACGAGCGCTACACGTCCGGCCGCGCGATCAGCCGGCTGACCAGCGACGTCGAGGCGCTCGCCGAGCTGCTCGACGAGGGCCTGGACAACCTGCTCACGGCCGCCTTCAGCGTGCTCACGATCGGCGTCGTCCTGATCGTGCTGGACTGGCCGCTGGGGCTGGTCTCGCTGCTGGGCTTCCCCGTGCTGTTCTGGCTGACCCGCTGGTTCCAGCGCCAGTCCACGGCCGCGTACCGGCGCACCCGCGAGACGATCGCGGCGCTGATCGTGCAGTTCACCGAGACCTTCGGCGGCATCCGGGCCGTCCAGGCGTTCCGGCGCGAGCCGCGCAACGAGCAGCTGCAGGCCGTGCTCAACGAGGACAACCGGCAGGCTAACCACCGGGCGTTCTGGCTGATGGCCGTGTTCATCCCCGCCGTCACGCTGATCGGCAACCTGACCACCGTCGCCGTCCTCGGCTACGGCTCGTGGCGGGTGCTCGAGGGCAGCCTGGCCGTGGGCACGCTGGTCTCGTTCCTCCTGTACCTGCGCCGGTTCTTCGACCCGCTGCAGGACGTGGCGATGTTCTACAACGCCTACCAGTCCGCGGCCGCCGCGCTCGACAAGCTGTCCGCCCTGCTCGCCGAGGAGCCCGCGGTCGCCGAACCGACCGACCCGGTGCCGCTGCCGGCGGCCCGGGGCGCCGTGCGCCTCGAGGGCGTCCGCTTCGGCTACACCGACCGCACGGTGCTGCACCGGCTCGACCTCGACGTGCCGGCCGGGCAGACCGTCGCTCTGGTGGGGGCGACCGGCGCGGGCAAGTCGACCGTCGCGCGGCTGGCCGCACGGTTCTACGACCCGGTCGAGGGCCGGGTGCTGCTCGACGGCGTCCCGCTGGACCGGTTGTCCGACGCCGACCTGCGGCGGGCGGTGGTCATGGTGACCCAGGAGAGCTTCCTGTTCTCGGGCACCGTGGCCGACAACATCGCGTTCGGCCGGCCCGGTGCGTCCCGCGCGGAGGTCGAGGACGCCGCCCGGGCCATCGGGGCGCACGAGTTCATCGCCGCGCTGCCCGAGGGCTACGACACCGAGGTGCACAAGCGCGGTGGGCGGCTCTCGGCCGGCCAGCGACAGCTGGTGAGCTTCGCCCGAGCCTTCCTCGCCGACCCGGCGGTGCTGATCCTCGACGAGGCGACCAGCTCCCTCGACGTCCCGAGCGAGCGGCTGGTGCAGCACGCCCTCGGCACGCTGCTGGCCGACCGGACGGCGCTGATCATCGCCCACCGGCTCTCGACGGTGGAGATCGCCGACCGAGTGCTGGTGATCGCCGACGGGCGGGTGATCGAGGACGGCACACCGTCCGACCTGGTCGGTGGCACCGGCGACTTCGCCGGGCTGCACCGGGCATGGGTCGACAGCCTCGTGGTCGACCGCCCGGTGTGACATCCGGGTGAACCGGGATCGTCCCGGGTCTCCGCCGCGTTGGACCGGGTAGCCAGCCGTTCCGCGAGTGCAGGAGGGACGTCATGTCGATGTCGGTGTCGATGCCCCTGGGTGGCGTCCAGGTCGCGTCCTTCGACTCGTACGAGCAGGCCCAGGCGGCCGTCGACCACCTGTCGGACGAGAAGTTCCCGGTCGAGAACGTGACGATCATCGGCAGCGACCTGCGCATGGTCGAGAAGGTGCTCGGCCGAATGACGATGGGTCGCGCCGTCGGCGCCGGAGCCGCGGGCGGCGCCTGGTGGGGTCTGTTCGTCGGCCTGCTGCTCGGCATCTTCTCGGCGGACGGCGGCGCCTGGCTCGGCTCGGTGCTGGCCGGCCTGCTGATCGGCCTGGTGTTCGGCGCGCTGTTCGGCGCGATGGGCTTCGCTGCCACCCGCGGCAAGCGCGACTTCACCAGCACGAGCAAGATCGTCGCCGCTCGGTACGACGTCATGTGCGCGCCGCCGCAGGCCGAGCACGCGCGGGAGATCCTCGCCCGGTTCGCCCTCCGCAGCCCCGGCGCCTAGCGCAGCGTCGCGAACGCCACCGCCGCCGCGGCGGCCACGCCGAGGGAGTCCACGCCCTCGCGCATCGGTATCCGGGCGCGCACCCGCGCCGCCCGCTGCGCCTCCGGGGTCAGCCCGGGCCCCTCGGCGCCGAGCAGCACGGCCGTGCGCGGATTGGTGCGCGGATCGACCGAGTCCAGGTCGACCGCGTCGTCGGCGGGGGTCAGCGCGACGGTCAGGTAGCCGGCGTCGTGCAGCCGGGCCAGGTCCCCCGGCCAGTCCGGCAGGACGGCGAACGGCAGCGACAGCACGTGCCCCATCGACACCCGCACCGAGCGGCGGTAGAGCGGGTCGGCGCACCGCGGGTCGAGCAGCAGTCCGTCCACCCCCAGTGCGACCGCCGACCGCGCGATCGAGCCGAGGTTCTCCGCGTCGTTGAGCGCCTCCAGCACCGCGAGCCGGCGGGGCGCCGCCGGGTCCGGCCCGGCGAGCAGCGCATCGACGTCGGCCGGCGGTCGCCGGTCGGCCGACGCCAGGACGCCCCGGGTCAGCCGGAAGCCGATGACCTCCGACAGGACCCACTTGTCCGCCTCGTAGGCCGGCACCCCGGGCGGCAGGTCGAGGTCCGGCCAGCCGCCCGGGCACGCCCAGCACGGCACGCACCCGGTACGGCGAGGCCAGCAGCCGCCGCACTGCGGGAACCCCCTCGACGATGACCGGCCCGGTGCCGCGCTCGGTGCCGGGCCGGCGGTCCCCCGCCACCAGGTCGCGGAACTCGGCGACCCGCTCGTCGGCGGGGTCGGTGATCGTCTCGGGCACCGGGCGATTCTCCCCGGCGGGCCCGCGCGGGCCGTTGACCGGTCGACTGCATTTCATCTACCGTTGAGTTCATCAGGCGTTGAGTTCTTCGGAGGCTCGCCATGAGCGATGCGATCGTCCTGTCCGACCTGGTGGTGCACCGCGGCCCGCGCCGCGTCCTGCACGACCTGAGCTTCGCCGTCCCCGCCGGCTCGGTCACCGGGCTGCTCGGCCCGAGCGGCAGCGGCAAGACCACCGCGATGCGGGCGATCGTGGGCTCACAGATCGTCCGGTCGGGCACGGTCACCGTGCTCGGCCTACCGGCCGGCTGCGCCGAGCTGCGGTCCCGCATCGGCTACGTCACCCAGGCGCCGAGCGTCTACCCCGACCTGACGGTGCAGGAGAACGTGCGGCACTTCTCGGCGCTCTACGGCATGTCGTCCAGGCACGCCGACGCCGCGATCGCCGACGTGGGCCTCACCGACGCCGCGGGCCAGCTCACCCGCGACCTCTCGGGCGGCCAGCTGAGCCGGGCCTCGCTGGCCTGCGCGCTGGTCGGGTCCCCGGAGGTACTGATCCTCGACGAGCCCACCGTGGGCCTGGATCCGGTGCTGCGCGTCGAGCTCTGGGACCGCTTCCACGCGATGGCCGCCGCCGGCACGACGCTGCTCGTGTCCAGTCACGTCATGGACGAGGCCGGCCGGTGCGACCGGCTGATCCTGCTGCGCGAGGGCCAGCTCGTCGCCGACACCACGCCGGCCGACGCTGCGGGCCGACGCCGGGACCCACGACCTCGAAGACGCGTTCCTCCGCGTGGTCCGTCGGAAGCAGCAGGAGGTGGCGGCGTGACCACGGCGACGACCGCCGGCGTCCACACCCGGCCCAGCCCAGGCACCGCGCTGGCCATCACCGCCCGCGTGCTCCGCCAGCTCAAGCACGACCACCGCACCATCGGCATGCTGCTGGTCGTGCCGAGCCTGCTCCTCGGCCTGCTCTACCTGCTGTGGAAGGACCTGCCCACCCTGCCCGGGCAGCCGGGCCTGTTCGACCGGGTCGGGCTGCCGATGCTCGGCATCTTCCCGTTCGTCGTGATGTTCCTCGTGACCAGCATCGCCATGCTCCGGGAGCGCACCTCCGGCACGCTGGAGCGACTTCTGTCCATGCCGCTGTCGCGGCTCGACCTGCTGCTCGGCTACGGCATCGCGTTCGGCCTCGCGGCCGCGATGCAGGCGGTCGTGACGGTCACCGTCGCCACCACGCGTCTACGACCTCGACGTGAGCGGACCGCTCTGGGCGGTCGTGCTCATCGCGGTCGTCGACGGCGTGCTGGGCGTGGCCCTCGGCCTGCTGGCCAGCGCGTTCGCGCGGACCGAGTTCCAGGCCGTGCAGTTCATGCCGCTGATCGTCCTGCCGCAGTTCTTCCTCTGCGGACTGCTCGTGCCCCGAGAGCAGATGGCGGGCTGGCTGCAGGCGATCAGCGACGTCCTGCCGCTCACCTACGCCGTCGACGCCCTGAAGCAGGTCGGCGCGCATCCGGAGCCGACCGGCACCATGTGGCTCGACGTCGGCATCGTGGCCGGCGCCGCCGTCGTCGCGCTGGCCCTGGCGGCGGCCACCCTGCGGAGGAGGACCAGCTGAGCCTGCCCCAGCGACGCCCCGGGCGCCGTCCTGGCAACCCGGACACGAGGGAGGCCGTCCTCGCCGCGGCGAGGGCGGCCTTCGCCGAGCGCGGTTTCGAGGGCGCCAGCATCCGCGGCATCGCCGCTGCCGCCGGGGTCGACCCGGCCCTGGTCCACCACTACTTCGGCAGCAAGGACAAGCTCTTCCTGGCCGCCGTCGAGGCGCCGATCGATCCGGACGAACTGCTGCCCAGCGTCCTGCTGGCGCCGCCGGACGAGCGCGGCGCGGCCGTCGTCCGTCTCGTGCTGCGGGTGTGGGACGGGCCGGCCCGGCCGGCGATCCTGGCCCTGGTGCGCTCCGCGGTGAACCACGAGTGGTCGGCGAAGCTGCTCCGCGAGTTCGTGCTCACGAAGATCATCCGCCGGGTCATCGGCTCCTTCGACATGCCCGTGGAGGAGCGCGAGGCCCGCGGCGCGCTCGTCGCCTCGCAGGTGATCGGCCTCGTGCTGACCCGCTACGTGCTCAAGCTCGAGCCCAACGCGTCGGCGTCCCCGGAGGCGCTGGCCGCCGCCGTCGGCCCGACGATCCAGCGCTACCTGACCGGCGACGTGGAGCTCCCCCGCGCGCGTTAGCGCGGTGCCCGGGCCAGCTGCCGGCTCTGCGCGACCAGCCTGCCGGTGGAGTCCCAGATCGCGTAGTCCTCGTCGTGCCAGCCTCCGGCGAGCGTGCCGCCACGCGCCTCGACCAGGCACCAGCCTGGGGCGGGCAGCGCGCGCACCAGCACCTGCAGCTGCACGGTGGGCGCCCAGCCGAACCGGCCCTGGGCGAAGCTCGTCGGCGGCAGGGCGTCGGCGAAGGTGACCAGCGCGAGCGGGTCGGGTTCGCGGTCGTCGGCGAACCGCAGCCAGGCGCGCAGCACCGGCTCCCCGGACGGCGCGCCGAGCGCCCATCCCGCGGTGGCCGGGTCCAGTCGCGTCTCGATCCGGTGGATCAGGCCCGGCACGGCCAGTCCCGGCGGGGCCAGGTGGGCGTGCTCGGCGATCGAGACGCAGTCCTCGACCGGAGTCACGTCCGGCATCGGCGGCTCACGCTCCGCGGCGACGTCGCTCAGGGTCGCGGTCGTCGCCTGCACGGTCAGCGCCGGTCCACCGGCGTCCGCGAGGGTGACCAGCGAGTGCGCGAGCGTCCGTCCGGCCGGTCCCGGGACGACGGAGAGGACGGCCGGCCCGGGCGCCGGAGCACGCAGGTAGCTCCCCGAGAGCGCCACCGGGTGGTCGTGCGGGCTCTCCTCCAGGGCGGCCCGCGCCACGACCGAGAGCAGGTAGCCGCCGTTGAGGATGCCGCCGCCGACGTCCCAGCCCGGGTCCAGCTCGGCGACGAAACCGCCGTCGGGACCGCGCCGGACGGCGGTCGCGGCGTCGAAGGCAGAGGGTTGCTGGGAGTCGTCCTGCGGCACGTCCGCCAGGGTGCCAGGGTGATCGGAATGGACTACACGCACCTCGGCCGCAGCGGTCTCTCGGTCTCCCGGCTGTGCCTCGGCACGATGAACTTCGGGTGGCAGACCGAGGAGGCCGAGTCGCACGCCATCCTCGACCGGGCGCTCGACGAGGGGATCAATTTCCTCGATACCGCGAACGTCTACGGGTTCGACAAGGGCAAGGGCCGCACCGAGGAGGTGCTCGGCGCGTGGTTCGCCCAGGGCGGCGAGCGGCGCGAGAAGTCGGTGCTCGCCACCAAGGTCTACGGCGGCATGAGCGACTGGCCCAACGACACGTTCCTGTCCGCGCGCAACATCGTGCGCGCGTGCGAGGCCTCGCTGCGCCGGCTGCGGACCGACTGGATCGACCTCTACCAGTTCCACCACGTCGACCTCGAGACGCCGTGGGACGAGATCTGGCAGGCCTGCGAGGCCCTGGTCGCGCAGGGCAAGGTGCTCTACGTCGGCTCGTCGAACCACGCGGGCTGGCAGCTGGCCGCGGCCAACGAGGCGGCCGGCCGCCGGCACTTCCAGGGCCTGGTGAGCGAGCAGTCGCACTACAACCTGCTCACGCGACACGTCGAGCTCGAGGTGCTGCCCGCCGCCCGCCACTACGGCATCGGCGTCATCCCGTGGAGCCCGCTGGCCGGCGGGCTGCTCGGCGGTGTGCTGGAGAAGACCGAGGGTGGCCGCCGCAACTCCGAGCAGGCGCAGAAGCGCATCGAGGAGCACCGGCCGTCGCTCGAGGCGTGGGAGGCGTTCTGCCGCGAGATCGGGCAGGCTCCGGCCGACGTCGGCGTGGCCTGGCTGCTGCACCGGGAGGGCGTCGCGGCGCCGATCGTCGGACCGCGCACCATGGAGCAGCTCGAGGGCGGCCTGCGGGCCTTGCAGATCCACCTCGACGAGGACCAGCTGAAGCGGATCGACGAGATCTTCCCCGGATACAAGGCCGCGCCGATGGAGTACGCCTGGTGACGGTCAGATCGACCAGATAGCGAGCTCGTCGTAGGTCGGCTTGGGGCCGAGATGGCTCTCCAGGAGCCGGACCTCGCGCACGGGCCACTCCGGTCCCCGGTAGCCGGCCAGCCGGTCGATCACCGTGCCGTCCGCCGGGCGCCCCGGCCGCCAGCGCCCGACGGTGAGGTGCGGTCGGAAGGGGCGGTCCTCGACCTCGAGTCGCAGCCGCCGCGCCTGGGTGGCCAGCCGTCGCGCGAGGTCGGTGAGGGTGGCGACGTCGCCGTCCAGACCGATCCACGCCACCTGCGGACGGCGCGGAGAGCCGAATCGGCCGGCGCCGGTCAGCCGCAGCGGGCCGGGCGGCGCGGCGAGGACCTGCGGGCCGACCGCAGCGACGAGGTCGGGCACCTGGCGGTCCGGAACGGCGCCGAGGAAGAGCAGGGTCAGGTGCCACCGCTCAGGCAGCGTCCAACGCGGCTCCCCCGGCAGGCCCTGCACCTGAGCGAGGGCGGCGGCGAGGTCGGCCCGCGCCTCCGCCGGCGGGTCCACGGCCACGAACAGCCGGCGGACGGCGGGAGTGCTCAGTCCTGCACCACGAGGCCGGACGCCTCGAGCGCGCACACGATCCTGAGCCGTTCGATGTCGCGGGTCGTGCCCATGGGCAGGTCAGCCAGCGTGTGCGACACCTCGAGCAGCTCGGCGGCCTCGGTGAGCACCCGGTCGTAGGCGGTCTGCAGCGCCTGCCAGCGGATGTAGGGGGTCCCTGCCGGGACGGCGGCCATCTCGCGGGCCAGCCGCCGCATGTCCGCGGCGACGTCCTGCACCGGACGGCGTCGGGTCACCGGACCGTGCAGCCGGCGCCCCCGCACGACCTTGCGCGGGCGGGCATCGGGCTCGTCGGCTCAGGAGGCAGCGATCTCGGCCGGCGCGGTGGACGCGAGCGACGCCGCGCCGGCGGCGGGCCCGCCAGGAACACCCGGCAGACCAGCGTGAGCGCCCCGGCCAGGGCCACCATGACGCCGACGAAGGCGGCGAGCACGAGGAGAGAGGTCACCGCGCCCTCCCGACGGGTGCTGAGAACTGGACAGCACGGTACTCCCGAGGCGCGTCACGCGGCACGGGCTGCGACAGCCACGGAGGCCGGTGCGGGCGCCGCTTCGGCGGCCCGACGGTCGAGCCCGAGCCGCGGCAGCCAGGCCAGCGTGACCAGTCCGGCGACGACGACGACCGCGCCGCCGACGACCAGCGACCACGGCGCTCCGAGGTGCTCACCGATCCAGCCGATGAGCGGCGCCCCGACGGGCGTGCCCCCGAGGAAGCACACGAAGTAGAGCGCCATCACCCGGCCGCGCATCTGCGGGTCGACGCCGAGCTGCACGAAGGTGTTGTTCGCGACGCTGAACACCAGCGCGGCGGCGCCGGTCGGGACCAGGAGCGCGGCGAAGCTCAGGTACGACGGCATCAACCCGGTGACGGCGGTGAGGACTCCGAAGACGAGCAGCCAGCCGACGAGGAACCGGGGCCGCGGCCGGGCGGTGCGCCGGGCGGAGAGCAGCGCGCCGACGAGGGACCCCACGGCGAAGGCGGTCGAGAGCAGACCGAACGCGGCCGCGCCGAGGCCGAACTCCACGCGGGCCATCAGGGCGATGGTCACCTGGAAGTTGAAGCCGAACGTGCCCGTGACGAAGGCGATCACCATCGCCAGCCGCAGGTCGGGGTGCGCCCAGGTGTAGCGCAGGGCCTCGCGGAGCTGACCGGGCGCCCGCGCCACCGGCGGGCTGGGGTGCAGTTGGTCGGCCCGCATGCTGCCCAGGGCCAGCAGGGTGAACAGGAAGCTCGCCGCGTTGATGAAGAAGGCCGGGGCGGTGTCGCCACCGGCCGCGGCGATCAGCGACCCGGCGACGGCCGGGCCGACGAGCCGCGCGCCGTTGAAGATCGTCGAGTTGAGGCTGACCGCGTTGGTCACCAGGCCGGTGCCGACGAGCTCCGACACGAACGACTGCCGGATGGGGACGTCGACCGCGGCGACCACCCCGAGCCCCGCGGCCAGCACGAACACGTGCCAGAGCGCGACGACGTCGGTGGCGACGAGGATTCCGAGGACCAGCGCCAGGATCCCCATCAGGGTCTGCGTGATCATGAGCATCCGGCGCTTGTCGTAGCGGTCGGCCAGCACGCCGCCCACCATGCTGAGCAGCGACGGGCCGAACTGCAGCGCGGTGATGACGCCGAGGGCCACGCCGCTGCCGTCGGAGATCTGCAGCACCAGCCAGTCCTGGCCGATCCGCTGCATCCACGTGCCGGTCTGGCTGACCAGGTTCGCCGCGGCGTAGCGGCGGTAGTTCGGCACCCGCAGCGCCCGGAATGTGCCCCGCCCGGCGACCTCGCCGTCCACCGGCAGCGCGGGTGGGGAGCTCACTCGGCGGCCAGCTTGTCCATGATCGTCGCGGCGTCCTGCAGGATCTCGCGCTCCTGCGCGCTGAGCTGTTCCAGCCGCCCGAACAGCCAGGCCTCGCGGGCCCGCGCCTCGGCGTCGAGCAGCGCGTGGGCGGCGGGCGTGAGCTCGATGATCACCTGTCGCCCGTCGGTCGGGTGCGGCGTGCGGGTGACCAGCTCCATGGCCTCCAGGGCACCGACGACACGAGTCATCGAGGGCGGCTGCACGCGCTCGTGGGCGGCCAGCTCACCGGCGCTCATCGCGCCGTGCCGGCGCAGCGTCGACATCGCCGAGAGCTGGGTGAGCGTCACCGACGTGTCGACGCGCTGACTGCGCAGCCGCCGCGAGAACCGCATGACCGCGATCCGCAGCTCGTGGGCGAGCGCGGCGGCATCGAGGATCTGGCGGGCCACGACCCTTAGCCTAGCTCAAGATCCTGCGGCGGGCCCTGATGATCAGGTCACCTGAGCATTGAGGGTCCTGGCTCACGGTCGACGCTGAGCCAGGACCCCTTGTGCTGAGCCGAGACCCCAGACGCCTGAGCATCTGACCGGCCGTCAGAACAGCTGCTGCAGCGGTTCCAGGAGGAAGTAGACGAGGAACATCGCCGCGATCACCCACATCAGCGGGTGGATGTCGCGCCGCCGGCCCACGGCCAGGCGCAGCACCACGTAGCTGATGACGCCGGCGCCGATGCCGTTGGTGATCGAGTAGGTGAACGGCATCAGGGCGATGGTCAGGAAGGCCGGGATCACGAGCGACAGGTCGTCCCAGACCAGGTGGCGGATCTGGGAGATCATCAGCGCGCCGACGATCACCAGGGCCGGTGCGGCGGCCTCCGACGGCACGACCTGCACGAGCGGGCTGAAGAACATCGCGATGAGGAACAGCACGCCGGTGGCGACGCTGGCCAGACCGGTGCGAGCTCCGTCGGCTACGCCCGAGGCGCTCTCGATGTAGGTCGTGTTCGACGAGACGCTGCCGGCACCGCCGGCCGCGGCTGCCAGGGAGTCGACCAGCAGGACCGGCTGCGACTTCGGCAGGTTGCGGTTCTCGTCGAGCAGCCCGCCCTCGGCCCCGACCGCGGTGACCGTGCCGACGGTGTCGAAGAAGTCGGCGATCATCAACGAGAAGACGATGAGCAGCGCGGCGAGGATGCCGATCCGCTCGAAACCGCCGAAGAGCGAGAAGTTGCCGATCAGCGAGAGGTCGGGGGTGCTGACGACCTGGTCGGGCAGCGTGGGCACCTGGAGCGCCCACCCGCGCGGGTTCACGCCCTCCTCGGTGAACGTGGGCCCGATGTCCGCGATCGCCTCGATGATGATCGCGAGGATCGTCGTCGCGACGATGCCGATGAGCAGCCCGCCCTTGACCCGGCGAACGACGAGGACGCTCATCAACAGCAGGCCGAACACGAAGACGAAGATCGGCCACCCGGCGAGTTGGCCGTTGATCCCGAAGCTGACCGGGACGACGCCCTCCTGCGCCCGGCGGATGAAGCCGGCGTCGACCAGGCCGATGATCGTCAGGAAGAAGCCGATGCCGACGGCGATCGCCGTCTTCAGCTGGGGCGGGATGGCCTCGAAGACGGCCTTCCGGAAGCCGGTGAGCACCAGCACCGTGATGAGCAGGCCCTCGAGCACCACCAGGCCCATGATCTCGGGCCACGAGAGCTGGGTGAACGCGTAGACGGCGACGATGGCGTTGATGCCGAGCCCGGTCGCGACGGCGAACGGGTACCGGCCGACGACCCCCATGAGGATCGTCATGACGCCCGCAATCAGAGCCGTGACCGCGGCGACGCCCGGGAAGGAAAGCTCGGTGCCGTCGACGTCCGCGCCGGACAGGATGATCGGGTTGAGCACCACGATGTAGGCCATCGTGAAGAACGTCGTCAGGCCGCCGCGCAGTTCACGCCCGACGGTCGAGCGTCGGCGGCTGATCTCGAAGTAGCGGTCGAGCCCGTTGCGCGGCCGGGCCTGGGGACCCTCGCTGCGGCGCGGGCGCGCGCCGGTCGCGGCCACGTCGGCCGGCGTGCCGGCGTCACCGGCGGAGGAGGCCGCCGAGGATCCGGCAGGCGGGCGGGTGGCGTCGGACATTGCGGACTCCCCGTGGTCGGTCGACAGGGCGGCTGACGAGCGGCGACAGCGTGCCACATGATCATTACGGTTGTGCTGCAGACAAGCACTGTCGCCCTATCGTGACCTCATGACCCGCCCGTCCCGCCCGGCTCCTCCTCCGCTGCAGGTCGACACCGCGAAGGTGGTGCTCGCGGGCACTGTGCTGTGGGTGGTCGCGCTCGTGGTGCTGCTGGCCTTGGGCGACCGGGTCGACGCCACGTGGATCTGGACGTGCGTCTGCGGGATCGTGCTCGCCGGGCTGGGCCTGGCCCTCATGCGCTGGCAGGGGCAGTTCGGGCCGCGCAGCCGGCGTCCGGACCGGGACGCGGCGTCCTGACGCGTCAATCCGACAGGACGTCGAACTCCGAGGTGTCGTAGCGCGCGGACGTGACCACCGGCGTGGTGTCGACCGGGACGAGCGTGGCCTGGCTGTGCGCACCGCAGCCGTAGTCCACGGCGACGACGCGGCCGTCGGCGGGGGCGTAGGCGTTGCCGCAGGCGCCGAGCCGCGCGCGCAGCGAGCCGGCCAGGGGCAGCCAGAAACCGCAGGTGCCGCACGGACCGGGGGCCTGCCGGGCCATGGGCGAGCGCGGGCCGAACTCGCCGTCGGCCCAGCGACCTGCCGCCTCGTCGCGGCCCTCGCGGGACATGACCCGCTCGCGGCCGACGCCGATCTCCTGGGCGACGACCCGGGCCTCGGGGTCATCGGCGGAGTCGTCGTCCGCGACGTAGATGGGGACGAGCCGCGGGTCGTCCTCGGTCGCGGGCAGGACGTCGCCCACGGACAGGTCGCCCGGGCGGAGCCGCTCGTGCCACGGCACCCAGGCGGGGGCGAGCAGGGCTGCGTCGCCGGGGAGGAGGACGACCTCGTCGACCGTGACGGTGTCGTCGCCGGGAACGCGGGCCAGCGTGACCGCCCAGTGCCAGCCGGCGTAGCCGGGCAGCCGGCTGTCGAAGACGTGGGTGAGGACGGCGCCGAGCCGCTCGGGATCGGTCAGCTCGTGCTCGACGGACACCCCGCGGGAGTCGCCGACCAGGGCGGGGTCGCCGGCGGTCTCGGCAGCGGCGGTGCGGGCGATCTCGACGGCGGCGCTCAGCACCTCGTCGGCACCGGCCGGGGTGGACCGGGACGTCGGGGGGAGCTCGGACACGCCCGCCATTGTGGCCGATGACCGGCGGGAAGCGGTGGGCGGCGTCCCCGCCGGCCGATTCGGGTGCGGCACCATGGGGACGTGCCCGACACGCGACGTCCGTCCGGTGCCGGCCGGTGGCTCCCACCGACGCCCGGCTCGGGCCCTGTCGCGCCGGACAGCATGGACACGACGCCGCTGTCGCCCGCGCGCCCGCAGACCGAGCCGCTGCCGGTCCCGGAGGCGCCGGCGGCAGGGACGCCGGAACCGCGCCGCCCGGCCAAGCTGACCGTCACCCGGGTCGCGGTGGCGCGCACCCGCGAGCTCACCGGTGCCGCCGTGCGCCGCGTGCGCGCCGCCAGCCGCGCGGACGGCGCGGGCGAGAGCGGGCTGACCCAGCTGCTGTGGGTGCACGCCCTGCACATGGCCGGCGACGCCATGGTTGCCGTGTCGCTCGCCGGAACACTGTTCTTCGCCGCCACGACCGACGCGCAGCGCAGCAACGTCGCGCTGTACCTGCTGGTCACGATGGCGCCGTTCGCGGTCCTGGCGCCGGTGATCGGACCGCTGCTGGACCGGTTGCAGCGCGGCCGCCGATGGGCGCTGGGCGCGAGCCTGGCCGGGCGCGGGGTCCTGGCGCTGGTCATGGCCGCGCACTTCGACGACCTGCTGCTCTACCCGGCGGCGCTCGGCGTCCTCGTGCTGTCCAAGTCGCACAACGTGCTGCGCGCGGCGGTCATCCCCCGGGTGCTCCCGCAGTCGCTGTCCCTGACGTCGGCGAACGCGCGGCTGTCGGTGTTCGGCCTGGTCACCGCGGGCGTCTTCGGCGCTGTGGCCGCGGCCATCGCGGCACTTCTCGGCTTCCCGCCGCTGCTGTGGTGCGCGGCGGTCGTCTTCGTCGGCGCCGCGGTCCTCGCGGTGCGGCTGCCCCGCCACGTCGACGTGCCGATCGGCGAGGAGACCGTCGAGATCCCGCTGTCGTCGGAGCCGCCGACCGTGCCCAGTCGCCTGCCGTGGCGGCGGCGGACGGTCAGCCCGCACGTGGTCATCGCGCTCCGGGCCGAGGCGGCACTGCGCGGGCTGGGCGGCTTCTTGACGATCTTCACCGCGTTCCTCGTGCAGGCGAGTTTTCCCGACGCCTGGGACGCCTCGATCGCGCTCGGCTCGGTTGCCGTCGCCGCCGGCCTGGGCAGCTTCGCCGGCACCGCGCTGGGCACCCGGCTGACCACGTCGACGCCGGACCGGGTGGTGCTGTGGTCGGCCGGTGGCGCCGCAGCGGTCACCGTGCTGGCGGCGGTGTTCTACAGCTTCCCGCTGGCGGCGGTCGTGGCCGGCGTCGCGGCGCTGACCAACGCCCTGGGCAAGGTCTCGCTCGACGCGATCATCCAGCGCGAGGTGCACGAGAGGCAGCGGGCGTCGGCGTTCGCCCGGTCGGAGACGGTGCTCCAGCTGGCGTGGGTGCTCGGCGGCGCGCTCGGCATCGCGCTCCCGCCGACCGGCTGGCTGGGCTTCACGGTGGCCGCCGTCCTGCTCGGTCTCGCGGTGGCCGCCGTCCTCTACGGGGTGCTGCGCGGCCGGTCGCGCCCGCCCGCGCCGGTGGCCCCGACCGGGCAGCCGTGGTCGTGAGGCGGCTTCCCGCCCTGCTCGCCCTCGCGCTCCTGGCCGGCTGCTCCTCGGGCTCCGACGGGCCGGGACAGGTCCGCGCCGAGGTCGGCCCCCAGGACGTGCAGCTGCAGCCCACCCAGGGCTGCGTCGGCGGTGAGCGCACGCGCTACGAGACGGCGCCGCCCGTCCTCGAGGTCTCCCCCGACGCGACGATCACCCTCACCGTGCCGGACGCGACCGCCGAGCAGGGCTGGAGCGTCCAGGTCTTCGACGAGCAGCTCGAGGAGCAGATCGGCGAGGTGGACGTTCCGGAGGGCGAAGCGCGGCTCGACCGGATCGGCACGTCCGACATCGTGCCGCCGGCCTTCTACCTCGTGGTGGTCGAGGACAAGGGCGGCGACTGCGGTGAGTGGTCGGCCGCCTGGCCCGTCGGCTTCCTCCGCGCCGGCGGCTGAGCTCCTTTCTCAGGCCTCCAGGTCGGCCGCGACCGCGCGCAGCACCGAGCCGACCTTGCGCGACTCGGCGCGGTCGGGGTACCGGCCGCGGCGCAGGCCTTCGCCGACCTCGTCGAGCAGCTTGATCAGGTCCTCGATGATCGGCACGAGCTCGTCGGGCTTCTTGCGGTGCTGGGCCGCGACGGCGGCCGACACCGACGGCAGCGGGTCGAGCACCCGCACCTGCAGCGCCTGGTCCCCGCGCCGTCCCGCCACGATGCCGAACTCCACGCGCTGACCGGGCTTGAGCTCGGAGATCCCGGCGGGCAGGGCGTCCTTGTGCACGAAGACGTCGGGCCCGTCCTCGCGGGATAGGAAGCCGAAGCCCTTCTCCGGGTTGAACCACTTGACTCTGCCGGTGGGCACGTCTTTTCCCTCTGTCTTGTCGCGGGTGGGTCCGGCCGCGGGCCGGGAGGTCGCCGGCGGCTCGGTGGCCGCTCGCCTCCAGATTAGCGGCCCGGATACGAAGGCCGGGTGCGATTTCCCGTGCAGGTGTGATGCGCCCCTAGCCTGAGGGGGTGCCGAGCCCCCACCCCGACTACCGATTCAGCCTTGCCAACGAGCGCACCCTGCTCGCCTGGCTGCGCACCGGCCTCGCCCTGGTCGCCGGCGGGGTCGCCGTCGCCACCTACGCACCGGACCTCGGTACGCAGTGGGCCAGCGCCGTCGTCGCCCTGGCGCTCGTGGCCACGGGCCTGGGTACCGCGGTGGCCGGCTACTTCCGCTGGCGCGGCAACGAGGCGGCCATCGCCGCCGACGAGCCGCTGCCCGAGAGCCGGCTGGCACCGGCCGTGTTCGCCACCGTCGGGACGGTCCTGGTGATCGTCGCTGTGCTCGTGGGCGTCCAGGTGGCCGCACGGTGACCGCGCCCCGGGACACCCAGGCCGAACGGACGGCGCTGGCGTGGCAGCGCACCGCGCTGGGTGTGGTCGGGGTCGCCGCGCTCCTCGGACACCGGGCGATCTCGGGCGGTCACCCAGCCCTGCTCCTCCCCGCCGGCGCGTGTGCGCTGCTGGGCGTCGTGCTGCTCTCCGGCATCGGCGCCGTGCGCGACCGGCAGGTGCGCACCGCGGTGGCGCGGGACGAGCCGCTGTCCACCAGGCGGCTCGTCCTGTTCGCCACCTTCGTCGTCGTGGTGGTCGCCGTCGCGGCGGGAGTGTCCGTGCTGGTCGGGCGGCTCGGCTAGGCGGACGCGGCCTTCGGGGCCGCCGCCTGCTCGGCCTCGATGATCTCCAGCCGCTCGAGCAGCAGCAGGAACACCGCCGCGAAGTCGTTGCCGTCCACCCGCTGCCGGACGTCGGACCAGTCGACCTGCTCGCGCATCGCGCGGGCCACGGGCAGCAGCCGGCCGTAGTCGCAGTAGTGCTCGTCGAGCGCCATCACCTTCGTGACGATGATGTCGGTCGCCTCGAGGACGGGCATGTGCACCGAGAGCACCGGCATGTCCTCGGCGCGTTCGATCAGGTCGTTCGTGACCGGTGCACCGCACGTGCGCCACAGGACGTCGATGAACGCGTTGTCAGTGACCACCTTGATCAGCCAGTCCTCGGCCGGCTCCACCACCGGCAGGCCGGCGTCGGCCAGCGCGGCGGCGGCGCGCTCGGCGTCCGCGGCCGGGACGAGGAAGTCGGCGTCGTGGTCGGGCTCGGGCGCCCCGCGCACCCAGGCGGCGTAGCCGCCGCAGAGGGCGAAGGGCACGCCGGCCTGCTTGAGCGCCACCGCGGTGCGCTTGAGCAGGTCGCGGACGGTCTCCCGGTCGACCGGCTCCCCGGGCGCCGGCCCGCCGATTCCCTCGGGCGCGGGCGTCCCCGGCATGGGGTAGGGAGAAGGGGTGCGCATCGCCACGTTCAACATCCTGCACGGTCGGTCGCCGTCCGACGACCGGGTGGACGTCGAGCGGCTGGCCGCCGCGGTCAAGGACCTGGACGCCGACGTGCTCGGACTGCAGGAGGTGGACCGCGACCAACCGCGCTCGATGGGTGCCGACCTGACCGCCGTCGCCGCCGAGGCGATGGGCGCGGTGGACTCCCAGTTCGTCGCCGCCCTCGCCGGCACACCGGGTGGCACCTGGATGGCCGCGACCGGCGAGGAGCAGCCGGGATCGGCGAGCTACGGGATCGCCCTGCTGTCGCGCTACCCCGTGGTGTCGTGGCGCGTGGTCCGGCTGCCGACGCTGCACAGCCGGGTGCCGATGTGGTTCAAGGGCTCCCGCCGCCCGGTGCTGGTGCACGACGAGCCCCGGGTCGCCGTCGCGGCGGTGGTCGACGGCCCGTTCGGCGAGGTGACCGTCGCCAACACCCACCTGTCGTTCATTCCCGGCTGGAACGCGCTGCAGCTGCGCAGCCTGGTGCGGTCGCTCGTCGGCACGCGCGAACCGCTGGTGCTGATCGGCGACCTGAACATGGAGCAGCGGCGGGCGGCGCAGGTCAGCGGCCTGCGCCCACTGGCCACGGCGGCGACGTTCCCGGTCGACGAACCGCGCCAGCAGCTCGACCACGTCCTGGTGCGCGGCCGGCTCCGGGCGACGTCCCCCGCGGTCGGCCACCGGCTGCCGCTCTCGGACCACCGGGCGCTCACGGTCGGCTGCGAACCCGCCTGACCTGCGACGACGTCTCGCGCGGCCGCTCGCCGCACGCGATCATGACCGCATGGCCGTCCGCACCGCCACGAATCGCGTCGTGTCCCTGCTCGCCACCGCCGTCCGTGTCGTTGCGGCCGTGATCGGGGCGATCCTCGTGGTGCACTGCGGTTTTCGTGCTGTTCGACGCCAACCCCGCCAACCCGGTGGTCGAGCTCACCACCGGCGTGCGGGAACGTTCGGTTGGTTCACCGAGAACCTGTTCCGCACCGACGACGCGACGATCGGCGAGGCGATCAACGACGCGATCGCGGCGCTGATCTACGTGGTGGTGGGCAGCCTCGTCTCGAAGCTGGTCCTCCGGCTCGCGCCGTCGGCGAAGGCGACGGCGAAGGCGAAGGCCTGAGGGCTAGCGGCTGCGCTTGACCTCACCGGCCATGAGGCCGGCGCGGTTCGGCTTGTCGGTCGGGTGCGCGTAGCGCAGCCGCTCGGGCGGGAGCGGGAAGCTGTGGTCCTCGCCGAACGGCGACAGCGACCCGGCGGTCTCGCTCGTGAGCTCGGTCAGCGGCGGGCCGCCGCCGTCGGACTGGCCCCAGGTGGGCTCGACCAGCCGCTCGTGCTTGGCCTTCCGCTTCGCCATGACCCCTCCGTCGGCAGCGGCGCCCGCTGCGGCGCCCGTCGGGGGCATTGTGTCCGACGCGGTCGGGGCGGCACATCTCCAGCCCCTCGCCGGGGTGTCTAGCGGGGGGCGCGCACCTGCCGGGCGCCCACGATCGTGTCCAGGCCGTCGGCCGTGAGCACCCACTCGGCGCGCCCGACCGGGGCGGCGCGCACCTCCGCGCCGTCCAGTCGCTGCACCGCCCTCGTGCGCCAGACCGCCGTCGTCAGCAGCCGCAGGTGCACCGGCTCGTCGGTGAGCTCGTCGAAGCCGGGCGGTTCGAAGGCGATCACCGCCGGCCCGGCGATGCGGAGCCACCCGATCTGCCAGGGCGTCCTCCGCAGCGCCTTGCCCCAGCGGGCGGCCCGCACGAGTGCCCCGCCGCCGGCCAGCGCGGCGATCGCTCCGCCGACGACCAGCACGACGACGAGGAGGCCCAACCCGGGGATCCGGCGTCCGTCGGCGGCGAGGGCCACCGCGGCGGCGCCCAGCAGCACCCCGAGGACGACGGCGATCACGCCGCCGGCCGCCCAGCGGAGGCCCGAGGCCTGGTAGGCCGCCAGCGTCGAGACGGTGACGGGGTCGTCGCCTGCGGGTCGCACGCGTCCATGCTCGCAGCAGCGCCGGTACAACCACCGTCGTAGCGTGGAGCGGATGTCCATGCCCGCTCCCGCGACGCTGGCCGCCTGGCTGCGCACCCGCAGCGACGCGCAGCTCGCCGCCCTCCTTGCCGCGCGGCCCGACGTCGCCCGGCCCGCGCCGTCGGACGTCGTGGCGCTGGCCAGCCGCCTGGCGGTGCCGGTGTCGGTCGACCGCGCGCTCGACGAGCTGGACGCCGCCACGTTGCAGGTGCTCGACGTCGTGCTGCTCGCCCCGACCGACGGCGTCCCCGCATCCGACCTGGTCGCGGCACTGCCCGACCTGGACGATGCCGTGCTCGGGGCGGCCCTCGACACCCTGACCACCCGTGCCCTGCTGTGGGGCGAGGACGCCCTGCGCGCCCCCGACCCGGTGCGCCGCGCCGTCCGGCACCCGGCCGGCCTCGGCCGCCGTGCTCCGGACCTGCGGGTGGCGCTGCCCGGCGACCTGCGTGCCGTGCTCGCCGAGCTGCCCGCCGACGAGCGCGGCGTGCTCGAGCGGCTCGCCGGCGACCGGCCGGTCGGGCACCTGCCGGACACCCCCGCCGACGGCGGCCGCTCCCCCGCCCGCCGGCTGCTGCAGCGTGGACTGCTGGCCCGCATCGACGCGCTGAACGTGGAGCTGCCGCGCGAGATCGGGCTGGCGCTCCGTGGTGCCGCGCCCTACGGCCCGCCGCGCGTACGGCCCGAGCCCGCCGTCGTCCGCACGGACGCCGCGGTCCTCGACCGGCGGGCAGCCGGCGCGGCGCTGGAGTCGGTGGGCCGGGTCGGCGAGCTGCTCGCGCTGCTGGAGGAGGAGCCGGCCGGGCTGCTGCGCAGCGGCGGCGTCGGCGTCCGGGACCAGAAGCGCCTGGCCAAGGCCATGCACGTGACCGAGCCGGAGGCCGGCTGGCTGCTGGAGCTGGCGTTCGGGGCGGGCCTGCTCGACGTCGGCGGCCCGCAGCGCGACGAGTGGCTGCCCACCCGCGGCTACGACCTCTGGCGCGAGCAGGACCTGCCGCAACGATGGGCGGCGCTGGCCGCCGGATGGCTGTCCGCCGTGCGGCTGCCGTCGCTGGTCGGTCATCGCGACGTCGCCGGCAAGGCGGTCAACCCCCTGTCGCCGGACCTCGTGCGGCACACCGCGCCCGCGATCCGCCGGTCGGCGCTGACCGCGCTCGCCGAGTACCCCGCCGGCTCCGGGCTGGCGGCCGACGACCTGGTGGCGCTGTTGCGCTGGCGGACGCCGCGGCGGTCCGACCGGCTGGCGCCCGTGCCGGACCTGCTGGCGGAGGCGGCCCGGCTCGGGGTCGTGGTCGGCGGGGTGCTGTCCACCGCGGGCCGGGGGCTGCTGCGCGCCGGCGAGGACGGCGCGGCCGACGGCATGACCGGACTGCTGCCCGAGCCGGTCGACCACGTGCTCGCCCAGCCCGACCTCTCGCTCGTCGCGCCGGGGCCGCTGGTCGCCGAGCTGGCCGACACCCTCGCCGTGGTCGCCGACGTGGAGTCCTCCGGCGGGGCCACCGTGTTCCGCGTGTCGGAGTCGAGCGTGCGGCGGGCACTCGACTCCGGCTGGTCGGCGTCGGACCTGCACGACTTCTTCGCCCGGGCGTCGCGGACGCCGGTGCCGCAGGCGCTGGACTATGTGGTCGACGACGTCGCGCGACAGCACGGCCGGCTGCGCGTGGGCGCCATCGAGAGCTACGTGCGCTCCGACGACCACGGTCTGCTCTCGCAGGTACTCAACGACCGGCGGACGGCGGCGGCGGAGCTGCGCCGGCTGGCGCCGGGAGTGCTGGTCAGCTCGCTGGGCGCGGACGAGGTGCTCGCCGTGCTGCGGTCGTCGGGCTACGCCCCCGCCGGGGAGACGGCCGGCGGCGCCGTGCTCACCCGGCCGCACGGACGGCCGCGCGCCGCCGGACGCCGTCCCGGCG
This sequence comes from uncultured Actinomycetota bacterium, assembly GCA_963777095.1. GTDB lineage: Bacteria > Actinomycetota > Actinomycetes > Mycobacteriales > Geodermatophilaceae > CAVZOY01. The sequence goes on from CAVZOY010000006.1 coordinate 249,654, forward strand.
CCGACCCCACGCCCGCGGGGCGACCGCTCACACCCGACGAGCTGGACGCGACCGTCCGGGAGATCCGGGCCGGGGACGCCGCGGTGGCTGCACGCCGCGGCGAGGCGGTGCGCCAGGTGCCGGGCGTGACGACGGCGTCGACGCTGGAGCTGTTGTCGCGCGCCGTGCGCGAGGGCACGCCGATCTGGCTCGGCTACGTCGACGCCCAGGGCAGCGGCAGCCAGCGCGTCGTCCAGCCGGTGTCGCTCGTCGGCGGATTCCTGCAGGGCTACGACGAGAAGCGCGGCGAGAACCGCACCTTCGCCGTCCACCGGATCACGTCCGTGGCGATCGTCGAGGAAGATCAGGAACCCGCCACGTCGCCCTGAACCGCGCCATGATTGCTGGTCGACGGCCCGCGCCGGATCGGGCCGGCCGAGGCGGGTGAGAGCGCGTGCGCGGGACACCGACCGTTGCCGAGCGGCTGTCGGACGCGGCAGGAGCCGTCCTCGGCGTGCCGGAGCTCTCCGTCCGGGTCCGCGCGTGGGACGGCTCCACGGCGGGTCCGCCCGGAGCCCCGACCATCGCCGTCCGTTCGCCCCAGGCCCTGCGCCGCCTCCTGTGGGCCCCGGGCGAGCTCGGCCTGGGCCGGGCCTACGTGGCCGGGGAGATCGAGCTCGAGGGCGACGTCTTCGAGACGTTCGCCGCCCTCAGCTCCGGCGGACTGCTCTCCGGGTCCGACACCCCGCACCGACCGACTCCGCGGGAGTGGCTGGTGCTGGCGCGCAGCGCGGTGGCGCTGCGGGCCGTCGGGCCGCCGCCGGACCTGCCGCCGGAGGAGGTCCCCCGGCCGCGTCTGCGGCGCATGCACACCCGGGACCGTGACGCCCGGGCCGCCGCCCACCACTACGACGTGGGCAACGACTTCTACGCCCTCCTCCTGGGGCCCACCCTGGTCTACTCGTGCGCGGTCTGGACCGACGAGGACGTCGGCCTCGACGCCGCCCAGGAGGCCAAGCTCGACCTGGTCTGCCGCAAGCTCGGGCTGGCGCCCGGCATGCGGCTGCTCGACGTCGGTTGCGGCTGGGGCAGCCTGGCCCTGCACGCCGCCCGGCGCTACGGCGCCGACGTCGTGGGCATCACCCTCTCCGCCGAGCAGGCCGGCCTGGCCCGGGAGCGGGTCGATGAAGCGGGGCTGGCCGAGCGCGTGACCATCCGGGTCCAGGACTACCGCGACGTTCACGACGGACCGTTCGACGCGGTGAGCTCGATCGGGATGGCCGAGCACGTCGGCCGGGCCCGCATGGACGAGTACGTCTCCGTGCTCCATCGCGCGCTGCGTCCGGGCGGCCGGCTGCTGCACCACGCCATCGCCTGGTCGGGGCCGGACACCGGAGGGCCGGACGACAGCTTCATCACCCGCTACGTCTTCCCCGACGGGGAGCTGCTGCGGCTGGCCGAGACGGTGGCGGCGCTGGAGGGCGGCGACCTGGAGATCCTCGACGTGGAGGCGCTGCGCCGGCACTACGCGCTCACGCTGCGGGCCTGGGTGGAGCGCCTGGAGAAGAACTGGGACGCCGCGGTCGCGCTCGCGGGCGCCGGCCGGGCCCGGGTGTGGCGCCTCTACATGGCCGGATCCGCGCTCGCGTTCGAGACCGGCAAGCTCGGGGTGAACCAGGTGCTCGCCCAGCGACCCGGCGGAGAGCCGCCGCCCTTGCGCCGCACCGACTGGATCTGAGGCCCACGCCGGCGTGAGGTCCTCCGCACATCCGCGGGCGGAAGCCCGTGTCGCTCCCCGGCGTTACCGTGGACAGTCCGGCACGCCCCCTGCGCGTGCCCCTTCTCGACTCCCGCTGATGCAGAGAGAAGACGCGTGAACGACGGCCCCTTGATCGTCCAGTCGGACAAGACCCTCCTGCTCGAGGTCGACCACGAACTCGCCCGCGAGTGCCGGGCGGCGATCGCTCCGTTCGCCGAGCTGGAGCGCTCCCCCGAGCACGTGCACACCTACCGGGTCACCCCGCTCGCGCTCTGGAACGCCCGGGCGGCCGGGCACGACGCCGAGCAGGTCGTCGACGCGCTGGTGCGCTACTCGCGCTACCCCGTGCCGCACGCGCTGCTGGTCGACGTCGCCGACACGATGGACCGCTTCGGCCGGCTGACGCTGCACAACAACCCGGTGCACGGCCTGGTGCTCTCCTCGTCGGACCGCGCGGTGCTCGAGGAGGTCATCCGCTCGAAGCGGATCGCCCCGATGCTCGGCATCCGGATCGACGCCGACACGGTGGTGGTGCACCCGTCGGAGCGCGGCCGGCTCAAGCAGGCGCTGCTCAAGATCGGCTGGCCCGCCGAGGACCGCGCCGGCTACGTCGACGGCCAGGCCCACCCGATCGAGCTCGACCAGTCGAACTGGCACCTGCGCGACTACCAGCAGGAGGCCGTCGAGGGCTTCTGGGCCGGCGGCTCCGGCGTCGTCGTCCTCCCCTGCGGCGCCGGCAAGACGCTGGTCGGCGCGGCCGCCATGGCCGAGGCCAAGGCGACCACGCTGATCCTGGTGACCAACACCGTCGCCGGGCGGCAGTGGAAGCGGGAGCTGATCGCCCGCACGTCGCTGACCGAGGAGGAGATCGGCGAGTACTCCGGGGAGCGCAAGGAGATCCGGCCGGTCACGATCGCGACCTACCAGGTCATGACGACCCGCCGGAAGGGCGAGTACCGGCACCTGGACCTCTTCGACGCGCAGGACTGGGGCCTGATCGTCTACGACGAGGTGCACCTGCTGCCTGCCCCGATCTTCCGGCTGACCGCCGACCTGCAGTCCCGTCGCCGGCTCGGCCTCACCGCGACGCTGGTGCGCGAGGACGGCCGCGAGGACGACGTCTTCTCGCTGATCGGGCCGAAGCGGTACGACGCCCCGTGGCGCGACATCGAGGCGCAGGGCTACATCGCCCCGGCGGAGTGCATCGAGGTGCGGGTCGCGCTGGACGACGACGAGCGGATGACCTACGCCGTCGCCGAGCCGGAGGAGCGCTACCGGATCGCGGCCACGGCGGCGTCCAAGATGCCGGTCATCCGGCGGATCCTCGACCGGCACCCCGACGAGCAGAAGCTGGTCATCGGCGCCTACCTCGACCAGCTCGAGGAGCTCGGCACCGCGCTCGACGCGCCGGTGATCCAGGGGTCGACGACGAACAAGGAGCGCGAACGGCTGTTCGACGCGTTCCGCTCCGGCGAGGTCAAGACGCTCGTGGTGTCGAAGGTGGCCAACTTCTCGATCGACCTGCCCGAGGCCGCCGTCGCCGTCCAGGTGTCGGGCACGTTCGGGTCGCGGCAGGAGGAGGCGCAGCGGCTCGGCCGGGTGCTGCGGCCCAAGGCCGACGGCCGGCAGGCGCACTTCTACACCGTGGTCAGCCGAGACACCCTGGACGCCGAGTACGCCGCCCACCGGCAGCGCTTCCTCGCCGAGCAGGGCTACGCCTACACGATCGTCGACGCCGCCGACCTGGCCGGGCCGGGCGAGGTCAACGGCCCCGACTGGGTGGACGAGCCCGCCGACTGAACAAGTGGAGTACCACAGCGCGGTTTCCGCGCCCGTGGGACTCCACGAGGCACCCAGGTGCTCGACAGTGCCCACGGGCACGATCCCCTCCGCCCGCGCCCGCGCGGCCGGGTCGACGCTGACGAACAGGTCGGCCTGGAGTCGCGTGACCGCGAGGTACTCGGCTTCGGCGGTCGAGTCGAACCCGTGCTCGCGGGCCAGCTGCCAGGCCACCCGCCGCGAGACGCGGTCGCCGAGCAGGCGCACCTTCACGGCGGTCATCGCCTCGTGCCGGGCCAGCGCCTCCCGTTCGGTCAGCTCGCCGCGGCGGACCGCGCCGTAGAGCAGGTCGAGCGCCTGCGAGCGCAGCAGCTGCGGCGCGACCAGCTGGTGCGCGGGCGCCACCGCAACCCCCTCGCTGACGAGGTGAACGAGCGTCGGTGCGTCGATTCCGAAGCGGGTCATGCGGTCGCACCGTAGCCACCTCGCGGGATACCGGTTCCTCGTGGGGACGCCGGGACCGGCGGGACGTGACGATCCGGTCCCTCACCGACATGAGAAGAGCCACACCCGCGACCACTCAGCCGCATCGACGCAGGTCAGCGGCTCGCACGACGCCTCTATACGTCGCCGCGCGCGAGGCACGCGGGAGGTGTCCGGTTGGGCGTGTTGGCCGATCGCCGGTGAAGATGGACCGGTCATGGGGAGTGCAGCGCGAGCGGAGATCCTGGGTCCGCAGACCACCAGCCGACCTCTCCGGGCATGGCAGGCCGAGGCTCTCGCGCAGTACGAGGAGCAGTCCCCGAAGGACTTCCTCGTCACCGCGACCCCGGGCGCCGGCAAGACCACCTTCGCCCTGGCGCTGGCCACCCGGCTGCTGCAGCGCCGCGAGGTCGCCCGCGTCGTGGTCGTCTGCCCGACCGACCACCTGCGCCTCCAGTGGGCCGACGCGGCCGACCGGATGGGCGTCGTCCTCGACCCCGGCCTGACCAACGCCGTCGGCCCGGTGCGCGCCGGCACGCACGGCTACGTGACCACCTACGCCCAGGTCGCCGGCAAGCCGATGCTGCACGCCGCGCGCGCCACCGCCGTGAAGACGCTGGTCATCCTCGACGAGGTGCACCACGCCGGCGACGGCCTGTCGTGGGGCGAGGCGGCCGAGGAGGCGTTCGGCTTCACCGCCCGCCGGCTCTGCCTGACCGGGACGCCGTTCCGCACCAAGCCCGACGAGCGGATCCCCTTCGTGCGCTACGAGGAGGACTCCTTCGAGGGCGACGACGGCGAGGCCGGCGTCGGCCTGGTCAGCCGGGCCGACTACACGTACGGCTACAAGGAGGCGCTGGCCGACAACGTCGTCCGTCCCGTCGTCTTCGCGGCCTACACGGGCACGTCGCGCTGGCGGAACTCCGCCGGCGAGGTCGTCGCCGCATCGCTGTCGGAGGCCGGCACGAGGTCGGTCGAGATGGCCGCCTGGCGCACCGCGCTGGACCCCAAGGGCCAGTGGGTGCCGCACGTCATCGCCGCGATGGACGACCGGATCACCCACCTGCGCGAGTCGGGGATGCCGGACGCCGCGGGTCTGATCCTCGCCAGCGACCAGGACGACGCCCGCGAGTACGCCAAGATCGTGCGCCGGGTGACCGGCAAGGCGCCGGAGCTGATCCTGTCGGACGACCCCAAGGCGTCGAAGAAGATCGAGCGGTTCGCCACCGGGTCGGCGCGGATCGCCGTCTGCGTGCGGATGATCTCCGAGGGCGTCGACGTCCCGCGGGCCGCCGTCCTCGCGTGGATGACGTCGTACCGGACGCCGCTGTTCTTCGCCCAGGCCGTCGGCCGCGTGGTGCGTGCCCGGGGTGCGCACGAGTCGGCCACCGTCTTCCTGCCCGCCGTCCGGCCGCTGCTGTCGCTCGCCGCCTCGATGGAGGAACAGCGCAACCACGTCATGCCGCCGCCCAAGACGGTGGAGGGCGACGAGCTCGACCTCGATCCGCTGCCGGCGCCGGAGAAGGACCCCGACGGGCTGCCGCAGTGGGAGGCGCTGGAGGCCGACGCCCGGTTCGCGCACGTGCTGCACGGCGGGACGGCGCACACCGGCGAGGGCATGCCCGCGGTGCAGCCGGAGGACGAGGAGTTCCTCGGCATCCCCGGGTTGCTCACTCCGGCGCAGACGGCCGAGCTGCTGGCCAAGCGGGACGACGAACTGCGCCACCGGATCGCGCGGAGTCATCGAACCGACGGCGAGGACTTTCTGCTCGTCGAGGACCACCCGGACGAGGACGACGCCGGCCGCTCGTGGCGGGACGCCGCGGAGCTCCGGCGCGAGATCAACCGGCTGGTGTCGCGTGTCTCCGCCCGGACGTCGCAGCCACACGCGGTGATCCACACGCAGCTCCGGGCTCAGGTGCCCGGGCCGCCCTCGGCGTCGGCGTCCGTGGACGTGCTGCGCGCCCGCCGCGAGCGCCTGCGCACCATGCTCTGACGGGCGAGGCGATTGAACGCGAGAGGGCCAGAACCGGACGGGTTCTGGCCCTCTGCGGTTCAATCGACCCGCGTCAGCAGACCCTTCGCCGCGGCGATGGCGACCGCCTCGGCGCGGCTGGCCGCGCCGAACTTGGCCAGGATGTTGCTGACGTGCACGCTCGCCGTCTTCTCGCTGATGTAGAGCGTCGCGCCGACCTGCCGGTTGGTGCGGCCCTGAGCGAGCAGCGCGAGCACCTCGGTCTCGCGGGGCGTGAGCACCGTGTCGGGGTCGGCCGAGCGGGCCGCTCCGGGCAGGGGGAGGTCGAGCCGACCCCGGCGGGCGAGCGCCTCCACCGCGTGCCGCAGCGGCTCCGCCCCCAGCCGGACGGCGACCTCGTGCGCCGCCCGCGCCTCGGCCGACGCCGCCTCCCGGTCGTCGGTCTCCAGCAGCGCCTCCGCCAGCCGCCACCGCGACCGCGCCTGCTCGTAGACGTGGCCGTAGTCGAACGCCGCGACGGCGGCCCGCCACAGCTCCGGATCGGCGCGGCCGAGCAGCCGCGCCTCCTCCGCCTCGACGCGGGCCATCCACGCGCGGCCCTCGATCCCGCTCGGCTCCCCCGCCACCCGCTCGTACGCGGCCATCGCGGCACGGGCGTCGTCGGCGAGCGAGCGCGCGTCGTCGACCCAGCGCTGCGCGTCCGCGGCGTTCCCGACCAGCCGGGCGGCGGCCGCGGCGTCGGCCGCGGCACCCAGGGCCGTGGCGTCCAGGCGCAGCGTCGCCAGCCGGTCGTCGCCCCACGCCTCGACGAGCCGCCGGCAGATCTCGCGCGTGCGCGACACCGCGGTCTCGGCGTCCCCGTTCCAGGCGGCGAGGTCGATCTCCGCCGACGCGGTGGCCAGCCCCAGCAGCACGTGCTCGTTCAGCCGCGCGGTGAGGCCCCGCGCCCAGGCCAGCCGATCGGCGACGGTCGCATCCCCGCGGCCGACGAGCACGAGCAGCCCCGCCGCCCGGACATGCGCGGCCATGTCGGGCACCCGCGCGAGCCGGTCGGCCATCTCCAGGCTGCCGTCCCAGTCGCCGGCGACGTACCGGGCCACGACCAGCAGGTGCCGCAGCTCGGCGGCGTAGAAGGACCACTCGGCGCCGAGCTCGCACGCCCGGTCGAGCGCCACCTGCGCACGCTCGAGCGTGCCGGCCACGTTCCCCGACTCGTACATCAGCGCGGCGACGTAGTAGAGGACCCGCATCTCGACCTCGGCGTCGCCGGACCGCCGGGCCCGGCCGAGCGCCTCCTCGACCCGGGCCATGATCTGCTGCTCGCCGCCCCCGCGCATGAGGGCCAGCGAGACCGCGGTGTCGGCCCAGGCGCTGTCCAGTCCCAGGCGGTCGGCGGCGGCCAGCGCCTCCTCGGCCACGGCCGTGGCCTCGGCGAAGCGGTCGGAGGTGTAGAGGGCGCGCGCGTGCGTGGCGGCGGCCCAGGTGCGCACGGGCGAGGGCGGGTCGGCCGGCACCAGCGCCATCGCGGCCTCGCTCTCGGCCAGCGAGGCGGCCGGTTCCTGGCGGGCCAGCACCTGGGCGAGGGTGTAGTGCGCCCGCGCGCGGTCGGCGGGGTCGCCGTCGGGGCCGAGAGTCTCGAGTGCCGAACGCAGCAGCGCCTCGGCGCGGTGCAGCTCCCCCACCCGGCGGGCGGCCGCGGCGGTCTCCATGAGCAGCTCCCACTGCGGGCGCCCGGCACGCACGTCGGCGTCCGCGACGCCGCGCCAGAGCGCGAGCGCCGACTCCAGCTGCTGCAGCTGCTCGGCGGGGGCGCCCACGCGCCGCGCCTCGTCCGCCGCCTCCAGCGAGGCCGTGAGCGCACCGGCCAGGTCGTTGCTCTCGCGCAGGTGGTGCGCCCGCTCGGCGGCGGTGCCCGCGCCCGGCGTCGAGGCCAGGTACTCGGCGACGGCGGCGTGCAGCCGCACCCGCTCGCCCGGCAGCAGGTCGGCGAGCACGGCCTCGCGCAGCAGCGCGTGCCGGAACCGGTAGCGGCCGTCGTCGGACACCACGAGCAGGTGCCCGTGGACGGCGTCGGCGAGCCCGGCCTCCAGCTCCGCGGCGGGCAGCTCGCTCACCGCGGCCAGCAGTTCGTGGCGCACCTGCCGTCCCGCGACGGCGGCGACCCGCAGCACGCGCTGCGCCGCCGGGGAGGCCTGCTCGACCCGGGCCAGCAGCACGTCGGTGAGCCCGAGCGGCAGTCCCTCGCCGCGCAGGCCGGCGGCCACCAGCTCCTCGGCGTAGAAGGCGTTGCCCTCTGCCCGGGCGACGACGTCGTCCACGGTGCGAGCGGCCACCACACCTCCGGCCGTGCCGGCGAGGTCGCGCACGAGCGCGCCCACGTCGGCGTCCGGGAGCGGGCCGAGCTCCATCCGCTCGACGCCGGGCAGCCGGACCAGCTCGGCGAGCAACGGGCGCAGCGGATGCCGGCGGTGCAGGTCGTCGGAGCGGTAGGACGCGACGACGGCCACCGGTTCGTCGGTGAGGCGGGCGAGCAGGTAGCGCAGCAGGTCGCGGCTGGAGCGGTCGGCCCAGTGCACGTCCTCGAGGACCAGCAGCAGCGGGCCGGCGTCGGCGAGCTCGCCGATCAGCGCCGCGACCGACTCGAACAGCTGGAGCCGGCCGTCGTCCGCGGGCGCCTGCAGGCCGCGCGGCAACAGCGGGCGGCCCAGGTCGGCGGGGTCACCGGCGGACTCGACCGCAGGGTCGGGCGGCTCGGCACCGGGCCGACCGGCGAGCAGGCCCGACGCGGCGGGGTGGCGCGCGGCCACGGTCGCGAGGTCGGGATCGGCCGTCACCGGGCGCAGCAGGTCGACGAACGGCAGGTAGGGCAGACCGACGTCGCCGAGGTCGACGCAGTGCCCGGTCAGCACGCGCACGCCCCGGCCGGTGGCTCGGGCGCACAGCTCGTCGAGCAGGCGGGTCTTGCCGACGCCGGCGTCGCCGGCGAGGAGTACCGCGCAGGAGCGGCCGGCGACCGCCCTGTCGACGTGCGCCAGCAGGTGGGCGAGCTCGTCGGCCCGGCCCACCAGTGGTCGGTCGTCCCACCGCGGCACGCCGTCGATCGTGGCACGCCCCACCGACAGGTCCGCCCGGTCGAGGGAACGGGCCGCCGGTGGGGCCGCCACCGTCGCGGTCAGTGCGACCGCCGGAGTCGGCGGCGGCGTGGCCGCGGGGAGGGGTCGTTCCAGCCGGCCGGTCGACGGCGGTACGCCTGGACCACGGCCGGGACGGCGGTCATCGCGAGCGCCGCAGCCAGCGGCGACGCGGCCGCGGCGACCGGGTGCCCTTGCCGGCCAGCATGGCCAGCTCGCGGCGGTAGGCGAGTTCGGCGTCCAGTGCGGGACTGCTGTAGTGCAGCATCACGATCGTTCCTCCGTCGTCGGATCTCTTACGACGACGAGATTCGTGCTGAGGCACCCCAGCGGGCATCGGGCGATCACGCAGGTTTCCGGGCGCCTGAGGGGTCTGAGGCCCCCTCAGACCGGCGAGCGGGGACCCGAACGAGTGACGTCGAGCCCGCTCTCCGGTGGCCGAACGCCGCTGGTCCGCGGGACGGTTCCGCTGCGGCACACGCCGCCGATCAGGCCTGCCCTGGGCACGGCCCGACCGACACGAGAAGGGCACGTACATGCGACTCGGAACCGCCATCGTCCTGCTGGCGCTCGGCGCGATCCTCACGTTCGCGGTGGAGTTCGACGTCAGCGGCATCGACATCCGCGTGGTCGGCTGGATCCTGATGATCGTCGGCGCGCTCGGCATCGTGCTGGAGCTGGCCGTCTGGGGCCCGCGCTCCCGCCGTCGGGTCACCACGACCGACGCCTACGACGCCCCTCCGGCACCCCGGCGCACCACCACCGACGAGACCTACTGAGCCTTCCTGGCTCACCTGATGGGGGCCTGGCTCAGCGTCGACGCTGAGCCAGGCCCCCTGATGATCAGCTGACCTGATCATCAGTGGCTTCACGTGCCAGACTCCGGCCCGTGCCCGCCTCCCTGACCGACGCCGAGGCGCGCGTCCTCGATGCCGTCGACGAGGCATGGACGGTCGACCTGCTGTGCCGCACGATCGCCGTCCCCTCGGTCGGTGGAACGGACGCCGAGTGCGACGTCCAGCACCTGGTCGCCGACGAGCTCACCGCGCTCGGCTGCGACGTCGACCGCTGGCAGATCGACCTCGCCGCGGCGTCCTCCGCCCCCGACGCGCCCGGCCAGGAGGTCGAGCGGACCGAGGCGTGGGGCGTGGTCGGCATCGCGGGCGATTCCGGCGATCCCGCGCTGATCCTCAGCGGCCACGCCGACGTCGTCCCCGCCGGTGACCCGGCCCTGTGGCCCGGCGACCCCTTCGCCCCCCGCCTGGGCGGCGGCTCAGTCCACGGCCGCGGCGCCTGCGACATGAAGGCCGGCCTGGTGGCCTCGATCGCCGCCGTTCGCGCGCTGCGCGACGCGGGGGTGTCCCTCGTCCGCCCGCTCGCCGTCCACAGCGTCGTCGGCGAGGAGGACGGCGGCCTCGGCGCCTGGGCCACGCTGGCCCGCGGACACCGCGGCGACGTCTGCGTCATCCCCGAGCCGACGGACGGCGCCGTCGTCACCGCCCACGCGGGTGCCCTGACCTTCCGGCTCGAGGTGACCGGAGCGGCCGCGCACGCCGCGATGCGCGACCGAGGGGTCAGCGCGATCGAGCTGTTCGAGCGGGTGCACCGCGGTCTGCGCGAGCTCGAGGCCGAGCGTCAGGTGGACGCCGACCCGCGGTTCGACGGCGAGCGCCACCCCTTCGGCATCTCGATCGGCAAGGTCGCCGCCGGCGACTGGGCGAGCTCGGTGCCCGACCGGCTGGTGGCCGAGGGGCGCTACGGCGTCCGGCTGGGCGAGCCCGTGGACGCGGCCCGCACGGTCCTCGAGCGCCGCGTCGCCGAACTGTGCGCCGCCGACCCGTGGCTGTCCGGTCACCCGGTCCGGATCACCTGGACCGGCGGGGCCTTCGCCAGCGGCGAGCTCCCGCCGGGCTCCCCCCTCCTTCCGGCCGTGCGCGCCGCGGTCGCCGACGCCGGCGGACCGGCCTGCGCGCCGGAACGCGCCGTCCCCGCGGGCACCGACCTGCGGCTCTACGCCGCGGCCGGCATCCCGACGTTGCACTACGGTCCGGGCGACCTGCACCTCGCCCACGGCCCTGCGGAACGCGTGCCGGTCGACGAACTCGTCACGGCCGCCCGCGGGCTGGCCCTGCTGGCGCTGCGCACGTGTGGGGTCCGGTGACCGGCGACCTGGTCTCGTTCGAGGCCTGGGCGCGGCTGGCCGGCGACTCGCCGACCTCGCGCACGGAGTGGGCCGCAGTGATGGCCGCCTGGAGCGAGCCCCACCGGCGCTACCACGACCTGTCACACCTGGCCGCCGTCCTCGGCCTGGTCGACGCGCTGGCTCCGGCCGCCGACGACGCCGACGCCGTCCGGCTGGCCGCCTGGTACCACGACGTCGTCTACGACCCCCGCAGCGCGGAGAACGAGGCGCGCAGCGCCGGGCGGGCGCGGGCCGGACTGCGCGGACTGGTGAGCGACGAGCGGCTCGCCGAGGTGGAGCGCCTGGTGCTGCTCACGGTGGATCACGACCCGGCGCCGGACGACGCCAACGGCGCCGTGCTCTGCGACGCCGACCTCGCCGTGCTCGCCGCTCCGCCGGAGGCCTACGCCGGGTACGCCTCCGCCGTCCGCGCCGAGTACGGGCACCTGTCCGACGCCGACTTCACCGCCGGCCGGATCGCGGTGCTCGAGCGGCTGCTCGCGCTGCCGGCGCTCTACCGGCTGCCCGAGGACGACGAGCGGTGGACGGCGACCGCCCGGGCCAACCTCGCCGCGGAGCTGACCCTGCTCAGGTCTCGTGCCGATGCGGCTTCCGCAGACCCGCCGCCCGCAGCCGGCCCAGCAGCTCCCGGCAGCTGACCGCCTCGGCACCGGCGGCGACCGCCACGTCGTGGAGCTCCTCGGGGATGTCGTAGTGGTCGCCCTGGAAGGCCCGCCGCGGGATGCCGAGCTCGGTGGTGACGAACGCGTGCAACTCGTCATAGGAGACGTCGCTGACCAGGTGCGACCACCGGCGGCCGCGCCACGGCCAGACCGGCGGGTCGATCAGCAGTGCCACGGGCCCATCCTGCCCGGTGAGCGACGACAAGTAGGTTCGCCGGGTGACCGAGACCATCCGCTGGGGCATCGTCGGCCCGGGCCGCATCGCCGACAAGGTGACCGCCGACTTCCCGCACGTCGAGGGCGGCGTCCCCGTCGCCGTCGCCTCGCGCGACCGCGGCCGGGGCGAGGCCTTCGCGGCGCGGCACGGCATCGAACGGGTCCACGACTCCTACCAGGCGATCCTCGACGACCCGGACGTCGACGTCCTCTACCTGGCCACGCCCCACCCGATGCACCACGCCACCGCCCTGGCCGCCATCGACGCGGGCAAGGCGCTGCTCGTCGAGAAGGCGTTCACCGCAACGGTGGCGGGCGCCGTCGAGGTGGTCGATCGCGCGCGCACGGCCGGCGTCTTCGTCATGGAGGCGATGTGGACGCGGTTCCAGCCGGTCGTCGTCGCGCTGCGCGAGCTGCTCGCCGACGGCGCGATCGGCGACGTCCGCTCCGTGCAGGCCGACCTGGGCATCAGCCGGCCGTGGAACCCCGAGGACCGGCTGTTCTCGATGGAGCTCGGCGGCGGGGCGATGCTCGACCTCGGTGTGTACCCGATCTCGTTCGCGCAGATGATCCTCGGCGACCCGGCCCGGGTGACGGCCGGCGGATCGACGTTCGAGACCGGTGCGGACGCCGAGGCCGCGCTGCTGCTGGAGTTCGGCGACGGACGGACGGCGACGCTCACCTGCTCGCTGCGCGGTGAGACGCCCGGATCCGCGCGGGTGTTCGGCACCGAGGGGTGGATCGACGTCGTCCCCCGCTTCCACCACCCGGAGGCGATCGTGTTGCACCGCTTCGAGGCGGAGCCGGAGACGATCACCCGCCCGCCGCTCGGCGAGGGGTACGCGCACGAGCTGATCGAGGTCACCGAGTGCCTGCGGGCCGGGCGCACCGAGAGCGCGGTGATGCCGCTGGCCGACACGCTGGTCGTCCAGGACGTGATGGGGCAGGCGCTCGACCAGCTCGGTGTCCGGCACGTCGAGGCGCCGCCGGAGCGCTAGCTAGTCGCTGAGCGCCGGCTCCTGCCAGGCGATCCCCGTCGCCTGGTCGCTCGTGGGCACCCGGGTCGGCGTCCGCCCGGCCCGGCGGACAGCATCGGCGAACCGGACCGCGTCGGCGACCGCGGCGCAGCCCGGATCGTTGTTGAAGTAGACGAGGGCGTCCTCGGTGTCGGCGTAGCTCTCGGCGAGGCGGTCGGCCCACAGCTGCAGGGTCTTCGGCCGATAGGCCCAGTCCTCGAAGCCGTGGTGCAGGCGCAGGTAACCCCAGTCCGTCGTCCGCCAGAGCGGAGCCACCGGCTGCTCGTCGCGGTCGGCCCAGCACAGCGCGGCCCCGTAGCGCTCCAGCAGCGCCCGCACCTCGTCGGTCCACCACGTCTCGTGCCGCGGCTCGACGGCGACGCGGACGCTCGGCGGGAACTCGGCCAGGCAGTCGCGCAGGAGCCCGGTGTCCGCACGAAGGGTCGGCGGCAGCTGCAGCAGGACGACGTCCAGCCGCTCCTGCAGGCCGGCGGCGCGTCCCATCAGCCGGGCGACCGGCTCGGCCGGCTCGCGCAGCCGCTTGATGTGGGTCAGGAAGCGACTCGCCTTCACCGCCCAGCGGAAGTCGGGCGGGGTGCGCTCGCGCCACTTCTGGAAGGTCTCGAGCTCCGGCAACCGATAGAACGCGTTGTTGCTCTCGACCGTCGCGAAGTGCTCGGCGTAGTGCTCGAGCCAGAGCCGCTGCGCGAGCTTCTGCGGGTAGAAGCGGCCGCGCCAGTCGCGGTACTGCCACCCCGACGTCCCGATGATCACAGCCACGACGAGCCGCCTACCCTGCGCAGTCGTGACTGACGCACCCGCCCGCTTCAAGGACATGTGTCTCGACGCCGCCGACCACCAGGCCCTCGCCGACTGGTGGTGCGCTGCCATCGGCTACCGGCGCAAGGACGAGGTCTCGCCGCCGGAGGACGGCTGGACGCGTCCGCGCGACTGGCCGGTGCCGATCGTCGACCCGGCAGGCGCCGGCCCGGCGATGTGGATCGTGCCGGTGCCCGAGCCGAAGACGGTCAAGAACCGGATGCACATCGACGTTCTCGGTGACACCCAGGCGCTGCTCGCCGCCGGTGCGACCCTGCTGAGGGCCAGGGACGCCGGCCCCGACGACGACCCGGACGACGGCGGGATCGAGTGGGACGTGCTCGCCGACCCCGAGGGCAACGAGTTCTGCGTCTTCGCGCCCGACGAGGGTTGAGCCGCGCGGCCGACCGTCGAGCCGGGCCACGGCGCGGCCCCACGTCCGTCGAAGCGGGCTGAGCCGAGCTGCAACGTGGCCGCAGACGCCGACAGGGGCGGCCCGCCGAAGCGGACCGCCCCTGCGGGCAGTGCTGGTACTACGGGAGGGCTGGACTCAGAAGTCCATGCCGCCCATGCCGCCGTCGCCACCCGGCATCGCCGGCGCGGACTTCTCCGGCTTGTCGGCGATGACGGCCTCGGTGGTGAGGAAGAGCGCCGCGATGGAGGCGGCGTTCTGCAGCGCCGAGCGGGTCACCTTGGCGGGGTCGATGATCCCGCTGGCGACGAGGTCCACGTACTCGCCGGTGGCGGCGTTGAGGCCCCAGCCGGTGTCGGAGTTGCGCACCTTCTCCGCGACGACGCCACCCTCGAGGCCGGCGTTGATGGCGATCTGCTTCAGCGGCGCCTCGAGCGCGACGCGCACGATGTTGGCACCGGTCGCCTCGTCACCCTCGAGCTCGAGCTTCTCGAACGCGACCTTGGTCGCCTGCGCGAGAGCGACGCCACCACCGGCGACGATGCCCTCCTCGACGGCGGCCTTGGCGTTGCGCACCGCGTCCTCGATGCGGTGCTTGCGCTCCTTGAGCTCGACCTCGGTGGCCGCGCCGGCCTTGATGACGGCGACGCCGCCGGCCAGCTTGGCGAGGCGCTCCTGGAGCTTCTCGCGGTCGTAGTCGGAGTCCGACTTCTCGATCTCGGCGCGGATCTGGTTCACCCGGCCCTGGATCTGGTCGGAGTCACCGGCACCCTCGACGATCGTCGTCTCGTCCTTGGTGACGACGACCTTGCGGGCGCGGCCGAGCAGGTCGAGACCGGCGTTCTCGAGCTTGAGTCCGACCTCCTCGCTGACGACCTGGCCACCGGTGAGGATCGAGATGTCGGCGAGCATGGCCTTGCGGCGGTCACCGAAACCCGGGGCCTTGACGGCGACGGACTTGAAGGTCCCCCGGATCTTGTTGACGACGAGGGTGGCCAGGGCCTCGCCCTCGACGTCCTCGGCGATGATCGCCAGCGGCTTGCCCGACTGCATGACCTTCTCCAGCAGCGGGAGCAGGTCCTTGACCGAGCTGATCTTGGAGTTGACGACGAGCACGTACGGGTCGTCGAGGACGGCCTCCATGCGCTCGGCGTCGGTGACGAAGTAGGGCGAGATGTAGCCCTTGTCGAAGCGCATGCCCTCGGTGAGCTCGAGCTCGAGGCCGAAGGTGTTGCTCTCCTCGACGGTGATGACGCCTTCCTTGCCGACCTTGTCCATCGCCTCGGCGATGAGCTCGCCGATGGCGGTGTCGGCGGCGGAGATCGACGCGGTGGCGGCGATCTGCTCCTTGGTCTCGACGTCCTTGGCGGTGGCGAGGAGGTACTCGGTGACCGCCTCGACGGCCTTCTCGATGCCCTTCTTCAGGGCCATCGGGTTGGCGCCGGCGGCGACGTTGCGCAGACCCTCGCGCACGAGCGCCTGGGCCAGCACGGTGGCGGTGGTGGTGCCGTCACCCGCGACGTCGTCGGTCTTCTTGGCGACCTCCTTGACGAGCTCGGCCCCGATCTTCTCCCAGGGGTCCTCGAGCTCGATCTCCTTGGCGATGCTCACACCGTCGTTGGTGATCGTGGGGGCACCCCACTTCTTCTCCAGCACGACGTTGCGGCCCTTGGGGCCGAGGGTCACCTTGACGGCGTCGGCGAGGGTGTTCATGCCCCGCTCGAGGCCGCGGCGCGCCTCTTCCTCGAAGGCGATCATCTTGGCCATGTGGTGATGTCCTCCATGCGTTGATCGCTGCACGGCCGGGTGCGGCGCCCGCGACGGACGACACCTGCGACGCGGACTCCCTTGCGTCCGCGAGCCGGTGCCTCACCGACCGACCTGAATTGGCACTCAGGTGGTCCGAGTGCCAACTCGAAGTTTGGCACTCGACCCCTGCGAGTGCAAGAACGGGGGTCCCTCCCCCGCTGTTCCCGGGGACGACAGAGGCCCGGCCCCCCAGGGGGACCGGGCTGTCCACACACGACGAAAGGCCCGGCCCCCCGAGGGAACCGGGCTGTCCACACACGACGAAAGGCCCGGCCCCCCGAGGGGACCGGGCCTTCCGTCAGTGCTGAGGAGTGGTTCTCAGGCGCTGCGGACCGCGTCGGCCTGCGGGCCCTTCGAGCCCTGGACGACCTCGAACTCGACCCGCTGGCCCTCCTCGAGGGACTTGTACCCGTCCATCTGGATGGCCGAGTAGTGGACGAAGACGTCCTGGCCGCCGTCCACGGCGATGAAGCCGAAGCCCTTCTCGGCGTTGAACCACTTCACGGATCCCTGTGCCACGTGTGCTCCCACGTTTCGTGCGTGCGGACGGCCCCTGATTCGGGGGACCGGGTTACTCGCTCTTCCGCCCGCCGAACACGAACGTGGAACTCGAACCGCGCGAGACGGTACAGCACGGAGAGCGCTTGGACAGGCACTCCGCGCACAGGAAACACCGGTACGGATGACGGCTTTCGGGCCGGTAAAGACGTCAGGCGATGACTCTTGCCTGACTCCGCGCTGCGGTCCGCTCCTCGCTCGTTCCTCGCTGCGATGCTCCCGCGGCTGTCGTCAGGCGATGAGCCCGGCGGCCCGCACCGACTTCAGCGAGGGCTCCACGCGGTGCGTGAACCCGACGACCGGTGTCAGCGGGTCCAGCGTCTTGAGACCCTCGCCCGTGTTGAGGACGACGGTCTCCTTCGACGGGTCCAGCCGCCCGTCGCCGACCAGCTGCCGGAGCACCGCGATGGTCACCCCGCCCGCGGTCTCGGCGAACACGCCCGTCGTCCGGGCCAGGTCGCGGATGCCCTGCACGATCTCGTCGTCGCCGACCCGGCCCACGGCACCGCCGGTGCGACGGATCGCGTCGAGCGCGTAGGGCCCGTCGGCCGGGTTGCCGATGTTGAGCGACTTGGCGATCCCCGTGGGCTTGACCGGCTTGACGACGTCCCAGCCGTTGTCGAAGGCGGTCGCGATCGGGTCGCAGCCGGCGGACTGGGCGCCGAAGATCGTCCATCCGGTGTCCTCGACGATGCCGGCGGCCACGAGCTCCCGGAACGCCTTGTCCACCTTGGTCAGCAGCGAGCCCGACGCCATGGGGATGACGACCTGGGCCGGGATCCGCCAGCCGAGCTGCTCGGCCAGCTCGTAGCCCATCGTCTTGGAGCCCTCGGCGTAGTAGGGCCGCACGTTCTGGTTGACGAACGCGGTGTCCTCGAACTCGTCGGTCTCGGCGAGCTCGCTGGTCAGCCGGTTGACGTCGTCGTAGGAGCCGTCGACGGCGACCAGCGTCTGCCCGTAGACCGCCGACTGCACGACCTTGCCGGGCTCGAGGTCCGACGGGATGAAGACGAACGAAGGCAGGCCGGCGCGGGCGGCGTGCGCGGCCACCGAGTTGGCCAGATTGCCCGTCGAGGCACAGGCGATCTTGCGGTAGCCGAGTCCCTTGGCGGCCGTCGCGGCCAGGCTGACCACCCGGTCCTTGAACGAGTGCGTCGGGTTGGCCGAGTCGTCCTTCACCCAGAGCCCACCGGTCAGGCCGAGCTCCTCGGCCAGCCGGTCGGCGCGGACGAGGGGCGTCAGCCCGGGGTCGAGCGTCACCCGGTCCGCCGGGTCCTGGCCGACCGGGAGAAGGGCGACGTAGCGCCAGATGTTGTGGGGGCCTGCCTCGATCTGCTCGCGGGTCACCGCGCGCAGCAGGTCCGTGTCGTAGTCGACCTCGAGCGGGCCGAAGCACTCCGCGCAGGCGTGCTCGGCGATCAGGCCGAAGGTGGCGCCACAGTTGCGACAGATCAGGCCGCGGGCGGGATTCGGCGGCACGGGGCCGCCGGCGGTCGAGTCCGCCTGGACGGAGCCGGGAGCGGTCAGAGTCATGCGACGACTACCTCCTCATCTTTCCCGCGTCGGGCCGTCGAGCCGCGCAGGACGGAATTGGCACCTCCCGTCGCGCAGCGCTGCACGAACGGCGGTTGCCGGGGCTTCATCGGGCCGTGTCCCTCTGCCCCTCTGGATGAGTGGAACGCCCCGCACTCTACCCAGTGGCGGCAGGCGTCCCGGCCGCTGGCCAGGATGGGCCGGTGAGCCGGATCGTCTACACCGACCTCGACGGCACGATGGTCGGCCCGCGGGGGTCCTTCTGGCACTCCGCGACCGGCGACCTGACGCTCGACCCCTCCGCCGCACTGGCCGAGCTGCACCGGGCCGGCATCCCGCTGGTCCTGGTCAGCGGACGGACGGCGCTGCAGCTGGTCGAGGCCGCGCGGATCTTCGCCGCCGACGGCTTCGTCGCCGAGCTCGGCTCCCTGGTCGGCTGGTCCCGCGGGTGGGAGACGCAGCTGCTGACCGGCGAGCTGCCCGAGCGCTACGCCGATCGCACCCCGATGGAGGTGATGGCCGAGCTGGGGATCGTGGAGCGACTGCTCGCCGCGCACCCCGGACGCCTGGAGTGGCACTCCCCCTGGCACGTCGACCACAGCGCCGACGCCATGCTGCGCGGCCGGGTGGACCCGCTCGCCGTCGACGCCTGGCTCGCCGAACAGGGCGCCGGCTGGCTCACGATCAAGGACAACGGCGCCATCCCGCCGGCTCCTCGGTTCCGCCTCGACCTCGACGGAGCTCCACCACGCGTCTACCACCTGATGCCGCGCGGGATCTCCAAGGGCGCGGCGATCGCGTGGGACCTCGAGCGGCGTGGCATCGACCCGGCCGACGCCGTCGCGATCGGCGACAGCGTGAGCGACGTGGAGATGGCGCCCGCGGTCGGCCGGTTGTGGGTGACCGCGAACGGCGCCGCCGTCGACGGCATGGTGGACCTGCTCGCCGCCGTCCCGAACGCGACGGTGACCGACGCCGCCATGGGCGAGGGCTGGGCTCAGGCCGTGCGGGCGAGCCTCTGATGGAGTGCCACGGCGCGGTTTCCGCGCCCGTGGCACTCCATCAGGACGTGACGTCGCGGCGGGCGAAGTGCCGGAAGGCCAGCGCCGTGAAGAGCGCGGAGTAGGCCAGCGACTGGACCACCCCGCGGAACAGGTCGCCGGAGTCGACCGGCGTCTGCAGCAGGTCGGTCCAGGCGAACTCCTCCGCGGTGGGGAACCAGTCGCGGATGGCGCCGAGCTGCTCGACCTGGTCGAGGATCGCGAAGACGAACATCGTGAACACCGCGCCGCCGACCGCCGCCAGCGGGGCGTCGGTGATGGTCGAGAACCAGAACGCCAGCGTGCCCACGACCAGCAGGTGGACGGCGAGGTAGCCGACCATCCCGGCAAGCCGGAGCAGTCCCTCGCCCTGGTCGAGGGAAACCCCGATCGGCGTCTGGATCGCGTCGAACCCGAAGGCGATGCCGCCCGCGACGAGGCCGGTCAGCACCAGCGCGAGCAGCGCTCCGACCGACAGCACCAGCGCGGCGTACCACTTCTGCCGGAGCAGCCGGGCGCGCGGCACCGGGGTGGCCAGCGTGTAGCGCAGCGAACCCCACGCGGCCTCGCTGGCGACGGTGTCGCCGAAGAACAGTGCGTAGACCACGACGAGGAAGAAGCTCGTGGTCGCGAAGAGCACGAACAGGGTGAAGTTCAGCCCGCTGGACGTCGCGACGTCCACGAGGTTGATCCGGGCGTTCTCCTGCGCCTCGTCGCTCGCGCCGAGCTGCAGCGCGCCGATCAGGATGAGCGGCAGCGCGACCATGAGCGCGTAGACGCCGATGGTGCGCCGGCGCTTGAACTGCCGCCGCAGCTCGACGGCCAGGCGCAGCGTGCGCTCCGGTCGGTAGCCGGCCACTGCACCCGTGGGCTGGACGTGCGGCTCGGTCGTGCTGATGGCTCGACGGCTCATGACTCCCCCACCAAGGCCAGGAAGGCGTCCTCCAGCCGGCGCCGCGGCGTGAACTGGTCCACCGAGATGCCGGCGTCGACCAGCGCCTGCAGCGCGACGGCGCGGCTCGTGCCCTCGAGGTCGGCCACCAGGCCCTCGTCCGTGAGCGAGGCGGTCACACCCGGCAGCGCCTCGAGGACGGCGATCGCCCGGTCGGTGTCGCCGTCGTCCACCAGGCCGATCGACACCGCACCTCCGGTGCCCACGATCTCCTCGACGGTGCCCTGCGCGATCTTCTGGCCCTTGGCCATCACGACCACGTGGCTGCAGGTCTGCTCGATCTCGGCGAGCAGGTGGCTGGACACGATGACCGTGCGGCCGGTCGCGGCGTAGGAACGCAGCACCTCGCGCATGGCGTGGATCTGCGGCGGGTCCAGGCCGTTGGTGGGCTCGTCGAGCACGAGCAGGTCGGGCAGGCCGAGCATCGCCTGGGCGATCGCCACCCGCTGGCGCATGCCCTGGCTGTAGCGACGCACCGGCCGGTCGATCGCCGCGCCGAGGCCGGCGACCTCGAGGGCCTCCTCCAGGTGCGCGTCCGCCGCCGGTCGGCCGGTGGCCGCCCAGTAGAGCCGCAGGTTGTCCCTGCCGGACAGGTGCGGCTGCAGGCCGGTGCCCTCGACGAACGAGCCGATCCGGGACAGCACCGGCGCGCCCGGTCCCGCCGCGTGCCCGAAGATGCTGATCCGCCCCTCGGTCGGCCGGATCAGGCCCATGAGCATCCGCAGCGACGTCGTCTTGCCGGCGCCGTTGGGGCCCAGCAGGCCGAGCACCTGCCCGCGGCGCACCTCGAAGGACAGGTCGCGGACGGCGACGAAGCCGTCCTTGTAGGCCTTGGTGACGCCCTCGAAACGCAGCGGCACGTCCTCGCCGTCGGGCTCGACGTGCGACACCGTGCGACGGCGGCGCCGGCCCATGAGCAGCGCGACGCCCCAGCCGAGCAGACCGAGGAGGACGACGGCACCGAGCAGCAGCCACCAGCGCGAGGTGCCGGCCTCGTCGACCGGGCCGCCCTGCACGGTCGGGACGGCGAGGTCGCCCGCGCTCGAGCCGTTGCCCGCTCCCCCGGCCAGCGCCACCGAGTAGACGGCCACTTCGGCCGGGAGCGCGAACGCCTGGTCGGTCGAGGACACCACCAGCCGCATGGTGTGGCCCGCCTCGAAGCGGTGCACGATCCCGGGCAGCGTGACCGGCACCTCGGTCGGCGTCCGAGGATCGGTCGAGACGTCGGTCAGGCGCAGCGGCGCGACCAGGCCGGCGGGCAGGGTCAGGCCACCCCCTGGGCCGACGTCGTAGAGCTTGGCGAACAGGGTGGCCTCGCCCGTGGGCGAGGAGACGGCGATGTCGACCGTGGGCGCGCCGACCACCTCGACGGCGTCGGCGAGCGGCTCGCTGGCGAAGGAGGCGAACTGGCCGGGGATCTCGACCGCCTGGCCCCCCAGTGCGGAGCTCAGGCTGCCCAGACCGGGCAGGGTGGTGATCGCGGCGGGAGTTCCGCCGGCGGGGGTGACCAGCGGTTGGGCCGGGCCGGCGAGGCTCACGATCGAGCGCGCGGCCGGGTCGGCGCCGTCCAGGCCGGGATAGGCGTCGGCCTCGACGGTCCGGGTGCCGCCCTGCACGCTCAGGCCGCCGCCGAGGCCGGTCGGCGCCGGGTACTCGAAGCCGGTGCCGGGGTCCTCGCCGACGCCGCGCAGGTGCCAGTCGAACCAGCCGCCGACCTGCTCGCGCAGGTCCTCGGCGACCCGGTCGGAGCTGCCACCGTCGTGCCCACCGGCGTACCAGACCACCTTCACCGGCGCGCCGGTCGCGGCGATGCCACGCGCATTGGCGTCGGCCTGGCCGAGCCCGAACAGCGAGTCCTGGGTGCCCTGCACCAGCAGGGTGGGGACGTCGATCCGGTCCAGCACGGTCGCCGGACTGCTGCGGTCGAGCACCGCGGCGACCTCCGGCGTCAGCGTGCCGGTGGCCGCGGCGGACTGGTAGGCCTGGCAGATCTCGGCCCGGAAGCGCCCGCAGGTCAAGAACTCGGTGACCGACTCCGGGTCGAGCGCGGAGGGGTCCAGGGACGACAGGTCGGGCGCCTGCGCGGCGTCGTCCTGCGTGCCACCGTCGCCGTCGGCGGCGTCCGCACCGAGCGACTGCAGCAGATCGGACGGCGCCGCGCCGACACCGAAGAACAGCCCCGCCCAGAGCCGCTTGTAGACACCCGAGTCCGCGTCCTGCGGCGTCGCCGCGACGGTGTTTCCCCCTTCGTCGCCGGTCTGCGACGGGAACAGCGCGGCGGTCAGCGAGTTCCAGGTGATCTGCGGGGCGATCGCGTCGACGCGGTCGTCGTAGGCGGCGCCGAGCAGGGCCAGTGCGCCGCCGTAGGAGCCACCGGCGACGCCCACCCGCGGGTCGCCGTCGCCGTCCAACCGGACGTCGTCGCGGTCGGCGAGCAGGTCGATCAGCGTGCTGAGGTCGGCGATCTCGTACCGCGGGTCGTTGAGCCCGATCTGCCCGGTGCTGCGACCGAAGCCGCGGGCCGAATAGGTGAGGACGACGTAGCCGCGGTCGGCCAGGGCCTGCGCGTCGGTCGCGACGGAGTCCTTGCTGCCGCCGAAGCCGTGCGCGAGCACGACCGCGGGCGCCGGCTCGTCGGCGTCCGGCAGGTAGAGGGTGGTGTCCAGCTCGACGGCGTCGTCCCCGGACCCCGAGGAGACCATCGCCTCCTCGGTCCGCAGGTCAGCGGCCTGTGCGGGAGCCGGCGCGACCGCGAGCACGCCGCCGCTCAGGAGGACGGTGAGGGCGGCGAGCGTCGCGCGGGCGCCGGGGCGCGTTCGGGATCGCACGCGGCCGCGAACGGGACGCACGACCTGAGCCAACGGACGACCCGCGGCCGGTGTTCCGCAGGCGTCGGTCGGATCGAAGGTCAGGGCGTCCAGTCGCCCGTCGCCACGATGACGAGACCGGGCGCGTCGACCGTGGACGGCACCTCGAAGAAGCGCGGCGTGGGCCCCTGCAGCTTCGGGAACTGCTCGACGAGCTGGAGCGCGGCCTGGCGCTGCTTCTCGTCGCCCTCGGTGAAGAACACCGTGGTAGCGGCGACGTCGCCGTTCGGGTAGCCGGCCGGCTTCGCCGTCTGCCAACCCTCGCCCTCGATCCGCGCGGAGATGTCGGCGGCCAGCCCGGTGATCTCGGTGGAGTTGAGCACGGTCACCGGCACGCGGACCGGGGCGGCCGGCGGCGTGGACTCGGCGACCGGGGGGTCGACGTCCAGCGGACCGAGGGTGGCGGTCGCCCCGGGAGCGCTGGTGGGCGCCGTGGTCGGCGCGGTGGTCGGCGCGGTGAGGGTGCTGGTCGAGGTCTCGGCGGTGTCGGGAGTGGCGACGGTGTAGACGCCCATCACGGCCGCGGCGACGGCGGCGACGGCCACGAGCCCCTTGAGCATGCGGCGGGGCCGGCGCGGCCGGTCGTCCTCGTCGTCCAGCCCCGCGCTCTTGCGGCGGGCGACCTCGGCAGCCACCCGGGCCGCCTCGCGGGACTCCCGCTCGGCGCGCAGCGCGGCCCGACCGCCGACGACGGTGCCGGTGATCGGCCCCGAGGTCGCGGGACCACGGTCGTCGAGGTCCGCGTCGTCGTAGTCGGCGTCGTAGCGGCCGCCGTCGAGCTCGTCGTCGAGACGGTCGTCGTCGTAGCGGGCGCCGTCGAGACCGTCGTCGTAGCGGTCGTCGTCGAACCGTGGGTCGTCGAACCGGCTGTCCCCGAGGGCCGCGGCGGGGCTCTCGTCGTCGTAGCCGTCGTCCTCGTAGCGGTCGTCGAGGTCGCTCGCCTGGCGGCCGGCGAGGTCGCGGTCGGGGATGGCACTGGTCAGCGGGGCCGGCGGCACGGCCGGCAGCGGCGGGACCGGAGCGGAGGCGACCCGGCCCGGACCGGAGGGCTTCGTCCAGTCGCCGTACGTGGGGATGTCGCCCTGGCCGGCGGACGGCCGCGACGCGACACCGGGCAGACGGGAGGCGCGCCGCTCGACGAACGGGGGGTTCTCGGGCCGGCCGGCGGGGCCGCGATCGGCACGGATCTCGCCGCGGCCGGTCGACCACGGTGCCTGGTGCTCGCCGTCGGACCAGCCGGACAGCGGGCGGGACGGCAGCTCGGGCACCGGCTGCGACAGCTGCGGAGGACCGGCCGGGGAGGGGATGTCCTGGAGGACGGACGCGGCGGCAGGTCGCTCGTCGAGCACGGTCGCCGACGGGCGCAGTGCCTCGCGCTCCGGTGTCGGCGACGGCACCGCGGCGAACGGGGCGGCGGAGGTGCGCGGCCCCGACGGGTGGCGGCACCGGCGGCATGGGGGGACGGGGTCGCGCGCCGAGCGCGTCGGCCATCCGGGCCCGGGAGGTGGCGGCGGCCGGCACGCGGACGGCGCGCGCCTCGGGCGCGACGACCGGCCGGACCGGCGGACGCCGGGACGCGTCGCGAAGGTGGAACGGTGCGTGCTCGCCGGTTACCGGACCCGCGCCGCGCCAGAGCGCGTCCGAGGAATCCGTGCGCCGTCGACCCGGCATCCGGGCCGCTGTCCCCGACCGGTCCGTCACTGCCCGAAGCAGCGTGCCTCCCCACGGTGAACAAATCTAAACGGTGTAACTCCCTTTGCCCAGGACCTCGGACGAACGACCTCGGTGGCGCGCAGCACGCACCCGCTGGAGGCGGCCCACGACCAGAGGGTCGGCGGCCAGGGCCGCAGGCTCGTCGACCAGCGCATTCAGCGCCTGGTAGTAGCGCGTGGGAGGCATGCCGAAGCGCGTGCGGATCGCCGTGTCCTTCGCGCCGGCGCGGCGCCACCACTGCCGTTCGAAGACGAGCATCTCGTGCTCCCGGCGCGTGAGCCCCGCCGCCAGCGGCCGTCGCCGGCGCCTCGGGGTCCACGGGCCGCGGCGGGGAGACCGCGGGGACCGGGTCGCTGCTCATGTCGTCCTGCCACCCTTCCTGCTCGATCGGGCCACCGTGCGGCGGCGTCGGGACGACCGTAGGGAGGGGGTCCGACAATTCCGCGTCGCGGCGCTCAGAGCCCCGCCGGAACCGCGGACGTCGCGCCGTCGGGACGCCCGGGCGGCGCGCAGCGTGTCGACGGTGAAGACGGCCAGGGCGAGCCAGACGACGGCGAAGCCGACGAGTCGCAGCGGCGGCATCGGCTCGTCGTAGACGAAGACGCCGATGGCCAGCTGCATCGACGGGGTGAGGTACTGCAGCAGTCCGACCGTCGACAGCGGGATCCGACTGGTCGCGGCGGCGAAGAGCAGCAGCGGCACCGCGGTGGCCACGCCGGACCCGACGAGCAGCAGCAGATGGGCGGTGCCGGAGTTGCCCGCCGTCCCCTCGCCCTGCGCGTGCAGGACGGCGAGTACGACCAGCGCCGGGACGACGACGAGCGCCGTCTCCAGGAACAGCCCGGGTGCCGCGTCGACCCGCACCAGCTTCTTGAGCAGGCCGTACAGGCCGAAGGTGGCGGCCAGTGACCAGCGCGATCCACGGCGGGCGGCCGTAGTCGACGGTGAGCACGGTGACCGCCACCGCCGCGATCCCCACGGCGACCCACTGCGCCGGCCGCAGCCGCTCCGACAGGACGACGACGCCCGAGCAGCACGCTGACCAGCGGATTGATGAAGTAGCCGAGCGAGGTCTCGACGACCTGGCCGGAGTTGACCCCGTAGACGAAGACCAGCCAGTTGACGCTGATCAGCGCCGCCGCACCCACGAGGATCAGCAGCGCGCGCCGGTCGGTGACCGCGGCGCGGACGCGCGGCCAGGCGCGGATCACGGTCAGCAGCAGCGCGACGAAGACCAGCGACCAGACGACCCGGTGGGCGACGATCTCCAGTCCGCCGGCCGGCTCGAGCAGCGGGAAGTAGAGCGGGAACAGGCCCCACAGCGCGTAGGCCCCCAGCCCGAAGGCCAGCCCCGGGCGGCGGTCGTCCACGCCCGGCACGCTACGCCGGGCGAAGCAATGCGGACCGGGCCCCCGACGGCGCCGGCGGCGCGCCGGTCGGGCGACGGATCAGACGGTCTGGATGTAGTCCACGAGCTGGCGGCGCTCCTCCTCGAGCTCGTCCAGCCGCGCCTTGACGACGTCGCCGATGGAGACGATGCCGACCAGGGCGTCGTCCTCGACGACCGGCACGTGCCGCACCCGCTGGTCGGTCATCAGCCGGGCCAGGTCCGTGAGCTGGACGCGCGGCACGCAGGTGTGCACCTCGGCGGTCATGACGCTGGTGACGGGGTCGCCGAGGAGGCCGGCCCCGCGCTCGTGCAGCCCGCGGGCGATGTCGCGCTCGGAGAGGATGCCGTCGATCCGCTGTCCGTCGGCCGAGACGACGAGCGCACCGATGCGCCGCTCGGTGAGAACGGCGAGCGCGTCCCGGACGCTCCGGGATCCGTCGATGGTGGCCACGTCGTGACCCTTGCGCCGCAGCAGCTGACCGATCTCCACCTGGAGGTCCTCCGTCCGCACGCGTTCGCTCGCGTGACCCGAAGTGTGCCGGTGATCACACCGCAGAGGCAACGGGAGCGGCGCCGGCCGGACCGGATCGGGCGACCCCGGGCCCGACCGCCGAGGGCCTGCCGTCGACGGTCCGCAGCGTCCTACCGTGGAGGCGTGCGGACCGAGCAGCGGCAGCGGTCGCGTCCGACCCCGGCTGCAGTGGGTCTGGTACGCCCTGGGCGGGGGGCTCCCCCGCGAGCTCTCGCCCTGGGTGCTGGCCGACACGACGCGGCGCACCTGGGTGTGGCGGCACATGAGCCGTGCCCTCGTGCAGCTGTTCCCGCTGCTCGTCGTCTGCGTCCTGCTCGTGCCCGTGCCCCTGGCCTACCGGGTGTCGGCCGCGGCCGGCGGCGTGATCCTCGGCCTGCTGTTCTCGCTGGCCTACATGACCGAGACCACCGAGCACCGCGTCACGAAGGCCGGCTATCCGTCCGGCACCGCGGGACGGGTGCGCAGCGAGCGGGTCGGAGCGGGAACGGGTCGAGCGACGGGCGCCCTACCGGCGGCACGGAGCCGGCAGCTTCGACTGACGCGGCTCAGCGCCGGTCGGTCGGACTGCGCCGCAGCGCCTCCCCCAGCAGCACGAAGCCGACCACCGCGGCGACCAGGAACAGCGCCGGGAAGATCAGCAGGTGCGGCGCGACGGCGACCCGCGCCTGCGCCTCGAACAGCTGGATGCCCCACGACTCGGTCGGACGGCGCAGCCCGACGCCGGCGAAGGTCAGCGTCGCCTCCGCTGCCACGATGAACCCGGCGTAGGCGCTCGCCGAGACGATCAACGGGCGCAGGCTGTGCGGCAGCACGTGCCTCAGCAGGACGCGCCCGGGGTGGGCACCCAACGCCCGGGCCGCGGTGACGAAGTCGCGCTGACGGGTCTCGAGGACGCTGGCCCGAAGCACCCGCACCATCGCGGGCCAGCCGAACGCGATCAGCACCAGCGAGACCTGCAGCGGCCCGCGCTCGTCGGTGCCGCTGAGCACGAGCACGCCGCCGAGCAGCAGCGGGATCCCGGACCACACGTCGGTGAGCCGGCTCAGCACGGTGTCCGTGCGCCCGCCGACGAAGCCGGCGAGCGCGCCGAGGACCAGCGCGACGAGCACCGTGCCGAGCACGACCACCACCGTGATGCCGAGCGAGGTCCGGGCTCCGTAGACCGTCTTGGCCAGGTAGTCGCAGCCCTGCAGGTCGAAGCCGAACGGGTGGTCCCCGCTGGGCGGCAAAAGGCTGTTGGAGAGGTTGCACGAGCGCGGATCGGTGTCCGTGAACAGGGACGGCACCAGCGCCATCAGGCCCAACACGCCCAGGAGCAGCGAGGCGGTGATCAACCGCCCCTTACCCTGCCAACGGCCCGACCGTCGGACGTCCGGCGTCGCCAGCACCGTCCCGGTCACGACGAGGAGCATGCCGTGCGCGTCCCGGAGGGGTCCAGGAGGCTCCCGTGCTGAGGTTCACCGCGACCCGGGCCGTCCAGATGCTGGTCAGCGTGTGGGTGGCGATCACGCTGATCTTCATCGCCGTGACCCAGCTGCCCGGCGACCCGGTGCGGGCCCTGTTCGGCTTCCGGCCGCCGCCACCGGAGCTCTACAACCGGATCGCGCACCGCTTCGGCGTCGACCGGCCGCTGTGGGAGCAGTACTGGCTGTACCTGTCCAACACGCTCACCGGCGACCTCGGCTACAGCTATCCGCTCAACGGCTACGGCACCGCCGCGACCGGTCCGGCGGTCACCGACACCATCGCCGCGGCGGCGCCGGTCAGCGCCGTCCTCGTGCTCGGGTCGCTGATCGTGCAGATCGTGGTGGGCGTCGGGCACCGGCGCCCTCGGCGCCCTGCGCCGGAGGCGCGTGCTCGACGCCGGCATCTACGCCCTGGCCGTCCTGCTCGTGGCCACCCCGGTGCTCGTGGCGGCGTACGTGCTGCGGACGATGCTCAGCGTGCAGTTGCGGTGGTTCCCGCTGAACGGCGTCCACGACGGGCCGGTGTCGTACGTGCTGCCCATCGTGGCGCTGAGCGCGCTGTCGATCGGCTACATCATCCTGCTGACCCGCGCGGAGGTGCGGGAGACGCTGTCCGCGCCGTTCCTCAAGGCGGCCCGCGGGCGGGGCTACACGACCGCGCGACTGCTCACGCGTGCACGCGATGCGTCCGTCGCTGATCCCGGTGATCGCGTTCATCGCGGCCAACATCGGCGCAGCTGTTCGTCGGCCTGATCATCGTGGAGGGCGTCTTCGGCCTGCCCGGTCTCGGCGGCGCGGTGTTCGAGGCGATCCGCTCGCGCGACCGGAGCCTGCTGATCGGCCTGGTCACGATCTTCATCCTCGTGACGCTCGTCCTGAACACGCTCGCCGACCTGCTCATCGCACTGATCGACCCGCGGGTCCGTGCCGCCACCGTCCCGCAGAGCTGACGCGACCGCGAGCAGAGCTGACGCGACCGCGAGCAGAGCCGACGCGGGGACTCGAACCCCGAACCGCCCGATTACAAGTCGGGTGCGCTACCAGTTGCGCCACGCCGGCGGTACATGGGAACAAGTCCCGGGACCAGGATAGGGACTACGCAGGGGACGACTGCGCGGCTCCACGACGAGCGTGCCCGGGACGTCACGTGCCCAGGGCTGCGCCGAGGCGGGCCACCGCTGCGACCTCGGCGTCGTGGATCGCGGCCAGGTGCCCGCTCATGCCGGCCAGCACCGCCGCGAGGCGCTCCTCGTCCAGCGGAGGCGCGTCGGCGTGCTCGGCCCGCAGCCGCCACAGCTCCTCGGCGGCCGCCGCCCGCTCCGCCGCACCCGCGTCGCCCTCGGCGACCGCTCCGGTGACCGTGGCGGTGAGGGTCCGCAGCCGGGCGATCGCCGGGACGTCGTCCGGCAGCGCCGTCTCGGCGAGGGCGTGCCAGCGGTCGGCGATCTCCCGCCACCGCGGCGCCTCGGCGGCCAGCGCCGGCTCGTCGAGCAGGACGGCGGCCTGCTCGAGCCCGTCGGCGAACAGGCCGCGCAGGTGCCCGCCGTCCATCCCGGCGGGCTCGACGCCCTCCCACACGCTGGCCAGTGCCCGCAGCAGCTGGCGCCGGTCGGCGAACACCGTCGGCCACCCCTTCGCGGCTCGGGGGTCGACGAGCAGCCGGGACCACTTCCGCCAGGCGGGCAGCGCGAAGGAGGTCGACGTCCCGCCGAGGTGGTCCACGCCGGCTTCCAGCCCGGCGCGCACCGCGGCGCGCAGCCGGTCGGCGAGCACGGTGACGTCCGTCGTCCGGACGACGAGCATCGCGTTGCGGTAGCTGCCCACCCGCGATCGCGCCCGGTCCAGGTCCGGAGCCGACACGGTCAGCGGCGCCAGCGTGCGGTCGTCGACGTGCACACGACTCCCGGCGGCGGCGTAGGCGACGACCGGATGGCCGCCCTGTCCGTCGAGGAACGGCGGCAGGTTCCAGTAGCCCAGGTGGTAGCGGTCCGGCCAGACGATCGCCGGATCGCCGGCGGCCAGCGTCGAGGTCAGCGCCTGGGCCGCGGCCGCGGCGCCGCCGGTGCGCGACCAGGCGACGTCCAGGCCCAGCCGGTCGACCGTCGTGGCCAGCCGCCGGTCGAAGTACTGCCAGGAGTTCGTGAACCCGAGGGTGACTATCCGGCTGTCGTCGTGGGCGAACTCCCAGAGGATGTAGCCGGCGCCGAGCCCGCCGCCGACGAGGAACAGCAGCGGCTCGGTCAGCGGCCCGTCGGGGCCGGCGACCCCACGGTGGGCGAGCACGTTGGCCAACGCCGCGGTGTCCGGGTCGGTGCCACCGCGCAGGGCCCATCCGAGGTCGACGACGGGACCGGTGTCGACGGCGCCGCCGGCGACATGGGCGCGGGCGACGGCGTAGCGCTCGCCGGTCCGGGCCATCCGCGCGCGCACGCGGGCCTTGAGCTGCTTGGCCGTGGTCATCATGGTCGGACTCTCCCGGCTGCGCCCGCGGCGACGGCTCCACGCGCCGCGCGCCGCCGCAGCCGTGACATCCGAACCGGTGAGGACGTCCGGGCCGTGCAGCGCCTCGAGGCTCTCGAAGTCCCCTTTGCCCCGCGTCGCCGGCCCGCGTGGAGGACCGGTCTGGGGTTGGGCGTGAGGCTCGCCGGGAGTCACGATAGCCCCGGCCCCGGGACAAGAACAGCGACAACGCACGGGACCGGTCGGAGCGTCCCCAGCGACAGTCGGGGCCGTGACATCAGGGGCTGTCGGGCACCGGGAGGGCAGGCGGGCAGCCGTCCGGGTGGACGACCTGACGAACCCGTGTGGCGATCTCGTGCAGCTGGCGCACCTGGGTCCTCGTCAGCGGGTCGAAGACCAGCCGTCGCACCTCGGCGGCGTGGCCGGGCGCGGTGGCGACGACCTTCTCCCAGCCGGCGTCGGTCAGGACGGCGAGCGTGGAGCGACCGTCCTGGGGATCGGGCCGGCGGGTCACCCAGCCGCGCTTCTCCAGGCGGTCGACGGTGCGGGACAGCCGCGGCAGTCCGCCGTTGGCGAGCGCGGCGACCTCACTCATCCGCATCGTGCGTGCGGGGCTCATGGAGAGCATCGCCATCACGGTGTACTCGAAGTGGCTGATGCCGGCGTCGCGCTGCAGCTGCGCGTCCAGCGCGTCCGGCAGCCAGCTGATCATCCCGGCCAGCGCGAACCAGGTCTGCTGCTCCTCCCCGGTGAGCCACCGGGTCTCCTCGACCGCCTCCACCGCTGCCTCCGTTACTTGACGACGCAAGAGAACTCTTCAGCCAGATACTTGACGGCGCAAGCAACTCTCCATACGGTCACTTGCGTCGTCAAGTAAAGCATCGAAGGGCCGGAACGTGGACGTGATCTTGTGGGTCGTCGCCGGGGTGCTCGCCGCGGCCTTCCTCGCCGCCGGGCTGATGAAGGTGACCCAGCCGAGGAAGAAGCTCAGAGACTCGGGCATGCCGTGGGTCGAAGACTTCAGCGACGGGGCGGTGAAGGGCATCGGCGCACTGGAGGTGCTGGGGGCGATCGGCCTGATCCTGCCCGCAGCGCTGGACATCCTTCCGGTGCTCGTGCCGATCGCTGCGACCGGCCTGGCACTGGTCATGGTCGGTGCCGCGTTCACCCACGCCCGCCGCCGGGAGCCGCAGGCGATCGCCGTCAACCTCGTTCTGCTCGCCCTGGCCGCGTTCGTGGCCTGGGGCCGGTTCGGCCCCTACGCCTTCTGACCCCCTCGGCGGTCGACCTCATGGGTGACCGCCGGACACCGCCTCCGTTCCGGCCGCAGCCATTGCCGAGGTGATCCCGTCCCACACCCGAGGAGTTCCCCCATGCGCGCACTGCACGTTCCCTCCACCGGAGAGCAGCCCCAGCTCGCCGACCTGCCCACCCCCGAGCCGACCGAGGGCACCGTCCTGATCCGCGTCAAGGCCGCGGGCCTCAATCCGGTCGACAACAGCATCGCCGCCGGCGTGTTCGCCCAGTTGGGACTGCCGCACGAGTACCCGCTCGTGCTCGGCCGCGACGCCGCCGGCGTCGTCGAGGCCGTGGGCGCCGGCGTCGATCACGTTTCCGTCGGCGACGAGGTGCTCGGCCACGTCCTGCTCGCCCCGCCCATCTCTGCCGGCACGCTGGCCGAGTACGCCGTCCTGCCGGTCGCCGCGGTCACGCTCAAGCCGGCCGGCTTGGACTTCGTCACCGCTGCGGCTCTGCCGCTGGCCGGAGCGGCCGCCGCTCAGTCCGTCGAGGCCGTCGACCCCCAGCCGAGCCAGACCGTGCTGGTCAACGGGGCCTCCGGCGGCGTCGGCTCGTACGCCGTCCAGTTGCTCGCCGCCCGCGGCGTCACCGTCGTGGCCACCGGCACCGCTGCCGACACCGACCGGCTCGAACAGTTGGGCGCGGACAGCGTCGTCGACTTCACCGCCGGACCGGTCGCCGATCAGGTCCGAGCCGCCTACCCCGACGGGGTCGACGCGCTGATCAACCTCGCCGGCTTCACCGCCGACGACGTTCCCGTCGGCGCCGTCCGAACCGGCGGCAAGGTCGCCAGCACCACAGTGCTCCCCGACGGGGCCAACCTCACCGCCGCTGGGCTGACCGGCACCACCGTCATGGCCAGCCCGGTCAAGGAGGTCATCGCCCCGTTGGCCGAGCAGGCAGCCCACGGCACCCTGCAGGTCCAGATCCAGGCGGTACTTCCGCTCGAGCGGGCCACCGACGGCCTCGACACCCTGGCCGGCGGCCAGGGCAGGGGGAAGATCGTCGTCACCATCGACTGAGCGCCAGACGCGCGCGCGAGGTCAGCGGAACGGGTCGCGACCGGGCTCGTCCACCGGCTCGCCGGCCGCGTCGAGTTGTCGCAGACGTGGCGGGCCACCGCCGTGCCACCCACTGTGGGGGGCGTCGAGGAGCCACGGGCGCCCGGTGTCAGGACAGCAATAGCGCACGGTCCAGTTCACCGCATCGACCTCCAGCTCGGTCAGGTGCTCTCGCGCGTAGTCGTCTGCTTCGTTGCCGTTCAGTTCGTAGAGCGAGCCACATGCGCACCGCATCCGACGGTCCTCCTCGCCGCAGGGGTCATGAAAGCTGCGCAGTCCAGCACGGAAGGGGTTCCGGACGACGCTCGGCTCACCGGACGCGCCAGGCGCCGATGCGCGCGAGACGGCGTCGTTGCTGGACGGCGGCGGCCGCGTCGCGGCCGGTGGCCCGGGTGTCGAGGCGGTCCGCGGCTCGCGCGCGGTGCTCGGTCGGGTTGTGGTCGTCGTACTTGAACTTGGCCGCGACGGCGGTCACGTGCAGACGCAGGCCGCGGATGCCGGGCAGCATCCGGCCGTAGGGCGGAGCTGCGACGGCGACGTCGGCGTGGTCGCCGGCGGGCTGGAAGTGGGCGAGCTGCCGAGCGAGCAGGTCGGCCTTGGCTGCCGGGTCGTCGACGATCTCGGCGCGGCAGCGGAGCTGGACGGCGGCGTAGTAGCTGGTGGGGACGCCGTCCTCGTCGGGGCCGCCTGCCTTCGCGCGCCACGTGGTCGGGATGTAGGCGTAGTCGTCGACGACGGAAACGACGACCTCCGGGTCCGCCGCGATGTTCGCCCATACCGGATTCGGCCGGGCCAGGTGGATCAGCAGATCGGTGCCGGTGGACGTCCCGTCGACGCTGAAGTGAGTCGGGACGACGGCCGGCGGCTGTCCGGGTAGGCCGTTGACGACGAGCTGGCCGAAGTCGTGGCCGTCGGCCAGCCAGTCGCGCCACTCCGCATCGTCGAGCGCGGCGTCCCAGGGGTGGATCAGCACGGCGCGTCTCCGTCGGTGCGCCCGGGGCGCGTGAGCAGCCGCCGGTCGATGGTGGCGTCCGGGCTGAGGGCGAGCAGCGCGTCGGTCAGGGCGTCGGCCGCGGCGGAGACCGCGTCGTCGGTCACCGGGTCGAGCGCGTCCAGGATGAACACCGCCTTGCTGGTCCCGGTCGTGATCCGGGTACGAGTGCCCTGCCGCCAGTTCCAGCGACGGCAGGTGACCCCGACGTCATCGCGCCAGACGACCTCGCCCGCCTCCGGGTGCTCGACGACGGGCTCGCCGCCCGCGGTGGTGTCGAAGGGCTCGCTGCCGTCGGCTCGGACCAACTGGGGCGGTCCGGCGTAGGCGGCTCGGTCCTCGCCGCCGATCGGCAGCAGGTGGGCGAGGGAGACGGCGTTGTAGACGTCGGTGATCCGGTCGATGCGCGGCAGCCCGGCCGGGTCGATGCGGCGCAGCAGCGCCTCCACGCTGGGGCGGGTGCGTTGCGGCTTGGCGCCGAAGGCCCGGTAGGCCTCCCGCCATGCTGCCGGGTGCGGCAGGTGTTCCGGTGGCTGCCCGTCGAGCTGTCGCCGGGCGGTGGCCTCGGCGGCCGCGAGGACGCCCTCGCTGACCTCGTCGCTGGGGCCGCCGCGCAGACCGTCGGCGGTCAGCAGCACCGCCCGGTAGTCCGGGCGGAGGGCGTACACGGCGTCGTCGACCGTGGCGGCGGCGAGCCACTCACGGGGGTCGGGGCGAGGTGTCACGAGCGGCCTCCGGTGACATGGGGCTGGAACACGGTGAGCGCGAAGCGGGCGGGCGTGGCGGCGTCGGCCGGTGTCGCGTAGCCGTGGGGGACGTCGCCGGCGAACGCCGCGGAGTCGCCGACGCCCAGGCGGTCGATGGCATCCCCGACCCGGAGGTCGACCTGGCCGTCCAGGACGAGCAGCAGCTCCCGGGTGCCCGCGCTGTGCGCCTCGGTGACGTGCTCCTCCCCCGGCTGCAGGGTCCAGTCCCACAGCTCGACGACGTCCGGAGGCTCGGTGCCGGCGACCAGCAGCGCCTGTCCCCCGCGCGGGCCGCGCCACAACACCGGCGCCTTCCCCGCCGAGGTGACGGTCAGCCCCCGGGGTCGTTCCACGTCGACGAGGACCGGCAGTCCGACGCCCAACGCGTCGCTGATCCGCAGCAGGGTGGCGATGCTCGGGTTGCCGTCGCCGTGCTCGATGTTGATCAGCATGCGGCGGCTGACCCCGGAGCGGTCCGCCAACCCGTCGAGCGTCCAACCCCGGCTCGTGCGGTGGTACCGGACCCGCTCACCGATCAGCTCGTTGACCAGCACGGCTTGCGTCATGCCCACCTCCTCGGTCTACGCTGCCTCATCGAGTGCAACATAGTGCATCAAGGAATGAGGGGGCATGTCCGTGCAGCCCATCGGGCCGACCGGCCTGCGGATGGAGACGCGCTTGGCCGTCCTGGGCCGCGGTGTCCACCGGCCCGGGCAGCCGCTCAACGTCCCGATCGTCCCCGCGTCGAACTTCCGGGCCGCCCCCGACGGGGCGGCAGGGCGGGAGTACGCCCGCGATGACGGCACGTCCGGCTGGGAGGCGTTCGAGGAGCTGATCGGCGACCTGGAGGGCGGTCCTGCGGTCTGCTTCTCCTCGGGGATGGCGGCGATCGCCGCGGTGCTCGAGCTGTTGCCCGTCGGTGCCCGCGTGATCGCGCCCCGGGACAGCTACACCGGCCTGCGTGCCCTGCTCGAGGACGGCGCTGCTGGCGGCGACCGCTGGACGGTGCGCACCGTGGACATGACGCGCGACGACGAGCTCGCCGCCGCCGTCCGGGACGCGGACCTGGTGTGGCTGGAGACCCCCAGCAACCCGCTGCTCGACGTCGTCGACATCGCCGAGGTCGCCACGGCCGCCGCCGCGGCCGGCGCGCTGGTCGCGGTGGACAACACCTTCGCCACCCCGCTGCTGCAGAACCCGCTGTCCCTGGGCGCGGACTTCGTCGTGCACAGCGCGACCAAGTTCATCGGCGGCCACTCCGACCTGCTCCTCGGCGCGGTCGTGTGCCGCCGCCCGGAGGACCACGCGCGCCTCGTCCGCCGCCGCCAGGTCGCCGGCGCCACCCCCGGTGCACTCGAGTGCTTCCTCGCGCTGCGCGGCGCGCGCACCCTCGCGGTGCGGCTGCGCCAGGCCCAGGAGTCGGCCGGCGAGCTCGCACGCCGGCTCGCGGCACACCCGGCGGTCGGACGGGTCCGCTACCCGGGGCTGTCCGGCGATCCCCACCACGCCCGCGCCGCCCGCCAGATGCGCGGGTTCGGCGCCGTGCTGGCCTTCGAGGTCGGGGACGCCGACATCGCCGACGCCATCTGCGCACGGGTCCGGGTCGTCGCGCACGCCACCAGCGTCGGCGGGGTGGAGTCCACCATCGAGCGGCGGGCCAAGCTCCCTGGCCAGGAGCACGTGCCTGGCGGCCTGCTCCGGGTCAGCGTCGGCTGCGAGCACGTCGAGGACCTGTGGTCCGACCTCACCGCAGCGTTGGATGCCGTCGCGCCTCCCGCCGGCCCCTCTACGACCTGACCGTCAGGCGGCGTCGGTACCGGCCGCGGACTCCCCCGCCGTGCGGCGACCGCGGACGAACGGAGTCGGGTCGCGGTCGAGCACGGGGCCCGTGGTCAGCCACCGCAGGAACCCGTCGGGGTCGCGGCGCTCGAGCTCGTCGAGGGTCTCCTGCCGGCGCCGCACGATCGCCGTCCGCGCCGCGGGTGCCATCCGCCCCGCCAGCGCGGTCGTCGACTCCAGCCACTCGCGTCCGAGCTCCTCGGTGCTCAGTGCGGTCACCGGGGGCAGGTCCGCCGGGCCCGTCGCCGCCGGGTGCCGGCGGGGTGCGGCCGGGTGCATCCCCGTCACCGGGGCGGCGACGTTGCCGAACGACGTCGGTCGCGGGGCGGGAGCGGCGTTCGTCGGTCCGTCCTTGGGGGTCCGCGCGACCCACACGCCGATCGCCACGAACGCGGCGACGCCGGCCAGCGCCGCCGCGGCCACCCCGCCGGCCAGCACGGACGCGCCCGACAGGACCAGGAGCACGCCGACGGTCCACGCCGCGGCGAGGACGGCGGTCTCGGTGCTGGACCGCCGGTTGGGTGCCGTCCCCTCGCGTGCGGTTCCCCAGCCGAGGCAGGCGGCCAGCGCACCGGCCACGGCGACCGCGACCAGTCCGGGGCCGCGCAGCGCCAGGCCGCCGACCACGGCGACGAGCCCCGCGGCGGTCAGCCCGACGACGACGAGCGGACCCTGGATGCGACGACGGTGGGGCACGGGACATCTCCTCGGCAGAAGCGACTCGATCGACCGGTGGTGCGCCTGGCCGGTCGGCGTTCCCGCCGTCCCCCGTCCACCCGTCGGGACGCCACTACCCCGCACGCCCTCCGGTTGCACACCGTCCATCGACTCTTCGTTCCGAAGGGTGAGTTCGGATGCCCCGGGGGTCTTCCGGTGACCGCCGGACGGGAGCACCCTGGTCACAGCGGGGGACGCAGAGATGCTCCGTGGAGGTGCACCGTGCCGATGTCGACGCCGACCGCTCCTACCGGTCCGGGAGAGGGCTCCGGCCCGTCCTCGGAACCGGAGCTGCACCCGCCGGGCGAGGGCGACCCCCCGGCGCGCGCGGTGCTGGTAGGCGTCGACGGCGGCGAGTGCGCCCTGGCCGCCGTCCGCTGGGCGGCCGAGGAGGCGCAGCGGCGGAACGTGACGCTGCGCATCGTGCACGCCGCGCCCTACGTGGGCCGGCAGAACGAGTCCGGCGCCCGATCACCGGAGATGCACCGGGCACGCCGCATCACGGGGCAGGGCTACACGGTCGCTCGGCACACCGCCGCGGGCGTGCGCGCCGAGACCGAGGTGGTCCCCGGCGAACCGACTCGGGTGCTGCTCGCCGAGGCCCCGGACGCCGACCTGGTCGTGCTGGGCATCGCGACGACCGGGGCGATCGACGAACTGATCGCCGCACCCGTGGCCCAGCGCGTGGCCGCCCACTCGGGCACCCCCGTGGTCGTCGTCCCCCGGTCGCGTACGCCCGTGCCGGACGACCGTCCGGTCGCCGCCGTCCTCGGCCTCGGCGACCCGGAGGACGACGAACCCGTCGTCGAGTTCGCCGCCGCGATGGCGCGGCGTTCCGGTGCGCCGCTGCTGGTGGCGCGGCCGCACGGACGCCGGGCCGGCGTCGCGGAGACCGACTGGGCGGACCGGTACTCCGACCTCGACGTCGACGTGCAGGACGTTCCCGGCGGAACACCGCACGACCTGCTCAAGGCCGTCTGTCCCACGCCTCTGATGGTGCTGAGCGCCGGGCACGGCAACCTGCTGCACCGCTCGCTCGACGGGGCGCACCGCTACTTCCTGCGGCACTGCACGTCGCCGATGGCGCTGATCCCGCCCGTGCGCCGGGCGGACGCCGACCCGCGCGAGGAGGTCGTCGCCGTCGGCTGACCGGCGCCTCCGGGGGAGGATGGCGATCGTCCAGAGATCTCACAGGTGTCCCTCAGCGCGGGGCCAGCGGCGGCACGCACAGTGGTGTCCGACGGCGCGGCCGGACGGTCGCGCGGGAGGAGGCACCAGCAGTGAGCGAGCAGCAACGTCCCGGCGACGTCCCGCACCCCCAGCCCACCGCGTCGGGCCCGGCGGTCCCGCCGGCCCCTCTGGCGGAGGAGCGCGCGGCGACGGCTCCGCAGCCCACCGGCTGGCCGTCGTCCCCCTGGTCCGGCGCACCGGCCGCCGCTCATCCCGGTAACCCCTACGGCGGGACGGCGTACGGCCCGGCCTACGGCACCGCTCCGCACGCAGGCACCGCGACCGCCTACGCCCCGGCGGGACCCGCGCCGCGGCGGGCCGGCCGCTGGCGCCTCGGCGTGGCCGGCCTCGTGGCGGGTGCGCTCATCGGCGGCGGCGCGGGGGCGGGGACCGCGGTGCTGATGGACGACGACGCCTCGACCACGGCGTCGCCGACGTCCGGCCAGCAGGTCGTCATCACCGATCCGGAGACGGCCACGACCGCGACCGCGGCCGCGGCCAAGGCGGCGCCGAGCGTCGTGACGATCTACGTGTCCGGCTCCTCGGGTTCGGGCAGCGGGTCCGGCGTCGTCCTGACCGACGACGGCTACGTGCTGACCAACAACCACGTCGTCGCCGAGCCCGGCAGCGGCGCGGCCGTGCAGGTCCGCACCGCCGACGGCACGCTGTACGACGCCGAGATCGTCGGCACCGACCCCTCCGCCGACGTCGCCGTGGTGAAGCTGGAGGGTGCCTCCGGGCTCACGCCGGCAACCTTCGCCGACTCCGACGACGTGCAGGTCGGCGACGTGGCGGTGGCGATCGGCGCACCGCTCGGCCTGTCCAACACCGTCACCGACGGCATCGTCAGCGCGACCAACCGCGCGGTGAACCTGGGCTCGACCGGCGACGACAACACCGTCATCGACGCGATCCAGACCGACGCGGCGATCAACCCCGGCAACTCCGGCGGCGCCCTGGTCAACGGGGCCGGCGAGGTGATCGGCGTGAACACGGCCATCGCCTCGCGTCGCAGGCGCGACCCAGGGCAGCGACCAGAGCGGCAACATCGGCGTCGGCTTCGCCATCCCGGGCAACAGCGCCAAGCGGATCGCCACCGAGCTGATCGAGGACGGCGAGGCGCAGCGCGCCCTCCTGGGGGTCAGCGCCACCACCGAGGCCGAGAACGGCTCCGCCATCGGTGCCGGCGCCCGGGTGGTGTCCATCCAGTCCGGCAGCCCCGCGGCCGACGCCGGCCTGCAGGCCGGGGACGTCGTGACGGCGATCGACGACCGGCCGGTGACCAGCTCGACCGAGCTGACCGCCGCCGTCCGCAGCCGCCAGCCCGGTGACGAGGTCGGCCTGACCGTCCGCGCGGAACGGCGAGACGCGGACCGTCGAGGTCACGCTCGGCTCGACGAGCTGACCCGGTCCGACCAGCGCGCCGCGGCACCGCTCCTTCCGGTGCCGCGGCGCGCTGCCGTCCGCGGCGGCGGGCGGGAGGCGCGGAGTGGTCTTTAGGCTCGGTCGGGTGCCGCCGTCCGTTCCGACCGCTCCCCTGCCCGCTGCGCTCGACGACCCGGAGCGCGCCCGCGACCTCGCGAGGATGAAGCGGCTGGCCACCGGCCTGTTCCTGGTGGCCGCGGCCGTGTTCCTCGCCTGCGTGCTGCTCGGCCGGGACGCCGGTGCCTGGGTCGGCTACGTCCGGGCCACCGCCGAGGCGTCCATGGTGGGCGCCCTGGCCGACTGGTTCGCCGTCACCGCGCTGTTCCGGCACCCGCTGGGGGTGCCGATCCCGCACACCGCGATCATCCCGCGCAAGAAGGACCAGATCGGCGCCTCCCTCGGCGCCTTCGTGCAGACCCACTTCCTGACCCGCGAGGTCGTCGAGCACACGGTCGACGCCGCCGACGTCCCGGGCCGGCTGGGGGCGCTGCTGGCCGCCCCCGGACGTGCCGAGCGGCTGGCCGGGGACGCCGCCGTCGCGCTGCAGGGCCTCGGTGACGTGCTCCGCGACGAGGACGTGCAGCCCGCGGTCGCCGCGCTGGTCGACCGCAAACTGCACGGGACGCCGGCCGCGCCGGTGCTGGCCCGCGTCATCGAGCTCGTCGTCGAGGGCGATCGGCACCAGGAGGTGCTGTCGGCGGCACTGCGCGGGCTGGCCCGCTTCCTGTCCGAGAACCGGGTGGTGTTCCGCGCGCGCATGGGGGACGCGTCACCGGTGTGGGTGCCCGACTGGGTGGACGACCGGGTCTTCGACCGGGCGTTCCAGGGCGTGCTCGAGTTCCTCGACGACGTGGGCCACGACTCCCGGCACGAGCTGCGCCGGTCCTACGACGCGCGGCTCAAGGCGTACGTGCACGCGCTGCGCACCGACCCGGCGACCGCGGCACGGGCGGAGGAGTTCAAGAAGGAGCTGATCGAGCACCCCGCCGTGCGCGCGTGGTCGGCGTCGCTGTGGACGAACGCCAAGAACGCCGTGCTCGACGCCGCGGCGGACCCGGACAGCGAGCTGCGCACCCGCGTGGCCGGGATGATCCGCGACGTCGCCGACCGGCTGCAGACCGACCCGGTGCTGCGGGAGCTGGTGCAGCGGCAGGGCCGCCGCGCCGCCGGCTACCTGGCCGAGCGGTTCGCCGGCGACCTGGCGGCCCTGGTCAGCTCGACCGTCGCGCGCTGGGACACCGACGAG
Source organism: uncultured Actinomycetota bacterium (assembly GCA_963777095.1). Classification (GTDB taxonomy): domain Bacteria; phylum Actinomycetota; class Actinomycetes; order Mycobacteriales; family Geodermatophilaceae; genus CAVZOY01. The sequence continues at coordinate 290,962 of CAVZOY010000006.1, forward strand.
ACCAGCCGGCGGATCGAGCTGCAGGTGGGCCGCGACCTGCAGTTCATCCGGATCAACGGCACCGTCGTCGGCGGGCTCGCCGGGCTGGTGATCTACACGATCGCCCAGCTGCTCGGCTGACGATGTTGATCAGTGCTGATCGTGGCACGAGTAGCCAGAGCCCTGACAGGCTGACACGACGTCAGCGGCGGGCTGCGGCCACCTGGTAGAGCGCGATGCCGGCGGCGACGCTGACGTTCAGCGACTCGGTCTCCCGCGAGATCGGGATGCGGACGACGACGTCGCATCGCTCGCGGACGAGCCGGGACAGCCCCGACCCCTCCGCCCCGACGACGAGGGCCACCGCATCGGCGAACCCGTCGTACTCGTGCAGGTCGACGTCGCCGTCGCCGGCCAGGCCCACGGTCTGCAGGCCGGCGTCCTGGTACGAGCCCAGGGCCCGGGCCAGGTTGACCGCGCGGGCGACCCTCAGGCGCGCGGCGGCCCCGGCGCTGGTGCGCCAGGCCGACGCCGTCATCCCCACCGATCGGCGCTGCGGCACGACCACGCCGTGGGCGTCGAACGCAGCCGCCGACCGGACGACCGCGCCCAGGTTGCGCGGGTCGGTCACGCCGTCCATCGCGACGATGAGCGGCGGCCGGCCGGAGTCGCGAGCCGCGTCGAGCAGGTCGTCGGGGTGCGCGTAGTTGTACGGCGGCACCTGCAGCCCGACGCCCTGGTGCAGCGCGCCGTTGGACATCCGGTCGAACTCGCCCTTGCCCACCTCGAGCAGCGGCAACCCGCGGTCGGCGGCCAGCCCGATCGCCTCGGTGATCCGCTCGTCGGTGCCGCCGCGGGTCGTGTCCCCGACGACCACGTACAGCGCCATCGCCGGGATCTCCGCGCGCAGCGCCTCGACGACCGGGTTGCGGCCGAGCAGCAGCTCCGGCGTCTCCTCGGCCCGCTGCCGGGCGCGGGCCCGGTCGGCCCGCTGGCGGGTCTGGGCGGCCGCCTTGCGCTGGGCCGGGTGACCGGTGCGCTGCTCGGCCGGCGGAGTGGCGCCGCGGCCGGCGAGCGAGCGGCGGTTCTTGCCGCCGGTGCCCGCGCTGGCGACCTTCTTGCCCTCGCCGCTGCGGCGGCCGCGCCGCTGGCTGTTGCCGGCCATCAGCGGCTCAGCTCCCATCGTGTGCCCTGCGGGGTGTCCTCGACCTGGACGCCGAGCGCCTTCAGCTGGTCGCGGATGGCGTCGGCGGCGGCGAAGTCCTTGCGCGCCCGCGCCGCCTGCCGCTGCTCGAGCGCGAGCGCGACGAGCCCGTCGGTGACCTGGCCGAGCCGCTCGTCCCCGCCGCCCGACCAGCGCGGGTCGAGCGGGTCGAGGCCGAGGACGCCGAGCATGGCGCGCACCGCCCCGAGTGTCTCGGCGACGGCGGCGTCGTCCCCGTCGGCCAGGGCGGTGTTGCCCCGCCGCACGGCCTCGTGGACGACGGCGATCGCCGCGGGCGTGCCGAGGTCGTCGTCCATGGCCGCGGTGAACTCGGCCGGCAGCGCACCTGGCTCCCCGGTGCCGACCCGCTCGGCCGCCCGCTGCACGAACGACTCCAGCCGGCGGTAGGCGGTGGCCGCCTCGGCCAGCGACTCGTCGGTGAACTCGACGGTCGACCGGTAGTGCGGGCCCACCAGGTAGTAGCGCAGTTCGACCGGGCGGACCCGCTTCACGACCTCGTCGACCAGCGCGGTGTTGCCCAGCGACTTGCTCATCTTCTCGCCGCCCAGGGTCACCCACCCGTGGTGCATCCAGTAGCGCGCGAAGTGGTCACCGGCGGCCCGGGACTGGGCCTGCTCGTTCTCGTGATGGGGGAAGCGCAGGTCGACGCCGCCGCCGTGGATGTCGAACTCCGCGCCCAGGTACCGCTTCACCATGGCGGAGCACTCGATGTGCCAGCCCGGCCGTCCCCGGCCCCACGGCGTCGGCCAGGACGCGGTCTCCGGCTCGCCGTCCTTCGCCGCCTTCCACAGCGCGAAGTCGCGCGGGTCGCGCTTGCGCTCGTCGGTGTCGGTGTCGGCGGCCGGCTGGAGGTCGTCGATCCGCTGTCTGGTCAGCGCCCCGTACTGCGGGTACGAGCGGACGTCGAAGTAGACGTCGTCCTCGGACCGGTAGGCGTGCCCGCGCTCGATCAGCCGCTCGATGAGCGTGACCATGTCCGGCACGTGACCGGTGGCCCGCGGCTCGTAGGTCGGCGGGAGCACGCCGAGGACGTCGTAGGCGCGGGTGACGGCGAGCTCGTGGGCGTAGGCCCACGCCCACCACGGCATGCCGGCGTCCTCCGCCTTGGCGAGGATCTTGTCGTCGATGTCGGTGACGTTGCGGACGTAGGTGACGTCGAGACCCGAGTGCTCCAGCCAGCGGCGCAGCACGTCGAACACGATCGCCGAGCGGATGTGCCCGACGTGCGGCGGGCCCTGGACGGTGAGACCGCAGACGTAGACCGACGCGCGACCGGGGTGCACCGGGGTGAAGTCGCGGACCGCGCGGGCGGCCGTGTCGTACAGGCGGAGGCTCACCGGGCGAAGTCTACGGAGCGCCCGGAGGGCGGGCCGTCGCGCGGCCCGGGAACGCCACCGGCCGGGCCGCGCGATGCACGACCCGGCCGGTGTGAGGTGGATCAGAAGCCGTCGACGTTGAGCAGCGTCTCCTTGACGCCGTCGCGGTCACCGACGTTGTTCCAGTTCAGGTTGCCGGCGCTCTGCAGGGCCGTCTTCACCTGAGCGGGGCTCGCACCCGGGTTGGCGGCCTTGTAGAGCGCCGCCGCACCGGCGACGTGCGGCGAGGCCATCGACGTGCCGCTGATGGTGTTGTAGCCGCCGCCCTTCCACGTCGAGTTGATGCAGACGCCGGGGGCGATCAGGTCGACGTCGGCGCCGTAGTTGGAGAAGTCGGCGAAGGTGTCGTCGACGTCCGCGCGGCAGGTGGCGGCCGCGCCGCCACCGGGCTGACCGTTGAAGTCGGCCAGCGCGGACACGGTGATGACCTCGTCGTAGGCGGCCGGCACGTAGTTGCTGCGAGTTGGCGCTGGAGTTGCCGGCCGCGACCACGTAGGTGATCGCCCGCGGCCACCGACCTGCAGATGGCGTCGTGGTACGGCGTCGGCGATGCGTCGCAGGCGCTGTCCGTGCCGCTGCCGCCGAGGCTCATGTTGGCGACCTCGATGGTCGACGCGCGTCGCGGTCACCCAGTCGATGCCGCAGATGATCGCCCGAGCGGGTGCCGCTGCCCTGGTTGTTGAGCACGCGGACCGCCCACAGGCGGGCGCCCGGGGCGACGCCGACCACGCCGACGCTGTCGTCCTTGGCGCCGATCGTGCCGGCGACGTGGCTGCCGTGGCCGTTGCCGTCGTCGTAGGACTTGCCGGTCGAGCAGTTCACGCCGCCGACGACGTTGAGGTCGGGGTGGGCGGAGATGCCGGTGTCGATGACGGCGACGTCCACGTTCACCGCGCCGCTGCCGTTGCCGGACACGCGTGCTGGACACCTCGCCGTCGATCCGGTCGATGCCGGTCGGCGTCGTCTGCGCGGCGATGGTCACCACCTGGTCGCGCACGACGGAGGCCACCCGCGGGTCCTGGGCCACCCGGGCCGCCGCCTGGTCCGACATCCGCGCCGCGTAGCCGTCGAGGGCGTGCCGGTACACGTGGTCGACACGGGCCTCGTAGCGGCGGGAGTGCTCGGCGGAGACGCTGTCCGACGAGGCACCCGGCTCCAGGGTGACGATCCAGGCACCCGGCACCGAGTCGGCCGTCGCGGCCGGCAGACCGGACGGCGCGGCGGCGGCCGGTGCGGCCAGCATGGCCAGCGGGGTGATGGCCGCTGCGGCGATCGCCAGCAGGCGGGCTCCTCGGCGGGTGGACGACGAACGGGACATGAGGCCTCTTCGGGTCAGGGGAAAGGCGGGCCGTCGTTCGAACCGACGGTACGGAGAGTGCGATCTTCGTTGCGGTCGGTCGATTGTGAACGACGTCGGCCGGTTCCACCAGCACCAACTCCCGGTGCGGCGCGGGACGTCGACATGCGATCAGCCGGTGCGGAACACCAGCGCCGTCGCGACCGCCGCGCGGCCCTCGCCGCGTCCGGTCAGACCCAGGCCGTCGGTGGTGGTGGCGCTCACGCTCACCGGCGCGCCCAGCGCCGCGGACAGCACGGCCTCCGCCTCCGCCCGGCGCGGACCGAGCCGCGGGCCGGTCGCGATCAGCTGCACGGAGGCGTTGCCCACCTGCCAGCCCTGGGCGGCCAGCACGTCCCGGACGTGCTCGAGGACCGCCGGTCCGGAGACGCCGGTCCAGCGCGGGTCATCGGTGCCGAGCAGGCCGCCGATGTCGCCGAGGCCCGCGGCGGAGAGGACGGCGTCGGTCAGCGCGTGGGCCACGACGTCGCCGTCCGAGTGCCCGGCGCAGCCGTCTGCGTCGGGCCACTCGAGACCGGCGAGCCGGCACGGACGGCCGGCCTCGATCGGATGCACGTCGGTGCCGATGCCGACCCGGGGCAGCTGCGGCGCGGTCACCGGGCCACCCGCGACTCGGCCAGGTCCAGGTCGCCCGCAACGGTGATCTTGGCGGCGCGTTCGTCGCCGGGCACCGTGGCGACCCGGACACCGATGGTGTGCACGACCGCGGCGTCGTCGGTCAGGTCCGCCCCGGGCGGCAGGCGGTCGTAGGCGCGGATCAGGACGGAGCGGCCGAAGCCCTGTGGCGTCTGCACCCGGCGCAGCGTCTCGCGGGGCAGCGCACCCGTGACCAGCCCGCCGGGGTCCACGACGACGGTGGTGTCGACGACGGGCAGCACCGGGACGACGGCCGGCGCCCCGGCGGCCAGTGCGTCCAGCACCCGGGCGACGACGTCGGGCGGGGTCAGCGGGCGCGCGGCGTCGTGCACCAGCACCGCGCCCGGCCCGTCGCCGATGGCCGTCAGGGCCGCGCGGACGGAGTCGGTGCGGGTCGCGCCGCCTTCGACCACGCGGACATCGCCCCCGAGCGCGTCGGCGAACTCGGCGACCCGCCCCGCCGGCGCGCTGACCACGACCTCGGCGACTCCGCCGGCCCGCAGGCCGTCGACGGCCCAGGCGACCAGCGGCCGACCGGCCAGCGGAACCAGGGCCTTCGGTAGTGCCCGCCCGCCCCGCTCCGCCCCCAGACGCAAACCACTCCCGGCCGCTGCGACGATCGCGACAGCGTGCACGGGAGTGATTCGGGAGTGCGTGTTCAGGATGTGCCGACCGAGGTCAGCTGGCGAGGACCTCGTCGAGCAGGATCTCGGCCTTGTCCTCGTTGGTGCCCTCGGCCAGCGCGAGCTCGCTCACCAGGATCTGGCGGGCCTTCGACAGCATGCGCTTCTCGCCGGCGGAGAGGCCACGGTCCTTGTCGCGGCGCCAGAGGTCGCGCACGACCTCGGCCACCTTGTTGACATCGCCGGAGGCCAGCTTCTCGAGGTTGGCCTTGTAGCGGCGGGACCAGTTGGTGGGCTCCTCGGTGTGCGGGGCCCGGAGGACCTCGAACACCCGGTCGAGCCCCTCCTGACCGACGACGTCGCGGACGCCGACGATCTCTGCGTTGTCGGCCGGCACGCGCACGGTCAGGTCGCCCTGGGCGACCTTCAGCACGAGATAGGCCTTCTCGACGCCCTTGATGGTTCGCTGCTCGATCGCCTCGATGAGCGCGGCACCGTGGTGCGGGTAGACGACGGTCTCGCCGACAGTGAAGCCCATGTGGATGTGACCCCTTTCGCTACGGACCAGGTTACCACGGCAGACTGACGAAGGAATCGGCCCCCGAGCCACGAATTCGCAGGTCAGCGGCCTGATTTGGCGCCTGGAAGGGGTTGACAGCGGCATGGGTGGTGTGCCTCCGCCGGCCCGCTCGCGCGCCGACCTCGTCCGCGGCCTGGTGCTCGCGACGCACGCCGGCCCGACCGTCGCCGTCACCACGGTGGCCACGCTGCTGGCCGTCGCGGCCGGAGTGGGTCCGGGGCGGGCGGCGCTGGTCTGCGTCGCCGTCCTCGCAGGTCAGGCGTCCATCGGCTGGAGCAACGACTGGCTCGACGCCGGGCGCGACCGGGCCGTGGCGCGGGCGGACAAGCCCGTGGTCCAGGGTGCGGTGGTCCCGCGGACGCTGCGTGCGGCAGCGCTGGGGGCGGCCGGGGCCGCCGTCGTCCTCTCGCTCGCGCTGGGGACGGTGCCGGGGCTGCTGCTGCTCGTCCTCGTCGCCAGTGGCTGGGCCTACAACCTCGGCCTCAAGCGGTCGGCGGCCTCCGTGCTGCCGTACGTGACCGGGTTCGCCGCGCTGCCGGCGGGTGTCGTGGCCGCCGCCCCGGGGACGCCGGGGGCGCCGTGGTGGCTGATCTGCGCGGGCGGAGCCATGGGTGCCGCGGCGCACTTCGCGAACGTGGCACCGGATCTCGAGGACGACCTCGCCACCGGCGTCCGTGGGCTGCCGCACCGGCTCGGTGCCGTGCCGTCCGCCGTAGTCGGGGCGCTGCTGCTGGGCGTGGCCGTGGCCTGCCTCGTCCTGGGACCGGAGGGGCCGCCGTCGGTGGCCGGGTGGCTGGGCCTCGGACTCGCGGTGCCCGCCGTCGTGGTCGCCGGACTCGCGGGGAGTCCGCGCTTCCGGCGGGCTGCCTTCCCGGCGGTGCTGATGCTGACGGTGCTGATCGTCGTGCTGCTGGTAGCAGGCGGGGCCGCGGTCAGCTGACCGCGGCCCCGCCGAACACAACCCGGAGTGTCAGCCGCGGCCCTTGCCGTTGCCGGCGCCCTTGCCCTTGCCGGCCTTGGCCTTGCCGTTGCCCTTGTCGGTGCTCGTGGAGTCGGCGTCGCCGGTCCCGGCCTCGGACTCCTGCTCCGTCGCGTCGGTCTCGCCGTCGGTGAGATCCCCGAGGTCGAGGTCCTCCTCCGCCAGCTCGTCCTCGAGCTCGTCCTCGTCGATGCCCTTGGCATGGGCCTCGGCGCTCACCATCGCGCCGAAGTTCCGGTATCCGCCGGCAGCGAGCGCATCCTGCAGATCCTTCTTGTTGTGCGCACCGAGCGACACCCAAGCGCCGAAGCTCGAGTGGACGTCGGGGTCGTACCCCTCGATCCAGAGCTCCGCATCGAACGCGCCGGCGTCCGTCTCCGTGCCCTCCTCGCCCTCGCCCTCGACGGGCTCGATCAGGGTGGGGTCGGTCGGGTCGGCCAGGTCGCCGCCCTCGGTCGGCTCGGTGCCCTCCGGGTCGGTGAGGTCGTCGACGGGCTGGTCGACGGTCTCGTTGATCCCGGTGAGGTCGGAGAAGGTCTCCTGCGTCTCTCCGGGGAGGACGCCGACCGTGCCGGCGCCGGCAACGGCGACGACGACGACACCGGCGCCGGTGGCCGCCTGGGCGACGGCGCCGGCCGACAGGAACTTGGCGATCAGGGCGGGAACGATCACGGTGAAGCGTCTCCTTGTCCGGCTCCGGGCGCTGCGCGACGGCAGCGATCCGGCCGCTGGGGCCGTCCGTGTGGACGGGCTCGACTGGTCGGTGAGGAGACCGGTGCTCAGCAGTTCGGCGAGTGCGGCGTTCGGCCGGCCGGGCTGGGTGGCCGTACTGCGCACCGTTCGCGTGAACGCGGCCAGTCCGGCCGCCTCCCCGGGCACGGGCCGCCCCGCGAGGGAGGCCTCGAAGGCCTCCTCGACGGCGCGGTCGTCAGCTGCTGTGGTCATCTCACCCCATACATCGCCACGCGCCCCGACAGGGGTGCGCGGACGGGAGAAGTTTTTTCTGCGGGCGTCTCGAGACGCTCGCGAAGGCTGCGCAGACCGCGCCGCTGCAGCGCCTTCACCGAGGCGACGGAGCGGTCCATGACGTTTGCGACCTGCTCCACGGTGAGGTCGGCCAGGATGCGCAGCAGGAGCACCGAGCGCTGGTCGGCGGGGAGCGTGCCGCAGAGCCGCTCGACCTCTTCGGTCCCCACGCGCAGCATGACGTCGTCCTCGGCGTCCCCGCCGACGTGGGTCGTGAGGTCGCCGGGCTCGTCCGCGAGCTGCGGACGGCGGCTGCGTCGCCGCCAGTCGTCGAGCAGCCGGCGGTGGGCGATGGTGAACACCCAGCCGCGCAGGCCGTCCTCGTCGCCGGAGAAACCCGACAGCCCGGTGAAGACGCCGATGAACGTCTCGCTGGCGAGATCGTCGGGCTCGGCGGCCCCGTGCAGGCGCAGGTACGCCGTCACGGACGGCGCGAGGTCCCGGTAGAGCTGCTCGAAGGCCCACGGCGCGCCGGCCTGGGCAGCGGTGAGCACCTGGTCGAAAGCGAGTCCGGTCCGCACCCACCCTCCTCCGGTCGTGAGCAGTTCCCTCCTTCATCGGCGGGGTTGGCGTCGGACTGGAAGCAGTTCGCCCTGACGGGTCAGCGAGCGGACGACGCGCCGTCCTCGCGCGGCGCGCGACCACACGCCTTCCCTCCCGGCGGACCTGCGGGGTGGACCGTTACGCTCGGCCCGACCGGGCCCGCAGCGAGTGCGGCGCCCGGATTCGTCCCGGGAGGTCGACGGCTGTGAACCGCGCGCTGCGCGCCGCCACGATGGGTGTCCTGCTGCTGAGCCCGCTCGCGCTCGGTGCGTGCAGTGCCGGCCAAGTGACCCAGACGGCCACCCAGGACCGCGACAAGGCCGGGCCGCAGGCCGAGGTCGCGAACATCACCCTGCGCTCGGTCGTGCTCGAGTACCCGACCAGCGGTCGGTACGACGAGGGTGACGACGTCGACGCTGCGAGCGGCCATCATCAACACCTCCGACGAGGCCGACAGCCTCGTCTCGATCGAGGGCGAAGGCTTCGAGGGCGTCCGCGCCATCGGCGGCGACACGAGCGCGGTGTCGGACTCCTCGGGCCTCTCGTCCGAGCTGAACATCGAGATCCCGCGCGACGAGACGGTCTTCCTCGGCGGCGACGGCCCGACGATCCTGCTGGAGAACCTCTCCGAGAGCCTCACCACCGGCAAGAGCGTCGAGCTCACGATGACCTTCGAGCAGGCCGGCGAGGTCACCGTCCAAGCCCTGGTGGCCACCCCGGAGGAGGAGGTCGAGCGCGGCGAGGCCTTCGACTACCACCACGAGGAAGAGATCGCAGGCGAGGGCGAGACCGAAGGCGAGTAGGAGGACCCCGTCCTCCCCGGAACTGTCATCAGCGGCGGTTAGCGTCGTCGTCGTGCCTGCCTCCGGCGTGAAGTCCGCCCGCCCCGCCCACCGCTGCACCGAGTGCGGCTACGCCTCGGCCAAGTGGGTCGGCCGCTGCCCCGAGTGCCAGGCCTGGGGTTCCCTCGCCGAGGTCGGCGCCGCCGCCCCTGCCCTTCGTGCCGTCGCCGCCGGACCGGTGACCGCGCCCGCCCGGCCCATCGGGGAGGTCGAGCTGGCCGGCGCGAGGGCACTGCCCACCGGCATCGCCGAGTTCGACCGCGTCCTCGGCGGCGGCCTCGTCCCCGGAGCGGTCCTGCTGGTCGCCGGCGAGCCGGGCGTGGGCAAGTCCACCCTGCTGCTCGAGGTGGCCCACCGCGTGGCCGCAGCGGGCGGCCCCGCGCTCGTCGTCTCCGGCGAGGAGTCCGCCGCCCAGGTGCGGCTGCGGGCCGAGCGCATCGGCGCCCTGCACGACCGGCTCTACCTGGCCGCCGAGAGCGAGCTGTCCGCCGTCCTCGCGCACGTCGAGGCCGTCCAGCCCTCGCTGCTCATCCTCGACAGCGTCCAGACCGTCCGCTCCCCCGCCGTCGACGGCACCGACGGCGGGGCCACCCAGGTGCGCGCGGTGGCCGGCGCCCTGACCGCGGTGTCCAAGGCCCGCGGCATGACGACGATCCTCGTCGGCCACGTGACCAAGGACGGCGCGATCGCCGGGCCACGGACGCTCGAGCACCTGGTCGACGTCGTCATCTCGTTCGACGGCGAGCGGCACTCGACGCTGCGGCTGGTGCGGGCCATCAAGAACCGCTTCGGCCCGGCCGACGAGATCGGCTGCTTCGAGATCGGCGACGAGGGCGTGGTGGGCGTGCCCGACCCGTCGGCGCTGTTCGTCTCGCGCCGGGTCTCCCCCGTGCCCGGCAGCTGCGTGACGGTGACCCTCGAGGGCAGCCGGCCACTGCTCGCCGAGGTGCAGGCACTGGTGGCCTCGTCCACCGGGGGCGGGTCACCGCGCCGCGCGGTGAGCGGCCTGGACTCCCAGCGGGTCGCCATGGTCAACGCGGTCGTCGAGCGCCGCGGCGGCGTGAAGCTCGGGGAGACCGACGTCTTCGCCGCCTCCGTCGGCGGCGTCCGGATCGCCGAGCCCGCCGCCGATCTGGCCCTTGCGCTGGCGATCGCCTCGGCGGCCAAGGACGCGCCCCTGCCGGCGGGCATGGTCGCCATCGGCGAGGTGGGTCTGTCCGGTGAGATCCGCCGGGTCGGCGGCACCGGACGGCGGCTCGCGGAGGCCGCCCGCCAGGGTTACCGGACGGCGCTGGTCCCGCCCGATGCGGGCGCCGCACCCGCCGGGATGCGGCTGATCGAGGTGCCCGACCTCGGCACCGTGTTCGCCCGCCTCTTCCCGCAACGCTGACCCCGGAGACCGTGGTTTCGTAAATGAGAAACCGGCCCGGGCAGGTGAGCGACGTCGCCACGTAGACTCGGCAGACGAACCAGTCGACCGTCAGGAGCGCTCGTGCCGCCCGTTGTGGACCCCGAGGCCGCGCTTCGTGACCTCCTCGGCCGCATCGCTCCCGGGCACGGCGCTGCGGGACGGTCTCGAGCGCATCCTCGCGGGCCGCACCGGCGCGCTCATCGTGCTGGGCTACGACCGGGTGGTGGAGTCCCTCTGCACCGGCGGATTCGCCCTCGACGTGGCCCTGTCGGCCACCCGCCTGCGGGAACTGGCCAAGATGGACGGCGCGGTGATCGTCTCCTACGACGGCACCCGGATCGTGCGCGCCGGCGTCCACCTGATGCCCGACCCGACGGTGCCCACCGAGGAGTCGGGAACCCGGCACCGCACGGCCGAGCGGGTCGCCGTGCAGACCGGCTTCCCGGTGATCTCGGTGAGCCAGTCGATGCACATCATCAGCGTCTACGTGGCCGGCCGCCGCTACACGCTCGAGCACCCCACGACGATCCTCGCCCGCGCCAACCAGGCCCTGGCGGCACTCGAGCGCTACAAGCTGCGCCTCGACGAGGTGGCCAGCACCCTCTCGGCGCTGGAGATCGAGGACCTGGTCACGGTGCGGGACGCGATGAGCGTCAGCCAGCGACTGGAGATGGTCCGGCGGATCGCCGACGAGATCGAGGGCTTCGTCGTCGAGCTCGGCACCGACGGCCGACTGCTCGCGCTGCAGCTCGACGAGATGCTCGCCGGGGTCGAGGAGGACCGCGGCCTGCTCGTCCGCGACTACCTGCCCGACGCCGGGCGCCGGCCGAAGAGCATCGAGCAGGTCCTCACCGACCTGCGGGCGCTCTCCGCCACCGAGCTGCTGGACCTCTCCGCCGTGGCGCGCTGCTACGGGCTGCCGACCTCGCCCGACGCACTCGACTCACCGGTCAGCCCGCGCGGCTACCGGCTGCTGGCCCGGGTCCCCCGGCTGCCCAGCGGCATCATCGACCGGCTGGTCGACCACTTCGGCGGGCTGCAGAAGCTGCTGGCCGCCACGATCGAGGACCTGCTCGCGGTCGAGGGCGTCGGCGAGGCGCGGGCCCGCGGCATCCGCGAGGGCCTGTCCCGGCTGGCCGAGACCTCGATCCTCGACCGCTACAGCTGAGCCTCACGAGGCCTCAGGTGAGCCGGATGCGGCGGTCCGGGGTCGTCTTGGTGTCCAGCCGTCCCCGCAGCACGTAGACGCCGGCCGCCGGTGTCGTCCGCTCGCCGGCGCAGCCCGGCTCGCTGGTGAGCCCGCTCCAGTCGGTCTCGAGGGCCACGGCCTGGCGCGGGACGAGGGTGCGGCGGGCGTCGCTCTTCTCCGGGCGGCAGTCGTTGCTGCCCCACACCCGGTCGCCGCCGGCGTCGAACAGCTCGATCTCCTGCAGGTCCTTGTCGAGCCGCCGGACGCAGGCCACCTCGGAGACGTTGCGGACGACGATCTCCAGCGTCGGGGTGCTGCCCGCCGGCACTCGGCGTGGGCGCCCGCATCGTCAGCTCGATCATCTCGTCGGTGCACGGGCCGCCCGGAGTGGGCGCGGCCTTCGACGGCGCGGGCGTCCGGCGCGCCTCGGGCATCGGCGTTCCGGGAGCGGTGTCCGGCGTGCGGACCGACGCGAGCGACGGCAGCACCAGCTCGAGCGCCGGGGTCGGCACCGCCCGGCGCGTGGTGGCCGCCGCCGGCCGCGGTCGATCCCTCACCGGGCGGGTCCACGAGGCGCAGGATCAGCCAGCCGCCGCCGGCGAGCAGCGCGATCAGCACGGCGAGCACGATCAACCGGCGCCGCCAGTAGACGCGCGCAGGCAGCCGGCCGACCGGGTGGAGCACCCCGCGAACGCTAGCGGCCGGGCCGTTCCCCGCCCGCGGCGGCGCGCCGATCCCCCGGGCGGGCAGACTGGGTGCCCGTGACCGCCGCCCCGTCCGCGCTGCCGGAGACCGGCGACGCGATCGTCGACTGGTACGCCACCGCCGCGCGGGACCTGCCGTGGCGGCGGCCGGACGTCGACGCGTGGGCGGTGCTGGTCAGCGAGGTCATGCTGCAGCAGACGCCGGTGGCGCGCGTCGAACCGGTCTGGCGGGAGTGGATGGCGCGCTGGCCCGAGCCCGGCGGCCCTGGCCGCAGCGACGCCGGCCGACGTCATCCGCGCCTGGGGCAAGCTCGGCTATCCCCGGCGGGCCCTACGGCTGCGAGAGGCCGCCGTCGCCATCGCCGAACGGCACGGCGGCGTCGTCCCGTCGTCCGTGCCGGAGCTCGAGGCGCTGCCGGGCATCGGCACGTACACCGCGCGCGCCGTCGCCTGCTTCGGGTACGGACAGGCACAGCCGGTGGTCGACACGAACGTGCGCAGGGTGGTGGCCCGGCTGCTGCACGGCCGGGCGGAGGCGGGCGACCGCCCGGGCCGCCGATCTGGCCGACATCGCCGCGCTGACCCCGGTCGACCCGGACCGGGCGGTGCGCTTCTCGGTGGCCGCCATGGAGCTCGGGGCGCTGGTCTGCGTCGCCGGCACGCCGCGGTGCCCCGCCTGCCCGGTCCGCGACCGATGCGCCTGGCGCCTGGCCGGGTGCCCGCCGCACGAGGGGCCGGCCCGTCGGGTGCAGAAGTTCGCCGGCACCGATCGGCAGGTGCGCGGCCGGCTGCTCGACGTGCTGCGGGCGGCGTCCGGTCCGGTGCCGGCGGAAGCGCTGGAGCCGGCCTGGGACGACGCCGTCCAGCGCTCGCGATGCCTCGACTCACTGCTCGTCGACGGCCTGGTCGAGCAGACGCCCGACGGCCGGTTCCGCCTCCCCCACTGATGATCAGGTGACCTGACCGTCGGTGGTCCTGGCTCAGCTGGTGGGGTCCTGGCTCAGTGTCGATCGTGAGCCTGGACCCTGTCGATCAGCCGACCTGATCAACATCAGCGCGATCACCGGGGACGACGAAGGGGCCGGCTCCGCGGATGCGGAACCGGCCCCTGTCGTCGTGCGGTCTAGCGGGTTACTCGCCGGAGGCCTGGGCCGCCGGACCGCCCTCGCCGGACTCCTCGTCGGCGCCCGTGAGGGCCACCGGCGGGGTGTCGGGGAGGTCGATCGGCTTGGCCTCGCCGCGGAACGTGAACTTCTGCTCCGCGCCCTCGGCGTCGTCGACGTCGACCACCACGATCTGACCGGAGGTCAGCTCGCCGTAGAGGATCTTCTCCGACAGCGAGTCCTCGATCTCCCGCTGGATCGTCCGGCGCAGCGGTCGGGCGCCCAGCACCGGGTCGAAGCCGCGGTGCGCCAGCAGCTTCTTGGCCGCGGGCGTGATCTCGAGCGACATGTCCTTGTTCGCCAGCTGCGTCTCGACGCGGGCGATCAAGAGGTCGACGATGCGGGTGATCTCGTCCTCGGTCAGCTGGTGGAACACGACGATGTCGTCGATGCGGTTGAGGAACTCCGGCCGGAAGTGCTGCTTCAGCTCCTCGTTGACCTTGAGCTTCATCCGCTCGTAGTTGCTCTGCGTGTCGTTGCCGACCTGGAAGCCGAGGCCGACCGCCTTCGAGATGTCCCGCGTACCGAGGTTGGTCGTGAGGATCAGGATCGTGTTCTTGAAGTCCACGACCCGGCCCTGACCATCGGTGAGCCGGCCGTCCTCGAGAACCTGCAGCAGCGTGTTGAACACGTCCGCGTGCGCCTTCTCGATCTCGTCGAAGAGGACCACCGAGAACGGCTTGCGCCGCACCTTCTCGGTCAGCTGGCCACCCTCGTCGTAACCGACGTAACCGGGAGGGGCACCGACCAGTCGCGACACGGTGAAGCGGTCGTGGAACTCACCCATGTCGATCTGGATGAGCGCGTCGTCCTCACCGAACAGGAACTGCGCGAGCGCCTTTGCCAGCTCCGTCTTTCCGACCCCCGAGGGGCCGGCGAAGATGAAGGAACCACCGGGACGGCGCGGGTCCTTGAGACCGGCACGCGTACGACGGATCGCCTGGCTGACGCTCTTGATGGCCTCTTCCTGGCCGATGATCCGCTTGTGGAGCTCGTCCTCCATACGGAGCAGTCGGGTGGTCTCCTCCTCGGTCAGCTTGAAGACCGGGATGCCCGTCCAGTTGGCGAGGACCTCGGCGATCTGCTCGTCGTCGACCTCGGCGACGACGTCCATGTCGCCGGCCTTCCACTGCTTCTCGCGCTCGGACTTCTCGGAGAGGAGCGTCTTCTCCTTGTCGCGCAGCGACGCGGCCTTCTCGAAGTCCTGGGCGTCGATCGCCGATTCCTTCTCGCGGCGGATCCCGGCGATGCGCTCGTCGAACTCGCGCAGGTCCGGCGGGGCGGTCATCCGCTTGATCCGCATCCGGGCGCCGGCCTCGTCGATCAGGTCGATCGCCTTGTCCGGCAGGAAGCGGTCGGAGATGTACCGGTCGGCCAGCGTCGCGGCGGCCACGAGGGCGGCGTCGGTGATGCTGATCCGGTGGTGCGCCTCGTAGCGGTCGCGCAGACCCTTGAGGATCTCGATGGTGTGCTGCAGCGTCGGCTCGCCCACCTGGATCGGCTGGAACCGCCGCTCGAGGGCGGCGTCCTTCTCCAGGTGCTTGCGGTACTCGTCGAGCGTCGTGGCGCCGATGGTCTGCAGCTCGCCGCGGGCAAGCATCGGCTTGAGGATGCTGGCGGCGTCGATCGCGCCCTCCGCGGCACCCGCTCCGACGAGGGTGTGGATCTCGTCGATGAACAGGATGATGTCGCCGCGGGTGCGGATCTCCTTGAGGACCTTCTTCAGCCGCTCCTCGAAGTCACCGCGGTAGCGGGAACCGGCGACGAGCGCGCCGAGGTCGAGGGTGTAGAGCTGCTTGTCCTTCAGCGTCTCGGGGACCTCGCCCTTGACGATGGCCTGCGCGAGGCCCTCGACGACGGCGGTCTTGCCGACGCCGGGCTCGCCGATGAGGACGGGGTTGTTCTTGGTCCGCCGCGACAGGACCTGCATGACCCGCTCGATCTCCTTGCCGCGCCCGATGACCGGGTCGAGCTTGGAGTCGCGCGCGGCCTGGGTCAGGTTGCGGCCGAACTGGTCGAGGACCAGCGAGGTCGAGGGCGTGCCCTCGGCCGGGCCGCCGGCCGCGGCCGGCTCCTTGCCCTGGTAGCCGGAGAGCAGCTGGATGACCTGCTGGCGGACGCGGTTGAGGTCGGCGCCGAGCTTGACCAGGACCTGCGCGGCGACGCCTTCGCCCTCGCGGATCAGGCCGAGCAGGATGTGCTCGGTGCCGATGTAGTTGTGGCCGAGCTGCAGCGCCTCGCGCAGTGACAGCTCGAGCACCTTCTTCGCCCGCGGGGTGAAGGGGATGTGACCGGACGGGGCCTGCTGGCCCTGGCCGATGATCTCCTCGACCTGCTGACGGACACCCTCGAGCGAGATGCCGAGCGACTCGAGCGCCTTGGCGGCGACGCCCTCGCCCTCGTGGATCAGGCCCAGGAGGATGTGCTCGGTGCCGATGTAGTTGTGGTTGAGCATCCTGGCTTCTTCCTGCGCCAGGACGACCACCCGTCGGGCTCGGTCGGTGAACCGTTCGAACATGTGCTGTTTCTCCTCTGACCGGCTGGTCCGGCACTGCCCTTCCGGAGGTCTCTGGAAAGGGGCACCCGACGTGAGTCCGTCGGCGCTGGGGCACCGGTCTCCACTGTAGTCGCGGACCACCCCGCCCGTCGGGAGCCGACGGGACGGTGGATGGCTGACCGGTCCAACCGACGGCGCGCAGTGGGTGTTCCTCGCTGGTTACGCCGTCAGCGCAACGGCGTGCCGGGCCATAGCACATCGATCGGGGCGGCGTGTCCGACGACCACACCCGCCACGGCGGCCACTGCAGCCCGTCAAACGACACCGGCCCGGCATCCCGAGAAGGGATGCCGGGCCGATGACCGGTTGATCAGGCGTTCAGTGCGCGGCCTCGTAGGCCTCGACCACGCTGGCCGGGATGCGACCACGGTCGCTGACGGCGTGACCGTTCTTGCGGGCCCAGTCGCGGATCGCGCCGGCCTGCTCGCGGTCCATCCGACCGCCGGTGCTGCGACCGCGTCCGCCACCGGAGGAACGACCACCGCGGCCCACCTTGCGAGCCGCCGAGACGTAGCGCGAGAACACGTCGCGCAGCTCCTTGGCGTTCTTGTCCGCCAGGTCGATCTCGTACGAGGTGCCGTCGAGCGAGAAACTCACGGTCTCGTCGGCGGGAAGGTTCTCGTCGAGGTCGTCGCTCAGGATGACCTGGACCTTGCGAGCCATTCGGTTCCTCACTTCTGGAGACAATTCAGGCCGCCGAAGCGGCGGCACGTCCATTCCACCACACCGGCACACCAATTAGCCAATGGCCAAGGGACACTTCGGAGTGAAATGAGAAGCGAACCAGGCTCGTTCAGGAAAGGGGGCGCACCAAAGGGAACAGGATCGTCTCTCTAATGCCGAGACCGGTGAGCGTCATCATCAACCGGTCGATGCCCATTCCCATGCCGCCGGTGGGTGGCATTCCGTATTCGAGCGACTCCAGGAAGTCCTCGTCGAACGCCATCGCCTCCGGATCTCCCGCCGCCGCCAGCGCCGCCTGGGCGGTGAAGCGTTCACGCTGGGCCACCGGGTCGACCAACTCCGAGTACGCGGTGCCGCGCTCGATCCCGAGGATGTAGAGGTCCCACTTCTCGGCCAGTCCCGGCTCCGAGCGATGGGCGCGGGTCAGCGGCGAGGTGTCGACCGGGTAGTCGACGACGAACGTGGGCGCCTGCAGCGTGGGCTGGACGAGCGCCTCGAAGATCTCCTCCACGAGCTTGCCGGGGAGCCAGGCGGGGTCGACGCCGACGTCGTTCCGTTCGGCCACCGCGCGGAGCGTCTCCACCGGCGTCTGCGGGGTGATCTCCTCCCCCACGGCGTCGGACACCAGCCGGAAGAGCGGCACCTGGGGCCACTCGCCGGACAGGTCCACCTCGGTGCCGTCGTGGTGGCGGGCGACGTGGTCGCCGAACAGCGCCTCCGAGCACTCCTGGATCAGCTCGCGGGTGAGCGTGGCCATCACCTGGTAGTCGGCGTAGGCCGCGTAGGTCTCGAGCATCGCGAACTCCGGCGAGTGCGAGCTGTCGGCGCCCTCGTTGCGGAAGTTGCGGTTGATCTCGTAGACCCGCTCGAGCCCGCCGACGATGCAGCGCTTGAGGAACAGCTCCGGGGCGATCCGCAGGTACAGGTCGAGGTCGAACGCGTTCATGTGCGTGCGGAACGGTCGCGCCGCGGCACCGCCGTGCACCGTCTGCAGCATCGGCGTCTCGACCTCGAGGAAGTTCCGCGGAGTCCAGCCCGGAGCGCAGCGTCTGCATGACCGTGGCGCGCTGGCGGACGGTGCGCCGCGCCTCGTCGCGGACGATCAGGTCGACGTAGCGACGGCGGACCCGCAGCTCCTCGCTCATCGGCTTGTGCGCGACCGGCAGCGGTCGCAGCGCCTTGGCCGCCATCTGCCAGGAGTCGGCGAAGACGGACAGCTCGCCGCGCCGCGACGTCCCGACCTCGCCGGTGACGAGGACGTGGTCACCGAGGTCGACGTCGGCCTTCCACGCCGCGAGGGCCTCCTCGCCGACCCGGTCGCGGGACAGCATGACCTGCAGCTCGGCCTCGCCCTCGCGCAGCGTCGCGAAGCACAGCTTGCCGGTGTTGCGGGAGAAGATGATCCGGCCGGTGACGCCGACGCGCTCGCCGGTCATCGTGTCGGGCTCGAGGTCGGGGTGCGCCGTACGGACGGCGGCCAGCGTGCTCGTACGGGCGACCGAGACGGGGAACGGGTCGACGCCGGTGTCGCGCAGGCGGTCGAGCTTGGCGCGGCGGACCCGCATCTGCTCGGGGAGCTCGTCCTCGGGCGGATTGGGGGGTTCGTCGCTCACGGGCCGAAAGACTACGGACGCCGCGTCGGCGGGTGGCGATCACCCTGCTGGCGCTCGAACGCCAGCCGCAGGCCGTGCACGGTGAGGTCCGGCTCCCGCTCGGCGATCGTGCGGCAGCTGTCGACCACGAGGGGCGCCAGCCCGCCCGTGGCGACGACGAGCGGCGCAACCCCGAACGAGGCGACCAGCTCGGCGGCGATCCGGCCCACCAGCCCGTCGACGAGGCCCGCGAAACCCAGCACGAGCCCGGACTGCAGCGCCGCGACGGTGTTCTTGCCGATCGCCTGCGGCGGACAGGTCAGCTCGACCGATCGCAGCTGGGCGGCCCGGGTGGCCAACGCGTCCAGGCTCACCTCGAGCCCGGGGGCCAGCGCGCCGCCGAGGAACTGACCGTCCGGACCGACGGCGTCCACGTTGGTCGACGTCCCGAAGTCGACGACCACGACCGGCCGGCTGCCGCCGTCGGCCCGACGGCCGAACAGCTCGTGGGCGGCGAGTGCGGTGACCACCCGGTCGGCGCCCACCTCGCGGGGGTTGTCGACGTGCAGCGGGACGCCGGTGCGCACGCCCGGCCCGATGAGCACCACCGGCACGCTCAACGAGTCGAGCAGCTCGCGCAGCGACGGCAGCAGTGCGGGCACGGTGGAGCAGGCGGCCACCCCGGTGATCTCGGCCCCGCCCAGCAGCCCGAGCCAGACCAGCCGGAGCTCGTCGGCGGTGGCCCGCGGGGCGGTCGTGACCCGCCAGGAGCCCACCCGGCGCTCGCCGTCGAAGGTGGCGAGGACGGTCTGGCTGTTGCCGACGTCGACGGTCAGCAGCACCCGCTACCCCCGGCCGGCGACGACGTCGCCGCGGCGCTGCTCCGGCATCCCCGGCGCGGGCTGCGCGGGGTCGGCACCCAGCTCGACGACGCGGTTGGCGCCGTCGACGTGCACGACGCGGGGCAGGTAGCTCTTGGCCTCCGTCTCGTCCATGACGCCGTAGCTGATCAGGATCACCAGGTCGCCCGGGTGGACCAGGTGCGCGGCCGCGCCGTTGATGCCGATGACGCCGCTGCCCCGCTCCCCCGGGATCACGTAGGTCTCCAGCCGGGCGCCGTTGGTGACGTCGACGATGGCCACCTGCTCGCCCGGCAGCAGGTCGGCGGCGTCCAGCAGGTCCTCGTCGACGGTCACCGAGCCGACGTAGTGCAGATCGGCCTGGGTCACCGTCGCACGATGGATCTTGGACTTGAGCATCGTGCGCATCATGCGGGGGCTCCCAGCGTCACGGGGACGTTGTCGATCAGGCGGGTGGTGCCGGCGCGGGCGGCGACGAGCAGGCGACCGGCCCCGGCGGCGGGGGCCGGGCCGAGGTCGGGGTCGGTCAGTGCCAGGTAGTCGAGGCTCAGGGACGGCTCGGCGCCGAGCTCGGCCCGGGCGGCCGCCAGGACGGCGTCGGCCCCCTGCCGGCCGGCGGCCGCGCCCGCGCGCAGCGCGCGGGACAGGACGACGGCGGCGGCGCGCTGGGGCGGATCGAGGTACCGGTTGCGGCTGGACAGCGCCAGGCCGTCGGCCTCGCGCACGGTCGGCACCCCCACGACCTCGACGCCGAGGGCGAGCTCACCGGCCATGGCCCGGATCAGCGTGAGCTGCTGGTAGTCCTTCTCGCCGAAGAACGCCAGGTCGGGCCGGACCAGGCCGAACAGCTTCGCGACCACGGTCAGCACTCCGGCGAAGTGCCCGGGGCGTACGGCGCCCTCGAGCACGTCGCCCAGCGGGCCGGGCTCGACGGTGACGCCGGCCGCCCCGGGCGGGTAGACCTCGTCGACCGAGGGGTGGAACACCAGGTCGGCGCCCTCCTCGGCGAGCGCGGCGAGGTCGGTGTCCCAGGTGCGGGGGTAGCGGTCGAAGTCCTCGCCCGGCCCGAACTGGGTCGGGTTGACGAAGACCGAGACGACGACGGACGCCGCCTGATCGCGGGCGGCGCGCACCAACCGGCGGTGCCCCTCGTGCAGCGCGCCCATGGTCGGCACCAGCGCGACGGGACCGGGCAGGTCGGTCCGCCGCTTGCGCAGGTCGGCGACGGTCTCGGCGACGGCGGGTTGCGCCGCGTTCACAGCGACTCCGCCGAATCGGCGGTGGCGGACAGCAGGTCGAGCAGCGGCGCGGCCTCGTGCCGCTTGAGCCGGCCGGCGGCCAGCGCACGCTCCGTCGTCCGGCGGGCCAGCGCGACGTAGGCGTCGACCGAGGCCGGTGCGCGCTCGGTGAGCGTGTCCAGGTGCTCGGCGACCGTGCCGACGTCCCCGCGGCTGACGGGGCCGGTGAGTCCGCGGTCGCCGCGGCGCAGTCCGTTGTCGAGGGCGGCCGTGAGCAGCGGCGTCAGCACCGACGCGGGTGAGGGAACGCCGGCCGCGCGGAGCAGGTCGGCCGCCTCGGCGACCAGCGTCACCAGGTGGTTCGCGCCGGTGACCAGGGCGGCGTGGTACAGCCGCCGGTCCTCCTCGGCGACGAAGAACGGCTCGCCACCCATCTCGAGCACGAGCGTCTCGGCGACCGGGCGGTGCTCGGGACGGCTGGTCACCCCGAAGGGCGCGCCCGGGAGCCGGTCGGCGTCCTCGATCGCGCCGGAGAAGGTCATGGCCGGATGGAGCGCCAGGGGCAGGACGCCGGCGCGCTCGGCCGGTGCCAGCACGGCCAGTCCGTGCGCTCCGGAGGTGTGGAAGGCGATCTGACCTGCCCGCCAGGCACCCGTGCCGGCCAGACCCGCGACGAGGCCGGAGAGCGTGTCGTCCGGCACGGCGAGCACGACCAGGTCGCTGACGGCGACCACCTGGTCGGCCGGCACGAGGGGGACGCCGGGCAGCAGGCGGGCGGCCCGTTCGGCGGAGGCGGTGGAGAGGCCGGCGGCGGCGACCACGTCGTGGCCGGCGTCGGCGAGGGCGGCGGCCAGGACGGCGCCGACCCGGCCGGCCCCGATGACGCCCACGCGCAGGCGGGCGGGGGCCGTGGCCGCGGCGGCCAGTCCGGCGGCGCGGGCGGTCCTGCGGGCAGCAGGCATGGTGCACCTCTCGTTCCAGTCCCGAGCGGGTACCGGACTCGTGCGCGCGGTCTCCTCCGTTGACGACCGCTGGGGGTGGTGCGGTGGTGCGGTGAGGGCCGTGTCCGCTGCAACCGCCTGTGTCACGCGGGCGTGCCCTCGGGTGCGAGTGTGGAACCGGAAGCCGGCGGTCGCAACGCCCCGGGGGTGTGGGGTACCTCACGCGCCGGACGTGCCGGAGCAGCGCCGCCTCAGCCGCCGCGCAGCACCCGGGAGAGGACGTCGTCGTCGGAGCCGTTGCCGTCCTCGCGGTAGCGGCGCCTGCGGCGGCTGCCCGTGGCCGGCTGCACACCGCTCTCGGCGAGGATCTCCTCGAGCCGCGAGTGCCCGGCACCGCCGTTCGGGGACGGCGCCGCCGGCGCGGGCGCACCGAACGGATAGCCGGCGCTCGGCGGCCGCGCCGCGGGCCGCTCGGTGGTGAGCAGGTCGTCGGCCGGCGCGGGCACCAGGTCGTCGTCGTTGCGCCGCCGCTTCGGGCCGGGCCGCGGCCGCTCCGCCGTCGGAGGGACGTCGGGGTCGGCGTGCGCGTCGAGCAGCGAGCGGGAGGCCAGCCACTCGATCGGCGACGGCGGCGTCTCGGCAGGCGGAGCGAACGCGTCGACGGCCTCGGCGTCGGCCGAATGCCGGGACCGGCGCGGCGGCAGCGACATGCCGTAGGCCTCGGTGACCGGTGCCGCGGCCGTCCAGGACGGCGGTCCAGGGTCCTGCCAGGTGGTCGGTGCGGGCGGAGCCGGGCGTGCCGGCGCCGGCGGCTCGGCGGGCACCGGCGGCGGCGCGGTGGGCGGGCCGCTCACCGGCTCCCAGGGCAGCGGCGGCGTGGGCCGCTCGACGCGCACCCGCTCGTACTGCTGGGTGCCGGCGTGCTCGTCGAGGCGGACGGCCGGCCAGCCGCCGGTCAGTTCGCGCGGCGGCTCCTCCCGCCAGGAGGGGCCGGCGTCGATGCGACCGTGCTCGCCGGTGGGCAACCGGACGCCCTGGGTCCGCATGACGATCCGCTCCACCAGCATCTCGCTGGACAGCTGCTCCACGATCTCGGCCCGCAGCCGGCCCAGGTCCGTCCGCAGCTCGCCGATCTGGCCGAGCTCGGCGCGGAGCGCGGTCAGGGAGAGGACGTCGTCGCGCAGCGCGGCCACGCGGGCCACCTCGTCGCGGAGCGCTGACAGCTCGGCGACGTCCTCCCGGAGCTCGGCGACCCGCGCCACCTCGCGACGCAGCTCGGTGACCCCGGACAGCTCCTGCCGCAGCGCGTCGAGCTCCGCGCGCATGACGTCCTCGGTCTCGCGGCGGAGGTCGTTCTCCAGCTCGAGCTCGTACTCGCGGCGCGCGGCCACCTCGCGCTCGAGCTCCTGCTCGTAGGTGCGGCGCAGCGCGGCCTCGCGGCCGGCGGCGTCGGTCTGCTCGCTGCGCCGGCGTCCGGCGACGAACGTGGCGAGGACGAACGCCCACGCGGCGGCGACCACCGCGACCCGCAGCAGATCCGGGTCGTCGGTGAGGAAGACCAGCAACGTGGCCACGACCGCGAGCAGGCCGCCACCGGCCAGCAGTGCGGTGCGCAGCTCCACCGTCCGGCCCGACCTGGCGGGCGCCTTCGCGGGTGGCCGCGCGGAGGTCGAGCTCCGGGAGGCGGCCGGCGGCCGGGACGGCGGTGGGACGGCGGGCCGCGACGACGGCGGTCGGGTGGAGCGCATCCCGTCGTCGAACGGATCGATGCCCCGGTCCGTGTCGTGCGGGCGCCAGTCGGCCGAGCGCCCGGAGCCATAGTCGTCCTGGCGGCGCGGCATGCCCCTCAGGGTAGCGGCGCGAGCCAGCACCACGAGCGACGAATCGGTCACCCGCCTCATCCGTCACATTCCTGGGAGGGTGGCCCGGTGACCCTCACGCTGCTCGGGTGGCGGCGCCGGACCGCCGCCCTGTACGCCGCCGCGCGCGCCGCGGACGACCCCGAGCTCGGCTGGCGGGCGTGGCGCGACGGCCGGGACGAGCTGTTCGCCACGCACCCGGATTCCCCGCTGTCGGCCGAGGCGCGCCGGACCTTCTCCGGACTGCCGTTCGCCCCCTACGACGCGGCCCTGCGCTTCGAACCCGTGCTCGAGCCTGCCGAGCCCGAGCGCCGCGAGGTGGCGACCGCCTCCGACGGCGTCGTCCCGTTCGAGCGGATCGGCCGGGTGCGCCTCGGCGAGCTCGGAACCATCGACGTGTGGTGGCTGGACAGCTATGGCGGCGGGGTGTTCGTGCCGCTGCGCGACGGCAGCGCCGGGTCGGGCACCTACGGCGGCGGCCGCTACCTGCTCGACACCGTGAAGGGGGCCGACCTGGGCGGAGCCGACGGCCGGCTGGTGGTCGACCTCAACCTCGCCTACCACCCGTCCTGCGCCTACGACCCCCGCTGGACGTGCCCGCTGGCCCCGGAGGGCAACCGGCGTCCCGCGCCGGTCGCCGCCGGGGAGCAACTGCCCCCCGGCGGCTGGTACTGAGGCGGAGTGGATTCGTCGGGGTCACGCCGACGATTCCACTCCGCCCTCGTCAGCCTTGGGCGAGGAATCCTGCGGAGCTGAAGACCAGGCCCATCGACACCTCGCCCTGCCGCAGCGCGGCCTGGGTCAGCGGGCCGCCGGCGTCCAGCTCGCGGAACTCGTCGAACGACAGGCCGTAGGTCTCCTCGAGACCCGGCTGGCAGAACGGGCGGTCCGGGCACTCCGGCGGGCCGCCGAGGACGAGTCCGCTGCCGCAGACCTCGGCCAGCTCCGACAGCGTCGCGACGCCGAACTGGTCGGCGAACTCCTGGGTGACGGCGAACGCGTTCTGGTCGGCGGCCTCGGACGGTTCACCGACGACGAGCCCGTTCTCCTCGGCCAGCGGCTGCAGCGCCTCGAGCGTCGCGTCGACGTCGCCGGAGGCCACCTGGTTGGCCTCGTCGCCCTCGAGGAACTCGGTGAAGGTGGACAGGTACTCGGGGAACACCTGGATGTCGCCGTCCTGGAGGGCCGGCAGGTAGAGCTCGCGGTTGCCGACCTCCTGGACGGAGGCATCGAAGCCGGCGCTGGTCAGCACGCCCGCGTAGACGTTGGCCAGGATCTGCGACTCCGGGAAGTTGGCGCCACCGACGGTGATGCTGCCGCTGCCGTCCTGCAGGTCGCCGTCCTCGATGTTCTCGTCGACCCAGCCCTGGGCGACGTCCTCCGCGCTCTGGCGGTCCACCTCGACGGCGGCGTTGAGCTGAACCAGCTCGTCGGTGGTCAGCGCGGCCGAGACCGCGTTGAGGTTCGCCAGCAGGGCGTCGTCGGCGGCGTCGGCGTTGACCGCCGGGATGATGTTGTCGGCGTTCTGCAGCTGCTGGTCGTCCTCGAGCACCACCAGCTGCTCGCCCGCCACCGGGGCGCAGTCCTCGCTGCCGCCGGCCGCCGAGCCGTCCGCGGCGGAGGTCTCGGTGGCGTCGCCGCCGGTCCCGGAGGAGCCGGACTCTCCACAGGCCGCCATGCCGAAGAGCAGCACCGAGGCGGCCAGTGGGGTCAGGATCCTTGTGCGCGTGCGCATGCGTCGCCCGCCTTCTGTGTCCCGTGCGGCCTCTCGGCCGGCACGCGTGTCTGGCGGGAGGACTCCCGCGCCGACCATGCAACCCCCGTTCGGCCGTGCACGGCAAGGTGGGGAGCGATCCGTTGCCCAGCCTTTATCCGGAACAGGTTCAGAGCGGAACGGCCGACGGCTGCGGACCGCCCTGCCGGCGCCAGGGTCGCGGCAACGTCCAGCGGCGCGGCCCGGGCGTGAGCGCCGCAGAGACGAACACGAGCAGCGCCTCGGTGAGCAGCGCCAGCACGGCGACGAGCAGGGCGCCGGCGATGATCTGCGCGTAGTCCTGCTGGCCGAAGCCCAGGTTGATGATCCGGCCCAGTCCCCCGCCGCCCACCAGCGCGGCCAACGTCGCCGTCGCCACGACCTGCACCGCCGCCGTCCGGACGCCGGTCATGATCAGCGGCACGGCCAGCGGGAACTCCACCTTCCTGACCACCTGTCCGCGGGACATCCCCATCGCCCGCGCCGCCTCGCGCACGTCGCGGTCGACCTCGCGGAAGCCGACGAAGGTGTTGGTCAGCATCGGGGGGAAGGCGAAGATCGCCAGCGCCAGGATGGTGGCCCACTCGCTGAAGCCGAGCGGCGTGACCGCGAAGACGGTGAGCAGCGCCAGGGTCGGTACGGCCCGGCTGACGTTGGACAGGACGACGATGGTGCCCCCGCCGCGGCCGGTCGTGCCCAACAGCACGCCGACCGGGAGGGCGATGAGCGCGCCGATCAGCACGGCGAAGGCCGAGATGCGCAGGTGTTCGACCAGCAGGTCGAGGATGCCGCCGGAGCGGGTCCAGTTGTAGGGGTCGTTGAGGTAGACGAAAGCCGCGCCGAACGCGTTCACGACGTCGCCGCCCTGGTCCACGGGGTGAGCAGCCGCTGCGCGCCGGCCAGGAGCACGTCGGCGATCAGGGCGAGCAGGACGCAGCCGAGGGCGCCGGTGACGATCTCGGCGCGGTAGAAGTTGGAGTTGAAGCCGCCGACGATCAGCTGGCCGAGGCCGCCGTTGCCGGTGATGACGCCGACCGTCGTGAGCGCGACCGTCGACACCGTGGCGATCCGCAGCCCCGCCATGAAGGCCGGCAGCGCCAGGGGCAGGTCCACCCGGACGAAGAGCCGGGCCGGCCCGTAACCCATGCCGCGGGCGGCCTCGCGGACGTCGGCGGGTACCGACTGCAGCCCGGTCAGGAAGTTCCGGACCAGGATCACCAGCGTGTAGAGGGTGAGGCCGATGAGCACCGTGGTCGCCGACAGCGCGCCGGTCAGCGGCGCCAGGAACGAGAACATCGCCAGCGACGGGATCGTGTAGACGATCGACGAGAGGCTCAGCACCGGCCCGGAGAGGAACCGGGTGCGCCGGGCGAGCAGCGCCAGCGGCAGCGCGATCAGCGCGCCGAGGACGACGGCCCCGACGGTGAGCCGGACGTGCTGGCCCAGGTAGCCCACAATGGTGGACCAGTTGTCGACGACGTACCCCGGGTCGAACCAGGGGTTCGGCGCGGCATCGGCCGCGAGCACCGCGTTCAGCATCGAGCGCGTCCCAGGAGGGCCATTCCGTGGACGGTACCGAGAACGGGCACCCCGGGCCCACCCCGGACGGGGCGCACGGCGGCGCGGAGCAGATCCGGCTCGAGGGCGTCAGCAAGGTCTACGCCGACGGCACCGTGGGCGTGGCCGAGCTCGACCTGACCTTCGCCGCCGGTGAGCTGTCGGTGCTGGTCGGGCCGTCGGGCTGCGGCAAGACCACGACGATGAAGATGATCAACCGGCTGATCGAGCCCAGCACCGGGCGGATCCTGCTCGGGGACGACGACGTCACCCGCGTCGACCCGGTGAAGCTGCGCCGCCGGATCGGCTACGTCATCCAGAGCGTGGGGCTCTTCCCGCACCAGGACGTCCGCACGAACGTGAGCACCGTCCCGCGCCTGCTCGGCTGGGACAAGCACCGGGTCGAACAGCGCGTCGACGAGCTGCTGGCCACCGTGGGGCTGGATCCGGCCCGGTTCGGCGACCGCTACCCCGCCCAGCTCTCCGGCGGTCAGCGCCAACGCGCCGGCGTCGCCCGGGCACTCGCCGCCGACCCCTCGGTGCTGCTCATGGACGAGCCGTTCTCGGCGGTCGACCCGGTGGTGCGCGAGCGGCTGCAGACGGAGTTCCTGCGGCTCCAGGAGCAGGTGCGCAAGACGATCGTCTTCGTCACCCACGACATCGAGGAGGCCGTGCGCCTCGGCGACCGGATCGCGGTGATGAGCGAGGGCGGCAAGGTCGAGCAGTTCGCTCCTCCCGGCGACATCCTCGGCCGCCCGGCGAGCCCGTTCGTGGCCGACTTCGTCGGCGCCGACCGCGGGCTCAAGCGGCTGGCGGTGACCGTCGTCGAGCCCGGGGACCTCGAGCAGCCGCCGGTGGTGCACGTCACCGACGGGCTGGCCGACGCGCGGACGGCGATGGATCGGGCCGAGGCGCGCTGGGCCGTCGTCCTGGACGACGACGGCACGTTGCACGGCTGGCTCTCCGCCGAGCGGGCGACCGGGGCGGGCACCGTCGGCTCGACGGCGCGGCGCATGGAGGCGTGGGTGCCCGCCGGCTCGACCTTGAAGACGGCGTTCTCGACGATGCTCCAGCACGAGGCCGGCTGGGTCGCGGTGCTCGACGGGAACAGGTTCCTCGGCGTACTGACGCCGGAGTCG
This sequence comes from uncultured Actinomycetota bacterium, assembly GCA_963777095.1. Lineage (GTDB taxonomy): Bacteria > Actinomycetota > Actinomycetes > Mycobacteriales > Geodermatophilaceae > CAVZOY01. Next base: position 318,775 of record CAVZOY010000006.1, read on the forward strand.
CTGCACGCGGCGCTGCGCCGGTCGGTCGACGGTGCCGTCCCCGAGACGGCGGGCAGCGCCCGGAGCTAGGCGTGGGGGGCGAGCGGTCCGCCCTCGCCCTCGTCGTCCGGCGGAACGCGGCAGACGCTCTCGAGCCACAGCGCGGCGGCCACCAGGGCCCCGGCGACCAGGACGCCGAGCGCGGCGGTCACCGCGTCGCTCCCCGCCGCCTGCAGCCGGCCGACCGACGGCCCGACGTGGGCCAGCACGCCGAGCCAGACGCCGAGCAGCACCGCGCCGACGTACGCGCTGGCCTGCGCGAGCACCGCCAGCCGCGCGACGAGCATCGGCTCCACCGGGCGGACGTTCTCGGGTCGACGCGCCCCCTCGGGTGCCTGCCCTCGCCCGACCGCTCGCGCCGCCCGGAGGTCGTGCAACCGCGTGCGCAGCGTCCGGGCGGCGACGGCCTCGGCGACGGCGAGCAGGGCGAGGGGCGCCGGCAGCCACCAGCGCAGCGGCGGCAGGTCGCCGTAGGCGACCCGCACCAGCAGCCAGGTCGCCACGGCCAGGCCGACCACGAGGACGGCGAGGTCGCGCCGGGACACGGCCCTCATTGCACGTGCTCCCACTTCACGACCGCCGCGACGTCCTCGGGCGGCAGCGCCGCGACCAGGTCGGCGACCCGGCCGCGGCCGGGAACCTCGGCGCCGGGCTCGAGGGTGAGCCACGGGACGAGGACGAACGCCCGCTCGTGCGCCCGCGGGTGCGGCAGTGTCAGGTCCGGGTCGTCCGAGATCACCGGGCGGCCGTCGTCGCCGGTGACGGCGACGACGTCGACGTCCAGCGTGCGCGCCCCCCACCGCACGTCCCGCGTGCGCCCGGCCGCCTGCTCGAGCTCGTGCGAGCGTTCGAGCCAGCCGGCGGCGTCGCGCGGGCCGCGGACGATCGCGATCGCGTTGAGGTAGGGCGGCTGCTCGACCGGCCCCCACGGCGGCGTCTCGTACAGCACCGACCGGGCGACGAGGCCGTCGTCCTTCAGCGCGGCGAGGGCCGTGCGCAGGGCGCCGGCCCGGTCCCCGAGGTTGGCGCCGAGCGAGAGCACCGCACGGCTCATGGGGAGGTCATGCGCGCGTTCGGCGGATGGTGACCGTCACGTCCTCGAACGGCACGCCGAGGTCGGCCTCCGGCTTGTGCACGGTGACGTCGACGGCGTCCACGAGGTCGTAGGCCAGGCAGACGTCCGCCAGCCGCTGCGCCAGGGTCTCCAGCAGGTCCACCGGCTCACCGGAGAGCACCGCGTACAGCCGCTGCGACAGCTCGGCGTAGTTGACCGTCCGCTGCAGGTCGTCGGTCTCGGCGGCCGGCCGGGTGTCGACCTCGAGCACGGCGTCGCAGGAGAAGGTCTGCCCCTGACGGCGCTCGAAGGCGTAGACGCCGTGATGGCCGTAGGCGCGCAGCCCTCGCACGGCGATCCGGTCGGGGACCCGGCGGTCGGGCTCAGCCACGGCGCTCCCTCCGTGCCGCGCGAACGGCCTCGACGGTGCGGACGGCGTCGACCGAGGCGGCCGCGTCGTGCACGCGGACGCCCCACGCCCCGGCCTCGGCGGCGAGCACCGTCGTCGCCAGCGTCGCGGCGTCGCGCTGCTCGGCCGCCCGCGGGGTGCCGTCCGGACCGGCCAGCAGCCGGCCGAGGAAGGTCTTGCGCGAGGCGCCGACCAGCACGGGCAGGCCGAGGTCGACGATCCGGTCGAGCCCGGCCAGCAGCGCCCAGTTGTGCTCGGCGTTCTTGGCGAAGCCCAGCCCAGGGTCGAGCACCAGCTGCGACGGATCGACGCCGGCGGCGACGACGTCCTCCACCCGGGCGGTCAGCTCCGCTCGCACCTCGGTGACCACGTCGCCGTAGCGGGCGGCCGCGTACATCTCGCGGCTGTGGCCGCGCCAGTGCATGAGCACCCACGGCACGCCGGCCTCGGCGACGAGGTCGGCCATGTTCTTGTCGGCCAGGCCCCCGCTCACGTCGTTGACCATGACCGCGCCCGCGGTGAGTGCCGCCTCGGCGACCTCGGCACGGGTGGTGTCGACGCTGACCCGCAGACCCGCGGCGGCGAGCTCGCGGACGACGGGGACCACCCGCCGGCACTCCTCGTCGGCGTCCACCCGGTCGGCGCCCGGCCGGGTCGACTCGCCCCCGACGTCGACGTAGTCGGCGCCGGCAGCGGCCATCTCCAGGCCGTGGGTGATCGCGTCGGCCGGGTCGGCGAAGCAGCCGCCGTCGGAGAAGGAGTCGGGCGTGACGTTGAGGACGCCCATGACCAGGCACCGGCCGGGCGTCGGGAGCGGCGTCGTCGCGGGCATCGCGGACCGCCGTCCTAGCGCCCGATGATGAGGCTCATCGCCTCGTTGCGGCTCGCGTGGCTCTCCCGGAACAGCCCGCGCACCGCCGAGGTCACCGTGCTCGCGCCCGGCTTGCGGATGCCGCGCATGGCCATGCACAGGTGCTCGGCCTCGATGACGACGATGACGCCGCGGGGCTTGAGGACGTCCGAGAGGGCGTCGGCGATCTGGCTGGTCATCCGCTCCTGCACCTGCGGGCGCCGGGCGTAGACCTCGACCAGCCGGGCCAGCTTCGACAGCCCGGTCACCCGGCCGTCGTCCCCGGGGATGTACCCGATGTGCGCGACCCCGTGGAACGGGACCAGGTGGTGCTCGCAGGTCGAGTACATCGGGATGTCCTTGACCATCACGAGCTCGTCGTGGTCCTCGTCGAACGTCGTCGCGAGGACCTCGCCCGGGTCCTGCCAGAGACCGGCGAAGGTCTCGGCGTACGCCCGGGCGACCCGGTGCGGGGTCTCCCTCAGGCCGGGCCGGTCGGGGTCCTCCCCGACCGCGATGAGCAGCTCCCGGACGGCGGCAGCGGCGCGCTCGTGGTCGACCCCGCGGGCGGGGCGCAGCAGGACGTCGGCGTCCTCCCCCACCCGTCCGTCGCCCGGGATCTCGCTCATCGCCGCACCGCTCAGCGCTGGACCGGTGCGCCGACGTCCCCGACCGGGTTCGGTCGGTCGGTCACCACGTGACCGTTGCCGTTGGCGGCCGCCCGCTCGGCAGGCGTGAGCACCGGCGGCTCGTCGGACGGCGTCCGCTTGCCGAAGCCGCTGTACGGGGCGAGCGAGGGACGCTTGGTGACCGGCTCGCAGATGCGGGCCATGTCCTCCTTGGACAGCGTCTCCTTCTCCATCAGCTCGAGCACGAGCTGGTCCAGGACGTACCGGTACTCGACCAGGATCTCCCAGGCCTCGTCGTGCGCGGCCTCGATGAGCGCCCGGACCTCGGAGTCGATGTCGGCGGCGACGGCCTCGGAGTAGTCGCGGTGCGACGCCATGTCGCGGCCCAGGAAGGGCTCGGCGGCGTCGCTGCCGTACTTGACCGCGCCGAGCTTGGCGCTCATGCCGTACTGCGTGACCATCGCGCGGGCCATGGTCGTGGCCTTCTCGATGTCGTTGCCGGCACCCGTGGTCGGCTCGTGGAAGACGAGCTCCTCGGCCGCGCGCCCGCCGAGGGCGTAGGCGAGGGTGTCGATCATCTCCGACCGGGTCTGCGTGTACTTGTCCTCGGTCGGCAGCACCAGCGTGTGACCGAGCGAGCGGCCGCGCGGCAGGATCGTCACCTTGTGCACCGGGTCCAGGTTGGGCAGTGCGTGCGCCACCAGGGCGTGGCCGCCCTCGTGGTAGGCGGTGACCTTCTTCTCCTTCTCGCTCATCGCCCGGGTCTTGCGCTCGGGCCCGGCGATGACGCGGTCGATCGCCTCCTCCAGCTGCTCGTCGGAGATCATCGAGCCGTTGGTGCGGGCGGTGAGGAGCGCGGCCTCGTTGAGCACGTTGGCCAGGTCGGCGCCGGTGAACCCCGGGGTGCGGCGGGCGACGACCTCGAGGTCGACGTCCGGGGCGAGCGGCTTGCCCTTGGCGTGCACGGTGAGGATCTGCTTGCGGCCGAGCAGGTCGGGCCGGTCGACGGCGATCTGCCGGTCGAAGCGGCCCGGGCGCAGCAGCGCGGGGTCGAGGATGTCGGGCCGGTTGGTCGCGGCGATGAGGATGACGCCGCCCTTGACGTCGAACCCGTCCATCTCGACGAGCATCTGGTTGAGCGTCTGCTCGCGCTCGTCGTGCCCGCCGCCCATGCCGGCACCGCGGTGGCGGCCGACGGCGTCGATCTCGTCGACGAAGATGATCGCGGGAGCGTTGGTCTTGGCCTGCTCGAACAGGTCGCGCACCCGGCTGGCGCCGACGCCGACGAACATCTCGACGAAGTCCGAGCCGGAGATCGAGAAGAACGGGACGCCGGCCTCGCCGGCGACCGCGCGGGCGAGCAGGGTCTTGCCGGTGCCGGGCGGGCCGAAGAGCAGCACGCCCTTGGGGATCTTGGCGCCGACGGCCTGGAACTTGACCGGGTTCTGCAGGAAGTCCTTGATCTCCTCGAGCTCCTGGACCGCCTCGTCGGCGCCGGCGACGTCGGCGAACGTCGTCTTGGGCATGTCCTTGGAGACGGCCTTGGCCTTGGACTTGCCGAACTGCATGACGCCGCGGCCGCCGCCCTGCATGGAGTTGAACAGCCAGAACAGCAGCAGCAGGAGGATCAGGAACGGCAGGAAGCTGACCAGGATGCTGACCAGGATGCTGTCCTGCGTGACGTTGGTGTCGAACTCGCTGCCGCCGCTCTCCTCGCGCAGGAGATCGACGATCTGGGCCTCGATGGCCACGGGGTAGGACGCGCTGACCTGCTCGCCGCCGTTGACGGCGCGCTCGAGGTCGAGGTCGAGGGTCTGCTCCTTGGTGTTCAGCGTCGCCGACCGGACGTTGCCGTCCTCGATCTGGGCGAGCGCAGCGGAGGTCGACACCTCGCGATAGCTCGACCCTCCACCGAGCAGGGTGGAGAAGGTCAGGGCCATCAGGACGACGATGACGACCCAGAACCACACGGAGCGGAAGATCTTCTTGCGTTCCATACACCGATGCCGGGCGGACGGGCGTGCCGTCCGGCCCGTCGACCCTCCTGATCGTCCGGGGACGCCGCCTGCGACCCGGGCGGGCACCCCGGCGCCTGGTGCAGCGTCGTCGGGATCGACGGTACACCGGCGTCCCTGTGGAATCCCTGAGCGCGACCTGCGGGATGACCCCCGCGGATGAGTCCCGCGCAGGGCTGGAAGTCAGGCCGTCGTCAGGCGTAGACCTCGGGCTTCAGGGTCGCGATGTACGGCAGGTCGCGGTACCGCTCGGCGTAGTCCAGCCCGTAGCCGATGACGAACTCGTTGGGGATGTCGAACCCGATGTACTTCACCGGCACCTCGACCTTGACCGCGTCGGGCTTGCGCAGCAGCGCGCAGACCTCCAGCGACGCGGGCGCGCGGCCGCCGAGGTTCTTCAGCAGCCAGGACAGCGTCAGCCCGGAGTCGATGATGTCCTCGAGCACCAGCACGTGCTTGTCGGTGATGTCGCGGTCGAGGTCCTTGAGGATGCGCACGATGCCCGACGAGCTGGTCGCCGAGCCGTAGCTGGAGACGGCCATGAACTCCATCTGCGTGGGCAGCTGCAGCGCGCGGGCGAAGTCGCTCATGAACAGCACCGCGCCCTTGAGCACGCCGACCAGCAGGACCTCCTTGCCCGCGTAGTCGGTGGCGACCCGGGCGGCGAGCTCCCGGATCTTGCCCTGGATCTGCTCCTCGGTGAGCAGGACGTGGTCGATGTCCGGGCCGTAGCCGTGGTCGGGACCGAGCCCGCCGGGGGTCGGCTCCGCGTCGGCGTTCCCGGGCACGGTGGCGGTCTCACTCACGACAGCGGGACTCCTCGGTGGCTGGCTGCGGGGATGCTGAGGGCTCGAGTGGCGGGCCGCTCCGGACGCCGGGCGGCCGGAGGCCCAGCCTGCCAGACGCCCGGACGACGGCCACCCGGCCGGGTAGGTCGACCGGCCCCTGCCCGCGCCAGCGGGTCAGCAGCGCGTCGACGGCGTCCAGGTGGACGGCCTGCAGGTCCGCCACCCCGGCGGCGAGCAGCCAGCCGCGCAGCACCCGCCGGCGGATGGCGTCGGGTCGCCCGGCGAGTTCGACGGCGGGCAGCGTGCCGTCGGCCGCCGCGAGCCGCCGGAGCTCGTCGGCGGCGAGGGCGTCGAGCGCGTCGAGGTCCTCGCGCAGCATCGCCGCGGTGCGGGCCAGCGCCGGGGCGACGCCGCCGCCCAGGACGTCGTCCATCAGCGGCAGGACCTCGGCGCGCAGCCGGGCGCGGGTGTAGGCGGGGTCGGCGTTCCACGGGTCGTCCCACACCGGGAGCCCCTGAGCGGCGCAGGCCGCGCGGGTCGTCGTCCGCCGGATGCCGAGCAGCGGCCGCCACAATGTCACCTGCCCACCACCCACCCCGTCGGCCACGCGGCGGACGACCATCCCGGCCACCGAGCGCGGTCCGGAGCCGCGTCCCAGCCCGAGCAGCACCGTCTCGGCCTGGTCGTCGAGCGTGTGCCCGAGGGCCACCCGCGCCCCGGCGGCGGTCGCGACCCGCTCGAGCGCGGCGTAGCGGGCGGCGCGGGCCGCGGCCTCGGGACCGCCGTCGGCACCGACGTCCACCGGGACGACGTGGACGGGAGCGAGACCGAGCTTCTCGAGCAGCTCCGCGGTGGCCGTCGCGCGCTCCGCCGACCCCGGCTGCAGGCCGTGGTCGACGGTGACGGCGCCGGCCGGAACCCCGGCGCGCGGCGCCTCGAAGGCGACGGCGGCGGCCAGCGCGAGGGAGTCCGCTCCTCCGCTGCAGGCGACGAGGACGGGCGTGCGCTCCGAGGTCAGCCCGGGCCGCACCGCGCTGCGCAGCGCGGCGACCGCCGGATCCGGCCCGGCCATCGGAGGGTTGCCGGGGTCCTCAGGCCGGGATGGCCGGGCGGCCGTGCACCCGTTCCACCCAGCGCGCGGGGTCGGTGATCTCGTCGATGGAGGGCAGCGTCTCCGGCGAGGACCACACGCGGTTGAACCCGTCCATGCCCACCCGGTCGACGACACCGGTGACGAACTCGTGGCCCTCGGCGTACTGCTTCATCTTCTGCTCGAGGCCCAGCAGCCGGCGGACGACGCGGTCGAACGGACCGCGGCCCTTGCGCCGCTGGGCGAAGCGCTGGCGCAGCACCCGCACGGAGGGGACGACGTCCGGACCGACGTTGTCCATGACGAACTCGGCGTGCCCCTCGACCAGGCTCATCACGGCGGTGATGCGGTCGAGCACCTCGCGCTGCGCGGGCTCGCTGACCAGCGCCATGAGGCCCTCGCTGTCGCCCTCGCCGCCGCGGACGGCGTCGACGACGCCGCGGAGCACGTCCTGCAGGCGCTCGCGCAGCACCTCGGGAGTGAGGTCGGTGACGGCGACGAACTCGCCGATCTGCTGCTCGAGGTGGGTGCGCAGCCACGGGACGGCGGTGAACTGCAGCTGGTGGGTCATCTCGTGCAGGCAGACCCACAGCCGGAAGTCGCCGGGGTCGACCCCGAGCTTGCGCTCGGTGGCGACGATGTTCGGAGCGACGAGCAGCAGCCGGCCGCCCGAGCCGAAGACCTCGTACTGCCCGAGCACCCGGCTGGCCAGGTAGGACAGGACGACACCCGCCTGGGCGCCGGTGACGCGGGAACCGATGGCGGTCGCGAGCGGGCCCGGAGGGCGGTCCTGGGACTCCTGGAGCTTGGTCACCAGCGGGTCGAGCAGCGCGGACATGCCGAGGACGTTGGTGTCGACCCACGCCGTCCGGTCGACGACCGCGACCTCGGGGGACGCGCCGCCGGGCACCGGATGCAGCCCCGTCAGCTCCTCGACGTGGCCGACGGCGATGGCCGCGGCCTCCTGCAGCTCGCGGACGACCGCGGCCGCCTCCTCGCGGGTGGTCTCCGGCCCGGGGCTCATCAGCTTGCGGGCCGTCCGCCCGGCGAGCTCCCAGTCGACCATGGAGGCGCTGTTCATCGGCTCACCGTACGCGGACGGACGGTCCGCAGCTCAGCTGCAGCCGCAGCGGGCGAGCTCGGCGGCGACCCCGTCCAGGGCGTCCTCGGCGGCGGCCTCGCCGCCCGTGGCGGCGTCGGCGATGACGGCGAAGGCCAGGAGCCGGCCGTCGGCGGTGACCGCCGTACCGGCGAGGGCGTGCACGCCGTTCAGGGTGCCGGTCTTGGCGCGGACGGTGCCGGGGCCGGTCGCCGGGTCCTCGTCGCCCCGGTCGGCGAGCGTGCCGTCGTACCCGGCCACGGGCAGGCCGGAGAGGACCGCGCCGGTGTTGCCGAGGCTGCCGTCGGCGGCACCGGCGAGCAGATCGGCGAGGACGGCGGCGGGCACCTGGTCCTGGCGGGACAGGCCGCTGCCGTCGCTGAGCGTCACGCCGGTGAGGTCGATCCCGGCGTCGCCGAGTGCCGCGAGCACCGCGCGGGCGCCGCCCTCGAAGCTGGCCGCCTCGCCACGGGCGATGGCGACCTGCCGGGCCAGGCTCTCGGCGAGCATGTTGTCGGACAGGGACAGGGTCTGCTCGACCAGCCGTACGACCGGCGCCGACTCGACGGTGGCCAGCGTCTGCGCACCCTCGGGAGCCTCGCCGAGGGTGACCGTGGCGGCGGGCGCGCCGAGGGCGTCGGCGAGCGCGGAGCCGGCGTCCAGACCCGGCTGGCCGCTGCGTGCCTCGGAGCCCGGCTGCACGCGCGCGCCGTCGACGGCGGTCGCGGTGACCGGGGCGGCGTAGCTCGAGGGTGCGTCGCCGGTGCCCCAGCCCGCGGCGGTGAGCGGGCCGGTGTAGAGCGAGTTGTCGACGACGACCCCGGTGACCGGCGTGCCGGCGGGCAGCGCGGCGACGACCTGCTCGGCGAGGTCGGCGACGGTGGGCGCACCCGGGTAGGTCTGGCTCGGCGAGGTGCGCGACAGGGTGACGTCGCCGCCGCCGACCAGCACGACCTCGCCCGGGCTCGAGCCCTGCACGACGGTGGTGGGAAGGGTTGCGGCCGGGTCGAGCGTCGCCAGCGCGGCGACCGCGGTGAGCAGCTTGGCGGTGGACGCCGGCGTGGCGGGGCCGGTCGGGTCGAGGCCGTAGAGGGACTCGCCCGTGGCGACGTCGACGACCTCGGCGGAGACGCCGCTGCCGAGGGCGGGTGCCTTCACGAGCGGCGCCAGCCTGCTCGCCAGCGTGGCGGCGTCCGGCGCGGGCGCGTCGGTGGACAGCGAGGCGAGCACCGGGGCGGCGGCGCCCAGTTCGGGCAGAACGGCGTCCGGGACCTCGACCGCCTCGGCGCCGGCCGGCGCGTCGTCCCCCATGAGCTCGACGACCCCGTAGACCCCACCGCCGACGGCCAGGAGGAGGACGACGACCCCGGTCACGATGCGACGCCACAGCCGACCGGTGCGGGCGGTGATGACGATGGGCGCGGGTGCCGGACGGGACTCCTGCGACTGGTGTGACGGGTGCTGCGACGGCTGTTCTGACATGGCGGTCGAACCGGTCGACGCGATGGTGCCCACCCCCCTGGATGACGCCGCCGGGGAGGGCGGAGTCACGGTGGGCCACACTACGTGGCGTGCAGTTCGACGTGACGATAGAAATCCCGAAGGGCCAGCGAAACAAGTACGAGCTGGACCACGTGACCGGCCGCATCCGGCTCGACCGGATGCTGTTCACCTCCACCCGCTACCCGGCGGACTACGGCTACATCGAGAACACGCTCGGGATGGACGGCGACCCGCTCGACGCGTTGGTGCTGCTCGAGGAGCCGACCTTCCCCGGTTGCCTGATCACCTGCCGCGCCCTCGGCATGTTCCGCATGACCGACGAGAAGGGCGGGGACGACAAGGTGCTCTGCGTGCCGGCGACCGACCCGCGGATGGCGCACCTCACCGACATCACCGACGTGTCGGAGTTCGACCGGCTGGAGATCCAGCACTTCTTCGAGACCTACAAGGACCTCGAGCCGGGCAAGTCGGTCGAGGGCGCGGAGTGGGTCGACCGCGCCGCGGCCGAGGAGGAGGTCGTCAACTCCCTGCAGCGGGCGAAGGACGAGCCGCCGCACCACTGAAGCCCTCGGCGTCGTGCAGGACGAGGGTCAGGAAGCCGAGCTGGCCGCGGTATCCGGCGAGCCACTCCTCGCGGTGCGTGCCGGCCATGGCCAGGGCGCTGCGCCGGTCGGCGTCGCCCGCCTCGGTGAGCGCCCACTCGGTGAGCGAGCCGGTCCACGACCACTCGTAGTCGTCCCACTCCTCGGCCGAGCTGACGTGGCCGTAGCCGGGCTCGTAGCCGGCGCCGCGCGCCGCCTCGACGAGACCGGGCAGGTCGGGGAGCTCGCCGGGATCGGCGCCGAGGGCGCTCATCGCCTGCAGCGTGGGCTCGCCGTCCCAGAAGCCCTCGCCGAGCAGCACCCGTCCCCCCGGCCGCAGGTGCGCCCGGACGGCGTCGAGGGTGCCCGGCCAGGCCGCCGAAGGCGTGCGTCGCGCCGACGCAGAGGACGGCGTCGAAGCCGCCTCCCTCGTAGTTCGCCGCCTCGGCCTCCTCGAACGTCACCCGCTCGACGAGGCCCCGCCGCTGCGCCCGCTGCCGCGCCTGCTCGACGGCCGGGACCGACGTGTCGACGCCGACGCCGGTGGCCTGCGGGGCGGCCTCCAGCGCGGCGAGCAGCCACTCGCCGAACCCGCAGCCGAGGTCGAGCACGCGTTCGACCGGGCCCAGCCGGGTGAGCAGGCGCTGCAGGTTGGCGTCGGAGACGGGGGCGGCGACGGGGTGCCACCGGTGAGCGATGGCGCTGGCGAGGGCTCGGTCCACGACCGGCATCCTCTCGGGCGGTGCCCGATCGCGGCCACTCGTCCGATTACCGTGCTCGTCATGAGCGCCGGCCGATCCCCCGACGTCCGCCCGCAGGAGGCGATGCGGCTGATGGCCGCGACGGCCGGCGTGATCGCGGTGCTGGCCGGCACGGTCGGCGCGTCCCGCGGCGACGGCCAGCTGCTCGCCGTCGGCGTCGCGTTCGCCGCCCTGACGGTGTACCTGTACGCGCGATGGCGGGACGCCGTCGGGCGGGGCAACCCGGCGCTCCTGGGTGCCGCCGTGGTGGTCTGCGCGGCCGCCTGCATCGGCCTGGCCGTCACCGGCTACTGGTGGTTCGCCCTCTGCCTGAGCGTGCCGACCGTGTTCGGCGTGCTGCGCTGGACGCGGCGGGATCGCACCCCCGGGTGAGGCCCGGTCAGGGACCGGGCACGAAGTCCTTGAACCGGGCGGCGAGCTCGCGGTCGCCGGTCACGGTCAGATCGGCCTTCTCGAAGGGCGTTCGGCCGTAGGCGAGTAGCAGCACCCCGTCGTCCTCTCCCTCGACGACGACGGACGGCTCCCCCGCGACGGGGCCCCACGCGGCTCCGTCGAAGGTGCCCTCGAGACGCACGGTCGGGCCGACCAGGGAGACCGTCGTCCCCGCCGCGGGGAGAACGGTCGCCGCGGCGGCCAGCACGGGCCAGAAGGCCTGGAAGACGGCGGCACAGCTCCGCCGCGCCCCGGCCGGCAGGCTGTCGCCGCTCCGCCCGCCCACCGGGACGGCGTCGGCCAGGTCGCTGGTGTGCACGGCCGCCTCCATGACGAAGATCCGGAGCGCCAGGGCCATCGGCACCTCCCCGTAGGGCATGGGCACCGTCCCGGCAGACCGGCTCGCGCAGCTGCTCCATGCGCGCGGCCAGGGCGCCGAACGACCGCCGCAGTGCAGGCACGATCTCCTCGCGCGGCCCCTCCAGCGGCGTCCCGGCCGCCGGTCCGGCCTGACCGCCCGCTGCGAGGGCCAGCCCGTCGGCCTCCAGGGTGGTCCCCCAGTGCACGTGCCGGGCGAGGTCCTCGACGGTCCAGCCGGCCAACCGGGTGGGCCGGTCCCAGACGTCCGGTCCGGCCGCGTCGAGGGTGTCCGCGAATCGTGTCCACTCGGTACTCACCAGGCCGGCGGCGGTGGCGACGTCGGTCACGCGATGTCCTCCTGAGGGGCGTCCTGAAGGCGCAGGGTGGTCTCGAGCTCCCGCCGTGATCGTGCGGTCAGGCTTCGGGCGCCGGCCCGCTCGTTCGCGGACACCGCCAAGCGCAGCATCTCCTGCGCGCCCTCGAGCTCCCCGGTTGTGCGGAGGCAGATGCCTACGTAATGCGCCCCCGATCCGAGATACAGGGCACCGGAGCCGAGGACGACGGCCTGCCCCGCCCACGGCAGCAGCAGCCCGCCGACGGTCCGCGCCACGTCGGCGTTCCCGAGCAGCGCCGCGGCCTCGGCGAGATGGGTCAGGACGTAGGCGCGGCTCAGGTCCTGCGGCACCCGTGCGTAGTCGTCGGCCACCGCGTAGGCCAGGTGCTCCGCGGCCTCCTCGCGACGGCCGAGCAGGGCGGAGACCCGTGCCAGCGCCGCGGACCACCGCCAGGGGAAGTCCGCGGCCTGCTCCTGGAGCGGCGCCAGGACCGGTGCGACGTCGCCGCGCTCCAGCTGGAGCTGGAGGCGCAGCGCCAGCCACACCTTGTCCACGTCGCCGTAGTTGGCCCGCCTCCCTTCGGCCCGGAACGCCTCGGTCAGGTCGTCCGCCGCGGGAAGGTCGCCGATGGCGAGCGCCCGCATCGCCCGCCACAGGGGCGGATACCAGAAGTAGAGCGGGCGGCCCAGCCGGCGGACGAGCGCCTCGGCGGTGGCCTCCGCCGCTGCCGCAGCGGTCAGGTCCTCGGCCTTGAGGACGTCGACGAGGTGCAGGCGAGCCGCCTCCAGCTGCAGCTCGAGGTCACCCGTGGCCTCGGCGGCCCGAGCGATGCGCGGCGCGTCCGCCAGCCGGTCGGACAGCCACTCCGGCCGGGCCCGCCCGGAGCGGCGGGCGAGGAGCGCCGCGGCCAGCGCAGCGTCGTCCCCGGCCGCCTCGGCGAGCCGCACGGCCCGCTCGCAGGTGGCCGCCCCCTCGTCGGTGTCGCCGCCGTAGAGCAGCGCCTGGCCGAGAGCGGCCAGCACCCGGCTGCGCGTCGCACGCTCACCCGGCGGCAGCAGTTCGTCCGCGGCGCGGAGCAGGTCCACCGAGCGCCGTCCCCACAGCTCGCGGTCCAGCCGTGAGGCGAACAACGCGCTCTCGTAACCCAGGGCGGCCGTCACGAGCGCGTCGACCGCGTCGACGTCGCGGGCCGCCTCCCCGGCGTCCGCGAAGGCCCGCATCGCGCGCTCCAGCCGTCCGGAGCGCCGCTCTGCCTCCCCGAGAGCGAGCCGGCGCCGCAGCCGGTCCGGCTCGGCCGTCCCCGGCAGGGCCAGGGCTCGACCGAGGAGAGCGGCGGCCCGCTGCGGCGAGGCGATGAGGTGGCCGGACGCGGCATCCTCGAGCTGCTGGGCGGCCTCCTCGGCGACCGCCACCAGGGGCAGCCCGTCGTCCACCGCGGGAACCGTCGAGGGGAGGAGCTCGACCGCCCGAGCAAGGTGTCCGCCGACCGTCTCCGGCGACCCGCCGTGGGACCGGAGCCATCGAGCGAACCGGACGTGCAGCCGGGCCCGATCGAGCCGGGCCAACGATCCGTAGGCGGTGTCCCGCAGCAGGGAGTGCCGGTACGTCCACGCCTCGCCCAGGTCGCCCTGCTGCTGCGGCCCCGCGAGCAGGCCCGCCTCGGCCAGCTCCCGGAGGAGCGCGACCGGTTCGGGCACGCCGAGCGCCGGCAGCGCGTCGCCGGGGAAGGTGACACCGGGGACGCTCCCGCGCTCCACCACCGGACGCAGCCCGCCGCCCAGTGCGTCGAGCTGCCCCTGGTAGATGGCGTGCACGGTCGTGGGCACCGAGGTCTCGGCGCCGGCGGCCAGTTCCCACCCTCCGTCGGCGCCCTGACGGAGGACCCCCACCTGGATCCACGAGCGCAGCAGTTCCTCGACGTACAGCGGGTTGCCGCCCGACGCCGTCACGACCTCCTCGAGGGCGACCGGTGGGAGCGCGGGCCCCACCAGCGCTGCGACGAGGTCTCGGGTGACCGCCGGCGGAAGGGGCTCCAGGTGCACCACCCGGACGTCCCCGAGTTCCTCGACGACAGGGGCGAGGCCGGCGCGCGGCCGGGCGGTGAGGACCATCGCCGCGTCCCCCGGCCCGGGACCGGTGCACGGCGAAGCTCAGGAACGCCTGCAGATCGGGGTCGGCGAGGTGCAGGTCGTCCACCAGCCACACCGGAGCCGGGCCGTCGATCGCGTCGAGGACCGCGGTCCACGCCGCATACAGGTCGACCGGTTCTGCACGCAGCGGGGCGCCGGTCAGCAGTGCGGCGACGTGGCCGGCCAGGACCCGAGCGTGCCCGGGGTCGTAACCACCGGCCAGGAGGGCCGCCGCGGCCCCGCTCTCGGCGTCTCCGTCACCCCAGAGTGTGCGGCCGGCGGCGCGCAGCATCGTCGCGACGACGGCGTAGCCGCGCTCGGGCTCGTCACCGAGCGCGACGCGCCAGGTCGGATGGCCGCCGGCCTGGGCGCGGCGGGCGAACTCCTCGGCCACCCGGCTCTTGCCGACCCCGGGGGGCGCGAGCAGAACGACGGTGCCACCGTCGCCCGGGTCGCCGAGCAGCTGCTCCAGTTCGGTCAGCTCCCGCTCCCGGCCGAGCAGGGGAGCCCGGAGGCCGTGCAGGCTCAGGCCGCGGCGGAGTTCGGCACGCTCCGAGGCGACGCGCCACGCCGTCACGGGCCGCGCCTTGCCCTTCAGCGGAATGTCTCCGTGCTCCTCCAGGACGAAGGCGTGCGCGACACCGAAGGCGGCTTCGGGGCCCAGCAGGGTCTGCCCCGGCGGAGCTGCCGCCTGGAGACGGGCAGCGGTGTTGACCACGTCGCCGGTCACCCGCCAGCCCGACGGCCCACGCGTCACCACGACCTCGCCGGTGTCCACCCCGAGCCGAACCCGGACGGTGCCCGGCTCCAGGCCGAGGCTGCGCTCCAGGCGGACGGTGTCCTCGGAGATGGCGAGGGCGGCGCGCACGGCCCGCACCGGGTCGGTGTCGTCGGCCCGCCCGGCCCCGAAGATCGCCATGACGGCGTCGCCGATGAACTTCTCGACCTCACCGCCGGCGGCGGTGACCGCGCCGGCGGCCAGGGCGAACCAGCTGTCCTGGATGTGTGCGACGTCCTCCGCGTCGAGCCGCTCGGACAGCGCGGTGAAGTCGACCAGGTCCGCGAACACCACGCTGACCACGCGGCGTTCGGCGGCTCCCATGACGGCGGAAAGGTACCCCGCCGTTCCGCGGCGGCCCAGGCTCGCCGGGATCGGTGGCCGTCTCCGATCACCCGTTCGGAAGCGGCCGCCCGACGACGGTCACGCGGTGGAGTGATCGTGGCCGTTCGCCACAGCACATTCCCGGCGACGGCGGTTCACTTCGGGCATGACCACCGTCGCCGTCATCGCGCACGCCGAGAAGACCTTCGGCGGTGGCCTGCCCGAGCTGCGGCGGGTCCTGGACGCCGAGGGCGTCCGCTCGCCGATCTGGCACGAGGTGCCCAAGAGCAAGAAGGCACCCAAGCAGGTCGAGCGTGCGATCGCCGACGGGGCCGACCTGATCCTCGTCTGGGGCGGTGACGGCCTGGTGCGGCGCTGCATCGACGCCGTGCAGGACGCGAAGGTCGACATCGGCATCCTGCCGGCCGGCACGTCGAACCTGTTCGCCAACCACTTCGGCATCCCGCAGGACGTGCACGAGGCCGTCCGCGTGGCGCTGCGCGGGGACCGGCGTCGCATCGACGTCGGCCGGTTCGGCGACGAGCGCTTCGCCACGATGGCCGGCGCCGGCTTCGACGCGGCGATGATCCGCGGAGCGGACACCCTGAAGGAGCGGCTCGGCCGTGCCGCCTACATCTTCAGCGGGGCACGGAACCTCCGGGCCGAGGCGTTCGGGGCGAAGATCAAGATCGACGGCACGCCCTGGTACGACGGCCCCGCGACCTGCGTGCTGGTGGGCAACATCGGCGACCTCTTCGCCGGGGTCGAGGTGTTCCCCGACGCCTCGGTGGACGACGGCCTCCTCGACGTCGCGGTCATGACCGCCGAAGGGCCTGTGCAGGTGGCGCGGACCGTGGTGCGGACCGCGGTCGGTGACCCCCAGAAGTCGCCGTTCGTGCGGAGGACCAAGGCCCGCAAGATCACCGCGAAACTGGACCGCGAGGTGCTCTACGAGCTCGACGGTGGTGACCGGAAGAAGGTCCGCAAGTTCACCGTCGAGGTGGAGCCGCGCGCAGTGACCATCCGCGTGCCGCGCGCGACCTAGCTGGTCTGACCGTTACCGCAGCGTGACCTCAGCGGTCGGCGCCGTTCCCGACACGCCGGGAGCCTCGGCGGGCGGGCCCATCTCCGTTGACCCTCCGGCGCGCCGGGAGGACCGTCCGCCGCCGACCGGGCCTTCGACCAGCGCGACCCCGCGCAGGCTGTCCCGGCGGCCTCGAGGGGAACGTCATGGGAATGCCGAAGAAGCTGATGTCGACCGGCGCGGTGGCCGCGGGAATCGCCCTCGGACTGCCGGCACTGCCGGCGGCGGCGGCCGCGGGGCCGGACACCTCGGGGCGGTTCCTCGTCGAGGCCGAGAACATCGACGAAACGTTCACCGAGGAGGACTTCTGCGGCGTGGAAGGCCTGACCGTCGAGATCCACGACGTCGTCCGCTTCCGCGGGTTCTTCACGTTCCGCGGGGCGGACTCGATCCCGTACTTCACAGGTGTTTCGCACTTCACGACCACGGTCACCGAGCCGGACGGTACGACGGTGACGTACTCCGGCGGCGACGTGAACAAGGACCAGCGCATCGAGGTCGACGGCGACCTGCTCACCATCACCGGCCTCGGAGCCGGTGGGTTCCGGGTCGTCGGGCCCGAGGGCACGCTGCGCGGACCCGGCATGGTCTTCTACCAGGTGGTGATCGACTCGAACGGCACGCTGCAGGACCCCACCGATGACGAATTCGTCGCGGACCTCGGCTTGCTGCGCGAGAGCACCGGGCTCAACGAGACCGTGGACTTCTGCGCCGACTACCTGGCGGTCACGGGCCGAGGCTGAGGCGACCCGAACGAGACACAGCGGCCCCCACCCTCCTCCAGGTGGGGGCCGCTGCGGTCGTCGGGACGGGGCGCCCGGATCAGGTGACGGTGAACGACCCCGTCGCCTGGATGACGGTGCTCGTCGCGAGCAGCGTCGGGCGGATCCGCAGGGTGTAGGAGCCGGCGACCAGCGTCGTCGGCGCCTTGTAGGCGAACGACCCGGTGCCGTCGGCCGCGGTCACGCCGCCGCTCTTGACGAGCACGACCTTCGTGCCCTGCACCAGCTCGATCCGCACGGGGGCGGACGCGCCGTCGGAGAACGCCCACGTGATGGTGGCCGTCTGCCCGCGGGCCACCGAGGTGGCACCCGCGGCGGCCAGGGTCGGCCGGGTCACCGGGACGTCGCCCGTCGTGTCGATGATCGCCGCGTTGGCGGCCGCCGACACCTCGACCTGGTAGTTCCCGGGCACGAGGTTGATCGGCAGGCGGTAGTCGAGCGACCCCGTGCCGTCCGACGCGGTCGGGCCGCTCGTGGTCACCGTGCTGATCGCCTTCGTGCCCTGCATCAGGCGGACCTTGACCGGCGCGACAGCGCCGTCGGTGAACGCCCACGACACGGTCACCGGGGCCCCGGCGACACCGGAGGCCGACACCGACGCGGAGACGTCCGGCCACTCGACCGTGGTCGCGGCCGCGGAGGTGTCCGCGACCAGGGTGTTGCCGACGACGGTGGCGCGGACCTTCCAGTCCCCCTCCTTGTGCGTCAGCGGCACGTTCCAGGTGTACGTGCCCGCCGACAGCGGGACGCTGGCTGCGATCACCACCGGCGGGTAGCTCGTGTGCACCGCCTCCAGCTTCACCGCGGTCCCCGGGACGCCCACCTTCGTGAACGTGACCGTGAGGGGGCGGCCGGCGGTGATCGTCGATGCGCTGCCCTGCGAGGTGACGGTCACCGAGGTGCCGTCCAGAGAGAACGCGTCGCTCGTGTCGATCACCATCGGGAGGGACGGCGCCACCAGCCGGACCCGGTAGTCGTCCCCGCTCGGCAACTTGGCGAGGGGGGTGAACGTCAGCGTGCCGTTGTCCTTGGGGGCCAGCGGGCTGGTGAACACGACCAGGTCGGCCTTGAGCAATTCGGCCTTGACCGAGGCGCCGAGGTCGCCGGCGGCGGTCCAGGTCACCGTCAGGGGCGCACCAGCGGTCTCGTCCGCGCCGGCCGTCGGCGCGGTGAGCACCAGCTGGCGGCTGCTCGTCACCGAGAAGCCCGCGGTGAGCACCGGGGCCTTCGGGGCGGCCGACATCGTGGTGCGGAACGTGTAGCCCGCCCCGTTGTTCAGCGCGGCCGGCAGCACGACGTCGGCGAAGCCGGCACCGGCGGTGCCGATGGCGGCCGTCTTGAGGACGGCGAGGGACTTGCCGTCCTTGAGCAGCTCGACCTTGACCGTGCCACCGGGAGCCCCGGTGTAGGTCCACGCCACCCGGGCGGTCCCGCCGGCGGCCGGGGTTCCGGCGTACGTCGGGGTGATCGTCGGGTCGACCACGGAGAACGCGTCGCTGGTGACCGCGTACTGCGGGGCCAGCAGCGGGGTGACCCGGACCGCGTAGTCGTCGGCGCGGACCGTCGTCAGCGGGACGACGTACTCGTACCGTCCGGTGCCCAGTGCCACCTTGGCGGTCAGGAGCTTCACCACGGTGCTGCCGCGCAGCAGCTCCACCTTGGCGTCGGAGCCCATGTAACCGCTGGTCGACCAGGTGGTGACCAGCTTGCCGGACGCGATCACGTCCTGGCCGGCGGTGGGCGCCGTCAGGGTCAGGGACGCGGGCGCCGGCGCGCCCCGCATGCTCGGCCACGGTGCTCGACGTCGTGTTCAGCACCGCCCGGTTGTCCGCGGCGTTCGACGCACCGGCCGGCGCGCCCAGCGGAGCGCCGTTGTAGGTCTGGTCGGGGTTCGAGAACCGCAGCAGCCGACCGCAGCCCGGGCAGGCGTTCGCGTAGGCCATCACGGTGCGCCAGCCCTGCTGCGGGTTGACCCAGTCGTAGCCGTAGGGCAGCGCCGGGGTGCCCGACCACGAGCCGCGGTCGTGGGCGGCGCCGAAGTTGTGCCCCAACTCGTGCGTGAAGGTCATGTTGCCGGTGGCGCAACCGGCGTCGGTGACGCTCATCGCGTACGGGGCGAACGACGTGCTGACGCTCTGCATCTGCCAGGCGAGGCCGCAGTAGGCCCCACCGGTCTGGGTGGTGATGAGTGCGACGAGGTCGGCGCCGTACTGGTCGCGCAGCACGTGCAGCTCGTCGTACACCCCGTCGCTGGGGTTGGTCAGCTTGTTGAGCGTGGTGCCGTCGACCGGACCGTTGACCGCGACCTCGGCGCTGTGCGCCAACCGCAGGACGGCGTTGATGCCGGAGGTGTCGAACGCCTGGTTGGTCTGCTCGATCATCAGGGCGATGTCGGCATCCATGCCGGCCTGCCCGCCGTTGTACGTCTTGGCGGACGCCGAGTAGGCGACGAGGACGTCGACGACCGGAGCGTCGGCGGTGGCCGCGGAGACCTCCGAAACGTCGCCCGCGGGGTCATCCGCCGGGTCGCCGGCGGTGTCGCCGGTGGTGGCCGCCGGAGGAACGTCGTGGCTGTGCTCCGGGGTGCCCGGCGCCTGCGTGTGCTCGGGCTCGGTCGCCGCCTCGTGGCTGTGCTCCGGCGTGCCCGGAGCGTGGACGTGGTCCTCGCTCGTGGTCACGGTCGGGGTGAACCCACCGTCGGCCGGCGGCGTGGCGTGCGCGTAGGCGGTCGGGAACTGCGACTCGTCCATCTGCTCGACCCGGGTGCTTCCGTCGGGGAGCGGGCGCAGCCGGTAGGTCGCGTCCTTGCTCGTCACCAGACCGGCGAGCACGCCGTCCTGCTCGATGAGGACGACGGTGCTGCCCTCGTCGCCGGCGATCGTGCCGCTCCACGTTCGATAGCCGCCCTCCGGGCGGACCTCCGGAGCACCCAGGTCGGCGACGACCGTGGTGTCGTCGAACAGCGGCAGCTCGACGTCCTGCGCCGTCGCCTCGGCGGAGTCAGCAGGGAGCACCGAGGCGTCCACGGAGACCGTGCGGGAGCGGGCGACGCCGCGGTCACCGCCGTCGACCTCATCGGTGGCGGTGGTGGTGTCGACGACCGCGGCACGCACGGGAGCGGAGTCGCCCGGCTCGACGCTTCCCGGGGCACCGGTCAGGGTGTCGGCGCTGGGTCCGGACGCGGTGGGTTCCGGAGTCGCGGTCGACGACATGACCACCGACGTGACGGCGACGGCGACGGCCGCCAACGCAAGACCGCGATGACGACGCGCGGCAGACGAACTCATCGTGCCCCTTAGGCAGGCCCACCATCCGTAGCGGGCAACCTCGAAGCAGTCGGCATCTACCAGGACTTACTGGAATCGGCCCCGACGGTTCTTGCTC
This sequence comes from uncultured Actinomycetota bacterium, assembly GCA_963777095.1. Classification (GTDB taxonomy): domain Bacteria; phylum Actinomycetota; class Actinomycetes; order Mycobacteriales; family Geodermatophilaceae; genus CAVZOY01. The sequence continues at coordinate 339,201 of CAVZOY010000006.1, forward strand.
GAAAAGGGGGAGGCCCGGCCGTCACGGAGCCGGACACGAGGCAGCGGCCCCGCCCCGAGAGGGCGAGACCGCTGGCAGGAGGAGAGCCGCCTGTCGGAATCGAACCGACGACCTTCTCATTACGAGTGAGATGCTCTACCGACTGAGCTAAGGCGGCGGACGTGCGGGCGCAAGCCTACGACACCGTCGGCTCGCTTCGGCGCAGGGTCCGGGGTCAGCCGGGCAGCCGGAGCCGGACGGCCAGGGCCTCCAGGGCCACCTGCGGCTTGACGTTCTGCTCGAGAGCGGTGCGGCACTCCAGCACCGCCTCGATGCGGAGCAGCGCCCCCTCCGGACCGATCCGCCGGCCCAGTTCGGCCGCGTCGGCCCGCCGGTCGGGGTGGTTGAGCGGAAGGGTGTCGGCAGGCGACGAGGCGAGCACCATCGCGTCCCGGTAGAGCCCCGCCAGGTCGACCAGCGCGCGGTCCAGCGAGTCGCGCCCGATGCGCTTGGCGCGCACCTTCTGCCGGCGCTCCAGCTCCTTGATCTGGCCGGCGCTGCCCCGGCTCGCGGCGACGACGCCCGGCCCACGGGCACCGACCCCCAGGCTGGTCTTGAGCGCCTCGAGCTCGGCGGCGTCCCGATCCCCGGTGGCCGCGCCGGTCTCCTCGTCGGCGGCGCCGACCAGCGATTCCGCCGCCTCGAGGCACGCGGCGAGCGAGACGAGCGAGAGCGGCACGTCGAGCACGGCCTTGCGGGTGAGCCGGGAGTCCTCGTCGCGGGCCAGCCGCCGGGCGCGGCCGACGTGGCCGCCGGACGCGCCGGCGGCCCACGAGGCGAGCGCGGCGTCCACGCCGTCGCGGCGGACGAGCACGTCGGCGATCGCGTCGGCACCGGGCGTGTGCAGCGCGACGACGCGGCAGCGGGACCGGATCGTGACCGATACGTCGTCGGGGTGCAGGCTCGGCGCGCAGAGCATAACCACCGTCCGCGGCGGCGGCTCCTCGATCATCTTGAGGACGGCGTTGGCCGCACCCTCGGTCATCCGGTCGGCGTCCTCGACGACGATGATCTGCCACCGCCCCTGGGACGGGGCCCGCGAGGCGACCCGCACGATCTCGCGCGCCTCGTCGACGCCGATCGACAGGCCCTCCGGGTTGATGACCTTGAGGTCGGCGTGGGTGCCGGACAGCACGGTGTGGCAGGCGTGGCAGGTGCCGTCGCCCCCGTCGGGGCACTGCAGGGCGGCGGCGAACGCCCGGGCGGCCACCGACCGCCCCGAGCCGGGCGGACCGGTGAACAGCCAGGCATGCGTCATCGCGGCCGCGTTCGCCACGGCCGCCTTCAGCTCGGCGACCGCCGCGGGCTGGCCGACGACGGCGGCCCAGACGCCGTCGGGAAGCGTGGCGGTCACGGATGCAACTGCGGGGTCGGCCCGGTCTGGGCGTGCGGGCGATGGGCCTCTCCCCCGGCGGCCGGCGGTCGCTGACGGGCCGGTCGTGACAGCTGCTGCAGCGGCAGGCCCTCGAGCAGCTCGGCGACCTTGACGCGCACGGCGGCGGCGATGTCGTCCGGCGACCGGCGGGCATCGATGACGACGTAGCGGTCGGGCTCGGACTCGGCCAGCGCGCGGAAGGTCTGCCGCACCCGCTGGTGGAACTCCAGCGACTCGGACTCGATCCGGTCGGCGGCCGCCCGGCCCCTCGCCCGCGCCAACCCGTCCTCCGGGGGGAGGTCCAGGAGCACGGTGAGATCCGGCACCAGGCCCTCGGTGGCCCAGCGCGACAGCATCCGCACGTCGTCGAGCGCGATCGCGCGGCCGGCGCCCTGGTAGGCCAGCGAGCTGTCGACGAACCGGTCGGTGATCACCACCTCGCCCGCGTTCAGCGCCGGGCGCAGGACGTCGTGCACGTGCTGGGCCCGATCGGCGGCGTAGAGCAGGGCCTCGGACCGGGCGGCGATCCCGGCGTGCGCACGGTCGAGCAGGATCGACCGGATGCCGGACCCCGACGGCGTCGCGCCCGGCTCGAACGTCGCCCGGGCGACGAGGCCCTCGTTCGTCAGCCATTCCTGCAGTCGCCGTACCTGGGTCGACTTGCCCGCGCCCTCGCCGCCCTCGAACGCGATCAGCACGCCACCGCCGTCGAGGCGGCGGCGCGCGGTGGTGTCCCGCCGCACCGCGGTGACGATGTCGGCGAGCAGCGGCACCGGCCGCCCGTCGTCCATCTGCCGGTAGGCGAGCAGTCCCACGCCGAGGACGAGGAGCCCGGCGGCGAAGAGCATGATCCGGTCGCCGGTGACCGGGACGGTGAACGCCCCGAGGTCGACGCTGTGCCGGCCCAGCAGACCCACGCCGAACGGGATCACGGCCAGGCTGAGGATCAACGCCGCACGCACCAGCGACTGCACGAGGGCGAACGTGCGGCCCCGGATCGCGTCCTCGATCTCGGTGCCGAGCAGGGTGAAGCAGGCCAGGTAGGCGACGCCGGCGAAGAAGCCCATGAGCACGACGAGCAGCAGCGCGATCCACAGCGCGAACGTCCAGGCCAGCAGGAGGACCGGGACGCCGGCCCCCACCAGCGCGACCCCGAACAACCGCTCGCGGGAGAGGTCGCGGGCGACGCTGGGCCCGAGCGCGATGCCGAGCCCCAGGCCGATGAACACCGCCCCGAACAGCAGTCCGTAGGAGGCCGTGCCGCCGCCGAGCGAGCCGGCGAACGCCTGACCCGTGGCGATCACGACGCCGGCGGCGAACATCGCCCCGGTGATCCCGACGATCAGCCCGCGGACCAGCGGCGAGTGCCCGGCGAAGGACAGCCCGTGCTTCAGCGACCCGAGAAAGCTCTCCCCCGCCACGACCGCGCCCGGCTCCCGCCGCCCGCTGATCGACGGCAGGTTCCAGATGACCACCGCGGCCACGAGGAACGTCAGGGCGTTGAGGTACAGCGCCAGGTCGACCTGGGTCGACGCCGAACAGGGCCTTCTCGATGTCACTGCTCAGGCTGGTGAGCACGGCGAAGACGATGGCCGCGAGCACCGGCGTGAACCCGTACGTGGTGACCAGGGAGAGCTGGTTCGCGGGTTCCAGCTGGTCACGCCGGAGCATGTTGGGAACGGCGGCGTCCTTGGCCGGGATCCAGAACAGGCTGATCGTCTCGATGAGGAACTGGGCGACGAACAGCCAGATCAGGTTGTCGACGAGCGGGATCGAGGCGAACAGCGAGAACCGCATCAGGTCGGTGACGACCATCGTCTTGCGCCGGTCGAACCGGTCGGCGAAGGCGCCGGCGAGCGGGCCGAGCACGATCGCCGGCAGCAGGCGGAACAGCAGGACGGCGCCGAGCGCGAAGTTCTGGCCCGCGAAGCTGTCGACCAGCGAGGTCGCGGTGGCGGTGATCGCCAGCAGGCCCAGCCAGTCGCCGAAGCTCGACAGCGACATCGACAGCCACAGCTTGCGGAAGTCGCGCACCTGCAGGACCGCGCGGATCTTCGCGCCGAGCCCCACGGAGCCGGGCACCTCGTCCCCCCGGATCCCGTCCGGATCGGCGGTAGGTGCAGCCGCCTCCGGCGGCACGGGGGTCTGTGCGGGCGGAAGCCCGTCACCGACCGACGGGACGCCGGACGCGGCACCCTCGACGGAACCGCGGTCGCCCTGGTCGTCGGGCGGCGGCGCCGGCGGCGTCGGGTCGGACGGAATCGGAGCTCCCGGGGTGTCGAGGGAGGGGTGGTGGCGGCTCTGCGGCGGCCTCACGGTACCGGGCGGGGGGGACGATCCCCGCCCATTTCGCACGGTCCGGTGAACCCCTCGCCGCAGCATCGGCCGCGTCCCGAACGTTCCCGGTCCGGCGCTAGGGTCGCCGGGTGAGCGGTACGCAGGGGTCCGCGGCCCCCGACGCGGCGTGGGACCCGGCGACCTATCTGCGCTACGCCGGCGAACGGGCGCGGCCCTTCGTCGACCTGCTGGCCGCCGTGCGCTCCGAGTCGCCCGCGGTCGTGGTGGACCTCGGCTGCGGCGAGGGGGCGCTGACCGCCACGCTGTCCCGCCGCTGGCCGGGCGCGCGGGTGCTCGGCGTCGACTCGTCGGCCGAGATGCTCGCCGCCGCGGCGGCGCACGCCGAGCCCGGACGGGTCACGTTCGAGCTGGGCGACGTCCGCGACTGGCTCCCGGACGGGCCGGTCGACGTCCTGGTGAGCAACGCCGTCCTGCACTGGGTGCCGGGGCACGCCGACCTGCTGCGCCGCTGGGCCGGTGAGCTCGCTCCGGGCGGCGAGCTCGCCGTCCAGGTGCCGGGCAACTTCCGCGCCCCCACCCACGCCCTGCTGACCGAGCTCTGCCGGTCGCCGCGGTGGTCGGCCCGCGTCGCAGCGCTCGGACCGCAGCCGGACGCCGTCCTGGATCCGGCCGGCTACCTCGACGTGCTGACCGGCGCGGGGCTCGAGGCGGACGTCTGGGAGACGACCTACCTGCACGTCCTGCGCGGCCCGGACCCCGTGCTGGGCTGGGTGCGCGGCACGGTGCTCCGTCCGGTGCTCGCCGCGCTGGACGAGGCCGAGGTCGAGGACCTCACCAAGGCATACGCCGCCGCCCTGCGCGCCGCCTATCCCGAGCGGCCGGACGGGACGACGGTCCTGCCGTTCCGCCGGGTGTTCGCGGTCGGGCGTCGCACGGTCTGAGGAGGATCCCGTTGCTCACCGGCCTGCACCACGTCCAGGTCTCCTGCCCGGCCGGCAGCGAGGACGCCCTGCGCGCCTTCTACGGCGGCGTGCTCGGCATGAGCGAGCTCGCGAAGCCCCCGGTGCTCGCGGCCCGCGGCGGCGTCTGGTTCCGCTCGGGCCCGGCCGAGCTGCACTGCGGCGTCGAGGCTGACTTCCGCCCGGCCCGCAAGGCGCACCCCGGCCTGCTCACCGACGATCTGGACGCCGTGGCCACCGCCTGCGAGGCGGCCGGGCATCCGGTCGAGTGGGATCCGCACTTCCCCGGTCACCGGAGGCTGTACGTGGCCGACCCCGTGGGCAACCGGCTGGAGCTCCTCCAGCCGGAGTAGGGGTCAGCCGCGCGGGACCAGCCGCCAGGCGGTGGTGACGTAGGTGAGTTCGAGCTCGTCGCGTCCCCGGGTGTCGGGATGGCTGTCGAGCAGGTCGCTGATCCGGCCGAGGTAGGCCGTGCGGGTGTCGTCGTCCATCAGGGCGACGCGGCTGCTGCTCGCCGCCCGGCCGACGACGCCCTCGGGCGGGACCCGGTTGATCCAGCGGGTCCGCTGCACCTCCACGTCGGCGCGGAGCCTCGTCGCGAAGGCGTCCACGACGGCCTGGTTGCCCTCGGGGCGGTCGCCGGTCTGGTCGCGGGTGCCCTCGGCGAGGAGGCCGGCCAGCTCCGCCGCCCACGGCGTGGCCACCTCCTCGGTGTTCCACACGAAGCCGACGGCGCCGCCCGGCGCCAGCACACGGAGGAACTCCCGCGAGGCGGCGCCGGGCTCGAACCAGTGGGCGGCCTGGGCGGCGACGATCACGTCGCGGTCGCCGTCCGGGAGCGGCAGTGACTCCGCACCGGTGAGCAGCGTCGGGACACCGGGCAGCCGGGCCGACAGCTCGGCCAGCATGTCGGCCGAGACGTCGGCCGCGACGACGTCGTGCCCGGCCGCGACCAGCCGCTCGGTGAGCAGGCCGGTGCCGGCTCCCAGGTCGAGGATGCGGCGGGGCCGGTCGTGCCCGGCAGCTCCGCCGGCCAGGAAGGCCACGACCTCGGCCGGGTAGCCCGGCCGCCAGGCGGCGTAGTCGGCCGCCACGGCGCCGAACGACCGGCCGCGGTCGTCCCGGTCCGCGGTCCAGCGGGTGTCGGTCATCGTGCGTTCCTCCTCGGGAGCATCCGCCAGGCGCTGGACACCAGCCGCACCTCGACGACCTCGCGGCCGCGGGTGTCCGGATGGGTGGCCAGCAGCTCGCGCACCGCACCGAGGAAGTCGGCGCGACGCGGCTCGGACATGGTGGCCACGTAGCTGCGGGTGGCCAGGCCGGCCACCAGGTCGTCGGGGGTCTGCCGCTGCACGGCGACGGACTCGTAGGTCTGCAGGTCGGCGTCCAGCTCGCGGACGAACGCCTCGGTGACGCCTCGGGGGGTGAAGCGCTCGACCTGTTCCTGCGCCAGGAGCGCATCGAGCTCGACCGACCAGGCCATCCGGTCGTCGCGCATGTTCCACACGAACGTGACCGCCCCGCCGGGGCGCAGCACGCGGAGCAGCTCGGCAGCGGCCGGGGCGGGGTCGAACCAGTGCGCCGCCTGGGCGGCGGTGATCACGTCGACGTCCGCATCCGGCAGCGGGATGGCCTCCGCCGTCCCCTCGAGGGCGGTGACCGACGGCAGGCTCGCCGCGAGCTGCGCGAGCATCCCGGCCGCCGGCTCGACGGCCACCACGTCATGTCCCGCGGCGGCGAGCGGCGCGGTGAGCAGGCCGGTGCCCGCCGCGAGGTCGAGGACGCGCAGCCGCCGGTCGGCACCCTCGGCACCACCGACGGCGAAGGCGACGACGTCGTCGGGGTAGCCGGGGCGCAGCGACGAGTAGCCGCCCGCGACCGCGCCGAACGACCGCGCCCGCTCCTGCCAGTCGACCGGCCCCTCCCCGCCCACGCCAGTCAGCGGCCGGCCGCGGCCGGTCGCGGTCTTCGCGGCGGTCTTCTTCGCCGCGGGCTTCTTGGCGGTCGCCTTCTTCGTGGCCTTCTTCTTGGTCGCCGGGCCGCGGGCGCGGCGGTCGGCCAGCAGCTCGGCCGCCCGCTCGATGGTGATCGACTCGACGTCGTCGCCCTTGCGGAGGCTGGCGTTGGTCTCGCCGTCGGTGACGTACGGACCGAACCGCCCCTCACGGACGGTCACCTGGCCCTGCGTGACCGGGTCCGGGCCCAGCTCCTTCAGCGGCGCCGCGGCGGCGCGGCGTCCCCGCTGCTTGGGCTGCGCGAAGACGGCCAGTGCCTCGTCGAGGGTGACGGTGAACAGCCGGTCCTCGCTCTCCAGGGAGCGGGAGTCGCTGCCCTTCTTGAGGTACGGGCCGTAGCGGCCGTTCAGCGCCTGGATCTCCTCGCCGTCCGGTGCGCTGCCGACGGTGCGGGGCAGCGTGAGCAGCTTCAGCGCGTCGTCGAGGGTGACCGTCTCCGGCGTCATGGACGCGAACAGGCTCGCCGTCCGCGGCGAGTCCTTGCTGCCCTCGGGGACGACCGTGGTGACGTACGGGCCGTAGCGCCCGGCCTTGACCACCACCGGGTGCCCGCTCTCGGGGTCGGTGCCGAGGTCGCGGTCGCTGGACGGCGCGGAGAGCAGCTCGGCGACCTTCTCGTCGGTCAGCTCGTCGGGGGCGAGGTCCTCGGGGATGCTGACCCGCGGCCCGTCCTCGCCGCCGGCCTGCAGGTACGGCCCGTAGCGGCCGACCCGGGCGATGACCGGGGACCCGTCGGGACCGGTGGCCCGGAGCGGGATGGAGTTGACGCCCCGGGCGTCGATCTCCTCCAGCCGCTGGCCGACGATCTGCTTGAGACCGCCGGACTCGGCGATACCGCCGCTGCCGCGTCCCTCGCCGCCGAAGTAGAACTGGGTCAGCCAGTCGACCCGCCGCAGCGTGCCGCCGGCGATCTCGTCGAGCTCCTCCTCCAGGGCGGCGGTGAAGTCGTAGTCCACCAGCTGCGCGAAGTGCTGCTCGAGCAGGTTGACCACGGCGAACGCGATGAAGGACGGCACCATCGCGTTGCCCTTCTTCCACACGTACCCGCGGTCCTGGATCGTCTGCATGATCGAGGCGTAGGTGGAGGGGCGGCCGATGCCGAGCTCCTCGAGCCGCGCGACCAGGCTCGGCTCGGTGTAGCGGGCCGGGGGCGACGTCGTGTGGCCCTTGGCCTCGAGCGAGTCGGTGTCCAGCTGCTGACCGCGCTCGAGGCGGGGCAGCCGGCGCTCGGCGTCGTCGGTGCCGGGGTCGTCGTCACCGTTGGCGCCCGAGCCCTCGTCACGCGACTCGACGTAGGCGCGGAGGAAGCCGGGGAAGGTGATCGTGCGGCCGCTGGCGGTGAACTCGACCGCCTCGTCGGTGCTGCTGCGGCCGGCCAGCCGGATGCTGACCGTCTGGCCCACGGCGTCGGCCATCTGCGAGGCGACGGTGCGCTGCCAGACCAGCTCGTAGAGCCGGAACTCGTCGCGGGCCAGCTGCGCGGCGAGCTGGCCCGGCGTGCGGAAGCTGTCGCCGGCCGGGCGGATGGCCTCGTGCGCCTCCTGCGCGCCCTTGGCCTTGCTCTTGTAGCGCCGGGCCTCGGCCGGGACGTAGGCGTCGCCGTACAGCTCGCGGGCCTGCTGCCGGGCGGCGTTGATCGCCTCGTCGGAGAGGTTCGTCGAGTCGGTGCGCATGTAGGTGATGTGGCCGTTCTCGTACAGCCGCTGGGCGACGCGCATGGTCTGCGCGGACGACCAGCCGAGCTTGCGTCCGGCCTCCATCTGCAGGGTGGACGTGGTGAACGGCGCGTACGGACGGCGGCGGTAGGGCTTCTCGTCGACCCGGCCGACCGTCATCCGACGGCCGTCGAGACGGGCGGCCAGGCCGCGGGCGCCGGCCTCGTCGAGGTGCACGACCTCGCCGGTGACCCGGCCGGTGGCGGGGTCGAAGTCCCGGCCGGTGGCGACCCGGCTGTCGTCGACGCTGACCAGCTTGGCGCGCACCGTGGTGGGCTCGCCCGCGTCGGCGCCGGCGGAACGGCCGGGAACGGAGAAGACGCCCTCCAGCGACCAGTAGTCGGCCGCGTGGAAGCTCATCCGCTCCCGCTCGCGCTCGACCACGATGCGCGTGGCGACGGACTGCACGCGGCCCGCCGACAGCTTGGGCAGCACCTTCTTCCACAGGACCGGGCTGACCTCGTAGCCGTAGAGGCGGTCGAGGATGCGGCGCGTCTCCTGCGCGTCGACGAGGTCGGTGTCGAGCTCGCGGGGGTTGGCCACAGCCCGCGCGATCGCCTCGGGCGTGATCTCGTGGAAGACCATGCGGCGGACGGGCACCCGCGGCTTCAGCGTGTCGACCAGGTGCCAGGCGATGGCCTCGCCCTCGCGGTCCTCATCGGTGGCGAGGTAGACCTCGCTGGCCTGCTTGACCAGCTGCTTGAGGCGGGTCACCTGCTGCTTGCGGTCGGGGCTGACGACGTAGAGCGGCTCGAAGGCGTTGTCGACGTTCACCCCGAGGCGAGCCCACGCGGCGCCCTTGTGCTCGGCCGGGACGTCGGCGGCGTTGCGGGGCAGGTCGCGGATGTGCCCGACGCTGGCCTCGACGACGTAGCCGCTGCCGAGGTAGCCGGCGATCTTGCCGGCCTTGGTCGGCGACTCGACGATCACCAGCGGTCGGCCGCCGGTGGCGTCGGACCGCGGGCTGCCGTTCTGGCCGGTCTTGGGGGGCACGGTGCTCCTGTCGGTGGTGCTCGGTACTGCTGGCTCGGGGACGTCGGACCGTCGTCGGTCTGCTCGCGAGGTCGACGGAGCGGTGTACCCGTCGCCGTGGCACGGCGTCGGGACCGACCGCAGCGGCCCCCTTGGCGCGCCACGGTAAGGCACGGTCGCGGAAAGAGCCCGCGCGGTGACCCGATGTGGCGTGCCGTCCTCCCGTCAACGTCGCACCGGCCCGGCTGTTCCCGGGGAGCGTGCACGCCGTCACTGTGAGGTACCTCCGGTGCCGGCGACCACGCCGCCGATCGCCGTCAGCGTCGGCCCGGGATCGAGGTAATCGGAGTGACCGGTCCCGAACGGGACCGGGAGTTCCGTCGGCCCCGTAGAGCGGCCCCGAGGGGCTCGGACCGAACCAGCCGGACCAGCTGATCGGATCGGCCGCCGACCCGGCCTCGTAGACCTCGGCCACCTCGAGGGAGTGCGCGACGTCGCCGGTTCCCGGGCTGCCGAGCAGGACGAGGGCGTCCGCGGCCAGCCGTCCCGGGGCGTCGGCGGCCTCGTCCAGGACGACGGTGCCGTAGGAGTGGGCCACGACCGTCGTGCGGACGTCGCCGTCGCCGCCCGCGACCCGGGCCGCGGCCATGCCGTCGAGGGCGGCGTCCAGGACCGGCCCGGCCTGCGTGGCCCGCCGTCGCAGGAGGATGCCGGCCGCCCGCGGCGGCCGGTAGCCGAGCCAGGCCACGCCGGCCACCGACGGGGCTCCCGCAGCCTGCGCGGCACCGACCGCACGGGCGACGGCGGCGGTCACCGCGTCGAGGTCGTCGTCCGGTGTCGTGGCGATGCCGGGGACGAGCACGGCCAGCGCGTCGGCGGTGTCGGCGTCGCCGAGGCCGAGCGCCACCCGCTCCCCCGCCTCGTCGAACAGGTGCAGCTGCACGGTCCCCCCGGCTGCCTCGTGGGCGCCCATCACCGCCGCCACGGCGCGGGCAGTCGGTGACGGAGCGGATCGGCGCAACGCACGGACGAGCAGCAGCCGGTTGGCCCGGTCGCGGGCCGAGGCGGGCAGGCCGTCCAGGGCGCCGGCCAGCGGCCGGGCGTTGCTGCAGGAACGCGGCCTGCGCCAGCACGGGAAGCCCGGCCCACCAGACCGCCACCTCGCCCGGATCCCCCGCCGGGGGAACCGGCACCGGAACGGGCACCAGCCGGGCAGCGAGGGCAGGAAAACCCGTCGGCCCCGAGGCGCCCGCGACGCCGAGCCCGTCGAGCGCAGCGACGGCGGCCTCCAGGGCCGCGCTCGCGCATGCCGCGTGCTCGAGAGCATCCCTGCCCAGCGCCTCCGCGGCGTCGGCGCTGACCGCCGCGACGAGCAGTGCGGCCCGCGCCTGGTCCGCGGCCGTTCCGGTGTGGACGGCCAGCTGCCGGCAGCCGGCGAGCGAGTCTTCCAACCCACGGGCGACGGCCGCGCAGACGGCAGAGAGGACGAGGACCGAGCCTGCGGCGGCTCCGCCCGCCCGGCCGGACCATGCTCCGCCGGCTCCCAGCTGCCGGCCGATCTCCTCGACCCGCGCCTGCCAGAGCGGCAGACGGTCGGCCACTCCTGCCAGGACGGAGACGCCGGAGCGGATCCCGTCGGCGTCCCAGCGTGCGATCGCGGCGAGGGAACCGGGATCGGGCGACGTCATGCGGGGCGCCGCGGCGACGGGACCATGCCTCCGGCCAGGGTGGCATCCGTCTCGCGGTAGGAGACGGTCGCCGACGCGAGCGTGGCCGCGACGGCGCCGGCCCGGGCCGCCACGACGTCAGCGAGGGCTCCCCAGGCGAGGGCGATCGCTCCCGCCCGCCAGCCCGCGTCGCCGCCGAGGGCCTCGCGCAGCCGGCCGGCGATGGAGCGGCAGATCCGCGCGTCGTCGCCCAGTTCGGCGGCGAGCGACGAGAGCTGGGCCGCGAGCCCACCGACCTCGTCCAGGTGGACGGTGATGCCAGGCTCCATCCGCGGCCTCCGTCGTCCGTGCGGTCCTCGATCGGGACCGGAGGCGGGCGACGCTAGGCAGCGGTGCGGACGACGCGTGCGCCGTCGTCCACAGCGGGCGACGGCGTCCACAGAAGGCACGAGATCCTCCGGCCGGACGACGTCCGGCCGGAGGATCCCGGGTGTGCGAGTGCGATCAGGGAGCGCTGGTGGTGAGCGTCGAGCCCTCCGAGGTCGACGGGGCGCCGCCCACGACGATCGAGCGGCGCTTGGAGACGACCACCGCGGCGACGACGATCGCCAGCGCGGAGAGGGCGATGAGCACCCGCACCGTGGTGTTCGAGTCCTCGCCGACCTGCAGTCCCACGACGGCGGGGGCGATCAGCAGTGCTACCAGGTTCATGACCTTGATGAGCGGGTTGATCGCCGGACCGGCGGTGTCCTTGAACGGGTCGCCGACCGTGTCGCCGATGACCGTGGCAGCGTGGGCCTCGCTGCCCTTTCCGCCGTACGCGCCGTCCTCGACCATCTTCTTGGCGTTGTCCCAGGCACCACCGGAGTTGGCCAGGAACACCGCCATCAGGGTGCCGCAGGCAATGGCGCCGACCAGGTAGGCCGCCAGGGGGCCGAAGCCGAGGCCGAAGCCCACCGCGACCGGCGCCAGGACGGCCAGCAGGCCGGGGGTGGCCAGCTCGCGCAGCGAGTCCTTGGTGCAGATGTCGACCACACGGCTGTAGTCCGGGCGCTCGCTGTAGTCCATGATCCCGGGCCGCGTGCGGAACTGCTCACGCACCTCGAAGACGACCCGGCCGGCTGCGCGGGAGACCGCGCTGATGGCCAGGCCGGAGAAGAGGAACACCACGGCCGCGCCGAGGACCGCGCCCACGACGTTGTCCGGCTCCACGAGGCTGAACGCGTTGCCGAGATCTGCCCCCTCGAGCGCGACGCGCACCTGCTCGTTGTAGGAGCCGAACAGCGCGGTCGCGGCGAGCACCGCGGTCGCGATCGCGATGCCCTTGGTGATCGCCTTCGTGGTGTTGCCGACGGCGTCGAGGTCGGTGAGCACGCGCGAGCCGGCCTCGTCGATGTCGCCGGACATCTCGGCGATGCCCTGCGCGTTGTCGCTGACCGGACCGAAGGTGTCCATCGAGACGATGACGCCGGCGGTGGTCAGGAGGCCGCAGCCGGCCAGCGCGACGGCGTAGAGCGCCGCGCCGCCACCGATCAGGAAGGCTGCGTAGACGGCACCACCGATGAGCAGTGCGGCGTAGACCGCCGACTCCAGGCCGAGCGAGATGCCGCTGAGGATGACCGTCGCGGGCCCCGTCAGCGAGCTGCGGCCGATGTCGCGGACCGGCTTGCGGCTGGTCTCGGTGAAGTAGCCGGTGAGCTGCTGGATGGCGGCGGCCAGCACGATGCCGATGAGCACGGAGACGAAGCCGAGGACCTGCGGGCTGACCGAGGTGTCGAAGCCGTCGGCGGTGCTGGGCAGCACGGTGAAGGCCGCCGCTGCGACGAGCAGCAGCGAGACGGCGGCGGAGATGAAGAAGCCGCGGTTGATCGGCGCCAGGCCGTTGCGGTCGGACTTGCTCGGGTTGCTGGCCAGGATGCCGACGACCGACGCGAGGACCCCGATGGCGGCCACGACGAGCGGGAAGACCATGCCGACGGCGCCGAAGAAGACCTGGCCGAGGATGAGGGCCGCCACGAGGGTGACCGCGTAGGACTCGAAGAGGTCCGCAGCCATGCCGGCGCAGTCGCCCACGTTGTCACCGACGTTGTCGGCGATGGTGGCCGCGTTGCGGGGGTCGTCCTCGGGGATGCCCGCCTCGACCTTGCCCACCAGGTCGGCGCCGACGTCGGCGGCCTTGGTGAAGATGCCGCCACCGACACGCATGAACATCGCGAGCAGGGCGCCACCGAAGCCGAAGCCCTCGAGCACGACCGGCGCGGTCTCGTTGAAGAAGAGCAGCGCGAGCGCGGCGCCGAACAGGCCGAGCCCGACGGTGAACATGCCGCAGACGCCACCGGCGCGGTAGGCGATGCGGAACGCCGGCCGGTAGCCGCCGGTGCGGGCCGCGGCCGCGACCCGCACGTTGGCGCGGGTCGCCAGCGTCATGCCGACGAAGCCGACGATGGCGGAGAACGAGGCCCCGATGAGGAAGAAGACTGCTCGGCCGGCGCGCGTCCCCCAGTCACCGTCGGCGACCGGCAGCACGAGCAGCAGCGCGAAGACGATCACGGCGAAGATCGCCAACGTCTTGAACTGCCTGGTCAGGTACGCCGCGGCGCCCTCTTGGACCGCACGGGAGATCTCTCGCATCGACGTCGTCCCCTGGTCGGCGGCCAGCACGGCCTTGACCAGGTAGCCGGCGAAGGCGAGCGCGGCCAGGGAGACGACGAGGCAGATCCCGACCAGGACCATGTCGCCGCCGGACAGCGCACTGTCGGGCATGTAGTTCCTCCAAGCGTTCGCGGACCGCCGGGAGCCAAGGGTTGCTCGCGCTCCGGCGGAGGGTGGCCAGACGCCTGGATCTGTCTCGCCCGGCGCTGGACGTCGCCGCAGTGTAGGTGAGATCACACGCCTTCCAGCCGCTGCCACGGTGCGTCCTCGGCCACAGTCCTGCCCGCTGGACCACCTACGGCCCTCCCGGATGTCCCTCCCAGGTGTGAGAGTGGATGCCGTGACCACGCTCCATCCGGTCCGCACCGCTCCCGGGGTCGCGGACCACTCTTCCCCGGATGGACTGCTCCCGGGAGCCGAGCTGCTGGCGGACCTGCTCGCCGGCACGCCGCTCGACGAGCAGCCCGTCACGCACGTCCACCACGTCCCCGTGCGCGAGAGCCGCACCCTCGCCTGGCCCGGCTGGGTGCCGCCCGAGCTGCGGTCCCGACTGGTCGAGCACGGTGTCGCACGGCCCTGGCAGCACCAGGTCGAGGCCGCCGAACTGGCCCACGCGGGCCGGTCGGTCGTGGTGGCCACCGGCACCGCGTCGGGCAAGTCGCTGGCCTACCAGCTCCCCGCGCTCGCCCGGCTCGCCGACGACCCGCGCGCCACCGTGCTGTACCTCGCGCCGACCAAGGCGCTGGCGCGCGACCAGCTCACCGCGGTGTCAGCGCTGGCCGATCCGTCGGTGCGCCCGGCCGCCTACGACGGCGACACCCCGCTGGAGGAGCGGGAGTGGGTGCGGCGGCACAGCCGGTGGATCGTGACGAACCCGGACATGGTCCACCGCGGGATCCTGCCGGTGCACCAGAAGTGGTCCAGCACGCTGCGCCGGCTGGCCTACGTGGTCGTGGACGAGTGCCACGCCTACCGCGGCGTCTTCGGCTCGCACGTGGGTCACGTGCTTCGCCGGCTGCGACGCATCTGCCGCCGCTACGGCGCCGAGCCGGTGTTCCTGCTCGCTTCGGCCACCGTCGCCGACCCGGCGGCAGCCGCCTCCCGGCTGGTGGGCCTGCCCGTCACCGCCGTCACCGACGACGGATCACCGCGCCCCGGCGCCAGCTTCGCGCTGTGGGAGCCGCCGCTGACCGAGCGCACCGGCGAGCACGGCGCACCCCTGCGGCGGTCGGCTGCCTCCGACGCCGCGGGCCTGCTGGCCGACCTCGTCGAGCGCGGGGCCCGCACGCTGGCGTTCGTCCGGTCCCGGCGCAGCGCCGAGTCGGTCGCCGAGCAGGCCAGACGGCTGTTGCACGAGCGCGGCCGGTCCGACCTGGTGCGCCGCGTGGACTCCTACCGCGGCGGCTACCTGCCGGAGGAGCGTCGCGAGCTCGAGCAGGCGCTGTCGAGCGGGGCACTGCTGGGCGTGGCCACCACCAACGCGCTGGAACTCGGCATCGACATCGCCGGCCTCGATGCCGTCGTCCTCGCCGGCTATCCCGGCACTCTGGCCTCGCTGTGGCAGCAGGCCGGCCGCGCGGGGCGGGCCCAGCGCGAGTCGCTGGTCGTCTTCGTCGCGCGCGACGATCCGCTGGACCACTTCCTCGCCCACCACCCGCGGGCGGTCTTCGGCCGGCCGGTTGAGGCCACCGTCACCGACCCGACCAACCCCTACGTGCTCGGCCCGCAGCTCTGCTGCGCCGCCGCGGAGCTACCGCTCACGACCGAGGACCTTCCGGAGTTCGGCGGTCCGGCCGCCGAGGCACGACTGTTCGAACTGGTCGCCGAGGGACTGATCCGCAAGCGTCCCGGCGGCTGGTACTGGGCCGGGCGGGGCAGGCCGGACGTCGACATCCGCGGCTCCGGCGGCGAGCCGGTCTCGATCATCGAGGCAGGCACCGGCCGGCTGCTCGGCACCGTGGACGGCGGCGCCGCGCACGCCACCGTGCACGAGGGCGCCCTCTACGTGCACCGCGGCGAGACGTACGTGGTCGACGAGTTCGACGTGGAGGACGCCATCGCCGCCGTCCACGCCGACAGCCCCGAGTGGACGACCGTCGCCCGTGACGTCACCGACCTGTCGATCGTCGCGACCGAGCGCAGCCGGCGGCTGGGCACGGTCACCGCGCACACCGGCATCGTCGACGTGACCAACCAGGTCGTGGCCTACCAGCGGCGGCGGCTCGGCACCGGGGAGGTGCTGGCGGAGTTCCCGCTCGACCTGCCGGCGCGGCAGCTGCGCACCCGCGCGGTGTGGCTGACCCTCGACGCGACCGCCGTGAGGCGGGCGGAGCTCGACGACCTCAGCCTGCCGGGCTCGCTGCACGCGGCCGAGCACGCCGCGATCGGCATCCTCCCGCTGCTCGCGACGTGCGACCGGTGGGACCTCGGCGGGCTGTCGACGGCCCTCCACCCGGATACGGACACCGCGACGATCTTCGTCTACGACGGCCATCCGGGCGGCGCCGGCTTCAGCGAGCGGGGCTTCGCCGCCCTGCGGGAGTGGCTGCAGGACACCCGCGCGACGGTCGACAGCTGCGAGTGCGAGAACGGCTGCCCCTCGTGCGTGCAGTCGCCCAAGTGCGGCAACGGCAACGACCCGCTGGACAAGGCCGGCGCGGTGCGGGTGCTCGACGTGGTCCTCGACGAGCTCGCCGCCGCCCCGACCGAGATCGAGGTGGCGGAGACCGAGGAGGACCTCGTCTTCTAGAGCGGCTTCTAGAGCGCGATCCCGGTCAGGACCAGGACGGTCTCCTCGGTGAGGTCCTCCATCGCCGAGCGGACCCCCTCGCGGCCGGAGCCCGACTCCTTCACGCCGCCGTAGGGCATCTGGTCGGCGCGGTAGGACGGGACGTCGCCGACGACGATCCCGCCGACCTCGAGTTCGCGCGCCGCGCGGAAGGCGACCTGCAGGTCGTGCGTGAAGACGCCCGCCTGCAGGCCGTAGCGCGACGCGTTCACCGCGGCGAAGGCCTGGTCGAGGCCGTCGACCGGCACGACGGCGAGGACGGGACCGAAGACCTCCTCCTCCCAGACGCGACTGCCGGCGGCGACGTCGGTCAGGACCGTGGGCGCGTAGGTGGCGCCGTCCCGGAGTCCGCCGGTGCACAGGACCGCACCGGCGCGCACTGCGTCGTCCACCCATTCGGCGACGCGGCCGGCGGCGGCCTCGTCGACCAGCGGGCCGACGTCGGTCTTCTCGTCGCGCGGATCCCCGACGGCGAGCGCCGAGACCCGGTCCAGCAGCCGCGGCAGGAAGCGGTCGTACACCGTGCGGTCGACCAGCACGCGCTGCACGGAGATGCACGACTGGCCGGCCTGGTAGGTGCCGAAGACGGCGATCCGCTCGGCGGCGCGGTCGAGGTCGGCGTCCGACGACCAGTCGGCGCAGACCACGGCCGCGGCGTTGCCGCCCAGCTCGAGGACGACGTGCTTGCGGGGCACCGCGTCGCGGATGGACCAGCCGACCGGCCCCGAGCCGGTGAACGAGACGACCGGCAGCCGCGGATCGACGACCAGCGCCGGCATCCGATCGTTGGGCACCGGCAGCACCGACCACGAGCCCGCGGGCAGCGCGGTCTCCGCGAGCAGCTCGCCGAGCAGCAGCGACGACAGCGGGGTCGACGGCGCCGGCTTGATCACGACCGGCGCGCCGACCGCGAGGCTCGGCGCGACCTTGTGGGCGACCAGGTTGAGCGGGAAGTTGAAGGGCGCGATGGCCAGCACCGGCCCCCGAGGCCGCCGACGGACGACGGCCAGCCGGCCCTCCCCCGCCGCGTCGGTGTCAAGCCGCTGCACGTCGCCCGACCAACGACGCGCCTCCTCGGCCGCCCAGCGGAACGTCGAGACGGCGCGGGCCACCTCGCCGCGCGCCCACTTCAGCGGCTTGCCGTTCTCCGCGACCAGGAGCAGGGCCACCTCCTCGGCCCGGTCGGCCAGCCGCGCCGACACGTGCGCCAGCGCCGAGGCCCGGACATGCGCCGGAGTGGCGGCCAGCTCTGCCCGCGCACCGTGGGCGGCGGCGACGGCCTCCTCGACCTGCGCGTCGGTGGGCAGCGAGACGGTGGCGACGATGCGCCCGTCCCACGGGTGCACGACGTCGAGGGTGCCCTCACCCCGCGCGCGGCGTCCCGCGATCCAGAACTCCCGGACGTCGCTCATGTGGTGACCTCTCCCTCTCGACGGCGGGCCGACGCTAGGGGAGCGCGGGGGCCGCCCACCGTGCCACTGTGGCGCACGTCCGGGCGGGCACCCACCAGGATGGACAGCGACGTCAGAGACGCTGCAGGGCGAACCAGAGGTCCATGCGGGCCTGGGGGGAGGCGAGCGGTCTGCCCAGCAGTTCCTCCACCCGTGCCAGCCGGTGGCGAAGGGTGTGGCGGTGCACGCCCAGCTCCGCCGCGGCCGGCTGCAGCTGCCCGTGGTGCGCGAGCCACGTGCGCAGGGAGTCGAGCAGATCCTCGTCGGCCCGCAGGGGTGCCAGCAGCTCCTGAGCCCAGGTACGCGCGGCGGCCTCGTCGACCAGGGTCGGCACACCGCCGGCCAGCACGTCGGCGAAGGCGACGACGTCCGTCGGTCCGCTCGCCGCGGCGCGGGCCGCCCGCGCCTCGGCGACGCCACGGGGCACATCCGCCCGTCCGACCGGCCGGGACACCCCGACCGGGCCCGGTCCGGGCAGCGTCCGGCTCACCTCGTCGGCCAGGCCGATCGGCGCGAGGACGACGACGTCCGGTCCGTCGGCGGTCGCCAGGGCACCGGTCGGCACGGCGGGCTCTCCGGCGCGATCGCCGTGTCCGACCACGACGACCAGCTCGTCCCCCGCGTCCGGAAGGTCGGCGCCGACGACGGCCAGGAGTACCTCCGCGGCCTCGGTGCGCCCGGAGACGAGCAGGTCGGCGGCGGCACGGAGAACCCGGCGGCGTTCGGAACCGGCCGCGTCGGAGCGCTGCAGCGCGAGGGACAGCAGGGAGACCGAGGCGGCGACCGCACCACGGACGGGCCTCCCCGCGCCTGCGGCGTGCCCGACCGCGAGGTAGCCGAGCGGCGCCCCCGCGACACCGAGCGGATGCACGACCAGCGAGCCGTCGGACGACGAGATGCTGGAGGCGCCGCGCAGGCCCTGCGGGGCGAGGCGCGCCACCTCGCCGGCGACGAGGTGCGCCCCGTCGGCGGGTGGGTGGCCGGCGGAGTGCGTCACGACACCCCGGGCGTCGGTCACCAGCACCCAGCCGCCGGCCAGTCGCGCGAGCTCGCGGACGACGCCGTCCGGACCGTCCGCGTGCAGCGCGGCCCGGGTCAACCGGCGGTGTGCGTCGAGGGAGCGGGTGATGTCCTCCCGTTCCGCCAGGGCCACCAGGTCGGCGACGGCACGGGTGACGGCGATGAACGGCGTCGGCGGCGGGACGTCGATCAGCGGCAACCCGACGCGCTCGGCGGCCGTCACCAGCGCCGGCGGCATGGCGTCGTGACGGACGCCGGTGCCCAGACCGAGCGCCACGACCCCGCGTCGGTGCAGCCGCTCGACGTAGTCGTCGACCGCCTTCTCGTCGTCGCCCGCGAGCTCCAGTCCCGTCGTGAGCAGCAGCTCGCCGCCCTCCAGGTAGGGCGTCGGGTCGGGCAGCTCGCTGACCGCGACCCACCGCACGCGTCGCTCGCGGTCGAGCGGCCCGGCGACGTGCCGCAGGTCGAGGCCGCGCCGGGCGAGCAGGGCACCGAGGGTGGTCTCCACGGCCCCATGATCACCGGTCGGCTGCCACTCTGGACAATGCCGCGGTCCGAACTCACCCGTCCGGCACGCCGCGACAGGCCGCTCCGGGCCGCAGACTCGGACGTCCACGCTCTACGAGGAGGCGCGCGTTGACCGCTACCGCACCGTCCGTCGACCAGTCCGTCAACGGCGTCCCGCAGCACCGTCGCCTGGTGACGGCCGTGCCCGGCCCCCGATCGCTCGAACTGCTCGCCCGCCGCGAGGCCGCGGTGGCGCGTGGCGTCGGCGTCATGCTGCCGACGTTCGTGGAGCGGGCCGGCGGCGCGGTGCTCGTCGACGTGGACGGCAATCACCTCGTCGACCTGGGCTCCGGCATCGCCGTGACGGGCGTGGGCCACGGCTCCCCCCGGGTGGTGGCCGCGGTGGCCGAGCAGGCCGCCGCCTTCACCCACACCTGCTTCATGGTCTCGCCGTACGAGGGCTACGTCGCCGTCGCCGAGGCGCTCGACCGGCTCACGCCCGGCGACCACGAGAAGCGCTCGATCCTGCTGACCTCCGGCGCGGAGGGGGTGGAGAACGCGGTGAAGATCGCCCGCTCGTACACGCGCCGGTCCGCCGTCGTCGTCTTCGAGCACGGCTACCACGGCCGCACCAACCTCACGATGGCGCTGACCGCCAAGAACATGCCGTACAAGCACGGCTTCGGCCCGTTCGCACCCGAGGTCTACCGGGCGCCGCTGTCCTACCCGTTCCGCGACGGCGGGCTGGCCGGCGAGCAGGCCGCCGCCCGCGCCATCGACGTCATCGAGAAGCAGGTGGGCGCCGAGAACGTCGCGGCCGTCGTGATCGAGCCCATCCAGGGCGAGGGCGGCTTCATCGTGCCCGCGCCCGGCTTCCTGTCCGCGCTGTGCGCGTGGTCGCGCGCCAACGGCGCGGTCTTCGTCGCCGACGAGGTGCAGACCGGCTTCGCTCGCACCGGCGCGATGTTCGCCTCCGAGCACGAGGACGTCGTCCCCGACCTGATCGTCACGGCCAAGGGCATCGCCGGGGGCCTGCCGCTCGCAGCGGTGACCGGCCGCGCCGAGATCATGGACGCGCCGCACGTCGGCGGGCTCGGGGGCACCTACGGCGGCAATCCGGTGGCCGCCGCCGCGGCGCTGGCCACCATCGCCACCATCGAGGAGGACGGCCTGGTCGCCCGCGCCGCCGCCCTCGGCGAGACGATCACCGCCCGTCTGCGAGCGTTGCAGGAGCGGCAGCCCGCGATCGGCGACGTCCGCGGGCGCGGTGCGATGATCGCGATCGAGCTCGTGCGGCCCAGCACGATCGAGCCGGACCCGGTCGCCACGGCGGCCGTCGCCCGCGCCTGCCACGAGCAGGGCGTCGTCGTCCTCACCTGCGGCACCTACGGCAACGTGCTGCGGCTCCTCCCGCCGTTCGTCATCGGCGAGGAGCTGCTCGCCGACGCCCTGGACGTGCTCACCGGCGCACTGCTGTCGGTCGGCTCCGCGTGACGGCTGCCCCAGGGCCGGTCGCCGTCGTCACCGGCGCCGCCAGCGGCCTGGGGGCCGCGATCGCGGAGGCGCTGCGCACGGGCGGACGACGGGTCGCCGGCCTCGACCTGCGCCCGAGCGCGGGCGTGGACCTGGCGATCGAGGTTGACGTGACCGATGCCGACGCCGTGACCGCTGCCGTCGCCCGCGTCGAGACGGATCTGGGGCCGGTCGAGGCACTCGTGACGGCCGCGGGCATCTACGAGATGGCGCCGGTGCACGAGATCGACGACGCGCGCTGGGAGCGGATGCTCCGCGTCAACGTGTCCGGCACCGCCACCGTCCTCGCCGCGGTGCTGCCGCGGATAGTGCAGCGCGGGCGCGGTGCGGTGGTGACCATCAGCTCGGATCTCGGCGTCGGCGGCAGCCAGGGCGATGCCCACTACGCCACCACGAAGGGCGCCATCGTGGGCCTCACCCGGGCGCTGGCCACCGAGGTCGCCGGCACAGGCGTGAGCGTCAACAGCGTGGCGCCGGGCGCCGCGGACACCCCGATGCTGGAGGCCGCGTCGCCGTGGCGGGCGGCCGACTTCCTCGACACCCTGCCGGTGCGCCGGCTCGTGCGGCCCGACGAGATCGCCGCGGCCGCGGTGTTCCTGCTCGACGCCGGGCCGGCGATCAGCGGGCAGGTCATCTCCCCCAACGCCGGAGCGACGATCTGATGACCGACCGCCATGCCCTCGTCTCCGGCCCGGACGAGACGCTCGTGCGCGCCATCGCCGAACTGCTCGCCACCGACGGCTTCACGACCGCGCCGGACCCCTCGCGGCACCTCGACGCCCTCGTGCACGTCGTGGGAGTCCCCGCCTCCGCGCCGTTCCTCGGCGCGGACCCGGCCCGATGGTTCAGCGACGTCTCGGCGGAGCTCAGTCCGGCGTTCCGCGCCGTGCGCGCCGCGGTTCCCGCGCTGCGGCGCTCCCGCGCCGGTCGCGTCGTCCTGGTCGGGGCCGGGTGGTTCCCGGCCGACCGGCCGGACGGCAGCGCGGCGGCCGCGGTGCACGGTGGTCTGGTCGCGCTGACCAAGACCCTGGCGCGCGACCTCGGCCCCGACGGCATCACCGTCAACCAGGTGGTGGTCGACCCGGACGACCCGGCGGACGACGCCACCGTGGCGGCGGCGGTCTCCTACCTCTGCAGCCCGGACGCCGGCGCGATGGTCGGCCAGCTGCTCACCGTGGGAGGCGGCGGACCTGTGCGCCCCTGAGCTGCGCGGTCAGCCGGCGACGTCGAAGGCAACCGCACGCACCGGCGCCCCGTCGGCACCGGCCAGGCGCAGCGGCAGCACGCTGACGACGGGCTCCGGCGACCGCACGGCCGCCAGGTTGGTCAGGTTCTCGATGATCACGCCGCCGGCGCCCAGGACGGCGACGTGCGCGGCGAAGCCGCCCGCGGGCTCGCCGCCCAGGACGGTCTCGTCGAGGCTCAGTGCGTCCAGCCCGATCGTGCGGACACCGGCCGCGACGACGCGCTCGGCGGCGTCGCCGTCGAGGAACGGGTGGTCGAAGTAGGCGTCGCTGCCCCAGTGGGCGTCCCACCCCGTGTGCAGCAGGAGCATCCGCCCGGGACCCAGCCGGTCCGCGACCGGCGCCAGGTCGGCCCAGGTGATCGCGGAGTGGGCGGCCGTGCCGCGGAGGTCGGCGACCACGGCGGGGGCGAGGAACAGGTCGAGGGGCAGCTCGTCGATGCGGGCGCCGTCCTCGAGGAAGTGGAACGGGGCGTCGACGTGCGTGCCGGTCTGCGAGCCCATCCGGACGTGCAGCACGTTGTAGCCGTGCTCCGCGATCGTCGTGGCCGGCTCGAAGCGGGCGACCGGGTCGCCGGGGTAGACGGGGGTGTCGTCGTCCAGCGGATGGGACAGGTCGACGATGCCGCGGACGGGCGAGGTCACTTTTCCTCCCGGGTGGGTTCGTTCACGGCGCCGGCGTGAGGGCCCACAGGACTTCGGCCGGCGCCGTCGTCGACGGATTGAGCCACGTGTGCGGGGTGGCCCCGGGCATCGTGAAGGCATCGCCGGTGGACAGGTCGACCGTCTCCCCGGGCAGGAGCAGCCGCAGCTCCCCCGACACGACGTAGACGAACTCCACCTCGCAGGCCAGCGCGTACAGCTCCGCGCCACCGCCTCCCCCCGGCTCGACCAGTGACCGGATCACCTGCAGCTGCCGCTGCGAGCCGGCGGTGAGCAGGTGTTCGCGCAGGCCCTCGCCGCCGAAGTTGATCGGCGGCGCCGCACCGGCGCGCACGAGATTGGTGTCCGGCGCCTCGAAGAGCGTCCCGACGCCGATCCCGAGCACGCCGCAGACCGACACCAGCGAGGCGACCGACGGTGACACCTCGTCGCGCTCCAGACGGCTGAGGAAGCCCTTGGTGATCCCGGCCTGCGCGGCGACCGCGGCGAGCGTCAGGCCGGCCGACTGGCGGGCGGTGCGCAGCCGGGCGCCGATGTGGGCCTCGGCGGGGTCGTGGGGACGTGTCAGCCGTCGGACCTCACCCGCCATGCCCTCCCCCTCCCGATCCGGTCGGCCGCCAGCATGCCGGACGTAAATTCTGCGCAACAATAGTTGTCTCACAGACAACTCTGCCTCTAACTTGTGCGCACTGCGGTGGCCGGGCGCCATCGCCTCACCCGGAGGTGCACATGAGCGGACCCGAGCTCGCGGGCCTGGCGGCGGACGCCCGCCGTCCTCGCGTGACCGACGTGGAACAGCACGGGATCGACACGATCCCGGACGCCGAGCGGACGTCGGGGCCCTTCGACCTGTTCCGCATCCAGTTCGGCGGCGCGAACACGTTCGCCACCGTCATCCTGGGCACGTTCCCCATCCTGCTGGGCCTTTCCCTGGGTGAGGCGATCGCCGCGACGCTGCTCGGGGTGGTGGTCGGCGCGCTGATCCTGATGCCGATGGGCTTGTTCGGGCCGCGCACCGGCACCAACAACGCGGTGTCCTCCGGGGCGCACTTCGGTGTCCGAGGGCGGGTGCTCGGCTCGTTCCTCTCGCTGCTCACCGCGATCGCGTTCTACTCGATCTCGGTCTGGGTCAGCGGTGACGCGATCGTCGGCGCCCTGACCCGGCTGTTCGGCGTCGACGACTCCGACCTGCTGCGGGGCCTGATCTACGCGGTCCTCGGCGCCCTGGTGATCGTGGTGGTGATCTACGGCTACCAGTTCATGCTGCTGGTCAACAAGGTCGTCGTCATCGCCAACACGGTGCTGATCCTGCTCGGGATCGTGGCCTACGCGTCGCTGTTCGACTTCGGCTACGACCCCGGCCCGGACGCCTACGCACTCGGCAGCTTCTGGCCGACCTTCATCCTCTCGGCCCTCATCGTCATGGGGAACCCGATCAGCTTCGGCGCCTTCCTCGGCGACTGGTCGCGCTACATCCCGAGCGGCACCCCCACCTCGCGGCTGCTGGGCGCCACCTTCCTCGGCCAGCTGGCCACCCTCGTCCCGTTCCTGTTCGGCGTGGGCACCGCGACGCTGGTCGCCGGCGAGGCCGACTACATCGTGGCGCTGATCCAGGCCTCGCCGCTCTGGTACGCCGTGCTCCTGATCGTCGTGGCGTTCCTCGGCGGCATGTCCACCGGCGTGACCTCGCTGTACGGCACCGGCCTGGACTTCTCGTCGGTCTTCCCGCGCCTCAGCCGGGTGCAGGCGTCGCTGTTCATCGGCACGCTGGCCTTCGTCTTCATCCTGGTCGGCCGGCTCGCGTTCGACCTGCTGGCCAGCGTCAACGCGTTCATCGGTGCGATCGTGATCTGCACGACGCCCTGGATGATCATCATGACCATCGGCTACGTCGTCCGGCGGGGCCACTACTCGCCGACCGACCTGCAGGTCTTCAACCAGGGCCGCACCGGCGGGCGCTACTGGTTCAGCGACGGCATGAACTGGCGCGGCATGGTGGCCTGGGTCCCGGCCGCGATCGCCGGCCTCTTGTTCGCCAACTACCCGCCGCTGATCGTGGGCCCGTTCCGCAACGCCGTCGGTGGCGGCATCGACGTGAGCCTGCCCGTGTCGCTGGGGCTGGCCGCGGTGATCTACCTGGTGCTGCTGTTCGCCTTCCCGGAGCCGCGGTACGTGTTCGGGCCCGAGGGCTCGCGCTGGGGTCCCAGTCAGCGACGGTGAGGCTCCGCCCGTCGTCGACGACCCGCGCGCCTCGGTCCACCGCGCCGGCCGGCGTCCGCAGGAGCCGGTCGCCTGATGGTCGAGCGCATCTCGCGGGACGGCCGTCTCGGCCAGGTGGACGCGACGGTCGTCCCGCGCTTCGCCGGCCCGCCGACCTTCGCCCGGCTGCCGCGGATCGACGAGGTCTCCGACGTGGACGTCGCCGTGGTGGGCGTGCCGTTCGACTCGGGGGTCAGCTACCGGCCGGGTGCCCGCTTCGGTCCGGCGCACGTGCGGGAGTCCTCGCGGCTGCTGCGGCCCTACAACCCCGCCCAGGACGTCGAGCCCTTCGCCCAGCAGCAGGTCGTCGACGCCGGTGACCTGGCGGTGAACCCGTTCTCGATCACCGAGGCCATCGGCCAGATCGAGGCGGGTGCCCGCGCCCTGCTCGAGCGGGCCGATCGGCTGCTGACCATCGGCGGCGACCACACGATCGCCCTGCCGCTGCTGCGCGCCCTGCACGCGAAGCACGGCCCGATCGCGGTCGTGCACTTCGACGCGCACCTCGACACCTGGGACACCTACTTCGGTGCCGACTACACGCACGGGACGCCGTTCCGCCGGGCGTCGGAGGAGGGTCTGCTCGACCGCAGCGGCTGCCTGCACGTAGGCATCCGCGGGCCGCTGTACTCGACCCAGGACCTCGTGGACGACGGCGAGCTCGGCTTCCAGGTGGTGCACGCCCGCGAGGTCGACGACCTCGGCATCCGCGGCGTGATCGAGCGGGTGCTGGCGCGCGTGGAGGACCGCCCGGTGTACGTCTCGGTCGACATCGACGTGCTCGACCCGGCCTTCGCGCCCGGCACCGGCACTCCGGAGGCCGGGGGCCTGACCAGCCGGGAGCTGCTCGCCATCTTGCGGTCGTTCGCCGGCGCGAACCTCGTCGGAGCCGACCTCGTCGAGGTGGCACCGGTCTACGACCACGCCGAGATCACCGGCATCGCCGCGTCGCACGTCGCCTACGAACT
Organism: uncultured Actinomycetota bacterium; assembly: GCA_963777095.1. GTDB lineage: Bacteria > Actinomycetota > Actinomycetes > Mycobacteriales > Geodermatophilaceae > CAVZOY01. Next base: position 365,325 of record CAVZOY010000006.1, read on the forward strand.
GGTGTCCGCGATGGCGCCGCGCGCATGAGCGCGGAGGCCGAGGTCCGGCGGGCCGCGGAGTCGCTGGTCTCGGCGTTCGGCGGCGGTGACCTGGAGGCGTACTTCTCCTGCTTCGCCGACGACGCGACCTTCCTGTTCCACACCACGGACCGGCTCGCTGACCTCGACGGACGAGTACCGCCGGGAGTGGGCTCGGTGGGCCGCCGAGGACGGCTTTCGCGTGCTCGACTGCAGCACGTCGGAGACCGTCGTCCAGGTGCTGGGCGACGTCGCAGTGCTCACCCACCGGGTCAGCACCACCGTGGCGACGCACGAGGGTGAGTCCGTGTTGTCCGAGCGGGAGACGATCGTCTTCGCCTGCCAGGACGACGGCCGCTGGTTGGGCGTGCACGAGCACCTCTCCCGCGACCCGAGCGCCTGACCCGGCGACGGGATCGGTCACCGGGCCCGCCCGCGCCCGGGCCGTCACCGCCCGGGTTCCCAGCGGGCCCAGCCGCACCGGAACCACGGTCTCGACCTGCGCGACGGCACCGCCGTCGACCGAGCAGTGCCTGAGGTCGGCGCCGTTGTCGCGGGCGATCCGCGCCGGCCGCCGCGCAGGGATCGGCGTCGCCTGCCACGGCGCTGCCGGCCGCCGCAAGGGCAGCGAGGTCGGCCGCGGCGGACACGCGGTGCCGCGCCACGACGGCGGAGCCGACGAGCAGCGCCGCGAGCCCCACGACGCCGAGCACACCCGAGAGGGCGACGACCCACACGGTGCCCGACCCGCGCTCCGCCGACGGCATCACGGCGTAGCTCCCAGGCCGGGTTCGGGCCGGGCGACGGCCGAGGCGCTCACCCGCACCGACCAGGGCACGGCGCCCAGCGGCGTCACCTGGGCGGTGACGGTCACCGACACCCGGTCCCCCTCGGGTCCGTCCACCCGAACCCTCGCACCGTCCGGCGCGATCCCCTCGACGAGCGACCGCACCGTCGCGGCGTCCTCCCCACGGGCGGCGGCCAGCACGCCTTCCCGCGCCGCGTCGACGCACCGCAACTGGGCCCCGAGCACGGCGACCGCCGCGACGGCACCGGCGAGCACGAGGACCAGCACCGGCAGCGCCAGGGCGGCCTCGGCGGTCACCATGCCGGCGTCCGCAGCGCGTCGTCGCCGTCGCGGATGGGTCGCCACGGTCAGGTCAGCGTGTTGAGCGCGCGGTCGACCAGGGCGTCGAGCGCGGAGACGATCGAGTCACCGGTGACCACGCGATAGAGCACGGCGGCGAAGGCACACGCGGCGACCGTGCCGACCGCGTACTCCGCCGTGCTCATGCCGGCCTCGGCCCCCGCACGCAGCCGTCGCCACCGGCGCCGCACCCGGCCTCCGATTCCTCGGGCGGTCCGCTGGTCCTCGCTCATGGCTCCTCCTCCGGTCGGGCGTCCGTCCGGACGCCTCCTCCGAGCCTGTGCGGCGGCCGGGCCCGATCCCAGGTCCCGGACGGATCTGTGGACGGCCGCGCATCCTGTGGAGGCGGCGCGTCACCCCAGGACGTCCCCGGCGATGCCGATCACCAGGGGGACGACGCCCAGGCAGACGAACGCCGGGAGGAAGCACAGCCCGAGGGGCGCCAGGATCCACACGCCTGCGCGCCGCACGGCGGCATCGGTCGCGGCCCGGGTCGACCCCCGGAGGTCGGCCGCGAGCGCGTGCAGGGCCGGAGCGGCACGGGCTCCGGAGGTCTCGCTGCGCCGGACGGTGCGCGCGAGCGGTTCCAGCGCGACCGGCGCCCCCTGCCAGGCACGGCCCGGGTCGGCCCCCAGCCGGGCCATGCCCGCGACCCGCTCGAGCTCGACGCCGAGAGCACCGCCCACCGCACCCGCGACCGCCGCGAGCGCCCCGGGCAGCGGGACGCCGGCGGCCAGGCACACGGCCAGGAGGTCGCAGGCGACCGGCAGTTCGCTGCGCAGGCAGGCGTCCGACGCCTGCCCGCCGTCCTGCATCCGGCGCATGCCCCGCTCGGCCAGGACCAGCACCGCGACGGCGGCACCGCCGCCCACTGCACCGCCGAGGAGGAGTCCCACAGGAACGGCCGCGCCTGCCGCGAGCACCCATCGCCGGAGCGGGCCGTCACCTGGCGGCAGGCGCGCTCGTCGGCGTCCTGCAGGGTGCCGCCAGCCCAGGAACCGCAGGCGCAGGGTCACCATTCGTCCCGGATCCGGCCAGAGCGCGACAGCCGCGGCGAGGAGCGCGAGGGCGGCCGTCACGGCACGGCGCGCCGGACCAGCCGGGATGACCAGGTGAGCCCGGCGACCTCCAGTCCGGCGCCGACGAGGAGCAGCAGGTTGCCCACCGGCGTCGTGACGAGCACGTGCCACGGGTCGGCGCCGATCCCGCTGCCCATGGCCAGCGCCAGGAGCGGCAGGGCGGCCAAGAGGAACGCGCTCGCCCGAGGGCCGGCCACCGCCGTCCGCAGGTCCTGCTGCTGGCGTACGCGGCTGCGCAGGTCGTCCTCGACCGCGCAGGCGACCGCCGCCAACGAACAACCGGTCCGGCTGCTGAGCCGCACGCCGGCGGCGATCCGCACCACGGCCTGGGCCCAGGCACCGCCGGTGGGTGCCGGTCGGTGCTCGCTCTCGGGCACCCGCAACGCCCGGCCCAGCGCCTCCGCTGTGACGCCGTCGGGACATGTCCCGCTCGCCGCCAGCACGGCCTCGTCGAAAGGTCTGCCCGCCCGAAGATCGGCGGCGAAACCCGCGAGCGCATCGGCGAGTCCGCGCACCCGGCGCTCCTCGACCGCGCGCTCCCGCCTGCGCTCCCACGACCGGCCGGCCCCGAGCACGGCACCGGCGACGAGCACCGCGACGATCGGTGTGCTCGCGACCCCCACCACCACGGCGGCCGCCGCTGCTCCCGCCACGACCGTCCGCCGGCCCGGCAGCCGGGCAGCGGCGCGGAACGCGAGGGCGCGAGCCGGTGCCGACCGGTCCTGCCGCGGCCAGCACAGCAATGCGGCTGCGGCGCAGGCGAGCGCGCCGCTCAGCACGCCGGCTCCCGGGCGCGGACCAGGACGTCCGCCAGCAGCCGCGCCCCGGGAACGGGCCCGCCGTCGGCCCGCCACGCGGGCTCGACGCAGACCAGCTCACCGTCACGGCGCAGCATCCCGATCTCCTCGACCCGCCGGCCGAGCGCCGTCCGGCGCAGGTGGACCACCGCGTCGAGGCCCGCCGCCGCCTGGCTGTGGACGGCCGCCCGGTCCATCCCGGCCGCGACGCCGAGCGCCTCCAGCCTGGCCGGCACCTCTGCGGGACGGTTGGCGTGCAACGTGCCCGCCCCGCCCTCGTGCCCGGTGTTGAGCGCCGCGAGGAGGTCCACCACCTCCGCTCCGCGCACCTCGCCGACCACCACCCGGTCCGGGCGCATCCGTAGGGCCTGGCGGACCAGGTCGCGGAGCGTCACCTCTCCCGCGCCCTCCACGTTGGCCGGGCGGCCGACCAGCCGGACGACGTGCGGATGATCAGGAGTCAGCTCTGGCGCGTCCTCGCAGATCACCAGGCGCTCGGACGGTGGGACGAGTCCGAGCAGCGCCGACAGCAGCGTGGTCTTGCCCGAGCCGGTGCCGCCGGTGACGAGCAGGGCGGCGCGGGCCGAGACCAGGCCGCGGAGGGTCTCCTCCGACCCGCCCGGAAACGTGCCCGCCTCCGCGAGGTCGGCGACGGACAGCGAGCAGCGCCGGAGCACGCGCAGCGACAGGCAGGTGCCGCCGTCGGCGACCGGCGGCAGGACCGCGTGCAGCCGGGTGCCATCGGGCAGCCCGGCGTCCACCCACGGGACGCCGTCGTCGAGCCGTCGGCCGGCCGCGGCGGCGAGGCGGACGGCGAGCCGCCGCACGGCGTCCTCGTCGGGGAACCGCAGGTCCGTCCGCTCCAGGCCGGTGCCGCGGTCGATCCAGACCTCGTCGGGTCCGTTCACGAGCACGTCGGTGACTCCCGGCGCGCGCAGCAGTGCCTCCAGCGGACCGGCGCCCGCGAGTTCGTCGACCGCCTCCCGCACTGCGACGAGCACGGCGCCGTCGTCCAGCAGGCCGCCGGACTCCTCCCGGACGAGGGCTGCCACATGCGCCCGGGTGGGCGGGTCCGCGGTGAGCACCAGGCGGGCACGGACGCGATCGATGAGCCCGGGCGCCGTCATGCTGCCCGCCGCTGCTGTCCCAGCGCGGCCAGCACCCGGCGGGCGACCGTGCCGAGCGGCGAGCGGGGCGCGACCGAGGGCAGTTCGCCCCGCTCGGCGCGCGGCACCGCACTGCGGTCGTGCGGCAGCGTCGCGAGCACCGGCCGGCGGACGGCGTCCGCCACCTCGGCGGGTGCGAGCCCTCCCGGAACGGCCCGCACGACCAGTCCGGCCCGGGACCACGGGGAGCCCTCGGCGTCGACCAGCAGGCGCGCAGCGCCCGCCGACCGGAGCCGTGCGGGAACCACGAGCACCGCAAGGTCGGCCGTCGCGGCCGGCCCGTCGTGCGACGGCGCCGCCCGGGGCAGGTCCAGCACGACGGTGCTGCCCACCGCTGCGGCCGCCTCGGTGACCGCGGTCAGGGCCGCGACAGGGATCTCGGACGGGACGGAGCGAGCGGCGGCGAGCACGTGCACGCCGGCCACCTCCGGGAGGGCGGCGAGCAGTGCGTCGCCGGCCACCCGGCCGCGCAGGCCGGTCAGCTCCGGCCAGCGCAGACCCTCCGTGCGCTCGGCACCGAGCACCAGGTCCAGACCGCCGCCCCACGGGTCGCCGTCGACCAGCACCGCGCCCGGCGCGGCCGCCAGGGCGAGTGCCGCCGCGACCGTGCTCGCGCCGGCACCTCCGCAGCTGCCGGACACGGCGAGGACGGCACCGCGCTCGACCGGGTCGCGGACGGCGGCGGCGACCCGCGACAGCAGCCAGGGCTCCTCGTCGGGGAGCACGGCCACGCGCTCGGCGCCCACCTCGACCGCGGCCGCCCAGCCGTCGGCCGGCAGCGGTGCGCCGGCCACCACCACGACCCCCGGCCGGCGGGACAGCGCGCGCACCTGCGGGGAGGACAGGACCTCGGCACCGAGCAGGACCAGGGGTGCCTCCCGATAGGCCCGCCGCAACGCGGGCCCGCCCGTCGCCACCTCGGGCTCCGCGCCGGCGGCGGCGAGCAGGCGCAGGCAGTCGTCGAGCAGCCCGTCGTCGGTGGCCACGACGAGCGGACGGGCGGCGGTACGGGGAGCGATCACGGAGCGAGCCCAGCCGGTTCCGGCAAGTCTCGCCAGATCGCCGGCGGATCTGTGGATGACCCGTTCGGGTGTGGACGGCGCGGACGCCAGGTCCCGCCGATCTGCTCCGCTTACCCTCGTGAACTGTGACCCGCGCCGCGGCGTTCTTCGATCTGGACAAGACGGTCATCGCCAAGTCCAGCACCCTGGCCTTCGGCCGCCCGTTCTTCCAGGGCGGGCTGATCAACCGGCGTGCCGCGCTGAAGACCGCGTACGCGCAGTTCGTCTTCTCCCTCGCCGGCGCCGACGCCGAGCAGATGGAGCGTCTCCGGGCGCAGGTCTCGGCCATGTGCACCGGCTGGGACGTCGCGACGGTGCACGACATCGTCCGGGAGACGCTGCACGACATCGTCGACCCGCTCGTCTACGCCGAGGCCGCGGACCTGATCGAGGAGCACCGCGCCGCCGGCCGCGAGATCGTGATCGTCTCGAGCAGTGGGGCGGAGGTCGTCGAGCCGATCGGGGCCATGCTCGGGGCCGACCGCGTCGTGGCCACCCGCATGGTGATCGCCGACGGGCGCTACACCGGTGAGATCGACTACTACGCCTACGGCGAGAACAAGGCCGCGGCGATGCGCCAGGTCGCCGAGGAGAACGGCTACGACCTCGCCGACTGCTACGCCTACAGCGACTCGGTCACCGACCTGCCGATGCTGTCGGCCGTCGGCCACCCCACCGCGGTCAACCCGGACCGGGGTCTGCGCCGCGCCGCCCTGGAGCAGGGCTGGCCGATCCGGCAGTTCACCCGCCCGGTCTCCCTCCGCAGCCGCTTCTCGGCGCCGACGACGCCCGTCGTCACCGGCGCCGCGATGGGCGTGGGCGCGGCCGTGGTCGGCCTGGCCTGGTACGCCCGCCACCGCGCGCTCCGCGACGCGGCCGCCCTGGCGAGCCCGCCCGCCGCCGGTCCCCGGGTCGACGGCGCCGCCGCGGCGCCTGAGCTCAGCCGCGCAGCAGGCTCTCGCAGATCGCCAGGCCCTCCAGCGCGCCGTGCTCCGTGGCCCGGCAGCAGTGCACGAGCCAGGTGGCCACGCCTGCCGACGTGCCGCGCGCGTACCCGTCCAGGGCCGTCCGGTAGGCGTCGATGCCCAGCTCGGCGAAGCCGACCTCCGGCACCGACACCGCCTTGGGATCGAGGCCCCGGGTGATCCCGGTCAACCGCCCGGCGGCTCGCGCCACGACCCCGTCGCCGGATCCGAACGGTGCCAGCGCCGCCACCTCGCCGTGGACGAGCGCCGCCACGAGCACCGCGGGTGCGGTCGTCGTGCCCGTCACGAGGCCCAGCAGCCCGCCGAGCCGAGGTCCGGCGTGCGGGCCGGGGCGGCCGAGTTCCGCCCGGTCGGCGAGGTCGGCGGCGGCCAGCACGTGCAGCCGGGCGAGCACCTGCCCCGGCGCCCGGGACCAGGTCTCGGTCATCGACCCGAGAGCGGCCGACACCCGCAGCGCGCCCTGCACGACCGGGTCGTCCACCCTCCCCGCGCGCAGCTCCGCGAGGGGGACGTCGACGCCCTCGAGAGCGGCCGACGCCCGCGCCCCCCGGAGCGCCGACTCCGTGCTCACTCCGGCGGACTCCCGACGCAGCACGCGGTGGCCCAGCAGCCGGTCGACCGCGACCCGGGCGGCGTCCGCCGCCTCCTGGACGCCCGGCAGGTCGAGCAGCGGGGCCAGCGGGTCGGGGCCGGAGGGCCGGGCCGGACGCGCGGCACCGGGACGGAGCGGCAGAGTCACGGCGACGACGGTACGAGTCGCCGCCGATCCGGCTGCGCGGGGCAGCCGGCGGGCTCGTGGCTACGCTGCCAGGGCCATGGCCCGCCCGCTCACCCTGCTGCTCGTCCGGCACGGGCAGAGCGACTGGAACGCCGCCGGACTCATGCAGGGGCAGACGCCGCACCCGAGGCTCACCGAGCTGGGACACCGGCAGGCCGCCGACGCCGCCCGCGAGCTGGCCGCCGCCCGCCCGGGAGCGCTCGTGTCCAGCGACCTCCGCCGCGCCGTCGAGACGGCCGAGCACTGCGCCCGCGCGACCGGCCTGGCGGTGCGGACGACGCCGGCCCTGCGCGAGCAGTCCTACGGCGTGCTCGAGGGACGACCTTCGCGCGAGCTGTGGGACGTCGTCGACTGGACCGATCCGCACTGGTCGGCCGAGGACGGCGAGAGCCTCGCCCAGCTGCACGCCCGGGTGGCCGACTACCTCCAGCAGCTGCGCGCCGACCCGCCCGCCGACGTCGTCGCCCTGGTCACGCACGGCGACACCATCCGCGCGGCCCAGGCGGTGGTCGCCGGCGCCGGGCCCGAGGGGATGCCGGCCGTGACCCCGCACAACGGCACCGTCACCCGGCTGGAGCTGGCCGGATGAGCCCGCGCAGGGAGACGACGTGAGCAGGGTGCTGGTGCTCGGCGGTTCGCGGTCGGGCAAGTCGGCCTTCGCCGAGTCGTTGCTGGCCGGCCGCGACGACGTCACCTACCTGGCCACGTCCGCGGGAGCGCCGGACGACGCCGAGTGGGCGGCGCGGGTGGCCGCGCACCGGGCCCGCCGGCCGGCCGGCTGGTCGACGCTGGAGACCACGGCGCCGTCGGATCTCCTGCGCCCGGGGTCGGTGCTGGTCGACAGCGTGACCACCTGGGTCGCCGCCCTCATGGACGAGACCGGTGTGTGGACCGACGACCCCGACGCGGAGCAGCGGCTGGCGGGGCGCTGCGACGCACTCGTCAACGCCTGGGCGATGACGCCGGCGCACGTGGTGGCCGTCAGCGACGAGGTCGGTCTCGGCGTGGTGCCGGAGACCCGAGCCGGCCGGCTGTTCCGCGACGTGCTCGGCGAGGTGAACCAGCGACTGGCCGGCACCGCCGACGAGGTGTGGTTCGTCGTCGCCGGGCTTCCGCAGCGGCTGCGGTGACCGACCGACCCGTGCGGGGGACCGGCCCGCTGGAGGCGTTCGCCCTGCTCACCGTCCTGCCCGTGCCGCGCCGGGCGACCGCGTCGGCGCGCGGGGTGCTGCCCTGGGCGCCACTGGTCGGCCTCGTGCTCGGCGGGCTCGCGTCGGGTGTCGGCGTCCTCGGGGCACGCATCGTCTCGCCGCTGGTCGGCGCCGCGCTGGCCCTGATCCTCCTGGCGCTGCTGACCCGCGGTCTCCACCTCGACGGTCTCGCCGACACGGCCGACGGCCTCGGGCCGCTGCGCGACCGGGACCGGGCGCTGGCGGTCATGCGCCAGGGGGACGTCGGGCCCTTCGGGGTGGCGGCCGTCGTCCTGGTGCTCCTGCTGCAGGTGTCCTGCGCCGCCGTGCTGCTCGCCGCCGACGGCGGCTGGCTCGCGGTCTGGACGGCGGTGGCCGTCGCCCGCCTCGCCATGACCCGCACCGGCCTGCCCGGGGTTCCGACGGCGGCGGGATCCACGCTCGGCCGGGCGGTGGCCGGGACCGTGCGGCCGCTCGTCCTCGCCGCCTGGGCCGTGGTGCTGGCGGCCGCGGTCGTCGCCGCCACCGGCGCGGACCCGCTGCGCGCGGCCGGCCTCCTCGGCGCGGCGGCAGCCGGCCTGCTCGCCGCCGAACTCGTCCTCCACCGCGCGCGCCGGCGGCTCGGCGGGGTCAACGGCGACGTCATGGGCGCGCTGGCCGAGGTGACCACGGCAGTCGCGCTGCTGGTCGGCGCCGCACTGGTCGCGTGATGCCGCCGACGATCACCCGTCGGCCGGAGCCGGCGACGGCGTCGGCGGCGCCGAGAGATCGTTCAGCGCCAGCTCCAGCGCCTGCCGGAGGGACCACCGCCGGCCCTCCGCCCACGTCCGCTCGAACGCCTCCTCGCCCAGGAGTTCGCGACAGCGGCCCACGAGCGCCCGGACCAGCGGGGGCAGCCCCGGGGTGAGCGGCAGGGCGCTGCGCCCCCTGGCCTCGTCCGCGGAGGCCAGCGTCCGCGCCGCGACCGAACACCTGCCCTCCGCCAGCGCGACGGCGGCCAGGCCCTCCAGCGAGTACGCCATGCTCGTCTGCTGACCGGCCCGCAGATTGGCCTGCGCACCGTCGAGCACGGACCGCCGTGCCGCGGCGACGTCCTCCTGGGCCAGCTGGCTGAGGCCCAGCAGGATCAGCGCCCGGCCGAGCATGCCGTCCTCTCCGATGCGCTCGGCGACGTCTGCCGCCGACCGGTAGTGGCGCACCGCGGTCTCGTGATCCCCGGTGGCGAGCCCGATGTCACCGACCACCAGGTGCATCGTTCCCTGGCCGACCTCGAACCCCAGCGCGGTGAACAGGTCCAGTGCCACCATCGCGGCCCGGACGGCCCCGTCGAGCCCCTGAGCCATTCCCCTCTGGATGTCGGCGACCGACGCCAGCGCGCGGTCGAAGTCGGAGTCCGGCCCTGGATCGAGCAGCGGCTTCCCCTCCTCCACCAGCGGGACGATCTGGTCCAGCTCCCCGAGCGACATCGCGACGAGCGCCCGGAGGACGAGCAACCGACCCCGCACGGCAGGGGCGACCCCGGACGACTGCGCGAGCGCGTTGTCGAGCCACGTCCGGGCCTCGACCTCGGCGTCACGGAAGGCGAGGTAGCCGATGGCGTTGCGGACGAGCAGCGCCATCCCGGCCAGGTCACCGGCGTCGAGCAGCCGCTGCACGGCCGCGCGGTAGTTGGCCCGCTCCCGCTCCAGGTGCTGCCGCGCCCGCCGGTAGTCCGCGCCCTGCGTGCCCAGCAGCTGCTCGGTCAGGCCGAGGATCCAGGCGGCGTGCCGGCGTTCGGTCTCCTGCCGGTCGGGCGAGCCGGCCAGTCGCTCCGCGGCGTAGACGCGAACCGTCTCCAGCATGGTGAACCGCGGCTCCGACCCGTCGTCCACCGAGAGCACGAGGCTCGCGTCGACGAGGGCCCCGACGGTGTCGAGCAGATCGGGCTCGCCGGGCCGGGCACACACCTCCTCCGCCGCCTCGAGGCCCCAGCCACCCGAGAACACGGCGAGCCGGGCGAACAGCGCCTGCTCGTGCGGCGCGAGCAGACCATGGCTCCAGTCCATCGTGGCGCGCAGCGTGCGCTGGTGCTCCGGCAGGTCGACCGGACCCGCCCCGAGGACGTCGAGCTGCCGCCGCAGCCGGTCCAGCAGCGCAGCCGCGGACAACAGCCGGACCCGGGCCGCGGCCAGCTCGATGGCCAGCGGCAGCCCGTCCAGCCGGCGCGAGATCTCCGCGATCACGTCCTGCTCGTCGAGGCCGACGCCCCCCGGACGCACGGCTGCCGAGCGCTCGGCGAACAGCTGCACGGCGGCGGGCTCGGGCAGCGGCCGCACCGGGAACAGCTGCTCGACGCGCAGCCGCAGCGGTGCCCGGCTGGTCGCCAGGAGGACGGCCGCCGGTATCCGCTCCAGCAGTTCGGCCACGTCCCCCGCGGCGCCGAGAACCTGCTCGAGGTTGTCCAGGACGAGCAGCGTGCGCTCGCCCCCGAGGAGGGCGGCCAGCGCGCCGACGACGTCCTCGCCCGGCTCTCGTCGGGCGCCGACCGCGTCTCCCACGGCGGCCAGCACGAGCGACGGGTCGGTCACCGCCGTGAGGGGGACGAAGACGGCGCCGCCGGACAGGTCGGCCTCCATCGCGTGGGCCGCTTCGAGCGCCAGTCGGGTCTTCCCGATGCCGCCCGGCCCGGTGAGGCTCACCAGCCGGGTCCGGTTGTCCCGCAGCAGCACGACGACGGCGGCGATGTCGTCCTCGCGCCCGACGAAGCTGCCCGGCGGCGTCGGCACCGTCCATCGCCGACCCAGGGTGTGCAGGGGCGGGAAGTCCGTCGGGCAGCTCCGGCGACGACGAGCTGGTACAGCCGCGTCGGCAGCGGAAAGTCCTTGAACCGGTGCTCCCCCAGGTCGCGGAGGTCGACACCGTCGGGGAGCTCGTCCCGGACCAGCGATGCCGTGGCGTCCGAGACCAGGACCTGGCCGCCGTGCGCCGCCGCCGCGATCCGCGCCGCCCGGTGGACGGCCACGCTGACGTAGGAGCCGCCCACCGCGGACGCCTCACCGGTGTGCAGTCCCATGCGCACCCGCACCTGGGTCGGCGGAGGCCACGGATGGGCGGCCAAGGCCCGTTGGCCGTCGACCGCGGCTGCGACCGCCTGGACCGGGCCGGGGAACGCGACGAAGAACGCGTCGCCCTGGGTGTCGACCTCGCGGCCTGCGTGCGCGGCGAAGGCCGCCCGCAGCAGCCGCCGGTGCTCCTCGAGCAGCGCGCCGTAGGCGGCGCCGGCTTCGCGAAGCAGCGTCGTCGAGCCCTCGATGTCGGTGAAGAGGAAGGTCACCGTGCCCGTGGGCAGCGGGCCGTCGCCGGCCCGGGTCGCCCTCGTCGCAGCGCGCTGCTGGGGCACGTCAGGCTCCCCCGGGATCCGCCGCCCCGGCCGGACGACCGGAGAGAGGCGAGGATAGGGCGGCCGGCAGCCGATCGGGAGGGGCCCGCTCGCGGTGAGGTGCCCGCCCAGCACCGGACGACGGCGGTCACCCTGCTGGGTGCCGCCGCCGTCCTCGGGGCTGTCGTCAACGGCGGCGCAGCAGCCCACCGATCAGTCCACCGAGGCCGCCGCCGGCGGTGGTGGTGGGCTGCCGCCCGTAGGCGGTGCGTCGAGGCGCGGGACGCTTCGCCATCCCGACGCCGCGGCCCAGTCCGGCGCCACGGGACGTTCCCGTGGTGCGTGCCGGCCGTCGGGCGGTCCGCCCGCGCGTGCCGCCGCGTGCGGCGCCCTGTGCAGTTCCGAGAAGCTTGTTCAGGATGCTCATGACCGCTCGTTACCCCGCGGTCGCCATGAATGACACCTGTGTCATGGGCCGCGGCGTGCCGTCACGGAGAGTTCGGGACACTGCACGGCGGAACCGATGCGACTGTTACGACCGGGCCTGCGCCGGAGTCTCCCCGCCCTCGAGGTCGCCCTCGGTGTCCAGGTACGCCTGCCGCAGCTCGGCCAGCAGCGCGGGATCCGGCTCGGCCCACATCCCCCGGTCGACCGCCTCCAGCAGCCGCTCGGCGATGCCGTGCAGCGCCCACGGGTTGGACCGCTCCATGAACTCGCGGTTCTCGGGGTCGAGCACGTAGGTCTGGGTCAGCTTCTCGTACATCCAGTCGGCGACCACGCCGGTCGTCGCGTCGTAGCCGAACAGGTAGTCGACGGTCGCGGCCAGCTCGAACGCGCCCTTGTAGCCGTGCCGGCGCATCGCCGCGAGCCACTTCGGGTTCACCACCCGCGCCCGGAACACCCGCGCGGTCTCCTCGCCCAGCGACCGGGTGCGCACCGACTCCGGCCGGGTGGAGTCGCCGATGTAGGCCGCCGGTGCCCGCCCGGTCAGCGCGCGGACCGTCGCCACCATCCCGCCGTGGTACTGGAAGTAGTCGTCGGAGTCGGCGATGTCGTGCTCGCGGGTGTCGACGTTCTTCGCCGCCACCGCGATCCGCCGGTACGCCGACTCCATGTCCGGGCGCGCCTCGACCCCGTCGAGGTCCCGCCCGTACGCGTAGCCGCCCCAGACCGCGTAGACCTCGGCCAGGTCGGCGTCGCCCCGCCAGTTGCGCGAGTCGATCAGCGGCAGCAGCCCGGCCCCGTACGCCCCCGGCTTGGAGCCGAACACCCGGGTGGTGGCGCGGCGGCGGTCGCCGTGCGAGGCGAGGTCGGCCTCGACGTGCGCCCGCACGTAGTTCCGGTCGTCGGGCTCGGACAGGCCCGCGACCAGCGTGACCGCGTCGTCCAGCATGGTCACCACGTGCGGGAAGGCGTCCCGGAAGAACCCGCTGATCCGCACGGTGACGTCGATCCGCGGCCGGCCGAGCTCGTCGAGCGGCACCGGCTCCAGGCCGGTCACCCGCCGCGAGGCGTCGTCCCACACCGGGCGGACGCCGAGCAGCGCGAGCACCTCGGCGACGTCGTCGCCCGAGGTCCGCATCGCCGACGTGCCCCACACCGACAGGCCCACCGACGGCGGGTACTCCCCCGTGTCGGCCAGGTAGCGCGCGAGCAGCGAGTCGGCCATCGCCTGCCCGGTCTCCCACGCCAGCCGCGACGGGATCGCCCGCGGGTCGACCGTGTAGAAGTTGCGCCCGGTCGGCAGCACGTTGACCAGCCCGCGCAGCGGCGACCCCGACGGCCCGGCCGGCACGTAGCCGCCCTCGAGCGCGTGCAGCGTCGCGTCGAGCTCGTCGGTGGTGCGCTCCAGCCGCGGCACCACCTCGTCGACGGCGAACCGGAGGACGGCGGCGACTGCGTCGTCCGCCCGGCCGAGCACCTCCCGGACGACGGCGTCGACGGCGTCGGTCACCCAGCCCGCGCGCCTCCATGCCCGACACGAGCGCGGACGCCTGTGCCTCGACCGCGTCGGTCTCGACCCGCCCGGCCGAGCCGTCCTCGGCCAGGCCCAGCGCCTCGCGCAGACCGGGCAGCGCCACGGAGCCGCCCCAGATCTGCCGCGCGCGCAGCATCGCGAGCACCAGGTCGACCCGGTTCTGCCCGCTCGGGCGGGGCGCCGAGCACGTGCAGGCCGTCGCGGATCTGCGAGTCCTTGATCTCGCAGAGCCACCCGTCGACGTGCAGGATCATCTCGTCGAAGTGGTCGTCCTCCGGCCGCTCGTTCAGGCCCAGGTCGGAGTCGAGCTTGGCCGCCTGCAGCAGCGTCCAGATCTGCGCCCGGACGGCCGGCAGCTTCGCCGGGTCCATCGCCGCGATGTTGGCGTGCTCGTCGAGCAGCTGCTCCAGGCGGGCGATGTCGCCGTAGGACTCGGCCCGCGCCATCGGCGGCACCATGTGGTCGACCAGCGTGGCGTGCGCGCGGCGCTTGGCCTGCGAGCCCTCGCCCGGGTCGTTGACCAGGAACGGGTAGACCAGCGGCAGGTCGCCGATCGCGGCGTCCGGGCCGCAGGACGCCGACATCCCGACCGTCTTGCCGGGCAGCCACTCCAGGTTGCCGTGCTTGCCGACGTGCACCATCGCGTGCGCCCCGAACGAGGAGCGCAGCCACCAGTACGCGGCCAGGTAGTGGTGGGACGGCGGCAGGTCCGGGTCGTGGTAGATCGCGATCGGGTTCTCCCCGAAGCCGCGCGGCGGCTGGACCATCACCACGACGTTGCCCGCCCGCAGACCGGCAAGCACGATCGCGCCGTCCGTCGGGGTCGACGAACAGCGATCCGGGCGCCGGGCCCCAGTGCTCGCTCCATCGCCGCGCGGAGGTCGGCCGGCAGCGTCTCGAAGAACGCCCGGTACTCGTCGGCGGCGATGCGCACCGGGTTGCCCGACAGCTGCTCCTCGGTGAGCCAGTCGGCGTCCTGGCCGCCGGCCGCGATGAGCGCGTGCACCAGCGCGTCGCCGTCCAGCTCGGCCAGCGCCCGGCAGCGCGTCCGGCCCGTCGAACGGTCCGACGTCGTAGCCCTGCCCCGCCATGGCGGCCAGCAGCCGGACGACGGACGCCGGGGTGTCCAGCCCGACCGCGTTGCCGATGCGAGCGTGCTTGGTCGGGTAGGCCGAGAGCATCACGACGATCCGCCGGTCGGCCGGCGGGGTGTGCCGCAGCCGCGCGTGCGCGAGCGCCGTCCCGGCCACCCGGGCGGCGCGTTCGGGGTCGGCGACGTACGAGGTCAGCCCGTCCTCGTCGGTCTCCTTGAACGAGAACGGCACGCTGATCAGCCGGCCGTCGAACTCGGGGATCGCCACCTGGTTGCCGACGTCCAGCGGCGAGAGCCCGTCGTCGTCGGCCGCCCAGTCGGCGCGCGACCGGGTGAGGCACAGCCCCTGGATCACCGGCACGTCGAGCTCGGCGAGCTGGCCGACGTCCCACGCGCCGTCGTCCCCACCGGCCGAGGCGAGCGCCGGCCGCGAGCCGCCGGCGGCGAGCACGGTGACCACCAGCGCGTCGGCGGTCTTCAGCACCTCCAGCAGCTCGGGACCGACCGACCGGAGCGACGAGGTGAACACCGGCAGCGCCTGGCCGCCGCCGGACTCGATAGCGCCACAGAGTTCCTCGATGAAGGCGGTGTTCCCGGCCAGGTGGTGCGCCCGGTAGTAGAGGACGGCGACCCGCGGGCCGTCGCCCGAGGAGGTGCGCTCCAGCACGCCCCAGTCCGGCGCGACGGACGGCGGCTCGAAGCCCTCGCCGGTGAGCAGCACGGTGTCGGACAGGAACCGGTGCAGCTGCACGAGGTTGTCCGGGACCGCCCTGCGCCAGGTAGCCGTGCGCCTCGGTGGCCACGCCCATCGGCACGGTCGACAGCTCCATCAGCTCGGCGTCGGGCACCTGCTCCCCGCCGAGGACGACGACCGGCGCAGGGCCGGCCAGCAGCGGCGCGAGCATCTCCTCGTACTGCCGCCGGACGCCGAGGATCCGGACGACGACGACCTGGCTGCCGTCGGCGAGCGCGGCGATGCCGGCGTCGTCGAGGCGCGACGGGGTTGCCCAGCCGCCAGTCCGCGCCGCTGGATCGCGCGGAGAGCAGGTCGGTGTCGCTGGTGGAGAGGAGGGTGAAACAGCGCTCGCTCATCGGGCGCCGACGGTACCGGGCCGTCGGGAGGGGGCTCAGGCGCGCGTGGCGTCGAGCAGTTGCAGCAGGTCGTGGGCGGCCAGCTCGATCTCCTTGTGGCCCCACTCCGCAGCCCGGTAGTGGCAGGCGATGATCCCCATGCGGTGCACGCGCCGGAAGTCGCCGTAGACGAAGCCGTAGCGGGCCTTCGTCCCGTCCGTGGCTCCCTCGGTCAGCCCGAGGTGCCAGGCCGCGTAGTCCTCCCACGAGTGCCGCTCGAGGAACGTGTTCTCGTCGTCGGCCGTCGGCTGCACGCGGCCCCACTCGCTGCGCAGCACGTACTGGCGGGCCCGGATCAGCTCGCGGGCGTGCTCGACTCCTGCCTCGTTGACCAGGTATTTGGCCATCGCGCGTTCCTCCGGATCATTCGGCGCCGAGGGCGTCGGCCATGCGGTGGTGCGGGACGGCCTCGTCGTGCCGGCTCTGCCGCTCGAGTGTGCGGGCCAGGGCGCGGCGCGCCCAGCCGTTCGACGGCGCCAGCTCGACCAGCCGGCGCAGCGTCCGCTCCGCCGGACCGAGCTGCGCCGCGCCGAAGTAGCTGCGGGCGAGCAGTTCGAGCGCGGCCTCGTTGTCCGGGTGCGCCTCGACGACGGGCTCGAGGATGCGGGCGGCCTCGGTCGGCCGGCCCGACTCCAGGAACAGGTCGGCACGCAGGTACTCCGAGTGCAGGTCGTCGGACGGCGGCCGGAAGGTCATGCCGGTTGGAACGCGCCCGGCGACGTCCCGCTTCCCCGCATCCGGCACGGACCGGGCGAGCGAAGAACGGGCGTCGACGCACCCGATCCGGACGGAGTCCGACATGGCTCTTCGCATCTTCCCGCGCCCGGCCGGCACGGCCGCCGCCGTGCCGACGACGCCGGGCGAGCGGGTGCCCGTCGTCCACAAGGTCGGCGCGGTCGCCGTCGCCGCGGTCATCGGCGTCTTCGGGCTCCTGGGCTTCGCCGGCGGCCTGGGCTACTTCTCGACCGACGGCGGGCGGGTGCTGGGCCTGTCGTCCAACGGCCTGCTGTCGACGGTCTCGGTCGTCACCGCGGCCGTGCTGGTGTTCGCGGCCTTCCGCAGCGCCCGCACCGCGTCGACGATCATGATCGTCATCGGCGGGCTGTTCCTGCTGTCCGCGCTGGTCAACCTGGCCCTGCTGCGCACGAGCCTCAACCTGCTCGCCTTCGAGATGGCCAACGTGATCTTCTCGATCGTCGCCGGGCTCGTCCTGCTCATCCTGGGCGCCTACGGCCGCGTGAGCGGCAACCTCCCGGCCGACAGCCCGTACGCGCAGACCACGGTCGGCGAGGAGGACGTCGCGCCCGAGGCGTTCCCGTCCACGCCCGAGGAGCGCGCCGCGGAGGCGGCCATGCGGGAGGCGGAGATCGCCGTCGTCGAGCACCGGGCCACCGCCGACCAGCGGCGCCGGGTCGAGGCGATGCTGCAGGTGACGAGCCGGCAGGACCGCCGCCGCGTCTGGATGAGCTGCGACCGCCCCTGAGTCCGGGGGCCGGTACCCGGTCGGGCGGCGGAAAAGTCCCGGAACCGCGTCCATCGCCGCCAGGACGGCGAACAATCGGTGTGGTCAGCTCTCCCCGGGAGTCCTCATGACACTGCGAGTGCACCTTCCGCATCGCACGCCGGACCGCTCCGCCCCTCCCCGGCAACAGCCGAGCCTCGGGTCGCGCGTCTTCGTCGTGCAGCGCATCGGCGCCGTCCTCGTGGCGCTGTTCCTGGTGGTCTTCGCCCTGCTCGGCTTCGCCGGCGGCCTGGACTTCTTCTCGACCGAGGGCGAAGAGATCCTCGGCATGTCGTCGAACGGCCTGCTGTCGACGATCTCGGTCCTGATCGCGCGCCGTGCGCTGCTCGGCGCCGCGGCGCGCGGACCGCGCGTCGCCTCGACGGTGATGATCGTCGCCGGCGCGCTCTTCCTGCTGTCGGCGCTGGCCAACCTGGCCGTCCTGCAGCACCGAGCTTGAACATCCTCGCGTTCGAGATGGCCAACGTCGTCTTCTCCGTCGTCGCCGGGCTGCTCCTGCTGGTGCTGGGCGCCTACGGCCGGATCGAGCGGCCACCTGCCGCCGGACAGCCCCTACGCCCATGCCGCGCGTCGGCCGTGGACGACGGCGAGCCGACGAGTTCCCGTCCACGCCCGGAGGAGTTCGAGGCCGAGGCGGCGATGCGCGAGGCCGAGATCGCCGTCGTCGAGCACTGCGCCACCGCCGACCAGCAGCGGCGGGTCGCGGCCATGGCCGCGGGTGCACACCCGCCGGGAGCGCCGCCGAGTCGTGGATGCTCTTCGACCATGCTGAGCCGCGCGGCGGCCGGCGACGTACGCTCGCGGGCGCCATGACCGCCGCCGTTCCCGCCCGCGACCGCGCGGACGCCTGCCCCGGCGCGCTGCAGACGCACGCCGCCGCCGACGGCGCGCTCGCCCGCGTGCGGCTCCCGGGCGGACTGGTCACCGGCGCGCAGCTGGCGGTGCTCGCCGCCGCCGCCCGCGAACTCGGCGACGGCGCGCTGGAGCTGACCAGCCGCGGCAACGTGCAGCTGCGCGGCCTCGGCGCCCGGCGCGGACGTCGACCTCGCGGACCGGCTGGCCGACGGCCGGGCTGCTGCCGAGTCCCGCGCACGACCGGGTGCGCAACGTGCTGGCCAGCACGCTGTCCGGCCGCACCGCGGGCGGGTGCGGTCGACGCACGGGCGTGGGCGGCGGAGTTCGACGCCGGGCTGCGGGCCGACCCGTCGCTCGCCGACCTGCCGGGTCGCTTCCTGGTCACGCTGGACGACGGCCGCGGCGACGTCGCCGGGCTCGGCGGGGACGTCGGCCTGTTCGCGCTGCCCGACGGCGCGGTGGCGCTCACGCTCGCCGGCGCCGACAGCGGCGTGCGGGTGCCCGCGGACGAGGCCGTCGCGCTCGCCCTGGCCGCGACCCGCGCCTACCGGGACGAGCGGGCCGCACAGGGTGGCAGCGCCTGGCGCCTGGCCGAGCTGGCACGGCGGTGCGGAGGCCGTCCTGGCACGGCTGGGCGACGCGCCGAGCCGTGCCGCGGCGGGCCGCTGCCCGGTCCGGTGGACGGCGGCCCCGTCGGCGCCGTGGCCCAGCTCGACGGGCGGACGGCGGTCGTCGCCGCGGTGCCGTTCGGCCGGCTGACCGCGGCGGCCGCCGACCTGCTGGCCGCCGTCCCCGAGCTGCAGGTGACGCCGTGGCGCAGCGTCGCCGTCCCCGACCTGGACGCCGCGGACGCCGGCGGCCTGGCCGCCGCGCTCCGCGACGCGGGACTGGTCCTCGACCCGGCCGACCCCTGGCTGCGCGTCACCGCGTGCACCGGTCTGCCGGGCTGCGCGAAGTCGCTCGCCGACGTGCGGGCCGACGCCGCCACCGCGCTGGCTGCCGGCGCGCTGCCCGCCGGGGGCGCCCGCCAGCACTGGGCCGGCTGCGAGCGCCGCTGCGGGCGGCCGCGCGGCGAGGTGGTCGACGTCGTCGCCACGCTCGACGGCTACCGGGTCGAGCTGACCTCGGCTCGCTCCTCGGGCTCGGGGTACCGCGCGCCGGCTGCGAGCCGCGCGCCGGCCGTCCACGCGCGGCCCGCCGCCCGACCAGCGCGATGTCGCCGTCGCCGCCCACGACGGCCTCCTCGCCCACCTCGACGCCGTCGTCGAGCACCGAACGGGTGACCGTCGCGCCCGACGCGCACGCGCACCCCGGGCAGCAGCACCGAGTCGACGACCGTGGCGCCCTTCTCGACCACCACGCCCGGCGACAGCACCGAGCCGCGCACCGTCCCGGCCACCCGGGTGCCCCCGGAGAGCAGGCTCCCGTCGACCTCCGCGCCGGCAAGCACGCGCGCCGCGCTGTGCCGGCCGCCGCGGGTGTGCACCGGCCAGGCCGGGTCGTCGAGGTCGATCGGCGGCTCCGGGGTCGAGGAAGTCGCGGTGCGCCTGCCAGTACGCGGGCACCGTGCCGACGTCGCGCCAGTAGCCGTGGCAGCGGGTGCGCGCGGGCCAGGCCGTCCTGCGGTCTGGTCGGGCAGCAGCTGGTTGCCGAGGTCCTCCAGGCCCGTCCTCGCCGGCCGTCGTCGGCGAGCGCCTCCAGCCGGTCGAGCGTCGGCTCCGGGCGTGAACACGAAGACCTCGTTGGTGGCGGTCGTCGTCGCCGGCTCGTCCGGCTTGTAGGCGTAGTCGGTGACCGCGTCGTCCGTCGCCGACCTGCGACGATCCCGTAGCGGGAGGCGTCGTCGGCGGCGACCTCGGTGGTCACCATCGTCACCTCCGCGCCGGAGCCGAGGTGGGCGTCGACGACCTCGCGGTAGTCGAGCTTGTAGACCGCGTCGGAGCTGACGACGACGAGCGCGTCGGGCGTCGAAGTCGCGGACCAGCTCGGCGTTGCGCCACAGGGAGTCCGCCGTCCCGGTGTGCCAGCCGCCGCGGTCGGTGCCCTGGAACGGCGGCAGCATCATCAGCCCGCCGAAGGTGCGGTCGAGGTCCCACGGGCGGCCGTTGGCCAGGTGGTCGGACAGCGACGTCGGGTGGAACTGCACCGACACCCAGACGTCGGCGATCTGCGAGTGCTGGCAGTTGCTCAGCGGGAAGTCGATCAGCCGGTAGACCCCGGCGAAGGGCACGGCCGGCTTGGCCGGATCGTCGGTCAGCAGCTCCAGGCGGCCCCCGGCACCACCGGCGAGCACGAGGACGAGGATGCGGGGAAGGCTCACCCGCGGCCGGTACCCAGCCGCGGAAACCGGCACGCGTGCGCCGGATCCGCCCCGTACGGTCCGGCGGGTGATGAAGCACGGGCGAGGAGGCGCGCGATCGCGAGGCCGGACCTGCTGCGCACAGGTGGGCAGCGGGTGCACGGACGGCGATCTCCGGCAGGACGACGCGACGAGCTCGGCATCTGCTGGAGCCGCGCGTTCGTCACGGGATCGCCACGGTCGACGCGGACGGCGGCGATCCCGTTGAGCAGTACGAGCTGCACACCGCGTGGGCGCGGCGGCGGGCTGGCCGAGCGGTCGGCGCCGGTGACTGGACGTCGTGATCTACGGGGCGCGCAAGTGGACGGCGCTGGCCGCGGCCGGCAACCCCACCGTCCTGCTGCCGCTGTGGGTGCCCGAGTCGGAGGTCGTCGTCGCCACCGACGCCGGCCGCGAGCTGCGGGCGTACGCCGAACGGTCGTCAGCCGCGCGGTGGAGCGGTTCTCGGCTACCTGCGCAACCAGAAGGACGCGATGACCGCGGTGGACGGGAGCGCCGGGCGCGGCGGCGCACGTGGGCGAGCAGGGCTACGACGTGAAGTACGCGATGCACGCGCTGCGCCTCGGCGTGCAGGGCGCCGAGCTGCTGCGCACCGGCCGGATCACGCTGCCGTGCCGGAGCCGGAGCTGTCGCGGCTGCGCGAGGTGCGGTCGGACCGGTGGGCGCTGACCGACGTGTCGGCGTGGCTGGACGAGCTGGAGGCGAGAGCTGACCGCGCTCGGCGGCTCGTCGGACTGCCGCCGAGCCGGACCGGCGGTGGATCGACGGCTGGCTGCACCGGTCGTACCGGCGCACTGGGCGCGGCCGGACGGGCACCGGAGGGGCGCGAGCGGGACGTAACCTCGCCGCTGATGTACGACTACGAGCGGGACGGCGCGGCGATCTACCGGCAGTCCTTCGCGACCATCCGCGCCGAGGCCGACCTCTCCGGCCTGCCCGGACGACGTCGCCCAGGTCGCCGTCCGGATGATCCACGCCTGCGGCCAGGTCGACCTGGTGCGCGACCTCGCCTTCTCCCCCGGCGTCGTGGCCGCCGCCCGCGAGGCCCTGCACGCCGGGGCGCCGGTGCTCTGCGACGCCGAGATGGTCGCCTCCGGCGTCACCCGGCGGCGGCTGCCGAAGGACAACGAGGTCGTCTGCACGCTCAACGACCCGCGGACGCCGGCGCTCGCCGCCGACCTCGGCACCACCCGCACCGCCGCGGCGCTGGAGCTCTGGGGCGACCGGCTCGACGGGGCGGTCGTGGCGATCGGCAACGCCCCGACGGCGCTGTTCCACCTGCTGGAGATGATCGAGCGCGGCGCTCCGCGTCCGGCCGCCGTCCTCGGCATCCCGGTGGGCTTCGTCGGCGCGGTCGAGTCGAAGGACGCGCTCGCCGCCACGGACCTGGAGCACCTCGTCGTCCGCGGACGCCGCGGCGGCAGCGCGATCACGGCCGCCGCCGTGAACGCCATCGCGAGCGAGGCGGAATGACCGGCCGGCTGTACGGCGTCGGGCTCGGCCCCGGCGACCCCGAGCTGGTCACCGTCAAGGCCGCCCGGCTGATCGGCGCGGCCGACGTCGTCGCCTTCCACGCCGCGCGGCACGGCCGGTCGGTCGCCCGGGCCCTGGCCGAGCCGTACCTGCGGCCGGGCCAGGTGGAGGAGCTGCTCGTCTACCCGGTGACCACCGAGGGCACCGACCACCCCGGCGGCTACCAGGGGGCCATCGACGAGTTCTACGAGGCGGCCGCCGCCCGGCTCGCCGCGCACCTCGACGCCGGGCGGGACGTCGTCGTCCTGGCCGAGGGCGACCCGTTCTTCTACGGGTCCTACATGCACATGCACAAGCGGCTGGCGCATCGGTACCCGACCGAGGTCGTGCCCGGCGTGACCAGCGTCAGCGGCGCGGCCGCCGCGATCGGGCGGCCGCTGGTCGAGCGCGACGAGGTGCTCACCGTGCTGCCGGGCACGCTGCCGGCCGACGAGCTCGCCGAGTGGCTGGCGACGACGGACTCCGCGGCCGTCCTGAAGCTCGGCCGCACCTTTCCCGCGGTGCGCGAGGCCTTCGACCGGGCCGGCCTGCTCGACCGCGCCGTCTACGTCGAGCGGGCGACCACCGAACGCGAGCGCACCCTGCCGCTGGCCGACGTCGATCCCGAGTCGGTGCCCTACTTCTCCCTCGCCCTGCTGCCGAGCGCGCTGACCGACGCGTCGCACGAGCCCGAGGACGTCGTCCCGGAGCAGCACGCCGGCGAGGTGGCCGTCGTGGGCCTCGGCCCCGGCGACCGCTCCTGGACGACCCCCGAGGCCGCCGACGTGCTCGCCGCCGCCGACGACCTGGTCGGCTACGGCCCCTACCTGGCGCGGGTACCGGCCAATCCGCGGCAGCAGCGGCACGCGAGCGACAACCGGGTCGAGGCCGAGCGGGCGGCGCACGCCCTGGAGCTCGCGCGGTCCGGACGCCGGGTCGCGGTCGTCTCCTCCGGCGACCCGGGCGTCTTCGCGATGGCCGCGGCGGTGCTCGAGGTGGCGGAGCGTCCCGAGTTCGCCGGCGTCCCGGTACGCGTGGTCCCCGGGCTCACGGCCGCGCAGGCGGTGGCGGCCCGGGTCGGCGCCCCGCTCGGGCACGACTTCGCGGTGATCTCGCTGTCCGACGTCCGCAAGCCGTGGGACGTCGTCCTCGACCGGCTCCGGCACGCGGCCGCCGCCGACCTGGTGATCGCGCTCTACAACCCGCGCTCGAAGGCCCGCCCGCACCAGCTCGGCGAGGCGCAGAAGGTGCTGCTCGAGGAGCGCACCCCCTCGACCGTCGTCGTGGTCGGCCGGGACGTCGGCGGACCGGAGGAACGGATCACCGTCACCACGCTCGGCGACCTCGACCCGGACATCGTCGACATGCGCTGCCTCGTGCTGATCGGGTCGTCGCAGACGCGGGTCTCCCCCACCGGCGCCGTGTGGACGCCGCGGACGCACCCCGACGCGCAGATCGGGGAATGACCCCGCACGGCGGCGGCTTGACGCTGCCGTGCCCGCGCACCGCCTGAGCCGACCGGCCGCCTTCTGGTCGCTGGCGGCGCTGCTGGTGCTCGTGCTGGCGGCCTCGGGCGTGCCCTCACCGCTGTACCGCGTCTACCAGGAGCACTTCGGCTTCGGTGCCGGAGCGCTCACGGCGGTCTTCGCCGTCTACGCCTTCGCGCTGCTCGCCACGCTCCTGGTGGTGGGCGGCCTGTCCGACCACGTCGGCCGGCGGCCGGTCCTCGCCGCAGGGCTCGCCCTGCAGGCGGTGGCCATGGTGCTGTTCCTCGCCGCCGACGGGCTGGGCTGGCTGCTGCTCGCGAGGATCGTGCAGGGACTGTCGACCGGCACGCTCACCGGCGCCTTCGGTGCGGCGGTCCTCGATCTGCAGCGGGCCGAACGGCCGCTCGGCCCGACCGTCAATGCGGCCGCACCCGGCTTCGGCCTCGCCCTCGGCGTTCTGGCGGCAGGGCTGGCGCTGGACCTCGTCCCCGCGCCGACCACCTGGGTGTACGGCGTTCTCACCGCCGTCTTCGCCGTCGGAGCCGTCGGGGTGCTGTGGATGCCGGAGTCCTCGCCGCGGGTGCCGGGTGCGCTGGCCTCGCTCCGCCCGCAGGTGCACGTGCCGGGGCCGCAACGGCGGAACTTCCTCACCGTCGCGCCGGTCCTCGTCGCGATGTGGGCGCTCGCCGGACTCTTCATGTCGCTGGGCCCGTCGTTGCTCGCGGGCGTGTTCGCGGTCGACGACTACCTCGTCGGCGGCCTGTTCCTCTTCACCATCAACGCCACCGGCGCCGTCACCGCCGTGCTCGCCACGCGGATGCCGACCGACCGGGCCATGCTGGCCGGCGCACTGGCCTTCGCCTCCGGCGTCGCACTGATGCTGGTCGCCGTCGCCACCCGGTCGACGCCGGTGCTGTTCGCGTCGGCCGCCGTCGCGGGCCTGGGCTTCGGGGCAGCGTTCCTCGGTGCGATCGCAACGGCCACCCGGGGTGCGCCGCCGGGCGTTCGGGCCGGGCTGATGTCGGCCGTCTTCGTGGTCGGTTACCTGTCCTTCAGCGTGCCGGCCATCGCCGCCGGCCTGGCCGTGTCCCGATTCGGCCTCGCCGCCGTGGCCGAGGCCTACGGCGCCGTCGTGATCGCCCTGGCCCTGCTGGCTGTCGCCGGCCTGCTGCTCCGCCGCCGCGCCGCTGCCTCCGCGGACGGGCGCGCCGCGGTGGAGCAGGAGTCGCTCGCCGTCTGAGCGGCCGTCAGCGGCCGGCCTTGTGCACGGCCGCGCAGAAGCGGGCGTGGTCGGCACGGGCGTCGGCCAGCGGTTCGGACACCTCGGCCTGTGCCACGTCGGCCACCCGGTCGAGCATCCGCCGGCGCGCACGTCTGCCCCGTCGGCGGGCGCCGATGCCCACCAGAGGACGCGCCAGAAGCGCGACCAGCGCACCGGCCAGCAGACCCCCGATCAGCAGGAGCGTCGGCAGCGGGATGCCCTCGACGCGCGGCAGGGGCACGACGTCGTCGAGCTGCAGCCAGCCGAGGACGACCAGCGCCAGCAGCCACAGCGCGCCGGCCAGCGCGGTCAGCATGAGCAGCCACTGCAGGGCGGAGACGCCGCGCTGCCACAGCGGGACCCGCTCGGGTCCGAGGTCGGTGCCCGCCACTGCCCGGTCGAGCCGGTCGGCCAGCCGCTCCTCGCTCACCTCGACGGTGCGGCGCAGGTCGTCCCGCCACGCCTGCGGCAGGCCGTCGCCGGTGCGGTCGCGGGCCCGCCGCAGCGCGGTCGAGACGCCCGCACGCGCCACGGCGCCGGGCGCCGGCAGCGACGACCGGGCCGCCTCGTCGCCGAGGTGCAGCCGGCGCAGCGGATCGGGGCGCAGCCGGCGGGTCCAGCGCAGCAGCGGCCAGCCGGTGCGGGCGGTGCCCTCGCGACGGGCCGAGTGCTCGACCGCCAGGACCACCGCCGGCACCCCGGCCGCGTCGGCGAGCGCGTCGACCAGCTCGTCGGAGGGTTCCGCGGAGAACTTGCCGCCGGACTCGCCGCAGTGCGCACCGAGTGCCCGGGCGGAGCTGCGGGCGTCGGCGGTGAGCCGGTCGGTCGCGGCGCGACGGTCGGCCACCCGTTTGGTGAGCAGGCCGCGCAGGTCGTCGAGCCCGGCACCGGTGCGCGCCGACACCGGCAGCACCGGGACGCCGGCCAGCCCCTCGCCGTCCAGCAGCCGGCGCAGGTCGGCGAGGCACGCCGACACGGCCGCGGGCTCCAGCCGGTCGACCTGGTTCAGGACGACGACGAGCACCCCGGCGTGGTCGGCGAGCGGCGCGAGGTACCGGTCGTGGACGGCGGCGTCGGCGTACTTCTGCGGATCCAGCACCCACACCAGGACGTCGACCAACTCGACCAGCCGGTCGACCTCCAGCCGGTGCTCGAGCTTGACGCTGTCGTGGTCGGGCAGGTCGAGCAGCACCAGCCCGTCGACCGACGATCCGGCACCCTCGACGCGGTGCCGGCGCGGCACCTCGAGCCAGTCGAGCAGCCGGTCGGCGCCGTCGGCGCCCCACACCGAGGCGTGGGTGACGCCGGTCGTCGGCCGCCGCACGCCGGGCGTGCTCACCTCGGCGCCGGCCAGCGCGTTGAACAGCGTGGACTTGCCGCTGCCGGTGGCCCCGGCCAGGGCGACCACCGTCGCGTCGCCCAGCGCCTCGCGGGCGCCGGCCTTGGCCAGCAGCGCCCGGGCGGCCCCGACCTCGGGCACGTCGAGCCGTCCGTCGGCGACCTCGACCGCCTCGCGCAGCGCCGTCAGCCGGTCGGCGAGCGGCAGGTCCCGGCGGCTCACGAGCGCCGCCGGGTGGCCGCGAGCTCGGCGGCCGCGGCACGGACGGCGTCCGCACTCTGCGGCGCGGGCGCCGTGCCGATGATCAGGCCGGTGAAGCGGTCGCGCTCGGCGCCGAGCAGCCCGTCGGCCCGGGCGGCCAGGTCGGCCCTCGCCCGCTCGGCCAGCGAGCGGACGGCGGCGTCGCCGAAGACCGCCTCCAGCACCCGCTGGCCCACCGCGGTGGTGCCCGCCCCGACGGCGATCTCGGCGCCGGTCGGGATGGCGGCGGTCGAGGCGAAGACGGCGACCATCACGACCGCGCCCGCGCCGTTGATGCCCCACGACATCCACCGGGCCTGGTTGCGCTTGCCGGCCCCCTCGGCGCGCACCAGCTCGAGCACGTGCCCCTGCCAGTCGCGCACCTCGTCGACGGCCGCGTCGGAGAAGCCGGGCGACGCCGCCTCCAGCTCCCGCTCCTGGCCGGCGAGGAGCGCGGCGCCGCCGGGCAGTGCCCGCCACGCGGTCGCGGTCCGTTCGGCGGCGGAGTCGGCGGAGGCCACCAGCAACCCGGCCACGCTGGATCCGATCGACTGCTGGACGCCGTCGGTCGTCGTCGGCCGGCCGGTGAACGCGGAGCCGATCCGGTCGCGCATCCGGCCGACCGCCGCCTGCAGGCCGCGCATCCACTCGCCGGTGCCGACGAACTCCTGCCAGCGTTCGAGCACCTCGCCGCGCAGCAGCGACCCGCTGGCCACGCTCTCGTCGACGTCCGCGCGCGCGCTCTGGTAGGCGACGTCCGCCCGTGCCCAGAGCGTGTCGGCGGCGGCCTCCTGGTCCTCGACCGCGGCCAGCAGGTCGAGGACACGGGCGTCGAGGCTGTCCAGCGCGCCGGCCAGGGTCTGCCGGACCACGGCGTCGCGCTGCTCCCGGTCGAGGGCCAGCCCGCGCAGCCAGTCGCGCAGCGGACCGATCTCGGTGTCGGGCAGCCGGCCGTCGACGAGCGCGCCCTCGGCGACGACGAAGAGCCGCGCGGCCTCCAGCCCCGCGCGGCGCATCATCCCGGCGAGGTCCTCGGCGATCTCGCTGCGCGCCTCGGGCGGCACGCGGTCGAGCACGACGGCGACGGCGGTGCCCCGCTGGACGGCCGTGTGCAGCACGTCCCACGGCACGGCGTCGGCGTACCGGGCCGCGGTGGTGACGAAGATCCACAGGTCGGCCGCGGCGAGCAGCTGGCCGGCGAGGTCGCGGTTGGCCGTCACCACGGAGTCGACGTCCGGGGCGTCGAGCAGGGCCAGGCCGGGCGGCAGGGCGTCGTGCACGACCAGGCGCAGGCCGCTGTGCGGGTCACCGCCGTCCGCCGCCCCGGTCACCCGCACCAGGCCGGGCAGCACGCGGTCCCCGGCGAAGGCCGCCCGGTCGGCCGGCGAGCAGACCAGCACCGGCCCCCGCGTCGTCGGGCGGAGCACCCCGGCCTGGGTGACCTCGGCGCCGAGCAGGCTGTTGACCAGCGTGGACTTGCCCGCGCCGGTCGAGCCGCCGACCACGGTGAGCATCGGGGCATCCAGGTCGCGCAGCCGGGGCAGCAGGTAGTCGTCGACCTGGTCGACGATCCCGCGGGCCGAGCGGACGGCGTCGTCCCGGCCGGGGATCGCCAGCCCGAAGCGCAGGCCGGCCACCCGGTCGCGCAGTTCGTGCAGCGCGTCGGGGACGGTGCGGGACTCGGCGGGTGCGGTCACGGACGTCTCAGTCGGCCGTCGAGTAGGGCGCGGCCTGGAGCAGCCGCGCGAGGTGGGCGGCGTTGGCGGCGAGGGTCTTCGTCGTCGAGGCGACCGCCTCGGGGGTCTCGTCGAGGTCGTTGTAGTCGCGGGCGCCCATGGCCTCGTCGTTCCAGTAGGTCGCGGCCTGCGCCGGGATGGTGAAGCCCACGTCGTCGAGCGCCTGGAACAGGTCCGCGGAGATCTTGTGCGCGCCGTCCTCGTTGCCGACGACCGCCACGACGGCGACCTTGCCGCTGATGACCGGCCGGCCGGTCGTCGTCGGTCTCCGACAGCTCGCCGTCCAGCCGCTCCAGCACCCGCTGGGCGACGCTGCTCATGTGCCCGACCCAGGTCGGCGTGGCGATGATCAGGATGTCGCTGGCCAGCAGCTTCTCGCGGATCGACGGCCACGCGTCGCCCTCCCCCATGTCCACCTCGACGCCCGGCTTGACGTCGTGGTCGACCACCCGCACGGTCTCGCCGGTGACGCCGTGACCCGCGAGCTCGTCGAGGATCTCGCCGGCGAGCTTCTCGCTGCTCGACGGCGCCGGGGACGGCTTGAGGCTGCACACCAGTGCGAGGGCGCGGAGGGACGCGGGCTCGGTCATGACCTGCGATGTGCCCCGGGAGGTGGGCCGACCACACATCGGCCTCCGATGGGTGACCCCCCATGCGTCTTCCGCGCTGCTTGTGCTCTGCACACACCTGTGTGCAGAGCACAAGCTGGCGGGAGACGGGTGCCCCCCGGGGTCCGGCTGGGCTCACACCCGGGCGGCGACCCACTCCCGCGCCTCGTCGACGCTCGCGACGACCGCGACGCCCGACGGCACCGCCGGGCGGCGCACCAGGACCACGGGGATCCGGAGCTCGCGGGCGGCGGTCAGCTTCGCCTCGGTCATGTGCCCGCCGCTGTCCTTGGTGACGACGACGTCGATGCCGTGCTCGGTCATCAGCGCGCGTTCCTCCTCGACCGTGAAGGGGCCGCGGGCGAGGACCACCGTGGTTCGGGCGGGTAGCGGCGGCTCCGGCGGGTCGACCGAGCGGACGACGCAGTGCGCGGCCAGCACCGAGAAGGCGGCGAGCCCGAGCCGTCCGGTCGTGACGAACACGTGCGCGAAACCGGCGACGGCGTCGGCCGCCTCGGGCAGCGAGTCCACCCACCGCCAGTCGTCGCCCGGCCCGGGCGTCCACCCGGGCCGCTGCAGCCGCACCAGCGGCACGCCGGTGAGCGCGCAGGCCTGGGCCGCGTTGGCGGTCATGCCGGCCGCGAAGGGGTGGGTGGCGTCGACGACGGCGGCCACCGGGTGGCCCTGCAGCCAGGCGGCCAGGCCCACCGCGCCGCCGAAGCCGCCGACCCGCACCTCCCCCGGCGGCAGCAGCGGATCGGCCACCCGGCCGGCGAGCGAGCTGACGACCGGGACGCCGTCGTCCAAGAGCCGCTGCGCCAGGCGCCGAGCCTCGCCGGTGCCCCCGAGCAGCAGCACGCGCCCGGTCATGGAAGCCGCCCAGGCATGCTGATCACGTGACCGACGCGGGCAGGGAGCGCAGCACCGGGCTGCGCTACGGATGGACGACGGGCGCCTGCGCGACCGCCGCCACCACCGCCGCCTACACCGCGCTGCTCACCGGCGAGTTCCCCGACCCGGTCGACGATCGACCTGCCCAACGACAAGCACCCGGCCTTCGCCCTGGCGATGGAGTCGCTGGCGGACGGCGCCGCCACCGTGGGCATCGTCAAGGACGCCGGCGACGACCCCGACGTCACCCACGGCGCCCTGGTGTCGGCGCGGGTGACGCACGGCGAGCCGGGGTCGCGGCGTCACCTTCCGTGCCGGCGAGGGCGTGGGCACGGTGACCAAGCCGGGCCTGCCGCTGGCGGTGGGCGAGCCCGCGATCAACCCGATGCCGCGGCAGTTCATCCGGGAGCACGTGGCCGCGGTCGCGGTCCGGCACGGCGGGACCGGCGACGTCGTCGTCGAGCTGTCGGTCGAGAACGGCGCCGAGCTGGCGCGGCGCACGTGGAACCCGCGGCTGGGCATCCTCGGCGGGCTGTCGATCCTCGGCACGACCGGCGTCGTCGTCCCCTACTCGTGCTCGTCGTGGATCGACTCGATCCGCCGCGGCATCGACGTCGCCCGTGCCGCCGGTCGAGAGCACGTGGCCGGGTGCACCGGCTCGACCAGCGAGCGGGTGGTCACCGAGATCTACGGCCTGCCCGAGGACGCCCTGCTCGACATGGGCGACTTCGCCGGCGCGGTGCTCAAGTACCTGCGCCGCCACCCGGTGCCGCGGCTGACGATCGCCGGCGGTATCGGCAAGCTGGCCAAGCTGGCCGACGGCCACCTCGACCTGCACTCGGGCCGCTCGCAGGTCTCGACCGAGTCGCTGGCCGCGCGGGTGCGAGCGGCCGGCGGTGCGCCGGAGCTGGTCGAGGGCGTCCGGGCGGCGAACACGGCCCTCGACGCGCTGCAGCAGTGCCGGGCGGCCGGGCTCCCGCTGGGCGACCTCGTCGCGGCCGGCGCCCGCGAGACCGCGCTCGGCGTGCTGCGCGGTGCCCCCGTCGAGGTCGACGTCGTGGTCATCGACCGGGCGGGCACGGTGGTGGGCAGAGCCTGAGAGGACCCCGCTGCCCCCCACCACTCGCAAGCTCGCGGCGGGCCCCTGCAGCGGGGCCGTCATCTCGGACGATGGGTCGAGTAGAGGTGGCTGTCGGGGAACTGCTCGGC
This sequence comes from uncultured Actinomycetota bacterium, assembly GCA_963777095.1. Lineage (GTDB taxonomy): Bacteria > Actinomycetota > Actinomycetes > Mycobacteriales > Geodermatophilaceae > CAVZOY01. The sequence goes on from CAVZOY010000006.1 coordinate 396,126, forward strand.
CCCCAGCGCCCGGCCCACGAACACGATCGCCGTCCGCGTCACGCCGGCGTCCGCGGCCTGGCCCGCGATGTCGGCCAGCGTCCCGCGCAGCACCAGCTCGTCGTCCCGGCTGGCCCGGGCGACGACGGCGGCGGGGCAGTCCGCGCCGTAGTGCGGCACGAGCTCGGGCACGAGCTCGTCGAGTCGCTGGACGGCAAGGTGCAGCACCAGCGTCGCGCCGGTGGCCGCGTAGGCGGCGAGCGTCTCCCCCGGCGGCATGGGGGTGGAGCGGGCCGACGTCCGCGTGAGGACGACGGTCTGCGCGACCCCGGGCACGGTCAGCTCGCGCTGCAGGGTCGCGGCGGCCGCGGCGAACGCCGGGACGCCGGGGACCACCTCGTACGGGCACGCCGGCGGCGTCGAGCCGGCGCATCTGCTCGGCCATGGCGCTGTAGATCGACGGGTCGCCGGAGTGCAGCCGGGCGACATCGAGACCGCGCCTCGTGCGCGGCGACCAGCTCGGCGGTGATGGCATCGAGGTCGAGGTCGGCGGTGTCGACCAGCCGGGCGCCGGGCGGCGCGGTGTCGAGCAGCTCCCGCGGAACGAGTGCGCCGGCGTACAGGCAGACCGGCGCCGCGGCGATGATCCGCGCCGCGCGCAGCGTGATGAGGTCGGCCGCACCCGGCCCCGCCCCGATGAAGTGGACGGTCACGGCTTGACCGCCGACCAGATGGTCACGGGCATGGCGGCCTTCCAGCCGCTGAAGCCGCCGACCGGCTGCGCCCGCTGCACCACGAGCCGCACCAGGTCGCCGCCGACGCGCGCGAACCACGCCGGCGAGCACGGCCTCGCTCTCGACGGTCACGGCGTTGGCCACCAGCCGCCCGCCGGAGGGCAGCGCGGCCCAGCAGTCCTCGAGCACGCCCGGCACGGTGGCACCGCCGCCGACGAAGACCGCGTCCGGAACGGGCAGGCCCGCCAGCGCCTCGGGAGCCCACCCCTCGACGACCTCCAGACCCGGCACCCCGAGGCGGACGGCGTTGCCGCGGATCCGCTCGGCGCGGTCGGCGCGCGCCTCGACCGCGACGGCGCGGCAGGTCGGGTGCGCGCGCATCCACTCGATGCCGATCGAGCCGGCACCGCCGCCGACGTCCCAGAGCAGCTGCCCGGGCACCGGAGCGAGCCGCGACAGGGTCACCGCCCGGACCTCGCGTTTGGTCAGCTGGCCGTCGTCGTCGAAGGCGTCGTCCGGGAGCCCCGGCACGGTCGGGCAGGACGACGGTGCCCGGGTCGGCCACCGCCTCGACCGCGGTGACCACCAGCGGGTCGGTGTCGGCGTGCGGCCAGGCCGATGCGTTCCCCTCGAACGACCGCTCGGCCGGCCCGCCGAGCTGGGCCAGCGCGGTGAGCCGGCTGGCGCCGTAGCCGAGGCCGGTGAGCAGCGCGGCCACCGCGGCGGGCGTGCCGCCGTCGGAACCGAGGACCAGCAGCCGACGGCCCGGCGTCACGTGCGGGACGAGCAGCTCGACCGGCCGGCCGACCAGCGTCACCACCGCGGTGTCCTCGACCGCCCAGCCCAGGCGGGCGCAGGCGAGCGTCACCGACGACGGGTGCGGCAGCACCTCGACCGCGCCCGCGCCGTGCAGCCGCACCAGCGAGGTGCCGACGCCGGACAGCATCGGGTCGCCGCTGGCCAGCACGACCACCCGCCGGCCCGGGAAGTCGTCGACGAGCGAGCCCAGCGCGGGCGCCATCGGCGAGGGCCACGGCAGCCGCTCCGCGCGCACCTCCTCCGGCACCAGCGCGAGCTGACGGGCGCTGCCCCGCAGGACGTCGGCGTCCTCGACGGCTCGCCGGGCTCGCGGCGGAAGGCCGTCCCAGCCGTCGGCGCCGATGCCGACGACGACGATCGGCGCGCTCATGCGGGGAGCTCGCCGCCCGGCCCGGCCGCCTCGGCCAGCAGCCGCTCCTTCACGTCCTCGGGCAGCCGATCAACGTAGACCGTGCCGTCGAGGTGGTCGACCTCGTGCTGCAGGCAGCGCGCGGCCATGCCGGTGGCCTCGATCGTGATCGGGTCACCGGCGACGTCGACGCCGTCCACCCGCGCCCGGAAGGCCCGGGCCAGTTCGGCGTAGGGGCCGGGCACCGACAGGCAGCCCTCCTCCGTGACCTCGTCGGCCGGCTCGTCGCCGACCGGACCGGGCAGCGTCAGCACCGGGTTGACCACGTATCCGACGACGTCCTCGCCGTCGGCGTCCGGGCAGTCGATGACGAAGACCCGCGCATCCACGCCGATCTGGTTCGCGGCCAGCCCCACGCCGTCGGCGGCCTGCATGCTCGCGAACATGTCGAGCACGAGCCGCCGCAGGTCGCGGCCGAACTCGGTGACGTCGGCGCACCGGCGGTGCAGGACGGGGTCCTCGCCGTAGGTGACGATCGGCCGGGCGACGCCGTCGTAACGGCCGGGCAGGCGCATGTCCGCCGATCCTAGGGACGGCCCCGCCGGACCCGGTCGGGAGAATGCCCGTCGTGGACGTCCCGACCGCCGCCGGGCTGGCCCTCGGCGCGGTCGCCGACGGCCTGCTGGGCGATCCGCGCCGCCGTCACCCGGTCGCCGGGTTCGGCACGCGTCGCCCTGGCGCTGGAGCGCCGGCTGTGGCGCGACGCCCGCGGCCCGGGCGCCGCGTACGCCGTCGTCCTCGTCGGGGCGGCCGACCGGGCTGGGCGCCGTGCTGTCCCGCGCGACCGCTCGGCGCCCGGTCGCGCGGACGGTCGTCACGGCCGCGGCCACCTGGACCGTGCTCGGCGGGACGTCGCTGGGCCGTGCGGCCGGGACGATGCACCGGCACCTCGCGGACGGCGACCTCGCCGCGGCCCGGGCCGCCCTGCCCGCGCTGGCCGGCCGCGACCCGACGCGCGCTGGACGAGGCGGGACTGGCCCGGGCGACGGTCGAGTCGGTCGCGGAGAACACCTCGGACGCCGCCGTCGCGCCGCTGTTCTGGGGCGCGGTGGCCGGCCTGCCCGGACTGCTGGGCTACCGCGCCGTCAACACGCTGGACGCGATGGTGGGTCACCGCTCGCCCCGCTACGCCCGCTTCGGCGAGGCGTCCGCGCGGCTGGACGACGTCGCCAACTGGATCCCCGCCCGGCTCACCGCGGCGCTGACCGTGGCGTGCGCGCCCCTCGCCGGCGGTTCGGCGTCCGGGGCGCTGCGCACCTGGTGGCGGGACGGCGCCGCGCACCCCAGCCCGAACTCCGGGCGGTGCGAGGCCGCGCTCGCCGGCGCCCTCGGCCTGCGGCTCGGCGGCCGCAACGTCTACGGCAGCGCGGGTCGAGGACCGGCCGTTCCTGGGCGACGGCCGTCCGCCGGGGCCGGCGGACGTCGGACGAGCGGTCCGGTTGTCCGCGGCGGTGTGGAGGGCCGCCGCCGTGCTCGCGGCGGTCGCGTCGCGCCGTGGCGTCACGGGCTCGGCACGCCGAGCGTGACGAGCGGCGTGGGCGTGTCTGCTCGGGGGGCTGCGCCGAGGCGTACGGCTGAGTAGTTTCCGGAACAGGAAGGGCCGTCCACGGACGGCGGCCGCGGCGGTCGAACCCAGGCTTCGCGGCGCCACGCGCCCCCGACCCCGGCGCGCCGAGAGGAGGAACCGCATGTCCTCACCCGCACTGCCCCGCCACCGCAGCCGCCCCGGCCCGCTCCAGGCTCCGCCGGCGCCACGGGCCGCCATCCAGGGGCCGCCTCCCGTGCGGCCCGACGACGACCGCGTGGAGGCCCTCGAACTCGAGGTGGCCCAACTGCGCACCGCGATGGCCAGCCGCGCCGTCATCGAGCAGGCCAAGGGCGTGCTCATGCTGCTGACCGGCTGCGCCGAGCAGGTCGCCTTCGACCTGCTGACCCACATCTCCAGCCACACCCATCGGAAGGTGCGGGAGATCGCGCAGGAGCTGGTGGCCTCGGCGACGGGACGCTGCCCGCTGCGGGACGACGTCAAGGCGATCCTGCGCGACGCCTGCCCGCCGACGCACCCGCTGACCTGACCGCCGGCGGACCTGCGTCGGCCGGTTCGCGGCGGGTCGGCGAGAATCCTCGGGCCGGGGCGCTCGCCGCCGGCCCGATGAGGAGGGTGCCGGCGTGTTCTACCTGATCGCCCGCTTCGTGCTGCGTCCGCTGATGTTCCTGCTCTTCCGGCCGCACATCACCGGACGCGAGAACGTGCCGCTCGAGGGCCCCGTCGTCCTGGCCAGCAACCACCTGTCCTTCATCGACAGCATCGTGATCCCGCTGGCCGCGCCGCGGCGGGTGGCCTACCTGGCCAAGGCCGAGTACTTCACGACGAAGGGCTTCAACGGCTGGGTCACCAAGACGCTGTTCACCGCCCTCGGCGCCTATCCGATCGAACGGGAGACGCAGCGGGCCGCGCAGGCGGCGCTGGACACCGCGCTCGGGCTGCTGAAGGACGGGCTCGCCTTCGGCGTCTATCCCGAGGGCACCCGCACCAAGGACGGCCGGTTGGCCCGCGGCAAGACCGGTGTCGCCTGGCTCGCGCTGACCGCGGACTGCCCTGTCGTCCCGGTGGGGCTGAGCGGCACCGACAAGGTGCAGCCGGTCGGTGCCAGCTGGCCGCGGCCGCGCCACATCTCCATCGCGTTCGGCGAGCCGCTCACCTTCCCGGAGCAGCGCGGCCAGGCGGGCAGGAACCAGGCCCGCCGGATCGTCACCGACCGGATCATGGAGGCGATCGCCGAGCTGTCGGGCCAGGAGAAGGCGGGCTGGGGCACGTGACCCCGCCCGGCGCGCTGCTCGTCGCCGGCACCACCTCGGACGCGGGCAAGTCGCTGGTCACCGCCGGGATCTGCCGCTGGCTCGTCCGCCAGGGCGTCTCGGTCGCGCCCTTCAAGGCGCAGAACATGAGCAACAACTCGATGGTCACCCCGGACGGCGCCGAGATCGGCCGCGCCCAGGTGGTCCAGGCGGCCGCCGCACGGGTCGAGCCCGAGGCGGCGATGAACCCGGTGCTGCTCAAGCCGGGCGGCGACAACGCCAGCCAGGTCGTCGTCCTGGGCCGGCCGGTCGCGGAGGTGACGGCGCTGTCGTACCGGCCGATGAAGGCGGCCCTGCTCGAGCAGGTGCTCAGCAGCCTGGCCGACCTGCGCAGCCGGTTCGACGTCGTCGTGTGCGAGGGCGCCGGCTCCCCCACGGAGATCAACCTGCGCGCCGACGACATCGCCAACATGGGCCTGGCCACGGCGGCGGACCTGCCCGTGGTGGTGGTCGGCGACATCGACCGCGGCGGCGTCTTCGCGGCCCTGTACGGCACGGTGGCCCTGATGCCGCCGGCCGACCAGCGCCTGGTGGCCGGGTTCCTGGTCAACAAGTTCCGCGGCGACGTCCGGCTGCTCGAGCCCGGGCTGGACGAGCTGGCCCGGCTGACCGGCCGGCCGACGCTCGGCGTCCTCCCCTGGCTGCCCGGCCTGGCCCTGGACGTCGAGGACTCGCTCGGCATCGGCGCCGATCCGACGCCCGCGGGTCCGCCCGCCGGCGACGACGTCCTGCGCGTCTCCGTGGCCCGGCTGCCCCGGCTCTCCAACGTCACCGATCTGGACGCGCTCGCCGCCGAGCCCGGCGTGCTGGTCCGGTACGCGACCCGGCCGGAGGAGCTCGGCGACGCCGACCTCGTGGTGCTGCCCGGCACCCGGTCGACGGTGGCCGACCTGGCCTGGCTGCGGGAGACCGGGCTGGCCGACGCGGTGCTGCGACGGGCCGCCGAGGGGCGGCCTGTTCTGGGCATCTGCGGCGGTCACCAGATGCTCGCGCGCACGATCACCGACGACGTCGAGTCGGGCGCGGGGACGGTGCCCGGACTCGGGCTGCTGCCCGCGGACGTCCGGTTCGGGCGCGAGAAGGTGCTCGGGCGGCCGGCGGGCGAGGCGTTCGGGCAGCCGGTGCGCGGCTACGAGATCCACCACGGGGTCGTGACGTACGACGACGGCGCCGAGCCGTTCCTGGACGGCGGCCGGGTCGGCGCGGTGTTCGGGACGACGTGGCACGGGGCGATGGAGAACGACGGATTCCGGCGCGCGTTCCTGCGTGAGGTGGCGGTTTGTCCGGGCGCCGCTTCGTGCCGGCTCCCGGAACGGACTTCGCCGCCGTGCGCGAGGCGCGGCTGGACCGGCTCGGCGACCTGATCGAGGAGCACGCCGACACCGGTGCGCTGTGGCGGCTGATCGAGTCGGGGCCGCCTGATGATCTGCCGTCTGCTGCCGCCGGGAGCGCGCCCGCGCTGACCCTCCTACTCGGCCCTCGGTCCGGCCTCCAGCGCCGTGCGGATCCGCTCGGGCCACGGCGCCGGGCGTCCGTCGGCGATGGCCACGTAGGTGTTGCGGACGACGCAGCACACCCGCTCGCCGACCCGCACCGTGTAGCGCACCGTCACGCTGGTCGTGCCCAGCCGCTCGGTCTCGCCGTCGACGTCCACGGTGTCGCCCCAGCGCGCCGACGACGTCCACTCCAGCGTGCTGGCCTTCACGACCGGCTCGCAGAGCGCGGCGACGTCGTCCCAGGGCAGCCCGTGGGCGGCCCACCAGTGGTTCGACGCCTCGTCGGCCCAGGTCAGGTAGTGGGCGTTGAAGACGACGCCCTGCTGGTCGCACTCGACGTAGCGGACCGGGGAGCTCCAGAGGGACGGCACGGGCAGGGACGCTAACGCGCGAGCGCGCCGTCTACCGTTCGGCGGGTGAACGACGGGACGGCGGACGCCGAGGTGCTCGAGCGCTACCGCGACCCGTCGCAGCGCGTGCTGGACAAGGTGATCCACCGGATCGACGAGCACTGCGCCGCGTTCGTGCGGCTGTCACCGTTCGCGGTCCTGTCCACCGCCTCGGCCGACGGCGAGCCGGAGGTGTCGCCGCGCGGCGGCGACCCGGGCTTCGTCAAGGTGCTCGACGAGCACCGGCTGCTGCTGCCCGACCGGCAGGGCAACAACCGGATGGACAGCCTGCGCAACCTGACCGCCAATCCCCGGGCCGCGCTGATGTTCATGGTGCCCGGCATCGACGAGACGCTGCGGGTCTACGGGCGGACGGCGCTGCACGGCCCCGACGACCTGGGCATCGACCTCACCGAGTTCGGCCGGCCGCCGCTGTCGGTGCTGGTGCTGCACGTCGAGAAGGCCTACTTCCAGTGCTCCAAGTCGGTCATGCGCTCGGAGCTGTGGAACCCGGACCGACGGGTCGAGCGGTCGGCGTTCCCGCCGTTCTCGCAGGTGCTGCGCGACCACTGCCGCGACGACTCGATGCCCGACGAGGAGACGCTCCGAGCGGGTCTGCGCCTGGAGCTCTGACGACGACGGCGCTGTCCGGGGCACGACCGACTCGATAGCGTCCGACCGTGGCGGTCGAACTCTTCGCAGGCATCCCCGTCGCGGACTACGACCGGGCCGTGGCCTGGTACGAGCGGCTGCTCGGCGCGCCGCCCAGCTTCCTCCCGAACGACACGGAGGCGGTCTGGGACGTCGTCGAGAACGGCTGGCTCTTCATCGAGGTACGGCCCGCCCACGCCGGCCACGCGATGCACACCGTCTTCGTCGACGACTTCGACGCACGGCTCGCAGCCATCGCCGGGCGCGGGATCGAGCCCGACGAGCAGGAGACGTACGAGAACGGCGTCCGCAAGGCCACGTTCCGGGATCCGGACGGCAACGAGATCGGCATCGGCGGAGGACCGGCGACCTGACGAGGCGCCCGAATCGTCGGTGCCGTGTCCTAGCGTCCGGCCATGGCACACGACGTTCAGATCGCCGTCGACTGCGCACGCCCGCACGAGCTCGCCGACTGGTGGGCCGAGGCCCTCGGCTGGCAGGTGGAGGCGCAGGACGAGGCGTTCATCCAGCGCATGATCGACGAAGGCCAGGCCTCCGAGGACCAGACGACCCGCCACAAGGGCGCGCTGGTGTGGGCCGTCGGAGCGGCGATCCGGTCGCCGGACCCGGACCGGCCGCGGATCCTCTTCCAGATCGTGCCCGAGCCGAAGACGGTCAAGAACCGCCTGCACCTCGACGTGCGCGTCGGGGCCGAGGCGCAGGAGGCCGAGGTCGCGCGGCTGCTCGGCATGGGCGCGACCGAGCTCTGGCGGGCCTCGCAGGGCCCGTTCTCGTGGGTGACGCTCGCCGACCCCGAGGGCAACGAGTTCTGCGTCACCTGACGACAGGGCGGGAGCATCGCAGCGAGGAACGAGCGAGGAGCGGACCGGCCCGCGGAGTACAGGAGATCGACAGGACTAACCGGCGCGCAGGTCCCGGGCCAGCTTGCGCGAGACGACGGTGCGCTCGGCCATCTGCCGCACGCGCTCGCTGTGCCGCCGGCGCTCGGGACCGCGATATCGGGCGTCCTCGACCAGCTGGAGCGCGGCCAGCACGCTGGCCTGCACCTCGCGACGAGGTGCCGCGGGACGGGCGGGTTCTGCCGAGGTCATGGGGAGCCCCCTCTCCCGGGAACGCCTGAGGAGGGGCCCCGTGGAGAACATGGTGCCCCGCTCTCGGCGGGATGAACCCTCAACGTGACCAATTGGTACCGATGTGTCACATGTGACATCCGGGGCGCCCCCGAGCAGGACGTTCCGTAACGTCCCCGGCATGGCGGGACGGCAGTGGGGTCGGCTGGCGGGTCGGCTCGCGGGACAGCTCGCCGACGCCCTCGTGCAGCGCGCGACGACGGCCACCCGTCGTCCGGTGCAGCGCCGTCGTACCGGGACACCCGCCGCACCCGGCACGGCGCCGGCCACCCGGAACGACGTCGAGTACCGCCCGCGGGACGACGGCCGGCCCGATCCCGGCGAGGTCGTCTGGGCGTGGGTGCCGTTCGACGAGAACGACGGGCGCGGCAAGGACCGCCCGGTGCTGGTCATCGGCCGGCGCGGCACCGACCTGCTCGGCCTGATGCTGACCAGCAGGGACCACGACCGGGACGCCGCCGACGAGGCCCGTTTCGGCCGCGTCTGGACCGACATCGGCTCGGGACCCTGGGACGCCCGCAACCGTCCCAGCGAGATCCGGCTCGACCGCCTGCTGGTGCTCGACCCCGCCGGCGTGCGGCGCGAGGGCGCGGCGCTCGACCGGGCGCGGTTCGACCGCGTGGTCACCGAGGCGCGGCGCGTCCAGGGCTGGTGATCAGAAGGGCACCTGCTGGCCCAGCAGGCCCGCTCCCGTCCCGCGCCCCGAGAGCACCCGGCAGAACTCGACCGCGTCGAGCTCGATCTCCTCGCCCCCGGTTCCCGACGACCACTCACCGCCGGCCGGCCCGGTCAGCCGCAGCCGGTACGGGCGACCGTGCCGCTGCGCCCACTCGGCCACGACGTCGGCCACCAGGACGCCGTCGTGACCGGGCGTCAGCCGGACCTCGCGGCCGGTCGCCCGCGCGATGTCGGTCCGGTGCATCCACACGTCCCGGGTGAGGACGACGTCGAGCAGGAAGCCGATCCGCCACCACTCGCGCTCGGTGCCCACGACCTGCTCCTCGGGGAGCTTCACCCGCCCGGCGACCAGCGACAGCCGCCGGCGGGCCCGGAGTGCACGCGGAGCCACCGCCTCGAGCCCGGCGATGATCGCTGCGCCATCGAGGTGCGCGTGCTCGCGGACCTGCAACGCGGTCAGCGCATCGATGCCCCCTCCCGCCTTGCCGGCGAGCCGGTTCTGGCGGGCCGTCTCGCGCAGCGATGACGCCATCTCGGTCATCCCGAGCACGTGGGAGGCCATCGTCCGCACGTCCCAGTCGGGGCACTCGGTCTTCCGCGACCAGTCCGCCGCGTCGAGCTCGCGCAGCAGCGACAGGAACCGGTCGTACTCGGTGGCGGCCAGCCGATAGGCCGTTGCGCGGTCGAGGACGGGCGGGCGAGGACGGGTGCGCTCGGGGGCGGAGGCGGTCATGACGGATCTCCGGTCGGTGGGCGGGCGGGGGAACGGGAGTGCGCGAGCCACATGTCGAGCAGGTCGGGCAGGACGGACGTCCACGTGCCGGTGTCGAACGTCTCGTGCGGGGCGTTGGAGAGCTGCTGCGAGATGACGCCGCCGACCAGCGCGGTCTGGGTGCGGTAGGCACGGTCGACGTCGAGATCCGGAGGCAGGACCCCGGCGTCCCGGAGCCGGACGACCTCCGCGCGCCCCATCCGGTCGAGCGCGACCGCCGGTACGTACGCCCGCTCCGAGGGGACGAATCCGGGGACGGGCCGCCAGAACATCAGTGCTGAGTAAGCGGGGTGCTCCACCGCCCAGCGGACGAAGGCGGCGATGCCGTCGTGGAAGTCGGTGACCGCGTCGGTGCGGGGTAGCCGCGCCCGGACGTCGCTCATCACCTCGAGCAGCAGCCGCCAGCCGCGCTCGAACAGGGCGTCGTAGAGCGCGTGCTTGCCGTCGAAGTAGCCGTACAGCGAGGGCGGCCGGATGCCCATCCGCCGGGCCACCTCACCCAGCGTCAGGCCGGAGACGCCCTGCTCCGCCATGACCTCGACGGCGACGTCGAGCACCTGCTCGATCGTCTCCTGCCGACGCCGCTGCCGACGGTCCAGAGGCACCACCCCGGTCACGGCAGGGAGTGTTCTCCTAATGGTCGTTAGGAAGTCAACCGGGTCGTAGGACCTAGGCCCAACGCCGCAGCAGCCTCGCGATCAGCGGCGCCGACAGCAGCATCGCGAACAGCCGCAGCACCTGGACGGCGATCACGAACGTGGTGTCCGCGCCGGTCGCCGTCGCGGTGACGAGGACGGCGTTCATGCCGCCGGGCGTCGTCGCCAGGTAGCCGTCGAGCGGGCTGACGCCGGTCACCGCGGCGAGGGCGACGCCGAGCCCGGCGCAGGCGACGGTCAGCGCGACGAGCACCACCAGCGCGAGCGGCAGGGCGCGGCCGACCATGCGCAGGCTCGCCCGGGTGAAGTTGAGCCCCACCTGCAGCCCGATCAGCAGGAAGGCCACCTCGATGAACGGGTAGGGGGCTCCCGCACCGCCGGAGAGCCCGCCGAGGTCGAGCGCCGCGGCGACCAGCATCGGCCCGAGCATCGATGCCACCGGCACCCGCAGCAGCGTGGCGAGCGCCGTCCCGACGAGGCCGCAGCCGACCGTGAAACCGAGGTCTGCCCACCAGCCGGGACCGTCGGAGGCGCCCACCTCCGACGCCCCGACCGGGTCGGCGGAGAACACGAGCACGGCGACCACCGGCAGGGTCAGCACGATCAGCAGCACCCGCAGGTACTGCAGGACGGCCACCATCCGCTCGTCCGCGCCGAGCTCGCGGGCCATCACGGTGATGCCGGTGGCGCCGCCGGCCACCATGGAGAAGGCGCCGGTCACCCGGCTGATCCCGCGGCGCAGCGCCATGAGCTGACCGGCGGCCAGGCTGAGCACCAGCGTCGAGACGGTCACCAGGACGACGGGCAGCCAGTCGTGGGCGATCGCCACGAGCGTCTCGATCTGGATCAACGTGCCCACCATGACGCCGATGACGACGTGCACGCCGGTCATCGCGGCCTTCGGGAGGTCGACCCGGCGCGGGATCGTCAGCGCGCGGGCCAGCCCGACGACCAGGCCGGCGAACAGGGCGGGTGAGGGCAGACCGAGTTGCCGGAACCCGACGGCGACGGCCACCCCGACGGCGACGACGGCGAGCAGATCCAGCAGCCTCAGCCACGTCTCGCGCCCGCCCACCCGGCCTCCCGTCGTCCGTCCCCGAACACTCTGCCGCGATGGACTGACCATTGCGCTGCGACCCGCGTCACACCCCGGCTCCGTCTTCCGGCCCGGGGCCCCTGTCGGGGTGTCGGGCGCTCGTGGTCTGATGGCCGCTGCCACACGCGACGGCAGTGGAGGAAGCCCGGTGCGATTCCGGCGCGGTCCCGCCACTGTGACCGGGGAGTCCGTCCCCACGCTCGGCCACTGAGGCCGGAGGTCCCCCTCCGGCAGCGGGAAGGTCGGGGACGGGCGTCGATCCGGGAGCCAGGAGACTCCCGCCGTCGTCCCTGCTGCTCCGGGCGTGGACACCCGGGGAAGGACGGCTCGTGACCTACCCGTTCGGCGCGGTCGTCGGCATGGCCGACATGCGCCTCGCGCTGCTGCTCAATGCCGTCTCCCCCGCCATCGGCGGCGTGCTGGTGCGCGGCGAGAAGGGCACCGCCAAGTCGACCGCCGTCCGGGCGCTGGCCGCGGTGCTGCCCCCCGTCGACGTCGTGACCGGCTGCCGGTTCGCCTGCGACCCGACCGCACCCGACCCCGGCTGCCCCGACGGTCCGCACGACCGCGGCGCCCCCGGCCTCACCCGGCCGGCCCGGCTGGTCGAGCTGCCGGTCGGCGCGTCGGAGGACCGCGTCGTCGGCGCGCTCGACCTCGAGCGGGCTCTCACCGAGGGCGTCAAGGCCTTCGAGCCGGGGCTGCTGGCCGCCGCCAACCGCGGCGTCCTCTACGTCGACGAGGTCAACCTGCTGCACGACCACCTGGTCGACCTGCTGCTGGACGCCGCCGCGATGGGCACCGCCTACGTCGAGCGCGAGGGCGTCTCGGTGCGGCACGCCGCCCGCTTCCTGCTGGTCGGCACGATGAACCCCGAGGAGGGCGAGCTCCGCCCGCAGCTGCTCGACCGGTTCGGGCTGACCGTCGAGGTGGCCGCCCCGCGCGACTCCGTCGGAGCGCGCCGAGGTCGTGCGGCGCCGGTTCGCCTACGACGCCGACCCGGCCGCCTTCTCCGCGTCCTGGGCCGACGACGAGGCCGACCTCGCCCGGCGGATCGCCGACGCCCGCGCCCGACTGCCACGGGTCGTCCTGTCCGACGAGGCGCTGCGCCAGGTGACCGCGGTCTGCGCGGCCTTCGACGTCGACGGGCTGCGCGCCGACCTGGTCACGGCCCGGGCCGCCATGGCGCACGCCGCCTGGTCCGGTCGCGACGAGGTCACCGAGGAGGACGTACGGGTGGCCGCCCGGCTGGCGCTCCCGCACCGCCGCCGACGCAACCCGTTCGACGCCCCGGGCCTCGACGAGGACACGCTCGACCAGGCGCTCGAGGACGCGCGTCCCGAGGACGACGGCCCCGAGGACGACGGCCCGGGCAACGGCCCGGGCCGGGCGACGGCGGATCGCCGCCGCCCCCGACCTCCGAAGGCCCGGACGCGTCCGGCAGCGACACCGGCCAGGAGCCGTCGGAGGACGCTCCCTCCCCGGCCTCCCCGGCGCCGGACCGTGCCGCCGTCGCGCCGTCCGACCCGTTCCGCACCCGCCGGCTGGAGGTGCCAGGCATCGGCGCCGGCGCGGCCGGCCGACGGTCACGGGCCCGGTCCGAGCGGGGCCGGGTCGTCGGCTCCCGCCGTCCGGCCGGCTCGGTCACCCGGCTGCACCTCCCCGACACCGTGCTCGCCGCCGCGCCGCACCAGGTCGCCCGCGGTCGCAGTGGCCCGGGGCTCCGGATCGTCCGCGAGGACCTGCGGCAGGCCGCCGTGGAGGGCCGCGAGGGCAACCTCGTGCTCTTCGTCGTCGACGCCAGCGGCTCCATGGGATCCCGCGCCCGCATGGCGGCGGTCAAGGGCGCCGTCCTGTCGCTGCTGCTCGACGCCTACCAACGGCGGGACAAGGTCGGTCTGGTCACCTTCCGCGGCACGGGCGCCGAGCTCGCGCTGCCCCCCACGTGGTCGGTCGAGGCCGCCGCTGCCCGGCTGCGCGAGCTGCCCACGGGCGGGCGGACGCCGCTCGCGGCGGGGCTGCTGCGGGCGCACGAGACGCTGCGGGTGGAGCGCGTGCGCGATCCGCAGCGCCGTCCGCTGCTGGTCGTCGTCACCGACGGGCGGGCCACCGGCGCCCGCGGCGGCGACCACGTCGGGCAGGCGCACGCCGCCGCCGGCCTGCTGGCGGCCACCGGTGCCGCGAGCGTCGTCGTGGACTGCGAGAGCGGGCCGGTGCGGCTGGGCCTGGCCGGCGGGCTGGGACTCACCCTCGGCGCCGAGACGCTGCGGCTGGAGGAGCTGGCCGCCGAGTCGCTGGCGGCGACGGTCCGCACCGCGCGAACGGCGGCCTGACGATGCCGAAGGGCCAGGTCGCGGTCACGCCCGACGACGGGCTGACCACACGGCTGCGACGCAACCGACCACTGCTCGCCGTCCACACGGGCGAGATGAAGGGCAAGTCCACCGCCGCCTTCGGCATGGCCATGCGGGCGTGGAACCAGGGCTGGTCGGTCGCGGTCTACCAGTTCGTCAAGAGCGCGAAGTGGCGCGTGGGCGAGGAATCGGCGCTGACCGCGCTGGGCCGGCTGCACGAGCAGACCGGCGAGGGCGGCCCGGTCGTCTGGCACAAGATGGGCAGCGGCTGGAGCTGGTCGCGCCGCCAGGGCACCGACGTCGACCACGCCGCCGACGCCGCCGAGGGCTGGGCGCAGATCACGCGCGACCTGGCAGCGGAGGCGCACCGCTTCTACGTGCTCGACGAGTTCACCTACCCGATGAAGTGGGGCTGGGTCGACGTCGACGACGTGGTCGAGACGCTCGTGAACCGCCCCGGCAACCAGCACGTCGTCATCACCGGACGCGACGCGCACCCGGCGCTGATCGAGGCCGCCGACCTGGTCGTCGAGATGACCAAGGTCAAGCACCCGATGGACGCCGGCCAGAAGGGTCAGCGGGGGATCGAGTGGTGAGCCTCCCCCGCGTCGTGCTCGCCGCGCCGTCGAGCAACGCCGGCAAGACGTCGATCACCACCGGGCTGGTCGCCGCGCTCAGCGCCCGCGGGCTCGTCGTGTCCCCGCACAAGGTGGGCCCCGACTACATCGACCCCGGCTACCACGGGCTGGCCGCCGGGCGTCCCGGCCGCAACCTCGACCCCTGGCTCGTCGGCGAGGAGCGGATCGCCCCGCTGCTCCTGCACGGCGCCCGTACGCCCCGACCGGCCGACGTCGCCGTCATCGAGGGCGTCATGGGGCTCTTCGACGGAGCCTCGCACCCGTCGGTCGAGCCGGGCTTCGCCTCGACCGCGCACGTGGCGCGGCTCGTGCAGGCGCCGGTGGTCCTGGTCGTCGACGCCGCGTCGCAGGCCCGCTCGGTGGCCGCGCTGGTGCACGGGTTCGCCACCTTCGACCCCGCGGTGCGGCTCGGCGGCGTCGTCCTCAACCGGGTCGGCACCGACCGGCACGAGGCGATCCTGCGCGAGGCGCTGGACGGCGCGGGCGTGCCGGTGCTGGGCGCGATCCGCCGGATGGACGACCTGCACACCCCGTCCCGCCACCTCGGCCTGGTGCCGGCCGCCGAGCGGGACGCCGAGGCGGTCGCCACGGTGCGCCGGCTCGGCGAGGTGGTCTCAGACGGCGTCGACCTGGACGCCGTCCTGCGGCTGGCCCGTTCGGCGCCGGACCTCGATGCCGTTCCGTGGGACCCCGCCGCGGAGGTCGAGCCGGTCGCCGGCCGGCCGCGGATCGCCGTCGCCGGCGGACCCGCCTTCACCTTCGGCTACGCGGAGAACGCCGAGCTGCTCGCGGCCGCGGGGGCCGAGGTCGTGACCGTCGACCCGCTGCGCGCTCCCGCGCTGCCCGACGGCGTCGACGGGCTGGTGATCGGCGGCGGCTTCCCCGAGGTCTACGCCGCCGAGCTCTCGGCCAACGAGGGGCTGCGCGCCGACGTCGCCGCACTGGCCGCCCGCGGCGGCCCGATCGCCGCCGAGTGCGCGGGCCTGCTCTACCTGTCGCGGGAGCTCGACGGGCACCCGATGTGCGGCGTCCTCGACCTGCGGACGGCGATGACGCCGAAGCTGACCCTCGGCTACCGCGCCGCCGTCGCCCCGGCCGACTCGGTGCTGGCGGCGGCCGGCACGCGGGTGCGCGGCCACGAGTTCCACCGCACCGCGGCGCTGCCTGCCGCGGGGACCGCCCCGGCGTGGCAGTGGGGACCGTCGCCCGAGGGCTTCGTCGCCGGGTCGGTGCACGCCTCCTACCTGCACCTCAACTGGGCCGGCGCTCCCGAGCTGGCCGCCCGCTTCGTCGCCGCCTGCGCGGCGCGCACCCGGCCGCGGGAGGCCGAGCATGCACATCGCTGAGGGTTTCCTGCCGCCCGTGCACGCGATCGGCTGGACGGTCGCCGCCGCGCCGTTCGTCGTCCACGGCGCCCGGGCCGTGGTCAAGGAGGTGCGCGAGCACCCCGAGTCCACGCTGCTGCTGGGCGCCGCCGGCGCGTTCACCTTCGTGCTCAGCGCCATCAAGCTGCCGAGCGTCACGGGCAGCTCCAGCCACCCGACCGGCACCGGCGTCGGCGCGATCCTGTTCCGGCCACCCGTGATGGCGCTGCTCGGCACCGTGGTGCTCCTCTTCCAGGCACTGCTCCTCGCGCACGGCGGGCTGACCACGCTCGGCGCCAACGCCTTCTCCATGGCGATCGCCGGGCCGTGGGTCGGGTACGCCGCCTACCGGCTGACCCGCGCGATGGGCGGTGGGCTGCTGCCCGGGGTGTTCGCCGGCGTCGCGCTCGCCGACGTGGCCACCTATCTGACGACGTCGCTGCAGCTCGCGCTCGCCTTCCCCGATGCGGCGAGCGGGTTCGCCGGGGCGCTGGTCAAGTTCCTCGGCGTCTTCGCGATCACCCAGATCCCGCTGGCGGTCGCCGAGGGGCTGCTCGGCGTCCTGCTGTTCCGGGTGCTCAGCACGAGCGCCCGCCCGGAGCTCGAGCGGCTGGGCGTCCTGCGCCCGCGGCCGACGCTCACCGGAGACCTGCCATGACCCGCCGGCGGCTCGTGCCGCTGCTCCTTCTGGCCGGTGTGCTGGCGCTGGTCGCGCTCTCGCTCGTCCTCGGCGGTGAGGGCGAGTACCTCGGCACCGACAACCAGGCGGTCGCGGCCATCCAGGAGCAGGACCCCGGCTACGAGCCCTGGTTCTCGTCGGTGCTGCCGCCGCTGTCACCGTCCGTGGAGTCCGGGCTGTTCGCCGCCCAGGCCGCGATCGGCGGCGGGGTCCTCGGCTACGTCCTCGGCCGGCTGCGCGGCCGGCATCAGGCCCGCACGACGACGCCACCGGAACAGTCGTGAGCCTCGCCGTGGACGACGCCGCCTGGGCCAGCTCCTGGCGGCGTCGCTCGGCGCTGGACAAGCTGCTGCTCTGCGGCGGCCTGGTGGTCTGCGCGCTCGCGCTGCCCGCCTGGCCCGGCAGCCTGCTCGTCGGGCTGACCGTGCTGGTCCTGGCGCTCGGCCCGGCCGGGGTTCCGCCGCGCACCTTCGCCCGGGCGGTCCGCTGGCCGGTCGCGTTCATCGCCGTGGGTGCGGTGACGGCGGTCGTGTCCGTGGACGGCGGCGGCCTGGGCTGGGCGCCGGACGCCGCCGAGCGGGCCGGGTCGCTGGTCGGCCACGCCCTGGCCGGCAGCGCCGCCGTGCTGCTGCTCGCCTGCACGACACCGATGTCCGACCTGCTGCCCGCTCTCCAGCGGCTGCGCGTGCCGGCCGCCGTCACCGAGGTCGCGTCGGTCACCTACCGGCTGCTGTTCGTGCTGCTCGACAGCCTGCGCGCCATCCGCGAGGCGCAGACCGCCCGCATGGGGCACGCCACGCTGCGGGGCTCCGTGCGGTCGAACGGAGCGCTCGCCGCCGCCGTGCTGACCCGGTCGTGGGACCGCGCCCGGCGGCTGCAGGACGGCCTGGCCGGTCGCGGCATGGAGACCGGTCTCCGCGTGCTGCCCGACGAGCGGCCGTCGTCCCGCGGCTTCGTCGCCGCCACCGTGGCCGGCCTGGCAGCACTGGTCGCGACGGGCGTGCTCGTATGAGTCACCGGAGCATCGCCGCGACCGGACTCGTCGTCGGCTACGACCGCGGGCCCCGCGTCCTGGACGGCGCGGCGATCAGCCTGCCCGCCGGGCGCCGGCTCGCGGTGCTCGGCGCCAACGGCTCGGGCAAGACCACGCTGCTGCGCTGCCTGTCCGGCGCGCTGCGTCCGCTGGCCGGCGAGGTCACCGTCGACGGGCACCGCCTGGAGCACACCCGCCGCGGGCTGCGCGCGCACCGGCAGGAGGTGCAGCTGGTCCTGCAGGACCCCGACGACCAGCTGTTCAGCGCCTCGGTCGCCCAGGACGTCTCGTTCGGCCCGGTCAACCTCGGCCTGGACGACGGCACCGTCCGGGCCCGCGTGGCCGAGGCGCTGCGGCTGCTCGCGGTCGAGCACCTCGCCGAAAGACCGACCCACCAGCTCTCGTTCGGCGAACGCAAGCGGGTGGCCATCGCCGGGGCAGTCGCGATGCGGCCGTGCGTGCTGCTGCTCGACGAGCCGACGGCGGGCCTCGACCCCTCGGCGGTCGCCGAGGCACTGGCGGCACTCGCCCGGCTCGAGGAGTCGGACTCCACGGTGGTGATGAGCACGCACGACGTCGACCTGGCGCTGCGGTGGGCCGACGAGGTCGCGGTGGTGGTCGACCGCGCCGTGGTGCAGGGGTCCCCCGCCGACGTGCTCGGCGACGACGTCCTGCTCGCCCGCGCCCGGCTCCACCGGCCCTGGGCGCTGACGGTCGGCGCACGGCTGCGCGCGCTGGGCCTGCTGCCGGCCGACGGCGCGCTGCCGAGGGACGCCGACGACCTGCTCGCCGCCCTGCCGGAACGTCCGGAGGTGCCCGCATGACGGTGGTGGGTATCGGCGCGCGGTCCGGCGTGACGGCCGAGGAGGTGCTCGCCGCGGTCGACGCCGTCCTGCCGCCGGACGCCACGGGCATCCGCCTGGCCACGCTGGCCGCCCGCGCCGGCGAGCCGGGCATCGTGAGCGCCGCCGCCGAGCGCGGCTGGCCGCTGACCGGGTACTCGGCCGCGGAGCTCGCGCCGGTGATGGTGCCGTCGCCGTCGGACCGCGTGGCCGCGCACGTGGGCACCGGGTCGGTGGCCGAGGCGGCCGCGCTGGTGGACGGCGGGGAGCTCGTCGTCGGCAAGACGGTGTCGGCCGGCGTCACCGTGGCGGTGGCCCGTGGCTGACCCCTGCACCACCACGGGGACGACGACCTCGCGCCGGGCCTCGTCGACCTGGCCGTCAACGTCCGCGCAGGAGCCCCGCCGAACTGGCTCCGGGCGGTGCTGCACCGTGCGGTCGACGACGCCGCCGCCTATCCCGACGCCCGGCCGGCGCGGGCCGCGGTCGCCGCGGCGCACGGCCGGCCGGAGTCCGAGGTGCTGCTCACCGCCGGGGCGGCCGAGACGTTCGTGCTGGTCGCCCGCGCGCTGAGCCCGCGCCGCGCGGTCGTCGTCCACCCGTCGTTCACCGAGCCCGAGGCCGCGCTGCGCGCCGCAGGGCACCCGGTCGAGCGGCTGCTGCTGCGCGCCGACGACGGCTACCGGCTCGACCCCGCGGCCGTCGCGGACGACGCCGACCTGGTCGTCGTCGGCAATCCGACCAACCCCACCTCGGTGCTGCACCCCGCCGACGCGGTGGCCGCGCTGGCCCGGCCGGGCCGGGTGCTGCTGGTCGACGAGGCCTTCGCCGACACCGCGCCCGGGGAGCCCGCCTCGCTGGCCGGCCGGCGCGACCTCCCGGGCCTGCTCGTCGTCCGCAGCCTCACCAAGACCTGGGGCCTGGCCGGCCTGCGCGTGGGCTACGCGCTCGGCCCGGCCGAACTCGTCGCGCGTCTGGCCGCGGCCCAACCGCACTGGCCGGTCTCGACCCCCGCGCTGGCCGCCCTGACCGCGTGCCTCACCCCGGCCGCGCGGGCCGAGGCCGCGGCCGCGGCGGACGAGCTGACCGCGCACCGCGCCGCGCTGCTCGCCGCACTCCCGGCCGGCGTCGAGGTGGTCGGCGAACCGCGCGCGTCCTTCGTGCTGCTGCGCGTCCCGGACGGCGATCGGGTGCGCACCGCGCTGCGCGAGCGGGGGTGGGCGGTGCGCCGCGGCGACACCTTTCCCGGCCTCGACGCCGACCACCTGCGGGTCGCCGTCCGCGATCCGGCGACCTCCCTCGCGTTCGCCGCGGACCTCGCTGGGATCCTGGACGCGGCCCGACTGCCCGAGGAGATCTCCTGACCACCGCCCCCTTCGCCGGCACGCTGCTCGGCGCGACGATCGCCGCCGTCCGCCCGCGGGACGGCGCCGCGGAGCGGGCCGCCCGCGAGCGGCTGGACCGGATGACCAAGCCACCGGGGTCGCTGGGCGTGCTCGAGGACGTCGCCGCGCAGCTGGCCGGCATCTCCGGCAGCTGCCCGCCACCGCTGCCCGAGCCCGCCACCGTCGCGGTCTTCGCCGGTGACCACGGCGTGCACGCCCAGGGCGTCACGCCGTGGCCGCAGGAGGTCACCGCGCAGATGGTGGCCAACTTCCTGGCCGGCGGCGCGGTCGTCAACGCGTTCGCGGCGGGCCTGGGGGCCGAGGTCGTGGTCGTCGACGTGGGCGTCGCGGCGGTGCTGGACCCCGCGCCCGGGCTGCTCGACCGCAAGGTCCGCCGCGGGACGGCGGACCTCGCGACCGGTCCCGCGATGACGGTCGACGAGGCCCGCCGCGCTGTCGAGGTCGGCATCGCGGTGGCCAGCGAGTTCGCACAGGACGCCGGCTGCCTGGTCACCGGCGACATGGGCATCGCGAACACGACGCCGTCCGCCGCCCTGGTCTGCGCGTTCACCGGGGCGTCGCCGTCGGCCGCCACCGGGCGAGGCACCGGGATCGACGACCCGACGCTGGCCCGCAAGGTGGACGTCGTCGCGCGCGCGGTGGCGCGGGTGCCGCAGCGACCGCGCGATCCCGAGGCGGCGCTGGCCGTCCTGGCCGAGGTCGGCGGGCTCGAGCACGCCGCGCTGGCCGGGTTCGTGCTCGGCGCGGCCGCGGCCCGCACGCCGGTGCTGCTGGACGGCGTCATCGCCGGGTCCGCGGCGCTGGTCGCGGCCGCGCTGTGCCCGACCGCTCTGGAGTTCGCCGTGGCCGGCCACGCCTCCGCCGAGCCGGGGCACGCGCTCGCGCTCGACGCGCTGGGCCTGCGCCCGCTGCTCGGCCTGGACCTGCGGCTCGGCGAGGGCACCGGCGCGCTGCTGTCGCTGCCGCTGGTGGCCGGCGCGGCCCGGGCGCTGCGCGACGTCGCGACGTTCGACTCGGCCGGCGTCACCGAGAAGAACTGATGGTCAGCCGCGTCGACCCGAGCGAGGGCGCCGTCTACCCGGTCGGCCTGCGGCTGCTCGGCCGCCGGGTCGTGGTGGTCGGCGGCGGCCAGGTGGCGCACCGCCGGGTGGCCGGGCTGCTCGAGGCGCGGGCCGACATCACGGTGGTCAGCCCGCACGTGACCCCGGCGCTCGAGGCGCTGGTCGCCCCGGGCTCGGTCACCTGGCTCCCCCGGCGCTACGAGGCCGGCGACCTGGCCGGCGCCTGGTACGCGGTGGCCGCGACCGACGACCCCTCGGTCAACGCTGCGGTGGCCGAGGAGGCCGAGCGCGAGCGGATCTTCTGCGCCCGCGCCGACGACCGCGCCGCCTCCAGCGTGTGGACCCCGGCCGTCGGGCGGCAGGGCGACATCGTCGTCGGGGTGCACGGCGGCGGCGATCCTCAGCGGGCGGTCGGCGTCCGCGACGCCGTGGTCGCGGGGCTGACCGACGGCAGCATCCGCGACCACGCCGCCCGTCCGGAGAACGCGGTGCGCCGCGGCAGCGTGGTGCTGGTCGGCGGCGGACCGGGCGACCCGGGGCTGATCACCGTCCGCGGTCAGCAGGCGGTGGCGCAGGCCGACGTCGTCCTCGCCGACCACCTCGCGCCGCAGTCGCTGCTGGCCGAGCTGCCGCCCGAGGTGGAGGTCATCGACGCCTCCAAGCTGCCGCGCGGCCGGTACATGGCCCAGGAGCAGATCAACGCGCTGCTCGTCGAGCACGCGCGGGCCGGGCGGCGGGTGGTGCGGCTCAAGGGCGGCGACCCGTTCGTGTTCGGCCGCGGCATGGAGGAGCTCCAGGCCTGCGTGGCGGCCGGCGTGCCGGTCGAGGTGGTCCCGGGCATCACCAGCGCGATCGCCGTGCCGGCGCTGGCCGGCGTCCCGGTGACGCATCGAGGGCTCACCCACGAGTTCGTCGTCGTCTCGGGGCACCTGCCGCCCGGCCATCCGGACTCGCTCGTCGACTGGCCGGCGCTCGGCCGGCTGCGCGGCACGGTGGTCGTGCTGATGGGCGTGGACACCGCCGGCGCCATCGCCGCGGCGCTGATGGAGCACGGCCGCGACCCGGCCACACCCGTGGCGGTGATCAGCGACGGCTCGATCGCGACGCAGCGCCGCGTGCGGACGACCCTGGGCTCGCTGGCCGACACCATGGCCGCCGAGGGCGTGCGGCCGCCGGCGGTCTGGGTGGTCGGCGAGGTCGTGGACGTCGCCGCCGACCTGCCCCCGCGGACGGTCTGACCGACCCGGGCGGAAACACCGTGGACCCTCCCGCGCGCCGGGCCTAGGGTCGGCTCGCGCGAGCGAGAGGCGGTGCCGGTGGACGACGCCCAGCAGGCCGTGGTCGAGGTGCGCGACCTGCAGATGACGTACGGCACGCACGAGGTCCTCACCGGCGTCGACTTCGACGTCCGGGCCGGCGAGGTGGTGTGCCTGCTCGGCCCGAACGGCGCCGGCAAGACCACCACCATCGAGATCCTCGAGGGCTTCCGGCTGCGGTCGGCCGGCTCGGTGCGGGTGCTCGGCGTGGATCCCGCCGACGCCGACGAGGAGTGGCGGGCCCGCGTCGGCGTCGTCCTCCAGTCGTGGCGCGACCATCCCCGCTGGACGCCGCGACGGCTGCTCAACCAGCTGTCCGGTTACTTCGCCCCCTACTCGACCCCCGAGCGCAGCCGCCCCTACGACGTCGAACGACTGCTGGCGACCGTGGGGCTGACCGAGCACGCCGACCAGAAGATCGCCACGCTCTCCGGTGGCCAGCGCCGGCGGCTGGACGTCGCCGTCGGCATCGTCGGCCGCCCCGAGCTGCTCTTCCTCGACGAGCCGACCGCCGGGTTCGACCCGCAGGCCCGCCGCGACTTCCACGCGCTGGTGCTGCGGCTGCGCGAGCTGGAGGGGACGACGATCCTGCTGACCACGCACGACCTCGGCGAGGCCGAGCGGCTCGCCGACCGCATCCTGATCCTCGCCGCCGGCCGGATCGTCGCCGACGGCAGCGCGGCGGAGCTCACCCGGCAGGTGGCCGGCACCAGCGAGGTGCGCTGGGAGGTCGACGGGCAGCGGTTCAGCGAGCCGACCGAGGACGCCGTGGCGTTCGTCCGCCGCCTGTTCGAGCGGAACGGCGAGGCGATCACCGACCTCGAGGTCCGCCGCTCCAGCCTGGAGGACACCTATCTCGCCTTGGTCGCCCGGTTCGAGGCCGGCGACCGGGAAGTGGCCGACCTCGCGGAGGTGCTCCGGTGAACCCCGGCAGGCACGCGATCCGGCTCGGCGTCCGCCGCGGGTGGACCGAGTTCGTGCAGAGCGTGCGCAGCAGCCAGGACCAGGGCTTCTGGGTGTTCATGGGCGTCGTGTCGCTGGCCTACCTGTGGTTCACCCGCAACAACGAGGTCGAGGGCACCTCGCTGTCGTACCCGACCGTGGCGATGCCCAGCCTGCTCGGTGCGCTGCTCGCCTTCGGCGTCGTGATCGGCCCCGCCTACGCGCTCGCGATGGAGCGGGAGGACGGCACGCTGCTGCGGCACAAGGCGATCCCGCACGGCATCCAGGGGTACGTGACCGGCCAGCTGGTGCTGCATTCGCTCGGCCTGGTGCCGCTGCTGACGGTGCTGCTCCTGCCCAGCTTCCTGCTCTTCGACGACCTGATGAGCAACGGCCTGGCCGGCTGGCTCACGGTGCTGTGGGTCCTGCTGCTCGGGCTGCTCGCCATGCTGCCGCTGGGGATGATCCTCGGCGCCGTCGTCCCCGGCACCCAGAAGGTGGGCACGTGGGGGATGCTGCCGGTCATCGCGATCACCGCGATCTCGGGGATCTTCTACCCGGTCCAGGCCCTGTGGGGCTGGGTCCAGGTCATCGCGCAGGTCTTCCCGGTCTACTGGATCGGGCTGGGCATGCGCTCGGCCTTCCTCCCGCCCGAGGCCGCCACGATCGAGATCGGCGGCTCGTTCCGCACCGGCTGGACCGTGCTCGTCCTCGCCGCCTGGGCGGTGGTCGGCCTGACCCTCGCGCCCCGCGTGCTCCGCCGCATGGCCCGGCGGACGTCGGGGTCGCAGGTGCAGGCCGCGCGCGACGCCGCGCTGCAATGGGTGCGATGACTCAGATGTTCGCGCCGTCCGCGGGTGGGCCGTCGGGCAGCGGAGCGGCGAACCCGCCGCCCCCGGGCGGCGGCGGGGTCATGCCCACCGAGTACGCCGTCATCGACAGCGAGCCGTAGGCGTAGCCGTCGACCAGGACGTCCACGGGTGCGCTGGTCGCCCCGGCCACCCCGGCGACGTACAGCAGCGGCAGGAAGTGGTCCGGCGTCGGGACGGCGAGGTCGAAGTCGCGGTGCCCGTCGAGCTTTCCGACCTCGGTGGGGTCGGTCAGCATCATCTCCTTGGCCTCGCCGTCGAAGCGCTGCGCCCAGTCGAAGCCGGCATCGGGCATCGCCCGGCTGACGCCCCCCAGGTTGTGGACGACGTTGCCGCTGCCGATCACCAGCACGCCGTCCTCCCGCAGCGGAGCGAGCGCGGCCCCGAGCTGCAGGTGGTAGTCGAACGACTTGAGCGCGTTGATCGACAGCTGGACGACGGGGATGTCGGCGTCGGGGAAGGCGTGCATGAGCACCGACCACGTGCCGTGGTCGATGCCCCAGCTGTCGAGGTCGGCGCCGACCCAGGCCGGGTGGACGATGTCGGCGATCTCCTCGTACAGCGACGGCAGCCCCGGAGGCCGGTAGTCGACGTCGAAGAGCTCCTGCGGGAAGCCGAAGAAGTCGTGGATCGTGCGGGGCCGCGGCATGGCGGTCACCGCGGTGGCGTGCACGTACCAGTGCGCCGAGACGACGAGGATCGCCCGTGGCCGCGGCACCGACCGCCCGAACGCGCGCCAGGCCTCGGTGTAGCGGTTCTTCTCCAGCGCGTTCATCGGGTTGCCGTGGCCGAAGAACGCGGCGGGCATGACGGTCATGCGACCTCCCCCGGGGACGGTGCCTGCTCCGGCGATCATGCCCCAGGCGGCGTCACCGCGCGTTCGACGTCGGTGGCACCCGCCGCAGCGTCGGGGGCAGCCAGCGGGCGCCCGCGCCCTCCTCGGCCGCGACGTCCTGCGGGTTCTGCAGCCGGCACCGCGTGAGCGACAGGCAGCCGCAGCCGATGCAGGACGTCAGCCCGTCCCGCAGCCGCTCGAGGGCCGCGATCTGCTCGTCGAGCCGGTCGCGCCAGCCCGCGGGACAGCCGCGCCCAGTCGCGCGCCGTGGGCGGCCGTCCCTCCGGCAGCGTGGCCAGCGCCTCGCGGATCTCGGTCAGCGAGAGCCCGACGTTCTGGGCGGCCCGCACGAACGCCAGCCGCCGCAGCACGCTGCGCGGGTACCGCCGCGCGCCGCCGGGCGAGCGGGTCGCACTGACCAGCCCCTGCTCCTCGTAGTAGCGCAGCGCCGAGGGGGCGACGCCCGAACGCGCCGCCACCTGCCCGATCGTCAGTTCGTCCATGCCCTTGACCTCAAGTCGACTTGAGGTCCGAGGGTAGACCCATGACTCCTCCCACCGCACTGATCACCGGGGCATCGGCGGGACTCGGCCGCGCCCTGGCCACCGAGCTCTCCGGCCGCGGCTGGCGGCTCGTCGTCGACGCCCGCGACGCCGCCCGTCTCGCCGACGCCGTCGCCGCGCTGCCCCGCCCCGACCTCGTCACCGCCGTCCCCGGCGACGTCGCCGACCCGGCACACCGCGCCGAGCTGGCCGCGGCCGCGGGCGACCGGCTCGACCTGCTGGTCAACAACGCCTCCGACCTGGGGCCCACCCCGCTGCCGCCGCTCGCGGAGCTGCCGCCCGCGCAGCTCCAGCGGGTGCTCGCGGTCAACGTGGTGGCACCGCTCGCCCTCATCCAGCTGGTGCTCCCGGCGCTGCGGGCGGCCGGCGGCACCGTGCTGGACGTCAGCTCGGACGCCGCCGTCGAGGCATACGAGGGCTGGGGCGGCTACGGCGCCAGCAAGGCCGCGCTCGACCAGCTGTCCGCCGTGCTCGCCGTGGAGGAGCCGGAGCTGCGGGTGCACGCCGTCGACCCCGGCGACATGGACACCGCCATGCACCGCGCCGCCGACCCCGAGGCGACCGGACTGCCGTCACCCGACACCGTCGTCCCGGCGCTGCTGCGGCTGGTCGACGAGCGGCCGCCGAGCGGGCGCTATCGGGTGGCCTTCCTGCAGGGTCCCGCCGCGAGCCTGCGAGTGGTGGGGGGCAGGGAGGTCCTTCACTCCTTCCCGCGGAGGCGGCCCGGTGACGATGACGTTCGCGCTGCCCCGCGAGGCCGAGGCGCCGTCCCCGCCCGAGTGGCGGGGACTGGCCCGCGACGAGGTGCGGCTGATGGCGGTCGCACCCGGCGGGGTCGCCCACCACCGCTTCCGGGAGCTCCCGGCGCTGCTGTCCCCCGGCGACCTCGTCGTCGTCAACACCTCGGCGACGCTGCCCGCGCGGGTCGAGGCGCGCCGGGCGGACGGCGCGGTGGTGCCGCTGCACGTGTCGACGCAGCTCGACGACGGCGACTGGGTGGTCGAGCTCCGCCGTCCCGACAACACCGGCCCCGACCTCGGCGCCGAGCCGGGCACGGTGCTGGCCCTGCCCGGCGGCGTGCGGCTGCGGCTGCTCGAGGGCCATCCCGATCCGGCCCGGCCGTCGCGGCTGTGGCGGGCACGGCCGACGCCGTCGCTGACGATCGGCGCCTACCTGCCGGCGCACGGCCGGCCGATCGGCTACGGCTACCTGGCGGGCGACTTCCCGCTGGCCGACCGGCAGAACGTGTGGGCGACCGAGCCCGGCAGCGCCGAGATGGCCAGCGCCGGCCGGCCGTTCAGCGCCGACGTGGTCGTGCGGCTCGTGGCGCGCGGCGTCGTCATGGCCCCGCTGGTGCTGCACACCGGAGTGTCCAGTCCCGAACTGCACGAGCCGCCGTACCCGGAGTGGTTCGCCGTGCCGCCGGCGACCGCGCGGCTGGTGGAGTCGACGCGCGCGGCCGGCGGCCGGGTGGTCGCGGTGGGCACGACCGTCACGCGGGCGCTCGAGTCGGCGGCCGGGGACGACGGCGTCGTCCGCACCTCGAGCGGCTGGACGTCGCTGGTCCTGACCCCCGACCGGCCCGCGCGGGTCGTTTCCGGACTGGTCACCGGACTGCACGCGCCGGAGGCCAGCCACCTGCAGCTGCTCGAGGCCGTGGCCGGGGCGTCGCTGGTCGCCCGGGCGTACGCGGCGGCCGTCAGCCGAGCGCTACCTCTGGCACGAGTTCGGGGACTCGATGGTGTTCCTGCCGTGAGCTCGTGCTCTGCCCACCCCTGTAGGCAGAGCACGAGCTGCCGGAGAGCTACTGGGCGGCCGGCACCCCGGCGATGTTGACCAGCCAGTTGATGCCGAAGCGGTCGGCGCACATCCCGAAGGTGTCGCCCCACGGCGCCTTCTCGAGGGGCATGGTCACGCTGCCGCCCTCGATCAATCCGTCCCAGTAGCGGCGGAGGGTCGCCTCGTCGTCGCCGCTGAGCGACACGCTGATCTGAGAGCCCTCGCTGAACGGCATGCCGGGCGGCGAGTCGGACGCCATCAGTACCAGTCCATCCGCGGCCTCGAGCTGAGCGTGCATGACCTTGTCGGCCTGGCCCGGGTCGTCGGACATGCCCGACGCCCCGTACGTGTCGATGGCCAGTTCCCCTCCGAAGACGGACTTGTAGAACTCCATCGCCTGCCGGGCGTCGTCGCGGAAGCTGAGGTAGGGGTTGAGTCGAACGGTCACTGGTTCCTCCTCGTGAGTTGCGCATGCGCCTCGGGAGTCAGACTGCACCCGGCGCCGGAACTCATCGAGGGTCTGCTGCACGGAGGTTGCACCCGGAGGACGGCGCGACAGGCTGGGCAATACGGTGTGAGCCGAGCCACGGGTACGTGCCGCACCGCGTCGCCGTCGACGCCGAGCCGGGAGGTAGCGCATGAGCGAGTCGACCCACGCCGAAGGCCGGACGTTCCCGCCGCCCGGCGACCTCGCCGCGAACGCGAACGTGCCGGCCGACGTCTACGACGAGGCGCAGCGCGACCGGCTCGCCTTCTGGGAGCAGGCCGCCCGCCGGCTGACCTGGACCCAGGAGTGGGACCGGGTGCTCGACTGGGACAACCCGCCCTTCGCCAAGTGGTTCGTCGGCGGCAAGCTCAACGTCGCCTACAACTGCGTCGACCGGCACGTCGAGGCCGGCCACGGCGACCAGGTCGCCTACTACTGGGAGGGCGAGCCGGCCGACGACACCCGGACGATCACCTACAGGCAGCTTCAGGACGAGGTGTGCAAGGCGGCCAACGCGCTGACCGAGCTCGGCGTCCAGGCCGGCGACCGGGTGGCCATCTACATGCCGATGATCCCCGAGACGATCGTCTCGATGCTGGCCTGCGCGCGCATCGGCGCCGTCCACATGGTCGTGTTCGGCGGCTTCTCCGCCGACGCCCTGGCCAGCCGGCTCGACGACGCCGGCGCCGTCCTGGTCATCACCTCCGACGGCGGCTACCGCCGCGGCGCACCCAGCGCGCTCAAGCCCGCCGTGGACGACGCGGTGGGCCGCAGCCCCAGCGTCCGCAACGTCGTCGTCGTCAAGCGCACCGGCCAGGACGTCGAGTGGACCGAGGGCCGCGACCTCTGGTGGGACGACGTCGTCGAGAAGCAGTCGACCGAGCACGAGCCCGAGTCGTTCGACGCCGAGCACCCGCTCTACATCATGTACACGTCGGGGACGACGGCGAAGCCGAAGGGCATCCTGCACACGTCCGGCGGCTACCTGACCCAGGTCGCCTACACCCACTGGGCCACGTTCGACCTCAAGCCCGACACCGACATCTACTGGACCGCGGCCGACGTCGGCTGGGTCACCGGCCACAGCTACATCGTCTACGGCCCGCTGGCCAACCGGGCCACGTCGGTCATGTACGAGGGCACCCCCGAGACGCCGCACCGCGGCCGCTGGTGGGACATCGTCGACCGCTACAAGGTGACCGTCCTCTACACCGCCCCGACGGTGATCCGGACGTTCATGAAGTGGGGCGAGGACGTCCCGGCGAAGGCCGATCTCTCCTCGCTGCGGGTGCTGGGCTCGGTCGGCGAGCCGATCAACCCCGAGGCCTGGCTCTGGTACCACGAGCACATCGGCCACGGCCGCTGTCCGATCGTCGACACCTGGTGGCAGACCGAGACGGGCGCGCACATGATCACGCCGCTGCCCGGCGTCACCACGCTGGTGCCCGGCTCGGCGCAGACGCCGTTCCCCGGTATCTCGGCGAACGTCGTGGACGACGAGGGCAACGAGTTGTCCGACGACTCCACCGGCCTGCTGGTGCTCACCGAGCCGTGGCCGGCGATGCTGCGCACCATCTGGGGCGACGACGACCGCTACGTCGACACGTACTGGTCGCGGTTCGGCGTGAACACCTACTTCGCCGGCGACGGCGCGAAGAAGGATGCCGACGGCAACATCTGGCTGCTCGGCCGGGTGGACGACGTCATGAACGTCTCGGGCCACCGCATCTCGACGACCGAGGTCGAGTCCAGCCTCGTCGGGCACCCGTCGGTGGCCGAGGCGGCGGTGGTCGGCGCCAGCGACCCGACCACCGGCCAGGGGATCGTCGCGTTCGTGATCCTGCGCGAGAGCGGCGGGGACTCCGGCGACGAACTGGTGCAGACGCTGCGCAACCACGTCGCCCGCGACATCGGCCCGATCGCCAAGCCGCGGCAGATCATGGTCGTGCAGGAGCTGCCCAAGACCCGCTCGGGCAAGATCATGCGCCGGCTGCTCCGGGACGTCGCCGAGAACCGCGACCTGGGCGACGTGACCACGCTGACCGACTCGTCGGTGATGAACCTGATCAAGGAGAAGCTGCCCTCGGCGTCCGCGGAGGACTAGACCCGTGCGGCGCCGATCCCGGGGGTAGGGCACGATTCATCCACCCGCCCACCACACCCTTTGACCTGCACCGCCTCCCGACAGGAGATCTGCCGTGGCCACCTCTGCGTCCGTCGGCAGGACGACGACCACCACGACCGTCGTCCCCGCCGCGACCGCCGAGCCCTCTCTCGGCACGCTCGTGCAGAGCGCGATGGCCGACGTCTCCACGCTGATCCGCAGCGAGGTCGAGCTGGCCAAGGCCGAGGTCGGCACGTCGGCGAAGAAGGCAGGCATCGGCGCGGGCGCGTTCGGCGGCGCCGCCGTCGTCCTGGCCTTCTCCGGCTTCTTCTTCGGCATCGCCCTGGCCGAGTTCCTGACCTGGCTCGGGCTGATCCGCTGGATCTCCTACCTGATCGTCTGGTTCCTCCTCGTCCTGCTCGCCGGCATCGCCGCGCTGGTCGGCAGGCGGATCATCAAGAAGATCGAGAAGCCCGAGCGCACCATCGAGACCCTGCAGGACCTGCCCGACGTGCTTCATCGCGAACAGCCCGGTGCCCGCCGCCGCGAGGTGCCCACGGTGAGCAACGGGCGGGTCGAGCTGCGGGGCAACAGCAGCTACAAGGTCTGAGCGACGGGGAGTTCTCATCGCCCCCGCTGACGACCGTCCGGACGCCACCAGCGTCCTGCTGCCCGGGCCCTGGACGCACCGCGACATCAGCGCCAACGGCGTCCGCCTGCACGCCGCCGAGGCGGGCACGGGACCGCTCGTGCTCCTGCTGCACGGCTTCCCTCAGTTCTGGTGGACCTGGCGCGCCCAGCTGACCGCGCTCGCCGAGGCGGGCTTCCGGGCCGTGGCCATCGATCTGCGTGGCTACGGCGCCAGCGACAAGCCACCGCGGGGCTACGACCTGCCGAGTCTGTCCGCCGACGTCGCCGCGCTGGTCCGGGCGCTCGGTGAGCGCGAGGCCGTCGTCGTCGGCCACGACTGGGGTGGCCTGCTGGCCTGGACGACGGCGGTGCTGCACCCGCGCACCGTCCGGCGGCTGGTCGTCGTCTCGATGGCGCACCCGCGGCAGCTGCGAGCCGGGATCGCCGATGCGAGCCAGCGGCGGGCACTGAGGTACGCACTGCCGTTCCAGTTGCCGCGCGTCCCGGAGCGCCGGCTGACCCGCGTCGACGACGACCCGGTGGCCGAGCTCCTGCGCAACTGGTCCGGGCCGGACTGGCAGCACACCGCCGACTTCGCCGAGGCGGTCGACCGTTACCGGTCGGCGGCGCGTATCCCGCAAGCCGCCTTCAGCGCGATGGAGTACTACCGCTGGGCGGGCCGCTCGCAGCTGCGCCCCGACGGCCTGCGCTTCGCGCGCCGCATGGCCGCCCCGGTCAGCGCGCCCACCCTGCAGCTGCACGGCGAACTCGACCCGTACGTGCTGACCACCACGGCCCAGGGCTCGGGCCGGTACGTGGCCGGCGCCTTCGAGTGGCGCGAGCTGCCCGGCAAGGGCCACTTCCTGCCCGAGGAGGCGCCCGACGAGGTCAGCCGCGCCATCGCCGCGTGGGCAAAGTGACGTGCTGGAACACCTTTTCAGGGGCCCGCGCCGAGCGGAGCGAGGCGTGGGGGAAAGGTGGTCCTTCTATTCACAAGGGCCGGTGCTCACGGCGGCCGCTCCGGCCCGGCCCTGCTGGGCCGCGGTGGCCACCTGCTCCACGGTGAGCGCATAGCCGGTGTCCGGGTCGTCGATCGCCGAGGCGAACACGACGCCCAGCACCCGACCGTCGAGGTCGAACAGCGGTCCGCCGGAGTTGCCGGCGCGCACGGTGCCGCGCAGGGCGTAGACGTCGCGCACGACCGTCTCGGTGCGCCGGAAGTTCGGCCCGCTGATGTCGCCGCGGTCCCGTACGCGGGCCGCGCCGACGTACAGGTCGCCACCGCCGGGGTAGCCCATGATGATCGCGTCGGCGCCGGTGTCCCGCGGCCTCCCGGCGAACGACAGCGGCTCCTGCGGCAGGCCGGGCACGGCGAGCACGGCGATGTCGGTCTGCTCGTCGACGTACACCGGCGTCGCCTCGTACTCCTGGCCCTCGGCGAGGACCACCGGGTCGCTGACGCCGGCGAGCACGTGCGCGTTGGTCATCACGCGGTCGTCGGCGTAGACGAACCCGGAGCCGTCGATCTGCCGTGAGCAGCTGGGCGCGATCCCGCTGATCTTCACCACCGAGCCCTCGACCGCGCCGACGACCGGCTGCTGCGCGAGCGTCGGGTCGGGGCTCGGCACCTCCCGCGCCCGGGTCGGCGTGAGGGGGTCGAGGACGTCGGGCAGGCCGCGGCGGTCGATCGCCTGGCGCAACGACTCGTACACCGACCGGACGCCGTCCGGTACGGCCCCGTCGACCGCCTGCACCAGCGCCGACTGGCGCACCTGGCTGGCGACCTGCGGGAACGGCGCGGTGGCCAGTGGAGAGGCGACCATCCAGGCGACCAGCAGGACGGCGGCCGCCGACACCACCGCACCGGCGACGGAGTCGACCACCTTCGCCGGCTCCCAGGTGAGGTTGCGGCGCAGCGCCCGCCCGGCGGCGCCGGCCACGACCTGTCCGAGCAGGGCCCCGGCCAGGACGACGACCAGCGCCGCGAACACCCGCGTCACGCTCGAGCCCTCGATGCGGTCGGCGACCGGCCCGGACAGCTGCGCGCCGAGCACCGCGCCGCCGAGGAAGCCGAAGAACGACGTGGCCGAGACCAGCAGTCCCTGCCGGAAACCGGAGAGGGCGAAGACGAGCGCCAGGACGATGAGGAGCAGGTCGACGAGGGACATGGGTCAGGCGCTCACCGTCATCGTGCCGACCTGACCGAGCTGTACGTGGAACGAGCACTCGAACGGGTACTCGCCGGGATCGGCGACCTCGAACTCGATGGTCTCCTCCTCGCCGGCGGGCAGGATGTCGATCTGCTCGTCGATCGCCACCGGTCCCGTGTCGGGGGTGAATCGAAGGTTGTGCACCATCTGCTCGCCGACGTTGATCAGCGTGAGCCGCACCGGACCGGGCTCCACGGTGAACGAGTCGGGGGTGAACACGTAGTCGTCCTGGGTCTGCACCGTGATCTCCTGGACGCCGTCCGCACCGGTCGTGACCTCACCGACGCCGGGTCGCGCCTCGGTCGGGGGCGACGTGGCCGGCTCGCTACTGCAACCGGCCAGCAGAGCAGCGACCGACAGGGCCGCGATCACGGGGACCGTGCGCCGGGCGACTCCGCTCATCGTCAGGGAACCGTACGCGTCGGAGGGTCACCAAGTCGTCGCTCGGTGACGACCGGGGGGGCCGTGTCGTCGGCGCCGCCGCCCGGGACGTCGTCGTCCTCGTCGTCGCCGCCGCCGGGCAGAGCGGCCGCGTGCGTGCCCGCCGGCGGCAGCGGGCGGACGTCGCGGGTGTCCCAGGGCCGGTCGAGCCCTGCGGCGGTGAGCAGCGCGTCGAGCAGCGCCGCGGTGAAGCCCCAGACCACCATCCCGGCGACGCCGAAGGCCGGGCCGACGTAGCCCGACGAGTGCCGCACCCGGAACCGGTTGGCCGGGTCGGCGAGGTCGGCCAGCGGCACCCGTGCCACCCGGGCCACCTCGTGCGGATCGCCGACGGTCACGTCGGCGGGGTTCTCCCACCAGCCGACGACCGGGACGACGAGCCGGTTCGACGGCGGCAGGAACAGTTCCGGGAGCGTGGCGAGCACGCGCACCCCGGCGGGGTCGACGCCGGCCTCCTCCTCGGCCTCGCGCAACGCCGTCCCCACCGGGAAGTCGTCGCCTGGATCGACGCCGCCGCCCGGGAACGCGGGCTGCCCGGCGTGGCTGCGCAGGTGCGCCGACTTCTCGATCAGCAGGACGTCGTGGCCGCGGGGGCCCTCGCCGAAGAGGATCAGCACCGCCGACCGTCGCGCAGTGCGGGGCGGCGGGGGCAGCAGGTGCCGCAGCGGCAGGTCGACGTCGTCGTCGAGCAGGCGGAGGAGGAAGTCGGGAAGCCCGTCGGCCGGCGGGGTCACGGTCGAACCCCCAGGTGCTCGGCGACCAGGCCCTGGAGCTCGTCGACCGAGTCGACCGGGCCGGTCTCGGTGTGCACGACCGTGCCGTCGGCGTCCAGGAAGTAAGTGGCGGGCAGGCCGGCCAGGCCCAGCTCGGCCATCAGCCGCCCCTGGCCGTCGAACGCTCCGGGAAAGGTGACGCCGGCGTCGGTCGCGAACGAGTCGGCCTGGGGGACGCCGTCCTTGCTGATGACGCCGACGACCTGCACCTCGCCTGCGGCGGAGTCGGCGAACTCCTGCATCAGCGGCAGCTCCTCCCGGCAGGGCGTGCACCAGCTCGCCCACAGGTTGACCACCGTCGGCGTCCCGGGCGCCCGCCCGAGGTCCAGCTCGCCCCCGCCCAGGCAGTCGAGGGTCACGGCCGGCAGCGTGCGGGCGCCCTCGGCCGGCTCGTCGGGCTGCACAGGACACGGCTCCAGCACCGTGTCGACCTCGGCGACCGGGGTCGGCGCGGCGGGCTCGTCCGACCCACCGCTGCAGCCGGCCAGCAGCGCGGTCATCAGCGCCGCGGCGAGGAGCCGCGTCATCCGGTGTCCGAGGCCGCGGGGGTCTTCACCAGCTTCGTCGCCACCTCGGGGTCGGTGGGGCCGATGCCGTAGGAGGGGCACCAGCGCGCGAGCCCGCAGGCACCGCAGGCGGCCTTCTTGGCGTGGCACACCCGACGGCCGTGGAAGATCACGCGGTGGCTGAAGTCGGTCCACTCCTTCTTCGGCACCAGCTCGGCGATCTCGGTCTCGACCTTGACCGGGTCCTCCTCCGCCGTCCAACCGAAGCGGCGGACCAGGCGGCCGAAGTGCGTGTCGACGGTCAGCCCGGGCACACCGAAGGCGTTGCCGAGGACGACGTTGGCCGTCTTGCGGCCGACACCGGGCAACGTGACCAGGTCGGCCATGCGGCCGGGGACCTCGCCGTCGAACCGCTCGACCAGGGCCGTGGCGAGACCCAGCACCGAGTTGGCCTTGGCACGGAAGAAGCCGGTGGGCTTGAGGATCTCCTCCAGCTCGGCCCGCTCGGCACCGGCCATCGCCACCGCGTCGGGGTAGCGGGCGAACAGCGTGGGCGTGACCCGGTTGACCGTCATGTCGGTGGTCTGCGCCGACAGCACCGTGGCGACCAGCAGCTCGAAGGGGTTGCCGAAGTCGAGCTCGCAGTGCGCGTCGGGGTGGAGGACGGCCAGCTCGCGGGCCATCCGCCGGGCCCGCCGGGTGCGCGAGAGCGGGGTCTCGTCGGGGTCGAACGCCCCCATCCCGCGGGCTGCCCGGCCGGGCCGCAACCGTGTCGGGACGGCCGTGACCGGGCGGGCGTAGGCGGGCGCCGAGCCCGTGGACGGCAGGGGCGCTCCCCCGGACGACTCGACGGGTGCGGACACGCGGTCGAGGGTATGCGTACGTTCTGACAGGGACCGGCCGTGTCATGATCGGCGCCGGCGTGCCGATCGGCTGACCTCCGGCAGGTCCAGACGACACCACCACCCACGGACGGGAGGTCCTCGTGGTCGCCCTCGTCGTGATGCTCTTCCCGCCGCTGCTCATCGCGTTCCTGCTGGTCATGGAGCGCGTCGAGGAGCCCCTCCGCCGACCGCCGTCGCCCCGCGAGGTCGAGGAGTTCCTCGGCACCGCCTCGGCGGGCGAGGTCGACACCCTCACCCAGTCGGGCATCCGCCGCGCGCTCGGCCGCTGGCGGAAGCGCCGTCAGCGCGGCCGGACGAGCAACCCGCCCCTTGTATGAACCGGCGCCGCCTCGCTCCGTAGAGGGACCTCTCCGCCCACCGATCGGGTGATCGTCGGCACAGCCCCCTAGACTCGCGTCGGACACGGATGCCGTCGCGCGTCCGTCGATGAATTTTCGCGAGAGGACGTGCAGTGGACGAGGTGCTGGCCCAGTCCGGGCTCTTCCAGGGCCTGTCGGACGAGTCGGTGGAGCCCGTCGCCAGCCGGCTGGAGACGCTGACCCTGCCCCGTGGACGGGTGGTCTTCTCGGAGGGCGAGCCGGGCGACAGCCTCTACATCGTCCTGCAGGGCAAGATCAAGCTGTCCCGCCGGGCGCCCGACGGCCGGGAGAACGTGCTCGCGGTCATGGGCCCGTCGGACCAGTTCGGCGAGCTGTCGGTGTTCGACCCGGGCCCGCGCACGGCCACGGCGACCGCCGTCACCGACGTCAAGCTGGCCAAGATGCCGCAGAGCGTGCTGCGCCCGTGGCTGG
Source organism: uncultured Actinomycetota bacterium (assembly GCA_963777095.1). Lineage (GTDB taxonomy): Bacteria > Actinomycetota > Actinomycetes > Mycobacteriales > Geodermatophilaceae > CAVZOY01. Next base: position 432,340 of record CAVZOY010000006.1, read on the forward strand.
AGGCCCACCCCGAGATCGGTGAGCGGCTGCTGCACGTGCTGGCCCGCCGCCTGCGCCGCACCAACGACTCCGTCGCCGACCTGATCTTCACCGACGTCCCCGGCCGCGTCGCCAAGGCGCTGCTGCAGATGGCCGACCGGTTCGGCAACCGCGACAACGACGGCCTCAAGGTCAAGCACGACCTGACGCAGGAGGAGCTGGCCCAGCTGGTCGGCGCCTCCCGCGAGACGGTGAACAAGGCGCTGGCCGACTTCGTGCACCGCGGCTGGATCCAGCTGCAGGGCAAGTCGGTGGTCATCCTCGACGAGGAGCGCCTGCGCCGCCGCGCACGCTGATCGACTGAACGCGAGAGGGCCAGGACCGCATCGGTTCTGGCCCTCTCGCGTTTCCTGCTGTCCATCGTTCTTGGTGATCAGGTGACCTGATCGTGTGACGTCCTGGCTCAGCGCATGGGTACCTGGCTCATGGTCGACGGTGAGCCAGGACCCCTGTTGATCAGGTCACCTGATCAACATCCCGCCTCTCAGGCCGGCAGCGGCACGACCATCCGGATCCGGGTGCCGTCGGGCAGCACCGCCCACCGCCCCTCGGGTGTCTCCTCGAACGACGGGCTGATCGGCTGCATCGGCTCCGGGGGCGACCCGGCCAGCGCGGCCGCCACGTCGGGGAACGGCTCGAGCTGACCGAGGGTGTGGATCGTCGGCGGCAGCATCGGCCGCGTTCCGCCCGCCATCTCGGCCAGCGCCACCGAGGGCCGCAGCCACGCGGCCTCGTCGGCCTCGCCGGAGACGTCCCGTGCGTGCTGGCCGGCCGGCAGCGCGGCGGCGAAGAACTTGGTGTCGTAGCGCCGCGGCTCGACCGGCGGGGTGATCCAGTGCGCGAACGGGCGCAGCAGGTCCGAGCGCAGCGCCAGCCCCCGCCCGGCCAGCAGCTCCGCCAGCGACAGGTCCCGGGTGAGCAGCGCGCGCCGCTGCTCCTCCCAGTCCTCCCCCGACACGTCCGGGACGACGTCCGCGCCGTCCGGCGAGCCCGCCAGCAGGACGCCGGCCTCCTCGAACGTCTCCCGCACCGCCGCGCAGACCAGTTCGCGCGCCGTGCGCTCGTCGCAGCCGAACGCCTCCGCCCACGCCGCGGGCGGCGGACCGGCCCAGGCGATCTCGGTGTCGCCGTCCCGCGGATCGACGCCGCCGCCGGGGTAGGCGGTCATCCCGCCGGCGAACGGCATGCCCGCGCGTACGGCGGAGCACGTAGACCTCGAGTCCCGCGCTGCCGTCCCGCAGCAGCAGGACGGTGGCGGCCTGCGCGGTTCGGGGGTGGCCTCTGAGGTCACCGCACCTCGACGGTGAGCTCGACCTCCACCGGTGCGCCCAACGGCAGCTCCGCGACGCCGACCGCGCTGCGGGCGTGCTGGCCGGCCTCGCCGAAGACCCGGCCCAGCAGCTCGCTGGCGCCGTTGACGACCCGCGGCTGACCGGTGAAGCCCTCGACGCTGGCCACGAAGCCCACGACCTTGACCACGCGGACGATCGAGTCCAACCCGACCAGGTCGTCGATCGCGGCGAGGGCGTTCAGGGCGCAGACCTTCGCGTCGGCGGCGGCGTCCTCGGCGTCGACCGAGCCGCCCGACCTTGCCGGTGCGGCGCAGGCCGCCGTCCACGAACGGCAGCTGGCCGGAGGTGAACACCAGCGATCCGGTGCGGATCGCCGGCACGTAGGCGGCCACCGGCGCGGAGACGGCCGGCAGCCGGATGCCGAGCTCGGCCAGCCGCGCCGTCCAGCCCTGCTGCGGAGCGGCTCATCAGTCGACCGGACGCTTGAGGTAGGCGACCGGCTGGTCGGCGCCGCCGGGTCCCGGCAGCACCGTCACCAGCTCCCAGCCGTCGACGCCCCAGGAGTCGAGGATCGCCTTGGTGTTGTGGATCAGCAGCGGGATGGTGGCGTATTCCCACCTGCGCCGGGCCGGTTCGCTCATGGGCAGCGACGCTAGCGCAGCGCGCCGTGCTGCCCCGCCCCGTGCTGGTCCTGCTTCTACGCTGGTGCGGGTGAGCCCTCCGCGCCTGCACGTCGTCACCGGCAAGGGCGGCACGGGCAAGACCACCGTCGCCGCGGCGCTGGCTCTGGCGCTCGCCGCCGACGGCCGCCACGTGCTGCTCATGGAGACCGAGGGACGGCAGGGCATCGCCCAGCTGTTCGACACCCCACCGCTGCCGTACGAGGAGCGGCGGGTGGCGGTGACCCGCGGCCACGGCGAGGTGCGCGCGCTGGCGATCGACGTCGAGGAGGCCCTCCTGGACTACCTCGACATGTTCTACAACCTCAAGCGCGCCGGCCGGGCGCTGCGCAAGATGGGCGCGATCGACTTCGCGACCTCGATCGCGCCGGGCCTCCGGGACGTGCTGATCACCGGCAAGATGAAGGAGGCGGTCACCCGCCGCGCCGACGGCCGCCAGGTCTACGACGCCGTGGTGGTCGACGCCCCGCCGACCGGGCGGATCACCCGCTTCCTCGGGGTCACCGCCGAGATGGCCCAGCTGGCCCGCTCCGGCCCCATCAAGACCCAGTCGGACGGCGTCATGGCCGTGCTGCGCTCGCCGCAGACGGCGGTGCACCTGGTCACCCTGCTCGAGGACATGCCCGTCCAGGAGACCGCCGACGCGGTCGCCGACCTCAGCGCGGCGGGCCTGCCGGTCGGATCCGTGATCGTGAACATGGCGACCGAGCCGGCCCTGCCGCGCCGAGCGCCTCACCAAGGCCGCCGGCGGTGGGCTCACCGGCGCCGACCTCGAGCCGGCGCTCGCGGCAGTGCACCTGCCCGGCGACGGCGCGCTGGCCGAGGCCCTGGCCGCCGAGGTCGTCGAGCACGCCCGCCGCTGGGCGTCGCAGAACGAGCTCCGCGACGACGTCGAGGCGCTCGGCCGGCCCACGGTGGAGCTGCCCCTGCTGACCGGGCCCATCGACGTCGGCGCCCTGTTCGAGCTGGCCGGCCGGCTCGAGGAGCACCTCGCGCCCGAGGTCGCCGCGTGAGCCGGCAGGCGCCGCCGATGGACCTGGCCGCCCTGCTCGACGACCCCGGCACGCGGATCATCGTCTGCTGCGGCGCCGGGCGGCGTCGGCAAGACCACCACCTCGGCCGCGCTGGCGCTCGCCGCCGCGGAGGCCGGGCGCACCGTCGTCGTCCTCACCATCGACCCGGCCCGCCGGCTGGCGCAGTCGCTCGGCCTGGAGGAGCTGGACAACGAGCCCCGGCCGGTCGACGTCCCCGGGGCGAAGGGCGAGCTCCACGCGATGATGCTGGACATGAAGCGCACCTTCGACGACATCGTCGTGGCGCACTCCACCCCCGAGCGGGCCCAGCAGATCCTCGACAACCCCTTCTACCAGTCGCTGTCCTCGTCCTTCGCCGGGACGCAGGAGTACATGGCGATGGAGAAGCTCGGCCAGCTGCGCGCCGCCGACACCTGGGACCTGATCATCGTCGACACCCCGCCGTCCCGGTCGGCGCTGGACTTCCTCGACGCCCCGAAACGGATGAGCCGGTTCCTCGACGGCACGATGATCCGGCTGCTCATGGCACCGAGCCGGGCCGGCCTGCGCTTCGTCAACGCCGGGTTCATGGTCTTCAGCCGGATCATCAGCAAGGTGCTGGGCGGCCAGCTGCTGCGCGACATCTCCGCGTTCGTCTCCGCGCTGGACACGATGTTCGGCGGCTTCCGCGAGCGCGCCACCGCGACCTACGAGCTGCTCCGCCGTCCCGGGACGGCGTTCATCGTCGTCGCCACGCCCGAGCCGGACGCGCTGCGCGAGGCCTCCTACTTCGTCGACCGGCTGTCGGCCGAGGAACTGCCGCTGGCCGGGCTGGTGCTCAACCGCACCCACCCGCCGTCGACCACGCTGCTGTCGGCGACGCGGGCCGAGGGTGCCGCCGAGGAGGTGGCCGAGTCCGGCGTCGAGGGGGCCGAGGTCGCGGCCGCGGCGTTGCGGGTGCACGCCGAGCGGATGACGCTGGCCGCCCGCGAGCAGCACCTCGCCGACCGGTTCACCAGCGCCCATCCCGACGTCGCCGTCCGCACCGTCCCGGCGGCCGCCGGGGACGTGCACGACCTGGACGGCCTGCGGATCGATGGCCGCCGAACTGACGGGGGCGGACGACGACACCGCGACCGGCACACCGCGGACCCGGGTCCTGCCCGCACGTTCCCGCTGAACGAGGCCCGGATCGTTACCTCGGGCACGTAGTCTGTTCCCCGATGTCGGAGAACGCCCGCTTCAAGTCCAAGGCCCTCGTCAAGCTCGCGCTCACCATCGCGGTGGCCGGAGCGCTGCTGGCCGGCCTCATGCTGCCCGTGGTCGGCGGCAGCGGGCTGCTCGCCCGCAACTCGGCGTCGCTGCTCGACGCGCTGCCGGTCGAGCTGACCGACGAGACACCGCCGGGCATGACGAAGGTCCTCGCCAACGACGGTTCGCTCATCACTTTCCTGTACGAGAACAACCGCACGCCGGTGAAGAGCGACCAGATCTCCGACGTCATGAAGCAGGCGCTGGTCGACATCGAGGACTCGCGCTTCTACGCGCACAACGGCCTGGACGTCGAGGGCACGGTGCGCGCGCTGGCGAAGAACCTCGCGGCCGGCTCGGTGACCGAGGGCGGCTCCACCATCACGCAGCAGCTGGTGAAGCAGACCCTGCTGCAGACGGCGGAGACCCAGGCGGAGCGCGACGCGGCCATCGAGCAGGACGGCGTCTCGGGTCTGTCCCGCAAGCTGCGCGAGGCCCGGTTGGCGCTGGCCCTCGAGGAGACGTACTCGAAGGACGAGATCCTCACCCGCTACCTGAACATCGTCTACTTCGGCCAGGGCGCCTACGGCATCCAGGCCGCCGCCAAGCGGTACTTCAGCGTCACCGCCAAGGACCTCGAACCTGACCCAGGCCGCCACGCTCGCCGGTCTGGTGCAGAGCCCCGGCGAGGACGACCCGATCAACAACCCGGAGCAGGCACAGGCGCGCCGCAACCAGGTGCTGACCCGGATGAACGCGCTGGACCACCTCAGCGACGCGGAGCTGGCCGAGCTGACGCCCACGAAGGTCGCGGTCAAGCCGGGCCAGGCACCCGCCCAACGGCTGCGACGACGCCCGCGTCGGCGGGTTCTTCTGCGCCTGGATGCTCGACTACGTCACCGGCGTGCTGAAGGTCGACCCGGCGCTGCTGACCCGCGGCGGGATGACCATCAAGACCACGCTGGCGCCGAGGATGCAGAAGGCCGGCGACCAGGCCGTCGTGAACACCGTGCCCATGGGCGACAAGTTCGCCGGGATGTACACGGCCGTCCGCCCGGGCACCGGTGAGGTGCTCGCCATGAGCGTCAACCGCCGCTACGGCTGCGAGGGACGGGAGTGCGAGTCCGTCGTCCTCAACGCCGCGGCCAGCCAGGGCGCCGGCTCGACCTACAAGACCTTCGTCGCGGCCGCCGCGCTGGCGGAGGGGTACTCGAAGTACTACACGATCACGACGCCGAGCCCGTACACGTCCAAGGTCTACAAGAACTGGAAGGACGGCTCGCCCCTCCCGTACACCGTCGAGAACGCGGGCAACTATCCGCGGACGCTGGACATGGAGAAGGCGCTCTACATGTCCTCCAACACGTACTTCGTCGCGCTGGAGGATGCCCTCGGCTCGGTCAAGAGGCCGGTGGAGATGGCCCAGGCCATGGGGCTGCGGTTCGATCACGCGAACTCCAAGCCGGCGGAGGAGATCATCTCCGACAACGACGGCGCGTTCACCCTCGGCCCGTACGCGACCAGCCCGCTGGACCTGGTCAGCGCCTACTCCACGCTCGCCGCCAGCGGCACCCAGTGCGACCCGATCCCGGTGCGCGCGATCCTCGGCCGCGACGGCGAGCCGCTGACCAAGGAGGACGGCTCCCCGGTCGTGCCGGAGAGCACGTGCAAGGAGAAGGCCATCCCGCCCGGCGTGGCCACCACGCTCAACCAGATCCTGCGCAAGGACGTCGAGCCGGGGAACTCCGGGCAGACCGGCTCCCGCGCCTACATCCCGGGGCACCAGATCGCCGGCAAGACCGGTACCTCGCAGAACCACTACTCCATCGCGTTCGTCGGCTACACGCCCGAGTACGCCGCGAGCGTCATGGTGCTCAACCCGAAGCGGAACGACGAGGTCCAGGGCTACGGCGGCGGCCAGGCGGCCCAGATCTGGCACGACGCCATGGAACCCATCCTCGATGACAAGGAGCCGGTCAAGTTCCCGGCGGCCGACCCGAAGGTCCAGAACGGCAACACGATCCGGGTGCCCTCGTGCGGCGGCGTCAGCGACTGCGAGGCCACGCTCCGGGACGCGGGCTTCCGGACCACGGTCTCCTCGGTCGACAGCTCCTCGCCCGAGGGTTTCGTGGTGGGGACCAGCCCGGGCGCCGGCCAGCGCGCCGTCCGCGGACAGCTCGATCGCGATCCTCGTCAGCAACGGCTCCGACTACGTCGAGCCCGAGCCCGAGCCCGAGCCGTCGCCCACGCCGACGCCGACGCCGACGGCGACGGCGCGCGGTGGCGGCGGCGGTGGGGGGCGGCGGCGGCGGTGGTGACGGAGACGGCGATGGTGGCGGCGGCGCGGCCGGTGGCGCGGCCGGTGGCGGTGGCGGTGGCGGCGGCAACGGCGGAGGCGGCAACGGCGGAGGCGGCAACAACAGCTGAGGAACCCGCTGCCCTCCACCGACTCGCCAGCTAGCCGAGCTGGCGGCGGACCTCCGCGGCGACGCGCGATCCGTCGGCCCGGCCCGGCCACCGCCGACTGCGCGGCGCCCATGACGCGGCCCATGTCCTTCATGCCGCTCGCGCCGGTGGTGGTGATGACGTCGGCGACGAGCGCCGCCAGGTCGGCGTCCTCGAGCTGCGCGGGCAGGTAGCCGGCCAGCACCTCGCCCTCCGCCTGCTCGCGGGCGGCCTGCGCCTCCCGACCGGCCGCCCCGAACGCCTCGGCGGCCTCCCGGCGCTTCTTCGCCTCGCGCCGGAGCACGGCCTGCACCTCGTCGTCGGAGAGCTCGCGCGCCTCCTTGCCCGCCACCTCCTCCGCGCTGACGGCGGACAGCACCATCCGCAGCGTCGCCGTGCGCAGTTCGTCGCGGCCCTTCATCGCCGCGGTCAGGTCGGTGCGGAGTCGTGTCTTCAGGTCACTCACGCCAACCAGCCTGGCACGTCGCGGCAACCGGATTCGTCCGTACCCTGGACCGATCATGCGCTGGTACACCACCGTCCCCACCACCGCCGTGCTCGCCGGAACGGCGGTCACCGCCTACGCGAGCCTCGTACGAGCGCACCCGCTGGACGCTGCGCCGCTTCGACGTCCCGGTGCTGGCGCCCGGCTCGGACCCGTTGCGGATCCTGCACGTCTCCGACCTGCACATGACCGCCGGACAACGCTCGAAGCAGGAGTGGGTGGCCGGGCTGGCCGCGCTCGAACCCGACCTCGTCATCGACACCGGCGACAACCTCGCCGGGCACGACGCCGTCCCGGGCACGCTGCGGGCGCTGGACCCGCTGCTCGACCTGCCCGGCGCGTTCGTGCTCGCGAGCAACGACTACTACGCGCCGCGGCCGAAGAACCCGTTGAAGTACTTCAGTACCGAGCACAAGCGGGTGCACGGCGACCCGTTGCCCTGGCGCGACCTGCGCGACGGGATGACCGCCCGCGGCTGGCTCGACCTCACCAACGCCGCCGGCAGCCCTGAAGGTCGGCAACCGGACGATCGCGTTCGCCGGCGTCGACGACTCGCACCTCCGGCGCGACCGGTACGACGACGTGGCGGGCCCCGCCGACCCGGCCGCCGACGTCCGGATCGGCCTGGCTCACTCCCCCGAGCCGCGAGTGCTCGACCGCTTCGCCGACGACGGCTACGACCTGCTGCTCAGTGGGCACACCCACGGCGGGCAGCTGCGGGTGCCGTTCTACGGGGCGCTGGTCACCAACTGCGGCATCGACCGGCGCCGCTCCCGGTGGCTGCACCGCTGGGCGGAGCCGCGGGCCGACCGCCCTGCCGGCACCTGGCTGCACGTGTCGGCAGGGCTCGGCACGAGCCCCTACGCGCCGGTGCGGTTCGCCTGTCCGCCCGAGGCCACGTTGCTCACGCTGGTGCCGCGGGAGGCCTGAGCCCGCCGCCGGGACACGGCCGACGGCACGTTAGAGTAGGTCCGCGCACCTCGGGGTGTGGCGCAGCTTGGTAGCGCGCGTCGTTCGGGACGACGAGGTCGCAGGTTCAAATCCTGTCACCCCGACATTCCTCAGGGGCCGCCGGTTCTCCGGCGGCCCCTGAGTGCGTTCCGGGCGGCTGCGAGGATGGTCCGGTGACCGCCGAGCCCACCGCCGCCCCGGACCCGACCGTCGCGACCGCCCTGCCGCCGGAGGTCACCGCCCGCTGGCAGGCCCGGTTCCGCGCACCGCGGGTGTCGCTGCCGGAATGGGCGCGGGACGCCCCGCACCGCTGCCTGTACGCCTCCGACATCAGCGGCGTCGTCGAGCAGTACGCCTGGGACCGGCAGTCCGGCACGCACCGGCAGGTCACCGACCGGCCCAACGGCACGGTGAGCGCCACGCTGAGCCCCGACGGCGAGACGGTCTGGTGGTTCGCCGACACCGACGGCGACGAGTTCGGCATCTGGCAGACCCAGCCCTTCGCGGGCGGGGAGGACGCCGTCGCCCTCCCCGAGGTGGAGCCGGCGTACCCGGCCGGCCTCGAGGTCGGTCTCCGGTTCGTCGGCGGTGGGCCGGTCCACCGACGACGGCAGCGAGCTGTGGCTGGCGCCCGTGGGCGGGACGCCGCGGGTGATCTACCGGCACCCCGACCCCGCGTCGGTCGACGCGCTGAGCCGGGACGACGAGCTGCTCGTGATGTCGCACTCCGAGCACGGCGACCCGCGGTACCAGGCGCTGCGGGTGCTGCGCACGGCCGACACCACGCTGGAGCAGCCCGCCGTCGTCGCCGAGAAGTGGGACGGCGAGGGCCGCGGCCTGCACGCGCTCGCCTTCTGCCCGCTGCCCGGCGACCGGCGGCTGCTGGTCGGTCACGAGCGGCGCGGCCGCGAGGAGCTGCTGGTCTGGGACGTCGAGAGCCGGCACCGAGACCGAGATCGTGCTCGACCTGCCCGGCGACGTCACCGCCGGCTGGTACCCCGACGGTTCGGCGCTGCTGGTCGGGCACGACTCCGCCGCGCGCACCGAGCTGTACCGCTACGAGCTGGCCACCGGGCACCTGGAGAAGCTGGACACCCCGCCGGGCGTCGTCCGCGGCGCCACCGCCCGTCCCGACGGCACCGTGGAGCTGGCCTGGTCCTCCTCCGCGCGGCCGCCGGTGATCCGGCGGGCCGACGGCCCCGTCGTTCTCTCGGTGAGCGAGGAGGAGCCGCCCGCCGCCTATCCGGTCGAGGACCGCTGGGTCCCCGGTCCGGGCGGCGACGTCCACGCGCTGCTGGTGCGCCCCGAGGGGCCGGGCCCGTACGCCTGCGCCTTTCTGGTGCACGGCGGTCCCGAGTCCCTCGACGACGACTCCTACCGCGCCCGCCGGGCGGCCTACGTCGACGCCGGCTACGCCGTCGTGCACGTCAACTACCGCGGGTCCGTCGGCTACGGCAGCACCTGGCGCGACGCGCTGACCGGCCGCCCGGGGCTCACCGAGCTCGAGGACGTGGGCGCCGTCTACGACGCGCTGGTCGCCGAGGGGATCGTCGACCCGCAGCGCGCGCTCGTCTCCGGCGGGTCGTGGGGCGGCTTCCTCACCCTGCTCGGCCCTCGGCACCCAGCCGGAGCGCTGGGCGGCCGGCATCGCCGAGGTGCCGGTGGCCGACTACCTGGCCGCCTACGAGGACGAGATGGAGGGCCTGCGCGCCTACGACCGCGCGCTGTTCGGCGGCTCACCCGACGAGGTGCACGACGTGTACGTGCGGTCCTCCCCCATCACCTACGTGGACGCCGTGGCCGCCCCCGTGCTCGTGGTCGCCGGCGCCAACGACCCGCGCTGCCCGATCCGGCAGATCGACAACTACCTGGGCGAGCTGGAGCGGCTGGGCAAGCCGCACGAGGTCTACCGGTTCGACGCCGGGCACGGGTCGCTGGTCATCGAGGAGACCATCCGGCAGATGGAGGTCGCGCTGTCCTTCGCCCTCCGGCACGTCAAGCCGTAGCTCAGCGCGAGGCGGCGATGAGCTCCGCGATCTGCACGGTGTTGAGCGCGGCGCCCTTGCGCAGGTTGTCGTTGCTGACGAACAGCGCGAGCCCGCGGCCGCCGTCGACACCCGGGTCCTGCCGGATCCGCCCGACGTAGCTCGGGTCGCGGCCCGCGGCCTGCAGCGGCGTCGGGACGTCGGAGAGCTCGACTCCCGGTGCGGCGGCGAGCAACTCGCGTGGCCCGCTCGACCGACAGACGGGCGCTCGAACTCGAGGTTGAGCGACAGCGAGTGCCCGGTGAAGACCGGCACCCGCACGCAGGTGCCCGAGACGCGCAGGTCGGGCAGGCCGAGGATCTTGCGGCTCTCGTTGCGGAGCTTCTGCTCCTCGTCGGTCTCGAACGAGCCGTCGTCCACGACCGAGCCGGCCATCGGCAGCACGTTGAAGGCGATCGGCCGCACGTACTTGACCGGCTCCGGGAAGGGCACGGCCGAGCCGTCGTGCGCGAGCTCCGCAGCCTTGTCGACGACGGCGCGCACCTGCTCCGCGAGCTCCTCGACGCCGGCCACGCCGCTGCCGGAGACCGCCTGGTAGGTGCTGGCGACGATGCGGACGAGGCCGGCCTCGTCGTGCAGCGGCTTGAGCACCGGCATCGCGGCCATCGTCGTGCAGTTCGGGTTGGCGATGATGCCGGTGCGCACGTCGGCCAGGGCCTGCGGGTTGACCTCACTGACGATGAGCGGGACCTCGGGGTCGCGCCGCCAGGCGGAGCTGTTGTCGATGACCGTCACGCCGGCCGCGGCGAACCGGGGCGCCTGCGCCTTCGACGTGGTCGCGCCCGCCGAGAAGATGGCGATGTCGAGGCCGGTGGGATCGGCGGTGGAGGCGTCCTCGACCGTGATCTCGCCGCCGCCCCAGGGCAGCGTGCTGCCGGCGGACCGGGCGGAGGCGAACAGCCGCAGCTCGGCGATCGGGAAGTTGCGCTCGGCCAGGATGTCCCGCACCGCGCGGCCGACCTGGCCGGTGGCGCCGACGATGCCGACGCGCAGCCCCTCGCTGCTGAACCCAGCTCATCGTCCGGTTCCTCCGTAGACCACGGCCTCGACCTCGTCGGTGCCCAGTTCGAACGCGTCGTGCACGGCCCGGACCGCTGCGTCGAGGTCGGTGTCGCGACAGACCACGGAGATGCGGATCTCCGAGGTGCTGATCAGTTCCAGGTTGACGCCTGCATCGGCCAGGGCGCCGAAGAACTTCGCGGACACGCCGGGGTGCGACCGCATGCCGGCGCCGACCAGCGACACCTTGCCGATGTGGTGGTCGAAGTCGACCGAGCTGAAGCCGACGGCGTTGCGCACCCCCTCGAGGGCCTCGAGCGCCTTGGGTCCGTCGCTCTTGGGCAGCGTGAAGGAGATGTCGGCGAGCTTGCTGGCCTCGGCCGACACGTTCTGCACGATCATGTCGATGTTGATCTCGGCGTCGGCGAGCACGCGGAAGATCTGCGCGGCCTCACCCGGCCGGTCCGGCACGCCGTAGACGGTGATCTTGCCCTCGCTCCGGTCGTGCGCGACGCCGGTGATGATCGCCTGTTCCACGGTGAGGTCCTCCATCGAGCCGGTCACGAGCGTGCCGGGGAGCTGGGAGTAGGAGCTGCGGACGTGCACCGGGATGCCGTACCGGCGGGCGTACTCGACGCAGCGGAGCATGAGCACCTTCGCGCCGGACGCCGCCAGCTCGAGCATCTCCTCGTAGGTGACGGTGTCGAGCCGCCTGGCGTTGGGGACGATCCGCGGGTCGGCGGTGAAGACGCCGTCCACGTCGGTGTAGATCTCGCAGACGTCGGCCCGCAGTGCCGCGGCCACGGCGACGGCGGTGGTGTCGGAGCCGCCGCGGCCGAGGGTCGTGATGTCCTTGGTGTCCTGGCTGACGCCCTGGAAGCCGGCCACGATGACGATCGAGCCCTCGTCGAGCGCCGAGCGCAGCCGGCCGGGCGTGACGTCGATGATCCGGGCCTTGCCGTGGCTGCCGGTGGTGATGACGCCGGCCTGCGAGCCGGTGAACGAGCGCGCCTCGTAGCCGTGCGTCGAGATCGCGATGGCCAGCAGCGCCATCGAGATCCGCTCGCCGGCGGTGAGCAGCATGTCGAGCTCGCGGCCGGGCGGATCCTCGGTGATCTGGCCGGCGAGGTCGAGCAGTTCGTCGGTCGAGTCACCCATCGCGGAGACCACCACGACGACGTCGTTGCCGTCCTTCTTGGCGGCGACGATCCGCTCCGCGACACGCTTCATGTGGTCGGCGGACGCGACGGAGGAGCCACCGTACTTCTGGACGACCAGGGCCACGGGGGTCAAGGCTACCGAGGCGGCCCGGCGGGCTCGTGCTTGCGTCCCGGCGCCGGGACGGATGTGATCATCGGCGTGGACTCCCCCGCCGAGTGGCTGCTGACCGCCGAGGAGCGCGGCAACCCGTCGACGGCGCTGCCCGCGTGGACCGAGGGGAACCTCGTCGAGCCCCTCGTGCACGGCGGCCGAGTACTTCGACCGGCTGGTCGAGGCGGTGGAGGCGCTCGACGAGGGCGACCACCTGTTCTTCACCGACTGGCGCGGCGACCCCGACGAGCGGCTGCGGCCCGGCGGGCCGACCGTGGCGCAGCTGTTCACCGAGGCCGTGCGCCGCGGGGTGTGCGTGCGCGGTCTGGTGTGGCGCTCGCACTGGGACGGGCTGTCGTTCAGCAAGGAGGAGAACCGCGCGCTCGACAAGGAGATCGAGCACGGCGGCGGCGAGGTGATCCTCGACCAGCGGGTACGGCGCAACGGCAGCCACCACCAGAAGTTCGTCGTCTGCCGGCACGACCAGGACGCCACGCCAGGACGTCGCCTTCGTCGGCGGGATCGACCTGTGCCACGGACGCCGGGACGACGCCGACCACGCCGGCGACCCGCAGCCGCTGCCCATGTCGTCGGCCTACGGGCCGCGGCCGCCCTGGCACGACGTGCAGCTGCAGATCAAGGGACCGGCCGTCGGCGTGCTCGACACGCGTCTTCCGCGAGCGCTGGGACGACCCGACCAGCGCCGACGAGGACCACCCGTTCGCCTGGATCCACGACAAGCTGCAGCACCGACGGATGCAGGGCGACGAGCTGCCGCCGCAGCTGCCCGCGCCGCCGCCGTGCGGGCCGCACATCGTCCAGAACCTGCGCACCTATCCGGCGATCCGCCCGCCGTACGACTTCGCGCCCGAGGGCGAGCGGTCGGTGGCCCGGGGCTACTCGAAGGCGATCAAGCGGGCACGGCGGCTGATCTACCTCGAGGACCAGTACATGTGGTCGGCCGAGGTCGGCCACGCTCTTCGCCGACGCGCTGGCCGCCAACCCCGACCTGCACCTCGTCGTCGTGGTGCCGCGCGTGCCCGACCAGGAGGGCGCGTTCGCCGAGCGGCCGCAGTACATCGGCCGGTGGCAGGCGATCCAGGCGTGCGAGCGCGCCGGACGCGGCCGCGTGCACGTGTACGACCTGGAGAACTCCGCCGGCACGCCCATCTACGTGCACGCCAAGGTCTGCGTGGTCGACGACCTGTGGGTCAGCGTGGGCAGCGACAACTTCAACCGGCGCTCCTGGACGCACGACAGCGAGCTGTCCAGCGCCGTCCTCGACACCACGCTCGACGACCGCGAGCCGCGCGATCCCGGCGGCCACGGCGACGGCGCCCGCGTCCTCGCCCGCGACCTGCGCCTGCGGCTCGCGCGCGAGCACCTCGACCGGCGCCGCCGACGGCAGCGAGCGACGCCGACCTGCTCGACGCCGACATCGTTCGTCGCGGCGCTGCAGGCGAGCGCCGACGCCCTCCAGGCCTGGTACGACAACGGCAGGGTCGGCCCGCGCCCGCCCGGACGGTTGCGCCCGCACCGGCCCGAGCGCGTCGGCCGGCCGACCCGCCTCTGGGCGACGCCGGCCTACCGGCTCATGGTCGACCCCGACGGCCGGCCGCTGAAGCTGCGCCTGCGCAAGACGTTCTGACGCCGCGCCGTCAGGCGTCGCTCGGCTCGCCGGCCGGCGCGTCGAGGTGTCCCCCTACCAGGGTCTCTTCTCGCTGCTTGTGCTCTGCCCACACCTGTGGGCAGAGCACAAGCTTCCACAGGCAACACCATGGGGGGGGCCCCGGGCCGCCACGCTGACCAGGTGACCGGCCCTTCCGGCGAGTTCAGCCTCAGCGGCGCGCTGCGGCGGGTGCGGCGGGCCGCCGACATGTCGCAGCGCGAGATGGCGGCCGCTGCCGGGATCCCCCGGTCGACACTCGGCGCGGCGGAGGCGGGGAGTCGCGACCTGGGAGCAGCGGCTCTGGCGCGGGCGGCGGCAGTGGCAGGGCTGCGGCTGGCACTGCTGGATGCCGCCGGCGCCGAGGTGCGGCCGATGAGCGACGACGCGGTGCGCGACATGGCCAACCGGTGGTTCCCGGCGCACCTGGACACCCGGTACTCCGAGGAGGCGTGGTGGCACGGGCCGGAGCGCTACAGCCGACCGGAGCCCTGGTACACGTTCGACCGCTGCCGGGACATCCGCGACCGCTACCGGCGGCTCGACGGGATGCCCGACGACCACCAGCTGCCGCAGCCCGGGGACTGCGCCCGCCGAGCGACGGAAGGCGCGCAATCGGGCCATCGCGCAGCGGAGGGCCGAGGCGGCGGAGCGGGCGCGCGGCGGCCGACCGATCGAGCTGCCGCCCTGGGTCTGCGACTGCCCGCCGGGATGCGCCGAGCTGGAGGACTGGGAGGGTCCACCGCGGCACACCGAGGACTGCGGATGCCGCTGCGACCCGTGCTGAACCCGGCCCGCAGGGACACCGTTCCGGCGCGGCGCTTGCGCGGGAGGCCGTCGCAGGATGGGATCGACCCGTGCCCGATCCTGAGCCTTGCGAACGATCTCTGCGCGTCGCCGTCGGGCTGCGTCGGTGAGGCGGCCGGGCGGGCGCGATCTCGTCGCCGCAGCGACGACCTCCGGGATCATCGGCCTCGGACTCGGCCTCGCCGGCGTAGCCCTGCCCCTCCTGGCGCTGCAAGCCGGCTACTCCGCCTCGGAGATCGGGGCACTGACCGCGGTGTCCGCGGTCGCCCAGCTGGTCAGCCGCCTCTCGCTCGGCGCGCTCATGCGGCGGATCCCAGAGTGGACGCTGATCAGCTCGGCCGGCCTGTTCCTCGCGCTGAGCTGCGGTCTGGTCGCCCTGTCCGCCGCCGTCGTCCCCTTCGTCGTCGCGCAACTCCTGCAGGGCGTGGCCCGCGCGTTCCACTGGACCTCGACGACGGCCCACCTGGTGCGGGGGCCGGGGCCCGCGGCCCCGAAACTTGCGGTCGTCAACCTCACCGCGGCGATCGGCTCGCTGGCCGGCCCGGTGATCGCCGGCCTGCTCTCCGAGCAGACTCCGGTGCTGGCGCTGGCGGTGGCCTCGGTGGTCAGCCTCTTCGCGGTGGCGCCGACCTTCCTGCTCGACCGGCATCCCCCCTTCGCCCCGCCACCGAAGGCGGAGCGCCCCCGCGGGCGCATCTGGCGCCGTCCCGGAGTCGACGTGGGCTGCGCCGCGGCAGCGACCGCCGGAGGGTGGCAGGCGGTGCTCACCTCGTACGTGCCCGTAGCCCTGGTGGCGGCCGGGCAGTCGGCGGTCACCGTCGGCGCCCTCGTCGCCGGCGCCAACGGCGCCATGCTCGTGGCGGCGGGACTGGCCGGGCGGGTCCGGGGCAGGTGGCAGTCGCCCGCGGTCGTCGCCGGGGTGCTGGTCGGCGGCGCCGCGGTCGCACTCACCGCGCTCTCGGCCGAGATCGTCCCGCTCGCCGCGGTGGTGCTCGCGGCCGGTGGCTACTCGGCCGGCACCCTGCAGGTCCTCGGGTCGGCCGTGGTGGCCGAGTCCGTGCACCCGCAGGAACGGGGGAACGCCATCGCGGCCAGCGGCACCTTCCGCGCCCTCTCGATGTTCGGCACACCGCTGGCCATCGCCGGGCTGATCACCGTCGTCCCGCTCGCCCCCGCCGTCGCCGCCGTGGGGGTGGCGCTCGGGGTGCCCGGCGTCCTGCTGCGCTCCCGCGCCCGCCCGCGACCGGCGGGTTGACCCCGGGAGGCTCCCGGATCCGGCGACCGCTTGCTACCGTGAGCACGTGCGCGGCAGCCTCCTGCTTACCCGCCGCGGCGAGGCCCTCTCCTAGGTCGGCCCCCTCGCCGCGGGATCCGCGCGTACCCGGCGCCTCGCTGATCGCCCCGCCTCATCGCCAGGCGCGTCCAGCCGCGCCGGAGGAGCCCTGAAGACGTGAGCACGTCCCCGCAGCACCCCAGCGCTGAGCATCCCCACCAGCGCAATCCCCAGCAGCCCAGCGGCATGCCGATCCACCGGTACGCGCCGTTCACGCCGATCCCGCTGCCCGACCGCACCTGGCCCGAGACGGTCACCACCCAGGCTCCGCGCTGGTGCGCGGTCGACCTGCGCGACGGCAACCAGGCGCTGATCGACCCGATGACGCCCGACCGCAAGCGCCGCATGTTCGAGCTGCTCGTGCGCATGGGCTACAAGGAGATCGAGGTCGGCTTCCCGGCGGCCAGCCAGACCGACTTCGACTTCATCCGCCAGCTCGTCGAGGACGACCTGGTACCGGACGACGTCACGATCCAGGTGCTCACCCAGGCCCGCGACGAGCTGATCGAGCGCACCTTCGAGTCGCTGCGCGGCGCGAAGCAGGCCATCGTCCACCTCTACAACTCGACCTCCACGCTGCAGCGGCGCGTGGTCTTCGGCCTGGACAAGCCGGGCATCACCGACATCGCCGTCCACGGCGCGCAGATCGTGCGCAAGCTGGCCGAGCAGATGACCGGCACCGACGTCCGCTTCGAGTACTCCCCCGAGTCCTTCACCGGCACCGAGCTGGAGTACGCCGTCGAGGTCTGCAACGCGGTCAACGACGTGTGGGAGCCCACCGCCGACCGGCCGGTGATCATCAACCTGCCGGCGACCGTCGAGATGGCCGAGCCCACTGTCTACGCCGACCAGATCGAGTGGATGCACCGCAACCTGGCCCGGCGCGACGCGGTCGTGCTGAGCCTCCACCCGCACAACGACCGCGGCACCGCCGTGGCCGCCGCCGAACTGGGCCACCGTGCGGGCGCCGACCGCATCGAGGGCTGCCTGTTCGGCAACGGCGAGCGCACCGGCAACGTCGACCTGGTCACCCTGGGCCTGAACCTGTTCAGCCAGGGCATCGACCCGCAGATCGACTTCTCCGACATCGACGAGATCCGCCGCACGGTCGAGTACTGCAACCAGCTGGGCGTGCACGAGCGGCACCCCTACGGCGGCGACCTGGTCTACACCGCGTTCTCCGGCTCCCACCAGGACGCGATCAACAAGGGCTTCCGGGCGCTGGAGGCCGACGCGGCGGCTGCCGGCACGCCGGTCGCGGACATGCCGTGGGCCGTGCCGTACCTGCCGATCGACCCCAAGGACGTCGGCCGCAGCTACGAGGCCGTCATCCGGGTGAACAGCCAGTCCGGCAAGGGCGGCGTCGCCTACATCATGAAGACCGAGAACCACCTGGACCTGCCCCGCCGGCTGCAGATCGAGTTCAGCGCCGTCGTCCAGCGGCACACCGACGCCGAGGGCGGCGAGGTGACCGCCGAGCAGATGTGGACGGCGTTCTCGCACGAGTACCTGCCCGACCCGGCCGCGGCGTGGGGCCGGTTCTCGCTGACCGGCCACCGCCACCAGGCGCACGGCGAGCACCTCGACGAGATGGTCGTGGAGCTGACCGACGAGGGCGTCCCGGCGACCGTCGAGGGTCGCGGCAACGGCCCGATCGCCGCCTTCGTCGACGCGCTGCACTCGCTCGACGTCGACGTCCGCGTGCTCGACTACGCCGAGCACGCGATGTCGGCCGGCGGCGACGCGCGCGCCGCCGCCTACGTCGAGTGCGCCGTCGGTGACCGCGTGCTGTGGGGCGTGGGCATCGACGCGAACATCGTCACCGCGTCGCTCAAGGCCGTGGTCTCCGCGGTGAACCGCGCGCTGCGCTAACCCGCCGCGCGCGGCAGGATCGCGCACGTGACGTGCCGGCTGACGCCCTACCTCGCGGTCCGCGACGCCCGGGCGGCGATCGCCTGGTACGGCGAGGCCCTCGGCGCACGACTGGTGGGCGACACGGTGGTCATGGACGACGACCGGATCGGCCACGCCGAGATCGACGTCGCCGGCGCGCAGCTCTTCCTGGCCGACGAGTACCCGGAGCTCGGTCTGGCCGCACCCGGTGACACCCGCTCGGTCACGCTGCACCTGATGGTCCCCGACGCCGACGCGGCGGTCGCCCGTGCGGCCGACGCCGGTGCCACCGTGGAGCGGCCGCCGACGGACTCACCGCACGGTCGCACCGGCGTCGTCGTCGACCCGTACGGGCACCGCTGGATGCTGCAGACCTCGCCGCACGACGGCACCGGTCCGGCGGGCAGCGCGCCGCGGCCGGGCGACACGGTGTACCTGACCCTGCGGGTGCCCGACGGCGCCCGCGCGCGCGACTTCTACGAGGCGGTGCTCGGCTGGTCGATGGTGCCGGGCCGGGTGGAGGACGGCTTCCAGGAGTCGTCGACGACCCCGATGGTCGGACTGCACGGCCGGCAGACCGAGGACCTCGGCGCGGTGCCGATGTACGCCGTCGACGACATCGAGGTGGCCGTGGCGGCGGTGCGCACGGCGGGCGGCCGGGCCGACGAGCTCGAGCAGCAGTCGTTCGGCCGCTCCGTGCTCTGCCGCGACGACCAGGGCCTGCTGTTCTGGCTGGCTCAGCTGGACTGACCCGGCGCTCCGCGCTCGGGAGCGGGCTCCTCGACGAAGTCGGCCGGCTCGTCGCCCGTCGCCGCCCCGGCCACGGGCGGGGCGATCCCCAGCTCGTCGACCACCATCAGGTCGCGGCGCACGTGCCGGCGGCGGTAGGCGACCCGGCTGATCATGTGCGCGCTGACCGGCGCGGTGAGCATCTGGAACACCGCGACCAGCAGCAGCATCCACGTCGCCGACCAGCCGTGCAGCCGGATCGCGGCGCCGACCATCACGAGCAGGACGCCGAGCACCTGCGGCTTGGTGCCGGCGTGCATGCGGGTGAGCACGTCCGGGAAGCGCAGCAGCCCGAGGCCCGCGGTCAGGCACAGCAGCGAGCCGGCGAGCAGGCAGCCGATGGCCACGACGTCGGCGCACGGCGCTCACGGTTCGCCGTCCGGGCGGGACTCGGACGAGCCCAGCTGCATCCCGCCGATGTACCGCGCCACCGACACCGAGCCGACGAAGGCCAGCAGCGAGACGACGACGAGCACCGGCACGAGCGTCGGGTCCCGCATGAGGGCGGCGTGCACCGCCAGCCCGGCCGCGACGATGACCAGCAGGACGTCGCTGGCGACGACCCGGTCGAGCAGCGACGGCCCCCGGCCCAGCCGGACCAGCGCGAGCAGCGCACCGCCGCCGAGCAGCGTGTAGGCGACCACGAAGACGACCGTCACGGACGCCTCCCCCCGTCGGCCAGCGCCGCGCGGTCGCGGGCGGTGCCGAGCGCGCGGACGACCCGCGCCTCGGTGCGGAGCACGGACGCGCGCTCCCGCTCGAGGTCCTCGTCGGAGTCGACGCTGAGCACGTGCAGGCCGATCTCCCGGGCCTCGCGGTCGAGGTCGATCACCATGGTTCCCGGCACCAGGCACACAGCCTCGGTGATGACGGTCAGCAGCAGATCCGAGTCGGTGCGCAGCGGGATGCGCAGGATGGCGCTGCGCCCGATGCCCCGCGGACGCACGGTCTGCCAGGCCACCAGCGCGCCGGCGCGGACCAGGTCGACGAGGAAGCCGCCGAGGAAGAGCACCAGGCCGAGCGGATCGACCCGGATCCCACCGACGACCGGCGGGAGCGGCAGCAGCGTCGTGACGACCAGCGCCACGGCCATGCCCGCGAGCAGGTTGGCCCACGACCACGTGCCCCACAGCAGGATCCAGACGAGGACCAGCCACGCCAGCAACGGCACCTGAGTGCGCAGCCGCGCACCGGTGCCGGCGTCCGGGGCGACGGCGTCGTCGCCGGGCGAGGCGTTCACGGCCGCTCCCCCTCCCCGCCGAGGACCGCGGTCACGTACGGACGGCGGTCGAGCAGGTCGGCGGCGGCCCGGTCGGCGACGGCGTAGAGCGGGCCGGCCAGCGCGGTGAGCGCCACCGTGACGGTGACCATCCCGGCGGCGGCGGCCAGCATGACGCGGGGCAGCGGGGACTCCGGCCGGCGCCGGTCGCCGCCGTCGCCGAGCCCGTCGGGGCTGGGCGACGGGGCGGTGGCGACGGCGGTGTGCCGCTCCCACGCCGCCCGCCGGAGCTCGGACCGGGAGCTGCCGTCCTCCGAGGCGTCCTGCGGCACGCCGTCACCCGACGGCTCGTCGACGTCGACCGGCTCCTCGGCGACGTCGGGGCCCGCGTCCCGCGCGGCGGCCTCGGGGCGGTCGGCGGCCGGCGGCTGCGCGGCCGGGCGCCAGAACGCACGGCTCCACACCCGCGAGACCGCGACGAGGGTGAGCAGGCTGGTGACGGCGCCCGCCCCCACGAGGGTGAGCGGCAGCGCACCGCCGACGTCGACGCCGGCCTGCAGGAGCCCGACCTTGCCGAGGAACCCCGACAGCGGCGGGATACCGGCCAGGTTCATCGCCGGCACGAAGAACAGCACCGCGAGCAGCGGTGATGCGGTCGCCAGTCCGCCGAGACGGTCCATCGCCGTCGAGCCGCCCAGGCGCTCGACCAGCCCGGCGACGAGGAACAGCGTGGTCTGGATGGCGATGTGGTGGACGACGTAGAACGTGGCGCCGGCCAGGCCCGCGGCGGTGCCCAGGGCGATGCCGAACACCATGTAGCCGATGTGGCTGACCAGCGTGAAGGACAGGATCCGGCGGACGTCGGTCTGCGCCACCGCGCCGAGGATGCCGACCACCATCGTGGCCAGCGCGGCCCACATGAGCACGCCGTCGAGCGCGCCGCCGGGGAACAGCAGCGTCTGCGTGCGGATGATCGCGTAGACGCCGACCTTGGTGAGCAGCCCGGCGAACACCGCGGTGACCGGGGCGGGCGCCGTCGGGTAGCTGTCGGGCAGCCACGCGGACAGCGGGAACACCGCGGCCTTGATGCAGAACGCGATGAGCAGCATCGACTGGAGCAGCACCTGGGTGCCCGCCGGCAGGTCGCCGAGCCGGCCGGCCAGCTGCGCCATGTTGACCGTGCCGGTCGCGGCGTACACCAGCCCGATCGCGGCCAGGAAGATCAGCGAGCTGAGCAGGCTGACCACCACGTAGGTGATCGCGGCCCGGATCCGCGGCGCCGAGCCGCCGAGGGTCAGCAGCACGTAGCTGGCGGTCAGCAGGATCTCGAAGCCGACGTAGAGGTTGAACAGGTCCCCGGCCAGGAACGCGTTGGAGACGCCGGCCATCAGCACCAGGTACGTGGGGTGGAAGATCGAGATCGGCGTCTCCTCGTCGCCGTCCGCGGCGCCCTGCCCGACGGCGAACACGAGGACGCCGAGCGCCACGGTCGCGGCGACCACGAGCATCAGTGCCGAGAGCCGGTCGACCACGAGGACGACGCCGAGCGGCACCGGCCACCCGCCGACCGACACCGCCGCGGCACCGTCGGCGTCGGCGAGGAGCAGCAGTGCCACCGCGACGGCGAGCACCGCGGAGAGCACCGTGATGCTCAGCGTCCGCTGGACGGCCGGGTGCCGGCCGCCGATCAGCAGGGCGCAGGCGGCGCCGAGCAGCGGCAGCAGCACCGGCAGCGGGGTGAGGACGCTGATCACCGGGACCCTCCGCGGGTGGGTGGCAGGTCGACGTCGTCCGAGGGGATGCCGCTGTACCGCCGGGCCAGTGCCGCTTCGGCGACCCGGTCCTCCTCCAGCCCCGGCCGCAGGCTGTCCGCGTGCGCGGCCGCCCGGTCCTCCGGGTCGAGCTCGTCGGGGTCGAGCTCGTCGGCGTCCATGGCCTCGCGCCGGGCCACCCGGCGGTCCTCCTCGTCGACGCCGACGACCTCCTGCCGGACCAGCCGCCAGGAGCGGTAGATGAGCGCCAGCACGAACGAGGCGACGCCGAAGGTGATCACGATCGCGGTGAGGATCAGCGCCTGCGGCAGCGGGTCGCTCATGTCCTCCTCGGCGGCGACGCCGATGATCGGGGCGAGGCCCGGCGTAGCCGCCGGTCGACAGCAGCAACACGTTGGTCGCGTTGCCCAGGAGCAGGAAGCCGAGCAGCACCCGGGTCAGGCTCCGGTCGAGCAGCAGGTAGACGCCGGCCGCGTACAGGCCGCCGATGATCACCGGCAGGACGACGGTCGGGGTCATCGGAGGATCACCGCGTCGGTCGGGGCGTCGATCGGGTCGTCCTCGTCCTCCTGGCGGTCGAGCTCGGCGCCGAGGCTGCGCAGGACGTCGAGCACGAGGCCGACCACGATCGCGTAGACCCCGATGTCGAAGAAGAGCGACGTCACCAGCTTCACGTCGCCGAGCACCGGCAGCGTGAACTCGAGGATCACGCTCTCCAGCACCTCGCCGCCGAGCACGAGGCCGACGATGCCGGTGCCGCCGGCCACGAGCAGACCGAGGCCGAGCAGCAGCCCCGGGTCGACCGGCGCCGCCTCCCCGAGCTCGTACCGGCCGCCGGCGAGGTAGCGCAGCACCAGCGCGGTCCCGGCGACCAGGCCGCCGGCGAACCCGCCACCGGGGTGGTTGTGCCCGCTGAACAGCAGGTACAGCGAGAAGACGACGATCGTGTGGAACAGGATCCGCGTGGTGACCTCCAGGACGACCGAGCGCCGCTCCGGGGCCAGCGCGACCGTGCCGGCCAGCCACTGCCGACGCGGCGCGCGCCGACCGCGGCGGCCCTGCCGCGCGAGCTGCACCGGATCGAGCCGCTGGACCGCGCCGGTACGCCGGCGGAGGAACACCAGGCTGGCCACGCCGGTGGCCGCCACGACCAGCAGGGAGATCTCGCCGAGGGTGTCCCAGGCGCGGATGTCGACCAGCGTCACGTTGACGACGTTCTTGCCGCCGCCGAACTCGTAGGCGTACCGGGGCCAGTCGACCGAGACGGACTCGGCGGTGCGCACGGCGAGCGCGACGGCGCCCACTACGCCCATGAACGCACCCACACCGACGGCGACGATCCCGCGCGCGGCCCGCTCGCGGGGCCGGTGCCGCTCGCTGATGTCCTTCGGCAGCTTGCGCAGCACGAGGACGAAGACGACGAGGGTGAGCGTCTCGACGAGGAACTGGGTGAGCGCCAGGTCGGGCGCGCCCTGCAGCGCGAAGAGGACGGCGAGGCCGTACCCGGTCACCCCGACCACCAGGACGGCCGAGAGCCGCTGCCGGATCCGGATCGCCATCGCCGCGGCCAGCAGCACGACCACGCCCACCAGCGCCTGCACGGGGGTGTCCCATGCCCGCCACCCGTCGGGCCACGGCGCCTGAGTGAGCAGCAGCGTGCCCGGCAGCGCCAGGACGACGACGAGGATGGTGCCGAGGTAGGCCGGCAGCGAGCCGCGCTGGGTGGTGCCGGTGACCAGCACGGAGAGCCGGTCGAGGGCCTGCATCGTGTTCCAGTAGCCCTCGTCGGCCGAGGCGCCGACGGCGAACCGCCGCTGCAGCCGGTAGAGCCGCTGCCGGACGGCGAACAGCGCCGCGCCGCCGAGCACGGTGAGCGCCGACAGCACGAGCGCGGGCGCCCAGCCGTGCCACAGCGCCAGCTCCTCGGCCTCCTCGGCGACCAGCGGGAGGGTGTCGGCGTAGCCGGCGGCCAGCGGCTCGAGCAGCGGGCTGGCCGGGCCGAGCACCAGCCCGGTCAGTGCCAGCAGGACGGGAGCGGCGAGGAACAGCGGACCGGGCGGGTGCTCGACCGTCCGCCGGGTCGTCGACGTCCTTGCGGGCCAGCGCTCCCCACACGAAGCGGGCGGTGTACGCGGCGGTGAGCACCGAGCCGAGGACGACCCCGGCCAGCACGAGCAGAGCGGCGGTGCGGTCGGGCAGCCCGCCGTCCAGGAGCGCGGTGAACGCCGCCTCCTTGCCCACGAAGCCGAGCAGCGGCGGAAGGCCGGCCATGGACGCCGCGGCGAGCAGCACCGCCCCGCCGAGGACCGGCATCCGCCGGCCGAGCCCCGAGAGCCGGCGGAGGTCACGGGTGCCGGTCGCGTGGTCGACGACGCCGACCGACAGGAACAGCGTCGACTTGAACAGGGCGTGCGCGACCGTCATGGCCAGCCCGGCGGCGGCGAGCTCGCGGCTGCCGGCGCCGACCAGGACGACGAGGAAGCCGAGCTGGCTGACCGTGCCGAAGGCGAGCAGCAGCTTGAGGTCGTTCTGCCGCAGCGACCGGTAGCCGCCGACGAGCATGGTGGCCAGCCCCAGGCCGAGCACGAGCGGTCGCCAGCCCGGGACGTCGGCGAACCCGGGGGCGAGCCGGGCGACGAGGTAGACGCCGGCCTTCACCATGGCCGCCGCGTGCAGGTAGGCGCTGACCGGGGTGGGCGCCTCCATGGCCGCCGGCAGCCAGAAGTGGAACGGCACGAGCGCCGACTTGGTCACCGCGCCGATGAGCACGAGCACCGTGCCGGCGACCAGCATCGGTCCCTCGCCGGGCGAGGCGACGACTTCGGAGAGCAGGTAGCTGCCGCTGGTCTCGCCGATCATGATCAGCCCGACGAGCATCGCCAGCCCGCCCGCCGTCGTCAGCACCAGCGCCTGACCGGCCGCCCGACGGGCCGCGAGCCGTCGTCCGGAGCCGCCGATGAGCAGGTAGGAGAAGACGGTCGTGAGCTCCCAGAACACGTAGAGCAGGAGCAGGTCGTCGGCGAGGACGAGGCCGAGCATGGAGCCGGCGAAGGCGACGAGCGTGCCCGCGAAGCGTCCCGTGCCGTCGTCGTGCGGTCCGACGTAGCGGGCGCAGTAGAGCAGCACGAGCGCGCCGACGCCGGTGACCAGCGCGGCCAGGGTGAGCGACAGCGCGTCGAGCCGGAGGGAGACCGCGAGGTCGAGCGCGGGCACCCACGGCACCGTCTCGCGGACGTCGCCGCCGCCGGTGACCGCGCCGAGGCGGGTGAGGATCCAGACGCACGACGCGGCCGGCACCAGCGCGAGGACCAGGAACGCCTGCCGCCCCCACCACCGCACGAGCAGTGGCGCCAGCACCGCGGCCACGAGGTGCGCGAGGAGCAGCAGCGACACGTGTCTCCCGGAAGTCGAGGGCGGCTCGGGGACACCACTGACGTCGGTCGTCGACGGCCGGCGGTGATCCCCAGCCTACCGGCCGGGCCGCGGGCCCCCGCCGGCCTCAGCCCTCGGCGGTCTCGGCGGCGGTCAGCCAGTCGCTCTCGACCTGGTCCTTCTCGGCCATGACGGCCTTGAGCTCGGTGTCGAGCTGCGCCGCCCGTGCGTAGTCGGTCGCCGCGTCCGTCAGGGCGGCGTGCAGCCGCTCCTCCTCGGCGGTGAGCTTCTCCAGGCGACGCTCGAGCCGCGCCGCCTCCTTGCGGGCGGCGCGCACCTCGCCCGCGGCCCGCTGCACGACTCCCGGAGCGACACCCGTGGTCGCCGGGGCGCCGGCACCGCCGCTCAACTGCGCCTCCCCCGCCGACCGGCGGGCCAGGTACTCCTCGACACCGCCCGGCAGCGCGGCCACCGAGCCGTCGCCCATGAGGGCGACCACCGAGTCGCAGACCCGGTCGACGAAGTACCGGTCGTGGCTGACCACCAGCACCGTGCCGGGAAACGAGTCGAGCAGGTCCTCGAGCGCGGTGAGGGTGTCGATGTCGAGGTCGTTGGTCGGCTCGTCGAGGAGCAGCACGTTGGGCTCGGCCATGAGCAGCCGCAGCAGCTGCAGCCGGCGCCGTTCACCACCGGAGAGGTCACCGACCGGGGTCCACTGCCGCGCGGCCGGGAAGCCGAACCGCTCGGCCAGCGAGGACGCGGAGATCTCCTGCCCGGCCAGCCGCACGATCCGGCCGACCTCCTGCACCGCCTCGAGGACCCGCAGCTTCGCGGGCAGCTCGGCCACGTGCTGCGACAGGTACGCCGGGGCCACGGTCTGCCCGCGCCCGACCCGCCCGCGGTCGGGGTCGAGCTCGCCGGTGAGCAGCCGGAGCAGCGTGGTCTTGCCGGCGCCGTTGACGCCGACGATCGCGATCCGGTCGCCGGGGCCGACGTGCCAGGTCAGGTCCTTGAAGAGCGTGCGCGGGCCGTCGTCCGTGGGGACGGCGTAGTCGACGTCCTCGACGTCGTACACCGTCTTGCCGAGCCGGCGGGCGGCGAAGCCGGCCAGCGCGAGGGAGTCGCGCGGCGGCGGCTCGTCGGCGATCAGCGCCTGCGCGGCCTCGATGCGGAAGCGGGGCTTGCTGGTACGCGCGGGCGGGCCGCGGCGCAGCCAGGCCAGCTCCTTGCGGATCAGGTTCTGCCGCCGCTCCTCCGTGGCCGCGGCCATCCTGGAACGCTCGGCGCGGGCGAGCGTGTAGGCCGCGTAGCCGCCCTCGTAGGAGTGCACCGCGCCGTCGGAGACCTCCCAGGTCGTGGTGCACACCTCGTCGAGGAACCAGCGGTCGTGGGTGACGACGAGCAGCGCGCCGACGCGGTCCTTCACGTAGTCGGCCAGCCACGCGACGCCCTCGACGTCGAGGTGGTTGGTCGGCTCGTCGAGCACGAGCAGGTCCAGCGGGCGGATCAGCTGCGCGGCCAGCGCCACCCGCCGGCGCTCGCCACCGGACATCGCGTCGACCGGGGCGTCGAGGCCGAGCCGGTCGAGCTCCAGCCCGGTGAGCACGCTGCGGACGGCGGGGTCGGCGGCCCACTCGTGCTCGGCGGCGAACAGCGACCGCGGTAGGACGACGTCGCGCACCGTCGTCCCCCGGGGCAGGTCGACGGTCTGCTCCAGCACGCCCATCGCCAGGTCGGAGCGGCGGGTGACCCGGCCGGAGTCCGGGTCCTCCCGGCCGGTGAGCACCTCGAGCAGCGTGGTCTTGCCGCCGCCGTTGCGGCCCACGATGCCGATGCGCTCCCCCGCCGCGACGCCGAGGGAGACGTCGTCGAGCAGCACGGTGGTGCCGTGCGCCTTGGACACCCGCTCCAGGTTGACCAGGTTCACGGGCGCACTCATCACGGCCAGTATCCCCGCGGCCCCCCGACGGACTCGAGTGCACTCCAGTCCGCCGGGCGGTTCAGGTGAACCGCTTGACGAAGTCGAGCGCCGTCTGGGCGACCTCGCGCCACCCGTGGTCGATCGTGATGGAGTGGCCTCGGTTCGGGAGCTTCACGAACTCCGTCACAGCGGAGTTGCGCCTCTGCCGCTTGTAGGCGGCGTTCGCTATCGCCGGCGCGACCGTGTGGTCCTTCTCGCCCTCGATGATCAGGAGGGGACCGCGGTCGGGGTTCTTCGTGTCCACCCTCGCCTCCGTCCGCGGGTTCAGATTCGCGTTGCCCATCTGCATGAGGGAGATCCCGGACCCTGCGACGTGGTAGGTGTCGTAGAGCTCCTTCGCCTCGTCCTCGTCGAGTGCATTCGCCCAGCCGTACTTGAACTGGTCGAAAGTGAGCGTGATCGCGCGGTGACGGGTGCGGGGGTTGATCAGGAACCGGCCCGCCACCTTGGCAGTGGAGGGCGGCAGAGGCAGGACGCCGCGGAAGATCCCCGGGTCGATCGCGACCGTGGCTGCCGAGAGACCCCGGCCGGCGATCATCTCCGCCAGCAGGCCCCCGGTCGAGTGCCCCATCACCGCCGGCTTCTTGTCCAAGGCCTTGATGACCTCGGTGGTGTGATCGGCGACCTGCCCCAAGGTGGTGTTGGCCAGGACGTCCGGGTTCGCCCGGGCCTCGTCGACCGTTTCCGGATCGCCCGGCCAGTCAGGTGTCAGCGGCGCGTAGCCGGCTTGCTCGAAGAACTCAGCCCAGTTGGCCCAACTGCTCGGCAGCACCCAGAGGCCGTGGACGAAGACGACCGGGGTGTTACCAGAGGCATTGGCCGCCTCGATCTCTCGCTTCTCCCGCTCGGAAATCGACGCCATGAGAACTCCCCTCCGGCCAGTGGAAGCGAGTCCGACCCTAACGAGGTGAGTGCGCCGGCAAGAGGGGTCCGGCCGCGGGAGTCGGCCGATTTCGAACCGGCGAGCCTCCGCCTAGGCCAGGCGGGTGACCTCGACGATGACGGTGTGCCCCTCGCTCCGGGGCCCGGAGAAGATCCCCTTGAACGGCGGCACGTCTCCGTAGTCCCGCCCGCGGCCGAGCGTCACGTGCCGGGTGCCGACCTCCACCGAGTTGGTCGGGTCGAAACCGCTCCAGCCGCCGTCCCACCACTCGACCCAGGCGTGGCTCTCACCGGTGACCGCCTGGCCGATGCGGGCGTCGGGCCTCGGGTGCAGGTAGCCCGAGACGTACCGGGCGGGCAGTCCGAGTGCGCGGAGCAGGCCGACGGTGACGTGCGCGATGTCCTGGCAGACGCCCTTGCCCTGGGCCCAGGCCTGCATGGCGTCGGTCTTCACGTTGGTCGAGCCCGACAGGTACTCGATGTGCTCGTTGACGAACTGGCACACCACCGGCCCGGCCTCGTGCGGCTCGGCGGTGCTGATGACGCGGCGCGCCTCGTCGACGACGTCGTCGTCCATGGCGGTCAGGGACGTGGGCCCGAGCAGCTCGCCGAACCGGTCGCGCACCTCGCGGCCGCGCAGCACGTCCCACCCGACGACGTCGTAGCGGACGAGGTCGGGGCCGGCCTCGACGACCGAGGTGCCGGTGACGACGAGCTCGGTGTGCGGCGACTGCAGGTCGAACGCCGTGACGGTGGAGCCCCAGTAGTCGCGATAGGCGAAGGCGTTGGCCGCCGGCTCGATCTCGACCCGCGAGCGCAGGACCGTCTGCCGGCCGCTGCTCTCCGGCGTCACCCGGGCCTCGTTGTACGAGGAGCGCACCGGCCCGCCGTAGCCGAAGCGGGTGCGGTGCACGACCTGCAGCCGCCAGCGGTGGCCGGCGGTGCGGGCCGCCGACATGCCCTGGACCTGCGGATTCACCCCGCCTCCTCGGGCACCCAGACCTGCGGCGCCTGCTCGGTGAAGAAGCGGTGGGTGGTCGCGGCGCTGGCCGCCGAGCAGGCCCGCTGCAGCATCTCCAGCCGGCTGGGCAGTTGGGCCAGCAGTTCCGGCGTGCTCATGAACTCGAGCATCGTGCGAGCCCGGCCCACGATCCGGTGCGCCTCGCCGGCGACGCCGATCCGGGCGGCGTCGCGGACGGTCGAGCGCTCGAGCTCCGCCAGGCATGCCTCGGCCTGCTCCAGCGCGGCGAAGACCGACCGCGGGAAGAGCCGGTCGAGCAGCAGGAACTCGGCCGCGCGGTTGGAGTTGACCACGCCCCGGTAGGTGCGCAGGTAGGGCTCGTAGGCGCCGGTCGAGCGCAGCACGAGCGTCCAGGACGGCGCCGCCTCACCGCCGAGCACGCGGGTCGAGATGATCCGCGAGGTCATGTCCACCCGCTCCAGCGAGCGGCCGAGGATGAGGAACAGCCAGCTCTCGTCGCGGCTCATCGTGGCGTCGGCCAGCCCGAACACCATGGCCGAGCGCTCCCGCACGAACCGGAACAGCGAGTGCGGCCCGTACCGGCGGGCCATCGTCCGCTGCTGGGGCAGCGCGTTGTGCGTGACGTTCAGCGACTCCCAGATCTCGGCGCTGAGCACCTCGCGGGCGCCGCGTGCGTTCTCCCGCGCGGCCGAGAGTGCTCCGACGATCGAGCTCGGGCTGGTGCGGTCGAAGGCGAGGGTGTCGAGCACCCGCTCGGTGTCGGCCTCGTCGCGCGGCACGGAAGCGCCCATGAGCGCCAGCAGGTGGTGGCACGCCCGGCGCTCGTCGATCCACGGGTCCTCGACCAGCCGCTGGGTGTGGACGTCGAGGATGCGGGCGGTGTCGTCGGCCCGCTCGACGTAGCGGCCGATCCAGAACAGCGACTCGGCGATCCGGCTCAGCACCGCTCGTCACCCGCTTGCTGCTGCTGCTGGCTCTGCCCGACGACCGTGTCGTTGAGCGGGCCCGGGTCCTGGGCCGGTGGGTCGTCCGGCAGGTCGGCCACGGTGAACTCGATCCGGGTGAGGTCCGGCTCGGCGGGCTCGACCGCCTGGCGCGGCGGGCTGAACACCCAGGTGTCCTTCGACCCGCCGCCCTGGCTCGAGTTGACCACCAGCTCGCCCTCGGGGAGCGCGACCCGGGTCAGCCCGCCCGGCAGCACCCAGACGTCGTTGCCGTCGTTGACCGCGAACGGCCGCAGGTCCACGTGCCGGGGGGCGATCCGGCCGCCGACCAGCGTCGGGCAGGTCGAGAGCCCGATCGGCTTCTGCGCGATCCAGTCGCGCGGCCGCTCACGCACCTTGACGGCCAGCTCCTGCAGCGTGCGCTCGTCGGCCCGCGGGCCGATGACGATCCCCTTGCCGCCGGAACCGTCGACCGGCTTGAGCACCAACTGGTCCAGCGACTGCAGCACCCACTCGACGACGTCCGGCTCGTCCAGCCGGTAGCGTGTCGGCGTTCTGCAGGACGGGCTCCTCGCCCAGGTAGTACCGGACGAGGTCGGGCACCCAGGTGAACAGGAGCTTGTCGTCGGCGACGCCGTTGCCGACGGCGTTGGCGATCGTGACCCGGCCGGCACGGGCGGCGTTCAGCACCCCGGCGCAGCCGATCACCGAGTCGGGCCGGAAGTGCACCGGGTCGAGGAACTCGTCGTCGATCCGCCGGTAGATGACGTCGACGCGGCGCTGGCCGTCCGTCGTCCGCATGCTGACCTTGTTGCCGGTGCACACCAGGTCGCGGCCCTCGACCAGCTCGACGCCCATCTGGCGGGCGAGCAGCGCGTGCTCGAAGTAGGCGGAGTTGTAGACGCCCGGGGTGAGCACGACGACCGTCGGGTCGGGCACGTTGGCCGGCGCAGACGCCTTGAGCGCCGCCAGCAGCCGGGTCGGGTAGTCGGCGACCGGCTGGATCCGGTGGTCGGCGAACAGCTCCGGCAGCACCTGGCTCATCGCCGCGCGGTTGGTGATGACGTAGCTGACCCCGGACGGCGATCGCAGGTTGTCCTCGAGCACCCGGAAGTCGCCGGCCTCGTCGCGCACCAGGTCCACCCCGGCGACGTGGACGCGCACGCCGTTGGGCGGCACCAGCCCGTGCGCCTGCCGGTGGAAGTGCGCGCTGGTGGTGACGACGCTGCGCGGCACGACGCGGTCGGCGAAGACCTGCCCGGCGCCGTAGACGTCGGCGAGGAACGCCTCGAGCGCCTGCACCCGCTGGGCGACGCCGCGCTCGATGACCTCCCACTCCTCCGCGCCGATGACCCGCGGCACGATGTCGAGCGGGAACGGCTGCTCCTCGCCCGGCGTGGGCGAAGGTGACGCCGGCGTCGCGGTAGGTCTGGCTGAGCAGGTCGGCGCGGGCGGCCATCTCCTCGGCCGCCATCGGCTGCAGTGCGGCGAACAGGCCGGCGTAGGCGGCCCGCGGCAGCGACGGACCGCCGAACATCTCGTCCCACTGCTCGCCCAGGGCGGGACGTCGAAGTAGCCGTCGAAGAGGTCGGCCATGCGACGAACCTAGTGACGGCGGGTTTCGCGCGCGTGTCGTGCGCATCCGTCGGGTGAACTCGGCACGAAGTCGTCCGCCGGAGCGGGAAGACAACGGGCCGTCGCAGCGCTACAGTCACCGTTAGTTGAGTGCTCAACCAGGGAGTCGATCATGCCCGCCATCACCGTCGAGGACACCACCACCCTCGCGCGCGTCCCCGTTCCCGCCCCCGGAACCGTGCGGCGCCGCGTCCGCTCGGTGACCACCGCGCCGTCCGGCTTCGAGGGCGAGGGCTTCCCGGTCCGCCGTGCCTTCGCCGGCGTCGACCTGCGCGACCTCGACCCGTTCATCCACATGGACCAGATGGGCGAGGTCGAGTACGCCCCGGGCGAGCCCAAGGGCACGTCGTGGCACCCGCACCGCGGGTTCGAGACCGTCACCTACATCATCGACGGCACCTTCGAGCACCAGGACTCGCACGGTGGCGGCGGCTCGATCACCAACGGCGACACCCAGTGGATGACGGCCGGCGGCGGCGTGCTGCACATCGAGCGCCCGCCGGAGCACCTCGTCGTCAGCGGCGGCCTGTTCCACGGCCTGCAGCTGTGGGTGAACCTGCCCAAGGCGCAGAAGTGGGTCGAGCCCCGCTACCAGGACCTGCGCGCCGACGAGTCCGTGCTGCTCGCCAGCCCCGACGCCGGCGCCTTCCTGCGGGTCATCGCCGGCGACGTCGGCGGGCAGACCGGTCCCGGCTCCACCTACACGCCGATGGCGATGGTCCACGCCACCGTCTCCCCCGGCGCGACGCTGGACCTGCCGTGGCGGCCGGACTTCAACGCGCTGGTCTACGTGCTCTCCGGCGCCGGGCTCGGTCGGCATCGACGGGGCGCCGATCCGCACCGGCCAGCTGGCCGTGCTCGGCCCCGGCGACACCGTCACGATCAACGGCGCCGTCCACCAGGAGTCGCGGACTCCGGCCCTGGACGTCGTCATCCTCGGTGGCCTGCCGATCCGCGAGCCGATCGCCATGTACGGGCCGTTCGTCATGAACACCCGCCAGGAGGTCGTCACCGCGTTCGAGGACTTCCAGGCCGGCCGACTGGGCTCCATCCCGGCCAGCTACGTGCCCGCACGGCGCCGTCCGGGGCGAAGGGCAGGACGGACAGTAGAGCCACTCCCCGGCAGCAGGAGGCACCGGCCATGAGCAACCTCGACCGCCGCCCGACGCCGAAGGAACTGGGCGGGCTGGAGGCCACGGCCGCCGGGCCGGTGCTGGACCTGCTGCCCGGCAAGGAGGTGCTGCTCGGCGAGAGCACCCGCGTGCGGCGGCTGCTGCCGACGCTCGGACGGCGGCTGGTCGGGGCGTGGGCGTTCGTCGACCACTACGGCCCGGACGACGTCGCCGCCGGCGCGGGCATGCAGGTGCCGCCACACCCGCACACCGGGTTGCAGACGGTGTCGTGGCTGCTCGAGGGGGCGGTGCACCACCGCGACTCCCTCGGGAGCGACGTCACCTTCGGTCCGCGCGAGCTCCCGCTGATGACCGCCGGCCTCGGCATCGCCCACTCGGAGCAGTCGCCCGTGTCGCACCCGCGGTACCTGCACGGCGTCCAGCTGTGGGTGGTGCTCCCGGACGCCGTCCGCGACGTGGCACCCGCGTTCGAGCACCACGCGGCACTGCCGGGCTTCACCTCGGACGGCTTGACCGCCACCGTGCTCGTGGGGGAGCTGGGCGGCGCACGGTCGCCGGCCACGACGCACACGCCACTCGTCGGCGTCGAACTGGAGCTCACTCCCGGCTCGGACGTCGAACTGCCGCTCGATCCGGACTTCGAGTACGGCGTGCTGGCCTCCTCAGGGGCGGCCGCCATCGAGGGCGTGCCCGTGGCCACCGGCGCGATGCTCTACCTGGGCACCGGCCGCCGGACACTCCGGGTGCGCGGCGGGGCCACGGTCGACGACAGCCCGACCCGGCTCCTCCTGCTCGGCGGCGAGCCATTCGACGAGCGGATCGTCATGTGGTGGAACTTCGTCGGCCGGTCCGGCGAGGAGATCGCCGACTACGCCGAGCAGTGGAACGCCGAGACCGACCGGTTCGGTGCGGTCGTGGGCTACGACGGCAACCGGCTGGACGCGCCGCCGCTGCCGCCGGTGCCGCTCAAGGCCCGCGGACGGGAGCGGTGAAGGCGTGACCGCCGACGACCGCATGCTGGCCTTCGTCGCCGAGCACCGCTGGGGCGTGCTGGCCACGATCCGGAGCAACGGGCGGCCGCAGCTGTCCAACGTCGGCTACGCCTACGACGCCGAGCAGAAGGTGTTCCGCGTCTCGGTGACCGCCGACCGCGCCAAGACCAAGAACCTCCAGGCCGATCCCCGCGTGACGCTGCACGTGGCATCCAAGGACTTCTGGACCTGGGTGGCCGTCGAGGGCACCGCCGACCTGACGCCCGTGGCCGCCGACCCGAACGACGCCACGGTCGACGAGCTCGTCACGTACTACCGCGGGATCTCCGGCGAGCACGAGAACTGGGACGAGTACCGGGCGGCGATGGTCGCCGACCGGCGGCTCGTCGTCCGGTTCTCTCCCGAGCACACCTACGGACAACTGCGGGCGTGAAGCGCCCGCCTCAGCCCGCGCGTCTGCATCACCTCGAAGGTCGCACCCCACGGATCGCTGACGACGGCGAAGCGGCCGAACGGCGTGTCCATCGCCGGCGTGATCACCCGGCCGCCGCCCGCCTCGACGGCGCTCACTGCCTCGTCGGTCGAGGCGACCGCGAAGCAGGTCTGCCAGCCCTTGGGGGCGTCCGGCGCCAGGGCACCGAGCCCGCCCAGCGGGTGCTCCACCGGCCGGTCCTCGGTGCGGAAGGTCATGTACCCCTCGGCGCCGGGCACCTCGTCCCAGCGGTAGCCGAAGACGGACGTGTAGAAGGCGCGGGCCGCCTCCGGGTCCTCGACCGCGGCCTCGTTCCAGTACAGGGCGCCGGGCTCGTTGTAGATCCGCGCCCCGGTGTGCATGCCGGCCTGCCACAGGCCGAACGGGTGCCCGCCGGGATCGAGGGCGATCACCATCGTGCCCATCGGACCGACCTCCATGGGTTCGACCAGGACGGTGCCGCCGGCCTCCCGGATCTTCGCGGCCGTGGCCGCGGCGTCGCTGACGGCGAAGTAGGTCGTCCAGCGCGGCGGGTCGTTCGGATCCTGCTGCGGGCCGAGCCCGGCCGCCTGCTCACCGTTGCGGGTGGCGGTGAGGTAGCCCCCGAACTCCGGTTCCCCGCCGGTGTACTCCCAGCCGAGCAGATCGGCGTAGAAGGTCTTGGTGCCGTCGAGGTCGGCGGCGCCGTAGTCGATCCAGCAGGGGGTGCCGTCGGGCCAGGCGGTGTCGCGGGTGGGCATGGGGTTCTCCTCCCGGGTGGTCGTGCGTTCGCGGGCCGACCCTGCCACCGGGGGCCGACAGTTCACAGTGGTCCACTGGGGCACATCCCGCCGACGCCCGGAGGTCGTCCCGTGCCAGTCCCCGTCCCCACCAGCTCCGCGCTCCGGACGGCGGCCGACCGGTTCTCCCGCGACTCCACCGTGGTCGTCGAGCCCGTCGACCCCCGCCCCGGCGCGTGGGTGGGCGCCCCGTCGGTCGTGCACGACGACGGAACCTGGTGGATGGCGTATCGCGTGCGCGAGCCGCTCGGTCAGGGCCGGGGGATCGCGAACGCGCTGGCCCGGTCGGACGACGGGGTCACGTTCGAGCCGGTCGCGGGGCTCGGCAAGCAGCACTTCGGCGCGGTCGAGTCGCTCGAGCGGCCCACCCTGGTCCGCGTCCCCGGCGGCGGGTGGCGGCTCTACGTCAGCTGCGCGACGCCGGACACCAAGCACTGGCGCGTGGACCTGGTGGAGGCCGACACGGTCGAGGGCCTGGCCACCGCTGCCCCGGTGACCGTGCTGCCGGGCAGCGAGGCCGACGCGGTCAAGGACCCGGTGATCCGCATCGTCGACGGACGGTGGCACCTGTGGGCCTCGGTGCACCCGCTCGACGACCCGGACGCCACCGACCGCATGACCACCGAGCACGCCGTCAGCGACGACGGCCGGTCGTGGACCTGGACCGGCACCGCCCTTGCGCCGCGTCCCGGCAGCTGGGACGCCCGCGGTGTGCGGGTCACCGCCGTGTTCCTCGACGGCGGGCGCTCCTGGGCGGTCTACGACGGCCGGGCCACGGCCGAGGAGAACTGGGAGGAGCGGACGGGCATCGCCGTCGCCGACGGCACGCTGCCCGACGGCAGTCCCCGGTTCCGCGCGGACGACGACGGCCCGCTGCTGCAGTCGCCGCACCCGCCGCACGGCCTGCGGTACGCCGACGCGGTGCCGTTGCCCGACGGCACGACCCGGTGGTTCTACGAGGTCACCCGCGCCGACGGCGGCCACGATCTGCGCACGCTCCTGCTGCCGTCGAGCTAGAAGCGGCCCCCACCGCCGTGGTGGCCGCCGCCGCGGGAGCCGCCGCCACCGCCACGGGAACCGCCGAATCCACCCCCGCCGAATCCACCGCCGAACCCGCCTCCGCCGCGCATGCCGCCCGCGAGGATGCCGCCGAGCACCAGGCTGCCCAGGTCGACTCCACCGCGCCGGCCGCCGCCGTAGCCCCGCCGCCGAATCCCCCACCGCCGAAGCCGCCTCCGCCGCCGGAGCCTCCGCCGCTCCAGCGCTGGACGTCGTCCTGCGCCAGGTCCAGCGCGGACCGCGCCAGCTGGTCGGCCTGCTGCGCCTCGCCGAGCGCGGTCACCGGGTCGTCGCGGCCGAGCTGGTGCGCCAGGTCCAGGTGGCGCTGCGCCTCGGCCAGCCGGGTGCGCGCCTCCGGACCGACCGCGCCACGCCTGGTGCTGATGAAGTCCGCCGCGGCGGCGACCGTCGATCGGGCGCTGAGCACCGCCCGCTCCAGCGAGGCCGCGGCCTTGCGGGCCCGCGTCTGGGCGTCGCGCGCGACCGACAGCGCCTGCTCCAGCGCGATGTCGGCCTCCTCGAGCAGGCGCAGCGCGGCCAGCGGATCGGGCGGGTTCTCGGCCAGCGCCTCGTCGGCCGCGTCCAGCGCGCTCTCGGCCCGGGCGATCTGCGGCTGCAGTCCGCCACGGTCGGTGCCGCCCGCCACGAGCGCCCTCGCCTCGGCGAGATCGGCCTCCGTCTCGGCCCGGACGTCGTCGATCCGCTGCCGGGCGCCCTCCAGGTCGGCACCCACCTTCGCGACGGCGTCCAGCAGGATGCCCGCCTGCGCGACCGCGTCCTCGGCCGCACGCAACGAGCCGACCGCGTCGCCCGTGGCGCCGGTGCGGACATGCTCGCGGGCCTCGTCGAGCTCGTGCTCCGCAGCGGTCAGCCGCGCGGACGCCTCCGTCACGTTGCCGGCAACGGGCGCCAGGGGCGGCGGCGCGAACCGTGACCGCAGGTCGGTCAGGCGCTGCTCCTCCTGCGGCAGCCGGGCGCGCAGCCCGGCGATCCGGGGGGCGAGGGCCTCGATGGCCTGGGGTGCCGTGCGCTCCAGGTCCCGGAGGCGAGCGAACCCCTCGGCCTGCTCGTCCAGCCGTCGGTCCGCGGACGCCGTCAGGTCGAGGATCTGCGCCAGCATGTGCCGGGTCGTGGGCTCGTCCTCGGGAATCTCGTCGTCCAGCTGCTGGCGCAGGGTGAACGCGCGCGAGAGGTCGGCCCGCGACTGCTGCAGGGCGGTGCTGAACGCGGCCGTCGCCGCCTCGCCGTACTGGAGCTTCGCGAAGTCGAGGTCCAGCTGCGAGCGCTGCACCGCCTCGTCCATCTCGTAGAGGGCCGTGCCCGCCTGACCCTGCAGCTGCTCGGTCGGGACGCCGGCGTGCGGATCGGGCCGCTCCAGCCGTTTCACCGGGGGCGGCTCCAGCGCCTTGCGACGGCTGCGGGCGCGGAAGACCAGGAACCCGCCGACGCAGACGAGGCCGATCAGCACGAGGACGACGAGCGTCGAGATCCCGGACCCCGACGAGCTGCTGCCGGTGCTCGTGGGGGACGAGCCGGTGCCGAGCTCCTGCAGACCCTGGGCGAAGGCGATCGACGCGTCGGCCCACTCCTCGTCGCCCAGCAGCGGCTCCACCCGGTCGGCGGCGAGCGCGTCCACGTCGTCCGGAGGGAACTGGTCCTCCGGCACCCAGTACCCGTACCGCCGGTCGCCGGTCGCGACGGCCATCATGGCGTCGTTGCCCCCGAGGCCCGACACCTCGGCCGTCTGCGCCGTCCACGACTGGCCGTCCTCCCCGTCGAACGAATCGACGTAGACGACGAACAGCTGCGTCCCGGTCGCCTCGCGCAGGTCGTCGAGGGCGGACTGCACCCGGCCGGTGTCGCCGTCCAGCGCGCCGGCCTGCTCGGTGATCTGCCCCGGCACGTCGAACGGCGGGGTGGCGGCGGCCGGACCGGCGAGAACCGCGAGGAACGCCAGCACGCCGAGGACCACGGTCAGTCGGCGCACGGGCACCTCCGCATCGGTTCGGGTGATGATGGCGACCCTACGACCAGCCGCCGCCCCCAGCTCAGGAGTGAACGTGCCGAACGAGCAGCGCGTGCCCGCGGACGACCTGCCGCCCGGCGCCGTCCGACCGGCCGGCCCGTGGGCGGTCGTGAACCGGGGCGGGCGCTACTCGGCGGTGAGTCGGCGCTGCCGGCACCAGCTCGCGGACCTCTCCCGGGGCACCCTGGACGCCGACGGCTGCCTGGTCTGCCCGTGGCACGGCAGCCGCTACGACGTCCGCACCGGCGAGATGGTCGACGGCCCGCGAGGCTTCCTGCTCTACCGCGGGCCGACGCCCGGCTACAGCGCCCTGGTGAAGGCGTTCGGCGCCACGGTCAAGCTGCGCGTCCGCCGCGCGCTCCGGCACGGGGACGACGTCGTCGTGGAGGAGTAGTCGGAGGAGGATCGACGCCGTAACCCCGCCGATTCTCCTCCGCTCACCGGCGCTCGATCGGCTCGTCCAAACCCTGCACGAGTGCGTCGCTCTCGACGCCCTCGGCCCCCGGCGCCGCCACGTACACGCCCTGCGTGGCGGCGACCTCCTGCGCGGACTTCGGCCGCAGCAGGCCGTCGCGGATGTCCTCGGCCCAGTGGCAGCTGACCAGGTGCGCTGGTGCGAGCTCGCGCAGCACCGGCACCTCGGTGTCGCAGCGCGTCTCCTGCCGCCACGGGCACCGGGTGTGGAAGCGGCATCCGCTCGGCGGGTTGGCCGGCGACGGCAGGTCGCCGGCGAGCAGGATCCGCTCGCGACGCCCCTCCACGACCGGGTCGGGCACGGGGACGGCGCTCATCAGCGAGCGCGTGTACGGGTGCAGCGGCTCGGCGTAGATGTCGTCGGCCGGGGCCTGCTCGACCAGCGAGCCCAGGTACATGACGCCGACGGTGTCGCTGATGTGCCGGACGACGGCCAGGTCGTGCGCGATGACCAGGTACGTCAGGTCCAGCCGCTCCTGGAGCTCCTCGAGCAGGTTCAGCACCTGCGCCTGCACGCTGACGTCGAGCGCGGAGACCGGCTCGTCGGCGATCAGCAGGTCCGGCTCGAGCGCCACGGCGCGGGCGATGCCGATCCGCTGCCGCTGCCCGCCGGAGAACTCGTGCGGGTAGCGCCGCCGGGACGCCGCGGGCAGACCCACCGCGTCGAGCAGGTGGCTGACCCGGTCGCCGAGGTCCTTCTTGCCGTTGCCGATGCCGTGCGCCTTGAGCGGCTCGGTGAGCAGCGACTCGACGTCCTGGCGCGGGTCGAGGCTGCCCATCGGGTCCTGGAAGACCATCTGCATGCGCCGCCGCATGCGCCGCAACGGCTCGCCGTGCAGCGAGGCGACGTCCGTGCCGTCGAAGAGCACCTGGCCGGCGGTCGGCTCGACCAGCCGCAGCACCGCCCGGCCGAGCGTCGACTTGCCGCAGCCCGACTCGCCCACCAGGCCGTAGGTCGACCCGCGCTGCACGGTCAGGTCGACCCCGTCGACGGCCTGCACGTGGCCGACGGTGCGGTCGATAAAGACGCCCCGCTTGATCGGGAAGTGCACCTTCAGGCCACGGATCTCGAGCAGCGCGTCGCCGTGCGCAGCCGGCCGGGGCGCGCTCGCGGCGGTGGCTCCGGTCGCGGTCATCGGTCCTCCGGGGTCGGGCCCGACCAGAACGCCCCGGCGGGCGCGGCCACGGGCTGCAGCGGATGGCGGCAGCGCAGCTCGCGGTCCAGACCGAAGGCGGGATCGGGCACCAGCGGGACGACGTCGCCGAGGCAGTCGTCCTCGGCGTTGTCGCAGCGGGGCGCGAAGGCGCAGCCCTCGGACCACGGGATGGTGTCGCGGGCCGAGCCCCGGATCGGGTGCAGCGGGGCGCCGCGCACCGAGTCCAGGCGCGGCACCGAGCCGAGCAGCCCGCCGGTGTACGGGTGGCGCGGCCGGCCGAACAGCTCGTACCGGTCCGCGGACTCGATGATCCGGCCCGCGTACATGACGTGCACCCGGTCGCAGAGCCCGGCGACGACGCCGAGATCGTGGGTGATCATCACCAGGGCCGTCCCCGAGCCGACCACCAGCTCGCGCAGCAGCTCGAGGATCTGCGCCTGGATCGTGACGTCGAGGGCGGTCGTCGGTTCGTCGGCGATGAGCAGCCGGGGCGAGCAGGCCAGCGCCATGGCGATCAGCGCCCGCTGGCGCATCCCGCCGGAGAGCTGGTGCGGGTACTCCTTGAGCCGGCGGCTGCGGATCGGGGATGCCGACCTTGTCCAGCAGGTCGACCGCCTCGCGGGCGGCCTGCCTGCGGTCCATGTCGCGGTGCTCGAGCAGCACCTCGGTGACCTGGGTGCCGATCGGCACGGTCGGGTTGAGCGAGGACAGCGGGTCCTGGAAGACCATCGCCATGTCCGCGCCGCGCAACCGGCGAAGCATCCGGTCGTCGGCCCCGAGGAGTTCCTGCCCGTCGAACCGCACCGAGCCGGTCACCTGCACGCCGCGCTTCGGCAGCAGGCCCATCACGGCCAGCGACGTCACCGACTTGCCGCAGCCCGACTCGCCGACCAGGCCGATCGTCTCGCCCGGCGCCACGGAGAAGCTGACGCCATTGACGGCGCGGGTCGGCATCTCGCCTCTGCGCGAGAAGGTGACCTCGAGGTCCTCGACCTCGAGCACGGGGGCGGCAGCCGTCGTCATGCCGTCACCTCC
Organism: uncultured Actinomycetota bacterium; assembly: GCA_963777095.1. GTDB lineage: Bacteria > Actinomycetota > Actinomycetes > Mycobacteriales > Geodermatophilaceae > CAVZOY01. Next base: position 473,273 of record CAVZOY010000006.1, read on the forward strand.
GGAACTTCGGGTCGAGGGCCTCGCGCAGTCGCTCGCCGAGCAGCGTGAACCCGAGCGCGACGACGATGATGCACAGCGCCGGCCACACGGCCAGCGCCGGCCTGATCGACAGGAAGCTCTGCGCGCTGGCCAGCATCGCGCCCCACTCGGGGCGGGCGATGTCGGGGTCACCGAGGCCGAGGAACGACAGCGCCGCGGCTTCGATGATGGCCGTCGCCAGCGAGAGGGTCGCCTGCACGATGACCGGCGACAGCGAGTTCGGCAGCACGTGGCCGAAGACGATCCGCGCCTTCTTGACGCCGAGGGCCTGCGCCGCCAGCGCGTAGTCGCTGTGCCGCTGGACGAGCATCGACCCGCGCAGCAGCCGGGCGAAGATCGGTACCTGGACGACGGCGATGGCGATCATCAGCGCGTACTGGTTCTGGCCGAGCAGCACCGACACGGTGATCGCCATGAGCAGGCCGGGGATCGACAGCAGGATGTCGACGAAGCGCATGACGACGGTGTCGACCTTGCCGCCGAACGCGCCGGCCAGGATGCCCAGCGACATGCCGACCGCGACGCCGAGGATCGTCGAGACGAACCCGATCAACAGCGACTGGCGCGAGCCGTAGATCAGCCGGGACAGCAGGTCGCGACCCAGGTTGTCCACGCCGAGCGGAAAGCCCTCCCGGCTGCCCGGGATGTAGCCCGGCCGGATCTCCGAGAGCAGGTACTGCGTGAGCGGGTCCTTCGGCGCCAGGAGCGGCGCGAACGCGGCCACGACGAGGAAGACCACCACGATGCCCGCGCCGATGAGCGCGACCGGGTCGCGGCGCAGCCGCCGGATCGCGCTGCGGGTCAGCGACAGGCCGCTCTCGCCCTCCGGCAGCGCACCGGCCCGCGCCGCGAGGGCGTCGATGCGCTCGCGCTTGCGTTCTCCCAACGAGGTCATCGGACACGCACCCTCGGGTCGAGCAGGCCGTAGGAGATGTCGACGAGAAGGTTCACCAGCACGTACACCACGGCCAGCATGAGGATGAAGCCCTGCAGCACCGCGAAGTCGCGATAGGTGATCGCGTCCCGCAGCGCGAGGCCGACGCCGCCGAAGGCGAACACGGTCTCGGTCAGCACTGCGCCGGAGAGCAGCAGGCCGGTCTGCAGACCGATGGTCGTCGACACCGGCAGCAGCGCGTTGCGGATGATGTGCCGCCGCCGGACGGTCGCCGTCGCCAGGCCCTTGGCGTCCGCCGTCCGCACGTAGTCCTCGTTGACGACGTCGAGCACGGACGCCCGGGTGATCCGGACGATGATCGCCAGCGGGATGGTGCCCAGCGCGATCGCCGGCAGGATCAGGTGCTGCAAGGCGTCCCAGGCGGCGTCCCACTCCCGGGTCAGCACCCCGTCGAGCACGTAGAAGTTCGTGATCCGGGTGGCGTCCATCCGCACGTCCTGGCGACCGGAGCCGGGCAGCCACCCCAGTTCGACGGCGAACAGCAGCCTGAGCAGGTAGGCCAGGAAGAAGACCGGGATCGCGACGCCGATCAGCGAGCCCACGACGGACGCCGAGTCGAGGAAGCTGCCGTAGCGGCGGGCGGCGAGGTAGCCCAGCGGGATCCCGAGCCCGATCGCGAAGACCATCGCGCACACTGTCAGCTCGATCGTGCCCGGGAACCGCTCGAGGAAGATGTCGGTGACCGGCCGGCCCACCTGCGTCGAGTTGCCGAAGTCCAGCCTGATGGCCCGCCCGAGGTAGCGCAGGTACTGCACGTAGACCGGTTCGTCGAGCCCGAAGAGCTCGTTGTAGCGCGCGATGTCCTCGCTCGTGGCTCGCTCCCCCAGGGCCGACTGCGCGGGACCACCGGGCAGGGCGCGCAGCCAGGCGAAGAGCAGGACGGAGAGCCCCAGCAGGATCGGGATCAGCTGGAGGAGCCGCCGGACGATGAAGCGGAGCACGTGCTCGGGTCAGCCTTTCCGGACCGCGGTGTCCTTGCGGGAATCAACCCCGGAACCGGCGACCGCGCCGGCGGTGGCGATCCTGCCACCGCCGGCGCGGTCCTTGCGCCGGTCCCTTACTCGCTGATGGAGACCGTGGAGAAGTCCTCGGCGGTCAGCGGGCTGGGCTCCAGACCCTGCACGGTCTCCGCCACCACGAGCGCCGGCGGCGAGTGCGAGACCGGGACGGCCGGCAGGTAGTCCATGATCAGCCGGTTCGCCTCCTGGTACAGCTCCGTCCGGTTGGCCGGGTCGGGCTCGGCGTCGGCCTCGGCCAGCGCGGCGAAGATCTCCGGAGCCTCGAAGGCGCCGAACTCCTCCTTGCTCTGCCCGTTCGCCCGCTCGGCGAAGAAGGTCCCGATGAAGTTGTAGGCGTCGTTGTAGTCACCGGTCCAGCCGAGCAGGTGGATGTCCGCCTCGCCGGCCTGCGCGGCCTGCAGGTAGTCCGGGCTCCACGGCAGCGCCGTCGCCTCGATGGTGATCCCGACCTCCTCCAGGTCCTCGCTGATGACCTGGAACATCGCGGCCGGGTCCGGCAGGTACGGGCGGCTGACGTCGGTCGGGTAGAAGAACTTCAGCGTGAGGTCCTCCTCGCCCGCCTCGGTGAGCAGCTCGCGGGCGCGCTCCGGGTCGTAGTCGTAGGTGGTGACGTCGTCGGCCCACCCGTCGACGGACGGCGGCAGGAAGTTGGTCGCGACCTCGGCGCCCTCGGGGAGCAGCGAGTTGACGATCGTCTCGCGGTCGATCGCGTGCGCGATCGCCTGCCGCACCTCGGGCTTCTGCAGTGCCGGGTTGGGCGACGTCCCTTCGACGTTCCCGCCGTTGATCCCCAGGTAGAGGATGTTGAACGGGTCGCGGACGAGCACCTGGGCGCCCTCGCCCTCGAGCGCCTCGTAGTCGGCCGGGGCCACGAAGTCGTAGCCGTCGATCGCCCCGGACTGGAACTCCTGTCGCCGGGTGTTCCCGTCCTCGATCGCGCGGAAGACGATCTCGTCGAGCAGCGCGGGCTCGCCCCAGTAGTCGTCGTTGCGGACGATGCTGACCTCGTTGTTACCGCGGTCCCAGCTGTCGAACCGGAAGGGACCGGTGCCGGTCGGGTGCTCGAGCCCGTACTCCGAGTACTCGAACGCCTCCTCGTTGCCGGAGAGGTTGTCCGCGTCGTACTCCTCCAGCGCCGTGGGGCTCTGGATCGAGAAGCTCGGCAGGGTCAGCGCAGCGGGGAACCGGCTGGTGACCCGGTTGAGCGTGATGACGGCCGTCAGCTCGTCGGACGCCTCGCAGCCGGCGTAGATGTTGGGCACGTCCGGGGTGTCGGCGAACCCACCGAAGACGTCCTGCCAGTAGGCAGACGCGCTGGGGCTCTGGCCCAGGCCGGTGAAGTTGTACCAGCGCTCGAAGTTGAAGCAGACCGCGTCGGCGTTGAAGTCGGTGTCGTCGTGGAACTTGACACCGTCGCGCAGCGCGAAGGTGTACTCGAGCCCGTCCTCGCTGACCTCGTAGTCCTCGGCCAGACCGGGAACCGGCTCGACGCCGCCCGGCTCGGTGGTGAGCAGGGTCTCGTAGATCTGGCGGAGCACCCGGAAGGTCTCGCCGTCGCTCGCGAACGCCGGGTCGAGGTTCGTGGGGTCGGCGGTCGAGCCGAAGACGAGGGTGCCGCCGGACTGCTGCTCCTCACCGCCTTCGCCCTCGGGGGTGTCGCGTTCGCTGGAGGCGCAGGCACTCATGGTGACTGCGGTGAGCGCGGCTGCCGTGGCGGCCAACGCTCGGGAGGTACGACGCTGCATCGCGGAGAACCTGCCTTCTTGCGGCCCCGGTCCCGGACGTGCTCCGGGAACCGCGGCCGTGGACGCCGGATCTTGCGGACCCGGACCTCGACGGATGTCTCCGCGACCCTAGGACCCGGTCCGCCGCGGGCGAGAGGTCCTCGGCCGCATCTACATCAAGCCGTGACCTGCGGTGACCCCTGCACTCACGCGCTACCTATGGCGCGACTCCGCGCTACGGTCCGCTCCTCGCTCGTTCCTCGCTGCGATGCTCCCGCAGCTGTCGTCACGCGCTGATGGTGCGGCGGCCCTCGAACGCCCGGCCCAGCGTGACCTCGTCGGCGTACTCGAGATCGCCGCCCACCGGCAGGCCGCTGGCCAACCGCGACACGGTGAGACCGAGCGGGCCGACCAGCCGTGCCAGGTAGGCGGCCGTGGCCTCGCCCTCGAGGTTCGGGTCGGTCGCGATGATCAGCTCGGTGACCTCGCCGTCCATCAGCCGGGTCATCAGCTCCTTGACCCGCAGGTCGTCGGGGCCGACGCCCTCGATCGGGCTGATCGCCCCGCCGAGCACGTGGTAGCGGCCCCGGAACTCCCGCGTGCGCTCGATGGCGACGACGTCCTTGGGCTCCTCGACGACGCAGATGACGTCGGTCACCCGCCGGGCGTCGCGGCAGATGCGGCACTGCTCGCCCTCGGCGACGTTGAAGCAGGTCACGCAGAAGCGGACCTCCTCCTGCACCCGCTTCAGCGCGGTGACCAGCCGGACCACGTCGGCGGACTCGGCGGCCAGCAGGTGGAACGCGATGCGCTGCGCGCTCTTCGGCCCCACCCCCGGCAGTCGGCCGAGCTCGTCGATCAGGTCCTGGACGGCGCCCTCGTACACGGTTCTCCCCGCTCCCGGCTCAGAAGCCCGGGAGGCCCAGGCCCCCGCCGCCCAGGCCGCCGGTCAGCGGGCCCATCCGCTCGGCGGTCAGCTCGGCCGCCACCCGGGACGCGTCGCGCACCGCGGCCACGACGAGGTCCTGCAGCGTCTCGACGTCGTCCGGGTCGACGGCGGCCGGCGCGATGGTCAGCGCCCTCAGCTCTCCGGTGGCGGTCATCGTGGCGGTGACGAGCCCGCCGCCGGCCGAGCCGGTCACCTCGGTCTCGGACAGCTCCTCCTGCGCCGCGGCGAGGTCCTGCTGCATCTGCTGCGCCTGCTGGAGCAGCTGAGCCATGTCGGGCGGACCACCGGGGAACATGGACCGAGCGTAGGCGCAGGAGGCGACATCCGGCCGCAGGCCGGAGCGGTCACTCGTCGACGGGGCGGGCCCCCAGCTGGGCGCGCAGCAGCGACAGGGCCGCCTGCTCGGGGTCGACCGCGGGGGTGTCGTCGACGGGTGCGCCCGCGGCCTCCGCGGCGTGCTGGGCCACCAGTTCGCGCTCCTCGCGCTCCTCGGCGGCGCGCGCGGCCTCGCGGGCGGTCTCCGCGGACACCTTGGCGCCGGCCGACGCCCCGGCCCCCTCGACGACCGCCTCGACCCGCCAGCGGACGCCGAGCAACTCGTTGAGCGCCTCGCGGAGCACGTCCTTGTTCAGGTCGTCGGAGATCCGGCGGGCCAGTGCCGGCGACTGAGTCGAGAGGGTCAGCACTCCCCCGGCCAGCTGGTGCACCTGCGCGTTCTTGAGCAGCGCCTCGGTCGTGCGCTTGTGCCGCTTGACCACCGACAGCAGTTCCGGCCAGATCCGGCGGACGTCGCTGGTGGTGAGCTCGCCGTCCGCGGCCTGCTCGGGCAGTGCCGCCACGAGTGGAGTGGGCTCGCCGCCCCGCGGCGCGGGGCTGTGCTCGGCCGCGGCGCGCGGCGGAGCGGAGGGCGCCTCGGTGTGCTCGACGCGCTCGGCGGCTGCTTTCGCGGCAGCGGGCTGGGCCGGGTGCGGCCAGTCCTCGTCGTCGGAGGGCTCCGGCGGCAGCGGGATGTCGGGCTCGCCGGTCGCCGCCCGTGACGGCGCCGCAGGCCCCGGTTGCGCGGGGACCTCGACCGGCGCCTGCTTCGCAGGGGGCGCCGCCGCCGCGGCGGCTGCTCCGGAGCCGGGCTTGACGGTCTCCGGCCAGTCGTCGGTGGCCGGTGCCGGAGCGCCGGGTGCGGAGGCTGCCGGGGAGGCGGACGCGGGCGCGCTGGGTGCCCGGGACGGACGGGTGTACTCGCGACGGGCGGTGGTCGACGCCGACGCCGCGGGCGCCGCCGGCGCCACGGGAGCGGCCGGGACCGGCGCCTGGATCGCGGGCGCTGCGGGGGCGGCACGCTCGAACGGCTCGGCCACGGCCGGCCGGCCGGCGTGCTCGCCGGCGATCGACATCCGGCGCTCGAGCCGTTCGAGGCGCTGCAGCATGGCCGCGGACGACCCGTCGGTGGCCGGCAGCAGCATGCGCGCGCAGACCAGTTCGAGCAGCAGTCGCGGCGCCGTCGTCCCGCGCATCTCGGTGAGGCCGTCGTGCACGGTGTCGGCCATGCGCGAGAGCGTCGCCGAGCCCAGCGCCTGGGCCTGGGAGCTCATCAGGTCGAGCCGGTCGGGCGGGCAGTCGAGAAGACCGTTGCCGCCGGCCTCCGGCACGGCGTCCAGGACGATGAGGTCGCGCAGCCGGTCGAGCAGGTCGGTGGCGAACCGCCGCGGGTCGTGCCCCGCCTCGACCACGCGGTCGACCGCCCGGAACACCGCCGGCGCGTCGTGGGCGGCGAGCGCGTCGATCGTCTCGTCGAGCAGCGCGTCGTCGGTGACGCCGAGCAGGCCGACCGCCGTCCGGTAGGTGACGCCCTCGGCGCCGGCCCCGGCGAGCATCTGGTCGAGGATCGACAGCGAGTCGCGCACCGAGCCACCGCCGGCACGCACGACCAGCGGGAAGACGGTCGGTTCGACCGTGACGCCCTCGGCGGCGCAGGTCTTCTCGAGCAGCCCGCGCAGGGTCGCCGGCGGGACCAACCGGAACGGATAGTGGTGGGTGCGCGAGCGGATGGTCGGCAGCACCTTGTCCGGCTCGGTGGTGGCGAAGACGAAGACGAGGAACTCCGGCGGCTCCTCGACGACCTTGAGCAGGGCGTTGAAGCCCTGCGTGGTCACCATGTGCGCCTCGTCGATGATGTAGACCTTGTAGCGGCTGTGGACGGGGGCGAAGAAGGCGCGTTCGCGCAGGTCGCGCGCGTCCTCGACGCCACCGTGGCTGGCCGCGTCGATCTCGATGACGTCGATCGAGCCGGGGCCGTCGGGCGCCAGCGACACGCACGAGGTGCAGACGCCGCACGGCGTCGACGTCGGCCCCTGCTCGCAGTTGAGGGAGCGGGCGAGGATGCGCGCCGACGACGTCTTGCCGCAGCCGCGCGGGCCGCTGAACAGGTAGGCGTGGTTGATCCGGCCGCCGTCCACCGCGTTGACCAGCGGTGTCGTGACGTGCTCCTGCCCGACCACCTCGGCGAAGGTCGCCGGGCGGTACTTGCGGTAGAGCGCCAGTGCCACGCGGCGAGATTACGTGCCCCCACCGACGTCCCGGCACGTCCTTCCGGCGGGACGCGATTGACTCCGCCCATGCCGCTGCACGTGGACCGGCGAGGCACCGGACCGGTTCTCCTCGTCCTGCCGTCGTTCCGGTTCGACTCCCGAGCCATGGCCGCCGTGGTCGAGCCCCTCCTCGGCCCGGACCCGGGCTGGACGCGCCTCTACGTGGACCTGCCCGGCACCGGCCGGTCGGCTCCCACGGAGCCCCGGTCGGACGCCGTCCTCGACGCGGTGGTGCGGACGGTCGAGGCGACGGTCGGCGCCGGACGTCTCGCCGTCACGGGCTGGTCGTACGGCGGGTTCCTCGCCGCCGGTCTCGTCCGGCGGCTGCCGGGGCGGGTCGTCGGCCTGCAGATGGTGTGCTCGGGGCTCCGGATCCGGCCGGGGGACCGCGACCTCACCGGTGTGCTCCCGTCCGTCCCGGAGCCCGGATGGCTCGACGCGGTGCCGGCGCACCTGCACGAGCACCTCGGCGCGGCCGTGGGGGTGCAGACCGCCGAGGTCGCCGCGAGGGTCGCCGCCGTCCTGGCCCAGATCGGCCCCGGCGACGAGGACCACCTCACTCGCCTGCAGCGCGACGGCTTCGTCCTCTCCGACCAGGACGCGGAGAACGTCGCTGGACGGGCCGGTGTCCCTGCTGGCCGGACGGCGCGACCGGCTGGCGGGGTACCGGGGCCTGTACGACGCGCTCGACTCGTTCCCCGGCGCCGAGTACGTGCTCGCGGCCGACGCCGGCCACTACCTCCCCGTCGAGGACCCCGGACTGCTCGCCGCCGCGACCTCCCGGTGGCTGGACCGCTGCCGACCGCTTCTGGGCTGACTGCCGGCCGCCCCGTTAGTCCGACCGATACAGAACGGGGTGGGGCCGCCGGCCGGTCCCGACGCGTCAACGGGGTGGAGCCGGACCAGCAGGAGGACGGATGAGGGACCAGCGGGACGAGGAGTTCACCTCGTTCGTCGTGGAGCGCGGCGCCGCGCTGCTGCGCACCGCCTGCCTGATGACCGGCGACCGGCAGCACGGCGAGGACCTCGTGCAGACGACGCTCGCCAAGGCCTACGGATCCTGGGCGAAGGTGCGCCGGGCCGACGAACCGATGGCCTACGTCCGCCGGATCATGGTGAACACCCACCTCAGCCGGCTGCGTCGCTTCATGTCGACCGAGCAGGTCATCGAGGTGGTGCCCGACCGGGGTACCGCCGACTCCCAGGCCGCGCACGCCGATCGCGACGAGATGCGGCGCGCGCTGCTGCAGCTCTCGCCGCGGGTGCGCACCGCCGTCGTCCTCCGGTACTTCGAGGACCTCTCCGAGGCCGAGACCGCCCGCGTCATGGGCTGCTCGGCCAGCACCGTCAACAACCACGTCTCCAAGGGCCTGGCCGCGTTGCGCGCGCTGCTCGCCCCCGAGACCGCAGCGACGCCCGGGAGGACCGCGTGAACGAGCTGCAGCTGCACGACCGCCTGAGCGACCTGGCCGACGACCTGGCGCCGGGCGACGACCCGTTCGAGCTGGTGGCCGGCGCCCGCGCCCTGCACCGCGCGTCGCCGGCGCACCCGCATCGGGGTGGCCGGTGCGGCGGTGGCCGTCGCGCTGGTGGCGGTGGGCGTCCCCACGGCGGTCGGCAGCCTGTCCGCGCACGATCGTCCTGACGTCGCCGCTCCGACCAGCACGCCGGCCGCGATCCCCTCCGGCCTGCCGAGCGAGGACGCCGGGTTGCGGCGCATCGCGCCCGATCTCGCCGCCGATCTGGACGAGGCGGGTCCGGTCGCCGCACCGGACGCCTCGCTCGACTACCGATGCCCCGACGTGGCCCCGCTGCTGAGCGAATGGACCGGACTGCCGATAGCCGAGGACGGGAGCGGGACGACCCAGTACCTCACGACGGACGGCTGCCGCTGGACCACCGATTCTGGGCCGCTCGCCCTTCCGAAGGTCATGGTCCGGCTGGTCCTCTCGAACGATCCCCGAGCCACCGCGGCCTCGGTGGTCCTTGGGATGGAGAGCGCCCCAGCGGGAAGCGGGTGCAGGTGGACGAGTCTTCCCGTCGGAACCGCGTCGGGCGCCTTGCAGCAGTGCAGCGCCGGAGGGACGTCGACCGGGTGGACCGTGACGATGCTCGACGCGGACGGCACCGGTGCCTGGATCCTCGAGGCCGGCGTCGGGTCGGCCGTACCGGAGCGGTACGACATCGCGCTCAGCGCGATGGTGGCGTTGTGGCGAGTCGTCCACAGCGGTCTGCAGGACGGCCCCTCGGCGACTTCCGACTCCGGGATCGCCGCCGCCGAGGAGATGGCCGAGCGGGTCGCCGAGGCGGCCCCGAACCTCTCTCTAGCCTCCCCCTCGGACGGCGCGACCTGCCCCGAGGCACCGGACCTCGCCCGGTTCGGCATCGAGCTGCGGTCGGGTGGAACCGTCACCGCCGAGGCCGGCTGCGTCTGGTCGGCGGTGTCGGGCCGAGTACCGGGGACCACGCCGGTCATGGCCGCTCTGCACTACTACGCGGAGGCGCTGCCACCTGTGCGGGCGATCCTCTGCCCGTCCGCTCCGCTACCGGGGTCGGCCACCGAGGCGGTCGTGGAGAAGGCGTGCGGGTCAGGCGCCTCCGGCGCGTGGACGCTGACCGTCCCGGAGTCCGGCGGGGGTGGCTGGGTGTTCTCGGTCGCGGGGAATCCCGAGGACCCGTTGAGCACGGAGTCGACGCTCCTCGAGCTGCTGCCGGCGCTCGTGCAGGCGACCGACGAGACCTGGTGAGCGCGTAAAAGGGACCCCTCGCGCACCCGCCAGAGCCTGCTTATCCTTGCTGCCTTCCGGCCCTGGGGAGGTTCACAGGGTGACGCCACGCGAGGGGTCTGCCGTCCACTGTAGAGGAACGCGTTCGCCCGGCGGACGAGCCGCCCGCTAGCCTTCCGTGCCATGACGGCCCTCGTGCTGCCCCCTCCTCGCTCCTGACCCGGAGCGCCGGGGGCTCCCCCCGCACCTGAGCAGGCTCAGCACCTGCCGGTCGTCCGCGCTCCGGATCCCGCGACTCCCGTCCGGATCTGCTCCAGGAGCGTCATGTCCACCGAAACCTCGCACCGCCCGTCCGCCGCAGCGCGGCACGGTTTCCTGCTCGTCGTCCTCGCCGGGGTGTGCTGGGGCACCTCCGGCGTCAGCGGCTCGATCGTGCTCGAGCGCACCGACCTCCAGGCGCTCGACATCGCCTGGCACCGCATGGCCATCGCGGCGGTCGCGCTGGGCGTCGTCCACGTCCTCACGCGCCGCCGGCGAGCGGCCGCGCCGTCCGAGCGTCCGACCCGCGACGTCGTCGTCCGCCTGGCGCTCGTCGCGGCCGGACTGGCCGCCTACCAGCTCCTCTACTTCGCCGCCGTCACGGCCGCCGGCGTCAGCATCGCCACGCTCGTCGCGCTCGGCCTCGCGCCGCTGCTCATCGCCGTCGGGGCGACCCTGCTCGGCCACGGCCGGCCGGACAGGGCGACCGTGGTCGCGCTCACCGTGGCCCTGGTCGGCCTGGTGCTGCTGGTCGGCATCTCCGCCGGGGAGACGGGGACGGCCGTCGTGCTCGGCGCCCTGCTGGCCACGGGCTCGGCGCTCGGCTACGCCGTGGTGACCCTCGCCGGCGGCGGGATTCCCGCCGGGGTGCCGGTGACGCTGGTCGGCTTCGCCGGCGGCGCGCTCCTGCTCACGCCGGTGGCGCTCGCCGTGGGCATGCGCTTCACCGCCGAGCCGGTCGCGCTGGCGACGCTGCTCTACCTCGGCGTCGTGCCGACCGCGCTCGCGTACGCCCTGTTCTTCACCGGCATCAAGACGGTGCCGGGCGCGGTGGCGTCGATCGTGACGCTGCTGGAGCCGCTGACCGCGACCGCGCTGGCGACGGCGTTCCTCGGTGAGCGGCTGGCCCCCGCCGCGCTGGCCGGTGGCCTGCTGGTGCTCGCCGCCGTGGCGGGGCTCTACGTGCGCAGGCTGCGGGAGGGCTCCAGGGTCGCCAGGACGGCGCGGTGGACCGCCTCGGAGGAGCGGTCGTCCAGCGCGGCGACGGCGGTGCGCGCCGACCCGTAGAGCGCGGAGGTCCCGCGGCCGAGCACCGGCGTCCGCGGCTGCATGCCGAGGACGTCGGTGGCCAGGAGGAGCTCGATCGCCAGGACGTCGGCGAGCAGGTCGAGTGCCTCGTCGGCCTTGCGCACGCTGAGCGGCGCGCCCGTCGAGTGGTCCTCGACGCCCTGGTCCAGCACGCCGATGTCGAGGCTCGCCGGGCCGGCGAGCTGGCGCAGCTCCGCGTAGGCAGCGGCGGCCGCGTACCGCAGGTGCATGCCGGGCAGCTCCGGCGGCGGACCGTCGAACGACGGCGGCCCGCCGTCGCCCGTGCTCAGCGCGGTGAAGAACGCCTGCCACAGGTGCCCGAGCCGGCGGTCGGCCAGTTGCCCGACGTGCGCGATCGCCACGCGCAGCGCGTCGAAGACGACCGCGAGCAGCACCGGGTGGAAGTTGCCGTTGGACACCAGCGTGCCGTCCGAGGAGGACACCAGCGGGTTGTCCGCCTGCGCGTTCAGCTCGGTCTCCACCGTGCTCCGGACGAAGGCCGTGGTGTCGCGGAGCGCGCCGTGCACCTGCGGGACGACCCGGAAGGACAGCGGGTCCTGCACCGAGGCGGGCGTGCCGGTCTGGAAGAGGTAGCTGCCGTCCAGCGCCGCTCGCAGCTGCCGGCAGGACTCCGCCAGGCCGGGGAACGGCTTGGCCTCGGCCACCACCGGCAGGGCGATGGACGGGTTGCCGCGGGTGGCCTCCATCGACAGTGCCGCGACGACGTCGGCGGCGTCGGCCAGGACGCCGGCCCGTTCCGCGACGAGCGCGCCGTGGCCCACCGAGACGCCGTTCGCCGACACGAGGGCCAGGCCGTCCTTGGCGTGCAGGGCGAGCGGCGCCAGACCCGCCCGCCGCAGCGCCTCGCCGCCGGGCAGCACCTCGCCGCGGTACTCCGCCCGGCCGGCGCCGATGGCGACCTGCGCGATCAGCGCCATCGCGCCCAGGTCGCCGGCCCCGACCGACGACGTCCGCGGCAGCAGGGGGTGGATGCCGGCGTTCAGCAGGCCGGCCAGGGACTCCGCCACCGCCGGGCTGGCACCCGAGCCGCCCCGGGTCAGCCCGATCAGCCGCACGGCCATGGCCGCCCGGGCCACCGCCGTCGGCAGGTGCGGGCCGATGCCGCCGGAGTGGGTCATCACGATCATGTACTGCTGCGCGACGAGCTGGTCGTCGGGCACCCGCTCGTCCCGCGAGTGGCCGACCCCGGTGGTGAGCCCGTAGACGGCGAGGCCGCTCTCGAGGACGCCGTCGACCACCCGCCGCCCGGCGGCGATCCGGTCCCGTGCTGCGTCGGTCAGCTCCACGGGCGCGCCGCGGGCGACGGCCACCAGCGCGTCGAGCGGAACCGGGCTCGTGTCGATCCGGACGGCGTCCATGGTCAGTGGCCGACCAGTCGCTCGAAGGCGGGCTCATCGCGGATCGGATCCAGGTCGGGGTCGACCTTCGCGGAACCGCGGAACTCCTCCGACATCTCGATGGCCTGCCGGAGGTGATCGAGCGCATCGGTCGTCCGGCCGGAGAGACTCTCGGCGCAGGCGAGGTTGAAGAACAACATGGGGTACTGCGGAGCGGCTGCGACCAGGGCGCCCAGACGGTCGGCGACCTCGGCGTACTCGCCCGCCTCGTAGAGGGGGGCGAGCGGAGCCCACAGCTCCCAACCGCGGGCCTCGTACCCCGCTCCCGGCGTGCCTTCGACCGCGAGGATGGTCGTCCCGTCCTGCGTGGCGGAGGCCGTCCGCCTGGTGCGAGGAGGGGCGAACACGAGCGTTCCGGCCGGCGCGTCGACCCGGTTCCCGTCGACCTCGAACACCGCGTGGCCGCGGATCACCAGGAAGAGCTCCTGGTCAGCGGTGGGGTCGTCCTCGTCGTGCTCGTTGATGACGAGGTCGCCTGCGGCGTGGGCGGTCCATGCGGTCACGCCGAACGCCGTGATGCCCAGGTGGTGGCGGATCGGCCGGTAGCGACAGCCTGCGTCGGCGAACTCCTCGATCTCGTCCAGATGCGCAACCGCATAACGAGCCATGGGTCCACCCATCGTCGCCGTCCGCCACTGCCCGGCCGGACGCGACAGGCGTGCGGCCATCGGCCCGGTCGAGTCGTCCACTCTGGCAGAGGGGCCACGTCGCGTGGGGGGTCTCATCTGCGCGGACGACGCGGACGCGGCGGTCCGCTGGTTCACTGCGGAGGATGGGAGATTCGAACTCCCGAGGGGTTGCCCCCAACCCGCTTTCCAAGCGAGCGCCATAGGCCACTAGGCGAATCCTCCAGTGCCGGCGATCGTACCGGGCGACTGAACCGGGCCCGGCCGGGGCACGTGTTCCAGGGAGCCACGGTCGCCGGGGTGCGGCATGCTGCCAGGCGTCGGGTGAACGAGGATGATCATCCCGACGTGGGGCCCGGCGGGGGCCCGACCCAGGAGGAGGCAGGGACATGAGCGAGTCCGGGGCGGTGCGGCCCGAGGTGGTCGACGCGATCGTCGACGTCCTCCGGGGCAGCGACCCGGCGGCGCTGCCGGAGGGTGCCACCAGGGAGGAGAAGGCCGCGGCGAAGGACCGCTACCTCTCGGAGTTCCTGGTCGAGCGGGACAAGCGCGACCGCCAGGCCCAGGCGTGGGACCTGCTGCTGACCCGCTCGTACGACGAGCCGCCGACGTGGCAGCGCATCTTCGACGACCTGTCCCCCGAGTCGGTCGACCAGCTGCGACCGCTGTACGACGCGCTCCCCGCCGGTGCCCAGGAGGAGTACGACCGGCGCTACGGCGCGCCGTCGGCGGTCTGACCGGCCGGTGACCGCGCCGGACCGCATCGTCGCCGGCCGCTACCGACTGCGGGAGCGCATCGGTGGCGGCGGGATGGGCGCGGTCTGGCTCGCCGACGACCAGCGACTCGGACGCGCCGTCGCGGTCAAGCAGGTGCTTCCGCCGGCCGGGACCGACGAGGCGGCGGTCCGCCAGCAGCGCGAGCGGGCACTGCGCGAGGGCCGCATCGCCGCCCGGCTGTCGCACCCCCACGCCATCTCGGTCTACGACGTCGCGCTCGAGGACGGCCAGCCGTGGCTGGTCATGGAGTACCTGCCGTCGCGCAGCCTCGCCGGGGTGCTCACCGAGGACGGCCTGCTCCGCGTCGACCAGGCCGCGCAGATCGGCGCCCAAGTGGCCGACGCGCTCGCGGCCACCCACGCCGCCGGCATCGTCCACCGGGACGTCAAGCCGGCGAACATCCTCATCGGCCAGGGCGGTCGGGTCGAGGGCGTCGTCAAGATCACCGACTTCGGCATCTCGCACGCCAGCGGCGACGTCACGCTGACCCAGACCGGCCAGATCACCGGGACGCCGGCCTTCCTCGCCCCCGAGGTGGCGCAGGGCTACGAGCCGGGGCCGGCGGCCGACGTCTTCTCGCTCGGCGCGACCCTCTACACGTGCCTGGAGGGCGAGCCGCCGTTCGGCATGGCGGGGAACTCCCTGCAGCAGCTGCACCGCGTCGCGGCCGGCGTCATCACCCCGCCCCAGCGGTCGGGGGACCTGACTCCCGCACTGATGAGGATGCTGGCGGTGGACCCGCAGGTCCGGCCCTCCATGACGGAGGTGCGCGACGATCTCGCGGCGATCGTCGCGGGCCGTGGCGGCGACACGACGACGGTCCTGACGGCGCGCACGGACGTCGCCAGCACCCGGCCCCAGCCCACGAACCTCCCGCCTCCACCCTCCGCGGGTACGCCACCACCCGCGCCCCCGCGCACGCTCGTGGAGGCGGCGCGCCCGGAGCGCGCGGCCCCCGCCGCCGAGCCGGTCGACGAGCCGGCGACACCGCCGCCGGACCGGCGGCGCCGCAGGCTTGTGCCGTGGATCGCCGCCGCGGTCCTCCTCCTGCTGGTCGGCCTCGGCGCCCTCTGGGCGACGGTGCTGAACGACCCCGCGGGCGGCACCGCGAACGAGACGCCCACGGCGTCGTCACCTGCGGGGACCAGCAGCGAGGGCGGCGAGGCCACGACGAGCGACGCACCGTCGACGTCCGACGCTGCGGAGGAGACGACCGCGTCCAGCACGGCCGCCGAGAGCAGCGGCGACGGCGACACGACCCTGGACGCCGACAACGTCGAGGACCTGCTCGACGAGTACCACGAGCTGGTCTTCGACGACCCGGCCGCGGCCTACGAGCAGGCGGGGCCGACGCTGCGCAGCGCCATCGACCTCGAGGGCTATCGAGGACTTCTGGAACGACTTCGAGGACGTCCAGATCAGCGACGTCGAGGTCGAGGAGGGTGGGGCCGCCGCCCTCGCGACCATGGAGTTCGTCTTCCCGGACGGGTCCTCGCAGGTGGAGCGGCACCGGTTCACGTTCATCGACGAGGACGGCCGGCTGGTGCTCGACAGCGACCGCTTCGTCGAGACGATCCAGGGCCGAAGCTGACCGGACTCAGCCGGCGCCGTACAGCAGGCCCCGATGACGAACAGCGGCACGCAGACGAAGAGGAAGACGCCGACGGGTCCCAGCCCCTCGCCGGAGTACGGGTCCTCGCTCTCGGGCGCGAGCCCCATCATCGCGCGCCCCTCGGCGCCGACCGCGCGGGACAGGACGTTGCTCCCGTCGCACCGTCCCGGAGACGACGACAGCGGCGTCCCGCAGGGGACGCCGCCGTCGTTTCCGGTGCGGTGGCGGTGGGATTTGAACCCACGGAGGGGGTTGCCCTCACACGCTTTCGAGGCGTGCTCCTTCGGCCGCTCGGACACGCCACCGCCGAAGAGACTACAGGCCCCGCCGACTGCGGAAGAACGCGCGTAGGAGGGCCGCCGACTCCTCCGCGCGCACGCCGCTCACCACTTCGGGGCGGTGGTTGAGCCGCCGGTCGCGGACCACGTCCCACAGCGAGCCCGCGGCTCCGGCCTTCGGGTCGTCGGCGCCGTAGACCACCCGCTCGACCCGGGCCAGCACGCTCGCGCCGGCGCACATCGTGCACGGCTCCAGCGAGACGACGAGCGTGCAGCCGGTCAGTCGCCAGCCGTCGCCGAACACGGGCGCAGCAGCCCGCAGCGCGAGCACCTCGGCGTGCGCCGTCGGGTCGCCGCGCTTCTCCCGCTCGTTGGCCGCCTCGGCCAGCACGGCGCCGTCCGGCCCGAGGACGACGGCGCCGATCGGCGTGTCGCCCCACTCCTGCGCCGCGGCGGCGAGCTCCAGCGCGCGCCCCATGGCGGCGTCGAGGTCGGGGGTCACCGGGGTACCTCTCGCCGCCTTGTGCTCTGCCTACAGGGGTGTGCAGAGCACAAGCTCCCGGGAAGGGACCCGGTCGGGTGGGTGGTCACGCCGCGACTCCTCCGCGGAGCGGCACCCCGGTCAGAGCGGCGAGCTCGTCGAGCGCGTCGGCCGGGTCGACCACCTTGACGGTGCGCATCCCGAGCGCACGGGCGGGCTTGAGGTTGATGCCGAGGTCGTCGAGGTAGGCGCAGTCGACGGGCGCGACGGGCTCACCGACCGCGTCGGCCAGCCGCGAGAGAGCCCGGCGGTAGATCTCCGGCTCCGGCTTGCGGACGCCCTCGACGGAGGACTCCACGACGACGTCGAACAGCGGCCAGCAGCTCCCCCAGCGCGCCGGTGCGCTCCATCGGGCGCACGTTGTTCGACACCAGCCCCACCGGCAGCCCGGCCGCCCGCAGCCGACCGACCGCGTCGACCATCGCGGGCCGAAGCGCCGGGGAGTGCAGCGCCTCGAGCACACGGGCGGCGTCCACCCGGTGACCGGCGGCGCGGGCCTCGTCCTCGAAGGCGGCCGTGAACCCGTCGACGTCCAGCTCGCCGCGTTCGAACCGCGCCCAGGCGTTCGTGTCGGGGTCGGTGGCGTTCAATCGGCGGATCAGCCCCGCCGGCAGCCCGGCCGCGGCCTCGTAGGCGGCGAAGGAGTCCATCGGGCTCTCGGTCAGCACTCCCCCGAGGTCGAACAGCACGGCCCGCACCGCGCTCACGGGACCACCGCCGCGGACAGCTCGTCGGCGAAGCCGAGCCGCTCGGCGATCCGCGCCACCATCTCGTCGGCCCAGAGGTCGTCGGCGGTGACGATCGGCCGCAACTGCTCGGCGGGCAGTCCGTCGTCGGCGAAGACGTCGAGATCGCCGCCGGGCCAGCCGGACTCGTCGTCGTCGAAGGCCCCCTCGGTGTCGACGGCGATCCCGTAGCGCTCGACCACCTCGGCGGCGAGCAGCCACTCCTGCATCGTCGCGTCGGAGATCAGCGCGCGGACCATTCCGCCGGGGCCGTGCCGCAGCACGACGAAGTAGAGGCCGGAGTCGACGACCACGACGAACGGCGGCGGCCACCCGCGGCCGCCGTCCTCGCCGAGCGCGCGCTCGAGCACGGGCAGCTCGTCCTCGGCGTTCGGCGCCAGCAGCTCCACCCGCCAGCGCGGACCGGGACGGCTGACGCGGACAGCGAAGCTCGGCCGTCCGGTCATCGCTTGCGGAGCATCGTCAGCCCGTCGGAGAGCGGCAGCAGCACGGTCTCCCACCGCGGATCGCGCGCGAGCACGGCGTTGAGCCCCGCGATCGCCCGGTCGTCGTCGGAGCCCGGTTCGAGGACGTGCCCG
The DNA here is from genome assembly GCA_963777095.1 of uncultured Actinomycetota bacterium. GTDB lineage: Bacteria > Actinomycetota > Actinomycetes > Mycobacteriales > Geodermatophilaceae > CAVZOY01. The sequence continues at coordinate 491,193 of CAVZOY010000006.1, forward strand.
CCGCGCAGCGTGTTGTCCAGCAGCACGACGCCGTTGGCCCTCATGCGCGGGTACAGGTGCTGCACGTAGAGCGGGTAGCCGGTCTTGTCGGCGTCGACGAACGCCAGGTCGTACGTCTCGGCCGGCGGCAGCGCACGGAGGGTCTCGTGCGCGTCGCCGAGCCGTAGCTCGATCCGGTGCGACACCCCTGCGCGTTCCCAGTAGCGGCGGGCGATCGCCGTCGACTCCGGGTCGACGTCCAGGCACAGCAGCGAACCGTCGGCCGGCAGACCGCGGGCGATGCAGAGCGCCGAGAAGCCGGTGAACGTGCCGATCTCGATCGCCGTCCGCGCGCCCAGGGCCGCGGTGAGCAGCTGCATGAGCGCGCCCTGCTCGGGGGCGATCTGCAGGGTCGGCGAGTAGCCGCCGCGCTCGGCCAGCGCGGCGGTCTCGGCGATGAGGTCGGCGGCGACCTCGTCCGGAGGCTCGGACGAGGCCCGGACGTAGTCGGAGAGCGCCTCGGACAGGAGGAACGACCGCGGCGTCATGGCGCGTGGGGAGGGACGAAGCCAGGGGTCATAGCCTCTGATCATGGCCGACGCCGTTCCCGGGGACACCGCGCCCGGCGCTCCTCCCTCCTTTCCGGTGCCCACGATGCCGGTGCCGCCCGTGTCGGTCGTCGGCCTCGGCCAGCTCGGCGGCTCCCTCGCCGCGGCGCTCCTGGCGGCCGGCCGCGACGTGTCCGGCTGGGACGTCGACCCGGTCGCCCGCCAGGCGGCGCAGGGACGAGGCGTACGCATCACGCAGGAGCTCGCGGGCATCGTCGTCCTGGCCGTACCGCTGCCCGCGATGACCGGCGCGCTGGACGGGCTCCACGTCGACGACGACGCCACGGTCACCGACCTCGGCTCGGTCAAGGTGCCGGTGATGGCGGAGCTCGGCGGCCGCTTCGGCGACCGCTACGTCGGCGGCCATCCGATGTGCGGGACCGAGCGCTCCGGCGCGGACGCCGTCGACCCGGAGCTGTTCCGCGGCGCCCGCTGGGCCCTCTGCGTCGAGTCCGGCACCGACCTGGCGCGCTGGCTGCGGGTGGCCGAGGTGGCCATCGAGGTGGGCGCCGAGGTCGTTCCGGTCACCGCACCCGAGCACGACGACGCCGTCGCCGCGATCAGCCACGTGCCGCACCTGCTGGCCGCCGCCCTCGCGGCCGCGGCCGGCGAGGCCGGGCCCCTGGCCCTGTCCCTGGCCGCGGGCAGCTTCCGCGACGGCACCCGGGTGATCGGCAGCGACCCGGGCTTCGTCACCGCGATGGTCACCGGCAACGGCGATCCCACGTCGCTGGCGCTGGACCGCGTGCGCCGGCAGCTCGATCGGCCCTGGCCGGACCTCGTCGCCGCCGGCCACGCCGTCCGCACCTTCGCGCCCGGACGGCGCACCGTGCGGGTGCCGCTGGAGCGCAGCGCGCTGCTGGCCCTCGGCCGGGCCGGGGGTGCGGTGAACCGCCGGCTGGCTGCCTTCGTCGAGGGCTGGGTGCCCGACGTCGGCGGCTGAGCCCCTGCGGTTTACCGGCGGGGGCGGGGCGGGCAGCATCGGGAGCATGGACGAGAAGGACATCCTCAGCCGCATCTCCGCCCTCGTCGACGAGGAGCACGGCCTCCGCGAGGGCACCGACCACAGCGACGACCAGCGCACCCGCATGCAGGAGCTCGAGGTGCAGCTGGACCAGTGCTGGGACCTGCTGCGCCAGCGGCGGGCCAAGCGGCAGTACGGGGACGACCCCGACGAGGCCGAGTCGCGTCCGGCATCGGAGGTCGAGGGCTACCTGCAGTGACGGCTGGGTAGAGGCAGCGCATGCAGCGTGGGATGGAGCCGGTGCCCGACGTCCGCGAGATCCGGCGGGCGGTGGTCACCGGCGGCGCCGGCTTCCTGGGGTCGCATCTGTGCGAGCAGCTGCTCGACCGCGGCGTGGAGGTGGTCTGCCTCGACAACTTCCTGACCGGCTCGCCGGAGAACGTCGTGCACCTGATGGAGAACCCGGCCTTCCGGCTTGTCCGCTGCGACATCACCGACTTCGTGCACGTGCCCGGCCCGGTGGACCTGGTGCTGCACTTCGCCTCGCCGGCCAGTCCGCTCGACTACCTCCGCATGCCGATCGAGACCCTGAAGGTCGGCAGCCTCGGCACCCTGCACACCCTCGGGCTGGCCCACGAGAAGGGCGCCCGCTACGTGCTCGCCTCGACGTCCGAGGTCTACGGCGACCCGCTGGAGCACCCGCAGAACGAGGACTACTGGGGCAACGTCAACCCGGTCGGCCCGCGCGGGCGTCTACGACGAGGCCAAGCGGTTCAGCGAGGCCATGACCACCGCGTACCGGACGTCCAAGGGCACCGACACCGGCATCGTGCGGATCTTCAACACCTACGGCCCGCGCATGCGCCCGGACGACGGCCGCGCCATCCCCGCCTTCATGGGCCAGGCGCTGTCCGGCCGCCCGCTCACCGTCGCCGGCGACGGCTCGCAGACCCGGTCGATCTGCTACGTCGACGACACCGTGCGCGGCATCCTCGCGATGGCGTTCTCGCGCCACGCCGGTCCGGTCAACATCGGCAACCCCGACGAGCTGTCGATGCTCCGGCTGGCGCAGTGGATCGTCGAGCTGACCGGCTCCGACTCCGAGATCTCCTTCATCGACCTGCCGGTCGACGACCCCAAGGTCCGCCGTCCCGACACCCGCCGGGCGGAGGAACTGCTCGGCTGGCGGCCCACGGTTCCGTCCGAGGAGGGGCTGCGCGCGACCGTCGCCTGGTTCGCCGAGGTCCTCCGCCGCCGCACCGCCGCCGCCGCCGGGTAGTCCATCCGGCCCTGGTGCGGTCCCCCGGGGGACGACGATGGCGAGCCCAGGGGGAAGGGGCGACCACGACCGCCGACCCGACGGCTTCCGAACCGGTCGACGGTGAACCGCCCGGGGCGACGAGCTCCCCCGCTCCGGTGCCGTCGAGCACCCCGCCCGTCGCGAACGCTCCGTCCTCGTCGACGTCCGTGCTCGGGGAGATCACGGCACTGCTCGGCGCCCTGACCGGGTTCGTCCTCGCGGTCACCGGCCTGATCCAGATCCTCCGGACGTCGAAGAAGGCGTAGCCGCGGTCATCGGACCGAGCAGGGAGTCGAGGGCGGCGACGACCTCGTCGACGGTGATCCGCGCCAGCGCCGGGTCGAGCTCGGTGCCCCAGGGGTCGCCGGTGCCGTCGCCGTGCCAGAGGACGACGTGCTGCGGCCGCGGCGGCGGGCCCCACAGCGCCGGTGACACCGGGCCGAACAGCACCACCGACGGACGCCGGTAGGCGGTCGCCAGGTGCGCGACGCCGGTGTCGCCGCTGACCACCACCCGCGCGGCGGCGACGACGGCGGCCAGCTCGAGCGACGTCGTCCGCCCGGCGAGCACGGCGTCCGGCCCCAGCCCGGCCGGCGTCCGCCACCGCCCGGGCGAGCTCCACCTCGGCCGGACCGCCGGTGATCCGCACGTCGGCACCGCCGGCGGCGAGGTGCCGGGCGACGGCGGCGAACCGCTCGGGCGGCCAGCGCCGGCCGGGATAGGCCGCACCGGGGTGGACGACGGCGGCGCCGCGGCACCGGCGGCGGCCACGGCCGGGACGGCGAGGTCGAGCGCGTCGGGGTCGGCGTCCACGCCCGAGCCCCTCGGCGACCAGCCGGCACCACCGCGCGCACCTCGTGCTCGTCGGCGTACCAGGTCGGCCCGGGGTAGCCGGGGCTGCCGAAGGTGAGCAGCCGCTCGGGGCGCAGGTCGGCGACGACGACGTGCGACAGCCGGCCCCTTGCCGTGCAGGTCGACGGCGAGCTCCGGCGGCGGGCCGGCCCAGTCCAGCGGCTCGAGCTCGCGGGCGGGCAGCACCTCGTCGACGGCGTCGATCAGCCCGGCCAGCGGGCGCAGCGCCTGCGGTCGTGGCCAGCACCAGCCGGTGTCCGGGCACCGCGGCGCGCACCGCCCGGATCGCCGGCACACCGGTGAGCAGGTCCCCCAGCCCCAGCGGCCGGAGCACGACCGCCACCGGCTTCTCTCATCACGTGGGAGCGCTCGACCAGGGCGGTCGTCGAGTGCCCGTCGAGGTAGGGCAGGACGACGGCCTGGCCGCCCCAGCGTGCGCAGCACGGCGGCCTCGGGCAGGTCGGCGCCGGCGTAGTCGCCGCCCTTGGCCCACACGTCGGGCCGCAGCCGGTCGAGCACCTCGGCGGGGGTGTCCTCGTCGAACACGACGACGGCGTCGACGAACTCCAGCGCCTCGAGCACGCGGGCCCGGTCGGGGGCGGTCACCAGCGGCCGGGACGGTCCCTTGAGCCGGCGCACCGAGTCGTCGGAGTTGATGCACACCACCAGGCAGTCGCCGAGCCCGCGCGCGGCGCGCAGCGTCGCGACGTGCCCGGGGTGCAGCAGGTCGAAGCAGCCACCGGTGGCGACGACGGTGCCGCCGGCCGACGCGCACCCGGGCGAGCAGCGCGTCCACGCCGCCGGCTCGGCGACGACGTGGGGCACGACCGTCTCGGCGTCCCAGGCGGACGCCCCGCCCCGGGCCACGAACGCCGACGCCGCGGCGACCGCCGCCGCCACCGCCTCGCCGGTCACCGCGCCGTCGGCCAGCGCGAGCGCCGCCGCGGCCGCGAACGAGTCGCCGGCGCCGCACGGGTCGCCGCCGGTCACCGGCACGGCGGGCACGACCATCGGCGCGCCCTCGCCGTAGGACAGCAGCGCACCGCGCGCGCCCAGGGTCACCGCGACCGCGCCCACGCCCCAGTGCCGGATCAGCGCCTCGGCCCGGGCGCCGACGGCGGCCAGCCCGTCGCCCTCGACGGCCACTCCGGCGGCCGCGGCCACGCGGGCGGCCTCGGCGCCGTTCGGCGTCACCAGCCGGGCGCTGGGCACCGGGTCGGCGCCGCGCGGGTGCGGGTCCCAGACCACCGGCCCGCCGGCCGCGGCCAGCGCCGTCGCGGACGTCGGCGCGCCGCCGTCGTCCCGCGGCCGTAGTCGGCGACGAGCACGGCGCCGGCCTCGGCGGATCGCGTCCGCCGCGGCTCGTCGGGCAGCGCGCCGGGCCGGGCCGACGCGGTCGCCGCTGTCGAGCCGCGCGACGGAGTGGTCGCCGACGCGCACCCGCTGCTTGACCGCCGTCGCCGCCGGTGGCCGGGATCGCGCAGCAGCCGCACCCGGCCGTCGAGCAGCGCCCGCAGCCGGTCGGCGCCGTCGTCGTCGGCCAGCGGGGCCACCAGCACGACCTCGCGCCGGACGGTCGCGGCGGCGGCGATCACCGCGGCCAGCGCGGCGCCGCCGGGGCGCTCGCGGGTCTCGACGTCCTCGACCACCGGCACGGGCGCGTCCGGGGTCGAGCCGGGAGGCGCGTGCCGACCAGGTCGACGTCGAGCAGGGCGTCGCCGACGACGACCAGCGGCCGCTGCGCCGGCTCACCGGGCCACCCCGAGCCGGCCGGCCGACGGCACCCGCGCCGGCTCGGCCAGCACGGCGGCGTCGAAGGCGGCGCAGACCAGGTGCAGCGCGACGAGGTGGCACTCCTGCACGGTCGCCGTCCACGGGCGAGTCGATGCAGACGGCCTCGTCGGCCGCGGCGGCCAGCGGGTTGGGTGCCGGGCCGGTCATCGCGAGCACGGTCATGCCGCACTCGCGGGCCCGGCGGGCGGCGGCGACGGCGTTGGGGAGCGGCCGCTGGTCGACAGCAGGACCAGCACGTCGCCGGCCCGGCCGTGCGCCTCGACCTGCCGGGCGAACAGCTCGTCGGCCGGGTAGTCGTTGGCGATCGCGGTCAGCGACGAGGTCTCGGCGGTCAGGCAGATCGCCGAGAACGGCGGCCGGTCGGCGCGGTAGCGGCCGACCAGCTCGGCGGTCAGGTGCTGGGCCTGCGCCGCGCTGCCGCCGTTGCCGGCGGCCAGCAGCCGGCCGCGGCCTCGCCGCACAGCACGTCGGCCAGCAGCCGGCCCCAGCGGTCGAGGGTGTCGACGTGCCCGGTCAGCGTCGCCGCAGCGCCGCGGTCAGCGAGGCGACGTGGTCGGCGCCGGTGAGGTGGGTGCACGACGTCGGGCGAGGACGACCTCGCCGGCGCGTGCTCGAGGAGGCGACGGTCGTCGGGCTGACCTCCACGGGCGACGCTCGGGGTTCTCGGATCGGACGGCGGGTGGCCAGGACCTGGCGGTAGACGGCCTCGGTGTCGGCGACGACGCGGGCCCAGCGGTAGCGGGCGCGGGCCCGCTCGACGCCGGCGGCGCCGTAGGCGGCGCGGCGGTCGTCGTCGGCGAGCAGCGCGGCGAGCGACCTGCGCCGAGCCGGGCGGGGTCGCGCGGGCGGCACGAGGTCGCCGGTGACGCCGTCGACGACGCTGTCGACGCAGCCCGCCGACGGCGGTGGCCACGACGGGCCGGCCGCAGGCCATGGCCTCCAGCGGGCGTGATGCCGAACGGCTCGTACCAGGGCACGGCGAGGACGACGTCGGCCGAGCGCACCCACGCCGGGCACGTCGGCGCGGGCGACGGAGCCGGTGAAGCACCAGCCGGTCGGCCACCCCGGCCTCGGCGGCGACGGCGCGCAGCCGGCGCACCTCGGGGTCGGCGTCCAGCTCGTCGGCCGGCGGCCCGCCGACGACGACGAGCTCGGCGTCCGGGACGGCGGCCAGCGCGCGGACGGCGTCGTCCTGGCCCTTGCGCTCGACCAGCCGGCCGAGCACCAGCAGCCGCGGCCGCTCCGTGCGCGGCGCCACCGGACCGCGCGGCGTGAAGACCGAGGTGTCGACGCCGCACGGCACGATCGACACGCGGTCGGACGCCAGGCCCAGCCGGCGCAGCTCGAAGACCTCGTCGGTGCAGGTGGCCACGACGTGGCCGACGTCGCGGCACAGCGCCGCGCTCGAGCTCGATCCGGTCGGGCGGCGAGGTGTCGGCGGCGCCCTGGTGCCGGCGCTTGACCGAGCCCGAGGGCGTGGAAGGTCTGCAGCACCGGCACCGGCCGCGGCAGCGCGTCGGCCGCCGCCACCGAGGCCAGCCCGCTCATCCAGAAGTGCGCGTGCACGAGGTCCGGGCGGTGCGGCGGCCCAGCGCGCGGCGCAGGCACGCGGGCGAAGTCGGGCATGTGCGGCAGCAGGTCGTCCTTGGGCACGGCTCGCGGCCGGCCCGGCGGGCACGTGCACGACGTCGTAGCCGTCCTGGGTGACGACCTCGCTCGGGCAGCGCCTCGTCGTCGCGCCGGGTGTGCACCGTGACGTCGTGCCCGCGCCGCGGCGAGGCCGGCGGCCAGGGCGGCGACGTGCACGTTCTGCCCGCCGGCGTCGACACCGCCGATCGCGGCGAGCGGGCTGGCGTGCTCGCTGACCAGGTCGATCCTCATCGGGTCACCTCCTCCAGGAGCCCATCCCAGTCGGTCAGGAAGCGGGCCAGGCCGTACCGCTCCAGCGCGGCCGCGCGGGCGGCCTTGCCCGCGAGCCGGGCGGCGTCCGGGTCGGCCAGGAACTCGCGGACCGCCGGCGTGCAGACGCTCGGGGCGGGTCGAGATGCACGCCCGCGCCTCGGCGGCACCGCCTCGACCACCTCGGTGGTGGCCAGCGCGACCACCGGCATGCCCAGGTGCATGGCCTCGAGCAGCGACAGCCCGAGCGACGTCCAGCGCACCGGGTGCACGTAGACCCGGCGGCGGGCCAGCTCGGCGTGCATCGCCGCCTGCGGCGGGTCGTCGTGCAGCGCGACGCGGTCGGGGTCGAGCCCGTACGCCTCGTGCAGGCCGGCCAGGCCCATGCCGAAGACGTCGACGCGGCGCGACCGCGGCGAACCCGGGCAGCAGGTCGGCGCCGACCGTGCGGCCGCGGCGGACCGGCTCGTTGGTGACGACGGCGGCGCGCTCCAGCTCGCCGGTCCAGCGCTCGCCGGGGTCGACGATGCCGTGCTCGATCACCGTGGTGGGCGCCCGGCCGTTGTCGTAGAAGAGCCGGTTGAAGTGCGTGACGTGCGCGATCGGGATGTCGGTCCTGGTCGGCCAGCGGGTGCCGGGTGTGCGGCACCGCGTCCGTCGTCGGGCTCCAGGCCCGGGGCGTTGTGCTCGAGGAAGACCGCGGGCAGGTCGCGCCCGGGCTCCCGGCCGAGCCACTCGCGGCACCAGCTCCAGGTCGCGCGTGCGCTGGAGGACCACGACGTCGACGTCGCTCGGTCGCGCAGCTGCTCCGGCGTCACCTCGCGGGCCGACGCCGGCCAGTCCCAGGTGCGGGCGCGGCCCAGCCCGTCCGGGACCCCGATCCGGGGCGTCACGACGGGCAGCAGGTACTCGTGCCGGCCCTGGACGAAGGCCGTCGTCCACGAGCCGTGCACGTGCCAGATCAGGACCCTCATGCGCTCACCAGCTTCTCCACCGCGCGCGACGACGTCCTCGGGCGTCACCGAGGTCAGGCAGGGGTGGCCGGGCACCGGGCACTCGCGGGCCCGGGTGCCGCGCAGGGCGCCGTCTGGTCGCCGAGCAGCACGGTCGGCACCCCGTAGGGCGCCCACCGGGCGGCGGGGACGACCGGCGAGAACAGCGAGACGACGGGCGTGCCGACGGCGGCGGCGAGGTGCGCCGGCCCGGTGTTGCCGACGACGACCGCGGCGGCGCCGTCCAGCACGCGCGGCCATGTCGGCCAGCGACGTGGCGCCACCGAGGTCGACGCCGCGGGCTGCCGGCGACGCGCGGCGGTGAGCGCCCGCTCGCCGGGCCCGCCGGTGACCAGCACCCGCCAGCCGGCGTCGCGAGCGCCTCGACCGCCTCCGCGCACGACTCGGCCGGCCAGGCGCGGGCGGGCACCGAGGCGCCCGGGTGCAGGACGACGTACGGGACGCCGTCGCGGACGCGGCTTCGTGCGCGACCGGGGGCAGGGGTCGTCGCACGGCCAGCCGGCCGTCGTCGCCGGGCGGCAGGTCGAAGCCGGCGGCGCGGGCGAGGGACAGCGCCCGCTCCGGCTCCGGCAGGTCGTCGTCCACGCGAGTGACGGACGTCGAGCAGGGAGCCCGGGTAGTCGACGGAGATCGCCGAGATCCGGGGCACGCCCGCGGTGCGGAGCACCAGCGCCAGGGGCAGGGGCGACTGGTGGAACGACGTGGAGATCAGCGCCTCGTCCGGCGCGAGCGCCCGCGACGCGGTCGGTCAGTGCGGCGAGGTCGGCCGGCGTCGACGGCGGGGGCGGGCGCCGGCGCGATCCACGGGCACGCCCAGGTCCAGACCTCGTCGACCCCGGGCAGCAGGCGCGGCCGCCTCGGCACCGGCCGGTCCGGCGAGGAACACGACGCGGTCGGCCGACGCGCGCGACCGCGCGCACGAGCGGGCCCTGGAGGAGGACGTCTCCGGCGTTGTCGAGCCGGGCGATGAGTGCTGTCCGGGTCACCAGTCCCCCGCCAGGACGGCGTCGACGGCCGCCGTCAGGTCGGGCGCTGTGCGGTGGGCTGCTTCCACCTCGGCGCGCCGGGTCACGGGCGTCGGGACGAGGATCCCGGTGGCGCCGGCGGCCTCGGCGGCGGCGACGTCGGCGCCGATGTCACCGATCACGACCACCCGCGAGCGGGGTCGACGTCGAGCTCGGCGCACGCCGTCTTGACCATGCCCGGGCGCGGGCTTGCGGCAGGCGCAGCCGTCGTCCGGGCCGTGCGGGCAGACCTGGACGGTGTCGAACGGGCCGAGCAGCTCGTCGAGCCGAGCGTTGCACGCCTCGACCTGCTCGCTCGGTGATCAGCCCGCGCGCGACGCCGGACTGGTTGCTCACCACGCCGACCTTGACGCCGCGCGCCCGCAGCGCGGTCGAGCGGCCTCGCGCGGCACCGTCGCACCGGCCGGACCCAGCGCCGGGTCGCCGTTGTACGGGAAGTCGTGCACCAGCGTGCCGTCGCGGTCGAAGAGCACCGCGTCGGGCAGGCCGCGCCACGGCCGGACCCGGCGGTGCTGCACGACCCCGCGCAGCCAGTGCCAGGTGGCCAGCGGCGGGATGGCCGCGCTGGTCGCGAGCATGGTGGTCACCTCGGCGCGGTCGCGCGGGCCCGGGGGCGATGCGGGCCCAGGCGAACTCGCCGGTGCCGGCCAGCCAGCCGAGCGCGGCGAGCGCGGCGGCGCGCGGGCGGCGGGCGACAGCCAGTGCCAGGGCGGCCACGCCGGCTGCCGTTCCCGCCAGGTGCTGCGGACGGCGGCCGAGCGGGGCGTCGGCGCGCTCGGCGCCAGTTCCGGGCCGTGCAGCCGGCGCATCAGGACGTCGTCGGCGTTGCCGGCCTGCGTGCGCAGGCTGATCCAGCGGTCGACCGGCCGGACCGGGTGGGTGATCCGGCGCTGCCCGCGGACCAGCCGCGCGCCGGTGTCCATAACCCGCAGCGCCAGGTCGGAGTCCTCGCGGAAGGCGCGGGGGAAGCGCTCGTCGAAGCCGCCGACGGCGGCCAGGGCGTCGCGGCGGTAGGCGAGGTCGGCGGTGATCCAGCTGCTGGTGGCCAGTCCGGCGGTGCCGCGCTCCCAGTCGGTGGGGCGCCGGTCGACCGGCAGCGGCACGTGCACGCGGCCCTGGCTGCCGGCGACGTCCGGCGGGGAGGTCGGCGAGGTCGGCGGCCAGCCGCTCGTACCAGTCGGCATCGGGGACGACGTCGTCGTCGAGGAAGGCGACCCACGCGGTGCGGGCGGCGCGCCAGCCGAGGTTGCGGGCGCGGGCCGGGCCACCGCCGCCGGTGCGCAGGACGCGGACCGGCGGCAGGCCCGGTCGGTCGACGTCGAGCGGGGCGCCGGACCGGCCGGTCGTCGACGAGCACCAGCTCGGCGGGGCGGGGCCCGCGAGCCGGCGGCGAGGGCGTCGAGGAGCACGTCCGAGGACGGCCGGCCGATGGTCGGCACGACCACGGTGACCGACGGCGTTACCCCCACCATGGGCCACCGGTGCCCGAACCGGTCCGGCCGAAAACACTACGGGCTCGAAGTTTCCGCACGCGGGTTCTCTACCTGCTGGTCACGCCCCTGTGCGGTCGGAAGGCACCGCTCAGCGACGGCCGCGGGTCGCGGCGGACACCCGCGCGAGGGCGTCGGTGACCACCGGCGCGTCGTCGCCGAGGAGGGCGAGCAGGTGGCCCACCAGCTCGTCGTGGGTCCGCGCGGCGGCGGTCGCCCGCTCCCGGCCGACGTCGGTGAGCCGGGCGTGCAGCAGCCGCTTGTCGCTCGCCCACGCGCTCCCGCCGGACCAGGCCGTCGGCGACCAGCCGGCTCACCGTGCTCGTGACGCCGGGACGGGACAGCCCCAGCGACTCGGCCACCTCACCCATCGTCGCCCGCTCGCCGGGGGCCTCCGCGATCCGGCGCAGCGCCTCGAACCCGGTCAGCGAGAGACCGTGCTGCCGGTGCAGCACCGAGTCGACCCGGCGGGTGATCCGGTCGTGCACCTGCACGATGCGCAGCCACGTCTCGGCAGGAGTGGGCATCGCCCCGGGGAGGGCTGCGGCGTCCCCCGGAACGGCGCGCGTCAGCGCGTCCTCGGGGCGGGGCACGGCGGCCATCGTCCTCCGTCCGGCGCTCAGGCGCTCCCCGTCGGCCGCCGCCCGACGCGCCGCGAGTGTCCGAGCATCCCGGCGAGTCCGGCGGTGGCCGCGCCGAGCGCGACCGCCGCGGCGACGAGGGGGGCGACCGACGCCGAGGTCGGCAGTGCGGCCGGTGCGGCCGCCGCCTCGACCACGTCCACCCGGGTCGCCGCCCCCACCACCTCGGCCTTCGCCTGCGGCCGGGGTCGCCGGTCCAGCCCGTCGCGTCGGTCCCACCGGGGCGGGTGCCGTCCGGCCGCGACGTCCTCCGGTGCGGCGTCCGCCTCGACGACCGCGCCGTCGTCGTCCGCGGTCGCGCCGTCGGGAGCGGCGTCCGCAGGGGGAACGCCGTCCCGCCGTCGGGCGCCGGCTCGGCGTGCGGCACGGTCGCCGCGGCCGCGGGCGCGGCGATGGCCGCGCAGTCCTCCTCGGCCGGCCGGGTGAAGGTGTAGCCGTCGAGCTCGTCGACGAACGTGGTTCCGGAGCCGTCGAGCGCCGTGTACTCGAGCCGGCCGTCGATCGTCTCGCCCCAGGCGACGTCGCCGGTGCGGAGCACGACCGTCCCCCCGGCCCGGATCTCCGCGGAGTCCTCGCCGCCGATCGACCGCGTGGTGGCGAGGGTGACCTCGTAGTCCACCGTTCCGCCGGTCACCTCGACGACGACGCCGCCGGGATGGCAGCTGGGGCCGTGGGTGACCCGGGCGTCGGGCTTGGTGGGGTCGTCGACGGCGGCGGCCGGGGACGCGAGCGCGACACCACCCAGCAGGAGCACGGTGGTGGCGGCCGACAGGAGGTATCCCGACCGGCGTGCGGTCGGAAGAGCGGCTGCGGCGCTCGGCGTCCGTGCGGTCACGGGCGTCCCCCTACGGTGGTTCCCCGGCCGCATTCCCCCAGCGGCCAGGCATGTCCCATGATGCGGGAGTGACGAACCGTTGCCTACGGGTGATCGTCGTCGTACGGCGTGTCGCGCGGCGTGTCGAAGCGAGTCTTGTCGAGTGCTGCGGACGCGCTCCGGCGTGTCGCTCGCGTCGGCGTGTCGCGACCCGCCCGGCCGGGCTGTCTACGGTGCATCCGTGACGACAGGGTCGACGCGGAGTCGGCGCCGGGCGCCGGACGCCGGCGGCAGGACGAGGTCTACCGGGCCGGCGTGTACGGACGGCGTCCGCTCGTGCCGACCGCCGCGCGCGGCGCTGCAGCGGCGGGCGCGGCGGGCGCTGAGCGCCGCGGCCTACTCCTACGTCGCGGGCGGCGCGGGGAGCGAGGCGACCCAGCGCGCCAACCGGGCCGCGTTCGACCGGTGGGCCGTCGTGCCGCGCGTGCTGCGCGACGTGAGCGGCCGCGACACGTCGGTCGAGCTGTTCGGGCGGCGGCTGCCGGCGCCCGTGCTGCTGGCGCCCGGTCGGCGCGCTCGAGCTCGTGCACCCGGAGGCCGACCTCGCGGTGGCGCGCGCCGCGGCCGGCCTCGGCGTGCCGTTCGTCTTCTCCAACCAGGCGTCGGTCGCGATGGAGGACTGCGCCGCGGCGATGGGCGACGTCGCCGCGCTGGTTCCAGCTGTACTGGTCGACGTCCGACGAGCTGGTGGAGAGCCTCGTCGCCCGCGCCGAGGCCAGCGGCTGCGACGCGCTCGTGGTCACCCTGGACACGACGATGCTCGGCTGGCGTCCGCGCGACCTCGACCTGGGGCACCTGCCGTTCGCGCAGGGCAAGGGCATCGCGCAGTACACGTCCGACCCGGTGTTCCGGCGGCTGGTCGAGCAGCGCGCGAGCTCGCCCGCACCCGCCGCCGGGGGCGCGTCGGCCGAGCGGGACCGGCAGCCGCGGCCCACGCTGGCCGCCGTCCGCGCGCTGGTCGGCATGGCACGGGCGTGGCCCGGGCCGCTGCTGGACAACCTGCGCTCACCGCTGCCGCGCGCCGCGGTCGAGACGTTCCTCGGCATCTACTCGCGGCCGTCGATCACCTGGGCGGACCTGGCCTGGCTGCGCGCCCGCACCCGGCTGCCGATCGTGCTCAAGGGCGTCCTGCACCCGGACGACGCCCGGCGCGCGCTCGACGAGGGCGTCGACGGGGTCGTCGTGAGCACGCACGGCGGACGCCAGGTGGACCGCTCGATCGCCGCCCTGGACGCGCTGCCCGACGTCGTCGACGCCGTCGGGCGACCGCGCGCCGGTGCTGCTGGACAGCGGCGTGCGCAGCGGCGCCGACGTCCTGGTCGCGGTCGCCCTCGGGCGCCCGCGCGGTGCTGCTCGGCCGGCCCTACGTCTGGGGTCTCGGCCTGGCCGGCGAGGACGGCGTCCGCCAGGTGGTGTCCGACGTCCTGGGCGAGTTCGACCTGACCCTCGGACTCACCGGCACACGGCGGTCGACCAGCTGTCACGGGACATCCTGCGGCGCCTCTGACCTGCGTGTCCGAGACGACACGCCGGTCCGACTTGACCGCACGGAGTGACCTGGCTCACAGTTGTGCGGGGCGGGGGAGCCGGGTAATCGAGTGGCCACCGACAGCTCGGTGGACCGACCAACGCGGCCAGACCGTCAGGACCGGCCCCCCGCCCCACCACACAGCTCGCTCGGGGGTGTGGGTAGGGGTGGTGTGGTGGGTGAGTGGTGTAGAGGGGGTGGCTGGAGAGGGTGACGACGCGGGGTGGCGGTGAGAGAGGCTCGGCGCGGAAGTGAGTGACGGCGTGTGAGCGCCCTGGCGGTGAGAGATGCAGGACGTGGGCTGACGGGGAAGGCTTCGCAGGAAGCGTGGTGGGACTGCTAGACAGTGGAAAGGAAGGCGAGCGCGGCCCGGTAGAGGGTGAGAGTCGACTACGGGTCGGACGCCTGGCGCTCGACGGCGACGACGGCGAACACGCGGGCGGGGGCAGGTAGGTGGCCGTCGCTGCCCGAAGCCGAACGACGGCGACCCGGCGAGCTCCACGGCAGCGGCACGCGGCAGCGTCGCGACCCTTGAGACGGCGCGCCCGGAGCGCGGCAGGCGGGGTCCTGGAGAACGTCGGCGCGGCAGGTCCGGCGACCTCGTGGAGGCCCGAGCTCCTCACCCTGGTAGAGGTAGGCGGACCGGGCAGCGCGAGCGGTGAGCAAGGATCGCGGCGCGGGCGCGACGCAAGACCGAGCTCGCGGGCCGAGCTGGGCGGCGCGGCGCCGCCGGTGAGGAGCCACGGGAGTAGCCAGCTCGAGGGCAAGACGTCCGGGCTCGCTGGGGCAGCGCGTACCGGAGGGGTGGCGCACCCGGACGTAGTAGTGGGACTCGAGCACCGACGTGGACGACGAGCCCGACTCCGCGGCGAGGTGCCGAGGTTCGCGTAGATGAGCTTGCCGGAAGGAGGCCGCGTCCCAGGTCGGCGTCGAGGAGGTCGAAGTTGAACGCCTGCCCGAGGCCCGTCGGGGGAGGCGTAGCGGGAGCGGCGGTGCGCGGGCGACCCAGGCCTCGGCGACGGCGGTGCGCGGCGGGTCGTACTGGTTGAAGAGCCGGCGCCACTCGGGGTAGATGTCGTGGACCTCGTCGCGGTCCTAGAACGGGTGCGGCCGCCCCGAGAACCGTCGGCAGCGAGGTCGGCCTCGGGCGAAGGGCTCGGTGAGGTCCTTGACCAGCGCGTGCGCGACGTCGATGCGGAAGCCGTCGACGCCGCGGTCGGCCCAGAAGCTGGAGCGTGGTGAGGAACTCCTGGCGGACCTCGTCGTCGGCCCAGTTGAGGTCGGGCTGCTCGGGCGCGAACAGGTGCAGGTACCACTGCGCCGTCGCCGACAGGTTGCCAGGCGGGGCCGCCGAAGACGGAGCTCCAGTCGCTCGGCGGCGGGCGCCGTGCGGGCCCGCTCCCGTCGCGGAAGATGTAGCGCTCGCGCGCGGCCGCGAGCCGGCGGGGAGGCGAGCGCCTCCGTGGAACCACGCGTGCCGGTTCGAGGTGTGGTTCGGGACGATGTCGACGATGAGCCGGATGCCGCGCGGCGTGCGAGGGCGGCCACCATCTCGTCGAAGTGCGTCGAGGCGTCCCGATCCGCGGGTCGACGTCGCGGTAGTCGTCGACGTCGTAGCCGCCGTCGGCGAGGCGCGGAAGGGTAGAAGGGGCTCAGCCAGACGGCGTCGACACCCGAGCTCGCGCGAGGTGGGCGACCGTTGACGGTGATGCCGCGCAGGTCGCCGATGCCCGTCCCGTCGCAGTCGGCGAAGGCGCGGGTGAGACCTGGTAGACGACGGCGTGCCGCCGCGGGCGCGATCACGCGGCTCGTGTCCCTCCGGACCATCCCCGAACCGCGCCGCTACGAGCGGATGGCCAGGCCGGTCTCGGGGTCGAAGAAGTGCAGCCGCTCGCGGTCGACGACGATCTCGAGCTCGTCCCCGGGCGCGACCCTCGAGCGCGGGCGCGAACGAGGCGACGAACGGTGTTGCCGTGTGAGCCGTCGGGAGAGTCGTCGGTGTGCGCGTCCTTCGCCAGTGCCTTGGTGTCGGCGGTGACGACCTTGGGCGCGTCGACGTCGAAGTGGACGACGATCTCCGAGCCCAGCGCCTCGGTCAGCGAGACCTTTGCCCGGATCCGCGGCCTCGGGCGAGCTGTCCCGCGCCAGTGAGGCGTCCTCCATGTCCTCGCTGCGGACGCCGATCGCGATGTCGCGTGACCGCGTACCCGGCGAGCGGCGTGGCCTCGCAGAGCACGGCGTCGGAAGCAGCGGCAGCATCGCGCCGCCGAGCGTCAGCTGGAGGCCGTTGCCGGTCCGGTCGACGCGAGGAGACCGCCATGTTCATCGGCGGCGACCCGATGAAGCCGGCGACGAAGATGTTGTGCGGGTTGTCGTAGAGGAACTGCGGGCGTGCCGAGCTGCTGGAGGACGCCGGCCTTCATCAGCGCGACCCGGTCGCCCATCGTCATCGCCTCGATCTGGTCGTGCGTGACGTAGATCGTCGTGACGTGCAGCTCGCGCTGCACTGGCGCGATCTCGGCCCGCATCTGCACCGCAGCTTGGCGTCGAGATTGGACAGCGGCTCGTCCATCAGGAAGACCTGCGGCTCGCGGATGATCGCCCGGCCCAGCGCGACCCGCTGCCGCTGCCCGCCGGAGAGCTGCTTGGGCTTCCGGTCGAGCAGCGGCGCCCAGCTCGAGCATGTCGGCGACCCTGCGACCCGTCGCTCGATCTCGGCCTTGTGCATCCGCCGGATCTTCAGGCCGTAGGCGATGTTGTCGGCGACGCGTCATGTGCGGGTACAGCGCGTAGGACTGGAACACCATGGCGATGTCCCGATCCGCGGGGACGAGCGTCGTTCACCACCCGGTCGCCGATGCGGAGCGTGCCGCTGCTGATGTCCTCGAGGCCGGCGACCATGCGCAGCGCTGTGGTCTTGCCGCAGCCGGACGGGCCGACGAGCACAGGAACTCGCCGTCGGCGATCGTCGATGTCGAGGTCCTGCACGGCGTGGAAGCCGTTCTCGTACAGCTTGTTGACCTTGTCGAGCACACCTCGGCCACGGGCCTCCTTCTCGCGGGGCTGCGCGGGAGTGCTCAGCCCTTGACGGCCCCGGCGGTGAGGCCGCTGACGATGTAGCGCTGCAGGAACAGGAAGAGCAGCGACCGTCGGGATCGCGACGATGACAGCGTGCCGGCCGCAGAACATGCCGAAGTTGTTGTTCGCGTCTGCCCGTCGGCGACCAGGCCGTACATGCCGACGGCGGCGGTCTTCGCCTCGGTCGTCGGTGAGGAAGACGTTGGCGATGAGGAACTCGTTGATGGTGCCGATGAAGGCCGAGCAGCCCGGTGACCGCCAGGATCGGCGCGACCAGCGGCAGGATGATGCGGAAGAAGATCTGCGCGTGGCGTGGCGCCGTCCATGGTGGCCGACTCGTCGAGCTCCTTCGGGACGGTGTCGAAGAAGCCCTTCATCAGCCAGGTGTTCACGCCCGAGCGCCCCGCCGAGGTAGAGCAGGAGCAGGCCCCAGAGCGTGTTGAAGCCGATGGCCGGCCACAGCTCGGTGATCGTCGATGAACATCAGGAAGATCGCCACGATCGCCAGGAACTGCGGGAACATCTGGATCAGCAGGAGGGCCAGCAGGCCCGACCCGGCGGCCCGGGAACCGCATACCGGCTGAAGGCGAACGCGGCGCAGGCCGAGATGAACACCGACGCGCAGCCGCCGAGGAGCCCGCGATGAAGCAGCGAGTTGAGGAACCAGCGCCGGGAACTCGGTGCCGCCGAGCAGCTCGGCGAAGTTGCTCGAAGCTGACGCCCCGGTCGGGATGAGCGGTCGACGAGCTCAGCGTGCCGAGCGGGTTGAGCGCCGCCGACACCACGAACAGGATCGGGAAGAGCGAGAAGGCCAGCGCCAGGACGCCGACGAGGTGCCGCCAGCCGACCTGCCGGAACCAGCTTTCGCTCTGCCCAGGCGGACGACGTCCGGCGGCTCGGCGTCGCCGCGCGATGTCCGTTCGAGTCGAGCGATGACCGGTGCATCGCTCATGAGTAGACCTCCTCCTGGCCCGGGTGCGCCGGAAGCTGACGATCGGAGATCACCGCGACGATCACGAAGATGAAGATCGAGATGGCGGCGGCGAAGCCGTAGCTGGGCGCCCGGAGCCGCCGAACGCCAGCCGGTAGGTGTAGGTGATCAGCAGGTCGGTGGCGCCGGCCGTCGGGTTGTCGGCCGGGAACGGGCCGCCCTCGGTGGTCAGGTAGATCGCGTTGAAGTTGTTGAAGTTGAAGGCGAACGACGAGATCAGCAGCGGCGTCAGCGCCACCAGCAGCAGCGGGAGGGTGACCGGTCCGGAACGGCGTGCCACGGCGAGGCGCCGTCGATGCGGGCGGCCTCGGTCAGCTCCGGCGGGATGGCCTGCAGCGCTCCGGTGACGACCAGGAACATGTACGGGATAGCCGAGCCACAGCTGCACCAGGATGACCGCGATCCGGGCCGACGCGGTGCCGCCGAACCAGTCGACGCTCGAGCCCGAACAGCTGGTTGATCAGCCCGAAGTCGGTGTTGAACATGTCCCGCCAGACCAGCAGCATCGCGAACGCCGGCATCGCGTACGGCAGGATCAGCAGCGACCGGTAGATCCGCTGGCCCTGCAGCCGCGGCGAGTTGCAGCGCCAGCGCGCAGCGCCAGGCCGAGCACGAAGGTGCTCGACCGGTCGAGGAGGGCGAAGGCGAAGTTCCAGACCAGGATCCGGAGGAACGAGCCGCGATGGCCGTCGGTCGGTGAGCACGTTGGTGAAGTTCGCGAAGCCCGACGCCGACCTGCCAGCCCTGGGCCAGCGCGCTCGCCGCTCGGCGTCGACGAAGGAGCCGTTCGTCCTCGTCGGCCGTCCAGACCGTGCCGGTCGCGATGTCGGGGACGCAGTCGCACCCCGCGTCGTAGGCCCGCCGCGGCCTTGCCCTCGAACGCGGCGACGAGCCCCTGCGCACCGGATCGCGCCGCCCGCGGTCGGCACGGCGAAGTCGGTGATCTCCTGCCTGCGCGCGGCCGGCCTGGCCGCCGGTGAGCACGCGTGTAGCCGTCGGCGGCGGTGACCTTGCCGGTGCCGTTGACGGTCGACGTCGCCGGCCGGGAGCTCGCTCAGCCCGTCGGCGGTGCCGACGAAGGCCGCGCCGGTCGCGGGGTCGGTGAGCAGGAACGACGAGGGCACCGGTGGCCGGGTCGCCGTTGGTGGCGATCGTCAGCGTGTACTCGGTCGGAGCCCGGCGACCTGGGTGACCGACGCGGTCTCGATGGCCGCGATCGCCTCCTGCTTGGTGCCGCGGTGCCCGTCGCTGAAGTTGGTGAAGGCGGTGGAGACCGTGTAGACGCACCGGGCAGGATCTGGAAGACGATCAGGAACAGCGTGCCCGGCACCAGGTACTTCGGCGGGATCGTGCCGCGGCGACGAGGTAGAGGTAGAACAGCCAGGCGCGTGACGGCGACGAGGACGGCCAGGCCGAGCCAGTGCTCGCTCGGCGATGAGCGGGAAGGCGGCCCAGACGGCGAGCGGCGGCGAACAGCCCGAGCGCGGCGATCTTGAGGACCAGGCCCAGCGGGCTGCTGGTGCCGTCGCGCCCGAGTCCCAGCCGCGATCCCGCGACCCGAGGACGGCGGTGATCCGTCGAGCCGGGCGGCGTCGACGTCAACGGTCGAGCGAGCCATGTCGACCTCCCACGGTCGGTGCTGGACTCGAGTGCTGCGGCGGAGTACTGCGGTAAGGCGGAGGTGACGGGGCTCGTCGCCCGACCCGTCACCTCCGCCGGTCACTCTGAGCCGCCGATCGGCCTCTTGGATCGCGGTCGCGGCCGCCTCGATGGCGGACTCGCGGGTCGTCGCCGGCGATGACCGCCGCCTCGGCCTTGCCGAGCGGGTCCCAGACGGCCGCCATCTCCGGGATCGCTCGGCATGATCTGCCCGTTCTGGCGCCGGCCTCGCGACCACCGCCACGACGTCGGGGTTCGGTCCTGGATCTGCGTCGAGGACGGCGGTGGAGCGCCGGCACGCCGCTGGGCCGGCCTCGAAGTAGCGCGCGCTGGACGTCCGGCTCGGGACCAGAAGTTGGTGACGAACTCCTGGCGCGAGCGCCTTGTTCTCGCCCTTGCTGGCCACGTAGAACGGCTCGCACGGTGAGGAACGGGGAGGCCGGCTCGCCACCCGCGAACCCGGGGACCGGCGAGATGTCGTACGTCGATGCCGGCCTGTCGTGCAGGTCGGTCAGCGGCCACGGCCCGGAGACCAGGAACGGCGCGTCTGTCCGCTCGGTGAAGAGGCTCGAGCGCGTTCTCGCTGGTGATCGAGCGCTTGAGGGCGCCCTCGCCCTTCTCGCCCGAGCGCCTCGATCTTCTCGAACGCGGCGATCGCACTCGGGCTTCGCGATGCCCGAGGTCGTTCGGGGTCGAAGTCGCCGTTCGCGGTGGTGCCGAACAGGTAGCCGCCGGCGGAGGTGAACAGCGGGTAGATGTGGTAGGGGTTGCCGGTCGTGCCCACCGGCAGGCCAGGATCTCGCTTGACCTTGCTGGCCGCCTTGCAGCTCCTTGCCCGTGGGCGACGAGGTCCTCGATGGTGGCTGGGGGGCCTCGGGGGCGAGCTCGGTGTTGCGGATACAGCGCGATGTTCTCCATCGCGTACGGCATGCCGTAGATCTGACCGTTGAAGGTGACGGCCTTGAGCTGCGTTCGGCTGGAAGCCGCTCCTCCGCGGTCGCGCGGTCAGCTGGATCGGGTCGATCGCGCCGTTCTGCACCAGGTTGCCGATCCAGTCGTGCGCGCCGCACACCACGTCCGGCGCGTTGTTGCCCTGGGAGGCGGTGACGAAGTTGCGTCTGCAGCTGGTCGCCGGGAACGATCTCGGTCGGTCACCTCGACGCCGTTCTCCTCGCCGAAGCCCGCGGCGACCTTCTTGATCGCCTCACCGCCGGTACCCGACCCGGCCCAGATGAGCAGGCTGCCGCCGGAGGCGGCGGGAGCGTCGCTGCCTTCGCTCCCGGTGGCGTCCCCCTCGCTGTCACCCCCGCCGCATGCGCTCAGCGCCGTGGCGGCGACAACCGCGCCCACCGTCAGCTTCCACGTGTGCTCACGCATCGGACTTCCCCTCGCTCAACGAGTGCTGGATCGATCCTGCTGTGAACAGTTCGTGACCTGGATCACAGGCTGGACGGATTCAGCAGAGTCAAGAGCCTTCACCCGCCGGTGTCAAGGTGAGCGTTACCGGAGTGAGATCCTGGTCGTGGACCGGAGCCGGTTCGCCTTGTCTGCGACACTCGCGGCGTGACGAGGCGGGTGACGCTGCAGGACGTCGCGGAGCGCGCCGGGACGTCGCGGACGACCGCGCACTACGTGCTCACCGGCCAGGACCGCGAGATGCGCATCGCCGAGGAGACCCGCCGTCGGGTCCGGCGGGCGGCCAACGAGCTGAGCTACCGCCCCAATCTCATGGCGCGCGGCCTGCGCACGCAGGTGACCCGCACCATCGCGCTGGTCAGCGACACCGTCGCCACCGACGGATACGCCGGCGGTCTGGTCTACGGAGCGCTCACCGCGGCCGCCGAACGCGGCTACCTGCTGTTCGTCTGCGAGACCGAGGAGGATCCGGAGTTCGAGGAGCAGGTGATCGGCGAACTGGCCGACCGGCATGTGGATGCCTATCTCTACGCCAGCCTCTTCACCCGGGACGTGGAGCTTCCCGCGGCGCTCCGCTCGGAGCGCCTGGTGCTGCTCAACTGCCGGGCCCCGGGCAGCGGTCACGCATCCGTCCTGCCCGACGAGCTCCAGGCCGGCCGGGACGCCGCCCGCGCCCTGCTGGATGCGGGGCACAGCGACGGGATCTGGCTCGTCGGAGAGCCGGCCGAGCAGGTGTTCGCCGGCTGCGAGCGCCTGCAGGGCATCCGGCAGGAACTCCGGTCGGCAGGGACGACGCTCGCGGGTGTCGTCGATGGCATGTGGTGGCCCGAATCCGCCTTCGAGCAGTTCGGCGCCCTGCTCGACGGCGGGAACCGTCCCGCGGCCGTCATCTGTCTCAACGACCGGGTGGCCCTGGGCGTCTACCAGGCGCTGACCGCCCGCGGCCTCTCGTGCCGAGCGACATCTCGGTCGATCTCGTTCGACGACTCCGAACTCGCCGTGTGGCTCCAGCCGCCGCTGTCGAGCGTCGCGATCCCGCACCGCGAGCTGGCCGCCGAGGCCGTCCGCCTGCTGCTCAGCGACCACGATGTGAGGCGACGACGAGATCCGACTGCCGATGCCGGTGCGCCTGCGGGAGTCGATCGCGCCGCCGGTCAGTCGCTGAACGACGTGGCCGCCGGCGCACCCGCCCCCCTCACCAGGACGCGGCAACCCCAGGCGGCGAGCTCCACCGGGCAGCCCGGCTCGAGGGTCACCTCGGCGCCGGAGTCGAAGTCCACGTAGCTCCCGGCGAACGGGCCGTCCAGCAGCGTCACGGTGCGGGCGTCCCCGGCCAGGTTGAACAGGCCGACGACCGCGTCGTCGCCGGCGTCGCGCACGAAGGCGAGGACGGAGGGACGGTCCGTGGTCCTGATCTCGACCATCCGCGCGCCCCAGGCGCCGTTCCAGAGCGCGCGATTGCGCGGTCTTGAGCGCGAACAGCCCGCGGTAGAGTGTCGCCCATGAGGGTGTTCACGCCATTCGATCTGGTCCTTCTCGAAGAACTCGAGTCGCTTGTCGTTCCCGGCCTCCTGACCGCTGTAGATCAGCGGCATCCCGTCGCCGACGCACTGAAAGGACGACAGCCGCACGGGAGCATCTCGCCGAACTGCTCGAACTCGGTGCCCTCCCAGGCGTTCTTGTCGTGGTTCGACACGAACAGCATGCGCATCGCGTCGCTCGGGAACGCCTTGTCGTTCCACGCGTAGTACACCCGCAGCGCGTCGACGTCGGCCCTGCCGGAGGCGATGTCGTGCATGACGCTGTTCCAGGACCAGCCGTACGTCATGTCGAACGCACGGTGGTGCAGTTCGCGGGACTCCCACTCGGCGAGCAGGAACACCGGCTTGATCGCCTCCAGCGCCGTCGCGCACTCCTCCCAGAAGTCCATGGGCACGAACCCCGCCACGTCGCACCGGAATCCGTCGACGCCGACCTCTCGCACCCAGTACTCCAGGGCGGCCCGCATCCAGGCGCGCAGACTCGGGCTGCCGGTAGTCCAGGTCGATGATGTCGTCCCAGTCCCACCACGGCGTGGGCGCGAAGTCGCCCTTCCAGTCGCGGACGTACCACTCGGGATGCTGCTCGACGAGCACGTTGTCCCATGCCGTGTGGTTGGCGACCCAGTCCAGGAGAACCGTGAGGCCCAGGTCGTGCGCCGCCTCGACGAATGCGCGCAGGTCGTCCACCGTGCCCAGCTCGGGGCTCACGGAGTAGTAGTCCTTCACCGCGTACGGGCTGCCGAGCGTGCCCTTGCGGTTGACCGCGCCGATCTCGTGGACCGGCATGAGCCAGAGAATGGTCACGCCCAGCGCCTTCAGGCGAGGCAGGTGGCCCTGCGCGGCCCGGAGCGTCCCCTCGGGGGTGAACTGCCGGGTGTTGATCTGGTAGATCGACGCGGAGGCGCTCCACTCGGGGTGGCGGAGCGCCACGTCGGACGGGCGCTGGAGCGGGTGCGCGGAGATCGACATCGCTACCTCTCTGGGGCGGGCAGCCGGCGCGGGCGGCTCAGGGCAGTTGCCAGATCTGGAACGTCGGACCGTCTCCGGGGAGGACGACGCCGGTTCCGTCGGATCGCAGCGCCGGGGCGCCGCCGAAGAGGTTGGGCGCCTTCCCGGCGAGCCCGAGGGGCGCCGCCGGCAGCCGGACCGGATCGCCGGGCGCGCGGGTGGCGAGGACGAGCAGCCGCTCGCCCTCTGCCTCCCGGAGGTAGGCGAGCGAGTCACCGGTCGCCGTCACCCAGCGCAGTCCCCCGCGCCGCAGCGCGACCGAGCTACGACGCAACGCTGCCAGCGACCGGTACGTCGACAGGGTGTGCCGGTCCCAGTCCTCGGGACGGTCCCACGGGAAGGGAGTCCGGGCCGCCTCCCCGAACGTCCCGGTCAGGCCGATCTCGTCCCCCGCGAAGATCATCGGTGCTCCGACGAGGGTGAACATCAGCCCGGCGGCGACCTCGTGCAGCTCCCGGGTCCGGACGATCGTGCGGATCCGAGCGGTGTCGTGGGAGGCGAGGATCGACCACGACGCAGCGGTGGCCCGCCACGGCCGGCGCGCCAGGTGCTCGCGGATCGTGGCCGCGGCCGACTCGGCCGGCAGGCGCGGCACGAGCGGCGGAAGGCCCGGGTGCCGGTGCTCGTCCGTGTCGGGGTCGCGCAGCCAGGACCGGACCGGTGTGGTGAAGGCCGCGTAGTCCATCACCGCGTGCCATCCGTCGCCATTGAGGTCGTCGGAGGCGTCGAAGCTGTGCTCGGCGAGCAGCAAGAGGTCCCGTTCCGTCCGGTCCAGCGTCCCGCGCAGCGCCCGGACGACGTCCCGGTTGAAGTCGTCCGCCGCTCGCCGTCCGGTCATGTGTCCGACGTCGACCCGCCAGCCGTCCAGCGCGAACGGCGGCTCCAGCCACTGCCCGGCGATGCTGGCCGGTCCCTCGAGCAGGCGCCGGCGCAGCTCGACCGAGGCGAAACGGAACTTCGGGAGCGTCTCGTAGCCCAGCCAGGCCTCGTACGCGTCGCTGTCGGGTGCGGCGAAGTAGTAGAACTCGCGCTCCGCCGCGGTGTGGTCGGTCAGCGCGCTGCGGAACCACCGGTGCGTGTCGCCGGAGTGGTTGGTCGTGAGGTCGCCCAGCAGGCGCATCCCCCGCCGGTGGACCGCCTCGGACAGTCGGATCAGGGCCTCGTCGCCGCCCAGCACCGGATCGACGACGCCGAAGTCGGTCGCGTTGTAGCGGTGGTTCGACTCGGCGGGGAAGAACGGCGTCAGGTAGACGGTGTCGACGCCGAGATCCGCGACGTGATCCAGGTGCGCGAGGACGCCGTCGAGATCTCCTCCATACAGCTGCGTGGCCACGGTCGGACCCAGGGCGTCGACCGGGTCGTCCCACCGTGCGGGCTGCGCCCAGGACGGGAGCTGACGGCCGTCGGCAGCGGGCGAGCGCGCGAACCGGTCGGGAAAGATCTGGTAGACGACCGCGTCGCGCGCCCACTCCGGCGCAGCCGGTGGCACCGCGAACCGGAAGTCGAACGCGTCGGACACCTCGTGGCCGTGCAGCCCGCTGCCGTTCAGCCAGCGGTAGCCGCAGGGGCCGCCCTGGAGGAGGAAGCGGTAGTGGGTGCCGGGGTTGCGCACGGGCACCTCGCAGCGCCACCAGGTCGCGTCGTCGGTCTTCCGGTCCACGACACCCTCGAACAGCTCCGCCTCGGCGTCGGGGGTGGAGCGGACGTGGACGTCGGTCGCGCCGTCCTCGTGCGGCACGCGGACGAAGACCGGCACGGTCGCGCCCAGCTCCGGCGCGTCGTCCGGCACGTGGAGCGCGGACCCGTCGTGGTGCGCCCGGGTGAGGGAATCAGCCCTCCACCCCTCGGTCATCGCGGGTCCCTGGCCGGTGCCGGCCCCCGGACGACGGCAGGCTGCACGGCATCCACCCCCTCGACGTCTGCGCCGGGCCGGACTGCCCACGGGCCCACCGATGTGAGCTACGTCATAGCAGAATCGATCCAGCGGCAGTCAAGAGGTCCACGACATCGCTGTCCACTCGAGAGGCCGCATGACGATCAGGTCGGCTGATCATCAAGGGTCGTGGGCCACGGTCGCCAGGTGAGCCAGGACCACGAACGATCAGGTCACCTGATCAACACGCGAACTCAGAGCGCGAGCAGGCCCAGCATCGCCGACGGGCTGGTGACCTCGGGGGCGCTCTCCGGCAGCACCGTCTCGAAGTACGAGCGCGCGGCCGCGGTCGTCCCGACGTCCGCCCCTGCCTGCTCGGACAGGAACCAGCGGTGCTCGAGGATCTCGTGGAAGACCTCGGCCGGCGCGAGCCGGCCGACCAGGGCCGGCGGGATGGACTCGACCACGGGCGCGTAGATCTCGGACACCCAGCGGTGCCCGGCCACGGTCTCCGAGACGGCCACGCCGTCACGCTGCTCGAGCCACGCGCGCCAGCTGCGCAGGTCGTTGAGCAGCCGCCGGGCCTGGTTCTCCTGCACCTCCAGGCCGGTCAGCCGGAAGAACTCGCGGCGGTGGTGCCCGGGCTCGGCGACCTGGGTCTGAACCCGCAGGCGGGAGCCCTCGTCCGAGGTGACCAGCTCGATCTCACCGGCGGAGAAGCCGAGGTCGTTGAGCCGGCGCAGCCGCTCCGCGACCTTGTAGCGCTGCTCCTCGGGGCCGACGATCTCCTCGCGGGTGAGCTCGTCCCACAACGCCTCGTACTTGGCCCGCAGGCCGGTGGCCATCTCGATCGGGTCGATGTCGCGCGGCAGCATCCCGCCGAACTCGAGGTCCATCAGCTCCGCGCCGACCCGGTCGGTGGCCAGGTCCACGTCGTACAGGCGCTGTCCCGGGCTGAGCGTCGCGTGCCGCTCGACGGTCTCGGCGTCGACGAGGTAGGCCGCCATCGTCCCGGCGTCCGGCCGGAAGAGCGTGTTCGACAAGGAGCAGTCGCCCCAGAAGATGCCGGCCAGGTGCAGCCGGACGAGCAGCTCGACCATCGTGTCGATCAGCTGCTCGGCCGAGTGGTCGCCGCGGGGGCCGGAGAACAGGTAGCGGTAGGAGACGGAGTACTCCAGGTACCGGGTCACCAGGATCGCCGGCTGGTCCTCGGGCCGGTCGACGCAGATGCCGAGCACCGAGACCGTGGGCAGGCCCTCGGCGGCGAAGTCGGTCAGCAGGCCGTACTCCTTGCGGGCCAGCGGCTCGACGATCTCCTTGAGCGCGTAGACCTGGCCGTCCAGGGCGACGAAGCGGACGACGTGCCGCGAGATGCCGCGCTGCGGCACGTGCAGCAGGAGGTCGTCCGGCCACTCCTCGAGCGGCCGGTCCCACGGCAGCGCGAGCAGACCGGCCGCTTCGGCGGCGGGCGGGCGGAAGAGGAAGCGCATGCGAAGGGAGACCTGTCATCGGGGAAGCGGACGTACGGATTCCATCGTCCCCGCGGATTCGTTGTCCTTGACGTTCCGATCGGGCGGCGAGTCGTCATGACGTCTATCTCTTTCCGGGGCCGGCAGTCCCCCGCCCGGCGGACGGAGATCCGCCGGACGGCCGATGTGCGAGCCCCTGTCAGCCCGGAGGCTTCCGGCTGCCGGCAGAGCGCCGGTCCGGGACGACGGGGAGTCGATCGTGCGCACCAGAGGGAATCGGATCAGGACGGCGATCGGGCTCGCCGTGGCGGCGGTCCTCGTCGGCGGCGGCGTCGCCGCCGGAGCGCCGACGGACACGGGCGTCATCACCGGCTGCTACGACAGGTCCGGCGGCAACCTGCGCGTGATCGACGCCGCCGACCGCTGCAAGTCCAGCGAGACCCGCATCCAGTGGAACGAGCAGGGACCGGCGGGAGCCGCGGGCCCGGCAGGCGCCGCTGGCGCCGTGGGCCCTGCCGGCCCTACTGGCCCTACTGGCCCTGCTGGTGCGGCAGGACCGGCCGGCGCTCCCGGGGTGCAGGGCGATCCGGGGGACACGGGTCCGGCCGGCCCCCAGGGTGAGCCCGGACCTGCGGGAGCCGGCGTCGCGTCCTTCGAGGACCTCGACGGACTGCCGTGCCGGCAGGGCACCGAACGGGCCGGAGTCATCCGCGTCGTCTACGGCGCCGGGGACGTCGCGTCCATGCGCTGCGTCGCCGGCGAGGGCGTGCCGCTCACGGTGGCGGCCGGCGGGACCGGCCAGGGCCGGATCACCAGCGACCCGATCGGCATCGACTGCGGCTCGGACTGCGACGAGCAGTTCAACGCCGGCACGCCGGTCACCCTCCGCGCCCGGCCGGCCGGCGCCGACCGGTTCGCCGGCTGGACCGGCGACTGCTCGGGAGCCGGCGAGACGTGCACGGTCGACATGGACGCCGCCCGGTCCGTCACCGCCGTCTTCGCGGACCGCCAGCCCCTCACCCTCGACGTCACCCTGGACCGGACATATCCGGAGTACCCGGGTGGCCCGCCGTCGCCGGCCAGGCTCCTGTGGAACGGCACTCCGGTGTGCGAGATCGCCGAGGCCGGCACGCGCACCTGCCGCGTGGACGTGCCCACGGGCGAGCTGATCGCGCTCGAGGTGGACCTGCCCCGCGACGCCCGGGGCGTCGAGCTCCGGGAGTGCGACGCCCCGCCGGAGTCCGAGGACCCGAAGGACCCCGGCGCCCGGACCACCTGCTACCTGACCCTGACCGAGCCGAGGACGGTTCCGATCCGCATCTTCTGAGCACCGCACTTGAGCGACGCAGCGGCCCCGCACTCCGTGGAGTGCGGGGCCGCCGCCCGATGTTCCCCGTAATCGCCTCCCCCTTCGGGCGGACGTCGATCAACCTCACGGCGGATGTGCGCAGTCGCCTCTCGCCGGAGGCTTCCGGATGCCGGCAAGGCGCCGGTCCGGGACGACGGGGAGTCGATCGTGCGCACCAAGAAGAATCGGATCCGGACGGCGATCGGACTCGCCATGGCCGCGGTCGTGATCGGCGGCGGAATCGCGGTCGCCGACAGCCCGACGGCGGCCGACGTCATCACGGGTTGCTACGACAGGTCCGGCGGCAACCTGCGCGTGATCGACGCGGCCGACCGCTGCAAGTCCAGCGAGACGCGGATCCAGTGGAACGAGCAGGGGCCGGTGGGAGCTGCCGGACCGTCCGGCCCGAGCGGTCCCGCGGGCCAGGCCGGTGCGCAGGGCGACAAGGGGGACACCGGCGATACCGGACCGGCGGGACCGGCAGGCACGAACGGCGAGCCCGGCCCGCAGGGCGAGCAGGGTGTCGCCGGCCCCTCGGGGCCGACCGGGCCGCACGGCGAGCAGGGGCCGGCCGGGACGCAAGGCGAGCAGGGGCCGGCTGGGCCGCAAGGCGAACAGGGGCCGCAAGGACCGTCCGGCGCGGACCTCGGCTCGGTCTACGCACTCGAGGGGCTCGGCTGCGTCCGGCCGGACTCGACCCAGGACGCCTTCGTCCACGTCGTCATGGGGTCGGGCGGCGGGATCCAGCTCAGCTGCCTGGTCGACGGGGGGTTCCGGCTCTCCGTGCACCTTGCGGGTACGGGCACCGGTCGTGTGGAGAGACCCGAGTTCGGCATCCTCTGCGGGACCTACTGCGAGCGAGTGCTCCAGGAAGGCCAGCCGGTCGAGCTCTATGCCCGCCCTGCCCAGGGCAGCGTCTTCGCCGGCTGGAGCGGGGCCTGCACCGGCATGAGTTCCTGCCGCGTCACCATGGACAGGGACCAGGACGTCACTGCGACGTTCAACCGGGTCTGACGGCCGGCACCGGACACACAGCGGCCCCGCACTCCGTCGAGTGCGGGGCCGCTGCGGTGTCTCAACCAGACGTGCACCCGAAGGGATTCGAACCCCTAACCTTCTGATCCGTAGTCAGATGCTCTATCCGTTGAGCTACGGGTGCCGGTGTTCGGTTGTCGTGCGCGGAGGCTCCGGGATTTGAACCCGGGATGGGGATTAACCCAAACCGCATTAGCAGTGCGGCGCCATAGACCGGACTAGGCGAAGCCTCCCGGGGTCCGAGTCCCCTCGGAACCACCGAGGAGGAACCTTACCAGCGCTCCGGGGGCCGGCTTCAGGCGACCGCCGGCTCCCGCGAGGGGGAGCCGGCGGGCCGCCGCCCGTGACCGGGGACCAGCGTCGCCGCCACGGCCAGCGCCGCGCCGGCGACCGCCAGCACGAGGCTCCCGCTGACGCCGTACGAGCTCTCGATGAGCGCACCGCCGAGGGCCGCGCCCACCGCCGAGGCGCCGAACGCGATCGTCGACAGCCAGGTGAAGGCCTCCGTCGTCGCGTGCCGCGGCGCGATCGCACCGACCAGGGAGCTCTGCACGGTCAGGGTCGGCGCGATCGCCGTCCCGCCCAGGAAGAGCAGCACGCCGAGCACCCACGGGCTGGAGACCGCGGCGAGCGGCACCATCCCGATCGTCACGCCCAGCAGCCCCCACCGGTACTGGCGGGGCAGCGACGTCGACACCACGCGGGCGCCGAACCAGAGCCCGCCGGCCACGGAGCCGAGGGACCACACCGCGAGCAGGACGCCGGAGAGCCCCGGCGAGCCGGCGCGGTCGGCGAACGCCGGCACGGCGACCTCGAGCGCGCCGAAGCCGAGCATCAGCGCCGAGCCGCTGACGAGCACGCGCGGCATCCCCGGCGCGAGCGCCGTGGTGAACGCCCCGGTGCGGGCGGCCGGCGCCGGCACCCAGGAGCGCATTGCGCCGCAGGTGGCCAGGGCGACGGCACCGACGACCGCCAGCACCCCGGCCACCGCCAACGCGATTCCCGGCGAACCGAGCACGGCGATGGCCGCGACGGCGGTCGGGCCGGCCACGAAGACGAACTCGGTGGCCGTCGCGTCCAGCGCGTAGGCAGTAGGGCGCAGGGCCGGGTCGGTGCGCGCCCACAGCGCCCGGACGGTGCCCGACACCAGCGGGGTCGCCGCACCCGCTGCGGCGGAGGCCGCCACGATCGCGACCGGCGACGCGCCGCCCAGGACGACGGCGGCCAGCAGCGCGAGCAGCGCCGGGTAGGCCACCGCCTCGGTGAGCAGCACGATCCGGGGGCTGCGCCGGTCGGCCAGCCTGCCGAGCACCGGCGCCATGACGGCCATCGCGATGCCCAGCGTGGCCGAGGCGAGCCCGGCGATCGCATAGGAGCCGGTGCGCTGCTGCACCATGAGCAGCAGCGCCAGCGGCACCATGGCCGACGGCAGCCGGCCGGCGAAGCCGGCCAGCAGCAGCACCGGGGCGGACGGAAGCCGCCAGACGTTCAGGTAGGCACGCACGACGAATCTCGCAAGCACTTGCAGGGAAGGGAACGGTAGGGAGTCAACGGGCGTTCACCCCCTACGCATACCGAGGGTAGGCCGGGGCGCGTAGCGGGTCAAACCATCTACGCCCCCTACAGGGCAGGAGTGAGATGGATTACGACAGCTACGGGTCCCACGCCGTCGAGCTGGCCATCGACCTGGCCAACGCCAACCGCCAGGATCCCTCCTGGGCCGCGGAGTTCGTGCACACCCACGACGAGTGGTTCACCACACCGCGCCCCGCCGGCCTGTCCGCCGCGGACGCCGTCCGCGCCGGCGAGACGGCCGACCTCGTGCGCGCCGTCGCGGTCGCCACCACCCGGGACGACGTCCTCGCGCAGCTCAACATGCTGCTCTCCCGCGCCCGGCCGATGCCCTACGCCACCGACCATGACGGCGAGCTGCACCTGCACTACGCCGCACCCGGCACCCCGGCCGTGGAGCAGCTGACCACCACCGTCGCGATGGGCCTGGCCTCGGTCGTCGCGCAGCACGGCTGGGAGCGGCTGGGCATCTGCTCGGCCGAGGGCTGCGACTCCGTCTACGTCGACACCTCGCGCAACGCCAGCCGCCGGTACTGCTCCAACACCTGCGCCAGCCGCTCGACGGTGGCCGCCTATCGCGCCCGCCGAAAGAATTGAGCGGCACGACGTCCGACGCGCACCAACCCGCGCCGGATGGTTAGCGTCCGAGCAATGCGAGGACGACGGCTGCGGGCCTACGACCGGCGGCTGCACACCTGGATCGGCGCCCTGCCGGCCAGCCCGGCCGACCGCTGGTTGCGGCGGCTGTCGTACGCCGCCGACCACGGCAAGCTCTGGTTCACCGTCGCCTGCCTGCTGGCGGTCCGGCCAGGGGCCACCCGCCGGGCCGCCGTCCGCGGCGTCGGCTCCCAGCTGGCGGCCAGCGCACTGACGAACATCGTCTTCAAGCAGCTGTTCGGCCGGGTCCGGCCGGACATGGCGAACCTTCAGGCCCACCGGACCCTCCGCCGGGCCCCCGGCACGCTGTCCTTCCCGAGCGGGCACTCGAGCTCCGCGGCGGCGTTCGTCACCGGGGTCGCCGTCGAGGCGCCCGCGGTGGGCGCCCTGCTCGCGCCGGTGGCGCTCGGCGTCGGCTACTCCCGCGTGCACGTCGGCGTCCACTACCCCGGCGACGTCGTCGCGGGTCTGGCCATCGGCACCGGCGTCGCCCTCGCCGGACGACGGATCGCCCGGCGTCCGCAGCCGGTCCCGGTCGCGGAGCCGGTCGACGCCGCTCTGTGGCGGACGACTTCCCCGGGCGCTCCTGCGTCGTGATCGCTACGGTCCGGACAGGGGTTGCCCCCCGGACCGGCGGGGCACAGCCCGACCCGACGTCATCGAAGTCCGAGGGAAAGAGGTTCCCATGTTGGTCCGCCGGATCGCCCGGCCACTGCTCGCCGCTCCGTTCGTCTACGGCGGCATCAGCACCCTCCGCAAACCGCAGGACCGGGTGCCCGGCGCCCGTCCGGTGGTGCAGAAGATCGCCGAGACGGCCGACAAGCAACTGCCCGTCCAGGTGCCCCGCGACGTCGAGCAGTGGGTCAAGGCCGATGCCGCGATCAAGGTGGCCGCCGGCACGCTGTTCGGCCTCGGCCGCCTGCCGCGGCTGACGGCCCTCGTCCTGTCCGCGTCGGTCGTGCCGACGACGCTGGCCGGCCACCGGTTCTGGGAGCACACCGACCCGACCGAGCGGTTCGGCCAGATCTCCAACTTCCTCAAGAACACCGGCCTGCTCGGCGGGCTGCTGCTGGCCGCCGTCGACACCGAGGGCAAGCCGTCGGTCGGCTACCGCGCCCGGCGGGCGGCGTCGAAGGCCGCCGACTCCACCGAGAAGAGCTTCGCGAAGGCGCAGAAGCGGGCGGCCAAGGCGCAGAAGAAGGCCGAGAAGAAGATCAAGAAGTCGAAGTAGGGACGACGGCGCTGACCGCCCCTTCCTCGCCCGCGGGCACGCTCCGCAGGATCGCCTTCCTGCTGGAGCGCGCCCGCGAGCCCACGCACCGCGTCCAGGCGTTCCGGACCGCCGCCGCCGTCGTCGACGGGCTGGCCGAGGGCGAGCTCGAGCGACGGATCCGCACCAAGACCCTCACCGATCTGCGCGGCATCGGGCCGAAGACCGCGACCGCGATCGTGCAGGCGCACGCCGGCGAGGTGCCCGAGTACCTGCAGCGGCTGGAGGACGCCTACGCCGAGCTGGTACCGCTGGCCGACGACGTCGCCGAGTTCCGGGCCGCGCTGCGCGGCGACCTGCACGCCCACTCGGACTGGTCCGACGGCGGCAGCCCGATCCGCGAGATGGCCGAGGCCGCCATGGCGCTCGGCCACGAGTACCTCGCGCTGACCGACCACTCCCCC
Source organism: uncultured Actinomycetota bacterium (assembly GCA_963777095.1). GTDB lineage: Bacteria > Actinomycetota > Actinomycetes > Mycobacteriales > Geodermatophilaceae > CAVZOY01. The sequence continues at coordinate 524,481 of CAVZOY010000006.1, forward strand.
CGGCTGACCGTCGCCAACGGGCTGACCGCCGAGCGGCTGGAGCAGCAGCTCGACGTCGTCGCCGAGCTCAACGAGGAGCTCGCCCCGTTCCGGATCCTGACCGGGATCGAGGTCGACATCAACGTCGACGGCAGTCTCGACCAGACCGACGAGCTGCTCGGCCGGCTCGACGTCGTCGTCGCCAGCGTGCACTCCGACCTGCGGGCCGACTCGAGGTCCATGACCGAGCGGATGCTGCGCGCCGTGGCCGATCCGCACACCGACGTCCTCGGGCACTGCACCGGCCGGCTGGTGATCGGCCGCCGCCAACGCAACGGCACGCAGCGGCCGCGGCCGGAGAGCACGTTCGATGCCGAGGCGGTCTTCACGGCCTGCGTGGAGCACGGCACCGCCGTCGAGATCAACTCCCGGCCCGAGCGGCTGGACCCCCCGAAGCGGCTGCTCACCCTGGCCCACGAGATCGGCTGCGAGTTCGCCGTCGACACCGACGCGCACGCCCCCGGGCAGCTGGACTGGCAGGGCAACGGGTGCGAGCGCGCGGTGGAGTGCGGGGTCGATCCGGATCGGGTGATCAACACCCGTTCCGCCGACGACCTGCTCGCCTGGACCGCCGGCTGACCGGGTCGTCCGGACGGGGGACAGCCCCGATCGCCCGTAGCGCAGAGTGACTTTTTCCCTCGTCCGGGGGGTGCCTTGCGCTTTACTTGCGACCCGACCAGGGGTTACATAGTCCGCGGCACGCAGCGCTCGCGAAGGATCGTGACGGTGCGTGAGGGGGACGAGCGATCACACGGACGTGACGCCGTCGGACGACGGAGCCAGCAGTCCCGTCGTCAACAGGCTGCACGAACGAAGTGATCGAACGGGTGAGCGTTGACCCGCCGGGCGCAAGTGGTCGCCATAGCCCGGCGGCGAGCAGAGGCGAAACCGAACCCGTCCTCGTCCGAGAGGACACGGGCATGCTCCAGAGCACGCTTGTCCAGTTCACCCCGCGCGCGACGCGGAAGCCACGCGTCAGCGTGGTCATCCCCACCTACAACGAGGCCAAGAACCTCCCGCACGTCTTCGGGCTCCTGCCCGAGGACCTGCACGAGGTGATCGTGGTCGACGGCCGCAGCGTCGACGACACCATCGAGGTCGCCCGGAGCCTGCGCCCGGACGTCGTCGTCGTGCGGCAGAACCGCATCGGCAAGGGCAACGCCATGGCCTGCGGGTTCGCGGCGGTCACCGGCGACATCGTCGTCATGCTCGACGCCGACGGCTCGGCCGACCCGCGCGAGATCGAGCGGTACGTCGCCGCCCTGGTCGACGGCGCCGACTTCGCGAAGGGCACCCGGTTCGCACCCGGCGGCGGCAGCGCGGACATCACGCGGGTGCGGGCCTGGGGCAACCGCTGGCTCAACCGGATCGCCAACGCGCTGTTCGGCACCCGGTACACCGACCTCTGCTACGGCTACAACGCCTTCTGGGCGCACTGCCTGCCGGCCCTCGAGCTCGACGCCGCCGATCGGGGCAGCACCGAGAAGCTGTGGGGCGACGGCTTCGAGATCGAGACCCTGATCAACACGCGCATCGCCAAGGCCGGCCTGCGGCATCACCGAGGTGCCCAGCTACGAGGCCGAGCGCATCCACGGCCAGAGCAACCTCAACACCTGGCGGGACGGGTTCCGCGTGCTGCGGGCCCTGCTCGTCGAGCGGTTCAACCGGAAGGGGCACGACGTGGAGATCGTCCGTACGGAGCCGAGGGACATCGCCCCGGTCATCCCGCTGCCGGTGCGCATCGTCGGCAACCGGGTCATCGAGCCGCTGGACGTGCCGGCCGGCACGGTGCTCGACGGAGATCCTGTTCGTCGACAACTTCGCCTACGACCCCGAGAGCTACGACCCCGGTCCGCTGGCCCGGGCGCTCATGGCGGAGCACGCCGCGCGCTGAGCACGACACCTCTGCGGAACGGGTACGGACGGCGGGTGCACCCCGCCGTCCGTACCCGTTCGGCGTTGCAGCGGGTCCTGCCGCCGGTGCTCCGGCCGCGGGACGGCGGTGGCCGCGATCCTGCTGCTCGACCTGGTCCGCGAGGCACGCGACTGGCCGCTCCCGGTGCTCGGCGCGCTCGACGAGCCGGCGCACCTGCTCACCGCCTGGCTCGTGCTGGCGGCGCTGCTCCGCCCGGACGACGGCGCTGCGGCTGCTGCCGTGGGTGCTGGCCGGCGCGGTGCTGCTCGACCTCGACCACGTGCCGCTCTTCCTGGGCCTCGACGTCACCGCCACGCCGTCCGGCCGACCGGTCACCCACTCGCTGAGCACGGTGGCGGTGCTGCTGGTGGCGGCCCTCGCCGTCCGCAGGTGGCGCGTCGCCCTGGCCGGGCTCGCCGTCGGAGCGGCGACGCAGCTGCTGCGCGACCTGTCCACCGGTCCGGGCGTGCCGCTGTTCTGGCCGGCCCTGGCCGTCGACGTGCGGCTGCCCTACCTGACGTACCTGCTGGTGCTCCTCGCCCTGGCGGGCGTGGCGACGGTCCGCCGGCGCCCGGGCGCCGTCAGCGGCCGAGCAGACGGCGCAGCAGCGGCCGCCTGAACCTCGGGCAGTCGCAGAGCGCGCAGTCGCTGCCCGACCGGTAGTGCTCGTGCGCCCGGCGGCCGTGCCCGCACCGCCCGCACGAGGGACCGGCGTCCGACGCGTCCGTGTCGCTCACCGTGCCCCTCTCGTCGACCGTCCGGCGGCGGTCAGGGTCTCCCGATGCCTCCCCGTGGTCAACGCCGACACGGTTCCCCATCCGGGGTGCGGCGGTCCGCCGCACGTACGCTCCCCGCCGTGACGACCCCGCGCAGCCTCTCGGTCGTCCTCTGCGCCTACACGCTGGAGCGGTGGGACGACATCTGCGCCGCGGTCGAGAGCCTGCGCGCGCAGTCGCGTCCGGTCGACCAGGTGCTGCTCGTGGCCGACCACAACGACGAGCTCCTCGAGCGCGCCCGAGCCACCTTCCCCGACGTGCAGTGCCTGCCCAACGCCGAGGGGCGAGGCCTGTCCGGCGCCCGCAACACCGGCGTCCGCGCGGCCACCGGTGACGTGGTCGCCTTCCTCGACGACGACGCCGCCGCCGAACCCGGCTGGGCGGCCGGCCTGATGGCGCCCTACGAGGATCCGTCCGTCGTCGGCACCGGCGGGCGGGTCGTGCCGGCCTGGCGGGCACCGCGGCCCGGCTGGTTCCCGGAGGAGTTCCTCTGGGTGGTCGGCTGCTCGTACGCCGGGCTGCCCGAGGGGCGGGCCGAGGTGCGCAACCCGATCGGCGCCAGCATGAGCTTCCGCCGGTCGGTGTTCGAGGGCGTCGGCGGCTTCGACGCCACCATGGGTCGCCTCGGCAAGGACGCCGCGGGCTGCGAGGAGACCGAGTTCTCGATCCGCGCGCGCCGGAACGGGGGGCGGGTCGTGCTCGAGCCGTCGTCGGTGTGCCGGCACGCGGTCACCCCGGACCGGGTCACCCGCCGCTACTTCCGCCGCCGCTGCCGCGCCGAGGGCCGGTCCAAGGCGCTGGTCAGCCGGCTGACCGGGCAGGACGAGGCGCTGTCGACCGAACGCGCGTACGTCACGCGCACCCTGCCGCGCGGCGTGCTGCGCGGCCTCGGTGCGCTCGTCCGCGGCGACGTCGGCGGCCTCGGCCGGGCGGAGGCGATCGTCGAGGGGACGACGCTGACGGTGCTCAGCTACGCCGGCATGCGGCTGCGCCTCGCGCTCCGCCGCGCCTGACCGTCCCCTGCGTTCACGAGGGCGTCCACGTGCGGACCCACTCGACGTCCATGTGCGCCCCGGGCTCCGGGTCGTACCCGCCACGGAGTGACAGGTTGAGGATGATCATCATCGGGATGTCGGTCATGTCCTCGGTGGCGGCGAGCGCCTCGTAGGCGACGCCGTCCAGGTAGGGCACCGCCCGCTCGCCGTCCCAGAGCAGCCCGTAGGTGTGGAAGTCGTCGCGGTAGTCGACGTCCGGGTCGCCGTACATGTCGGGACCGGTGCGGCTGTCGGCCGGGTCGATGTAGTTGAACGAGGGCCGCGGCTCGCTGCCGGCCTCGAGGAACTCGGCGATGTCGATCTCCGGCGGCCACCGGTCGAGCGGATGCAGCCAGAATGCCGGCCAGCAGCCGTCGCACGACGGCATCCGCACCCGCGCCTCGACGTAGACCGGCGGCCGGACGGCGATGTCGGGCAGCGTCTGGACCATGCCGGTGCTGTGGTCGTAGTCGCCGTCCCCCACCGTGCGCGCCTCGCGCTCGACGGTCAGGGTCAGCCGCCCGTCGGCCACCGTCACGTTCGACGGGTCGAACCAGGCGCCCTCGATGTCCCAGTTGAAGGGCAGGGCGGGCTTGTCGCCGCCGCGGTCGGGTTGCCACACCGACCGGTCCAGGGTGTCGCCGTCGAACTCGTCGGCGAAGACCTGCTCCCAGTCGCCGGGCGGTCCGGCCCACCGCGCCTCACCGGCCACCGACGCCCCGGGCCGCAGCACGAGGGTGACGACGACGGCCAGCACGAGGCCGGCGGCGACGGCCAGCACCAGCAGCGGACGATCGGCCTTCGCCAGGATCGGGCGGCGCCGCGCTCCGACCGGGTCAGTCACGGCAGCGGTACAGGACGCTGGTCCCCTCGCGGAAGACCTCCGTGAAGTCCGGGTCGGCCGCGATCGCCCGCTCGAAGGCGCGGTAGGTGTAGAGCTGCATCCGGCCGAACAGCAGGACGTCGTCCTCCGCCGACGGGCCGATCGCCACGAACGCCGGACCGTCGCCGGCGCTGCTCTCGCACACGGCCTGGGTGAACTCGACCAGATCGGTCTGGTCCTCGGCGGCCTCGGCGAAGGCGGGCAGCTCGGTGAGCCCCACGACCGACGCCGGTCGGGATCGGGCAGGTGGTCGGCGTACTCGGCCGTCGACCGCCACGGGTAGGCGGAGGTGAACGGCACCAGCACCGAGCCGGCGGGGGTGTTCTGCTCGAACCACGCGTCGGCGGCGACGTCCGAGGCGGCGACGCGGTAGCTCATCTCGCCGGCGAAGTTCGCGGGCAGGGCGAGGACGGCGACCACGGCGACGGGCAGCACGGGCAGCAGCCGTCGCGGCGTCCACCGGCGGCGGCCGTCGAAGAACCGCGACGAGATCAGGTAGGCCAGCCACGGCAGCGCGAACAGGTACGCGCGGAAGATGCCCTCGTTGCCGTAGGGCTGCCCGAGCACCATGGCCAGCGGCACGGCCACCAGCCCCACCGGCGCGACGAGCCGGGCGAGCCGGCCCGGGCTGCGGAGACCGCGCAGCACGCTGTAGCCGGTGAGCAGCACGAGAACGGCCATGAGCAGCGGGGCCGCCCACAGCGACAGCTCGTACCCGGGCAGGGGCTCGACGAGCGCGACCTGCGGCGGCTCGATGTTGCGGACGCCGAACTCGAACAGGTCGTAGGTGCTGGCGAGGAACGGCCAGGCGAGCATCAACCAGAACAGCTCGACGGCGAGGAACGCGACGGGCAGCCACGGCCGCGCCGGGCGCAGCAGCACGCAGATCAGCACGGACTGGCCGAGCAGGATCACCGGCGACAGCGGGTGGGACACCACCACGAAGGCGAAGGCGGCGACGAGCAGCAGCGTCGCCCGACGGCTGCCCCAGAAGGCGCCCGGCGCGGGGAGGTCGGGGTCGTCGGCGAGCGGGAAGCGGGTGCGCAGCCCCTCCCGGCGCAGTCCCTCGGCCCCGGCCGGGACCGACCGCAGCAGGCCGCCCACCACGAACAGCGCGACCGGGAACGCGAGCGCCTGGGGAGCGAAGTAGTTCTGTCCGATCCAGTCGCCGAGCAGGTAGACCAGCACGGCGCCGTAGCGGATCCGGCGGGACGACGACAGCCCGCCGATCGCCCAGTAGACGGCGGCTGCCGTGAGCGCCGCGAGCACCGGCTGGGTCCACTGCGCGAGGGTCAGCGGCGCGACGCCGGTGACCTCGGAGATCGCCGCGGAGAGGAAGAAGAAGCCCGGGAAGTTGTGGTAGATGTCGATCGACCGGTCGACCGACCAGTGCTCCAGCAGGTACTCGGTGACGCCGACGTGCTTGTACGTCCACGGGTAGCGCGGCACGTCGTAGACGGCGGACGTCGTCCCGAACAGCAGCGCGACCAGCGCGGCCAGCGGTGCGAGCACCGTGTGCCGCACGGGCCGGCTCGCGACCAGCGCGGCGAGGACGCCGAGCAGGGCGATCGCGAAGGCGACGTACCAGAGCGCGGGCAGCGCGGGCAGCAGCCCCCAGCCGTCGGACTCCTCCGGCCGGACCGAGGAGAGCGACAGCGCCCACAGCACGAGGCCGAGCATCCCGGCGCCCGGCACGACCCAGGTCGCCCACGAGCGCGCGTGCGAGACGGGGGCCGCCGGGGGCGGAGCCGGCGTCGCCGTCGGCAGGGTGGAGACGCTCATGCCCGACCTCCCGGAGCCATGCGCAGCGCCCGGCGGGCCTGCAGGTAGAGCAGCGGCCCGGCGCCGAAGCCCAGGAACTCGCGGAGCAGCGCGCCGCGGGGCGCGGCGGCCGGCTCGGTCAGCCGCTCCCGCGTCGTGCTGCGGATGCCGGCCATGCGGCGCAGCCCGAGCGGGACCCGGCCGAGGAGCTCGCGCCGGGTGTCGGGCTGGAGCAGGCACTTGGTGAGGAAGGCCGACAGCCCGGTGCCGTAGCCGAACATCTGCCCCAGCAGGGCCTCGCGGTCGGCGCGGTGGTGGTGCCAGACCAGGGCGGCCGGCTCGTAGGCGATCGAGCGGCCGGCCCGCAGCACGCGGACGAAGATGTCGAGGTCCTCGCCGCCGCGGGTGCGGGTGCCCGCGCCGAGCGCCTCGTCGAAGGCGCCGAGGTCGACCAGCAGCTGCCGGTCGAAGGCGAGGTTCGCGCCGGTGCCGAAGACGCCGGGCGAGTACGGGAAGAGCGGGTCCTCGCTGCCCGGACCCTCGAGGGCGAACAGCAGCGGCTCGCAGCGGGTCGACCACGAGGCGGCGCGGGCGTCGAAGTACTCCTCGGCCGCACCGGCGATGTCGGCGGTGGCCACCAGGCCGGTGACGCAGCCGACGTCCGGTGCCCGGCCGAAGCCGCGCAGCAGCCCCTGGATCCAGCCGGGATCCACCGCGACGTCGTCGTCGGTGTACGCCAGGTACCGACCGGTCGCGGCGGCGAGGCCCGCGTTGCGGGCTCGGGACAGCCCGGGCCGCGGCTCGAGGACGTAGCGGAACCGCGGGTCGCGGGCGGCCACGGCCGAGACGACCTCGCGGGTGCTGTCGTCGGTCGGGGCGTTGTCGACCACGAGGATCTCGAGCCGGGGATGGGTCAGCGCGGCGAGCCGGTCCAGGCAGGCGACCAGCTGGGGCGCGCGGTTGCGGGTGCAGACGACGAGGCTCACGAGGTCCTCGGTCGGGGCCTCGCGGTCGTCGGCCTCGACCTGGGCGACGCGACCGGCGAACCGATCCCGCGCCTCGGCCGAGACGGCGGCGACGTCCAGCGGCAGGGCGGCCGGCACGTAGCCGAGCGGGTCGCCGTGCAGCCGCACGAGGACGCGCGCCCGATCCTGCTTCCCCCGGGGGACGACGGCGTCGACCGCGCCGGTCGACAGCTCCAGCTCGGCGCACCACGTGCCGGTCATCGAGGAACCTCCAGGACAGCTGAGCGGGAACGGATGCCGACGTAGGCCGCGGCGAACCAGCCGAGGCAGGCCACGCCCAGGACGCCGCGCAGCACCAGACCGGCCACGTCCGTCGGCAGCTCGACGACGGCGATCGCCGCGACCAGGCCCGCGACGGCCTGCGCCAGACCGGCGTAGGTGGTGCTGGACGGCCGGCCCCGCGTGGGCAGGAGCAGGATGACGTGCTGCAGCGTGTACGCGACGTAGGTGGCCAGCGCCGCGCCGACGATCCCCCACAGCGGGATCCACCAGAGGTTCAGCGCGATGTTGAGCACCGACGCGACGACCGCCGAGAGCGCGACGGTGCGGGTGCGCGACGAGGCGAGCAGGACACGGGTGGCCGAGAGCCCGGCCGTGTACGGAACGGCGCTGACCACGACCACCGCGGTGACCAGCAGCAGCTCGTCGGGCCGGTACGACGCCGGCGCCCAGATGCGCAGGACGAGCGGCGCGGCCACCGACAGGCCGACCATCACCGGGGCGAGCAGCCGGTAGAGGGCGTCGCGGCTGGCGGTGGTGACGGCGTCGCCGTCCGCCCCCGGGCCGGCCGCGAAGAACCGCGGCAGCCAGACGGAGTTGAGCACGCTGAGCACCAGCATCGGCAGCGCGGCGATGTTGTAGGCCACCGAGTACTGGGCGACAGCGGTCTGCCCGAGCTGCTCCTGGATCAGGAAGCGGTCGGAGGCCCCCAGCACGAACGAGCCGAGCATCGCGGGCACGAGCGGGAGGGAGAAGGCCAGCGCGGCGCCGGCCAGCGGCGGGTCGCCGCGGCGCGGTCCGCGCACCCGGGTGAAGGCCAGGCCGAGCACGACGGCGAGGACCTGCGCGGCCAGCCGGCCCAGCACGAACGCCTCGGCGGTCGGCGCGAGGACGACCAGCAGCACGAGGCTGGCGACCTCGGCGACGACCGACTGCAGCAGGCTGACCGCGCTGAACGGCCCCAGCCGGTCCTGGCTGCGCAGCAGGGCCAGCAGCGAGGCGGTCAGCGCGGAGGCGCCGGCCCACAGCACGGCCAGCCGGACGGCGCCGCCGTAGCCGCCGAAGCCGAGCGGATCGCTCCAGAGCGGTCCGGTGAGGTCGGCGACCAGCGTGATCGCGACGGCGGCGACCCCGGTGAGGGTGACCAGCCGACGGGCGGCGTCCGGGCCGCGGTCCTCGTGGAACTTCTGGACCGCGACCGACAGCCCCAGGCCACCGAGCACGTAGAGCACCTGCATGACGGCGTTGGCGGCCGACCAGGTGCCGAACTCGCCCGGCCCGAGCAGGCGCGTGGCGATCGGCGTGGCCAGCGCGGCCACCACGACCTGCAGGAACCAGAACAGCAGGTACAGCGAGTCGCGGCCGAACAGGCCGGACATCGCCGAGCGGACGGCGGCGTCGTCGGCCGGGGGAGCCGGGGACGCGGACCGGAGGGGGGCGGTCACCGGGCCCGCAGCAGGCGCCGGGCGACGCCGCGCAGCTCGCGCTCGACCTCACGGACGGGCGCGCGGGGCGGGTCCAGAACGGCGGCGACCAGCGCCTCCGCCGTCGTGTCGCGGCGCACCTCGAGGCGCGGCAGGGCGAACCGTCCCCGGGCGGACGTCGACGTGCGACGTCCCTCGAGGGCGAAGGCGGCGGCGTACCCGGCGCCACGGACGGCGGCCCGGACACGGGCGTCGTGCTCGCCGTGCGGGTACGCCAGCACCGGCACGACCGGGAGCCCGTGCTCGTCGAGCGCGCGCAGCGGCTGGGCGAGCTCGTGCCGGAGTGCGTCGTCGTCGAGCTGGACGAGGTGCGCGTGCGTGGCCGAGTGCAGGCCGACGTCCCAGCCACGCCTTCCCAGCTCGCGCAGCTGCTCCGCCGAGAGCAGCGGCAGCTTGGCGGCGCCCCGGCTGGTGTCCCACTCGTTCCAGCCGCCGAGCTGTTCGCCGACGACGAGCACGAGCGCAGGGATCCCCCGCTCCTGCAGCAGCGGCGCGGCGTGCTCGAGCAGGTCGGCGTAGCCGTCGTCGAAGGTCAGGAGCACCGAGCGCGGCGGCAACGGCGTCCCGTCGAGCCAGGCCAGCACGTCGCGGACGCCGACGAACCGGGCGCCGGCCGCCTCGAGCGCGTCGAGGTGCCGGGCGAACGCCGCGGGGTCGACGCACCAGGGACCGATGACGGCGTCGTCGACGTCCTCGATCGCGTGGTAGGCCAGCACCGACGGGGCGCCGGCCTCGGGGAACCCACCGAGCTCGGCGAGCCCGCGCCAGTAGAGGGCGTCGCGCACCCGGGCGAACGCCCACCTGGTGAGCAGGTCAGTGCCGCCGCGCCGGGCGCGGGCGACCACGGGCGCGGCCACCACGCGGCCGACCCGCGAGGGCACGGCCGGGGCGAGCCGGCGCAGCACGCGGCCGGCCGGCGTGCCGGCGCCGTGCTGCTCGGCGAGCGTCGGCGCGAGTTCGGGATGCTTGCGGGTGAGGACGGCGTCCGCCCGGCCACCCTGCTTCCACTGGCGCAGGTACTGGTCCGGGGTGACGACGTAGCGCTGCCACGTCACCGCCCCCGGGGCGTAGCGGACGGCGGCCCCACCGGTGAGCAGCCGGTGCAGGAAGTCGGTGTCCTCGGCGCCGAACGAGCCCGCGGCGTTGAAGTCCTCGTCGAAGCCGCCCGCGGCGCGGAACAGGTCGGCGCGCACCGACAGCTGGCCGGTGAGCAGGTCGCCGAGCGCGAGCTGCCCCTGCGTGCGGGTCAGCCGCTCGTGACGCAGCCGCACCCACCGGTCGACGCCCGGCGTGAGCAGGGTGCGCGGCGAGTCGGGGTGCAGCGGGATGTGCCCGACCGCGGCGTCCGCGCCCGCGCGCAGGACGGCGTCGTGCTCGACGAGCAGTCGCGGATCGGCGGTCATGTCGTCGTCGAGGAAGAGCAGGTACTCGCCGCGCGCCTCGGCGGCGCCGGAGTTGCGCGCGGCGGCGGCGCCGGCGTTGGCCTGCTCGACCACGGTGACCGGGAACGGGACGTCGACCGCACGCGCGGCGGCCGCGCTGCCGTCGGTCGAGCCGTCGACGACCACGACGAGCTCGACCGGCCACGGCGTCTCCAGCCGGGCCAGCGAGCGCATGCTCTCGACCAGCACCTCGCGCCGCTCGTAGGTCGGCACGACGATGCTGAAGCGGTACTCGTGGTGGGTCGCCACCCGTGTCCCCCCAGTCAGGTGTCACCGGGTCAGGCGTCACCCGGCACAGCGACGGTAAGGGACGGATCCGCCCTGCCGATCCCCCCTCTCACCAGGGAGGGTGAGGTCCGGTGGCCCGTCCCGACGACACGTCCGGGGGTCCCCCGGACGGTGCTTTCTGCCGCCTTGTGCTCTGCACACAGCTGTGTGCAGAGCACAAGGTGCGCGGCACAGGGGTGCCCAACACCTCCCGGACGCGCGTTCCCGCCGACTTGCCGGAGGTGATCACGGCTGCCGATGATCACGGACGTGAACGGGCTGCTCGACGACGGAACCTACGAGGCCGCGATCCTGCGCCACCTCGACGGCCCGTGGTTCTGGGTGGGCGGCGCCGTGCTCCTCGGGCTCGGCGGGCTCGGGGTCTACCGCCACCGGCACAGGCACCCGGTGTGGCAGGGGATCGGAGTGCTCGCCGTCTGCGCGGCCCTGCTCGTCGTCCTGGGCCTGCTCCGCGACTGAGGCCGGGCCGGGGCGCGGGTCTAGTGCGCCCAGCCGGCCCATGCGCTGCGCACCATGGAGGCGAGGTCGTGTCGGGGCTCCCACCCGAGGGTGCGCCGGATGGCGTCGTTGGCCGCCACGACGCGGGGCGGATCCCCCGGTCTGCGGGGCAGCACCTCGGGCTCGGTCGGCAACCCGGTGACGGCCGCCACCACGTCCAGCACCTCGCGCACCGACGCGCCCGTCCCGCGGCCGACGTTGAGCAGCAGGTTCCCGCCGCCGGCGTCGAGATGGCGGAGAGCGGCGACGTGCGCGTCGGCCACGTCGCTCACGTGGATGAAGTCGCGGACGCAGGTGCCGTCGGGCGTGGGGTAGTCGTCGCCGAACAGGCGCGGCCGGCGGCCGTGCGCGACGCGCTCGAAGACCATGGGCACGAGGTTGGCCACGGCCGCATCGGCCAGCTCGGGGGCGGCGGCGCCGGCGACGTTGAAGTAGCGCAGCAGCGCGAACCGGAAGCCGTGAGCGGCCGCGGCCGCCCGCACCAGCCACTCCCCCACGAGCTTGGTCTCGCCGTAGGGCGACCACGGCGCGGTCGGGGTCGACTCGGTGACCTGCTCCACGTCGGGCCAGCCGTACACGGCGGCGGACGAGGAGAACACCATCGTCCTCGTGCCCGCGCGACCCATGGCCTCGAGGAGCGGAATCAGCTTGGCCACGTTCTCGCGGTAGTACAGCAGGGGGGCGGCGACGCTCTCGGCGACCTGCTTCTTGGCCGCCAGGTGGACGACCCCGGCGATGTCGTGCTCGCCGAAGACCCGGTCCAGCACGTCGGCGTCGCCCACGTCGCCCACGACGAGCGGGACACCGACCAGGTCGCCGCGACCGGAACTGAGGTCGTCGAGAACGACGACCTCGTCGGTCTGCCGGAGCGCGCGCACCACGTGCAGGCCGATGTAGCCCGCACCGCCGGTCACCAGCCAGGTCATCCGCGCAGACTAGCGAGCGACGGAGGCCGTCCCGGCCGGCTCGACAGAAGGCTCTCGGCACGACTTCGTCCCCGGTTCCTCCGGCTCGCGCGCCCTCTCCGGTTGACGTGGCGGGAGGGGAGTTCCAGGCTCGCGGGGTGAGCCCGGTCGCCCCGGTTCTCCACCGGGAGCTCGAACCGCGCCCGGAGCCGCCCGCTGGCTCCCGGCGAACGCTCGCACGCCGTGCTGCGCGCTGGCCCATCCGGTTCGTCCTGGGGCTCCTCCTCTCCCTGGCCTTCTGGGCCGGGCTGGCAGCGGTGGCCCGCGCAGCGGACGGGGCTCCCGCTCCGGAGACCGGTCCCGTGGCCGCATCCACGGACGACGGCTCGCCCACCAGCAGCACCGACCTTTCCTACGACTCGGACGGCACGGCGGACACCGGCGCCGATCCACCGCCGGAGGCGGCGCCCGCACCGTCGGAACCGTCGGACGACGGGACGGCCGAGCCCCAGAAGGGCGCGCCGGGCGACCCCGCAGGAAAGCCGAAGCCACCCCGCGACGGAGACATCGACGAGCCTGCCACCGGCGGCGTCGAGGAACCCGCCACCGAGGAACCCGCCACCGAGGAACCGCCACCGAGGAGCCCTCGGGCGAGGAACCCGTCGCCGAGGAGCCGTCCGCAGAAGAGCCTGCAGAAGAGCCCACGGAAGAGCCCGCCGAGGAGCAGCCGGCCCGGCAGAAGCCGTCTAAGGAGAAGACCGCCGAGGAGCCGGCGGAGGAGCCGGCGGACTGCGTCCTCTCTGCGGACACGTCGACGTGCCCGTCGTCCGAGCCGGCACCCGCACCGACCGACACGTCCGGAGAGCCCGAGGGCGAGGTCGTCGTCGACGACGGCCTCGCCGAGGTCCCGGTTCCCGATCCCGCCGAGGTCGTCCCGCCGGAGGAGGTCCCCGTCGACGACGCCGTCGTGACCGAGGTGCCCGAGGAGGCCTGCAGCGAGGTTCTCGCCCCTCCCTCGTCCACCTCGCTGCTCGACCTGCTCGCCGAGCCGGTCGACTGCGGCGCGTCTGCTCTCCTGGACGTCGTCGGAGCCCTCGTCGAGACCCCCCTGGACGCATCGACCTTCTGCCTGACCGGCAGGGACTACAGCGCGTCGACCGCCCTGCTCCTCACCGCCCCGACCGGCGAAGGACCGCTCTCCCCCGTCGTCCCGCCGGCCGCCGTCGATTCCTCGCCAGACGGCGCAGCACCGGCGGAGGACACGGTGACCGGGAGCCGGCACCTCCCCTTCTCCGGGAACACCGAGGCGCCGACCCGGGTCCCGGCCGTCCCCGTGCCGCCGACCGCCGCGAGCGCACACGGCGGATGCGGCGGAGCCGGACCACGGCGGGACGACGCGCAGCGCGGTTCCGCCGACTCCGCCGTGCTGCCCGCCGCGATCCCCGCGCTCGCCCCGCCGCCGGTCGAGCTGCGGCCCGTGCCGACCGAGGTGGCCCCGATCGTGCCGCGCGCGGAGGGCCCCGGAGTCCGACCCGACTGAGCCGGGCGACCGGCGCCCGCTCGCGGGCCCAGCTCCCCTGCCCGACAAGCGGGAACGTTCCCGTTCCCGCGCGCGCCCTGGCCGACGGCCGAACAGCCGTCCCGGCGCCCTCCGGCTCATCTTTCGAGGACAGCAACCATGACCCACCTGCCCTGCTCGACACGGCCCTGCCCGCTTCGCGATCCGGAGCGACTGCCGTGGTCGTGATCCCGTCGAACCGACCCCATCCACAGTCGGTGACGCCCTCCCGCGCCAAGTCGGTCCTGGACCGTTCCGTGGCTGCCCTGCTCCTGCTCCTCAGCGGCGTCTGCCTGGTGGCCGTCGCCCTCGCCATGTGGCTGGAGGACGACGGTCCCCTGCTGACGCGCGAGCGACGCATCGGACGAGACGGCCGCGAGTTCGACCTCCTGCGGTTCCGCACGTCCGCGTGGGCCCGCCCCGCGCCGGGCGCTCCCGTCGGCGGACCGGCGGCGGCCGTCGACCGCTGCAGCTCCGTCGGCGGAGTCCTGCGCCGCTACCACCTCGACGAACTGCCCGTGCTCGTCAACGTGGTCAAGGGCGATCTCTCCCTGGTGGGCCCGCGTCCGCGTCCGGCCGCCGGTCCGCCGGGGGCGTCGCCGCCCGGTGTGCGCCCCGGTCTCCTGCGGCCGTGGCGGGCCGACGCGGCACCTCGATCGAGCGCGGAAGAAGCCCGCGCCGTGCAGGACTACCTGCGCGGCTGGTCCCCGGCGGACGACCTGGCCGTCGTCTGGAACGCCCTGCGCGAGCAGGTGCTCCCGCCACGACCGTGATCCCGGGAGGAGGTGCCGCAGGCCGGCGCGACCGCGCTGCTCACCCGGCGCGTCGCCCCAGGGCCCGGTAGGTCCAGCCGGCGGCCTCCCATGCCTCGCGGTCCAGCGCGTTGCGGCCGTCGAGCACGCGCTTCTGGGCGACGACCCCGCCGAACACCAGCGGGTCGAGCCGGCGGTACTGCGTCCACTCGGTCAGCACGAGCACCGCGTGGGCACCCTCCGCCGCCTCCTCGGGCGTGGCCGCGTAGTCGAGCTGGGGCCACAGCCGGCGGGCGTTCTCCACGGCCGCCGGGTCGGTGACCAGGACGACGGCTCCCTGCAGCTGCAGCTGCGCGGCGACGTTGAGCGCCGGGGAGTCCCGGATGTCGTCCGAGTCGGGCTTGAACGCCGCGCCCAGCACCGCGATCCGCTTGCCGAGCAGCGAACCGTCGAGCACTTCGCGGGCCAGTTCCACCATGCGGATCCGGCGCCGCATGTTGATGTTGTCGACCTCGCGCAGGAACGTCAGCGCCTGGTCGGCGCCCAGCTCCCCGGCCCGGGCCATGAAGGCACGGATGTCCTTGGGCAGGCAGCCGCCACCGAAGCCGAGGCCGGCGTTGAGGAACTTGCGGCCGATCCGGTCGTCGTAGCCGATCGCGTCGGCCAGTTGCTTGACGTCGGCACCGGTCGCCTCGCACAGCTCGGCCATCGCGTTGATGAACGAGATCTTGGTGGCGAGGAAGGAGTTGGCCGCCGTCTTCACCATCTCCGCGGTGGCGTAGTCGGTGACCACCTGGGGCGTGCCGCGCTCGACGATGGGCGCGTAGACGTCGTCGAGCATCTTGCGCGCGGTGTCGCCGTCCGGCCCGGTCGGCAGGCCGTACACCAGCCGGTCGGGCTCCAGGGTGTCCTGGACGGCGAACCCCTCGCGCAGGAACTCCGGGTTCCACGCCAGCATCGCGCCCGGCGCGTTCTCGGCGACGAGCTCGGCCAGCCGGGCCGCGGTCCCGACCGGAACGGTGGACTTGCCGACGACGAGGTCGCCCGGCGAGAGGACCTCGAGCAACGAGGAGAGTGCGGACTCGACGTAGCGCAGATCGGCCGCGTACTCGCCGCGCTTCTGCGGGGTGCCGACGCACACGAAGTGCACCTGCGCGCCGCGGGCGTCGGCGAAATCAGCGCTGAACCGCAGACGCCCGGTCGACAGCGTCTCGCCCAGCAGCTCCGGGAAGCCGGGCTCGTGGAACGGCGGCTGACCGCGGCCGAGCGACGCGATCTTGTCGGCATCGACGTCGACGCCCACGACCTCGTGACCGAGCTGGGCCATCGACGCGGCGTGCACCGCGCCCAGGTAGCCGCAACCGATGACCGAGATCCTCATGCACGTGCTCCTCACCCGGCCGGCCGGTCGGTCCGGGGCCGGCCGCGCCGCTTCCGAGCGACGATACGGCCTGGACGGCCGAGCGCCCGTAGCCCGACGGCCCGGCGGAGGCGCGTGCCGTCCCCGCATCGGTACCGGAACTCCGGGCCCAGCCTTTACCGCGTCCCGCTTTGCGATCGGTGCGAAAGAGGCCACACTTGGTGATGTCGTGCGCCACACACCCGTCCGGCGCCCATCCCGCCGGACCCGACCACGGAGACCGTCCGCCCGGAGAGGTCAGATGGACTGGGTCCCGATCGTCCTGGTGGCCTGGGTGCTGAGTTCCGCGCCCATCGCCGTGGTGGTCGGCCGCGCCATCCACCTGGCCCAGCAGCCCGCCGGACGGGGAGCGGTCGGCTCGCTCCGCTCCTTCCCGCGGGTGGTCGGCATCCGGACGACGACGTCCCTCTCCCAGGCCGGCTCGATCTCGGGAAGCCCTCCTTCCGAGCGAGGAACCATCCCCTGGCGACGTCCTCGTCCGTACCCTCGCGACGGACGACCAGCGCACGGGGGGCCCCGATGAGGATGAACCGCACGGAGGGACGCACCCCCGATAGCGAGCCGGACGACCCGGCGGTCCTCGACGGCCTCGAGGACGACGACGAGGCCCCGGATCACCAGGGCCGTCGCCGGGGTCGTCGCGCCCTGATCGTGCTCGGTGCCACGACACTCGTCCTGCTGCTGCTCCTGGGCGGCGGCGCCTGGTGGCTGACCGACCGGTACGCGGGCAACGTCGAGCGGCTCGGCGACGTGTTCGCCGACATCCCCGACGACTCCCGCCCCGCCCCGGCCTCACCGACAGCGCCGGGGGTGGACGGGGACCCGGTCACGTTCCTGCTGATCGGATCGGACACCCGCGACGCGACGCCGGACGGGGAGGCTCCCGGTGCCCGGTCGGACGCGATCATGGTCGCGCGGATCGCGGCCGACAGGGAGCACGCCCAGCTCGTCTCGATCCCGCGGGACTCGTGGGTGGACATTCCCGGCTACGGGCTGAACAAGATCAACGCGTCGTATGCCTTCGGCGGCCCGACCCTGCTGATCCAGACCGTCGAACAGCTGACCGGCGTGCGGATCGACCACTTCCTCGCCATCGACTTCGAGGGCCTCGCCCGGGTCACCGACGCCCTCGGTGGCGTCGACGTCGTGGTCGCAGAGACCACCGAGAACGGCGGCCACACGTTCGAGGCCGGCGTCAACCACATCACCGGCGAGGACGTCCGCTGGTACCTGGGGCAGCGCTACGGCCTGCAGGGTGGGGACTTCGACCGGGTCAAGCGGCAGCAGCAGTTCCTCAAGGCGGTCATGGACAAGCTGATCAGCCAGGAGACCTTCAGCGACCTGGGCCGGCTCGACGCCTCGCTGCGGGCCGTGGGCGACTCGGTCGCGGTCGACGACGGCCTGTCCAACACGGAGATGCTCTCGCTGGCCTACTCGCTGCGGAGCCTGGAGAACAGCGACGTCGAGTTCTTCACCGCACCGGTCCTGGGCACCGGGATGGAGGGGCCGGCCAGCGTCGTCTACCTCGACGACGCCACGGCCGAGCGCATGTGGGAGTACCTGCGCACCGACTCCCTGGGCGAGAACGCCGCCGAGTTCGACGAGCAGGCCCTGCCCGACGTGCCCCGCTGACCTGACCCGACGTCAGCTGCCCGCCCGCCGGGTGGCGGGAGCCCGCCCGGCACCCGCTGCCGGTACCTCGAGCAGCTCGGCGTCCGCACGGCGCCGGAGGGCCCAGTCGCCGGGCAGCACGAGCCGCGGCGCGACGCCGACCAGGACCGCGACCAGGTAGGCCACGGCAGCCAGCGCCTCGCCCGACTCCTCGACGAAGGTGGCCGTGGCCGCCCAGCTGCTGTTGCCGTAGGCCCCTGCGACGGCGCCGCTCAGGGCCGAGAGGCCCACCACAGCGACGCCGTAGAAGGCCAGCGCCGACAGCACGCGGCGGCGGTCCCGGCGCTCACCGGCACTCAGCCACCACAGCGCACCGAGCACTGCGGCAGCCAGCGCCGAACTGAGCAGCAGCGCCGCCGTCGCCCCGAACGTCCGCGTGGCCAGCTGCATCGCGTCCGAGTGGATGGTGCTGCCGGCCTTGACGATCGCGATGGCAGCGGCGACGACGGCGACGGCCAGCCACCACGGCCGGCGCCGCTCCTGGAGGGCGGCGCCGGCGACGGCCGCCAGCGCGGCGACCGCGAAGAGCCCCGCCACGAACAGGCGCGGCGCGGAGAACGGGGCGTCCATGCTGAGCGTCGTCGCCAACGGGCCGCCGGCACCGGTCAGGCGGCCGACGTAGCCGGCCGTCTCCAGCGCGAGGGCCACGACGATCAGCCCCACGCCGACCGGCGGGAGCGGCACCGGGCCACGTCGTACGGCTGCAGGCGCGGCGATCGGCGCACGGAGGGCGGCCGGCAGATCGGCGGTGTTCAGCCCGGCCGGCAGGCCCACGTGCGGCGACGCGTCGTTCGCGATCCGGATCCCCCGGCCCAGGGTGACGGCGACCAGCACACCGAGGACCAACCACACGGCGACGCCGCCCAGCACCCAGAGCCACAGCACCCGGCGATCATGACCGGCAGTGCATAGCCTGTGACGGAACGGTCCTGGGACACGCGGCCCGACGTCCCAGCCGTCACCTCAGCCACGGACGCTCGTTGCTCACCCGTAGGAGTGGCGGACGGGCGCGAGTGGGGAGGTCCCGAAAACGATGACACGTAATCTCAGTTCTGTGCACCTCCTCTTCGTCTGCGCCGGCAACGTCTGCCGGTCACCGCTGGCGGAAGGGCTCGTCACGGCCTGGATCACCCGCGAGGCGAGCCCGCACCGGCCGCACGTGCAGATCAGCAGCGCCGGCATCGAGGCCGCGGTCGGGCGCGAGATGGACCCGAGGAGCGCCCGCGAGCTGGCCAGGCTCGGCGGGCGGCCGCCGATCCGTCCGGGGAAGGCCCTGACGGTGGACCTCGCCGCCGAGGCGGACCTCATCCTGACGATGACCCGCCGCCATCGCCGGACGGTCCTGGAGATGTCACCCCGCGCGCTGCAGCGCACCTTCACGCTGCTGGAGGCGGCGGACCTGCTCCAGGAAGCCGACGTCAGCGGCCTGGACCGGCTCCCCCTCGACCGTCGCGCCGAGGAACTCGGCCGGCGACTGAACGCCCAGCGCCGCTTCCGCAACTCGCACAAGCCGGACGACATCGAGGACCCTCTCGGGCGGAGCGCCGGCGTGCACGCGCAGGTCGCCGACGCGATCGCCGCGGCGCTGCGGCCCCTGGTCGACGTGCTCCTCGCGCCGCAGCCGTCGGGGAACGCCTCCACGAGCCCGCTCGAGGCCCTGTACCGGACGTGAGGCCCGCGCCGCCGGCCCCGGGAGACGCCCGTAGCCTACGCACGGTGCACGTGCTGTTCGTCTCCGCCACCGACGTGCGCCGCTCTCCGGTCGCAGAGCGCCTGGCCGTCATGTGGGCCCGGGAGCAGCTGGGTCGGGGAGCGGGTGGTCTGTCCATCGAGAAGGCCGGTGTCGAAGCGCTCGACGGTCAGGAGATGGATCCGCACAGCGCCGAGGCCCTCGCGCGGCTCGGCGGAGATCCGGCGGGCGTGCGGGCCCGCGGCCTGACCGCCGACCTGGCGGGACGCGCGGACCTCGTGCTCACCATGAGCCGTTCGCAGCGCGCCAGGGTGCTCGAACTGGCACCCCGGGGACTCCGGCACACCTTCACCCTGCTCGAGGCGGCCGATCTCCTGGAGGACGCCGACCTGAGCGGATTGGACCGGCTGACACCGCGCGAACGGGTCGGCGAGCTGGCGGTGCGGCTGCACCAGGCCCGGGCACACCACCGTGACACGGGGCAGGACGACATCGAGGACCCGGCCGGCCGGCGCAGCGCCGTCCACCACCGGGTCGCGCGCACGATCGCCGAGGCGGTCTTCCCGCTCGTCCGCGTGGTGTGCGACGACGATCTGCCGCGCCGGGAGGCCGGCGGCCCGGACGGCGCGTGACGCGTCAGCGGTTCAGCAGTCCCAGCAGGTAGTCGCCGTAGCCGCTCGACGCCAGGGGCTCTGCGGCCCGCCGCAGTCCGTCGTCGTCGACCCAGCCGTTGCGCCAGGCGATCTCCTCGATGCAGCCGATCTTGAGGCCCTGCCGCTCCTCGACCACGGACACGAAGTCGGTGGCCTCCCGCAGGGAGGCGAACGTCCCGGTGTCGAGCCAGGCCGTTCCGCGGTCCAGGCGCGTGACGGTCAGCCTGCCCTCGCGCAGGTAGTGCTCGTTGACCGCGGTGATCTCCAGCTCGCCCCGGGCACTCGGCCGGAGCCCCTTGGCGACCTCCACGACGTCGGCCGCGTAGAAGTAGAGACCAGGGACGGCGTAGGAGCTCTTCGGACTGGCCGGCTTCTCCTCGATCGAGAGCACCCGACCGTCGGTCGTCGAAGTGGACGACCCCGTAGTCCTGCGGGTTCGACACGTGGTAGGCGAAGACGTGCGCCCCGTCGGGCACCGGCAGCCGCGACAGCGCGGTGCCGAGGCCCGCGCCGTAGAAGATGTTGTCCCCCAGGACGAGCGCCACCGGCTGACCGTCGAGGAATTCCTCGCCGATCAGGAAGGCCTGGGCCAACCCCTCGGGACGCGGCTGCACCGCGTACTCGATGCGCATGCCGAGCCGGTCGCCGTCGCCGAGCAGCCGGCGGAACGCCGGCGAGTCCTCGTCGGTCGTGATCACCAGGACGTCCCGGATGCCGGCCATCATCAGGGTCGACAGCGGGTAGTAGATCATCGGCTTGTCGTAGACCGGCATCAGCTGCTTGCTGACGGCCGAGGTGATGGGGAGCAGCCGGCTCCCCGTCCCGCCCGCCAGGATGATTCCGCGCACGGCGGAACCGTACGGGCCGACGGGCGTCGGCGTCCGCACGGCACGGGGCGGGACGACACGGGGCGGCATCGCTCCGCGATCCTCCGTTACCGTCCTGCGCCATGCGCGTACTGGTCACGGGCGGCGCCGGCTTCATCGGCTCCCACTACGTGCGCAGCATGCTGTCGGGCGCCTATCCCGGGTTCGAGGATGCCCAGGTCACCGTCTTCGACAAGCTCACCTACGCGGGCAACCCGGCCAACCTCGCCCCGGTCGCGGCGGATCCGCGCTACACGTTCGTCCGCGGCGACATCTGCTCGGCGGAGGATCTCGACGCCGTGCTCCCGGGCTCCGACTACGTCGTCAACTTCGCGGCGGAGACCCACGTCGACCGCTCGATCAGCGGCGCGGACGACTTCGTGCGGACGAACGTGCTCGGCGCGCAGCAGGTCTTCGCCGCCGCGCTGCGCGCCGGCGGCACACGAGTCGTCCACGTCTCCACCGACGAGGTCTACGGCTCGATCGAGGAGGGTTCCTGGGCCGAGGACTCCGCCCTCGAGCCCAACTCGCCGTACTCGGCCGCCAAGGCGGGCGGCGACCTCCTCGCCCGCGCCTACGCACGGACGTACGACGCCGACATCTCCGTGACCCGGTGCAGCAACAACTACGGGCCGTACCACTATCCGGAGAAGCTCGTCCCGCTCTTCATCACGAACCTGCTCGACGGGCTCCGCGTGCCCCTGTACGGCGAGGGGCGCAACGTCCGCGACTGGCTGTTCGTCGACGACCACTGCCGGGGCATCCAGGTCGTGCTCGAGAAGGGGCTCCCGGGGGAGGTCTACAACATCGGCGGCGGCCAGGAGCTGTCGAACCGGGAGGTCACCGAGAAGCTGCTGGCCGCCACCGGCCGCGACTGGTCCTCCGTCGAGCACGTCGCCGACCCGCGCGGCGGCGGCCACGACTTCCGCTACTCCGTCGACTTCGCCAAGGTCGCCGCCCTCGGCTACCGGCCACGGACGACCTTCGAGGACGGACTGGCCCGGACCGTGGACTGGTACCGGCGGAACAGGGAGTGGTGGGAGCCGCTGAAGGCCGCCACGAGGACGCCGTGACCACGAGCTGGCTGATCACGGGGGTCACCGGGCAGCTCGGGACCGCGGTACGGGAGGCGCTGAGCACGCGGACCGGCGACGAGGTCGTCGGAGCGGACCGCCGGCAGCTCGACCTCACCGACGAGAACGCCACCCGCGACGCGGTGCGCGGCTGGCTCGCCGGTGCGGCGGCCGGTTCCCGCCGCGTCCTGGTCAACGCGGCCGGCTACACCGCGGTGGACGCGGCCGAGTCCGACGCCGAGCACCGCGATGCTGGTCAACGGCCGCGCACCGGGATGGCTCGCCGAGGAGATGGCCGGCCGCGGCCGGCTGCTGCACGTGTCGACCGACTACGTGTTCGACGGGACGGGTTCGCGCCCGTACCAGGTCGACGACGAGCCGGGTCCCACGGACCGTGTACGGGCGCACCAAGCTCGCCGGGGAACGGGCCGTCGCGCAGGCCGGCGGCGACGCCGTCGTGGCGCGGACCGCCTGGCTGTTCTCCGCGCACGGCACCAACTTCGTCCGGACCATGCTGCGTCTGGCCCAGGACGGCGGCGAGGTCGCGGTGGTCGACGACCAGACCGGGTCCCCGACCTGGGCCCGGGACCTGGCGCACGGCCTCGTGCAGCTGGCCGACTCGGAGGCGCAGGGCGTCGTCCACGCCACGAACGGTGGCGCCACCACGTGGTGGGGGCTCGCCCGACTCGTCTTCCGGCTCGCGGGTGCCGACCCGGCGCGCGTCGTGCCGACTCCCACCGAGCAGGTGCCCCGACCGGCGCCCCGGCCGCGCTACTCGGTCCTGGACGGCGCCTCCTGGGTGGCCGCCGGGCTCGAACCGCTGCAGCCCTGGGAGTCGGCGGTGCGGGCCTGCGTGCCGCACCTGCTTTCCGCGCGCGACCGGTGACGCGAGGCGTCAGGAGCCGCGGAGCTCCGCGTAGCGGGCGGAGCAGGCGGCCATCGTCGGGAGGAGCCCGTCGGCCTGCGCCTGCCGGAGCGTAGGCGCCGCCGCGTCCCTCGCGGAGAGCTGGACGCGGACGTCGTCGGGCCACGGCAGGTCCAGGTCCGGATCGAGCGGGTTGATCGCCCGATCCCGCTCCGGCGCGTACGCGGTCGAGACGAGGTAGGTCACCGAGCTGTCGTCGGTCAGCGAGAGGAATGCGTGACCGAGGCCCTCCGACAGGTACACGCCGCGCGGGCGCTCGCTGTCGAGCAGGACGGTGTCGTGGACGCCGAACGTCGGTGACCCGTCCCGGATGTCGACGACGACGTCCAGGACGACGCCGGCGGAGCAGTAGACGTACTTGCCCTGGCCCGGGGGGACGAGGGTGAAGTGCAGACCGCGCAGGACGCCGCGCGCCGAGACGGTGTGGTTGGCCTGGGCGAGACCGGGACGGAAACCCGTCGCCGCCGCCAGGACGTCGGCGCGGTACCACTCGGTGAGCCGTCCCCGCTCATCCCCGTGCGGGGTCAGGTCCAGGACGTAGCTGTCGGGGACGGCCAGCTCGCGGATGTCCATACCGGTCACCGACCGGGGACTGCGGCGGTCAGTTGTCCCGCCGCAGGTCGTACCCGTACGTGTAGCCCGCGACGAGCGCCGACGCGATGTCCGCGCTGGGCGGGACCATGTTCAGGATGATCCCCAGCGTCCGCGCCCCGACCCGGTCGAGCGCGGCGGCGGCCCGGCGCAGGTCCTCCTTGCGCGTCTTGCCGTAGCGGACCGACAGGACGGTCCCGTCCATGTGGACGGCGAGTCCCGACGCGTCGGCGACCGAGAGCAGCGGCGGCGCGTCGAAGATGACGTAGTCGTTCTCGCTGCGCAGCTTGCCCACCAGCGCCGCCATGTGGCCCGAGGCCAGCAGTTCCCCGGGGTTCGGTGCGGCGGGTCCGGCGCCGATGACGTAGAGCTCGCCGTCGCCGTACCGCTGGACGACGTCCTCGAGGTCCGCCGTGCCCGCCAGGACGTTCGTCAGACCGACCCCGCCCACCATGCCGAGGTACTTGGTCAGCTGCGGACGCCGGAGATCGGACTCGACGACCGTCACCCGCCGGCCGGCGTCCGCCAGGGCCAGCGCCAGGTTGGCGGCGACCGTCGTCTTGCCCTCGGCGGGCAGCGCGCTGCCGATCATGATGACCTTGGGCGGCTCGTCGACGTTCAGGAACTGCAGGTTGTTGCGCAGCTGGCGATATTCCTCCGCCGTCCGGCTGCCGCTGCCCCGTTCGATGATGTGCCGCTTGTTGAGCTTCTCGTCGCGGAGCACGAGCCCGATGGTGGGGGCGCCGGCCAGTTCCGCCGCCTCGTCCGGATCCTTCACCGACCGGTCCAGCCGGACCCGCAGGACGGCCAGCGCAGCGCCCAGCAGCAGGCCGGCCGCGATGCCCAGCGTCATGTCGCGCTTCGGATTCGGTGAGCTGGGCGCGCCGGGCAGGTCCGCGCGATCGATGACGCTCACCTTGGTCAGCGGTTCCCCGTTGACGGACGGCTCCAGGTCCCTGACCAGCGAGGGGAACACGGTGCCCACGGCCGCGGCGATCTGCTGTGCACGCTGGGGTGAGGGGTCGGTCACCGAGACGTTGATCAGCACGGTGCCCGGGACCACCGAGGCCGCCATCCCGCCGCGGACCGCGGCGGGGGTGAGCCCGTCGACGGCCAGCTCGTCGGCGATCCGCGTGGCCAGCTCGTCGCCGGTGACCATCTGCGCGTACGACGCCACCCGCTGGGCCGTGAACTGCCCACCCTGGACGACGTCGGTCGTCGACGACGACGCATCTCCCGGCGAGAGGTACAGCTGGGTGGACGACGTGTAGAGCGGGTCGCGGAGGTACACACTGGCCAGCGCCAGATTCGCGCCGAGCAGCACGCCGGCCAGGACGATCCACCAGCCTGCGCGCAGTGCGCTGAGCACTTCCCGCAGCGTCATGCGACCCCGTCCGTCGAGTACAGCAGCTCGCCCGCGCCGTGGACGACCTCCGCCGACGATAGGTCATCCGGCCCCGTTGTCGGGGTCGTCGCGGGACGACCGCTCCTACCAACGGATGAGAGCGCCTCGCCCCACGACGCGACCTGCAGCCATCCTCGTCATGACGAGCGAGGATGGTGACATGACACGTCGGCGCGGACTGCGCGCAGGAGGCATCGGCCTGCCGCCGGCCCACGACCGATCCCGCGTGGCGACCCGTGGCTGATCTGTTCGTCAACGGTGCGTTCACCGGCCAGCGGATCACCGGCCCCCAGCGCTATGCGGTCGAGGTGTCCGCCCGGCTCGTGGCCGACCACGGCGCGCGGTTGCTGCGGCCCCCGGCGCGGGTCACCCGGCATCCGGCGCTGGCGCATGGCTGGGCCTCCCTCGCCGTTCCGCTGCGGAGCGTGCGGGGGTCCCTGGTGTCGCTGACCGCGCGCAGTCCGGCGGTGGCGCGGCGGCACACGCTGATCGTCCACGACCTCTTCGTGCTCGAGCACCCGGAATGGTTCTCGGCGAACGTACGTACGCACCCACGCCCCGCTCCTGTCGGCCCAGCTGCACACGGCTGCCGGCCTGGTCGCGGTGAGCGAGCCGGTGGCGGAGCAGTTGCGCCGCCTGCATCCCCGCAAGCCGGTCACCGTCGCACCCAACGCACCGAGCGACGTCTTCCGCTCCCCCTCGGGCGAGCATCTGCCCAAGGAGGTGCAGCGCCGGCTCGACGAACCGGGCGTCGAGGGATTCCTCTTCGCCGTCGGGAGCCGGGACCCCCGCAAGAACTTCGCCCGCCTCGCGGCCGCGTACGCCCTCCTGCCGGCGACTGTGCGCAGCGCCTACCCGCTGGTCATCGCCGGAGGTGAGTCCGACGTGTTCGCGGCCAGCTCCGTCGACTCCGCACAGGACGTGCTGTGGCTGGGCTACGTGGACGACCTCGCCCTGGCGGACCTGTACGCGTCCGCGACCGCCGTCCTGGTGCCCAGCCTCGCCGAGGGCTTCGGTCTCCCGGTCGTCGAGGCGCTGACGGCGGGCGGCCGGCTGGCGGTCTCCGACATCCCGACGCTGCGCTGGGTGGCGGGCCCCGCGGCCCGGTACTTCGACCCCGAGGACGTCGACGACATCGCCCGCGTGCTGCTGGCCGTGGTCACGGACCCCACGGTGCGGGGGGACCCGGCGGAGGTGATGTCCCGGTTCAGCTGGGCTACTACCGCCCACGTGATCGCGCGCTTCGCCCGGGACGGCACGACGTGACGGTTGCCGGCGACGGAGCGGTCGACGTCGAGGAGTCGCCGGCGCCTGACCACACCGTCGGCGTCGTGGCGCTCGCGGTCACCGTGGTCGGTATCGCGCTGATCCCCTGGCTCATCCGGTTGCCACCGCAGCAGGCCCTGCTCTGCTTCGCCCAGGTGGGGATCGCGGCAGCGGGGGCCGCACGGGCCGCGTACCCGGCGGTCCGGCCGATCGCCCTGGTGACGTTCGTCTTCACGTTCTCGTGGATCGGCATCGCGCCCATCTACCAGTTGGCCCACGGCCGGGCTGCGTGGCAGGACAGCGCCGTGCTCTTCGGTCCGTGGACCACCACGACGCTCATCCTCATGGTCGTGGCCACGACCGCGCTCTACCTGGGCTTCTACGGGCTGGGTGACACGCGGAGCCGGCGGCCGACTCGACCGCGGCGGACGGTCGGCGTCCCGTCGAGCATCCTCTGCGGCGGCTACGTCGCCGTGTCGCTGCTCCTCACGCCGGGCACCGTGGCCATATCCGGCGGCCTGGCCGGCATGTTCTCCAGCCGAGTGGATCGCAGTGCGGCGTTCGGCGCAGCCGGGCTCACCCTCGCCACGTCCGGCGGAGCCCAGCTCGCGCTCTTCACCATCCTTCCCGGGGCGCTGGCGACCGCCGGGTGCTACCTCGCTCTCCTCCGGGTGCTCGACCAGATCCGGCACAAGGGCTGGGCGCAGATCGCCGCCCTCGACGCCGGCATCTTCGTCGTCGGCCTCGCGCTGGTGGTCGTCCACGTCAATCCGTTCATCAGCACCCGCGCGGCGACCGCCGCGGCCTTCGGGTCGCTGGGCCTGCTCGCCCTCCGACCCCAGGTCACGCCAGGCAGGGGCGCTCATGGCGGCGGGACTGCTCATGGCGACGCTGGTGATCTACCCCGCCGCCAACGCCTTCCGCAGCGGCACGGAGATCGACCGTCCGCAGGGTTTCGAGTTCCTGGCGACGCTGGACTTCGACGGCTTCCAGCAGGCCATCAACACGGTGGAGTTCGTCGAGGACAGAGGGCACTCCTTCGGCTCGTACAGCCTGTCGGGGGCGCTCTACTTCGTGCCGCGGGCCTATTGGACGGGCAAGGAGCTTCCGGCCTCCATCGACGTGGCCACGCACCGCGGCTACCTGTTCACGAACCTGTCCCTGCCGTTCCACGCGGAGATGTACCTGGACTTCGGCCCGATCGGGATGGCCGTGGTCCTGTTCCTGCTCGCTTCGCTGGGACGGCGGGCCGACGTCGACTGGTCCTCGGGGGTGTGGTCGCGAGCAGCGCTGCTCGCGCCGTATGCGAGCCTGGCCTCCCTCAGCCTCATCCGCGGGCCCGTCGGCGCGAGCGGGCCGGTGTATCTCACCGTCTTCGGACTCATCGCCGTGGGTCTCCTCCTCGCCCCGGCGCGGGACACCGACGACACGGAGGCGCCCGGTGTCCCGGAGCGCACGTCGGCGGCAGGCGGATCCATCGCTCAAGGGCACGGAGCCGAGGTGAACAGCGACCGATGACCGGCGCGACACCTGCGCCGCCGGAGGCGACCCCCGAGATGCCGATTTCACGCCCTCGCAACGGCCGACACTCGGGTGGATCGAGGACCGTGCGGCTGCGGCACCTGCTGCTGCAGGGCACGCGACCGGTCTTCTGGGTCCTCCTCCGGGTGCTCCCACCCCGCCGGTACGCGGTCGTCCACGGGTGGCCGACGTTGGAGGGCAACGTCGTCGAACTGCTGCCCGACCTGACCCGCCGCTACAGCGGGCCGGTGCACTGGCTGGTCGACGGCGACCCCTCGGTCGCCCTGCGTCACCTGCAGGACAAGGGCCTGGCGCCGCAGGTCCGGGTGGTCCCCAAGGCGAGCGTCCGAGCCGTGTGGCTGGCGACGACGGCTGAGGTCACCTTCTTCACCCACGGGCTCTTCAGCGCCGTCGTCCCTCCCCCGAGCCGGCTGGTCGTGAACCTGTGGCACGGCGACGGTCCGAAGGCGAACGACCACGCGGGCGACATCCGGTCCACCGTGGTGGTGACGGGCACCCGCATGTGGCAGCGGTACAAGGCCGAGACGTTCAACGTGCGCGAGCGGGACGTCGCCTGGACCGGCAATCCCCGTGGCAACGCCCTGCTGCGCGGACTGAGCCGGGAGCAGTGGCAGAGGCTGGGGCTCGACCCGGACGACACCCTGGTCCTCTGGCTGCCGACCTTCCGCGTCGGACGCAACGAGGAGGGCCTGGTCTGGCAGGACGGGGTCCCGCTGAGCGGGCGCGGTGACCTGCACGATCTCCGCGAGGTCGCCACCCGGCCGCGGCTGTCCCTCGTCGTCAAGCCGCACCCGATGGACCGGGACGACTACTCGCAGCTCGGCATCCGGGTGCTCACGGACGACGACCTCCGGGACGCCGGCGTGGCCCTGTACGAGCTGCTCGGCAGCAGCGCTGCGGTCATCAGCGACACCTCGAGCGCCTGGGTCGACTACCTCCCCCTCGACCGGCCGGTGGCCTTCTTCCTCCCGGACATCGACGAGCTCGCGTCGCACCGTGGGTTCAACGTGCCCGATCTGCGCGCGATCCTCCCCGGTCCGGTCCTGCGCGACGTCGCCGACGTGCGGGCCTTCCTCGAGGCGGTGGTACAGGACGGCGGTGCTGCGGCGCGCGAGTACGCGACCGAACGCGACCGCGTCGGAGCGGCGCCGTTGGGCAACGCCGCCGACCGGCTGCTGGACTGGCTCGACGACTACCAGCGATCCCGCGGCCGGACGACGCTGTTCGGCGCCGATGCCGCCGGACGGCTCCGGGAGCAGGGCTCGATGAAGGTCGCGATCTCGTGTCCCTTCAACGAGAACGCCGTCTGGGCCCTGTCGCGCACCGCGTCGGCCGACGCTCGGCTGGTCGAGCGCCTGACGCCCCGATGGGATCTCACCGGGCGGACGGCCGACCGGCTGGCCCGTGCCCTCCGCCGGCCCGCCGGCCTGACCCGCTTCGCCGAGCGCAAGACGGCGAAGGCGGCGGCGTCACGACTGCCCGAGGACGTGCCCGTCAGCGTGCTCACCGAGGTCGTGCGTCTCGCGGGGGCGGGCTACCGGACGCCGCTCACCCCCCTCCTCGGGCACTACGCCTGGAAGGCGCAGTTCGACCGGCGCGCGAGCCGAGCGCTCGACTCCTCCGGCATCGACGTGCTGATCGGCATGCCCGGCTCCTGCCTCCGGACCTTCCAGCGGCACGACCGGCCACTGCGGGTCTTCCACGCCATCGACACCCACCCGCGGGCACGCAATGCGGCGCTTCGCGAGACCTACGGTCGTCGAGCGCGCCGGGAGATCTATCCCGACGTCCTGACCCGGAGGATCGAGGAGGAACTGGCGTCCGCGGACGTGGTGCTCGTCCCCTCGAGGCTGGTCGAGGACGGGATGGTCCGTGCGGGGGTCGACCCGGGGAAGATCCGGCTCGTCCCGTACGGCGTGGATCTCCGCGGGTTCTCGGTGCGGCCCGAGGTCGTCACGGCCCCGTCGGACGGCAGACCCAGGCTGATCTTCGTCGGGCAGATCTGCCTGCGGAAGGGCGTGCCGCTGCTCATCGACGCCGTCCGAGGGCAGGACGTCCACCTCAGCCTCGCCGGGCAGGTCTTCGACCGATCGATCGTCGCCGACCTGCCGGGCAACGTGTCGCTCCTGGGAGTGCTGACGCCGTCGGAGTTGGCGCACGTCTACAACGAGCACGACGCGATGGTCCTGCCGACGGTGGACGACGCCTGCTCGCTGGTCGTGGCCGAGGCCGCGGCGTGCGGGCTCCGGGTCGTGACCACCAGCGCCAACGGCGCGGCCGAACTGCTCCCTCCCGGGCACGTCGTCGTCCCACCTCGCGACGTAGCGGCCCTGCGAGAGGTCGTGGGATCGCTGGCGGTTCTCGACCTCGCCGATCGGGAGGAGCTCTCCCGCGCGATCAGGTCGGCGTCCGACCGTCGGATCCGGTCGTGGGACGACTACGCGAACGAGGTGTACGCGGTCCTGGGCGAGCGCCTCGCGGCTCCCGCACCGATCGGCCGCGCTGTGACGGCCCCCGGATCCCGTCCCGTCCGCTGAACCCCCTACGCCGTCGCGCGCGAGCGGCGGAGGGCGGCCGACAGCTGGAACACCAGGACGCAGAACGGCACCACCGCCGCGGCGACGAGGGCGCCCCGACCGCCGTACAGGATCGCACCGGCCAGCACCACCGGCAGACCTCCGACGGATCCGAACAGGAGCGACCGGTAGGCCAGAGCCGCCATGTCCAGCGGCACCAGGAGCACGTAGTTCAGGGACTTCGAGAAGAAGTTGCCGGCGACGATCGCGCCCGCGGCGACCGCGACGAGCGGGCCGACCTCGACCGTGCCGGCGAAGATGTAGCCCAGGAGCAGCGGAGCACCCAGGGCCAGGGCCAGGAAGGCCAGCGCCGACGCGGTGCCGGCGACGGCAACCGCCAGGGCGAGCCGCCGGCGCCGCAGCTCGTCGACCTCGACGATCCACGCCATCAGCCCCTGGGTGACGGTCGACATCACGTTGCCGACGGACTGGCCCAGCTTGTCGACCGCCGCGAACACCGCGTACGCCGGCGGGGCGACGATGGCGATGAGCGGACCGGCAAGGTAGGAGTACCCCGCCTCCGCGCCGCGGGCGGCGATGGCGAGCACCGGGATCCGCCCACCGATCGGCGCGAGAGCGGAGTCCTCGACCGGGGCGCGACCGCCGGCCAGTGCTCCGGCATCGCGCCGGACGAAGAACCACGCGAGGGCCTGCGTCGCCGCCATGCCCGCCATGAGGGCGAGGGGATACGTCCACAGCGGCAGGAGTGCCACGAGCCCGATCGACACCAGGTTCGCGACGAGCCTCGGCCCGCCCTCCGCGATGAGCGAATGGCTCGGCCTGCTCACACCGATGAAGAACCACGTCGGGGAGAGCGCGTTCAACGAGATGGCGATGCCGCTCAGCACGCAGACGAGCGCCATGTCCGGGTCGGCCAGCAGGCAGAACCCGACGACGAGGGGGATGACGACGGCGAGCGCCCGTATCCGCTGCCCCAGGCTGCGCCGGTAGAGGGCGGTGCGTTGGTCGAAGCCGGCCCGCGCCGTGAGGTTCGCGCCCTCCATGGGCCACGCGAGCCCGCAGACGACCGACGCGGCGGCGCCCACGGACATCCCGATCAGGACGCTCGACCATCCCGGCTGACCGAAGCGGGAACTCAGCACGGGCAGGACGACCAGGTTCGACACCAGGGACACCGCGGGCAGGACGGAGAAGGCGGCGATCCGGCCGAACGGGCGTCGCAACGCGCTGAACAGACCGGCCGCGGATCGGCTGCGCCCGAGGACCGTCACGGCCCGTACCGGGGAGCGGGCACGCCCGGCACCGGAGCTCCGCCCGTCAGGACCATGCGGGCGGCCGCGAGACGACGTCCTCGCGCCGCGCGTCGACGACGACGCCCGTCCAGCTCGACGATGAGGACGTCGACGGCGATCTCGGCGACGGTCCGCGACGTCAGCAGGGAGTCGGCCGGCTCCTCGCCGAAGGCGCCGAGCCGCATGGGCGTCGCCGTCCGCTCGGGGTTGACGCAGTTGACCCGGATGCCGTCGACCGCCCACTCGTCGGCCAGCGCCTGGGTCAGGTTCACGACGGCCGCCTTGGCCGACGAGTAGAGGCTGTAGCCGCTGCGGCCCCGCGTGTGCGAGCTCGACGTGAAGAACAGCAGCGATCCCTGCCGTCTTGCGCAGGGTGGGGTAGAAGGTCTGGGCGATGTAGACCGGGGCGAGGTAGTTGATCTCCGTGGCGGACTGCACGTCGTCGTCGGTGGCCTCGACCAGATGACCCTTCGGCAGGACACCCGCCGCGTTGACGACGAGGTCGACCCGGCCGCTGCGCGCAGGGCCTCGTCACAGGCGGCGATGACGTCCTCCCGCCGCTCCACGTGCGTCCCCGTCGTGGTGCGGCTGAAGGACAGCACGGTGGCGCCGTACTCGCGCGGCCACTTCTGCCACGTCCCGCCCGATCCCGTACGACCCTCCGAAGACGACGACGGTCTTGCCGGCCAGGACGGCCCGGAGCTGCTCGGCGGAGCGCCGCGCCGGCGCCTCGTGGCTCTGCACCTGGAAGAGACGATCCGCGAGGTAGACGTCGATCGGCTCGGTGACCTTCATGTTCCGGTCCTCGCCGGGCACCACGACGATCGGCACCTCCGGCAGGTAGCGCAGCACGACGGTGCAGTCGTCGGTGGCCTGGAAGTCCGGGTCCTGCGCGGCCAGCTCGTAGGCGCGGCGGATGACCGACAGCCGGAACCCCTGAGGCGTCTGGCCGCGGCGCAGCAGGGACCGCGGCAGTACGTCCTCGATGGTGTCGCCGGTCTCCGCGTCCACCTGGATGACCGTGTCCGCGCTGAGGGATGGCCGTGTCGACGGCCTCGTGCTCGGCCAGCGCCGTGACGCAGTCCTCGATGATCCGCTGGCTGACCAGCGGCCGGACCGCGTCGTGGAAGAGGACGTTGCACTCGCCGTCGCCCAGGGCCTCGATGGCCCGGCGGGTCGTCGCGTTGCGGGTGTCGCCGCCCTCGAGCAGCTGGGTCACCTTCGGGTATTCGTCCCCGCGCAGCAGGTCGCGCACCGCGTCGAGGTGGCCCGGAGCCATCATGACGACGATCTCGTCGACGTGCGGTGACGCGTTCAGCGCCGCGAGGGTGTGCTCGATGATCGGCTTCCCGGCGACCCTGAGCAGCTGCTTCGGCGTGGACAGCCCGACCCGGGTCCCGGTGCCTCCCGCGAGGACGACGGCGACGGTCTTCAGCTGCACCACCTCGCCAGGGTAACCAGCGCCGACGGCCGATCCGGCCCCTCGGCGCGTGGTCTCACCCCGCCGGGGCGAGACGCCGGAGCCCAGCACCGGCCGGTGCGTCGTCCCGACCGAACCCGGCGACGACGGACGGCCTAGTAGAGCCTGCCCTTGAGGCGATCCCGCAGGAGCGTCCCCATCTGGTTGGCGGCCAGCCTCTTCAGCCGTGTGACGGGGCTGTCGTAGACCCGCTTCACGTGCGTGCCGGACCGACCGACGAACGCCGGTTGCGACGTAAAGCGCACGAGGTCCGCCCCGGCACCCAGAGCGCTGAGCGCCCGGCGCGCGAAGACCTTCTCGATGGGGACGTCGTCCGGCTCGGCGACGTCCTCCGCCGCACCGGTGAAGTGGCTCACGCCAGATCTGCGCGGTGGTGCCGAAGAAGCGGGTGTCCAGCCAGCCGAGGTCCAGGGCGAGGCGTGCCACGACCGGCTTCGGAGGGAGGACCGGAGGAACGCAGCCGGCGAAGTTGCTGAACGAACAGGCGCCCGGTGCACTTCCACCAGTGCTCGGCCGGATCGTCGAAGCACTGGTCGCTGACGAGGTCCAGCATGACCGCCTCGGTCGCGCCCTTTCCCCGCGCGACGAGCTCGGGGGCGGGGATGTCGGCGGACAGCGTGCGGACGTGCCCCGGGACCTCGCCGACGGCGTCCGCGACGAGACGCTTCAGATCTTCACCGCTGTTCTCGACGAGGACGAGGGTGGCGCCGGACAGTGCGGCGAAGGGCACCCATCGGCGCAGGCTCTCGACGTAGTGCTGCCGACGGACGGCCGGGTCGGTCAAGAAGAGCGGTCCTGCGACTCGGGGCGTCACCGTCGCCGTCAGCAGGATCTTCATCTCCGGAGCGTAACCAGCGAGTGGCTCACCGCCGACCGTCGTCGCGGACGGCTCACCCCTGTGGGGTGTCTGCTCCCCCGTAGAGCTCCGCCAGCCTGCGTCGGAACTCCGGGACGGAGTACCGGGCATGTGCCCAGGCATGCGCCGTCGCCGCCACCTGCAGCGCACCGGCCGGATCCGACAACGTCGTGACCACGGCATCGGCGAACGCGGCCGGCTCGTCCTCCACGGCGACGAACAGCTCCGGCCCGCCGATGCCCTCGGCGCCGGCGGCGGTGGTCACCACGGGCACTCCCCACAGCAGCGCCGTCACGCTCTTGAACTTCACCCCGGCACCCAGCCGCATCGGGACGACGACCACCGCCGCGCGCCGGTAGAAGGGCCCCAGCGTCTCGACCTGGCCCGTCAGCTCCACCGCGTCGGCGACCGCGACCTCGCTGCTGCAGCCGCTCCGTCGGTCCCGCGCCCGCCAGCACGAGACGGGCGTCCGGGACGGCACGCCGGACGGTCGGCCACACCTCGCGGAGCAGCCAGAGCGCGGCGTCCTCGTTCTCCGGCCGCCACAGGGCACCGACGAAGAGGACCTCCGCACCGGGCGGCTGCCCGCTCCGCGGCGACGCGGGCATCTCCGCATCGGCCAGCGGGGGGAGGACGACCCTGACGCGGCCGGCTGCGCGTCTGCGCGCGAGCAGCGCGGCGTCCTTGTCGCTGAAGACGACGGCGGTGTCCAGGACCGGTGTCACGCGCCATTCCAGCGGAGCGGACAGCGTGAGCCGGGGCACGGCGAGCAGCCGGTGGACCAGGGGCCCGCCGGCGGTCGTCAGGTGCCGCCGGTAGGCCTGCGAGACGACGTCGTGGAAGACGCCCGTGAGCGGCGTTCCGGGTACCAGGCGGCGGATCCGGGGGGCGAGGGCGATGGCGTCGAACCACTGGAGCTCGATCCGGTCCGCCGCGCGCAGCAGGTCGGCCAGTCGCTCGTCGGCCAGGACGGCGCGGAGGAACGAACCCATCGTGACGAAGGGCAGCGCACGGGACCACAGCGACCTCCGCGCGCCCTGGCGCGGCAGGCCACGACGCGTTCGCGGCACGACGAGGACCCTCCGGTAGGAACCCTGGACCGGACTGGTCCAGGGCCTCCGCGTTGGCCGGCGTCCACGGGCAGACCACCGTCAGGTCGTGCCGCTCCGCCAGGATCTCCGCGTGCCGGAGGTAGTACTGCCCGCCGGCGTGCGGGATCCCGACGTAGGGCATGTGCGTCGCGATGCTGACGATCCTCATGACCGGCTCCGCCAGTCCGCGCCGAACTCGTCGCGCCAGCGCACCAGGACGGCCTCACCGAGGCTCGTCCAGGGCCGGACGGGGAGGCCCGCTGCGATGAGCAACTCGTCGTGCGCCGGCCGCAGAGAGGCCTCGGAGCCCCAGGCGAGCAGGGCCAACCGGCCGATCGCCTCCGGCTGCAGGCCGATCCGGCGGGCGTAGCGGGACACCTGCTCGAACAGCCAGCCGCTGTCCCGACGTCGTCCCGCCGCCAGGTCGAGCACGTACGCCGCCTGGCGGTCGGGCCCGTGCGCGCCGTCGGCTCGCGCCAGCGACGTGCACAGGAGCGGCAGCAGATCCAGCAACGGCAGCCCGCGTTCGCGCGCGGTCTCCCAGTCGAGCACGGACGGGCGACCGGAGCGGTCCACCAGGACGTTGCGGCCGCTCGCGAGGTCACCGTGGCTCAGGACGGCCGGGACCCCCTCCAGTTCGCTCAGCAGCGGACGGAGCTCGGCTGCCGGCCCGCGCAGGGTCACGGCGCGGTCGTCCGTGCCGATCGCCGACCAGTCGGCGGGCGCCGCGGTCGAGCAGGCCACGTCGCCGAGCCAGTCCGCCAGCCGCTCGAGGACATCCCGGACGGGTTCGCCCGGCCGGCGTCAGCACGCGGTGCAGGGGCCGGCCGGAGACCGCGGACTCCGCGGACCAGCGGACCACCCCCGCCAGCCCGGCTCCGAGCGGCCGGGGGGTCAGGCCGTCGGCCGGCAATGCCCGCAGCACCCGCTGCTCGTGCGCCGACCGGTCCTCGGTGCCGGGACCCCGGTCGACCTTGACCACCGCCAGCGCCCGGTCCGCCCCTGGCTCGGGGACGAGAAGGACGGCGCGGCGCCGGTCGTTCTCGACGTCGACGGTCAGGCACGCGCTCCGACCCGGCAGGCCGGCTGCGACCAGCGCGCCGGGGAGCGGTTCGCCCTCCCGGCAGGCCACCGTGACCGCGGAGGGCCGGAGCGCCCGCGCCAGGAGCCCGCGGGCACCGCCGGCTCCGGCGCCGTCCGGCGCCCACGTGGTGCGGGCCACGGCGAGAGCCCGGCGGTCCGGAGCGGCGGTCACGACGTGCCACGTCAGCCAGTGCACCCGGTACGTGGTCACGGCGTACCCCGCGCGGCGCAGCCTGCCGGACCTGTCCGTCGCCGGGGACCAGCACCCACCGGGGCCGGACACCGTCCGCCAGGACCGCCGCCGGCCGCCCGATGGCCAGGTCGGCCGCGGAGCCGGGAGCCTCGGCGATCCCCCAGTGGGCCGGTCCGGCGCGCCATCGTTCCTGCCGGCCGCACACGACCGCGGACTCCGGGGTCCCGGGGAGGAGCAGCAGCGCGTCCGCGGGCGGGAGCCCCCGGACCCGGACCGCGAGGGCCGACCCCACCCGCCGGCCGGACCGGAGGGCGCGACGTGCGGCGGACCCCGCCCTCGCGAACGACCGTCCCTCCTCCAGCACGCGCGCAGTCTGCCAGGGCAGACACTCCGCACCCCGGCCCCGAACGCTCCGCACCCCTCCCACGAGCGAGAGCGGCGCGAGGGCGCTTGCACCGCTGCACCGGCGGCTGCGAGCCTGCAGGCGTGAGCAGGCCGCGCCCGGCGTCCAGCGTGCCGGTGAGCGTGGTCGTCTCGACCCTCGACCGGCCCCTGACGCTCGCCCGCTGCCTCGACGCCCTGCTCAGCCGGCACGGTCCTGCCCGCCGAGATCGTGGTCGTCGACCAGGGGGACGCGTCGGCCACGGCAGCCGTCCTGGACGCGCGTCGCGACGCCGGGGTCGACCTCGTCCACGTGCCCCAGGACCGCCGGGGACTGTCCGCGAGCCAGAACGCCGGCGTGCGGCAGCGCCCGCTGCCCGGCGGTGGCCGTCGTGGACGACGACTGCGTGCCGGACGTCCGCTGGGTCGAGGTCGCCGCCCGCGGAGCACGCCGCGGCGTCCGAGGACCTGCTCATCACCGGACGCGTCCTGCCGCTGCCGCCCGACGGCGATCGGACGCTCCCGCTGGCGACCCGCGACTCGACCGAGCGCCGCGCGCTCCCGCCGACGACGCTGCCCTGGCAGGTCGGCACCGGCGGCAACTTCTCGGTCACCCGGTCGGCCTACCTGGCGGTCGGCGGCAACGACGAGCAGCTGGGCACCGGATCCCCCGGACGGGCCGGCAACGACCTGGACCTCTTCCACCGGCTGCTCCGTTCCGGCGTGGCGGCGCGCTACGAGCCCGACCTCCTGGTCCTGCACGAACGGTCCACCCCGGCCGAGTACCGGGCGCGCCGCTGGACCTACGGGTTCGGCGTCGGGGCCTGCGTGGGCTCGTGGCTCCGGGCGCACGACCGGTCCGCGGTGCGCATCCTCCGCGCGTGGCTGACCCTGCGCCTCGCGGCGTGCGGCCCGCCGACCCGGGAGCGTCGGCGCCGAGGCCCGCATCCTCCTGGGCACGGTGCACGGCCTCTGGTACGGCTGGCGGGTCGGCCGGCGGAGCTGCCCGCCGGGAGGGCCGGCGTGACGGACTGGGCGTCGTTGCTCGTGGCTCCGCAGCCGGTGCGCCCCGTGTCCCCGGAATCGCCCCCGAGCCTCTCGGTGGTCGTCCCGGCCTACAACGCTGCCGACACGCTGGGAGAGGCACTGGAGTCCGTCCTCGACCAGCGTCCGGCGCCGCTCGAGGTGATCGTCAGCGACGACGGATCCGAGGACGACACCGGCCGCGTGGCCGCGGAGTTCGGGGACCGGGTGCGGATCGTCCGCGGCCCGAACCGCGGGCCGGCCACCGCCCGCAACCGTGCCGTGGCCGTCGCGCGCGGCGACGCTCATCGGCCTGGTGGACGCCGACGACGTCTGGTTGCCCGGACGTGCCGCGGCCCTGGTCGCCGCAGCCGCGGCGCGGCCCGATCTCAGCGCCGTGACGACGGACGGCGTCATCGTGCGCGACGGCGTGCCCGAGGGCGTCAGCTACTACGCGACCCGGCACTTCGAGGTCGAGGACCAGGAGTACGCCGTCCTGCGGAGCAACTTCGTCTTCGGTGCGGGAGCGGTCAGGGCCTCGGCGCTGGCCGCCGTCGGCGGGTACGACCCGGCCTCCATCTGGGCCGAGGACTGGGACCTGTACCTCCGCCTCATCCTGGGCGGGCACCGCGTCGGTCTGGTCCGTGCGCCGCTCTACGAGTACCGCCGACGTCGTGGGAGTCTGACGGCCCGCCGGGTCGAACTCGCCCTCGGTGTCCTCGCCGTCCTCGAGAGAGCCGAGTCCCTCGTGAGCACTCCGCGGTCACCGCGCGGCCCTGGCGGAGACCCGGCGGGAGTGGTCGGTGCGAGCCGCACGGAGTGCCTGGGCGAGCGGGGACACCCGCCGTCGCGCCCTCGCGCGCGCCGCCCTGCGGCAGAGCGGTCACTCCGCCGCGCGTGCGCGCGCGCCTGCTCGCCGACCTCGTGCTGCCCAATGCCCCAGGCGGCCGACGGTGAGCGCGCTCGGTCAGCGACGTCTTCTCCGCATCGCGCGGCATCCGGTCGGATCCGCGAGACGCGCCCTGCACCGTCGGGCGGAAGGCACCGGCCTTCCGGTCGGCCGCACCGCACGGATCCGCGCCCTGCTGGAGGAGTCCGTCGGAGACGCGGCGCCGCGCACTGGTGATCGGCCCCGTCGGTGTGGTGCGCCAGGCGCTCCCGTGGGCGGTCCTCGACGTGGTCGGGACCAATCCGCGTGACCCCCGCGTCACCGTGGTGTCGGAGGCCGGCGGCGCAGGCAGCCTGCCGCGGCGCTGGGACTGCGTGATCGTCACCGAGGCCGACCCCCCGCCGGACCGACTCTCCGCAGCGGCGCAGGCGTGCTGCCCGGGCGGCGTGGTCGCGGTGGCCGGGCTGCGTCAGCCGGCCACGCCGGTCGCGGGCCTGCCTGCCGAGGTGGTCCTGCGGAGGGGGGACGTCCAGGTCGCCGTGACCCGGGTACCGGCATGAGCGTCATCCTCATGTACCACCGCATCGGATCCTTCGACTCGGATCCCTACGGTCTCGCCGTGCATCCGGACCGCTTCGCCGAGCACCTGGAGCACCTGCGCCGGCTGAGGAGCACGGTCCCGCTGGTGGACGCCGTCGAGGAGAGCGGCTCCGCCGCGGTCGCGATCACCTTCGACGACGGGTACGCGGACAACGCGACGCTGGCCGCGCCGCATGGTGACGGACGCGGGGCTTCCCGCGACGTGGTTCATCACGTCCGGGCAGCTCGGACGCCGCCGCTTCTGGTGGGACCGGCTCGCCGAAGGACTGCTCGGCCCGCACGCCCTTCCGGACTCGGTCGACGTGGAGGTGGCCGGGCGGGGGCTGTGGCTCGACCTCCGCTCGACCACGGCCCGCAGGACTGCGATGTTCTTCCTCCACCGCAGGCTCTCCGCTCTGCCCCCCGATGCGATCGAGGACGCGGTGGACCGCATCCTCGGCCGGCTCGAGGCCCCGGAACCGGTCGCGGACAACCTCACGATGACCGTCGCCCAACTCCGCGTCCTCGCCGATCTGCCGCTGCAGGACGTGGGGGCGCACACCCGGACCCACCTCCGGCTGCGCGGCCAGGACCCGGAACTGCAGCGGGAGGAGATCCTGGGTTCCGTCGTGGATCTCGTCGAGCTCCTCGACCGCCCGGTCGAGCTCTTCGCCTATCCGTTCGGCGGCAGCAGCGCGGTCGGCTCGGTCGCACCCCGCCTCGCGGCCGAGGCCGGCTGCACCCTCGCCGTGAGCACCGACCACGGCGCCGTGGACGGACGGAGCGACCGGTACCGGCTGCCCCGGCTGAACGTGCAGAACTGGCACGGCGACGAGTTCGCCGACCGCCTCGACGAGCTGGGAAAGGTCGCGATGAGGTCGACCCGTCCGTATCGGAGCGCCCGCGCGGCGTACACGCGGATGCGCTTCGGCGATCTGCGGCGCACGGAACCGCTGTCCGCGTGGGGGTCGGCACGGGGCACGCCGGTGGACCGCTGGTACATCGAGCGGTACCTGCAGGGCCACGCCGCGTCGGTGCACGGCCACGCCCTCGAGGTCAAGAACGACATGTACGCGAGCCGGTACGGCGCCGCGACGCTCGACGTCGTCGACATCGACGCCGGCAACGACCACGCCACGATCGTCGGGGACCTGTGCCTGGAGGACACGCTGCCGCAGGGCGCCTTCGACGTCGCGATCGTCACCCAGACGCTCCAGTACGTCCCCGATCCCGAGGCTGCGGTAGGTCACCTGCTGTCCGCCCTGCGGCCGGGCGGCTGTCTGCTCGTCACGGTGCCGACCCTGAGCCGGATCACCGACGACACGGACCGGTGGCGATGGACGCCGTCCGGGCTGGCGCAGCTGCTGCGTGCGGCCGCCCCACCGGGTGCCGAGGTCACCGTCGAGGGTCCGGGCAACGGCCTCGCCTGCCGGGCCTTCCTGTTCGGACTGGCGGCGGAGGAGCTCGGCGACGACGTGCTCGCCCGCACCGACCCGAACTACCCCCTCATCGCGGCAGGTTCGGTGTGCCTGCCGCGATGACGGCGGGAACGCCCGTCCCGGCGCTGCGGCCGGACGTCCCCCGGCACCCGGTTACGGTGAGTCATGCCCTCTGACGTCGACTCCACGGTGCCGTGGACCGAGAACTCGGCCCGGCGCAGGCACCGGGAGCCGCTCTGGGCGGTCCTGTGGCACAGCCGGCAGCTGATCGGCTACCTCGCGCTGCGTGACATCCGCCTGCGCTACCGCCAGGCGGCCCTCGGGGTCGTCTGGGTGCTCGTGCAACCGGTCGCCACCGTCGTGGTGTTCACCTTCGTGTTCCAGCGGCTGGCGGGCGTGAGCAGCGAGGGCATTCCCTACCCGCTGTTCGCCCTGACCGGCATGGTGGCCTGGACGTACTTCTCCAACGCGGCCTCGCGGGCCGCCGAGGTCCTCGTCGGCAACCCCAACCTGGTCACCAAGGTCTACTTCCCCCGGCTGGCGGCGCCGGCCGCCGGGCTGCTCTCGCCGGTCGTGGACCTCGCCGTCTCCTTCGTGCTCCTGGCGATCCTGGCGCTCTACTACGGCGTCTGGCCGGGATGGCCACTGCTCGCCGCCCCGCTGTGGCTGGTCTTCCTGCTCGCCACCACGCTCGGGGTGGCGCTCTGGCTGTCGGCCGTCAACGTGCGCTACCGCGACGTCCGCCACGCCCTCACCCCGCTGCTGCAGCTGTGGCTCTTCGCCAGCCCCGTGGCCTACTCGGCCTCCCAGCTGGGCGGGTGGGCGGAACTGCTCTACTCGCTCAACCCGGTCGTGGGGATCATCGAGTTCGGGAGGTGGTCCCTGCTGGGGGCCCCGTGGCCCGGGTGGTCGCTGGCGGTCTCGGTCGCCAGTTCGCTGCTGATCCTGACCACCGGGCTCGCCTACTTCCGCCGTGCCGAGCCGACCTTCGCCGACGTGATCTGACGTGGACCGCATCCATCTCGACGGCGTCGGGAAGCGCTACGTCGTCGGAGACCAGAAGTCTGCCCGCGAGGCGATCACCGAGGGCGCGCGCCGGCTCGTCGGGCGTCGACGCGCAGACCCCTCGGAGGAGTTCTGGTCGCTCCGGGACATCAGCTTCACCGTCGGCGACGGCGAGGCGCTCGGGATCCTCGGCCGGAACGGAGCCGGGAAGAGCACCATCCTCAAGATCATCACCCGGATCACCTCCCCCACCGTCGGGGTCTCGCGGACCCGCGGACGGGTCGCGGCGCTGCTGGAGGTGGGCACCGGATTCCACCCCGAGCTGACCGGCCGGGAGAACATCTTCCTCAACGGGGCCATCCTG
This sequence comes from uncultured Actinomycetota bacterium, assembly GCA_963777095.1. GTDB lineage: Bacteria > Actinomycetota > Actinomycetes > Mycobacteriales > Geodermatophilaceae > CAVZOY01. Next base: position 566,374 of record CAVZOY010000006.1, read on the forward strand.
GGGATGTCCCGCCGCGACATCCTGAACCGCTTCGACGACATCGTGGAGTTCTCCGGGGTCCAGCGATTCCTGGACACTCCCGTCAAGCGCTACTCCAGCGGGATGGGCCTGCGCCTGGGCTTCTCGGTGGCCGCGCACCTCGAGCCGGACGTGCTGGTGGTCGACGAGATCCTCGCCGTGGGCGACGCCGAGTTCCAGCGCAAGTGCCTCGGCCGCATGGAGGAGGCCGAGCAGGAGGGCCGGACGCTGGTCTTCGTGAGCCACGACCTCGACAGCCTCACCCGGATCTGCACGCGCGGTCTCTGGCTCGAGGCGGGCCGCGTCCGGGACACCGGCAAGCCCGGGGAACTCGTCCGCGAGTACCTGACCTCGAGCCTCGTGTCGACGCACAGCGGCGAGGCGCTCATCAGCGGAGGCCCGGTGACCGTGCACGGCATGCGCGTGATGCCGAAGGGCCGGCCGGTCGAGAGTGCTCTGCTGCGCGAGGACACGGTGACCGTCGAGGTCGACTTCGAGCTCACCGAGCACGTGCCCGACCTGGATCTCTCCATCTTCCTGACGAGCAACCGGGGTGTCCGCGTCCTCGACGAGACACTGCGCGACCGCGGCGGTCCCCGGTTCACCCCCGGCCGCTACCGCGCCCGCATGGACATCCCACCGGTCCTGAACGTCGGCGACTACGCGGTCGGACTGTGGTGCGGTCCCACGACCGGCCGCCACTTCATCCACGAGCAGGCGGTCATCTCCTTCACGCTCAACGGCAGCGACCGGGCCCGGCCGGCGCGTGCGGTCGTCCTCGACCTGCCCTTCACGGTGACCCCGCTGTGAGCGGGTTCGCGCGCCTCGTGCCCGCCCGGGCGCTGCACCGACGACCGGAGGTGCACGTCTTCGTGATCTGGTCGGAGGCCCGTGACCAGGAGACCCGGATCCTCGAGGACCTCGCCCACACCTTTCCCGTGCTGGAGGTCGTGGAGGTCACCTGGACGCCGGGCGAGGTGTTCGCCCGGAGCCTCACGCGCATGTACGGCGACGCGATCCCGCCGGACTCGGACAAGGAACGGCACTGCGGCAGCGGTCCGTTCCTCGCGGTCGTCGTCCGGGACCAGCGGCCCCGGTACCGCCTGCGTCGGACGAATCGAGGTCCCCTGGTCCTGAACGCGACCGTCCTCGATGCCCGGTCCCGCTACCGGGAGTGGACCGGCGGCGGCTACCGGGTGCACGGGACCGACTCGGTGGCCGAGGCGGACCGCAACCTCGCGCTGCTCCTCGGGCGCCGGGCGGCGGACTTCGCCCGGACACCGGCGCCGGGCGGCGCCGTGCGGAGCCGTGCGGGCGACCCGATCGGCACCTCCGGCTGGGAGTCGACGGACCAGCTGCTGCTCGCTGTCGAGGCGTACGGCTCGGTGCTCGTCAGCCGCTCCACCGGCCCGGACGGGGACGCGCTCACGCTGCGGACGCCCGACGCCTGGTGGACCGAGCAGCTCCTGGGCGGCCGGGTGGCCGACGACGGGGCCCGCGAGGTCCGGGTCGGCGACCGCTCGGCGCGAGTGACCCTGGTCGAGGTCCGTCCACGACGGACGGTCGACTGGGTCGGCGCGCTGCGCCCGTGGGTCAGGAGGGCTCGTCGGCTCCGGCGCGCCCTGCGACCCACCGGCTGACCAGGGCGACGAAGACGAAGACGGCGGCGGCCGCACCACCGGCGAACGCCCAGGTCGGGAAGTCGTCGACCTCGCCGTCGAGCCTCTCCAGCACGTCGTGGTCCACGACCTCCGTCCAGCCGGCCGACACCGAGATGCGGAGGAACACGTACGCGGCGACGCTCGCGACCAGCACCGGGAGTGCGCCCGGGGGTCGCCACGACGCCGGCAGCAGCCGCCGGACGATGAGCGTCGCCAGGAGCGCCGCGACCATGACCGCGACCGTGGTGACCGGGCGGGCGTAGAACCAGTCGACCCCGGTGGCGAGCGTCAGGCCCACGATCACGACGAGGGTGGCCATGGCCGCGAGCGCGACACCGAGGACCGGCCGCCTGCTTCCGAGCATCGCAGCAGCATAGGAGCCCGTCGGCCCGCACGGAGCCACCCGGACGGGGGCCCGAGCGCGTCCCGCGCGCGGGAAGCCCTTGATGTTTTGACATCCGCGCTGCTCAATGAGGAGGCCGACCGGCGGTCGGGCGGCTGCCGGAGCGCTTCGCACTTCCCGCGAGACGCTCGGAGGAGGAAGGGACGGCCCGCGAGGGACCCTCGCGGACGACTCGCCCGGTGACCCATGGAGGGCATGGGCAGTCGCGGCCAAACTCGCGGGATGACGGGGACGGTGTGGACAACGGTTCCGAAGTGCGTGCGCGGAGTGCGACTCAGCCTCTCGTCACGGTCGCGATACCGACCTATCGCCGACCGGCCATGCTGCGCTCGGCGATCGAGAGCGCGCTGGCGCAGACCTATCCCCACACGGAGATCCTCGTGTCGGACAGCGAGGCGTCACAGGAGATCGCGGACCTCGTGGCCGGCTTCGGCGATCCCCGGCTGCGGTACCGGCGACAACGGCCGGCAGACGGACGGTCTCCAGAACGCCCTGGCGATGTACCGGGCGGCGCGGGGCGAGCTGGTGGCCACGCTCCACGACGACGACGAGTGGGACCCGGGCTTCCTCGAGGTGATGGTCGCCCCCCTCGTGGCCGACCCGAGCATCGTGCTGACCTTCGCCGACTACTGGGTCATCGACGCCGACGGGAACGTCCTCGAGGCGCGGACCGAGGCAACCACGCGGGAGCGCGGCAGAGCCGACCTCGCCCCGGGAAGGCATCAGCCCTTCATCCGGCCGGCGCTGGTGCACCGGGCCGTCTTCTTCGTCGCCGCCACCGTCTTCCGCAACGGGCTCATCGACTGGGACGAGGTCCCCCCGGAGGTGGCGCCGCCGTACGAGGTGTGGCTCGCCTACCTGGCCTGCCGGGACGGCGGAGCCGCCTACTACGTGCCACAACGCCTGATGCGCTACCGCGAGCACGGGGACGCCGCGACGCAGACGAGCCGACTCGAGCGGGCCCACGTCTACACGTACGACCGGATGCTCGCCGACGACCGCCTCCGGGACCTCCGTCCGGAGCTCCTGCGTTCGAGCGCCCCCTTCCGGGCCAGTCTCGGGTTCAGCCTCCTCGCCGAGGGAGAGGCCGCCGCCGCGCGGCGACACCTGCTGCAGGCATTCGCCCACGGCGCCCGCCTGAGGGCGTCCGCCGGACTGGGGATCTCCCTGCTGCCGCGCCGCGCCCGCGACCGCGACCATCCGACGGCTCCGCGCCGCCCGTGCGCGGCACCATCCGGCGGTGCGCCGCGCCCAGGTGGTCCGGGCGGTAGCGGCGCACCGAGCCGACCTCTGATGTCGCCCCTCCAGACCGAGCCAGGTTCTCGCCCCGACATCGACGTGCCGTCCGGGGCCGGGCGGTGCCGGCTCTGCGAGCAGCCCCTCAGCGAGGTCTTCGTCGACCTGGGTATGTCTCCGCCGTGCGAGAGCTACGTCCCCGCGGAACGGCTCGAGTCCCCGGAGGTCTTCTACCCGCTCCGGGTCTGGATCTGCGGCACGTGCCTGTTGGTGCAGCTGCCCGTGCACGTGCCGGCCGAGGACATCTTCTCGGACTACGCCTACTTCTCCTCGTACTCGTCGTCCTGGGTGGAACACGCCCGCGTCTTCGTCGACCGCACCGTCGAACGACTCGGGCTCGGCGCCTCGAGCCTGGTGGTCGAGGTGGCCAGCAACGACGGCTACCTGTTGCAGCACCTCGTCGCCCGCGGAGTGCCGGTGCTGGGCGTGGAGCCGGCGGCCAACATCGCCGCCGTCGCGGTCGAGAAGGGCATCCCGACGCACGTCGCCTACCTGGGCGAGGCGGAGGGACTCCGGGTGCGCGCCGAGCACGGCGGCGCGCGACCTCGTCGTCGCGAACAACGTCTTCGCCCACGTACCGGACGTGCGCGACTTCAGCCGTGGACTCGCCGCCCTGCTGGCCGAGGACGGCTGGCTGAGCATCGAGGTGCCGCATCTCATGCGGCTCATCGAGAGCGCCCAGTACGACACGATCTACCACGAGCACTTCTCCTACTACACCCTGGCGACGGCGCAGACGGGTCCTGGCCACGGCCGGACTCGAGGTCGTGGACGTGGAGGAGCTGCCCTCGCACGGCGGTTCCCTGCGCATCTGGGCCCGGCACGAGCAGTACGCGCCGACGCGGACGCGGGCGGTCGACGACGTCCTCGCCGAGGAGGCCCGTCGAGGGCTGCACTCGCTCGAGGGGCACCGCGGCTTCGCCGACGCGGTGGCCACGGTCAAGCGGGACCTGATCACCTTCCTGGCGAAGGCGGCCGCCGCCGGCGAGCGGGTCGTGGGCTACGGCGCCCCCGGCAAGGGCAACACGCTGTTGAACCACTGCGGGATCCGGTCCGACCTGCTGCGCTACACCGTCGACCGGAACCCGCACAAGCAGGGGCTGTACCTACCGGGCACGCACATCCCCATCCTCCCGCCCGAGGCGATCGCCCGCGATCGCCCGGACTACGTCCTCGTCCTGCCGTGGAACCTGCGACGGGAGATCAGCGAGCAACTGAGCTACGTCCGCGAGTGGGGCTGCCGGCTGGTCGCCCCCATCCCCGTCCTCGAGATCTGGTGAGAAGCCGCCATGAAGGTCGTCCTCTTCTGCGGTGGGCACGGCATCCGCATGCGCGACGGCTCGTCCGGCGCACCGAAGCCGATGGTCATGATCGGCGACCGCCCGCTGCTGTGGCACGTCATGCGCTACTACGCCCACTACGGGCACACCGACTTCGTCCTCTGCCTCGGCTACGGGGCCAGGTACATCAAGGACTACTTCCTGCACTACGAGGAGACCGCGACCAACGACTTCGTCCTCACCGGGGCGGGCGGGACGTCGAGCTGCTGAGCAGCGACCTGGCCGACTGGCGCATCACGTTCGTCGACACCGGCCTGCACAGCAGCATCGGGGAGCGCCTCCGCCGGGTCCGCCCGCACCTCGAGGACGACGAGGTACTTCCTCGCCAACTACGCCGACGTCCTCAGCGACCTCCCGCTCCCCGAGGTGATCGACCGGTTCCGGGCCAGCGGCGCGGTCGCGTCGTTGACGGCCGTGCCGCCGCAGTCCTCCTTCCACGTGCTCGAGTTCGACGACGGCCGGCGCGTGACCGCCATCCGTCCGGTCAGCCAGTTCCCGCGTGTGGGAGAACGGCGGGTACTTCGTCTTCCGCCGGGAGATCTTCGATGCGCTGGTGCCCGGGCGAGGACCTGGTCGACGGCGCGCTCGTCCGGCTGGCGGAGCAGGGACAGCTGACCGCCTACGCGCACCGGGCTTCTGGGTGCCCGCCGACACGGTCAAGGAGCGGGCGCAGCTGGAGGAGCTCTACCAGTCCGGCGCACGTCCGTGGGCGGTGTGGGAGCACGGCGCCGAGCCGTGGCCCCGCCCCGGTCGCCGTCCCGGCGGAGGACCTGCTCCCCGTGCAGCGCCGTCGTCCCCGGTCCTCGCCCGTGCCGGACTCCGGACGGGGCTGACCGCGTGCTGCCCCTGGTTCCCCGGTCCCCGTCCGGCCGCCTGCGCGTGCTCGCCGTCGGCGCCCATCCCGACGACGTGGAGATCGGCGCCGGCGGGACGCTGCTGGAGCTGGTCCGGTCGGCGCCCTGCGTGCAGGTCGACGTCCTCGTGCTCACGGGGACTCCGGAGCGGGCCGAGGAGGCGCGCGCGAGCGCGGGGGACTTCCTGGCCGGTGCCGAGCACACCGTCTCGGTGCACGACCTGCCCGGACGGGTACCTGCCGACGGCCTGGGGGCGGGTGAAGGAGATCCTGGAGGATCAGGCCCGCGGCCGGCCCGCGCCCGACCTCGTCCTGGGCCCAGCCGCGACGACTCGCACCAGGACCACCGCGTCGTGGCCGAGATCCTGCCGACGGTCTTCCGCGACGTCCTCACGCTGGAGTACGAGATCCCGAAGTGGGACGGCGACCTCGTGCGACGGTCGGTCTACGTGCCGCTGACCGACGACGTGGCGACGACGCAAGGCCGACCTGCTCATGCGCGCACCACCCGTCCCAGCACGGACATCCCTGGTACGACCGCGACGTCTTCCTCGGACTGGCCCGCCTGCGCGGCGCCGAGTGCGGCGCCCGCTACGCCGAGGCGTTCACCTGCGCCAAGCCCGTCCTCGCCTTCTCCCCCGGAGGAGCCCCATGATCCGCGCATCGCCGGCCCGGTCGCCCGCGTCGCCTCCGAGCCGGTGACGTCGTCGAGGTACGACCGACGGCGGAGATCCTCGCCAGCCTCGACGCGCGACGGCGCGCCTCGACGGGCTGCCCTTCATGCCGGAGATGCTGCAGTTCTTGCGGGTCCCGCTTCACGGTCGGACAACCGCGCCGACACGACCTGCTTCTGGGGCGGCACTCCGTCGGCTCGACGCGCAGCGTGCACCTGCACGGCGGTCCGCTGCGACGGCTCCGCCCACGGCGGCTGCCAGGCCGGCTGCCTGATCTTCTGGAAGGAGGAGTGGCTCCGGCCGGTGGACCGGGCTCGCCGGGAGCGACCCCGTCGAGACGGCAGCGCCGCAGCGGCGCGCGGGCGCCACCGCGGACGACCTGCTCCGGGCCACCCGGGCCGCGCCGGCCGACGACGGCGAGGAGCGGTGGTCCTGCCAGGCGACCGAGCTGCCCGCCGCCGACGGGCAAGATCCACCACTGGGACCTGCGGCACTTCGTACGGCGACGTCCGCAACGGGAACCTTCGCCGGCGCACCGTCCTGCGCCACCTCGTGCCCTACCTGGTCGAACATCTACCAGAGGCTACAGCCGGCGGCTCCCTCGATGGCTGCAGCATCAACGGCGGAGCCCCCTTCCCGTGGGTCCACGGCGACCGGCGACCGGACACCGAGGATCACCCTCGACCTCCGGCCGGGCGAGCGAGGTCAGGGTGCGGACGCAGGGCGGAGATCCGGCGGACCGCTCGACCGCGAACGGCTACAACCGCGGCCTCTCGTTCGACCCGGAGATGCTGCCCTACTGCGGAACGACCCGGCGGGTCGAGCGACGGGTCGACCGGATCATCGACGACTAGACCGGCCGGATGGTCGACATCCGCGGGCGACTGCCTGGTGCTCGAGGGCGCGGTGTGCCGCGGGCTGTACCACGGCCTGTGCACCCGCCGGACCGACACGTACTGGCGCGAGGCATGGCTCGAGCGCGAGCCGGCGACGACGCACCGCGGGGACGCGACGGATGACGACCGCCGACCGAGGACCTGCCGGCGGTCGTGCTCGGCTCGGGCATGGCGGCGATGGGCGCCGCGCACGTGCTCCGGGAGGCCGGCCTGCCCGCCGGTCTGCCTGGAGGCCCGGGACTACGCCGGGGGGCACACGCGCGACGTTCGACGCGGGCGACGGGTTCCTGTTCGACGACGGGCCGCACGTGTCCTTCACCAAGGACGCGCGGATCGCCGCCCTGCTGGCCGACGCGGTCGACGGGCGGTACCGGACCGTCGACGCCGTCATCGACAACGTGTGGCGCGGCCACCGGATCCGCCATCCGGTGCAGCTGAACCTGCACGGCCTCCCCGCGGACCTGTGCGTCGACGTCCTGCGGGACTTCGTCGCCGAGAGCTACGGCGCCCGCCGCGGGAGGTGCGGAACTACGCGGACTGGCTGGTCGCCTCCTACGGCCGGACCTTCGCCGAGACCTTTCCGATGGTCTACGGCCGCAAGTACCACACGACGGAGCCGGAGAACCTCACGACGGAGTGGCTGGGCCCGCGCATGTACCGCCCCGACCTCGAGGAGATGCTCCGGGGCGCGCTGGACGCGCCGCGGGAGCACAAGCACTACGTGACGGAGTTCCGCTATCCCGAGCGCGGGCGGCTTCGGCGCCTACCTGGCCGGCCTGCGCCGCGGCCTCGACGTCCGCCTCGGACCACCGGGTCGTGGGCCTGGACCCGGCGTCGGCGGTCGGTGCGTCTCGCGGGCGGGCGGCAGATCCGGGCCGATGCCGTCGTCTCCTCGATCCCGCTGCCGGAGCTCGTCCCGCTGGTCGACGGCGTCCCCGAGCGGCCGTGCTGGCGGCCGCGAGGGACGCTGTCCTGGACGTCGGCGACCGTGGTGAACGTCGGCGTGGACCGCGACGACCTGTCGCCGGCGCACATCACCTACTACTACGACGAGGACGTGCTCTTCCCGCGGCTGAACTTCCCGCACATGTTCAGCCCGCACGTGGCCCCGGAGGGCGCCGGGTCGATCCAGGCGGAGGTGTACCACTCCGCAGCGCTACCGGCCGCGGGCCATGAGCCCGGAGCAGATCGTCGAGCGGGTGCTGGCCGACCTGCGCCGGTGCGGTGTGCTGCGGACCGGACGACCGGATCCTCGTCGCCGAGGCCCGGACCGTCCGCGTACGCCAACGTCATCTGGGACCACCGGCGCGCCGACGCGGTGGCGACCGTGCACGAGCTACCTGGACGAGCGTCGGCGTGCTGTGGTGCGGCCGCTACGGCGACTGGGACCACGCGTGGACCGACGAGTCGTTCCTGAGCGGCGAGCGGCCGCCCGGAGGGTCCTCGCCGGAGCTCGGCTCGGGGTGGCCGCCTCCGAGCCTGCCGGCGGCTGATCAGGTGCCGGACAGCCGGGCCACGACGGGAGCCACGGCCTCGACGTCGTGCCCCGAGGTTGAGGTAGCTGAAGCCGTAGCGCTCCCGCCGCTCCAGCAGGGTGTCGACGCACCGCTCGACGTCACCGACGAGGACCGCCGGCGAGTCGGCGAGCAGGTCCGGGGCGCGCCGCGATCAGCGACGGCGAAGCTCGATCTGCGGCCGTCGCCGCCGCGCGGGTGCCTGCCGGTGACCTCGCAGTGGTAGACGCTGAACTGCAGCTCCAGCTCGTCGGGCGACCGGCCCGCCGCCTCGGCGGACTCGCTGGACCCAGCGCGACCTTCTCGGCGATCCGATCGGCGGCGAGGTCGGCCACGGCGGCGGCGTCCAGGACCCCGCCGGGCAGGGTGCAGTGGACGCCGACGATGTCGGCGGTCCGGGCCGCGAGCGAGAGCATCCGCCGTCCGCCGCCGCCGACCAGCAACGGCGGCCGGGGCTGCTGCACCGGCTTCGGGCAGGCCCGTCGAGGTCCCGGACCTGGTAGTGCTCGCCCGGAGAAGGTCACCGGCTCCGGGCCGAACAGCCCCGTCAGGACGGCGAGGGACTCCTCGAGCCGCTCGATCCGCACGCCCGGGCGGGTCCATCGGGATCCCGGCGGCGTCGTAGTCCGCGGCCATCCACCCGGCGCCGATGCCCAGCTCGACCCGCCCGCCGCTGAACACGTCGAGGCGTGGCGAGCGGCCTTGTGCAGCACGACGGGGTGCCGGTAGTCGTTGGCCAGGGCCAGCGAGAGCACCCGGAGGCGGCTCGGTGGCCTCGGCCGCGACGGTCATCGCGGTGACCGGCTCGAGCACCCAGCCCTGGCTCAGGTGGTCGCCGACCGACAGCGTGGAGAAGCCCAGGTCCTCGATCCTGCGCACCTCCGCCCGCCACCGGGCGGGGTCGCCGGTCAGCCGGGGGGCGGGCGCGATGAACCGGAAGGGGCGGGTCACCCGACGACCTCCGGCTCGGGCAGCGGGAAGAGGAACGTCGTCCCCGCGTCGCCGGAGGTCCGCCAGCTGGGCGAGGACCTCGTCCCGGAGCGGCCACACGAGCACGAGGACCACGTCCGGTCGCCGTCCGCGGTGAGCTCCTCCGGCGTCAGGATCGACGTCGCCGACGCCGGGGAGGAAGCGGCCCTGCTTGCCCGGCGAGCGGTCGGCGGTCCACGGCACCGGTCGCGCGCCCAGGCCGCAGAAGTTCAGCAGCGTGCTCCCCCGGCTCGGGCGCCCCGTAGGCCGGCGACCGTCCGGCCGGCCGCGAGGTGCTCGCCGACGAGCGGCGCGCAGCCGCGTGCGGACCCGGGAGGCGTGCTCGGCGACCGCCTCCCACGCCGCCGGTCGGTCGACGCCCAGCCGGCGGCCTCGGACGCCAGGATCCGCCGCGCGCCGTCGTCGGCCGCGAGAGCCGGGAGGCTCGCCGGGCGAGCAGGCGGACCACGCCGCCGTGCAGCGGGAGCGCTCGCGCGTCGGTGACCGTCAGCCCGTGCCGCGCGAGGACGCCGGACAGCGCGGTCAGCGACAGGTAGCTGCGGTGGGCGTGGCAGATGACGTCGAACTGTCCACCGCCGACGATGCCCTCGGCGGAGTGGAACTCGACGGCCAGCGTTCCCGACGGGGCCAGGGCAGCGGCGCATCCGGCGACCGCCGCGTCGAGGTCGTCGGCGTGGCTCAGGCTGTGGTTGGCGAGAACCAGGTCGAACGTCCCGGCCGTCACGGGCTCGGGGCCGCCGTCGCCGCCGTGCACGGCGTGGCCGGCCTCGGCGAACCCGCGGAGCAGGCCTCCGCCGCCGCTCACGTCGAGGACCCTGGCCCTCGGTGGGAGCGAGGGCAGCCGCAGCAGCTCGGCGGTCCAGATCCGCTCGTGCTCGAGAACGGTGCCGGAGAACGCGCTGCCGTGACCGTGCGCGGCGTTGGGGAGCACCGGGGTCGCCGGATCGAGCTGCACGAGTCCGCACGCCTCGCAGCACCCGACGGCCAGCCGGTGCCGAGGCGCGGCGCCGGCCTCGCGAGCGGAGTCGAACAGGTCGTCGGCGACGGGCTGCGGCCCGAGGTCCAGGACGGTCGTCACCCGCGCCGAACCGCACGAGCGGCAGCGCACCGGACCGCGCGCCGGTCATGACTTCCGCCCGACCGACGACACCTAGTCTCCACGGCATGCCGCTGGTGCAGGCGCCGCTGCGATGACGGGGAACGTCGGCGCGGCCTTCGCCGGCCGCTCCGTCCTCGTCACCGGCCACACCGGCTTCAAGGGCTCCTGGCTGTCCCTGTGGCTGCCGGAGCTGGGTGCCCGGGTCACCGGCTTCGCCCTCGCCGCCGGAGACGGAGCCGTCCCTGTTCGAGCTCGCCGACGTCGGCTCCGTCCTGCGGCGGCACGTCGAGGGTGACGTGCGGGACCGCGAGGCGCTCGCCGCGGCCGTCCGGGAGGCCGCCCCCGACGTGGTGCTCCACCTGGCGGCGCGGACGGTCGTCCGGGAGGGGTACGCGCGTCCGGCGGAGGCGTTCTCGGTGAACGTCGACGGCACGACGGCGCTGCTCGACGCCGTCCGGGAGCTGCGGCGGCCGTGCGCGGTGGTCGTGGTCACCAGCGACAAGTGCTACGCGAACGACGGGTCGGGTCGCCCGTTCACCGAAACCGATCCGCTCGGCGGTCACGACCCCTACAGTGCCAGCAAGGCGGCCCAGGAACTGGTGACCCAGGCCTACCGGTCCTCCTTCTTCGAGCCCGCGACCCGGGATCCGGCCGGTCCGCCCGTGCGGCTGGCGAGCGGCCGGGCCGGGAACGTGATCGGCGGAGGCGACTGGACGCCGGACGGGCTGGTGGCCGACCTGGCGCGGGCCCGGGCGCGGGGAGAGACGCCGACGCTGCGTCATCCCGAGGCGATCCGGCCGTGGCAGCACGTGCTGGAGCCGCTGGGTGGCTACCTGACGCTGGCCGCCTCCCTGGCCGGGCCGCGCGGCGACGCCGTGTCGCCGGCGTACAACTTCGGGCCGGAGCCCGAGGACGACGCGACGGTGGGAGACCTCACCGGCCGGCTGCTGGCCGCCTGGGACACGTCCGGCTCGACGGCCGCGCGGTGGCGCCGCGACGGGCGATGCGCCGCACCTGCCGGAGGCCGGGGTCCTGCGGCTCGCGCGTCGACAAGGCCCGGCGGGAGCTGGGCTGGCGGCCGCGATGGCGCCTCGAGGAGGCGATCGCGCGGACGGCGCGGTGGTACCGCGCCGTCGAGCGGGATCCGCGACGTGCTCGGGGCGAATGCCTGACCGACATCCGGGCCTACGGTTCGCCCGTGGGCTGACGGTCGTGGGCCGGCGGTCATGCGTGGACGGCCGGGCCCTCCTAGGCGCCGTCTCCCCGGAACACCGCGCCGATGGTCCGCAGGATGATCTTGACGTCGAGCCAGATCGACCAGTTCTCGACGTAGTAGTTGTCGAAGCGGGCCCGGTCGGCGATCGACGTGTTGCCCCGGAGGCCGTGGACCTGAGCCCAGCCGGTCAGACCCGACGGCACCCGGTGTCGCGCCTCGTAGCTGGGATAGGCCTCGCGGAACTGGCTGACGAAGTGCGGCCGCTCCGGCCGGGGTCCGACCAGGCTCATGTCGCCCCGCAGGATGTTGAACAGCTGCGGGAGCTCGTCCAGGGACGACTTGCGCAGCACCCGACCCGACCCTGCTGAGCCGGTCGTCGCGCGCGATGTTCCACATCGTCGCGGACTCCGCCTCGCTCGACGGCCGCAGCGACCGGAACTTCATCAGGCAGAACTGCCGGCCGTCGACGCCCACCCGCTCCTGCTTGAAGATGACCCCGGGGCCGCCGTCCAGCCGGACCGCGAGGGCGACCAGCAGCAGGACGGGCGCCAGGAACAGCACGGCGGCGCCGGACACGACGACGTCGATGAGGCGCTTCAGGCGCCAGGCCCGGCTGCGGTACGTGGCCCGGCGCAGCCGCACCAGCGGCAGACCCCAGGCCGTCTCCATGTCGGCGTCCACGTGGTGCAGCTCGAAGAGCCGCGGGACGACGAAGAGCTCGCAGCTGTGCCGGTCGCAGGTCCGGATGAGGCTGACGGTCTCCGACTCCTTCATCGAGGAGAACGCCACGACCACCGTGTTGATCCTGCTGTCCGCGACGAGCTCGGACAGCCGCTCGGGCCCGCCGAACACCGGGAGGCCGGACGTGTTGTCGGCGCTCCACGGAGTCCGGTCGAGGAAGCCGACCGGTCGCAGGCCGTACTCGGGATGCGCCTGCAGGATGTCGGCGATCTGGTTGCCGACCCGCCCCGCTCCGATGATCAGCGTGGAGTGCGCGACCCGACCGCTCCGGCGGACCCAGCGGACGGCCGCGTAGCCGATCATCCGGAAGACCACCGCGAGCACCCCGATCGCCAGCGCACCCCAGAGGAAGCGCCAGTTGATCAGGTACTCGCGCCCGTCGGCCCGGGACCACAGGACCTGTCCCAGGACGGCCAGGCCGGCGGCGGCCAGCCACCTCCCGGCCAGGGCCGGCAGGTCGTCCAGGACCGACAGGGAGAGGCGGGGGCGGTACAGGCCGCCCAGGGAGATGAGCAGCAGCAGGAGTGCCCCGAACGCCGCGACCTGTCGAGCGGGCGCGTCCACCCCCACGATGCCGCGGCCGACGACCTCGGCACCCACGACGCCGAGAACCACGGCCAGGGCGTCGAAGGCCAGGATCAGCGACGGGACGTTGAAGCGGGTGTGCCGCAGCCATCTCGACGACGTCTCGGGACCCGACGGCAGCAGGCCGGCCGGGACGTCGTGCCCCGTGCGTGCCGCTCGTCGTCGCACCGTCGCGGCGCTCGTCACCGGCGCCCACCCGACCACGACCGGGACCGGATGTGGACAGGGCCGTTCGTGCGCCGTCTCATCGCCCGCGCCACGAAAAGCCCCCTCGGTTCTCGCCAGGATCCATGCACGGCCGCGGGTCGGCGAAGTCGTGACCCTGAGTGACCGCCGTGGGATCCCCCTCAGGCTAGCCACCGGGGCACTTTCCCGAAAGCGTCCTGCGACTCCGGTTTTCTGCACAGAACGTCCGCCCGACAGCGCGCGTTCGGATCGGCTCCTGAATGACGGCGAGTCGTCACTATGCGTAGGATTTGGGGCACACAACCCTTCGCCCGGGACGAACCGACCACCCTCGGTCACTCCCCCGACCGGGTGAGGTATCGGCCACACGGGCGAGAACCGGCCGGTCAGCCGGTCCGCCCCGCGGCGGCGGAGAACCACTCCCCGATCGAGCGCCGGAAGGCGCCGGCGCCGAAGCGACGCGCGTTCTCCGCCGGCTCAGCGCTGCCCTTGAGCTCCGCGGCCGCCCGCAGCGCCACGGCCAGGTCCGTCGGGTTCGCGCTCCCGGCCAGGACGCCCGTCCGGCCCGGGACGACCGTCTCCAGCAGTCCGCCGACGGCCACTCCCGCCACCGGCGTGCCGGCGGCCTGCGCCTCGACCGGCATGATCCCGAAGTCCTCGTGGCTCGCGAAGACGAACACCTGGGCGCGCCGGTACAGCAGGCGCAGCAGGGCTCGGCTGGGATTGTCGACGAAGGTGACCGGGGCGCCCAGCGTCGCGGCGAGAGCCCGCAGCCGGCGCTCGTCCGGACCGCCGCCGGCCAGTACGAGGGGCAGGTCGGCCAGGGCGGCGGCACGGATGGCCGCATCGAAGCCCTTGTACGGAACCCACCGGCCGGCCGCCAGGGCGTAGGTGCCGGGCAGCCCCGCAGGCAGGAGCTCCTCGTCCTCGGCGGACCCGTCCGCGTAGTACTCGACGTCCACGGGGGGATGGATCACGGTGGCGTCCTGGTCCCAGAAGCGCCGGACCCGGTCCCGCACCTCGAGCGAGTTCACCGCGAGCGCCGACACGTGGCGGCCCAACCGCCGGTCGACGGCCCGGAGCAGGGGGCTCCCGGCGGCCACGAGCGCGCGGGCGCCACGGGAGTCGAGCTCCGGCGTCCAGAGATAGCGGGCCGGCGCGTGCACGTAGCTGAGGTACAGGGCGTCGCGGGATCCGCGGAACCGCACCGTATGGGCGTAGGCGTGGGACGAGGACAGCACCACGTCGTAGGACTCCGCGCGCTGGGTGCGCCACGCCAGCGGCATCAACGGCAGCGCGACCATCTTGCTGCGGGGAGCCGGGGTCCGCGCCAGCCACGTCTCCCGGACCCGGGGCGTGCGGTCGCTCCGGTTGTCCCAGAGGCACCACCGGTCGGCGTCCGGGAACTGGTCGGCGAGAGCCCAGAAGACGTTCTCCGAGCCCCCGATGGCCTCGAGCCACTCGTGGACCAGGGCCATCCTCACCCATCGAGAGTGGCATACCCCCGGAGGAGGCGGAACGAGCCCGTTCCGGCCGTCCTCCGCCGGGGCAGACTCAGCGCACGCTGGCGGGCGGCGCCAGCGCCAGGCTCGGCGCCCGGTCCCGGAGCCGCCGGTTGCACGGACGCTCGACGAGCAGGTGCAGCAGGACCGCCGAGAGGACGGCGACGGCGGACATGACCGGGACCTGGACCCAGGGGTTGTCGGGAAGGATCGGGATCAGGTCCACGATGGCGAGCTGGTGCACGAGGTAGAACGCGAAGGAGACCTCGCCGGCGAACACGAACGCCCGCCGGTGCAGCCAGCTCCGCCTGCCCTCGATGTCCCGCAGCGCCATGTGCAGGATCACGAGCAGGTACGGACCGGCCACGAGCACGTTCGTCACCGGGGCACCGACCCTCAGGGTCACCACGAGCGCCGCCGCGAGACCGGCCACCAGCGTTCCCCAGACGACGACTCCCGGGATCCGGGGCCGCCACCCCTCGCGAACGGCGACCCCCGCCACCAGCCCCAGGAGGAACTCGGTCAACCGCACGAGGGGGAAGTGGTCGGCCACTCCGGGCCGGACGACGTAGGCGACGAACGCCAGCCCGAATCCGAGCACCACCAGGGACCAGCTCAGCGGGCGTGGGATGCGGCGGACGACGACGACGGCGAGCGGGAAGACGAGGTAGAAGAACGCCTCGCAGCTCAGCGACCAGGAGACGCCGTTCATCCCGTACGCGATCTCGTCCTGGGGCCACCACGCCTGGACGGTGAGCGCGTTGGTGATCGCGGCGAGGACACTCCGGTCCACCGGTACCAGCGGCACGACCATGGCGACCAGGAGCATCACCGCGTCGCTCGGGTACACCCGCGCGAAGCGGCGACGGTAGAAGGTGCGCGCACGCAGGTTCGGCTCCGTCCCCCAGGCCAGGACGAAACCCGAGAGGACGAAGAAGAAGGCGACTCCCGTTCCCCCGACGGCAGCGATGCTCCAGGGCAGCGACGCCACGTCCTCCGAGTGCAGGTGGAAGACGAAGACCGCCAGGGCGGCGAAGGCCCGCAACGCCGTCAGACGCGGCAGCAACCGGCGGCTTCCGGCAGGCGACGCGGGCGCGCGCCGTCGCGGTCGTCCGGCTGCGTGAACACGGCGGTGCACGCTAGCCAC
This sequence comes from uncultured Actinomycetota bacterium, assembly GCA_963777095.1. Lineage (GTDB taxonomy): Bacteria > Actinomycetota > Actinomycetes > Mycobacteriales > Geodermatophilaceae > CAVZOY01. The sequence goes on from CAVZOY010000006.1 coordinate 582,495, forward strand.
TGATGCCCCGTTCAGGGGTCGCGGGACCGCCGTCACCCGCTGGAGGGTGAGGTCCTGGCGTCGCGGGCACGCCCCGTGTTTCATTCGGCTCGTGTCGTCGGAAGCCCCGCAGCGTGTGGCCGTGGTGGGTCAGGGCTACGTCGGCCTGCCCTTGGCGGTGCGGGCCGTGGAGGTCGGGTTCGACGTCGTCGGGTTCGACGTCGACGCCGACCGGGTCGCCCGGCTCCGGCGACGGCCGGACCTACATCGACGACGTCTCCGACGCGGACATCGCCGCGGCGCTGGCCAGCGGCCGCTTCCTCCCGACGACCGACCCCGCCGACCTCGCCGGGTTCGACGTCGCGGTGGTCACGGTGCCGACCCCGCTGCGGGACGGCGCGCCGGACCTGCGGCACGTCGAGGACGCCGCCCGATGATCTGGCGGCGCACGTCCGGCCGGGCTGCACCGTGGTCCTGGAGTCGACCACCTACCCCGGCACCACCGAGGACGTCTTCGTGCCGCTGCTGGAGCGGGCGGCGCGCTGCGGGCGGGCCAGGACTTCCAGGTCGGGCTACAGCCCGGAGCGGATCGACCCGAGCAACCCCACCTGGGGTCTCGAAACACGCCGAAGATCGTCTCCGGGCTCGACGCTCCCTCGCTGACCGCCGTCGCCGGCGTTCTACGGCCGGCTCGTCGACACCGTCGTGCCGGTCGCCGCACCCGCGAGGCCGAGCTGGCGAAGCTGCTGGAGAACACCTTCCGGCACGTGAACATCGCCCTGGTCAACGAGCTGGCGTGTTCTGCCACGGCCTCGGCATCGACGTCTGGTCGGTCATCGACGCGGCCGCCACCAAGCCGTTCGGCTTCATGCGGTTCGAGCCGGGTCCGGGTGTCGGGGGGCACTGCCTGCCGATCGACCCCTCCTACCTGTCCTGGCAGGTGCGCCGCTCCCTCGGGCCGCTTCCGGTTCGTCGAGATCGCCAACGACATCAACGACCACATGCCCGACTACGTCGTGGCGCGGGTGGCGCCCACCTCAACCCCGGCGCCGCGCGGTCAACGGCAGCCGCGGTGCTGCTGATCGGGTTGTCGTACAAGCGCAACTCCGGCGACGCCCGCAACTCGCCCGCCATCACGGTCGCCCACCGGCTGCGGGAGCTCGGCGCCGACCTCCGGGCGGTCGACCCGCTGGTCGACACGGCCACGTCCCGCCCGGCATCCCGCTCGTCGACCGCGGACGAGGACGAGCTCGCGGCGGCGGACCTGGTGCTGGTGCTGACCGACCACGACGCCTCGACTGGGTCGCTGGTCGAGAAGCACGCCGACCGCGTCCTCGACACCCGCAACCGGCTCGCGTCCGAGAGCACGGACCGGTTGTGAGCAGCACTCCCCCGGCCGCCGGGGCGCGCGCCCGGGCCGGCCGGACGGCTGCCCGATGACGCGGGCGGGTGAAGCCGCTGGTCGCCGGGGGATCGACCGGCTCCTGACCCGGCAGGGCTACGCGGGCACGGACCTCCAGGCGGCGCGGCGGCGGTCGTCGACTGGCTCAAGATCGCCGGTCGCGGTCCGGCGGCGTCGCCGGGCTGGGGGTCGTGGTGACCCGGCCGGGCGTCGCCGAGGTCCAGCCGATCGAGGTGCCCCTCCCGGACCCGGCCAGGTCACGGTCGAGATGGTCGTGTCCGCGATCAGCCCGGGGACGGAGCGGGCGCAGTGGCTACGCCTGCCCAACGCCCAGCCGGCCCTGCCGTTCCGGCCGGGCTACTCGGGTGTCGGGCGCGTCCTCGCCGTCGGAGCCGGCTCGCGCGCCGCGGTCGGGGACCTCGTCGCCGTGCCGAGGGCTCCCCACGCATCGGTCGCCACCGTTCCCGCGGGCTGGGTCGTGCCCGTTCCGGACGGTGTGCCGCTCGAGGAGGCCGCCCAGGTCTACCTCGCCATCATCTCCGGCTACGGCGTGCGGCGGGCCGCGCTCCCGGCCGACGGGCCGGTGTGCGTGGTCGGCACGGGCACGATCGGCGCGCTCGCCGCCCGGCTCGCCGCTGGAGGACGCCGCACCGCTCACCGTGGTCGCGCGGACCCGGCGCTCCGAGGCGATGGCGCGCGCCGCGGGAGCCGACTTCCGCACGGTCGACGAGGGTGTCGCCGACCTGGCGGCGGCCGTGGTGATCGAGGCCACGGGGGACCCGGCGCGCAGTGGCCACCGCGATCCAGGCGGCCCGCCCGGCGGCACGGTCGTCCTGCTGGGTTCGCCCCGGGGTGGGTCCGACATCTCCCTCCGCGACGTCCAGGGAGCGAGGGCTCCGCCTGGTCGGGGCGCACGTCAGCGCGCTGGCCAAGGAGGTCAAGCGGAGCGGCACGGACGTCTTCGGCGAGATCGCGACGCGCTTCCTCGCGGCGCTCGCGGACGGCCGGCTGCAGGTCGCCGACCTGGTCGGCGACGCCGTGGACCCCCGCGAGATCGGGCTGTTCTACCGCGCGCTGGCCCGGGGCGACGTCACGTCCGGCTACCTGGACTGGCGCGGCTGCCGGCCAGGAGCGGAGCCGGCGTCGGCGCGTGCTGGACCCGCCCGTGCTCCCGCCGAGGAGGGCCGGGTCCCCGCCGTGACGACCGCACCGGTGGCGCCGCGGCGCGGCCGCTGCGGTTCGCGGTCGTGGGCTGCGGCGACATCGGTACGCGCAACGCCCGCTCGGTCGCGCGGGCGAGCAACGCCGAACTCGTCCTCCTGCAGGACCCGGCCCCCGGCCTGGCCGAGGCGGCGGCGGATCAGCACGGCGGCCGGTGGTTGACCTCGCTCGAAGAGGCGCTGGACCCGGCCGGGTCGACGCGGTCCTCCTCTCCGTGCCCCACGACCTGCACGCTCCGCTGGCACTCCGCGCCATGGCGACGGGCCTGCACGTGATCGTCGAGAAGCCGCTGGCCGTCGACCTCGCGGGGGCACAGGAGATGGCCGACGCGGGGAGCGGGCCGGGGTGCTGCTGTCGCCCTGCTTCCCCTACCGCTACGAGCCCGTGCCGGTCGCCGCACGGGAGATGGTCGCGGCCGGGGCGCTGGGTGACTTCCGCGGCGCCGCCCTCGTGGTCCACATCGACAAGCCGCCCTCCTACTGGATCGGCGGGTTCTCGGGACGGGCCATCTCGGACTGGCGCGGCAGCCGCTCGCGCGCCGGGGGCGGTGTGCTGATCATGAACATGACGCACCACATCGACGTGCTGCGCTCCGTGACCGGCTGCGAGATCACCGAGGTGAGCGCCCGCACCCGCGTCGCGGAGGGGGCCGACGTCGAGGACGCGATCGCCGTCACGCTGACCTTCGCCAACGGAGCGGTCGGCACCCTGCTGGGCTCCGCCAGCACGCGCGGTGCCCCCCCGGCACGCTTCGACCTCTGGGGCGACGCGGGCACCATCCAGCTGGAGCCGGACGCCCGCCTGTTCACCGAGCGGGCGGTCCCGGGGGCGCTCACCCGCCGCTGGAACTTTCTGCCGCGCGAGCCCGAGGTCGACGAGCGGACGGTCTTCGTGGAGCGCTTCGCCGCCGCGGTGCTCTCCGGCGGGCGGCCTGACGTGACTGCGGAGGACGGGGTGGCCGTCCAGGCCGTCGTCGAGGCCGCCTACCGGTCGGCGCAGGAGGGCGGCGTGCCCGTCGCCGTCCCGCCCGGCGTGCGGCGCCGGTGAGCGCCGCACTCGTCCGGGCGGTGACCGCGGCCGTCCCGCGGACACGCCGCGCCGGTCGAGGTACTGGGAACGGGGCCGGTCGCCGACAGCTCCGGGAGGTGCTCGGCGGGCGGGCGACGGACCGCCGGCCGTCGTCGTCGACACCACCGGGAACAGCGAGCACATCGCCGCGGCGCTGCGCCGGCTCGACGACCTCGGCGTGCTCGTGCTCGCCGGGCCGACCGCGCGGGCCCGGTAACCATGGACCTCTACTCCGACCTGCACGTTCGAGGGCTCACGGTGGTCGGCGTGCCACCCCTGACCTGACCGTGGCCGGCCTGCTGGTCCTGGCCCTCGGCGCGCTGCTCACCACGACGGTGCGACGGCCTCGACGATCCTCCTGCGTCCGGAGTCCCGACTCGACGCGGCGGTCACCCTCGGTGTCACGGCGTCCGCCGGGGTCGCCGCCACGATGCTGGCCGCCGGGATGCCGGGCTGCTCCGGCCGGCCGTGGTCCTCGCCCTGCTCGGCCGCCTGGGCGTCGCCGCCTCCGCGGCGGTGTGGCGGCGCGGGGACGCGGCGCTCGCCGTGCGGGGGCGGCCGACTCCGGATCTGCGGGACCCCGCGCACGTGGCGGCGCCGCCCCTGGGCGGCCGGGCTCGTGCTGCTGGCCGGCCTGGCGCTGGGCTGGCAGCTGGTGGTGGCCCTGGTGCTCCCACCCTACGCCTACGACGCCCTGACCTACCACCTGACGACGGTCGCCACCTGGGTCCAGCACGGTGACGTCGCGCCGTCGCCGCTGAGCCTCTGCTGCGCCTACTACCCGGCCACGCCCGAGCTGCTGATCGCCTTCCCGGTGCCGCTGCAGGGCAGCGACGTGCTCGTGAACACGGTCCAGGTGCCGTTCGTGCTGCTCGGGGCGGTCGCCACCGCCGGGCTCGCGCGGACCGCGGGGTCTCGCCGGTCCGCCGCGGCCGCGGCCGGCGCGCTGTTCGCGGTGACGCCGACGGTGCTCACCCAGGCCCCGACCGACTACGTCGACGTGCTGCAGACCGCGCTGGTGCTGGCGGCGCTGCACTCGGTGACCCGCTTCGCGGTCAGCGGATCGGCGGCCGGCTGCTCGTGGCGGGCCTGGCCGCCGGCCTGGTGCTCGGATGAAGGGCACCGGCCCGGTCTGGGCCGTGGTGCTGGTCGCGGCGGCGGTCGTCGGCCGCGTGCTCGCCGTCCGGCGGGGTCGCCGGCGGCGCGCGGCGGCCGGGGCGCCCTCGTCCGCGGCCGGGACCGGCGCCGTGCTCGGCGGCTGGTGGTACCTCCGCAACGCGGCGACGACCGGCAACCCGCTGTACCCGTTCGACGTGCGGCTGCTGGGGCCGCACGCTGTTCGCCGGACCGATCGACCTCGGGGAGACCCTCACCGCCGCCGCGGGCGCGGACCCACCCGGCCCGTCGCCGTCGGCCTGAGCTGGGCCGCCGACCTGACTTCCGTGGCGGCAGCGGCGCCTACGACTACCAGCAGCGCCTCGGCGGCCTCGGGCCGCTGTGGCCGTGGCTCGGCCTGCCCCTGCTGCTGCTCGGCGCGGCCGTCCTCGTCCGGCGACGCGCAGCGCCGCCCTGCTGCCCGTCGCCGCGGTCGCGGTGGTGTTGCTGCTCCAGCCCTACGCCTGGTGGGCGCGCTTCACGCTGCCGCTGGCGGCGCTCGGGGTGCGATCGCGATCGCGCTGACCGCGACCGCCGCCGCCGGCGCCGGGTCCGGCAGGGCGCAGGCGGCGTCGCTCGCCCCGCCCTGGCCGGGTCGCGCTCTCGTCGTGGCGGTGGACCCGGCGGCGCGGGCCGAGCCGCTGCCGGCGACCCGGGTCGTCGCCTGTCGGCGCGCCGGAGCAGGAGCGGACGCTGGGGCGGCTGTTCCACCCCGAGTACGCCTTCCTCGGACGCAGGTGCCCGCGGACGCCACCGTCGTGGTCGACCTCGCGCCGAGCCCGGTCCGCTTCGTCTACCCGCTGTTCGGCCGCAGCTTCACCCGGACGGTGCTGCCCCCGGGGACGGGCCGCCCCCGGAGACGCCTGGGTGGTCACCTCGCCCGGCCGCCCGCTGGACCGGGTGGCGTCGCCACCCCGCGCCGGTCTCGGACGAGCGCGAGGTCCGCGTCTGGGCGCCGGGCGGCTGAGCACGTAGGGTCTGTGCCGTGCCGGAGGTCTGCTCGTCATGCCGGTCTGGCGACCCCGAGCCGGTGGCTGCACGAGGCGGTCGGCAGCGCCCTCGCCGCGCGGCGTCGACCTCGAGCTCGTCGTCGTCGACGACGGCAACGACAGCCGGTCGCCGACCTGCTCGCCGGCCGTCGACGACCCCCGGCTCGTGCACGTGCGCGTCGAGCACGGCGGCGTCTCCGCCGCCCGCAACGCCGGCACTGCGAGGCGCGGCCGGGCGGTTCCTCCGCTTCGTCGACGCCGACGACGTGCTGCGAGCCGGGCAGCACGCGCACGGCTGCGCGAGCTGGCCGCGACGGGCACGATCACCTACGAGGACACGCTCGTGTGCGACGAGGAGCTGCGGCCGGACAAGCCGCATCTCGTCGCGGCTGAGCGGCGACGTCGCCGTGCCGATGCCTGCTCGGCCGGTTCGACAGCCGGCACGTGTCCATGCTGTTCCCGCGCGAGGTGGTGCGGCGGGCCGGACCGTGGGACCCGCGGCTGCGGGTGCGCCGAGGACTTCGACTTCGTGCTGCGCTGCCTGGAGCACGCGCCCGGTGGTACCGGGCGAGGGCACCGCCACCCACTACCGGCGCCACGACGCGTCGGCCACGCGCAGCGCCGGGCGGTGCCGACGCCGCAGTCGGGCGTCGCGCGGCATCGTCGGCCGGAGTTCTTCGAGCGGCACCCCGAGCTGCGCGGCACGCGAGGTGCGAGCGCGGGCCGCGCGGCGGCATGCACGGCGCCGAGGCCCGGACAGCGCTGCACCAGGACCGCCCCTGGTCGCGCGGCGCCGGGCGGCTGCCGCTCGTGCGGCTCGCGCCGCGCGAGGCGGCGGGCGTGTACCTGCGGGCCGCCCGGCGTGCGGTCGGCTCAGTGGTGCAGCCATGAGCTCGAACCACGGCTCGCGCACGGGCCGCCCTGCGGCGACGCAGCGCGCTGATCGGCACCGGCTGCAGCCCCCGGCCGCGAGCATCGTCGAGCAGCCGCTCGAGCAGCTCGGGCTGCGTGGGCGGCGGCGGCGGCGGCGGGATCGACGGCGTCGGCGGCGCCGTCGTGCAGCAGGACGACCGCGCCCGGTCCGCAGCCCGGCGCGCGCGTGCGCCAGCTGCTCGGCGATCGGCGGGTCGCTGCCAGTCGTGCGCCGACGTCGACCACAGCAGCGGCCGCATGCCCGCGGCCCGGCAGGCCAGCACGCGTCTGCGGGTCCTGCTTGCCGTAGGGCGGCCGGAACCACGCGCACGCGCACGCCGAGCACGGCTTCGAGGTCGCGCCGGCCCCGCCGCAGCGGAGCGGAACTGCTCCCGAAGGCGACGCCGCGCAGCTCCACGTGCCGGTCGCCGTGCAGCCCGACCTCGTGCCCGGCGGCGACCACGCGCCGGGCGAGCTCCGGGTGCGCGCGGACGCGCTCGGCGACGAGCAGGAACGTCGCGCGCACGTCCCGTGGCGCCAGCACGTCAGCACGGCGGGGGTGAGCCGCGGGTCCGGGCCGTCGTCGAAGGTGAGCGCCACCAGCGGGCCGGTGTCGACACGAGGTCGTCGACCGGAGCGCGGCCCGCGCGGCCCGCCGGAGCACGCCCGTCGGACCCCACCGGTCCAGGGCTGCGCTGGTCACCGGCGGAGCATGACAGTTCTGGACGGCGGGGCCCTCGATCGGGTCGTCCGCGTGCCGTTCCCTGGTGCACGGGGACGTGGCCAGGACACAATCCCGTCCGTGCGCGCATCCGAGCGGGGGACGGCCACGGCGCCCCCGGGCTCGTGACCGGCTACCGCCCGTGGCTGGACGGCATCCGTGCGGTGGCGGTCCTCATGGTGGTCGTCCAGCACACGATGGGGGCGACCCGGCTCAACCTCGGATTCGTCGGGGTCGGGCTCTTCTTCGGCCTCTCCGGGTACCTGATCACGTCCCTGCTGCTCGACGAGCGGGCCGACCGGGGCAGCGTCTCCCTGTCGCGGTTCTACCTGCGTCGCGCCGCACGCCTCGTCCCGGCGCTGCTGCTCGTCCTCGTGGTCTGCAACCTGATCTTCTTCCTCCAGGGCGACCTCACCCCGCTGCGCGGTTCGATCCCGGCGGCCACGTACACGACCAACTACGTGCAGGTCGTCGACGACGACTTCGTGCAGGCCTACGGGCCGACCTGGTCGCTGGCCGTCGAGGAGCACTTCTACGTCCTGTGGCCGTTGCGCTGCTCTGGATGGTGCGTCGCGGCGGCCTGCGGACCGCGCTGCGGGTCACGCTCGTCGCGTGCGTCGTCTCGCTTGAGCTGGCGGGTCGTCCTGGCCGTCCTGTCCGCACCGCCGATCCTGCTGTCCGTCGGGCAGCCTCGAGCGTGCCGACGCGCTCCTGTACGGATGCGCCGCTGCGATCGCGCTGCGCATGGGCTGGCGTCCGCGTCGGTGGATGGTCTGGCTCGGCATCGCCGGGATCGGCGCCTCGACGGTGCTGTTCACCGAGGAGCCGTATCCGGTCCTGGTCGTGAGCAGCGCGGTCGTCGGTCTGGCCTCCGCGGCCATGGTCGTCGGCATGGACTACGCGGCACCCGCGTGGATGCGGCGCTGCCTCTCGTGGCGCCCCGTCGTCTTCATCGGCGTCATCTCCTACGGCATCTACCTGTGGCACGGGCCGCTGATGCGGATCGTCCAGAACGCCGCCGAGACCGGCCGCGCCTGGCGCCTGCTCGCCGCCCTGATCGCCATCGCGGTGGCGGCGCTGTCCTACCGCTTCGTCGAGGCGCCGATCCGGGCCCGCGTGCGCCGACGGACCCAGGGCGTCAGGGCGTCGGTGCCCGGTCCGGATCCCGCGGAGAGTCGGACGACGGCACGGGTGGCCGAGACGGACGCCGGCTGACGACCGCCCGCGTCGCCGTCCCCACGGGGTGCGCCGGCCCGTAGACGACCAGCGAGACGAAGCAGAAGCGGGCGACGAACGCGAGCAGCAGCGTGGCGGCCTGCGCCAGCGTCGAGGGCAACGAGAACTGCTCGACGAGCAGGATCAGCAGGGGGATCCGGACCGCCGTGTCGATGTTGTTGTAGAGCAGGCTCTGCACGAACCGCACCGGCGCGCGGTGCCGGCCGTTCCTCAGGTCGCGGAAGACGAAGCGTTCCTGCATCAGGAAGTTGTGGACGATCGCGACCTCGGTGGCGATCACCGCGGCCGGCACGTAGTGCACGCCGGCGAGGTGGATCAGCGACCACATGAGCGCCAGGTTGAGCAGCGTGCCCAGGATGCCGACCGCCGCGAACCGCGACATCCGGCCCATGCGGAGGGCCGCCATCTGGTACAGGAAGCTCGCTCCGTTGCGCCAGGACGCCTTGCTCTCGCCGGCGAGCGCGCTCTCCGAACGCGAACGGGACCTCGACGACCCTCAGCTCGTGCCGGGCGAGGATCTCCAGCAGGATCTTGAAGCCGCGGGGCCGGAGCCGGTCGAGGTCGACGGCGGACCGACGGACGCAGAAGAACCCGGTCATCGGGTCGGTGCAGACCCGCGCCACCCGGCGCGGGAAGCAGGCCCGGGCGAGCAACGTCGACCCGCTCGAGACGGTCCGCCGCCACGACGACGACAGCCCGGACGAAGTCCCCGCGCCGCAGTACCGGCTGGCCACCACGAGGTCGACGTCGTCCGCCGCGCTCCGGAGCAGCGGCGCGAGCTCCGGGGGGTGCTGCAGGTCGCCGTCCATGACGACGACGTGGTGCCGCGGGCGGCGGCGATCCCCGCCGCCACGGCGCCGGCCAGGCCGCCGGTGCGCTCGGCGCCCTCCCGGTGGATCAGCCGGACGGGCAGCGTGCTGGCTCCGCCACCTCCCGGACCGGTCCGGGGTGTCGTCGGTGGAGTCGTCGACGAACAGGATCTCCACGTCCGTGCGCCCGGCGAAGGCGACGCCGAGACGGTGCACGAGGGCGGCGACGTTGCCGGACTCGTCGAAGGTGGGGACGACGATCGTCGTGTCCACGGGTGCGCTCACGGGTGCGACCTCCACCTCCTCTCGGTCGGCGGACGACGGCTACGGCGGCGCGCCGGGGGGGGGGAGGACCGGCGCGGGACGGGCCGGCCGACTGTGCCACGCCGCCGTCGACGCGAGGAAGACGTCGGCTGCCGCCGTCGACGGCGCACTCCACGAACTCGGGGCGGCCGCTCCATCGGGATCTCCACGCGTGTGGAGTGACCGGAGACGGCGACCGAGGACAGCAGGGCGGAGCTCCAGCAGGATGCCACCAGCGAGGGTCGTGGGGCGCTCGGTGCTCAGTTCCCACACCCTGATGACGAGGTCGTGCAACAGGTAGAAGGCGAAAACCACTCCCCCAACCGCACGAACGTCCGGCGGGCGAAGAGGGACCTCTCGCCGTCGACTCGCGCTGCGCCACCGCGACGACGAGGAGAGAGGAACGACGAGGAGGGCGGTCGTCCAGCGGATCCCGTCGAGAGACCCGGACGACCACGGCTGCACCGGCCAAGCCCAGCGCACTCCGAGCGGAGACCGGAGTCCGCTGTCCCGAGAGGATCGCGAGAGCACCGAGGCAGCCGAGCACGAACTCGGGGAGTCGCGAGACGGGAAGATGTGGATCATCCACAGCTCGGTCTCCACATCGACACCCAACACCACGGCCAGTGTCGGCGGGACGGTCACCAGCCCTGCCATGACCAGCCGATGCCAACCGCCCGGCGGCGGTGAGACGGCCGAGGGCGGGATGCAGGAGCGGGAAGAGGGCGTAGAAGAAGGCCTCGACCGAGAGTGACCATGCTGGCCCGTCGATGCCGTGGAACACCCGGATCTCGGGGATCCAGGACTGCAGCAGGGGCAGTCCCGTCACGAACTCGCCGCCGCCCACCTGCGGCTTCCGCCGACCGTCGCGATCACCGCGGTGACCACCGCACCGAGGATCCAGGCCACCACGTAGTTGGGGACGCGCGCGGCTCGCCGGCGATAGAAGACCCGCTTCTGCTGGCGGGGCCCCCCACCCAGGTGAGTACGAAGCCCGAGAGCACGAAGAGAACCCCACACCCGCGACCCCGACGTCGAACAGGTCGGCCCCTCGCCCCGCGATTCCCTCCGGCAGCAGCGCCGGCACGTGGACGAAGAACACCATCGTGGCGGCAATCGCGCGGAGGCCGGTCAGCGAGTGAGGCGGCGCCGCCGCGGTCGACGGGGGACGAGTACGGCTTCGAGGTGGGCCGGGCGCCCCTGGCTCCGGGGAATCACGGTCCGCCGCCCCGGGCCAGCCAACGCCGGCGCACGCTCGTGACCAGCACCGCGCCGAGGACCAGCGCCACCACGGTCCCCACCACCGCCGCGGCGATGCCCACCGCGCCGCCCACCCGCGCCCAGAAGACGACTCCCCACACGTCCGCGGCGATCAGGAGCGCGCCGAGGACGTACAGCGGCAGGGCAGAGCCAGCGCGCGCGGGGACGTCCGCCGTCCATCAGTCCGGGTTCGCGGCGAACTCGTCGAGGTGCACGCCCAACGTGTCGACGCGGAGGTAGTTCCACAGCCGTGCCGCCCGCTCCTCGTCCAGGTCGTGCACGGGGATCCCGTCGACCGTCGCCGGCTCCGCGAGAGGAACGGTGATCATGTCCGGCTTCCCGACATCGCGCAGATCCACGGCCAGGCGGGTGAGGAAGGCGTCGTCGACCGTGTCGTCCACCCGCAGCGAACGGGTGAGCAACCCGACGAGTCCGTTCAGCCGCCCCAGGTTGGACAGGAGTCCCTGCTCCCGCACGCGCTCGAAGAGAGCCTCGATCACCTGCTGCTGGCGGGGCACGGCCGACGCCTCGTCGGTCTCCACGCGCGGACTGCGCATGTAGGCCAGGGCCTGGTCGCCGTCGAAGTGGTGCGTGCCGGGGGTGAACCGCTGCCCTCGGGCGCTGTGCGTGTCCGGGACCTCGACGGTGATGCCGCCGATGACCTCGGTGAGGGCGCGGAACGCCTCCAGGTCGAGGTCGGCGTAGTGGTCGATGCGGACGCCGCTCATGTCCTCGACCGCGGCGACCAGTGATTGCGGTCCGCCGCTCGTGAACGCCTGCCGGAGCGTGCCCACCGACTCGGCGCCGCCCTCCACGCGGAGGTTGGCGGGCAGGGAGACGAACTGCAGCCGCTGCCGGTCCTGGGTGACGTGCCCCAGGCCGATCATGTCGGGTTCACCCTCCTCGGGCGCACCCGGCGAGGTGTCCAGACCGACGAGCAGGAAGGTGAGCGAGCCGTCGACCGGGGCCGGCCGGTCCCCCTCGGGGAAGACCCCCGACACGCGGTCGACGTCGCCGGTGACCCTGCTGGCCGTCCACGCCGACGCCGCCACCAGGGCGCCGGCGACGCCCAGGAGGGCGACGAGGAAGCCGCCGAGCACCCTCAGCCCCCGGGCACGGGGGCCGCGCCACGGGGGCGGGCCGGTCCTGCGCGACCGATCTCGAGGCGGCCGGGGCGGCGGACTGCTGCGGCGACGGGGCGGTGGTGGTGGCGGCGAGGCCCGAGGCTTCGGATGGCGCCGGGGAGGGGCGTCCCGCACGCCCGGGAGGTAGCCCTCCGAGTCCGGACGGAAGGCGGAGCGCCGGGCCGTCGTCCGTGATCCACGGACGCCCCGTTGATAGGCCATGAGGCATCCTTTGCGCGTCGACGTTGCGAGACAAGGCCTGTCCGCATGTCTCTCGGAGCGGTCGGCGCTCAGTCTCCCGGCTCGCCGGTCCGGGCGCGCTCCAGCACGCTCGCCATCTCCTGCGCGATGACCCGGTGGCCGTCGTCCGTGGGATAGCTCCCGGGCTCGGCGCCGTCGTCGCTGAACCACCGCTCGGCGAGCGGGTCCACGAACGGCACGTCCTGGTCCGCGGCCGCCTGACGCACACCGTCGGCTGCGGCCAGGAGACTCGGGGGCGGTGCATCGCCGGTCCAGGCCGGGCCGACGGCGAGGAGCTGCGCCTGCCGGCCACTCGGAGCGTGCGGCCTCGAAGGTGCGTCCGGCGGCCGCGCGCACGTCCTGGATGGATGCGATGTCGCTCTCGGAGCCGAAGAAGATCACCGTGTCCGGAGGCGCGGCGCCCGCGGAGCGGGCCAGGTCGGCGAAGGTCCGCCCCTGCTCGTCCGTCTGCAGGTAGCCGGCGCCGACCGACGCCGCGGGCGTGAACGTCGCGGGCTGTCCGCCGTCCACCAGACGTCGCTGGAGCACGGCGGTCCAGTTCGCCGATCCCCTGCCGCCTGACTCCGTTCCCGCGGTCCAGGCGTCCCCCACGACGAGCACGCGGACGGCCCCGGCCCGGGGGGCGGAGGAGGACGACGGAGCGGGCGCGCCGGCCGAGGACGTGTCCGCCGTCGAGGGCGGCGCATCGGTCGTCGACGCCGTCGGGTTCAGCACCTGGGGGAGGAAGAGGGCGACCGCCACGGCGCAGAACGCGATCGCTATCCAGGCCCACCGGGGCGCCTCGGGCATCCGCGGCACCATGGTCCGTCGCTACCCATCGACGTCCGGCGTCACCCGCTGACGACCGACCGGGGCGACAGGTGAGGCGCCCGGGGTCGTAGTGGCGGCGTGGGCGGATGCGGGACCGTCTCGTCCCCGAACAGCCGAGAACCGGGACGCCACCTGGGCGTCTCGTCCCGGGCCGGGCGCCCACCTCGACCGGGAGTCGCGTTGACGAGATCCGCCCGCACCGCCCTGCTCGCCGTCGCCGCGCTCGTCGGCACCCTCGTCGGGATCTCCCCGGCGCAGGCCATCCCCGACGGTGCCGTTGCGCTCTTCGAGCCGTCGACCACCGACTCCGCGCAGAACCTCCATCCGCTCGGTCGCACGGCCGCGGGCACGGTGTGGACGGACTGGTACTCCCCCGGCGTCTCGGTGCAGCCGACCGGGGGCGACGCGACGGTCGACGACTCCTTCACGTTCCCCGACGTCGTGGGCGACCTCATCACGGAGGTGTCCTACGACGACGACGACAACGCCACCGCCCTGACCTGGCGCACCATCGCCGACCCCCAGATCCACGTCCACGAGTTCCCGGTCGACATCGACTACGAGGCCCGGACCGCGACCGGCTACGTCGGCGTCCGTGGCAGCGGTCCCTACCAGGTCGTCCGCGTCGACCTGGTGGACGACGGCGCGGTGACCGTGGTCGGCACCTCGACCACGAACCTCGGATACCTCACGCCGAGTTCGGTCGGCGTCGCCGCGATGGCCGCCAACGGGACGTACAAGTACTTCGCCTTCGCCTCGGCGTCCCTCAGCTACACGGGCAAGGTGGTCCCCACCCCGGACCGGTACCTCGAGTGCCCGTGGCTGAGCCGGGCGCACCTGTTCTGCTACAGCGACACCGGCCTCTACCGGATCTCCGTGTCCACCGGGGCGGTCTCCTCCGCGTCGGCCATGCCGATGAGCATGATCGAGACGTCGACGGGCGTCGCCTTCATCGACGAGGGCTCCAGCACCGGTCCCGACCAGCTGTTCGCGCTCAAGGACTGGCCGTCCACGGCCCCCGCGCCCACCACCCGCGTCGACGCGAAGTACGGCCTCAACGGGAGCCTCGCACCGGCCGGCACAGCGGGTGCGGTCCTGGTGGGCCGCAGCGGCCCCCTCGGTCGGGCCGGGATCTGGTCCATCCCGTTGCCCAGCGGCTCGGCGGTCCAGACCCTGGTCGCGCCTCCTGAGCCTCGCCGGGCCGGTTGGCTCGCCGCCGTGTCGCCCGGCGCCGTCGCCTGGACCGACAACACCGACCCGTCGGGCAGCCTCTGGACGCGCGACCTGACCGCCGACGGGACGCCGACGGGCGAGAACCGTCACGTGACCGACGAAGCGGACTCCGGGACGCTGAGCGCGGCCGCCGGGCGGATCACGTACACGGGCTACGCCGCCGACGGCTCCGGCTTCTACACCGCGGGGACGAGGCTGGTCGACGGGAACCGCAACACGGCCGTCGACGAGGACGAGGACGGCTGGACGGCAGTGCTGTCCGGGGACCGGCTGCTCACCGAGTCGCAATCCTTCTTCGATGACGGCCCCACCTGGCGCCTCCGCGACCTACGCACGGGGGCGGTCACCACCCTGGCTTACGCCATGGACTACGACCTGTGGGGCGAGCGTCTCGTGCGGCTGGACGACGACGGCCGCGTCCGCCTCTACGACCTGCGCACCGGCGACGCCCCCGTCGAGCTCCGCGCGCCCGGTCCGGGCGAGTGGTTGTTCGGCTCCGTGCACCTGGCCGGCGACATGGTGGCGTGGGACATCATGGACTTCACCGACTTCACCGGTCTGACCGGCGAACGGGCGACCCGCGACGTGGCCACGATGGAGCCGGCGACCCGCCTCGACGACACCTTCGCGATCATGGACCTGTCGACCGGCTACGTCGTGGGCGACGACTGCAGCGGCGACGACTGCGTCACGCAGGCCGTCGCCCTGGACGACGGGCAGACCACCGGCCTCGGCGTCTGGTACGCCGCGGTCGACGGGGACGTCGTCGCCGGCGTCGACAGCGAGGGCGTGCCGTCCGTCCAGACCCTGCCCGACTATCCCGACGCTCCGCGGCTGCTCGACGACCTGGACGCCTCGGCGCTGGCTGGCCCCGGCCGCACCTGGAAGGCCCGGATCGTCAGCTCGCGGGTCCTCACGGCGTGCGCCGTCGAGATCCACGACGCCGACAGCGCCGTCGTCCGCACGCTCGACTGCCTCGACCCGTACGCCGCCGCGACCGTGACGTGGGACGGCACCGACGAGCTGGGTGACCCGGTGCCGGCCGGCGAGTACACCTGGCACGTCACCGGCGGCGCCGGTGACGAGGACCTGGTGGACTACGACGGCGGCGACTCGGCGCTGGCCGGTGCGCTCACCGTCAACGCCGAGCCCGCGCCGACGGCCACCACCTCGCCTGCGGACGACGCCCTCCGGGTGGCGCAGAACGCGAACGTGACGGCGTCCTTCAGCGAACCGGCCGAGGGCGTCAGCGGCACCACCTTCCGGCTGACGACGCCGGGCGGCGCGGTGGTCCCCGCGACGGTCAGCTACGACGCGCTCGCCGACAAGGGCACCCTGAACCCGACCGCCAACCTGCTCGCCGACACCACGTACACGGCGACGCTGACCGGCGGCCCGTCGGCCATCCGCGGCACCGAGAACGGCCCCCTGGAGACCACGAGCTGGTCGTTCACCACGGGGCCAGCGCCGTCGCTGACCAGCCTCACCCCGGCCAGCAACGCCACCGCGGCCTCGCCGAGCGGCAGCCTCACCGCCGTCTTCAGCGAGGCGGTCACCGGTTTGAGCACCGACACCTTCGAGCTCGCCACCGAAGGCGGCGACCCGGTCGCGGGAGCGGTCACCTACAACGCCGCCGCCAAGTCCGCGACGTTCAACCCGACCGCCAACCTGCTGCCCGACACCCGGTACACCGCCACCCTCACCGGCGGCACCGAGGCCGTCCGCGACCTGGCCGGCAACCCGCTGACCAGCCGGTCCTGGTCGTTCACGACCGGCCCGGCGCCCACGGTCACCGGCAAGCTGCCCGCCGCCAGCGCCACCGGCGTGAGCCGCACCGGCAACATCGTGGCCGCGTTCAGCGAACCCGTCACCGGCGTCAGCGGCACGACCGTGAAGCTGAAGACGTCGTCCGGCACCTCGGTCTCCGCCGCGGTCAGCTACAGCGCGACCAGCCGCAAGGTCACCATCAACCCGACCAACACCCTGGCCGCGAGCACCAAGTACACGGTCACCCTGACCGGCGGCACGACGTCCATCCGCGACGCCGCCGGCAACCCGCTGGCCACGACCAGCTGGTCGTTCACCACCGGCAGCTGACCGACTCGTACGACCGGGGGGCGTGACTCAGTCCTGCTCGGTGTCGTCCGCTCCGCGGCTGCGTCGGAGGTGGTGCACGAGGACGGCGGCCGCGCCCGTCGCGACGGCGCCGCCGGCGGCCAGCGCCACGGTGGGGGCCTCGACGTCGTCGCCGGTCCGGACCGCTGCCGCGCGCGGGCGGGCGGGAGCCGACGCGGCACTCGAGGTCGCGGCGGACTGCGTCCGCGAGGGGGGCGCCGCGGACGGGGTCGGCGCGCCGGGTCGTCGGGGTGGCGGAGGGTGTCGCCCGGGCGGCCAGCACGGCGGCCACGTCGGCCGGGAAGGCGTTCGTCACCAGGGCATAGGCCGCGTCGCCGGGGCACGAGGTCAGGGACACGTCCCGGTGCCCCGCGATCGTCGCCGTCGTCACCGACGCGCCGGCCGCCCACTTGGTGGACCCCCGCGACACGAACGTCGCGGTGCCGTCCGGCTCGATGCCGTACCGATCGGCCAGCGCGGCGAGCAGCAGCGTCATCGACCGCTGCGCCGCGGGCCGTGGGCGGCTCGCCGGTGTGGTCGCCGACGAAGCAGCAGATCTGCGAGAAGCCCTGACTGCCGCCGGTCGCATCGGGCTTCACCGGCCCGGCGATGCTGCCGGCACGCCCCTCCCACACCGTGCCGAAGGCGTCGACGAAGAAGTTGTAGGCGACGTCCGGCCAGCCCTTCTCCGGACCGGTGTGGAACGCGTGGAAGCCGCGCAGCACCTGGGGGACGTCGCCGGCGGCGTACCCGTTGGGCGACGCACTGTGGTGGACGACGAGGAGACGGACGTCGCCCGCCGCCTCCTTCGCCAGCCGATCGGGCACCGGCAGCCCCGCGGCCCAGTCCGAGCGCGGCCGCACGGTCACGCCGCGCAGCGCGGGTGGCGCGGCGACGGCCCGGCCGGCCGCGAGCGCCGCCAGCGGGAGGGCGAGCGCGGTGACCGAGCACCGGAGCAGGAACGCACGCCGGCTCGTCGGGTCGCTCACCTGTTCATCATGCGGGACCCGGGGATCAGCACTCCCACAGCTGATCGGGCGGCGTCGTGTCGTCCATCCGCTTCACGTAGGCGGTGTCCCCGAAACCGGCCTTCGCGGCGCAGGCCTGCGCCTGGTCCGCGTAGGGCCCGGTCCAGACCGCGTAGATCAGCGTGCCGTCGGGCATCTGCTGCCGCATCGAGGAGCAGCCGCCCTG
Organism: uncultured Actinomycetota bacterium; assembly: GCA_963777095.1. Lineage (GTDB taxonomy): Bacteria > Actinomycetota > Actinomycetes > Mycobacteriales > Geodermatophilaceae > CAVZOY01. The sequence continues at coordinate 600,287 of CAVZOY010000006.1, forward strand.
GGTGAGCGTGTACCTGGCCGCCGGGTTGCCGGCGAGCAGGGTCTCGACGTCGGCCGCGTAGCGCGCGGCGTCCGTGGCGGCGCCGAGGAAGACCACCCAGCTGCCGTCGCACGCCGGCGCGGTCATCGGCACGGCGAGACCCAGATCGCCCGTCGACGATGCGGGGGCTGTCTCCGACGGGACCGGCTGGTCCGAGGGCCCGGGGGTCTCGCTGACCTGAGGGAGTTCCGGCACGGTCTCGGTGTCCGTGTCGGTCTGCGGTTCGTCCTCGACGACGCCGGTCGTCGGGGCCGCGGTGTCGGCGGCCGGCGTCCCGTTCCACAGGTCGTCGCCGAAGACGACGGCCACGACGACCAGCGCGGCGGCCAGCAGCGCGCCGATCGCCGCCCACACGACCGGGCCGGGACCCTTTCTCCTGCGGTGCGCCGCGGCTGCGGTCTGGCCCGGCCCGTAGGGCGTGGGCCGTGCGCCTGCCGGAGCCCCTCCGGTGCCGGGGCCGCCCGGCGACCCGAACGGTGGCCGTCCCCACGGCGCGGGCTGACCGAACGCCGGGGCCTGCTGCGGCGGGAAGGACTGCCCCGGCTGCGGGGAGCCCGGCGCCGCCGGTTGCACCAGGGTCTGCGGCCGGCCGGCCGCGGTCGTCCCGGGCTGGACCGGCGTCCACGGCGCCCGCTGCTGCGACGTGCCCCACGGCTGCGACTGGGCAGGAGGCGCCGTCGGCTGCTGCGCCGGCACCCAGGGTGCCTGTTTCCGGCTCGGACCCCGGTCGTCGGGCTGCGGCGCGGCCGGCTGCGGCGTCGCCTCGCGGTCGGTCACGTGCGGTCCCCTCGTCCCCGTGGTCCACCCCGTCTGCGGCGCCCGTCGGGGCCGCCAGGTCGGGGTGGTGGGCGGCCCTGGCGGGTCTCCCGTGCCGGCGGACTCTAATCCGAGACGGCGCCGAGCAGAACACCCCTGGTCACGGGCACGGGTGCCCGGAGACCGGCCGTCGGACCGTCGAGAGCCTCGTGCGGGCGGGTCTAGTACTGAGCGGGCGGAACCGGGTCGGGCGCGGCACCGAACCGGCGCCGGACGGCCATCACGAAGCCGCTCGGCATCTTGGCTGCGACGACGGGGGCGAGCAGCCCCGTGACGATGCCCCAGATGCCGAGGACGACCGCCGCGAGGAGCGGGTTGAACATCAGCGAGCCGTCGGCGGAGGCGTCGAACTCGCCGGCCTCGCTCTCGGCGCCGACGCGCAGCAGCAGAGTGGCGACGAAGGCGACGAGCGCCAGCGCACCGGCGAACCGGGCACCCTCGCGACGGGCGTCCTCGATGGTGTTCTGCCGCACCGCGAGCGCGGTGGCCACCAGGACCGTGACCGCCAGGAGGGCGACCGGCGCCAGCCAGAACCACGCGCTCTCGTCGGTGAAGGTGAACAGGTCGACGCTGGTGGCGCCGATCGGTGCGAACTGGGTGATCGGGATGCTGGCGCTGCCCTCCATGTCGAGCGGCACGCCGGCCGACAACAGCACGCTGAGCAGTGCGCCGTTGCCGCCGCCGAGCAGGGCGACGCCGAGGGTGACGGCCTTGTCCCCCTCCTCGAGGAGGAGGTACACGAGGCCGACGAGCACGGCGAGCAGCCCGACGGAGAAGACGGCGACCGCGCCCACCAGCGGGGCGATGGCCGTGTCGCGGAACGCGGCCACCCGTCCGGGCATGGCGGTGCCCCGGCGCAGGAACCAGGTCAGCCACAGGGCCGCCACGGCGAACAGGAACGCGCTGAAGACCGAGGAGACGACGCCGACCCCCAGCTGACCGACCAGCCCGAGCGCGTTGAACTCCTCCGTCTCGTACCGGGTGAGCAGTGACAGCGGCAGGAAGCAGGCGGTGAAGACGAGGGCGGTGCGGACACCCTGCAGCAGGTCGTCGCTGGCCGTCACCGGCGACCGGTTGCGCAGCTGGCGGGCGAACGACCAGCCGAGCAGGCAGAGACCGGCGAGCGTGACGGTCAGGGGTAGCAGCCCCAGGGACGCCGACGCCCCGAACGACTCGGCGTCGGCCTCCGCGAAGAAGTCACCCCCGACCGCGAGGCACACGCCTGCGAAGACGAGCGCGATCGTCTCCCGGAAGCCGATTCCGCCCTCGGTGACGAGCAGCATGCCGAGGAGCGAGATGGCGAGCATGACGCCGACGGCGAGGCCGGCGCTCCTGGCCGCGCCACCCCAGTCGCCGGTGAGCAGCGAGTCGACGAGGCTGCGCCGCGGCGCCGTCGGCTGCGGAGGTGCCATCGCGGGAGCGGCCCCCCATGGAGCCGGGGCGGGCTGGGCGTGCTGATCCGAGTACGTCGGTCCGCCGACCCAGGGCTGCTGCGGCGGCTGGAAGCCGGGCTGGTGCTGCTGACCCTGGTACTCCTGCGGGTCCGGATACGACGGAGCGGCCTGGTACGCCGGGGCAGCGGGCTGCTCGACCGTCGGAGGGGCCTGCGGCGGCTGTTGAGCCGGCGCCGCGGCCAGCTGGGCACCGCAGGAGGCGCAGAAGCTCGCCCCGGGCCCTGCCTGGGCGCCGCAGTTGGCGCAGAAGCTGCCCGTCATGTGTCCATTCCTCCGAGAGGTCCCCCGTGCGCGCCGATCGGCACAGCGGGCAGAGACTAGGTGCTGCGACGCCGACGGCGTGGCACATTCGAGACCATCCGGGTCCACGCGTCCACGGGTCGACTCGCTGCGGCACCGCCGGTCCCTGGTCCCCCACCCGCACCACGGACGGACGAAGGGTCGATCCCGCCGAGGGATCAGCGGGTGACGGTCGACGCGTGCGCGTTCGTCTGCGCCGCGAGGCGCTCCCGCTGGGGCACCACGGTGTACTTCGGGTCCCTGGCGCTGGCCATGCCGGCGTCGAAGACGGCGAACCGGGTGAGCAGGGAGCCCGCGGCCAGCAGGGCTCCGGAGGCCGCCTGGCCGAGCCGGCTGCGGCCCACGAGCACGGTCAGCCCGGCCCCGGCAACGGTGCAGGCCTTGGCGGCTCGCAGCGTCGTACCGGCCCGCCCCTCGTGGAACGGCTCGCTGACGATGCCGTGGCCCGTCTCGACCCGGTGCATCGCGGCCAGCTCGACCGCCGCCCCGGCCACCGCCGCCTTGCGCGACGGCCCCGCCTCGTCGACCGGCGTGAACACCATGGTCAGCCCGCCGCCGGCGGCCAGCGCGGAACCGGCGAAGACGAACGGCAGCTCCCGGTGCGGCTCGTGCCAGGACGGGACGGCGGTGTTGGCCAGCAGCACCGCCGTGTAGGTCGCCATCGGGCCGCCGAAGAGGGCCGACACCGCGCCGCCGAACCGCTTGAGCCGCGGGAACCAGCCCAGCAGCTCGACGGCGGCCGTCGCGCCGGCCGCCGCGCTGAACGGCGACAGGATGTAGGTACCCATCGACAGCGCCGAGGTCGGCTTGAACACCCGCAGCATGTGCAGGAACCGCTCGGGGCGGCCGAGGTCGTGGACCAGGAAGCCCACCGACGCGATCGCCCCGCCGCCGGCGACGAACCGACCGGACCGGGCCAGCTTCGACCGGCCGCTCAGGTCACCGAGAGCCGCCAGGATCGACGACGTCCCCGCGGCACCCCCGAGGAACAGGTACAGCGGCACGTCCGGCGTCTTCCACACCGGCGCCTTGATGATCGGCCGGCCGTAGTACGAGGTGAACTGCACCTCGTCGACCATCGGCACCTCGCCGCCGGGCCGCCCGCCACCCGGCCGGCGGCCCTTGCGCCGCTTGCCGACCCGCGTCTGCGCGCCCGGTCCGTCGGCCCGCCGCCAGCCCGCGCCCGGGGTGGCCAAACCTTCCGTCATGAGGGCTTCCTCGAGCCGAGCACCGCCGAGGCGATCACCCCGACGATCATCGCGGCGCCGGCCGCGGCCGCCCGCCACATGGCCGGCATGTCCCGCGTGGTCACCACCGGGTCCGGCGGCAGCCCGTAGACCTCCGGCTCGTCGAGCAGCAGGAAGAACGCGCCGTTGCCGCCGACGCCGTCGTCCTCGTCCCGGCCGTAGAGCCGCGCGGTCTCGACGCCCTGCCCCTTCAGCGTCTCCAGCCGGGCGTCGGCGCGCGCCTGCAGCTCGTCGAGGTCGCCGAACTGGATCGACTGCGTCGGGCACGCGGTGGCGCACGCCGGCATGAGGCCGTCGGTCAGCCGGTCGTAGCAGAGGGTGCACTTGAACACCCGGCCGTCGCCCTTGCGCTGGTCGATGACTCCGTAGGGGCAGGACGGCACGCAGTAGCCGCAGCCGTTGCAGATGTCCTGCTGCACCACCACGGTGCCGAACTCGGTGCGGAACAGCGCCCCGGTCGGGCAGGCGTCCAGGCAGCCGGCGTGCGTGCAGTGCTTGCAGACGTCGGACGACATCAGCCAGCGGATCTGCTTGTCCGTGCCCGAAGCCGCCGTCTGCGGGTCGAACTCGCTCAGTGCCTCGGCGTTGAGCACGCTGGTCTGCGCCGTCACCACGCTGTCGCCCGGCGCTGCGCCGTCCGGCGCGTCCCCGGCGTCCTGCCGCGTCGCAGGCGGACCCATCGAGGGCATCGGCAGGTCGACGGCCCGGCTCTGCTCGATGAACGCGACGTGCCGCCAGGTGTTGGCGCCGAGCTGACCGGTGTTGTCGTAGGACATGCCGGACAGGCCGATGACGTCGCGCACGCCGTGCGCGTCGTCCATCGGCAGCATGTTCCATTCCTTGCAGGCCACCTCGCAGGCCTTGCAGCCGATGCAGACCGAGGTGTCGGTGAAGAAGCCCACCCGTGCCGGGTGCTCGTCGGCGTACCCCGCCTCCTCCTGCACGTCGGGCAGCGGCCCGAAGAGGCGGTTCTTCTTGCCCGCCAGCCCCGGGCTGGCCGAGCTCACCGTGGTCATCAGTCGGTCTCCTCCACCAGTGAGCGGCCGCCGATCGGCACGAGCCCCGACGCGATCCCGGCCCGCTGCCGGTACTCCTCGAGGAAGTTCACCAGCTCCGGCCCGCGCGGACGCCGGCCCGGCCGGATGTCCACGGTGGACGCCTTGCTCTCCTGGATGTGCACGTTCGGGTCCATGACCACGGGCAGCAGGTCGTTGGCCGAGTCACCGGTCGAGATGCCGGTCTCGCCCCAGTGGTACGGCGCGCCGATCTGGTGGATCACGCGACCGTCCTTGAGCCGCAGCGGCCGGATCCGCTCGGTGACCAGCACGCGCGCCTCGACGGCCGTTCGCGGGCTGACCACCGTCGCCCAGCCGCCGTTCTCCAGCCCGCGTTCCTCGGCCAGCTCGGGGCTGACCTCGACGAAGAACTCCGGCTGCAGCTCCGACAGGTAGGGCAGGGTGCGGCTCATCCCGCCGGCCGTGTGGTGCTCGGTCAGCCGGTAGGTGGTCATCGCGTAGGGGAAGACGTCGCCGTGCGACGGCGCCTCGCGGTTGTAGGGCGCCCGGATGTGCTCGGTGGTCGGGCTCGCCTGGACGGGGTACAAGGCGTTCTCGACCGGGGACTCGGCCGGCTCGTAGTGCGCCGGCAGCGGCCCGTCGACGACGCCCTTCGGCGCGAACAGCCAGGCCTTGCCGTCGCTCTGCATGATGAACGGATCGGCGCCGCCGATGGCGGCCTGCGCCCGCGCGTCCGGCGGCGGCACGTAGTCCGGCCGCTTCGTCGCCTCGAAGTCGGGGTTGTCACCGGTCGACGTCCAGCGGCCGGCGTCCTCGTCCCACCACACGTACTTCTTGCGCTCGCTCCACGGCGTGCCGTCGGGGGCGGCCGAGGCGCGGTTGTAGAGGATCCGCCGGTTGTACGGCCACGCCCAGCCCCACTCGGTGGCCACCTCGCCCTGCTCGGTCCGGGGCTTCTTGCGGGCAGCCTGGTTGACCTCGTCGGCGTAGACGCCGGAGTAGATCCAGCAGCCGCTCGCCGTCGAGCCGTCGTCCTTCAGCTCCAGGTAGCCCGAGAGCGCCCGGCCGTCGGGGCCGACCCCGTTGATCTCGCGCAGGACGGCGTCCGCGCTCGGGTCCTGCGTCTCGCCGTGCGTCGGGTAGTCCCACGTCAGGTCGAGCAGCGGCCGGTCGCGCGGATCGGTCGAGTCCTTCAGCCGTTCCCGCAGGATCCGGCCGAGGTGGTAGTAGAACCACAGGTCGCTGCGGGCGTCGCCGGGCGGCTCGATGGCCTTGAACCGCCACTGCAGCAGCCGCTGGGTCTGCGTGAAGGTGCCGTCCTTCTCGACGTGCGACGCCGCCGGTATGAAGAAGACCTCGGTCGGGATCTGCTCGGTCACCAGCTCACCGGTCTCGATCTCCGGTGCGGTGTGCCAGAAGGACGCCGACTCGATCATCTGCAGGTCGCGGACGACGAGCCAGTCCAGGTTGGCCAGGGCGAAGCGCTGCATCCGGCCGTTGGCGTGTCCCACGGTCGGGTTCTCGCCGACCAGGAAGTAGCCGGCGACCTTGCCCTCGATCATGTCGACGGTCGTCCGGTACGAGCTGTGGTCGCCGTCGATCTTGGGGAGGTAGGAGAAGGCGAAGTCGTTCTCCGGCTGCGCCGCGTCGCCCCACCAGGCCTTGAGCAGGCTGACCATGTACGCCCGCTTGTTGCCCCAGAAGCCGCCGGTGCCCGCGGCGTCGGCGCAGTACGCGTCGAGGTCGTCGTGCTGCACCGCGTTGGGCATCGGCAGGTAGCCGGGCAGCAGGTTGAACAGCGTCGGGATGTCGGTGGAGCCCTGGATGCTGGCGTGCCCGCGCAGCGCGAGGATCCCGCCCCCGGGACGGCCCATGTTGCCCAGCAGCGCCTGGAGGATGGACGCCGTCCGGATGTACTGGGCGCCGACGGTGTGCTGGGTCCAGCCGACCGAGTAGACCCACGCCGTCGTCCGGTCGCGGCCGCTGTTGGCGGTCACCCACTCGGCGACCTGGAGGAAGGCCTCCTTCTCGATGCCGCAGACGTCGGCGACGACCTCGGGCGTGTACCGCGCGAAGTGCCGCTTGAGGATCTGGAAGACCGATCGAGGATGCTGCAGCGTCTCGTCGCGCTTGGCCTTCTTCCGCAGCGGCGGTCCGCCGGAACCGGCCGCGTGCGCCTGCAGCACGTCCTTGACCTGCGGGTCCTGCGACATCCGCTCCTGCCGGGCGGCCTCGCCGGGGTCGTCCTCGTCGACGCCGTCGCCGGCGTCGTCGTCCTCCGGTTCGTACTGCCAGCTGGCCTGGTCGTACTCCTTGTTCTCCGGGTCGAAGCCGGAGAAGAGGCCGTCGAGGTCCTCGGTGTCCCGGAAGTCCGCGCTGACGATCGACGCCGCGTTCGTGTACGCGACGACGTACTCCTCGAAGTACTTCTCGTTGTCGAGGACGTACTTGACCAGCCCGCCGAGGAAGGCGATGTCACTGCCCACGCGCAGCGGCACGTGCAGGTCGGCGATCGCGCTGGTGCGGGTGAACCGCGGGTCGATGTGCACGACCTTGGCGCCCCGCGCCTTGGCCTCGGTCACCCACTGGAACGCCACCGGGTGGCACTCCGCCATGTTGGAACCCTCGATCACGATGCAATCGGAGTTCATCAGGTCCTGCTGGGAGTTCGTGGCGCCGCCACGACCGAACGAGGCACCCAGACCGGGCACCGTGGCGGAGTGCTATATGCGCGCCTGGTTCTCGATCTGGATCGCGCCCAGGGCGCTGTAGAGCTTCTTCATGAGGTAGTTCTCCTCGTTGTCGAGGGCTGCCCCTCCGAGGCTCGCTATCCCCATGGTCCGGTCGAGCCGGCGACCGTGGTCGTCCCTGTCCTGCCAGGCCGTGCGGCGGGCGTCGAGGACGCGGTCGGCGATCATCTCCATCGCCGTGTCGAGGTCGAGGTCCTCCCACTCCGTCCCGTTCGGACGGCGGTAGCGGACCTTGGTCACGCGGGTCGGACTGGTGACCAGCTGCTTGCTCGCGCTGCCCTTCGGGCACAGCCGCCCGCGGTTGATGGGCGAGGTCGGGTCGCCCTCGATCTGCACGATCTGCTCGTCCTTGACGTAGACGCGCTGCGCGCAGCCGACGGAGCAGAACGGACACACGCTCTGCACGACGCGGTCGGCGGTGGCGGTGCGGCTGACCAGGTTCTCGGTGCGCTTGCTCCGGGCGGCCTTGCCGCGACCGAGCGGATCGCTGCCGGTCAGCTGCCGGTACACCGGCCAGGAGTCGAGCCAGGTCTTCACCGTCCGGACTCTGCCACCGGTCCGCGCCCCCGGCACGGCGAGAAACCGGAACGGATCAGCCGGTGAGCAGCGCCCGCACCTTCGCCTCGATCAGCCCGGCCAGGTAGAGCTGCCCGGTCCCGCTCGGATTGCCCGTGGCCGTCACGAGGTCGGACCGATCGGCGAACCAGCGCTCGGCGAGCGGATCGACGAAGGTGGCCTCCGCGGACGCGGCCGCGGCGCGCAGGGCGGCCCGGTTCTCCCGGACGCCGGTCGGAACCGGCTCGGACAACCACGGCGGACCGATGACCAGGAGCTCGGCGTCGGGTGCCGCCTCGGCGATGACCCGGAACAGTGCGCGGGCGGCCTCGGCGACCTGTTCGGCCTGTCCCGCACCGTCGTTGCGGCTGCCGAAGACGATGACCAGGTCGGCGCCGGCGAGATCGACGTCGTCGGCCATCTGCGGGATGGTCTCCCCGCCCGCACCTGTCGTGAGATATCCGGCGCCGGCTGCGGCGGCCACCTGGACCTCGGCGTTCCCCAGCTCGTCCTCGAGCAGCGCAGGCCACGCGGCGTCCCCCGCGCTGTCCCCGTCTCCCAGGACGACGACGTCCGCGACCTCGTCGGCCGCGGACGGAGCCGCGGGGCTGGTCGACCCGGAGGGGATCGCCGACGAGCTGGGCGACGGCGCGGCGCTGCCGGAGGCGGACCCCCGCGACGCGCTCTCCGCCGGGGTCTCGACCGCCGCCGTGCGTCCGATCACCTGGGGCAGCAGGACCGCGAGCGAGACGGCACCGACGACCATGAGCAGCCACGCCCAGGGTGGAGGCTCGTTCCACCAGTGGTTTCCGCGAGCCATGCCCCGCAAGCTATGTCAGCGGAGCGAACGGATGACGGATCAGCCGGCTGGTATCCCGATGCGCAGGACCTCCGGCCGGTCCTCGGGCTCCGCGACGCCGACGGCGAGTGACACGTGCCCGTCACCGAGGTAGCCGCGGCGGCCGTCCTCCCGGAGCCCGCCGCGGGCGACCAGCACGCACACCACGGTGGCCGGTAGCGAGAGGACCAGCCAGGCGACCGTCAGGGTGAGCAGCACGGCATCATGCTCTGCGCGGGGCGCGAATCGCCGGTGTCCGCAACGCGAACAGGAGGCGGCGTGCGCGCGGACTTCCGCGATCGGACGAGGTCCTTCCGCGGTCGGTGGGTCGCGCCGGATGGCCGACACAGTTCCGGCGACCCACCCGATCGGGTGAGTCGGCACCGGCTCGGCTCCAGCCCGGGCGGCCCCGGACCGATCCGGGACAGGTGACGAGCTCCCTGCCGCGCCCCACGGTGGCCGCGCCCTGGGTGCGGCGCGCCGTGCGCTGGTCGCTGGTCGGGCTCGTCGTCGCCGGCGGCGCGCTGCTCGGGGGCGTCCTCGGCGGGCTGTTCTCCGGCGCCTCCACCCCCCGGGGCCGCGGTCGGCGAGGTCGTGGCTCGGCGCGGTCCCCGTGCGCTGCTGGCTGCCCTGTGGCTCCGCGAGCGCCGGACGGCGGCGTCCCTGCGGGTGAGCCAGAACCACTTCCGCAGCCTGATGAAGAGCAGCCCCGACCCGATCGTCATCCTGGGCGGCGACCTGCGGGTCTCCTACGCCTCGCGGCGCATCGTCGACATGCTCGGCTAGTCCAAGGACGGATGGTCGGGCGGCACCTCGACTGCGTCGTCCACGCCGACGACCTGCCGATCCTCCGGACCATGGCGTCCACCGTCGCGGCGCGCGACGACCTCGCCGTCCGCACCGTGCGCGTCCGGCACGCCGACGGCCGGTGGCGCCTGGTCGAGGCCACCGTGCGGGACCTCCGCTCGGACCCCGACGCGGGCTCGGTGGTCCTCTACTGCCGCGACGTCAGCGTCCGGACGGCGGCGACCGGCCTGGACGCCGAACTGCTCGAGCTCTCGATGACCGACCCCGTCACCGGCCTGCCCAACCGCGCCGCGCTGGTCCGCCGGCTCGGCGACATCCAGAAGGCGGCGCACGACCACCCGCACGCGATCGCGCTCATCGGCATCGACGGGCTCAACGCGGCCGCGCTCGACCCGGTGACCGAGGCCGCGGTGCTCCGAGCCCTCACCTCCCGCTTCACCCGCGCGCTCCGTGGCAACGACTGGCTGGCGCGTGGCAAGGGTGGCGACTTCGTCGTCCTCGTCGACGGCACCGTCGCCGACGCCGAGATCGTGGCCGGCCGGCTCGTCGCCGACGTGGGACCGATGGTCAGCGACCGCGGCACCACCCTGCTGCTGACGGCCAGCGCCGGCCTCGCGCCCCTCTGCGGGGACGTCGACACCGGCGACGCGCTGCGGCGCGGCGACCTCGCGCTGCGCAGCGCCCGGGCCTCCGGCCCCGGATCGGTCCACCGTTACGACGACGCCCTCCGCAGCGCCGAGGACCGCCGCGACTCGCTGCGCGCCGACCTGGACGGCGCCCTCGACCGCGGTGAGCTCCGCCTCGTGTTCCAGCCGGTGGTCGACACGGTGCTGCAACGCACGGTCTCCGTCGAGGCGCTGCTGCGCTGGCGCCACCCCGACGCCGGCGACATCTCCCCCGTCGAGTTCGTGCCGCTGGCGGAGGAGTCCCCGCTGATCAGCGCCCTCGGCCGCTGGGTCCTCGAGGAGGCCTGTACGACCGTCGCCACCCTGCCCGACACCGACCTCTCCGTCGCCGTCAACGTCTCCGCGCGGCACGTGCGCAGCGGGGAGCTCGTGCCCGACGTCCTCACCGCCCTCGAGCGCAGCGGCCTGCCGGCGACGCGCCTGATCGTCGAGATCACCGAGTCGGTGCTGCTCGACGACGCCCACGTGATCGAGGACCTCGCCGCCCTGCGCCAGCTCGGCGTCCGCATCGCCGTCGACGACTTCGGCACCGGCTGGTCGTCGCTGGCCTACCTGGTCGGCATGCCCGTCGACGTGCTCAAGATGGACCAGCACTTCCTGGCCAACGTCGAGGACGACCCGCAGTCGCGGGCGCTGTGCCGCGGCGTGCTGCAGCTCGGCACCAGCCTCGGCCTGCCGGTGATCGTCGAGGGCGTCACGAGCGAGGGCCAGCTCGCGGTGCTGCGCGACATGGGCCACCGCTTCCTGCAGGGCTACGTCTTCAGCCGGCCGCTCGAGGCCGAGCAGCTCGGCGACGGCGTCTGGCGCACCTGCGCCGGTGCCACGCTCGCCGGCGCCCCGCCCGTCGCCGCTCCCTGAACGAGTCGGGGTTCTCACCCGAACGCATGGGGGTTTCCCCGGAACTGCGTCGAACTCGCTGGAATCGTCGCCCCCCGCGCCGATACTGGTCGCGTGCCCGGGCCGGAGCTGTCCTTCCTCGGCCACTCGACGGTCCGCGTCGAGCTGGCCGGGCGCACGGTGCTCACCGACCCGCTGCTGACCTCCTCCGTGGGCCTGCTGCGCCGCGTCGTCGCACCGCTCGACCCGTCGAGCTGGGCCGGGGTCGACGTGGTGCTGATCAGCCACCTGCACGGCGACCACCTGCACCCCGCCTCGCTGCGGCTGCTCGGTCCCGACGTCCGCATCGTCGTTCCGCGCGGGGGTGGCGCCTGGCTGCGCCGGCACGGCTTCCGCCGTGTCGACGAGCTGTCGGCCGGCGAGAGCCTCTCGGACGGCGACCTGCGGATCACCGCCGTCCGCGCCGAGCACTCCGGTCACCGCTGGGGTCCGCGGCTGACCCACGGCCCGACGACGGAGTCGCTGGGCCACCTGCTCCAGGGCGCGGGCAGCACCGTGTACGTCAGCGGCGACACCGATCTCTTCGACGGGATGGGTCTGCTCGCCGCCCGCGGCATCGACGTCGCCTTCCTGCCCGTGTGGGGCTGGGGCCCGACGCTCGGCCCGGGCCACCTCGACCCGGTGAGCGCGGCCGAGGCGGTGGCCCGCATCCGCCCGCGCGTCGCCGTCCCGGTGCACTGGGGAACGCTCGCCATGGCCGGCACCCGGCTGCGCGGACCGCTGGGCGCCCGGATGCGCCGGCTGCTGGCGGACCCGCCCCGGCAGTTCTCGGCCGCGGTCGCGGAGCGCGGACTCGACACCCGCGTCGTCCTCACCGAGCCGGGCGCACCCGTCCTGCTCGACACCCCTGCGGCGCGCTCATGACGGTGGCCGCCGTCCTCGCCGACGGCTGGACGGACCCCTCCTCGCTCGGCTACCCGGCCGTGTTCCTCGGCGTCCTGCTCGGCTCGATCGTGCCGATCGTGCCCACCGGGGCCATCGTCGGCGCTGGCGGCGGCGTTCGCATTGACCAGCGACGAGCTGGCGCTGCCCGCCGTCATCGTCTTCGCCGTCGCCGGCGCCGTGCTGGGCGACCTCGTCACCTTCGCCGTGTGCCGCTTCGGCGGACCCCGCGCGCTGCACTGGGTGGCGCGCGGCCAGAGGGACGAGCGGGTGGCCGAGGTCCGCGACCAGTTCCGCCGGCACGGCTGGCAGATCATCGTCGTCGGCCGGCTGCTGCCCGCCGGGCGGATACCCGTGCTGCTGGCCGCCGGGGCGCTGGCCTACCCGTGGCGCCGGCTGCTGCCGGCCACGGTGGTGGCGGGGTTCCTGTGGGCGATCGCCTACGCGGCCCTCGGCGTGCTGAGCGGCGGCATCTTCGACTCGCCGCTGGTCGCCACCCTGCTGGCCACGCTGCTGGTCCTCCTCGTCGGCGGGGTGCTCAACGTCGTCGGGGCACGCCGGCGCTCCGCCGCCGCGGGGACGCCGCCGGCTCCCGACGCGGCGGACGATCCGGACGACGCCCGTCCCGCCGAGCCGGAGACGTCCACCTGCGAGCGCCCGTGACCTCGGCCGACTCCGCCCGACGGGTGCTGCAGACCGGTCGCACCGTCGCGCGCATCCTGCTGGTCTGGGCGGTGTCCACCGGTGCGCTGATCGCCCTCGACGGCTGGCTGACCGGCTTCGAGCTGCCCGCCTGGTGGCACCCCCGGTCGCGGCGCTGCTGCTCGGCCTGCTGACGGCCGGCATCTGGCCGCTGGTGATGCGCGTGGCGCTGCCGCTCGCCTTCTTCACCTTCGGCATCGGGGGCTTCCTGCTGCTCGGCGCGCTGGTGCTGGCGCTGTTCCATGCGATCCCGGGCGTGGTCATCGACGGGCTGGACGCCGCGGTCGTCGTCACGTTGGCGATGGCCGCGGTGGCCGGCGTCATCAGCAGCGTGCTGGCGATCGACGAGGACGAGGTCTTCTTCCGGCGCGCCCTCCGCCGCACCGGGCGCGGCGCCCGGCCGGCCGGCGACCGGCAGACCCGTCCGCCCGGCGTCCTGTTCCTGCAGATCGACGGGCTGGGGCTCGACGTCGCGCGGCGCGCGGTGCGGGACGGCTCGATGCCCACGCTCGCCGCCTGGCTGCGGGCGGGCAGCCACGTGCTCACCGGCTGGCACACCGACTGGAGCTCGCAGACCGGCGCCGCGGTGCTGGGCATCCTGCACGGCTCGAACCACGACGTGATCGGTTTCCGCTGGTACGACAAGGACCGGGACCACGTCGTCCGCGTCTCCTCCCCCCAGGAGGCCGCGGCGCTGGAGCGCCGGCACTCCGACGGCCGGGGACTCCTGGCGCCCGACGGCGCCGGCCGCGGCAACCTGTTCACCGGGGACGCCGCGCACGTCAGCCTCACGATGAGCTCGCTGGCGCACGTGGTGCCCACCCGCTCCCGCGTGCGGCGCCGGCGCGAACGCGTGGGCGCCGGGTACTACGCCTACTTCGCCAACCCGGTCAACGCGCTGCGCACGCTCGGTGTCTCGCTGGTCGACGTCTACCGCGAGCTGGTCGCGGCGGCCCGGCAGCGCCGCGCCGACGTCCGCCCGCGCATCGCCCGCGGCGGCATCTATCCGCTGGCCCGGCCGGGGACGACGGTCATCGCCCGCGACATCGTCACCTCGGCCCTGCTCGAGGACATGCTGGCCGGACGTTCCGTGGTCTACGCCGACTTCCTCGGCTACGACGAGGTCGCGCACCACTCGGGCGTCGAGCGCTTCGACACGCTCGAGGTGCTGCGCAGCATCGACCAGCAGATCGGCCGGCTGCACCGAGCGGCCGCCCTGGCGCCGCGCGACTACCACCTGATCTGCCTCTCCGACCACGGGCAGACCCAGGGCTGGGCGTTCGCCGAGCGCTTCGGGGAGTCCGTCGAGCAACTGGTGGGGCGGGTCTGCGGTGGCGGCACCGGGCCGAAGCCGTCGGCCGGCTCGGGCAGCCGGCGTACCGCCGAGGGGTGGCAGGTCGCCGCGGCCGCGGCCGAGGTGGGCGGCGGCCTGATCGCGCGGCGACTGCGCGCCCGGGTCGCCGGTCTGTCCGCCGTGCCGGGCGACCCACCGCCGTCGGACGGCGACGTGCCGCGCGTCGCCCCCGGTGTCGTCTGCGTGGTGTCGGGTCACCTGGCGATGGTGTCCTTCCCCGACCTGCCCGGCCGGGTGCCTCTGGAGGAGATCGAGCGCCGCTGGCCCGACCTGCTGCCCACGCTCGTCGACCACGACGGCGTCGGGTTCGTGCTGGTGCACTCGGTCGAACACGGGCCGGTCGTCCTCGGCCGCGACGGGCTGCGCCGGCTGGCGTCCGGCGTCGTCCTCGGCGAGGACCCGCTCGGGCCGTACGGCGAGCACGCCGCCGACCTGGTGGCGCGGACGTCTGCCTTTCCGCACTGCGCCGACGTGATGATCAACAGCCGCTACGACGCCGACACCGACGAGGCGTCCGCGTTCGAGCCGCACGTCGGATCGCACGGCGGCCTCGGCGGCCCGCAGGCCCGCGGTTTCCTCGTGCACCCGCGGTCGTTGGCCGCGCCCGGCGCCGTCGTGGGGGCCGAGCAGTTGCACCGGGTGCTGCGCGGCTGGCTGACCGAGCTCGGCCACGCGGTGCCCGACGTCACCGCGGAGCCCGGCCCCGACAGTCGAGCCGTGCTCGACCGGGCACCGGACGATGCCGCCGCAGTGACCACCGGCTGAACCGACCCGGCGGCAACCCTGGAGCCGTACCTGACCCGCCCCGACCGCCGCGGGCACGTGGTGCGTGCGGCACCATCGGCGGTGATGCCCGACGCCGCCGCACCGACCTCGTCCGCCTGCCCCGGCTGCGGCGCCGTCCTCGCCGACGGGCAGCCCCCCGAACGGCTGCCTCCCGGCACCTCACCCGCCTGCGCCCGGCTGCTGGAGGACACGCTGCGGGGGCTGCGGGACGACCTCGCCGCCGATCCGGGCGTGGCGGCGGTCCTGCGCCTCGCGGAGGACGCCTATGCCGCCCAGCATCCCGGAGCGCTGTCCCCGGAGGATCTGCACGCCGTGCTCGACCGTCTCGACGTGCACGGCGGACGCCACGCCGCCCCGCCTCCCGTCTGGCAGACGACGATCGCGGACGTGGCTGCCGACCTGGACGTGATCGACCTCCGGGTCCTGATCGAGCGCTGGGCCGTCACCGTGGCGGCGGACTGGTCGGGCGTGCCGCGGACCGGCCGGTGACTTCCGCGAGTCGGAATGGTTGCTATCACGCAATGGGGTTACTCTGTTGCGGTGAGTGACTGCACCACCTCCCCCCGCGCCCGGAAGAAGGCCACCACCCGGGCCCGCATCCTGCGAGTCGCGCAGGAGCTGTTCGCCGCTCAGGGCTTCGATGCCGTGACGATCAGCGAGATCGCCGCCGCGGCCGAGGTCTCGGTACAGACCGTGTTCAACCACGTCGCCAGCAAGGAAGAGCTCTTCTTCGCCGAGCGCGCGGCGTGGGTGGAGGGCCCGGCGCAGGCGGTCCGCACGCGCCCGCCGGGCATGCCGCCCAAGGAGGCGTTGCGCCGATACTTCGTCGCCACCGTCGAGTCTTACGTCCGGGCCACCACGACCGATGCGCGCCACCGGCGGATGATCGAGGTGCTGGACAGCACTCCCTCGCTGCTCACGTACGAGCGGAGCCTGCACGAGGAGGCGGTCAACCACGTGGCCCAGGCACTCGCCGAGGCATGGGGATGTAACGACCCCTCAGGCTCCTGCAGCGCCGTGCTGGCCGAGGTGACGGCGTCGGTGTGGTTCGCCGCAGTCCGCTCGATCGTCATGGACATGCGGTCCAAGCCGCCGTCGGCCGGTGACGAGGACGCCGTCCGGGCCGCCGTGCAGCTGACCGACCGGGTGCTCCGCGAGCTGGGCGCCGGTCTGTCGTTCGCCGAGGCGAACGCTGTCGGTACGGACTGCCAGGTCGCCTGACCCGGCAGCGCCGTCAGACCGTCGCCGACGCGCCGGCCGGTACCCCGGCGGCGGGCAGCATGACGTCGTCCACGATCCGCTCGATCTGCTCGGGCTCCATCGCGCCGTCGCCCGGCCCCGTGAAGCGCTGCCACCAGAAGGCCTCGAGCACGGAGCCGAGCAGCAGCAGGCGCGCCGGGTCGGTGAGCTCCTCGCGCTGCAGGGCGCGCTGACCGAGCTCGGTGACGGCCGCGGTCAGCGGCCGTCCCACGGCCGTGTCGAGGGCCGTCCGTAGGTCGTCGTCGAAGCGGGACGCTCCCACGATGCTCGCCGTCGCCCGCTCCTGCCGGTCCAGCGGCCGGGTCCAGCGGTCCAGCAGGGCGAGCAGGTCGCCTCGGAGGGAGCCGGTGTCGTCCGGCACCGGGACGAGGTCGAACCGCGAGACGGCCTCGCGCACCATCACCGGCATCGACGGCCAGCGGCGGTAGATGCCGGCCTTGCCCGCGCGGGCGCGGGCCGCGATGCGATCACTGTTGAGGCGGCTCCAGCCGTCCTCGGCCAGGATGTCGACGGCGACCGCCAGCAACTGCTCGGACAGTTCGGCGCTCAGCGGGCGCCCCGGTGTCCCGGTCATCGGACGCCGCACCGCATCGTCTTGAGCACAACACCATCATGCCCGCTCGTTAGGCCGCCGCCAACGACCAGACGGAGGTTCACGCGCCCGCCGCACTCTCGATGGGCACCTCGAGACCGGCGCCGTCCGCCGTGAGCCGCCCCTCGCCGCGCGCGGCGGCGATCATCCGGTCCCACCGCGCGGACCAGTCGCTGCCCGTGGCCCGCGGCTCCGCGGCCGCCCGCACGGCGGCGACGTCCAGGGACGCCGTCCCCCCGTCGTGCAGGCGGCCGAGGCCGGCCTGCTCCAGCGCCTCGGCGGCCTCCTCGTCGGTGACCTCCCCGAGGGCCAGCCGCACCCGGGAGAGGTCGTCGACGTCCACCACCCGTGCCGCGGGGTGTTCGTCGACCCCGCCGATCACCTCGACGATCACCGAGGACCCCCTTCTCCCCAGCCCTCGCAAGCTCGCGCCGGGACCCGGAAGGGGGCCGCGACGCCGACTTCGTGTGCGCATCGCGCGGGGCCTAAACGTGCCACGGGAAACGGGAGAAGTCGGGGTCGCGCTTCTCGAGGAAGGCGTCCCGGCCCTCGACCGCCTCCTCCGCCATGTAGGCCAGCCGCGTCGTCTCACCGGCGAACAGCTGCTGGCCGACGAGGCCGTCGTCGATGAGGTTGAACGAGTACTTGAGCATCCGCTGGGCGGTGGGGCTCTTCGCGACGATCCGGCGTCCCCAGTCCAGCGCCGTGCGCTCCAGTTCCGCGTGCGGGACGACGCGGTTGACCATGCCCATGCGCGAGGCGTCCTCGGCGGAGTACTCGTCGCCGAGGAAGAAGATCTCCCGGGCGAACTTCTGGCCGACCTGCCGGGCGAGGTAGGCGGAGCCGAAGCCGCCGTCGAAGCTGCCGACGTCGGCGTCGGTCTGCTTGAACCGTGCGTGCTCGGCGCTGGCCAGGGTGAGGTCGGAGACGACGTGCAGGCTGTGCCCGCCACCGGCCGCCCATCCGGGGACGACGCTGATCACGATCTTGGGCATGAAGCGGATCAGCCGCTGCGCCTCGAGCACGTGCAGCCGACCGGACGAACCCGCCGACGCCTCGTAGCCGTACCGGCCGCGCACCCGCTGGTCGCCGCCGGAGCAGAACGCCCAGCCGCCGTCCTTGGGGCTGGGTCCGTTGCCGGTCAGCAGGACGCAGCCGACGTCGGTGGAGAGCCGGGCGTGGTCGAGGACGGCGATGAGTTCGTCGACGGTCTGCGGCCGGAAGGCGTTGCGGACCTCGGGGCGGTCGAAGGCGATCCGGACGACGCCCGCGTCGACCGCGCGGTGGTACGTCAGGTCGGCGAGGTCGAAGCCCTCGACCGGGCGCCAGGCGCTGCTGTCGAAGATCTCGGAGACGTCGTCGCGGGCCGGCATGGAACCGAACCTAGCTGCGGGGTCCGGAAGCCGGTCAGCCGATGCCGAGACCTCGGGTGAGCGGCTCGGTCGCGCCGCCCAGGGGTTGGGTCGGGAGCGGCGCGAGGGTGGGCTCCGGCAGGCAGATCGGCAGGGTGTCGTCGAGCAGGCACGGATCGCTCGGCGAGGGCTCGGGGCTGGAGGTCGCGGGCGGCTTCGGCGAGGACGACGTCGGCGTGCTGCTCCGGTCGCTGCCGCCATCACCGCCGTTGCCGCCCGTGCTGCCACTTCCGCTCCCGCCGTCCCCCGTCCCACCGCCCGTGCCGCCACCGCCGGAGCCGACCGCCCGTGCCGCCGGTCGACGAGCCGCCGTCGGCCGACCGACCCGCGATCGCCCCGCCGACGGAGCCGCCTCCCGCGGAGCCGGTGTCGCCCGCTCACCTCCGCCCCGCCGCCGGAACTCCCCTCGCTGCCCGCGCCGGCGTTCGCGCGCGTGCGGGCCACTTCGGTGGTCAGAGGCGTCGACGTCGGCAGGCCCGGGGCGAGGTCCGCGCCACCGCCCGCGTCGGCGTCCGAGGTGCTGCCGCCGTCGCCCCCGGCTGACCCACCGGACCCGTCCGCGGGCACGCGCGACAGGACGATCGCGATCGGCGCGGCGATCAGCAGGGTGGCGCACAGGACCGACAGGAACCAGATGACCGCGGTCCGGCGCTGACGGCTCGAGTCCGTAGCCGGAGCTCGGTGGCGCGAACGGCGGGGCACGAACCGGCTCCTTCTGGTGGTGCGAGTGTGCGGGGGCCCGCGCGTAGCGTGCGCCCCGTGCCGCCCGCCCCTACCCTGCGCGTCGGCACTCTCAACATCGCGTCAGCAAGAGATTCGCACGGCCGGCCGATGGACTCCGCCGAGCTGCGCGCGGCCGTCGCCCCGCTCGACGTCGACGTGCTCGCGCTCCAGGAGGCCGACGCGGGCCAGCCCCGCTCGCACGGCGTCGACCAGGTCGCCGAGGTGGCCGCCGCACTGGACGCCGACTGGCGCATGGCGGCGACCGTCGCGGGCACGCCGGACCCGTTCCGCAGTTGGCGGCCGGTCGAGCCGGTGCTGCGCGGGCCCGGCGGCGCCGTCGCGGGCCCGGTCTACGGGGTCGGGCTGGTGAGCCGCCGTCCGGTGCGCCGGTGGCACGTGCTCGACCTGGGGGCCGGACGGGCGCGGCTGCCCCTGCGCGCCCCCGACCCCCGGACCGGTCGGGCCCGCACGTGGTGGTTCCCCGACGAGCCCCGGGCCGCGGTCGCCGCCGAGGTCGACGGCGCGACGGTCGTCTCGACCCACCTGTCCTTCGCGCCGCACACCGCCATCCGGCAGCTGCTCCGTCTGCGGCGCTGGGCGGCCGGACTCCCCGGCCCGGTCGTCGTCGCGGGGGACCTCAATCTGCCCGGCCGGCCTGCCCGCCCGGCTGCTGGGTGGCCACGACCTGGTCCGCGCGCCGACGTTCCCCGGGCACGCGCCCCGGCTGCAGCTCGACCACCTCGTCGCGCCGTACGAGGTGACGGCGGACGACCCCGTCGCCCGGCGACTGCCCGTCGGCGACCACCTCGCGCTGTGCGCCACCCTCCGCCTCCCCGAGGCATAGGAAGCTTTGCCCCCTGAATTCGCGCCGCAGATGCAGGCAGAGCCTCTTGTGCCTCTGGCCGGGTCAGGCGGAGAGGAGGGGGCGCAGACGCGCCAGAGATCCCGCCAGGCCGGGGTGCAGCGACACCTCGTCGAGCGCGGCGAGCGCGATCCAGGCGACGCCGGCGCTCTCGCCGTCGAGCCGCAGGTCGGCGGCCTCGATCGGTCGCGCGGGCCGGGCCAGGACGGTCGTGTAGCTCCAGCCGCCGTGGTCGTCGACCCAGTGCGCCCCGAGGACGACGTCGTCCGGCAGAAGGCCGAGCTCCTCGCACACCTCGCGCAGCGCGCCGGCCGCCGCGGCCTCGCCGGCGTGCAGGGCGCCACCCGGGGTTCCCCAGGTGCCGCCGTGGTGCGACCACTCCGCGCGGTGCTGCAGCAGCACTTCCGGCCCGGCCGCGCCGTCGCGATGCACGAGCAGGCCCGCGGCCCCCGCGCGGCCCCAGTGCCGGTGGCCCAGGGCGCAGGTGGTCCAGCCGTCGGTCGGGGTTCGCACGCCGCCACCCTAGATTCGGTCGCATGCGCGTCGCCGTCTTCACCGGGTCCCAGAGCGGGCCGCCGTCCCACCGCGCCGCCGCCGCGGCGTTCGCGGCCGATCTGGCCCGCGCCGGTGTCGGCATCGTCTACGGCGGCGGGCACGTCGGGCTGATGGGCGTGGTCGCCGACGCCGCGCTCGAGGCCGGCGGCGAGGTGGTCGGTGTCATTCCGCAGCACCTGGTGGACGACGAGCTCGCGCACCCGGGCCTGCCCCGGCTCGAGGTCGTGGCCTCCATGCACGAGCGCAAGGCGCGGATGGCCGACCTGTCCGACGCCTTCGTCGCGCTGCCCGGTGCGGCCGGCACGCTCGAGGAGCTGTTCGAGGCCTGGACCTGGGGGATGCTCGGCCTGCACGCCAAGCCGACGGCACTGCTCGACGTCGACGGCTTCTGGCAGCCGCTGCTCGCCCAGCTGCGCCGCATGGTCGACGACGGCTACCTCGACGGCCGCCGGCTCGACGCGCTGGGCGTGGTCGGCTCGGCCGCGCAACTGCTGGCCTTCGTGGAGGGCTACGAGCACCCGGCCCGCAAGTGGGTCGCATCGCGGTAACCCGGCCGCAACAGCGGCGTGCTCCACTGGGTCGATGGGCACGGCGCTCCGCCGGGAGATCCGGGTCGTGCACGGTTATCGCCGTGCCTACGTGCGGGCCGGCAGCGGCCCTGCCCTCCTGCTGCTCCACGGGATCGGCAACAGCGCCCAGACCTGGGCGCCGGTGATCGACCGGCTGGCCGTGGGGCACACCGTCATCGCGCCGGACCTGCTCGGACACGGCTCGTCGGACAAGCCGCGCGGCGACTACTCGGTGGCCGGCTACGCGAACGGGATGCGCGACCTGCTGTCGGTGCTGGACGTCGAGCAGGTCACGGTCGTGGGCCACTCGCTCGGCGGCGGCATCGCGTTGCAGTTCGCCTACCAGTTCCCGGAGCGGTGCGAGCGGCTCGTCCTGGTCTCCAGCGGCGGCCTCGGACCCGAGCTCAGCCTGGGTCTCCGGCTCGCGACCATCCCGGGCGCGGAGATGGCGCTGTCCGCGCTCGCTGCCGCACCCTGGCCGGTGCGACCGGGACTGTCCGCACTCGGCGAGGTGGGACGACGCATCGGCTGGGGCCGGGCGCGGGACCTGGCGGAGGCCGGGGGAGCGCTGCTCGCGCTGCAGGACGCCGAGGCGCGCAGCGCCTTCCTGAGAACGCTGCGCAGCGTCGCCGACGTCCGCGGCCAGAGCGTCACCGCCCTGGACCGGCTCTACCTCGCCGCCGCCCTGCCGATGCTCGTCATCTGGGGCGCCCGTGACCCGATCATGCCGCGGCGGCACGCCGAGATCGTGCGCGACCAGCTGCCGACGGCGCGGGTCGAGGTCTTTCCGGACGCCGGGCACTGGCCGCACCTGGCCGACCCGGAGCGGTTCTGCTCGGTCCTGCTCGACTTCCTCCGCTCCACGGCCCCGGTGTCCCACGACCGCGACGGCTGGCGCGCACTGCTGCGGCAGGACCTGACCTAACGTCGTCCCGGTGGAGCGGTACGACGTCGTCGTCGTGGGCGGCGGCCCTGCCGGGGCGACGGCGGCGCTGGCCGCGCTGCGCGCCGATCCCGGCGCGTCGGTGCTCGTTCTGGACCGCGCCGACTTCCCCCGCGACAAGGTGTGCGGCGACGGCATCGCACCCGAGGCGCTCGACGTCCTCGCCGGGCTCGGCGTCGACCCGTCCGCGCTGACCGAGGGGTTCGCGCCGGTACGGCGCCTGCGGCTGACCGGCCCGTCCGGAGCCGTCGTCGAGCGCGCGATGCACCGCCCGGCCGCCGTCGTGCCGCGACTGGCGTTCGACGCCCGGCTGCTCGAGGCCGCCCGCGCCGTCGGAGCGGAGGTGCGGCGGACGCTCGTCCGGCGGGTCGAGCCGCGGCCGGACGGCGTGGAGGTGGACGGGTCCGTCACGGCCTCGGTCCTCGTCGCTGCCGACGGCGCCGAGTCCGTCGTCCGCAGGGCCCTGGGCGTCCGCGCCCCGCGACCCGACCAGGTGGCCGTCGCGATCCGGGGATACGCGCCGGAGCCGCCCGGCACGTCCGGCGTCCAGGTGGTGACGACGACGGCGCGCCGCTGGCCTGCCTACGCCTGGTCGTTCCCCCTCGGCGACGGCCGCGCCAACGTCGGCTACGGCGAACTCGTCAGCGGCGGCGTCACCCGCGCCGGCCTGGTCGAGGGCCTGCACCGACTGCTGCCCGGCGTCGAGCCCGAGGGGCTGCGGGCACACCGCCTGCCGCTGTCGACCGGGCGACCGCGGCTCCCCGACGGACGGGTGCTGCTCACCGGGGACGCCGCGGGACTGATCAACCCGCTCACCGGCGAGGGCATCTTCTACGCGGTGCTCTCCGGCGCTCTCGCCGGCGCGGTCGCGCACCTCGGCGCGGACGCCGGCGCCGCCTACCGCCGCGCACTCCGGGCGCGGCTCGGCCGGACACTGCGGCACCTCACCGTCGCCTCGCAGCTCTCCCGGCTGCCGCGCGTGATGGACGCCGCCGTCCGGGCCGCCGACGCCCGGCAGGCGGTGTTCGACGACGTGGTCGCGACTCGGCCTGGCCGACGGCCGCCTGACCGTGCGGAGTCTCGCCGCTGCCGCTCGTCGTGCGGCACCGCTACGAGGACGGCGACCGGGGATGTGACCGACACGAACCTGTGCGCCCGTCTACAGCCGTCCGCCCGGCGGCAACCGTCACTGGGCGAGGGTCGCGCAGGACGGGCACACGTCACGGGCGGCGACCGGCCAGGTCTGCTCCGCGCTCAACCGGACCAGGGACCCGCAGACGGTGGTCTCGCAGGCACCCCCGATCGCGCCGACCAGCCGATCGAGCTGCACGGCGTGCCACAGCGCCGTTGTGGGGCCGAGCGCCCGACCGCGGCCAGCGGCGTAGCGGGTCGTTGCCGCGGAACGTGCGGCCGGCGTGCTCGGAGCGGTCATGGCCTCGGCGGGCTTCGCGGCCTCCTGAGCTACCGCCTCGCAAACCTTGGCCTTGAGAGCGGACTCCGTGTCGGCACGGCCGGCGCGGGCGCCCTCGATCGTGGCGTCGAGCGCCAGCTGGGCCTGCCGGACGACGCGTGCGATCTCCGGGAGGACGCTCCTGGTCTCGGCCACGTCGGGAGCGATCTCGGCGATATCCGCAACGAAGGCCCGGCCGTTCGTGACCTGCTCGACGCCGGCGGAGGCGACGCCGGCCGAGCTCGGCGACTCCTCGGCACTCGAGTACGGCGTGCCGGATGTCGCGGTCAACCCGTCGGAGGCCATGGCCACGCCCCGCGCGTCGGCCCCGGCCTGCCACGCGGCCCCGAGGAGACCGTCACCAACGGTATCCGGGGCCCGGGACATGTCCGGGAGCTCGTCGCGGGTGGTCAGCAGTAGGCGCTGGTCCAGGCGGCCCTCCGCCGGTGCCTGCAGGACGCGCACCGCGCGCCGCACCGGTCCGGCCATGCTGTGGACGAGAAAGGCTGTCGCCCCGGCCACGCCGAGCAGCCCGATCAAGCCGGCCATGACAAGGGTGGTACTGGCCGTATGCATCGCCGATGCCGAGCCGGCCCGGCGGACGCCGAGCACACCGCCCTCCTCGGCCTGCACAGACATGACCGGCGACCCGATCCGGTCCCTCACCGCCGTGTCCTCCTGCGGGCACGGCGGCGCGCTGAGCTGCTGCTGGACGGGGTCGTGGGCTGTTCGCGTCGACGGGGCAAAGAGGTCGGTCGAGCCGGCGAGGACGACGTCCAGCCGGAGCCCCGCCGTGCACCTGTGGTGGACCCGGTCGTGATCGTGGCCCGGGCACGCCACGTTCACCGAGACCCTCCCCGAGAGCACGAGGAGCGACATGCGGGCGAGCACGAAAGCGGTGACCAGCTTACTGCCGGTCCGCGGGTCGGAGAACATCGAGCGGGGGGCCCGCGCGCGAATGCGGGGCGCCGGGGTGGCCGAAAGAGCCATGGTTTTGTCCCTCGTCATGAGGCAGTGGCGCTCCGCGTCGTTGCGAAGGCCAGGCACCTAGGGCGCCCGCGATGAGGATGGGCTTGACACGGAAGTGACTCCTGGGAACACGCCACACCATTTATCCAAATGTTGTAATGGGGCCCGAATGGTCGTGTCGACTTGTCGTCGACTCGCTTTTCGCGGCCCGCTCGGGTCGAATTTCGATGTCGATCACAGGACGGCTGCGGATTTCCGATCGGCCGACTCGCATTCGATATCCTGTTCGAAGGGAATTGATCGAGATGAACCGGCGCCTCGGTGGTGGGCGCAGCTGGTACGGCGACCGGGCACCTTCACCCAGCCGGTCGAGGACGCCGGTCTGCGGGAGCACCGCCAGGCGGTCGGGAACTCCCAGTGCTCGACGGTGCGGCCGTCTCGGACCCCGGCGAGGTCGAGCGCGGTGATGTCGACCGAACGGTTGCGGGGTGGACGGCGTTACTCCTGAGGACGCCGCGGCGATCGTCCGGACCCGCTCCACAGGCTGCTCGACGCGCTCCTTCCGCCCCCACAACGTTGACGCGCGTCACACCGTGGTCTTATGGTCCTACCAACCTAGGCCGGAGACTCTCAGGCCTCGCGCGTCCACCGCCGTGGGCGCCCCTCCCGTCCGAGCAGGAAGGACCCCCGTGGCCAAGGACGCGCTCGTCAGCAAGGACCTCGCCAAGAAGTTCGAGACCGAGAAGGACTCGCCGTACACCCGCTGGGTGGCCGACGAGGGCCTCGACATCATCGCCGCCCACTACGTGGCCGACCTCAAGGAGGTCGAGCTCAAGCCGTGGGCCCGCCGTGGCGGTCGAGGCGTCTTCATCAACCACGAGGCCAGCCGCACCTCGAACGACTGCTACGTCGCCGAGATCCCCGCCGGCGGGGCGCTCGAGCCGCAGCGGCAGCTGTTCGAAGAGATGATCATGATCCTCTCCGGGCACGGCTCCACGAAGGTGTGGAACGACGCCGGCGCCGAGGTCACCTTCGAGTGGGGCCCCGGTGCGCTGTTCGCCATCCCGCTCAACGCCAACCACCAGCACTTCAACGGCTCGGGCACCGAGACGGCGCGGTTCGTGTCGTCGACCAACGCCCCGGGGATCATCAACCTCTACGACGACATCGACTTCGTCTTCGGGACCGCGCACGACTTCCCGAAGCGCTTCAACGGCGAGCCGGACTACTTCGCGCCGAAGGGCGAGCAGAAGGGCCTGCTGCTCGACACGAACTTCGTCGCCGACGCGGTGAACCTGCCGCTGATCGAGGCCAAGGAGCGCGGGGCCGGGGGCGGGCACATCCGCTTCAACATGGCCAAGGGCTCGATGAACAGCCACATCTCGCAGTTCCCGACCGCCACGTACAAGAAGGGCCACCGGCACGGCCCGGGCGCCCACGTGATCATCCTGTCCGGCGAGGGCTACAGCCTCATGTGGCCCGAGGGCGAGGAGCCGACCCGGTACGAGTGGGGCCCCGGCACGCTGATCGTCCCGCCGAACATGTGGTACCACCAGCACTTCAACACCGGCACCGAGCCGGCCCGCTACCTGGCCTTCAAGCACGAGGTCGTGTCGATCCGCAACGCGCAGGGCGTGCCGAAGGCCTGGATCAGCCAGCGCATCGGCGGCGACCAGATCGACTACGCCGACGAGTCGTCGTACGTGCGGGAGACGTTCGCCGAGGCGCTGGCCAAGCACGGCCTCGAGCCGCAGATGGAGAAGGCGTACGAGCAGGAGCTCGAGAACCTGCCGCCCAAGCCGGCCGCCTGATCCACCTGTTCCACCCCGACGTGCGGTCCGCCATTCACTGGCGGGCCGCACGTCGTCGTTCGAGGAGCCTCGCGTGACCCACCCGCACGACCACGACCACGACCACGACCACGGCCACGGCCACGAGCCCGTCTACGGCCGCGAGCACGCCGCGCCGCAGGCGGTGCACGCGCCGTTCACGCCGGATCACGACCACGACCACGACGACGACAGCCCTGCCGCTCGAGGACAACCCGATCTGGCAGCAGGACAACGTCACCCTGCACAGCGTCGGCATGGACATCGGGTCGTCGGGCACGCAGGTGGTCTTCTCGCGGCTGCACCTGCGCCGCATCGGCGAGGAGCTGACCAGCCGCTACATCGTCGTCCGGCGGGACAGCGTCTACCGCTCCCCCGTGGCGCTGACGCCGTACACCAGCGACGAGTCCATCGACGCGGCCGGCCTGGGCACGATCATCGACCGCGCGTACGGCGAGGCCCGGATCGGCCCGGAGGACATCGACACCGGCGTCGTCATCCTCACCGGCGAGGCGCT
This sequence comes from uncultured Actinomycetota bacterium, assembly GCA_963777095.1. Taxonomy (GTDB): domain Bacteria; phylum Actinomycetota; class Actinomycetes; order Mycobacteriales; family Geodermatophilaceae; genus CAVZOY01. Next base: position 627,097 of record CAVZOY010000006.1, read on the forward strand.
GCGCCGCGCCAACGCCGAGGCGATCGCCGGCGTCCTCGCCGAGACGGGCGGCGAGCTGGTCACCGCCACCGCCGGCCACAACATGGAGGCGATGCTGGCCGCCTACGGCTCCGGCGCCGCCCAGGCCTCCTACGACCGGAACTGCCGCATCCTCAACGTCGACATCGGCGGCGGGACGACGAAGCTCGCGCTGGTCGACCGCGGCCGGGTGCTCGCGACGGCGGCGGTGCACATCGGCGGTCGGCTGCAGGTCGTCGACGACGCCGGGCGCATCACCCGCCTCGACCCGGCCGGACGCCGGCACGCCGCCCGCGCCGGCCACGAGGTGGCGCTCGGCGACACCGTGGCCCCGGGCGAGCCGGACGCCGTCGCCGAGGCGATGGCCGACGCACTGGTCGCAGTCCTCACGACCCCGGTCGGAGACCTTCCGGACGACGTCGCCGCGCTGTACCTGACCGACCCGCTGGACACCCCCGTCGACGTCGACGGCGTCATGTTCTCCGGCGGCGTCGCCGAGTACGTGTACGACCGCGAGACCGAGACGTTCGGGGACCTCGGGGCGCCGCTCGGCCGCGCCCTGCGGCGCCGGGTGGACGACGGCCGGCTGGATCTCGCGCTGCTGCCCGCCGGCGAGTGCATCCGCGCGACCGCCCTGGGCGCCTCCGAGTACAGCGTCCAGCTGTCGGGGAACACCGGCTGGATCTCCGACCCCGACGCGCTGCTCCCCCGCCGCAACCTGCAGGTGGTCAAGCCGGTGTACGAGCTCGGCGACGAGGTGTCGTCGGACGACGTCGCGGCCGCGATCCGCCGGCACCTGGTCGCCCTGGACACCGCCCACCACGACGACGACGTCGCCCTCGCGCTCGGCTGGAGCGGTCTGCCCGCCTACCGGCGGCTGCACGCCTTCGCCGTCGGCGTCCGCGACGGCCTGGGCGACCGGATCGACGGGGGCCGGCCGGTCTACCTGATGCTCGACGGCGACGTCGCCATGACCCTGGGCCGGCTGCTGCGCGACGAGCTCGGCGTGCGCAACGACCTGCTCGTGGTCGACGGGCTCGGCCTGCGGGACTTCGACTACATCGACATCGGCCGGGTGCGGCACCCGTCGCGCACCGTGCCGGTGACGATCAAGTCGCTGCTGTTCACCAACGACCCCCGCGACTGAGAAGCCGGACCGACTGACCCCCGCCACTCGCACGCTCGCGGCGGGAGCCTGCGAGGCGGGCCGCCCGGCCGCCCTGCAGGGGCTCAGAACTGGAGGAAGGGGATGTAGCCCGTCGGCAGCGGGATGTAGACGAGCTGCTGGAACACCAGGTAGATGAGCACGCCGGTCACGGCCGCGTAGATGGCGGCGGCCAACCACGACGTCCGGCCCGAGAACCGCAGGTAGAAGAAGGCGAACAGCGGCACCGAGACGAAGGCGCCCAGGACGAAGAAGCCGAGCGAAGAAGACCACGATCCAGGACAGGGCCGCGAGCCAGGCCCGTCCGCCCGCGGTGGCGAAGACGTACTCCATGCTCGCGTCGTCCTCGATGTCGTCGTCGACGATCTCCAGGTTCGAGACGAGCCTGTCCGCTGGCGGCGCATCGTCGGCCGTCCCCGTGTCCCCCGTGGACGCGGTGGCCCCGGTCCCCGCGGCAGCCGCGGGAACAGCAGCGGCCGCCGGCGCAACCGCAGGCGGTGAGGCAGCCGCGGCCGGCGGGTTCTCCACGGCCGCCTCCGGAGCGGGCGCGACGGCAGGGGCGGACGCAGGCCTACGCCGGCCGCGGACGGTCTGCCGGATCAACCCGAGGATGCGGAACACGCTCAGCACGAATCCGAGCGCCGCCACCATCTGCGGGAACAGTGCCGCGCGGAAGGGAAAGTCCTCCGCGAGGAGGTAACCGGCGGCGAAGAACGCCAGCAGGAAGACCGTGACGCCCCACTCGCCGGGTCGCGGCCTCGTCACGGCCTCGGGCTCTGCCACCGGAACCTCCACCGCCTTCGTCACTGGGCCACCTCGGCCTTGTCGTTGCGCGCCGCCCGCGCCGCCACGCGGCGCTTGCGGGCCGAACGCACGACCGGGCCGAGGGTCACGAGCACGATCAGGGCCATCAGACCGAGGACGATCGGATCGTTGAGCCAGGTCCAGCCGTCCAGGGAGTAGGACAGGAAAAGGTACCGCTCAGCGATTCCGCCGAGAACGACAGCGAGCAGGAAGGGCACCCGCGGCCAGTCCCAGTGGATGCAGATGACACCGAACGCGGCGGCGGCGAGCATCACGACGATGTCGGCCGGGTTGTTGTTCGCGGTGAACGCGCCGATCGAGAGCAGGATCAGCAGGAAGGGGACCAGCCAGGTCCCGCGCAGGAACGACAGCTTGACCAGCTGCTTGATCAGCAGGAACGACACGATGACCGCGATGACGTTGGAGATCACGGTGATCCACACCAGCGAGAAGGTCACGTCCACGTTCGTCGTGAGCATCTCGGGCCCCGGCTGCAGGCCGGCGATGATGAACGCGCCCAGCAGCACCGCCATGGAGACGCTGCCCGGGATGCCGAACGCGATCGTCGGGATCAGCGAGCCGGAGTCCTTGGCGTTGTTGTTCGCCCCGGCGGCGATCACGCCCTCCATCGATCCCTTGCCGAACTCCTCGGGGTGCTTGGAGGCCTGGCGCGCGGAGCCGTAGGCGATGAACTGCGAGACGGAACCACCCAGGCCGGGGATGACACCGACACCGACCCCGATCAGGCTCGAGCGCAGGACGACCTTCCAGTGCATGAACGTCTCCCGCACGCCCCGGGCCATCCCGGCGTACGGGTCGGCGGTGGCGGACTTCGTCGCGATGCTCGCCTTGCTCAGCATCAGCTGCAGCAGCTCCGCGCCACCGAAGAGGCCGACGACCAGGGCGACGAGGTTGATGCCGTCCCAGAGGTACAGCTGGTCGAAGGCGTAGCGCGGCACACCGGCCTGCGCATCCAGGCCCACCATCGAGACCATGAAGCCGGCCGCGGCCATGATCAGGCCCTTGACGATCGACCGGCCGGAGAGCGCGACCACGAAGCTCAGGCCCAGGATCGTGAGCATGAAGAACTCCGGTGGCCCCAGGGCCAGCACCAGCGGTCGCATGACGGGGACCGCCAGGGCGAGCAGGAAGGCGCCGAGGACACCCGCCAGGGCGGAGCCCACCAGGGCGCCGGCCAGCGCGCGTCCGGCCTGCCCCTTCCTCGTCATCGGATAGCCGTCGAGCACGGTCGCGGCCGACGTCGCCTCCCCGGGGACGCCGAGGAGCACGGACGTGATGTCGCCGGTCGTCGCGCTGGCGGCCAGCATCCCCAGCAGGAACGCGAACGCCTGCACGGGCTCCATGTAGAAGGTGAACGGCAGCATGAGCGCGAGGCTGACCGATCCACCGAGGCCCGGAAGGATGCCGACGGCGAAGCCGATGGCGATGCCGACGAGCATCGTCAAGAAGGTGAGGGGTTCGAAGATCCCCAGCAGGCTGCTGAAGAAGGTCTCGAGCATGAGGTGGTCCTCGGGATCCGGTTAAGGGGCGCGTCAGCGGGAGAGGTGGCCGAGCACCTCGTCGAGGTGCAGCACCGCGGCGTACTTGAGGTTCATGTCGAAGAGATTCACCTTGTGGGACAGCGTGCTCCGGTCGAAGACGGCCTCCTCGACCACGGCGACCTTGAAGCCCGCTGAGTAGGCGTCTACCACGCTGGCGCGGACGCAGCCACTGGTGGACTCCCCGGCCACGAAGAGCGTGTCGACGTCCAGCTGCCGCAGCCACGTGGAGACCGGCGTGCCGAAGAAGGCGCTCGCCCGGCTCTTGCGCACCATGAGCTCGCCGTCGAGCGGGGCGAGAGACGGCATGAAGGCGTAGCCGGCGACGTCGTCCTCACCCTCGACCCGGGACCGCTGGGTCGCCGCGCCGAGCCGGGAACCCGGGCGCGCCTCACCGGTCGTGTGGACCACCGGGATGCCTGCCTCGCGCGCTCCGGTCAGCAGCTTCTCGAGCGACGGCAGCGACTCCCACGCGTTGATACCGCAGGTGGCCGGCCACTCGTCGATGGCCTCGGCCAGCGGCTGCGGCCGGTCCCCGAAGACCTTCGCGTAGCAGTCGATCATCAGCAGCGCCGGACGGGTGCCCAGCGGACGGTCCTTCTCGTACCGGCTCGCGATCAGGCGCTCGTCGGGGCCGATGACGTCGTCCCAGCAGTGCTCGGTGCCTCGTCCCACTTGTGGTCGCCTCCTGTTTGGCACCGTTGCCACGCGCCGTGCCACGAGAGTGGCCGGCGTCATATCGGGGCTCTACTGAATCACGCCCGCGGTGCGATGGTCCATAGGTCTTACCAATGGACTTCAGCTGCCGTATGGTCCCTGTCACATGAGCCCCCGGACGTCGCCCGAACGGGCCCTGCCGTTGACGGACGTGCGCGTGCTGGACCTCGGCTCGTACATCTCCGGCCCGTGCGCCGCGGTGCTGCTGGCGGAGATGGGCGCCGACGTCGTCAAGGTCGAGCCGCCGGCCGGCGACCCGTTCCGCAAGTGGGAGTCCGGCGGGCTGAACGCCACCTTCGTGGCCTTCAACCGGGGCAAGCGCAGCGTCGTGCTCGACCTCAAGACCGACGACGACCGCGCCCGGCTGCTCGAGCTGGTGCGGACCGCGGACGTCCTGGTCGAGAACTTCCGCCCCGGCGTCATGGAGCGGCTGGGCATCGGCTGGGACGTGCTGTCGGACCTCCGGCCGGAGCTCGTGCACTGCAGCATCAGCGGCTTCGGCAGCGGCGGCCCGTACGCGGCGATGCCGGCCTACGACGGCGTGGCGCTCGGCTACAGCGGTCTGGCCGGGCTGCTGCTGGACCCGGAGGACCCGCGGCTGCGCGGTCCGGCGCTGGCCGACGCGATCACCGGTCACTCCGCCGCGTTCGCCGTCCTGGCCGCGCTGCACGCGCGGCACCGCACCGGGCTGGGCGAGCACCTCGAGATCAGCATGCTCGGCGCACTCGTGCACTTCCTGCACTCCGCCGTCGCCAAGAACATCGTCGAGGGCCGCGACGAGACCCCGTACCTGCGCCCGCACAGCTCGCAGGCCTACGTCTGGGCGACGCGGGACGACCGGCAGGTGCTGGTGCACATGTCCTCGCCGCCCAAGTTCTGGGAGGGGCTGTGCGCGGCGGTCGGTCGCGAGGACCTGGTCACCGACGAGCGGTACGAGAAGCGCAGCGGACGGCAGAAGCACTACGAGGCGCTGCGGGCCGAGCTGGCCCCGATATTCGCCGGCAAGGACCGGGACGAGTGGCTGCAGATCCTGCAGTCGCACGGCGTCCCGTGCGCGCCGGTCAACGCCGTGAGCGAGGCGCTCCAGGACCCGCAACTGCAGCACCTGGGGATCATCGACGTCCTCGACGAGCCGGACATCGGGCCGATGCCGCAGATCCGGCCGCCCGCCCTCTTCGGGGGCATCGCGCTGCCGGCCGTGCGTCGGGCGCCCTATCTCGGGGAACACACCGACGAGGTGCTGGGGGTCGGGCATGAGTGACGTCGTCGGGCCATCGGACCGAGCGACCGCTGGGACCGAGGTCGGTGATTGGCATGAGTGAGTCAGTCCGGTTCGTGGACACGACGATTCGCGACGGCCAGGCGAGCCTGTGGGCGATGAACATGCGGACGCGGCACATGCTGCCGGCGATGCCGCACCTGGACGCCGCGGGCTTCGACGGCATGGAGTTCATCGCCACCGGCAGCCGGCTGAAGAAGTTCGTCCGGCACCTCAAGGAGAACCCCTGGGACTGGATCCGCCAGGGCGCGGCCGCGGCGAAGAACACCCCGCTGCGCTGGCACGGACCCATCGACGGGCCGAGCATGAGCGGCGCCGTCGTCCCGGAGGTCGGTGAGCTGCTGATCTCCAAGGCGGTCGAGCTCGGCATCCGGTACACGCGGACCGGCAACAACTGGAACAACTTCGACGCCGTCGCCACAGCAGATCCCCCGCTTCGAGCGCCTCGGCATGACGCCGGTCATCAACGTCATGTACTCGGTCTCGCCGAAGCACACCGACGAGTACTTCGTCCGCAAGGCCAAGGAGGCCGGCGCGATCGCGCCGTACCGGCTCTGCTTCAAGGACGTCAGCGGCATGCTGACGCCGGAGCGCACCCGCACCCTGCTGCCGCAGATGATGGCCGCCGCCGGCGACCTCCCGTGGGAGTTCCACGGCCACTGCAACAACGGCCTCGGCCCGCTGAACGCGATCGAGGCGGTGAAGGCCGGCGTCCGCTACGTGCACACCGCCGTCCCGCCGCTGGCGAACGCCAACTCCCAGCCGTCGGTCTACAACGTCGCCGCCAACCTGCGCGAGCTCGGCTACGAGGTGGACGTCGACGAGGAGGTGCTGCGCCCGGCCACCGAGCACTTCACCGCGATCGCCGAGCGCGAGGGCTTCCAGATCGGGGTGCCGTACGAGTACGACGCAGCGCCTGTACCGGCACCAGGTGCCCGGCGGGATGATCTCGAACCTGCAGTACCAGCTGAAGCTGGCCGGGGTCGGCGACCGGCTGCCCGAGGTGCTGGAGGAGACCGAGCGCGTCCGGGCCGACTTCGGCTACCCGATCATGGTCACCCCGCTGTCCCAGTTCGTCGGCTCGCAGGCCGCGATCAACGTGATCGTCGGCAAGCGGTACGAGCAGGTCACCGACAAGACCATCGAGTACGCGCTCGGCCGGCACGGCGGCGACGAGGCGGTCGACGGGATGGACCCGGACGTCCGGCAGCGGATCCTCGACCGCCCGCGCGCCCGCGAGATCGAGGCCTACGAGCCGCCCCGGCTGACGCTGGCCGATCTGCGGGAGAAGTACGGCCGGGACACCCCGGACGAGGACCTGATCCTCATGAGCATCGTCGGGGACGACGCCGTCGAGGTGGTCGGCAGCGTGCGCGACCCACGACGGCCGATGCCGGCCGACACCCCGCTGCTGGAACTGCTCCGGCGGCTCGCCGAACAGGACCGGCACACGTTCGTGTCGCTGTCCCGGCCCGGACTTCACCGTGACCATGCGCAAGGCGGACGGCACGGCGTGACCGCGCCGGAGGGAGGACGCGATGGAGCTGACGCACGAGGACGTCGCGGCGATCCTCGACCTGATCGAGCGGACCGACGTCGAGTACCTCGAGGTCGAGGTCGGCGGGACGCGGATCGTGGCCGACCGGTCGGGCCGCACGGTGGCCGCGCGCGGAGCTGCTCCCGCCGCACCCCGGCGGCTCCGGTCCCGGCCCCGGCGCCCGCTCCGCCCCGGCCGCCGCCGCGCCCCCGGCACCGGCGCCGTCGGCGCCCCCCGCGCCGCCGTCCCCGGCGACGGCGGTGGACACCGATCTCGTCGTCGTCCCGGCGCCGATGGTGGGCGTCTTCTACCGGGCCCCCGAGCCCGGCGCGCCCCCGTTCGTCGAGGTCGGCACCCGGGTCGACGAGGGCGCGACGATGGGCCTCGTCGAGGTCATGAAGATGTTCAACGGCGTCACCGCGCCGGTCGCCGGCGAGGTCGTCGAGGTGCTCGCCGGCAACGACGAGTTCGTCGAGTTCGGCCAGCCGCTGTTCCGGCTGCGCCCGGCGTGAAGCGCGTCCTCGTCGCCAACCGCGGCGAGATCGCGGTCCGCGTGGTGCGGGCCTGCCGGGCACTCGGCCTGGAGTCGGTCGTCGCCGTCTCGGACGCCGACCGCGACAGCCTGGCCGCGCGGCTCGCCGACCGGGCCGTCTGCATCGGGCCGGCGAAGCCGACCGCGAGCTACCTGAACCGGGACGCGCTGCTGGCCACCGCCCTGGGCACCGGCGCGGACGCCGTCCACCCGGGGTACGGCTTCCTCGCCGAGAACGCGGCCTTCGCCGAGGCCTGCGAGGAGGAGGGCCTGACCTTCGTCGGCCCGAGCAGCGCGAGCATCCGGGCGATGGGCAACAAGCTGGCCGCCCGCGCGGCGGCCGAGCGCTCGGGCGTCCCGCTGGTGCCGGGTTCCGACCAGATCCGGGCCTACGAGGACGCCCACGAGATCGCCGAGGGGATCGGCTACCCCGTCCTGTTCAAGGCCGCGTCCGGCGGCGGGCGGCCGCGGCATCCGCATCGTGCACGCGGAGCCGGAGCTCGAGGCGGCGTTCCGGGGCGCGTCGGCCGAGGCGGCCGCCGCCTTCGGCGACCCCACGCTCTACCTGGAGCGCTACGTCACCACCGGCCGGCACATCGAGGTCCAGGTGATCGGGGACTCCGCCGGGCGGGTGCTGCACCTCGGCGAGCGCGACTGCTCCCTGCAACGCCGCTACCAGAAGGTGCTGGAGGAGGCCCCGGCCGCGGCGGTGCCCGTGCACGCGCGGGAGGCGATCCGCCGCTCGGCGGTGCTGCTCGCCGAAGCCATCGGATACCGCAACGCCGGCACCGTCGAGTTCCTCTACGACGAGGAGCGCGACGAGCACTACTTCCTGGAGATGAACACCCGCATCCAGGTCGAGCACCCGGTCACCGAGATGATCACCGGCCTGGATCTCGTGCAGCTGCAGCTGCGGGTGGCGGCCGGAGAGCCGCTGCCGCTGACGCAGGAGCAGGTGACCTTCAGCGGGCACGCGATCGAGTGCCGCATCAACGCCGAGGCGCCGGAGCAGGGCTTCTCGCCCTCACCCGGGCGGATCACCCGGTGGGCGCCCCCGGAGGGTCCCGGCGTCCGGCTGGACACGCACTGCTTCGAGGGCTACGTCGTCCCGCCGTTCTACGACTCGCTGCTCGGCAAGCTCGTCGTGCACGGCCGCGACCGCGAGGAGGCGCTGGCCCGCACCAGGACGGCGCTGCGCGGCTTCGAGGTGGAGGGCGTCGCGACGACGATCTCCTTCCACCGCTGGCTGCTCGACCAGCCCGACGTGGTGGCCGGACGCTTCTCCACCCGCTGGCTCGAGAGCCGGCTGCACGCGTTCACGGGGTGACGGCGCCTACCGCGATGCGGAATTGCCCAGGTCACACCGGTGATCAAGCTCACCGGCAGAGCGGAAGTATATTAGCCAGGCTCAGTGCTCTACTGGTCGTAGAAAGCGATCAAAGGAGCACGACGATGACCACTCTGAGCCTCGAGCGGCTGCACCTGCCCACCGGCGGGAGCTCGCTCGTCCACCGGCTGCGCACCGGCGCCGCCTCGTGGAGCGCGCTGGTGGCCCGCTCGATCGAGACGAGCCGGGCCTACGACGCCGCCCCCACGACGAGCGCCCGCCACAAGGTCCTGGCCCAGTTCGCCGACACCGGCGCCTGACCAGCTCCTCAGCACCACCGCGCCGCCGCCCTCGACGACGAGGACGGCGGCGCTGTCGCGTTCCGGGGGACTCGAGTGCAGAGAGTCCGTCAGTGCATGTGGCTGCCGCCGTCGACCACCAGCGTCTGCCCGGTGACGAAGTCGCTCTCCGGGCCGAGCATGAACCGCACCGCGCCGACGACGTCCGGCGGCAGCATCACCCGCTGGATCGCCCGACCGCCCACCTGGGTCTGCCGGTAGGCGAGCGTCCCCTCGTCCGGGGTCTCCTCGGACAGCGTGCTCCCGGGTGCCACGCAGTTGACCCGGATCCCGTGCGGCCCGACCTCGCGGGCGAGCACCTTGGTGAAGCCGAGGATCGCCGCCTTGCTCGTCACGTAGTGGATCCGGCTCGCCGACCCCTTGAGCGCCGTCCCCGAGCTGATGTTGACGATCTTGCCGTAGCCGGCGGCCCGCATCGCCGGGATCACCGCCTTGCAGACCTGCCAGGTGCCGCGCACGTTCACCCGCATCATCAGGTCCCACTCGTCGAGGGTGATCTCGTCGAACGGCGCCCGGGACATCGGCACCACGGAGAAGACGGCGGCGTTGTTGACCAGGCCGGTGATCGTGCCGAACTCCGCGAGCGTGCCCTCGACCATCGCGGCCAGGTCGTCCTCGTTCGAGACGTCGGCGCGGAAGCGCCAGCGCCCGCCCTCCGGACTCGCGCAGCTCACCGGCCAGCTTCTCCGCGCCGTCCCCGTCGAGGTCGACGACCACGACGGCGGCGCCCTCGGACACCAGCGCGCGGGCGTAGGCGGCACCGATGCCGTGCGCGGCCCCGGTGATGACCACGACGGCGTCCGCGATGGTGCGGACCTCCTCGGTCGCCTCGCTCATCGCAGCGTCACCGTGACCGACTGCTCGCGGCCGTAGCTGAGCAGCTCGTCGAGAGCGCTCTCCTTGCCGATGCCGCTCTGCTTGAACCCGCCGAACGGCGACCCGATGGGCCGCTTGCCCGTGCCGTTGATCGAGATGTACCCGGACTGGATCCGCCGCGCCGTGCGCAGCGCCAGCGAGATGTCGTTCGTCCAGATGTTGCCGGTCAGGCCGACGTCGAGGCTGTTGACCTGCTCGAGCATGTCCTCGTAGTCGCGCCAGGTGAGCACCGACATGACCGGCCCGAAGATCTCCTCGCGGGCGATCCGCATGCTCATGTCCACCTGCGAGAAGACCGTCGGCTCGACGTAGAAGCCGCGGTCGAGGCCCTCCGGGCGGCCGCCGCCGTAGAGCAGCTTGGCGCCCTCCTCGACGCCGCTGGCGATGAGCGCGGTGACCTTGTCGTAGTGCGACTTGAAGGCCAACGGGCCCATGTCGGTGTCGTCGGCCATCGGATCGCCGATCTTCAGCTTCGACACCGCCTCGACCAGCCCGGTCAGGAACTCGTCGGCGACGTCCTCGTGCACGAAGATCCGCGAGGCCGAGCCGCAGGACTGGCCCATGCAGCGGGCCAGGTTCATCGCGGCCACCGCGGCCTTGGCGGTGGTGGCGATGTCGGCGTCCGGGAAGACGATGAGCGGGTTCTTGCCGCCGAGCTCCAGGCTCAGGTGCTTGATCTGCTCGTTGCCGAGCGCGGCCACGCGCTGGCCCGTCGCGACGCTGCCGGTGAAGGCGACCCGCGGCACCCGCGGGTGCCCGGCGAGCGCGGCGCCGGCGGTGGCGCCGTTGCCCGTGATGACCTGGAAGACGCCGGCCGGGAAGAGGTCCTGGACCAGCTCACCGAGGCGCAGCGCCGACAGCGAGGTCTGCTCGCCCGGCTTCACGATGACGGCGCAGCCCGCGGCCAGCGGGGCGGCCGACTTGGCGGAGGCGAACTTGATCGGGTGGTTGAACGGCACGATCCGCGCGACCACCGGGTACGGCACGAACTCGGTGAAGGTCAGGGCGTCGGGGCCGCTGGGGATCGTGCGGCCCTTGGTCTCGCCGCCGAGGCCGGCGAAGTAGCGGATCTCGCCGATGGCGCCCTGGACGTCGGCCCGCATGCTGCTGATCGGGTTGCCCGAGTCGATCGCGTCGAGGTGGGCGAGCTCCTCGAGGTTGTCCTCGAGCACCTGGGCGTACTGGCGCAGCACCGCCGCGCGCTGCGTCCAGGTGCGGTCGCGCCAGGCCTGGCCGGCCTTCTCGGCCGCCCGGACGGCGCGGTCGACGTCCTCGGCCGTGGCGTCGGGGACCGAGCCGATGACCTCCTCCGTCGCCGGGTTCACCGACGGGAGGCTCGCTCCCCCGGTCGCCTCGACGAGCTCACCACCGATCAGCATTCCGCGGAAGGGGACCTGCTGCTCCGAAGTGGCCTGGTCGGCCATGCGCGCACCATCCGTTCGCTCGTCGTCGGGCTCGGACTGCGGTCCAGCGCTCGCACGGGCACTTTGGACCATTGGTAGGACCATAAGCCTCCTGTGAGGCGTGGCACAAGGTGCGTCAGAGCCGGCGCGTCGGAGCCAGGACAGCAGCACGGTGGAGAGCAGCCGCCAGGGGGTGTCGGCCTCGGTCAGACCGGCCGCCGCCAGAGCCTCCAGGTGCGCCTCGACCGTGTGGCTGCCCCGGTTCTTGGCGCGCACCGGTGCCGTCGACTCCGACTGGTCGTAGAAGCGGGGCGTGACCTGGTCGTAGCGGGCGCCCCAGGGCTCCGACGTCGCCACGTGGTCCAGGTTCACCAGCCAGCCGCCGGGCCGCAGGATGCCGGCGACCTCCCGGTAGAACGGTCCCAGTTCCTCGGGGCCGAGGCCGTGGGTGGCGCGGGCGCAGACGACCACGTCCGCCGAGGCGCGTGCCACGCCGGGGTCCCGCATGTCGGCGACGAGGTAGTCCACCCGGTCCCCGAAGCGGGCCAGCGTCGTCCGTGCGTGCCGCTCCATCTCCCGGGAGCTGTCCGACCACAGCCCGCGGGCCGCGGGAAAGGCGTCGAGGAACTCGGCGAGGAACGTGCCCGCGCCGCCGGCGAGCTCCAGCACCGAGCCCGGCTGGGTGTCGAGACCGACGATGGCGACGGCGAGCTCGCGAGCCGTCGCGGAGCACCGGGCGCCGGGCGTCCTTGGCCACCCAGCGGTCGACGCGCGCCGGGTCGTTCCAGTCCTCGCCGTCAGTCACGGATGTCCGGGCGGCTGCACCTCGGCGACGCCGATGAGGGCGTCGCGGCGCACGAGCGCGGCCAGGTCGTCCTCGCCCAGGCCGTCGGTGCCCGCCGGACGGCGGGGCAGCACCATGTACCGCACGTGCGAGGTGCTGTCCCAGACGGTGATCCCGCGCTCGGCCGGCACGGAGAGGCCGAACTCGGCCAGCACGCCGCGTGGGTCCCGGACGACGCGCGAGCGGTAGGCGGCGGTCTTGTACCAGGACGGCGGGGTGCCCAGCAGCCGCAGCGGATAGCAGGAGCACAGCGTGCAGACGATGACGTTGTGCATCGCCTCGGTGTTCTCGACGACGCGCAGGTCCACGTCGCCGTGGCCGGCCGGGCCGACGGGCATGCCCATCGACGCGGCCGCCGCGCCGCCGTCGGCCAGCAGCGCCTGCCGGAAGCCGTCGTCGAGCCACGCCCGGGCGACCAGGCGCGCTCCGTTGAGCGGCATCGCGCGGGCGATGAACCCGTCGATCACGCGGGTCGAGCTCGCCGGGCTGCAGCACGCCCTTCTCCTCGAGCAGCCGCTCGAGCACCGCGACCCGTCGGTTGATCCGCTCGTTCGTCGGCGTCGGCGCTCACGGAGACCTCCTCGAGGTTGCTCAGCCACAGGTCGGCGTGCAGGTAGGAGCCCGCACCCGTCGCGCCGAAGACCCGCTCGGCGTCGAAGCGCACCGTCAGCACCGGCTCCGGCTCGCGGAACACCTCGCCGGCGCCGTGGCCCACGGGCAGCGGCTTCTCGCCGCACTCCGCCACGACCACGCCGACCTGCCCCCGCAGGTAGCCCGGGACCCGGCGGAACTCGTCCGGGTCGTCGGCGGTCACTCGTACGTCGTCCCCCACTGCTGGGCGGCGCCGCTCTCCTCGTCCCACGTCCGGTGCCCCTCCGTCGCCTGCGCCTCCACGGCCGCGACCGCCGCGTCCAGCTCGCCGGGCGCCAGCACGCCGTCCTCGACCAGCAGGATCTCCAGCCGGGTCAGCCAGCGCTCGTAGTAGCCCTGCTCCATCTGCACCCGCGCGGGCAACTGCTCGCCCAGGTCGCGCTTCTCGTCCGTGTCGTGCCCGAACCGCGGGGGCAGCACGTTGTTCATCGCCCACACGCGGGCCTGCCACACCCAGTCGAAGGGCCGGTAGTCGTCGGACGGTGTCGACGGGTCCGAAGCCCTGCACGCCGCCGACGTTGGAGAAGCGGGGCATCAGTTCCCCGCCCTCAGTCCATGGGCCCGTGCAGGACCCCGCCGTCCACGAGCAGGTCGGTGGCGTCGATGAAGCTCGACTCCTCCGAGGCCAGGAAGAGCACCGCGTTCGCGATGTCCTCCGGCTGCCCGCCGCGGCCGACGAGGTTCTTGCGCTTGCGGTCCTCCGGCTCGACGTCCTGACCGACCGGTGAGCCCACCTTGTTCGGCGTCACCGAGTTGGCCCGGATGCCGTACGGGGCCAGCTGAGCGGCGAACGACCGGGTCAGGTTGATGACGGCGGCCTTCGCGGCCGGGTAGGCGGTCGCGTTCGGCCGGGCCCGGTACCCCGACGTCGATCCGATGTTGATGATCGAGCCGCCGCGGCCCGTCTCGACGATCCGCTTGCCGACGTACTTGGTGCACAGGAAGACGCTGGTCAGCGTCACCTTCAGCACCCGGTCCCACTCGTCCTCGTCGAGGTCGAGCACGGTGGCGCCGCGGTCGGTGATGGCCACGTTGTTGACCAGGATGTCCACGCCGCCGAAGTCCACGGCGACCGCGGCGGCCATGTCCTGCACGGACGCGGACTCCGACACGTCGCACACGAAGGCGACGGCCGCGCCGGGCGCCTCCTGCTCGACCAGGTCGACCGTGCGCTGCGCGCGGTCCTTGTCGAGGTCGACGACCGCGACCTTCGCGCCCTCGCGGGCGAAGGTCAGCGCGATGGCCTCCCCGACGTTGCGGCCGCCGCCGGTGACGACGGCGACCTTGCCGGCGAGCCTGCCCTCGGAGTGGGTCATTCGGCGATCACTTCCTGTGCGAGGGCCGGCACCCGGGAATCGCGAGCCGGCGCGTCCTGGAACTTCTGGTAGCGGAGCTTCTCGGTGGCCGCGCGGTCCAGCGCGACCGTGCCCTTCTCGTCGCGCGTGACGACGACGCCGTAGTCCTCCCGGGCCGCCGCCTCGCTCACGTACCCGGAGGCGACATCGGCGACGACCGCCTCGGCGTCCCGCTCCAGCGGGTTGCCGTACCCGCCGCCACCCGGCGTCTCCAGCCGGAAGGTGTCCCCCGGCCTCAGCGGCAGGTCCGAGTACCGCGAGGGCAGCACCCGCTCCCCCGGCCTCCCCGGGTTGACCGTCAGCCGGCCGATCCGGCCCTGGTGGCCGCCGTCGACACCGAGCGGGGCGACCTTGTGGCGGGTGGAGCGCAGCGAGAACCGGGCCGGCTCGACGACCTCGTACTCGCGCAGGATGCCCAGGCCGCCGCGGAACCGGCCGGCGCCGCCGGAGTCGGGGATGAGTTCGAGCCGCTTCACGCGGGCGGTGTACTCGCTCTCGACGATCTCGATCGGCGCGATCTTGCCGTTGGTGTGGTTCACCGACGACCCCGAGACGCCGTCCCGGTCCTTCAGCGCACCGGTGCCGCCGCCGAAGATCTCGTACTGCACGTACTTCTTCGTGCCGGGCTCGCGACCGCCGCTCATCACGAACGACCGGCTGGCGCAGCCGTCGGCCCGGCCGCGGCCGGGCACGATCGCGCTCATCGCGTCGAACACCGCGTCGACGACCGCGTGCACGGTCGGGTTGTAGGTGTTCACCGCCGCCGGGAAGTGCGGGTCGACGACGCTGCCCGGGCGGGTCCTGATGTCCATGGCGTCGAGCAGGCCCGAGTTGACGTACGTGTCGGGGCCGAGCAGCGAGATGACCACGTAGGCGCAGGCCGCGCGCAGCAGCGGCGGCCGGATGTTGGCCGGGCCGCGGGTCTGGTCGTCGCTCTCGGTGAAGTCGAACTCGATCCGGTCGCCGGTCTTGCGCACCGTCACGTGCAGCCGGAAGGAGTGCTCGAGGTCGATGCCGTCGTCGTCGACGAACCGCTCGGCCTCGGCCACCGTGTCGGGCCAGCTGCGCAGCGCGTCGCGCACCCGCTGCTCGGAGACGGTCAGCACGTCCTCGAAGTAGCCCCGCAGCTCGGCCAGGCCGTGCTTCTCGGCGATCTCCTGCAGCCGGCGCTCGCCCACCCGGACCGAGCCGAGCTGGCCGCGGGTGTCGCCGAGCACGACCTCCGGGGTGCGGCTGTTGGCGGCGATGATCCGCTCGATGTCGCGGTTGGTCTCGCCGTCGCGCTGGTAGCGGACGGCGGGCAGGTGGATGCCCTCGTTGTAGATCTCGGTGGCCGACGCCGAGCAGCTGCCCGGCACCGGGCCGCCGATGTCGCCCTTGTGCGCCATCGAGGCGGCGAACCCGAGCAGCTCGCCCGTCGACGAACACCGGGCAGATGACGAAGAAGTCCGGCGCGTGCGGGCTGCCGCCCTCGTAGGTGTGGTTGATCAGGTAGGCGTCACCCTCGCGCAGGTCGTCGCCGAAGTCGCGGAGGACGGCGGCCGTGCAGGCCGGGAACGCACCGATGTGCAGCGGGAGGACGACGTGCTGCGCGACCACGCGGCCCTGCGGGTCGAGGAACGCGCACGAGGCGTCCTGCGACTCGCGGATGATCGTGGAGAACCCGGTGCGGAACAGCGAGAACTGCATCTCCTGCACGACGCCCGACAGGCGGGCGCGCAGCACCTGGAAGGTGACGGGGGCCACATTCATGCGATGGCTCATCGGGCTTCCTTGTCCTTCTTCGGGGCCGGCGAGATGCGCAGGTTGCGCCAGCGGTCGACCTCGACCGGCTGGCCGGGGAGCACGACCACGGTGGTGTCCTCCTGGTCGACGATCGCGGGGCCGGTGAAGGTGACGCCGACGTCGAGCAGTTCACGGGCGTAGATCGGGGTGTCGACCGTCGCGTCGCCGAAGCGGACGGGGCGGGTGTCCACCTGGGCGTCGGCGAGCGGGCGGCCGACCGGCTCGTGCTCGAGCAGCGTGACCTCGGGCACCAGGCCGCGACCGGTGACCCGGTAGGACACGATCTCGACCGACTCCTCGGGCGCGGCGTGGCCGAACCGGTCGAGGTGCTCGGCGTCGAACGCCTTGCGCATGGTGGCGGTGTCGCCGTGCTCCAGCGCGCTGCGGGAGACCTTGACCGGCACCTCGTAGCCCTGGCCGCGGTAGCGCATGTCGAGCGTGTAGTCGATCTCGATCGACCCGTCGGCGAAGCCCTCCTCCGACAGGTCCGCGCGGGCGGCGGCGACGAGGCCGTCGACGATCGCGAGCATGTCGGGGCCGGTGAGCTCGTCGAGCGGGTCCAGCCGCGAGCGCACGTAGTCGTGCTGGACGTCGGCCATCATCAGACCGAGCGCCGAGAGCACGCCCGGGTGCGCCGGGATCAGCGCCCCGGCCATGTGCAGGTCCTCCATCATCGCGGCGGTGTGCACGGGGCCCGCGCCGCCGAAGCCGACGAGGGTGAAGTCGCGCAGGTCGTAGCCGCGCATCGTGGAGATGCCCTTGATGGCCTCTTCCATCTGGATGTTGACGATGTCGACGATGCCCTTGGCCGCGTCCATCGGGTCCATGCCGAGCGGGTCGGCGACGTGCTGCCGAACGGCCTCGGTCGCCGCGCCGGTGTCCAGTGCCAGCGAGCCGCCGAGGCGGGACCGCGCCGAGAGGTAGCCGAGCACCAGGTTGGCGTCGGTGACCGTCGGGCGGGTGCCGCCGCGGCCGTAGCAGGCGGGGCCGGGCACCGAGCCGGCGCTGTCCGGGCCGACCTTGAGCACGCCCTGCGCGTCGACGCCCGCGAGGGTGCCGCCCCCGGCGCTGACCGTGTCGATGTCGAGGCTGGGCAGCGCTACCTGGCGGCCGGCGATCAGTCCGCCGTTGGTCAGCCGCGGTGCACCGCCCTCGATCAGGGCGACGTCGCAGGACGTGCCGCCCATGTCGAAGGTGATGATGTTGTTGACGCCGCACATGCGCGAGAGGCGCGCACCGGCCGTCACGCCACCGGCCGGGCCGGACAGCAGCGTGGCCGCCGCCTTCTGCGCGGCCTTGTCGAACGTCGCCGTCCCCCCGTTGGACTGCATGACGTAGGCCTGGGCGGTGGTGACGCCGACGTCGACCAGCCGGGTGCGCAGGTTGTGCAGGTAGCGCTCGAGGATCGGCTGCAGGTAGGCGTTGATGACCGTCGTGGACAGCCGGGCGTACTCGCGGATCTGCGGCAGCACGTCGGACGACAGCGAGACGACCGTGCCGGGGAGCTCCTCCTGCACGATCTCGCGCACCCGCTGCTCGTGGGCCGGGTAGAGGTAGCTGAAGAGCAGGCAGACGGCGATGGACTCGATGTCCTCGCCCGCGAGCTCGCGCAGCGTGGTGCGCAGGGCGTCCTCGTCGAGCGGCTGCAGCACCTCGCCGCGGTAGTCCACCCGCTCGCGCGCCTCGCCGGTGCGGCTCTGCGGCGCGAGCAGCGCGGGCTTCGCGTAGTTGAGATCGAACAGCGCCGGACCGTGCGGCCGGGACTGCTCCATGACCTCGTAGATGCCGCGGAAGCCCTCGGTGACCAGCAGGCCGGTGCGCACGCCCTTCTCCTCGAGCAGCGCGTTCGTGCCCACCGTGGTGCCGTGGCAGAAGTAGGTCACGCCCTCGGCGTCGGGCTGGTCGAGGAGGTGCTCGACGCCCTCCATGATCGCGACCGAGGGATCGTGCGGCGTGGAGAGCCGCTTCGCGATCGAGAGCTCGCCGGTGTCCTCCCGCAGGAAGACGAAGTCGGTGAAGGTTCCGCCGGTGTCGACGGCGACCCGGTACTGCGGCATCTGTCTTGCTCCTCTGGGGGGCGGTCAGGCCTGCGGCGGCTGCTCGTCGCGAAGCAGCGCGGCGACGGAGTCGACGGTGATCGAGAGCATCGCCTCGCGGGCGGTGGCGGCGACGGGCAGCTCGATCGGGGGCTCGACCGTCTGCGCCATCGCGAAGGCGTTGGCCAGGTCCTTCTTGTGCCAGGTGAAGCGCATCTGCTCGATCTCGCGCAGCGTGCGGCTGTCGGTGGGGCCGTCCTTGAGCGCCTCGCGCAGCTTCGTCGGCGCGACGCCGAGCCGCTGGCCGAAGAGCAGCGCCTCGTTGATCGCCGAGATCTGCGCCCAGTGCACGAGGTTGTTGACCGTCTTGCCGACCTGGCCGGCGCCCAGCGCACCGAGGTGGTGGACCGACCCGCACCAGGGGTCGAGCAGCGGGCGGATGCGGTCGAGCACCGCCTCGTCGCCGCCGACGAGCAGGTTGATCTGGCCGGCCTCGGCGCCCCGCACGCCGCCGGTGAGCGCCGCGTCGAGGACGTCGACGCCCTTCTCCCGGCCGGCCGCCGCGACGGCGTCGCAGGTCTCCGGCAGTGCGCTGGAGCAGATCGCGAGCACCGAGCCGGGACGGGCGCCGGCGAGCAGACCGTCCTCGCCCAGGCAGACCGTGCGGACGTCGTCGTCCGAGGGGACGAAGACGAACACGACCGTGGACTTCTCGGCCAGCTCCCGCAGGGACGACGTGGTCGTCGCCCCCTTCTTCTCGATCGCGTCCAGCGCGGCCGCGTCGAGGTCGTAGGCGAAGGTCGCGAACGGCGAGGCGGCGAGGTACTCGGCGGCAGGCCGGCCCATCGCCCCCAGCCCTACGACTCCGGCGGTGGGTGTCCCGGCATCGGTCACGGAGGCCTCCTGTGGCTCTCGGGTCCCCGACCGGCCGTCGTCGGGGGTACGGGGAATCGTGAGCCAGGCTACATAGTGTTTGGTCTTACCAACAGACCCTTAGTCCACGACGCCTGCGGGCTCCGGCGCGCCGAGGTCGCCGGCCTCGTACTCCGGGGCCGCCTCGAGGAAGTGGACCCGGTCGTAGCCGAGGTGCTTGAACAGCCGGTTCTGCGCCGAGAGCAGGAACAGGGGGGTGCCGTCGGCGGCGAAGTGCTGGACGACGGTGTTCTGCGGGACGTACAGGGTGTCGCCCTTGCGGATCTCGTGCCTGGTCGGCTCGGTGGCGATCCGCGCGAAGTACTTCTCCGCGATCTCCGCCTGGACCTCCCAGTGCAGCGAGTAGCCCTCACCCTCGACGACGTAGATGATCTCGTCGGCCATCTTCCAGTGCTTGCCCGAACGGCTCCCGGCAGGGATGTCGAGCTCGAAGACGTCGGCGCTGAACTGGCGGACGTCGGGCCGCTCGGGCCCGGACAGCACGCGCACCCTGCCGAGCGGCGTGGTCTCCCATGCGGCGTCGTCCTTGCCCACGACCTTCTTCAGGCGCGGTGACGCCCGGGGTCCAGATCCGGGACCAGTCCTCCCGCTCGCCGTACCGGTCGTCGTCGAACTCCTTGCGGCTGCCCTGCTGCACCAGCCCGGCGAACAGCCAGGTCGCCTTGGCCTTGATGACCAGGGTCAGCGCCGGCTCGTCGTAGGGGTTGAAGTGCTGGTGCACCGAGTCGGTGTGCACCAGCACCAGGTCGCCCTTGGTCCAGTCGTAGCGGACGTCGTCGTGGATCTCGTAGCCGGCACCCTCGAGGATGTAGAACGGCGCCTCGTTCTGGTGCCCGTGGCCCTTGGCGGCGCCCCGGGCAGGCAGCTCGACCAGATGCACCTGCAGCGTCTGGGTCCAGAACGGGTCGTCGGCCGGGCCCACGCGCCACCAGGCGTCCTGGCCCTCGGTGTAGCCCTTCTTGCCCTTGATCGAGACGTCGTCCTTGGGACTGCGCACCCGCGGGGCCGCCAGCTGGCGGCGGCGGAACTCGTCGAGGCCGTAGGTCTGCGAGATCATCTCGCGGACGAAGACGCGGCTCTCTCCTGGGTCGGACATGCTCGGCACTCCTCTCTCAGTCGCGGCGCAGCGTGGTGTCGACGTCGGGCTTCGGCGGTTCCTCGCCCTCGGCCAGCACGTGGAAACCGCACCCGCGGTCGACGCCCAGCGCCTGGATGAGGTCGGGCTCGGTGAGCACGAGCCGGGCCGGCTCGTCCTCGTCGAGGTTGACGTGCTGGATCGTGATGCCGTCGGTGCGCACCGGGAAGTTGAGGACGTCGCCGGCGGCCCAGTCGTGCCGCTCGTCGTCGACGAGCGTGTACCCGCGGCCGACCCAGACGTAGCCGACCGTGCCGCCCTGGTAGTGCAGCCGGCCGCTCTTGCCGCCCGGCGGGATCTCCTGCACCCAGAACAGCAGCGAGCTCAGGCTGTTCTCGGTCATGTCCGGGTGCATGTACCACTTCTGCCGGCCGAGCTCGTTGTCCTCCCACGGGAGGTCGCGGCCACGGACGACGGACTGCCCGGCGGAGTACCGCGCCCGCTGCTCGTCCCGCAGGTCGATCAGCCGGCCGAGCCGGTTCGGGAGGTCTGGTCGGTCATGGTCACTCCCCCGCCCGGAACGCCTGCGCGGCGTTCTGCCGCTTGGCGATGTAGGCCTCGTACAGCGGCGACGACTCGATCTGGATGATCTCGCACCCTCCGTGGTCGAAGAACGGCCAGTAGATGAAGGCGATCCACTCCGCCGGCTGCTCGGGATCGGTGTTGAAGTGCTGGTGCTCGATGCCGCCGGGCGTCATGGGCAGCAGCAGCAGGTCGCCGGCCTCCCAGTCGTGCCGCTCGCCGTCGTAGACCGAGTAGCCCTTGCCGGCGAGGATGAAGATCACCAGGCCGCCCTGGTGGCGGTGCCGCCCGGATCGCTCCGGGAAGACCTGCCGGAAGACCTCCCAGCTCTGCAGACAGGTGTCCTGCAGATCGGGCTCCAGCGGCGAGAGGTAGCGCTTGGAGTTGGCCTGGCGGTGCATGTCCCACTGGCGCTCGCCGTCCCGGACGACGACCCGCCCGTTGCGCATGCGGTCGTGGACCTGGAACGAGTGCTCGTAGATCTTCGGCTCGTAGAGCCGGGTGTCGCCCTCCTCGGGCTCCGGCTCGGCCGCTCGCCGTATGCGCTGGTCGGTCATCGGGACGCCTCCTGGGTGAGCCGGTTCAGTTCGTCGGCGATCGCGTCGGGGGTCGGGCGCCCGCTGTGGACGGCGAGGTCCACGGCGAGCACCAGGTCGCCGGGGGTGAGTCCGTCGCTGTTCTTGGCCAGCGCCCGCAGGTCGTCGTCCGGCAGCACGACGCCGTCGGCGGCCAGACGGACGGCGAGGACCGCGGTGCGGTCGTCGTCGTCCGGGAGGGGGACGTCGACCCGCAGTCGCAGGCCGGTGGCACCCAGAACCAGGTCGTCGACGAGCTCGGGTCGGGAGGTGGCGCCGACCACCATGACGCCGGGGGTGCTGGTCAGCTCGGTGAGGATCGCGGCGAGCTGACCGACGATGCGGATGTCTCCCGGGTCGCGGCCCTCGGTGCGCTTGGGAGCCATGGCCTCGAGGTGGTCGAGCAGCAGCAGGCTCGGCCGCATCCGCTTGGTCACCTTGGCCAGGCCGCGCACCGACTCCTCCGTGTCGCCGAGCCAGCGGCTGGCCAGCTCGGGGCCCGTGACGACGACCAGCCGCAGGCCCAGGTCGCGGGCGAGCGTGGCGACTGTCGCGGTCTTGCCGGCCCCGCTCGGGCCGGTGAGGAGGACGCCGGACCCGGCGGCGGTGCCGGCGGCGTCCGTGCCGCCCAGGGCGACGCTGCTGATCTGCCGCAGCCGGTCCAGGGCGGGGGTCCTGCCGGCGAGTTCCCGCGGGGCGCTGGTGACGAAGTGCGAGTCGCGGACGCCGGCGGGCTGGACGGCGGCCTTGGCGTCGACGAGATCCTGGGCCGTCACGGCCTCGCTGCTGTTCAGGGCTGCCGTGGCGCCGCGCAGCCCGCCGGAGTGGGTGATCCGGCGCAGGGCGGCGAAGCCGGCGCGCTGGGCGACCGCGGCCAGGTCGGCGCCGTTGAAGCCGACGGCCTCCTCGGCCAGCCGGGGCAGCAGCTCGCGCGCCTCGGTCGACAGCGGCATCGAGCGGGTCTGCACGGCGAGGATCTCCAGCCGCGCGCGCTCGTCGGGCTCGGCGATCTCGATCTCGCGGTCGAACCGGCCCGGCCGGCGGAACGCGGGGTCGATGAGCTCGACCTGGTTGGTGGTGCCGACGACGAACACGCCGCGGGCGCGGCGCAGGCCGTCCATGAGCGACAGCAGCTGGGCGACCGCGCGCAGGTCGGCGTGGCTGGACAGCGCCCGGCGGTTGCGGGTGAGGGCGTCGATCTCGTCGATGCAGATGATCGCGGGCGCGTGGTCGGCCGCGTCGGCGAAGACCGCGCGCAGGCTCTCCTCGGTCTGGCCGTGCAGGCTGCCGACGACCTCCGGCCCGGAGATGTAGTAGAAGGCCGCGTCCAGTTCCCCGGCCAGGCTGCGGCACAGCAGCGTCTTCCCGCTGCCGGGCGGGCCGTGCAGGATCACGCCGCGCGCGGGGCTGATGCCCAGCCGGGTCAGCACCTCGGGCCGGGTGATGGCCAGCTGGATGACCTCGCGCAGCTCCTCGACCGCGGTGCCCAGACCGCCGACGTCCCCGAGGCCGCCGTTGACCGGATGGGTGAGCTCCGTGAGGTCGGCCGCCTCGGCGACGAGCTCGGTGCCGGGCCCGACCATGCCCTCGCCCTCGGCGACGCGCACGACGACCTGGCTGCCCTGGGGGCCGACCGGCAGCGCGATCGCTGCGCCGGCGGCGAGCGGGATGCCGTCGAGCGCCGTCCGCAGGGTGTCGGGAGCGACCGGGACGGAGGTCTCCAGCCGGACCGCCGCCGCCTCGCGCGGGTCGGCTGCGGCGACGTCGACGTCCGTGCCGACCCGGGCGCCGATGGCGCGGCGGGTGAGGGCGTCCAGGCGCAGGACGCCGGAGCCCTCGTCGTCGGCCGGGCACTCGTCGAGACGGACGACGGCCGCGCGGCCGCCGTCCGTCAGGACGTGCAGAAGATGCCCCGCCGCCAGGCCGAGGCGGCTGCCGACGGCGGGGTCGATCGCGGCGGTCCGGCCGTCGGCATGGCGGCTGCGGTCGAGCAGTTCGACCTGCGCGGTCTCGACGACGGGGTGCGAGCTCACGCGCGAGGACTCCCCCTGAGGGCCGGCGGCGGCATTGGACTGTTGGTAGGACCATAGGCAGTCGGCTGTGACCCGGTCAACACCGCCTCCCCGCCGTCCTGATCACCCTCACGCTGCTGCGTCGAGGCCGAGGAGGTGGGCGGGGTTGGTGACCATCGCGGTTCGGATCTCCTCGACGCCGAGCCCGTTGTCGTACAGGACGCCGGCGAGCATCCGCAGCAGGTCGGACGGCGACGGGCCCGCGCCGCCGAAGTAGTCGCTGGTGAGGATCGTGCGCTCGGCCCCGATCGTGCGGATCAGCCCGACCACCTCCTCGGGGCTGCGCCGGCCGGGCGACACCGTCGGCCAGCAGAACTCGGCGTAGGCGCCCAGCCCGACGATCTCCGTGACGGCGTCGTGCGGAGCCCCGACGGAGACCGACAAGGGGTGGGCCAGGACCAGCCGCTCGAAGCCGATGCGGCTCGCCTCCCGGGCCAGCGCCAGCGATTCCTGCCACGAGATGTGGCCGGTCGAGAGCATCAGGCCGCGCTCGTGCGCGAGCCGGAGCACCTCGTGTGCGGCGGGCAGCAGCGCACCGGAGTCGTCGACGATCGAGGTGACGGACAACCGGGCCGGGTCGAAGGTCTCGAACGTCTCGGCCAGCCGCTTGTGGAAGCCGCCGTGCGACCGGTCGTTGGCCGACCCCCAGGTCGGCATGAAGACGGCCCGGGCGCCCATCGCGGCCGCCGCCTCGACCGCCCACGGGTCGACGCCGCCGCTCATGGGATTGAGCGTGACGCTGGTGGCCACCTGGACCTGACCGGCGTACAGCTGCTCGAGCAGGGCCGCCACCGTGACCGACGGCCACAGATGGGACTTGAGCAGGACCGCCCGCATGCCCGCCCGCTCGGCGCGCGGTAGCCACTCCCACTCGGGCAGCGCCTTGCGGAACCGGTCCTGCGCGAACTCCAGGTCGACGTGCACGTGCAGGTCGCTGGCGCCGACGAGCATCTCGTCGTAGACGGTCCTGGTCATCCTCGTGCTCCCGTCGTCCGTGCGTTGAACGCGCGGACGGGGCAGGGCGCTCCGGGCGCCCTGCCCCGTCCGGGGTTCCCGCGGCTCAGGGCCGCGGGGAGTGGCTCACTGGCCCTCGTACGCCTGCTTCAGCAGCGTCACGAGCTCCTCCGGGGCATCGAGGACGCGGTCGACGGCCTCCTTCAGCTCCTCACCGGAGGTGTACTCGAACGGCACGTCGACGCTGTCGGCCACGGACTCGGTGAACTCCGGGTTCTCCAGCGTTGCCTGGATGGCCTCCTGCAGCTGCGTCAGGCAGTTCTCGTCCATGTTCGGCGGCGCGAACACCGAGCGACCGACCTCCTGCAGGCCGATGTAGGCCTCAGCCAGCTCCGGGTCCGCGAGGTCCATCTCGAGCAGCGCCTCGGTGTCGGGGAGGTCCTCGGCCCGCTCGCGGCCCATGAGCAGCAGCGGGACCTGGTCACCGCTCTCGATGCCGTTGATGCGAGTGCCCAGCGTGCCGCTGCCCAGCTCCACCTCACCGGACGTCACGGCCAGCTCCGTCTCGGACGAGCCCTCGAAGCCGGTGACGATCTCGATCTTGTCCTCGATCTCGAGGATCGCAGGCAACACGTTCGCGTCCACGTGGTCGGCCGCGCCGACGCCGGCGGTCGCGTACTGGAAGCTGTCCCCACCGGTCAGGTCCTCGACCGACGTGAGACCGCTCTTCGGGCTGGCCAGCAGCACGCGGGCGTCCTCGGCGATGCGGGCGACGTAGGTGAACTCCGCGGCGTCGTACGCCGCACCCTCCGCCTCGGCCAGATCGGCACCGACGATGCCCTGGGCGGCGAAGAGCCCGAAGGTGGAGCCGTCGCCCTCCGCGGCGAAGAGGTTGTTCGCCGCGGTCAGGCCGCCCGCGCCCGGCTCGTTCTTGACGACGACCGCGTCAGCGCCGAGCTCCTCCTCGAGGAAGGGCTGCATGCCGCGGGCGATGACGTCGTAGCCGCCACCCGGGGAGAAGGGGACGACGAAGTCGGCCGTCTGGCCCTCGTAGCAGTCTTCGCCGCCACCCGAGGCGGAGTTGCCACCACCTCCGCCGCCGTTGCTACCACAGGCCGTAGCGAGCAGGCCCACGACCGGCAGCAGTACCGCGGCCCGTCGAACGTTTCGTCGCGTCACTTCGTCACTCCACAAGAGGTCGCTGTCGTCCCGGGGTGCCTTCCCCGGACGTGTGACGTGGACCATAAGGCATGAATGGACCTTTGGTAAGACCAGTAGGCCAATCGACGCTCGGCTGTGATCCGAGTCTGCGCCGTCCGCATTCGCGGCGGAGATTCTTCCTACCGTCACGCGACGTCGCCCCAGCCGTCACGCGGTCGACACACCCTGTCGGGACGCTCCTGGCGCGCGGCCGCACGGCCGCCGGCGAGGAGGTTCCCGGTGACCGGTCCACGTCAGTCCGTCCGATCTCCGAAGCGCGCCACGGTGACCGCACCGCACCGCCGGCTCCGCCTCGCCGGGGCGGTGGCCTCCGCCGGCGTCCGGTCGGCGCTCGTGCCCCGGGACGCGCACCGCCGCCGCGGCCGCGTCACCGTGTGCGGCGCTGCGCGGATTCTCACGGCGGCCGGGGTCCGCGTGCGCGTCGTCGCCCCGCCCGCCCCCTGGCCGCGCTCCGGCGGTCTCCTGGTCGTGAACGGTTCGGTCGGCCGGATCGACGAGCTGGCCGTGCTCACGGCTGTGCCGCGCGGCGTCCGCGGCTGGGTCGAGCTGGCGGAGCGAGCCCTGGCGAGCCGCGGGGCTCCGGCGCCGGCGCCCGCGCCCTCGGACGCCGAGGTGCTCCTGCCGGTCGCCGTCCGCTACCGGTACGAGGCCGCGGATTCCTGGTTGACCGAGTCCGAGGTGCCCCGCGACCTTCCCGCCGCGCTCGGCCGCCCCGGGCTGGTGGTCGAGGTGCACCTGCTGCCGGCGCTGACCTCCGCCGCCCGGGTGCGGACCGACCGCTAGGGCACCGCACCGGGAAGGCTCCCGCGCGACCGCCCGCGCTGGCATCCTGACCGGCGCATTCCTCAGGGGGAGTCGAGGAGGACCCATGCCCGAGGCGAGCTGGCTGCCCGACCCGAGCGGCGGGCACGAGCTGCGGTACTGGAGCGGGACGGCGTGGACGGAGCACGTCTCGGACCAGGGGACGACGTCGGTCGACCCCCCGCTGCCCGGCCTGCCCGCGCCTCCGGACGCCGCCCCTCCGCCACCGCCTGCGCCGCCCGGACCGGCCTGGGGTGCTCCGGCGCCGCAGGGGGCGCCCGCGGCCGCGCCCGGCGGCAAGGTGTCGTGGAAGGACCGGCTCAAGCAGGTCGCCGACCAGGGCAAGCAGCTGGCCGACCAGGGCAAGCAGAAGATCGCCGAGCAGCAGTCCAAGCGCAACGAGCAGTGGGCCAACGATCCGAACACCCTGTGGTTCGGCGAGAGCCAGAATGCCGCCACCAGCGCGGCCGGCGTCTCCAAGGCCCGCTACCGGATCACCCGGGACCGCGTGTGGATCGAGAGCGGCCTGCTCGGCACGCGCACCGAGAGCGTTCCGCTCTGGGCGATCCGCGACATGGACATCCGGCAAGCCGTCTGGCAGCGCGGCAAGGACATCGGTGACGTCGTCCTGAACCTCGAGGATCCTGCCTACGGAGCCTCGCAGGACATGTTCAACCTGACCGGTGCTCCCGAGCACGGCACGACCAGCGGCCAGGCCGTGCTCGACAACATCGAGAACCCGCACGGCGTCTACGACATCCTCGCGCCGCTGGTCAGCGAGGCGCGGCAGAAGAAGACGATCGAGCGGCAGTCGCAGTACCTGCACGTGAACCCGGGAATGGCGGTGGCGGGCGCGGCCTTCGGGGCGCCGCCGCCCGCGCCGGCAGCGCCTGCCCCCGCGGGCTCGGGCGACCTGGTCGAGCAGCTGCGCACAGCTCGGCGAGCTGCGCGACGCCGGAATTCTGACCGAGGAGGAGTTCGCCGCGCAGAAGGCGAAGCTGCTCGCCGGCTGACGGGCCGCCGCCGTCGACGTCACTGACCGCACGGAGCCGGCTGGCTACCCTGCAGGGGCCGCCACCGCCTCCTCGAGGAGATCCGCCGTGCCCGATCGTCCCGGTCTGCTCGTCACCGGGGCGACCGGCGTGCTGGGCACGGCCCTGCTGCCACTGCTGGACCGGCACGACGTCGTCGCGCTCACCCACCGCGCGGACCTGGAGCGGTCTCCCGCCGCTTCCGTGCGGGGCGACCTGACCCGTCCCCGGCTCGGCCTGGGCGACGCGACCTACCGCGAGCTCGTGGCCCGGACGACGACGATCGTGCACGCCGCGGCGATCACCGACTTCGGGGTGGGCGCCGAGGACACCACAGCGCTGAACGTGGAGGGCACCAGCCGGGTGCTCGACCTGGCCGCCGAGGCCGGCGCACGCGTGCTCTACGTGTCGACGGCGTTCGTCGCCCGCGTGGAACTGACGACGGAGGCCCGCGGCGGCAGCACCTGGGAGGCGGAGGCAAGCCCGGAGCCCTACCTGGCGTCCAAGCGCCGTGCGGAGGCCCTCGTCACGAGCAGCGGGCTCCCCACGACGATCGCGCGCCCCTCGGTGGTCATCGGCGACTCGGCCACCGGCGCGGTATCCCGGTACCAGGGCATGCACTGGGTGATCCGCGGCCTGCTGCGCAACCAGATGCCGATCGTCGCCCTGCCGCCCTCGGCGCCGCTCGACGTCATCCCGGTCGACGTCGCCGCCCGCGCACTGGCCGCCCTGGTGGACGGCGGCCTGCCCGGTGGCGAGTTCTGGCTGACCGCCGGGCCCGCCGCGCACGCGGCGGCCGACCTCGTGGACGCCTGCCTGCGCACGGCCGAGCGGCTCGGGCTGCCGGCGGACCCACCGCGCTTCGTTCCCCGCGACATGGTGGAGCGGCTGTTCCGCCCGGTGTTCATCGAGCCGCTGCCCCGCCGCGACCGGCGCCGCTTCGACGAGTTCATGGCGATGAGCGCACTGTTCGACGGGGCACCGGTCTTCCCGACGTCGCTCGGCTCGCTGCCCGGCGGCCCCCCGGCGCTGACCCGGGACGACGTCGCCGACGCCGTGGCGGCCACCGTGGCCGATGTCGCGAGCCGGCTGCCGGCGGCTCGCCGGATGGCGCGGACGGCCAAGGAGGCCGCGTGACCCCTCCGCGGGACGTCGCCGACGGCTACCGCCGGCACGTCAGCCGCGGTCGGGCCCGGCTCGCGGAGCTGACCGGCGGCCTGGTGGAGGTGTCCTCCGCCGGGAGCACGGTCACCGACGCCGGCGGGCGGAACTACCTCGACTGCGGGGGATACGGCGTCTTCCTGCTCGGTCACCGTCATCCCACGGTGGTCTCCGCCGTGGTGGACCAGGTGCAGCGCCACCCGATGTCCACGCGGCTGATGCTCGACCCGACCGTTGCCTCCGCCGCGGCGACGCTCGCCTCCGTCACGCCCGAGGGGCTCGACCTCGTCCACTTCGTCAACTCCGGTGCCGAGGCGACGGAGGCTGCGATCAAGCTCGCCCGCGCGCACGGCCTTCGGACGCTGGTCTCCGCGAGCGGCGGGTTCCACGGCAAGACCACCGGCGCGCTCGCGCTGACCGCCAACGAGCTGTACCAGGCGCCGTTCCGGCCCCTGCTGCCCGGCGTGGTCCACGTGCCGTTCGGCGACGCCGGCGCGCTCGGCGAGGTACTGGCCCGCACGGACGACGCCTGCGTCGTCCTCGAGCCGGTGCAGGGCGAGGGCGGCGTCGTCATCCCGCCGCCCGGCTACCTCACCGAGGTCGCCCGGCTGTGCGCGGCGTCCGGCGCGATGCTGGTGCTCGACGAGGTGCAGACCGGCCTGGGCCGGCTCGGCAGCTGGTGGGGTGCCGACCGGGAGGGCATCCGCCCCGACGTGCTGCTGGTGGGCAAGGGACTGTCCGGCGGCGTCGTCCCGGTGGCCGCGATGGTGGCCACGGCGCGCGCGTACAAGCCGTTCGGCGACGACCCGTTCCTGCACACCTCCACGTTCGCCGGCTCGCCGATCGCGATGGCCGCGGCCGCCGCGGCGGTGACCGCGATCCGCGACGAGGGACTGGTCGAGCGTTCTCGGGTCCTGGGTGCGCGACTGCTCGCCGACCTGCGGGCCGCGCTGGCCCCGCGCGGCCCGCTGATCAGGCGACGTCCGCGGCGCCGGGCTGCTGATCGGGCTCGAATTCGACGACCCCGGCACCGCACTGGATCTCGTGCTTGAACTCCTCGACCGCGGCGTGCTCGTGAACCACTCGCTCAATGCGCACCGCGTCGTCCGGCTCACGCCGCCCGCCGTCCTCACCGACGCCGAGGCCGACCGGGTCGTGGAGACCGTCGCCGCGGCGTCCGCGACAGTGGCCGGGCGCGCGCTGGAGCGGAGCGCCTGATGCCCGACGTCGCCGTGACGGCGGCCGTGCCGCGCGCGTGCCCGGATGCGGTGTTCTCCGCCGTCGCCGACTTCGCCTCCTACGCCCGGCACACCGACGCCGTCCGCCGGGTCGTGGTGACCGCGGTGGGCGGCGGGGTGGAATCGGCCTGGGAGGTCAACTTCCGCACCGGAGTGCTGGCCTGGACCGAGCGCGACATCGTCGACCCGGGTGCGCGTCGGATCGACTTCGAGCAGGTGGACGGCGACTTCGTCCTGTTCACCGGCGCCTGGGCCGTGGAGCCGGACGGCGACGGGGCGACGGTGCGGTTCACGGCGTCCTTCGACCTGGGCATGCCGAGCCTCGCGCCGATGATCGACCCGATCGCCGTCCGCACCCTGGCCGAGAACGTGCGGGCCATCCTCGGCGGCCTGCTCGGCCCCGGCGTTTCCTTCTCCTAGGGACGCTCGATGCCGACCGGCGCATTACTTCGCCGTGCCGCTGGACAGAGGCAGGGTCAGCTTCAACTCCCAGCCGGCGGTCGAAGGTCGCACAGAAAGCTCGCCACTGAGCGTGGTCGTCCTGGCGGCCAGGTCTCCCAGGTCGGGATCGGGGCCCTGCCCGCGGACGGCCGTCGTGAGCTGACCCGATTCGGAACGGATGGCGACCTCGGCCGGTGACGCAGCCGTCGCCCGGTCGACGGCGAGGTACGCCGTCGACTCGATCACGGCTGGAAACCGCCCGTCGGGCGCCTCGGCCAGCCGCACGTCGCGCGACTCCCCCAGCGCGCGGACGGCGGTGGCGAGGCCTGCGTCGGCCAGCACGAGGGGCGACAGCCCGCGGGCCAGTGCGCGGAGGTCGTCGATGGCGGCCTGCAGCTCGCGCGTCGCCTCCCGCAGCGTCGCCGGCTTCCCCGAGCGGGCGGCCAGGAGGCGCAGGCCCAGCGCCAGTCCGACCAGGCGCTGCTGCGCGCCGTCGTGCAGGTCGCGCTCGAGGCGCCGACGCTCGTCGTCGCCTGCCGCGACCAGCCGGATTCCCGAGGCGCGCAGCTCGTCGACCTGGGCCAGCGCCTGCGCCTGGAGCCTTTCGTGCTCGAGCCCGAGGTGGATCGCGCCGACGAGGTCGTCCACTGCGTCGCGGCTGCCCAGTAGGTCGGTGCGGTGCACAAGCAAGGCGAGGGCGTTCCCCGCGTAGTCCAGCCGGGTGACCGCACGCGCGCCGGCGGACGGGAGCTCGACCGGCTGGGCCCACTCATCGACGAGTCGGCCGCCGTCGACGGGGAAGGCCAGGACGAGCGAAGGGTCGCCGAGCCTCGTGGCGAGCGCATCTCGCAACGACCCGGTCGGGGACGAGGGCCCCGACAGATCCACCACGAGGCCGGTGAGTGCCCGCTCGGTGCGCCGCTCGCGCACCATCTCCCCGAGCAGGCAGACGGCGACCGCCGCGAGCGCGCCCGCCTGGACGAGCCACAGCCGGCGATCCATCCCGTCCGCGCCGAGGAACCCCGGGTCGTTCGACCGGGCGTACGACACGACCGTCGCCACGAGGAACAGCGCGGCCGCCGTCCACCGCGCCCCCATCGTCCGGCGTCGGGCGCGGCTCGCGTGCAGCGCGGCCAGGACGAGCGCCAGCACGGCCGCCACCGACCAGGCCAGACCGGCCCGCACCCCGAGGGTGTCGACCGAGGTCGCCCAGCCGGCGATGGTCCCGGCGTGCCAGAGGTTGGCCGGACAGCTCATGCACCCGCTCGCAGCGAGATCGAAGCCGACCGCGGACAGCACGCCTTGAACTCCGAGCGTGACGACGTACCCTGCGCCGACCAGCGCTGCCGCGGCCCGACCGGGTAGCCGGCCCCTGCCGTCGGTCAGTGCGAGGTGGAGCACGACTGCCGGTGCGACGGCGAAGCCGGCCAG
This sequence comes from uncultured Actinomycetota bacterium, assembly GCA_963777095.1. Taxonomy (GTDB): domain Bacteria; phylum Actinomycetota; class Actinomycetes; order Mycobacteriales; family Geodermatophilaceae; genus CAVZOY01. The sequence continues at coordinate 658,859 of CAVZOY010000006.1, forward strand.
TCCCAGCGAGAAGAGCAGCGCCGACGTCGCCTCGGGGTTGTCCCACTCGGCAACCGACCACGACAGCGCGGCTGCGGTGACCAGGACGGCGACGCGCAACCGGTCCCGGTGTCGCCGGAGCTGGACGACGGCGGCCGCCAGACAGAGAGCGACGGGCGCGAGCAGCGCCACCCGACCTCCGGCGTCCGGAGTCGCGAACGTGAACCCCTGCCCCTGCGCCGCGATGGCGACCGAGACCGCCGCCGCCGCCGCGGTCAGCCCGACGAATGCGACGGTCGTCCGGAGAGCCACGGGCGCCGGCTGGGACCGCATGTGCTGAGCATCCCGCAGCGAGGTCTCGTCGCGGACCGTGCTGGCACTGACCTTGACCGTCGATGGCAACAGGCCAACCCTGATGTGGCCACGATCCGTCGTTCCTAGCGTCAGCGGCATCGCCTGAGGAGGTGCCCGATGTACAGGATCCGGACGATGGTGACCCTCACCGTGGCGGCCGCGCTGGCCGGGACGAGCGGCTGCTCCGCGGTCGACCGGGCCGGCGGCACTGCCGACGAGCCCGTCCGCGCGCTGACCTTCGCGCAGGCCAACGACGGCGAGCCGCCGCCGCAGCTGCGCGCCTGGGCCGATGAGGTCGAGCGGGCCTCGGACGGCTCGCTGTCGATCGAGTTCGCGAACGGCTGGCGGGGCGGTGAAGCAGGGGCCGAGCGAGGCATCATCGACGACGTGGCGAAGGGCGAGGCCGATCTCGGCTGGGTCGGCGCCCGCGCCTTCGACCGGGTCGGCGTCACGAGCTTCCAAGCCTTGCTCGCCCCCATGCTCGTCGACAGCCACGCGCTCCAGCGCGCGGTCTTCGAGGAGGGGATCCCCGAGGAGATGCTCGCCGGCGTCGACGACGCCGGGGTGGTCGGGATCGGGGTCCTGCCCGGCCCGATGCGCAAGGTTCTCGGTCTCGAGAAGCCGTTCCGGGAGCCCGGTGACTTCCGAGGCGCCGTCATCGGGATGCAGGACTCGGCCCTCACGCAGGCCGCGATGGAGGCGCAGGGCGCGACCGCTACAGCGGAGCCGTCCGGTGCAACCCTCGACGGACTCGACGCGTACGAGCAGCAACTGGCCTCGATCGCCGGCAACGGCTACGTGGCGCAGGCCCGGTACGTCACCGGCAACCTCAACCTGTGGCCCCGTCCGCTAGTGCTGTTCGCCAACCCGGACACGATCGACGACCTCGGTGACCTGCAGCAGGACGCGCTCCGCCTAGCCAGTAGGAACGCCGTGCTGCCTGCCCTGGAGGCGTCCAGCACCGAGGACGGCGAGGGCGCCGACGAGCTCTGCGTGCAAGGCATGGAGCTGGTCGAGGCCTCCGACGACGAGCTGGGCGCGCTGCGGAAGGCATGGGAGCCGCTGTACGGCGACCTGGCGGCCGACCCGGACACCGCGCGGTGGCTCGATCGCATCGAGCAGCTCAAGGAGTCGCTCGGCGCCGAACCCGACACGGCAACGTGCACCGGGGACGGCTCAGGAGTTCAAGCAGGTGTCCTCCCGGACGGGACCTACCGGACCACCGTCACGCTCGACGAGGTGCGGTCCACCTGCCCAGCGGGGGCCCGAGGCGCCGAGAACCTCGCCGGGTTCGCGACCGACCAGGTTGCGGAGATCACCGTGGACGGCGAGTCGGTGCGGATGACCGTGTACCCCGTGGGTCATCCGGAGCAGCGCGAGCACGGGTGGACCGGGACCTACACCGCTTTCCGGGACACCCTCCAGCTGATGGAGGTGGGGACCGCCGACGATCCGTTGAGCTCGACCTACACGTTCGACGGAAAGTGGCTGACGCTCGCCGACATGCAGACCGAGTTCTGCGACCACCAGGTGATGTGGACGGGGCACCCGTGGGAGCTGATCGAGCCGGAGGCGGCGTCCGCGCCGCCGTCCGACAACCAGCCGCCCGACGACCTGACGGGTGTCTGGACCACCGAGCTGACGGCCGCCGACTGGGCCGCAGCGGGCTTTGAGGGAACCGCCGGGACCTGGACGCTGGAGTTCGCCGACGGTCGGGTGACGGGGACGCAGCCCGACGGAGTCGTCGGTTACCGGGCCAGCTACTCCACCTTCCGTGGACGACTGGTGACCAGCGAAGCGGAGGACGTCCTGAACGCGGCCTACCGCGTCGAGGGCGACCGGCTGTACCTGACCGACGTCACCGTCCCGGGGGTCGACGACGGTGGTCCCTACGTCGTCGTATGGGCGACGCATCCCTACACCCGGGCCGGCTGAGATGGCCCCGTCGCTCCGCGCCTCCAGGCCCGCATCCGGGCCTGCACGGAGGCGCGGAGCGGCGGGCGCACGTCACCATGACCCGGTGACGACGCTGCTGATCGTCGACGACCACGCCGGCTTCCGGACCCTCGCCCGGGCGCTCATGGAGGCCGAGGGGCTGGACGTGGTCGGTGAGGCCGAGGACGGGCCGTCGGCTCTGGTCGAGGTCGCCCGCCTCGACCCGGATGTCGTCCTGCTCGACGTCGTGCTGCCGGGCCTGGACGGCTTCGCGGTGTGCGACCGGCTGGCATCGCTGTCACCCCGCCCGGCGGTGGTTCTGACCTCGAGCCGGGACGCGTCCTCGTACGCCGGCCGGGTAGCCCGCTCGGCGGCCCGCGGCTTCGTCGCCAAGCACGCCCTGTCGGCCGAGGCCGTGCTCGCGTGCCTCGAGGTGAGCCCGTGAGCGCCGCACTGCCTCTCGTAGACGCCCTCACCGGACTGGTGCTCCTGGGGGCGGGCGTCATCGCCTGGCGCGGGCGACCACGGAGCCGGGTGGGCGCGCTGCTGGTCCTCGCCGGGCTCTGCTGGTTCATCGGCAGCGTCGTCGGGCTACTCGCGTTCCTCCACCGGGGCCCACTGGTACAGCTCCACGTCACGTACCCCACCGGCCGGACGCACCGCCGGCTCGCAACCCTCGTCGTCGCGCTGGCCTGGGTGGTCGCCGTCATGGAGGGGCTGCGTCCGGTGCCCTGGCTCACTCTCTCGGTGAGCGCCCTGGTCGCCGGGGTGGCGGTCGACATCTTCGCCCGCTCATCCGGCAACGCGCGCAAGGCAGGAGGGCCTGCCCTGGTCTCAGCGCTGTTGTTCGCCGGCGTGCTCGCCGCGAGCAGCGTCAACCGGCTGACCGACCTGCGGCTGGACACCGGGATCGCCGTGACCTACGACGTGGTGGTGATGCTGGTCGCGGCGTGGCTGACGGTCGACCTGCTGGCGGGCCGGTGGACGGAGGCGACCGTGGCCGACCTCGTCACCCAGCTCGGCGGCGAGCCCGGCCCGCAGGGCGTGGAGTCGGCCCTGCGGCGGGCGCTCGGCGACCCGTCGCTGGTGCTGGGTTACTGGGTGGCCGACGGCGGCGGCCGTTACGTGGACGACGCGGGAGCTCCGCTGGACCTGCGACCGACGGGTGACCAGGTGGTCACTCCAGTGGAGGACGGCGGCCGGCCGATCGCCGTCGTCATCCATGCCGCGTCGGCGCTGGATGACCCCGAACTGCTGGACGCCGCGACATCGGCGGTCCGGCTGGCCGTCGGGAACGTCGGACTGCGCCGGACGGTGCACGACCAGATGGTCGCGCTGACGCGGGCTCGCCGCGGGATCGTGGAGTCGGCCGACCGGCAGCGCGGGGCGGTGGCCGCCCGCCTCGAGGGCGGTGCCGCTCGTCATCTCGATCGGGTGGAGGCGCTGCTGGCGTCCGTGGGCGCCGCCGACGCCGCCGGCCTGCGCACCGAGCTGGCGGAGGCGCGGGCGGATCTCATGGACCTGGCCCGTGGGCTGCGCCCTCGCGAGCTCGCCGAGGAGGGGCTCGTCGGTGCGGTCGCGACGTTGGCCGCCCGTTCGGCGGTGCCGACAAGCGTCGACCTCCGCCTGGGCCGGATGCGGCCGGCGGTCGAGTCGGCGCTCTTCTTCGTGTGCGCCGAGGCGCTGACCAACGTGGCGAAGCACGCAGACGCGGGAGCCGCGGTCGTCCGCGGGTGGGAGGCGGGCGGGTGGGCCACGGTCGAGGTGAGCGACGACGGCTCGGGCGGGGCCGACGCCGCAGGCTCGGGCCTGCGCGGCCTGGCAGACCGGGTCGCCGCGCTGGGCGGTGACCTGCGGGTCCACAGCGACCGCGACTGCGGCACGGTCGTGTCGGCGAGACTGCCGCTGGCGGAGGATGACCTCCGGTGATCCCGCTCCGGCTGGCGATCGCGGACGACTCCATGATCGTGCGGGAGGGGCTGGCGCGACTCCTCGCCGAGGCCGGTCACGAGGTCGAGGCAACCGTGGACTCCGCGGACGGGCTCCTGCGCGAGGTCGTGACCCACCCGGAACTCGACGCCGTCCTGGTCGACATCAGGATGCCTCCGACGTGGACGGACGAGGGCATCGCCGTGGCTCGTCGGCTCCGCCGGGACCACCCGCGCCTGGGGGTGCTCGTGCTCTCGCAGTACCTGGAGTCGCACTACGCCACGAGCCTGCTCACCGAAACGCCCGAGCACGCCGGCTATCTGCTCAAGGACCGCGTCTCCGACGTGGCGGTGCTGGTCGATGCGCTGCGCCGGGTGGTCGAGGGCGAGTGTGTCGTCGACCCGACCATCGTGGCCCGGCTCATGCGCCGGCGGACGGTGTCCGGCCCGCTCGACCGGCTCTCACACCGGGAGCGGGAGGTGCTCGCCCTCATGGCCGAGGGCCGCTCCAACGCCGCCATCTCCGCCATGCTCGGGGTGGGCGAGCGCACGCTCGAAGCACACGTGCGCCAGATATTCCAGAAGCTGGATCTGCCGCCGTCGGCCGACGACCACCGCCGCGTGCTGGCCGTGGTGCGGTACCTGCAATCTCGCGGCAGTTGAACGAACGAGAACGGGCCGAGCGATGGACCGGCACCCTCGCCCTCGCAAGCAGCTGCGCTCCCTCGCACAGCCGCTCGTCGACGCGGAGGGCGTGGTGTCCTGGCTCAGGACATCGGCATGGGATGTCTCAGGACATCGGCATAGGTTCCGGTTCCACCATGGCCCGACCACCCCACACCTGCGGCAAGGTCGAACGCTTCCAGCAGACCCTGAAGAAGTGGCTGCTCGCCCGACCCGCCAGCCGTCCAGCATCGCCGAGCCGCAGGCCCTGAGCGACGTCTTCCTCGTCGAGTACAACCAGCACCGGCCGCACCGCGCCGACACCCACGACCGGGTCCGCACGGACAAGATCGACAAGACCGGGTGCGTCACCCTGCGGGTGAAAACGTGGGTCCGGGCTATGCCGATGTCCTGCGACATCACACGGCGGAGGGCGTGGGATTCGAACCCACGATGGGTGTTACCCCATAGCGGTTTTCAAGACCGCCGCCATCGGCCACTAGGCGAGCCCTCCTGGCAGGTCGAGGCTAGCCGTCACCATCAGCGCCCCGGCGCCGACCGTCCGTCGTCGGACCGGCAGGATGCTCCGCGATGGCGCGCCGACGGTTCCTGCTGGGAGCGCTGCCCGCGCTGGTGATCGTGATCGTCGCACTGTGCCTGCGCGGACCGTTCGCGGCCGTCGGGCCGCTGCTCGGCGAGCTGAGCGACGAGTTGTCGGTGCCGCTGACGGCGCTCGCCGTCCTGGCCTCGCTGCCGCTCGTGGTGTTCGGCCTGCTCTCCCCCGCCGCCCCCGTGCTCGCCGCACGCATCGGCCTGCACCGCGCGGTGCTTGCCGGTGTGCTGCTGCTGGCGGTCGGCATCGCCTTGCGGCTGGCCGGGGTGGTGGGCCTCTTCGTCGGCACCGTGCTGCTCAGCGCGGGTATAGCCGTCGCCAACGTGCTGCTGCCCGCCGTCGCGCGCGCCGAGTACGGGGAGCGGGCGGCCGGGGTCGTCGGGTTGGTGACGGCGTCGATGGCGGTGTCCGCGGCGCTCGGCGCCGGCCTGGCACAGCCACTCGCGGACGCCGCCGGCGGCAGCGCCGTGCGCGGCTTGGCGCTGTGGCTCCTGCCGATCCTGGTCGCGGCCGCCGCGCTCGCCCTGCTGACCCGGGCACGGCGCGGGTCGACGGCAGGCACGACGACGTCGGCGGCCGACCGCACCGGCATCCTCCGCGACCGGGTCGCCATCGCGGTGACGGTCTTCTTCGGCCTCCAGTCGCTGTCGTTCTACGCGATGCTCACCTGGCTGCCCGACATCCTCGAGGACGACGCCGGGGTGAGCGCGGTGACCGCCGGCGGCCTGACCGCACTCGCCGCCGTGCTGGGTGGCCCGGCCTCGCTCGTGGTGCCCACGGTCGCGGCGCGGTTCCGCAGCCAGTCGGTCCCCGTCCTGGTGGTCGCGGCGCCGGTGCTGGTGGCGCTCGCCGGACTGCTGCTCGCGCCGTCGGCCGCACCACTGCTGTGGGCACTGCTCTTCGGGATCGGCACCGGCTCGGCGTTCCCGCTGTCGATGACCCTCGTGCTGCTGCGCACCCGGGACGTCGCGCAGACCGGCCGGCTGTCGGCGGCGGCGCAGAGCGCGGGCTACCTGCTCGCCGCGACCGGCCCGCTCGTCGTCGGCGCGCTGGCCGAGGTCACCGGCGGCTGGCGGGCCGGCCTGCTCGCGCTGGTCGGCGTCCAGGTGGCGCAGGCGGCGGTCGGCGTGGCCGCCGGACGTCCGAGGCTGGTCTCCGCCGCGAGCTGAGACCGGTGTCTTATGGTCTGACCATGCGCCTGTCGGTGTCGTCCACCTCGACGAGGACCTTCGCGCTGTATCCGGCGCTGGTCCTGGCCGAGCAGGCAATGAGCCGCCGGCCGCTGCACCTGCGCTGGCTGCCCGCGCTCGGCGCGGGCTACGGCCTCTACCGGCTCGCCGGCGGGTACCGGATCAGCCGGGCCGGGGGGCCACCGGGGATGTCGCAGGGGATGCCCGAGCGCGTCATCGACACCGGTCCGTACGCGGTCACCCGCAACCCGATGTACCTCGGGCACATGGTCTTCCTCGGCGGGCTGACGCTGCTGACCCGCTCCCCGTTCGCCGCCGCCCTGTTCGCGACCGTGGTGCCGTGGTTAGACGAGCGGGCCGCCCACGACGAGAAGCGACTGGAGAAGGCGTTCGGCGCGGACTACCTCGCCTACCGCGACCGCGTGCCGCGCTGGCTCTGACGCGGAGGGGCCCCGGCGCGGCGGCCGCGCCGGGGTCCCTCCGGTCGGTTCAGCCGCGCTTGCCGCTCGGGTTGCAGGCGAAGCCCGGCAGCCCCTTCGGCAGGACGATTCCGATCTCGGCGAGCTCGGCCTTCGTCTTGGCGTAGTTCTGCACGCGCGAGTAGGAGGTGTCACCGAGGACGTACTCGTCGTTCAGGCCCGAGAACGCGCACTCGGAAGCGGCGACTCCTTCGCCCTCCACGAGGGGGTCGGGGTTGACGGGCGTGTAGTTGCCGCTGCCGCCGATCTCGCCGGCCGACGCGGCGGTTCCACCCATGCCGATCATCGCAGCCGCGCAGGCAGCCACACTGAACACTCGAATTCCACGACGGGTCACGCTGTCTCCTCACAGGAAAGGTCGCCGGGCGGACGTGCCCGGCGACCACGCGGACCGGACGTTCTCGCTCCCGGCCCGCGCCCGTCAAGAGCTTTCGTTCCCGTGACCCGAAGTTCGCCTATCAGCTGTTCCTGCAGGTGAGAAGGGGTTTCCGGGCGCCGGGCTCAGCCGACCGTCACCGCGCTGAACGGCAGCCGCGGCTCGACCCAGGGGAAGACGACGAAGAGCAGGAGCGCGACGACGGCGAGGGCCAGCAGCGTCGCGAGCAGCGCCTTGCTGCGCGCGCCTCCGGGCAGGGAGCGCCAGATCCAGGCGTACACGGAACTCCTCACTCCTCCCGGAGGGCGGGCGGCCCGTCCGGGGCATCGGCCTTCGTCGCGCCCTCGTCGGTCAGCACGGCGTGGATCACCAGCCGCTGCTCGGCCGAGTACCTCGGATGGCAGGTGGTCAGCGTCAGGTACGCGCCGTCGGGTGCGGCCCCGGCAGCGCCGCCGGGCACCGGCGAGATGACGTCGACGTCCGTCGGCCGGACGATCCGGCGGCCCGGGATGCCGCTGGGGTCGCCGCTGAAGCTGTCGGCGCCCGGGTCGCCGAGCACGCGGTAGACGTACCAGGTGTCCACGGTCTCGACGACGATCGCGTCGCCGGGGCGCAGTTTGTCCAGGTCCAGGAACGGCGAGCCGCGGCCGACCCGGTGCCCGGCGACGGCCACGTTCCCGCGCTCGCCCGGCATCGCCGTGCCGGCGTAGTGCCCAGGGCCCTGGGCGAGTACGTCCTCACCGGTGCCCTCGAGCACCACGCGGCGGTAGTCGGAACCCAGCCGCGGGAGGTAGAGCACGGCCAGGGCGTCGCCCGGGACCGCCGGCCGGTCCTCGACCGGACCGGCCGACCACGCGTGCTGCAGCTGCTCGCTCAGCTCGGCCTGCTCACCGGCGGCGACGAGGTCGGTGACGAACAGCTCGTAGACGACGAACAGGAGCACGACCACGCCGGCGGTGACCAGCAGCTCGCCGAGGGTGCGGGCGACCAGCCGGAGCGGCTCGCCCCGGGGCCTCGTCGCCCCGGGCTCCGCCGTCCCCAGCTGGTCGTCCGCCGTCCTCGGCTGGTCGTCCGTCGTCGTCAGGAGGTCCTCCGCCGAGTCAGGCGGTCTTCCGCCGGCGGGAGGCGACCAGCAGACCCGAGCCCACGACGATCGCGGCCAGGCCGCCGAGCGCCGGGCCGATGACCGTGGCGCCGGTGTAGGCGAGCACGTCCTCGGCCGCCGACACCGTCACGTCGGTGCGCAGGTAGCGGGGGTTGCCCGACGGGTCGAGGCCGCTGACGACCAGGCTGTGCTCACCGGCGTGCAGCCCGTCGGGGATGGTCACCTCGATCTCGAAGGCTCCGGCGCCGTCGACGGTGAACGAGCCGAGCTCGGTCGGGGTCGAGTAGATGACCGCCTGAATGGTCGAGTTGGGCAGGAAGCCGTCGCCGCGGATGGTCACGGTCTCGCCGTTGGTCAGCGCCGCACCCTCGCTCACGCCCTCGAGCGGGGCGTCGGCGGTCGGCACGCTGTCCGGCACGGACGGGAAGGGGACGACGCCAGTCTCTACACCCTCCGACACCTCGCCCTCGTTGCCCTCGGTGTCGATCCCGACGACGTGCACGACGTAGTCGTCGCCGGCCGGCACGCCGGAGTAGCACTCGCGGGTCGCGACGTCGGTGTCACAGGGCTCGAAGATGCCGCCCCGCTCGTCGCCGGTCCAGACGATGACGACCTTGTAGCCGTCGAGGTCGAACGTGCCGCCGGCACCGGGCGCGTCCCACGTGATGTTCAGCGCGGAGGGAGCGGTGGTGACCTCGACGCCGGTCGGCGGGGCCAGGGGCTCGTACGGCGTGCCGGTCACGGGCTCCGAGGCGGCGCCCGCACCCGAGACCTCGCTGACGCCGCGCACGCGAACGGTGTAGGTCTGCCCGTTGGTCAGCCCGTCGAGGACGAACTGGAGGGTGCCCCAGTCGTCGACCTCGGCGTCGGCGGGGGCCCAGTCGGCCGCGCCGAGCTTGTACTCCCAGGTGGTGACGGCATCGACGGCGTCGGCGTAGTTCTCGGCGAACGAGATGGTCAGCTCGCCGTTCCCGGCCCGCGCGGCGACGTCGAGAGGGGCCAGCGGCGGGCCGTTCTCGTAGCCACCGCCACCACCGTCGTCGCCGCACCCGATCTCGGTGCCGAGGATCCTGCCGTCCATGCCGGACACGTCGGACGGACCGCTGAAGTCTTCCGAGTCCGGGTCGATGGCCTCCGCTCCGGTGCCGAGTCCCTCGACCGTGCCGGCGTAGCCGTAGTGGTCCGCGTCGACGCCGGCGCCGTTCATGCCGTACGCGTAGAGGTAGACCGCGTCGTCGGCGTCGAGGACGACGGAGGCCGCGCCGCCGCCGCCACCGTTGGCGCCGTCGCCGGGGCCGCCGTTCGCGCCGGGGTATGTGGCGTTCGTACCGGCGGCCGAGCCGTCGGCCGCGCTGGCGCCCGCGGTGCCGGGAGCGAGGACGAACGTCTCGCCCTCGGACACGTTGGTGGTGACGCGGCGCTCGTTGTTGAAGTCGGCCGGGTTGTCGTTGATGTCCGCGCCACCACCGCCGCCGTAGATCTGCCACGCGACGGCGCAGACGTCCGCCGGGACGACGTACTCCGTGGTGCCGTCAGCGGTGTCGAACCCGCCGAGCTCGGCGTGCGCGACGCCCGCACCGACCACGGTGGAGACGGCGACGAGGACGCCGGCGGCCAGCAGGCCGGCGGCCCGTCGGACGGGGGATGAGGGGCGCACGGTCGGGCTCCTGCGGATGGGCCCGGGACGCCGGGCTCGACCGTCCGTGGACCGGACGCGACGGGCAGTTCACCACGCTGTGTCACCGCTCGTGTGCAGGCGCAGCCCGACGCGCCGCGATACGGCCCGAGCGGGTCCTACAGCGGGCGGACCGCCCCCAGGAGGTGCTCGGTGCCGGCCTTCTCGTTGCGGACGGCGAGGTCCCAGCCCTGCGGCCGCACCGGCGCGGTGGCCAGCGTGACCGTCGACGGCAGGAACAGCGGCTTGCGGAAGCCGACGTCCACGCTCATCGCCGACGGCAGTCGGCCCTCGAGCGCCGCGAGCGCGTGCGCCTTGACCCACATGCCGTGCGCGATCGCCCGCTTGAAGCCCAGCGCCTTGGCGGTCAGCGAGCTCATGTGGATGGGGTTCACGTCGCCGGACACCTTCGCGTAGCGCCGACCGATGTCGTCGGGCACCCGCCAGCGGATGGTTCCGTCGGGCAGGTCGCCGACCTCGACGTCGGTGTCCGAGGCGCGGGCGCCGTCCGGAGCGGTGGCCTTGCGGGCCAGGTAGGTGGACCGGCCGCGCCAGACCTCCTCGCCGCCGGCCGAGACCGACGCGCAGAGGTCGACCGTCGCACCGGCCCGGTGGGTGGCGAACCGCTCGGCCCAGACCTCGATGTCCAGCGCCTCGCCGGTGCCGATCGGACGCAGCACGTCGATGCGGTTGCGCACGTGCACCAGGCCGACGAGCGCGAGCGGGAAGGAGCGGTCGCTCATGAGAGCGACCTGCAGCGGAAAGGCGAGCACGTGCGGGAACGTCGGCGGCAGCACGTCGGTCATCCCGAAGCCGCACACCCGGGCGTACCCGGCCAGCTGCGCGGAGTCGGCCGTCACGCCGGTGCGGGCCAGCCGCGTATCGGGCAGGTCCCCGCCGCGGCCGCGCGCGGTGACCGCGGCCCGGGCGAACAGCGCCGGCAGCGACGGCGCCTCGGTGAGCTCGGTGCGGGCCATCACGCCCCCAGCAGGGACTGGCCGCAGACCCGCACGACCTGCCCGTTGACGCCCGCCGCGCTCGGCTGCGACAGCCAGGCGATGGTCTCGGCGACGTCGACGGGCAGCCCGCCCTGCTGCAGCGAGTTGAGCCGGGAGCCGACCTCGCGGGTGCCCAGCGGCATCTTCGCCGTCATCTCGGTGACGATGAAGCCGGGCGCCACGGCGTTGATCGTCGCACCGCGCTCGGCGAACTCGGGAGCCCACGCGCGCACCATGCCGATGACCCCGGCCTTGGACGCCGCGTAGTTGGTCTGCCCACGGTTGCCCGCGATGCCCGACTGCGAGCTCACGCAGACCACCCGCGCGCCGGGCTTCAGCACGCCGTCGGCGTCCAGCAGCGCCTGGGTGAGGCCGAGCTGCGCCTGCAGGTTCACCGCCATGACGGAGTTCCAGCGGGCGGCGTCCATGTTGACCAGCAGCTTGTCGCGGGTGATCCCGGCGTTGTGGACGACGATGTCGACACAACCCTGGCCGCCCCCGGAATGCCGCTCGCGCAGGTGCTCGACCAGCCGCTCGGCCGCGTCGGGCGCGGTGATGTCGAGCTGCAGCGCCGTCCCGCCGATCTCGTTCGCCACCTGGGCGAGCGACTGGCCGGCGGCCGGGATGTCCACGGCCACGACGTGGGCGCCGTCCCGCGACAGGACCTTCGCGATCGAGGCACCGATGCCGCGGGCCGCGCCGGTGACGACGGCGACCGTGCCGGCGAGCGGACGCTCGGCGTCCTCGACATCGGGATCGCCCACCGGGGTCGCGAGCGTGACGGTCTGCCCGTCGACGTAGGCCGAGCGGCCGGACAGGAAGAACCGCACCGGGCCGGCGAGCCCCGTCTCGGCGCCCTCGGGCACGAACAGCAGGTTGGCGGTGGAGCCGTGTCGCAGCTCCTTGCCGATGGAGCGGACCAGTCCGTCCAGCGCCTGGCGCGCGGCCGCCTGGGCCGGGGAGTCGGCCTCGGACGGCGGGTCGGCCAGCACCAGCACCCGCCCGGTCGCGGCCAGCCGCTTCACGGCCGGGGCGAGGAAATCGTGCGCACTGGCCAGGTCGGCCGGCGTCCGCAGGCCGGTGGCGTCGAGGAGGACGGCCGCGGGTCGCTCGCCGTCCGTGGCGCCGTCGGCGGTCACCGGCGACTGCACGGTCACACCGGCGTCCTTGAGGATCTCGGTGAGGGTCTCGCGCAGCCGTCCCTCGCCCGCCGACCCGATCACCGCCGGTCCGGGGAGCAGCGGTGCGCCCGGCTCGTAGCGCCGCAGCACGGCGGGCCGGGGCAGGCCGAGCTTCGTGGTGAGCGTCGTGCCCATCCCGGAGTTGGCGAAGTCGCGGTACCAGTCGCTCATTGCAGAGCCTCCAATAGGGGGTCGGGGTTGCCCGCCGGGCATCTCCAGCCACCGGACGTAACGTCCAGCCGCGCCACGGCGCGGCTGGACGTCCGGTACATGGTGTTGAGCCGGACCGGCGGGAGGGGTCAGGACTCGAGGATGGCGACGACGCCCTGGCCGCCGGCGGCGCAGATCGAGATCAGCCCGCGCGTGCCGGGTCCGGCCTCGTGCAGCTGCTTGGCCAGCGAGGCGACGATCCGCCCGCCGGTCGCGGCGAACGGGTGCCCGGCCGCCAGGGACGAGCCGTTGACGTTGAGCTTCGAGCGGTCGATCGAGCCCAGCGGCGCGTCGAGGCCCAGCGTGTCCTTGCAGTACGCCGGGTCCTCCCACGCCTTGAGCGTGGCGAGCACCGTGGAGGCGAAGGCCTCGTGGATCTCGTAGAAGTCGAAGTCCTGCAGCGACAGGCCGTTGCGCGCCAGCAGGACCGGCATCGCGTAGACCGGCGCCATCAGCAGCCCTTCGCCGCCGTGCACGTAGTCGACGGCCGCGGTCTGCGCGTCGACCAGGTGGGCGAGCACCGGCAGGTCGTGCGCGGCGGCCCACTGGTCGGAGGCCAGCAGCACCGCGGAGGCGCCGTCGGACAGCGGCGTCGAGTTGGCCGCCGTCATCGTGCCGTGCTCGCCACCGAAGACCGGCTTCAGCGTCGCCAGCTTCTCCATCGACGAGTCGGGCCGAAGGTTCTGGTCGCGGGTCAGGCTCAGGTACGGCGTGACCAGGTCGTCGAAGAAGCCACGGTCGTAGGCGGCGGCGAGGTTCCGGTGCGAGCGGACGGTCAGCTCGTCCTGCTCCTCGCGGCCGATCTCCCACTGCTCGGCGGTGATCGCCGCGTGGTCGCCCATCGCCAGGCCGGTGCGCGGCTCCGCGTTGCGCGGGACGTCGGGCACCAGCTGTCCCGGCCGCAGCCCGGAGAGCGCCTTGAGCCGCTGCTGCAGCGTCGTGGCGCTGTTCAGACCGATGAGCACGCGGCGCAGGTCGTCGTTGACGGCCAGCGGCGCATCGGAGGTGGTGTCGACGCCGCCGGCGATGCCGGACTCGACCTGCCCGAGGGCGATCTTGTTGGCGACGAGCACCGCGGCCTCGAGGCCGGTGCCGCACGCCTGCTGGACGTCGTAGGCCGGGGTGGCGGCCGAGAGCCTCGAGCCGAGCACCGACTCGCGGGTGAGGTTGAAGTCGCGCGCATGCTTGAGGACCGCGCCGGCGACGACCTCCCCCACCTGCTGACCCTGCAGGCCGAAGCGCGCCACCAGACCGTCCAGGGTCGCGGTCAGCATGTCCTGGTTCGACGCCTGGGCGTAGGCGGAGTTCGAGCGCGCGAACGGGATGCGGTTCCCGCCGAGGATCGCGGCCTTGCGAGTCATCGGGACCTCCGGGGTGGGTTCGACTGGCCGGTACTCGACAGTACACGGTACTGTTGATCACATGAAAGCCGAGGTGATGGACGACTCGCCGCAGGCCAAGATCGCGCAACCGCGGGAGGACCGCGACTCGGCGCCGGCGCGCGACCGGCGCGACTCGCGGTGGGACGAGCACCGCAAGGCCCGCCGTCAGGAACTGGTCGACGCGGCGCTGACCGCAGTCGGCCGGCACGGCGCCGGCGTCGGCATGGACGAGATCGCGGCGACCGCCGGCACCAGCAAGACGGCGGTCTACCGGCACTTCGCCGACCGCGGCGAGCTGCACACCGCCGTCTGCGCGCGCGTCGCCGACCAGCTGACCGGCACCCTGCGCACGGCGATGCGGAGCAGCGAGCACCCGCGGGAGATGCTCGCCGCCGCGATCGACGCCTACCTGGCTTTCCTGGAGGCCGACCCCGAGGTCTACCGGTTCGTCGTCCACACGCACCCGGGCAGCGCCGGCGACGGCGACCCGCTGACCACGCTGTCCGACCTGGTCGGCGACCAGGCCGCGGCCGTCGTCGGCGACGCCCTCGGTCGCGTCGGCGCCGACCCGGCGCCCGCCGCCCCGTGGGGCCACGGCGTCGTCGGGCTCGTGCGCTCGGCCGCCGACTGGTGGCTGCGCGCCGAGCGCCCCATGCCCCGCGGCGACCTCGCCGCCCACCTCACCGATCTCGCCTGGGCCGGGCTCTCCGGCGTCGTGGCACCCACCAGCACCCCCGTCGAGAAGGAGCGTGCCCAGTGACCAGCACCCTGCCGCCCACCGTCGACCCGGCCAAGATCCAGGACGTCCTCGACGGCCGCTGGGCGCACGTGCGCCGTGACGCCCGCGAGAACCTCGACGATCCCGACTTCCTGCCGGTCTACGGCGAGTCCGTCGCCGAGGCCCGCGAACGGGTGACCCGGGCGACCAGGAAGCTGGCCCAGAGCGGCCGCGCGCGGCTGGGCTTCCCGAAGAAGTACGGCGGCGAGGCCGATGCCGGCGCCTCGGCCACGTCGATCGAGATGCTCGCCTTCGGCGACCTGTCGCTCATGGTCAAGGCCGGCGTGCAGTGGGGCCTCTTCGGCGGCGCCGTCCAGCTGCTCGGCACCGAGCGCCACCACGACGCCTACCTGCGCGACATCGTCGAGTTCGAGCTGCCCGGGTCGTTCGCGATGACCGAGACCGGCCACGGCTCCGACGTCCAGCAGCTGCGGACGACGTGCACCTACGACCCCGAGACGCAGACCTTCGACCTGCACACCCCGCACCAGGCCGCCCGCAAGGACTACATCGGCAACGCGGCCAAGGACGCCAAGGCCGCCGTGGTCTTCGCGCAGCTGATCACCGGCGGCCCCGACCAGCCGTTCGAGGGCCGCGGTGTGCACGCCTGGTTCGTGCCGATCCGCGACGACGACGGCGCGCCCTGCCCGGGCGTCACCATCGAGGACGACGGCGCCAAGGCCGGCCTCAACGGCGTCGACAACGGCCGCCTGACCTTCGACCACGTGAAACTCCCGCGCGAGGCACTGCTCGACCGCTACGGCCAGGTGCACGAGGACGGCACCTACTTCAGCTCGATCGAGAACGAGACCCGCCGCTTCTTCACCATGCTCGGCACCCTGGTGCGCGGCCGGGTCAGCGTCGGCGGCTCCGCGTCGTCGGCGACCAAGCTGGCCCTCGACATCGCGGTCCGGTACGGCGACGTCCGCCGCCAGTTCGCCGCCCCCGGCGCCGAGCGCGAGATCGTCGTCAACGACTACCTCGTGCACATGCGCAAGCTGCTGCCGGCCCTGGCGCACACCTACGCCCTGCACTTCGCGCAGGACCAGCTGGTCAGCACCCTGCACGACGTCCAGACGGCGGTGCACGAGCACGGCCAGGAGGTCGACGAGGCCGCGCAGCGCGAGCTCGAGTCCCGCGCCGCCGGGCTCAAGGTCGCCCAGACCTGGCACGCCACCCGCACCATCCAGCTGTGCCGCGAGGCCTGCGGCGGCGCCGGCTACCTGCAGGAGAACCGGCTGCCGCACCTCAAGGCGGACACCGACGTCTTCACCACGTTCGAGGGCGACAACACGGTGCTGCTGCAGCTCGTGGCCAAGGGTCTGCTCACCGGCTACCGCGACGCGTTCGGCTCGCTCGACGGCTGGGGCAAGGTCGGCTTCATCGCCGACATGGTCCGCGAGACCGTGCTGGAGCGGACGGCGGCCCGCGGACTGATCGCCCGGCTGATCGACGCCGTCCCCGGCCGGGACGACGACGTGCCCCTGCTCGACCGCGGCTGGCAGCTCAAGCTCTTCGAGTTCCGCGAGAAGCACACCCTGGAGGGGGCGATCCAGCGGCTGCGCAGGAACGCGGCGACGAGCGGCATGGCGCCGTTCGACATGTTCAACGACGTCCAGGACCACGTGCTGGCCACCGCGCAGGCGCACATCGACCGCGTCGTGCTGGAGGCGTTCGTCGCCGGCGTCGACCGGACGACCGATCCCGACGCCCAGGCGCTGCTCGAGGCGGTGCTCGACCTCTACGCACTGACCGTCATCGAGGCGAACAAGGGCTGGTTCATGGAGCACGGCCAGCTCACGCCGGCCCGCGGCAAGCTGGTGACGGCGACGGTGAACGCCCTGCTCAAGCAGCTGCGGCCGCACATGGTCACGCTGGTCGACGCGTTCGGGATCCCCGCGCACTGGAAGGCGGCGCGCATCCTCGAGGAGGAGGCCGGCCGGCAGGAGGCCATGGCGGCGGAAGACGCGCAGATCCGCCGGGGGACGGCCACGAGCATCGAGTAGAAGGACCCCGTCCCCCTCACCGCTCGCAGGCTCGCGGCGAGCCTCTGGACGGGGCCGCTGACGTCAGCTCACCAGGCGGACGGCGAGGACGGCGACGTCGTCCTCGGCGTCGGGCAGGAACAGCCGCGCGAGCACGCGGTCGCAGAGCTCGTCCAGCGGCAGTCCCGCGCAGTCGGCGACCGCGTCGACCAGCGCTGCGGTGCCCTCGTCGATGTCGCGGTCACGACGCTCGACGAGGCCGTCGGTGTAGAGAAGCACCGTCGAACCCGGCGCGAGCACCGTGCCGTGGTCGGTGCGCGGCAGGTGGGGATCCACCCCGAGCATCAGGTTCGCGGGCACCGAATCAAGCAGGGTCGCCCGGCCGTCGGGGGTCAGCAGGACGGGCGGCGGGTGCCCCGCGCTGGCCCAGCGCAAGGCCGTGCCGCCGTCCGGGCCCGGGCCGAGCTCGGCGAGGAGGGCGGTGGCCATCGTGTCCAGCGCCAGTCCGTCCATGGCCCGGTCGAGCTCGCTGAGGACGGCGGCCGGCGTCCGCGAGCTCGCGTAGCTGATGCCCCGGAGCAGACCGCGCACCTGGCCCATCGCGGCGGCGGCGCGGGTGTCGTGCCCGGCGACGTCCCCGATCGCCAGCACGGTGCAGCCGTCGGGCTGCAGCCAGGCGTCGTACCAGTCGCCACCGATCTCGACGCCGGCCGCGGCCGGCACGTACCGGACGACGATCTCGCAGCCCTCCGGCCGCGGCGGTTCGGTGAGCATGCTGCGCTGCAGAGCGTCGGCGAGGTCGCGCTGGGCGGCGAACAGCCGCATCTGGTCGAGCGCGACACCGGCGCGCCGGCCCACCTCGAGCGCGATGTCCAGCTCCGACCCCGTGTGGCTGCCGCGCTCCTGGCCGTTGGCCAGGGCGAGCACGCCGAGGACCTGCCCGCGCGCGATGAGCGGGACGGCGATGACGGCGGTGGGCTCGAGCGCGACCAGCGCGTCCCGGGCCGGCTGGTCGCGGAAGGCGACGTCGATCCGCTCGCGGGAGAGCTCGGGGATGACCAGCGGTTGGCCCGTGCGCAGCACCACCCGCGCCGCGCCGACGTCGGTCAGGCTCGTCGACATCAGCCGGACGTACGCGGCCACCTCGGCGACGCGCGCCGGGTCGCGGTGGGCAGCGGCCATCTCGACCAGGCGGCCGTGCTCGTCGACGGCGACGATCCAGCCCCAGTCGCCGACCAGCGGCACCATCAGGTCGGCCAGCTGCGCCAGCTGACCGGGGACGTCGAGGCTGCCGGAGAGGACGCGACCGACGTCGGCGAGCAGCTGCAGGCGCCGGTTGGTGTCGGCCATGGCCGACACGGCGGCATCACGCTCGGCGTCGGCCTGAAGCCGCGAGATGCTCAGCGCGACCTGCGCGGCGAGACCCTCCAGGAGCTCGACGTCCTCCTCGGCGAACGGACGCTCGCCGGTCCAGTAGGCGACGAAGGCGCCGAGCAGCCGGCCCTCGACGCGCAAGGGGAGTGACGCCACCGCACCGATCCCCAGGGCTGCGGCCACCTCGGCCAGCCGGGGAAAACGGTCCGACCCCGATGCCACGTCGGCGAGCAGGACGCGCTCGCCGGTGCGCACGGTGACCTGCGTCGGCAGCGAGTCGTCGAGCTGGATCTCGATGCCCTCGGGTGGCAGCTCGTAGGAAGCGTCGATGGCACGGACGATGTCGACCACGGTGCGGCCCAGGTGCACCCGCACCTTGCCGTCGAGCGGGTCGCGGACGGCGACGCCGCCGGACTCCGCGCCCAGCACCTGCGCGCCGCGCAGGACGATGTCCGCCAGCTCGTCGATCCGGGTGGCGTGCGCGGCCTGCGCGGCGACCTCGGCGATCGCGGCGGCCCGCTGGACGGCGGCCAGCCGCGCGGTGGTCTCCGCCCGGGCGTCGGTGACGTCGAGCGAGGTACCCAGGATGCGGACCGGCTCTCCGTTGCTGTCGACCAGGACGCGCCCGCGGGAGACCGTCCAGCGCGCCTCGCCGTCCGGCCGCACGTTGCGGACCTCGACCGTGTACTGCGACCGGGCTGCGATGGCGGCCGCGATGGTCTCCTCGGCCGCAGCCCGGTCGTCGGGGTGCACGTGCCGGTCGATGAGCGCGTCCATGGGCAGCGTCACCGGTCCGTCGAGTCCCATGATCGCCGCGCAGCGGGCGTCGGCCTCGAACGTTCCGGCGGACAGGTCCATCTCCCAGATGCCGACCGAGCTGGCCTCCAGCGCGACGTCGAGGCGGCGCAGCGAGCTTGTGACGTCGGCGTTCGCCGCGAGCAGCTCCAGCTCGGTGACCACCGAGGCGGCGAGGTGGGTCAGCAGCTCGACGTCGTCGCCGGTCCAGTCGTGCGGCACCGGGTCGTAGACCGCGAGCGCACCGATGGCGTGGCCGGACGCCGCGATGAGCGGTGCACCGAGGTAGGACCGCACCTGCCCGGACGTCACCGCCGGCAGCGCCGCGACGCGCTCGTCGTCCGTCGCCGACGGCACGTTCAGCGGTGCCGCCTCGATGATGGTGATCGCGGAGAGGGCGCCGGTGAGCAGCGCCGGCCCACCCACGACGCCCTCGGGCAACCCGTACCCACCGACGACGAGATCCCCGTCGGTGAAGATGGTGACCTTGGCGTGATCCGCGCCCGCGAGCCGGGCGGCGAGCCGGGACAGCCGGTCGAAGGCCGCGTGCCCCGACACCTCCCGCAGGAGGCGACGCGCCGCGGCGATCCGCGCCGGGTCGTTCAGGGGGTCGACGGCAGGGGCATGGATCAATGCCTCGGCCATCGCGGCTCACCCTTCTGGTTCCGTGCCTCCGGGGTGGAGGGCCGGCGTTCCGGTCATGCTGTCACGTCGCAGTACCGGACCGTGATCGTCCTTTACCGGGACGGCAGCGTCGTTCCCCCTGAGTGGTGACACGCGGGCTCAAGCCCGACCGCGTGTCGGCCGATGGGACGCGCATGGTCCCGACGCGCATCGGCAGTCTTCCCGACTGCCGTCCGCTGCTCGCCGACCCGGACGACCTCACCCTCGTCTTCCGGCCCGTCGTCGACCTCGCCAAGGCCACCGTCGCCGGGTACGAGGCGCTCGCCCGCTTTCCGGGGACGGCGAGCCCCGACACCTGGTTCGCCGCGGCTGCCGACGCCGGGCTCGCCGCCGAGGTCGAGGCCCTCCTCGTGCACAAGGTCCTGTCCCGGCTGCCATGGGTACCGGCGGGCCGCGTCCTGGTCGTGCCGGTGCACGCGTCGCTGCTGGCCACCGGCCCGGTGCGGGATGCGTTCGACTCCCGGCCGCGGCTCGACGGACTGGTCGTCGAGGTGCGCCCCCACGCCTCCGCCGACGCCGACGCGCTCGCCCGGCACACCGCTCCCCTGCGGGCACGGGGTGCCCGTCTCGCCCTCGCCGGGGACGTCCATCCGCTGTCGGCCGCGGAGCCGCCCTCGGTCGTCGTCATCGACCGGGACGCCCTCACCTCCGCCGGGACCGGCGACGTCCCCGGGGCACCGGGGGTTCTCGCGGACGGGATCGAGACGCCGCAGGACCTGACTGCCGCCCTGCAGTCCGGTGCCGCGCTGGCCCGCGGCTGGCTCTTCGGCGCGCCGCTCGCCACCTTCGGAGCGCTGCCGTCCGCCGTGACCGAACTCGTGCGCACGCACCGCGCCCGCACTCGTCTCGTCGGCCCGGTGCTACCCCTCGTCCGGCCGGTGCAGCGGGTCCTCGCGCCGGCGTCCGGCGTCGCTCCGGCGCTCGAGGTCGACCCCGACGGCGCACCGGTCGCCCTGGTGGTCGCCGGTCCGGCCGAGAGCACGTGGCGCAAGCCGATCAGCTTGCGCGTCCTCCCCGACGCACCCGCGGGCGAGACGCTGCGGCTGGCGCTGAGCCGACCCGCGGAGCTCCGCCACGACCCGGTGCTCTGCGTCGACGAGGACGGTCGACCGCTCGGGATCGTGCACGTCGCAGAACTGGTCCGCGCAACCGCCTTCTAGCTGCTGGCGTCGGTCAGGCGCTGCCGCTGCCCGTCGGTGAGCACCAGGTCGGTCATCGGGAGGAGATCGGCCAGCTGCTCCACGGTGCGCGCGCTGGCGATCGGCGCGACCACCGTCGGCTGGTCGGCCAGCCAGCGCAGCGCCACCGCCGCCACCGGGACGCCGTGCTCCCGCGCCACCTCGCCGAGCGCGCCCAGCACCCGGTCTCCCTTCTCCCCCACGTACGCCGACGCCTTCGCCGCGCGCGGTGAGTCCACCCGCTCGCCGGCGCGGTACTTGCCGGTGAGGAAGCCGCGGGCCAGGCCGAAGTAGGGCAGCACGCCCAGGTCGCGCTCCGCGGCGACGTCCCGCAGGTCGTCCTCGAACAGCGGGCGCTCCATCAGGTTGTAGTGCGTCTGCAGGGCCACGTAGCCGCGGACTTCGAGCCGGTCGGCGGTCTCCAGCGCCTCGCGCAGCCGGCTCGCCGAGTAGTTCGAGACGGCCGTGCAGCGCACTTTCCCGGCCTGCTCGAGCTCGTCGAACGCCTGCAGCGTCTCGTCGAGCGGCGTCCCCTCGTCGTCGAAGTGCGCGTAGTAGAGGTCGATCCGGTCGGTCCGCAGCCGGCGCAGCGAGTTCTCCGCGGCGGTCCGGATCTCCGGCGCCGAGAGCGGGTGCTCCTTGTCCATCGGCGAGGCCTTCGTGGCGACGACGACGCGGTCGCGCACCCCGCGCTCGGCCATCCAGCCGCCGAGGATCTCCTCCGAGCGCCCCGCGCCGTACATCTCAGCGGTGTCGACGAACGCCGGCCGGGGGTCGACGGAGTCGAGGAACCGGTCGAGGACCGCTCGGGACGTCGCCTCGTCGGCGGTCCAGCCGAAGACGTTGCCGCCGAGGCACAGGTCGCTGACGGTCAGGTCGGTCCCGGGGAGCTGCGGCATGGCTCTCACGCTAGGCCGCCGACCTGCGGGGTCGCCGGGTGGGGCGGAAGTGATCGACGTGCCTCGCGACGGCCCCCGATCAGTCGCGAAGTGGCCAAGTACCGGGGATCCGTGGCACGGTGCCCAGGGTCCGGATCCGCCCCGGCGGCGGACCCCGCGGGTCGCGCCCGAAGGCGCGGACCCCAGGATGTCCCGGTGCGGCGCATTCGCGTCCGGGCAGGGTGCGGGCACCGATCCGCGCCACTGACAGGTGTCAGTACGACGAGAGGAAGCTCATGAACAAGGCCGAACTGGTCTCCGCCATCGCCAAGCGCGCCGACGTCCCGGCCTCGACCGTCTCCTCGGTCCTCGACGGCCTCCAGGACGAGCTGGTCGACGCCATCACCCGCGGCGAGAAGGTCGCCGTGTCGGGTCTGCTGACCGTCGAGCGCTCGCAGCGCTCCGCGCGGACGGGTCGCAACCCGCAGACCGGTGAGTCGATCGACATCCCGGCCGCCAACACGGTCAAGGTGAGCGCCGGCTCGAACCTGAAGAAGGCCGCGAGCAGCGTTCCGGTCTGATCGGGGGCGACAGGGCCGCCCGGTGATGCCGGGCGGCCCTGTCGCGTCTCAGACGTAGCGTCGGAACAGGATCGAGGCCACCATCGCCGGCTTCTCCTGCCCCTCGACCTCGATGGCGATCCCGAGGTTCATCTGCACGCCGCCCTCGAACGGCTGTGGCCTCGTCGAGCGACGCCGTCGCCCGCACCCGGCTGCCCACCGGCACCGCGGCGGGGAAGCGGATCTTCTCGGCGCCGTAGTTGACGCCCATCCGGAAGCCCTGGGCGTCGATGATCTGCGGAACGAGCATCGGCAGCAGCGACAGCGTCAGGTAGCCGTGGGCGATCGGGCCGCCGTAAGGGCTCTCCCGCTTCGCCCGCTCGGGGTCGACGTGGATCCACTGGTGGTCGCCGGTCGCCTCGGCGAAGAGGTTCACCTGCTCCTGGGTGATCGTCACCCACTCGCTGTGCCCCAGGTGCTGCCCGACGACGGCGAGCACCCCCTCGACGCCCTCCACCGTGGTCTGTGCCATCTGCCGTCCCCTTCCGCGCCATCCGCGTGCCGTCTGCTTTTCTGAGCCCACCACACGACGACCGGCGGACGGAGGACGGGTTGCTGCGGCTGGGCGCCCTCGACGTGCCGGACGGCGCCTTCGTCGTCATGGCGATCGTCAACCGCACCCCGGACTCGTTCTTCGACCGCGGCGCCACGTACGCGCTGGACGCCGCCCTGGCGCGGGTCGACCAGGTGGTGGCCGAGGGCGCGGACATGGTCGACGTCGGCGGGGTCAAGGCCGCGCCGGGCGACGAGGTCGACGCGGCCGAGGAGATCCGACGGACCGCCGACCTGGTGGCGGCGATCCGAGCCGCGCACCCGGCCCTGCCCATCTCCATCGACACCTGGCGGGCGTCGGTGGCCCGGGAGGTGCTCGCCGTCGGTGCTGACGTCGTCAACGACGCGTGGGGTGGCGTCGACCCGGCGCTCGCCGAGGTGGCCGCGGAGGCAGGCGCGGGGATCGTGTGCACGCACGCCGGTGGGCTGCCGCCGCGCACCCGGCCGCACCGCGTCGAGTACGACGACGTGGTGGCCGACATCGTGCGGCGGACGACGGCGCTCGCGGACGCCGCGGTGGCGGCCGGGGTCGACCGCGACCGCGTGCTGATCGACCCGGGGCACGACTTCGGCAAGAACACCCGGCACTCGCTGGAGGCCACCCGCCGGCTCGGTGAGCTGGTCGCCACCGGCTGGCCGGTGCTCGTCGCCCTGTCGAACAAGGACTTCGTCGGCGAGACCCTCGACGTCCCCCTCGAGGAGCGGCTCACCGGCACCCTCGCCGCCACGGCCGTGAGCGCCTGGCTCGGCGCGCGCGTCTTCCGCGTGCACGACGTCGCCGCCACCCGCCAGACGCTGGACATGGTCGCCTCGATCCAGGGCGTCCGACCGCCGGCGCGCACCACCCGCGGCCTCGCCTGACGGCGCGCCGGGACTGGTTCCCCCAGCTCCGCGCCGGGTCTAGCGTCGCCGCCGTCCTCGACCCGACCAGGAGGTGGCGCCAGATGAGCGGACGCGTCGTGCACTTCGAGATCCCCTTCGACGACGCGGAGCGGGCACGCGGCTTCTACAAGGACCTCTTCGGCTGGCAGATCCAGGAGATGCCGGGGATGGACTACACGATCGTGAGCACCGGCCCGAGCGGCGAGCAGGGGCCCACCGAGCCGGGCTACATCGGCGGCGGGATGCTCTCGCGCCAGCAGGCCGCGACCAGTGGGCCGGTGCTCGTGGTGGACGTCGACAGCATCGACGAGACCCTGCAGCGCATCGGCGGGATGGGCGGCTCGACCGTCGTCGGCCGGACGCCGGTCGGCGAGATGGGCTTCGCCGCGTACTTCACCGACCCCGAGGGCAACGTCGTCGGGCTGTGGGAGACCGCGAAGCAGGGCTGACGCCGACGGGACTCGCGTCGCGGTGCCCGGGCTCGCGCTGTGCCGCGAGTCCGGGCACCATGCCGCGAGCCCGGTCGGGGTGGCTAGCGTGCGACGCATGGCCGCCACCGGGTTCCACACCGCCGACGAGCTGAACGCGCTGCTGCCCGGCACGCTGCCCGGGCTGCTGGGTCTGGTGATCGACAGCCACGAGCCGGGCCGGCTGACCGCGCACCTCGACGTCCGCCCCGAGGTGCTGGCGCCCAACGGCTACCTGCACGCGGCCACCGTGGTGGGCCTCGCCGACACCGCGTGCGGCCTGGCCACCCGCGCGCTGCTGCCCGAGGGGGCGAGCGGCTTCACCACGATCGAGCTCAAGGCCAACTACCTCGGCACCACCCGCGACGGCCGGATCAGCACCGAGGCGACCAACGTGCACGCCGGCCGGACGACGCAGGTGTGGGACGCCGTCGTCCGCAGCGAGGAGCGCACGATCGCGCTGTTCCGCTGCACGCAGTCGGTGCTCTGGCCGCGCTGAGGCCCCTTGTGGCGCAGGCCACGTCGGGTGTGAGACTGGCGCCACACCCGAGCCGAAGGAGACTCCCGTGGCGTTCGCCAGCCCGTACCCCGACATCGAGATCCCCGACGTCTCGGTGCCCGACTTCATCCTCGGGGCGAACGCGGACCGGCCGGACGCCGTAGCCCTGGTCGACGGCGCCCGCGGTGACCAGCTCACCTACGGGCAGCTGGCGGCCTACGTCGACCGGGTCGCGGCCGCGCTGCACGAGCGCGGGCTGCGCAAGGGCGACGTCGTCGCGATCTTCAGCCCGAACACGGCCTGGTACCCCGTCGTCTTCCACGGCGTCGCCAAGGCCGGCCTGGTCAGCTCCACGATCAACTCGCTCTACACGCCCGACGAGATCGCGTTCCAGCTGAAGGACTCGGGCGCGAAGATGCTGATCACGGTCTCGCCGTTCCTCGACCGGGCACTCGCGGCGGTGGAGAAGGCGCCGGTCGACGAGGTCGTCGTCATGGACGGCGCCGAGGGCCACCCGTCGCTGCTCGACCTGCTCGGCAGCCAGGCGCCGTCGCCGCAGGTGGAGATCGATCCCGCCGAGGACCTCGTCACGCTGCCCTACTCCAGCGGCACCACCGGCCTGCCCAAGGGCGTGATGCTCACCCACCGCAACCTGGTGGCCAACGTGCTGCAGCAGCAGGCGGTGTTCGACCGGTCGCACGAGGACGAGCGGATCATCGCCGTCCTGCCGTTCTTCCACATCTACGGCCTCACCGTGCTGATGAACCAGGGGCTGGCGCTCGGCGGCACGGTCGTGACGCTGCCGCGCTTCGACCTCGAGGACTTCCTGCGCACGCTGCAGGACCAGCGGATCAGCCGCGCCTTCGTCGCGCCGCCCATCGTGCTGGCGCTGGCCAAGCACCCGCTGGTCGACCGGTTCGACCTCTCCTCGCTGCGCACGATCACCTCGGGCGCCGCGCCGCTGGACGAGGAGCTCGCCTTCGCCTGCGAGCGGCGGCTGCGCAAGGGCGCCGAGACGGGCGTGATCGTCTCGCAGGGATACGGCATGACCGAGCTGTCACCGGTCTCGCACACGACCCCCGAGGCCGGGATGGAGCCGCCCGGCGTCACCGAGGCGGTGCCGAAGGGGTCGGTCGGCTTCGCGCTGCCCAACACCGAGTGCCGGCTCATCGACCCGGGCACGGCTGAGGACGTCGGCCCGGGCGAGCGCGGCGAGCTGTGGATCCGCGGCCCGCAGGTCATGAAGGGCTACCTGAACAACCCGGAGGCCACGGCCGAGACGATCGACGCCGACGGCTGGCTGCACACCGGCGACGTCGCGGTCGTCGACGAGGGCGGCCGCTACACGGTGGTCGACCGCGTCAAGGAGCTGATCAAGTACAAGGGCTACCAGGTGGCGCCCGCCGAGCTCGAGGCCGTGCTGGTCGGCCACCCGGAGATCGCCGACGCGGCCGTCATCGGCGTCAAGGACGAGGAGTCCGGCGAGGAGCTGCCCAAGGCGTTCGTCGTCCGGACGCCGGGCTCGGAGCTCGCCGAGGACGCCGTCATGGAGTTCATCGCCGGCAAGGTGGCGCCGCACAAGAAGATCCGCCTCGTCGAGTTCATCGACCAGGTGCCCAAGTCGGCCGCCGGCAAGATCCTGCGCAAGGACCTCAAGGCCCGCGCCTGACGAGGCCGATCAGTTCTGCGCGAGCCGGCCGTCCAACCGTCACACGCTCCTGACAGGAGGACGGCCATGGCGCAGGACACGACGCAGAAGCTGGGCCCGCTCGACGTCGAGTTCACCGCGGAGCTGGTGCAGAGCCCCAGCAAGGGCGGCTGGACCTACGTGCAGATGCCCGGTTCGGCGGAGTTCTTCGGCACCCGGGGGCTGGTCAAGGTGCGCGGCACGATCGACGGGCACCCGTTCGCCAGCTCGTTCATGGCGCTCGGCGACGGCACGCACAAGCTGCCGGTGCGCACCGACGTCCGGGCGGCGATCGGCAAGCAGGCCGGCGACCGGGTGACCGTGCACCTGGAGGAGCGCACCGGCTGATCACGCGTCATCGCGCGCACCCGACCCGCACCAGGTTGCCGCTGGGGTCCCGCACGGAGAACTCGGTCATCCCCCACGGCTCGTCGCGGACCGGCGTCACCGGCAGGCCTGCCTCCGCCAGCCGGTCGTGCCACCCGGCGACGTCGGTGACGTGCACGTAGCAGGCCGACAGGTTGGTCGCGGGGTCCACCGACGGGTGGACGGCGAGGTGCACGATCTCGTCGCCGTCGGCGCGCACGAAGGCGTATCCGGCGTCGTACTCCTCGACCTCGAGACCCGCGAGCCTCCAGAAGGCGGCGGCCTCGGGCAGGTCCCGAACAGGAAGGATCGGGATGGCCATGCCGGCTCCTCTCGCCCGCGCCGACGCTAGCCCGAGGCGGACCTGCCTAGGGTCGGACCATGCGCGCGATCACCGTGCCCGAGCCGGGCGGCCCCGACGTCCTCACCTGGGCCGAGGTGCCCGACCCGGAGTGCGGGCCCGGCGAGGTCCTGATCGACGTGGTGGCGTCGGCGGTCAACCGCGCCGACCTGCTCCAGCGGCAGGGGCACTACCCGCCGCCGCCCGGTGCCAGCGACGTCCTCGGCCTGGAGTGCAGCGGCATCGTCCGCGAGGTCGGCGAGGGTGTGACGGAATGGGCCCGGGGCGACGAGGTGTGCGCGCTGCTCGCCGGCGGCGGCTACGCCGAGCGCGTGGCCGTCCCGGCGGGGCAGGTGCTGCCGAAGCCGGCCGGCGTGGAGCTGGCCACCGCCGCGGCGTTGCCCGAGGTCACCTGCACGGTGTGGTCGAACGTGTTCCTGCTCGCGCGGCTGCGCCGGGGCGAGCGGTTCCTCGTGCACGGTGGCGCCGGGGGCATCGGCACGATGGCGATCCAGCTGGCGGCACGCGCCGGCGCGCAGGTGTTCGCCACCGCCGGGTCGCCGGCCAAGCTCGACCTGTGCCGCGAGCTCGGTGCGCACACCGCGATCGACTACCGCGAGGAGGACTTCGTCGAGGTGGTGAAGGCCGCCGGTGGCGCCGACGTGGTGCTGGACAACATGGGCGCGAAGTACCTGGCCCGCAACCTCGCGGCGCTGAACACCGACGGCCGGCTGGTGATCATCGGAATGCAGGGCGGCACCAAGGCCGAGATCGACCTGGGCCGGATGCTGGCCCGCCGGCAGACGCTGTTCACCACCACGCTGCGGTCCCGCCCGCCCACGGGGCCGGTGGGCAAGGCGGCGATCGTCGCCGCGGTGCGGCACGACGTGTGGCCGGACGTCGAGCGCGGAACGGTCCGGCCGATCGTCTCCCGCCGGCTGCCCATGGCGGACGCCGCCGAGGCGCACCGGCTGGTGGAGGCCTCCGAGCACACCGGCAAGGTGCTGCTGGTGACCAGCGACTGACGCCGGACGCTCAGTCCTCGAACGGGACGCGGATCAGCTCGTCGCCGTCCGAGCCCAACAGGCGGACGTCGGCGACGTCGTCCGGCGGCACCTCGGTCCACATCCGGTACGAGACCTCGCCGCCGTAGGTGGTCCAGTCGCCCGCGTCGTGCCGGTCGCCCTCCTCGTCGACGACCACGAGCTGGCAGTGGACCTTGGCGGGCAGACCCACGACGGTCACGTCCAGCGCCGAGCCCTCCTCGCGCTCCTCCGCCGCCACCGACATCCGCACCCCGTCGGCCGTCGCGGTGTGCACCTGGCCCGCCTCCTGGACCGCCGCCCAGGTGGCGCCCGCGGAGAACAGCACGACCCCGGCCGCGGCGACCACGAGCGCGCGACGACGCCGCGGACGGCGAACCTCCGCGGCGACCCGACCGAACAGCTCCGGCGACGGCCGTCACGGGCTCGGCCGTCACCTCCTCGGCCGGCACGCGGTCCAGCTGCGCGGTCAGCCCGCGGAACCCCTCCAGTTCGGCGGTGCAGGCCGGGCAATCGGCCAGGTGCTGCTCGGCGTCCCGCCGCTCGTCCGGGTCGAGAGCGCCGAGCACGTACGCGCCGAGGAACGACGGCGCCCGATCGCACGTCACGTCGTCACCCCCCGTTCGGCAAGAGCCAGCTTCAGCGCCCGCAGTGCGTAGTAGCACCGCGACTTCACCGTGCCCGGCGGGACGCCGAGCACCACCGCGGCCTCGGCCACCGACCGGCCGCGGTAGTACGTCTCCACGATGACCGCTCGGTGATCCCGGGACAGCGAGTCCAGCGCCTCGGTGACGACGACCCGGTCGAGCATCGGCTCCAGCTCGTCGAGCGCCGGGACGACGCTCAGCATCTCGTCGCCCACCTCGACCGGCCGCGCGCGGCGGGCCCGGTGGGCGTCGATCGCGATCCGCTGGGCCACGGTGAACAGCCACGGCCGCACGGGCGCCACCGTGTCGTCCAGCCGGTCGAGGTTCCGCCAGGCGCGCACCAGCGTCTCCTGGACGACGTCCTCGGCGCGGGCGCGGTCGCCGCCGGTGAGCCGCATCGCGTAGGCCAGCAGCACGGAGGCGTGCGCGTCGAAGAGCGCGCGCAACCCCTTCTCCTGCCGCGTGGCCGCCACGACGGTCAGTATGAGAAGTCGGAGCCCGTGTCGGGGGCTTCGGTGATCTTCTGCCCGTCCGCACCGACGACCCACCAGACGTCACCGACCGCCTGCCCGGCGACGTCGCCCGGGCCGCCGTCGCCGGCGAAGAGGTACAGCGGAGACCCGCCGAGGGTGACCTGCAGGGTGCCGTCGTCGCGCTCGATGGTGCCGAGCTCGCCGTCGACGCCGTCCGCGGTGGGCTCCGCGTCCTCGGCGACGACCGGTGGCCACTGCGCGAGGCAGTCGTCGGTGCAGGCGCTCTCGCCCGACCCGGGCTCGTCCTCGTCGAATACGTAGACCGTGCGCTCGTCGGCGTCGACCACGATGTCGCCGAGGTCGCTGTCCGTGGTGCGCAGCGTCGCGTCGGCCGCCGCCGGCGAGTCGCGGCCGCCGGAGGAGCCGGTCTCTCCGCCGTCGCCCCCGCAACCGGCGAGCACCAGCGTTCCCAGTGCCAGGAGCACCGGAGCGCGTGCCGTCGTCCGCATCGCCGTCCCTCCGCCCACCGGTCCGTCCTCCACTTCACGGCGGCGGACGACGGTCGGTTCAGCGGGCGACCGCGCGGAACCGGCGGGATGCCGGGTCGTCCGCCGGGGCAGGATGGGGGCATGAGCGCACCCGGAACCGGCAACGAGCATCCCCAGCAGGTCGTCGTCGTCGGCCCCGACGGACACCCGGTCGGCACGATGCCCATGCCGCACGGCGCGCCCGGGGAGGACGGCGGCCCGGCGGCCGGTCTCGCGGAGATGGTCGAGCAGCCGGCGAAGGTCATGCGGATCGGCACGATGATCAAGCAGCTGCTCGAGGAGGTGCGGGCGGCACCGCTGGACGACGCCAGCCGGCAGCGGCTGCGCGACATCCACGCGTCGTCGATCCGGGAGCTGGCGCAGGGGCTGGCGCCGGAGCTGCGCGAGGAGCTGGAGCGGCTCACGGACCCCTTCGAGGAGAACGAGACGCCGTCCGACGCGGAGCTGCGCATCGCACAGGCGCAGCTGGTCGGCTGGCTGGAGGGCGTCTTCCACGGCATCCAGACGGCGCTGTTCGCGCAGCAGATGGCGGCTCGGGCGCAGCTCGAGGAGATGCGGCGGCGGGCGCTGCCGGGCGGTCCGAGCGCCGGCGGTCAGCAGCCCACCGGCCCCACCGGCGGCCAGTACCTCTAGGACCCCTACCAATCGCGTCGCCCGATGAGGTGAACTCGGCCGTTCCGCCGTTTGACCTGCACGCTTGCCGCCCACGACAGACCGACGGCCGGAGATCCCGGCCGGACGACCTCGTGGGAGGACCCATGACCACCCCGCACACCACACCTGCGCGCACCGGCCAGAACGGCCTCGCGGTCGCCTCGCTGGTGACCGGCATCGTCGGCGCCGTCTTCGCCTGGCTGATCGCGTTCGTCGGCCTCGCGCTCGGCGTGGTGGCCGTCGCCCTGGGGGCGGTCGCGCGGCGCAACGGCGCGAACACCGGTCAGGCGACCGCCGGCATCGCGCTCGGCGCCCTGGCGATCGTCATGGCGGTCATCAACATGGTGATCGCCTACAACATCCTCACCTGAGCGACGCCCGCTGACGACGGCGCCGTCTCCCCCTGGGGGACGGCGCCGTCGCGCTGTCCGGGCCCGGGACGACGACGAGACTCGCGCTGCGGTGCCCGGACTCGCGTTCTGCCACGAGTCCGGGCACCGCGCTGCGAGTTCCGCCTACCGGTCGCGCAGGAAGGCGACGATCCCGTCCTCGTCGTTGGTGAGCGTCACGTCGGTGGCGGCCGCGAGCACCTCCGGGTGCGCGTGCGCCATGGCGACGGCGCGGCCGCCGGCCTCGCGGATCCAGTCGAACGCGGCGACGTCGTTGGGCATGTCGCCGAAGTAGACGATGTCGGCCGGCTCGACGCCGTGCTCCGCCGCGACCCGTGCCAGGCCGGTCGCCTTCGTGACGCCCGGGGCCGAGATCTCGGCCAGGGCGTCGCCGGACGACGTGGTCACCGTCGCGTCGTCGCCCACGACGGCGGACACCAGCTCGACGAAGGCGTCCCGCGGCATCGTCTCCGAGCGCACGAGCAGCTTGGCCGCCGGCGCCTGCAGCATCTCCTCGAGCGTCGCCTCCTCCACACCCGGGGCGTCGATGTCCCACCGCGGGCGGTAGTGCGGCTCGTGCCGGAACTCCAGGCCGTACTCCACGGCGAACCACATGTCCGCGTGGGCATCGCGCAGCTCGGCGGTGATGACGCGGAGACGGTCGGGGTGCAGGGCCAGCTCGTCGAGGATCGCGAAGCTCTCGAGGTCGAGCAGCACGGCACCGTTGCAGCACACCGCCGTCCCGACGGGCACGACCTCGCGGATCTCGCGCATCCAGCGCGGCGGACGCCCGGTCGCCAGGACGACCGGCACGCCCTCGGCCCGCCAGCGCTCCAGCTCGCGCATCGTCGCCGGGCTGACCGTCTCGTCGCGGCGCAGCAGGGTGCCGTCCATGTCGGTGGCGATCAGCCGGGGTCGCCAGTCAGACATCGCGCATCCGGTCAGACACCGAGCACCGCCTCCAGGTACTGCGCGACGCCGTCCGCGTCGTGCCCGCTGGTCAGCTCCGCCGCGGCGGCCCGCACGGCGGGGTGGGCGTTGGCGACGGCGACCGTCCGGCCGCCCGCGGCGGCCACGGCCTGCAGCATCGGGACGTCGTTGGGCATGTCCCCGAACACGAGGACGTCGCCGAACCCGACCGCGTACCGGTCCAGCGCCACCGCCAGCCCGCTCGCCTTCGTGATGCCGGGCGGCAGCACCTCGATGAAGCCCAGCCCCGCGTGCGTCACCTCGGCCTCGACCGGGTCGACCACCCGCCGGGCCAGCGCCAGCAGCTCGTCCTGACCGAGCGTCGGCCGAGCGCAGGAACACCTTGAGGACGGCGCCCGGCGGCAGCACCTCGTGCCGAGGCAGCAATTGCGACGGCTCGGGGTAGGGCCAGTCGAAGCCGTGCTGCACCCGCAGGGGGCTGCCCTGACGGGCGAGGGCCTGCTCGGCGGCGTCCTCGACGGCCACGCTGAGCTCCCCGGCGACCGACTCGATGCGGTCGATCACCGCCTGCGCGTGGTCCCGGGGCAGCCCGATCGTGCGCAGCACCTCGTCCCGCTCCAGGTCGACGACGTAGCCGCCCTGGGCCAGCACCGCGATCCCGCGGCGGGCCAGCGCCTCGCGCACGCTGTCGAGCAGCCGCGGCCCGCGGCCGGTCACGCCCACCACCGGGATGCCGGCCGCCCAGCAGGCCTCGAGCGCGGCGCGGCTGCGCGGGCTCACGTGACCGGCGGAGTCCAGCAGCGTCCCGTCGAGGTCGGTGGCCACCAGCCGTGGGCGCCAGCCGTCGGCCTGCGGCGGCGGGACGACGAGGCCCGCGTCCGGCGCCGGGGCGGCGTGCGGGATCGCCGTCGGGACGCGGTCGGTCATGCGGCCGGAGGCGGGACCGGAGCCACGAGCTTCATCCCGGGCGTCAGCGCCTCCACGCCACCCAGCCACGGGCGCAGCGCCGGCGGGACGTGCACCGATCCGTCGGACCGCTGGTGCACCTCGAGCAGGCAGGCGATGGTGCGGGCGATGGCGCACAGGGTGCCGTTGAGCGTCGCGGCCGTCTGCGGCTTGCCGTCGGCGTCGCGGAAGCGGATGCCCAGCCGCCGCGCCTGGAACGTGGTGCAGTCCGACGTCGACGTGAGCTCCCGGTAGGTGCCCTGCGACGGGAACCACGCCTCGATGTCGAACTTGCGCGCCGCGCTCGTGCCCAGGTCGCCGGCGGCGATGTCGACGACGCGGTAGGGCAGCTCCAATTCGGTGAGGAACTCCTCCTCCCACTGCAGCAGCCGCCGGTGCTCGGCCGCCGCCTCGTCGGGAGTGCAGAAGCTGAACATCTCGACCTTGTCGAACCAGTGCACGCGCACGATGCCCTTGGTGTCCTTGCCGTACGACCCGGCCTCGCGGCGGAAGCACGACGACCACCCGGCGTACCGGCGCGGTCCGGAAGCCAGGTCGAGCACCTCGTTGGCGTGCATGCCGGCGAGCGCGACCTCCGACGTGCCGACGAGGTAGAGGTCGTCCCGCTCGATCTTGTAGACCTCCTCGGAGTGCGCGCCGAGGAAGCCGGTGCCCTCCATCGCCTCCGGCCGCACGAGCGCCGGGGCCACCACGGGCGTGAAGCCTGCGGACACGGCGCGGCCGATCGCGAGCTGGGCCAGGGCGAACTCGAGCAGCGCGCCCGGCCCGGTCAGGAAGTAGAAACGGGCGCCGGACACCTTGGCGCCGCGCTCGAGGTCGATCGCCCCGAGCAGCTCGCCGATCTCGACGTGGTCGCGGACGGCGAAGTCGTACGCCGGCACGTCGCCGACGCGGCGGAGCTCGACCGCGTCGTCCTCACCGCCGGGCGGAACGCCGTCGTGGACGACGTTCGGCACGGTCAGGTGCGCGGCCCGCAGGGCGGCGTCGGCGGCGCGCTGGGCCTCCTCGGCCTCCTTGACCTCGGCGGCCAGCGCCTTGGCCCGCTCGAGCACCGCCGGCCGCTCCTCGGGGGATGCCTTCTTCACTGCCTGGGAGGCGGTCTTCTGCTCCCCGCGCAGGTCGTCGGCGCGCTTGACGGCCGCACGGCGGGCGGCGTCCGCGGTGAGGAGCGCGTCGACCAGGGACTCGTCGGCTCCCCGGATCCGCTGGCTGGCACGGACTGTGTCGGGGTGCTCGCGCACGAGTCGCAGGTCGATCACCCGACGATCGTAGGCAGCGGCCGGGGCGGGCACCGGTGCGCGTCGGACGTCCGCCGTCCCGACGACTTCAGCGAGGGCCCGCATGTGCCGATGAGAACGCGTGACCACCGTGTACCAGCCGCTCGACGAGACCTCCGCTCTTCCCGCGCTCCGCGAGGCCCTCCGGAGCGGTTCACCGTGCGATCAGGTGCTGGCCGCCGAGCAGCTCGGCCTGCTGGGCGACGGCACCGGGACCGGCGTGCTCGAGAGCGCGGTGAGCGACGAGGACCGTCCGCTCGTCGTCCGCCGGTCGGCCGCCACCGCGCTCGGCCGGATCGGCTGGACCCGGTCCACCGACCCCCTGTCCCGGGTGCTCGCCCGGTCCGAGGACCCGGCGCTGCGGTGCGCCGCCGCCGAGGCCCTCGGCCGGATCGGCGACCCCGCAGCTCTGCCCGCGCTCACCGCCGGGCTCGCCTCTCCCGCGGTCGAGGTCCGCCGGACCTGCGCCGGGGCCCTGTCCCGCCTCGGCGCCGAGGGCCGTGAGTGGCTCGGTGTGCTGGCCGCCGGTGGCGGCGTGGCCGCCGGCGCGGCCCGCGAGGCGCTGGAGATCGTCGCGCCCCGCTTCTGACCCCGTTCGCGTCGAGATCGGCGATCTCGCACGCTTTCGCCCGGCAAGGCGTACGAGATCGGCGATCTCGACGACGTGGGACGCGGCCCGCTCCGATGCGCGACCATGGAGCCATGCGTTTCCTCGGTGACCGCCGTCCGCCCACCGACCTGACCTACGCGGACGTCTTCATGGTGCCCAACTCCTCGACGGTGGGGTCCCGCCTCGAGGTCGACCTGGCCACGCCGGACGGCGTCGGCACGACGATCCCGGTGGTCGTCGCCAACATGACCGCGATCTCCGGCCGGCGGATGGCCGAGACCGTCGCCCGGCGCGGCGGCCTCGCCGTGCTGCCGCAGGACATCCCGGTCGACGTGATCGGCGACGTCGCCGCCTGGCTCAAGACCCGCCACCCCGTGTACGACACGGCGATCACGCTGTCGGCGACGTCCACCGTGGGCGAGGCGCTGTCGCTGCTGACCAAGCGCGCGCACGGCATCGTCGTGGTCGTCTCCGACTCCGGGTCGGTGCTCGGCGTGGTCACCGACGGCGCGTGCCAGGGCGTCGACCGGTTCACCCAGCTGGCCCAGGTGATGGTCGAGGACCCGCTCACGATCCCGGCCGGCTCCGACCTGCCCAAGATCTACGACGTCCTCGCGGAGGCGCGGGTCGAGGCCGCGCCGGTGGTCGAGGGCGACCGGCTGGTCGGCGTGATCACTCGCAAGGGCGCGCTGCGGTCGGCGATCTACACGCCGGCGGTGAACGCGTCGGGCGAGCTGCTGACGGCGGCCGCGGTCGGCATCAACGGCGACGTCGCCGGCAAGGCGCGCGCCTTGCTCGACGCCGGTGTCGACGTGCTGGTGGTCGACACCGCGCACGGCCACCAGGAGAAGGCGGTGGAGGCGGTCCGCGCGGTGCGGTCCGTCGCCGGGTCCGTGCCGGTCGTCGCCGGCAACGTGGTGACGCCGGAGGGCACCCGCGATCTCATCGAGGCGGGAGCGGACGTCGTCAAGGTCGGCGTCGGCCCGGGCGCCATGTGCACCACGCGGATGATGACCGGCGTCGGCCGGCCGCAGTTCTCCGCCGTCGAGGAGTGCGCCGCCGCGGCCCGCGCGCTGGGCCGGCACGTCTGGGCGGACGGCGGCGTGCGGCACCCCCGCGACGTCGCGCTGGCGCTCGCGGCGGGTGCGGCCAACGTGATGGTCGGCTCGTGGTTCGCCGGCACGTTCGAGTCGGCCGGCGACATCCACGACGACGGCGGACGGCTCTACAAGGAGTCGTTCGGAATGGCCTCGGCGCGCGCGGTCAAGGCGCGGACGTCGACCCAGTCCGGCTTCGACCGTGCCAGGGCCGGCCTGTTCGAAGAGGGCATCTCGTCCTCGCGGATGTACCTGGACCCGGCGCGGCCCGGCGTCGAGGACCTGATCGACGGGATCGTCGCGGGCGTCCGGTCGTCGTGCACGTACGCGGGCGCGCGGACCGTCGACGAGCTGCACGACAAGGCGGTGCTCGGGGTGCAGAGCGCGGCCGGCTACGAGGAGGGCCGGCCGCTGCCGACGTCCTGGTGAAGCCGCTCCCCCCGCCGGTCTTCGAGTCGCTGGTCGCCGATGCGCTGGACCAGGTGCCGCCCGAGCTGATGGCGCTGACCGACAACGTCGTCGTGCTCGTGGAGGACCGCAACGAGGAGGAGCCCGACCTGCTCGGGCTCTACGAGGGCTACGCGCTGACCGAGCGCGGCTGGGAGTACGGCGGGGCCCTGCCGGACCGGATCATGATCTACCGCGAGGCAATCTGCGACATCTGCGAGACCGAGGAGGACGTGGTCGAGGAGGTGCTGATCACCGTCGTCCACGAGATCGCGCACCACTTCGGCATCGACGACGACCGGCTGCACGAGCTCGGCTGGGGCTAGCGTCGCGCCATGGCGTACTCGTCGCCCGCGGCGGGGCTCCCCCATCGGACGTCGTTGTTCGTCGGCAGCGTCGTGGTCGGCGTGCTGACCTCGCCGTTCGCCGCGGTGTGGACGTTCGTGCTGGGCCTCGGGGTCATGCTGGCGGCCGTGTTCATCGGCCGTGGCCGCCTCGACGGCGCTGCGGGTGCCTTCTTCGTCATCGCCGGCGGGCTCGTCGCCGGGACGCTGCCCTACCTGCTGCTCGGGCTGCTCCAGTACGGCTGATCGGCCGCCGGGTAGCGTCGAGGACGTGCCCGACGCCGCCTCCTTGCCCGCCGACAAGGGCGGTGGGCTGCCGATCAAGATGCTGCACGACCGGATCCTGGTGGCGCTGCGCAAGGAGGACGGCGAGCGCCGCTCGACCGGCGGCATCCTCATCCCGGCGACCGCCCAGGTGGCCAAGCGGCTGGTGTGGGGCGAGGCCCGGGGCGTCGGCGGCAACGTGCGGCAGGTCAAGGTCGGCGACCAGGTGCTGTTCTCCCCCGAGGACCAGCACGAGGTCGAGGTGCACGGCGAGGAGCTGATCATCCTGCGCGAGCGGGACGTGCACGCCGTCGCCGCCGAGCGCATCGAGGAAGCGACCGGCCTCTACCTCTGAGCGTCCGCGTGGCATCGTTCGCCGCATGCGCGTCGCGGTGCTGGGGCCCGGCGGAGTCGGTGGCCTCCTCGCGACACTGCTGTCCTGCGCCGGGCACGACGTGCTCTGCGTCGCCCGGCCGGGGACCGCGGCGTACCTCGCGGAGCACGGGCTCCGGCTGACCAGCGACCGCTACGGCGAGGTGACCGCGCAACCGGACGCCGCGAACCGGCTCGATCGACCGGTCGACGTCTGCCTGGTCACGCCCAAGGCCACCCAACTGGACGACGCCCTCGCGCCGCGTGCCCGCCTCCGAGCTCGGCGGCGCCGTCCTGGTGCCGCTGCTCAACGGCGTCGAGCACATGGCGCTGCTGCGCGAGCGCTACCCGGCGGCGCGCGTCGTGGCCGGCGCCATCCAGGTCGTCGCCAGCCGCACCGCCCCCGGCGAGTACCGGCACGAGGGTCAGCTGTGCGCCGTCCGCCTGGGGCCGGGCGCCGACGCGCTGGCGGCCGCGCTCGAGGACGCCGGCGTCGACGTCCTCGTCCGCTCGGACGAGGCGCGGCTGCTGTGGGACAAGCTCTGCTTCCTCGCGCCGGTCGCGCTGCTGACGACGTCCGCGGCCGAGCCGCTCGGCGTCGTGCGCGACGAGCACGGCGCAGAACTGCGCGCCGTCATCGACGAGGTGGCCGCAGTGGCGCGAGCCGAGGGGGCGCCGGCCGATCCTGAATCGACGTGGGGCTTCGTCCAGGGCGTGCCGGCCGGCATGACGTCGTCGATGCAGCGTGACGCCGCCGCCGGGCTGCCCACCGAGCTCGAGGCGATCGGCGGCGCGGTCCTGCGAGCGGCAGAGCGGCACGGCGTCGACGTCCCGGTCACCCGGCGGATCGTCGAGGAGCTCCGCGCCCGCCTCGGCGACTGACGGCGACGAGCGTGCCCGCGTCGGTGCATCCAGGGCCGAGCATCGACGGGAACCCATACTGTCTCGGAGATCGAGACGTCCCTCGGCGAAAGAAGCGCATGGCACGGCTCCGCTGGCTCCTCCCGCTGCTCGTCCTGCTGGTCTGGCTGGGCAGCGCCGCGCCGCTGAGCGCCCTCGGCGGCAAGCTCAGCGGCCTGCAGGAGAACGACATCCTCGCGTTCCTCCCCGACAGCGCCGAGTCCACGCGCGTCCAGGAGCTGCAGGCGCAGTTCCAGCCCACCGAGTCGATCCCCGCCCTCCTGCTCTGGGAGAACACCGACGGCATCGACCGGCCCGCGCTCGCCGAGATCCAGGAACGGATCCAGGCGGCGACCCGGGTGGCCGAGGACGCCGACGCGCTGGTCGGCGAGGCCTCCCCGCCGATCCCCTCCGCGGACGGTCAGGCGGTCCAGGTCTTCCTGCCGCTGAGCCCCGACCTCGGCGACGACCTGCTCCCGGTGGTCGACGACCTCCGAGCCGCGATCGAGGTCGACGGCACGGAGTCCTTCGTCACCGGCCCGGCGGGCATCTTCGCCGACTTCTCCGCGGTGTTCGAGGGCATCGACGGGCTGCTCCTGCTGGCCGCGTTCGGCGTCGTCCTGGTGATCCTGCTGGTCGTCTACCGCAGCCCGCTGCTCCCCCTGCTGGTCATCGCCACGGCCGGCCTCGCACTCACCGCCGCCAACGCGGTCGCCTACCTGCTGGCCGACGGCGGCGCCATCACGGTCAACGGCCAGAGCCAGGGCATCGCGTCGATCCTGGTCGTGGGTGCGGCCACCGATTACGGGCTGCTCCTGGTCGCCCGCTTCCGCGAGGAGCTGCGTCGCGAGCGGTCCAAGTACGCGGCCATGCGCGTCGCCCTGCACCGGTCGTGGGAGCCGATCGTCGCGTCGGGTGCGACGGTCGTCCTCGGCGTCCTCTGCCTGCTGCTGTCCGACCTCGGCTCCAACCGCGGCCTCGGGCCGATCTCCGCGGTGAGCGTCGCCTTCGCCGTCCTGGCCGCCCTGACCTTCCTGCCGGCGGCGCTCACGCTGCTCGGCCGGGCCGCGTTCTGGCCCTTCCGGCCCACGTACGGCGAGGAGCCGAAGCAGGGGCGCGGCTGGCCCCGGGTCGCCGCACTCGTAGGCCGGCGCCCCCGGCGGGTGCTCGCGGTGAGCGTGGGCGCACTCATCGCCGCGGCGGTCTTCGCGCCCACCTACGCGGCCGACGGCATCCCCATCTCCGACGCCATCCAGGGCGAGTCCGACGGCGTCGCGGGCCAGGAGGCGCTCGGCCGGCACTTCGACGCCGGCAGCGGGAGCCCGACGGTCATCGTCACGCCGGAGGACGACGTGGCCCGCGGTCGCGGAGGCCGCCGCCGCGACCGCCGACGTCGCCGCCGTCGTCCCGTTCACGGGCGGCCTTCCGCTGCCGGGCGCCGGACCGCTCGTCGCCGACGGGCTCGTCCGCCTCGACGTCACGCTGGACGTCGCGCCCGACAGCACCGCCGCGGTCGACGCCGTCCAGAACCTGCGGACGACGCTCGACGCGGCCGACCCCGGCGCGATCGTGGGCGGGGAGACCGCCAGCAACCTCGACGCCCGCGAGAGCGGCGCTCGCGACCTGCGGGTGATCGTGCCGACGGTGCTCGTCGTCATCACGCTCGTGCTGGCGCTGCTGCTGCGGTCCCTCGTCGCCCCGGTGCTGCTCATCGCCACCGTGGTGCTCAGCGTCGGCGCGACGGTCGGGATCGCGGCCCTGCTCTTCGAGAACGTCTTCGGGTTCCCGGGCAGCGACCCGGCGATCCTGCTGATCGCGTTCGTCTTCCTGGTCGCGCTCGGGATCGACTACAACATCTTCCTGATGACCCGAGCGCGGGAGGAGTCGGCGCAGCACGGGACGAAGAACGGCGTCCTGCGCGCCCTCGCGGTGACCGGCGGGGTGATCACCAGCGCCGGCATGGTGCTCGCCGCGACCTTCGGGGCGCTGTCGGTGCTGCCGCTGCTGTTCCTCGCGCAGATGGCGTTCCTGGTCGGCTTCGGCGTCCTGCTCGACACGTTCGTCGTCCGGTCGCTGGTCGTCCCGTCGGCGGTCGCGCTGATCGGCGAGAAGACGTGGTGGCCCAGCCGGCTGTCGCGCCGTCCGGCGGCGGAGCCGGAGCCGGAGTCCGAGCTCGCCCGGGTCTGATCCGGATGAGCGACACGGGCGAGGAGCGCACCCCGGCGGACTTCTTCGACGGCTTCCCGGACGGCCTCGCGCTCTACGAGGCGGTGCAGCGCACTGTCGACGCCATCGGTGAGGCCGCCGTCCGGGTGACGAAGAGCCAGATCGCCTTCCGACGCCGCAGGGGATTCGCCTATGTCTGGCGTCCGGGCCAGTACGTGACGAGCGACGCTCCCGCGGTCCTGTCGATCGCCCTGCCGTACGAGGTCGCCTCCGCCCGGTGGAAGTCGGTCGTGCACCCGTCGGCAGGGGTGTGGATGCACCACCTCGAGCTCTACGAGAGCGCGCAGATCGACGACGAAGTCCGGCGGTGGCTGACCGAGGCGTACGCCGCCGCGCGTTGACCGACCCAGAGCGCGCCGTCAGGCCGGCGAGCCGCCCCGCACCCGCCGCAGCCACGCCTCGGCGTCGGCGAACGCGGCGTCGTCGGCCTCGGCCGGGAGCGGCCTGTTCTGCCGGCCGTCGGCGCGCGCGTACGAGCCGAGGAAGCGCACGTCCGCGGACACCCGGTGCAGCGCGGCCAGCGCCTCGCCCACCCGCCGGTCGGCGATGTGCCCCTCGCAGTCGAGGGAGAAGGAGTAGACGCCGAGCCGCTCGCGGGTCGGCCGCGACTCGATGCGGGTCAGCGAGATGCCGCGGACGGCGAACTCCGAGAGCAGCGACAGCAGCGCGCCGGTGCGGTCGTCGACCACGGCGACGAGCGACGTCTTGTCGTTGCCGGTGGGCGAGGGCAGCGCACCCGGCCGCGCGACCAGCACGAAGCGGGTGACCGCGCCCGCGGTGGTCGGCGATGTCGTCGGCGAGCCGGTCGAGGCCGTACCGCTCGGCGGCGATCGGCGCGCACACGGCCGCGTCGAACTCGCCGGCCGCGACCGCCCGCGCGGCACCGGCCGTCGAGGCGGCCGGCAGGGTCTCGAAGCCCTGGGCGGCGAGCCAGCCGGCGGTCTGCGCCAGGCCGTGCGGATGCGAGGCCACGCGGCGGACGTCGGACAGCGCGGTGCCCGGCCGGGCGGCCAGCGTGAACGCCACCTCGAGGAAGACCTCGCGGGTGATCACCAGCGGCTCGCCCTCGGCCAGCCCGTCCATCGTGGCGGGCACCGAGCCCTCGACGGAGTTCTCCATCGGGACCAGCGCGGCGTCGGCGTCACCCGACCGGACGGCGGACAGCGCCGCGGCGACACTCGGCTGGGGGTATCGGGCTCCCTCCGAGGAGGCAACGGCACTGCTGAGGGCGGCCTCGGCGAAGGTACCCTCGGGCCCGAGATAGGCGAACCGCGTCGGAGGCGTTCCTGGCATCCGGCGAGGGTAGTGCGGGCGGGCTCGGGAGCGATCCCGACCCGGGGGAAGCTGCCTCGCTGTCAGCACACCCGGTCCGCCCGATCGGGCCCCGTCGTCGTCTGGAGGAATGCGTGATCCCCGGCCCGGCCCGTGTCACCGACGGTGACCTCGAGGCTGCGCTGTGGCGCCTGCTGGCGGCGAGCGACAGCGAGGACGCCACGGCGTTCGTCGCGCTGCTCGAGGCCTCCCGCGAGGCGCTGAGGGACGCCGACGAGGCCGTGCTGGGGAGTGTGGCGGCACGCCCTCGCCGCCCGCCGGAGCCTGTTCGACGAGGACCCCGAGGACGCCCTCACCGAGGTGGCCGCCGCCCGCGAGGCGCTGGACAAGTGCCCGCCGGACGCCGCCACCGCTCTGGCCATGGCCTACCTCGCGCACGTCGAGGTCACCGCCGACCACGTCGACGCCGCGATGCTGCTCGCCGTCGACGCCAGCCTGCTCACCGAGCAGCTCGCGGTCGCCGACCAGCCGTCGAAGGAGCTGCACCAGGCGCACCGCTGGCTGTCGCTGACGCTCTCGAGCCTCGATCTCGAGGAGCTGGCGGTCGAGCAGGCCCTGCGCGGATGCACCGTCGCAGCGGCCCTCCCGCCGCTGGAGGACCAGTGGCGGATGCTGCTGCTCTGCGCCCACCAGCACACCGAGCTCGCCCAGACGCTGCACCGGCGGGGCGAGAGCTCCCGCGCGCAGGCGCTGGCCACGATCGCCCTCGGGTGCGCGAAGGGGGCGCGCGAGCTGGGCTGGGAGCCCGATCCGCGCGCACAGGACCTGCTGGACGTCGTCCAGTCGTGGGCGCTGACCTGCTCCGACCAGCTCGACGACGCCGTCGGCCCGCTGCGCCGCGTGCACCGGCGCGTGCACGAGGACGGCGGACTGTGGCTGCGCGGGTTCACCGACCTGGCGCTGGGCCGGCTGCTCGCGCGGCTGGGCGAGCGCGGCCCCCGCCCCGGCGTCCACGGCGAGGAGGCGGTGCAGCTGCTCGTCGACGCCGCCGGCGCGTTCGTCGCCGCGGGCGACCGCCGCCGCTACCGCCAGTGCCTGCTGGAGCTGGGCCGGCTCACCGCCGACCTCGGCCGGCCGGCCGAGGCGCTGCACTGGCTCGAGGCCTACCGCTCCGACACCGGCCGGGCGCACGCCCGCGGCCGCCAGCTGTGGGCCGAGATGTTCGTCCGCCGCAGCCGGCTGCGCGAGGCCGAGCGGCAGGCCGCGCTGCTGCGCCGGCACGCGCTCGAGGACCCGCTCACCGGGCTGGGCAACCGGCGCAGTGCCGAGCGGCGGCTGGGCGCACTGCGGCTCGGCGAGGAGCCGCTGTCGCTCGCGGTCGTCGACGTCGACCGGTTCAAGTCGGTCAACGACGAGGGCCTCGCACAGCCACGGCGACGCCGTCCTGCGCAGGGTCGCGGACCTGCTGCGCGAGCACAGCCGCACCGGCGACGAGGTGTACCGCTGGGCCGGCGACGAGTTCCTCGTCGTGCTGCCCACCGCCACCGAGGAGCAGGCCGTCGCGGTCATGGAGCGGCTGCGGGCGGCCGTCGCCGGCGCCGACTGGCGCGACCTGCACGTGTCCGAGCCGGTGACGGTCAGCATCGGCGTCGCCAGCGCCCCGGCGACCGACGAGGAGGGCGGCCGGGCCGATCGGCTGGCGCGCGCTGTTCGACTCCGCCGACCTGCACCTCTTCTCGGCCAAGCGCAGCGGCCGCAACCGGGTGCGCGCCCCGGGCGGTTCGCCGCCGGAGGAGACGTCGTGAGCCTGACCCCGTCGAGCTGGGGCAGGTGGGACGGAACGGGCCGTACGCGGCGTGGCCGGGCCGACGTCCGTGACACGACCGTGATCGACATGCACAGTGCGCTGGTGCCACCGGGAGCCCTGCACCACCGGGTGACCGCCGCACTGGCGAACTGGCAGCTGGACGACGCCGAGGAGCTGCTCGCCGGTGTCGAGCGGGATCCCTCGCCCTACGCCGCACCCGACCCCGACGCCGGGGACGAGGACGGCGACCCCCAGCGTGCCCTCGGCAAGGCCTGGGCCGACACCCTGCGCGCCGAGCTCCTGGTCCGCCGCCTGCGCAAGGCCGGCTTCACGCTGGTCGGCGACGCGGTGGACGACGCCGAGCCGCTGGACCTGCACGCCGGCGTCGCCGAGCTGATCGAGGGCGGCGACCCCGAGGACGCGCGCAGCGAGCAGGCCTCCCGCGCGGCGCTGGCCATCGCGCTGGTCCGCTCGGCCAAGGCCGCCTTCGACGCCTCCGACGACGACCTGCAGCGGGCGGCCGGCCTGGCCCGGCACGCCCGCATCGAGCTGCTGTCCCGACGCATCGACGCGGCCATGGACGAGGCGGTCGAGGCCGCGAGCCTGCTCGACCCCGCGCTGCCGCCGTCCGCCCTGCTGGTCGACACCCTCGGCACGCTGGCCGCCGTGCTCGCCGACCTCGAGCTCATGCCGCTGGCGCTGGACTACCAGCGCCGCGCATACGAGGCGGCCACGGCCGCCGCCGCGGACCCGACGTTCCGCGGCGAGCCGCTGGTCGCCGCCACCGCCACCCGGCTCGGCGAGCTCTGCGCCGAGCTCGGCGAGGGGCTGCTCGACGAGGGCGCACCCGAGGCCGCGGCGCCGCACTTCGCCGAGGCGCGCGAGCTGGCCACGGTGGCCCTCGAGCTGCGTGCCGCCGGGCTCGCCCGGCCGGCCCGCGGCCGAGGTGCTGCGCGGCTGGGCCCTGGTCGGCCTCGGCGAGCACCGGACCGCCGCCGAGCTGCTCCAGGACGCCGTCCGCGAGAGCGACGAGACGGCGCTGCAGACCTCCGCCCGCCTGGCGCTG
Organism: uncultured Actinomycetota bacterium; assembly: GCA_963777095.1. Classification (GTDB taxonomy): domain Bacteria; phylum Actinomycetota; class Actinomycetes; order Mycobacteriales; family Geodermatophilaceae; genus CAVZOY01. The sequence continues at coordinate 703,344 of CAVZOY010000006.1, forward strand.
GGCCGCGCACTGCGCCGGGACGACGACCCCAAGGCCGCCGACGAGCACCTCGTCACCGCGCTGGACCTGGCCACGACGCACGGCCTCCCCCGGCTGCGCCGCGCCGCGCTGCGCGAGCTCTGCACGCTGCACGCCGAGCTCGACGACGCCGGCCGCGCCCTGCCCTACCTGCAGGCCTACCTCTCCGACGAGCTGGACCGGGTCGACGAGCGGCGCACCCGCTGGGTCGAGCTGTTCGGCCGCCGCAAGAGCCTGCTGGAGACCGAGCGGGCCGCCGGCCAGCTGCGCCGCCAGGCGTACGAGGACCCGCTCACCCACCTTCCGAACCGGCGCTACGCCGAGGCGAAGCTCGACGGGCTGCTGACCGCCGGTGCCGCACCGGCCCTGGCCGTGGTCGACGTCGACCGGTTCAAGGAGGTCAACGACGCCATCGGGCACGCCGGCGGCGACGAGGTGCTGCGCACGGTGGCCGAGATCCTGGTGGCCGGTTGCCGCGACACCGACGAGATCTGCCGCTGGGCCGGCGACGAGTTCGTGATCCTGCTGCCCGACACCACCGCCGAACAGGCCGAGCGCGCCCTCGAGCGCTGCCGGACCCGCCTGGCCGCCGTCGACTGGGCCGGGCAGGGCCTCGCCGACCCCGTGACGATCAGCGTGGGCATCGCCTCGGCCGCCCGCGGCGACGACCGGCGGACGCTGTTCGCCGCCGCCGACGGCGTGCTCTACGACGCCAAGCGCAGCGGCCGCGACCGCGTCGTCCGGCTGTCGGGCGTGACGCAGACCCGTGCCGGCGCCGGCCCGCTGGACGCGCTGTTCGGCGCGCCGCCGTCGGCCGAGCCGGAGTCGGACGTCGGCTGCGGCGGCGCCCGAGAGCGTCGGACGACGACGGCTTCGCGCCGCTGCTGGTCGACCCGCCGCTGGGCGTGGACCGCCCGGGTGAGCCCCTGCTCGGCCCGCTGCCCGGCACGCACACCGTTCCGGGCGTCACCGCGTCGATCCCGCTGCCGGTGACGCCGGCCGTCGAGCCCGAGGTGGTCTGGGGCTCCGGCCGCAGCACCGAGGAGGTGCTGGCGCTGGTCCGCGAGTCCCGCCGCGAGCACCCCGACCGGCCCACCCTCGTGCTCCGCGCGACGCCGGAGACGCTCGTCGCCGTGGCGGCCGAGCACGACGCCTACACGACGATGGACGCCGCCGCGATGGCCGCCGCCGTCGGCCCGGTGCCCGTGCCGGTCGGCCGGATCGGGGTCGTGGCCGCTGCCGCGGGCCCCGTCGCCGCCGAGACCGCGTTCGTCGCGCGGATCGCCGGCACCGAGGCCGTCCGGATCGAGGCGGGCGGTTCGGCGCGGCTGCGCGCCCTGCTCGCCGACCGCTCGCAGCTGCCCGACGTCGACTGCCTCGTGGTCGTGGGCGCCGACGCCGGGCTGGCCGGCCTGCTCGGGACGCTGACCGACGCGCCGGTGCTCGCGGTGCCGACGTCCGACGGCCGCCCCGGTGGGCTGGCCGGTCTGGGTTCGGTGCTGGCGATGCTCGGCTCCCCCGCGCCCGGCGTCGCCGTGGGCGCCCTGGACGACGGCTGGTCGGCGGGCGTCTTCGCCGCCCGCGTCGCCCGTCGCGCCGCCCGCCGCTGACCCTCGCGCACCCCCCTTTCGAGTTGATCATCGTCTGCGTGCGGCGGGACACGCCCTGCGCGGCGTGTCACCGTGCACGCAGACGATGATCAACTGCTGTTCGGGAGGGAGGTGACCGCGTGATCGGCTGGCTGGACCTGTCCGCCGGGGCGTCGGGCGACATGCTGCTCGGCGCGCTGGTGGACGCCGGGGTGCCGCTGGAGGTGCTGTCGTCGGCGGTGACCGCGCTGCCCGTCGAGCGCGTGCTGCTCACCGCCGAACCCGACGCCCGGCACGGCCTGGGCGGCACGCGGGTGCACGTGCACGCGCCCGCCGTCCGACGTGCACCGCACCTGGGCCGACGTCCGCCGGATCCTGACCGGCGCCGACCTGGACGACGCCGTCCGCGACCGCGCCCTCGACGTGTTCGAGCGGCTGGCCGTCGCCGAGGGCCGTGTGCACCGCGTCGCGCCGGACGACGTGCACTTCCACGAGGTGGGCGCCCTCGACGCCCTGGCCGACGTGGTCGGGGTCGCCGCCGGGTTCGCGTACCTGGGGCTGGACCGCGTGGTCGCCTCGCCCGTCGCCCTCGGCAGCGGATCGGCGCGCGGCGCGCACGGGGTCGATCCCGGTGCCCGGCCCGGCCGTCCTCGAGCTGCTGGCCGGGTCGCCGGTGACCGCCGGGCCGGTCGCGGCCGAGATGTGCACGCCCACCGGCGCGGCGCTGGTCGCCTCGCTGGCCGGCGAGTTCGGCGCGCTGCCCGCCGATGCGGGTGCAGCGGGTCGGCGTCGGCGTGGGCGGCCGCGACCCGGTCGAGCTGCCGAACGTCGTCCGGCTCGTGCTCGGCGAGCCCACCGACACCCCCGCCGACGCGGCCGCCGTCGTCCTCGAGACCAACGTCGACGACCTGGACCCGCGGCTCTGGCCGGGCGTGCTGGACGCCCTGTTCGCCGCCGGCGCCTCGGACGCCTGGCTGACGCCGATCCTGATGAAGAAGGGCCGCGCAGCGCACACGCTGTCGGTGCTGTGCCGCCCCGAGACGCTGGCCGACGTGCAGGCCACCGTCTTCGCCACGACGTCGACCATCGGCCTGCGCGTCACGCCGGTCGGCAAGGTGGCGCTCGAGCGCGTCTCGGCCTCGGTCGAGGTGCTGGGCGGTCGCGTGGGCGTGAAGGTCGCCGTCTCCGCCGGCCGGGTGGTCAACGTCAGCGTCGAGTACGAGGACGTGGCCGCGCTGGCCCGCGCGACCGGCGTCCCGGTCAAGGAGGCACTGCGCGCGGCCACCGCCGCGGCCGAGGCCGCCTATCCGGTCAGCCCTGGGACGCCGCCCACTCGCTGAGCCGGCGCTCGGCCTCCTCGGGGCTGATGTCCTCGACCTTGGTCATGACCGCCCAGCGGTGGCCGAACGGGTCGTAGATCGAGGCGAACCGGTCGCCGGTGACGAAGGTGTCGGGCTTCTCGCGCACGGTCGCGCCACGCTCGACGGCCTTGGCGAAGACGGCGTCGACGTCGGCGACGTAGATGCAGGTGGAGCAGCTCACCTTGTCGTCTGCCTGGCCCGTCGGCGCCACCAGGCCGTACGCGTCGGCCGGGTCGCCGAGCTGCAGCCGGCCGAGGCCGAAGTCGAGCTCGGCGTGCGGGACGGTCCCGTCGGGGCCGTCCATGCGGCTGACCACCGTCGCGCCGAACACCTCCTCGTAGAACCGGATGGCGTCCGCCGCCGGGCGAGCAGACGAGGAACGGGGTCAGGGTCGTGTAGCCGTCGGGACGGCCGTTCGGTAATCGCCATGTCGTCCACCCTGCCTACGCTGCCGCCGTGCCGTCTTGGACGAACGCGACAGTCTCGGGGCCGACCAGCGGCGTGCTGCGTCCGGCCGAGACGCAGCGGGTGGCCGACCTGCGCCGCGAGGCCCCGGTCGTCCTCCGTGCTGGCGCCGTTCGTCGAGCGGTACTGGTCGGTGCGCTGGGACCGCACCGGACAGCCGCCGTTCCGCTCCGAGGTGCTCAGCCACCCCAGCGTGAACCTGTCGGTGGAGGAGGGCTCGCACCCCCGGTTCGGCGTCCCGCTGCCGGCCGTCCTGCTGCACGGCGTCATCGGCCGGCGGTTCGTGGTCGACCTGGTCGGCACCGGCCGGGTGACGGCGGCCAAGTTCCGGCCCGGCGGCTGGGTGGCGTTCGGCGGACGGCAGCCGGCGCGCGGCACCGCCGTCCCCCTCGGGTCCGGAGCTGGTGCTCGACGCGCGGCTCCTGCTGACCGCGGTGCTGGCCGAGACCGAGGACGACGCCCGCGCCGCCGTCCTCGACGCCGCGCTGGCGCCGCTGGCCCCCGAGCCGTCCGCCGCCTACCTCGAGCTGCAGGGCCTGCTGCGGCGGATGCTCGAGGACCGCTCGCTCGTGCGGGTCGACCAGGTGGCACGGGAGGCGGCGATGAGCACCCGCTCGCTGCAGCGGCTCTTCGCCGAGCTACGTCGGGCTGAGCCCGAAGGCGGTGCTCGCCCGCTACCGGCTGCAGGACGCCGCGGCCTCGATCGACGCCGGCGAGGTCACCGACCTGGCCGGGCTGGCGGCGGAGCTGGGCTGGTTCGACCAGGCGCACTTCAGCCGCGACTTCCGCTCGGTGGTCGGCGTGACGCCGTCGGCCTACCTGGCCCGCGCGCGGGCGCAGGGTTAGTCCTCGACCGGCTCGCGGGCGGGCAGCCGCAGTCCGGCGGCGACGACCGGCACCACGGCCAGGACGACGACGGCGACGCCGGCGATCCCCGCGACCGCCCAGGCACCGAACACGGCCAGCGCCGCGACCTCGATGCCGAGCCCCGCCACCGACGTGATCGTCGCCCGCCGGCGGCCCTCGATCCGCTCCTGCAGCCGGGCCTCGGCGACCACGAGCACGCCGAGGTAGAGGCCGTAGAACACCGCGACCGCAGCCAGCGCCGCCGGTCGGGCCCACGCCGCGGCGAGGAGCAGGAGCAGCCCGCCGGCGACCAGGGCGCCGAGCAGGGCAGGCGAGGGCAGCCGCCCGGCCCGGCCGCCGAGCCATGCACCGACGGCGCCGACGAGCGACACGGCCAGCGCGGCGTACGGGACGGCCGTGGTGCCGATGCCCCAGTCGTCGGCCATCACGGGGAAGTACTCCTCCACCGCGTCGAGCCCGCCGACCAGGGCGACCGCGAGCACGACGACGCGCAGGCCCGGGGTCCGCACCGCGTCCCGGACGCCTGCCCGCAGCGTGGCCAGGAGCTGCTCCCCGTCGTCGGCCCGCGGCGCCTCGGGGAACCGCAGCGCCAGCGCCGCCGCGGCCAGGCAGCAGACGACGCTCACCCAGCCGACCAGGTCGTAGCCGCCGACCGCGAACAGCAGGCTGGCCGCGATCGCGGTGGGGATCTGCACCAGCAGTTCGGCTGCGGTCATCGACCCGTTGACGCGGGCGAAGGAGTCCTCCGCGCCGACGGCGGCCAGCTCGTCGTACACCAGCGCCTCGGCGGCGCCCGACCAGAGCGCGCCGGCGACGCCCCAGATGACGAACCCGGTGAAGAAGGCCCAGAACGACGGCGCCGCCGTCCAGACCACGAAGCCGATCGCCTCGAGGACGCCGCCGACCACGAGGACGCCGCGCCTCGACCACCGGTCGGCGAGCGCGCCGGCCGGTACCTCGGTGACGAAGGCGGTGACCGACCAGACGCCGAACAGCAAGCTGATCTGGGCGTTCGAGAGCCCCGTGTCGAGGAAGAGCAGCGCGTACAGCGGGTAGTAGGGCACGAGCTCGGAGAGCGCGGCCCAGGCCACGGCCAGGCGCGCGAGGGGCCGGGCCGCGGGCGGCATCGGGGCACGGGTGGAGCGTCAACCGAACGGCATGGCGCGCACCGTAGCGGCCAGGTGTGACGCAGGCCACCCGATTAGGGTCTTCTGACGGCGCCCGGCGGTCGGGCAGGGAGAGGGTGCTCGTGTCCCTGACGGTCATCCTGACCGCCTTCGTCCTCGTACTCCCGGTCGAGCTGCCGGACAAGACGCTGTTCGCGTCGCTGGTCCTGGCCACCCGCTTCCCGCCGCTGCCGGTGTTCGTCGGCGTCGGCACGGCGTTCGGACTGCAGGTGGCGATCGCCGTCACCGCCGGCTCGCTGCTATCGCTCCTGCCCGACGCGCTGGTCAGCGGCGTGGTCGCCGTCCTCTTCCTGATCGGGGCGCTGCTGCTGTGGCGCAGCGCCACCGAGGGACCGGAGGACGCCGACGACGTGGCCGCCGGCAAGGAGGGGCACTCCTTCCTCAAGGTTGCCGCGATCTCCTTCGGGGTGCTCTTCGCGGCTGAGTGGGGCGACCTCTCCCAGCTGGCCACCGCCGGCCTGGCCGCCCGCTACGAGGACCCGATCTCGGTGTTCATCGGCTCGTGGGCCGCGCTGCTCGTGGTCAGCGGCCTCGCCGTGTTCCTGGGCAAGAAGCTGGCCGACCGGCTGCCGATCTCGCTGATCCGGCGGGTGGCGGCGGGTCTGTTCCTCGTGTTCGCGGTGGTCGCGATCGTCGAGACGATCCGCGCCCTGGCGTGACCTGACCGCGCGCGATGACGATCAACATCGCGGTGGCGGAACGTCGGTGGCGGACAGTGGCAGCATGGGCGGCGAGATGGACGCCGCCGTGCAGGTCACCGACCTGGTGAAGCGCTACAAGGGGCGTCCGGTGGATGCCGTGGCCGGCATCAGCTTCACCGTCGGTACGCGGCGAGGTCTTCGGCCTGCTCGGCCCGAACGGCGCGGGCAAGACCACCACCGTCGGCGTCCTCACCACCCGGGTGCTGGCGACGTCGGGGCAGGCGAGCGTCGCCGGCGTCGACGTGCTGCAGGACCCGGTGGCCGCGCGCAGCCGGCTGTCGGTCGTGCCGCAGCGGTCGAACCTGGACAGGGCGCTGACCGCCCGGCAGAACCTCGTCTTCCACGCCGCGTACCACGGCATGGGCCGGGTCGAGCGCAACCGCCGGGCCGACGAACTCCTCGAGCAGCTCGGCCTGGGCGACCGGGGCGGCGACAAGGTCGACAACTACTCCGGCGGCATGGCGCAGCGGCTGCTCATCGCCCGGGCGCTCATGCACGCACCGCAGGTCGTCTTCCTCGACGAGCCGAGCACCGGGCTGGACCCGCAGGCGCGGCTGTTCGTGTGGGACCGCATCCGGGATCTGCGGGAGCGCGGTGTGACCGTCGTCCTCACCACGCACGACATGGACGAGGCGGCCGAACTGACCGACCGGGTCGCGATCATGGACCACGGCCGACTGCTCGCCCTCGACACCCCGTCGGCCCTCACCCGCGGCCTGCCCGGCAGCGCGACGCTCGACATCGACGTCGAGCGGGCGGACGGGGACACCGACGACGGGGTGCTCGCGGCCCTGGGCCCGCTGGCCGAGCGGGTCGAGCCGGTGGCCGACTCCGGCGGGCTGCGGGCGCGGCTCTACCTCTCCGGGGACGCCGCCGCGCTGGTCGGTCCGGTCGCCGACGTGCTCACCGCCCGGCGCGCGCGGCTGACCGGCGTCCGCATCGGCGAGCCCAGCCTCGAGGACGTCTTCCTCTCGCTCACCGGTCGGGAGCTGCGATGACCGCCACCGCGCCGCGCCCCGACGTCGCCCGGGCGTTCCGCGCCCTGCTGTGGCGCGACGTCTTCGTCACCGGCCGCGAGTTCGTGCCGTTCCTCCTGCAGGTCGTGCTGCAGCCGGTCTTCCTGCTGTTCGTGTTCGGCAAGGTGCTGGTCGAGCTCGGCTTCGCGACCGACGAGTACTCCGACGTGCTGCTGCCGGGCGTGATCGCGCTCGCCGCCTTCCTCACGGCCCTGCAGAACACCGCCTTCCCACTGGTCATCGACTTCTCGTACACGAAGGAGATCGAGGACCGCCTCTTGGCGCCGCTGCCCACCCACCTGGTGGCGGTGGAGAAGATCGTCTTCTCGCTGTTGCGAGCGCTGATCGCCGCGCTGCTGATGTTCCCGATCGGGCTGTGGGTGCTGGGCTCGCTGCCGGTGACCTGGTCCGACGTGCCGGCCATCCTGCTGTTCCTCGTCCTCGGTTCGCTGGTCGGCGCCTGCGTCGGGATGACCATCGGCACGTTCGTCACGCCCAACCGGATCAACGTGGTGTTCGCCGTCGTCCTGACGCCGCTGCTGTTCACCGGTTCGACGCAGTTCCCCTGGCCGTCGCTGGACGAGCTGCGCTGGTTCCAGATCGTGTGCGCGCTCAACCCCCTCACCTACGTCAGCGAGGCGCTGCGCGCGGTGATGGCCCCCGACCTGCCGCACATCCCGCTCTGGGTGTGCGCGCTCGCGCTGCTCGGGTTCCTGGCCGTCTTCGGCGCCGCGAGCCTGATCGGCTTCCGCCGCCGGGCGCTGGACTGAAGACGACGCCCGAGTCCGGCGTCCCGCGCTCGCGCGACCGCCTCGGTGCGGGAGGCGACCCCGAGCTTGGTGAGGATCGCCGAGACGTTGTTGCGCACCGTCTTCGGGCTCAGGAACGAGTGCGCCGCGATCCGGTCGGTCGACCAGCCGCGGGCCAGCTGGTCGAGGACGGCGAACTCGCGCTCGGTCAGCTGGGGGAAGGGCCGGGGTCCGGACGGCGAGGCGAGCGCCGCGCCGAGGCGCGAGGAGACGTCCCGGCCGAGGAGGACCTCACCGCGGGCAACGGCACGGATGGCGCCGACGATCTCCTCGTGACCGGCGCCCTTGACCACGTAGCCGCGGGCACCGGCACGCAGGGCGGCCAGCAGCGAGGTGTCGTCCTCGAACATGGTCAGGACCAGGACCCCGACGTGCGGCCAGTCCGCCAGCAGTCGCCGCGTCGCCTCGACGCCGCTGAGGCCGGGCAGGTGCAGGTCCATGACGACGACGTCCGGCTGCAGCTGCGCGACCAGCTCGAGCGCCTCCTCGCCGGTGCCCGCCTCGCCGACGATCTCCACGCCGTCGACCTCGGCGAACAGCGCGCGCAGCCCTTGCCGGTAGACGGGGTGGTCGTCGCACACGGCGACGCGGAGCGGCCCGCGTCACGGCCGCTCGCCCACCGGCAGCTCGGCGCGGACCGGGTGCCCGCGCCCCGGCCGTCCGGTGACGGTCAGCGAGCCGCCCAGCTCCTCGGCCCGCTCGCGCATGGAGGCGAGCCCGACCCCGCTGCCCGCCGGCGCCGTTCCCGGTGAACCCCGCCCCGTCGTCGCAGACCTCGACCACCAGAGCACCCTCGCGACGAGGAGCTCGCAGGCGACGGTGCCGGCGCCGGCGTGCCGCACCGCGTTCAGTGACCGCCTCGAGCGCGATCCGGTAGGCGGCCACTTCGACGGCGGCCGACAGGACGGGCAGCCGCTCGGGGACGGCGACGGTGACCCGCGGCCCCTCCGGCGTGTCCAGCCGCGCCACCGACGCGGACAGCGCGCCGGCCAGGCCCAGCTCGTCGAGAGCGGGCGGACGCAGGTCCTCGACCGCCCGGCGGAGCGTGCTCATGGCGTCGTCCGTGGCGGCGCGCAGGCCGACCAGCGGGGCGTCGTCCTGACCGGTCCGCCGGGCGCGCAGCGAGGCGGCGTCGATCTGGATGGCGACGGCGGCCAACCGCGGGCCGAGGTCGTCGTGCAGGTCGTGCCGCAGCCGCCGCCGCTCCTCCTCCCGGGCCACCACGAGCCGCTCCCGCGATCGGCGGAGGTCCTCGGTCAGCCGGATGGCCGCGGCCGCCGCGGCGATCGGGTACGCCAGCCGCTCCAGCAGGTCGACGTCGCGGCGGGCCAGCGGTTCGTGCGGGCTGCGCCGCGACCACGGTCAGCGAGCCGTGCGGCGCGCCGCCGTGGACGAGCGGCACGGTGGTTCAGCGTCGTCCGGCAGCCGCCCAGCCGGGCCGACTGCCGGAGGTCGCGGTGTGCACGGGAGCCTCGTGCGGGCGCGCCACCTCGATGGTCACCCACGGGACCGCCAGGGCAGCGGCGATCCGCCGCGGCCGCCGCGTCCAGGGCGGCCGCGGGCTCGGCGGTGGCCTCGAGCGTGCGGCCGAGGTCGGCGAGCGCCCGGCCCGGATCGTCGCGGTCGCCGTACAGCGCCCGCCCCACCGCGCGCTGCAGCCAGACGCGGGCCGGCTGGAAGACCGCGGCGACGACCCCGCGGCGAGCAGGGACTCGGCCAGCCCGGCCTCGCGGCGCAGGAGGTTGGACACCGCCGCCACCACCGCGGCGTACCCGCCGACGACGAGCACGGTCAGCCCCAGCCAGACCACCGACCGGCGGACGACGACCTCGAGGTCGTAGAGCCGGTAGCGCAGCACGCACAGCGTCGCGGCGATCGGCAGCAGCGGCAGGACGACGGTCTGCACGTACGGTGCCCGCGCCGGACAGCGGTGGCGTGGCGGCCATCGCGGCGACTGACGAGCACGGCGGCGACGACGTACGGCGCGATGCGGGGACGGTCGTGCGCCGTCCGCGCGGTGCAGCCGCACGCAGCAGCGAGCCGAGGCAGGCCAGCCCGCAGACGCATGAGCGCGACGATCAGCGGACCGGTGAGCAGCGACGACAGCCGCGCACCGCCCAGCGGGTTGGCCACCGAGGACGTCCGGACCGAGGCGGATGCGCGGCACCGTCGCCGACGCCACCACCAGCGCCACCACCAGCCCGCACGCGACGAAGGTCAGCGGGCGCCAGCGGCGGGAGGGCGGGGCGCCGTCCGGGAACAGCAGCAGCAGGAGGGTCAACTGCGGGCCGAGGGCCAGCACGTAGAGCCACTCGGACACCCAGGCAGCGGGGAGCAGGCCGGGCCAGCCCCACGTGCGGGCCGCGGTGACCCAGGCGGTCACCGCCGCCGTGCCCGCGTAGGCGGCACCGGAGAGGCCGAACAGCCAGCCCATCGGGTTGCGCGGCAGCCGGGCGATCAGCAGTCGCGCCGAGCACCCCGCTCACCGAGCCGACGACGGCGTCCACGACGACGTGGCTCTGCACGACGTCGCCACCGGCGGCGAGCCATGACGTACGAGCGCCGCGGCCGCGACCGCGGTCGTCCCGGCCGCGAGCACGGCCGGGACGACGCGCGGCCGCGGCTCGGCCGGGCCGGTCGGCATGCGTCACGGCGTCACGGTGCCATGACCGCGGCCCGCCGGGCGACGTGCGCGAGCGCGACGCCGGCCACGGCGACGTCGAGCAGCGAGGACGCCGAGCATGAGCGGGCCGGTGCCGATCGCCCCGGCGGCGACGCAGGCGACGACCATGCCGACCGGCAGCCAGCGGGGCACCGTGCCGGCGCGCCACAGGGCGACCGCGACCAGCAGGAGGCCGACCGCGAAGAGGGGCACCGACCAGAAGCTGACCGGCAGGGTCACCGGGGCGGTGCTCGCCTCCGCGGCCGCGACGACGTCCGCCCCGGCGGAGCGCGCCACGTCGGGACCGGAGGCCCAGTAGAGCAGGTAGCCGTAGGTGGCCTGGCTGAGCGCGTTGGCGGTCATGCCGACCGCGACCATCGCGGCGCCGACGGTGGCCAGGGCACGGCCCCGGCGACGGGACGAGCCAGCGGCGGTAGGCCAGCACGAGCGCGATGACCAGCAGTCCGCCGAAGGCGACGGCCACCTTCGCGGCGACGTGCCGGGTTCGGACGTCGGCGACCGCGGCGAGGGCGGCGTCGACGTCCATCGGGAGGGTGGGGTGCAACGCGTAGCCGAGGTCGAACAGGACCGGCCCGGCGAGCAGCAGCGCGCAGAGCGCGAGCCACCCTCGGGGGACGGCGCGGCGGGTGGGAACGGTCGGGGCTGCGGTGACCACGGGATCTCCTCGGGTCGGGGAACGGACGCGAGGACGGTCCGCCGGGCGACGTCCCGCCGGCCAGGGGCAGGTGTCACGCCGTCGCGGGATCCCGGCCGGGTCGCCTAGCGTGCGGCCATGGACTTCCGGACGACGGTGGAGCTCGGCGGCAAGACGGCGACGGGCCTGCAGGTTCCCGACGACGTGGTCGAGGCACTCGGCTCGGGCAAGCGCCCGCCGGTGACCGTGACCGTGGGCGGCTACAGCTACCGGACGACCGTGGCGCCGATGGGCGGGGCCTTCTGGGTGCCGCTGGCCGCCGAGCACCGCGAGGCCGCCGGCGTGGCCGCCGGCCAGGAGGTCGAGGTGGGCATCGAGCTGGACGCCGCGCCCCGCGAGATGGCACTGCCCGACGACCTGGCCGCCGCCCTGGACGACGACGCGCGCCGCACCTACGACTCGCTCGCGCTACTCGCACCGAAGGAGTGGGTGCGCTGGGTCGAGGAGGCCAAGAAGCCCGAGACCCGCGCCGCCCGGATCGAGAAGACCGCCGCGTCGCTGCGCGAGGGGAAGAAGGCACGGTGAGACGGCTCGGTCGTGCCGCGCCGGCCCCCGAGCGCCCACGGCCCGACCACGGTGTCGTGGAGATCGAACCGTGGACCGGCGCGGCCGCCCCCTTCTGGCGGCACTCGTGGGAGGACGAGACGGGGCCGCTCTGGCGCGCGACGTGGCGGGACGGCGACCGCCTGCTGGAGAACCCGCCGTGCCCGCGGCAGCGGGCCGTCGCCTGGGCGTACGGCGTGCCGGCCGCGTGGCGGCTCATCCGTTCCGGCCCGGGCGACGACTGGGTCGAACTGCCCCCGCCCTGACCCGTCAGCGAAAGCTCTGCGCCGCCGCCTCCAGTCGAGCGCGGTAGGCCGCCCACTCCTCCGAGGTACGGCCGGGCACGTTCTGGTCGCCCGCGTACTGGCCGCTCGTGCCGTCGATCAGCTCGCGCAGGATGTCGGCGTGGCCGGCGTGCCGAGACGTCTCGACGACCATGTGCACGAGGATCCGCTGCAGCGTCACGTGCCGCCGCTCCTCCGGCCACCAGGGCACCTCGCCCGGGGCGTCGAGCGGCAGCGCCTCGATCGTCGCGTCGCTGTGCGCGGCGGAGAACCGGTGCAGCTCGACGATCTCGTCACGGGACTCGTCCGCCGTCGCCCACATGTCGCCGTCGGGCTCCCCGCCCTCGCCGTACCAGGGCAGCTCCCGCCCGGGCGGCCGGCCGAAGACCTCGCCGAAGTAGCCCAGCTCCACGCTGGCCACGTGCTTGACCAGGCCGAGCAGGTTGGTGCCGGTCGGTGTCATCGGCCGACGGGCGTCGTACTCGGAGAGCCCGTCGAGCTTGGCCAGCAGGTCGGACCTGCGCCGTCGCAGGTAGTCGTGCAGCGTCGCCTTCACCTCGTCCATGGGGGGACCTTGCCGGACATCAGCGACAGAAACACTTGACCCTGACGCGACGTCAGGGTGGACCGTCGTCGGCGTCAGAGGAGGGAGGACCCCGTGCAGCGGTGGCAGGACGGTCGGCGAGGTGGCGGCCATGGCCGGCGTGACGGTGCGCACGCTGCACCACTACGACCGGATCGGGCTGCTGTCGCCGTCCGGACGGTCGGCGTCCGGGTACCGGCTGTACGCGCCGGACGACCTGGACCGGCTGCACCAGGTGCTGCTGTACCGGGAGCTGGGGTTCTCGCTCGAGGACGTCGCGGCCCTGCTGGACGACGCGGACCCGATCGAGCACCTGCGGCGGCAGCACCGGCTGCTGCTGGGGCGACTCGAGCGGACGCAGGCCATGGTCGCGGCGGTGGAGAAGGAGATGGAGGCACGAGCGATGGGGATGTCGCTGACGCCGGAGGAGAAGTTCGAGGTGTTCGGCGAGTTCGACCCGGACCAGTACGAGGAGGAGGTGCAGGAGCGCTGGGGCGAGACCGACGCCTACAAGGAGTCCAAGCGCCGGACCTCCTCGTACACCAAGGACGACTGGGTGCGGATCAAGGCCGAGGGTGAGGACGTCGAGGCGCGGTTCGCCGCGGCGCTGCAGGCAGGCGTCCCGGCCGACTCCGCGCAGGCCATGGACATCGCCGAGGAGCACCGGCAGCAGATCAGCCGGAACTTCTACGACTGCCCGCCGGAGATGCACGCCGGCCTCGGCCGGATGTACGTCGAGGACGAGCGGTTCACCGCCCACTACGAGCAGCGGGCCGCCGGCGCTGGCGCAGTACGTGAGCACCGCTGTCCAGGCGAACGCCGCCCGCCAAGGGGCCTGACCCGGCTCGGGCGTGCGGGCGTTCCTCGCGCCGTGCCGGTCCTGCATCGGACGCATGGCGCGAGGAACGCCGGCACGGAGGGATCAGCGCTCCGCCAGCACCGCCTCCGCAACGGGGACGGCGGCGCCGCGGTCGGCGGGCACCAGGCCGATCCGCGTCCGGCGGTCGAGCAGGTCAGCCACCGTCCGCGCGCCCTCGTACCGGACGGCGAACCGCAACTCCCCCACCGTCTCGTCGCGGCCCTCGACCACGCGCTCGGCGCCCAGCGCGTGCACGACCGGCGCCTCGGTGCCGTACCGCGCGACCAGCCTCTCGGGAGCCGACACCCGCGCGAGCGCGAGCCGCGGCGCGGCGCCGACCAGCGGGAGCCGCCCCGTCGTGCACGGGCGGGCAGTGAGGTCGAGCCGCTCGACGACCGCGTCCACGGCCTCCTGCGCCATGGCCCGGTAGGTGGTCAGCTTGCCGCCGACCACCGACAGGACCGGTCCGTCCCACGTCAGCAGGTGCTTGCGGGAGAGGTCGGCGGTGGCGTCCCCGGGCCCGGCGCCGGCCGACTCGGGCAGCACGAGCGGCCGCAGCCCGGCGTACGTCCCGAGGACGTCGTTGCGGGTGAGCGGCCGGACCAGCACCTGGTTCACCGTCGTCAGCAGCTGGTCCACCTCGTCGTCGGAGGTGACCGGATCGTCGTCCGGCACCGGGCCGGGCACCGGCTCGTCGGTGAGCCCCAGGTAGACCAGCCCGCCGGGCTGCGGCAGCGCGAAGACGTACCGCGTCCGCGAGCCGGGCAGCGGCACGGTCAGCGCGGCCGACGGCGAGCCGATCGCCGACGCCCGCAGCACCAGGTGCGACCCCCGCGAGGGCACCAGCTGCACGGACGGCGCCAGCCGCTGCGCCCAGACGCCGGTCGCGTTCACCACGGCGCGGGCGCGCAGCACGAACGGCGTCCCGTCGACCGCCGCGTGCACCTCGTCGCCGTCCACCGCGGTGACGTCCACGCCGGTCAGCACCCGCGCGCCGTGGGCGGCCGCCGTGCGCGCCAGCGCCACCACCAGACGGGCGTCGTCCGCGAGCTGCCCGTCCCAGAAGACGACGCCGCCTCCCCCGCCGCGCACGCCGGGCGTCAGCCGGGCGACGTCCCGCGGCGACACGCGCCGCGTCGACGGCAGGGACCGACGGCCGCCGGACACCGACAGCCGCACCGCGTCGCCGGCACGCCCGCCGACCTCGGCCAGCGCCGACACCGCGCGCCCGGCGACGTCGGGCACGAGGAAGGGCAGCGGCCGCACGAGGTGCGGCGCCGTCCGGCCCATGAGCACCGCCCGCTCGCGCGCGCTCTCCCGGGCCAGTCCGATCTCCCCGTGCGCGAGGTAGCGCAGCCCGCCGTGCACCAGCTTCGACGACCAGCGGGACGTGCCCGCGGCGAGGTCGGTGCGCTCCAGCAGCGCGACCGACAGCCCGCGCGCGGCGGCGTCCAGGGCGACGCCGGCGCCGGTCACCCCGCCGCCGACGACGACGAGGTCCAGATCGGCGAGCGCCACCGCCTCGAGGTCCCGCTCGCGGCGAGCGTGCGACAGCGCACCCGGCAGGGGCATCGCGTCCGGCTCGGGCACCGGCAGACTGTAGCGATGCCCGACCAGGCCGAACTGACGATCCAGGGCTGGGGCCCCGCCCCCGAGGGCGGACAGACGCTGTCCAAGGCCGCCCGCCGCCATCTCGTCCGCGAGCTGGGCTGGACCCCGCGCGCGACGCCGCCGGTGCCGCTCGACGAGGTGCAGCTCAAGCCCTCGCGCCTCGAGCCGGACGTCGTCACGCGGCTCACCGACCTGCTCGGCGAGGACAACCTGCGCACCGACCGGCACTCGCGGCTGCGGCACGCCGGCGGCAAGAGCTACCTGGACCTGCTCCGCCACCGCGCCGGCGACGCATCCGAGGCCCCGGACGCCGTCGCCGCGCCCGGCAGCACCGAGGAGACCGCCGCACTGCTCGCCGCGTGCAGCGACCTCGGCGTCGTCGTCGTGCCGTTCGGCGGCGGCACCAGCGTCGTGGGCGGTCTGACCGGCAGCGACCCGTTCGACCGGCCGTGCATCACCGTCGACCTGCGCCGGATGGCAACCGTCACCGCGCTCGACGTCCCGTCGTCCCTGGTCACGGTCGGGCCCGGCATGCGGGGCCCGGCGCTCGAGACGGCGCTGGGCCGGCACGGGCTGACGCTGGGCCACCTGCCGCAGAGCTGGGAGTTCGCGACGCTCGGCGGCTACGCGGCCACCCGCTCGGCCGGGCAGGCCTCGACCGGCGTCGGCCGGTTCGACGACCTGGTCGCCGGGCTCACCCTCGCGACGCCCGCCGGGGTGCTGGAGCTCGGCCACCCGCCGGCGAGCGCCGCAGGCCCCGATCTGCTCGGCCTGGCGCTCGGCTCGGAGGGCACGCTCGGCGTGATCACCGAGCTCAGCCTGCGGGTGCGGCCGAAGCCGGCGACGTCGTCGTACGAGGGATGGTCGTTCCGCACCTGGGCGGCGGGCCTCGCGGCGCTGCAGCAGCTGGCCCGGCACGACCTGCTGCCCGACGTCGTCCGGCTCAGCGACGCCGACGAGACGCGCGCCAACCTGCTCATGGCCTCCGGCGCCGGCGCCAGGGCGCTGCGCGGCACGCTGCGCACCCGCCGCCACGGCGACGGCTGCCTCCTGGTGCTCGGCTGGGAGGGCCTGCCCACGATCGTGCGGGCCCGCGCCGGCGCGGCGGCCTCCGTGCTGCGCGACAACGGCGCCATCCGGCTCGGTTCGCGGGTCGGGGAGTCGTGGCGCCGGCACCGGTTCGCGGCTCCGTACCTGCGCGACCAGCTCATGGACGCCGGGCTGCTCGTCGAGACGCTGGAGACGGCGGCGACCTGGACGGCGCTGCCCACCGTCTACGACGCCGTCCGCAACGCGCTGCGGACGTCGCTGACCCGCGAGGGCCGCCGTCCGCTCGTGATGAGCCACGTCTCGCACGGCTACGCGACCGGCGCCTCCCTGTACGTGACCGTGGTGGCCGACCGCGACGACGCCCTGCCGCTGCAGCAGTGGCTGACGGCCAAGCGCGCGGCGACCGACGCCCTGCTGACGGCCGGCGGCACGCTCACCCACCACCACGCCGTCGGCGCCGACCACCGGCCGTGGCTGGAGCGCGAGATCGGGCCGCTGGGCGTCGAGGTGCTGCGCGCGGTGAAGCAGCGGCTCGACCCGCACGGCATCTGCAACCCCGGCGTGCTCCTGCCGGACTGACATGTTGATCAGGTGAGCTGATCGCTTGTGGTCCTGGCTCAGGGTCGACGGTGAGGCAGGACCACTCGAGGTGAGCCAAGACCCCCGTTGATCAGGTCACCTGATCAACATCACGAGGTCGTGGCGATGCCGCCGTCCACCGGGATGACGGCGCCGGTCACGTACGCGCCCGCCCGGCTGGTCAGGTAGACGACGACCCCGGCCATGTCGTCGGGGCGGCCGATGCGGCGCAGCGGCGCCCGCTCGGCGATCGCGGGGCCGAAGTTCTTCAGCGTCTCGGCCATCATCTTCGACTCGAACGGCCCCGGGGCGACGGCGTTGACGGTGACGTGCCGCGGGCCGAGCTCCTTGGCCAGCACCCGCGTCAGGTGGTGCAGCGCCGCCTTGCTCGACGAGTACGAGTAGGTGTGCATCGGCGGGACGTGCAGGCCGTCGATGCTGCCGACGTTGACCACCCGTGCCGGGTCGTCGTCGGTCCCGGCCTCCTCGAGCAGCGGCAGGAACGCCCGGGTCAGGAAGAACGGCGACTTGAGGTTCAGGTCGAGCACCTTGTCCCAGGCCGACGCCGGAAAGGTGGCCAGCGGCTCGCCCCAGGTCGCGCCGGCGTTGTTGACCAGGATGTGCAGCTCGTCCTCGCGCTCGCCGACGTCGGCGGCCAGGCGGAGGCACTCGTCCTCGCGGGAGAGGTCGGCGGGCAAGGAACGTCACCGTGCCGAGGGCGGAGAGTTCGGCGACGGCGGCGTCCCCGGCCTCCTTCTTGCGGCTGCTCACGTAGACCCGCGCCCCGGCCTGGAGCAGTCCGCGCGCCATCATCAGGCCGATGCCGCGGGTGCCACCGGTGACGACGGCGACCTTGCCGGTGAGGTCGAACAGGTCCATCGCCCACCTCCAGCCGGCCGGTCGGCGGCGGCGCCGCCCGCGCCGGGACCCTATCGACCCGCCGGTTCACCCGTTCCGGGCGACGACGCGCCTCCGGGACCGACGGGACAGTCGTGCGGTACCAGCGAGGACGGCGCACGATGCGGAGCGTCAGGAGGAACGACGTGTCCGAGACCTCCACGAGCGGCACGGCACGGCAACCAGCCGACACCCCGGCGGAGCAGGAGGTCGTGTTCCCGCCCGAGCGCACCGCGTGGATCGGCTGGATCATCTTCGCCGCTCTCATGCTCGCGCTGCTGGGCATCTTCCAACTCATCGCGGGATTCGTCGCCGTGGTCGACGAGGACTACTTCCAGATGACCGGTGCCGCACCGCTGTTCCTGGCCGTCGACCAGCAGACGTGGGGCGTGCTGCAACTGATTCTCGGGACCGTGGCGATCCTGGTCGCCGCGGGCCTGCTGTACGGCAAGGTCGTCGCCCGCGTGATCGGCCTCGGGATCGCCCTGGTCAGCGCCATCTCGAACCTGCTGGCGATCGGCGCCTACCCGCTGTGGTCGGTCATCATGATCGCGGTCGACGTCTGCATCCTCTACGCGATCGCGGTGCACGGGCGGGAGATGAGGCCGACGGGCTGATCGCCCGCCCGCCGGCAGGCCCGGATCACCCGATAGGGATGACGGCCCCACCGCTCCCCTGCGCGAGGCTCCGGGTGGATGGACGCCTCCGATCGTGGACGGCGCCGTGGCTCGGGAATCGCGTGAGGTCGGCATGCCTGGTAGATCGCGTAGCGACACCCGCACGAACTGGCAGGCCGAGGCGGGCGTCCGTCCCGCCGTACCGGGCGAAGGACCGACCGGCTGGGCCGGCCTGCTGGTCTTCGCCGGCGTCATGATGGCCTTGGGAGGCCTCCTCCATGCACTCGCGGGCCTGACCGCCCTGTTCGACGACGGGTACCTCGCCGTCGGCTCCGAGTCGCTGATCGTGAGCGTCGACTACGACGTCTGGGGCTGGGCGCACGTCCTGGTCGGCGTCGGCGCCATCGTCGCCGCTGCCCTGCTGCTGCGGGGCATCATGGCCGGTCGGGTGATGGGCGTCGTCATCGCAGCGGTGAGCGCATCGCTCCACTTCGCGTTCCTCCCCGCCTACCCGTGGTGGAGCGTCCTGGCGATCGGCTTCGACGTCCTCGTCATCTACGCGCTCTCGATGCACGGCGCGGAGCTGAAGTCGGGCAGCTGAGGAGGCACCTCGGCGAGGGACTTTCCACCCGGCAGCGGCGGTGGGCCCGGGACGTGTGCCAGCCTTCCCGCCATGGACGAGTTCGCCGGGACCGCCCCGATGCCCACAGTCGGCGCCACCAGCGAGGTGGGCCGACTCCACACCGTGATGCTGCACCGGCCCGGCCCGGAGCTGACGCGGCTGACCCCGCGCAACAACGACCAGCTGCTCTTCGACGGCGTCCCGTGGGTGGCCCGCGCACAGGAGGAGCACGACGCGTTCGCCGACGCGCTGCGGGAGCGCGGGGTCGAGGTGCTGCACGTGGCGGCGCTGCTCACCGAGGTGCTGTCCTTCCCGGCCGCGCGGGCGGAGCTCATCGGCGCCGCGGTGGACGACCCGCGCCTGGGTGCCACGCTGCAGCGGGTAGCGACCCAGCACCTGGCCGGACTCTCGCCGGAGGACCTCGCGACGACGCTCATCGCCGGCCTCGCCCACGACGAGCTGCGCGGCGGCACGGGGCTCGCCTACGAGCTCATGGACCGGTCGGACTTCGTCGTCCCACCGCTGCCCAACCTGCTGTTCACCCGCGACTCGTCGGTGTGGATCGGCGACGAGGTCGCGATCACCTCGCTGGCGATGCCCGCCCGCCACCGGGAGAGCACGATCACCGCGGCGATCTACACCCACCACCCCCGGTTCGCCGGTGTCGAGCAGCTCTACAGCGCGGGTCTGGAGCACCTCGAGGGTGGCGACGTCCTGCTGCTGGCGCCCGGCGTCGTCGCCGTCGGCGTCGGCGAGCGGACGACGCCGGGCGGCGCCGAGCGGCTGGCCCGGCGCGCATTCGCCCGCGGGCTGGCGCACACCGTGCTCGTCGTCCCGATCGCGCAGCAGCGGGCGACCATGCACCTGGACACCATCGCCACGATGGTCGACGTCGACGCGATGGTCATGTACCCGGCGGTCGCCGACTCGCTGGTCGCCTGGACCGTCACCGCGCCCGAGGGGATCGGGGACGACGCCGAGGACGTCGAACTGCAGGTGGAGGGACCGCAGCCGTTCGTCGTCGCGGCGGCCGCCGCCATGGGCATCGACCGGCTGCGGGTGATCGACACCGGGCTGGACCCGGTCACCGCCGAGCGCGAGCAGTGGGACGACGGCAACAACACCCTCGCCCTCGCGCCCCGGCTGGCGGTCGCCTACGAGCGCAACACCGTGACCAACGCGGCGCTCGAGGCCGCCGGCATCGAGGTCGTGCGGATCGCCGGCTCGGAGCTGGGCAGCGGCCGCGGCGGGCCGCGGTGCATGAGCTGCCCCGTCACCCGCGACGCGCTCCCTAGCGGAGGGTGATCTGCCGGCTGAGCAGACCCGCCCGGGCCCGGCGCTCGTCGGCGGTGAGCGGGTCGGTCTTCGCCAGCGCGGCCTCGAGTCGGGTCTGGAACTCCGCCGCCGGAGCGGCCCAGTCCGCCGCCGGGGTGTCGGCCGGCAGGTCCCAGACCGGGACGACGAGCCCGTGCGCGCGGAAGGCGCCGGCGTAGCGCGTGCCCTCCCCCAGCAGGATCTCCCCCGACGCGCGCAGCCGCGCCAGGGCGTCGAGCAGCTTCTCCTCCGGCTCCGGCCGCACCCAGCGCAGGTGCGCCCGCGCATCGGTCGGCCGCACCCAGTAGGCGGCGTCGAGGCCCTCGAGCCGCACGGTCGGCAGGATCGCCTGGTTGGCCTGCTCGAGCATCGCCTGCGCCTCGCGGCCCGCACCCGTGCCCTCCAGCCAGAAGCCGAAGTCGTCGTGCACGGTCACCTCGAACGGCGCGGAGGTGTCGAGCAGGTCCTGCAGCCGCGGACCCGACGAGCCGGCCGCACCGATCGGGCCTGGGTCGACGGGCGCCCCGGCGGGGGCCTCGAGGGCGGCGGCCAGCGCCGTCCCGAGGTCCTTGCTGACGTCGTCGGACGACGTCTGCAGCTGGACGCCGAGCAGGATGCTGCCGTCGGCTCGGACCAGGGCCGGGGTGCTGCCCGGCAGCACGCTCGCGAGGGTCAGCTCCTTGCCGTCCTTGGTGCGCAGCGGCACGGTCGCGGCCGGCACGAGCTCGCGCAGCGCCACCCAGTCCGCCTCGCCGGGCAGCCCCTCGAAGGGCCGGGTCACCGGGGGCGCGTAGCCCGAGCCGTGGCAGTGCTTGTACCGGCGGCCGGAGCCGCAGGGGCAGGGCGCCTTGGGGTTGATGTCCCCCGCGGCTGCGGACTGCGCGGACGGACGGCGGCGGGTCGCGGAGCGGGCCATGGCGTCGAGCGTATGTGTCCGCCGACCGGCGTCCGCCTTAGGCTCCCGACGTGGCCGACCGACACGATCTGGACAGGCTGCTCGTCGGACTGCGACCCGCGCTGGCCGCCGAGCCGTACGTGTACGCCCTCGGTCCGGCGCCGGTCGGCACGCTGGTCTTCGCCACGATCGCCGAGGACGAGGGCCTCACCCTCGTGCTGACCCGCGACGAGGCGGAGGCCGCGGGGCTGCGGCCGGAGTGGGTGGCCGGCCGCATCACCCTGCGGGTCGACTCGCAACTGACGGACGTCGGGCTGACCGCCACGGTGAGCTCGCGCCTGGCCTCCCACGGCATCAGCTGCAACGTGATCGCCGGCTTCTTCCACGACCACCTGATGGTGCCGTGGGACCGCGCCGACGAAGCGCTGGACCTCCTCGAGCAGCTCGTCCGCGAGGCGTCGTCCGCGTGACCGTCCCGCTCGACCTCACCGACCCCGCCGTCGTCGCCGACCCCTACCCCGCGTTCGCGCGGGCCCGGCCGGCCGCGCCGGTGCAGTGGCACGAGGGCCTGCAGCTGTGGCTGGCGTTCACGCACGCCGAGGCCAACGCCGTGCTGCGCGACCGGCGGCTCGGCCGGATCTGGCGCGACCGGACGCCGCTGGAGCGGTTCGAGAGCTTCAACCTGATCCACCGCAACGCGCTGCTGGAGATGGAGCCGCCGGATCACACGCGGCTGCGCCGGCTGATCAGCGCGGCGTTCGCCCGGGGGCACGTCGAGCGGCTGCGGCCGTGGGTGCAGCAGTACGCCGGCGAGCTGGTCGACGGCCTGGTCGAGCGGTCGGCCGGCTCGGAGCCCGTCGACGTCCTGAGCGGGATGGCGGAGGAGCTGCCGGTCGGCGTCATCGCCGAGCTGCTCGGGGTGCCGGACGCCGACCGTCCGCTGCTGCGGCCGTGGTCCAACGCGATCGTGAAGATGTACGAGTACGGCCGGACGGCGGAGCTCGAGGACGACGCCGAGCGCGCGGCGGCGGAGTTCGTCGACTACCTGCGGGGGCTGACCGCCGAGCGACGCACCTCCCCCGGCGACGACCTGCTCTCGCACCTGGTCTCCGTACGCGACACCGAGGGCGACCGGCTGACCGAGGACGAGCTGGTCACCACCTGCATCCTGCTGCTCAACGCCGGGCACGAGGCGACGGTCAACGTCAGCGGCAACGGACTGCTCGCGCTGCTCACCCACCCCGACCAGCTGGCGCGGCTGCGCGCGGACCCCTCGCTGCTGCCGACCGCGATCGAGGAGCTCATGCGGTTCGACTCACCGCTGCAGCTGTTCGAGCGCACCGCGACCGAGGACGTCGAGATCGGCGGGGTGACCGTGCCGGCCGGCCAGAAGATCGCGGCGCTGCTCGGCTCGGCCAACCACGACCCGGCGGTCTTCGCCGACCCGGAGACCCTGGACGTCGGCCGCACCGACAACCCGCACATCTCGTTCGGGGCCGGCGTCCACTTCTGCATCGGGGCGCCGCTGGCGCGCGTCGAGCTGCAGGCGTCGTTCGAGGCGCTGCTGACGCGGACGTCGTCGCTCGAACTGGGCCGCCCCGCGCGGCGTCGTCCCGAGTTCGTGATCCGCGGCCTCGCCGAGCTGCCCGTCGTCCTGACGCCGTAGACGAGACTCGCGTTGCGGTGCCGAGAGCCGCGGCACAGCGCGGCTCTCGTCACTGCGACGCGAGTTGCCAGTCGGCCGCCGACCGCGCGTAGAGCCAGACGCAGGTCACTGGCAGGATCCGGCCATGCGCGGGCTGATGCAGGACTTCCCTCTGACGATCGACGCGATCTTCCGGCACGCCGAGACGCACCACGGCGACGCCGCGATCGTCACCAACGGGCCGGACGGGGTCACCCGCAGCACCTACGCCGAGTGGGCCGAGCGCACCCGGCGGCTCGGCGGCGTCCTCGACACCCTCGGCATCAGCGGCGACGGCCGCGTGGCCACGTTCGGCTGGAACAGCCAGCGCCACCTCGAGCTCTACTTCGCCGCCCCGTGCACCGGCCGGGTGCTGCACACGCTCAACATCCGGCTCTTCCCCGAGCAGCTGACCTACATCGCCAACCACGCCGAGGACGAGGTCGTCTTCGTCGACCGCACCGTCCTGCCGGTGTTCTGGCCGCTGCTCGAGGGCATGACGACGGTGCAGCACGTCGTGGTCATGGACGACGGCGGCGCGAACGAGATCCCCGACGACCCGCGCGTGCGGGACTACGAGACGCTGCTGGCCGAGGCGCAGCCGGTCGAGTTCGGCCGGGTCAGCGACGAGAACACCGCCGCCTCGATGTGCTACACGAGCGGCACGACCGGCAACCCCAAGGGCGTCGTCTACTCGCACCGCTCGACGGTGCTGCACACCATGGCGGTCATCGCGCCGAACATCTTCGGCCTGTCCATGCGCGACCGCGCCATGCCGGTCGTGCCGATGTTCCACGCCAACGCCTGGGGCATCGCGCACGCCGCCCCCGCCGCCGGAGCGAGCCTGGTCTTCCCCGGCGCGATGATGCAGCCCGAGGCGCTCGCGAAGCTCATCGTCGACGAGGGCGTCACCTTCACCGCCGGAGTGCCCACGATCTGGCAGGGCGTGCTGCCGCACCTGGCCGGCCAGTCGCACCGGCTCCGCGAGATCGGCTGCGGCGGCTCCGCCGTCCCCAAGGCGCTGTCCGAGGCCTACCGCGAGCAGGTCGGCCTCCCGATCCTGCAGGCGTGGGGCATGACCGAGACCAGCCCGGTCGCCTCCTCCGGCATGCTCTCCCCGCGCTACGACGACGCCGACGACGACACGAAGGCCGATCGCCGTGCCCGTGCCGGGATGCCGCTGTTCGGGGTCGAGGCCCGCATCGTCGACGCCGACACCAATGCCCCGCAGGACTGGGACGACGTCGCCACCGGTGAGCTGCAGGTGCGCGGCCCGTGGTGCGCGCAGGACTACTACGACCCGGACGCCGGCGTGCGGCTGTCCACCGACGACGGCTGGATGAAGACCGGCGACGTCGCCGCGATGGACGCCAACGGCTCGATCCGCATCGCCGACCGCACCAAGGACCTGATCAAGTCCGGCGGCGAGTGGATCAGCTCGGTCGACCTCGAGAACGCGATCATGAGCCACCCGAAGGTCAAGGAGGCGGCCGTCGTCGCCATCCCGCACCCGAAGTGGGACGAGCGGCCGCTGGCCTGCGTCGTGCTCAACGAGGGGGAGACGGCGACGGAGGAGGAGATCCTCGAGCACGTCCGCCCGCTCGTGGCCACGTGGTGGGTGCCCGACGCGGTCGAGTTCATCGACGAGGTGCCCAAGACCAGCGTCGGCAAGTTCTCGAAGAAGGACCTGCGCAGCCGCTTCGCGGAGTACGAGCTGCCGTCGTCCTGACGGAACCGGACGCGGCTCCCGTCGCGTCGGAAGGAGCATGGATCGGGACGTCGACGAGGAGGCCGCCCGACTCCTCGACCGCATGGCCGGCGAGGTGCCGGTGCCGCCGGCGCCCCTCGCCGAACTCGTGGACATCGCGGTGCGGGTGCGACGCCGTCGTCAGCTCGCGATCACCCTCGGCGTCGTCCTGCTGCTGCTCCTGGCGCTGGTCCTCATCTGACCGCGATCAGCGGACGAACGCCGCCTGGCCGGTCTCGCTGACCATCGGCCGGCCCTCGGCCTCCCACCCGCCCATGCCGTCGCCGACGTTGACGGCGTCGTAACCGTTGACATTGAGCCACGCCGCGACGCGGGCCGAGCGCCCGCCGCTGCGGCAGATGACGTACAGGGGGTCGCCCCCGGGCAGCTCGTCGAGCCGGGCGGGGATCTCGCCCATCGGGATGTGGGTCGCTCCGTCGATGTGGCCGTGCACCCACTCGTCGCCCTCGCGGACGTCGACGACGACGGCGTCCTCCGGCACCTCGGACGCGTAGACGGTCGGCACCTGCAGCGGCATCACATGATCCATCGTGACACGCCCCGCGCCGCCTCCTCCTCGAGCGCTGGGAGGATGGCGGGGATGACTGCCGCCCCCGTGCGCGAACCGGCCTGGTCCATGCCCCGGTCCGCGATCTCGCTGTGGGTGACCGAGAGCGTGATCGGCTGCTTCTTCCTCGGGCTGGCGGTCGCCGCGTTCCTGCTGTTCGTGCCCGCGAGCACGGTCGGGCCCATCCCGGTGCTGCGCTGGGCTCGTGCCGATCGGGGCGGCCGTGTACGCGGCCGTGGCGATCGGCATCCGCCCGTGGTTCAAGCACCGCGTGTACCGGTGGGAGATCACTGCGGACGCCGCGTTCACCCGCACCGGATGGCTCACCCAGACCTGGACGCTCGTGCCCATCTCGCGCATCCAGACCGTCGACGTCACCCGCGGCCTGCTCCAGCAGGTCTTCGGCCTGGCCACGGTGGCCGTCCTGACCGCCTCGAGCCAGGGCACGGTCCGCATCGCGCACCTCGAGCACGACGTCGCGCGACGGGTCGCCGCCGACCTGGCCGCCCGCGCGGACGCCGTCCGCGACGAGGCGACGTGACCCCGCCGGTCACCGCGGATGCGCCGCACGGACGCCGGACGTCGCCGCGGATCGTCCTGGTCCACACGATCACGTTCCGGCAGGCCCGCCAGCTCGTACCGGTGATCATCGCCGTCGCCGCGGCCACCGGCTTCGGCGGCGGGACGACGACCGTCGTCGTCCTCGTCGTCGTCACCACGCTGCTGTCGCTGGTCGCCGCCGCCGTGTCCTGGTGGCGGTTCGGGTACGACGACGGGCCCACGTCGGTCGTCGTCACCAAGGGTCTGCTGGCGCGGTCGGTGCGCACCGTGCCCAACGACCGGGTGCGCGGTGTCGAGGTCGAGACCCCCGTGCTGCACCGGCTGTTCGGCCTGGTCAAGGTGCGCATCGACGCCGCAGCCGGCTCCCTGACCGGCGACGGCGAGGAGCTCGTCGTGGACGGCGTGACCCGCGCCGAGGGCTGACCGGCTGCGCGCCTCCGTGCTCGCCCACCGGGCCACGGCCGTCCCCGCGGCCGCCGCCGAGGCCCCTGCCGAGCCGGTCGAGGAGGAGATCGCCCGCTTCGACCCGCGCTGGCTGAAGTACGCCCCCCTGGTCGGCAGCTACCTCGCGGTCCCGCTGGCCGCCGTCGGCGCACTGCTCCGGCTGCTCGACGAGCTGCCCGAGCGGTTCCGGCCGCAACTGGACGAGCCGGACGTGTCCGACGTCCGCGTCCTGATCGCCGTCGTCGTCGGCTCGCTGCTGGCCCTCGTCCTCGGTTCGGTGATCGGCGCGGCCGCGGTCAACTGGCGGTTCCGGCTGGTGCGCCGCGGCGGCTCGCTGGTCGCCGTCCGCGGGCTGGTCACGCGCCGGCACACCGAGCTGGAGATCGACCGCATCCGCGGCGGCACGCTCACCGAGGGGCTGGGCATGCGACTGGCCGGCGCCGCGCGCACCGCCGCGCTGGTGACCGGCCTCGGCCAGGCCACCCGTCGCGGGCAGCTGCTGCCGCTGGGGCCGCGCGCCGAGGCCGAGCGCCTGCTGCACCGCGCTCGTCGACGATCCCGGCCCGCTGCGGCGCCACCCGGCGGCCGCCCGACGTCGTCGGCTCGTCCGCGCGACGCTGGCCGGGCTGCTCGTCACCGCGGTCGGGCTGGGGCTCGGGATCGACCGCGTCCACCTGGGCGGTGCTGCTGATCGGCCTGGTGCTGACCGCACTCGGCGTGCCGCTCGGCCTCGGTCGGTACGCCGCGCTCGGCCACGCCGCGGGTCCGCGGTCGTTCTCGGTGCGCGCCGGCTGGCTGGTCCGCGAGCAGGCGGTGCTGCAGCGCCGCGCGGTCGTGGGCTGGCAGGTGCGGCAGAGCTTCTTCCAGCGCCGGGCGGCCCTGGCCACCGTGACGGCCTGCGTCGGCGCGGGCAGCGGCGGCTACGCCGCGATGGACATGGCGGCCGAGGACGTCATCGCGTTCACGGAGGCGGGATCGGCGCGCTGGGCGCGCGCGTTCCGCGGCGACGGAGGCCCCTGAACTGTCGGCAGCCGGGTCTACGGTCCTGGACCATCCGCGGCGAAGGAGGCCTCGTGAGCGACGTGACCACGAACCAGCCCGATGGCACGCCGACCTGGATCGACCTCGGCGTGCCCGACCTCGACCGGGCGACCCGGTTCTACGGCGCCCTGTTCGGCTGGGAGTTCGACGTCGGACCGGCGGAGTACGGCAGCTACACCACCTGCCGGCTGCGCGGCCGGCGCGCGGCCGGGCTGTCCGGCATGCACGACCCGTCGGTCGGGGCGTTCTGGAACGTCTACCTGGCGACCGACGACTGCGACCGGACGGCGGCCCGCATCCGGGAGGCCGGCGGCGAGCTGATCATGCAGCCCATGGATGTCGGGGCCGAAGGCCGGATGGCGCTGGCCCGGGATCCGGTCGGCGCGCAGTTCGGCATCTGGCAGGGCGGCGCCCACGTCGGGTGCGAGATCGTGAACGAACCCGGCGCCCTGCTACGCAACGACCTCGTCACCGCGGACCCGGGGCCGGCCCGGCAGTTCTACACCGCGGTGTTCGGGTTCACCCTCGACGGCAACGAGGACCTGCCGGACCTCGATTTCACCTTCCTGCGACGACCCGACGGTCACGAGATCGGCGGCATCACCGGCGTCCCCGGCGCAACGTCGGCGTGGACCACGCTGTTCGAGGTGGACGACTCGGACGCCGCCGTGCAGCGGGCGCGGGACGCCGGCGGCACGGCCGAGGACCCGCAGAGCTTCGTCTACGGGCGCACGGCCGAGGTCACCGATCCGTTCGGCGCGGTGTTCACCGTCGGTTCCCGCCCGGCGGGTTGAGGCCGGCGCCGGCGTCCCCGGCCAGCGCGCCGGCCAGTCCCGCCGCTGCCTTCGGGTGCTCCGCGGCGAGCAGCCCGGCGGCGGCGAGCACGTAGCGGCGGTCGACGACGACGTCCGTGCCGGCGAGCACCGCCCCAGCACCTCCGCCGTCCGCGGCGATCCTCGCGACCGCCGCCTCGACGTCCGCGGCGTGCCGGAACACCCCGCCGGAGAGGACGACGAGCCCCGCGGCCCGCGCGCTGGCCCCGCTCGGCCCGTACGCCGCCTCGGCCCGCAGGTGCCGGCGCAGCGCGACGGTGGCCGCCGCCGTCCCGAGGTCGAGCGGCTCGTCGCCCGGGGCCGGCAGGCCCTCCGCGGCCGCGGCCTGCCGCAGGTCGCCCACGCTGGCGGCCACCCCCAGGTCGCCCTCCACGGTGCGCCGACGCGGCGGCACCCCGACGGCCTCGCGGCCGAGCGCGGCCTGCTCGGCGTCCGGATCCGGCACGCAGTAGACGTCGGTGGTCGCCCCGCCCACGTCGAGGACGACGACGCCCGGCGGCTCGGCCTCGACGCGGGCCCGCGCCAGCACGGACACGCCCTCGAGCACCGCGTCCGGCGTCACCGCCCGCACCCACTGCCGCAGCCGCGGGTCGGTCGAGAGCCGGTCGCCGCCGATCACGTGCTCGAGGAACACCGCCCGGATCGCCGCGCGCGCCGACTCGGGCGCCAGCCGGCCGATGTCGGGCAGCACGTTGTCGGCCTCGCGGACCGGCAGTCCGCCGTCCCGCAGCACGGCGGCCACCTCGTCGCGGACGGCGCCGTTGCCGGCGAGCACGACCGGAACGGATCGGCCCGCCGCCGCGAGCGCGCGGGCGTTGTGCCGCAGCACGCCGGACTCTCCGCCGTCCGTGCCGCCGACCAGCAGCACCACGTCGGGCGCGACGGCGTCGAGCGCGGCGAGCCCGGCGTCGTCGAGCCGCCCGGCGGCGACGTGCACGACGCGGGCTCCCGCCGACAGCGCCGCGCGGGAGCCGGCCTCGGCGCTGATCAGCTGCTCGTAGCCGACGACGGCCAGGCGCAGCCCGCCACCGGCACTCGAGCAGGCCACCACGGGGGCGTCACCGAAGTCCGCGGTGGCCGCAAGCACGCCGCGGACGACGTCGTCGAGCGTCGTGGGCGACTGGGCGGTGGCCAGCAGCTCGCCGTCGGGGAGTCCGACGAGCGCGGCCTTGCGTGTAGGTGGAGCCGATGTCGACGCAGGCGACGGCGGTCATGCCCGGTGCAGACCCGCCTCGGCCGCCCCGGCGGTCAGCGCCTCGAGGCCGAACGCCTGGACGGGGCCGAGCGCACCGGCGCCGGAGAGCCCGCCGTCCGCTGCACGGGTCGCGCCCCAGGCGAGCAGCTCGGCGGTCAGCCGGTAGGCCTCGGGGCCGACCAGTTCGATCCGCGACACCACCTCACCGGCCGGCGTCGCGCACCTCGGCCACGGTGCGCGTGCTGGCCCCGGAGACCGTCGCCTCCGACGGCCCCTCGCCCGCCCGCCGGCCGAGCGCCTCCGTGGCGCGCTCGGCGAGCGCGCTCGCACCGGGCAGCCGCGCGGCGAGCCCGGACAGCGGCGCCAGCCGGTGCGCGACGGGCGTCAGCGAGCCGAACCAGGCCAGATGGACGCCGATCTCGCGGAGGGTCGGCGACAGCTCCGGCAGCGTCAGGTGCTCGGAACCGCCGACCGACAGCCCGTCGCGCGACCGGCCGCCCGCCGCGAAGCGCCAGCGGTGCCGCCCGGCGAGCTCGGCCTGCACGCGGCCGTCGCGGAACGCGTGCGACTGCTCGAACAGCACGCCGCCCAGCGAGACGAAGGTGCCGCGCGAGAACGCCTGCCCGGAGGTGCCGTCCAGGGCGTAGCCGATGTCGAGGCGGTGCGCCCGCTCCCCCGCCTCGTCGAGGGCCATCGCGCCGGCGAGCGTGCCCGGCACGAAGTCCAGGCCGAAGGCGGTGAGCAGCGCGGCGCCGGTGCGCTCCGCGCGGGGGCCGTGGTGCTCGAAGACCCGGCGGATGAACGGCGGCTCACCGGTGGAGTCGAGATACACGGCGCCGGCGTCGACCGCCGCCCGCACCGCGGGCTCGCCGAGCTTCAGGAAC
The DNA here is from genome assembly GCA_963777095.1 of uncultured Actinomycetota bacterium. Taxonomy (GTDB): domain Bacteria; phylum Actinomycetota; class Actinomycetes; order Mycobacteriales; family Geodermatophilaceae; genus CAVZOY01. The sequence continues at coordinate 733,545 of CAVZOY010000006.1, forward strand.
GGCCCGACCGTCGTCACCAGGACGTCGCCCCGCCCGAGCAGCGCGGCCAGCGATCCCGGCGTCGTGACGTCGGCGACCGCCGTCTCCAGGCCGCCGAGCCGCTCGGCCAGCGGGTCCAGCCTCGCCGGGTTGCGGCCGGCCAGCACCGGCCGCGCGCCGCGGGCCACCAGCGCCTCCGCCGTGCGGGCCCCGGTGTAGCCGCTGGCGCCGAGCAGGACGATCCGCGCGCTCACCCGCCGGACCCTATGCGAGGGCGGCCGGCGATGTTGATCAGGCTGACCTGATCGACGGGGGTCCTGGCTCAGCATCGACACTGAGCCAGGACCCCTAGCGATCAGCCGACCTGATCACCATCAGGCCGGCGTGTCAGTGCGCGACCGCCTTCTCCGCACCGATGCCGGTGAGCGCCCGCACCTCGAGCTCGTCGCCCTTGGCGATGTCCGGCTTCTCCTTGGACAGCTTCGTCCCGAGCCAGCCGAGGAAGAACGACGCCGGGATCGAGATGAGGCCGGGGTTGTTCAACGGGAACCAGTGGAAGTCCACCGGGGGCTGGAACAGCGACGGGCTCTTGCCGGTCGCCTCCACGATCGGCGCACCCGACACCACCGGCGAGAAGATGATCAGCCCGATGCAGATGATCAGCCCGCCGTAGATCGACCACAGCGCGCCCTGGGTCGTGAACTTCCGCCAGAACAGCGTGTAGATGATCGTCGGCAGGTTGGCCGAGGCGGCGACCGCGAAGGCCAGCGCCACCAGGAAGGCGATGTTCAGGCCCGGCCTGCAGGGCGAGGATGCCCAGGCCGATCGAGATGGCGCCGATGACGACCGCGGTGATGCGGGCGACGTGCACCTCTCCGTTGCCGGAGACGTTGCCCTTCTTGATCACCGACGCGTAGACGTCGTGGGCGAACGACGCCGACGCGGTGATCGTCAGCCCGGCGACCACCGCCAGGATCGTCGCGAACGCGACGCCCGCGATGATGCCCAGCAGCACCGTGCCGCCGAGCTCGAAGGCGAGCAGCGGTGCCGCGGCGTTGACCGCACCCGGCGCGGTGAGGATCCGGTCGGCCCCGACGAGGGCGCCGGCGCCGTAGCCGATCACCAGGCTGAACAGGTAGAAGATGCCGATCAGCCAGATGGCCCAGACGACCGACTTCCGGGCGTCCTTGGCGGTGGGCACGGTGTAGAAGCGCATCAGCACGTGCGGGAGGCCCGCGGTGCCCAGCACCAGGGCGAGGCCGAGGGAGACGAAGTCGAGCTTCGACGTGCCCGTCGCTCCGTACTGCGCCCCGGGGGCGATCACGTTGCGGCCCTCGACGGCGTTCTCCTGCGCCCCGCCGAGCAGGGCGGACAGGTTGAACCCGTACTTGCCCAGCACCCACACGGTCATGACCAGCGCGCCGGCGATGAGCAGCGAGGCCTTGATGATCTGCACCCAGGTGGTGCCGCGCATGCCGCCGACGAGCACGTAGAAGATCATCAGCGCGCCGACGATGACGACGACGACCGCTTGCGCGCCCTCGCCGGTCACGCCCAGCAGCAGGGTGACCAGGCCACCGGCGCCGGCCATCTGCGCCAGCAGGTAGAACAGCGAGACGGCGAGGGTCGAGATCGCCGCCGCCGTGCGCACCGGGCCCTGCCGCATCCGGAAGGCCAGGACGTCGGCCATCGTGTACCGGGCGGTGTTGCGCATCAGCTCGGCGACCAGCAGCAGCGCCACCAGCCACGCCACCAGGAAGCCGATCGAGTAGAGGAAGCCGTCGTAGCCGAAGACGGCGATGGCCCCGGCGATGCCGAGGAACGACGCGGCCGACAGGTAGTCCCCGGCGATGGCCAGGCCGTTCTGCTGGCCGGTGATGGTGCGGCCCGCGGCGTAGTAGTCGGCGGCGCTCTTGTTGTTGCGGCTGGCTCGGAAGGTGATCGCGAGCGTCACGAGGACGAACGCGCCGAAGATGGCGATGTTGAGCCAGGGCTCGCCGATCGTCTCGGTGGGCGCATCGGCGGCGAGCACGGACGGGTTCACGGACGGACCTCCCGCGCGGCCGTGGCTCCGCCGCGTCGCCGACGTCGCCGCCCCGGCCTCCGTGCGCGTACGCGTGGCTGCTCGAGCCGCTCACGCATCTCGTCGGCGATCGGGTCGGTGCGCTTGTTGGCGTGCGCCACGTAGAGGTGCGTGATCGCGAACGTGCTCACGAACTGGAGCAGGCCGAAGACGATGCCGACGCTGACGTTGCCGAACAGCGGCCTGCCCATGAAGTCGGGCGCATAGGTGGAGAGCAGGACGTAGAGCAGGTACCAGGCCAGGAACGCCACCGTCATCGGGAAGGCGAACGCGCGGAACCGCCGCTTCAGCTCCTGGAACTCCGGCGAGGCGTGGGCCTCCTGGTACTCCTCCGGTGTCAGCAGACGCCGTTCGGGCTCAGCCAACGGAACCTCCTCGAGTCGACAGTGACCGCGGTCACTGTAGGACCCCCACGAAGCGGCTGCTCGGCGTCGACATCCGATCGTGTCCGACGCGCCCGAGACGTCGCACGACGTTCCGCGGCCCGTAACCCCGGCACAACACCGGCGCGCTGCAATGGGTCATGACCGCTCCGGTGGAGACCCCGACCCGCACCCCGAACGGGCGGGCGACCGGCTGGTACCCGGTGGCCCGGTCCGCCGACGTGGGCACGCGCCCGGTGCCGGTGGGCGCCGGCGGCTCGGCCTACGTCGTCGTCCGGCTGCGGCCCGGCGCGGAGGTGAGCGCCTTCCCGGCGCGCTGCCCGCACCGACTGGTGCCGCTCGAGGTCGCGTCGGTCGTCGACGGCGCCCTGCAGTGCCGCTACCACGGCTGGCGGTACGCGTCCGACGGCCGCTGCGTCGACGTCCCCGCGCTCGGTTCCGGCGCGCCGCCGCCGCGGGCGGACCTCGCCGTCCCGTGGGCGGTCGAGGAGCGGCACGGCTGGGTGTGGCTCGCTCCGGAGCGGACGGCGGCGCCGTTCCCGCCCCGCCCGTCGGGCGCCGTCCGTCCCGAGCCGGTGCCCGCGCTGCCGGTGCCGGCCGGCCCGGTGCTCGACAACCTGCACCCGTCGCTCGCCCGGGCCTGGCACCCGGTGGCGCTGTCCCGGGAGCTGCGCCCCGGCGGCTGGTTGCAGGTGCGGTTGCTCGGGCGAACCTGGTCGCTGCACCGCGGGGGCGACGGGCTGGCGGCGGCGCCGCCCGCCTTCGACGTCGGCGAGCGCTACGGCATGGTCTGGCTCGCTCCCGCCGAGCCGCACGCCGGGCCGCTGGAGGTGCCCGAGGCGGACGACCTGCGCTTCGTCGTCGGGCACCTCGCGCCCGTGCGGGCGGCCGGACCCGCCGGGACGCTGCTCGACACGCTGCTCGACGAGGCGCACGCGCCGCTCGTGCACGGCGCTCCCGCCGGCCCGCTCGAGGGGGAGGAGGCGGTCGTCGAGGACGCCACCGGGTTCACCGCCGTCCGGGAGGCGACGGCCGACGAGCCGTTCCGGACGACGACCGTCGTCCGGACGCCGTTCTGCATCGCCCGTCGGGTCGAGGACCCGGCGACCGGCGCGTCGACCACCGCGGTGGTCGTGCTGCAGCCCGAGGACGCCGACTCGACCCGGGCGTACGGGATGGTGCTGCTCTCCGCGGGGCCCGGCCGGCCCCTGCCCTCGCCCGGGACCGTGGCGGACGCCGTGGCCGTGGAGCAGGCGATGCTCGGCGAGGACGCCGCCTTCCAGGTGCGGCTGCGCAGCCCCGGCCTGCCGCTGGAGCCGCGCGCCGAGCTGCACCTGGAGGCCGACCGGCTGGGCGTGGTGCTGCGCCGGGCACTCGGCCGGTTCGCGGCGGCCTGATGGAGTAGCAGGGCGCGGATTCCGCGCCCCTCCTACTCCGACGACTGCTCTGCCGGCAGCTCGGCGCCGCACCCCGGGCAGCGGGTGGGCGGATCCTCGTCGGCCAGCCGTCCGCATGCCGGACAGACCCGGTGCAGCCAGCAGACCGACTCGCCGCCCTCGTCGACCGGTTCCACGCGGTCCAGTCTGCCTCCGACGGGTCGAGCGTGACGCGCGCCGCACTCGTGCGACCCGCACGGCTGGGATGCTGGAGGACGTGACGTCCTCCGCCGTGCGCCGAGCCGCGCTGACCCTCGCCCTCGCCGGGCCCGTCGGCTGGGTGGCCCGGGCCGCCTGGGGCCTGCCGACGGCCCTGGGCGCGCGCCGCGCGCAGCTGCTGCCCACCGTGGCCGGATCGCCGCAGTGGTCCGACGGCAAGTTCCGCAACACGATGGAGTCGCCGGCGATGCCGCCGGCCAGCGCGAGCAAGGGCCTCCTGCGCCAGATGCACGACGAGCGGCACAACGGCCAGCCCGGCACCGCGGTGCCGCTCGCGACGCCGAAGATCCCCGCCGAGGCCGGCGAGCTGGCGGTGACCTGGTTCGGGCACGCCTCCGCGCTGCTGGAGGTCGACGGGCAGCGGGTCCTGGTCGACCCGGTGTGGGGTGACCGCGTCTCGCCGTCCCCGCTGGTCGGCCCCACCCGCCTGCACCCGGTGCCCGGCCCGCTGGCCGACCTGCCTCCGGTCGACGCCGTCCTGATCTCGCACGATCACTACGACCACCTCGACCTGCCCACCGTGCGCGAGCTGGTCCGGCTCTCGGCCGCGCCGTTCGTCGTGCCGCTGGGCATCGGCGCGCACCTGCGCGGCTGGGGCGTGCCGGCCGAGCGGATCGTCGAGCTCGACTGGAACGGATCGACGACGGTCGGCGGCCTCACGCTCACCTGCACCGAGGCGCGGCACTTCTCCGGCCGCTTCTTCTCGCGGGACACGACGCTGTGGGCCTCGTGGGCGATCGCCGGGCCACGGCACAAGGTCTTCTTCGGCGGCGACACCGGCTACACGCCCGCGTTCGCGAGCATCGGCGCCCAGCACGGGCCGTTCGACCTCACGCTGCTGCCGGTCGGCGCCTACAACGACGCCTGGCACGCCATCCACATGGACCCCGAGGAGGCCGTGCGCGCGCACGGCGACCTCGGCGGCCGGGTGATGCTGCCGATCCACTGGGCGACGTTCAACCTGGCGTTCCACCGCTGGCCCGAGCCGGTCGAGCGGGCCTGCGTCGCGGCCGAGGCCCGGGGCGTGCGCCTGCTCATCCCGGTGCCCGGCCTGCGGGTCGACGTCCTCGACCCGCCGCCGATGGAGGACTGGTGGACGGCGGTCGGCTCGGCCGCCGACTCCCAGCCGCACGGGGACGGCGGGGTGGGCACCACGCTGGTCGCCCGGGTCATCGCCCGCGCGCTGCGCCTCTTGGCCTAACCGAGCAGGTCGCCCACGCCGCGCACGTCGCTCGCCTCGTCCCGCGGTGCCGGCCCGGCCGGGTCGAGCTGGTGTCCCGGACGGCGCAGCCGGACCACCCGGATCCCCGCCTCCAGCGCGCCCCGGACGTCGCGCGCCGACGTCGCCACGTGGGTCAGGTCGCCGCCGGCCCGCTCACGGGCGCGGTGGTAGAGCTCCGGCGCGGGCTTGTAGGCACGCAGCCGCTCGGAGGTGAGGACGGCGCCGTCGTCGACCAGCGGCGCCACCTGGGTGCGCGCGAAGATCGCGTCGTCCACGTTGGACAGCACGCCGACCCGGTACCGCTGCGCGAGCTCGGGCAGCTGCTCGGCGACGTCCGGCCACAGCGGCCAGTCCTCGACGGACGCCATCAGCTCCTCGACGTCGTCGTCGGCGTCCGCGGCCAACCGCAGCTCGACGTAGGTCGCCGCCAGCGCGCGGCGGCAGTGCTCGGCGAAGGGCACCCACCGGTCCAGGTCCCGCTGGGAGGCCTTGTTGTGCGCGTCCCAGAGGTCGTAGAGCCGCTCGCCGTCGACGTCCCAGCCGTGCGCGGCGGCGAGGCGACCGAGCGCGGCCGACCCGCCGGTGCGGGAATCGATCAGGGCGCTGAACAGGTCGAACGTGACGAGCATGCGCCCATCGTCGTCCGCGTCGCTCAGCGCAGCAGCTTGGACAGCCGCCGGTCGGCCAGCGGCTTGCCGCCGGTCTGGCAGGTGGGGCAGTACTGCAGCGAGGTGTCGGCGAAGCTGACCTCGCGCACGGTGTCGCCGCAGACCGGGCACGGCAGCCCGGTGCGGGCGTGCACCTTGAGCCCGGAGCGCTTCTCGCCCTTCATCGTGGCGGCCTTCTGCCCGAGCTGGCGCTCCAGCGCGTCGGTCAGCACCGTGCGCATGGCGTCGTAGAGCCGCACGACCTCGTCGTCGGTGAGCTTGTCGGCCATCTTGAACGGCGAGAGCCGCGCGGCGTGCAGGATCTCGTCGGAGTACGCGTTGCCGATGCCCGAGATCAGCGACTGCTCGGTCAGCGCGCCCTTGAGCTGCCCCGACTTGCTCGCCAGCAGCGCGGCGAACTGCTCGCGGTCGACCTCGAGCGCGTCCGGCCCGAGGCGGGCGATGCCGGGCACCTCCGACGGCGACCGGACGACGTACACGGCCAGTCCCTTGCGGGTGCCCTGCTCGGTGAGGTCGAAGCCGTCGCCGTCGTCGAGGTGCGCGCGCAGCGCCAGCGGGCCCTTGCCGGGCTTGGGCGGTGCGGTCGGCAGCCCGGTGCGCCAGTGCAGCCAGCCGGCGCGCGCCAGGTGGACGACCAGGTGCAGCCCGGAGACGTCGAGGTCGAGGAACTTGCCGTGCCGCGACGCCCCGGTGATCTCCAGTCCGCCCAGCGCGGACAGCGGCGGGTCGAAGGTCTTGATCGCCTGGACCGACGCGAGGTCGACACGGGTCAGCACGTGGCCGACGGCGTTCTCGCGCAGGAACGCCGCCAGCGCCTCCACCTCGGGCAACTCGGGCACCCGACCATGATCCCCCAGGTCGGGCGGCCTCCGCCGTCCCTCGATCGCGGGGTTTGTCGCGCGTCAGGGGGTGGTGAGGGACTCCACGTTGCTGACGTTCGCCGTCGCGCCCGGCTCCTGCCGGGCGGCGTCGGCCACGGCGGCGGCGACCGCCGGCGCGACGGCGGCGTCGAACACCGACGGGATGATGTAGTTGGCGTTGAGCTGGTCGTCCTTGACGACGGCGGCGAGCGCGTCGGCCGCGGCGACCAGCATGGCGTCGTTGATCTCGGTGGCGCGCGCGTCCAGCAGCCCGCGGAAGACGCCCGGGAACGCGAGCACGTTGTTGATCTGGTTCGGCAGGTCCGAGCGGCCCGAGGCGACGACGGCGGCGTACTGCCACGCGCCGACCGGGTCGACGTCCGGCGTCGGGTTGGCCATCGGGAAGACCACTGCGTTCGGCGCCATCCGGGCCAGCTCCTCGACCGCCAGCACGTTGGCCGCGCTGACGCCGATGAACACGTCGGCGCCCTCGAGGGCGTCGGGCAGCTCGCCGCGCACGCAGTCGGGGTTGGTCCGCCGCGCGAGCTCGAGCTTGGCCGGCGCCAGCCGCTCGTCGTCCGGCGACAGGATGCCCTCGCGGTCCCACACCAGCACCGAGCCGGCCCCGGCGTGCAGCAGCAGGTTGACGATCGCCGTGCCGGCGGCACCCGCACCGGCCACGACGATGCGGACGTTCGGCAGGTCCTTGCCGACGACGCGCAGCGCGTTGCGCAGGGCGGCGAGGACGACGATCGCCGTCCCGTGCTGGTCGTCGTGGAAGACCGGGATGTCGAGCTTGTCGCGCAGCCGCTTCTCGATCTCGAAGCAGCGCGGCGCCGAGATGTCCTCGAGGTTGATGCCGCCGAAGCCGGGGGCGAGCAGCTCGACGGTGCGCACGATCTCGTCGACGTCCTGGGTGTCCAGGGCGATCGGCCAGGCGTCGATGTCGGCGAACCGCTTGAACAGGACCGCCTTGCCCTCCATGACCGGCAAGCGAGGCGCCCGGGCCGATGTCGCCGAGGCCGAGCACGGCCGACCCGTCGGTGACGACGGCGACGGTGTTGCCCTTGATCGTCAGCCGCCGGACGTCCTCGGGGTGCTCGGCCAGCGCGAGGCAGACCCGGGCGACGCCCGGCGTGTAGGCCATCGAGAGGTCGTCGCGGGTCTTGAGCGGAACCCGGGAGGCCACCTCGAGCTTGCCGCCGAGGTGCAGCAGGAAGGTGCGGTCGCTGACCTTGCGCACCTTGACGCCGGGGACGGCGCGCAGCGCGTCGACCATCTCCTCGGAGTGCGCGGCGTCCGCGGCCGAGCAGGTGACGTCGACGGTCAGCCCGTCCGAGCGGGACTCGACGACGTCGATCGCGGTGACGACGCCGCCGGCCGAGCCCACGGCCGTCGCGATGCGGCCGATGCTGGCCGGGTCGCCGTCGGCGGTGAGCCGGATGGTCAGCGAGTAGGACGCCGACGTGACCGGGCCACGCCGGTTCGGGGGCGCGGTGGCCGGCTCTCCGGCGGCGGTGACGTCAGGGGCGGCTGCGGTACCGGTGGGCGGCACGGTCTCGGTGCTCATAGCGACCGCCATGGTCGCACTTCCCGCCGTGCGCCGATATTCCGGGTCCCGGACCGGTCATCCCGTATGGCGGGAGGAACGCCCTTCCGCGAGTGCCTTGAGTCCCTCGCAGAACTGCCGGAACGACGGGTTGAGGTCCGGCGTCGACCGGGCGAGCAGGCCCGCGAGCGGCCCGGTGTGGTCCTCGGCGACGGTCAGCACCGTCGAGCCGTCGTCCTGACCGGCGAGGGAGTAGGTGCGCTCGATGACCGCGATGCCGAACGGCAGGCCGCCTCGCCAGCGCATGGCCTCTCCCGGTCGGAGCTCGGTGACGGTCACCGTGAAGGGGCGGTTGCGGATCATCGTCGCGTAGATCGTGATCGGTTCGCCGAGGGCGACGCGGCCCTCGACCCGGTCGACGCCGGAGTCCCAGTCCCGCCAGCTGCCCACGTCCACGAGCCGCCGCCACACCTCGTCGGGGCTGGCCTGGATGCGCGTCCCGGCCTCGAAGCTCCGCATGCGGCTGAGTATGTCGGGCCGAGGCGCGCGACGGGACCCCGCGGCGGCCCCCTCCCGAGTTGATCAACCCGGAGTGAGGCGGGGAATCCCCTCGCCGCCGCTGCGCGCCCACCGCACCAGGCCTGAGACGTCGATGCCGTGCGGCGGGTCGGCTGCGTACGAGTCGATGTTCGACGCGCCCCGGTCGAGCAGCGTGGCCGCGCCGCCGGCGTTGCCGCGCAGCAGGTGCGTCTGCCCGACCGCGAGCTGCGCCAGTCCCCGCCACAGCTGCCGCTCGTGCTCGGGCGCCTGCTTCCAGGCGTCCTCGAGCACCTCGTGCGCGTGGAACGGCCGGCCGGCGTCCAGCAGTTGCTGCGCCTCGGTCAGCGCATCGGCCGGCGTCCGCACGATCCCCTCGGGCGCCCGCTCCTCGCCCTGGGCGCCGTACGGCAGCGGGCGGCCGAGCGCGTCGCGGGGGCGGGCGTTGCGGGCCCGGCCCTCGGGATCCCGGTCGCGGTCGGCGTCCACCGGCCCATCGTCGCGCACGGTCAGGATCCGGACGACGCCCGGCGACGGCGCCTGAACACCTGCACCCCGGCCCAGAGGGCCAGGAGGCCAGCAGACCGTCGACGGCCGCCCACAAGAGAACCCCCTCGCGCAGGGCGGCGACCGCGTTCCAGGCCCAGTAGACGCCGACGACGAGCATCAGCGCCGCCCACCAGAGGCTGTCCATCCACGCCGGCCGCTCCGCCGCTGCGCGCCGTGCGTCCCGCTCCCCGTCCATGGGCCCTTCCTCGCCGACGGGCCCGCGGGCCGCGGGGCGGATCGCCGACGGACATCGGTTGCATCCAACCGAACCCGGGGCGCGGAAGGAGGCGGTGACAGGCACTCACCCGTCCGGAAGGAACCACCGTGCTCAAGAACCGCGCGCTCATCGGACTCACCGTCGGGGCCACCGGCGCCCTGCTCACCCTGGGCGCTCTGCCCGCGACCGCCGCCGACACGGCCACCGTGTCCGTCCTGCACGCCGTCCCCGACACCCCGGTCGACGTCTACGCCAACGGCGAGGAGCTCCTCCCCGACTTCCAGCCCGGCACCCTCACCGACCCGCTCGAGCTGCCCGCCGGCTCCTACGACATCCAGGTCTTCGCCGCCGGTGGCGACCCGGAGGCCGACGAGCCCGCCATCGAGGGCAGCGTCGACGTGCCCGCCGGCGCCAACGCCACCCTGGTCGCCCACCTCGGCGAGGACGGCACCCCGACGCTGACGCCGTTCGTCAACGACACCTCCGCGGTCGAGGCGGGCCAGGCCCGCGTCACCGTGCGGCACACCGCGGCCGCCCCGGCCGTCGACGTCCGCGCCGACGGCTCGCCGGTCATCGAGGGCCTCGCCAACCCGGACGAGGAGACCCTGACCGTTCCCGCCGGCACCATCAGCGCGGACGTCGTCGTCGCCGGCACGGACACCGTGGCGATCGGCCCGGCCGACCTCGAGCTGGGCGAGGGCTCCAACACGATCGTCTACGCGTGGGGCAACGAGGACGCCGGCTACGAGCTGGCCGTCCAGTCGATCAGCGCCCACTCCTCGCCGTCCGGCGTCCCCGGCGGCACGGCGGGCCTGGTGGACGACGGCGGCATGCCCGCCGGCCTGATCGCCCTCTCGCTGGCCGGTCTGGTCGGTGCCGGCATCGCCGGCCGCCGGCTGGTCTCCGCCCGCGGCTGACCGCAGGAGATCGAGCGATGCGTCCCGCCGCCGCCGGAGCGGTCCTGGGTCTGGCTCTCGCCGTCGGTGCGCCGACGGCGTGGGAGCTGACCCGGCCCTCCGCGGCGGCGGGCGCCGCCGTGGTCGACGCCCTGGGCACGCCGACGCCGTCCCCCGCCGCGGCACCGCCGCCCGACCGGCTGCCCGACCGCTCCCTGGACCGCGTGCCCGACCGGCTCCCGGAGGCGACCGCGCGGCCCGCAGCCCCGACCGACGCCGAGGCACCACCATCGCCGGTGCGGCTGCAGACCGACGGCATCGACGCCGAGGTCGACGCGGTCGGGGTCGAGCCGGACGGCTCGATGACGCTGCCGGACGACGTCGACCGGGTCGGCTGGTACCGCTTCGGGCCCGCTCCGGGAGAGGCGGGGTCGGCCGTCCTGGCCGGGCACGTCGACGACGTCGAGCAGGGCCTGGGCGCGCTGGCGCCGATCCGATCCGCCGAGATCGGCCAGCGGCTGACCGTCACCGACGCCGACGGGGCGACCACCCGGTGGGAGGTCGTCGCGCGAGAAGTGATCCGGAAGCGGGCGCTCCCGCTCGACCGGCTCTTCCGCCGCGACGGGCCGCCCCGGCTCACCCTCATCACGTGCGGCGGGCCGTTCCTGCCCGAGTACCTGAGCTACCGCGACAACGTCGTCGTGGTGGCGGAGATGCTCCGATGAGTGACGTCCTGGACCTCCGGCCCCGGTTGATGGGTAACGTCGCGGCCGTGACGACGGAGGCGGTGCCGGCCCCCTGGGGCTCCGCCGAGCCGGACGACGACGAGGTCGCCCGGCGGTTCGCGCTGGGCGACGAGCAGGCGCTGGCCTGGGCCTACGAGCGGTGGGCGGCGCAGATCCACGGCATGGCGGTGCGCGCCTTCGGCTCCGGTCCGGACGCCGAGGACGTCACCCAGCAGGTGTTCGTCTCCGCCTGGACGGGGCGCGGCGGGTTCCGCCGGGACGCCGGCCCCCTGCCCGCCTGGCTGGTCGGCATCTGCCGGCACAAGATCGCCGACGTGTGGGCGAAGCGGGACCGGCAGCGCCGGGTCACCGAGGCGGCCACGGTCGAGGCGCAGGCCGCCCCGACGGCCACGCCGACGTTCGACTCCGCCGTGGCCGACCGGGTGCTGCTGCTCGACGAGCTGGACCGCCTCGGCCAGCCGCAGCGGGGGATCATCGAACTGGCCTTCTTCGAGGACCTGACCCACGTGCAGATCGCCGAACGGACCGGGATCCCGCTCGGCACGGTGAAATCCCATATCCGGCGCACGCTCGAACGCTTGAGGACACGGTTGGAGGTGGACGGTGCAGCACTGCACGCCTGAGACGCTCGCGCTGGCCGCGCTCCGCGAGCCGCTGCCCGCGGACGACGCGGCGCACCTCGACGGGTGCGCGGCCTGCCGCGCCGAGGTGGCGTCGTTGCAGCGCAGCGTCGACGCGCTGAGCCGTTCCGGAGTTCGCGACCTCGGTCGCGCCGGCGACGCCGCCGCCCTCGGTCTGGGGCGCGATCGCCGCGGCCACCGGGGTGCAGGCGGCCCCGCGGCCCGAGGTCGCCGACCGGTCGATGACGCAGGCGCAGCCGGTCGTCGTGGCCCCGGAGGCACCGGTCGCCCCGGCCGAGTTCGCACCTGCACCCGGTGTCGTCCGCGAGCTCCGGCCACGCCGCTCCCGCGTCCTGCTGGCCATGGCGGCCTCGCTGCTGGTCGGCGCGGGCATCGGCGCCGGCGCCGTGGCGCTGGCGAACCGCGACGCGGCCGAGGAGCTCGCCGCGACCGATCTGGCGCCGCTCGAGGACAGCGACGCCACCGGCAACGCCGAGGTGGTCTCCACCGGCGACGGCGAGCAGCTGCGCGTGGTGCTCGACGCACCCGACCTCGACGACGGCTTCTACGAGGTGTGGCTGCTCGAGCCGAACGTCGAGCGCATGGTGCAGGTCGGCGTCGTCCGGGCGGGCACCACGACGCTGGACCTGCCGGAGGGCCTCGACCTGTCCGAGTACCCGATCGTCGACGTCTCCGTCGAGCCCCTGGACGGCGATCCGACGCACTCCGGCGTCTCCGTGGCGCGCGGCGAACTCGAGAGCTGACCGGTCTAGCGTTTCCCGGGTGAGTTCGCCCCTCCCGCACGACGACCTCGGCGCCGCCTGGCGCACGGCCCGGCCGCGCGCCGCCGGCCGGCACCTCGACACCGCGGCGTGCAGCCGTCAGTCGCACCGGGCGCTGGAGGCGGCCGCCCACCACGCGCGGCACGAGGCGGAGCTCGGTGGCTACGTGGCCGAGGCGATGGCCGACGACCTGCTGCAGCAGGGCCGCTCGGTGCTCGGCGGGCTGGTCGGCATGGCCGCCGCGGACGTCGCCTTCGTGGAGTCCGCCCAGGCGGCGCTGGCCACCTTGCTGATCGGCTGGCGGCTGCCCGCCGGTACGCGCGTCGCCTGCCTGCCGGGCGAGTACTCGCCCAACATCGCCCACCTGCGCGCCTTCGGACTGCGGCCCGAGCCGCTGCCGGTCGACGGTCTCGGCCGGGCCGACGTCGAGGCGGTCGGCCGCGCGCTGGCCACCGATCCACCGGCGGTCGTGCTGCTCACCCACGTCCCGAGCCACCGCGGCATCGCCCAGCCGGCACGGGAGATCGCCGCGCTGTGCCGCGACGCCGGCGTTCCGCTGGTGCTGGACGCCGCCCAGTCGCTCGGCCACGTCGACGTCGACCTCGGTGCGGACGTCGTCTACTCGACGTCCCGCAAGTGGCTGGCCGGCCCGCGCGGCGTCGGCGTGCTGTTCGTGCGCCCCGCGCTGGCCGCGCAGCTGCGCCCGGTACTTCCCGAGCCCGAAGGCGTGCCCCCGATGCGCGCCTTCGAGTCGGGCGAGGCGCACGTCGCCGGCCGGATCGGGCTGGTCATCGCCGTCGGCGACCACCTGGCCGCAGGTCCGGACCTCGTGCGCGAGCGGCTGGCCGCGCTGGGCCGGGCGACCCGGGAGCTGCTGGACGGCGTCGGCGGGTGGCGCGTGATCGAGCCCGAGGACGAGCCCACCGCGACCACGACCCTGATCCCGCCGGACGGCGTCGATGTCCCCGCCACACGCGCCCGGCTGCTCGCCGAGCACGGCATCGTCGTCAGCGCGATCGCGCCCGAGCGGGCGCCCGGCGAGATGACCGGCCCGATCCTGCGGGTGTCACCCCATCTCGACGCCACGGTCGACGACCTCGAGGCTCTCGCGGCAGCCCTGTAGTCAGCCCTCGAGGACCGTGCCGGGCGGGATCTCGCCGCCGTCGCCCTCGACCGTCACGTCGCCGACGACGGTGACGCCGCTCCCGAACGTCCAGTCCCCCGGCACCCGCAAGGCCCTGGCCTGGCGCAGGCTCGGCGGCCCGTCGGGGAACCGCTCGGCGAACGGGCCGACGAACTTGTACGCCTTGCCCAGCTCGACGAACGGCAGCGCGTCCGACCCGCGGTGCAGCACGAAGTCGTCGTCCAGCTCGTAGCAGTCGCTGCGCAGCACGAGCAGGTCGTCGGTCGTCTTGACCGGCACGAAACGGTTGCGCTCGACCGCCACGGTGGCCGCTCCGTCGAAGACCTCGATCGCCGAGCCCATCGCCGTCTCCAACTGCACGACCTCGGGGCTGCCGGAGTCCGTCGGGTCCACGTTCTTCACGTTGCGGATGAACGGCAGCCGCAGCCGCCCCTCGCGGGCCCGCAGGGTCTCCCGCAGCGCGGCGAGGTCGATCCAGATGTTGTTGGTCGACGCGAACCGGTGCCGGTCGAGGTCGGCCAGCGCGGCCTTGTCCTCGGGCAGCGTCTGGGCCGTCTCCCGCAGCACGATCCGGCCGTCCGACGTCCGGCGCGCGAAGTGCCCGCCCTTGCGGTCGGACGGCGTCCGCCGGACCGCCTCGATCGCGAACGGCGCGCCGCTGCCGGCGAACCAGGCCGCCACCTCCGGCGCGGGCACCGCGCCGAGGTTGTCGGCGTTCGACACGAACAGCTGGGTGAACCCCTGATCGATCATCCGGTCGAGCAGCCCGCTGTCGTAGAGCACGCCGTAGATGTCGCCGTGCCCGGGCGGGCACCACTCCAGCGACGGGTCCGGCGGCCAGCTCACCGGCGTCAGGTCGTCGAGCAGGAGCTTGGGCTCCTTGGTCTGCAGGAAGTCCGGCGGCAGGTCGCCCGGCAGCTCCGGATAGGCCTCGAGCGCCCGCAGCGTGTCGTCGCGGGTGCGGTAGGAGTCCATGAACATCAGCGGTAGCCGGACGCCGCGCTGCCGCCGGAGGGCCAGCACCTGCCGGGCGATGATGTCGAGGAAGCTCAGGCCGTCCTTGACCTCGAGCAGCGACTTGGCGCGGTCCATCCCCATCGAGGTCGCCAGTCCCCCGTTGAGCTTGACGACGACCGTGCGGTCCAGCGCCCGCGTGCCGTCCTCGTCGCTGTGCGCCGCGGTGTCGAGGGCCGGGCTGTCCAGCGGCTCGATCGTCGACTCGGGCACCATGCCCGTCTCGCCGTCGCGCAGCCGCCGGTAGTTGTCCTCGAAGGTGCCGATGGCGACCTCGGACACCTCGTCCGCCCGCATCTTCGCGATCGCGGCCCGCAGGCCGTCGTCGGTGCTCACGCCGGCCATCCTTCCCGACGTCGCCGCAGGTGGCGCGGCTCCCCTACAGCGGCGCCTGCAGCCGCTCGGACACCCGGCGGTGGACGGCGAGCTGCTCCTCCAGGCCCGGGTGCACCGCGACGCCGTCCTCGACGACGAACCGGCCGGCGACGATCGTGTGCCGCGCCGCCGTCGGACCGCAGCGCAGCCACGCCTCGACCGGGTCGGACAGTGCGCCCGCGAACGGCACGCCCTCGAGCGACCACACGGCGAGGTCGCCGCACGCGCCGACGGACAGCTGGCCGATCTCGCCGGTCCGCCCGAGGCAGGCCGCGCCGCCGCGCGTGGCGATCTCGAGCGCATCGCGTGCCGACATCGAGCCCGCGCCGTGGCGCAGCTTGCCCTGCAGCATCGCCGTCCGCGCCTCCAGCCACAGGGACGCCGAGTCGGCCGACGACGATCCGTCGACGCCGAGGCCCACGGGGACTCCGGCGGCGCGCAGCTCGCGGACCGGCGCCAGTCCGCTGCCCAGGATCATGTTGGACGACGGGCAGTGCGCCGCCCCGACCCCCGCGACCCCGAGCTTTCCGACCTCCTCCGGGTTCGGCCAGACGACGTGCGCCAGCCACACCCGGTCGCTCATCCACCCGACGTCGGCCAGGTACTCGACCGGCCGCATGCCGCAGCGCTCGAGGCAGAAGGCGTCCTCGTCCTCGGTCTCGCACAGGTGCGTGTGCAGCCGGACGTCGAGGTCGGCCGCGAGCTCGGCGGTGCGCGACATCAGCTCGGCGGAGACGCTGAACGGCGAGCACGGCGCCAGCGCGATGCGGGTCATGGCGCCGGGGGAGCGGTCGTGGTGCTGCTCGACCAGCCGCTGCGACTCGGCGAGTATCTCGTCGTCGTCCTGGACGACGCTGTCCGGCGGCAGGCCGCCGTCCTTGACCGACAGCGACATCGAGCCGCGGGTCGGGTGGAATCGGACGCCCAGGTCGCTGGCCGCGGCGATCTCGGCGGCGATCAGGTCGCCGCCGCCGCGCGGGTGCACGTACAGGTGGTCGGTCGAGGTGGTGCAGCCGCCGAGCGCGAGCTCGGTCAGCCCGATCCACGCGCTGACGTGCGCGGCCTCCTCGTCGAGCCGCGCCCACCGCGGGTAGAGGGTGACCAGCCAGTCGAAGAGGCCGCCGGTCAGCGCAGGAGCGAAGGCGCGCGTCAGGTTCTGGTACAGGTGGTGGTGGGTGTTGACCAGGCCCGGCGTGACCAGGCAGCCGCGGGCGTCGATGGTGCGGGCCGCGGCCGGCGTGGGGTCCCCCGGTCCGCCGAGCGCGCTGATGAAGCCGTCGGTCACCGCGACCCAACCGCCGGCGATCTCGCGACGGTCGTCGTCGACGGTCGCGATCAGCTCGGCGTCGGCGATCAGCAGGTCGGCGCGGGTCGACGCCTCCACCTCAGAGCCCCAGCACGAGGCGGGCGACGGCCGGGGGCAGGTCGCCGTCGGGACGGTGGCCCACGACCCGGCCCGCGTCGGCCGGCGACACCCCTGCCTCGCCGAGCACCTCGAGCGCCTGGACGTCGGGCAGCGCGTCGAACCAGCGGCGGCCGAGCGCCGCGCGGCCCGCATCTGTCGGCCGGCCCCACAGCCGCAGCCGGGCCATGCCGCCGTCCGGGAAGACGTCGAGCCGCACCCGCTCGACGCCGCCGGCGCCGTTCAGCACGAAGCGGTGGCGGGTGTCGGGCTGCAGGCGGGTGCGCGGCAGCAGGGTGACCTCGCCGTCCGGTCCGAGGCCGGTCAGCGACGCCGAGCCGGGCGCGTTGCCGAGGAAGTACGACGTGTCGAGCTCGGCCAGCGTGACGACGCCCTCGCAGGCCAGCGTCACCTCGACCCAGTCGTTGCCCTTCTCGCGCCGCCGGCGGGTCTCCCAGCCCTCGCCCATCGAGCGGGTCAGGCCGGGCGCGATGAGCTGCTGGGGGCGGCCGAAGTACTCGTCGCTGACCCCGCTGACGAGGCCGCCGTTCTCGAGGGCCGCGAGATCGAACGGGCCGGCGTCGAGGAACCGCGGATCGGGCACCGCGGTGCCGTGGACGCGCAGCCGCGCGACACCGCCGTCCGGGTGGATGGTGAGCCGCACGTGCGTCACCCGCCGGCCGGACTCGACCGCGAAGGAGTTCGCGGTCCCGCCGTCCAGGTCGGAGAGCGGCAGCAGCGGCTGCCAGTCGGCCTTGGCCACCTCGTCGGCCGACGGGTGCCCCTCGACCGCGGCGCCCTCCAGCGAGGCCTGCGGCGGGTAGTTGCCGGTGAAGAACGCCGTGTCGACGACGACGCCGGCCACGACGCCGGGCACGCCGAGCCGCACGACCGCCCAGTCGTGCCCCGGCGAACGGCGACGACGGGTCTCCCAGCCGTCGTACTCCTTGCCCCTGTGCCCGAACTCGACGCGGGCGACCGCGGGCTCGGGCTTGACCAGGTTCTCCTTGGCCGCGAAGAACTCGTCGTTGGCCGCGATCACCGCGCCGCCGAGGGCGCGGCCGGCGAGGTCGGGCAGGCGGGTCCAGTCGGACATCGAACTCCTCGGACGACGGATCGGCGCCGTCACTCTTGCATGGCCCGGTGTCAGTCCTCGCGGGTGAGCAGCCTGCCCACGGGTGCGCCGTCCGCCTGCTGACCGCGCACCCAGGTACTGCGGACGACGCCGTCGAGGTCGAGGCCCGCGTAGGGCGTCACCGGATGGCGGTGCTCGAGGCGGCCGACGGTGAGGCCGGCGTCCGGTGCGAAGGCCACGAGGTCGGCGTCCTTGCCGACGGCGATCCCGCCCTTGCTCGGCAGCCCGGCCAGCCGGGCCGGCGCCTCGCTCATCCAGCGGGCCACGTCCGACAGAGTGCAGCCGCGCTCGCGTGCCCCGGTCCAGACGACCGGCAGCGACACCTGCAGGCCGGCGATCCCGCCCCACGCCAGGCCGAAGTCGCCGACGTCCAGCCGCTTGAGGTCGGGCGTGCAGGGGGAGTGGTCGCTCACGACCAGGTCGATGTCGCCGTCGCGCAGCGCCTCCCACAGCCCGTCGCGGTGCCGCTGCTCGCGGATCGGCGGGCAGCACTTGAACGCCGTCGCGCCGTCGGGCACCTGCTCGGCGGCGAAAGTCAGGTAGTGCGGGCAGGTCTCGACGGTGATGCGCACGCCCTCCGCGCGCGCCGTGCGCAGCGCGGGCAGCGCGTCGGCGGCGGCGAGGTGGACGACGTGCACGCGCGCCCCCGTGTCGCGGGCGGCGTCGATCAGCCGGTCGATGGCGCCGGTCTCCGCCTCCGCCGGCCGGGAGGCGAGGAAGCCGGCGTAGCTCTCGCCCACCGGATCGGGCGCGGCCTCGATGACGCCCGGATCCTCGGCGTGCGCGATCAGCAGTCCGTCGAACCGGACGATCTCGGCGAGCGCCGCGCGCAGACCGGCGTCGTCCAACGGCGGGAACTCGGGGACGCCGGAGTCGAGCAGGAAGCACTTGAACCCGACGACGCCCGCCTCGTGCAACGGCCGGAGTTGGTCGACGTTGCCGGGGACGGCGCCGCCCCAGAACGCCACGTCGACCGCGACCTGCCCCTTGGCCACCTCTCGTTTCACGTGCAACGCGTCGAGCGTCGTCGTGGGCGGGATCGAGTTGAGCGGCATGTCCACGATCGTGGTGACGCCGCCGGCCGCCGCCGCCCTCGTCGCGCTGGCGAAGCCTTCCCACTCGGTGCGGCCCGGGTCGTTGACGTGCACGTGGCTGTCGACGACGCCGGGCAGCAGCACCTCGTCGTCGTCCAGCGTGACGGAACGGTCCGGGGCGTCGTCGAAGTCGGTGACGGCGGTGATCCGCCCGTCCGCAGTGTGGACGGCGGCCGGACGCTCGCCGTCAGGGAGCACCACCCGCCGGGCGCGGACGACGAGGGTCACGCGCTCACCCCGAGCGCAGGAACGCCGAGCCGGGCGACCTCGGCGGCCACCCGGTGCAGTTCGTCGCCCCAGCCGGTGGCCACCCAGCCGCCCGCCAGGGGCAGCCGGACCGCCCCATCGCCCGTCGCCGTCTCCGCGTCCTCGCCGATGTGCACCGTCGAGACATACGCCCGCGGGGCGACCGGGGGCAACCAGGCTCCGGCACCCGGGCCGAGGTCGACCGTGGTGTGCAGGAGCGGCCGGCCGTCTCGCTCGACGCGGGTCGTGCCGGTCCAGCGGCCGGGCGCCTCCGCGGTGCGCCCGAGCAGCACCTGCTCCGTGGCGGAGAGCTCGGCGTCGTGGGTGAGGAGGGCGTGCAGTTCGGCGCGGTGGTGCGCGCCGGCGGCGACGACGGTCGGCTCGGGCGCGAGGTCCAGCCGACCCGCGACCTCGGCGGTGATCCGCTGCGCGGACGGTCGGCCGTTGCGCGCGGGCAGGGCGACGGCGGCCGCGACGGTGCGCACGGTGAGCGCCGCGCCCTCCTCGACGACCAGCCGGATGCTGACGACGTCGCCGCCGAGCGGGCCGAACGCCGTCGCCACGAGGTGAACGGTCGACGGACCGGTGCGCCGGACGGCCAGCTGGCCCTGTGCGCCCATGGCTGGCAGCACGGTGCGCCCGCCCGGTCCGCGCCGTGCGACGACCTCGACCAGGGTTCTCACGCGTCCTGCAGCGCCTTCATCCGGATCTGCTCGCGCATCCAGTCGGCCACGGCGGCCGCCGAGGGGTCCGCACGCAGCGAGATGAGCAGCGTCGGCTTGCCGCCGCGCACGGCGTCGGCGTCGCGGCGCATGACGCCGAGGTCCGCGCCCACCAGCGGCGCGAGATCGGTCTTGTTGACGACGAGCAGGTCGGCCGCGGTGACGCCGGGGCCGCCCTTGCGCGGCACTTTGTCGCCACCGGCGACGTCCACGACGAACACCTGGACGTCGACCAGGCCGTAGCTGAAGCTCGCCGTCAGGTTGTCGCCGCCCGACTCGACCAGCACGAGCTCGAGTCCGGGATGCCGCTCTTCGAGCAGCTCGACGGCGTCGAGGTTGGCGGTGATGTCGTCGCGGATGGCCGTGTGCGGGCAGCAGCCGGTCTGCACGGCGACGATCCGGTCGTCGGGCAGCACGGCGTTGCGACGCAGGAAGTCGGCGTCCTCGGTCGTGTAGATGTCGTTGGTGACCACCGCGAGGTCGAGCTCCGCGCCGAGCGTGCGGCACAGCGCCGCGGCGAGCGCAGTCTTGCCGGATCCGACCGGGCCGCCGAGGCCGACGCGCAACGGACCATGCCCTCCCCCGGGGAATGCCGGTGGGCGACCGGGGCGTCGACGTAGTCGTGCAGGTCGTGGTCAGGAGGCAAAGAAGCGGTCCTTCCGTGCGGCGTGGACCTCGGCGAGGAGGTCTTGGAGGACGTCGGTGTCGGCGGGCAGTGCCCCGACGCAGCGGTCGGCGACGGAGTCGATCGCCGGCGCGAGCCGGGCCGTGACCGCCGCGACGGTGAGCGGATCCATGGCCAGCAGGCGCTGCGCGGCGGTGGCCGGGCCGCTGATCGACAGGTAGGCCGCGGCGTGCGCGGCGTCCCGAGGGGTCAGGCCGGCGGCCGCGGCGGCGACGCCGAGCGCGAGCGGGTGGTGCGGACGCTCGGGCAGCTCGTCCCACCGTCCGCCGGGCCAGGCCTGCCGGCCCACGCGCACGAGACCGCGCCCCTGCTGGCGGGAGGCCGCACGCAGGGCGGGAGAGGGTGTGCGGGCGTCGGCCTCGGCGTCCAGCCGGTCGAGGTCGCCGTCCCCGCAGGCGGCAGCGGCGAGACCGGCGGCCACCGCGCCGGCCGTGTGCAGCCGGCGGCGCAGGAAGGCGTCGAGGGTCGCCGGGTCGCGGACCAGGCCGTCGGTGATCGCCTGCTCGACGCCGCCCGAGTGCGTGTGCCCGCCCGTCGGCAGGCGCGAGTCGGCGAGGGTGAGCAGGGCTGCCGTCATCAGAACAGGAAGTAGCGCTGGGCCATGGGCAGTTCGCGCACCGGCTCGGGGTCCCAGACCTCGCCGTCGATCGTCACGGTGAAGGTGTCAGGGTCGACGCGGATGTCGGGCAGCGCGGTGTTCTCCGGCATGTCCGCCTTGGTCAGGCGGGTGGTGTCGCCGACGGGGAGCAGCCGGCGGTCGACGGCGAGCCGGTCGGCCAGGCCTGCGTCGATCGCCGCCGGCGCGACGAAGTGCACCGACGTCCTGGCGGGTACGCGGCCATAGGCGCCGAACATCGGCCGCGGCAGCTGCGGCTGCGGCGTCGGGATCGAGGCGTTGGCGTCGCCCATCTGCGCCCAGGCGATCATCCCGCCCTTGAGCACCGCGTGCGGACGCACCCCGAAGAACTTCGGGTCCCACAGCACCAGGTCCGCCAGCTTGCCGGGCTCCACGGAGCCGACCTCGCCGTCGATGCCGTGCGCCACGGCGGGGCAGATCGTGTACTTGGCGACGTACCGGCGGGCGCGCAGGTTGTCGGCCGCGCCGTCGCCGGCGAGCGATCCCCGCTTGCGCTTCATCACGTGCGCCGTCTGCCAGGTGCGCAGCACCACCTCGCCGACCCGACCCATGGCCTGCGCGTCGGAGCCGATCATCGAGATGGCGCCCAGGTCGTGCAGCAGGTCCTCGGCCGCGATCGTGCTCGGCCGGATCCGGCTCTCGGCGAAGGCCAGGTCCTCCGGCACGCTGGAGTCCAGGTGGTGGCAGACCATGAGCATGTCGAGGTGCTCGTCGAGGGTGTTCACCGTGTGCGGCCGGGTCGGGTTCGTGCTGCTGGGCAGCACGTTCGGGTGCCCGGCGACGGTGATGATGTCCGGCGCGTGACCGCCGCCGGCACCCTCGGTGTGGTACGCGTGGATGCTCCGGCCGGCGATCGCGGCGAGGGTGTCCTCGACGAAGCCGGCCTCGTTGAGGGTGTCGCTGTGCAGCGCGACGGGGACGCCGTGCTCGCCGGCGACGGTGAGGCAGGCGTCGATGGCCGCCGGCGTGGAGCCCCAGTCCTCGTGCAGCTTGAAGCCGCTGGCGCCGGCGTGGAGCTGCTCGACCAGCGACTCCCGGCTCACCGTGTTGCCCTTGCCCAGCAGCGCGACGTTGACCGGCCACGGGTCCATCGCCTCGAGCATGCGGGCCAGGTACCAGTCGCCGGGCGTGATGGTCGTGGCCTTGGAGCCCTCCGCGGGGCCGGTGCCGCCGCCGATCAGCGTGGTGACGCCGGAGCCCAGTGCCGTCGGGACGATCTGCGGGCAGATGAAGTGGACGTGGCAGTCGATGCCGCCGGCCGTGAGGATGCGGCCGTTGCCGGACAGCACCTCGGTGGCCGGGCCGATCACCAGGTCCGGATGGACGCCGTCCATCGTGTCGGGGTTGCCGGCCTTGCCGAGCGCGACGATCCGGCCGTCGCGGACGCCGACGTCGGCCTTGACGATGCCCCAGTGGTCGAGCACGACGGCACCGGTGATGACCAGGTCGGGCGCACCCTCCGCGCGGGTGGCGCGGCCCTGCCCCATCGACTCGCGGATCACCTTGCCGCCGCCGAAGACGACCTCCTCGCCGGCGCGGCCGGGACCGCCGCAGCGGTCCTCCTCGACCTCGATGAGCAGGTCGGTGTCGGCCAGCCGGATGCGGTCGCCGGTCGTCGGTCCGTACAGCTGCGCGTACCGCTCGCGGGACAGCTCGACCATCAGCCCAGACCGCCCTCGGCCGTCAGGCCCGGCACCAGCCGCGCGCCGGCCAGCGGAACCAGCGTCACCGTGCGGGTGATGCCGGGCTCGAACCGCACCGCCGTGCCGGCGGCGATGTCGAGGCGGTGACCCCGGGCGGCGTCACGGTCGAACCGCAGGGCGCGGTTCGCCTGGGCGACGTGGAAGTGCGAGCCGACCTGCACCGGCCGGTCGCCCGCGTTGTGCACCTCGATCTCGACGCGCGGAGCGCCCTCGAGCGTCTCGATGGTGCCGTCGGCCGGAAGAACCTCGCCGGGGATCACGGGATCGGCGAGTGGACGGTCACGAGCTTGGTCCCGTCGGGAAAGGTCGCCTCCACCTGCACCTCCCCGAGCAGCTCGGGGACGCCGTCCATGACGTCGTCCCGGGTGAGGACGGTGCGGCCGCTCTGCATCAGCTCTGCGACGAGGACGCCGTCGCGAGCGCCCTCGAGCACGTGGTCGGTGATGATCGCCGTCGCCTCCGGCAGGTTCAGCTTCAGCCCTCGCGCCCGCCGGCGGCGCGCCAGCTCGGCGGCATAGGAGAGCAGCAGCCGTTCCTGCTCGTGCGGCGACAGGTGCACGCGGCCGAACCTCCGGTCGTCGGGAAGCCCGGACGGTAACCCTGCCGTGTGACGCCCCTGTTGCGCGGACCCGATTCGGTAACGTCACGGCCAGATTTGCGCTCCACCTCGATCTGCGCGCTTCAATGCCGTGTGGCGCCGATCCGGCCGTTGCTGGCCGCTGGAGTGATCGCCGTCAGCGCTCTGACCGGGTGCGCGGACGACGAGTCCGCGTCGGACGCGTGCGGGGAGCCTCTCGCCACTCCCGCCGGAGAACTGCGCACCGTTCTGCAGGCGAGTTCTTTCGGCGCGGACGCGCTGATCCTCGGCAGCGCGGCTCTGCCCGACGGCAGCGTTGTCGTCGCCTACGACGCCAATCCTGAGGAGGCGGGGGGAGAGGAGGACTGGGTGCCGGACCCCGGCTTGGTCCTCCTCCGAGGCGACGGGTCGTGCGCCTCGTTCCCGCTCCCGCTCGTCGACGGACTCCGGGTGGGGCTCGACGCCCAGCCGGTCGCAGTGGACGCCGACGGACGCCTCTATCTCTGGGACCACGCTGAACTCCGACTGGTGCGTGGCCCGATGAGCGGCGCCTGGGAGACGCTAGCGACCTTCCCCACCAGTGTTCTCCGTTTCACCTTCACGCCCGCCGTGACAGTCAGCCGGCAGGGCGAGGTGTACATCGCCACAGGCTTCCTCGTGTCCCGAGTGACGGCGGCAGGGGAGGTCGAGGCCGTGGCCGGAACAGGCGAGGCTGCGTCGAAGGGCCGCTCCTATCCACCGCCCGATCTCGGCGACTTCCCCCGCCCCGGCGCGTCATCTCCGCTCCCGAACGTGTCCGAAATCGCGGCGACCCCGTCCGGCGGCGTCGTCATCACCGTGACATCCGCCGTCCTCGAACTCGATCCCTCGGGCACGCTGAACCTCATCGCGGACCCGCGGACGACAGCCGGCCAGGACGGCGCGATCGAGGCCCGGCACATGGACGACACCGGCGCCGAGGCGGGCTCCGTCCTCGGCGCGGTCGAGGTCACGGCAGCCGGTGACGTCCTCGTCAGCGACGTGCCCCAACGACGCATCATCCGGATCCGCGACGGGCGGGCCACGGTCTTCGCCCGCGTGGAGGAGCCGTCCTACATGTCCCTGTCACGGGGACACGCGTTCCTGCCTGACGAGGCCGGCCTGCTCGTGCACGAAGGCGGAGGCCAGAACCTCGCCGTCCTCGGGCTCGCTGCCGACTGACCCACGTCTGCCTGCGGACCGACTCCAGCGCCATAAAGCACGAGGCGGGCATGACGAAGGGCCCCCACCGGATTGGTGGGGGCCCTTCGTGTGAATGGTTGTCCGGCGGCGTCCTACTCTCCCACCCCGTCTCCAGGGCAGTACCATCGGCGCTGAGAGGCTTAGCTTCCGGGTTCGGAATGTTGCCGGGCGTTTCCCTCTCGCCATGGCCGCCGTAACGCTGTGAACCTGTCCTGGTGGGACCGAATATGCCCACACCCTTCCGGTTCCTCACCGGAGGTGCGTGTGGTTGTTGGTTCAGATACCGCACAGTGGACGCGAGACATCAAGTCTTCTTCTGTGTGTTGCCGGGCCGCCACCGCGGGTGGGTGGTGTGTGGCAAGTCCTCGGCCTGTTAGTACCGGTCAGCTCCAACACCTTGCGGTGCTTCCACTTCCGGCCTATCAACCCGCTGGTCTGGGCGGGGGCCTTACCCGACTAGGTCGGTGAGAGACCTCATCTTGAAGCGAGCTTCCCGCTTAGATGCTTTCAGCGGTTATCCCTGCCGAACGTAGCCAACCAGCAGTGCACCTGGCGGTACAACTGGCACACCAGAGGTTCGTCCGTCCCGGTCCTCTCGTACTAGGGACAGCTCTTCTCAAGTCTCTTACGCGCACGGCGGATAGGGACCGAACTGTCTCACGACGTTCTAAACCCAGCTCGCGTACCGCTTTAATGGGCGAACAGCCCAACCCTTGGGACCTACTCCAGCCCCAGGATGCGACGAGCCGACATCGAGGTGCCAAACCATCCCGTCGATATGGACTCTTGGGGAAGATCAGCCTGTTATCCCCGGGGTACCTTTTATCCGTTGAGCGACACCGCTTCCACATGCCGGTGCCGGGTCACTAGTCCCAGCTTTCGCTCCTGCTCGACCCGTCGGTCTCACAGTCAAGCTCCCTTGTGCACTTGCACTCGACACCTGATTGCCAACCAGGCTGAGGGAACCTTTGGGCGCCTCCGTTACATTTTGGGAGGCAACCGCCCCAGTTAAACTACCCACCTGACACTGTCCCTGATCCGGATCACGGACCGAGGTTAGACATCCAATTCGACCAGAGTGGTATTTCAACGACGACTCCACGGACACTGGCGTGCCCGCTTCACAGTCTCCCACCTATCCTACACAAGCCGAACCGAACACCAATATCAAGCTGTAGTGAAGGTCCCGGGGTCTTTCCGTCCTGCCGCGCGTAACGAGCATCTTTACTCGTAGTGCAATTTCGCCGAGCCTGTGGTTGAGACAGCTGAGAAGTCGTTACGCCATTCGTGCAGGTCGGAACTTACCCGACAAGGAATTTCGCTACCTTAGGATGGTTATAGTTACCACCGCCGTTTACTGGCGCTTGAGTTCTGAGCTTCGCCCCGAAGGACTAACCCGTCCCCTTAACGTTCCAGCACCGGGCAGGCGTCAGTCCGTATACATCGTCTTACGACTTCGCACGGACCTGTGTTTTTAGTAAACAGTCGCTTCTCACTGGTCTCTGCGGCCACCCCCCGCTGCCCCCAGCACGTGGGTTCACGGGAAGCGGCCCCCCTTCTCCCGAAGTTACGGGGGCATTTTGCCGAGTTCCTTAACCACAGTTCGCTCGATCGCCTCGGTATTCTCTACCTGACCACCTGAGTTGGTTTGGGGTACGGGCCGCTCGGAACTCGCTAGAGGCTTTTCTCGGCAGCATAGGATCATCCCATTCGCCTCATTCGGCTATGCGTCGGGCCTCACCCTGCATGTCCGACGGATTTACCTATCGGACGGGCCACACCCTTGCACCGGTACTACCACTCACCGGTAGGACTACCTTCCTGCGTCACCCCATCGCTTGCCTACTACCAGTCCGGGTCCCGCGCTCCACCACGCTTGCTCCGAAGAGTCTCGGTGGTTTCGGGCGGTTAGCATCGCTGGGTCCGGCATGGGCGTTCCTTCGCGGGTACGGGAATATCAACCCGTTGTCCATCGACTACGCCTGTCGGCCTCGCCTTAGGTCCCGACTCACCCTGGGCGGATTAGCCTGGCCCAGGAACCCTTGGTCTTCCGGCGGGGGAGGTTCTCACTCCCCTCTCGCTACTCATGCCTGCATTCTCACTCGCATGGCGTCCACGGCTGGATCACTCCGCCGCTTCACCCGCCACACGACGCTCCCCTACCCATCCACACCCCTGGCCGGCCCCCGAAGGGAACGACAGGGTGATGCGTGAATGCCACGGCTTCGGCGGTGTGCTTGAGCCCCGCTACATTGTCGGCGCGGAACCACTTGACCAGTGAGCTATTACGCACTCTTTCAAGGGTGGCTGCTTCTAAGCCAACCTCCTGGTTGTCTCTGCGACTCCACATCCTTTTCCACTTAGCACACGCTTAGGGGCCTTAGCCGATGATCTGGGCTGTTTCCCTCTCGACTACGAACCTTATCGCCCGCAGTCTCACTGCCACGCTCTCACTTACCGGCATTCGGAGTTTGGTTGACGTCAGTAACCTTGTGGGGCCCATCGGCCATCCAGTGCTCTACCTCCGGCAAGAAACACGCGACGCTGCACCTAAATGCATTTCGGGGAGAACCAGCTATCACCGAGTTTGATTGGCCTTTCACCCCTACCCACAGCTCATCCCCCAGGTTTTCAACCCTGGTGGGTTCGGTCCTCCACGCGGTCTTACCCGCGCTTCAACCTGGCCATGGGTAGATCACTCGGCTTCGGGTCTAGAGCACGCGACTGAAGGTCGCCCTGTTCGGACTCGCTTTCGCTACGGCTACCCCACACGGGTTAACCTCGCCACGTACCGCTAACTCGCAGGCTCATTCTTCAAAAGGCACGCAATCACCCCTCCACCCAAGGGCGGATAAGGCTCTCACGGCTTGTAGGCACACGGTTTCAGGTACTATTTCACTCCCCTCCCGGGGTACTTTTCACCTTTCCCTCACGGTACTCGTCCGCTATCGGTCACCAGGGAGTATTCAGGCTTAGCGGGTGGTCCCGCCAGATTCACACCGAATTTCACGGGCTCGGTGCTACTTGGGATACAACTCGGGAGGTGCAACGTTTTCGGGTACGGGGCTCTCACCCTCTCCGGCGACCCCTTCCAGAGGCCTTCCCCTAACGACTGCACTTTCTCACTCCCCGTCGGTCCGGCAGAACCAACTGAGTCGTCCCACGACCCCGCCCCCACAACCCCTGCCGGGTATCACATGGAAACGGTTTAGCCTCGTCCGCTTTCGCTCGCCACTACTCACGGAATCACGGTTGTTTTCTCTTCCTGTGGGTACTGAGATGTTTCACTTCCCCACGTTCCCTCCACACGCCCTATGTGTTCAGGCGCGGGTCACACCACATGACTGGTGCGGGGTTCCCCCATTCGGACATCCTCGGATCAACGCTCGGTTGGCAGCTCCCCGAGGCTTAACGCAGCCTCCCACGTCCTTCATCGGCTCCTGGTGCCCAGGCATCCACCGTGTGCCCTTAACAACTTGGCCACACAAAAAAACCGCCCCACACGCCCCCGGAAGGAAACGATCAGGGCGGGCCTACAACTCTGCAAAACAGAGAAAGAAGATGCTCGCGTCCACTGTGCAGTTCTCAACCAACAACCAGGACTCCCGGCCATCCGACCCCGCCAAGCCCCACCCCCCACGCACGGGGAGACGGCGGTACGAGATCCAGCCGGCCCTGCAAGACAACAACCCACCCACACGGGATGGCCCGCTCCCTCAGGACCCAACAGCGTGCCTACGGACCGGCCAGCCACCCCCACCCCGTTCCACGCCACCCCGCCGAAACGGGAAGGCCGTACTAGGAGCAGCAACAGCTGCCGGCCGAACTGGTCAGCGTTCCACCCTCGAGCACCACCCCACACACCCGCCGGCCACCCGGGATGGGCGACCGATCACGGTGCGGGCGCGGCTCTGGACCAACCGGTTCCCCAGCGGAGCTGAGTTGGTTGGCCAGGTGCTCCTTAGAAAGGAGGTGATCCAGCCGCACCTTCCGGTACGGCTACCTTGTTACGACTTCGTCCCAATCGCCGATCCCGCCTTCGACGGCTCCCTCCCACAAGGGGTTGGGCCACCGGCTTCGGGCGTTACCGACTTTCGTGACGTGACGGGCGGTGTGTACAAGGCCCGGGAACGTATTCACCGCAGCGTTGCTGATCTGCGATTACTAGCGACTCCAACTTCATGGGGTCGA
The DNA here is from genome assembly GCA_963777095.1 of uncultured Actinomycetota bacterium. Lineage (GTDB taxonomy): Bacteria > Actinomycetota > Actinomycetes > Mycobacteriales > Geodermatophilaceae > CAVZOY01. The sequence goes on from CAVZOY010000006.1 coordinate 762,437, forward strand.
GTTGCAGACCCCAATCCGAACTGAGACCGGCTTTTTGGGATTCGCTCCACCTCACGGTATCGCAGCCCTTTGTACCGGCCATTGTAGCATGTTTGCAGCCCTAGACATAAGGGGCATGATGATTTGACGTCATCCCCACCTTCCTCCGAGTTGACCCCGGCAGTCTCCCATGAGTCCCCGCCATTACGCGCTGGCAACATGGAACGAGGGTTGCGCTCGTTGCGGGACTTAACCCAACATCTCACGACACGAGCTGACGACAACCATGCACCACCTGTGCACGGCCCTTACGGACCCCGCATCTCTGCGAGATTTCCGTGCATGTCAAGCCTAGGTAAGGTTCTTCGCGTTGCATCGAATTAAGCAACATGCTCCGCCGCTTGTGCGGGCCCCCGTCAATTCCTTTGAGTTTTAGCCTTGCGGCCGTACTCCCCAGGCGGGGCGCTTAATGCGTTAGCTGCGGCACGGAGACCGTGGAATGGCCCCCACACCTAGCGCCCAACGTTTACGGCGTGGACTACCAGGGTATCTAATCCTGTTCGCTCCCCACGCTTTCGCTCCTCAGCGTCAGTAGTTGCCCAGAGACCCGCCTTCGCCACCGGTGTTCCTCCTGATATCTGCGCATTTCACCGCTACACCAGGAATTCCAGTCTCCCCTGCAACACTCAAGTCCGCCCGTATCGACTGCAGGCCCGGAGTTGAGCTCCGGGTTTTCACAGCCGACGCGACGAACCGCCTACGAGCTCTTTACGCCCAATAATTCCGGACAACGCTTGCACCCTACGTATTACCGCGGCTGCTGGCACGTAGTTGGCCGGTGCTTCTTCTGCAGGTACCGTCACTTGCGCTTCGTCCCTGCTGAAAGAGGTTTACAACCCGAAGGCCGTCATCCCCCACGCGGCGTCGCTGCGTCAGGCTTCCGCCCATTGCGCAATATTCCCCACTGCTGCCTCCCGTAGGAGTCTGGGCCGTGTCTCAGTCCCAGTGTGGCCGGTCACCCTCTCAGGCCGGCTACCCGTCGTCGCCTTGGTAGGCCACTACCCCACCAACAAGCTGATAGGCCGCGGGCCCATCCCCAGCCGAAAAACTTTCCACCACCAGACCATGCGGTCAGCGGTCATATCCGGTATTAGCCCCAATTTCTTGGAGTTATCCCAGAGCCGGGGGCAGGTTGCCCACGTGTTACTCACCCGTTCGCCACTAGAACACCCCACCCGAAGGCGAGGGCCTCGTTCGACTTGCATGTGTTAAGCACGCCGCCAGCGTTCGTCCTGAGCCAGGATCAAACTCTCCGTAGATGATCTGATACCGGCTGAGAACCGCGAGCTGACACTCGCGGAATCAATCAACCAAAGGAATCCCACCCCGAGACCACCAAGGCCCGGGGCACGGGGTATTACTTGGCACTGACTTTCGGCACGCTGTTGAGTTCTCAAAGAGCGGACGCACAACAACTCCACCCTCTCGGGCTTCACTGCTGGCTTGGTGTCCAACTGCGCCGGTTTCCGGAAGTCCCTGACCGGGATCCGGTCCGGCGGCCCTCCCGGGCCGCGCGGCGCAGAAGGAACATTACACGACCTCCGGAGGGGTCTGCACGGGCCCCCGACGAGGCCCCTGTCACGCCCCGCCCCTGGCGGTCAGGCGACTCCGTGGGGGCGGAACTGCACGCTCACCCGCGGGCCGACGGGCTTGGCCGTCTTGGGGATGCAGTGCTCCCAGGTGCGTTGGCAGGAGCCGCCCATGACGACGAGGTCGCCGTGGCCCAGCGGGAAGCGCAGCGACTCCCCGCCGCCGACCGGCCGCAGCATCAGCGGCCGCGGCGATCCGAAGCTGACGATCGCGACCATCGTGTCCCCCGACCGGCCGCGCCCCATCCGGTCGCCGTGCCAGGCGACGCTGTCCCGCCCGTCCCGGTACAGGCACATCCCCGCGCTGACGAAACGCTCGCCGAGCTCCGGCGCCGTAGTGGCGGTTGAGTGCCGCGCGGGCGTCGGTGAGCACCGGGTGCGGCAGCGTCTCGTCGCCGCCGTACCACCGCAGCAGGCGCGGGACGGCGACCTCGCGCTCGTACATCTGCCGGCGGTCCGCCCGCCAGCCGATGTCGCCGAGCAGCACCTCGAGCACGGACTCGGATCCGGTGATCCAGCCGGGCAGGTGGTCGACCCAGGCGCCGCGGCTCAGCCCGTGGCGCTGGACGCGGCCGGCCAGCGGGGTCAGCGCGGCCTCCTCGTCGAGGTCCCAGATCGACGGCTGGTGCGCGAGCGTCATAGCGGCACGCTACCCCGATTCTTCGCACATGTGTACGAGTGAGAGGCGGAGGACGAAGGCGGTTGCCGCGCATCGTCCCCGGGTCGAGCATGAGCCTGCTCCCGGAGAGGCAGCGCCATGCGCAGGATCGGAATCGCTGTCGTGGTCGCGCTCGTGCTCGGGATGACCTCGACCCCCGCGTCCGCCGGTCGCACACTGGTGTTCCAGTTGCGGTTCAGCGGTCTCGTCGCCACCGCGAGCTGGACCACGTGCCCTCAGCCCGAGGTCGGCGACGTGTGTGTCGATCGTGAGGGCAAGCTCCGCGATCGCGGACCCGTGCTCCGCACTCTCACCTTCGTCTACCGCATCGTCGGCGGAGAGCTGGGCACCGTCCCGGTGGCCGAGTGGTTCGGGCGGACCGAGAGCGCGGACGTCGACGGGGCGCCACGCCTGGGTAGTGCCACGGCGGAGGGAACGGTGCCGGTCGTCCTCTGCTCCGTCTTCGATCCCACCGCCGGCCTCAGCTGCCCCGACGAGGTCGTCGTCGATCTCACCTGGACCGGCGGCTGGCAGCGGACGGCGACCGTCAGCGGGAGCGTGGGTGGCAGCGTCCTCGGAACCCTGACGGCCGCCGAACTCCTGCGCGTGCGGCAGGGCGAGGTCGTCGTCCAGCACCCGGTCCCCTGAGTCCTCGGAACCGGTTTCGCACATGTGTGCGAAACCCTGTGGATGACGCTGCTAAGCCGTGAGCGCCAGCACGAACGGGAGCACCCCCGCCGCCCCCGCCCGCCGCAGCTCCCGGCCGGCGACGGTGACCGTCCAGCGGGAGTCGGCCAGGTCGTCGACGAGGAGCACGGGGGCATCGCCCAGCTCGGCCAGCGCCGCGCGCAGCGACGGCCCCACGACGATCCGGTCCCAGACGCCGGCCAGCCGGAAGGCGCTGTTGCCGCCCGGTCCGCCGGTCGGTCCGCCGTGCGCGAGGTCGAGCGTGCCGAGGAACGGCAACCGGCCCAGGCGCGCCAGCCCCTCGGCCACACCGGTGACCAGCTGCGGCCGCCGCCGCGACGGCACCGCCACGACCGCGCCGGGCCGCTGTGCCCAGTCCCAGGCGCCGAGCACGCGCGCGCACGCGCGGAGAAGCTCGTCGTCCGGGGGCACGTCGGACGGCGTGCGGCGGACATGGACGTCGAAGACGGCGTCCGGGTCCTCCTCGATGCTCGGCGCCTCGAGGTCGACCACGCCGCCGACGCCGTCGTCACCGAGCAGGGTGCGCAGCCGCTGTCCCCAGCCGAGGTCGGTCAGCCGGGCGACCGCGCGGCCGGTCTGCACCTGCTCGGACGGCGGGATCTTGCCCTTGACGTCGACGCCGAGCCGGTCGGCCCCGGTCGGCCACATCGCGCGGGGTGCCAGCTCCACGCCGGGCCGGTCGAGCACCGCGGATGCCGCCTCAGCGGCGGCCTCGGGGACGTCGGTCGAGTACCAGGGCCCGGCGCACACGTCGCACCGCCCGCACGGCGCGGCGGTCGGGTCGTCGAGCGCCTCCTGCAGGAAGGCCATGCGGCACTGCGCCTCGTCGACCGGACGCGCGTAGGCGATCATCGACCGCTGCTCGGCCTCGCGGGTGCGCGCCACCTTGGCGTAGCGGTCGGCGTCGTAGACCCAGGGCCGACCGGTGGACCGCCAGCCGCCCTGCACCCGCTCGACGGCGCCGTCGACGGCCAGCACCTTGAGCAGCAGCTCCAGCCGCGATCGGCGGACGTCGGCCACGGTCTCGAGCCGCGCGACCGACCAGGCCCGGCCGTCGGCCATGGCGGAGAGCACGGCGGCCGCGTGGTCCTCCCGTGGCATGGACGAGGTCGCGAACCACTGCCAGATCGCGAGGTCCTCCGGCCCCGGCAGCAGCAGGACGTCGGCGTGCTCGACGGCGCGGCCCGCGCGGCCGACCTGCTGGTAGTAGCTCACCGGCGACGACGGCGCGCCCAGGTGGACGACGAAGCCCAGGTCGGGCTTGTCGAAGCCCATGCCCAGCGCCGAGGTGGCCACCAGCGCCTTGACCCGGTTCTCCCGCAGCGCCTCCTCCGCCTCGCGGCGGTCGGCGTCGTCGAGGCGGCCGGTGTAGGCGCGCACCTCGTGCCCGGCGTCGCGCAGCAGCGTCGCGGTCTCCTCCGCCGCGGCCACGGTGAGCGTGTAGACGATGCCGCTGCCCGGCAGGTCACCGATGCGCGCCGCCAGCCAGGCCAGCCGCGCACGGTCGGACGGCAGCCGCAGCACGCCGAGCCGCAGCGAGTCGCGCGCCAGCGGCCCGCGCACGGTGGTGACCGAGACCCCGCCGGCGCCGAGCTGCTCGGCGACGTCCTCGACCACGCGCTGGTTCGCGGTCGCGGTCGTGGCCAGCACCGGTGTGCCCTCGGGCAGGGTGCCGAGCAGGTCGCGGATGCGGCGGTAGTCGGGCCGGAAGTCGTGCCCCCAGTCGGAGACGCAGTGCGCCTCGTCGACCACGAGCAGGCCGCAGCGGGCGACCAGGTCCGGGCAGCTGCTCCTCGCGGAACCGCGGATTGGTCAGCCGCTCCGGCGAGACCAGCAGCACGTCGACCTCGTCGGCGGCCAGCCGTGCCGCGACGTCGTCCCACTCGGTCGCGTTGGCGCTGGAGATCTCGACGGCACGGATGCCGGCCCGAGCGGCGGCCGCGACCTGGTCGCGCATCAGGGCCAGCAGGGGCGAGACGAGCAGGGTCGGCCCGCGACCCTGCCGGCGCAGCAGGGCCGTGGACACGAAGTAGACCGCCGACTTGCCCCACCCGGTGCGCTGGACGACGAGCGCGCGCTCCGACCGCTCGACCAGCGCCACCACGGCGGCGTCCTGCCCCTCGCGGAACTCCGCGTCGGGCCGGCCGGTGAGCTCCCGCAGCACCTCGAGCGCCTCGGGCAGCAGCGACGACGGCGGGGCGACCGGCGGGGCGGGTGGGGGAGCGCCGGTGCTCATGCGGGGGACCTCATGGCAGCGACAGTAGGCAGCGGGGACGACATCGGATCCCCAGCGGAGCTGTGTTGGGGGCGACGGGGGACAATCCACAGGCGATGCGCGCCGACGAGACCGTTCCTGGTAGGACCCTCCCGCCGGACAACCACGTGCACACCCACTGGTCGTGGGACACCGCCGAGACCGCCACGATGCGCGACGCCTGCGAGCGCGCGGTCGCGCTCGGCCTGCCCGCCATCGCATTCACCGAGCACCTCGACTTCACCGTCTGGACCGAGGACGACCGCGCGCACGACGAGGGCCTCACGCACCGCCACCACGCCCAGCAGCTGCCGATCGACGTCGAGGGCTACGCCGCCGAGCTCGCCGAGTGCCGCGACCGGTTCCCCGACCTGCGCATCCTCTCCGGCGTCGAGGTCGGCGAGCCGCACCTGTTCGCCGGCAGCATCGCCGCGCACCTGCGCGGCATCGCCGGCCGACCGCGTGCTCGGCTCGCTGCACTCGCTGCCGGACGGCGGTCTCCTGGTCGGCGCGGGGCGGCTGCTCTATCCGGACCCCGAGAGCACGATGCGCCGCTACCTCGCCGAGGTGGTGCGCATGGTCGAGGACAGCGACGTCTTCCAGGTGCTCGCGCACGTCGACTTCCCGCGCCGCTACTGGCCCGGCGGCCGGCAGCGGTTCGAGGAGAAGCACTTCGAGGAGGAGTACCGGGCGGTGTTCCGAGCGCTCGCCGGCAGCGGCCGCGCGCTCGAGGTGAACACCAGCAGCCCGCTCGCCTCCGTCGACCAGGTGCGCTGGTTCTTCGAGGAGGGCGGCGAGGCGGTCAGCTTCGGCAGCGACGCGCACGGCGGCAGCGCCGTCGGCCAGCGGTTCGACGTCGCCGTGGACGTCGTCGAGGCGGCCGGCTTCCGTCCGGGCCGCGACCGGTTCGACTTCTGGCGCCGCTGACGGTGCCCGGCACGATCCGCGAGGCCACGGACGACGACGCCGCGGCCTGCGCCGCGATCTACGCGCCCTACGTCGCCGAGACGACCGTCAGCTTCGAGGACGAGCCGCCGTCGACCGAGGAGATCGGACGCCGCATCGAGAAGGCGCGGCAGACGCACGCCTGGCTCGTGCTCGAGGAGGACGGCGAGGTGGTCGGCTACGCCTACGCCGCGCCGGTCAAGGAGCGCGCCGCCTACCGCTGGTCGTGCGAGGTGAGCGTCTACCTGGCCCGCGGTCGCGCCGGGGCGGGGCGGGGGCGGGCGCTGTACGAGGCGCTCTTCGCCCGGCTCGCCGAGCGCGGCTACCGGCAGGCAATCGCCGGCATGACGCTGCCCGAACGGCCCAGCGCCGGCCTGCACCGTGCGCTGGGCTTCGAGCCGATCGGCGTCCAGCGGCGGATCGGCTGGAAGCACGGCGCCTGGCGCGACGTCGCGTGGGTGCAGCGGCCGCTCACGGACGACGACGGCCCGCCGGCCCCGCTGCGCTGAGAGCCGGCCGACTACTTCACCGCTAAGAGAAACCTCGCTAGGGTCGCCCCGGTGAGCAGACGTGCGGTGATCGCCCTCGGCGGCAACGCGATGACGGGGCCCGACGGCTCGGCCGCCGCCGACGCCCAGCGCGACGCCATCCGCGAGGCCGCCGCGCCACATCGCCGACGTCGTCGCCTCGGGCGTCGAGGTGGTGCTGACCCACGGCAACGGCCCGCAGGTGGGCAACCTGCTGGTCAAGAACGAGCTCGCCGCGCACGTCGTCCCGCCGGTGCCGCTGGACTGGTGCGTCGCCCAGACCCAGGCGACCATCGCCTTCACCCTGGCCGACGAGCTGGACGCCGCGCTCGCCGCCCGCGGCGTCGACCGGCGCACGGTCGGCGTCGTCACCCGCACGCTGGTCGACGCCGACGACCCCGGCTTCCGCGAGCCGACCAAGCCGGTCGGCCGGTTCGTGCCGCGCGAGGAGGCGGAGCGGTTCATCGCCCTCGGCCAGGTGTGGGAGGACCGCGGCGAGAAGGGCTGGCGCCGCGTCGTCGCCTCGCCCGAGCCGCGCTCCGTCGTCGACGGCCCGGCCATCGAGGCGCTCATCGCGGCCGGCTTCGTCGTCGTCTGCGCCGGCGGCGGCGGCATCCCGGTGACCGACGACGGTGTGGACGGCGGTCCGCACGAGGCCGGCCTGCGCGGCGTCGAGGCCGTCATCGACAAGGACCTGACCGCCGCCATCCTCGGCGCCGAGGTGGGCGCGGACACGCTCGTCATCGCCACCGACGTCCCGAACGTGATGGTCGACTTCGGCACGCCGTCGGCGCGGCCGCTCGGCCGGGTGACCGCCGCCGAGATGCGCGCGCACGCCGCCGACGGCCAGTTCGCCCGCGGCTCGATGGGGCCCAAGGTCGAGGCCGCGCTGCGCTTCGTCGAGCAGGGCGGACAGCGCGCCGTCATCACGTCCCTCGAGCACATCGCCGACGCCGTCGACCGCGACGACGTCGGCACCGTCCTGACCGCCGCATCGCCCGAGAAGAAGGAAGCCGTGCCCGCACCGATCGAGGTCCGCAAGGTCCCGCTGCACAACGTCAGTGACGCCTCCGAGCTGGCCAAGCTCATCGACGAGGGCGTCATGGAGGCCGACCGGGTCATCGCGGTCATCGGCAAGACCGAGGGCAACGGCGGGGTGAACGACTACACGCGGATCATCGCCGACCGCGCCTTCCGCGAGGTGCTGATGGAGAAGGGCACGCCGCTCGCAAGGAGGACGTCGCGCAGATCCCGATCGTCTGGTCGGGCGGCACGGACGGCGTCATCAGCCCGCACGCCACGATCTTCGCCACGCTGCCCGAGGACGCGGTCGAGAAGACCGACGAGCCGCGGCTGACCGTGGGCTACGCGATGAGCGACGTCCTGCTGCCCGAGGACATCGGCCGCATCGCGATGGTCGAGAAGGTCGCCGACGGCGTGCGCCGGGCCATGGCCGAGGCCGGCATCACCGACCCGGCCGACGTCCACTACGTGCAGACCAAGACGCCGCTGCTGACGATCGAGACCATCCGCGAGGCGAAGTCCCGCGGCAAGGACACCTACTACGACGAGCCGCACGGCTCGATGGACCTCTCCAACGGGACGACGGCGCTCGGCATCGCGGTGGCGCTCGGCGAGATCGAGATGCCGACGCAGGAGCAGGTCATGCGCGACCTCTCGCTGTTCAGCGCCGTCGCGTCCTGCTCGTCGGGCGTGGAGCTCGACCGCGCGCAGATCGTGGTCGTCGGCAACGCCCGCGGGCACGGCGGCAACTACCGCATCGGCCACTCGGTCATGAAGGACGCCCTCGACCAGGACGGCATCTGGGACGCCATCCGCCAGGCCGGGCTCGACCTGCCCGAGCGCCCGCACGTCAGCGACCTGGGCGACCGGCTGGTCAACGTCTTCCTCAAGTGCGAGGCCGACCCGACCGGCTACGTCCGCGGCCGGCGCAACGCGATGCTCGACGACTCCGACGTCTTCTGGCACCGCCAGATCAAGGCGACCGTCGGCGGCGTCGCGGCGTCGGTGACCGGCGACCCGGCGGTGTTCGTGTCGGTGGCCGCGGTGCACCAGGGCCCGTCCGGCGGCGGGCCGGTCGCGGCGATCATCCGCGCGTAGCGGTTCGGGATCAGCGCAACTGTCGGGGAAGTCGCTGCTCTGGACGAGGTCAGAGCGGCAACTTCCCCGACAGTTGCGGTCGGGGCAGGGGTTTCAGGCGAAGCGGCGGAGCATCCGGCCGGTGCGCACCGGGCGGGGCTTCGGCGTCCGGCGCCACGGCGCGCGGGACGACGCAGCGGTAGGTCGTGCCGACGTCGCGGACGGCGAAGGTGTCGCCGTCCGGACCGGCGTGGTGCAGCACCAGGCCGTCGAGCCGCTCGGCGACCTTGTAGAGCGCCTCGGGGTCGGCGACCTCGACGACGGTGCCGTCGGGCACGAAGCCGGCGACCGCGAGCACGCGGCCGGCGCGGCGCTGGAGGAACAGGTCGACCGCGCTCGCTTGTGCGCGCACCGCCGAGCCAGGTCGGCGACGACCGAGGCCAGCAGGGCGAGGACGGCGATGCCGAGGGCGAGCGCCCGGGCGTCGCCGAGCGAGAGCCGCACCGGGCCGAGCGCGAACGTGCGGGGCACGAGCTCCTCGACGGTGACGGTGGTGCCGCCGGAGGTCTCCAGCGCCTCGGGGCCGCCGGCCATCTTGAGCGCGGCGGGGTCGAGGGTGAAGGCCAGCTCGGTCGGCGGGGTGAGCGGCGAAGGGGCGGCCGTCGACGGTGCCGTCGACGTCCACCTCGGGCGTGACGGTGAGCGTCGCGGTGCCGCCGTCGACGCCGACCTCGTAGTAGTGGGCGGCCAGCAGCGCGGCGGCGCCGACGGTGTCGAGGTCGACCGTGGCGGTCGCGGCCGAGTCCTGCAGCGGCACGGCGGAGGCCGCCGTCGAGCTCGGTCGGTCCAGCCGTCGGGGGCGGTGAGCGAGAGGCCGAGCCGGACCGTGCCGTCGGTGCGCAGGTCGCCGGCCGAGGCCAGCGTCTGCTCGTAGGAGACGGTCAGCGCGCCGGCGAGCGCGGTGTAGATCGGGTCGCCGGTGTCGATCGCGGCCGTCGGGGTAGGTGGTGCCGGGGAAGGCCTCGCCGGAGTAGGTGAAGCGGCCGGACTGGGTCACGGGGACGGCGCGCGTGCTGGTCTGCTCCTCGGGGAGCACCAGGAGCGACGCTGGAGGCGGTGAGGCCGACGACGCCGACGGCGCTCGCGGCGACGGCCGCGCGGCGGGCGCGGGCCCGCGCGGGGGCGGCGAGGGTGGGCAGCGGAGCGACCGCTGCGCGGGCGGCGTCCGCGGCCGCGCCCGCGACGGCGGGGGCGGCGGACGGCCCACATGAGCGGCGCCGATGGCGAGCGAGACGACGCCGAGGACGGCGGGCGACCGCAGGGCGGCGAGGGCCTTGCCGCCCTGCGGGATGCGGAACCAGAGCGAGCCCATGACCTCGTCGGCCGTGGGGTGGTCCTCGTCGAGGAACGAGTTGTTGTCGCCCTGCGTGACGAACCGGTCCCCGTCGCGCTCGACGATGCGGTGCATGACGGTCGTGGCCAGGCCGTCGCTGCGGTAGGCGACGACGTCGCCGACCTCGTAGCCGTCGGCCGGGCGGAGAACCGCCAGGTCCCCGGTCGAGAAGCCCGGCTCCATGCTCGTCCCGTACGTGCTCACGTACGTGGTGCTCCCGCCCAGCGCGGTGGGCAGGAACAGCCAGGCAGCCGCCAGCAGCAGCGCGACGAGGGCGCTGAGCGTGGCGGTGCGGACGGCGGTTCGCATGATCAGGCTTCCTGACCGGGTGCGGCGGGGCGGCCGGTCGGCCGCCCCGCCTGCTCCGGACGCGTCAGTCGAGGACCGTGAGGCCGACGAAGTTGAACGTGTCGAAGTCGGGGTGCGTGGCCGACGCGTCGCAGACGATGTCCATCGTGCCGGCGGCGTAGGCGCCGGTCGTGTCGCACGTGAACGTGCCGACCACGACGGCGTTCTGCTTGAGGGTCAGCGAGGCGGTCTTGCCGGTCACGTTGGTGCTCGAGTTGAACGTGACCGTCGCCAGGTCGGTGTTGTCCGACGCGTAGGGCGTGTAGTCGACGTCGGTCACGGTCGCACCGGTGACCGCGCCCTGGCCGTAACCGGCGACGCTGGCCGGGACCACGTTCGCGGCGGTGAAGGCGGAGCCGGTCACCGCGGCGGCGGTGAGGCCGAGGCCCGCGAGGGCCAGGTGGGACTTGCGCATCGTTCGTCGTCCTGTCTTCTCGGTGGTCCGGGCTTCGCTCGCTCGTACGGGTGTGTCACCCGTTGCAGCGACGGCCGGCCGTTGTTGTTGACACCGAGTCATCGGACGGTTACGGGAGTTGCTTGAGGGACTCCTGGGACGGAGTTCAGCCGGCGACGGCGAGGTGCCGCGCCGGCACGGCGTCGGTGAGCCAGACGCCGTTCGCCGAGCGGGTGAAGACCGCGCCCTCGGCCGTCATCGCGGCCGCGTCGACGCGCAGCACCACCGGCCGGCCGCGGCGTGCGCCCACGGCCCGGGCCGTGGCGACGTCGGCGCTCAGGTGCACCGCGTGCCGGTCCGGCCGCGTGGAGCCCCTCGGCGAGCACGGAGCAGACGGCGCGGTCGGCGGTGCCGTGGAAGAGGACCGGCGGCGGCTGCGTCGGCGCGTAGCCGAGGTCGACGGCGACGCTGTGGCCCTGCGATGCCCGGATGCGGCAGCCGGCGGGGTCGTAGGCGAAGCGGCGCTTGTCGTTGGTGGCGACGACGGCGTCCAGCTGCTCGCGACTGAGCGGCAGGCCGGCCGCGCCCAGGGCGGCGAGCAGGTCGTCGACGGGCACCCAGCCGGTCCTGGCGTGCGCGGACGGCTCGACGCGGGTGCTCGAACGCCGGCCCGCTCGCCTGCTCGGCGTGCCCCCGGCAGTCGACCGGGTCGACCACGAGCTGGCCCTGGCACCCGGCGACACGCTGCTCTTCTACACCGACGGCCTGGTCGAACGGCGGACCGCGCCGCTCGACGACGGCATCCGCTCGCTGGTCGAGCTGTTGGGGAGGATCGGCCGCGAACCGCTCGACCGCCTGTGCGACTGCCTCCTGCGCGAGCTCGGCGACCAGGAGGACGACGACGTGGCCCTGCTGGCGGTCCGGGTGCGGAGCGGCGCGCACGTCAGCGGCTGACGACGGTTCAGGCGCCGCGGGCCTCCTGCGCGAGCGCGGCCAGCGCCTGCTCGAAGCACTGCTGCGGCGGCTGCACCAGCCCCGCGCCGACCTGGCCGGTGCCGGCGACCCGCCCGGCCATGCCGGTGTTGATCTGCGGCAGCCAGCCGGTGCGGGCGACGGCGAGCACGTCGATGCCGGTCGGCGAGCCCGCGGAAGCCGAGGATCGGGATCTGCATCGCCGGGTTCTCGGCGAGCGTCACCTGGTACATCCGCTCGGTCGTGGCCAGGGCGTCGGGCACGCGTGCCGCCGACGAACCGGACGATCGCCGGCGCGGCCGCCATCGCGAACCCGCCGATGCCGTAGGTCTCCATGATCGCGGAGTCGCCGATGTCGGGGTTGGCGTCGTCCGGGCCGTAGTCGCCGAGGAAGAGCCCACCGGGGTGTTGCGCCGGGCCGGTGAACCAGCGGTCGCCGGTGCCCGCCGTCCGGATGCCGAACTCGGTGCCGTTGCGCGACATGACGGTGACCATCGTCGAGCCGGGGATGTCGGCGGCGGAGTCCAGCGCGAGCTTCGCCGTGGGCATGCCGAGGTTGAGGAAGAAGTGCTCGTTGCCGCCGATGAACTGCAGCACGGCGGCGATCTCGGACGACGGCGCGTCCACCGACACGATCGACGGCGACAGCTCGCGCAGCGCCATCAGCGAGCCGGCGCGGTTGCGGTTGTGCGCCTCGTCGCCCATCTGCAGCATCTGCGCGGCGATCGCCTTGACGTCCAGCGGCTCGCTCGCGGCCGCGGACGGCGGCCGACAGCACCGGCCCGAGGACGTCGCGCATCCAGCGCAGCCGCTCGATCACCTCGTCGCCGTAGGCGCCCATCCGCAGCACCTTGCCCAGGCCCTCGTTGAGGTTGCAGAACGCCTCGCCGCCGTGCACCGGGTCGGTCAGGCACCACATCCACATCGACGGGCTGGTGACGCCGGCCATCGGGCCGACGGCGCGGTGGTGGTGGCACGGGGCGAGCGCGATCTCGCCGGCCGCGAGGATGCCGCTCGGCCTCCTCGACGGTCGATCGCCCAGCCCTCGAACAGGCAGGCGCCGATCAGCGCGCCGCGCAGCGGGCCGCTGGCGTCGGCCCACTCGATCGGCGGGCCGGCGTGCAGCAGCGTGCGGTCCGCGAGCCCGATCACCTCGCGGGCCGGACGGACGTCGACCAGGTGCGAGCCCGCGGCCATCAGCCGCTCGACGGCGGTGCGGTTGGCCGCCGCCCGCCGCGGGTCGAGGGCCAGCGCGGTGAGGTCGGCCGGGTCGCCGAAGCCGGGCGGCCGCCAGTCGACGTCGCGGACGTCGGCGCCCTGGGCGCGCAGCGCGTCGGAGAAGACGTCGACGCCGGCGGCGACGACGGTCGGGGCCGGGCTCAGCAGTCCGCCCAGGCTCATGAGGACGCTCCCAGCAGGTCGAGGGCGTACCGCGTGGCCGCGGCGTTGGAGGCGAACACGGCGGCGCCGGCCGCGGCGAGGGCGTCGGCCTGCCGGCTCCAGCCCTGCGGGTCGGCGTCCGTGCCGACGAGCGCGACCACCACCGGCAGCGGCTGCTCGGCCGCCTCGCGGGCGGCGGCCAGCGCCGGGACCGAGCGACGCCGCCGGGTCGGGATCGGAGCCGTACCCGAGGACGACGTCGAGCAGCAGGACGGCGGGCTCGTCGGACGACGCGACGGCGGCGATCGCCTCGAGCCGCAGCGTCGGGTCGATCATCGGGTGGGCCCGGCCGACGGTGAGCGCGTCGTCGCCGAAGTCGACGACCACGTGGCCGGCGGCGAAGAGGTCGCGTGCCGAGGTCGAGCTCGGGGCGCAGCGGGGTGTTGGACCGGATGTCGCCGAGCGCCGGGCGCGGCGAGCAGCATCGCCTCGTCGGCGAGCGTGCCGCCGGAGTAGAGGCCCTTGAGCACGGCGCCGGGCGCGGGCCGCTCCCCCGGTCCCGGGCGCGACGGCCAGGTCGGGCACGTCGTGGCCCATGTCGCTGCAGCAGCGCCTCGACGGCGGCGGTGAGGTCGGGCGTCGCCGGCGACGAGCGCGGCGCTGCGGACCGGCGTCGCCAGCGCGTCGGCCGCCTCCTCGATCCGGCGCGGCCACGGACGGCGCCGGCGGCTTGGACACCAGCAGCACCCGCTCGGTCGCCGGGTCGGCGTCGAGCGCGGCCATCGCGTCGAAGGTGGCCAGCCCGCCGACGGCCTCGGAGAGGTCGCGCCCGCCGACGCCGAGCACGTGCGAGACGCCCACGCCGGCCATGTCGAGCAGGCAGGACACCTGCTGCGCGCCGGTGCCGGACGCCGCGACCAGGCCCACCGGCCCGCGCCGGACCACGTTGGCGAAGCCGAGGGCGAGGCCCGAGACGATCGCCGTCCCGCAGTCGGGGCCCATGACCAGCACGCCGGCGTCGTGCGCGGCGTACTTGAGCGCCACCTCGTGCTCGACCGGCACGCCGTCGGAGAAGACCAGCACGCTGCGGCCTGCGGCGATCGCGTCGGCGGCCTCGGCGACGGCGTACTGCCCGGGCACGCTGACGATCGCCAGCGCCGGCGGCTCGGGCGGCAGGTCGGCCAGGCCGGCGCCGACGGTGCGCAGCGGCACGGTCTGCGCCGGGCCGGCGGACCGCTCGCGCTCGCTCAGCGCGGCGTCGACGGCGGCGACCGCGGCGGCCAGGGCGTCGTCGTCCTCGGCCCGGATGGCGACGAGCAGCTGGTCGGGGGACGCGTCGCCGTCCGGGGCGAGGCCCATCGAGGCCGCGAGGTCGAGGTTGAGCGGCGTGGCCATGGCCACGAGGACGGCGGTGACGCCGTCCCGGGCCGCGACGTCGCGGCTCACCTGCATGAGGCGGACGGAGTCGGCGTAGACGCCGGAGCGCAGCACGACCGAGCGCGCTCCCGCCGGGGCTGCTGGGGCGGGTGTGGCGCTCACCGGCCGGACCGTACCGAGAGATCTCTCAGCGGTGAAGTACCGGCGATGAACCGCAATAACGATTTAGCACTGAGGTACTTCCGCGCCGGTGCGTTCGGTGTCACAGTGGCCGCCTCCCGGTGGGTCGACGCCCGTCGAACAGCACCGGATCGGACCGTAAGTGCACGTCGAGGAGGCGTCATGGCGTTCGGTTGGAAGCTGTACGGGGACGGCAAGACGCCGCCCCTGGGGGAGGCGGTAGCACCTGACGAGCGGCTGTCGTGGCCGCGCACGGTCGGCATCGGCGCCCAGCACGTCGTCGCGATGTTCGGCGCGACGTTCGTCTTCCCGCTGATCATGGGCCTGGACCCGAACCTCGCGATCATGATGAGCGGCGATCGCGACGATCATCTTCCTGCTCATCGTCAAGAACCGGGTGCCGAGCTACCTGGGCACGCAGCGCCTCGTTCGTCGGCGGCGTCGCCGCGATCCGCGCCCAACGGCGGCGACTCCAGCGACGTCGTCGGCGCGATCCTGGTCGCCGGCGTCGTGCTGGCCCTGGTCGGTGTGCTCATCCACTTCGCCGGCGTCGGCGTCGTGAACAAGGTGCTGCCGCCGGCGGTCACCGGCGCCGTCGTCATGCTGATCGGCTTCAACCTGGCGCCGGTGGCCGCCGAGCATCTACTGGCCGCAGGACCAGTGGGTGGCGCTGGCCGTGATGGCCTTCGTCATCGTCTGCTCGCTGGCGCTGCGCGGCTTCCTCGGCCCGCATCTCGATCCTGCTCGGGCCTGGTCTTCGGCTACCTGCTGTCGGTGCTGCTGGACGTCACGGCCGGCCAGATCACCTCGCCCGACCCGGCCGCCGGCGACGAGTCGACACCCGCGACCGGATCAACTTCGACGCGCGTGGGCAGGCCGACTGGTTCGGCCTGCCGGACTTCACCGCGCCGACGCTTCTCGCTGAACTTCAGCCTGCTCGTGCTGCCCGCCGTCATCGCCCTGGTCGCCGAGAACGCCGGCCACGTCAAGGCGGTCGCCGAGATGACCAAGCGCGACCTCGACCCGTACATCGGCCGGGCGATCTTCGCCGACGGCGTCGGCACCGTCGTCGCCACCGTCGGTCGGCGGCTCCCCCACGACCACGTACGCCGAGAACATCGGCGTCATGGCGGCCACCCGGGTCTACTCGACCGCGGCGTACTACGTGGCGGCGATCGTGGCGATCCTGCTCGGCCTGATCCCCAAGTTCGGCGCCCTGATCAGCATCGTCCCGGGCGGCGTGCTCGGCGGGATCACCGTCGTCCTCTACGGGATGATCGGCCTGCTCGGCGCGAAGATCTGGAAGGAGAACCGGGTCGACTTCGCCAACCCGATCAACCTGGTGCCGCTCGCGGCCGGGATCATCATCGGCATCGGCAACGTCGACCCTGCAGCTTCACCGACAACTTCTCGCTGACCGGCATCGCGCTCGGCTCGATCGTCGCCGTCGTCGGCTGGCACGTCGCCCGCGCCGCTGGCACCGGCGGAGATGAAGGCGGCGCTGACCCGCGAGGGCGCGCACGCCGCGGCCGGCTCGACCTTCGGGCACGTGCACGGGGCGGAGACGGCGTCGAGGCGGCGGGTCCGACCCGTCGTCCGTGGACGAGGTGACCGGTGACGAGGCGCCGCGCGTCCGTCGGCACGACGACCCCCGGGAGCGCCCGGGCGGTGAAGCCGGCTCCCTTCCGCTACGCCGACCCCGGCTCCCTCGACGAGGCCCTCGCGGTCCTCTCGTCGGAGGGTGAGGGCGCCAAGGTGCTCGCCGGTGGCCAGTCGCTGATCCCGCTGCTCAGCATGCGGCTCGCGGCACCGGCCACGCTGGTGGACATCAACCGGGTGCCCGGCCTCGACACCGTCGAGGCCACCGGGGACGGCGTGCGGGTGGGGGCGCTCGTCCGGCACAACCAGCTGTTGAAGGACGACGCCGCCGCCCGGGTCCAGCCGCTGCTGGCCCGGGCGACGGCGAACGTCGCCCACCCCGCGGTCCGCAACCGCGGGACCACGGTCGGCTCCATCGCACACGCCGACCCCGCCGGTGAGATGACCTCCGTCCTGGCGCTGACCGACGGCTCGGTGACCGTCGCGACGCCGGCCGGGACGTCCGACGTCCCCTGGCACGACTTCTTCGTCGGACCGCTCGAGACGTCGATCTCCGGCGCCGCGGTCGTGACGTCCGCTTTCTTCCCCGCGCTGCCCGCCGCTCGGGCACCGCCTTCGCCGAGATCGCCCGCCGCAAGGGCGACTACGCCGTCTGCGGCGCCGGCGTCGTCGTCACGCTCGACGAGGACCGCCGCGTCGCCGCCGTCCGGGCCTCGTACGTGTCCGTCGGGCTGGTGCCGCAGGTGCACGACCTGACCGAGGCCGTGCACGGCCTGCCCGTCGACGCCGCCGACTGGTCGGCCGCCGGCGCGCTGGCGCGCGGCAAGGTGGACCCGGACAGCGACCTGCACGCGTCGGCCGACTACCGGCGGCTGCTGGTCGGCGTGCTGACCGAGCGGACGCTGCGCGCCGCTGCCGACGAGGCTGCCGGGAGGATGTCGTGACGTCGGTCGACTCGGAGCGGACCGTCACGATCACCGTGAACGGTGTTCCACGTGAAGCGACCCTGCCGGTGCGCCGGCTGCTGTCCGACGCGCTGCGCCACGACCTGCGGCTGACCGGCACGCACGTCGGCTGCGAGCACGGCGTCTGCGGGGCGTGCACGGTGCTGGTGGACGACCAGCCGGTGCGCTCGTGCCTGATGCTCGCCGTCCAGGCCGACGGCCGGTCGGTGCGCACGGTCGAGGGGCTGGCCCGCGACACCCACCAGGGCGACGCGATCCTGCACCCGGTGCAGGAGGCCTTCCGCGAGTGCCACGCGCTGCAGTGCGGCTTCTGCACGCCGGGCTTCCTGATGACGATCACCGCCGGCCTCGAGGGCCGCGACAACTCGGTCGGGATCACCGAGGAGGAGGTCGACGAGATCGTCGGCGGCAACCTCTGCCGGTGCACCGGCTACGCCAACATCAAGAAGGCCGTGCGGCACGCCGCCGCCGCGATGGGCGAGAGCCACCACCAGGACGACGAGGTCGCCCCGTGATCATGCGCAGCCCGAGCCGCATCGCCGGACGTGGAGCCGCATCGCGGTGCGGTTCAACGTCCGGTGCGGCGGCTCGAGCCGGCGTCAGGGGTCCACGGTGACGACGAAGCTGTTCGGCGAGCCGGTCCGCCGGCGCGAGGACGCCCGCCTCATCACCGGCAAGGGCCGCTACCTCGACGACATCGGCCACGACGCGCTGGCGGCCGCCTTCGTGCGCAGCCCGCACGCGCACGCCCGGATCGTCGACGTCGACGTCGACCCGTGCCTCGACCTCGACGGCGTCCTCGCGATCTACACCTACGAGGACCTGTCCGGCCCGATGGCCGAGCCGCTGCCGGTGCTCATCCCCCACCCGCAGCTGACCGCGCCGCGCACCGGCTTCCCGCTGGCCAACGGCGAGGTGAACCACGTCGGCGAGGCGGTGGTCATGGTCGTGGCCACCGACCGGTACGTCGCCGAGGACGCCTGCGAGCGGATCCGGGTCACCTACGAGGAGCTGCCGGTCGTCGTCGGGGTGGACGCCGCCCGCTCGGCCGCGCACGCGGTGCACGACGAGATCCCCGACAACGTCGCCGCCGTCCACCACCAGGAGACCGGGGACGTCGAGGCGGCGCTGGCCGCCTCACCGCACACGCTCGAGTTCACCCAGTACATCGAGCGCAGCGCGTCCATGCCGATGGAGGGCCGCGGCGTCCACGCCCGCTGGGACGCGGAGGACGGCTCGCTGCGGGTGCACTCCTCCACCCAGGCGTCGACGTCGGTGCGCGCGGCGATCGCCGCCAAGCTCGAGCTGTCGCTGGAGCAGGTCGAGGTGGTCGCGCCGGACGTCGGCGGCGGCTTCGGCGTCAAGATCGTGCACCCGTGGCCGGAGGAGCTGCTGGTGCCGATGGCGGCGATCCGGCTGGGCCGCGCGGTCAAGTGGGCCGAGGACAGGCGAGAGCACTTCATCTCGTCGGCGCACGAGCGGCAGCAGCGGCAGGAGATCCGGGTCGGCTACGACGACGAGGGCCGACTGACCGCGCTCGACGTCCACATCTGGCACGACCACGGCGCCTACACGCCGTACGGGATCATCGTCCCGATCATCACGGCCACCCAGCTGATCGGGCCGTACGTGCTCCCGGTGTACCGGGCGAAGGTCGAGAGCGTCTACACGAACACCGTGATCGTGACGCCGTACCGCGGGGCCGGGCGGCCGCAGGGCTGCTACGCGATGGAGCGGACGATGGACCGCATCGCCGACGCGCTCGGCCTGGACCGGGCCGTCGTCCGCGAGCGGAACCTCATCCAGCCCGACCAGTTCCCCTACGACATGAACCTGACGTTCCAGGACGGCCGGCCGGTCATCTACGACTCGGGCGACTACCAGGGCCTGCTGTCGAAGCTGCGCGCGCTGGTCGGCTGGGAGACGGCCGACGCACTGCGGGCCGACGCCGAGGCGCGCGGCAAGCTGCTGGGCATCGGGATGGCCCTGTACGTGGAGGGCACCGGGCCGGGGCCGTACGAGGGCGGGCACGTGCAGGTGCTCGGCAGCGGCAAGGTGCTGGTGGCGACGGGGCTGACGTCGCAGGGGCAGGGGCACGAGACGTCGTTCGCGCAGATCGTGGCGTCGGAGCTCGGGGTGCCGATCGAGGACGTCGAGGTGACCACGGGCGACACCCGCCGCTTCCCGTACGCCGTGGGCACGTTCGCCTCGCGGGCCGCGGTGATGAGCGGCAACGCGATCGCACTGGCGGCGCGAGGTGTGCGCGAGAAGGCGCTGCGGATCGCGGCCGAGGTTCTGGAGGCATCGCCGGAGGACCTGGAGATCGACGAGGGCCTGGTGCAGGTGCGCGGGGTGCCGGGGACGTCGATCCCGCTGCGGACGGTCGCCGTTCTGTCGAACCCCCTGCGCTACGCGTTCGACGAGGCGGCCAAGCAGGCGACGCAGTTCGCGACGCACGACGACTCGAAGCCGCCGGTGGCCGCCGGCGATGCCCCCGGGCTCGAGCACCGTGACTACTACTCGCCGCTGCGCTCGACGTTCGCGTCGGGTGCGCACGCGGCGGTGGTGGAGATCGACCCGGCGACGTTCGAGATCTCCGTGGTCAAGTACGCGGTCGTGCACGACTGCGGCAACGTGGTGAACCCGATGATCGTCGAGGGCCAGGTGCACGGCGGCGTCGCGCAGGGCGTGGGCGGGGCGCTGTACGAGCGGATGGCCTACGACGCCGACGGGCAGCTGCAGAACGCGTCGTTCATGGACTTCCTGATGCCGTACGCGTCCGAGGTGCCCGACATCGACATCGACCACCAGCAGACGCCGTCGCCCCTCAACCCGCTGGGGATCAAGGGCGCCGGCGAGGCCGGGGTCATCCCCGGGACGGCGGCGATCGCGTCGGCGATCGAGGACGCCACCGGACGGCGGATCGCGGCGATGCCGATCTCGCCGACGGAGCTGTACGACCTGATGCGGTCGCCGACCGCCGAGCGCACCGCGGCCTCCCAGCGCCGCGAGACGGGAGCGATGGCGTGAACCTCGACGGGTCCGCGGTGCTGCAGGCCGATCGGGAGCGGGTGTGGTCGGTGATCACCGACCCGGCCGTGCTGGCGCGGACGATCCCGGGCTGCATCTCGCTCGAGCAGGTGGGCGACGACGAGTACCGGCTGAACGTGTCCGTCGGGGTCGGCGCGATCAAGGGGACGTACGCCGGCGAGGTGCGGCTGTCGGACCAGAACCGGCCCGAGTCGTACGTCATGCACGCGTCCGGGGCCGGCGGGCCCGGCCAGGTGAAGGCCGTCGTGCCGATCGTGCTGGTGGACAACGGCGACGGGACGACGACGGTGACCTACTCGGCGGACGCCGTGGTCGGTGGGCCGGTCGCCGGTGTGGGGCAGCGCATGATCACCGGCGTCGCCAAGCGCACGGCGCAGCAGTTCTTCACGGCCATCGACCACGAACTGCGCCGGGAGGTGGTGCCGATCGGCTCGGCGCCGTCTGCGGCTGCTGCTGACGCTCCTGCGGCGGAGGCGCCCAAGGTCTTCGCGGGCCGCGCTGCTGCTTCGGCCGGCGAGCTGAACATCCGCGAGGTGGCGCTCGGCGCCATCGGCGGAGCCGCGCTGTCCCTCATCGGCGTCGCCGTCGGCTACGTGCTCGGGCGCCGATTCACGTACTGGCGCTGAGCGTCCCGGCGGCATACTCGGCTCATCCGCTAGGGCTGGCATCAGCCGGCGAGATCCATACCCTTCGTGGACGCCCATTCGGAGCGCACCGTTGAACTGCGCGCCTTCGTCAAGATTTTCTCTGCTGGCATCTGATGGCTTGTGCGCGAACCTCTAGGGCGCGCGTGTCGCAGCGTGCCGCCCCCACTCGCAGCAGGGCACCAATCGGTGCGGTGATTACGTTGTAAGTGCGTCGGTCTCCGGCGTGCCAAGGAGCCGACACCATCGGGCGCGCCGGGCGCATCATGGGGTGACGGACCTCGAGGAGGCACAGGCGATGGGCGAGCTCCAACCGCGGATGCGAGCGGGTGACAAGGACCGTCAGCGGGTCGTCGAGCTGCTCGGGAGGCACTTCGGCGAGGGGCGGCTGACCGTCGAGGAGTTCGACGAGCGGGTCGTGCGGGCGCACGCGTCCGTGTACCTCGACGAGCTCCCTGGACTGACGGTCGACCTCCCCAGCGAGCCGGTGCATCACCAGCGTCACGCGGGTCGGCGAGGTCGACCGATGCGGGCGCCTGCCCCGGTGTTCATGGTGTTGCTCGCGATGCTGCTGGCGTGGTCGCTCGTGGCGGCGATCGTGCAGGGCGCTCCGGTGATCCTCGTTCTCTTCCTCGTCTTCCTGTTCCTGCGGCACAGGCGGTGGAGCCGGCGCTGGTGAGCGCGCCGTGGCGGTGAGGGCAGCACTTCCCCGCCGGGCCGGGAGGCGCACGAACCTCGCCGTCCTCGGCCTGCTGCTCGTCGCCTTCGCGACCGGCGTCCTCGCCTACGGGGTCGGCACCTTGCCGGCGGGGACAGTCGTGGTCGCGGTCCACAGCGCGGCCGGGCTCGGGCTGCTGCTCCTCGTCCCGTGGAAGGCCGTCATCGTCCGGCGGTCGTGGCCGCACGCCGCCAGCACCCGAGGGCTCGCGACCGGGCTCGGAGCGCTCGTCGTCCTGACGGTCCTGACCGGCGTCCTGCACGCGATCGGCGTCGCGCCCCTCTCGATGCTCCTGATCCACGTGGGCATGTCGGTCTGCCTGGCCCCACTCCTCCTCTTCCACGCCTGGGGACGCCGGCAGCGCCCCCGCCGCACCGACCTCTCCCGCCGGACCCTGCTCAAAGCAGGCGGACTCGCGGCGGGCGCCGCCGCACTGTGGGCCGCGGGCGAGGGCGCGCTGCGACTCACCGGCGCCCCGGGCGCCGACCGGCGAGGCACCGGCTCGCTCGAGCGCGGCACCGACGACCCGGCCGCCATGCCCGTCACCCAGTGGTTCACCGACACCGTGCCCGACGGCACCCTCGAGCCGATCACCGTCGTCGTCGGCGACAAGCTCACACGGGTCGACATCACCGATCTCGACCGCGGCGACAAGGTCCGCGCCGTGCTCGACTGCACCGGCGGCTGGTACGCGGAGCAGGACTGGGGCGGCATCCGCCTCGACCGGCTCCTCAGCGAGGTGGGCGGCAACCTGCCCGACGACGGCAGCGTCGACGTCATCTCGCGCACCGGCTACCGCCGCCGGCTACCGCTCACCGACGCACAGCACCTCCTGCTCGCCACGTCGGCCGCCGGGCAGCCGCTGTCCGACGGGCACGGCGCCCCCGTGCGACTCATCGCGCCGGGGCGACGCGGCTTCTGGTGGGTCAAGTGGGTGGCGCGCATCGAGGTCGTCGACGCGCCGTGGTGGCGGCAGCCGCCGTTTCCCTTGCAGTGACGCCTCACGCCGGGGCGGAGGCCGCGAAGGCTGCCGCCAGCTCGGTCCGCGACCGGAAGCCGCGCTTGCGGAAGACGCTGCCCAGGTGGTGCTCGACCGTCTTCGGGCTGAGGAACAGCGCCGCCGCCACCTCCTTGTTCGAGCAGCCCTGGGCCACGAGCAGCGCGACGCGGGTCTCCTGCGAGGTCAGCGGCTCCGTCGCGAGCGGCCGGCGCGGCCGGGCGGTCGCGCCCGTCGCGTTGAGCTCGTCGGCCGCCACGCGGTACCAGTGGGTGAGCTCCATCGCCTCGAACGCCTCCCCCGCCGCGGCGAGCTGACCGCGCGCCGCGATCCGGGCGCCCTCCCGCCGCAGGCGCGAGCCGAACAGCAGGCGGGTGCGCGCAGCCTCGAACGCGTCCACCGCCTGCGCGTGCGAGTCGAGCGCGGCCTCGAACGCCGCCACGGCGTCCCCGTCCTCCGCCGCCAGGCCCAGGCAGCGCTGCACCAGGGCCTGCTGCAGCGGCGGATCGGCCGGCGACACGACGTCCGCGAACCGTTCGGCCAGGGCCGCTGCCTCCGACCGCCGGCCGAGACCCACGTAGGCCTCGACCAGCAGCGGCGCGACGCCGAGCGGCTCACCCATCTCGCCCACCCCGCCGTCCGCGGCGAGCCGGGCCTCGAGCAGCGCGACCACCGCGACCAGATCCCCGCGGCAGAGCGCGCAGAAGGCCGCGGTCAAGGCCTGGTGCGCCGCCACCGGGGTCGTGCCGGCGATGTCGGTCAGCTCCCTGGCCCGGACGAGCGCACGCTGCGCCGCGTCGTGCTCGCCCCGGGCGGCCGACTCCCAGGCCACCGTCCCCAGCGCTGAGGCGGTGTCGGCGGCGTAGCCCAGCTGCTCCCCGAGCTCCGCGGCCTCGCCCGCGTCGGCGAAGGCACCGGCGTGGTCGCCGACCATCGCCCGACCGCCGGCCCGGAGCGCGAGCACCGGCACGAGGATGCCCACCGACCCCAGGGACCGGACGTCGTCGAACAGCTCCGCCGCCATCGCCAGCGCGTGCGTCGGATCGCGCAGGAAGCCGGACGCGAGCGCGAACGGGAACAGGTACCGCGGATCCGACCGCAGGGTCGACAGGGTCACCTGGGTGACGACGTCGGTCAGCAGCGCCCAGCCCGTGTCCGCGTCGCCGACCATCAGGGCGGCCACTCCCCCGCTGAAGTCGGCGAGCAGGCGCTGTCCGGGGTCGTCCCGGTCGGCGACCTCGCCGAGACGGGTCGCGCAGCCGACGAGGCGCTCGATCTCCCCGAGGCGGAAGTAGGTGAGCACGAGCTCGGCGAGCACGTGCACCAGCCGGTCGCCGTCGGCGTCGGCCGCCGCCAGCTCCAGCATCGCGGCCGCGCGCGGCACCGAGCCCGCGTACTCCTCGAGCACTCCGGTGCTGAAGAGCGCGCGCGATCGGGTCGACGGCGGTGCCGGCCCCGCCAGCACCCGATCGGCCAGGAGCCGGGCCCGGGTGACGTCCCCGGCGAGGACCGCCTCCTCGGTGGCCGCCGCGAGCCACTCAGCAGCACGCTCCGGCACGCGGGTGAGGGCGGCCGCCCGCTCCAGCGCCGTCGACGTCGTCGCATGGCCCCACCGCGCCCGGCTCTCCGTCGCGGCATCGGCCAAGTCGGCGGCCAGGTCGTCGTCCGCACCCGCGGTCGCGAGGGCGCGGTGCCAGGCGCGTTCCGGCCGCTCCGGATGGGCACGTGCGAGCGCGCGGTGCGCGGCCCGACGTTCGGCGGGCGTCGCGCGCCGGAGGCACGCCGTCCGCAGGAGGGGGTGCCGGAAGCGGAGACCGGCCTCCTCCCGGACGAGCACTCCCCGCTCCTCCGCCTCGTCGAGAGCGGCGGCCGGATCAGCTCCGTCGTCCGCGAGGGCGGCGAGCACCGGACCCGGCGTGCCCGTCGTCGCCACGGCGGTGAGCAGCACCATCCGCCAGGCAGCGTCGGACAGCCCGGCGAGGACGGCCACGTACCCGTCGACGAGGCGCGGGCCCACGGGCAGCAGCTCCGGCAGCGGGGCCGCGCCGACCCGCTGCGCGGCGCTCAGCTCCGGCAGCACCTCGATCAGCGCCAGCGGAACCCCGCCGGTCACCTGCACGAGCCGCTCCACGACGTCGTCGGAGACCTGACCGCTCAGGAGCGAGGCGGCGGACGACGGCGCCAGGCCACCCAGCCGCAGCACCGGCGCGCTCCGCAGGGCAGACGGCAGCGGAGCGCCCTCCCGGGCCGCGAACAGGAAGCAGACGGCGTCGCGAGTCAGGCGAGCCGCGGCGAAGCCCAGCGCCGCCGTGGATTCGGGATCGAGCCACTGGACGTCGTCGACCAGCACGAGAACCGGTCCGCTCGCGGCGGCGGCGGCCAGGAGCGACAGCGTGGCGGCACCGATCAGGAACCGGTCGGGCGGCACCCCCGCCGGTTCCCAGCCCAGTGCGGCGGCCACGGCCCGCGCCTGGCCGGGCGGGATGTCGCCCAGCCGGTCGCGCAGCGGGGTCAGCAGCTCCAGCAGGCCCGCGTGCCCCAGCACGCTCTCGGACTCCACGCCGTGCGCCCACAGGCAGCGGACGTCGGTAGCGCAGATCCGCGGCCGCGTCGAGCAGCGCGGTCTTGCCGACGCCGGGCGCCCCCTCGATCAGCAGCACGGCTCCCGAGCCGTCCCGCGCCTCGTCGACGAGCCCCTGGATGCGGGCGAGCTCAGCCTCGCGGCCCACCAGCGGATTGAGGGATTTGCCCGACGCGAGGGGCCGGCCGACGGCGCGACGGTTCACGGCGACCCCTTCGGAAGGAGACCTGCGATGTTGGCACTGACCGTGTTCCTGGAGAAGCTCGACCGTTACGTCCCGTGGGCGCCATGGGTGATGGGCACCCACCGACATGCTGCGCCGGAACGGAGGCACCCACTGATGGACGCCGCCGCCCTCGTCACGCACGTCGTCGGCGCGCACAACGACCGCGACGACCGGGCCCTCCTCGCGACCTATGCGCAAGGTGCGACCGTTCACTTCGCCGGCTGGCCCGACCCCGTCGACGCGGAGTCCTGGGTCATGGCGCAGGCGGGCATCCGGGAGAGCTTCCCGGATCTCCACTTCGACATCCGCGCCCTGGGCACGGGACCGGGCGTGGCCTTCGTCGAGCTGACCATGGCCGGGACCAACTCCGGCGTCCTGAACCTCGGGAACGAGGACCGGATCGTGCTGCGCACCGACGCGCAGTCCCTGCCCGCGACGGGCCGCCGGATGTCGATCGACGGCGTCGTCGTCCTGGAGATGTCCGACGGACTGGTCACCGCCGAGCGGCACCACTGGCCGTCGGTCCAGAGCCTCGTGCAGCTCGGACTGGTGCGGCCGCGCGACGCGAGTCCCCGCACAGCGAGGTGGATGACTGGATACGCGCGAGCGCCCCTCGCCGCGACGAAGCGGCGCTCGGCGAGCTCGGCACCTACTGCACCGCCCGCCGGCGGGTGACGATCGCGCCCAGCGTCGTCGAGACCACGACCCAGCCGACCAGCACCAGCACCGGTGTCGCGGAGACCCCGAACTGCGCCAGGGTCAGGATCGACCCCGCCGGGTCGAGCTTCTCCGCGATCTCCGGCTTGAACGCCTGCAGGATCGGCAGCACGCCCAGCACCGTCAGGTAGGTGCCGGTCAGCGCGGCCGGCGAGTTGCCCAGCGCGGCGCCGATGCCCGCGCCCGCAACCGTCAGCGCGGCGCCGGCGGCGACGGCCACCAGGAACGACCGGCCGACGGAGGTCCACGCCACCGGGTCGGGGATCGCCCACAGCATGGCGATCGTCAGCAACGCGGCGAGGGCGGCGAACGCGGCGCCCAGCACGGTCATCGCCAGCACCTTCGACGCGATCACCCGGCCGCGCTGCGGCACGAGCAGGAACGTCGTCTGCACGCTCTTGTGCGTCCACTCCCCCGCGGTCGACAGCACGCCCATCGCCAGCAGCACGAACGCGGTCAGCATGGCGGTGAAGCCGAGGATCACCGCCGCCGGCGCCTCGCCCTCGGCGTCCAGGCTGGCGATCAGCACCCCGAGGGGGCCGAGCACCAGGGAGACCAGGCCGACGGCCTTGCCCGAGCGGGTGGACAGGGACTTGCGGACCTCGATCCCGGTCAGCGTGCCGAGCGACGCCCCGGACGGGCGCGTCGTCCCGGCGGCCGGGAGCAGCGAAACGGTGGCGGTCATCGGAGGGCGTCCTCTCGGGGAGCGGTGGTCAGGGAGAAGAAGAGGTCCTCGAGGCCCTGCTCGAGGGGTCGCAGGTCGGTCAGCACCAGTCCGTGCGCGGCGGCCAGCCGGCCGATCCGCTCCGGTCGAGGCACCCGGCACGACCAGCGCGCCGTCCGGCTGCGTCTGCACGTCGAGACCGGCGCCGAGCAGCGCCGTCCCCAGCCGGGTCGGCTCCAGGGCACGCACGACGGCGCCGTCCCCACCGAGCAGCGTCCGGATCGGGCCGTCGGCCACGATCCGCCCGCCGCCGATGACGACCAGCCGGTCGACCGTGTGCTCGACCTCGCCCAGCAGGTGCGACGACAGGAACACCGTGCCGCCGCGCGCCGCGTGGCCGCGGAGCAGGTCGCGCATCCAGCGGATGCCCTCGGGGTCCAGGCCGTTGGCCGGCTCGTCGAACATCAGCACCGGCGGGTCGGCGAGCAGCGCGCCGGCGATGCCGAGCCGCTGCCGCATGCCGAGCGAGTAGCCGCCGATCCGCCGTCCGGCCGCGTCGGAGAGCCCGACCAGCTCGAGCACCTCGTCGACGCGCTTGTCGGGGACGCCGATCGTCGAGGCGAGGATGCGCAGGTGCGCCCGCCCGGTCCGGCCGGGGTGCACGGCGCCGGCGTCGAGCAGCGTGCCCATCACCGCGCCGGGGTTGGCCAGCGACGAGTACGGCCGGCCGTGGACCAGCGCCCGCCCGGACGTCGCCGGCACCAGGCCGGTGATCATCCGCATCGTCGTCGTCTTGCCCGCGCCGTTCGGCCCGAGGAAGCCGGTCACCGTGCCGGTCTCCAGCTCGAACGACACGTCGTCCACGACGGTCCGGTCGCCGTACCGCTTGGTCAGCCCGCTGACCGTGATCATCTCTGCCTCCTCCGACCGGCCTCTCCGGTCCCGGGGACGACATTCGCGGTCGGAGCAGCTCCGTCGCGTCGGCCGAGCGGTGCGAGGTCGGACGACGGACGTCGCGACCGCCGTCCACCGAAAGTTGACCCGGGACGGCGACCGTCGGACGACGAATCGGTGATCACTGCGCGCTTACGCTCGGCGCATGGCCGTCCCGACCGCACGCTCGCTGCGCCGCCGCAGCAAGTGGCTGGAGGCCGGCCTGGCGGCGATCGGCTGCATCGGCGTCGTCGTCGGCGCCTCGGATCCGTCCATCGGCGCACCGCTCCCCGAAGGCGCCCTGCTCGTCGGGCTCCCGGTGCTCGCGGTGGCGATGTGGCTCTACCGCCGGACGCTGCCGATCCTGCCGTTCGTCCTGAGCGCGCTGCTCGTCGGACTGTCGCCGGCCGTCATCGCGGCGCTGATCATCACGTCGTACGCCGTCGGCCGGTACGAGCCGCGCTGGCCGGTGCGGAGCTTCGCCGCCACGCTGGGCATGCTCGCCATGGCCGTGCCGGTCGAGGAGCCGAGGCTGGAGGTGATCGTCGGCGGCATCGTCGGCGGCGCCTTCGCCGTGCTGCTGCCCGGCGTCGTCGGCATCTGGGTGCGCACCCGCGCGGAGCTGCTCAGCGCCCTGCGCGAGCGGGCCGAGCGCGCCGAGTCCGAGCGCGAGCTGCTCGCCAAGGACGCCGTCCTGACCGAGCGCACCCGCATCGCCCGCGAGATGCACGAC
The DNA here is from genome assembly GCA_963777095.1 of uncultured Actinomycetota bacterium. Classification (GTDB taxonomy): domain Bacteria; phylum Actinomycetota; class Actinomycetes; order Mycobacteriales; family Geodermatophilaceae; genus CAVZOY01. The sequence continues at coordinate 791,129 of CAVZOY010000006.1, forward strand.
GCCGTCGGGCACCGGGTGAGCCTCATGGTGCTGCAGGCCGGCGCGATCGAGATGGCCGCCGGCGACCGCGAGCGGGTGGCCACGCTGGCCGAGCAGGTGCAGGTGGCCGGGCGCCAGGCGCTCGACGAGTTGCGCCAGGCCGTCGGCGTGCTGCGCTCCGGCGACCAGGACAGCCTGGACGACGCGGCCCCGCTCGCCCCGCAGCCCGGCCTCGACGACCTCGAGCGGCTGGTCAAGGAGTGGCGCGCCGCCGGGATGGCCGTCGAGCTGCACGCACCGGCCGCGCTGAGCGTCGACCCGGTGACGTCCCGCGCGGCGTACCGGATCGTGCAGGAGGCGCTCACCAACGCCGGCAAGCACGCGCCCGGCGCGCCGGTGACCGTCGACGTCGACCGCGGCGAGAGCCGAGCTCGTCGTCCGCGTGCGCAACGGGGCGCACGGGCCGGTGGACGACGCCCCCGGCGGCGGCTTCGGACTGATCGGCCTGCGCGAGCGGGTGCGCACCCTCGGCGGCCGGCTCCGCGCCGAGCCACCGGCTGGACGGCGGCTTCGAGGTCGAGGCGGTGCTGCCGGCATGACGATCCGCGTGCTGCTCGTCGACGACGAGGAGCTGGTGCGCTTCGGCCTGCGCACGGTGCTCGAGGCGGCCGGTGACTTCGAGGTCGTCGGCGAGGCCGGGGACGGCGAGGCGGCCGTCGCGGCGGCGCACGAGCTGCGGCCGGACGTCGTCCTCATCGACATCCGCATGCCGGTGCTCGACGGGCTGTCGGCGACGCGGCGCATCCTCGCGCTGCCGCAGCCGCCGCAGGTCGCCGTCCTCACGACCTTCCACGTCGACGAGTACGTGTACGCGGCGCTGGCCGCCGGTGCCGCCGGTTTCCTGCTCAAGGACACCCCGCCACGCGAGATCGCCGCCGCGGTGCGGGCGGTGGCCGACGGGACGGCGACGCTCTCGCCCGCCGTCACCCGCAACCTCATCGACTCCTACGTCGACCGGGCGGCGACGCCACGGCGCACCGCCGCCCGCGAGCGCCTGGCCGAGCTGTCCGAGCGCGAGCAGGAGGTGCTCCGGCTGGTCGGGCGCGGCGAGTCGAACGCGGCGATCGGCAAGGCGCTGTTCGTCAGCGAGGCGACGGTGAAGACCTACGTCTCCCGGCTGCTGGCCAAGCTGGAGCTGGCCAACCGCACCCAGGCCGCGATCCTGGCGCACGAGGCCGGCCTGCTCGAGCGCTGAGGCCGGGGGCAGGCACGGGCACCGAATGTGCACATTCCGGGCTCATCCCGGCGCTGAGAGGCCGGTTTGTGCACAGTCGGTGGCCGAAGCCGCGGTCAGCGCTTGAGCCTGAACGGCACCTCCACCACCTGGTTCTTCGGCGTCCAGGCCGTCATCGGGTGGAGCGACCCGTCGACCAGGCCGGCGAACGGCGTGACCGTCATGGCGTCGCCGTCGACGTGCACGGACAGCAGGTGCGCCTGCGCCGTCCAGGCCACGGTGTGCGCGGCCGCGAAGTCGTGCGGCGGCTCCTCCCGCAGCTTGCCGCCCGCGCCGGACAGGAAGTAGTCGATCCCGTCGGCGCGGGAGAGCTGGAAGTTGTGCTCGTGCCCGGCGAACGCGACGCGGACGCCGGCCCGCTGGAACAGCGGCACGAGCTCGTCGATCATCTGGGCCGTGTTCGGGTGGTGCGGCCCGGCGCAGTAGGTCGGATGGTGCGAGAACGGGATCCGCCAGGTCGGCCCCGGCGTGCCCTCCGGCGGGCAGGGCGTCCTCCAGCCATTCCTTGTGCTTGGGGTCCTGGAAGTAGTGGTCGACCGGCAGCTCGGTGGCCAGCGAGGTGTCGATGCAGACGAACTCGACGTCGGCGCCGAAGCCGAAGCGGTAGAAGAGACCGGGGTCGACGGACGCCCGGCCCTCACCGACGGCCGGCAGGAAGCGCGCGTCGGTGTGGAAGTTGTCCTGGATCTGCTCGCGGTCGTCGCTGGACTCGGTGTCCGCGGTGTCGTGGTTGCCCACCGCCGGATAGAAGGGCACCCGCGCCAGCGCGTAGCGGTAGGGCTGGTAGAAGCTGGCGTACCAGTCGTCGTCCTCGCCGCCGCCCTCCCCGCCCACCAGGCCGGGCTGCCCGCGGTAGACGTTGTCCCCGACCGAGACGACCAGGCGGGCGGCGCCGTCCGTCGACCAGCCGGTCGAGCACGTCGGCGACCCGCCGCTGCCGTCGGCTGCTCTCCAGGTCCACCGCCACACCGACGCCGTAGTCGCCCATCACGACGAAGTCGAGCGCCGCGTGCTCCGCCGGGTCGGGGAACGTCCGGAAGGACAGGTCGTAGGACCGCCCGCCCGGGCGCAGGTCCAGCCCGCCACGGGGCACCGGGCCCCAGTCCCAGCGCTCGCCGGCGGCCCACTCCTGGCCGTCGACCCGGATCCGGTAGCGGTAGGCGGTGTCGGGCCGGAGTCCGTCGAGCCAGGCGTGGTTGACGTCGTCGACCCGCGCCTCGGACGCCACCGCGCCGGAGGCGTCCAGCACCTCGACGACGGCCTCGCCGTAGGGCTCCGACCGCGCGCCGATGCTCTCCCGCCGGCCCGGGTCGAGCTCGGCCAGCTTCGAGTCGTCGACGATGTCCCACCGGCCGGCGGGGTCGTCGCGGTGGAACCAGAAGCCGCCCCACGCGATCAGCGCCCGGTCGGGCCCCAGCTCGGCCAGGTGCACGAACGGCTCGAAGTGCGTCTCGGTCATCCGCGACCCATACCCGCGGCGCCGCGCTCAGTCGTACTCCGGGCCGATCGAGCCGGTCTCGCACCTCGCCCGCGCGCTCGTACACGCAGATGAGGGCACCCGTCGACGTCGCGGACGACGTCTTCAGCCGCCACGACCGCGGAATCGTGCCCGAGCCGAACAAGCCGCTTCCCGGGGCCGACGACCACCGGGAAGACGACCAGACGAAGCTCGTCGACGAGGTCCTCGGCGAGCAGCGTCTGGAGCAGCCCGGGCGAGCCGTGCACCTGCAGCTCGCCGCCGTCCTCGCCCTTGAGCGCTCGGACGGTGTCGCCGACGTCGCCCTCGATCAGCTGCGCCGTCTCCCACTCGACCGACGGCAGCGTGCGCGAGGCGACGTGCTTGGGCTTGAAGTTGATCCCCTGGGAGACCGGGTCGTCGCTGATCATCTTCGGCCACGAGGCGTAGAAGATCTCGTAGGTGCCGCGGCCGAGCAGGAAGTCCTGCGCACCGGCGAACCAGTCGTTGATCTGCGCGCCCAGGTCGTCGTCGAAGAAGGGCACCAGCCAGCCCTCGTGCTCGAAGCCCCCGGAGGGGTCCTCGCCGGGACCGCCCGGTGCCTGCATGACGCCGTCCAGGGTCAGGAACGTGGTGACGACGAGCGGGCGCATGGCTCCTCCAGGGCTGCCGGCGGCCCCTGCGGCCGCCCTCGTCGTTAGAGACGCCGCTCGGCCGCGTTCCTCATCGCTGCGAGGCCCAGCGTCAGGCGGTCTCGCGCAGGTAGGTGAGGACGGCGAGCACCCGCCGGTTGTCGTCCGACGACTGCGGCAGCCCGAGCTTCGAGAACACCGCGGCGATGTGCGTCTCCACCGTCTTCGCCGACAGGTAGAGCTCCTTGCCGATGGCCGCGTTCGACCGGCCCTCGGCCATCGCCCGCAGCACGTCCTGCTCCCGCGCGGTCAGCTGGTCGACGGCGGAGGTGGCCCGCGTGCGCCCGAGCAGCCGGGCCACGATGTCGGGGTCGACCACCGACTCCCCCGCGACGATCCGCCGCAGCGCGTCGAGCAGGGCGTCGCTGTCCTCGACCCGGTCCTTGAGCAGGTAGCCCACGTGCCGGGTGCCGCTCTGCAGCAGCCGGGCGGCGTACGAGACCTCCGCGTAGGTCGACAGCACCAGGATCCCGAGCGTCGGGAACCGCGCGCGCAGCTGCTCGGCCACGACCAGCCCCTCGTCGGTGAACGACGGCGGCATCCGCAGGTCGAGCACGACGGCGTCGGGGAGGTCAGCGGCGACGGCGACCAGCAGCTCGGCGCCGGACGGCACCTGCGCGGTCACCTCCACGCTCGGACGCCGCCAGCAGCGTGGCCAGGCCGCGGCGGAACAGCGCCGAGTCGTCGGCGAGGGCTACCCGCACGGGATGCTCGCCGTGATCCGCGTGCCCTGGCCGGGCGGGCTGTCGACGGTCAGCGTGCCGCCCAGCGCCGCGACCCGGTCCTGCAGCCCGGCCAGCCCGCCGCCGGGGGACGCCGCCGCGCCGCCCACCCCGTCGTCGAGCACCTCGACCAGCAGCCGGTCGGGCAGCGGACGCACGCACACCCGCACGGACGACGCGTCGGCGTGCTTGGCGGCGTTCGTCATCGCCTCGCAGGCCAGGAAGTACGCCGCCGACTCGACGGTGGGCTCGAACCGGCCGGACGGCACGTCGAGGCTCACCGGCACCGGCAACCGCTCGGCCACCGACTCCAGCGCCGCGCTCAGACCGGCCTGGCTGAGCACCGCCGGGTGCAGTCCGCGGGCCAGGTCGCGCAGCTCGGCCACCGCCTCGCGCAGATCGGACCGGGCCGTGTCGACCAGCGAGCGGGTGGTCTCGTCGGCCACCGCCGTGCGGACCGCGCCCAGCTGCATGGTCAGCGCCAGCAGCCGCTGCTGGGCGCCGTCGTGCAGGTCGCGCTCCAGCCGCCGCCGCTCGGCCAGGCCGGCCTCGACGATCCGCGCCCGCGAGGCGCGCACCTGCTCCAGCTGCGCGCGGATGCCGGCCTGCAGCCGCGCGTTCTCCAGCGCCAGGCCGGCCGCCGACACCGCGGCCGTGAGCGGCCGGCCGTGCCGCCGCAGCGACGGGTCGGCCAGCACCAGGGCGAGCCGCCCGCCGTCCGAGGCGCGCACGGGCACGACGAGCCGGTCGGCCGTGTCGGACTCCGGCGGATCGGTCACGAGGCGGCCCGCGGTCGACACGTACGAGGACTCCTCGGGCACCCAGTAGAGGACCTCGAGCGACGGGTCGCGCAGCGCCGTCCGCAGCCGGTCCCGCACCTCCTCGGCGGTCGCCGCGCCGGACAGCCCGACCACCACGTCGGCCACCGCCCCGCGCTCGAGCCGGCGCCGCAGCGCCGCCCCGGCGAAGGCGATCGGCACGGCGAGCAGCGAGAGGGCGTGCAGCAGCCGCAGCTCGGTGAGCTGGTCGTCGGAGTCGGCCAGCATCTTGCCCACGCGGTAGAGCAGCATCGAGACGCCGGTGGCGACCGCGCCGACGTACACCGGCACGAGCTCACCGCGGTCCAGGCCACGCGCGCGTCGGGCCTTGAACGCCAGCAGGACGACGAACAGGACGGCGAGCACCAGCGAGCCGACCCAGTCGGCGGTCGTGATCACCGAGGCGGCCTCGGCGGGGAACAGCGGCGACGGCCGGTACGGCTCCCGGCCGAGGTGCCCGACGTCGGCCATGCCCGGGGTGAACGCGGACGTCAGGTAGATCGCGGTCAGCCAGACGCCCACCACGACGATGTAGATCCGCTCGACCGGCCGCAGCCGCTTGCCCGGGTAGCGCAGCAGGACGGCGCCCGCGGCGGCCACGTAGGGCGCCGGGCAGAACAGCGCGATCATCGACAGCGTCGGGTCGTCCCAGCCGTCGAGCCAGACGCCCGACCAGGCGATCCCGGACAGCGCCAGCAGCCGGCCGTTGCCGAGCTGCCCGGGCTGCTGCGCCATCACCACGCCGGTCACCACGAAGGCGACGGTGACCACCGTGTTGACCACCGCGAGGGCTGGTGCGGTGTCCCACGTCGGCCACTGCGTGAACACCGCCAGAGCGGTTCCGACGAGCAGCGCCGCCACCCGTTCCACCGGCACCGCCTTCCCGCCGTCGCAGGCCCGGACGGGCCCGTTCGCCGGAAGTGTGACCAGCTCAGGGGGGCCCGGACAAGGAAGCGGGCGAGTCCGGGACCGATTCGGGGGAAAACCCTGATGCCGCCGCCACGGCGGAACGCCAGGGTCGACCGCATCCGTCAACCGGGCATCCGCGACCCGAAGGGACCGTCGTGCACCCCCTGCTCGCCGCGATGTCCGATCCCTCCCCGGTGCCCCTCCGGTGACCGAGCGCCTTCCGCGCCGGCTCCGGAGGACTCGCCCGCCCGCGGCCGTGATCCCGCCGCGGGAGGACGGGCCGGTGCCCGCCGAACCGGCGGGCACCGGCCCGCACCCGGACGGCCGGAGTCGTTCCGCGGCGACCGCCCCGGATTGAGGGAAAAGGCTCCAGGACCTGTCCGCGCGAGCCGATGACCCCTGGGACGGAGTACCGACCCGAGGGGGCAGCGTGGCCAGGTCGCGCACCGACGCCGACGAGCAGATCGCCGATCTGCTGCGGACGGCGAAGAAGTCGCTGCGGCTGTCGGTCGCCTTCCTGACCCGCATGGACGGCACCACCCAGCACCTCGAGGTCGTCGAGTCCTCCGTGCCGGTGCTGTTCCAGGAGGGCGTCACCCAGGTCCAGGAGACGTCGCTGTGCCAGGCGATCCTCGACCGCAAGCTGCCGCCGGTGATCCCGAACCTCAAGGACTTCGACGAGGCGATGAAGCTGCCGGCCGCGCGCATCCCGCGGATCCGCAGCTACGTCTCGGTGCCGGTCACGCTGTCCGACGGCACCCTCTACGGCACCTTCTGCGCGGCCGGCCTGACATCGGACAAGGACCTGTCCAAGCGGGACAAGTCGCTGATGGACGTCCTCGCGTCGGCCGCGTCGGTGATCATCGAGCCGCAGGTGCGGGAGAACGGGCGCCGCGCGGAGATCGAGGACCGGCTCGCACCGGTCATGGCCGCCGGCGGCCCGGTCGTCGCCCTGCAGCCGATCGTCGAGCTCGCCACCGGCGAGCAGGTGGGCGCCGAGGCGCTCAGCCGCTTCCCGGCGGAGTGGGGCCTGACGCCGGACGTCGTCTTCGAGCAGGCGCACAGCGTGGGCCTCGGCCACGAGCTCGAGGTGCAGGCGCTCCGCGGCGCCGCCGCGCTGCTCGACCGCGCCCCGGGGTACGTCGCGATGAACGTCTCCCCCGCCACCCTGCTGACGCCGGCCTGCGCCGAGCTGCTGCGCGAGCTCCCGCTGGACCGCATCCTCCTCGAGCTCTCCGAGCACGACCCGGTCGACGACTACGCCGCGCTCGCCGCGGCGCTGGCCCCGTTCCGCGCCGCCGGGCTGCGGCTGGCGATCGACGACGTCGGCGCCGGTTTCTCCTCGCTGCGGCACATCGTGGTGACGACGCCGGACGTGATCAAGATCGACCGCAGCATCGTCAGCGGCCTGGACGCCGACCCGGTGCTCGCCACGCTGGTCGGCTCGCTCGTCGACTTCGCCCGCGGCATCCGCGCCCGCGTGGTCGCCGAGGGCGTGGAGCACGCGCAGGAGGCCGAGGTGCTCCGGAGGCTCGGCGTCGACTACGGCCAGGGCTGGCACTTCGGCCGCCCGGCGGTGCCGGAGCCGGTCCGCGCGCAGCTCGCCTCCGCCTGAACGCCCGGTCGCCCGCCCGGCCCGGCGGGCGAGCCGGCCGGACGGATGCCAGGCTGACCGGCGATGGACGCCCCTGATCGCACGCCTCCGACCGGACGTGCCCGCCGCACCCGCTTCTCGGTCGGCCGGCTGGTCGTCGCCGCCGAGCACTGGTGGGACACCACGTGGACGCACCGCGGTGACCGCACGCCGAAGAACTTCCGGATCGTTCCGCACCTGGGCCACGCCGGTGCCGCGCGCACCGTCGTCCGGGGCCGGGTGCTGGACAACGCGGAGCCCGCCGCCGCCGTCCGCGGGGAGGGCGTCCGCGCCGCGCTGCGCCGCACGCTGGCGCGCTTCCTGACCCGCGAGCTGCCCGGCGTCCCGCTCCGGATCCGCGTCGGCGACACCACCGTCGAGCTCGAGACCGACGCGGAGGGCTACCTCGACGTCCGCCTCGACACCGGGCTGCCGCCGTCCGCCGGCCCCTGGGCCGAGGCGGTGGTCGAGCTGGCCGGCCCGTTCCGCGGCGTGCAGGGGCCGCACCGCACGGCCGCGCCGATCCGGGTGCCCGGCCCGCGGGTGACCTTCGGCGTCATCTCCGACATCGACGACACGATCGTGCACACCGGGGCGCAGCGGGCGCTGGCGATGACCGTGCGCACGTTCACCGGCTCCGAGCTGACCCGCGCCGCGATGCCGGGCGCACCCGAGCTGTACCGGGCGCTCGCCCGCGGGGCCGCGGGGGACGCCGACAACCCGGTCTTCTACGTCTCGTCCAGCCCGTGGAACCTCTACGGCTTCCTGCGGTCGTTCCTCGAGCACCGCGACTTCCCGCTCGGCCCGCTGCTGCTGCGCGACTTCCTCGGCACCGGCGAGCACCGCACCCATGCGACCGGAAAGCTCGCCAGCATCGAGGAGATCCTCTCCATCCACCCCGATCTGCGGTTCGTCCTGCTCGGCGACTCCGGCCAGCACGACCCGGAGATCTACGCCGAGGCCGTGCGCCGGTACCCGGGCCGGATCCTGGCCGTCTACATCCGGGAGGTCCGGCTGGACCCGCTCGACGGCCGGGTGGAGACCGTGCAGGAGGGCTGGGACGACACCGTTCCGTTCGTGCTGGCCGCCGACTCGGCGGCCATGGCCACGCACGCGGCCGGCCTCGGCCTGATCGGCGCGGACGCCGCAGAGACCGTCACCGGGGTGGCCGCCGCCGAGCAGTGATCGGGCTCCGGGTCCGGCTCCCGGAGGGTGTCGATGCGCGACCGAGACCCGCGGAGCGTCGGCGAGGTGCCACGATGCCGGACGTGAGCGATCCGGTGCGCCCCGAGGACCTGCGGGTGTCCGACGTCGAGCGCGCCGCCGTCCAGGAGCGGCTGCGCGAGGCGGTCGGCGCCGGCCAGCTCGACCTGTACGAGTTCGACACCCGCGTCGCCACCGTCTGGTCGGCCAAGACGCGCGGCGAACTCACCCGGGTCATCGCCGACCTGCCCGCGGTGCCGAGTCCGCCGCCGGCGCCGCCCGCCCCGCCGCGGCGGCGGGTCTTCTCCGACGACGCCGGCGGCACGGCCATGCGCGTGCTCTCGATCCTCTGGCTGTGCGCGTTCAGCATCAACATCGTCGTCTGGCTGCTCGTCTCCGTCACGAGCGTCGACTTCGTCTACCCCTGGCCGGTCTGGATGCTCCCGTCCGGAGCCGTGCTGGCGACGCTCTACGCGATCGGCATCGGCCGGCCGCGCGGGCGGTGAGCGGCACTGCCGTGCGGACGCTGACGCGGGAGCAGGTGCTCGCCTTCCGGGTGCACGCGCAGCAGCTGGACCGCGCATCGGGCACGGTCGCCGACACCGCCGTCCTCGACCTGGGCGTGCAGGACACCGGCACCGACGGCGGCCCGTGGGCACTCGCCCTGCGGGGCGTGTCCGACGTCCCCGAGGAGGAGCTGGCGCTGGCGTGGACGCTGCGCGGGGCGCCGCACCTGTACCGGCGGGCCGACCTGCCGGGGGTCCTGGCGGCGACGGCGCCGTTCTCCGAGGCCGACGCCGCCAAGCGGATCTTCGACGCGGCCAAGCCGCTGCGCGCAGCGGGCATCCCGATCGTCGAGGCGCTCGACGTCGTGGCCGCGGAGATGCGCGACCTCGTCCGCGAGCCCACCGTCAAGGGCGACCTCTCCGGCGCGCTCAACGCCCGGCTGCCCGAGCCCTACCTGCGGTTCTGCCGGCCGTGCAACGCGATCCACCTGTACGAGCAGCCCTTCCGGCTGGCCGCGCTGCGCGCCGGCCTGGAGCTCGAACCCGGCACGTCGCCACCCGTGCTGCGGCCGGTGCCCGGGCTCGCACCCGCTCCCGCGGTGCCGCGGCACCTCGACGTCGTCCGCGGCTACCTGCGGCTGCTCGGGCCGGCGACGCCGGCGCACGTGGCCGGGTACCTCGACGCGCCGGTCGCCGACGTCCGGGCGCACTGGCCGGACGACGCCGTCGAGGTGGCGGTCGACGGCGAGCGGCGCTGGCTGCTCGACGAGGCCGGGACCCTCGAGGCCTCGCCGCCCGAGGGGCTGCGCCTGCTCGGCCCGTTCGACCTCTTCCTGCAGGGCCGGGACCGCGACCTGCTGGTGCCCGACAAGGCGCGCGCCAAGGCGCTGTGGCCCGTGCTCGGGCGGCCGGGCGCCGTCCTCGCCGGAGCGGAGCTGGTCGGGCTGTGGCGCGCCCGCAAGGCGGGCAAGCGGATCACCGTGACGGTCACGCCGTGGTCGGCGGTGCCCGGCGACGGCCTGGCCGAGCAGGCGGAGCGGCTCGCGGCCTTCCGGAGCCTGACGCTCGCCGCCGTCGACGTGGAGGACTGACGCCGTCCATTGCGCGAAAATGGTCGCTGCCATTTCGCTCCGGCCGCCGAAATGCGGCTCGGGTCACAGGACGACCGTGCCGTTGTGGGCTGGATCATGCTCTGACCAGCCTGTTCGTGGCTGGCCTCACAGCGTTGATGACCGCACGGCCCTCAAGAAGGCGAATAGTATTGCCGTCGAACTAATCAAAGACGCTGCATTCGCCAAAGAGGAGAACCACCACCATGACCGCCTTCGCCGGCCCCCGCCTCGCTCCCCGCTCGGCTCCCACGCGCTTCGCCCGGCCGACCGCCCTCGGCTCCTTCCGCGAGTCCCTCTCCGGCTTCCGCGGCGCCGTCCGCGCCGCGACCGAGACCCGCGGCTCCGACTACGCCGACGCGCTCTTCCTCGGCCGGAACTGATCATGACGACGCCACCGCTCCGCACACCCCGGGTCGGCTCTTCCGCGCCCTGGTCGCGTACAGCACGCACACCGCCGAGACCTACCTCGCCGTCTGGGGCCCCGGGCAGAGCACCGCACCGGGCCGCCTGGTGGAGCCGCTGCGCGTCTGACGCGGCTCTCCACATCCCCCGCAGGACCCCGCAGCCCCTCGGGCCGCGGGGTTCTGTCGTTCCCGGGAGCGGAACGGCGCCGACACCTTCCTCGCCGGATACTTCACCACTAAGGTTTCCGGCCATGAGTGCCGTCCGTCGCGTCCGCATCGGCATCGACACCGGCGGCACCTTCACCGACGTCGTGGCGGTCGACGAGGAGACCGGCGCGACCAGCACCACCAAGACCCCCTCCACGCCTGCCGACCCGGCCGAGGGCTTCCTCGCCGGCGTCCGCAAGGTGCTGGGGCAGCTGGACCTCCCCGGCGAGGCGATCACCGCCGTCAGCCACGGCACCACCGTGGCGACCAACCAGCTGCTCGAGGGCAAGCTCGACCGGATCGGCTTCATCACCACCGAGGGCTACGAGTCGGTGCTGGAGATCGCCAGGCAGTCCGTGCCCGACGGCTACGGCAACAGCTACTTCTGGGTCAAGCCGCCGCGGATCGTGCCGGCCGACCTGGTGCGGACGGTGCGCGGCCGGCTCGACCCCACCGGCGCCGAGGTGCGCCCCTTCGACGAGGACGACGCCCGCGCCGCCGCGCGCTTCTTCCGGGACGCCGGCATCTCGACCATCGGCGTCTGCTTCCTGCACTCCTACGCCGACGACGCCCACGAGCGTCGGATGCTCGACGTGCTGCGCGAGGAGCACCCCGGCGCCGTCGTCAGCATCAGCTCCGAGGTGCTGCGCGAGTACCGCGAGTACGAGCGTTCGGTGACCACCCTGGTCGACGCCGCGGTCAAGCCGCGGGTGGGCGCCTACGTCACCAACATCCGCACGCGGCTCGACGAGATCGCGCCCGACGTGCCGTTCTACGTGATGAAGAGCAACGGCGGCGTCCTGTCGGCCGGCGAGGTCGTGCACCAGCCGATCACCACGATGCTGTCCGGGCCGGCCGCGGGCGCGCTCGGCGCCGCGCTGATCGCCGGCACCGCGGGCTTCGACCGGGTGCTCACCTGCGACGGCGGGGGGACCTCGACCGACGTCACCGTGGTCGTCGACGGCGAACCGACGCTCACCACCGAGGGCTCGGTCGGCGAGTACCCGTCGAAGATCCCGATGATCGACGTCGTCACCGTGGGCGCCGGCGGCGGCTCGATCGCCTGGCTCTCGCCCGAGGGCACCCTCAAGGTGGGCCCGCGCTCGGCCGGCGCCGACCCCGGCCCGATGTGCTACCCGCACGGCGGTGACCAGCCCACCGTCACCGACGCGCACGTCGTCCTCGGCCGGATCCCGCCGCACCTGCTCGGCGGCGAGATCCCCCTGTCGGCGGACGCCGCCCGCGAGGGCCTCACCGCGCTGGGCGGAAAGCTCGACCTGGACCTGGAGCGCACCGCCACCGGCATCCTCGAGATCTCCGCCTGGAACCAGGCCAACGCGCTGCGCCAGGTGACCGTCGCCCGCGGCCTCGACGTCCGCGACTTCACGCTGACCACCTTCGGCGGCTCCGGGTCGCTGCTGGCCTGCCGGCTGATGGACATCCTCGGGCTCCCCCGCACGCTGGTGCCGCCGAACCCCGGCAACGTCAGCGCGTTCGGGCTGCTGACCGTCGACGTCCGCAACGACTACGTGCAGACGGTGGTGAGCCGGCACACCGACCTCGACCTGGGCCGGGTGGCGGCGGTCTACGCCGAGCTCGAGGACCGGGCCCGGGCGGCGCTGGACGCCGAGGGCTTCGGCCGCGACGAGCAGCGGATGCAGCGGACCGCCGACCTGCGCTACGTCGGCCAGGCGTTCGAGGTACGGGTGCCGGTCGGCGACGGCGACCTGGATGCCGAGGCGACCGAGCAGGTGGCGCAGGCGTTCCACGCCGCGCACCGCCAGCTCTACGGCTACGACTTCGCCGCCGACCCGCGGCAGGCCGTCGAGTGGGTCAACCTGCGGGTGAGCGGGATCGGGCCGATCCGCCGTCCCGATCTGGTCGAGCTGCCACCCGCCGAGGGTGGGACGGACCGGGCCGTCACAGGCATCCGCCGGGTGTTCTTCGACGACTGGGTGGACACCCCCACCTACGCCCGCACCCGGCTCGCCCCGGACGACGTGGTGCGCGGCCCCGCCGTGATCGAGGAGTTCGGCTCCACCGTGCCCGTGCACCCCGGCTTCGCGGCCACGGTCGACCGCTTCGGGAACCTGCTGCTGACGAGGGAGTCGGACCGGTGACGGACGTGCAGAAGATCGACGCCGACCCGGTGCTCGTCGAGATCGTCGCCGGAACCCTGGCCGCGATCGAGAAGGAGGTCGAGACCTCCATCGGCCGCACGTCGCGATCGCCGATGATCCGCGACGCCCACGACTTCCGGGCCGGCATCCACGACCGCAGGCTGCGCAAGCTCACCGGCCGCTCGTACTCCGCGCTGGTGCACCCCGTCGTCCGCGACTACCCGATCGAGACGATGAACGTCGGCGACGTCTACTTCCACAACGACGTCTACCTGTCCGAGGGCGGCATCGGGCACCTACCCGACCTCTGCGTCACCGTGCCGGTGTTCGCGGCGTCGCCCGAGAGCGGGCAGCCGGAGGTCGTCGCGTTCATCCAGGCGTTCGGCCACCACGACGACATCGGTGGCGCCGTGCCGGGCTCGATGCCGTCGGCGGCGACCAGCGTGTACGAGGAGGGCCTGATGGTCCCCCCGATCAAGCTGTGGGACCGCGGCGTGCCCAACGAGAGCGCGCTGAAGATCATGACGCGCAACTCCCGGATGCCCGACTCGCTCGCCGCCGACCTCGACGCCGAGTGCTCGGCCTGCCTGGCGGGGGCGCGGCGGCTCGGCGAGCTGTTCGACCGGTACGGCGTGGCGGCGGTCGAGGCGTGCTTCGACGCGATCCTGGCCAACTCCACCGAGGTCTACCGGCGGGAGATCCTGTCGCAGATCCCCGACGGCACCTACGTCTGGGAGGACTACGCCGAGCACGACGGCGTGGAGCCGCCGCAGCTGCACCGCCAGCGGATCACGCTGACGATGGACTCCTCGCGCGAGGTGCCGCTGGTCATCGACTTCACCGGCACCGGGCCGCAGGCGAAGGGCCCGATCAACCACTGCGGCGACTACGCCGACGGCAACTTCCTGAAGAAGTGGCTGGCGCCGATCCTGCGCAACCTGGCCGAGACGCCGGAGCGCATGGCGGAGCTGGACGTCAACGAGGGCGTCGTCCCGCTGATCGAGATGCGCTTCCCCGAGAAGGGCACCCTGCTGACGCCGGTGTTCCCGGCGCCGACCAACGCGCGGACGTTCGTCATCCTGCGGCTGCTCGGCGTCCTCGCCGGGGTGCTGGCCAAGGCCACCGGCGGCCGCATGCCGGCCGACCAGGAGACGATCCGCTACACCGGCGTCTACGGCACCGATGCCGACGGGCAGCCGTACCTGATGCGCGAGGTGCTCGGCGGCGGCTCGGGCGGGCGGTACTACGCCGACGGCGAGGACACGATCCACGTCGTCCCGGACTCGCGGAACCTGCCGACGGAGTTCACCGAGTCCCGGTTCCCGCTGCGCGTGGAGCGGCTCGGCCTGGCCCTGGACTCCGGCGGCCCCGGGCGCTACCGCGGCGGCTGCGGATACGAGAAGCACATCCGCGTGCTGCGCGACGCGCACTTCATGTCGATCGCCGACCGCTCCATCCTGGCCTGCTGGGGCGTGAAGGGCGGCAAGGCCGGGCGGCCGTTCCAGGTGACCGTCGACCCGGGCGGACCGGCCGAGCACGACGTCGACGCGCTCGCCGACGCCGAGCCGCTGCCCGTCGGCACCGTCGTCCGCATCCGGACGACCGGCGGCGGCGGCTGGGGCGACCCGCTGGACCGCCCGGTCGAGGAGGTGCTGCGGGACATCGCCTGGCGCAAGGTGTCGGTGACCGGCGCGCGCACCGACTACGGCGTGGTCGTGCGCGACGACGGCTCGTGCGACGAGGCGGCCACCGACGAACTGCGGACGTCGATGCGCGCCGCCCGCACCGGCGACGGAGCCGTTCTTCGACCGCGGCCCCGGCTACGCCCAGCTGTCGGGAGGCGCGGCCTTCAACGAGTTCGACGTCCTGTAGGGGTGTCGTCCCCGGAGCTCGTGCTCTGCACACAGGTGTGTGCAGAGCACGAGCTCCGCCGGCTCAGGTGGTGAACTCGGTGCTCCCCGCCGCCGGCTTGGCGTCATCGCCGGTCACGCCCTCGTCGCCCTGCGGGCGAGCGGGGTCGTCGTCGGCGCCCTCGACCGACTCCGGGGCGAGGTGGGTCTCGTCGCGCAGGTTCTCCCGTGCCTCGTCGCGGTCGGTTCCTGGCACCTCGGTCATGGCGAACTCCTCTCGGCAGGTCTGACCCCTACCCGGCCCTCCCGCACCGACGCCCGCCTACGCCATGGGCGAACGAGCTCAGTCGAAGTCGATCCACCACTCCCCGACTTTCGTGTAGTCGCTGTCGTAGAGGTCCTGCCGGTCACCCGCCTGGAGCGGCAGGTCCTTGGTCGCGCCACCCCAGTAGCGCAGGATCCGGCCGAGCTCCTCTCCCCGGTCGTCGCCGGCCAGGGCACCTGCGTCGAGGTCCACCTCGAGGACGAATCGCATGGACCCATCCTGGCCGCCGGACGCGCCTGCCGGACGCTCCCGCCCGCCGGGTGACGGGCGGGGGCGTCCGGCTCAGACCGCGGGCTGGGGCACGCGAGCGGAGGCCGCGGCGGGCGCGGTGAGCCGCGACGCCGCGAGGCTGGCGGCGATCCCGATCAGCAGCAGCCGGAACGCCTCGGGCGCCGGCACGAAGGCGAGGATCCCGGCGGCGGAGACCAGCACGCCCACCCACGTCGGCACGACCCGGGCGCGGACCAGCGCGATCCCGGTCCACGCCCATCCCACGGTGAAGACGACGTACGAGGCGACGTAGCCGACGACGACGCTGTCCAGGCCGGCGTCGAGCACCTCCGGCGCCTCGGCGGCCAAGGACGGCAGGACGAACAGCGCGGCCCAGCCACCGCCGGCGACGAGCACCGTGCCGACGACGGCGATCGCGGTGCCGTGCACGCCGCGACCGGTCGCCCGGAGGCGCGCCATCGCGATCAGGGCGGTGGCACCGATGCCGAGCAGGGCGACCAGCAGCAGCCCCGACGAGGCGGTGGCCAGCGGAGAGGTGTCGAGGCCCGCCTCGCCCTCCGTGGCCAGGCCGACGACGAGCAGGACGAACGCGAGGACGGCGGTCGGTCCGGCGGCCAGTGCGAGCGGCCGCAGCAGCGACGCGAGTTCCATGACTCCTCCAGGAGATCGGGAGCGGCCTCCGGTGGGCCGCGCGACAGCAGGCTCGCGCCGGGCACCGGACCGCGTCGCCGTCCGACCGGGGTGTTCGTCTCCTCCTCCCGGAGGAGGGACCTGGTGCTGCGGGAGGTGGTGCCGACCGCTGGTCAGGCGCACGCTGACGGCCGGCGCCGAGCGGAAAGGGTGGATGCGATGGCCGGGAGCGCGCGGCGGGCCGGATCGGTGCAGCCGCTGGTCGACGTCGCCATCCCCGCGCTGCTGGGCGTCCTGACCGTCGCCCAGCTGGTCGCCGACGAGCCGAGCGGCGACGTCGCCGTCGTCACCGTCTGCGCGCTCGCCGCCGTCCTGCCGCTCGTGGCCCGGCGGCGCGCCCCGCTGGCCGTCACGGCCGTGGTGGCGGCCGGCGTGGTGGGTCAGACGCTGGCGACGACGGACTACGCGCCGGCGACGTTCGCCTCGTTCGTCGCCACGATGATCTGCGTCTACACGCTCGCCCGGGTCGGGAGCCCGCGGGTGGTCGTCGCCGGGCTGCTCGTGGTCGCGGTCGCCGTCGTGGTCTCCGCCGTCCTGCAGGCACGCACCGTGCCGATGGCGCCGTTCGAGGTCGTCTACCCGCTGGTCTACTTCGGGCTCGCCGGTGGACTCGGCGCACTGGTACGGCAGCGCGGGCTGCGGCTGGCCGCGGTGGAGGACCGCGCCGGAGCCCTGGAGGCGGCGCTGGAGCGCGAGGCGGAGCTGGCGACCGCACAGGAGCGGGCCCGCATCGCGCGCGAGCTGCACGACGTGGTCGCGCACGGGTTGAGCCTCATGGTCGTGCAGGCCGAGGCGGCCGAGGAGATGCTGGCGCACGATCCGCCCGCGGCCGCCACGCCGCTGCGCCGGGTGCAGGACACCGGACGGCAGTCGCTCGCCGAGATGCGCCGCCTGCTCGGGGTGCTCCGCGCCGCCGATGCGGGTTCGCCGTCCACCGCGCCGCAGCCGTCGCTGGCGCGGCTCCCCGACCTCGTGGCCGAGGCGGGCGACGCCGGCCTGCACGTCGACGTGCGCACCACCGGCACCCCCCGCGACCTGCCCCTGGGTGTCGAGCTGGCCGCGTTCCGGCTCGTGCAGGAGGCGCTGACCAACACCCGACGGCACGCGGCCGCGACGTCGGCCTGCGTGCACCTCGCCTACGCACCGGACGTGCTGCGCGTGGAGATCTCCGACGACGGCCGCGGGCCCTCCGGAGGCCGCCCCGGCCACGGGCTGGTGGGCATGCGCGAGCGGACGGCGCTGTACGGCGGCACGCTCGAGGTCGGTCCCGGGTCGGCAGGGGGGTTCTCCGTGGTGGCCACGTTCCCGCTGGCGGAGCCCGCATGACGGTGCGCGTCCTCGTCGTGGACGACCAGGCGATGGTCCGCGAGGGGCTGCGGATGATCCTCGACGCGCAGGACGACATCGAGGTGGTCGACGAGGCGGGCGACGGGCAGGCCGCGCTGCACGCGGTCGCCCGGCACCGTCCGGACGTCGTCCTGATGGACATCCGCATGCCGGTCATGAACGGCCTCGAGGCCACCGCCCGGCTACTGCGTCCGGGCGCGCACGCGCCGCCGCGGGTCCTCGTGCTCACGACGTTCGGCGACGACGAGCACCTCTACGCCGCCATGCGCGCGGGAGCGAGCGGGTTCCTGCTCAAGGACTCCCCGCGCGCGGCCCTGCTGCACGCCGTCCGGACCGTGGCCGACGGGTCGGCGCTGCTCGACCCGGTGCTGACGCGCCGGCTGATCGAGGACTGGGTCCGCCGCCCGCCGCCCGCGGTCGGCGTGCCGGAGCAGCTGGCCCGGCTCACGCCCCGCGAGCTCGACGTCTTCGCCGCGATGGCGCGCGGGCGGTCCAACGCGGAGATCGCCGAGGACCTCGTGCTGTCGGAGACCACCGTGAAGAGCCACGTGGCGCACGTGCTGGCCAAGCTCGACCTGCGGGACCGCGTGCAGGCCGTCGTCCTCGGCTACGAGTGCGGGCTCGTCCGGCCCGGTGACGGGGGCTGACGCGACGGTCGGTTCAGCAGCGCCCGGCGGGGGTGGTGGCCGTCCGGAACTCCAGGCGGACGTCGCCGCCGCGGGGGATGAGGACGGCGGAGCCGGTGTCGCGGCTCCACGCCGAGGAGAGCAGCAGGTACTGGTTCCCGGACTGGCGCACGAGTCGCAGGCCGTCGTACCGGAAGCGGTAGGCGGCCTCCGGATCGGCGCAGCGCACCTCCGTGACTCCGTCGACGTCCATGCTGAGGCTCTGCGCGCTGAACAGCACGGCCGCCGGTTGGCCGGGTAGCGCCCGCTCCAGCTGTTCGGCGCGCCCGGTGCCGACGCCGAACGCGTACTGACCCACCGCCCAGTAGAGGCCGACGCTGACCAGCAGGAAGGCCGCGCCCCACTCGGCGAGCTCGGCACCCTCGGACCGGCGGCGCGCCGTGCCGTGCCGCGCCAGGCGCGCCAGCCGGACGCCGTAGACGAACAGGACGACGCCGACCGCGAGCGCCAGGCCGCCGGCCTCGCTCTCGCCCCAGAACAGGCGGACGTCGGTGAGCAGGTCGAGCAGCGCCAGCGTGAGCAGGACGGCGCCGACCACCCCGGCCACCGTCGGCAGGAACCGGAGCGCGCGCGTGCGGGCGCCGGCCGGCAGCCGCACGAGCAGCAGCCGGTTGAGCGACAGGAACAGCAGGACGAGCACGCAGGCGCCGGCCAGCGGAACGAACAGGCCGTCCGCGCCGCTGACGAGGTGGTCCTGCATGGTCAGGTCCAGCACCGTGAAGTTGACGCCGAAGTGCCGGAAATAGCCGGCCGCGTGCAGCCGGCCGAACTGGAACAGCAGCGCGGTGAGCAGGGTCGCCGGCGCGATCACCTCGCCGGCGATCGCGGATCAGCCGGGGCAGCGCCTCGCCGACGTCGAGTCCGTCGTCCTCCTCGGCGTCGGGAGGTCGGGCCACCTCGTCGTCAGGAGCCGGCGCCGTAGCGAGCCTCGGCGACCGGACCCGCGGGGTGGCCGTCCCCGGGAGTGGACGGCCGGGGCACCTCGGGTCGCGCCTCGGTGGCCGTCACCCGGTCTCCTCTGCCGCCGACCCGTCGTCGGTCGTGCTCTCGTCCGTCGTGCCCTCATCCGGAGTCGTCTCGTCCGTCGTGGACCCGTCGGTGGTGCCTTCCTCGGTGGTCCCTTCCTCGGTCGTCTCCTCCTCCGTGGTGCCTTCCTCGGTGGTCCCCTCCTCGGTCGTCCCCTCCTCCGTGGATCCTTCCTCGCCCTCGGTCGGCTCCGGCGGGCAGGAGATGTAGGCGGTCACCGACGTCCCGTGCTGGATGAACTGGTCCGACGGCTCGGCGCCCTCGGGCTGGGCGGGCGGGTCGTACACGATCGGGTCGTCGACCGAGCACCCTTCCGGCGCCCCCTCGACCTCGGTGATGACCTCGGTCACGGTGCAGGCTCCCCCGCCGCACTTCGCCGCGACCGAGTCGCGGAAGGAGTCCAGCGGGCCACCGATGTTCTCGAACGCCTCGATGTCGAAGGGCGCGCCCGGGCGGGCCCCGCCGGCCGCTCGGCATCCACGTCGGGTCCTCCGGCGCGACCCGTCGCCGGAGTCGCCGGAGTCGCCGGAGCCGTCCGAGTCGCCCGAGTCGCCGGAGCCGTCCCGAGCCGTCGTCCGTGGAGCCGTCGTCCGTGGAGCCGTCGTCGGAGTCCTCGGCGCTCGCTCCCCGGCGGCGTGCCCTCCTCGGCCGCCACGGCTCCGCCGCCGGACGCCTCGTCGACCGCACCGCCACCACATCCCGCGGCGGCGACGAGCACCACGGCCAGCACCGGGCCGCGCAGCATCGAGAGCAGGGACGCACGTGCCATGGCGATCTCCCCCAGCCGGACGGCTGGGGTAGACGGTTCTCCCGCCCGCGAGCCCGGTCAAGGGCCCTGCGTCCCGCACGCGCGCACCCGCGATCGCGCCGACGTCGCTGCGCAGCGTGGCGACCTGCCACGGTCGGGTGAGACCACGGGCCCGGGACCTGCGCAGATGCCCTCCGCCGCCAGGCTGTCCGGGTGCCGCTGACCGCTCCGGGCCTGCCCGACCTGCCGCCCGAGCTCGCGGGCCCGGTCGGCGTCGCCCTGGCCAAGCCGGTGCGCAGCATCCCCCGCCCGCACGCGCTGCCCGGCGGCTGCCGGTACGAGCCCAAGTGGGACGGCTACCGGCTGGTGGTCGTGCGCGGCGTCGCGGTCGACCCGGCTGTGGTCCAAGCAGGGCCGCGACCTGACCGACCGGTTCCAGGACGTCGCCACCGCCGCCATCGCCCAGCTGCCGCCCGGCACCGTGGTCGACGGCGAGGTCGTGGTCTGGAACGGTGCCCGGCTCGACTTCGGCCTGCTGCAGCAGCGGATGGGGACGACGCCGTCGCGGCTCGGCCCGATCATGACCGCGCACCCGGCGTCCTACGTGGCCTTCGACCTGCTCGCCGCGGGCGGGCAGGACCTGCGCGGGGGAGCGCTGGCGGGACCGGCGCGCCGCCCTGGAGGACCTGGCGGGGCCCTGGGCGCCGCCGCTGCAGCTGTCGCCGGTCACCGCCGACCTCGCCGAGGCCGAGCAGTGGTTCGAGGACTACCGACCGGCCGGCATCGAGGGGCTGGTGGCGAAGGGCGCCACCACGCCCTACCGGCCCGGCCGCCGCGAATGGCTGAAGGTCAAGTCGTGGGAGACCACGGAGGTGGTGGCCGGCGGCGTCATCGGCACGCTCGAGCGCCCCAGCCAGCTGGTCGCGGGCTGGTACCGGGGCGGAGAGCTGGTGGTCGTCGGGCGGACGTCGCCGCTCTCGCCGCGGCAGGCCGAGGAGCTCGCCGCCGTCCTCACCCCTGCCGGGCCGGACCATCCCTGGCCCGACCGCATCGGTACCGGCCGATTCGGCGGCGGGCGGCTGTCGGTGCCGCTCACCCGCGTCGCGCCGGAGGTCGTCGTCGAGGTCAGCGCGGACGCCGCGCTGCAGGCCGGGGTGTTCCGGCACCCGCTGCGCTACGTGCGGCTGCGCCCCGACCTGGCGTCCCCGGTCGCTGACGGGGGATCTCCCCGCTCACCGGATCGTGAGGCCTCGGCGGTTCAGCACCCGGCGTTCGATCGGGGCGAAGACCAGCAGTTCGATGGCGATGCCCACCACGAGGATCAGCCCGATCGACGTGATGACCAGCGCCATCTGGGACAGCTCGCGTCCCATGTTGAGCAGCTGACCGAGCCCCTGGCCCAGCGCGGGCGAGTAGGTGATCAGCTCGGCCGCCATCAGCGAGCGCCAGGCGAACGCCCAGCCCTGCCGCAGGCCGCCCAGGTAGCCGGGCAGCGCCGCGGGCAGCAGCACGTACCGGGTGCGGCCGAGGGCCGACAGGCCCAGCACGCGGCCGACGCGGTCGAACAGCGGCGGCACCTGCTTCATGCCCGACAGCAGCCCGTTGGCGATCGACGGCACCGCGCCGAGCAGGACGACGGTGTAGATGGCGGCGTCGGTGAGGCCGAACCAGATGATCGCGGCCGGCACCCAGGCGACCGACGGCAGGCTCTGCAGCCCGCTGACGATCGGCCCGATCGCCGCCCGCAGCCACCGGCTCCACCACATGGCCAGCCCGAGCAGCGTGCCGACGACCAGCGACAGCGCGAAGCCGAGGCCGCCGCGGCTGAGGCTGGTCCAGATCGCGTTGACCGCCCGGCCGTCGGTGACGGCCGCCCAGAAGACCTCGCCGACCTGGGCCGGTGAGGGCAGCGCGTACGGCGGCTTGACCTCGGCCAGGTAGGCCAGCTGCCACACGCCGACGAGCGCGACCAGGAACAGCAGCGGCGGCACGAGGCCGCGGACCAGCCGCTTGCCGAGG
Source organism: uncultured Actinomycetota bacterium (assembly GCA_963777095.1). Taxonomy (GTDB): domain Bacteria; phylum Actinomycetota; class Actinomycetes; order Mycobacteriales; family Geodermatophilaceae; genus CAVZOY01. The sequence goes on from CAVZOY010000006.1 coordinate 813,106, forward strand.
CCGGGCCCCGGCGGCAGCTGGGCGGCGTCATCGAGCGCGTCGAGGCCGGCCTCGACCGACCGCGTGGCGACCTGGTCGGTCCGCCCGGGGGTGAGCGAGCTAGTTGCCATGGCGGCTGATCTCCTGGTGCAGCTCGCGGGTGATCTCGGCGGCCAGCGCGCTCACCTCGGGGGACTCGATGGTGCGCGGCTGCGGCAGGTCGATCCGCCACTCGCGGACGACCCGGCCGGGCCGGGACCCCATGAGGACGACGCGCTGCCCGAGGCGGGCCGCCTCGCGCACGTTGTGCGTCACGAAGACGACGGTCAGCTTCTGCTCCGCCCAGACCCGCGCCAGCTCGACGTGCAGCACGTCGCGGGTGATGGCGTCCAGCGCGGCGAACGGCTCGTCCATGAGCAGCACCGAGCTGTCCTGCGCCAGCGAACGCGCCAGCGCCACGCGCTGGCGCATGCCGCCGGAGAGCTCGTGCACCCGCTTGCCGCCCTGACCGTCGAGGTTGACCAGCGCCAGCAGGCGCCGGGCCTCCTCGCGCCGGCGCGGGCGGTCCACGCCCCGCGCCTTGAGCGCCAGCTCGACGTTGCCGGCAGCGGTCAGCCACGGCAGCAGCGCCGGCTCCTGGAACATCAGCGCGGGACGGCGGGCGCTCACCTCGACCTCGCCCGACGTCGGCTCGAGCAGCCCCGCCATGAGGTTGAGCAGGGTGGACTTGCCGCAGCCGGAGGCGCCGACCAGGCAGACGAACTCGCCGGGCGCCACGTCGAGGTCCACCCGGTCGAGCACCGGCACGGCCCCCCGCTCGAACACCTGCGAGACACCTGCGATCCGCACCGCCGCGGCGGCGGCGGCCCCGCCGGCCGACGCCCCGTCAGGAGGCGTCGGCGCGGCGGGGTCCTGCGTCACGGTCGTCGTGGCCATCGCGAGGCGTCGCTCACTCCTCGCCCAGGCCGCCGGCCGAGACCGGGTCCAGGTCGAGGTCCTCGAGGATGGCGTTGAGCGGACGGAGGTCGTAGATGCCGTCGAGCTCCACGAGCTCCTCCGAGGTGCCGGCGTCGAAGGCGTGCTGCGCCGACTCCTCCAGCGTCGCGGCGAGCGGCTCCCAGGTGATCTCGAGGTTCTCCCAGGCGCGGTCGAGCACCTCGGCGTCGAGCGGGGAACCGCCGGCGGTCTCCAGGCCGGTGTTGACGGCCTCCTTGGCGGCGTCGGGTCGTCGGTGGCCTCCTGCACGGCGGCCACGTGCGCCGCGCAGCAGTGCGTCGACGGTCTCGGGGTACTGCTCGAGGAACTCCGTGCGGACGATCATGTTCGTCGTCACGAACTGGCCCTCGTCCCACAGCTCGGCCTCGTCGACCAGCACGTGCGCGCCGGCCTCGATCACCAGGCGCGAGGCCCACGGCTCGGGCAGCCAGGCGCCGTCGAGCTCGCCGTCCTGGAAGAGGGTGAGGGTGTCGGCGTTCGCCGTCGGGGCGATGGTGACGTCGCCGCCACCCTCGATGCTGTTCTCCAGGCCCTGCTCGGTGAGCCAGGTGCGCAGGGCGACGTCCTGGGTGTTGCCCAGCTGCGGGCTGGCCAGGGTGGTGCCCTTCAGGTCCTCGGGGGAGTCGATGCCCTCGCGGACGACGAGCTGCGCCCCGCCCGAGGCGGCGCCGGAGATGATGCGCACGGCCTCGCCGTCGCTCTGCCCGTAGGCGTTGATGGCCGGGCTGGGGCCGATGTAGGCGGCGTCGAGCGCGCCGGCGAAGACCGCCTCGACGACGTCCGGGCCGGCGTTGAAGACCTGGGTCGAGAGCTTGGTGTCGCCGAGCTCCTGTCTCGAACAGGCCCTCCTCGACACCGATGAGGGCGGCCGCGTGCGTGACGTTGGCGAAGTAGCCGAGGCGGAGCTCGTCGGCCGCGCCGGAGCCGCCCGAGTCGGAGTCGGCGTCCGCGGAGGCGTCGGAGCCGCAGGCGGCCAGCCCCAGCACGAGCGGGGCGGCGGCCGCGAGCGCCAGGACGCGGCGCGAACGGGGGGAGGGCAGGGACGACATCAGTTCCTCCAAGGGCCGGTCCGGTGTCCGCCGGCCGGGTGCATCAGGAGTCGTGACCATAAAGGTCACTAAGTCCATCGAACAGGTAGACATACCCTCTCAGAGGCTCCCGGCGCGTGTCACGGCACCCCGCTGCGGATTCATTCCTCCGGGTGTGCGGTGCGCCACGTCACGGGAGGCGCGTGCAGAAGGGCCCTGCGGAGGAGGAGGTGAGTTCAGTCCTGAGGAACGCGGCCGAGGCCGACCAGGAAGCGCCGGAGCAGCCCGGCCAGCTGCTCGCGGTCGTCGTCGGAGAGCCCGTCGAGGAGCTTGCGCTCGGTGTCGAGGTGCTCGGGCAGGGCGGCGTCCAGCGCCTGCCGGCCGGCGTCGGTGAGGCTGACGACGACGGCGCGGCCGTCGTCGCGGCTGCGCTCGCGGGTGATCAGCCCGCGCTCCTCGAGCCGGTCGAGCCGCTGGGTGATGGCGCCCGAGGTGACCAGCGCCGTGCGCATCAGCGCGGTCGGGGTCAGCTGGTAGGGCGGACCGGCCCGGCGCAGGGCGGCGAGCACGTCGAACGACGGGACGTCGAGGCCGTGCCGGGCGAAGGTGGCCCGCTGCGCCAGGTTCACCTCGCGCTGCAGCTGGCTGATCCGGCCGATGATGCCCATGGGCGAGCAGTCCAGGTCGGGCCGCTCGCTGCGCCACTGGGCGAGGATCCGGTCGACGGCGTCCTGCGGCGTCGTCACCGTTCCACCGCCGCGCCCACGCCGGTTACCTCAGCAGTGAGAGATCGACGGCGTCAACCCGTCAGGGCGCGCCGCGCCGGTCGAGCGTGCGGGTCAGGCGAGAGCGGTGGCCAGCCGAACGGTGGTGCCCCGCTCGTCGCTGACCAGGTCCACGTGGTCGCAGAGCTTGCGGGCCAGCCACAGGCCCATGCCGCCGCGGCCGAGGTCCTGGCCGTGCGCGGGCCAGTAGCCGCGCAGCGGAGTCACTCCTCGACCGCCGTCGGAGATCGTGCAGACGAGCCGGTCGGGGGACGCCCACAGCCGGGCGGCGACCGGGCGGCCGCCGTGCCGGAAGGCGTTCGCGGCCATCTCGCTGATCGCGAGGTGCACGTCCTCGCGACGGTCGCGGTCGTCGACGGCCTTGACCAGCTCGGCTCCGAGCGCGTGCCGCAGGTCGGCCAGCGAGGTGGCGTCGTCGACGGCGAGCACCGGGACGGAGGCCTGCAGCGGCTCGGTCGGTACCGGGAGGCCGATGACGAACTCGAGGGGGTCGACGAACGAGTCGCTGGGCCGCGTGCGGCCGGCCTCGACGATCGACGCGTGCGTGCACGGCGCGGTCTGGACCAGCTCGGCGGCCACCCGGCGCGTGTCGTAGATGCAGAGCACCGAGGTCGGAGCCTCGACGGGCATCAGGTTGGCCGCCGCCTCGAAGCAGGCGAACTCGCGGGTGGCCCGCGGATCGGCGGAGTAGTCGACCTGGGCCAGGACCCGCAACCCGCCCGAGCCGCGACTCGCTGCGCGCTCCGAGAGCTGCCGGCAGTGGCCCATCGCGTCGGGCGCGCGCTTGCCGTTGAGCCGGACCCCGTCGTCGAACTCGACGCCGTCGGAGTCGCCGAACTCCTCGGCCATCGCCTGCAGGAACGCCGGGGTGCCGCCGATGACGACGAGGTCGTCGGCGTCGATCCCGGCCTGGACGAACAGGGACGCCTCGGCGAAGAGCTGCTCGTCGGAGTGCACGAGCGCGGCGGCATGACCGCCGTCGAGGACCGGCTCCTGGCCGACCCCCGTCCGATGCTCGCGTCACGACACCACCCTCACCGCGCGGCCCGATCCTTCGGACCGCGCGAGGACGCGGCAGCGCGACGGACCTGCTGCTCGCCGCGCCTGATCCGCACTCCGCGCCCCGATCCTGCCGGAATCCATTGCGACGGTTCCGTTCCACATCATCGGACACCCGCGCGCGGATCTTGAGGCCGGGTCGGGTACGCGGGCTCACACCACACCGCTGACCGGCGCTCGCCGGCCGCTGCAGGACGCCGTCCCGAGCCAGGTGTGCGGCGCCCCCTGGTAGCACCAGCCGAGTCGCGGCCGTCGCTCGCTGACCCACAGGGCGGGCACCCGCTTGTCGCCGCACCGCGACCCGAGCAGCGAGAAGCAGTTGCGCGAGCGCAGCACGCCGGGGTCGGAGACGAGCAGGGCGAGCCCCTCGGCGATCGTCAGCGGCGTCCGTCCGCGGGCGGCGAGCGTGGGCGCGACCTCGCCCGGGGGCACGTTGAGCGTGTCCGGGCCGGTGTCGACGTCGAGCAGCAGGTACGGGACCGCGGGGACGCCAGCTCGGGCACCGGGCGAGAAGCGCGCCAGGTCGTCGTCGTCCATGGTCGTGAAGCCGGTGCCGCGCGACGCCGTGCACCTGGCCGAGCACCTCGCGGACCGGCAGATCGGGCAGCACGACGACGAACGGGCACCGTGCCGCCGTCCGGATACGGGGGCGGGCAGGAGGTCGCGCAGCGGCTCCAGCAGCGCCCGGAAGCAGCTGTCGCGCAGGTCGAGGCGGTCCGGGAGTCCGGTCTGGGCGAGCGCGTCGACCTGCCGGTCGAACTCGAGCTCCGCCTGCGGTGGCCACCGGGACGGGAAGCGCGGACACAGGCCCTCCTTGACTCGCGCGCGGACCCTGCGAGGACGTCGGACGGCAACCCCTTGGAGTTCCCCCGGTCACCGGCCTGCAAGCTTAACCAGGTCGAGCCACGGGGGTCCGCCGGCCGCCCGGATGTCGGCCTCGTCGACGGCGCCGCAGTCGGCCCCGCGCACCAGCACCCCGGCCAGGGCGCGGGCGGTGGCCGGCTCGTCGAGGACGCCGGCGTCGACGCCGCTCCAGGTAGGCGCCCAGCCGGGTGGCCGCCGCGGGCAGCGCGGCACGGAAGAAGGCGTACGTCGCGGTGTAGCGGGTGACCAGCTGCGCGGGGTGCAGGTCCCACCCCTGGTAGAGGCCCCGCTCGAGCGCCCGGCGGACCAGGCCGGCGTGCACGCGCCAGGCGGCGTGCACCTGCTCGGTCGGGCCCACCGGCAGCAGGTTGGTCGAGCCGTCGACGGCCCGCGCGCCGGTGCCGGCGACGGCCACCTGCATGACCAGCTTGGCGAAGTCGGCCGCGGGGTGGTCGGAGGACTGGTGCGCCGCGGCGATGCCGAGGGCGGCCGAGTAGTCGTAGGTGCCGTAGTGCAGCCCGGTGAGCCGGGGCCCGGCCGCGTGCGCCAGCCGGGCCGCGGTGAGCGCGCCGTCGGGGCCCACCACCGCCTGCGGCGTCTCGACCTGGATCTCCAGGTCCAGCCGCAGCGCCGTGCGCGTGCTCCAGGGCGTCGAGCACCGGCAGGAAGGCGCGCACCTGCTCGACGTCGGTGACCTTGGGCAGGGTCACGACCGGCCGCTCCCCGTCGCCGAGCGCGCCCAGGAACAGGTCCAGCGTGCGGACGCCGCGGCGCCGGGTGGGCTCCTCCAGCGACTTGGCCCGGATGCCGACGGACGGCGGCGCGGCGCCGTCCGCCCGGTCGGCCAGCACCGCCTCGGCGGCGCGCAGCACGTCGCCGTCCTCGGCGTCGGCGGTGCCGCGGTAGCCGTCCTCCGCGTCGACCCGCAGGTCCTCGACCGGCTCGGCGGCGAGCTTGGCCCGCACGCGCGGCAGCACCTCGTCGACGAGAGCCGGGTCGAGGCCGAGGTCGGGCAGGCCGTGCGCGTCGAGCGCCTCGAGCGCGGCCGCCCCCCACGCCCGCGCCAGGCCCGGGCACGACCGCGTCGGCCGGCACGTAGCAGGTGTGCACCGGCTGCCGCCCGGGGCGCTCGCCGGGGTAGGCCGCGGCGCGGGCGGCGTCCACGGGGGCCAGCCGGCGGTCCAGCTCGGCGTACACGTCGTCGGGCAGGGCCACGGCTGGCATCCTGCCAGGGTGAGCGCGCTGGACACCTTCAACGACCAGCCGCCCGACCAGGCCGTCGAGGCCTTGCGGGCGTGCAACGCCGCACCGCGCTTCGCCGCCGAGCTGGTGGCCGGGCGCCCCTACCGCGACGTGGACACGCTCGTCGCCCGGGCCGAGGAGGTCGCGCGCTCGCTGCCCTGGGACGAGGTGGCCCTCGCGCTGGCCGCCCACCCGCGGATCGGCGACCGCGTCGAGGGCTCGTCGTCCGAGGCACAGGCATCGCGGCGCGAGCAGAGCTCGATGTCCGCTGCGGACGACGCCACCCGCACGGCCCTCGTCGAGGGCAACCGCGCGTACGAGGAGCGCTTCGACCACGTCTTCCTCATCCGGGCGGCCGGGCGGTCGCCGGAGGAGATGCTGGCCGAGCTGCGCCGGCGGCTCGGCAACGACGAGGACGCCGAGCGGCGGGAGACGACGGAGCAGCTGGCGCAGATCACGGCGCTGCGGGTGAGGGGATCGGTCTCATGAGCGTCTCGACGCACGTCCTGGACTCGGTGCTGGGGCGCCCGGCCGCGGGGATCGCCGTCCGGCTGGAGACCCCGGACATCGTGCTGGCCGAGGGCGTGACGGACGCGGACGGCCGCTGCCGGCTGACCGAGGACGCCGTGGGCGCCGGCACGTACCGGCTGGTCTTCGACACCGGCTCGTGGTTCGCGGCTCAGGACCGGACGGCCTTCTATCCGGAGGTGGTGCTCGACCTTCGCCGTCCGCGAGCCGGCCGAGCACCACCACGTGCCCCTGCTGCTGTCCCCGTTCGCCTACTCGACCTACCGCGGGAGCTGAACGCCATGAGCTTCGTCCTGGGCGCCGAACCAGTACGGCAAGGCCGAGGTGCGCGTGGTCGCGGTCGACCGCAGCGCGCGCGCAGCACTCGCTGGTCGACCTGAACGTCAGCTCCAGCCTGCGCGGCGACTTCGCCGACTCGCACGTCACGGGCGACAACGCCCACGTCCTCGCGACGGACACCCAGAAGAACACGGTGATGGCCTTCGCGCGGGACGGCGTGGGCTCGCCGGAGGAGTTCGGCCTGCGGCTGGCCCGGCACTTCGCCGGCGCCTACCCATGGATCACCGGCGCGCGGGTGGAGGTGGAGTCCTACGGCTGGTCGCGGATCGACGTCGGTGGCGCGCCGCACGACTCACGCCTTCCGCCGCGACGGCGGCGAGGTGCGCACGGCGGTGGCGACGGTGGACGGCGACGACGCCCACGTGCTCGCCGGGATCACCGACCTCGTCGTGCTGAAGACGACCGGCTCGGAGTTCTGGGGCTTTCCCGCGCGACCGCTACACCACGCTGGCCGAGACGCGGGAGCGGATCCTCGCCACCGCGGTGACGGCGCGCTGGCGGTATGCGGCCACCGACGTGCCGTTCGACGACTGCTTCGCCGCCGTCCGGACGGCGCTGCTCGAGGCCTTCGCGACCACGCACTCGCTGGCGCTGCAGCAGTCGCTGTACGCGATGGGCTCGGCGGCCCTGGCCGCGGTGCCCGAGGTGGCCGAGATCCGGCTGTCGCTGCCGAACCGGCACCACTTCCTGCAGGACCTGTCGGCGTTCGGGCTGGACAACCCCGACGTCGTCTACGCCGCGGCGGACCGGCCCTACGGGCTGATCGAGGGCACCGTGCTGCGCGAGGGTGCCGCCCCGGCCGAGGCTGCCTGGCAGGGCACGCCCGGCTTCTGCTGACCGCGCCTCAGGCCGGCTGGATCGCCACCCCGGCGGCGACGACGGTGGCGTGCACCCGCAGGTCGGCGCCGCGCTCGTCGTCGGTGCGCTGGACGCGGGGATCGACGTCCACCCCGCCCATCCCGTCGGAGTGCACCCACACCCGCCAGTCGCTCGGGACCCGCACTTCGGCCCCGGCCAGGTAGGCGCGCACCGTCAGGTCGACGCCGCCGGGCACCCGCGGCACCTTGCTCAGGTTGAGCTCGCCCCCGGCCATGACCAGGTCGAGCCGCACCCGCGACAGCTCCGGATTGTGCGGGTTCAGTTCCGTGCCGCCCATGACCCGCAGCCGCCGGATGCCGGCGGTGCTGTCGTCGCCCTCGTCCTTGCGCAGGCTCAGCAGGTACCCGGCGAGCGCACCCGCGGCCTGCAGGGCCAGCCAGCCCCCCACCCAGGGCAGCACCCGGCGTGCCGTCGTCCGTTGCCGACGCAGCTGTCTCATGCCGACAGCGTCCCCCTTCCGGACGCGAGATCTGCGTGTGCGGTCCGGAAGAGAGGTGCGACGGCGGCGGAGCCCCCCGCCGCCGTCGCCTCTCGGGTCGCACCGGTAGCGCGTCAGTACCGGAATCGTGCGACCGAGCTCTGGAGGGTCGAGGCCAGCTGGGCCACCTCGTCGATGGCTGCCTGTGCGTCACCCATGGCGCGCGTGGTGGAGTCGGTGGCGTTCGCCACCGCGGAGATGTTGGCCGCGATCTGGTCGGCGGACATGGCCGCCTCGGAGACGTTGCGGTTCATCTCCGTCGTCGTCGCCGTCTGCTCCTCGACCGCGGCTGCGATGGTGCCCTGCGAGTCGTTGATGAGCGCGATGATCTGGGAGATCTCCCCGATCGCGCGCACGGCGCCCTCGGTGTCGGACTGGATCGCCTGCACGCGGGCGGTGATGTCCTGGGTCGCCTTCGCCGTCTCCTGCGCGAGCTCCTTGACCTCGTTGGCCACGACCGCGAAACCCTTGCCGGCCTCGCCGGCGCGGGCGGCCTCGATGGTCGCGTTGAGGGCCAGCAGGTTCGTCTGCTCGGCGATCGACGTGATCACCTTCACCACGCTGGCGATCTCCAGCGACGACTCACCCAGCTTGGCCACCGTCGCGGTGGTCGAGTCGGCGGCGGAGACGGCCTGCTGGGCCACCCGCGACACCTCGCTGGCGTTCTGGGCGATCTCGCGGATGGACGTGCCCATCTGCTCGCTGCCTGCCGCGACCGTCTGCACGTTGCTCGACACCTGCGTGGCCGCCTCGGCGACGATGCCGCTCTGGGTGGACGACTCGTCGGCCAGGCGCGCCATGTCCTGGGCGGAGGCCGAGAGCTCCTCGGTGGCCGAGGCCAGCGTCGTCGAGCTGTCGCCGATGGCGGTGACCACGTCGCGCATCTGCGCCATCGAGGTCTCGAGCTCCGCGGCCATGCGACCGACCTCGTCCTTGCTGTCCACGCCGGTCCGGCCGGTCAGGTCGCCCTGGGCCATCAGGGTCACCACGGCGCCGACCCGGCGGAGCGGGCCCACGACCGAGCGGGTGATGACCCAGCCGAGGCCGGCCAGCAGCAGGATCCCGGCGGCCGCGACGACGAGGGCGAGCTTCTCAGCGCTGCTCCGCTGCTCGGCGCTGTGCTCGGCCGCGCCCTCGGTGTAGCGAGTGACGGCGTCGCCGAGGGTCGGCATCTCGTCCTCGAGCGTCGTGAACGCCGCGGCGAACTCCGGGTAGGCGGCGCGGGCGGCGACCGGGTCGGAGCCGGCCGTCGTGACGATCTCGTCGGCCGAGGTCGAGGTAGTCCTCGACCACCGGGAGCAGCGACTCGGCGGCCGCGTTCACGTCGGCGCCCAGGCCGTCGCCCTGGATCTCCTCGAGGACACCGCGGAAGCTCTCCGAGTGCTCGGCGAGGTCGGCGACCGCGCCGTCGTAGAGGTCTCCCTGGCCGCGGCTGAGCAGTGCCTGGAGGACGTCGGCGCGGACCGCGTCGTGCATCATGTCGGCGAAGAGCGCGTCCCCGGTGCCCTCGGCGCCGGCCAGCACCTCGTCCCGTGCGTTCGCCCGCCCCCTCGAGGGCCATCTCGGTCATCACCGCGAAAGCGCCGAGGGAGACAGCGCCCGTGGCGACGAGAGTGGCGAGCTTGACGCCGAGCGGACGGTCGGACCAGAGGTTGCGGGCCATGGGGGCCTCTTCCGGACGAGAACGGCCGGTGCTGTTTGCACCGTGTCGTGATTCTCGGCACCAACTTGAACGACTACAGCCGAACGGTTGAGTCGCTCAAGCCGAGGTCAGCGGCGCGTGGAGACCGCCACGGTGAACTTCGGCGTCCGGGACGCGAACCGCGTCGGGCCGACGATCCGCGACAACGCCGTCCGGTGGTCCAGCGCGGTGTTGTAGACCGTCCACAGCTCGCCGCCGGGGCGCAGCACCCGGGCGGCGCCGCGGAACAGCCGGGCCGCCAGCGCCGGCACGACGGCCGCGCCGGAGTGGAACGGCGGGTTGCAGACGACGAGGTCGGCCGATCCCGGCGACAGGGACGCCCCGGCGTCGTCGCGGACGACGGCGATGCGGTCGCTCCAGCCCGTTGGCCCGCGCCGTCGCCGCGGCCGAGGCGACGGCCGCGGCGGAGGAGTCGGCCGCGGTCACCCGGAGCCCGGGGCGCCGGTGCGCCAGCGCCGCGGCCAGGAGGCCGGTGCCGCAGCCGAGGTCGACGGCGGTGGCGGCGTCGGGCGCCATCTCGTCGAGGACGACGAGCAGCGCGCGGGTGCCGACGTCGATCCGCGCGCCGGCGAACGCGGCCCCGTGGGCGCAGACGGCGAGGCCGAGGTCGGCGTGCTGCTCGCACCGGGGGAAGGACAGGGCGCCCGGCTTCGGCCCGCGGGCGGTGAGCACCCGGGACTTCTGCCGGCCGAGGCCGGCGGACACCTCGGCGAACGAGTCGCGCAGGACGTCGTTCATCGCGTGCGTCATGTGCTTGACCCGCCCGCCGACGAGGACGGTGACCGACGGGTCGGCGTCGGCGGCGACGACCTCGGCGATCTCGCGAAGGGCGTCGAGTCCGCGCGGCGCCCGGACGAGCACGACGCGGGCACCCCGGACCAGGTCGGGCCCGAGCGGCAGCGACGTCCAGCCGTCGGTCAGGTCCGTGCGCCCGGCGTTGCGGGCGAGCGCCTGCTCCCCCACCACCGAGTCCTGGTGCACCCGCACACCGGACGCCCCGTGCAGCGCAAGGGCGCCCAGCGTCAGCGCGCCGTACGCGTCGTCGACGACGGCGACCGACTCCGGGGCGGCCGCGATCAGCGGTGCGGCGGTGTCGAGCAGGAGCCGATCGGCGGAGTCGACCGCGACGAGCTCGGGAGCGTCGACGTCGGGGGTGCGCTCGAGGAGGGAGAGGACCTGCACCTCTGTCAGACGCCCGGCAGGCCGACGGGGCAGGAGACGCCCGTGGAGTTGATCGGGCAGTAGCCGTGGGGCACCTTGTAGAGGTACTGCTGGTGGTAGTCCTCGGCGTAGTAGAACTCGCCCAGCGGCGCGATCTCGGTGGTGATCTCGCCATAGCCTGCCGCGGTAAGCCGCTCCTGGAAGGCGTCCCTGCTGGCCTTGGCCGCGGACTCCTGCTCGGCCGACTGCGTGTAGATCCCCGACCGGTACTGCGTGCCGACGTCGTTGCCCTGCCGCATGCCCTGCGTGGGGTCGTGGTCCTCCCAGAACACCTTGAGCAGCTGCTCGTAGGTGGTCTGCGACGGGTCGAAGACCACCAGCACGACCTCGGTGTGCCCGGTGCGCGCCGAGCAGACCTCCTCGTAGGTGGGGTTGGGCGTGAAGCCGCCCGCGTAGCCCGCGGCGGTCGAGTAGACGCCGGGGGTCTCCCAGAAGACCTTCTCGACGCCCCAGAAGCAGCCGGCGGCGAACACCGCCGTCTGCATCCCGTCGGGGAAAGGCGGCTGGATGCGGTTGCCGTTGACCGCGTGCACCTCGGGCACGTGCGGCAGGGGGGTCGCACGGCCCGGGAGCGCGCTGTCGGCGGAGACGAGCTGCGTCTTGGCCCGGGAGAAGAACATGCTCCGAGCGTAGGACCGGCGCGCAACATTCCGGCCGCCGCTCCTGCTCGGACGGCGGCGCGGTCCGGGCCACGGAGGCCCTGCGTGTGGTCCCTCGGCCCATGGAGGTAGGAATTGGCCGATCCCCTGCGGCGATCGGCAGTCGCGGGCCTCGTGCGCCCCCGTCGGCCGCACCTAGCGTCGCGCCGTGACCATGGACTGGACGACGCCGCCCGCGGCCGCCGCTGCCCACTTCGCCGCCCGTCTGGCGTTCGAGACCGATGTCAGCGACGTGCACGCGGCCCTGGAGACCGGAGGCCCGGATTTCGTGCTGCTGGACAGCCGCAGTGCCGAGGCGTGGGCGCAGGGCCACGTGCCCGGGGCGGTTCACCTGCCCGGCCGGGAGATCCCGGACCGGGTGACGGAGCTGGACCGGTCGGTCCCCGTGGTCACCTACTGCTGGGGTCCCGGCTGCAACGGCGCGACCCGGGCCGCCCTCGCGCTGGCCGAGCTCGGCTTCTCCGTGCGCGAGATGCTCGGCGGCTTCGAGTACTGGGCCCGCGAGGGGCTGCCGGTCGAGACGGCGGACGGCGTCAGCCGGTCCCCCGCCGACCCGCTCACCGCGCCGGCCGGCGTCAGCTGCGGCTGCTGACCGCACGGTTCGGGGACCGGCCTGGCGGGCAGGTGACCGGGCATGTGGCTGTTGCTGACCCGCCGGTTCCGTCTCTGGTTGCTGCTCACCGTGCTCGCCCCGCTCGCCACCGGCCTATTGCGGCGGGTCGGCGAAGCGGTGCAGCGGCGGGGTGGCCCTCCCGCCGTCAGCAACGCGCTGCTCAAGGCCGGGCACCTCGGCGACCGGGCCCGGGCCACCCTCAGCGGGAGTCGACGGCGGCGGCGCTGACCCTGTCCGCTCCCGCCAGGGGCGGCACGTCGTCGTCCGCGAGGCGGGCCCACAGCAGCTCGTCGTGCTTCACGCCGTCGCCGTAGCGGAACGACCGCCGCAGCCGGCCCTCCTGCTGGTACCCGGCCTTCTCGGCGACCCGCCCCGAGGCCCCGTTCTCCACCGCGTGGCACAGCTCTATCCGGTCGACCGGCAGGGTCTCGAAGGCCCAGCGGCTGACGGCGTCGACCACCGCCGTCGCCACGCCCCTGCCCCGCGCCGCCGGAACGGTCCAGTAGCCGATCTCCGCGTCCCCCTGGTCGGCGTCGATCGAGTGCAGGGAGACGGAGCCGAGCAGCTGGCCGGTGTCGCCGTCCACCACCGCCCACGAGGCGTGCGTCCCCGACGACCAGTTCATCCGACGGGTCAGCCACACGCCGGCGTCCTCGACGCCGAAGTCCCCGCCGAAGCCGTTCCACAGCCGGATCTCGGGGTCCTGCATGGCCGCCAGCACGACCTCGGTGTCGTCGACGCGCCACAGGCGCAGCCGCAGGTCACCGACGGCCAGCTCCACGGGGTCCACGAGTCCGATCGTGCCGCACCGGACCCGCGCTGCGGCGCGGGGTCTAGGCTGGACGGCACAACAGAAGAAACCGACAGGGGAGCGCTTCGGCGCTGAGAGTGCGGGAGACCGCAGACCCTCGAACCTGATCCGGGTCATGCCGGCGCAGGGAGTCTGGAGGAGATCATGGCCGAGCAGGCCGTCCGTCCGTCGTCGTCCGCGCCGCAGGGATCTGCGCGAGTGCGCTGGCGCACCGTCGACATCGTCGTCACCGCCGTCCTCGGCGTCGCCTTCGGCGTCGTCTTCTGGGGCTGGAACCTGCTGGGGGAGCTTGCCGTCCCGCCGGTGTCCGGGCTGCTCAACGGTGTCTATCTGATGCCCGGCGTGGTCGCCGGCCTGCTGGTGCGCAAGCCCGGCGCGGCCACCTTCGCCTCCACACTGGCGGCCTGGGTCAGCCTGCTGCTCGGCTCGCCCTTCGGCGGGATCATCGTGATCTACGGGCTGGTCCAGGGCCTCGGCGCCGAGCTCGGCTTCCTGCTGACCGCCTACCGCCGCTTCGGCTGGGGCACCGCGCTGCTCGCCGCGACGACCGCGGGGCTGTCGACGTCGATCCTCGACCTGACGCTCTACTACCCCGTGTCGGCGGACTACCCGCTGTTCGCCTTCACCGTGCCGTACGTGCTGCTGACCGTGGTCTCCAGCATCGTGCTGGCCGGCGTGGTGGGGCTGCTGCTCGTCCGGGCGCTGGCCCGCACCGGCGCGCTGAGCTCCTTCGCCGCCGGTCGCAGGCGGGTCTGACCTTCCGACCGGCCGGGGTCGACCCATGTCCTCTGCGGGAGCTCGTGCTCTGCCCACAGGTGTGGGCAGAGCACGAGCAGCGGCGGCGGCACCCGGTCCGGCCCGCCTGGAGGCGCGCGGCTTCGGCGTCCGCCACGCCTCGCGGCATGCGTGGGCGCTGACGGGGATCGACCTCGTGATCGAGCCCGGTGAGCGGGTGCTGGTCACCGGCGCGTCGGGGTCGGGCAAGTCGACGCTGCTCGCGGCGGTCGCCGGGATCCTCGAGTCCGAGGGCACCGAGTTCGCCGGCGAGCTGACCGTCGACGGTGCCGATCCGCGCGGCGCCCGCGACCGGCTCGGCATGCTCGCCCAGGACCCGGACAGCCAGCTGGTCATGACCCGCGCCGGCGACGACGTCGCGTTCGGGCTGGAGAACGCCGGGCTGCCGCCGGAGGAGATCTGGCCGCGGGTCGACGAGGCGATGGCCGCCGTGGGGTTCCGCTACGGCCGCGACCGGCCGACCCAGGCGCTGTCCGGGGGGGAGAAGCAGCGGCTGGTGCTCGCCGGTGCCCTCGCCCGCCGTCCGGGGCTGCTGCTGCTCGACGAGCCGACGGCGCAGCTCGACCCGGCCGGCGCGCGGCTGGTCCGCGGCGCGGTGGCCCGCGGGATCGCCGACCGCGGGACCACCCTGCTCGTCGTCGACCACGACGCCGGACCGTGGCTGCCCCTGGTCGACCGGGTGGTGGAGCTCGTGCCCGGGGGCATCGTCGAGCACCGTGCGGACTGGCGCCCGGCCCCCCGGACCGCAGGCCTGCGGCTGCCGCCCGCCCGGCAGGGGCCCGACCTGCTCACGGCGGACGGCGCCGGCTTCACCTACCGCGGCACGACGGCTCCCGCGCTGCCGCCCACCGACGCCGTCCTCACCGGCGGCCGGGTGCTCGCGGTGACCGGGCCGAACGGCTCGGGCAAGTCCACCCTCGCCCTGCTCCTGTCCGGCCTGCGTGCGCCGACGACCGGAGGGGTGCGCGCGAGCACGGAGCTCGCCGAGGGAGCCCGAGGCGGCCAGTGGTGGTCGTCGCGCGGACCGGTTCCCGAGCCGCACCGCTGGCGCGCCGCGGACCTCGTGACCCGCATCGGCACGGTGTTCCAGCACCCGGAGCAGCAGTTCCTCACCGGCCGGCTGCGCGACGAGCTCGCCCTCGGCCCGCTGCGCTCCGGCGAGCACGCCGTCGCCGCGCGGGCGACCGCCGACCGGCTGCTCGAGCGGCTGGGGCTCACGGCGTTCGCGGAGGCCAACCCGTACACGCTCTCCGGTGGTCAGCAGCGCCGGCTGTCGGTGGCCACGGCGCTGGCCACCTCGCCGCGCGTCGTCGTCCTGGACGAGCCGACCTTCGGGCAGGACGCGGCCACGTGGCGCGAGCTGGTGCAGCTGCTCGCCGAGCAGCGCGAGCGCGGCTGCGCCGTCGTGACGGTGACCCACGACGCCGAGCTCGTCGAGGTGCTCGCCGACGACCGGCTGCGGCTGGGGACGCCGGTATGACGTCGCTCGCGCTCGGACCGGTACCGGACGTCCGCCTGGCCCGCATCAATCCGGTGGCCCAGCTGACGTCGATGGCGGTCGCCACCGTCGTCCTGCTGACGACGCTGGACCTCGTCACGCCCGCGGTGGTCCTCGCCGCCGAGCTGTGCCTCCTGCCGGCCGCCGGCCTCACCCGGCCGCGCGTGCTGTGGCGCCGGACGTGGCCGCTGCTGCTCGGTGCCACATCCGTCGGGCTGGTCAACGTCCTGCTCTCGGCCGACGCCTCGCCGGTCGCCGGCGCGGCACTCGCCCTGCGGGTCGTCGCGCTCGCGCTGCCCGGCGTCCTCCTGGTGGCCGCTACCGACCCGGTCCACCTCGCCGACGCCCTCACCATCCACTGGCGGGTGCCCACCCGCTTCGCCTACGGCGCGCTGGCGGCGCTGCGCCTGGCGCCGCTGCTGATCACGGAGTTCGAGGCGGCACGGCTGGCCCGGCGCACCCGCGGGGTCGAGTCCGGCGGCAACCCGGTGGTCGCCGCGCGACTGCTGGCCGGCACGGCGTTCACCCTGCTCGTCGGCGCCGTGCGGCGCGGGTCCCGGCTGGCGACGGCGATGGACGCGCGCGGCTTCGACAGCGGCATCCGGCGCAGCAACGCCCGCGGCTCCCGGCTGCACCCGCGGGACGCCGTCTTCGTCGCAGGAACCGTCGCCGTCTGCGCGGCAGCGGTTGCGCTCAGCGTGACCGCCGGCGTCTGGGACCCGGTCTTCGTGGGTGGCTGACGGTCGACGAACCATCCGCGTGCCGGAAGCGTCGGACCGTGGTGCACTGGTCGAGGGGACGCGTGCCGACCCGACCCGGCGCGGCGTCCTCGCCGAGGGTGATTACCGTCTCAACTGGTTTGCGCGCCCTCCGCGCGGCCGATACGACATCGTTCGGTCGTCGCTTTCGCGGCGTCCCCGGAGGTGAGAGGGAACCAGCGTGACAGGGCAGGCGGCCGGTGCTGCGTGGCCGTCCGCTGTCCCCCCGGAGGCCCGGGACGCGCTCGTCTGGCAGCTGTCCGTCGTGGGTGAACTACCGCGTGTCCGCGCAGAGGTGCGCCGCTTCGTCACCGCCCAGGACCCTGACGCCGGACCGGGCGCCGCCGACCTGCACGACCGCCTGGTCCTCGCCCTCGACGAGATGGCCTCCAACGCGCTGCGGCACGGTGGTGGTGGCGTCCGCGCCGTCCTGCGGACGACCGGCGACGCCTGGTTGATCGACGTGTCCGACGGCGCGCACGACTGCCCGCCGGCGCCGGCCGTCGGCCGCGACCCCAGCGAGGGCGGCCTCGGGCTGTACCTGATCGCCGAGTTGGCGACCGCGCACGGCTGGTACGCCGACGGGGGCTGCAAGCACGTCTGGGCGCTCATCCCCCACCGGTAGCCGTCAGCGCAGGCGGACCGCGACGAGCGCGACGTCGTCCTGCAGCTTCGGGGGGCGCACCTGCTCGACCACCGCGTCGCACAGCTCGGGCAGCGGGCGATCGGCGAGTGCGGAGACCGCGCGGGTGAGCCGCTCCACGCCCTCGTCGAAGGGCAGGTCGCGGCCCTCCACGAGGCCGTCGGTGTAGAGCAGCACCGTCTCGCCGGCCTCCACCTCGGTCACCTGCTCGCTGCGCACCGTGGTGGCGTCCACGCCGAGCATGAGCTCGTGCCGCTCGCCCTCGAGCCGGACGGTGCGTCCGTCGGCGCGCAGCACCAGCGGAGGCGGGTGGCCGGCGTTCGACCAGCGCAGCCGGGTGCTGCCGGAGCCCGTGCGTTCCAGCCGCACGATCGCCGCGGTCGCCATGGCATGCACGCCGAGACCCTGCATGGCCATGTCGAGTCCGGTGAGCACGTCGACCGGGCCGGCGCCGTCGCGGTAGGCAATGCCGCGCAGCAGGCCGCGCACCTGCCCCATCGCGGCCGCGGCCTCGGTGTCGTGCCCCACGACGTCGCCGATGACGAGCATCGTGGCGCCGTCCGGCTGGACGAACGCGTCGTACCAGTCGCCGCCGACCTCGGCCGCCTCGACGGCCGGGTCGTACCGGACGACGATCTCGGCCCAGTCCGTGACCGGCGGGTCGGTCAGCATGCTGCGCTGCAGGCCCTCGGCGAGGCGGCGCTGCTGGTCGGTCGAGCCGGGCGTTGTCGACGGCCAGGGCCACGCGTGCGGCCACCTCGGTGACCGTCGTGACGTCCTCGGCGTCGAAGACCGGCCGGTCCGCCGAGCGGTAGATGCTGATCGCACCCAGCGTCCGGCCGCGGGCGCTGAGCGCCTGGACGACCGCCGACCGCGGCGCCAGCTCGAGGAACATGTCGCGCACCTCGCCCGGGGGGAGCAGGGCGCCGACGGCGGCCGGCACGTCCGGGACGACCATCGGCTCGCCGGACGCGAGGGCCCGCCAGATGGGGGCGTCGGGCTGCACCGCCCGCAGCCGCAAGCGGGCGTACCGGTCGACGATGCCGCGCATGGCGGGGTCCCGGTGCCACATGGCGACGTCGCGCATCCGACCGCCCTCGGCATCGGCGAGCGTGACGACCACCCAGTCGCCGAGTCGGGGGACGACGGTTTCGGCGACCCGCTCGAGCGCCTCCTCCTCCGGGCCACCGGCGCCCAGGACGGCGGACAGCCGCGTGCTGGTGTCGACGATCAGCGAGAGCCGCTCGGCACCACGCCGCGCGTGCTCCTGCGCGGTGCGCCGTTCGGTGATCTCGACGAAGTAGACCGAGAGCCCGTCCGGCCCGGGAAAGGCGCGAAGCTCGTACCAGCCGTCCAGGGGCGCGGGGTAGTACGCCTCGAAGGCGGTGGACTCTCCGACTGTCCACCGCGGCGCGGTAGTGCTCCTCGAAGGCGCTGCCGACGGCGTCGGGGAACAGGTCCCAGACGATGCCGCCGAGCAGTTCGTCGCGCGAGCGGCCCAGCAGCCGCTCGGCCTCGGCGTTCACGTACGCGAAGCGCCACTCCCGGTCGAGGGAGTAGAACGCCGCGCTCATCGTCTCGAGCACCCGCGCCACCCGGGCGTCCCCGTGCCGCTGCCGGGTGGTGTCGTAGGCGGCGCCGAGCAGGCGGACCGGGCGGCCCTCGTCGTCGACGAGGACCCGGCCGCGGCCCTGCACCCAGCGGGTGTCGCCCCCGGGCACCACGATCCGGTACTCGACGTCGAGGTCACCGCGCTCGTCGATGGTGGTCTGCAGTGCTGCGGCGGTGCGCTCGACGTCCTCGGGGTGCAGGCGGGCGAAGAAGGCCTCGATGGTGCCGGCGAAGCCCTCCTGCCGGTATCCGAAGAGCTCGATCAGCCGGTCGTCCCAGACCAGCCGGCCGGTGACGAGGTCGTAGTCGAAGCTGCCGATGCCGGCGGCCTCGATGGCGAGCTCCGCCTGGAGCGCGCGGGCGGCCGCGTCGGTCATGACGGACAGGGCGCCGTCGGCACGGCGACCGTCAGCCGGCGGCTGCTCGGTCACGACGACCTCTCCGGTCCTGTCCGGACCCGTTCCACGGTGCGCGGCCGCGATCCGGCGGCCGGGCAGACGACGATCCCGCCCCGGTGTGTTCGAGGCGGGATCGCGGGGAGTTCTCGGTGCGCGCCCGGGGTGCAGGTCGCGCGCCACGTTCGGTTGGTGCCCTGCTCGGGACCGAGCGTAGTGGATCGTCGGGTTCCGGGACGGACCGGTCGGTCCTGTGGACCGCCGGGCCGCCGCGGACGCCGTCCGGTTCCCGTCGCGCCGTCCGGCGCCGTGCCACCCGGTCCTGCTGCATCCTCCCTCGCCGCGGCCCGCTCAGGCGGGCGGCGGACCGTTCCTCGACGCCCGCTCCTCGGCCAGGCGCCGACCGGTCAGAGATCCGAGCTGCGGCCGCTGGAGCGGGCGCACGGACACCGGTGGGACCTGGGGCTTCCGACTCGACGGATCCTCACTCGCTGGGACGGCGTCCGCCGACGGTCGTCGCCTCCCGGGTGGGACCGCGCGCTGCGGAGCAGACGGCGGTCGGTCGAGGCGGAACACGTCGTACGGGGAAGCCGGCCCGGCGGAGGGGGAAGTGCACCGTCGGGAGGGACCGGGGGGCGGCCGAGTTCGGCCGGGAGTGCAGGTGGACCGAGGCGGCGGTCGCGACTACCCGGGGGAAGTCGGGCGGTCGGTTCCGGCGCGCGAAGTCGCGGTGCGGGGGACGGCGTCCAGCGGCTGGCTGCCGCGGGGCGCCTCGGGACTTCAACCGGGTTCCGGCCACCACGGCGGCGAACCGCGGGCCGGAGCTGTCCCGGGAGAGCCCCGGATGCCACCCGGGGACCGGGCCCGGCTCGGGACGGGGCCTCGGGGAGCCGGGAGTCGCGCCGGTAGACGGCCGACGGTTCCCGGTCGGACCCACCGCTCGACGCGCGGAGCGGGAGTACCGGTGGCCGCGGCAGGGGAAGGCGCCGCGGGCCTGTCGGTGGGGGTGCTGGGCAGTTCGCGCAGCACCACGGGCGGGTCGACGAGGCGGCGCTCGGTCGCCAGGCGCCCGGTCGTGCGGGGCGCGACGGGGCGGTACACCGGCCGGGGCAGGGGCCCACCCCAGGCCAGGTGGGCGCCGTCGGGCCCGGCGCCCCAGAGGGCCGCGCGCCGGACCAGCGAGCGCAGCGCGGCGAGCAGGCCGCGCGGCGGCTCGGGCGCCGGGGCCGGCCGCACCGGCCCGGCGGGTGCCGCAGGTGCTGCCGGGACGCGGGCCGGCGGCGCCGGTCGCACGGAGCGCAGCGGCACGGGACGCGTGGGCACCGGGCGGGACGGCGTACCCCGGAATGCGCCCGGCCGGGTGGCGGCGTAGGGCGCGGACTCGCGGAGCGGGTCCCAGCGGTCGGCGACCATGCGCATGGCCGGCGAGCGGTGGACGACGGCCCGGCGCGGGCGGTGCCGCCGCGGACCGAGGGCCTCGTCGGCCCGGTCGAGGACGTCGATCAGGCCGGCCAGGGTCAGTCCGGGATCGCCGGCGGACCGGTCGGCGGGCACGGCCGCGGCGGCGGCTGCCGTCTGCTCCGTGCCCATGCGTCCTCCAGAAGTCGGTGACCGCAGCCGGGGAAGGTGCTGCGGTCAGGGAGAAACCTAGGGAGCCGACGGCGCCGCGACGTGCTCCTGCGACACCCCTCCCGGGGCGCGTGACGGAACCGTTGCGTTCGCCCTCCGGCGGGGTCGGTGACCCGTCGTCCGGCCGGGGAGCTTGTCGACAAGCGGACGGTCGGCACGCTCGAAAATGCCGTTCGGAGCCCTCGGTCGTCCCGGCGGGAGTCCGACGCGCGGGCGTGTCGGAGGCGCGACTACGCAAGGCGCGCGGCGATGGCGGCGGCGACACGGGCGGCCGCGCCGTCGTCGGTGCTGAGGAACAGGCTCGGCTCGGTCAGCTCGAGCTCGATGAGCACCGGCTCGCCGTCGGCGCCGGGCACGAGGTCGACCCGCGCGTACAGCGGGGCGCCGCCGGTGCGGTCGGGCGTGGCGGCGAGGACGGCGTCGCCGATCACCCGCTGCGCCGCGGTGGCCTCGCGCGGCTCGATCTCCTCCTCGGCGTACAGGCCCGGGCCCAGCGCCGCCCCGGCCAACAGGGCGCCCTTGCGGAAGGCGTGGCTGTACGCGCCGTCGAGGTAGACCAGGCCGGTCTCGCCGTCGGCGTCCAGCCGCGCCAGGTAGGGCTGCACCATGACCGAGCGCCCGGTCGCGAGGATGCCCTCAGCGAAGGCGCCGGCGTCCTCCCCGGGCCGGAACCGCGCGGTGTCCCGGGCTCCGGCCGACACCGTCGGCTTGACCACCAGGTCGTCCCAGCGGCCGAGGGCGGCGGGCAGCTCGTCGGCGGTCGCCGCCCACGCGGTCGGGACGACGGGGATCCCGGCGTCGGCCAGGCCGGCGAGGTACCGCTTGTCGGTGTTCCACGCCAGCACGTCGGCCGGGTTGAACAGCCGGGTGACGCCCTCGACCGTCCGCGCCCAGGCGAGGAACTCGTCGCGCCGCGGGGCGTAGTCCCACGTCGACCGGACGACCACGGCGTCGGCAGCTGCCCAGTCGACCGACGGGTCGGCCCAGTCGGCGACGCCCGCCGTCACGCCGACGTCGGCCAGGGCGGCGAGCAGCAGCGGCTCGTCCTCGTCCGTGCCGACGGCGGGCGCGCAGCTGGCCAGGAGGACGGACGGCATGGCCCGATCCTGCCGTCCGCCCGGCTGCGAGGATGCGCCGGTGCCCGTTCCCCTGGTGATCGACACCGACCCCGGCATCGACGACGCGCTGGCGATCCTGCTGGCGCTGGCCAGCCCCGAGGTCGACCTGCGCCTGGTGACGACGGTGCACGGCAACGTCGAGCTCGCCCGGACGACCGAGAACGCGCTGCGGGTGCTGCACCTGGCCGGGCGCTCCGACGTGCCGGTGGCCGCCGGCGCGATCACGTCGCTGGTGCACGCCCAGCCCGAGCGGGCCGGGCACGTGCACGGCGAGGCGGGCCTGGGCGGCGTGGAGCTGCCGCCGTCGCCGGCGTCGGTGGACCCGCGGCACGCGGTCGTGGCGCTCGCCGACCTGCTGATGACGACGCCGGAGCCGGTGACGGTGGCGGCCATCGGGCCGCTGACGAACATCGCGCTGCTGCTCGGCGTCTTCCCGGAGGCGGCCGCGCGCATCGGCCGCCTCGTGGTCATGGGCGGATCGGCCTGGCGCGGCGGCAACGTGACCGCCGCCGCCGAGTTCAACGTCTGGGCCGACGCCGAGGCCGCGCAGCGGGTGCTCGGGGCCGGACTGCCGACGGTGATGGTGGGCCTGGACGTCACCCTGCCGACGGTGCTGACGACGAGCGGCATCGACCGGTTCCGCGCCGCCGGGCCGATCGGTGCCACCGCGGCGGGGATCCTCCAGGAGTACCTGGACAACCAGTCCGCGCAGACGGGTGAGGACGGAGTCGTCGTCCACGACGCGCTGGCGCTCACCGAGGCGATCACGCCCGGCACCCTGGGCACCGTGCGCCGCCACGTCGTCGTCGACACCGGCCTGGGCACGGGCCGCGGTCAGACGCTGGTCGACCGGCGGTCCGTGTCGAGCTCGCCCGCCGCGGTGGAGGTCGCCGAGACCGTCGACAGTCCGGCGGCGGTCGAGTTCCTCGTCAGCCGGCTGGCCTCGCTCGACCGCGACTGACGGTCACCGACCGCGGTAGGTGGACTCCACGATGCCGGCGGCGATGTCGCGGAGCTTGCGGTTGTAGCGCTGCGAGGCGTCGCGCAGCATGTCGAACGCCTGCTGCGCGTCGATACCGCGCTGGGCCATGAGGACGCCCTTGGCCTGCTCGATGACCGCGCGCGACTCCATCGCCAGCCGCATGTTGTGCGCCTGGTCGACGACCTGGGCGTGCGCGTCGGCGTTGGCCACCGCGACGGCGACGGCCTCGGCCACCTCGGTGCCGGCCTGCAGCGCCTCCGGCGACGCGAAGGCGCCCACCTGCGAGGAGTAGTTGTTCAGCGCGCCGATCGACGAGCCCTGGTAGGGCAGCGGTACCGACAGCGAGCTTCGGACGCCGACCTCGAGCACCTTCGGTGTGTAGTCCGGCCAGCGGGTCTCGATCGTCATGTCGTCGACGCGCAGCACCACGTTGCCGCGGCCGGCGTCCATGCAGGGGCCGTAGCCGCGCTCGTACTGGAGCTCGTCGGCCGCGAGGGCCATGTCGCCGGAGTGCGCCGCGGTGAAGGCCTCCTCACCGCGCAGCAGCGTGATGGACGTCGACTCCGCGCCGGGGATGCCCTTCGCCGCGATCGTGACGATGTCGTCGAGCACCGCGGAAAGCGTCCGGTCGACCAGGACGATGCGGTTGAGGGCCCGAAGCAACTCCTGCACGAGCACAGTGTGCACAACCGATCAACCGTTCGGGGAGCCCCTTCTGCGGCTCGGTGCAGTTTCGGTCAGGATGGAGCCGGTCTGCGCTCGTTCTGCGGGCCTCGGCGCGGGCGCCCGCGCGGATCCGAGGGGGAGGCGATGTCCGAGCAGCCGGCGTGGCCTCGCGCGGCCGTGCCGTCGGTGTCCGGCGACGCCTGGCACTGGCAGCTCGATGCGATGCCGGTCATCTCCCGCGTGCGCATGGACCTCCGCGCCCGCATCGCGCACCCCTCGGTCGCCTCCGGCTCCACCGAGGACGCCCGTGACGGGCTGCTGCTCGCCTTCGAGGAGCTCGCGTCGAACGCGCTGCGGCACGGCGGCGGCGACGTCCGCGCGCTGATCGTCGCGGGGCGCGGTGGATGGTTGCTGGACCTCAGCGACGAGGCGCCCGACCGGCCCCCGGTGCCGGCCGTCGACCGCGACCCTGCCCTGGGCGGGATGGGGCTGCACCTCGTGGCGCAGCTCTCCACCGACTACGGCTGGGAGGGCCGTCCGGGCCGCAAGCACGTCTGGGCCCTGCTGTCCTCCGGTCGGGAGGAGCCCCCGAGGCACAGCGCCGGCATGCTGCCGGAGCCCCGGTCGCCCCGGATGCGCTGGACGGACTGAGCTCTAGTCCGCGAGTCGGGCGCGCTCCTCGCGCAGCGCCTGGAAGACGCGGCGGCGGACGCGATCCTGGTCCTTCTCCTTGATGTCGAGGAACCGGGTCGAGAGGAACCAGCGGCCGCCGCGCGCGGAGACGCGGATGACCTCGCCGGTGACGACGACGACGCCGTCATCGAGGTCGATCCGCAGATCCACCGACTCGCCCGCCTCGGGCTGCATGCCGAACCCGTCGATGCCGATCTTGGCGCCGTCCTCCGACAGGTCGCTGCTCTCGCCCTTGAGCTCGAGGTTCCCCATGCCCACCTCGACCGGCACGATCACCCGGCCACGGACGGCCTTGCGCCGCTGGGTCACCTCCGCGGGGCCGGTGATCCGCAGTCGCCAGCGCGTCACCGCGCCCGACTCCACCGCGGTCACCTCGGCCGGCGCCGCCCGCTGGTCCTCCGGCCGCTGCCACTGCAGCTCGACGACGCTGCCCTGGGTGACGACGGCCTGCTCCACGAACCCGCCGACGGACGGGCGCAGCGACACGACGTCGCCGTCGATCGACTCCACCCGGCTGCTCACCGTGATGCCACGTCCGGGAAGCGAGACCTGCGCCTCGCCGTCCACCTCCGGGTGGTCGATCCCGGGCTCGCTCATCGGTTTCTCTCCTGCTCGTTCGCCTCCGACTGCACGGCGGCAGGCCCGTCGACGGGCCCTCGCTCCGGCGACGGTAGCCGTCGCACCTGCACGGGCGCACGCCCCCCGTGCCGACGCGCCGGTCGGAGACGCGCCGGGATCAGCCCAGCGCCACCCACACGCGGGGGGTGACGAGCGCTGCCGGGTAGGGGTCCCGGCCCGCTCGCCAGGACGACCGGTCGAGGTCGTCGGCGCGACGGACAGGCGACGAAGCGGCGCAGCTCACGCGCTGGTCATGCCTCGCGCATCGGCGCCCCGGCGGCGGACCTTGAGCCGGCTCCGGTCCCCGCGGCTCACCCCGCGGAGGGACGGCCGGGTCAGCTGCCGGTGCGGCGGGCCGTGTAGCTGCTGACGAAGTCGCGCAGGCTGCGCGTGGGCCGCAGCCACGCCCCCTCCGGAGGGAGCGCGTCGAGCCGCACGCGGTCCAGTGGGACGGCGAAGGCCCCGGGCACGTCCTCGATGTCGATGAACTCGAGCAGGTCCGAGCCGATCGCGTAGCCGGCGACCTCGCTGAAGGCGACGACGACCACCTGGATGCCGGCACGCGCGAGGTCCTCCAGCGGATCGGCGAAGTTGCGCCCGTCGCCGGAGAAGACCACCAGCCGGCGCAGCCGGTGGCTGTGCCGGCGAACGTCGATGTGGTCGAGCATCGCCTGGTCGATGTCGTCGTCCGGCGCGGTCTTGGGGCGGGCGAAGACGGCGAAGCCGAAGCCACGCAGGGCCTCGACCCAGCGCTGCAGCGAGCCGACGCTCGGCGGGATGTTGGCGAAGACGCACGCCTCCACCTCGGGGGCGTCCGGCGCCATGTCACCACCCGGCCCGACCCCGCCGGCGCCGTCGACGAACCAGGCCGCGATCGCGTCGAACCGCGGGCGCGAGGCCGCGGTGGGTCGGGCGCCGATCACCGTCGACAGGGTCATGTCGATGTTCGGCGCGTCCCAGATGAGCAGGTCGAGAGCCGGGCGGGGGCTCGCGGCGGAGGCCCGGTCGGTCGCGCTGTCAGGCACGGGGGCCTCGACGGCGGCGGCGTCGTCCAGCGGCTCCGCGGCGGCGATCGTGTCGTCGAGGTCGTCCAGCACGCCCGCAGTCTGCCCGTAGCCGCCGACGGTCGGACCGGCCGGGGACGTCGCCCGGCGGACGGCGCGACGTCGGAGCCGCAGGACGCCGTCAGGCACGGGGGATCGGTCGGGCGGTCCCTCCGGGCGTGGCCAGGCGGTTCAGGTCGCCGCCCGCTTCGTTCAGGCGGGCGACCCAGGCCGGCACGTCGGCGGGAGGCATCGGACGGCCGAGGAGCCAGCCCTGGGCCAGCTCGCAGCCCGCGGCGTGGACCATCCGCATGTGCTCGAGCGTCTCGACGCCCTCGGCGACCGAGCGGATCCCCAGCGTGCGGGTGAGCGCGACGATCGCGGTCAGCACGGCGCCGGTGTCGGCCGCACTCGGCCCGTTCCGCGGCGGCCAGCAGCGACCGGTCGATCTTCAGCGTGCCGATCGGCAGCGCGAACAGCTGGGCCAGGGACGACCAGCCGGTACCGAAGTCGTCGATGGCGATGCGGACGCCGATGCTGCGCAGGACGGTCAGCTGGTCCTCGGCGCGGGTCGGGTCCTCGGCGACGCTGGTCTCGGTCAGCTCGAGGATCAGCTGGTCGGGCGGCAGACCCGAGTCACGCAGCGCCGTCCGGACGTCGCGGACGAGGGTCTCGGTCGCGAAGTGCCGAGCGCTGATGTTGACCGACATGCGCAACCGCAGGCCCTGCGCGCGCCCACGCGGCGGCCTGGCGGGTGGTCTCGCCGAGCAGCCGACGGGTGATCGGGATGACCTGGCCGGTCTCCTCGGCGACGGCGAGGAAGGCGTCGGGGGGCAGCAGGCCGCGCTCGGGGTGGTTCCACCGGACCAGCGCCTCGACGCCCTCGACCGTGCCGGTGTCGAGCCGCACGATCGGCTGGTAGTGGATGACCAGCTGGTCGATCGCGTCGTCCCGCAGCCGGGTGGCGACCTCGAGGCGCCACCGGGCGGCGTCGCGGAGCCCGGGCGAGAAGAGGTGGACGCGGTCGCGGCCGGAGCCCTTGGCCGCGTACATCGCCGCATCGGCGTCGCTGAGCAGCGCGTGCGCGTCGTGCGTGCCGGCGTGCGCCACGGCCACGCCGATGCTGACCGACAGCGGGATCGCGCAGACCGTCGGCGGCGAACGGCACCGAGAACGACTGCTGCAGCCGGAAGGCCAGCGCCGCGGCCTCGGCGGAGTCGCAGTCCTGCGCCAGCACGAGGAACTGGTCGCCACCCAGCCGGCCGACCGCGTCGCCGGGCCGCACCTGGTCGAGCAACCGACCGGCCACCTGGACGAGGAGCGCGTCACCGACCCCGTGACCGAGCGAGTCGTTGACCATCTTGAAGCCGTCGAGGTCGAGGAAGAGGAGCGCCGTGCCCGAGGGGAGGCCCGGGTCGTGCAGGCCGTGGCGGGCCAGGGCCTGCTCGAGCGCCTCGTCGATCAGCGTCAGCATGCGGCCGCGGTTGGGCAGACCGGTGAGGTCGTCGTGGCCGGCCTGCCAGAGCAGCACCTGCTCGCCCCGCACCCGCTCGGTGATGTCGGTGTGGCTGACCACCAGCCGGCGGGAGGCCTCCACCCGCGAGGCCTGCAGGCGGAACCAGAACGTCGAGGCGCCCAGGCGGCACGAGTAGTCGTGGTCGAACCGGCCGCGCGGGTCGCCGTCCGCCAATCGGCGGATCCCCGCGGCGAGCACCGCGTGGTCGGCAGGGGTGAGCCCCACCGACATGATCGCGACGTACTCGTCGCCGACCCCGCCCGGCTCCAGACCGTCCGCCCGGAGCAGCTCGCCGTTGGCCCGCCACGCGGAGTTGGTCGACTCGATCCGGCCGTCCTGCCCGACGAGGACGGTCGCGGCCGGCAGCGCCTCGAGGACGGCGGTGAGCTCGGCGACCTCGGCGCTGCGCCGCTCGTCGAGACGTCGCCGGTCGTCGACGTCGCGGAAGAAGACGGTGACCCCGTCAGGTGCCGGGAAGGCGCGCAGCTCGACCCAGCGGTCGGCCGTGTCGTCGCGGAACTCGAAGGCCCGTTCGGCGCCGTCCGAGAGCACCTCGGCCAGCCGTTGCTCGAGGACCGAGCCGGTCAGCGCCGGGAAGCAGTTCAGCAGCGGCCGGCCCATCAGGCGCCGGGCGGGGCGGTGCAGCATCCGCTCGGCGGCGGCGTTGAGGTAGGTGAAACGCCAGCTCCGGTCGAGGTGGCAGACGGCGTCGGGGACGGCGGCGAGAAGGTCGGCCGCCGGCCCCTGGTCGTCTCGGTGCACCTGGCCCGCTCTTTCAGCTCCGGAAGGTCGGTGGTCCTGGGAAGGAGGACCGCCGGCAGGCCCTGGCGCTGCTCGACGAGACACGCACCGGAACCACGTCGAGACTAGCGAGCCGCGACGCTCAGCCGTCCAGGGTGACGGAGGCCCGCTCCACCAGCGCGGACACCGCTGAACGGGCCGGCAACGAGCCCAGAACAGGGGCCCAATCGCCGTCCAGCCGGGTCGCCGAGAAGGTCTCGGCCACCGCCGGGTCGGCGTGTCGTAACAGCAAGGAGCCCTGCAGGCACAGAGCGAGAAGGCTCGCGACGCGGCGCGCACGGGCCGGCAGCTGCTCCGGGTCGTCGAGCTCTGCGTGCAGCCGCTTCACCGCCGCGTCGAGCCGGGGGTCGGCGCCGAGGGCCGGCTCGATCTCGGCCATGACGGCGGCGAGCGACTCCGAGGAGCGGCCCATCGCCCGCAGCACGTCGAGGGCGATCACGTTGCCCGAGCCCTCCCAGATCGAGTTGAGCGGCGCCTGGCGGTAGAGCCGCGGCATCCCCGACTCCTCGACGTAGCCGTTGCCGCCGAGCACCTCGAGCGCCTCGGCGACCGCCGTCGGCGTCCGCTTGCACACCCAGAACTTGGCCGCGGCCCCGGCCAGCCGGAGGAACGCGCCCTCGCCCCGCGTCGACGGCGGCCGCCAGCCGGATGGCCAGCGCCGTGGCGGCCTCGCTCTCGATCGCCAGGTCGGCGAGCACGTTCTGCATGAGCGGTTGGTCGACCAGCCTGGCGCCGAACGCCCGGCGGTGCCGCGCGTGGTGGATGGCCTGGGTCAGCGCCGCGCGCACCGTGGCCGCCGAGCCGAGGACGCAGTCCAGCCGGGTCATGTTGACCATCTCGATGATCGTGGGCACGCCGCGGCCGGGCTCCCCCACGAGCCACGCGACGGTGCCGTCGAACTCCACCTCGCTGGAGGCGTTGGACCGGTCGCCCAGCTTGTCCTTGAGCCGCTGCAGCCGGAACGCGTTGCGCTCGCCGTCCGGCAGCACCCGCGGCACCAGGAAGCAGGAGATCCCCTCGTCGAGCTGCGCGAGCACCAGGAACAGGTCGCTCATCGGCGCGCTGGTGAACCACTTGTGCCCGGTCAGCCGGTAGGTGCCGTCGGGCTGCGGTACGGCGCGGGTGGTGTTGGCGCGGACGTCGGAGCCGCCCTGCTTCTCGGTCATCGCCCATGCCCGCGACGAGTCCGGGCTTGGCCGCCGGGTCGGTGAGGCCGAACGCGTAACCGGTGCCGGTCAGCCCGGGCTCGTAGCGGGCGGCCAGCTCCGGCGCCGCGCGCAGGGCGGGGACGACGGCGTAGGTCATCGTCACCGGGCAGCCGTGCCCCATCTCGACCTGCGTCCAGCCCAGGTAGCCGACCGCCCGGCGCACGTGGGCGTGCGGGTCGGGTGCGTCGCCCACGGCGCCCCGGCCAGGCCGTGCGCGAACGCCGTCCGCATGAGCTCGTGCCAGGCGGGGTGGAACTCGACCTCGTCGATCCGGTTGCCGTAGCGGTCGTGCGTGCGCAGCCGCGGCGGGTTCTCGTTCGCCAGCCGGCCCCACTCCTGCGCCTGCTCGCTGCCGGCCAGCCGGCCGAGCTCGGCCAGCGAGTCGAGGGTGGCGCGGTCGGCGTGCCGCACGCACGCCTCGGCCAGGGCGGCGTCGCCGGCGATCGGGTCGTGGCCGACCAGCGGCGGAGCCTGGTTGAGGACCTCGTGGGTGGCACTCATGGCCGAACGGTACGACGTGCCGCGCCGACTCCGTCGCTCAGGCCTTCGGGCCGCCGAGCAGCAGGTGGCGCAGCAGGTGCATGGCGAGCGTGACGGACCGTTCCCGGACCGCCGTCCGCGAGCCGCTGAGGACGACGGCGCGCGCCGTCGCGCCCGTCGGGACCGGCCACGCAGAGGTGCACGGTGCCCACCGGCTTGTCGGGCGTACCGCCGCCCGGGCCGGCGATCCCGGTGATGCCGACGCCGACGTCGGCGCCGAACCGGTCGCGCGCCCCCTCGGCGAGCGCCACGGCCACCTCGGCGCTCACCGCGCCCACGGTGGCCAGCAGCTCGGGGTCCACGCCGACGAGGCGCTCCTTGGCCGAGTTGGCGTAGGAGGCGATGCCGCCGAGCACGTAGGCGGACGAGCCGGCGCGGGCGGTGAGCCGGCCGGCCAGCAGCCCGCCGGTGCACGACTCCGCCGTCGCCACCGTCAGCCCGCGGTCGAGGAAGCCCTGCGCCACGACCTCGTCGAGCGTCGGGCCGGTCGAGAACAGCGTGTCGGCGTACTCGGCGCGCAGCCCGTCGAGCAGCCGGTCGTAGGCCGCCTGCGCCCGGGGTTCGTAGCGGGTGACGATCTCGACCTCGCCGTCCCGGAGGCAGGTGGTGATCTCCAGCCCGGCGAGGCCCTCTCCCTGCGCACGCAGGAAGCCGGCCAGCTGCGACTCCAGGGTCCCCCAGAGGCGCACGGTCTCCTGGCGCAGCTCCGTCCGCCCGGCCAGCGCCTTCTGCACGACCGGCGACGCGAGCGCGGCCGGCCACATGCCCTGCAGCTCCCCCGGTGGGCCGGGCAGCACCAGCACCGGCGGCCCGGTGCGGCCGTCCGCCGGGGGCACGACGAGCCCGGGCGCCGTCCCGACCGGCTCGAGGACGCCGGCCCCCTCGGGCACCAGCGCCTGCTTGCGGACGGCGACCGCCGTCTCGGCGGGGTCGGCGCGCCACCCGCGGCGGGCCATCAGCCGCTCGACGACGGCACCGATGCGCTGCTCCAGCGCCGGGTCCGGCGCCGAGGGCCGGCCCTGCCACTCGCCGACGACGGCCGCGGTCAGGTCGTCGGCCGTCGGCCCGAGGCCGCCCGTGGTGACGACCAGGTCGACCCCCGAGCCGGCCTGGAAGTCCAGCGCCCGGCGCAGGTCGTCGGGGCGGTCCCCCACGACGACGACGGTGCCGACGTCCACGCCCGAGCGGCGCAGCTCCTCGGCGAGCCACGGCCCGTTGCGGTCGGCCACGCGGCCGGTCAGCACCTCGGTCCCGGTGACGACGATGCCGGCGCGCGCTCCCACGCCGGCGACGATAGGCGGGACCCGCCCGGGCGACCTCCGCGAGACCGGCGACGACCGCCGATACCGTGCTGGCATGACCATGCCGTCGGAACCCCGGCACGGCGCCGCGGCACCACCGCCGCAGGGCCCCTCGACGCAGGAGATCCCCGCCGTGCCGCCCGCGCACGACGAGCAGCCGCCGAGCGCACCGGCGACCGGCGCGACCCGCGCCGGGCGCACTGCCCGCGCCCGGGCAGCAGGCGCCCCAGCCGGTCGTGCCGCAGCCGATCGCACCGCCCGTGCCCCCGCCGCCGGCGACGCACGCGGCACCGTCGGCCCCCGCGTGGCCCGACACCCTGAGCGACGAGCCCGCGCCACCCACCCGGCCGGCCACCGTCTACGAGGGGGTGGCCCCCACCGGGTCCGGTCGACTTCGTCCCGGGTCTGCCCGGCGCCGGCTCCGCCTCCCCCGCCGGCGAAGCAACGACGGGCGGCGGTTCCGCGCGACGGCTCGGCGCTGGCCGCGGTCGGTCTGGCCGCCCTGGCCGTGGTGCTCCTGCAGCTCGGCCTGCTGGACGGCGACGCCGACCTCTGGCGCGACGTCACCCTGTGGGCGGTGTTCGCCACCGCCGCGACCGTGCTCGGCCTGCTCGCGCTGGCCGTGCGCGCCGCGGCCGGCCGCCCGTCCGCGCGGGTCACCACTCGCCTCGTGGCGGGCGCGGTGCTCGCCCTGGCGGTGTTCTGGCTGCTCGTCGTGCTGCCGATCGTGGCGAGCGATCCGGGCTTCCTCGTCACCGCGGCGCTGCTCGCCCTCGGCGGCGCGCTCTGGCTGGGACCCGCGAAGGACCGCTGAACCCGCGGCTCAGCCCTTGCCTTTCCCGCGGCCGTTGCCGTTGCCGCCGTCCTTGTCCTTGTCCTTGCCGTTCCCGCCCTTGCCGGGCTTGCCGCTGCGTGTCGCCACCTCTTCCGCCGGCTCCGGCGGCGGTGCCGCCCGGCTCCCGCCGCTGACGACTGGCCCGCGGCCACGGCGCGACCGCCGTCGGACGTGCCGACGTCGGCGGAGGTCGCCGTCGGGGCGACGGCGTAGGTGACGGTGACGACGTCGCCGGGCGCGAGCGCACCGGTCGGCGTCACCTCGAGCACCGTTCCGGGCTCGGCGGCCGCGGTCTCCTCGGCGACCCGGTCGACGCGCAGACCCAGCGCCGCCAGGGCGGCCTCCACCTCGTCGACCGGCCGGCCGACGGAGTCGGCGGCCACGACCACCACGGCGGACGGCGACGCGCTCGGGCTCCTCCGCCGTCGCGGCGGCCACCGGCGCCGGCGTGGCGGGCGCGAGCACGGTCAGCCCGGCGACCGCGAGGCCGGCGCCGGCGAGCAGCGCGACGGCCGGTCCCAGCACCCGGCGGCGCACCGTCCGGGGCGGCCGCGGCGCCGGTACCGCGGGGGCGGCGGGCCACACGACGGCCAGCGGACGGGTGCCGCCGTCCGCCGAGCGCCGCGGCCGGCACCTCGCGGCCGGCGAGCACGTCGTCGACGGCCGAGCGCGGACGGCGGCGCCGTCCGGGAAGCGCGCGGCCGGGTCCTTGAGCAGCATCCGCCCGACCAGGCTGCGGACGGCGTCCGGCACGTCGTCGGGCAGCGGGTCGGGGACGTCGCGGATCTGCCGCAGCGCGATCTGGACGGCGTTGTCGCCGTCGAAGGCGCGGCGACCGGCGAGGCACTCGTAGGCGATCATGCCGAGCGCGTAGACGTCGCTGGCGGGGCCGGCCTGGCGGCCCTCGGCCTGCTCCGGCGAGAGGTAGTGGGCCGTGCCGACGACCTGGCCGGTCTGGGTGAGCGGCACGCTGGCGGCCGACCAGGCGATGCCGAAGTCGGTGACGGTCACCCGCCCGTCGGGGGAGACCAGCAGGTTGCCGGGCTTGACGTCGCGGTGCACGACGCCGGCCTCGTGCGCGGCGGCGAGCGCGGCCGCGGCCTGCCGCAGGAGCGCGAGCGTGCGCGGGGCGTCGAGCCGGCCCTCCCGGGCGAGCAGCGCCGACAGCGGCTCGCCGTCCACGAGCTCCATGACGAGGTAGGCCAGCTGCCCGCCGCCGTCGGGGGCGGGCACCTCGCCGTAGTCGTGCACCGCGGCGATGCCGTCGTGCGCCAGCACGGCCGCGTGCTGGGCCTCGGCCCGGAACCGGGCGAGGAAGGTCTCGTTGCCGCTGAACTCGCTGCGCAGCACCTTCACCGCGACGGTGCGGCCGAGCAGCAGGTCGCGGGCCCGCCAGACGTGGCCCATGCCGCCGGTGGCGATCAGCTGGGTGAGCTCGTACCGGTCGGCGACGGAGCACCGGCTCAGGGTGCCACCGGGGGAGAGGTGCCACCTCTCGGTGTCCCCCGGTCGTGGACTCACTCCGCCGCGGTGCTCCCGGAGGCGACCGTGCCGGCGGACTGGGCGGACGACGACGCCGCGGCCGACGAGCTGGCCGGGGCGCTGGGCTCGGTGGTCACCGATCGGCTCCGTGGGCTCCTCGGAGTCGGTCGGGGTCGTCGCTCGGCGTCGGCTCCGGAGCGGACGACGGGGCGGACGTGCCCGCGGCCGGATCCTCGCTGCCGCCGGTGGCGGTGTCGGTGGGCTCCTCGCTGACGACGGGCCTCGTCCTCCGGGGGTGCAGAGGACTCGGCGGGCGTGCCGCCCGTGATCGCCGACGTGACGTCCGCGTCGTCGGACGTTCCGCTTCCGGACGAGTCCCCGGACCCGCCCGGAGCCGTGGCGACGACGATCCGGACGGTCGCGCCGGGCTCGAGGCGCTGCCCCGTCGGCTGGATCCCGATGACGGTGCCCGGCGTCGGCGTCCGCGCTCTCGCGGGTCTCGCGCTGCACGGTGAGGCCCAGCGCGGCCAGCTGCACGGCCACCTCGTCGGCCGGCCGGCCGAGGAAGTCGTCCTCGTCGAGCACGATGGCGCGTCCTGCAGCTGGGCGGCGGCCTCGGCGGGCGGGTTGCCGTTGCCGGCCAGACCCTGCAGCACCATCGCCGCGATGCCGGCGCCCGCGAGCAGCCCGAGCAGGGGCAACAGGACGACGGCGATCCGGCTGCGCATGCGCCGGGCCGGCGCCGCGGCGGGGACGCGCCCGCCGGCGCCCGGTGACGGCGGGCCCGCGACCGGCGGTCGCGCGGGATCGGGGCGGGTCCGGGCGCGGGACGGGTCGGCGGAGGCGTCGACCGCCGGACGCGACGACGGTGGTCGGCGCCGGGTCGATCGACCGGCCCGCTCGCGCACCGCCTCGACGGCCGCGAGGAAGGCGGCGCCGTCCGGGAAGCGCTGGGCGGGGTCCTTGGCCAGCGCCCGGCGGATCAGCGTCCGCACGCGGGCGGGCAGGACGTCGGGCAGCGGTTCGGGCTCCTCGCGCACCTGCTTGAGCGCGATGGTGACCGCGTTCTCGCCGTCGAAGGCCGGGTGGCCGGTGAGGCACTCGTAGCCGATCAGGCCGAGCGCGTAGACGTCGCTGGCGGGCGAGGCGTGGCGCCCCTCGGCCTGCTCGGGCGAGAGGTACTGCGGCGTGCCCAGGACCTGGCCGGTCTGGGTGAGCGCGACGCTGCGGGCCGACCAGGCGATGCCGAAGTCGGTGATCTTCACGTCGCCCTGCGGGCGTGACCAGGATGTTCCCGGGCTTCACGTCGCGGTGGACCATCCCCGCCCGGTGGGCCTCGGCGAGACCGGCGGCCGTCTGCCCGAGGATCCGGAGCGTCGTGGCGGTGTCCA
Source organism: uncultured Actinomycetota bacterium (assembly GCA_963777095.1). Taxonomy (GTDB): domain Bacteria; phylum Actinomycetota; class Actinomycetes; order Mycobacteriales; family Geodermatophilaceae; genus CAVZOY01. Next base: position 847,812 of record CAVZOY010000006.1, read on the forward strand.
GCCCGCCGGAGCCGCGGATCACCTCGTTGAGCGGCCTGCCCTCGACCAGCTCCATGACCAGATAGGCCAGGGTCTCGCCGCTGCCGTCCTGCGCGACCGTCTCGCCGTAGTCGTAGACGCAGGCGATGTGCGGGTGGCTCAGCGCCGCGGCGTTCTGGGCCTCGGCGCGGAAGCGGGCGAGGAAGGTCGCGTCGCCGGTGTACTCGCTGCGGAGGACCTTGACGGCGACCGGACGGCCGAGCAGCACGTCGGTGCCGCGCCAGACCTGACCCATGCCGCCGGCGGCGACGAGCCCGCCGAGCTCGTACCGGTCGCCCAGGCACGTCCGACCGGGTTCGACCACCGGGTCACTCCTCTGTCCTGCTCGTCCTCCCGGCGCCACCGCCTTCGGGCGCTGCTGCCGGCTGGTCAAGGCCACTGCGTCGTGCGCCTATTCCTGGATGTCCGATCTCGGCGGTTCCGTACACATGGATCACCCCTTCGGACCAGCGGGTCCGGGCGGGCGCGGCGTCTGGCAGGGTTCCCCGCGGACGGCCCGACGGCGGCCGCGGCACGAGAGGCGGGACGACGATGTCCGAGACCCCGGCCTCCGGGACGGTCACCCGGACCGACGCCGACGGCGTCGCCACGCTGACCCTGCTGCGCCCGGGCCTGACGCACGAGTCCCGGCACGAGCTGCTCGCCGCCGTCGAGGCGGTGAGCGGCCGACCCGTCGGTGCGCGCGGTGCTGCTCACCGGCAGCGGCCGGGCGTTCTGCGTCGGCCAGGACCTCGGGCCAGCACGTCGAGGCGCTGCGCGGGAACGCGGCGCTGTCGCTGTCGGTGGTCGAGGACGAGTACAACCCGCTGGTCCGCGCCCTCGCCGCGCTGCGCGTGCCGCTCGTGGTCGGCATCAACGGCGCGTGCGCGGGCGCCGGGCTGGGGATCGCCCTGGCCGGCGACCTGCGGGTGGCCGCGGCGGGCGCGAAGTTCACCACCGCGTTCACCGGCATCGGGCTGGGCAGCGACTCGGCGCTGGCCTGGCGGCTGGTGCACGCGGTCGGCGCTGCGCGCGCCGCCGAGCTGCTGCTGCTCGCCGAGCCGTTCCCGGCCGAGACGGCGCTGCAGTGGGGGCTGGTGAACCGGGTCGTCGAGGCCGAGCGGGTGCTCGAGGAGGCGCGGGCGCTCGCCGTCCGGCTGGCGTCCGGCCCGACGGCGGCCTACGCGGCGGTCAAGCAGGTGCTGGCGGCCGCGGCGACCGACGGGCTCGAGGAGACGCTGGGCCGCGAGGCGGTGCTGCAGGTCGCAGCTCGGGCGGACCGCCGACCACGCCGAGGCGGTCGAGGCGTTCCTCGCCAAGCGGGCTCCGCGCTTCACCGGCCGCTGAGGCGACAGCCCACTGATGATCAGGTGACCTGATCAGCATCTGGGCGGTCCTGACTCACTGTCGACGCTGAGCTAGGACCCAACTGATCAGCCTGGCTGATCAACATGAGGGGTCGTGCGCCTGCCGCCGGGGTTCCCCAACGCCCGGCGGCAGGGCGTCAGGGCGCCCGGTGCGTCAGGCGGTGAGCGAGGCGCAGACCGGGCACACGTCGCGGGCGGCCACCGGCCACGCCTGCTCGGTGTCCACCCGGGCCAGCGAGCCGCACAGCGTCAGCTCGCACGCGCCGTCCAGCTCCGACGTCGGGCGGTGCATCTCGACGGCGTGCCACAGCGCGGCGGTGGGGCCGTGCGCACGGCTGCGGGCCGCGGCGTGGACGGTGATCGAGAGCGTCATGCAGAGAAGGTCGGCACGCGGCCCCGCCCGGCTGACGGCTCCGGGTCCCCTCCTCCCCCCGAGGGGTGACCCCCGGGCAAACGACGACGCCCGGTCCCCCGCCGGGTGGCGGAGGACCGGGCGTCGGCCGGGTGCGGTGCGGTCTAGCGGACGGCGCGGTTGCGGCCCGCCGTCCCTGCGTAGAGGCCGACCAGGATCACGGCGGCCACCACGGCGAGGATGAAGCCCAGGACGTTGAGCTCGAAGATGTCGCCCGTGCCGAAGAAGCTGGCGATCAAGCCGCCGATCAGAGCACCGACGACGCCGCAGCACCATCGTCATCACGATGCTCATCTGCTGCTTGCCCGGCTTGATCAGCCGCGCCAGCGCTCCGATGATCAGGCCGACCACGATCAGGCCCAGGATGTCCAGGATCACGTGCGTTCTCCTTCGTTCGAACCGACTCGAGCCCCCGTCCCGGCGCTCGCCGGGTGCCCGGAGCCGGTGCACGACGGTTCATTACCCACCCGTCCGCCGCTCACGCGCAGGTCCTCCGATCGGAGGACGGTCACGTTCTGGATACAACGTGGTCAGATCGCCGCGACGTGCTGCTCGAGCCGCCCCAGCTCGCCCTCGAGGGTCCGCTCCACCAGCCGCTGCAGGGAGCGCCGCTGCAGCGCGCCGACCAGTGCGCCGCCGGTGGTCTCGCAGCGCAGGGTCACCGCCACCTGCGTGCCGCCGGAGGACGTGCCGGTCAGCTCGAGCCGCGTCGTCCACACCTCGCCGGCCCGCTCCAGCCGGGTGGTGGCCCGGCGGGGCGGGGCCCACTCGACGATCTCGCCGGAGGTCCCCCGCGGCGGGGGCGCGGCCCCGTCGATCCGGCCCGGGGCGCAGACGAACGTGGCCCCCCGACCGCTGCCCGTGACGAGCGTAGGAGACGTCGCAGACCGCGCAGTACGGCCGGAGCACGGCCAGCGCCTCCCACACCTGCCGCGGCGGTTCGGGCAGCGAGCGGCTGCCGGTCGCTTCGGCCACCCGTCCGGCCACTCAGCGACCGCCGACCGAGACCTCGAACTCCACCTGGCTCACGTCCGGCCGCAGCCGGGAGAAGCTGTGCACCAGCGGGTGCCCCTCGGTGTCGCGCACGGTGGTGCGGACGACGAGCAGCGGGGAGCCGGCCACGATCCGCAGCAGGTCCGCCTCGTCCGGGGCCGCCGTGCCGACGTCGACGACGATGCGGGCGTGTGCGAGGTCGGCGCCGTACTCGCGGCGGAGGTACTCGTAGAGCGAGCCGGAGCTGAAGTCCTCCACCGCCGCCTTCGGGAACAGCCGGGCCGGCAGGAAGCTGTGCGCGACGTGGTTGGGCAGGTCCGTCGACGCTGCGCAGCCGCTCGAGCTCGACGACGTCCTCGGGTCCGTCGAGCTGAGCTCGGCCGCGACCGGCGCCGGGGCGGGCACGATCCGCTGGTTGAGCACCGTGGTGCCCACCTGGGCGCCCTGCTCGGTCATGACCGAGCTCCACCCGGCGATCCGGTGGACGAAGCTCTCCCGGTACTCGTGCCGGATCCCCGGCCGGGTCACGTACGTGCCGCGGCCCTGCTCGCGCACCAGATGTCCGTCGGCGACCAGCCCGTCGACGGCGCGGCGCAGGGTGATCCGGCTGACGCCGTACTCGGCGCAGAGCACCGGCTCGGGCGGGAGCAGGGTGTGCTCGGGAAGGGCGGACACGCGCCGACGGAGGTGCTCGCGGACCGAGAGGTACTTCGGTCCGGCTACCGGGGAGCTCACCCGTCAAAGGTATCGCCCGACGAGACGTCTGGTCGTCATGTCGTCCGAGACGTCCGTCGCGGCGCATCTCCGCGACGCGCCGGGCGTCGCCCGTCGAGGTGAATCATCAAGACGTCATGACGTATGGTCGCCGCTCACCTTCGGAAGGAGCAGCCGGTGCGCATCGGTGTCCTCACCGGCGGGGGCGACTGCCCCGGTCTCAACGCCGTCATCCGGTCCGTGGTCCGGACGGCGACCACCTCACTACGACAGCACGGTCATCGGCTTCCGCGACGGCTGGCGCGGACTGCTCGAGGACCGCACCACGCCGCTCGACATCGCCGCGGTCGACGGCCTGCTCACCCGCGGCGGCACCACCCTGGGCTCCGCCCGCGTCGAGCCGGAGCGGATCGACGCCGGCGTCGCCGACATGAAGGCCGTGCTGGCCCGCCACGACGTCGACGTCCTCATCCCGATCGGCGGCGAGGGCACGCTCACCGCCGCCCACCTGCTCTCGCAGGCCGGCGTCCCGGTGGTCGGCATCCCGAAGACGATCGACAACGACATCGACGGCACCGACCTCACCTTCGGCTTCGACACCGCGGTCTCCATCGCCACCGAGATGATCGACCGGCTGCACACGACGGCCGAGTCGCACCAGCGGGTGCTGCTGGTCGAGGTCATGGGCCGGCACGCCGGCTGGATCGCGCTGCACGCCGGGCTCGCGTCCGGCGCGCACGTCACGCTCGTGCCCGAGGCGCCGTTCGACGTCGACGAGGTCTGCCGGCTCGTCGAGGCGCGCTTCGACCGCGGCGACACCCACGTGATCGGCGTCGTCGCCGAGGGCGCCGTCCCGATGCCCGGCACCATGGCGCTGCGCGACGGCGGGGTCGACGAGTTCGGCCACCGCCGGTTCACCGGCGTCGCCTCGCAGCTCGGCGAGGAGCTCGAGCGGCGCACCGGCAAGGAGGTGCGGACGACGGTGCTCGGCCACGTCCAGCGCGGGGGCACCCCCACGTCCTTCGACCGCGTGCTCGCCACGCGCTTCGGCCTGCACGCGACGGTCGCCGCGCACGAGGGCGCACACGGTCGGATGGTGGCGCTGCGCGGCACCGAGATCGAGCTCGTGCCGCTGGCCCGTGCGGTGGCCCGGCTCAAGACCGTGACGCCGTCGCGGCTCGCGGAGACCGGCGCCTTCACCGGCTGAGCGGCGGCGCGACGGAACTCGATCGCGCGAAACTGCCGGCTCCCGGGTGGCCGACACGCGGATCCAGCAGGGACGATGGGCGACGTGACGGGGGAAGTGGGGCGGCGCGAGGAAAAGCGCCGACAGACGCACCAGCGCATCTTCGACGAGGCGATGCGACTGTTCCGGGAGCGAGGGCTTCGAGGCCGTCGCCGTCGGCGACATCGCCAAGGCGGCCGGCGTCTCGGTGCCGACCTTCTACGCGCACTACGACAGCAAGGAGACCATCCTGATGCCCCTCCCGACGCGGGAGGAGATCGTACGCGGTCATCGCCGCTCAGCCCGACGACCTTCCGGCCGCCGAGCGGGCGCGCGGAGCCATCTTCCAGTGGCTGGACATGGTCGAGGCCCATGCACGCGAGGAGCGTGCTCTCGAGCGGTGGCGGATCATCGCGGCGACGCCGTCCCTGCGACTCCGGACCGCGGAGTTCGAGCGGGCGACCGCCGCGATGGCGCTCGACGCCTTGCACGCGGCGGACGGTCACCGACCGCCGCCGGCCGTCGAGGTCGCGCTCGCCGCCTTGATGTCCGCCTACACCCAGATCGTGCTCCGCTGGGCAGATGACAACGGGGCGCGCCCGCTGCGGACGGTGGCCGACGAGGTGCTGGGCGAGCTGCGCGAGCAGATGGGCTCAGGCTCCGCCTGAGCGCAGCTCGATCACGACGACCTCGGGTCGGGCGCCGATCCGCATCGGCGGGCCCCAGTTGCCGGCGCCCGGCGGTGACGTACAGCTGGGTGCTCGCCGATCCGCGAGAGGCCCTCGACCGCCGGCTGGTCGAGCCGGATGGCGTAGTCGAACGGCCAGAGCTGCCCGCCGTGCGTGTGGCCGGACAGCTGCAGGTCCACCCCGGCGGCGCGGGCCTGCTCGACCATGAACGGCTGGTGGGCCAGCAGCACGACCGGGACCGCGTCGTCCCGGCCGTCGAGCGCGGCGTCGAGGTCGGCGCCGTGGCCGGGCACGCCGGAGCCGGCGGCGGTGCGGTCGTCGATGCCGGCCAGGTCGAACGTGGCCCCGCCCCGGCCGATCGGCCACCCGCTCGTTGCGCAGCACGTCGACGCCCGAGCGTCGGGCAGGTGGCGCATCCAGCCCTCGGTGTCGGTGAAGTACTCGTGGTTGCCGGTGACGAAGAAGACGCCCTGCGCGCTGACCAGGTCGGCCAGCGGGGCGACGTCCCGCGCAGCTCCTCGACCGGCGCGTCGACCAGGTCGCCGACGATCGCGACGACGTCCGGCTGCTGCTCGTTGACCAGCTCGACCACGCCGCTCGAGCCGAGCCCGGCGCCACGTCGCCGAGAGGTGGGCGTCGCTGAAGGTGACGATCCGCAGCCCGTCGAGCGCGGGGTCGAGCCGGGGCAGCGTGATCGGCACCCGGCGCACCGCCGGGGTGATGTTGGCGAGCACGGCACCGGTGCCCGCCGTGCCCAGGGCGACCACCCCGGCGGTCACCGCGATCCCGCGGGCCAGGAAGAGCCGCGACGCGCGACGGCCGGGGCAGGCGCCGGATCCGGGTCGGCTGCCGCCGGTCCGCTCGCGGAGCGGTCGGCGCCGGGCGGCGCGGCGGCGCCCGGCCAGCCGCGCGACGAGCCGCACCGGCTCGAGCACCAGCAGGGCCAGGAACAGGTAGAACGCGATCCCCAGCCAGCTGAAGGCGGCCCACTCCAGCGGTGCGGCGGCGGCCAGCGGCAGCTGCGAGCCCAGGGGCACGGCGACGGCGATCAGCAGCCCGAGCGCGACGACCAGCCAGGTGAGCCGACGGCGGAGCCGGCCCGGCCGCGTGGTGCTGCGCACCATCCGGAACCAGATCCAGCCGTGCAGCACGAGCACCGCGAGCAGGACGACGGTGGCGAAACCCAGCAGGCGGATGATGGACAGGGGTTCCTCCGAGGTCGGGCCGGGCTCAGCGCTTCTTCGTGACAGCCTCCAGCATCGGATGCAGCGTCGGGCTCGAGGGCCCAGAACGCGCCGCGCGCCGCCTCGGCGCGGGCCTCCTCGAGCGCGTGCAGGCGGCCGAACGCGAACGGGTTCTCCCCCGCCGCCATGGCCTCCCGGCCCATCCGCTCGCACCAGCCGCGCGTCACTTCGGTGTCCTGGACGTCGCCGAGCACGTCCTGCACCTGCTCCATGCAGTCGACCAGCGCCTGAGGCGGGGGAGCCGAGGGTGTCCACGGCCACCTCGGCGGTGTACCGCACCCGCTTCGCGGCCTTGCGGGCCTCGTGCAGCGCGTGCGCCTGATCCTCCGGTGCGGCCTGGCGGGCGTCGTCGATCCGGTGCCGCAGCCGCCGGCCGCTGCGACGCACCGCGTCGCCGGAGCACCTCTCGGCGCCGGCTCGGCGGCATCCGGGGCCAGCGGCGGGTCGGCCAGCAGCGCGTGCAGCGCGTCGACCAGGCGCAGGTAGCGGGCGATCGCCCACGGTGCGCCGCCGCCTGCTTCGCCCCCCGCAGCTCCTCCTGCAGCCGGCTCTGCTGCACGCGGGCGGCGACCGGGCCGGGGATCAGCTCGGGCGGCTGGTCGGCGACGAGCTCGCTGAGGTGGAGCCAGCGCGACCTCGCCGTCCCGGGCGTCGGAGAGCTGCTCGCCGAGCCACCGGAGCTCGTCGCGCAGCGGGTCGGTCGACCGTCCGGTCCAGCACCGGCCGGAACGCGGCGAAGATGCTGCGCAGCCGCCGGCAGGCGACGCGGAACTTGTGGACGGCGTCCGGCTGGCCGGTGCGGATCATCAGGTCGGCGTCGCGCAGCGCGTCGACCTGCGCCTGGACGGCGCCGAGCACGACGTCGGCGCCCGTGGGCGGACCCGCTCCTTGCCCTTCTTCTTGCCTCTTCCCGCTCTTCTTCGTCGTCTCCCGGCGGCTGCGGCCGCGCGCCGTCGAGCCGGTCCCCGAGCGCCCGCGCCAGCTTCGACCCCGACGGCGACACCCGCGCACCGGCCCCGAGCACCCGGTCGACGAGCCGGTCGAGCAGGTCGGCGTCCCCGTCGACCAGCTCGACCTCCACCTCGCGCCAGCTCCGCGGCCTGGGCCGGCTCGCCGGGGGCCGCCGCCGGCACGGTGGCGGAGACGATGTCGTCGGCGATCTCGGCGAGCGCCCTGCCGTCGGCGTCGCGGAGCACGGTGGCGGTCCGGCGGGTGCGCAGCGTGGTGACCGGCGCGGTGGCGGCGCCCCGGGTGATGCCGAGGACGAGGTCGCGCAGGGGGCGCGGCGGCGCCTTCACCGCCCGGCCGAGCGGCTCGCGCACCTCCTGCCGGGCGCCGGCCGCGGCGGGCAGCTTGAGGTGCCAGCCGGCGTCGTCCCCGCCGGTGCGCCGCCGGAGGGTGACGCGCGCGCGGGCCAGCCGGAGGTCGGCGGTGTCGTGGTAGACCGCCTCGAGCGCGTGCTCGACCGGGGGCGTCGGCGGTGGCGACGCCGTCCACGTCGGTCAGGTCGGGCAGGGCGAAGCTGCCGTCGACGTCGAACTTGCGCTCGACCTCCAGGTGCCGGCCGGTCATCGGGTCCTCCTCGACGTCGTCCGGTCGCTCAGGCTATGCCGGGACACCGCACGGTCGGCCCGATGTTCACCGGGGCCGCCCCGTGGGCACGACCGGCAGGAACGCGCCCGCCGGGCGCCGCGCGAGCAAGGAGGCTGCGCCGTGCTCAACGACCGGGAGCTGTCGTCCGCCATCGGTAGCACCGCCTACGACACCGACGGCGACAAGATCGGGACGGTCGAGCACTTCTTCGTCGACGACCGCACCGGTGCACCGACCTGGGTGGCGGTGACCACGGGGCTGTTCGGCACCCGCCACTCCGTCGTCCCGGCACTCGACGCCGCGTTCACCGACGGCGCGCTGCGGCTGCACGTGCAGAAGGAGGCGGTGCGGTCGTCGCCGCACGTGTCCGACACCGGGCATCTCGACCCCGCGACCGAGGCCGAGCTCCGGCGGCACTACGGCGTCGGCGACGACGGGCCGTCGACCGTCGCCGTCCCCGCCTCGTCGGCCCCGTCCGCCGCCCGTGCCGGCCGGCCGGCACGCCGCGCCGGGCACCGAGCCGCCCGGACCGGTGGCCGTTCCGGAGGACCAGGTCGCCGCCGCCCACCAGGATCGCGACACCGACACCGACACCGACACCGACAGGGACGCCGACCTGGGCCACGGCGCGATGGCCCGCACCGAGGAGCAGCTCCGGGTGACCACCGAGCGGGTGGCCGACCGCCGGGTCCGGCTGGTCAAGTACGTGGTCACCGAGGAGGTGCAGGTGACCGTGCCGCTCCGCCGCGAGGAGGTGCGCATCGAGGAGCTGCCGCTCGAGGGCGAGCCCGCGCCGCTCGGCGAGGAGGAGACCCTGCTGCACCAGGGACCCGACGTCGCTCCGGGCCTGCCCGACGAGATCGTGCTGCACGCCGAGCGGCCGGTCGTGAGCGTCGAGGTCGTGCCGGTGGAGCGGGTGCGGCTGCGCACCGAGGAGGTCACCGGCTCCGAGCAGGTCAGCGAGCGGCTGCAGCGCGAGCAGATCGTCGTCGACCGCAGCTGAGCGGGCTCAGCCCCAGGTCACCGTGAGCTTCGGCGTGCTGGCCGCCCTCCCGGCTGTCGAGTACGTCTGCATCGTCGAGCCGACGCCGGTCTCGACGGAGTCCTTCAGGAGGAAGCCGTTGTTCCCGTTGGCGTACTGGGCGGTGACCTGAGCGGTCACGGTCCAGGTCTGCCACCCGACGGCCGCTGTCGTCGTGCTGGTGACGGCGGCGCCCGCGGTCGCCGGAACGGTGGCCCAGCGCACCGTCGTCTCGCCCCACGTCGGCGCGGCGGGGTCGAGCCGGAGCACCTCGATGACGCGCCCGTTCTGCGGAACGGAGTTGTAGAGCCTGCAGCGTCGCGCCGGCCAGCTGGCAGCCGAGCGGTCTGCTCGGGAGCGCGAACCGGACCAGCGCACGCACGTTGTCGTTGTTCTTCGCCCACACGTAGATGGCCGTGGCAGTGCCGGCCGCGGTCTCGTCCCGCGACTGGGCGACCGACGTGTCGGCTGCCGGCGGTCACCGTCGACGGGCCCGGGGGTGGCACAGAAGTCGGCGGCCGCCGTGACCTGGTTGCCGCCGTCCGCGGTACCCCCTGTGAAGGCGCTCCGCGACTGCTGCTCGGAGAGGGCGACGTGAGCAGCACCGCCCCGGCTGCTGCGGTGGTGCGCAGCAGCAGGCGGACGACGGTGCGGCGGGTTGGACGCAGGCTGCGCATCTCAGGCGGCCCTCGCTTCCCAGGAGAAGCCGAACCCGGCCGAGAGACCCTCGGCCGCGGGCACGTCGCGCACGGTCACGGTGAACCGGAAGCTGCGCGACTCGCCCGGGGCGACGGGCGTCCAGGCGGCGAGCCCGGAGTCGAACGCGGTGTGCAGGCTGCCGAACTCGGCCAGCGTCCCGCCGAACAGCGTGGACTCGGGCACGAAGCCGGAGCAATCGCCGAAGACGCCGCCGCCGGGGCCCACCTCGACGACCAGGTCGAGGTGCTCGGCGAGGGCACCGCGTGACGTCCGCGGCGTAGAGCCGCACCGGCTCGGGGAGGACGTCGCCGTCGAGGGCCACGCGGATGCAGCGCTCTTCGGGGACGCCGGGCACCAGCCCACTCTCGTCGGCGAACATGGCCGTCCCGGCGGAGTCGTCGGTCAGGGTGAGCTGCGCGAGCGGCTGGGGCTCGGGCTCGGGAGTCGGCTCGGGGGTCGGGGCCGGCTCCTCGGAGGTCGGCGTGGGCTCGGCCGGCTTCGACGGCGTCGGGCGCGCCGGGTCGGCGGGCAGGTAGGTGACCGGCTCGGTCGCGGGCGCACCGACGGGGACGCGCTCGGTGACCGTCTCGTTCTCCTCGACGAAGGCCGCCTTGGAGGAGCCGACGACCAGGAGGGCCACGAGGGTGAAGGACAGCGCGAAGGCCGAGACCTGGATGGCGAGGCCGTTGAGGGAGAACGCGCGACGGCGGCGCTTCGGCTTCCGGGGCGGCGCGGCGGTCGGCGACGGCGTCACCGTCGGGCCTCTTCGCCGCGGCCGGCCTTGCGGCTGCGCTTGACCTCGTACATGAGCTGGTCGGCCTTGCCGAGCAGGGCGTCGAGGTCGCGCTCGCCGGGCGCCGCGAACGCGGTGCCGATGCTGACGCCGATGCGGGCCATGCCGGCCTCGAGCAGGAACGGGCGGCCGATCTCGAGCTCGATCATGCGGCCGACCTCGGCCAGCTCGTCGGCCGGGGCGTCGGGCACGACGACGACGAACTCGTCGCCACCCATGCGGCCGAGCACGGCGTGCGCCGGCACGCCGGACTCCAGGCGGCGGGCCACCTTCTCCAGCAGCTCGTCACCGGCCGCGTGGCCGAGGGTGTCGTTGACGCTCTTGAAGCCGTCGAGGTCGCAGAAGAGCACGCCGAGCGTGCCGGGCAGCTGCTCGGCACGTGCCACCAGGCCGCGCCGGTTGAGCAGGCCGGTGAGCTGGTCGCGCGTGGCCTGCAGCTCGTAGGTGCTCTTGAGGTGCTCGAGCTGGTGGACGAGGACGGCGTTGGCCAGGCCGACCCGGGCCTGGGCGACGAGCAGCTCCAGCGCCTCGACGCGGCGGGCGACCTCCTCGGCGGGGCCGACCACCTTGGCGGTGACCGTGTAGGGCTCGCCGCCGGGCACCGCGAGCTCCCAGGCCAGCGGGGTGCGGACCAGGTCCTCGTCCGCGTCGTCGGCAGCGGTGTCCACCGCCGGCGTGGCGCCGTCGCCCCCGGCGACCCAGCGGACGCCGTCCTCCGCGGAGGTGTCGACGACGGCCACGCCGGTGGCACCGAGCTGCTCGGCACCGGTGACGAGCTGGGCGAGCACGGCCTCGCGGTCGAGCGGGAAGATCTCCGCGGTGATGGCGGACAGGTCCCCGAGCAGTCGCGCGCGGTCGTCGGCGGCCTCGCGGGCCTCCCCGAGCCGACCGACCTGCGCCACGAGGTGCTCGGCGAGCATGGCGACCGGAATCGTCGCCAGCAGCAGGGTCGGCATGGCCACGACCACCAGGGCGAGGGCGTCCTCGGGAACCCGGTCGGGGAACACGATGACGTAGGCGCCGAGCGCCACCGAGCAGACGATCCACAGCGCGGCGAGGCCGGCCAGGCCGAACCACACCGCCACCTCGATGAACGGCAGCATGAGCAGCACCAGCGCCAGCGAGTGCGGCGGCAGCCCGGACATCGCCACCAGGCCGAGGACGACGACGGCGTCGGCGAGGGTGCAGACGAGGACCATCCGGATGCGGCGCCGGGCCTCGGCGCGGGTCGCGCGGACCGACAGCACGGAGACCAGGATCAGGACGCCCGCGGCCGACCCGGCGAGCACCAGCGCGAGCTGGCGGTCCAGGTCGGCGCCGGACTCGGGCCGGTAGCCGGCGGCGCCCAGCATGACCAGGGCGACGGCCACGAGCCGGATCTGGCGCAGTGCGCGTTCCGCGACGGAGCGGCCGGCGCCCGAGCGGTCCTCGGAGCGGGCCCGGCGGTCGGTACGGGTGCGCCGGTCGGTGGTCGCCGTCCGGCGGTCGGTGGTGGTGCGGCCCCGGCTCACGACAGTCCCTCCAGCAGGTGCACGGTGCGCCGCTGGGCGGCGGCGGTCTGGGCGGCGAGCCGCTGCAGCACGACGTCGTGCAGCCCCTCGGGGAGCAGTCGACGTCCGGCCGAGGAGCGGCGGTCGGCGCGGTCCCCGCCGACGCGGCCCAGGAGGACCTCGGCCGGCTTCACCCGCGTGCCCGACGCCCACGGGTCGTAGGCCGGGTCGAACGCGCGCGGCGCGAGGACGAGGGCGACGGTCAGCGCGAGGCCGGTCGCCACGAGCAGCGGGATGCGGTCCTGAGCCAGCCACAGCGAGGGTCGACCGATCCACGGGACGGCGATGACGGCGGCGCCCTCGATCTGGTCGGCGTGCAGGAAGCCGCTGTCGTCACTGGTGTTGGCGTCGCCGCGGGTGATGAAGGAGCCGTCGGGCAGCTGCTCGACGATGCGGTGCAGCACGCGGCCGGTGTCCGGCCGGTCGTAGAGCACCACGGTGTTCGGCGTGAGGTCGTCGGCGGCGATCGGCCGGATCATCACGACGTCACCGGGCGAGACGAGCGGCTGCATGGATCCGGAGGTCACCAGCGTCGGGGACCAGTCCAGGAAGGCCCACGGCAGGGCGATCCACAGCGACAGGCTCGTCGCCATGGAGATCAGCAGCATGCTGGCCATCCCGGCGCCGTAGAGAACCGTGCGGTGCCACGGCTTGCGCCGCTCGCCCGAGGTGGAGGTCAGCTGGTGCGCGTTTCCCACGAGAACCCGAACGTCGTGGTGAGACCCTCCGCGAGGGCGTTGTCCTGCACGGACATGCGGAAGCGGAAGGTGCGGGTGTCAGGGCTCGCGGCCGGGTCCCAGGTGCTGGCGCCGGCGGCGTAGCTGCCGTGCGCCGTGTGGAAGCCGGAGAGCGTGCCGTTGTAGACGGTCGCCGAGGAGACGAAGCCCGTGCAGTCGCGGAACCCGGCACCGGTGTCGGCGCCCACGTCGACCGTGAGGTTCAGGTACGGCGCCAGGGTGCCGGTGGGGGCGCCGCTGGAGTAGAGCAGCACGGCGGTGGGATCGACGGTGCCGGTGTAGGTGACGTCGATGCACCGGTCCTCGGTGGTGCCGGGCATCAGGCCGGTCACGTTGTTGAACATGGCCGTGCCGGAGTCGTTGTCCGTGAGGTCCAGGGCGGCGGCGCTGACCTGGTTGGTGACGTTGTCGTTCTGCGCGACGAAGGCGGCCCGCGAGGAGGTGACGACCAGCACCGAGACGGCGATGAACGACAGCGCCAGCGTGCCCAACTGGACCACGCGGCTGTTGAGCGACCGGCGCCCGCGACGGTGCACGCGGGCACCGACGGTTCGTGCACTCCGGTCTGCCATGCAGCAGCTATCGGCCCCGGCCCGGCGAACCTTGAGCCACTACAGCCAACTCACCCGCGAGGGGGATGACGCCCGGAACCCGATCGCCCGTGGACGGGCGCCAGGTCAGCCGCGGCGGTCGGCCATGAACCGGAACCGGTCCCGCGTGGCGGCCACCTCGCCGGCGTCGACGTCGGCGAGCAGGACGGTCTCGATCCCCGAAGCCGTGGCCAGCAGCTCGCCGGTCGGGCTGACGATCCGGCTGTCACCGACGTGCTCGGTGCCGTCGCCGGCGGTGCCGACGCGGTTGCAGCCGACGACGTAGGCCTGGTTCTCGATGGCGCGGGCCTGCAGCAGCGTCTGCCAGTGCAGCCGGCGCCGGCTCGGCCAGTTGGCCGGCACGAGGTAGACGTCGGTCTGCGGCGCCGCCGTCCAGAAGACGTCGGCGAAGCGCAGGTCGTAGCAGACGAACGGGGTGATCCGGAGCCCGAGCACCTCGACGGTGACCGGCTGGTCCCCCGCCCGGAACCGCTCGTGCTCGCCGGCGTGCGTGAACGGGTGCAGCTTGCGGTAGCGGTGCGTCGTGCCGTCCGGTCCGGTGAGGACGAAGGAGTTGTACGGCAACTCGCTCCCCGGGCGCGATCTCGGGGCAGGTCCCGCCGATCCAGACGCCGTGGCGGGCGGCCTGCGCGTGGAGGAAGTCGGCGGAGGGCCCGTCCTCCGGCTCCCCGATGCCGGGGGTCATCGAGAAACCGGTGGAGAAGGTCTCGGTCAGCAGCACGAGCTCGGCGCCGAGGCCGGCCGCGCCGGCGACGAGCGGGGCGAGCCGGGCGAAGTTGGCGTCGCGGTCCTCCCAGACGATGTCGTGCTGCACCGCGGCGATCCGTGTCACGCCGACCTCCTCAGCCGCTCGACCGCCTCGGCGAGCACCTCGTCGCGCTTGCAGAACGCGAACCGCACGAGGTGCCGCCCGAGGTGCGCGTCGGCGGGGTCGTAGAACGGCCCGATCGGGATCGCGACCACGCCCGCGCGGTGCGGCAGGTCGCGGCAGAAGGCGAGGCCATCGCCGTCGGGCTGGACGGGCCGGACGTCGACCGTCGCGAAGTACGTGGCCTGGGGGGTGATCACCGGGAGGCCGGCGTCCCGGAGCCCGGCCACCAGGGCGTCGCGGCGCCGCTGCAGGTCCAGCCGGAGCCGCTCGAAGTGCTCGTCGGGCAGGTCCAGGCCCACCGCGATCGCCGGCTGGAACGGCCCGCCGTTGACGAAGGTGAGGAACTGCTTCGCCGTCCTGACGGCGGTGACCATCGCGGCCGGGCCGCAGATCCAGCCGATCTTCCAGCCGGTGGTGTTGAAGGTCTTGCCGCCGCTGCTGACGACCAGCGTGCGCTCCCGCATGCCCGGGACGGCGGCGATCGAGCCGTGCCGGGCGCCGTCGAACACCAGGTGCTCGTAGACCTCGTCGGTGAGCACGAGCAGGTCGGCCTCGGTCGCGATCGCCGCGAGGCCGGCGAGCTCGGCGGCGTCGAAGACCTTGCCGCTGGGGTTGTGCGGGGTGTTGAGCAGCAGCAGCCGGGTGCGCGGCGTGACGGCGCGGCGCACCTCGTCCGGGTCGAAGGTCCAGCGCGTCGGTCGTCGCCTCGCCTGGCTCGGGCGCCGGTGCGCGCAGCGGCACCGCGCGGACGACGCCGCCGGCCATGGCCACCGCGGCCGCGTAGCTGTCGTACATCGGCTCGAACAGGACGACCTCGTCGCCGGGGTCGAGCAGCGCGAGCAGGGCGGCGCTGATGGCCTCGGTGGCGCCGGCGGTGACCAGCACCTCGCCG
Source organism: uncultured Actinomycetota bacterium (assembly GCA_963777095.1). Classification (GTDB taxonomy): domain Bacteria; phylum Actinomycetota; class Actinomycetes; order Mycobacteriales; family Geodermatophilaceae; genus CAVZOY01. Next base: position 863,241 of record CAVZOY010000006.1, read on the forward strand.
TCCGGGTCGTACTCGAGGCCGGTGAAGCGCCGGTGGTGCCGGGCGATCGCCTCGCGCAGCGCGGGCAGGCCGGGGCCGGGCGGGTACTGGTCGTGCAGCGTCCCGATGGCGCTCCGCGCGGTGTCGAGCACCTCGGCGGGTCCGGGGTAGTCGGGGAACCCCTGGCCGAGGTTGACCGCGCCGGTGGCCAGCGCCAGCGCGCTCATCTCGGCGAAGACCGTCGTCCCGAAGCCCTGCAGCCGCGCGGACAGGTACGGCGTTCGGGTCACGCCGGCCGCCCCGCCGAGGCGAGAACCGGATGCTCCGACCGGCGACGTCGGCCTCCTCGAGCCGGACCCGCACCCGCGTGCCGGGGGTGAGCGCCGCGCCCTCGCACCGGCCGCGCACGGCGAGGGTCGTCGAGCACCACGGTGCCCTTGCCGTCCTCGGCGTCGACGACCACGGCGTCGAACTCCTCCCCCTCGCGGCCGCGCAGCAGCCAGGCCTCGACGGCATCGATCGCGGCGCGCTCGACGTCGCGGGTGCGCCGGTCGGACGCCGTCATCAGACCGGGCAGCTCGGGCAGCGCGGCGCGCAGCGCGTCGTCGGGCTCCCGGCCGGCGGACAGCGCCAGGCAGACCTCGGTGCCGAACCGGTCGACCAGCCGGCGCAGCGGCGCGGTGACGTGCGCGTACGGCGCGGCGACGCCGCTGTGCAGCGGCTGCTCGGGCGGGGCGCCGTCGAACGGCGTGTAGCCCGCGCCGCGCAGCAGGGTGGCCGCCTCCTCGAGGAACGCGGCGTGCCCGGGCCGGGTCGGGTCGAGACTCGCCGATCACCGAGCCGGGGTGCGCGCCGTCGGGCCAGTGGACGCCGAGCGCGGGGGCGAGCAGCGCGCAGCCGCGCGACGTCCTCCGGCCGGGCCGGCGGCAGCGTGCGCAGCACGCCGACGCCGCCGTCCAGCATCAGCGCGGCCGCGCACCGGCCGGTGAGCAGCGAGATCTGCGCGTTCCAGGCCTCGACCGGGAGGTCACCGCGCAGGGCGAGCGTCCAGCCGCCGCCGTCGGCCCGCACCACCTCCTGCTCCGGGGTGCCGAGCTCGATGGCGCCCACGGTCGGCGGCCCGCTGCAGCAGGAGCCGGCCGATCTCCGGCAGCAGCGCCAGCGGCTCGGGCAGCGTGCCCGCGTCGGTCTGTGCCTGCACCGACGGGTAGTCGAGCTGGGCGCGGCTGCGCACCCGCGCCCGGCGCAGCCGCACCTCGACCGGCTCGCCGTCGGCGTCCAGGTCGATGCTCCACAGGACGGCGGGCCGGAGCTGGTCGGGCAGCAGGCTCGCGGCGCCCTCGCTGAGGACCGGCGGGGTGCAGCGGCGTGCGGCGGTCGGGGCTGTAGAGCGTCTGCCCGCGGCGGCGCGCCTCGGCGTCGATCGCGCCGCCCAGCCGCACGAACGACGCCGACGTCCGCGATCGCGTAGCTGACCAGGTAGCCGCCGCCGTCGCGCCGGGCGAGGTGCACCGCCTGGTCGAGGTCGCGGCTGCCCGGCGGGTCGAGCGTCACCAGCGGCACGTCGGTGGCGTCGAGCTCCGGCAGCTCGGGAGATCCGGCGCGCTGTTCGGCCTCGGCCAGCACGTCGGCCGGGAACTCCTCCGGAACGCCGAACTCGGTCGCGGATGGCGGCGAAGTCCGGCTCCTCCGCGGCGGCCTCCGGCCAGCGGGGGACGCGTACCGGCCCGCGTACCCGTTCCCCTGCCGTCACCCTGGCCTCCCTCGTCCGGCCCCCACCCTCGCAGGCCCGGCCGGAGGGTTCCACGTGGAACGCCGGTCAGCCGATCCGGACCTCGTCCCGGCCGTCGACGGTCACGACGTCGCCGCGGTGCAGCTGACGGCCGCGCCGCTCCTCGGGCTCGCCGTTGACGCGGACGGCGCCGGAGAGCAGGACGTCCTTGACCTCGGCGCCGCTCTCGACCAGGTCGGCGAGCTTGAGCAGCTGGCCGAGCCGGATGGTGTCCTCGCCGGAGCGGAGGGGGACGGTGCGCACGGACGTCAGTCCAGCACGGTCACGACGTCGCCGGTGCCCACGGTCCCCGGCGCGGGTGACCAGGGCGCCGACGGCGAGCTCGCCGTCGCGCTCCCGGTGGATGGTCTTGAGGACGCCGGTGTCGCGCTCGATCCCGCCGGCCTGCGGCCGGGTGACCATGACGCACCGCGGGATTCCGCTGATCACCCGCAGCTCGGCGTCGCCGCAGCGCACCCGGCGTCCGACCAGCACGTCCTCGCCGGCGCCCTCGAGAACGACGTTGGCGCGGAAGCGCCGGCGGTCCCAGGCGCCGATGGTCGCCGTCGACAGCAGCGACACCCGGAAGTCGGGGTCGTCGTGGAACGCGCCGGCAGCGCCGCGCCACGGGTGCCAGCCCGGCACCGGCCCCTCGGCGGCCGCCTCGTCGTCGTCCGGGCTCTCGTAGCGTGGCCGGCCCTCGGTCTCGGCGGCTGACCGGAGGGTCGACGGCGCGGCCCAGCCAGGCGGAGATCGCCGCGTCGTCCGGCGTCGCGGTGCCGTCGGGCAGCACGACCTGCACGCCGTCCTCCGTGCTCCGCGCCGACGCCATCAGCAGCTCGGGCACCCGCCGCGCGGTCAGCCCGAAACCCGTGTCGACGTCGAACAGCGCCCACTGCCGGTCACCGGCCAGCCCGTGCTCGCCGAGGACGGCGCGGTCGACCACCTCGCCGCCGAGCGACTTGACCGGGTAGCGCCACAGCTCCGCGACCCGTAGGCGCCGTCACGCAGGCGTCCACGTGAGGGTCCAGGTGCCCGACCAGTCCTCCCCCGGCGGGAGCACGACCAGGTCGACGCCGTCGGCCAGCGCGTTCGGCGGGCAGGTCATCGGCTCGACCGCGACGCTGCGCCGGCGCTGCCCCTCGGGCAGCGTGTCGCCGGTGTAGACCTGCATCCAGGGCCACGACGCGTCGGCGGCCAGCTCCACGCGGCCGGCCGGGCCGGACACGACCGTGCGCGCCCACCCGTCGGCGTCGCGCTCCAGGTCGGTGAGCGGGTCGTCGAGGGCGCGGTCGCCGATGCGACCGACGGCGCCGTCGAAGGAGCGGCGTCCGCCTGTGGGCAGGCCGCCGTCGACGTCGAGGGCGGTGCGGGCCGGCAGGTGCAGCTCGGCCTGCCCGATGTCGCCGTCCTCGGCCGCCCCGACCGCCAGGTACGGGTGCAGCCCGACGCCGAAGGGCGCCTCCTCGTCTCCGGCGTTGCGGATCCGCACGGTGACCGTGAGCCGGTCCGGCGTGAGCGCGTAGTCGAGCGCGGCCGCGAGCCGGAACGGATAGCCCGACCGCGGCTCGACGAGGGTGCCGACCGAGACGCTCGCCGTCGTCCTGGGCGAGCACCGTCCAGGGCTGGGCGGACAGCAGGCCGTGCACCGCGACGGGCTTCTCCGGACTGCTGACCTCGAGCTGCAGGGTGCGCCCGCGCCACGTCCAGCGGCCGTCGCGGATCCGGTTCGGCCAGGGAATGAGGACGCCGCCCCTGCGCCCGCTCGGCACCTCGCCGGCCGCGTAGCCGTCGACCACGTGCCAGTCGCCCACGGTGAGCTCGCGGATCCCGCCGCCGCGCAGGTCGACGACCAGGCTCGCGGCGCCGGCGCCGACGCGGACCTCGGTCGGTTTCGTCGCCGGCCAGGGGGGAGCGCGTCATGCCGGTCACTCCACCACAGGCCGACGGCCCCGGTCAGCCGGCCATGGCCGTCCGGAGCTCGCTTGTAGCTCGGATTACTCAGCCACCGATCGCCGTCCAGGCGGACGGTGGGCACGAGCTCGTCGCCGCCGTTGTGCGCGCGGACGAGCGCGGCGGCGTGCCGGTCCTGGTGGATGTTCACGGCGGTGTACGGCACCCGGCCCAGCTTGCAGCCGGCTGCGCAGCTGCGCGCAGTACGGGCAGCCCGGCCGCCAGTAGACGACGAGTCGTTCCTCGGCCATGGCGGAACGGTGCTCGCGGAAGGGCACGGCGTCAACGTGCGACGGTGCCGACCGGGTCACCCGACCCGGCCGGCACCGTCGCGCTGTCAGGCGTTGTGCGTGACCGACTCGGCCAGCTCCAGCACCTGCTCCTGGGTGAACGCCTCCGGTGCCTGGACGACGAAGGTGGTGCCGTCCTCGAACTGCGCCTGCAGGTACCACCCCTCGTAGCGGTGACCGTCGACCACGTAGCCGACGTCCACGCGGACCAGCTGCGCTGGACGTCCGTTGACCGTCACGTCGAGCTGCGGCCCGATCGGCCCCCCGATCGACTCCCGCACCCGGTCGGCAGGGATGACGTCCTCGGGCAGCGGGATGTGCACGGTCAGGTCCTGCGCCTCGTGCGCGTCGTTCACCAGGGTGAGGACCCGGCCCATCTTGTAGGCACTGATCGACCACCCGTCCGGCGCGAGCCCGACGTCGAGCGTCGCCGGCTGCGGCCGGTCGACCAGCGAACCGGCCACCGTCTGCAACTGCTCGGCCGTGGCGTAGTCGCCGTGGCCCAGGATCGAGACCCACTGGTCGTCCTCGCGCTCCCAGCTCAGCCACGCGAAGCGGCGGCGCTCGATCACGCACCCCTGGTCGGTGTCCTCGACGCACCAGTCGCGCACGTACGTCACGATCTCCGCGTCGTCGCCGTCCAGGGCGACGTCGTCCACGGCGAGCTGCTCGTAGCCAGGGGCGCCGTGGTCCGGACCGTTGCCCTCCGGCTCGTCCTCCCCGACGTAGATCGTGAAGCCGTTCGTCTGGGTCGCATCGTCGTAGGAGGCGATGGTGGCGCCGTCGCCTGTCCCGTCGAACGCCGGCCGCAGTCCCTCCGGTGCCGGGTCGAGCGAGAGGGGGAACGTCGGCACGTGGAACTCCACCAGCCGGACGCTGTCCGCCGGCGCACCGAGCTCGTCAGGTGCGGCGATGACGACGGCTGCGGCCCAGGAAGCGGCCACGGCGACCACGCCGACGCCGATCCGCCGGCGGGCCTTGCGGCTCGGCAGCCGCCGGCGCGTGGGGGCGGGCACTGTCGATCTCGGCCATCAGCGCAGCGCGCGCGGCATTGCGGGTGGCGGAGGTCAGGGCCGGGCCCTCGGGTCCGGCCTCGCGCAACAGCTGGACGGTGTTCATCGGGTCTCCTCCAGGGGTCCGAGAGCGGCGCGGGTCAGGCGACGCGCCCGGTTGAGGCGGGAGCGGACGGTGCCGACCGGGATGTCGAGGACGGCGGCGATCTCCTCGTAGCCGAGCTGCCCCCAGGCGACGAGGAGCAGGACGTCGCGGTCGCGCTCCTTGAGTCCGGCGAGCGCCTCGGCGAGCGGCCCGCGCAGTGCCATGGCGTCGACGCGGGCGTGCACCTCGTCGGAGCCGGCGGCGGGATGCGGCTCGGCGCCGGCGCGGGCCAGCGCCCGGTAGCGGCGCCGCTCGGTGCGGGCGTGCCCGTGCACCAGGTTGGTGGCGATGCCGAACAGCCAGGGCCGGACGTCGACGTGCTCGGCGCGGTAGGCGGCCCGGCGCCGGAAGGCGACCAGGAACGTCTCGCTCAGCAGGTCGTCGGCCAGGTCGCCGACGCGGCGGCCGAGGTACCGGTGCACGGCGGTGGCGTGCCGGTCGAACAGCGCGGCGAAGTGCTCCGGCTGCTCCAGCGACCGGGCGACGAGCTCGGCGTCGGTCGGCAGCGCGTCGGGCATCGCCCGGAGCGTGGGGGGTCGGTCCCGGGAAGGCGGTCCGTCGGCCATGGGGACCAGGACGCTGCTCACGGGAAGTGATGATGCGGCGGCGGTGTGTGATCTGCTCACACCTGCTCATGTCCGGTGGGGCGGAACGGGTTCACGCGCCTCACCGGACCCGGCCGTCAGGTGGCGCAGCACCGACGACACGCGCCGGAAGGCCCGGCCGTCCGCCTGCATCCCCGGGACGGCTGCGCGCACGCCCTCCGCCGTCCCCCCGGCCGGCCGGTTCATGTGCGCGAGGGCGATCCCGCCGGAGGCCATGCCCCGGAGTTCGTCAGCGACCGTGGCCGACGACGCCGTGGCGCCATGATCGGCGTTGGTGCCGAAGCCGACCGGGAGCAGCCCCAGTGACCGCACGATCGCGACGCCGACGTCGTCGTAGTGGGCGGTGCCGGACCGGAAGAGGGTCGGACGCCGGCCGGTGACCTTCTCCAGGTAGAGCGTGTTCTGCCAGACCTCCCGGACTGCCTCGGCCGCCGAGGCGGTGCCGGCGATGCCGAACGCCGCCCGGCCGTTCACCGTGAGGGGTCGGTGCGCCGTGCCGTGGTTGCCGATCTCGAAGAGCGGGTCGTCGGCCAGCGTCGCCGTCAGGTGGGGGTGGGCGCTGGCCCAGCGGTAGGACAGGAACAGCGTCGCGGGGATGCGCCGGGCCCGGAGGTACCCGACGAGCTCGGCGTCGAAGCCGTTGGAGGCCGCACCGCCCTGCGGGTTGGCGCAGGCGTCGAAGGTCAGGCACCCGACGGGCCGGGTCCGTCCGGAGGTGACGACCGTCCGCACCGGGGCGCGGCCCAGGACGCCCGGGAGGCGGGTGCCCCAGCTGACCGGGCGGATGCCGGTGTAGCGGTCGATGACGTCGTGCGGGTCCACCGCGGCGACGTCCGCGAGCGGCGGCGCCGGGAGGGGTTCGCGTGCGGCCGCGGCAGCAGGGACGGTAGAGATCAGCGCCGCGCCCAGCGCTCCGCCGAGCAGCGCGCGCCGCGAGAGCGCCGGCTTCTCGCCGTCGGGGACCACGGCAGCCGCTTCGGCGCCGGGCCGGCGACTGTTGAGCCGAAGCGCAGGTCAGCGCACCCGCTCGTAGAACAGCGACTCAGCGGCGTCGACGTGCGCTCACCGGGTGATCCCGTGCAGCAGCAGTGCGGCGAGCTCCCGGTAGGCGGTGGCGTCGTCGAGGCCGGTGGCCCGCGCGACGTCCCCCCGGCCGATGCGCAGCATCAGCGTGGTGACGGTGTCGGCGACCAGGCCGGCGTGCACGTCGCGGAAACGGCCCTGGGCGACACCGTCCGAGAGGAGCTGCCGTACCCGGTCGGCCGCGGCAGCGGTGTTCTGCTCGTAGACCTCGCGTCCGGGCCCGAAGCGGTCGAGGTCGCGCCGGAACGCCGGTCCGGCGGGCGCGAGCGCACGGGCGACGGCCGCGAGGTAGGCGGTGACCCGGTGCCCCGGATCGTCCTCGCTGACCGTCTGCTGCTCGACCGCGGCCGTGGCCTTGCGGAAGAAGTGCCGGATCACCCGCAGCGCCAGCTGCTCCTTGCTGTCGGCGAGCGTGTAGAGGGTGCTCTTCGAGCAGCGCAGCCGCAGCGCCAGGCCGTCGAGGGTGAAGCCGGCGAAGCCCTCGTCGAGGAAGAGGGCCTCGAGCTGGTCGAGCAGCTCGGCCTGGCGCCGGGTGAGTACGCCGGCAGCGGCTCCTGCGGTCACGGCTCCTCCGCTTCGTGAGACGTTCCACGGTACTGCGGTACCGTCGTCAGTACCGTCCCCGCCATCGTCGCCGAGGAGTCTTCCTGTGCCGATCGACCGCGAGCTGCCCACCCAGGAGGCGGCGGACCTGATCGCGCTCACCCGCGAGCTGGCCGACGCCGAGCTGGCCCCGAAGGCCGCGGCGTACGAGCGCGAGGAGCGCTTTCCGCGCGAGGTCTTCCGGACGCTCGGCGAGGCCGGGCTGCTCGGCCTGCCCTTCGACGAGGAGGTCGGCGGCGGCGGTCAGCCGTACGCCGTCTACCTGCAGGTCGTCGAGGAGCTGGCCATGCGGTGGGCGAGCGTCGCGCTGGGCGTCAGCGTGCACACGCTGTCCTGCTCGCCGATCGCCCACTACGGAACCGAGCGGCAGCGCCGCGACCTGCTGCCGCGAGATGGTCGGCGGCGGACTGCTCGGCGCCTACTCGCTGTCGGAGGCCCACGCCGGGTCCGACGTCGCCGCGATGAAGGCCACGGCGACCTCGACGGACGACGGCTGGGTCGCGCGCGGCGAGAAGGCGTGGGTCACCCACGGCGGACACGCGGACTTCTACACGACCTTCCTGCGGACGCCGGCCGACGGCGGATCGCGGGAGGGTGGCGGGCGAGGGCAGGGCATCTCCTGCTTCCACCTGACGCCCGACCTGCCGGGATTCAGTGCGGCGAAGCCCGAGGAGAAGATGGGGCTCACCGCCTCCACCACGGCGGCGCTGCGGCTGGACGACGTCCCGATCCCCGCCGACCGCCTCGTCGGCGAAACCGGCCGCGGCATGCAGATCGCCCTGGGCGCCCTCGACTCCGGCCGGCTCGGGGTCAGCGCGGTGGCGACCGGGCTGGCGCAGTCGGCCCTGGACGTCGCGGTCCGCTACGCCACGGAGCGGGAGGCCTTCGGCCGGCGGATCGTCGAGCACCAGGGTGTGGCCTTCCTGCTGGCCGACATGGCCGCCGCGGTGGAGTCGTCGCGGGCCACGTACCTGTCGGCGGCGCGGCGCAAGGACGCCGGCAAGCCGTACGCGCGGCAGGCCAGCATCGCCAAGCTGGTCGCCACGGACGCGGCCATGAAGGTGACGACGGACGCCGTCCAGGTGCTGGGCGGTGCCGGGTACACCCGGGACCACCCGGCGGAGCGCTACATGCGCGAGGCCAAGGTCATGCAGATCTTCGAGGGCACCAACCAGATCCAGCGGATGGTGATCGGCCGACTGCTGGCCGGCGAGGTCGCGCCCGCCGCGGGCTGAGGCCTGCCGCTCGTCGTCGGTGCGCGGCAGCATGCGGAGATGGCCGCCTTCTCCGACGTCGAGGCCGAGCAGCCCGAGTTCGCCGCACGGGTCACGGCCTGCTTCGACGCGCACCGGCACAAGATCCTGGCCACGCTCCGGTCGGACGGAGCCCCGCGGGTGAGCGGCATCGAGGCCGCGTTCGCGCTCGGACAGCTGTGGCTCGCGGGCATGACGAGGTCCGTCAAGTTCGCCGACCTCCGGCGGGATCCGCGCATGGCGCTGCACAGCGGCAGCGACGAGCCGGACACGTTCACGGCGGACGCCAAGGTGTCCGGGCGGGCCGTGGAGGTGGCCGGCGAGGAGCGCGCCGCGTTCGCCGACGGCGACCGACAACCCGGCCGACGGGGACTACGAGCTGTTCCGCATCGACCTCGACCAGGTCGTGCTCACCGCGATCGCCCCGGAGAAGGACGCGCTCGTCATCTCGTCGTGGCGTCCCGGCCGCGGACTGACGGAGGTCCGGCGGACCTGAGCGGCCGCCTACCTCCCACAGTGGGTGGACGGACGGCGCGGTGCGCAGCACACTGGGAGCCCCGACGAGGAGAGCGCGATGCCCGAGCCCCACCTGCGTGCCGCCGACACCGACCGGGAGGCCGTCGCCGCGACCCTGGGCACGCACATGGCCGCGGGCCGGCTCACGCTCGCCGAGTACGACGAGCGACTGGGCCAGGCGTATGCCGCCAAGACCTACGGCGAGCTCGCCGAGCTGACCGCGGACCTGCCGGCCCCGACGCCCGCTGCTCCCCGCCCCGCCGACTCCACCGCTGCCGCTGCCACCGCGCCGCGACCTGCGCCGATGGGCTGCGGCCCGGTCCATGGCCTGCCGGCACACCCGCAGATGCAGCCGTGGGCGTGGCACGGCCAGAGCAACGAGCACTCCTGGCGGGCGTGGCTGACCACGTCGGCGACCGTGCTGGCGATCTACTTCGCCATCTCGATCGCCAGCTGGGACCTCCACTACTTCTGGCCGATCTGGGTCATCGGCCCGTGGGGCGCAGCCCTGCTCGCCTCGCGGATCAGTGGCCACGGCGCACGGGCCGATGACGGCCCCCGGCAGGTCGGTCGCTAGGCCGCCGCCTGACATCAGAACGGCGGCGGGTCGTCGTCGGGGGGTGCCGGCCCGGCGACGGAAGCCCTGGCGTGCATCCCCGGCGGTCGGGTGATGCGGGTGATGCCCGACGGCGAGGTGACCTCCAGCGTGCCGTCGGGATGGAGACGGAACGCCCAGCCCCGGGCGTGCGTCTTGAGCCGGTGGTGACGCCGGCACAGGCAGCAGAGGTTGTCGCAGTCGGTGGCTCCGCCGCACGCGTGCGGGAGAACGTGGTCGAGGTCGGCCCAGGCGGCGCGGGTGGTGCAGCCGGGCATGCGGCAGCGCCGGTCGCGGGTCCAGATGAACCGGTACTGAGGATCACTCGGCCGGTAGCGGTCGACGGCAGGAGGCCGGTCGACCAGCCCGCAGCCGCAGTCCGTGCCGGGAGGGTGAGTCGGGCAGCCGTAGCGGGCCACGGCCTGCAGCTCGCGGCGAGAAAGCACGCCGCGCAGGGTGCCGTCGGGGTCGGTGAGCGCGATGCGCAGGGTGCCGCCGGTCGGGGCGTGCAGCCCGCCGGGACACAGCGCGTCCAGGCGTTCGAGGAGCTCGCGCAGGTGGGTGGCGGTGATCGGCTGACCGTTGACCTCGCCGACGGGCATCCGCCGACCGGTCGGATCCGCCGGGTCGGCCGACGGTGCCGCCTCGTCGGTGGCTGGCCGCGTGCTCCAGGGCGTCGAGGGGCGCGACGACGGTGACCCGGGCGCTGACCGGCGGCCCGTCGGGATCGGTGTCGGGGCCGAGCATGCGGTCGCGGACCGCCATGGCGCGCAGCACTCCGAGGGGTCGGTCGTCGCCGGCGGCCTTGGCGGCACGAGCGCAGGCGTCGGCCACGGCCCAGCAGGCGTGTGCGTCCTCGAGGGACATCCCGGTCACGAGGTCGGCCCGGCCGGGTGCGTCGGGGTCGGGCCGGACCGTGGCGTCGGCGTTGCGCTCGGCCCACCGCCGTCGGCGCTCGGCGAATGCCGCGTCGTGCGCGACCAGCTCCGCCCGGACGGCGGCCTTGAGCGCGGTGACGGTGAGCTCACGGGCGCGGGGCAGCACGGCGGCCTCCACCGCCATGAGCACCAGAGGCTCGGTCCCTGGGCTGCGGCCGACCTCGGCGACGATCGCCCGGCCCCGCGGCACGTCCAGTTCGGCGTCCGCCAACGCAGCCCAGGTACCGGGCAGCAGCCGGTACAGCGTCTGCGCCTGGGTCCAGGCGTAGGACGCCGAGGTCACCGACGTGCCCAGCGCAACGGCCAGCTCGTCGACGAAGAACTCGCTGACCCGGGGCTCGCGCTGATCCTCCGGCGCCAGGTCCGGACCGGTGACCTCGCCGAGGACCCGCACCTCGCTCGCCGGGCAGTTGTCCGCGAACTCGCAGATCAGCGCGGCCTCGTAGGCGAACATCCGCGACTTCACCGCCTGAAGGCTGTCCAACTCCATCGCCTGACCGGCACGGGAGCGCGACTCCGGCGGGAGCACCTCGTTCCACCGCGCGCGGCGTTCACCCGCCACTGACGGCAGCGTCGGCTCGTCGAGGGCGACCACCGTCAGCCCGAGACCGAACCCATCACCGTCGAACACATGAGCGAGTCAACCGGAGGAGTACGACAATTCCCGCAGCTCAGCGGACAGCCGCCGAGATTTCTTCGGCGGCCGCGGTGGAACGTCAGGCAGCGACGCGGTGGTGGTGGCAGCGGCCACCCGAGGTCGCGCGGGAGGCGCAGGGCGAGCCGGCCTTGGTGCGGCCACCGTTCTCCCCGCAGCGGGCCGGGGTGGCCTGCGGAGCAGGCGCCGGGGCGGCCGGTCGGGGAAAGGGCAGCACGACGGCGTCGCGCTCGGGAGACGACGCGACGGCGGGCGCAGCGACCGGAGCGGCGGTGACCGGAGTGGCCGTGACCGCGACGGACCGACGACGGCCGGCCAGGCGACGGGCCACGACGGAGGCGGCCGCGCCGGCGGTGAGGACGAGGAGCGCACTGACGACGGAACGGGAACGCATGCCTTCTCCATCGGCAGGCCGACACCGGGTCGGCACGCACCGGTCCCGGACATGCGAACGGCCCCGGGAACCCGGGGCCGCGTCGTCGAGATGTGGGCAAGGGGGGAGTTGAACCCCCACGTCCTTTCGGACACACGGACCTGAACCGTGCGCGTCTGCCATTCCGCCACTTGCCCTGGCGAGCACCGACACTAGCAGCCCAGGCTGCCCTTCCTGGTCACCGGTCTGGGCCGAGACGGTCCGCTGACGACGTCCCCGGGGCGTCGCACCTCGGGAACCGGCCGGGGCCGTCGGGCACGGCTACGATCGCGGGTGATCCACCGGGGTCGCCGGGGCCCGGCCGAGAGCGAAGGAGCGACTGTGGGTGTGCTGCAGCGCTTCGAGCGACGGCTCGAGGGCATGGTGGGCCTGGCATTCGCCCGCATCTTCAAGGGCAAGGTGCACCCCGCCGAGATCGCCAAGGCACTGACCCGCGAGGCCGACGAGCAGCGCTCGATCATGGGCGAGAACCGCATCCTCGCGCCCAACGTCTACGTCGTCCGGCTCGGGGACAACGACTTCCAGCACCTGGCCCAGTGGTCGGAGCAGCTGGCCGGCGAGCTCGCCGACATGGTCGCCGAGCACTGCCACACCGAGGGCTACCAGGTGTTCGACAAGGTCACCGTCCGCCTCGAGAAGGACGACGACCTGCCCACCGGCGTCTTCGAGGTCAGCTCGCACGTGGCCGACCCGGCCGCCCGCCCGCCGTCGGGGGTCGACCTGCCCCCGGTCAGCGCCGCGCACCCCGCGCTGCCGCCGCTCCCGCCGATCCGTGGCCGGGTGGCCACCGACACCGGCCGACAGGGCTCCTCGGTGATCGGCCGGTCCGGCTCCAAGCCCGGCCTCACCCACGTCCTCGTCGTCGACGGCCCGGGCACCCGCCACGAGCTCACCACCGGCCGCAACGTGATCGGCCGCGGCACCGAGGCCGACATCCGGCTGCCCGACACCGGCGTGAGCCGCAAGCACGTCGACGTCGTCCTCGACGGCGGCACCGCCTTCGCCGAGGACCTCGGCTCCACCAACGGCACGCTCGTCAACGGCCGGCGGATCTCCCGCCAGGCGCTGTCGGACGGCGACGTCATCCGCATCGGCCACTCGGTCCTGGTCTACCGGCAGGACGGCCCATGACGGCGGAGATCGTGCTGCAGATCTTCCGCTTCGGCTTCCTGCTGCTGCTGTGGTTGTTCATCTTCGCCGCGTTCCGCGTCGTGCGCGCCGACCTCTTCGGCGGGCGCGCGGGCCGGGTCGCCTCGGTGCCGCCGCGCGCGGCCAACGCCAAGAAGAAGCAGCGCGGCCCCAAGACGCTGTTCGTGACCGCGGGCCCGCTGTCCGGCACGAAGATCACCCTCGGTGACCAGCCGATCCTGATCGGCCGCGCCGACGACTCCACGCTCGTCCTCACCGACGACTTCGCCAGCTCGCGGCACGCGCGGCTGACCAACCGCGGCGGCCAGTGGTACGTCGAGGACCTCGGCTCGACCAACGGCACCTACCTCGACCAGCAGCGCGTGCAGGGCCCGCTGCTGGTCAACCCCGGCCAGCCGATCCGCATCGGCCAGACGGCGCTGGAGCTGCGGTAGTGGCCCTCGTCCTCCGCTACGCCGCCCGTTCCGACCGGGGGCTCATCCGCGGCAACAACCAGGACTCGGTCTACGCCGGGCCCCGGTTGCTCGCCGTCGCCGACGGCATGGGCGGTCACGCGGCCGGCGACGTCGCGAGCAAGGTCGTCATCGCCGCGATGGAGCACCTGGACGACGACGCCCCGTCCGGCGACATGCTGCAGGCCCTGCGCGAGGCCGTCTTCGACGGCAGCGAGCACCTGCGCGAGTACATCCGCGAGCGCCCGCAGCTCGAAGGCATGGGGACGACGCTCACCGCGATCCTCTTCGCCGGCGGCCGCCTGGCGCTGTGCCACGTCGGCGACTCGCGCGCCTACCTGCTGCGCGACGGCCAGCTCACGCAGATCACGCACGACGACACGTTCGTGCAGACCCTCATCGACGACGGCCGGATCACCGTCGAGGAGGCCAACAGCCACCCGCAGCGCTCGCTGCTGCTCCGGGCTCTCAACGGCCAGGACGTCGAGCCCGACCTCTCCATGCGCGAGGCGCGCGCCGGCGATCGCTACCTGCTCTGCTCCGACGGCCTCTCCGGCGTCGTGAGCGAGGAGACGCTCGCCGACGCGCTCGAGGACCCCGACCCGCAGTCCACCGCCGACCGGCTGATCGAGCTGGCCCTCCGCGGCGGCGGACCCGACAACATCACCGTCATCGTCGCCGACGTCGTCGACGACCACGGCCGGGGCGGCGCCCTGGACGTGCCCGTGGTCGACGGCGCCGCCGGTGACGGCGCCGGCCAGCGGCAGATCGATCCCCGCTCGGCGGCCGGCCGTGCCGCGCTCGCCGATCCGCCGCCGTCCCCACCGCCCTCGGACACACCGCCGTCGGGCGGTGGCGCCGCCGCCCGCCGCCGCCCGCTACGCATCCTGGTGGTGGCGGTGGTCGTGCTCGCGTTGCTCGTGGGTGGGGGGATCGGCACGTACGCGTGGGCGCTGCAGCACTGGTTCGTCGGCGTGACGGGCAGCGGCGACGAGGAGCAGGTCGGCGTCTTCCGCGGGCTGAACACCTCGATCGTGGGCCTGGACCTCTACCGCCTCGACGAGGAGACGCCGCTGGCGGTCGACGACCTCAATGCGGCGGCCCGTAGCCGCGTCACCCGCGGCATCACCGCCGACGACGCCGCGGACGCCGAGCGGATCCTCGACGCCCTCCACGAGGAGCGGCTGCCGCCGTGCCGCGCCGAGCTGCCGCCCGAGGACGGCGAGGCCACGACGTCGCCCTCCGACTCCGCGTCGCCCACCGCCAGCACCGCTTCTCCCACCCGCGAACCCGCACCGCGCAGCCCCGGCAGCGCGACGAGCACCACCGCGGCGACCGGCCGCTCGACCGCACCGGCGACCTCCGAGACGCCCACTCCCACGACGACGACGTCGACCAGCGCGACCCCGGACGGCGAACCGGGCGAGGACTGCCGGGAGGACGGATGAGAGCCGCAGGCTCCGGTTCCCCACCGGAGGTGTGTTGATGTCGGGCCCCTCCACCGATCCGCGCGCCTCCGCCACCGGCGCGGTGCCGAAACGGCGTGGCACCGAGCTCGCCCTGCTCGTCTTCGCCGTCGTCATCACCGTCGTCGCCCAGCTGATCGTCGACCTGACGATCACCGGCGCTCCGCGCGCGGAACTGGCGACGTTCAGCGCCTGGTTCGCGGCGCTCTGGGCCGTGGCCCACCTCGTGGTCCGCCGCTTCGCCCCCTACGCCGACCCCCTGCTGCTGCCCGCGGTAGCGCTGCTCAGCGGGCTCGGCCTCGCCGTCATCCACCGGCTCGACCTCGCCGCGGAGCAGATCGACAGCACCGTGACCCGTGAGGACGCCCCGGTGCAGCTGCTCTGGGCGACCGTCGGCATCGCGCTCTTCGTCGCCGTCCTCGTCGTCGTCCGCGACCACCGCGCGCTCGCCCGCTACGCGTACACGCTGGCCCTCGTCGGCCTCGTCCTGCTGGCGCTCCCCGCGGCTCTGCCGTCGGCGCTGTCGGAGGTCAACGGCGCCAAGATCTGGATCCGCGTGGCCGGCTTCTCCATCCAGCCCGGCGAGTTCGCGAAGATCGGGCTGATCATCTTCTTCGCGGCCTACCTGGTGAACAAGCGCGACGTCCTCGCGCTGGCGAGCCGACGGGTGATGGGCCTCGAACTGCCCCGCGGCCGCGACCTCGGCCCGGTGCTGGTCGCCTGGATCCTGTCGATCCTCGTGCTCGTCTTCGAGCGGGACCTGGGCAGCTCGCTGCTGCTGTTCGGCATCTTCGTCGTGATGCTCTACGTGGCCACCGAGCGGTCCAGCTGGCTGCTGATCGGCGTCGGCCTGTTCGCCGGCGGCGCGTTGGTGGCCTACCGGATCTTCGACCACGTGCAGACCCGCGTGGACACCTGGTTGGACCCCTTCGCCTACCGCGACGAGGGCGGCTACCAGATGGTCCAGTCGCTCTTCGGCCTCGGCACCGGCGGCCTGTTCGGTGCCGGCCTCGGCGGCGGCCGGCCGGACCAGGTGCCGGTGGCCAAGAGCGACTTCATCGCGGCCGCGGTCGGCGAGGAGCTCGGCCTGTTCGGCCTGGTCGCCGTCATCGTGCTGTACCTGATCCTGGTCGAGCGCGGTCTGCGGACGTCGCTCGTCGTCCGCGACGCGTTCGGCAAGCTGCTCGCCGCCGGCCTGGCCTTCGCCGTGGCCTGGCAGGTCTTCGTCGTCCTCGGCGGTGTCACCGGACTGCTCCCGCTGACCGGTCTGACCACGCCGTTCCTCGCCTACGGCGGCTCGTCGCTGGTGGCCAACTTCGGGCTGGTGGCGCTGCTGGTGCGGATCAGCGACGCCGCCCGCCGCCCGGCCGCGCCCGCGCCGGCCCCGATGCCCACACTCGGGGACGCGCCGACCGAGGTGGTCACCCCGTGAACGCCCCGCTGCGCCGCGTCGCCATCAGCGTGCTCGTCCTGTTCACGCTGCTGATCCTCAACGCCAACTACATCCAGGTGGTCCGCTCGAGCGAGCTGCGCGACGACCCGGGCAACACCCGCGTGCTCGCCGAGGAGTACAACCGCGAGCGCGGCTCGATCGTCGTGGGCGGCAACGAGATCGCCCGCTCGGTGCCCACCGACGACACCCTCAACTACCTGCGCGAGTACCCGGACGGCCGACTGTGGGCCGGCGTCACCGGGTACTACTCCGTCATCTACGGGGACACGCAGATGGAAGACGCGGAGAACGAGATCCTGGCCGGCACGGACCCCCGGCTGACCTTCCGGCGGCTCACCGACCTGTTCACCGGGCGGGACCCCCAGGGCGGCGACATCGTGCTCACCCTGAACGCCGCGGCGCAGCAGGCCGCGATGGCCGGACTGGACGGCGTCACCGGTGCGGTGGTGGCGCTGGACCCCACCACGGGTGCCGTGCTCGGCATGGCCAGCACGCCGACCTTCGACCCGAACAAGCTGTCCAGCCACGACCCCGCCGCGATCCGCGCCTACGCCGAGGAGCTCGACAGCCTCGACCGCGACCCGCGCCTGAACCGCGCGATCAACGACAACTACCCGCCCGGCTCGGTCTTCAAGGTCGTCGTGTCTGCGGCCGCGCTCGAGGAGGGCTACGAGCCCGACACCGAGATCCCCGCACCCGACACGCTCACCCTGCCCGGCACCACCACCGAGCTGGAGAACTTCGGCGGCAGCGAGTGCGCCTCCGACGAGAAGCAGTCGCTCATCGACGCGCTGACCATCTCGTGCAACACGGCGTTCGCCGAGCTGGGGATCGCCCTGGGCGAGGACAAGGTGCGCGAGGTCTCCGAGCGCTTCGGCATCGACGGCGAGAAGCGGGAGATCCCGCTCGAGGTGGCCGGGAGCGACATCGGCGAGATCACCAACGACGCCGAGCTCGGGGTCAGCTCGATCGGCCAGCAGGACGTCCGCCTGACCCCGTTGCAGGCGGCGATGATCGCGTCCGCGGTGGCCAACGACGGCGACCTGATGACCCCGTACATGGTCGACCAGGTGCGGGCGCCCGACCTGACCGTCATCGACCGGACGGAGCCCGAGGTGCTCAGCGAGGCGGTGTCGGAGGACGTCGCCGCCGACCTCACCGAGATGATGGTCAGCGTCGTGGAGAACGGCTCGGGCCGGGCCGCCCGGATCGACGGCGTCCAGGTGGCGGGCAAGACCGGGACGGCGGAGAACGCCGGGCCCGACCACAACTGGTTCGTCGGTTTCGCGCCGGCCGACGACCCACAGATCGCCGTCGCCGTCTTCGTCGCCAACGGCGGTGGGACCGGCGGCGAGATCTCGGCGCCGATCGCCCGCGACGTGATCGCCGCGTACCTGGAGCGGGGGCGCTGATGGCACTGGCAACCGGCAGCCTGCTGGCCGGCCGCTACGAGATCGTGGCGGCGATCGCGACGGGCGGCATGGGCGAGGTCTGGCGCGCCCGCGACCGCGTGCTCGACCGCATCGTCGCCGCCAAGGTCCTGCGCAGCGAGTACACCGGCGACCCGAGCTTCCTGGCCCGGTTCCGCAACGAGGCCCGGCACACGGCGGCGCTGACCCATCCGAACATCGCCTCGGTCTACGACTACGGCGAGACCACCGACGAGACGGGCACGCAGCAGCTGGCGTTCCTGGTCATGGAATTCGTCGACGGACAGCCGCTCGTCTCGATCCTGCACGACGAGGGCCGCCTGCCGGTCGACTGGACGCTGCACGTGCTCGAGCAGTCCGCGGAGGGCCTGTCGGCCGCGCACCGCGGCGGGGTGGTGCACCGCGACATCAAGCCGGGCAACCTGCTGATCCGCCCCGACGGCGTCGTCAAGCTGACCGACTTCGGCATCGCGCAGGCCCGCGACGCAACTCCCCTCACCAAGACCGGCATGGTCGTCGGCACGGCGCAGTACCTCTCACCCGAGCAGGCGCAGGGCATGGAGGTGACGTCGGCCTCCGACGTCTACTCGCTCGGCGTCGTCGCCTTCGAGTGCCTCACCGGCGCGCGCCCGTTCGACGGCGCCTCCCAGGTGGCCATCGCGCTCGCGCACATCAACCGGCCGCCGCCGCCGCTGCCCGCCGACGTCCCGCCGGCCGTGCGGCTGCTGGTCGAGCGCGCCCTGGCCAAGGACCCGGCCGACCGGTTCCCGGACGGCGCCGCCTTCGCCGAGGCCATCCACCGCGTGGCGGCCGGCGGAACGGTGACCGGCCACACCCTGCCCGCCGTCCCGCTGGCCCCGGCGACCACGCCGAGCCGCGCGCTCGGCCCCGACGACAGCTCCACCCGGCTGCTGCCCGCCACCGGACCGCGCACCGCGGCCGGCGTCGGGGGCCTCGGCACCGGCGCGGGAACGGCGGGGCGGCCGATGCCGCCGCTGCACGCCTCGGACGACGACCCCTACGGCTAACGACGACCTGCCGCCCGACGACTCCCGGCGCAACCGGAAGTGGCTGTGGATCGCCCTCGCCGTGCTGCTGGCCCTGCTCGTCGGCCTCGGCGCCTGGCTGTTCCTCGGCGACCCGGCGGGCGACGGCTCCGAGAGCCCGCCGACGTCGGCCAGCGCCGACACCTCCGCCTCGGGCGAGGCCTTCCTGTTCGACCCGCAGGCCTACATCGGGTCGGACTACCGCGAGGTCCAGGCTCAGCTCGAGGCCGCGAACCTGTCCGTCACCGCCGAGCCGGCCACCGCCGACCAGCTCGCCGCCGGCGGCATCGCGCTCGACGCGAATGACGTGGCCGCGACCGACCCGGGCACGGCCGGTCCGCTCGAGCCGGGCTCGGACGTCGTCCTCTACTTCGCGGAGCAGGAGTACGCGCCCACCACCGCCGAGGAGACCGAGACCCCGGCCACCACGAGCGAGGCACCGTCGTCGACGAGCCAGGCCGCGACGACGAGCAGCGCTCCGCCGTCCTCGTCCAGCGCCGCGGCCACGACCAGCAGCAGCGCGCCGGCGACGACGAGCAGCAGCGCGTCGGCCCCCGCCACGTCGGTGTCCCCACCGCCGACGCCCACGACCGGGTCCCCCGTCGCCTCGCCGGCGAACGAGGAGCCGGGGTGACGCTGCTCGCCCGCGTCGCCACGGATCGACGCTTCCCAGCGGTTAGGCTCCGCGCCGGTGGCGTGCCCGCGTCCACCCGCGACCCGCTGGCACCGGCACACCCCCGGACGACGCACCGCACCGCCCGAGAGGACCTCCGATGACCACGCCAGAGGTTCTGGGCGAGCGCTACCGGATCGGTGGCGTGCTCGGTCGCGGCGGAATGGCCGAGGTGCACCTCGGCCGGGATCTGCGGCTCAACCGCGAGGTCGCCGTCAAGGTGCTGCGCAGCGACCTCGCGCGTGACCCGTCCTTCCAGGTGCGGTTCCGCCGGGAGGCGCAGGCCGCGGCCTCGCTCAACCACCCGGCGATCGTGGCCGTCTACGACACCGGCGAGGACCGCAGCGCCAGCGGCGCGACGCCCTACATCGTCATGGAGTACGTCGAGGGCGACACGCTGCGCGACGTCCTCCGCCGGGAGGGCCGGCTCCGGCCGGAGAAGGCCATGGAGCTGGCCGCCGACATCTGCGGCGCCCTGGACTTCAGCCACCGCAACGGCATCGTGCACCGCGACGTCAAGCCCGGCAACGTGATGATCACGCCGGACGGCGCGGTCAAGGTCATGGACTTCGGCATCGCCCGCGCCGTCTCCGACTCCGCGGCGACGATGACCTCCACCGCCGCCGTGATCGGCACGGCGCAGTACCTCTCCCCCGAGCAGGCGCGTGGCGAGGGCGTCGACGCCCGCTCCGACGTCTACTCGGTGGGCTGCCTGCTCTACGAGCTCGTCACCGGTGCGCCGCCGTTCACCGGCGACTCCCCCGTGTCCGTCGCCTACCAGCACGTCCGCGAGGACCCGCGGCTGCCCTCGTCGATCAACCCGGCCATCCCGCCGGAGCTCGACGCGATCCTGATGAAGGCCATGGCCAAGAACCCGGCCAACCGCTACCAGTCGGCGGCGGACATGCGCAGCGATCTGCTGCGCGCCGTCGCCGGCCAGCGGGTCGAGGCCACGCCGGTGATGGGGGACGCCGAGAAGACCGCGATCATCGGCGCTCCGATCGGTGGCTACGGCGACTACGGCGACGACCGCTGGGACGAGGACGACGAGGCCGCCGAGCGGCGTCGTCGGCGCCGGATGATCGCGATCGTCGCCGTCGTGGGACTGCTCCTGCTGGCCGGCGCGATCGCCCTGGCACTCGCGCTCGGCACCGACGAGGAGCCCCCGCCGACGACGCAGCAGGTCCAGGTGCCGCAGGTCGTCGGGGTGCAGCAGGCCACCGCGGAGGACCTGCTGACCGACGCGAACCTCGAGGTCGGCGACGTCACGCCGCGCCCCACGAACGACGACGCGCAGGTCGGTGTCGTCCTCGAGAGCACGCCCGGGCCGGGCGCCGAGGTGGACGAGGGCAGTGCGGTCGATCTGGTGGTGGGCGCGGCCCCCGACACGATCGCCGTGCCGCCGGTGGTGGGCCTCAGCGAGGACGACGCGGTCGCCGCCCTCGAGCGAGCCGGGTTCACCGGGAGCATCAACACCGAGCAGACCGACAGCGCCGAGTCCGAGGGCACCGTCGTCGCGGTCGACCCCGAGCGCGACACCAGCGTGCCCCCGGACACGACGATCACCTTGTCGGTCTCCGACGGCACGGTCGAGATCCCGAACGTGCGTGGTCAGACGCGCGAGGAGGCCATCGCGACGCTGCGCGAGGCCGGGCTGACCAACATCACGGAGACCAGCGTCGAGCGCAGCGACGTGGAGGCGGGCATCGCGATCGGCACGGAGCCGGGGGCGGGCTCACAGGCGACGGCCGAGGATCCGATCACGCTGCAGATCGCCGTCCCGGTGCCGCCGGAGGAGACTTCTTCGGCGCCGGCACCCTCACCCAGCACGTCGGCGTCGGCCACGACCTCCGCCTCCGGCGGCTGAACCCGGCGCGACGCGGCCGGTCAGGCGCTGGTCGCCGCCAGCCGCGCAGCGGCCGCCTCGGCGGTGGCCAGCGCCGCGGGGTCGGGGGCCAGCCCGCAGGTCTCGAGCCAGGTCGCGAGCATCCGGTGACCGCCCTCGGTGAGCACGGACTCGGGATGGAACTGCACGCCCTCGATCGGCAGCTCGCGGTGCCGCAGCGCCATGACGACGCCGGACGGCGTGTGCCCGGTGACCTCCAGCTCGGCCGGCACCGTGGCCGGGTCGACGGCCAGCGAGTGGTACCGCGTCGCGATGAAGGGCGAGGGCAGGCCGGCGAGCACGCCGGCGCCCTCGTGCACCACCTGGCTGGTCTTGCCGTGCAGCAGTTCGGGTGCGCGCACGACCTCGGCGCCGAAGGCCTCGGCGATGCCCTGGTGACCCAGGCAGACGCCGAACACCGGCGTCCCGGCGTCGGCCGCCGCCCGGACCATCGGCACGGTGACGCCGGCGTCGGCGGGGGTGCCGGGGCCGGGCGAGAGCAGCACGCCGGCCACGTCGAGGTCGGGGAGCTCGTCGACGGTCACCGCGTCGTTGCGGCGGACGATGCACCGCACGCCGAGCTGACCGAGGTACTGGACGAGGTTGTAGACGAAGCTGTCGAAGTTGTCGACGACGAGGACGGGCCGGTCGGCGGTGCTGCTCACCGTGAAGGTCTCCCCGCTCATCCCGTGGTCGCGAACTCCATCTCCAGGGAGCCATCGTATTCGGGCAGCAGAACCCGGGAGAGATCCTCCACCGTGAAGGTGAGCCCGAAGTCGGCCACGGCCTGCTCGAACACCTGGACCTGAGGGGACCGCGCGAGCTGGGTCCGTGCCTCGCCGGCGTCGACGATCGCGGTGATGACGAACGGCGGCGAGTAGGGCCGGCCCTGCAGGAGCAGGGTGTTGCCGACGCAACGGACGGCGCTGGTCGCGATCAGCCGGCGGCCCATGATGGCGACGCCGTCGGCGCCGGCGGCCCACACCGCGTTCACCACCGCCTGCACGTCGGACTGGTGGATGACCAGGTCGTCGGCGGTGGCGCCGGAGGGCCGGCCGCCGTCGGCGCTCTGCGGCGCGTCGTCCAGGGTGATCCGCACGCCCGGAGCCGCTGAGCGGCACGAGGGCGGCCGACACGGCGCCCAGCTGCCCTGCCCGCTGGGCGGCGGCCACCGCGCCGTTGCGAGTGGCGGCCTGCTGGGTGAGATCCTCGACCTGCTCCTGCAGATCGCTCAGCTGCTGCTGTTGCAGGGCGCCGGTGCGCTTGCGCTCGGCGATCAGCCCGCGGAGCTCCGAGACCTCGCCGCCGCGCAGGTCGTTGCCCTGAGCGGTGCTGCTGGAGGTCGCGAACAGCAGGCCGGCGGCCAACGCCACCACGGGCACCAGCACCGACCACCCGGAGGGCCGGGAGAACCTCGGACGGCGGTCCACGGCACCTCCCCCTCCTGACGGAACGGCCCTCGACGGCGGCACGCCCGGTGACGTCGGCCTCGCCGTCCTGACGAAAGCTTAGGCTGGGGGCGGTTGCGGCCGGGTCCGCCGGACCGATCGAGAGGGAGTGCCACGGTGCCGAAGTCGAAGGTGCGCAAGAAGTCGGTCTACACACCGCCGGAGAACGTGCTCGAGGAGCGCGCCGGGCGCGCGGCCCGGGCGGCCAGGCCGAGCCCCCGCTGGTACGCCCCGCTGATGGTGACCCTCATGGTCCTGGGGCTGCTGTGGATCGTCGTCTACTACGTGGCCGGGGACCGCATCCCGTTCATGGTGTCCCTGGGGGTGTGGAACTTCGCCGTCGGGTTCGGCGCGATGATCGTCGGGCTGATCATGTCGATGCGCTGGCGCTGAGAAGGACCCCCCTGCCCCCCACTCCTCGCAGGCTCGGAGCGGGCCCCTGCAGGAGGGCCGCCCTGTTCCTGACAGCCCCCGTCCCGAGCTCGGGACGGGGGCCTCGTCGCATCTCGGGAAGGTCACGGCTCGCGGGGTGCTGTGCACATCGCTGACCGGCCGTCCACAGGTCGACATGGCGCTCCGCCCCCAGGGTTGTCCACCGGATGTGGAGGGACGGACCGTCCCCACACCGCCTGGACCAGCACGGATGTCCGGGCTGGGACGGTTGTGACGCCGCTGCCGCCGTCGTAACTACACGCGTGGAAGTCTGTCCCCAGCTGTGTACCCAGCTGGGGACAAGGCGACAAACCGCAGGCGGTGACCGGAGTCGGGGACGTCGTGGGGCGGTTGCCGGAGGCCCGCGACGGGGACGGGATGCCTGGCACACTCGCGCTCGTGCAGTGGTCCCCGAAGCCCGGCCGCACCGCCGTCGTGGCCGCGGTGGCGCTGGTCCTGGGCGTCGCCGCGGTCGTGGTCGTCGCCGACTGGCCGGGCCGGATCCTGCTCGGCATCGCGGCACTCGGTCTGGCGCTGGACGCCGTCCACGACCTGGTCGCCCGGCCGCGGCTGTCGGCGGGACCGGAGGGCGTGGTCGTGCGTGGCTGGGCCGGCGCACGCCGGTTCGCCTGGGAGGGCCTGCGCACCCGGGTGCGGACGACGCGGCGCCTGGGCGTCCTCACCCGCACGCTCGAGATCGACGTCGACCCGGCCGTGGACGACGACGGCGTGCTGGTCGTCCTCGGCCGCCGCGACGTCGGCGCGCCCCTGGAGGAGGTCGCCCGTCAGCTGCGGGCGATGAACCCGGCGGCTCCGCGAGCGCGGGTCGACCCGCGGCCCGCTGGACTTGCGCACAGTCGGTTGCCGGCTTGCTCATCGGCTCGCCCTTCCGGTCGGTGTTCCCGGTCTCGCTGGCCTTGGGGGCAAGGCCGGTAAAGGAGCGGAACTGCTTACCGGTCCGAAAGCGGCCGGGGCGACCGATGATCGCGGTCACCGTCGGTGCGCCGATCTCGGCCAGCCCGGGCAGGCTGGCAGCCAGAGGCACTGGGATCGGTGAACCGGTACGCCTCCGCGCGAGCAGTGGCATGTCCGGTCAGCTCGGCCCGCACGGCCTGCAGCAGCCGCACCTCGGTGGCGACTTCGGCGGCCAGGTCGGTGAAGGAGACGGCCGGATGGTCGGCGTAGAGCTCGAGCGCGGCCGCCGCGGCGATCCGCCAGGCGTCGGCGCGGGCAGTGCCCTGCTGACCGTGGGAAGCCTTGCGGATCACCGCCAGCAGCCGGGTCCGCCCGGCGGCCAGCAGCGCCCGTGGATCGGCCCAGCGTTCCAGAACCGCCAGGTCGGCCTTGGACAGGTCACCGGTCAGTGGGCTGTCGGGCAGCAGTTGGCGGACCAGGTCCTTGATCCGCCGCTGGTGCAGCGCCCCCTGCTGGGTCAGCCGGTCACAGGCCCGCACCCGCCGGTCCAGCGCAGCAGCCTCCGGGCCGGGCAGCTCCAGCGGCTGGAGGCCGTCAGGTGCGATCAGCGGCAGCCGGGCCAAGGTGTCGGCGTCGATGCCGTTGCTCTTGGCGTGCCGGGACAAGAACCGGCGCAGATCGGCGGCCTTGGCGCTGGCCACCCGGAACACCAGGTGCCCCCGGTTGAGGAAGAACACCGCGACCGGCAGCCAGGCCGGCCCGGTCGGCTCCAGCACCACCTCCAGGTGGGTGCCGGCGGGGCACCGGCCAGCGCCGCGGCCTCCACGCGACCAGGCTTTCCACCCTCGGGCGGGCCCGTCGGCGGCAGACCTCGCTGCCATCACCGCGAAGTACGCGGACGGTGTGGTCACTGGCGATGCCCAGACCACTCCGACCTGAGCTAGAGACCGACGACCGAGATCGTCGGCACGGTCAGCGCCACGACGAGGAGGACCAGCCCGAGCGCGGCGAGCGCGCCGATCTCCAGCGGCGGACGGCGGCGGAACCCCACGATCACGGCTGCCGCGGCGGCGCCGGCGACCAGCCCGCCCAGGTGCCCGAGCAGCGAGATGCCCGGCAGGAAGCTGATCACGATGTTGATCGCGAGCAGGGTCAGGATGCCGCGCACGTCCTGCCGGCGGACGACCATGAACACCGCCAGGGCGCCGAGCAGGCCGTAGATGGCCGTGGACGCGCCGCCGACCGCCTGGCCGGGGTTGCCGAACAGCTGGATGGCGGCGGCGCCGCCGAGCACGGAGACGGCGTACAGCGCGGCGAAGCGCCACCGGCCCAGCCCGCGCTCGAGCTCGGAGCCGAACACCAGCAGGGCCAGCATGTTGAGGACCAGGTGCAGCGGCCCGACGTGCACGAACGCCGCGGTGACCACGCGCCAGACGTCACCGAGCTGGACCAGCACGGGCACCTCGGCCAGCGCGTACCAGACCGGCGACGCGTAGTTGTCGAGCGGACTGTTGCCGGCCAGCCCGGCCGACACGGCCGTGACGACGAACAGGGCCACGTTGACCGCGATCAGGCCGATGGTCACCGGTCCCCAGCGCCGGCCGGCCGAGCGCAGGCCGCCGGTGCGCTTCGGAGCGCGCACGCCGGCGCGTCCCTCGCGGACGCACTCGGGGCACTGGAAGCCCACGGCGGCGGGCGTCATGCACTCCGGACAGATCGGGCGGCCGCAGCGCGTGCACGCGATCCCGGTGGGCCGGTCCGGGTGCCGGTAGCACGTGACGGGGGGCGCCGGCGTCTGCTCCGGTCCGACGCCCCCGCCCTCGGGGCCGGTGGTCAGCTGCGCTGCACCTCGACCGACTCGAGGACGACGTCCTCCACGGGCTGGTCGTTGCGCCCGGTCGGCACCTTCGCGATGCGGTCGACGACGTCGCGGCCGGCCTGGTCGGCCACCTCGCCGAAGATCGTGTGCTTGCGGTTCAGGTGCGGGGTCGGGCCCACGGTGATGAAGAACTGCGAGCCGTTGGTGCCCGGGCCCGCGTTCGCCATCGCCAGCAGGTACGGCCGGTCGAACTGCAGCTCGGGGTGGATCTCGTCGCCGAACTGGTAGCCCGGACCGCCGAAGCCCTGACCGAGCGGGTCGCCGCCCTGGATCATGAAGCCGTCGATGATGCGGTGGAAGATCGTGCCGTCGTAGAGCCGGTCCGTCGACTTCTGCCGGGTCTCCGGGTGCGTCCACTCGCGCGCGCCCTCGGCGAGGTCGGCGAAGTTGGCGACCGTCTTCGGCGCGTGGTCGGGGAACAGGTCGACGGTGATGTCGCCGTGGTTCGTGTGCAGGACGGCGCGGCGCGCGGGGGTCGGTGAGGTCACGGCGCCAGTCTCCCACCGGACGGCCACGCGACGTCCGGGTGCTCCGCCGAGATCGCCGTCCGTGACGAAATGCGGACGGTGCGTGGCGCGGCATCCGCACCCCACCCGGTTCCGCAACTAGCCTCCGCCGGGTGCATCAGGCTCTCCGGTCCGTCGTCCCCGCCGGGCTCTCGCTCGCCGTCCTCGCGGGGACGGTGCCGGCCCTCGCCGCGCCCTCCCCCGCCGACCACGCGCCCGTCGCACCGGCGTCCGAGGGCGTCCCCGAGACGCTGGCCTCCTCCGTCGCCGCCAGCGACCGCGCCGTCGACCCGTCCTTCCCGATCGACTACGTCGCCGTGACCTGGACCGGCGAGCACGGGCAGGCCCTGGTCCGGTTCCGGCACGGCACGCGGTGGACGCCGTGGCAGGACATGGCCGAGGACGGCGTCGAGGAGCCCGGCACGTTCGCCTCCGGCCTGGTGCCGGCCGGCGACGCCGACGCCTACCAGGTGCGCGTCCCCGCGGGCGTGAAGGGCGCCCGGTCGGTGGCCATCAACACCACGGACGGCGAGCTGCAGGCAGGCACCGCGAGCACCGCGGCCACGGCCACGGGCGAGAAGACGACGTGGGGCGTGGTCACCCGCGCCGGCTGGGGCGCCGACGAGATGCTCCGCTTCGACAGCAACGGCAACGAGGACTGGCCGCAGGCGTTCTATCCGCCGCAGAAGCTCACCGTGCACCACACCGCCGGGATCAACGACGACCCGAACCCCGCGGCCACGGTGCGGGCCATCTACCGGTTCCACGCCATCGACCGCGGCTGGGGCGACATCGGCTACCAGTTCCTGGTCGACGGGCGCGGCACCGTGTACGAGGGCCGGCAGACCGACACCAGCACCACGACGCCGCCGGCGTTCGACGCCACCGGCAAGGTCGTCCAGGGCGCGCACGTGGCCAACCACAACTCCGGCAACATCGGCGTCTCGCTGCTCGGCACCTACTCGACCCGCCGGCCCAGCGCGCTGGCCCAGCGCAGCCTCGAGCGGCTGCTGGCCAGCCTGTCGGTGAAGACCGGCATCTCGCCGACCGGCTGGAGCCGGTACGACAACGGCGATCCCGATCTGGAGTACGTCGGCCCGAACATCATCGGTCACCGCCACTGGCCCACCGCCTCGACCAGCTGCCCGGGTGGCATCACCTTCGCGCTGCTCCCGACCATCCGCGAGCGGGTGGCGGCCCGCGTGGCCGGCACGCTCAGCGCCGACAGCACCATGGCGCCGCCGCGCCAGATCTCGGTGAGCACCACGTCGAGCAGCGCGAAGGTCACCTGGTGGACCCTCAACGACCCGTCGGACACCCAGCTGCGCTACTGGCCGGCCGGCGACCCGGGCCGCGCGATGTCGACCCCGCTGGACATCACGTTCGTCCAGAAGCACCAGGTCTCGCTCACCGGGCTCGCCCGGGGGAGCTACGAGTACCAGATGATCAACGCCGACAAGGCCGGCAACCGGCGCATCTCCGGCGTGCTCAGGTTCCGCGTCGGCTGACCCCTAGCTTCGGTGCGGCGCCGGTGGAGGCGGGCTGACGCACACTGACGGTTTGTGGAGACGAGGGGAATCGAACCCCTAACCCCCGCCTTGCAAAATCGACCGAGGGGTGGTTTGGCGCAGTGGGCTGTGACTGAAAACCCCGGTTGACCGGCACATTTACCGATGGTTGCTCTGGGCGGTCGTTGGCCGATTTTGGGCGTTTTGCGGACCATCTGCGGACTGTGTGCGGACTGGGGCCGCCGCAGCAGTCGCCTCGGACACTGCCCCGACGACGGCACCCGCCCCCACACCCGCAGGAGCCTGTCCGACTGCGCCGGCCGCCGGAAGGGCGCTGCGCGTCCCTGCGGGATGGGCCTGCGGCCCACCCTTCCCCCGGCGCTGCGCAGTCGGAGGGGAGCTGGTTATGGGGAAGCGGGGTGAACTCCCGGCTGACCGCCCGCATCCTGCCTCGCCGCGGAGATGCCCGGCGTCACCGACCACCCGCCGGCGGTGACGGGTCCTCGGACCAGGATCGGTACAGCTGGTGGATCCCCTCGGACTCGGCGAGCACGGTGCGCCACTGGGCGTTCTGCGGCTCCGCGCCCATCTCGATGCACCAGTGCACCGCCGACTCGAGGGTCTGCCGCGGCGTGGGGAAGTGCCCGTCGGGGCGGACGGTGTAGAGGTGGAGGTGCGGGAACGTGGCGTGGCTCTTGCCGGCCGGGTGCCAGTGCATCGCCCACAGCTTCGCGTTGTCCGGGGTCCGGAACTCGTACAGGTAGGCCGACGTGGTGACCCGCCAGCGCCCCTGCTGGATGTCGAACTTCTCGGGGTCGGTCGGGATGATCCGGTAGTGCATGGACGCCAGGAACCGGCAGCCGGCCGCGTCACCGCGCAATACGAGGCCGTCTCCGCCGTTCAGGCTCCAGACGTGGGTCTTTCCCGTGGTCGCCCGACCGCCGGGTGAGACGAGGATCTTGCCCGTGCCGAGGCAGGCCACCGCTCGTTCGAGAGGTACCAGGAACGCTTCCACCGCTTGATACGGCGACGCTCCCGGCACGAGGCGTCAGCGTACGAGAGGGAGCGCCATGAGCACGTCGAGCAGCCCCGGGTTGGCATCGGGGTCGACGTCGTCGAACTTGCCCTCGTCGAGAGCCGCGAGGAACTCTTCCCCACTCAGGTCCAAGGCGGTGCGGGCGACTCGGTCGAAGGCCTCGGCGGCCTCCTCGGGGGTGAGTTCACTGACCTCGACAGACGCGCTGCTCTCTGCGATCGACATAGTCACCCCTCCTCACGTCATCCACAAGGCCGTCCACACCCACGTGTCTACAGGGTGCCACCGACGGAAGTCTCGCGGCGAGCTGGGCCGCATGCGCCGTCACACGTTCGGGGCGCCCCGTTGTCGACGGACGCGAGTCTAGCTCGGCGCGACGTGTCAGTGGGCCCGCCGGGGGTCTAAGGCGCTGGGGCTGGGCCGCCACGCGTGGGCGTCACAGCGCCGACCAGTGCAGCCGCCGAGGAGGCCGCAGGCGGCCTCGGTGCTGCCATACGGCGAGGCCGCCTGCTGCGTCCGGCGCAAGGATCGCCATGAGCGCTTGCGGCACACGGGCCGTCGCGGTCTGCGAAATGCGGCGCAGGGTGCGGCGATCGGTGGGGCTAAGGACGAGGACACCGTTCGGGTGGGTGTGCCAGTCCCCGAGGTAGGTGTTGATCCGGCCCGACTCGGCGTATCTGACCGCGACCTCTTGCCGCTGCCACGCGATGTCCGGATGGAAACTGTCGCAGCTTTCAAGTTGCGCCCGGACCAGGACCTGTGGCGTCTGCCACGACTACGGAGCCTTCCGGCGAGAAGTAGCCGAGGAGAACGCCACCCGTCTCCTGGTCCGGATGCCGTGCTGCCTCCGAACGAATGACCTTTTCCGCGGTGCGCGTCAGCCAGCAGGGAATGGTCACGGCGTGTTGTGGCTCGCGCAGTCGGGGTGCGGCGCGAGGTCGTGCGATGACCACTGCGGAAGGATGTCCCGCCCCTGGTCGTCTCGCAGGGTGACGGTGACGACGCCACCCACACGAGCCGCGTCGGGGGCGGTGAGGTAGCTGACCGCAGTCCGAACGACTTGCGCGGCAATCGCCGCGAGGTCGTAGCCCGTGCCGGTGTAGGTCGGCTCCAAGCAGCCGGGAGTGGGGACGTCGCCGCTGGGCTCGGCGGGCAGCGCCGCTGCCAGGGCGGGGGTGCAGAGGTGCCTCTGCACGCAGTCCCAACAAACCACGGCGGCGGGCGGGTACAGCGCTATCAGGGCGGCCCAGACGCCCTTGGTGGCTTCGGCCTGCAGGTATGGCTTGTGGGCTGCGCGCAGTGTCGACGCCAGAAAGTTCTGGACGCCGATATCGGCGGTGCAGTCGATGACCAGGTCAGCCTCACCGAGTGCCATCATGAGCTGCTCATACAGAGCTGCCGCGTCGCCCTCGCTGTCGGCAGTGCCGACCTTCAGCGCGATCGGCCGGAGCTCGGTGTATGGCTGAGTCTCATAGGCCATCTGCATGAGCGCCTGGACCTTGGTCAGGTTCGCGAATCTGCTCCCTCCGGTGCCCCGGACTGCGGTGGCGGCGTCTGTCACATCGCCGTCCACCACCGTGAGACGGCCAGGCAAGGCTTTGGCGAGGCCCAGGATGACCTCTGAGCCGAGACCGCCTCCTCCGACGACCACGATTTTCTTGTCGATCATCCCCGCGAGAGATGGCGCCCTGCGGTACAGGTCCTCGCGGCCGGCGTAGTGGACCTTCATGGCGGCGGGGGCGTCCGGACGGTCTGTCTGGGAACGGCGGCTCCGCAGCAGCAACGCCCATCCCTCACCGGGGTTCCGTCGGCCCACCTCCTCAGGGACTCGCACGAGGACGAGCTGGAGGTGCTGGCCGAAGCTCGCGGCCTTCCCAGTCACGGATCGCTCGAGCGGGAACCACCCGATCCGGTCGATCTCCGGATGCACGGCGGCAGCGGCGCGCCAGAGCGACGCCGCGTCGTACTCGTCGGGCGGCGCGTCGATCCGGACCCCAGGGCCCTGCACCACAGTCGGCGGGAAGAGCTGCTGGACCTTCGCGTTGAAAAACTGGTTGCCGGCGTCGTCATCGAGCGCCAGCAGCGTCGCTTGCAACGCCGACGGGCGCCCGATCGTCCATCGTGCCGTGCCGTCGGGTGACCCCAATGGGCGGCACCGCGGCGCTATCGACGATCGCGACCGCCTCGGGCGCCGTAGGCATGTAGGCGCTCCACGGCTCGGCCTGGTCGGTCTCCAGCAGCACGCCGTCGGCATCGGTGCCGTCGCCAGCGTTCGCCGCGAGGACCTGCGGCCACTGCCGGACGAGCAAGTCGGCGAGGGTGTCATCGGGATGCCAGTGCCCGCCCCCTGGCTTGAGCAGGCACACCGTGCCGCCGCGGCGCTCCCAGTGGTGATGGAGGTCCAGGTCCGCCGCCGTCACCCGCGGCGGGAAGAACGGGAAGAGCCGGGGGTAGACCGCACGCATTGCGGTGTCGCCGTCAGGACCAGGGACGGTCACGTCGAGTGTGAAGAGGCTGCCCGCCGTGCCGCTCGCGACGATCGCCCACCCGATCCCGGCGGCCACCAGCGCGTCGAGCTCCTTTTTCTGCTGGCGGCCGCCGGGGTCTGCGAGCCACCAGTCCGGGGCAGTCACGCCACCGGACGGTGGTCGGGCGGAACGGGAGGGTTGTGCGGGCCGGGCGGCGGCTTGATCGGGCCCGGCGTCGGCGGGTGCACCGGGTGCTCCGGATGGTCGGGATGGGCGGGATGGTCCGGCTTGGGGGACATGCAGTCTCCTACGTCGAGCGATCTGGGTCACCTCAGACTAGCGCACGAACTTCCGTCAGGCGGCAAGGAACTTGCGAGCGGTTCTTATGACAGAATCGGAGTTTGGGCGTTGACACCGTGCTTCCACTGGCTTCGTCGTCGTACGGTCGCCGCAGAACCGGACCGTCGGGCTGCCTGGAAGAGGAACGATGGATCTGCTTGAGGCGGAACGCGCTGCTGCGGCGTTCGATCCGGGGCAGCTGGTTACGGCGCGGGAGCTCAAGGGATACAGCCAGGTTGAACTTGCCCGAGCCGCTGGGATCAGCGCGGCATCGCTGTCCCAGTTTGAGAAGGCGCACGCTCGTCCCAGCGCGCACACCCTTGCGCGGTTGGCAGAAGCGCTTGAGGTGCCGGAGCGATTCCTGGCCCGCCGCCCGCGGGAGGCGGAGGCGCCCGACGCGTTTTTCCGGAAGCCTTCGCTCGACCGCTGTTTCGGACCGGCGGCGGGCGCGCGGCCTGACGAAGCTGGTCTATGGCCTCGTACGTGAATTCAGCAGTACGTCACCCTTCCGGCGTTAGGGATTCCGGAGATTGGTTCCGGCACCGCCGACGTCGAGGACGCGGCGCAGCGGGTCCGGGAGGAGTGGGGCGTCCCCGCCGGGCCGGTGTGTGACGTCGTGGCGCTCTTGGAGACGCATGGCGTCGTTACGGCGCGTTTCCGGGTTCAGGCCAGCAAGGTCGACGCCTTCAGCATGCCTTTTAGCGACAGGCCCATTGTCGTGCTCGGCGCCGACAAGGGA
Organism: uncultured Actinomycetota bacterium; assembly: GCA_963777095.1. Lineage (GTDB taxonomy): Bacteria > Actinomycetota > Actinomycetes > Mycobacteriales > Geodermatophilaceae > CAVZOY01. The sequence goes on from CAVZOY010000006.1 coordinate 895,897, forward strand.
CACCGTGACCGGTCCCGGTTCGACGCGGCACACGAACTCGGACATCTCGTACTACACCGGCGCGTGCAGCCCGGTGAGACGGCGTGGGAGCGAGAGGCGCACCGTTTCGCCGCCGCTTTCCTCATGCCGGCGGATTACATCGCGCCGCTGCTGCCGACAAGACCGGACTGGCGACGTCTCCTGGAACTGAAGGCGACCTGGCACGTCTCGCTCGCAGCGCTGCTGATGAGGGCGAAGACCCTAGGCGTCATGAGCGACACGGCCTATCTCAGCGGCATCAAGGCGATGAGCGCGAAGGGCTGGCGCAAGGACGAGCCTGGCGACCTTGGTCCGCCTGAGTCGCCGCGGCTGCTGTCAGCCGCCATACGGACCGCGAGCGAGAACGGGACGACGCTGCAGGAAATTGCGTCTAAGGGCGGGCTACCGCTGCAACAGTTGAACGGCATCCTTGGCCCGTCCCTCAACCCGCGGCCCGTCGTCCGGCTCTAGCATCGCGCTGATCCGCGAGCCTCCTGGTTCTCTCCAGGTTCTGGTCACGCGCCTTAAGAAGCGATCGGACCTCAGGTCAGAGCAGGCGGTACGGCTCGCCCTTGCTCGTCCTGGCTGGGCTCGACGAAAAGCAGGCCAGGGCAGCCGCCCTGCCGAACCGTCCCAAGGACGCAGCGGCACGCTCCCGCGATCGCGGGGGCCTAGTGTCAGTGGCCGATACCGGGGATAGTCACGACTTCGGCATGTCCGTTGATGCTCGCCCCCGCTTCGAGCGCGGCCGCGACGGCCTCGAACTCGGCGAGCGCGGCGGTGAGGTCCTCGACGATCTCGCGGGCGATGATCTCGGGCGCCGGCAGGTTGTCCAGGTCCTCGAGCGACTCGTCGCGCAGCCAGGTGATGTCGAGGTTGGCCTTGTCGCGGGCGACCAGCTCGTCGTAGGTGAAGGACTTGAACCGCTCGGTCTCCACCCGCTCCGACCGGGGCTGCCCGGGCGGTAGGCACGCGACGAACTCGTCGAGGTGCGCCGGCGCAGCGGGTTCTGCTTGAGCGTGAAGTGCTGGTTGGTCCGCAGGTCGTAGACCCACAGCTTCTCGGTCCACGGCTGCTCGCGCGGCCGGCTTCTTGTCGAAGAACAGCACGTTCGCCTTGACGCCCTGGGCGTAGAAGATGCCGGTCGGCAGCCGCAGCATCGTGTGCAGGTCGAAGTCGTCGAGCAGCCGCCGGCGCAGCGTCTCCCCGGCGCCGCCCTCGAAGAGCACGTTGTCGGCAGGACGACGGCCGCGCGGCCGTTGATGTCGAGGATCGTCGCGATGTGCTGCAGGAAGTTGAGCTGCTTGTTCGACGTCGTGACGACGAAGTCCTGCCGCTCGATCTCCCGGTCCTCGCGCACCTCCCGGCCGTCGGCGCCGACCATGGTGAGCGAGGACTTCCGCCGAACGGCGGGTTGGAGAGCACGACGGACCAGCGCCGGCCCGGGTCGGCGATGAGGGCGTCCTTGACCTCGATCAGGGCTCTCGCCGTTCGGCTGTGCCGATGCCGTGCAGGAGCAGGTTCATCGCCGCGAGCCGGGCGGTGCCGTCGACCAGCTCGAAGCCGTGCACGAAGCCGTCGCGCAGGTGGTCGCGCTCGGTCGGGGTCAGCTGCTCGGCGTGCTGGGCGGCGTGCTCGTGCGCGGCGAGCAGGAAGCCGCCGGTGCCGGCGGCCGGGTCGACGACCGTGTCGCCGCACGGTGGGCTGGACGCAGTCGACCATGGCCTGGATCAGCGGCCGGGGCGTGAAGTACTGGCCGGCGCCGGACTTGATGTCCTCGGCGCCCTTGGACAGCAGCTCCTCGTAGGCGTCGCCCTTGATGTCGGTGCCGGTGGCCGACCAGTTCTCCTTGTCGATCAGGTCGACGATCAGCCGCTTGAGCTTGGCCGGGTCCTGGATGCGGTTCTGCGCCTTGCGGAAGATCGTGCCGAGCGTGCCGGGCTGCCGGCCGAGTCCTCGAGGATCTGCGTGTAGGTCGACTCGAGGTCGGCGCCCGTCGGCGTCGAGCAGCCGCTGCCAGGAGCACTCGCTCGGGCACGATCTGCTCGGGCTTGAGCGCCCGGGTCGTCGCGCTCGTGGGCCATCTTGAGGAAGAGCAGGTAGGTCAGCTGCTCGGTGTACTCGATCGTCCCGACGCCGTCGTCGCGCAGGACGTTGCAGTAGGACCAGAGCTTGTCGACCAGCCGACGGGCGTCGGTCATCGTGCGGCACCGCTCCTCATCGTCACTCACGAGACGCTACGTGCGCCGACGGGCTCGTCTAGCACGACCCTCTGATGCCGGTGGCCACCAGGCGACCCTCGACGAGGTCCGCATTCCCTCAGAGAGCTTCGAAGAAGTCCTCGTCGAATGGTGCAGCGTGACCGTCGTGTCGGGCTGCACGCCGACTCCTGGCAGACCATTAGCTCCGCAAGGCGCTCGCCATCGATGACTCGATGCGTGCGTTGACCCTGTCGGCCTCTGTCGGGCTCCAGCGGAGAAGGAGCTCGTGGTGATGAACACTCTGCGGTCTCCTTGGGCGCCCACCAGCGCGCCGACGAACCCCTGGATCGCGGGACGTTGCACGGACTGGTCCGCTGCATACCGCTTGGCCTGCAGGTAGATGCGGTCCAACCCGAGAGGATCCTGGCTGATGATCCCGTCGATGCCTGCGTCACCGCTGGGACCGAGTGCTCGATAACGCGACGGCGTAGCCATGTCCTCGAGGAGTCGGCGACAGGCGCTCGAACTAGGTGGGAGAGAGCGCAAGAGTACGCTTCAGCAGCTCGCCTCGACTGCGCCGTTCTCGGCGACGGCTGCGCAGAAGTTGAGGTGAAGCGGTATCGGCGACGCTCGGCAGCTAGTTCCCTCGGGGTGGGCTCGTGCTCCGGGACCGAAACTCCAGGTAGGACTCGAAGCGCGAAGGACGCTCATGTCGACGCGGTCGGGATGACGCAGGACTCCGGCGGCGCCTGATGGCGACGTGCCTCGGGCGGGGCGCTCCAACAGGCAGCCTGGATCAGGTGGCTGATCGCCCAGTCGACTCGATTGTCCATCCGCCGCTGCTGTCCGCTGGGGAGCAGCGCTCCGTTCTCCTCCGTGAGCGAGCGGTCACTCAACACTGGACGAGTTCACGCGCTGCGGGTCGAGCGTCGCTCAACTCCTCGAGCAGCGGACGCATCATCGACTGGAAGCCGGGGATCACGATGAGACCGGGCGTCCATTTCCTCGACGAGGTGAAGGTCGATGCCACCAGTCGAGCCGCCGCGAAGACGCGTACAGCGACGCTCGGCGAAGAGCTGCGCTTGGGCACCTTGGAAGCTGCCGTCGCCATTCCGCGGATCGAGTCGCACCGTCGGCCGAGTAATCGTTCTCGACCAACGAAGGACTCGGGCTAGGCGGTGTTGAGCCACGCGGCCGCAAGTGCGATATTTTGGTGGTTGTGCTCGATGCCTGTAGAGCGCTTGGCGCGGGTGCCGGGCAGAGAGAACAGCAAATTCCGGGAGAACGCCGGCCTTAGCCTGGAAGCGAATGAGACTGTTGGTGAACGCCACTCGGCTGGCGTCGCCGCGGTAGAGGGCTGGACGCCCGAGATAGTCCGGCGTGTGACGCTCGTTTAGAAGGATGTCGCCGGGGTGGATCTCGAACCGTTCGAAGATCCGCAGGGACGGTGCATCTCCTTGAGATCATCGGTGCGGATCACGTCATCGGACACGTTGACGACGCGCAGGTACGGGCGCATGTTCGGGCCCGTGTGCCAACCGGACGCCGCTGCTGTCTCAACTCGGCAAGACCAGCATCACCGACGGTGGACATCTCCAGTCGGGCGGTTAGGACGCTGCATCGGGAATGCTCTGCGACAAGATCGCTCGATGCGCCACGGCTAAGCGCCTCAAGCTAGATGCAAGGTACTCCTGAGCGGCGTCGAGGCGGGGGAGGTGGTCCTCGAGGAGGTCCGCTGATCTGCGCCTCTGCACCTCCGCAGCGGGACCAGCGGAAGCTATACTGACAGCAGATTCGTCTGGGAAAGGTTTAGCATCGAATCCGACGTACCCGTGGCCTTCGAGCTGATCTGCGATCGAACAACCGGTGAAGACAAAATGAGGTGCAACTATCTCGGCTCGACGACGTAGCGCAGCACCGGGCGAAGGCTCTTGTCGGTGGACAGAAGCCGGTGAAGCACGGCTCCCGATTGGGACCGACGCACCGACTGAGTCGGATGTGCTTCGCGGGACTCACGAGTAGATCGCCAGGACGGATATCGTGTCTGAGATCGACAGCCGCCTCGGGCACTGCTTGTTTTCAATCGGCCGGAAGACACCCAACGTCATGGCGCTGACCCGGATAAGTGCCCACTGATCGTAGAGTAGCCGGCGGAGCGGCTCCGGCGTACCACCGGCCGACCTCTATCGACTGAACTAGCTGGCCAAGCGCAACCTGCGGCGATCCAGTCATGCGGTGAGCTCCGCGTTGAGCTCGTCGATCAGGTCACCGGCGCGGTCGCCGAGGTCGCGGAGGGCGCCGTCGATGCCGCCGCGCTCGGTGAACGGTGCCTCGTCGAGGTCGTCGGCGTTGATGCCGGCGGAGGAGGCGATGACCTCGACCATGCGGTCCAGCCACCACCTCTCCGAGTCCGTGAACGTCACCCCGGCCTGCTCCTGCTGGGCCAGCCAGCCGGCGTACCGCTCGTGCACGCGGTCGGCGTACGGGCACCAGCTCGTCGTCGGCGCCGACGGTATAGCGCAGCAGCGACACCAGGTCGGTCAGGGTGTGCCGGTCGCTGTGCCGGACCCGGCCGCCGTCGACGGCCTCGTAGGCGTCCCAGATGACGTCGGGGGTCCAGTTGTGCGGCGGCCGGCTGATCCGGTCGGCGAGCTGCTGATGTCGGCGAAGGCGATGCGCCGCTCCTTGGCCTCCTGCAGGAGCTGGATGGCGGTGATCTCGTCGCGGTGCTCGTCCAGGTAGGCCTTCCAGGACTCGACGACCGACCGCGCCCGGCTCGGTGTCGACGACGCCGTGGGCGTCGAGCAGGGTGTCGCGGCTGACCTCGTCGATGACCCGGTCGTGGGTGGCGCGCAGCTCGAGGATCCGGTGCCGCAGCTCGGGGTTGGCGGCGAGCGGCTCGACGGCGCGGTCGAGCAGCTCCTGGACGACCGCGGCGGCCGGATCGGTCGTGCCCGCGGACCGCGCGGCCTGGGTGTCGGGGTCGACGGCGTCGACGAGGCCGCGGACGATGTCGCGGACCGGCTGCCGGCGACCTCGTCGAGCTCGGCCCGCTCGGCCGGGGTGAGTCGAGCTCGAGCTTGGCCAGCCGGGAGGCGAGGGTGGCGGTCTCGTCCTCGGTGAGGGTCAGGGCGGCGGCCTTGTCGAGCAGCTGCTTAGCGAGACGCCCTTGTCCCGGTTCAGCGGCGGGTCGACGAAGTCGTGCTCGGTGACGCCGACGGCGTCGACGATGACGAACCGGGTCTTGGCGGCGGCGTCCGGGGTGACGGCCTGGAAGTCGGCGGGGGCGATGGTGCGGGCGCCGCGGCCCTTCATCTGCTCGAAGTACTGCGCGGAGCGGACGTCGCGCATGAAGAACACGCACTCCAGCGGCTTGACGTCGGTGCCGGTGGCGATCATGTCGACGGTGACCGCGATGCGCAGGGTCGGGGAGGTGCGGAACGCCTGGAGCTGGCCCTTGGGGTCGTTGGCGGTGTAGGTGATCTTGGCGGCGAAGTCGTTGCCCTTGCCGAACACCTCGCGGACGGTGGTGACGATCTCCTCGGCGTGGGCGTCGTCCTTGGCGAAGATCAGCGTCTTGGGCACGTCGGAGCGGCCCGGGAAGATCTCGGTGAACAGCCGGTCCCGGAAGGTCTCCAGCACCAGGCGGATCTGGGACGTCGCGGTGACGGCCCGGTCGAGCTGCTTGTCGGTGTACTCGAGGTCCTCGTCGAGGCCTCGAGCCGCTGCACCCGGGTGCGGCGGTCGACCTTGGGCACGATGGTCCCGGCCTCGATGCGCGACGCCCTGCTCGGAGATCTCGGTGCGGATCCGGTAGAGGTCGAAGTCGACGTTGACCCGGTCGGCGACGGACTGCGGGTAGGTGTACTCCGAGACGAGGTTCTGCCGGAAGAAGCCGAAGGTCTGCTTGCCGGGGGTGGCGGTCAGGCCGACGACGTGGGCGTCGAAGTACTCCAGCACCCCGCGCCACACCCCGTAGATGGAGCGGTGCGCCTCGTCGACGATGACCAGGTCGAAGGTCTCCGGCGGCAGGTCCGGGCTGTAGGCGACGGTGACCGGGGCGTCGGGGACGAAGTCGTCGAGGCCGGGGTCGTCGACGTCGGCGACCTCCTCGCCCTGCAGCACCTTGTAGACCCGCTGGATCGTGGAGATGACCACGCTGCGTCGAGCCGAGCATGCCGGCGCAGGTGAGCTTGTCGACGTTGTAGATCTCGGTGAACCGGCGGCCGTCGTCCGGGGTGCGGTAGTTCTGGAACTCCGCCAGGGTCTGGTCGGCCAGGTTGTTGCGGTCGACCAGGAACAGGACCGGCTGGAAGCCGCCGTGCTTGAGCAGCCGGTAGGCCGCGCGTGACCGCGGTGTAGGTCTTGCCGGCGCCGGTGGCCATCTGCACCAGGGACCGGTCGAAGCGCTGCTCGGCCAGGGACCGCTCGATGCCGTCGATCGCCGTGATCTGCGCCGGCCGCAGCGGCGCGGTGTCGAGCGTCGGGCAGGTGCGCGGACCTTGGCCCGCCACGTCGGGTGCTCCGGGTCGGCCTCGGCGTCGCGGAGGATCCGGGCCAGGGTCGCCGGGCTTGGGGAAGGCGAAGATCCGGCGGGCGCGGGGGTCGGGGTCGAAGCCGTTGGTGAAGTGCGTCTCGGAGCCGCTGGCCTCGAAGACGAACGGCAGCCGCCCGTCGACGGTCAGCGCCTTGAGGCGCACGTCGGCCGGCAGCCCCTCGGCGTACATCGCCGACTGCCACTCGACCCCGACAGCGTCGTGCCCTGCGGCTTGGCCTCGATGACGCCGACGGCCCGCTGGTCGACGTAGAGCAGGTAGTCGGCCCGGCCGTGGCCGGGCGCCATGACGACTCGCGGACCGCGACGCCCTGACCGGCGAAGAGGTTCAGGTCCTTCGGTCCTGCACCACCCAGCCCGCGGCGGCGAGCTGGCGGTCGATCAGCACGCGCGCGCGCTGCTCGGCGGCGAGCCTCCCCAGCTGCACGTCCTCGTCCATCGCGGGCGCCAGCGTAGAACCCCCGCGGTTCGATTCTCGCCAGGCCGGCGCCCCTGTCATCCGCGCGGGGTGGGTCACCGATCCATCTGACCGGTGTACTGATCGTGGCCCTTGTCGTACCCAATGATATTTGACTACTCGGCCGGCGCGCCTCGAATAACCCGCCATATTCAGCTCGAAATAGCGCCAATCAAGCCTTCACGCGAACGGCACGCATGCTACCAATAGAGGTAGTCCGGGCCCCGCTTCGCGGGGCCCATCGCCGTTTCTAGGGGTGACCTGTTGGTCATTGTTGGGTGGCGTTGAAAATGCGCGGTGGAATGAAGGTGTACGCCGGGTCGGCGGCGGCCGCCCGGGCGTATCTGGAGGCCGACCGCGGCCGGGCCGATGACTACTACCTGACCGAGGGCACCGGCCTGGCCCGCCGCTTCGTGGCCCGCGACGGACGGGTGGCCGAGCGGGCGCCGCTGACGGGGGAGACCTACGAAACCTGGGTGGCCGGCCGCGACCCGGACACCGGTGAGCCACGGGGGCGGCTGCGCACCGACGAGCGTGCGGTGCGGTTCGTCGAGGTGGTGGTCAACGGCCCGAAGTCCTGGTCGCTGGCCGCCGCGGTGCACCCGACGTCGCGGCCGCCTACGACGCCGCGCAGGACCGCGCCGCCGCCCAGATCATCGGCTGGCTCGCCGCACCACGCGACCACCCGGGTCGGCCCGCGCGGCGGCCAGGTCCAGGTGCCGGTGGAGATGCTGGAGGCGGTGACGGTGCGGCACTACACCTCCCGCGCCGGAGACCCGCACCGGCATCTGCACCTGCAGCTCGGCGCCCGGGTGTTCGCCGCCGGGAAATGGCGCGGGCTGCACACCGTCGGCGTCCGCGACTTCCTCGCCGCGCATCAACGGAATCGGGCACGCCGCGGTCGCCTGCGATCCGCAGTTCCGGGCCGCACTCGCCGCGCACGGCTACACCCTGGATGCGACTGGAGAAATACTGGAGCTTGCCGCCTACGTCGGCCCGTTCAGCGCACGGGCGGCGCAGATCGGGCGCAACCTGGACCGCTACGAACGCGACTGGATGGCGGCGCACCCCGGAGAACAGCCCGGTCCGGCGCTGCGGCGGGCCTGGGACGCCCGCGCCTGGGCCGAGGGGCGCCCGGACAAGGTCATCCCCCGCTCCGGGGCCGACCTCGTGGCGCGGTGGCGAGCCGAGCTGGGGTCACTGGGCTATCGCGATCCGGCCCGCCCCGTCTCGCTGGCGCCGACTCCGATCGGCGCGCTCGACCGCGAGGCTGCCGTCGACACCGTGCTGACCCGGCTGGCGCCGGCCGCTCGGCCTGGAACGCCGCCGACGTCCGCGGCGAGGTCGAGCGGCTGATCGCCGCGGGGGGCGTCGTCGCCGACCCGGCGGTGCGCCTCGAGTTGGCCGAGGACCTCACCGCCCGCGCCCTCGACCGGTGCGTTCCCCTGCTGGACCGGGAGGGAGTGCCCGAACACGTCCGGTCCTGGACCTCGCGGCCGGTGCTCGACGTGGAGGCCGACCTGCGCACCCGGTTCGCCGCCCGCGCCGGTCAGCCACCGCTGGGTGCACCGCGGCCGGCGCCGCTGCCGGCCGGCGTTGTCCGGGGCCTGGACGCCGGTCAGGCCGCGGCGGTCGCCGTCCTGGCCGGCGACCGGCGGCTGGTGGTGGTGGAGGGCGCGGCCGGCGCGGGCAAGACCACCACGCTGGCCGCTGCCCGCGACCTGCTCGAGCGGCAGGGGCGGCGGCTGGTGGTGGTGACCCCGACGCTGAAGGCCGCCCAGGTCGCCCGCGCGGAGGTGGGCGCGACCACCGGGTCGGCGGCGTCCCTGGTCTTCGCCCACGGCTGGCGCTGGACCGAGCACGGCGAGTGGACCCGACTCGTCGTCGGCGAGGTCGACCCGGTCACCGGCCGCATCCACACCGGGCCGGCGGAGGGGGCCCGGCTGCGGCCCGACGATCTGCTGATCGTCGACGAGGCCGGCATGCTCGACCAGGACACCGCCCGCGCTCTGCTCACCGTCGCCGACGAGGCCGGGGCGCGGCTGGCGCTGCTGGGGGACCGCCACCAGCTCGCCGCGGTCGGCCGCGGCGGCGTCCTGGACCTGGCCGCCGGTCAGGTCGACCCGGCCGCCTGCCTGACATTGGAGTCGGTGCACCGCTTCACCCGCACCGACAGCACCGGGCAGACCGTTCCGGACGGTGAGTACGCCGAGCTGACGTTGGCGATGCGGCGGGGTGACACCCCGGGTGTGGTGTTCGACGCCCTCCTCGCCCGCGGCCGGATCCACCTGCACCCCGACCACGCAGCGCTGCAGGACGCCCTGGCCGCGACCGCCGCCCGCGACCCCCGGGCGGCCGACGTCGCAGTGGTGGCGGACACCCGCGAGCAGGTCAACGAGCTCAACGCCGCCATCCGCAACCGGCTGGTCGCCGACGGCCGCGTCGACGACGTCCGGGTCGTGACCACGCGGGCGGGTCAGCGGATCGGCGCCGGCGACAGGATCGCCACCCGGCGCAACGACCGTGACCTGGAGGTGGCCAACCGAGACACGTGGACCGTCACCGCGGTCGGCCGACGCGGTGGGCTGCTGGTCACCGCCGGCACGGCCACCGGTGACGTCTCCCGGGGCGATGTCACCCCGGCCGGCGCACGGGTCCGGGTGCTGCCCGCCGACTACGTCACCGAGCACGTGGAGCTGGCCTACGCCAGCACCGCGTACGGCGTGCAGGGTGACACCGTTCCCGCCGCGCACGTGGTGATCGGTGACCAGACCGGCGCGGCCTCGGCCTACGTCGGCATGACCCGCGGACGGTTGTCCAACACCGCGCACCTCGTCGCGGCCGACGTGGCCGAGGCCCGGGCGCAGTGGATCGCCGTCTTCGGCCGCGACCGGGCCGACCTCGGCCCCGGCCACGCGGCCGAGCTGGCCGCTCGAGAGGCCGCCCGCGACCGCCAGGACCGGTCGCGCGACCGGACGGCAGCCGCTCCCCCGCGGCCGGTCACCCCGGTACCGAGCGTCCCCCGGCCCGAGGCGGAGCGGCGGGGACCATCCCTCGCCCGTGGGGCGCCGCGCCGGGCATCGGCCGATGAGCAGGGCCGCCTCCACCGGCCGGCCGCGGGCCCGGACACCAGCAACAGGAGGAGAACCGGAGGATTTCGGGAGCCATCGGTGGTCGGCTGTCACCAATCGCGCCCGAATGGCGCCTTCTCCCCGTGACGGAGCACAGCCCACCCGAGCCCACCGGAGCCAGCCATGTCGGACGATCCCGCCCGCCGCGAGCCCGAACTGCTCACCATCACCGAGGCCGCCGAGCTACTCCGCGCTCCGGTGGCCACCCTCCGGTACTGGCGCCACCTGGGCACCGGTCCGCGCAGCTTCCGCCTCGGCCGCCGCGTCCTCTACCGCTCCGACGACCTGCGCAGCTGGATCGACGCCCAGCACGACGACCAGGTCTCCCCGGCGGCGGGTGCCCGGCGGTGACCGCCCGACCCACGGCCCACACCGCCGTCCACAGATGGTGCCGCGGCCGTCCAGCGAGGCGGGGATCGACGGCAGGATCACCCCCAAGACGAGCGCGCCGGTGGCAGACCTCCGCGGGCGCGGGGCTCGGCCGGGGCTCGAAGAGAGGCGGGTGATCGAAGATGGCGTCGATCGCGCGGCGGCCTGATGGCACGTACCGGCCGCGGTACCGCGACGAACACGGCAAGGAACACGCCCGCCACTTCAAGCGCAAGGTCGACGCCCAGCGATGGCTCGACGAGGTCACCGCGGCCGTGCAGACGGGCACCTACGTCGACCCCAAGCGGGCCAGGACGACCGTGGGAGAGCTGGCGCCCGTTTGGCTCGCCGGGAAGATCAATCTCAAGCCCACCAGCCGGGCCCGCTACGCCGACGTCCTCAAGACCCACGTCCTGCCGCGCTGGGGAGACATCGCGCTGATCCGGGTGACCCACGGCGACGTGCAGGCCTGGCTGTCCGAGCTCTCCGACCGGGGGCTGGCCGGGGCCTCGGTCCGCAAGGCGCAGGGCGTCCTGTCCGGCATCCTCGGGCTCGCGGTGCGCGACCGGCGCCTGGCGGTCAACCCCGCGCTCGGCGTGGCCCTGCCGCCGATGCAGGAGAAGCGCCGCCGGTACCTGACCGCCGAGCAGCTGGAGGCACTCGCCGACGCCGCCGGGCCCGGCCGGGTCGCCGTGCTGGTGCTCGGCTACTGCGGGCTGCGCTGGTCGGAGCTGGCGGCGCTGCGGGTGCGGCACTTCGACCTGCTGCGCCGGCGGGTGCTCGTCGAGGAGGCCGTCACCGAGGTCGACGGCTCACGCCTGGTCTGGGGCACCCCCAAGACCCAGGGCCGCCGCTCGGTGCCCCTGCCGCGGTTCCTCGTCGAAGAACTCGCCCGGACGGTGGTGACCCGCCCCGCCGACGAGCTGGCCTTCCATTCGCCGCAGGGCGCCGTGCTGCGCAACCGGAACGCCCGCTCCGCCTGGTTCGACGCCGCCGCCCGGGCCATCGGCGAGCCCGGGCTCACGCCGCACGAACTCCGGCACACCGCGGCGTCGCTGGCGATCAAGGCGGGCGCCAACGTCAAGGCGGTGCAGCGGATGCTCGGGCACGCCTCCGCGGCCATGACCCTGGACCGCTACGCCGACCTGTTCGACGACGACCTGGACGACGTGGCCGACCGGCTGGACGCGCTGCGGGCCGCATCGCGCGGACGAGTTGCGGACTTTTTGCGGACTGAGACCGCTTCGGAGGGCTCGCCTGAGCCTTCCGCGGAGGTGAATCCGCAGGTCAGAGGAGTGGAGACGAGGGGAATCGAACCCCTAACCCCCGCCTTGCAAAGGCGGTGCTCTGCCAATTGAGCTACGTCCCCGGGAGGGGAGATCAGCGACTCGTCGGGGTGCTCACCGCGTCGGGACCGCGGGTGGCCTCGTGCCACAGATCGGCCTCGGCCTTGCCGGACGAGCGCTTGCGGATGACCGCCAAGGCGCCGGCCGCGGCGGCGGCGAGGGCCAGCTTCTTGAGCAACGCGCTTTACCTCCTCGCACACGGGTGGGCCTGGGAGGACTTGAACCTCCGGCCTCATCCTTATCAGGGATGCGCTCTAACCGTCTGAGCTACAGGCCCGTGAACCTCGAACAGTCTACGTGGCGCGGGGCGCCGATCCAGGTAGGGGGTTCAGTCGCGCTCGGAGAGCGTGACCTCGAGTCCGCCGACCAGGTCCGAGCAGAGGTTGTAGATGAACGTCGTCACCGTGCCGAGCGCCGTGAGCAGGATGATGTTCACCGCGCCGATCACCGCGGCGGCACCGAAGACCACGCCGGGCGTGATGACGTCGCCGCCGGCGGACGCGCTCAGCTGCCCGAACAGCTCGTTGAGCGTGACGAAGACGCCCAGCCCGCTGAGGACGCCGTAGAGGACGCCGACCGCGACCATCCAGATGAAGAACAGCGCCACCGACAGGACGAACGAGATCTTGAACGCCGACCAGGTGTCGATGTGCCGGAGCTGGAGGCGGGCCCGACGCGGTCCGCGACCGCCCTTGGTCACCGGCCTGCGGCTGGGAGTGCTGCTCTTGCCCCTGGCCGGGGTCTTCGCAGCCACGGTGCCGGCCGCGGCCGCAGCAGCAGCGCCGGTCGCGGAGCCGGCCGCGACCGTGCGCGACGTGCCAGTGGCCGGGGTGGCTGGGCGCTCGCCCGTGGCGGGGGGCGGCACGGCGGCGGACGCGGACGCCGCGCGGCCGGCCTGCACGACCCGGTTCTGACCGGTCGGGATCGACTGCGTGGAGGACACCGACGGCTCGGCCCGGTCGCCCGCCGTCGGGGCTGCCTCGGCAGCCGCCGGCGGAGCGTCGGTGCCGTCCTCGCGGGTGCCGGTGCGCACCGAACCCTGCGGCCGGTCGCTCATGCCAGTCTCCCGTTCCCATGCGGCACCGGCCGCGTACTCAGGACCGGCACGGAGCAGCGCGGGTGCGCGCGGCGCCGGTCAGAAACGACTGCGGACGGCCCGGTCCCGAAACGCCGTCGGGAACGGTGTTCGCCCCGGGTCCGGTCCGTCATCGCTGTTCAGACTAGGCGGCGGGCTCGTCGTTGTCCGTCGTACGCGCGATCGCCACGATGCTGACGTCCTCGGGCAAGTTCATGAGCTTGACACCCATCGTCGCGCGGTCCTTGTTGTGCCGGACACCGTTGACCGGCGTGCGGATGACGCCCCCGCTGGAGGTGATCGCGTACAGCTCGTCCCCGAGGGTCACGGCCAGCGCCCCCACGAGCGCACCCTTGCGCGCCTTCGGGTCGGCGGTGAGCACGCCCTTGCCGCCGCGTCCCTGGTTCGGGTAGTTCTCGATCCCGGTCCGCTTGGCGAAGCCGCGCTCGGTGGCGACGAGCACGTCGACGCCCTCCTCGACGACCATCATCGACAGCAGCCGGTCGTCCTCGGACAGCGAGATCCCGCGCACGCCCTCGGTGGCCCGGCCCATCGGCCGCAGCGCGACGTCGTCGGCCGTGAACCGGATCGACATGGCCTTGCGGGTGACCAGGAGCAGGTCCTGGTCCTGGTCGATGAGGACGGCACCGACGAGTTCGTCGCCCTCACGCAGGTTGACGGCGATGACGCCGCCCTGGCGGGGGGAGTCGAAGTCGGTCAGCCGGGTCTTCTTCACCTGGCCCCGCGCCGTGGCCAGCGCCAGGTACGGCGCGACGCCGTAGTCCTTGATCTGCATGACCTGGGCGATCTTCTCGTCCGGCTGGAAGGCCAGCAGGTTCGCCACGTGCTGGCCCCGGGCCGTGCGGTTGGCCTCCGGCAGCTCGTAGGCCTTCGCGCGGTAGACCCGGCCCTTGTTCGTGAAGAAGAGGATCCAGTCGTGGGTGGAGCCCACGAAGAAGTGGTCGACGATGTCGTCCTGCTTCAGCTGGGCCCCCATCACGCCCTTGCCGCCGCGGCGCTGCGACCGGTAGAGGTCGCTCTTGGTCCGCTTGGCGTAGCCGGTGCGGGTGATGGTGACGACGACCTCCTCCTCCGCGATGAGGTCCTCCATCGACACGTCGCCCTCGTTGGCGACGAACTTCGTGCGGCGGTCGTCGCCGTACTTCTCGACGATCTCGGCCAGCTCGTCGTGGATGATCTGCCGCTGCCGCTCGGGGGAGGCGAGGATCGCCTCCAGGTCGGCGATGCGGGCCTCGATCTCGGCCAGCTCGTCGAGGATCCGCTGGCGCTCCAGGGCGGCCAGCCGGCGCAGCTGCATGTCCAGGATCGCGGTGGCCTGGATCTCGTCGATGTCCAGGAGCTCCATCAGGCCACCGCGGGCGGCATCGGCGGACTCGCTGTTGCGGATCAGGGTGATGACCGCGTCGAGCTGGTCGAGCGCCTTGGCGTAGCCGCGCAGGATGTGCGCGCGCTCCTCGGCCTTGCGCAGCCGGTACCGGGTGCGCCGCTGGATGACCTCGATCTGGTGGTTCACGTAGAGCTTGATCAGCTCGTCGAGGCGCAGCGTCCGGGGGACGCCGTCGACGATCGAGAGCATGTTGCAGCCGAAGGTGGTCTGCAGCTGGGTGTGCTTGTAGAGGTTGTTCAGCACGACCTTGGCGACGGCATCCCGGCGCAGGGTGATGACCAGCCGGCGGCCGACGCGGTCGGAGGACTCGTCGGCGATCTCGCTGATGCCCTGCAGCCGCCCGTCCTTGACGGCGTCGGCGATCGCCTCGGCCAGGTTGTCCGGGTTGACCTGGTACGGCAGTTCGGTGCAGACCAGCTGCACCCGGCCGCGGGAGTCCTCCTCGACCGTGACGACGGCGCGCATGCGCACCGAGCCGCGACCGGTCCGGTAGGCGTCCTCGATGCCCTCCCGGCCGACGATCAGGCCGTGGGTCGGGAAGTCCGGGCCCTTGACCCGCTCCATGCAGGCGGCGAGCGCTTCCTCGGGCTCGGCGTCGGGGTGCTCGAGGACCCAGAAGACGGCCGCGGCCACCTCGCGCAGGTTGTGCGGCGGCATGTTGGTGGCCATGCCGACGGCGATGCCGGCCGAGCCGTTGATCAGCAGGTTCGGGATGCGCCCCGGCAGGACCAGGGGCTCCTGGTTCTTGCCGTCGTAGTTGGGCTGGAAGTCGACGGTGTCCTCGTCGATGTTGGCCAGCATCTCCATGGCCAGCGGCGTGAGCCGTGCCTCTGTGTAACGCATCGCCGCCGCAGGGTCATTGCCCGGCGAGCCGAAGTTGCCCTGGCCGTCGACCAGCGGATAGCGCATCGACCACGGCTGGGCCAGCCGCACGAGGGCGTCGTAGATCGAGGTGTCGCCGTGCGGGTGGTAGTTACCCATCACCTCACCGACGACGCGGGCGCACTTGACGTAGCTGCGGTCGGGTCGGAAGCCCTGGTCGTACATGGCGAACAGCACGCGGCGGTGCACGGGCTTCAGGCCGTCGCGGACCTCGGGCAGGGCGCGGCCGACGATGACCGACATCGCGTAGTCGATGTAGCTGCGCTGCATCTCCTGCTGGAGGTCGACCGGCTCGACGCGGTCGCGGCTCGGGGTTTCGGTCACGGTTCAGATCTCCACAGTTCGAAGGACCCCGTCCTCCCCACCCTTCGCAAGCTCAGGGCGGGACCCGGGACGGGGCCGGGGGTCGTGCAGGGCTAGCGGCACTTACACATCGAGGAAGCGGACGTCCTTGGCGTTGCGGGTGATGAAGCTGCGGCGCGCCTCGACGTCCTCGCCCATGAGGATGCTGAACAGCTCGTCGGCGGTCGCGGCGTCCTCGAGGGTCACCTGCAGCAGGACGCGCGTCTCCGGGTTCATCGTGGTCTCCCACAGCTCGGTCGCGTTCATCTCGCCGAGGCCCTTGAACCGCTGGATCGCGTCGTCCTTGATCTTGCGGCCGGCCTCGGCGCCGAGCCGGAGCGCGCCTTCCTTCTCCTTGTCGGTGTAGACGTACTCGTCACCGGTCTTGCCGCCCCACTTGATCTTGTACAGCGGCGGCTGCGCCAGGTAGACGTGCCCGGCCTCGACCAGCGGTCGCATGAAGCGGAACAGCAGCGTGAGCAGCAGGGTGCGGATGTGCTGGCCGTCGACGTCGGCGTCCGCCATCAGGATGATCTTGTGATAGCGCAGCTTCGTCAGGTCGAACTCGTCGTGGATGCCGGTGCCGAACGCGGTGATCATCGACTGGACCTCGTTGTTCTTGAGGACCCGGTCGATGCGCGCCTTCTCGACGTTGATGATCTTGCCGCGGATCGGCAGGATCGCCTGGAACATCGAGTCGCGACCCGACTTGGCCGAACCACCGGCCGAGTCGCCCTCGACGATGTAGACCTCGGAGTTGCGCGGGTCGGTCGAGCGGCAGTCGGCGAGCTTGCCCGGCAGGGAGTTGTTGCTCAGCAGGTTCTTGCGGGCGAGCTTGCGCGCGTCCTGCGCGGCGCGACGGGCGCGGGCCGCCGACGACGCCTTCGTGATGATGGTCTTGGCCTCGCCGGGGTTGGACTCGAACCAGTGCGTGATCTGCTCGTTGCAGACCCGCTGGACGAACCCCTTGACCTCGGTGTTGCCGAGCTTGGTCTTCGTCTGGCCCTCGAACTGCGGGTCACCGATCTTCACCGAGACGATCGCGGCGAGACCCTCGCGGATGTCCTCGCCGGTGAGCTTCTCGTCCTTCTCCTTGAGCAGCTTCTTGTCGACCGCGTACTTGTTGACGATCGACGTCAGCGCCGCGCGGAAGCCCTCCTCGTGCGTGCCACCCTCGTGCGTGTTGATGACGTTGGCGAAGGTGTACACCGACTCGGAGTAGGCGTCGGACCACTGCATCGCGACGTCGAGGCTCATCGCCATGTCGTTCTTGCCGACGCCCTCGGCGGAGAAGCTGACGATGGACTTGTGGATCGGCGACTTCTTGGCGTTGATGTGCCGGACGTAGTCCTCGAGACCACCCTCGTAGAAGTAGGTGATCTCCGTGGGCTCGAAGGCCTCCGCGGAGGCGCCCGCGTGCGGGGCCAGCTCGGCGACCGAGATCTCGTCCGCCAGTCCGGTCTCGGCCTTGCTGTGACCCGGGACGCTCGTCCCGCAGCACGATCGTGACGCCCTTGTTCAGGAACGCCATCTCCTGCAGGCGGCGGCTGATCGTGTCGAACGAGTAGGTCGTCGTCTCGAAGATGTCGTCGTCGGCCCAGAAGGTGATCACCGTGCCGCGCTTCTTGGTCGGGCCGACCTTCTCCAGCGGACCCGGCTTGGCCAGGTCGTACTCCTGGTGCCACTCGGTGCCGTCGCGCCAGACGCGGACGTCGAGCCGCTTCGACAGCGCGTTGACGACGGTGACGCCGACGCCGTGCAGACCACCGGAGACGGCGTAGCTCTTGCCGTCGAACTTCCCGCCCGCGTGCAGGACGGTCATGATCACCTCGACGGTCGGGCGCTTCTCGACCGGGTGCATGTCGACCGGGATGCCACGCCCGTTGTCCTCGACACGGACACCGCCGTCGGCCATGAGGGTGACGTGCACCCGGTCGGCGTAGCCGGCCAGCGCCTCGTCGACGGAGTTGTCGACGACCTCCTGCACCATGTGGTGCAGGCCGCGCTCGCCGGTGGAGCCGATGTACATGCCGGGGCGCTTGCGCACCGCCTCGAGGCCTTCGAGCACGGTGATCGAGCTGCCCGAGTAGGCAGTGTCCTGCTGGGGTGGTGCGACCACGTGGGGCCTTCCTCTCGCGCAACCGGCGCCCGTGATCCGCACCCCGCGACGGTCTCCCGGCACGGGGAGACGCGTCGGTGCGACGGTGGGCCTGGCGGCGCAGAAGGGCGCTGAGCCGGTTGCTGGCGGTTTCCGTCGTCCATGTTACCGGGCCCACCGACAGGAATGCCGCCGTCCACGCCCTGACGCCGTGTCTGCGCTCCTGGGAGCCCACCCGGCATCCAGGGACGTGCGCCCGGCACCGACACGCCGTCCCGGGGGCCGCTGACGGCGACGGCCGTGTTTCAGTTGCGCGGTCCGTGCGGCGGCTCGCTGCCCAGCTGCGTGGGGTCCAGTCGCGCGGGGCCGGCACCGGTGCGCTTGTTGACGAACACGGTGACCAGCCACAGCAGGACGCCGATGCCGAGCAGGACGCCGGCGATCCGGTACTGCTCCGCGGGCCGGCCGGAGAAGGGGGTCGCGAGGAAGCCGCAGGCCAGAGCGCCCACCACGGGCAGGAACGTCGGCGTCCGGAAGTGGTCCTCGTCCACCGTGTCCTTCCGCAGCACCAGCACGGCGACGTTGACGACCGTGAAGACGCACAGCAGCAGCAGCGCCGTGGTGCCGCCCAGAGCAGGAACGGCACCGACGAACGTGATCAGCCCGAAGGCGAGCGCGGTGGTGAACAGGATCGCGGGCACCGGCGTCCGGCGGCGCGGGTGCACCCCGCCGAGCAGCGGCGGCAGCACGCCCATGCGGGACAGGCCGTAGACCAGGCGGCTGGCCATCAGCATGTTGATCAGCGCCGTGTTGGCGACGGCGAACATCGTGATGACGCCGAACAGCCCCAGGGGGAAGGCCGGCGCCCCTGCCTCGACGACCTGGAGCAGCGGGGTCTCCCCCTCGCTCAAGGCGTCCGGCGGCACCAGCGCGATCGCCGAGATCGAGACCAGCACGTAGATGAGGCCGGTGATGCCCAGACCGGTCAGCAGCACCTTCGGGAAGATCCGCCGGGGGTGCTTGCACTCCTCGGCCATGTTGACCGAGTCCTCGAAGCCGACCATCGCGAAGAAGGCCAGGCCGGTGGCCGCGATGACGCCGGCGAGCACCGACCGGTCGCCGGTGTCGAACTCGGTGACCCTCGAGAAGTCGCCCTCGCCCACGCCGAGCGCCCACAGACCCACGCCGATGACGATCAGCAGACCGGTCAGCTCGACGCAGGTCAGCACCACGTTGGCCTTGACGCTCTCGCCGACCCCGCGGACGTTGACCAACGCGACCAGGGTCATGAACCCCAGGCCGATCAGCGTGATGCCGATCCCCTCGCCGAGGTCCAGGCCGAACACCTCGGCCGCGTTCGCGCTGAACGCACGCGCGGCCGTCGACGCCGACGTGATGCCGGAGCTCATGACCGCGAAGGCGACGATGAAGGTCAGGAAGTGCACGCCGAAGGCCTTGTGCGTGTACAGCGCCGCCCCGGCGGCCCGCGGGTACTTGGTGACCAGCTCCAGATAGCTGAACGCGGTGATCAGCGCGACCAGGAACGCGACCAGGAACGGCAGCCAGACGACGCCGCCGACCTCCGCCGCGACCGTGCCGGTCAACGCGTAGATCCCCGTGCCGAGGACGTCGCCGACGATGAACAGCAGGAGCAGTCCCGGGCCCATCACCCGGCGCAGGGCGGGCCGGCCGTCCTCGGTCCGTTCGTCGGTCACCGGGCTGTCGGACATCGTGCGCCTCCTCGCTCCTCGGGAGACCGCGCCGTATCGACGCGGCGGAAGGATCGTCGTGCGTCGCGCAGCGGCTGTCGAACCGACGTCGCGTGGGCGGGCGGTGTCGTCCGGCTCGGCCGACACTGGGGCCATGCCGGAGCCCGCGAAGACCTGTCTCGTCACCGGCGCCACCGGCTACATCGGCGGGCGACTGGTGCCCGAACTGCTCGACCGGGGCTACCGGGTGCGGGTGATGACCCGCTCCCGCCGCCGGCTCCGGGACCACCCGTGGGTGGACCGGGTCGAGGTGGTCGAGGCCGATGCCACGGACGCCGACCAGGTGGCGGCCGCGTGCGCCGACGCCGACGTCGTCTACTACCTGATCCATGCCCTCGCCGGCGGTTCCGGCTTCGAGGAGGCCGACCGCCGGGCGGCGGAGGTCATGGCCCGCGCCGCCGGGGAGGCCGGGGTCGGCCGGCTGGTCTACCTGGGCGGGCTCGCCCCCGAGGGGGAGGAGCTGTCCAAGCATCTGCGCTCCCGGGCCGAGGTGGCCGACATCCTGCTGGCCTCCGGGGTGCCGACCGTCGTGCTGCGCGCCGCGGTGATCCTCGGCTCGGGCTCGGTGTCGTTCGAGATGCTGCGCTACCTCACCGAGCGGCTGCCGGTGATGATCACGCCGCGCTGGGTGCAGAGCAGGATCCAGCCGATCGCGATCCGCGACGTGCTGCGCTACCTGGTCGGCTGCGCCGAACTGCCGGCCGACGTGCACCGGGGCTTCGACATCGGCGGCCCGGACGTCATGACCTACGAGCAGATGATGCAGCGGTTCGCCGCCGTGGCGGACCTGCCGCGACGCCGGATCGTCCCGGTCCCGCTCTTCAGTCCGGGCCTGTCGAGCCATTGGGTCGGTGTGATCACGCCGGTCCCGGCACGCTTGGCCCGCAACCTCGTCGAATCGCTGAAGAACAACGTCGTCTGCAGCGAGCACGACATCGCCCGGTGGATTCCCGATCCACCCGAGGGGCTGCTCGGGTTCGAGGACGCCGTCCGCCTGGCCCTGCAGAGGATCAAGGACCGCGCCGTCGCCACGCGTTGGTCGTCGGCGTCCGTCCCCGGAGTGCCGTCCGACCCGTTGCCGACCGACCCGGACTGGGCCGGCGGCAGCCTGTACGTCGACGAGCGCAGCCGCACGACCACCGCCTCGCCCGAGGCGCTGTGGCGGGTGGTGGAGGGCATCGGCGGGGACGCCGGCTGGTACTCGTTCCCGCTCGCGTGGGAGGTGCGCGGCTGGCTGGACCGCCTGGTCGGCGGGGTCGGGCTGCGCCGCGGCCGCCGCGACCCGGCGGATCTCCAGCTCGGTGACGCCCTGGACTGGTGGCGGGTCGAGGAGCTCGACGAGGGCACGCTGCTGCGGCTGCGCGCGGAGATGCGGGTGCCCGGCCTGGCCTGGCTGGAGTTCCACGTGGAACACGAGGACGGGACGACGGTGCTGCGGCAGCGCGCCACGTTCCACCCGTCCGGCCTGCTCGGCCAGCTCTACTGGTGGGGCGTCGCTCCGTTCCACGGCGTCGTGTTCGGTGGGATGTTGCGCAACATCTGCCGGGCGGCCGAGCAGGGCACGGCCGCCGAGCGAGGGGCGCCGCGCACCGCGGCCTGAACCCGCGTCATCATCGCTCTCACACGAGCAGCTGAGCCGCCGCGAGCTCCCGGTAGAGCGGGCTCGTGTCGAGCAGCTCCCCGTGGGTGCCCCGGGCGACCACGCGACCGCC
Organism: uncultured Actinomycetota bacterium; assembly: GCA_963777095.1. Taxonomy (GTDB): domain Bacteria; phylum Actinomycetota; class Actinomycetes; order Mycobacteriales; family Geodermatophilaceae; genus CAVZOY01. The sequence goes on from CAVZOY010000006.1 coordinate 917,260, forward strand.
GTCGAGCACCACGATCTGGTCGCTGTCGAGGACCGTCGACAGCCGGTGCGCCACCACGAGCAGCGACCGGTCGGCGGACGCGGCGGCCAGCGTCTCCCGGAGCAGCTGCTCGTTGCGGGCGTCGAGGCTGGCGGTCGGCTCGTCGAGCAGGAGCAGCGCCGGCCGGGCCAGCAGCGAGCGGGCGATCGCCAGCCGCTGCCGCTCCCCACCGGACAGCAGGACCCCGTCGTCCCCGACCGGCACGTCGAGCCCGCGCGGTGAGCGCTGCACGACGGCGGTGAGCCCGACGTCGGCCAGCACCGCCCACAGCTCCGGATCGCTCGTCGCGGGCGCGGCCAGCAGCAGGTTGTCGCGCACCGACCCGGCCAGCACCGGGGCCTCCTGCTCGACGTAGCCGAGCCGGGCGCGGACGGCGGCCCGCGGCAGGTCCCGGACGTCGACGCCCGCCCACCGGACGGCTCCCGACGTCACCGGGTAGAAGCCCTCGATCAGCGCGAGGATCGTCGACTTGCCCGCCCCCGACGGCCCGACCAGGGCGACCCGCTTGCCGGCCGGGACCGAGAGCGACACCCCGCGCAGCACCTCCGTGCCGTCCGCGTGGGCGAACGAGACGTCGTCCAGCTCCAGCACCGGCGTCGGGTCCCCGGCCGCCGGCAGGACCGGCACGGCGACCGCGCCGCCGGCCGCCCGCTCGGGCCGGTCGTCGCGCTCGGGCGCCAGGGCGAGCATCTCCTGGATGCGGGCCAGCGCGCCGAGCCCCGTCTGCAGCTGCGTGTAGGCGCCGATGGCCTGGCCCAGGGGCATGACCAGCAGGAACAGGTACAGGATGAACGAGACGAGGTCCGCGACGGTGATCGAGCCGGTCGCGACGCGGTAGCCACCCAGGCCCAGGACGGCGAGGAACGCGCCCTGCACCGCCACCGACGCGGCCGGCGCCACCATTGCCTCCAGGCGGGCGACACGGACGCCGGCCCGGTAGGCCCGCGTCGCGCTCTCGCCGACGACCTCCACCTCGCGGGCGGTCGCGCCGCTGGCGCGGATCGTGCGCACCGCCGACAGCGCCCGCTCCACCGCGGCCGACATCGCGCCGACCTCCTCCTGAGCCTGGCGGGACAGCGCGCGCACGCGCCGGGACACCGTGGCGACGACCGCCACCCCCACGGCGACGGCCAGGACGGTGACCAGGAGCAGCCAGCCGTCGACGAACGCCATCGCCACCAGCGCGCCCACGGCCACGACGGCGGAGCCGGCGATCTCGACCACGCCGCCGGTCACCGTCGCGCGCAGCAGCGTGGTGTCCGACCCGACCCGCGACATCAGGTCACCGGTGCGGCGCCGGTCGTACTCGGCGACCGGCAGCCGGAGCAGGCGGTCGGTGAGCGTCCGGCGGGTGGTGAGGACGACGCCCTCCGCCGTCCGCTGGAACAGGTACTGCTGGACCGCACCGAGCAGCGCCGAGGCGACCAGGACGAGCAGCAGCAGCGCCACCACCGGCAGCAGCGGATCGCCGGCGCCGACGGCGGCGATCACCCGGCCGACGAGGGCGGGCTGGGCCAGGGCGCCGGCCGCGGCCACCAGCGAGAGTCCCGCGCCGACCAGCAGCGGACGGCTGTGCGGGCGCAGCAGCGGCAGCAGCTCGCGGACACCTGCCCGCGAGTCCTGGGGAACCGCGGCCGGCGCCTCCGGGTCCGGCGCCGGCTCAGCGGCCACCGGTGACGGCCCGGACGACCGCGGTGAGCAGGCGCGCGTGGTGCTCGATCAGCAGCGGCCGGTGCCCGTCGGGCCGCACCGCCGCGACGTGGCCGGCCGCGGCCCAGAACTCGTCGCCGTCGTCGGTGTTGAGCAGCAGTTCGCGCACCGTGGCGTCGGCGGCCAGCGCGCGCACGCCGGGCCAGTCCTCGGCCGTGTAGAGCACCCACCGGCTGTCGAACGCCGGGTCGCCGGTCTCGACCGGCATCAGACCACCGGTCCGGTGCTTCCAGAACCGCGCCGGGGAGAGCCGGAAGTACGGGATCGGCGCCAGCAGCGGGACCGCGGTGACCGCGTACTCGGGGACGACGGTCCGCCCGCTGGCGTACAGGACGTCGAACGCGACCATGTCGAGTGCGTCGGCGCGGCCGCGCATCACGCCGGCCGGCCGGTGGTCCTTGCTCAGCCGCACCGGTGCCGCGGCGATCAGGTCGCGCAGCGGGGCGTCCTCGGGCGCGCTGCCGTCGGAGATCGTCCAGCCGTTCTGCACCGCCCAGCGCCTGGGCACCCACCAGGTCGCCCTGGTAGGCGAAGACCTTCGACACCTCGCCCATCCGGCGGGGGGCCGCCGTCCACGCTCCGGCCGGCGGCGGCGTGCTCGGCTCCTGGGTCATCGGCTCCCGCGAGGGGTCGGCCGGCGGAACGGGATCCGCGTCCGGCGTCCGGTCGACCGGTACGTCCGGCTCGGCCGGCACGGGCGGCTCGGCACCGCGTCCGGGCACGTTGCGCTCGGGGGGCGGCAGATCCCAGCCGGGCGGCGTCCACGGCTCGCCCGGCTCGCGGGGCGTGCTGCGCCGGTCGGCGAAGTTGGGTCGTTCGACGCCGTCGTCGTCCCCGCGCAGGTGCGGAGGCTCCTGCCAGCCGCCCTCGGGGTCGCGCTCGTCGAACCCGTCGCGGTCTCGCGGTTCGCTCACGTGTGCCTGCCCATGGGCTGCATCGTCCTCCCCGGCCCGCCGCGGAGGGCGACGGGCTCAGCCGTAGGTGTCCCGCGGCCCCCGCCCGCGGACCGACCGCGGACCCTTCTTCCAGCTCGGGGCCGTCGGTCCGACAACGCGCAACCGGGTCACGACGTCCCCACCGACCTGGGCGCGCAGCTTGGCCAGGATCGTCGGCGCGAGGAGCCGCAGCTGGGTGGCCCACGCGGTGGACTCGGCGACGACGTGCAGCTCGCCCTCGGTGAGGGTCTGCGGCCGACAGTGCGCGGCGATGTCGGGGCCGACGAGGGCGTCCCAGCGGCCGAACACCGCGCCGACCTTCGTGTGCGCCGACCAGTCCTGCTCGGTGACCAGCGCGTCGACCAGGCGCCCGAGCGGCTGCGGGTCGTCGGCGCCGGGGCGCGGCCCGCTCCAGGCTCGGCGGGGACCGGCGATCCGCCGGCGGGTCGGCCGGGGCCGGGCGGCCGACGCCGCGCGGGCCGCCTCGAGCGCCGCGCGCGCGATGTCGCTGGGGCGGGGCGGGCGGTCATCCATCACTCTCTCCCGCCCCCTCCTTCACGACCACGGCCCGTCCGTCGCCGACCTCGACGAGGACGCCGCGCAGCTCCTCCGGCACGTCCTCGAGCACGGCCGCGGTGATGAGCGTCTGCTCGGCGGACCGGGCGACGGCGGCGAGGGCCGCGCGCCGGCCGGCGTCGAGCGTGGCGAAGACGTCGTCGAGCACCAGGATGGGGTCCTCGCCCTCGGCCCTCAAGAGCGCGAACGTCGCCAACTTCAGCCCGAGCGCCAGCGACCACGACTCCCCGTGGCTGGCGAACCCCTTCGCGGGGCCGGACCCGAGGTGGATGACCAGGTCGTCGCGGTGCGGCCCGACCAGCGTCACGCCCCGGTCGAGCTCGTCGCCGCGGCGCTCGGCGACCCGCCCGGCCATGGCCGCGGTCAGGGCCGTGGCATCGGGCCGGTCGGCGTCCGGAGTCAGCGGCGTCCCGTCGCCGGCGGCCGGCACGGTGCTGCTGTAGCCGAGCGCGGCCGGGACGGCGTCGGCCCCGGCGACCTGCGCGTAGGCGGCGGCGAGGTGCGGCTGCAGGTCGGCGACCAGTTGCAGCCGCGCGGCCAGCAGCTGTCCGCCCAGATCGGTGAGGTGGCCGTCCCAGACGTCGAGGGTCTCGATCGCCTTGCCGCGCGCCATCCGCGCGGTCTTGAGCAGCGCGTTGCGCTGCTTGAGCACCCGCTCGTAGTCGCTGCGGACGCCGGCCAGCCGGGGCGTGCGGGTGACCAGGAGCTCGTCGAGGAACCGCCGCCGCTCCGTGGGGTCGCCCCGCACCAGCGCCAGGTCCTCGGGCGCGAACAGCACGGTGCGAACCAGGCCCAGCAGCTCGCGCGGCCTGGGCAGCGCGGAGCGGTTGAGCCGCACCCGGTTGGCCCGCCCCGGGTTGATCTCCACCTCGACCAGCAGCTCGCGGTCCTCCCGGCGCAGCGCGGCCCGGACGACGGCCTGCTCGGCGCCGGTGCGCACCAGGGGCGCGTCGCTGCTCACCCGGTGGCTGCCCAGCGTGGCCAGGTAGACCGACGGCCTCGACCAGGTTGGTCTTGCCCTCGCCGTTGCGGCCGACGAGCACCACCGGTCCCGGTCCGAGGGCGAGGTCGACGCGGTCCCAGTTGCGGAAGGAGCCGAGCTGCAGGTGCCGGACGTACACCTAACCGCGGTGAGGTACTGGAACGGCCCTCCGCAGGGCCCCGCCGCGAGCCTGCGATGGGGGGGCGGCCGCTCGGCCTCGCCCTCGCGCACGGCCTGCACGGCGTGCCCACCGAACTGGTTGCGCAGCGCGGCGACCGCCTTCATGGTCGGCGAGTCCTCCTGGCGGGAGACGAAGCGGGCGAACAGGGACGCGGCGATCGTCGGCATGGGGACGGCGTTCTCGATCGCCTGCTCGACGGTCCACCGGCCCTCGCCGGAGTCCTCGGCGTAGCCGCGGATCTTCTCCAGCTCCGGGTCCTCCTGCAGTGCGCGGACCAGCAGGTCGAGCAGCCAGGAGCGGATGACGGTGCCCTGCGTCCAGCTGGCGACGACGCCGGGCACGTCCTCGATCAGGTCGACGGCGGCCAGCAGCTCGTAGCCCTCGCCGTAGGCCTGCATCATCGCGTACTCGATGCCGTTGTGGACCATCTTGCTGAAGTGGCCCGCGCCCACCGGCCCCGCGTGCACGAAGCCCACACCCGGCATCTCCTGGCCGGACTCGTCCTTGGGTGCCGGCGGTCGCAGCGCGTCGAAGACCGGCTGGACCTTGGCGACGTCCTCCTTGGTGCCGCCGACCATCAGCGCGTAGCCGTTCTCCAGCCCCCACACGCCGCCGGAGACGCCTGCGTCGATGTAGCCGATGCCCTTCTCGCGGCACAGGACGTCGTGCACCTGGTCGTCGGTGTACTTGGAGTTGCCGCCCTCGACGATGACGTCACCCGGGCTGAGCAGTTCGCTCAGCTCCTTGACGGTCTGCTTCGTCGGTTCGCCGGAGGGGACCATGACCCACACGACCCGGGGCTGCTCGAGCGCCTGCACCAGCCCCTCGAGACTGTCGACGTCCCGCTTCTCGGCGTGGTGGTCGTACCCGACGACCTCGTGGCCCGCGCGGCGCACCCGCGTGGCCATGTTGCCGCCCATCTTGCCCAGCCCGATCAGCCCCAGCTGCACGACGGCATCCCCTCTCGACGGTGTTGCGGTGCTCCGTGGTCCATCGTGCTGGCCGGGGCCGCATCGCGCGACACCGGCATCCCTCAGCCGGGCAGGCGCACCGGCATGATCAGGTACCGGTAGCTGCCCGGTCCGCCCGGCTGCGGGGCGGCGTCGTCCGCACCGGACTCCTCGACGCCGGAGAGGACGGCCGGCTTCAGCGGGCTGGTGAAGTCCATCCGCGCCCGCTCCGTGTGCACGGCGGCCAGGCCGTCGAGCAGGAACGTCGGGTTGAACCCGATGGTCAGCGGCTCGCCGTCGAACTCGACGTCGCAGCGCTCCTCGGCCTGTCCCTCGTCGTCGGTGCCGCCGGCGCGCAGCGTCACCTGCCCCGGCGTGAACTCGCAGCGCAGCGGCGTCCCCCGCTCGGCGACCAGGGCCACGCGCTTGGCGGCGTCGGTGAACAGGCCGACCGGCAGCAGCGCGTGGGCGGCCGACTCCGACGGCATGATCGCGCGGTACTTGACGAACTCGGCGTCCAGCAGCCGGGTGGTGGTCTGCCGGTCCTTGCCGGAGAGGCCGAGGATGCCCTCGCCCGATCCGCCGGAGGACAGCGAGATCAGGATCTCCGGGCCGCTGGTGAGCGTCTTCGCCGCGTCGGCGAGCGTCCGCGCCGGCACGAGGACCGCCGCGGAGATGCCACCGGACTCGGGCCGCCAGCCGAACTCGCGCACCGCCAGGCGGTAGCGGTCCGTGGCGGCCAGCGTGATCCGGTCGTCCTCGATCTCCACGCGGACGCCGGTCAGCATCGGCAGCGTGTCGTCGCGACCCGCGGCGACCGCCACCTGGGCGACGGCTTCGGCGAACACGTCGCTGTCGACCACGCCGGCCGAGGACGGCATCGACGGCAGCGCCGGGTAGTCCTCGACCGGCAGGGTCGGCAGGCTGAACCGGGCGTTGCCGCAGACCAGCGCCAGCCGCGGGCCCTCGGCGGTGATCTCCACCGGGTGCGGCGGCAGGGCACGGGTGATCTCGGCGAGCAGCCGGCCCGGCACCAGTGCGCGCCCGGTCTCGGTCGCGGTGACGTCGACCTCCGCCCGCGCGGACACCTCGTAGTCGAAGCCCGACACCGAGAGCGTGCTGCTGTCGACCTCGAGCATGATGCCGGCCAGCACCGGCACCGACGGTCTCGGCGGCAGGCTGCGCGCGGTCCACGCGACGGCATCGGCGAGCACCTCGCGTGCCACCCGGAACTTCATGACTCGATCCACCCCAGCTCGTCTCGACCGTGTGCGGTCCACATCGTGCCTGTAGCGGTGGGGCCGCGGGCAACCCCGGTCTCCCTTTCGGGTCCCTCGCGGCTGCTGCCGCCCCGTGTGCAACGCACCTTCCGGTGCGTTCTGCGGACCGGTGCGAGGAGCCCCGGAGGCCGCTCGGGCAGCTGATCCCCACCCAGACTGGGGTTCGAGAATTCTCCGAGATAACTCCCTCATCTTCGTCATCACCGGTGTGGAAGCTGGGGAACGAGGCCCTCTGCGCAGGTCAGCGGGCGAATGGGCCTGTTGGCCCGCTGTGGGGGGCGAGCGCTTTCCTGTTGTCGACACGTGGACATCTCGACGGCTGTGCACCGGGTCGTCGCGCCGTCCACTGTCGGTCCCCCGTCCACCCACGGTCGGTCCCCAGGTCCTGTGGGCGGCGACGGCGCACGACCGGTGCTTACGACCCCGTTCCGCAGGGTTCCGTCGCGTCCGTGCAGGTCAGACGGCAGATCACCGCTCGATCGATCACGGATCGTGAGCCCGGGGGGACGCCGCGTCGACGTCACGAGCCGTGACCTGGCGGGCACGCGTCCGTCCCCAGACTGTGCACATTCCTGGGGACAACTCCTCGACGAGTCGACCTCCAACGCGCTGGTGACCGTGCCGCCGCGCGGATCGGCCGAGGTCAGCGCGCTGTCGACAGGACTGCCCCCAGTTGTGGACGAATCGACCGGCCGAACACGGAGAGTGTTCTCAGCGGCGGTGGGGAGACCACGAGGTCACTGGCGGGCGCGGCTCTTGATGCGGGCGGTCAGCTCGGTCACCTGGGTGTAGGTGGCGCGGCGCTCGCTCATCAGGTTGGTGATCTTCTTGACCGCGTGCATGACCGTGGTGTGGTCCTTGCCGCCGAAGGACGCACCGATGCGCGGCAGCGACAGCTCGGTCAGCTCGCGGCAGAGGTACATCGCGATCTGGCGGGCGTTGACCAGCGTGCGGCTGCGGTTGGAGCCCTGCAGCTCCTCCATCGTCACGGAGAAGTACTCGGCCGTCGCCGCCATGATGATCGCCGCGGTGATCTGCGGGCCCTGCTCGTCGCTGATCAGGTCCTTGAGCACGAGCTCGGCCAGCGGCAGGTCGACCTGCTGCTTGTTGAGGCTGGCGAAGGCGGTGACCCGGATCAGCGCGCCCTCGAGCTCGCGGATGTTGGTCTGCACCTTGCTGGCGATGAACTCCAGCACCGCGTCGGGCACCTGCAGCCGCTCGCCCCACGCCTTCTTGCGCAGGATCGCGATGCGGGTCTCGAGGTCGGGCGCCTGGACGTCGGTGATCAGGCCCCACTCGAAGCGGGTCCGCAGCCGGTCCTCCAGCGTCGTCAGCTTCTTCGGTGCCCGGTCGGAGGTGATGACGATCTGCTTGCTGGCGTTGTGCAGCGTGTTGAACGTGTGGAAGAACTCCTCCTGCGTCCGCTCGGCGCGCTCCAGGAACTGGATGTCGTCGATCAGCAGGAAGTCGATGTCGCGGTAGCGCCGGCGGAAGTCCTCGGCCCGGCCGGAGTGCACCAGGTTGATGAACTCGTTGGTGAACTCCTCGGTGCTCACGTACCGGACGCGCACGTTGGGGAACATCCGCGCCGCGTAGTGGCCGATCGCGTGCAGCAGGTGGGTCTTGCCCAGCCCGGACTCCCCGTAGATGAACAGCGGGTTGTAGGCGCGGGCGGGCGCCTCGGCCACGGCGACGGCCGCGGCGTGCGCGAACCGGTTGCTGTTGCCGATCACGAAGCTGTCGAAGACGTACTTGGGGTTCAGCCCCGGGTCCAGGCCGGCCGGGCGGCGCTCGGCGAAGCCGGTCGACTCGCGTGCCGGGCCCCGTCCTCCGCCGAACCGGTTCCCGCGGTCGCCGTCGGTGTTGTCGAAGGGGAGCACTGCCGCGATCCCGGCGCCGGGACCGCTGTCGGCCGGCTCCTCGGGCCAGGGAGTGCTGCTCCAGTCCTCGGGCGCGCCCCGGTCGACCACCGGGCTCGCCGGCACGGCCCGCAGCGGCGGGATGTCGTCGCGCGGGGCGGGCGGCTCGTCGGCGGCGTCCCGGTCCCACGGTGCGGCGCCGGCGTCCGCGCGGACCCCGAAGGCGCTGCGGCCGTCGTCGGCCCGGTCGCGGATCTCCCGGTCCTCCTCCTCGGCGCGGCTGGTGTCGACCGCCGCCCACGGACGGCGCACCGGTTCGGAGTCCTCCGCGTCGCCCGCGGGGGACGCCGGGGCGTCCTCGACCTGCACGGCGACCCGGATGTCGCGGCCGAAGCGCTGCGACAGGGCCTCGGCGAGCACCCGGCGCATCCGGGACTCGAGCACCGTCTGGGTGAACTCGTTCGGCGCCTCGAGCACCGCGGTGTCCTCGAACAGGCCCACCGGCCGCGTGAGGTTGAGCATGGCGTTCTGCTGCGGGGACAGGCTGGTGGCCAGCCGCTCCCGGATCTGGTCCCAGACCGTCGCCAGGTCCAGCGTGGCGTCCGCCATGCCGCGTCGTCCTCCTCTGCCTCGACCCCGGTCCGGACGGACCCGGCCGTCCGGTGCTGCCCCCGTCCCCGCCCGAACTGCTCGTCCGGGTGCCGGTGCCCTGTGGACCGGTGGGCGCACACGTCCACACGGCTGTCCACAGGGTGTGCACGGTCGGCGGCCGGACGGGCCACAGAGACGTCCGGTACAGCTCCGTGACCGGCGACGGTGCAGGTCAGGGGCGTGTTCCGGACGGACGGCGAGCGCGCGGCGGTCGTTCGACCGACGGGGTCGGCCCGCGCGCCGGAACCCTGATGTCCGACGCGGAGCGACGGCGACGCTAACAGCCCCGTCCACAGCCCGGCAATGACAGCGAGCCCCGCCCCGGCGCGTCGGACCGCCCTCGCGCGGGTCGTCCTCCGGCGCGCCTGCGTGCCTCCGGAGCGTCCCCTCCATGACCATGGGGGGTCGGCCTTCGTCCGTCGGTGCCCGACGGGCCATCCGGGGGCTGCTCCGCGACCGCTGTCCGAGGACGTCGCGGTACGCCGGGCCGTGGGCGTCGTCCCGGCCACCGGCAACCGCGCGACCTCGGCTATGCTGGGCGGGTCTGTGGACGGTCCCTGCCGGCCTCGGAGGGGACCGCGAGCCGGTCGTCCGGCCGAGCGGTGCGGTCGGTCCGCAGAGACCAGCTTCCGGGTCCGGAGTGCGGCACCGTCCGCACCGGCCCCTGCGGCCCGCCCACCGGCGGGTGCGCACCGTCGTCGTAGTGGGAGTCCCTCGTGAGCAAGCGCACGTTCCAGCCGAACAACCGTCGTCGGTCCAAGACCCACGGCTTCCGGCTGCGGATGCGCACCCGTGCGGGCCGCGCGATCATCGCCGGCCGGCGTCGCAAGGGCCGCGAGAAGCTCTCCGCCTGACGTGTTGCCCGCGCAGGCCCGCCTGCGCCGGCGCCCGGAGTTCACCGCGGTCGTCCGGTCAGGGCGGCGCGCCGGGCGCCCCACCATGGTGCTCCACTACCTCCCCGAACGCCCCGTCGACGCCGACGGGGTGCTGTCGTCCGGCGCTGCGCGTGAGCTTGCGACGGCGCGCCCGTCCTCCCCGCGTGTGGGCCTGGTCGTCGGCCGCGCGGTCGGCAACTCCGTGATCCGGCACCGCGTGAGCCGGCGGCTGCGCGCCGCCGCCGCGGAGGAGTTGCACCGCCTGCCGCCGACCGCCGATCTCGTCCTCCGCGCGCGGCCGGAGTCGGCCGCCGCCGACTACGCCGCGCTGCGCGCCGATCTCGCCACCGGCCTCGACCGGCTGCTCGGCGCGAGGGCCGCCCGGTGACCGGCGCTCCGCGGCGACGTCCGGTCCGCAGGCTGCTGCTCGGTGTCATCGGCTTCTACTCGCGGGCGATCAGTCCGGCCCTGCCGGCCCGGTGCCGCTTCTATCCGACCTGCAGCGCCTACGCGGCCGAGGCGATCGCCCGACACGGCGCGGCCCGCGGCAGCTGGCTCGCCCTGCGCCGGCTGGCCAAGTGCGCGCCCTGGCACCCGGGCGGCGTCGACCTCGTGCCCCCGGCACGGCCGGGAACTCCCGCGCCGGACCGGGCGTCGAGCACGGCGACGGCCGATCCCCGACCGACTCTCACCGCCCCGCCGGCTCCCTGCCGGTCTTCCCAGCAGGAGGCTGGCGTTGCTTGACTGGCTGTACACCGCCATCGCATGGGTGATGAAGACCTGGCACACGGTCTTCTCCACCTTCCTCGACCCGGCCGCCGGTATCACCTGGGCGCTGTCGATCATGCTCCTGGTCGTCACCGTCCGCGTGATCCTCTTCCCGCTGTTCGTCAAGCAGATCAAGTCGCAGCGGGCCATGCAGGAGCTCCAGCCGGAGATCCAGAAGCTGCGCAAGCAGTACGGCACCGACCGGCAGGGCCTGTCGCAGGCGATGATGACCCTGCAGAAGGAACGCGGGGTCAACCCGCTGGCCGGCTGCCTGCCGCTGCTCCCGCAGATCCCGGTCTTCCTCGCCCTCTTCCACGTCCTGCGCCGGCTGGCGCCGGACAAGGAGGGCCTCTACAGCTGGAGCGACGAGCTCACCGACCAGGCGGCCCGCGCCGAGCTGTTCGGTGCGCCGATCTCCGCGTCGTTCAACATGAGCGGCGCCAAGGCCGCCGCCCTGCTCGAGTTCACGACGATGCAGAACATCCGCGTCGTCTGCTTCGTGCTGATCGTGATCATGTGCATCACGACGTTCGTCACGCAGAAGCAGATCATGAAGCGGTCCGGCCCGGTCGAGGGCCAAGCCGCGATGATGCAGAAGTTCCTGCTCTACGTGATGCCGGCGTCCCTGTTCGTCTCGGGCTTCTTCTTCCCGATCGGCGTCCTGCTCTACTGGATGACGAACAACCTGTGGACCCTCGGCCAGCAGTTCTTCGTCCTGCGCAAGATGCCGCCGCCCGGATCCCCCGCCGCGCTGGCCAAGGCCGCTGCCGAGAAGCCGGCCATCGACCCCAAGACCCTCGCCCCCAAGCCGGGCCAGAAGCCGGTCCGCCCCAAGGCGGCCAAGCCCGCCACCCTCGCGCCCGAGAGCACCGTCTCGGCCGACGGCAGCGCGCTCGACGCTCCCGTCGACGGCGCGACGACCCCGCCGGCGGCGACGCCGAACGGCACGCCGGCCACGAAGGCGGCCGTCGAAGAAACCGGCTGCGCCGAAGCCGCAGGGGACCGCGGATCAGAAGGCGGCCGCGAAGAAGCCGGCTGCGCCGAAGCCTCCCGCTGCGCAGCCGCCCGTCACCGGCGCGCCGGCGGACGGCGGCACGTCGCCGGGCACGCCGAACGGCACCGGACGCACCGGCCCGAAGCCCGGCGCGGGCGGCTCGACGGCCGCATCGCGCGCCAAGCGCAAGCGCCGCTGACCCCCGCTCCACCCCGCCGGTGCGAACCGGCCACCTACCTCCGGGCACGACCCGGCCGCCTGCACCGACCTGGGAGGAACACCCCGTGAGTGCTCCGCAGCACCCCGCCACCGACAGCATCGCGACCGCCGAGGCCACCTCGGACGACGTGCTGAGCCCCGTACCGGCCGCGGACACCGGCACCGACGACGCCGCAGACGTAGCGCTGCCCGACGCCGACCCGGTGAGCGACGACGCGCTCGTCGAGCCGGCCGGTGCGGAGGAGGCCCCCGTGACGCGTGGGTCGCGTGCGAAGCAGGCCGACGAGGGCCTGCTGGTGCGCGAGGGCGACGTCGCCGGCGACTACCTCGAGCGGCTGCTGGACATCCTCGACGTGGACGGCGACATCGACCTCGACGTCGAGGGCGACCGCGCCTCGGTCGCCATCGTCGGCGGCAGGCTCGACAACCTGATCGGTCAGGACGGCGCCGTCCTCGAGGCGCTGCAGGAGCTCACCCGGCTGGCCGTCGCGCAGGCGACCGGCGTCCGCAGCCGGCTGATGCTCGACGTCGGCGAGTTCCGGGCCCGCCGTCGGGCCGACCTCACCGCGCTGGCCGGCACCGTGGCCCGCCGGGTCTCCGAGAGCCGCCAGCCCGAGCGCCTGGCGCCGATGAACCCGTTCGAGCGGAAGGTCGTCCACGACGTCATCGCCGCCGTCGACGGCGTGCGCAGCGAGAGCGAGGGCGAGGAGCCGCAGCGCCGGGTCGTGGTCCTGCCCGAGAAGTGAGCGACGGGGTACCGCCGGTTCCCGGCGACCCGACGGCTCACGGGGTCCCGCCCGCGCCCGGGGTCGCGGCCTCGGTCTTCGGCGACGCGCTGCCGGCCGCCGAGCGCTACGTCGCCCGGCTGGCCACCGACGGGGTGACCCGCGGCCTGATCGGTCCGCGCGAGGTCGGCCGGCTGTGGGAGCGGCACGTGCTCAACAGCGCGGCGGTCGCCGAGGCGGTGCCCGACGGTGCCCGGGTCGTCGACGTGGGCAGCGGCGCCGGCCTCCCGGGCATCCCGCTCGGCCTCGCCCGTCCCGACCTGTCGATCACCCTCGTCGAGCCGATGGCGCGGCGGGTGGAGTTCCTGACCGAGGTCGTGGCCGACCTCGAGGAGCTGCTGGGCGCCCGTCGCTGGACGGTCGTCCGCGGCCGCGCCGAGGAGCGCTCGGTCGTCGCTGCCGTCGGACAGGTCGACGTGGTCACCGCCCGGGCCGTGGCGCCGCTCCCCCGGCTCGCCGCCTGGTGCCGCGGCCTGCTGCGCCCGGGCGCCCGGCTGGTGGCGCTGGTGGGCGCGACCGCGGTCGCCGACCTGCCGTCCGTGCTCGGCGAACTCCGCGCGGCCGGCATGACGGACGTCGAACCACGGGCCGTCGGTGCCGGACTGGGAGACGCTGCCACTACCGTGGTGGTCATGACGCGTGGACCGCGCTGACCCGGGGAGACCGGAGCGCGCGTTCCACGTGGAACGAGGTACAGGCATCCGATCCGTTCCACGTGAAACGGGTCGACAGGAAGGACCGCGATGACCGACCCGGGCGAGCGGCTGCGCAGCAGCCTCGCCGCCGACAGCGCGGTTTCCGGAGCGTCTCCCGCGGAGTTCGACAGCCCCATCGCCATGGAGGCGCTGCGGGCGACCCGGGTGCTGCACGCCGCCGACCAGGAGCCGTTCCCGGCACCGGGGCGGATCCGCGTCATCACCGTGGCGAACCAGAAGGGCGGCGTCGGCAAGACGACGTCGACGGTGAACCTGGGCGTCGGGCTCGCGCTCTACGGACTGCGGACGCTGGTCATCGACCTCGATCCGCAGGGCAACGCGAGCACGGCGCTGGGCGTCGAGCACACCGTCGGGACGCCGTCGATCTACGACGCCCTGGTGGGCGAGAGCTCGCTGGCCGACGTCGTCCACCCGACGACCGCGAGCCCGCTGCTGACCTGCGTGCCCGCGACGATCGACCTGGCCGGCGCCGAGATCGAGCTCGTCTCGGTCGTCGCCCGCGAGCACCGGCTGCGCCGGGCCATCGAGAGCTACATCGCCGCCCTGCCGGCGGAGCGCCGTCCGCACTACGTGCTGATCGACTGCCCGCCGTCGCTCGGGCTGCTGACCCTCAACGCGCTGGTGGCGGGGGACGAGGTGCTCATCCCCATCCAGTGCGAGTACTACGCGCTGGAGGGCCTGGGACAGCTGCTCAACAACATCGACCTGGTTCGCCAGCACCTCAACCCGGGCATCGCCGTCCGGACGATCCTGCTGACCATGTACGACGGGCGGACCAAGCTCGCCGACCAGGTCGCCGAGGAGGTCCGCCGGCACTTCGGCGAGCTGGTGCTGCGCGCGGTCATCCCGCGCAACGTGCGGGTGTCCGAGGCTCCGGGCTACGGGCAGTCGGTGCTGACCTACGACCCGGGCTCGCGGGGGTCCACGAGCTACGTGGAGGCGGCTCGGGAGCTCGCCGAGCGCGGCGCGACCATGACCCCGCTGTCGGTCGACCGGCCGCCGGGCGTTCCGCCGGCTCCCCCGGTCGCCGCCATGACCTTCGGAGGCACCGCCTCCGTCGACCCGTCGCGGCGGTCGCAGTGACCGGCCGCGCAGGCGCCCGGCGAACGCCCGGCACCCGCAGGCTCGAGGAGGCGCAGTGACCCCGCGTGGTGGGCTCGGCCGCGGACTGGCGGCCCTCATCCCGACCGCTCCCCCGGTCCCGGAGCCCGCGCCCGTCGCGGCGCAGCCCGTTCCCGCGGAGGAGCCGGCCGACCGGAGCACCCGTGAGGACGGCGCGGCGGCCACGCCCGCGTCGTCCCCGGTCGCTCTGGTGCCGCCGGTGGCCGAGCCGACCGCTCCGGCCGCCGGGGACGCCCTGGGCGTGCCCGGGCGCCCGGCTGCTGCGAGGTGGCCGTCGGCGACGTCGTCCCCAACCCGAAGCAGCCGCGCCAGGTCTTCGACGACGAGTCGCACGACGAGCTCACCCACTCGGTGCGCGAGTTCGGCCTGCTGCAGCCGGTCGTCGTGCGCGAGAAGCCCGATGGCGGCTACGAGCTCATCATGGGCGAGCGCCGGCTCCGCGCCGCCCGTGCGGCCGGGCTGGAGACCGTGCCGGCCATCGTCCGCGACACCACCGACGACGCCCTGCTGCGCGACGCGCTGCTGGAGAACATCCACCGGGTCCAGCTGAACCCGCTCGAGGAGGCCGCCGCCTACCAGCAGCTGCTGGAGGAGTTCGGCGCCACCCACGAGGAGCTCGCCGCCAAGATCGGGCGCAGCCGCTCGCAGGTCACCAACACGATCCGGCTGATGAAGCTGCCGGTGAAGGTGCAGACCCGCGTCGCCGCCGGCGTCATCTCCGCCGGGCACGCCCGCGCGCTGCTCGGGCTGTCGGACGCCGAGGCGCAGGACGCGCTGGCCACCCGCATCGTCGCCGAGGGCCTGTCGGTGCGCGCCACCGAGGAGGCGGTCGCCATGGCCGCCGCCGAGGAACCGACGACCAAGCGCCGGCCCCGCAGGTTCAGTGCGCCCGGGGTCGAGGATCTCGCCGGCCGGCTGTCCGACATGTTCGAGACGAACGTGAAGATCCAGATCGGCCGGGCCAAGGGGCGCATCGTCGTCGAGTTCGGCTCGGTCGACGATCTGCAGCGCATCATCGGCCAGATGGCTCCGGAGATCACCGGACGGCATCCGCAGCCCTGACTCCGAGGCGCGTCAGTCGTTACGTCACAGACGAAAGATGAGATCAGCCTGGCTGATCATCAGGCAACGTGCTCACCGTCGATCGTGAGCTACGTCGCCCGGAGGTGAGCCAGGACGCGGCTGCGTCTGTCAGCGACCGGCGCGGCGGGTGAGCAGCCGGCCGAGGACGTCGCCGAGCTCGTACCCGGCCGCCTCGACCGCCATGGGGAACATCGACGTCTCGGTCATGCCGGGGGAGACGTTCGTCTCGAGGAAGTGCACCTCGCCGTCCGGGCTGACGATCGCGTCGGTGCGCGACAGGTCGGCGAGGCCGAGCTCGCCGTGCACCTGCACGGCCAGGGCGGCGGCGCGGGCGGCGACGTCGTCGGCGATGCGGGCGGGCGCGTGGTACTCGGTCAGCCCGGGTGTGTACCGGGCGGTGTAATCGAAGACGCCGGACTGCGGCGCGATCTCCACGGCCGGCAGCGCGGTCGGCCCGTCGCCGAGGTCGATCACCGACAGCGCCAGCTCGACCCCGTCGACGAACCGCTCCACCATGACCGTCTCGCCGTAGGCGAAGCAGCTGACCATCGCGGCGGGCAGGTCCTCGACGCGGGCCACCTTCTGGACGCCGAGCGCCGAGCCGCCGGACGCCGGCTTGACCATCAGGGGCAGTCCGAGCCGGGCGACGATGAGGTCGAGGACGGCACCCGCACCGAGCTCGCGGAACGTGCTGTGCGGCAGGGCGACCCAGTCCGGCGTCGCCACCCCGGCGGAGCGGACGACGGACTTGGCGGCGGGCTTGTCCCAGGCCACGCGGCAGGCGGCGGCCGGCGAGCCGACGTAGGGCACCCCGGCCAGGTCCAGGACCGCGCGCAGGGCGCCGTCCTCCCCCGTCGCCCCGTGCAGGGCGATGAAGACCGCGTCCGCGGGCACCGCGGCGAGCCCCGGCAGCAGATCGGCGTCGGCGTCGCGCACCTCGGCGTCGAGTCCGGCGCGGGTCAGTTCCTCGACCACGCGGGTGCCCGACGACAGGCTCACCTCCCGCTCGAAGGCCAGGCCGCCGGACAGGACGACGGTGCGCAGCGGCTGCGCGTCGTCGTCCGAACGGTCGACCGTCTCGGGTGCGGCTGCGGGCTCGCTCATGCCGGGAAGTCCCCGATCCGCTCGATGCCGGTGGGGCGCACGGCCCGGAAGCTGCCGGTGTCCACCCCGCCGAAGGTGCTGTGCAGGTCGAGTTCGGCCTCGATGACGCGGGCGAGGCGGCGGACGCCCTCCCGGATCCGGTCCGGCTCGGGATAGCAGTAGGACAGCCGCATGTACTCGCGGCCGGCCCCGTCGGCGTAGAAGCCGATGCCCGGCACGTAGGCCACGTGCGCGTTCACCGCGCGGGGCTGCATGAGCTTGGCGTCCAGGCCGTGCGGCAGCTTCAGCCACACGTAGAAGCCGCCGTCCGGCCGGGTCCAGGTCGTGCCCGGCGGCATGAGGGCGTCGAGCGACTCCAGCGTGGCGTCGCGGCGCTCGCGGTAGAGCTCGGTGAACAGCTTGATCTGCTCCCGCCACGGCTGGGTGTCGAGGTAGCGGGCGACGGCGTACTGGGTCAGCGAGGGCGGGCAGAGCACCTGCGCCTCGGTGGCCAGCACGAGCTTCTCGCGGACGGCGAGCGGCGCGAGCACCCAGCCGACCCGCAGGCCCGGGGAGAACGTCTTGGAGAACGAGCCGAGGTAGATGACCCGGTCGGACGTCGCGGGCCCGCAGCGCGCGCATCGGCTCGTGCTCGAAGCCGAGCAGGCCGTACGGGTTGTCCTCGATGACCAGCAGGTCCCAGCGGTCGGCGATCGCCATGATCGCCTCGCGCCGCGGCTCGGACAGCGTCACGCCGGCGGGGTTGTGGAAGTTCGGCACCGTGTAGAGGAACTTCACCCGGTCGCCGGCCGCGCGGCAGGCGGCCAGCGCCTCCTCCAGCGCCTCGGGGATCAGTCCGTCGTCGTCCATGGCGACGTGGCGGACCCGGGCCTCGGCGGCCTGGAAGACGCCGAGCGCCCCGACGTACGACGGCCCCTCGGCGAGGATGACGTCACCCGGGTCGCAGAAGACGCGGGTGACCAGGTCCAGGCCCTGCTGCGAGCCGACGGTGACGACGACCTCGCTCGGCGCGGCGTCGGTGATGCCCTCGAGCGCCATGACGTCGCAGATGCGCTCCCGCAGCCGCGGGTCGCCCTGGCCGGAGCCGTACTGCAGCGTCTGGGCGCCCATGCCGGAGACCAGGTCGCCGATCATCGAGCCCACCGCGTCGAGCGGCAGCGCGGTGACCGCGGGCATGCCGCCGGCCAGCGAGACGACCTCGGGACGGCTGACGACCGAGAACAGCGCCCGGATCTCCGAGGTCTTCATCCCGTGGGTGCGGGCCGCGTACCGGTCGGCCAGCGGGTCCAGCCGCGGGTGCCGGGGCGCCGGGTGGGGCGCGTTGCGGGCCGCTGCTGCCGCGCCGTGGTGGGGATGCGCCGTGGTGGGGTGCGCGACGTGCGCGCCGCGCTCCCCGGGGGATCCGCTACCGGGCGGTGGAGTGGCCACCCACAGGAGTGTAGGGAGCGGGTTTCTGTCGTGACGGGACCTGCCCGGGCGTGGCAGCAGCTTCCTGTCGGGGTCAGCCCTTGGCGGGCAGCACGAACGTCCCCGTGGGCGGGTCGGCTTCCGCAGGCAGGAACAGCCGCTGGACGGCGGCGAGCACCGCGTGGGCGACCGTTCCGCGCAGCCGGGCGTCGAGCAGCAGCAGCCGGTCGACCGGGTGGGACAGGTACCCGCAGTCCAGGCGGACGGCGGGCATCCGGGACATCCGCAGCAGGTCCCACACCTTGGCGTGCGAGCCGAGGTCGAGCATGCCGGTGCGGGCGACGACCTCGCGGCGCACCAGGTCCGCGAAGCGCTCCCCGACCGTGGACGAGACGCCTGAGCCGGTGCCGTAGTAGTAGCTGGCCACGCCGCGCGCGTGCTCGGAGTCGTGCGCCTCCATGTGCAGGGAGAGGAACAGGTCGGCGCGGGTGTCGTTGGCGAACGCCGTCCGCTCGGCGGCGGTGGGGCTCTGGTCGCGGCCGCGGGTGAGGTACACGGTGGCGCCGGCGGCGGTGAGCCGGCCCTCGATCCGCTGGGCGAGGTCGAGCACGAGGTCGGCCTCGGTCGTCTCACCGGCGGTGAAGCCCGTCTCGGCGCCGCCGTGCCCCGGGTCGACGACGATGACGCGGCCGATCAGGTGCGGGCCGCTCTCGACGAACGACGCGCTCTGCCGGAGCAGCTGGGGTCGGCCCCCGGTCACCTTGCGGCCGAGTTGGCGCAGCGCGCGCAGCGTGGCGGGGCCGCAGGTGCCGTCGGCGGTCAGCCCGTAGTCCCGCTGGAAGGCGCGCAGACCTACCTCGGTCTCGGAGCCGAGGATGCCGTCGGCCCGCCCGGCGTCGTAGCCGAGCTCGAGCAGGCGCTCCTGCAGGCTGGTGACGTCGTCGCCGCGCATGGGCCGGTCCGGGTCGTAGCGCAGCACCCGGTCCCCCAGCGACCAGCGCGCCTCCGACAGCGCGCGGTAGGTCTCGTCCCCGACCCGGCCGTCGACCGACAGGCCGCGCACCTGCTGGAAGTGGCGGACGGCCCGCTCGGTGGCCTCGTCGAACTCGGCGGTCTCCAGGCCGTCGCCGTCCGGGCCGGCCGGCCGCGACGAGCCGTCGTCGGGCAGCAGGCCGAGGATGCGCAGCGAGATCTGCACATCGGCCACGGCAGGGCCGCGGTCGCCGAGCCGGAGGGGCTGCATGCGGCTGTCGCTACCCATCACAGCTCCGCTGGGGAACCGGAAGACATCGTTTACGCAATGCAGCTCCGCTGGGGAACCGGAAGCGTTGCCCTCGTCACCATGGTGGGTCCGATTGTGGACTGCGCCGGCGCCATCAGCCCGCCGGGGGGTCCTGATCAGTCCTCTGGAACGGCGAGAGCCCCTCCGCCCGGAGGGACGGAGGGGCTCAGGTCGCCCGGTCGGGCGGTGCGGCTCAGATGTAGTCGGAGAGGTCGCTCAGGATGGCGCCCTTGGGCTTGGCGCCGATGATGCTCTTCACCGGCTTGCCGCCCTGGAAGACCGTCATGGTCGGGATCGACATGACCTGGTAGTCGCGGGCGATCTGCGGGTTCTCGTCGATGTTGAGCTTGGCGATCGTGAGCTTGTCGCCGTGCTCGGCGGCGATCTCCTCCAGCACCGGGGCGACCATCTTGCACGGTCCGCACCACTCGGCCCAGAAGTCGACGAGGACGGGCTTGTCGCTGCCCAGGACGTCGTCGGCGAAGCTGGCGTCGGTGACCGTCACGGTGTTGCCTGCCATGGAATCTGTCTTCCTCTCGGTGGGAGTCGTGCTCGCTGGTGACAACCGGCGGAGCGAGCCCCGTTATGCCCGGGTCAGCGCTCGTCGAAGGTCTCGGCCAGCCAGCGCTCGGCGTCGATCGCGGCGGCCGCGCCGGTACCGGCCGAGGTGATCGCCTGGCGGTAGATGTGGTCGACGACGTCGCCGCAGGCGAACACGCCCTCGATGTTGGTGCGCGTGGTCGGGTGCTCCACCTGGATGTAGCCCGCGTCGTCCAGCTTGAGCTGGCCGGCGAACAGCTCGCTGCGCGGGTCGTGGCCGATGGCCACGAACAGCCCGCAGACGTCCAGCGTCTCGGTCTCGCCGGTGTCGACGTCGGTGAGCTCGACGCCGGAGACGGCGTTCTCGCCGTGCACCTCGGTGACCTGCTTGCCGAGGGCCCAGCGGATCTTCTCGTTGTCCTGGGCGCGCTTCTGCATGATCTTCGACGCGCGCAGCTCGGGGCGGCGGTGGACGACGGTCACGCTCTTGGCGAACCGGGTGAGGAAGGTCGCCTCCTCCATCGCCGAGTCGCCGCCGCCCACGACCACGATGTCCTGGTCGCGGAAGAAGAAGCCGTCACAGGTGGCACAGGCCGAGACGCCGCGGCCGAGCAGGCGGGCCTCGTTGTCCAGGCCCAGGTACCGGTACTTCGAGCCGGTGGCGACGATGACGGCGTGCGCGTGCAACACCTCGTCGCCGACCTTGACGACCTTGGGCTCGGCGGTGAGGTCGACCTCGGTCACGTCGTGCGGCCGCAGCTCGGCGCCGAAGCGCTCGGCCTGCGTACGCATGTCGTCCATCAGTTGCGGGCCCTGGATGCCCTCGGGGAACCCGGGGAAGTTCTCCACCTCGGTGGTGGTCATCAGCGCGCCGCCGAACTGCGATCCCTCGAACACCAGCGGGTGCAGGTTCGCGCGGGCGGCGTAGACGGCCGCGGTGTACCCGGCGGGGCCCGACCCGATGATGATCAGGTCACGGCACTCCGGGGTCTCGGCCGGCGGGACGGCCGGGTGGGCGGCGGTCTCCGGGGTGGTCACGGCCGGGCCCGGGGTGAGGTGCGCGGGCGTCGGGGAGTTCGTCACGGGCGGCACAACGAGGATCGTAGGGGGGCCATTCCCCGGCGTCCCGCCGACGCCCCAGCCCCGACGACCTAGCCCGCAGCCAGCAGTTCCACCTCGGCCAGGTTCGCCTCGAAGGCGCCCTCGGACTCGACGAGCCCGGTGACCCAGACCAGCACGTAGCGGGTGGTCGCCGTCTCCTCGAAGGACAGATCGGTGCTCTCCTCGAGGGTGCCCTTCGCCAGCAGCGGCCAGTCCTCGAGTGCGCCGTCCGTGCCGGAGGCGGCGTGGATCTCGACCGTCGAGCCGGGCAGCGTGGTGCTGAGGGTGGCGCCGGCCAACTCCTGCTCGCTGCCGAGGTCGTAGACGACGCCGACGCCGTCCTTGAGGTTCCCGAACGCCGGGGAGCCCTGGTACTCGAGGGTCGACCACACGGTGGCCGGGTCGCCGTCGTGGGACAGCGGCACCTGGTCGTCGTTCTCGGGAGCGCCGTCGCCGCCGGGGTCGAAGACCGTCCCCTCCTGGACCTCCACGGGGCCACCGGCGGCGGGGGTCTCCTCCGCGGCGGACGCCGAGGTGCTCGCGGTGACGCTGCTCGACGGCGTCGAGCCCTCGAGGTCGTCGTAGTTGCCGGCCACCGACAGGACGCTGTTGCCGAACCAGAAGGCCAGCCCGACCACCACGGCCAGGGCCAGGACGGCCATCCCGGCCACGGCCAGCCGGCGCCGCGTGCTCGGGGCGGTCAACTCGGTGTCCGTGGTCGTGGGACCGTCGTCCAGCTCGTCGAGGTCGTCGTCGTCGCGCAGGTCGTCGTCGCGCAGGTCGTCGTCGAGGACGAACGGCTCGTCGTAGCCGTCCCGGGCCCGGGCCTCGACGGACCGGTCGACCGGGCCGGCGACGTCGGAGTCGCCCCAGGCGGTGCCGCCGGCGGGGGGCACGGTGACGGCGATGGTGTCCCCGCGTCGGCCGGTGCGCTGGGCATCGGGGGAGGTGGGCGGACCGCCCCCGGCTGCCGAGGGCGGGACCGGCCGCGTGCGCGGCACGGGGGGCAGCGTCTGCGGGTCGAGCGGACGCGGGGCGTCGCCGGGGTCGACGGCGATCGTGGGCGGTGCGGTGCCTGCGGCCACCAGGGGCTCGACGTCGGCCTCCGGCGCGGCGGCCCGGTTCGGCTGGTCGGCGGTGCGCCGGCCGCCGAGCAGCGGCTCGGCCCGGCGGTCGCGCGCCCGCCGGCGGCGGGAGTCGTCGTCGGCCCGGGACCCGGTGGCCGACCGCGGCCGCTCGGCCAGCAGCGCCGCCATCGCGGCGACGGAGGAGATGCCCTGTCCGGACTCGGTGGAGCCGGCGCGGCGGGCGAGCGCGACGAGGTCGGGCGGGCCGGTCAGCGGGGAGGCGTCGTCGGTGGCGGTGCCGCGCAGACATGCCTCGAGCAGCGCGCCGAGGGCGTTGATGTCGCCCTCCATCGTCCCGTTGGCCGCCGGGACGGCGCGGACGCCGACCAGGCCGTTCGGGCGCAGCACGATGTTCTCCGGCGTGAGCCCGCCGAGGGCCAGTCCGACCCGGTGGGCCTCGGCCACGGCGTCGGCGAGGCGGCGCAGCAGCGGCCGGAGGTCGCGCTCGGGGAGGGGGCCGCGGGTGAGCCGCTCGGCGAGGGTCTCGCCCTCGATCCACTCGTTGACGACGTAGGCGGCGGTGCCCGGCGAGTCGGCGTCGTCGGTGGGGTCGCTGCCCTCGGAGGCGTCGTAGACCATGGCGAGGGCCGGGTTGGCCAGCCCGCCGGCGGTCAGCGCGCGGGTGATCCAGGCGTGCGCGGCGGTGCCGGACGGCGTGTGCACGCGGATCGCGACGTCGCGGTTGAGCACGCGGTCCTTGGCGCGCCAGCAGCGGATGAGGCCGGTGGGGGTCTGCTCCTCGGGGCCGACCTCGTCCAACGGCCGGTAGCGGTCGGGAAGGCCGATGATCGTGGACGTCATCGACGCGGCCGACCTCCTGTCCCGTCTCCTCGACCGGCGCGGGGACGCACCGGTGACGGCTCCGGGCAGGCCTGCCGGCTCATCCGCGTCCCACCCGGGCCCTGACCGCGGCCATCGGTTCCCGGAGTTCGGGGACGCGGGCGAGCACGAGGCCGGTGACCGCCGCGACGCCGATGACCACGGTACCGATGAGCAGGGCGGCGAGCGACCCTGCGACGGTGTCCCCGAACACGTCGTCCACCAGACGGAGTACGAGCCAGCCCAGCAGACCGGCCGCCGCCGACACCGCGGCGACGGTGGCGACCGGCACGAGCGTCCCCCGCGTGCGCAGTCCGCCCAGCCGGCGGCGCAGCGCCACGTGGCCGATCAGCCACCCCGCGACGTACGTGACACTGGTGGCCAGCATCAGCCCGGCGACGACGTGCTCAGGGCCGACGAGGACCGGCACGAGCAGCAGCAGCGGCACCCGGACGGCGACCATGCCGACCTGGATGAGGGTCGGCGTGCGGGCGTCCTTCATGGCGTAGAAGACCCGCAGCTGCAGCAGGGTGACCGCCATGGGGAGCAGGCCGAACGCCCCTGCGGCCAGCGCGGTGCCGATGCCCGCGGCCTCCTCGACGGAGGTGTTGCCGCGGGCGAAGGCGACGACGGCCAGCGGCGGGCCGAGCACGGTGAGCGCGGCGGTGACCGGAAGGAGGCCGAGGGCGGAGAGCCGGGTGCCGAGGGAGAGGTCCTCCACCACCCCGGGCAGGTCGCCACGGGAGGCCGCGCGGCTCATCCGAGGCAGCAGCGCCGTCAGCAGGGCGACCCCGATGATCCCGTAGGGCATCTGGAACAGCAGGCTCGCGTTGGCGAACGCCCAGGAGCCGAGGCCGCCCTCGCGGCCGGCGGCGTTGGCGATCCGCATGGCGACGACGACGCCGACCTGGCTGACCGCCACGTAGCCGATCACCCAGAGCGAGAGCGTGCCGGCTTCGCGCAGGCCGGTGTCCCTGAGCCCCCAGCGCGGGCGCAGCGGCACGCCCGCCCGGCGGAGCAGGGGGAGGAGCACGAGGGCCTGCGCCCCGATGCCGAGCGTCGTGCCGATACCGAGCAGCCAGACCTGGCCGGGGGTGATCGTCGCCGGGGTGAGCTCGCCGGGACCGGAGGCGGCGATGAACAGCAGGCCCGTGGCGATGACGACGACGTTGTTGAGCACGGGCGCCCAGGCCGGCGGCCCGAAGACGTCGCGGGAGTTGAGGATCGCCTGCGCCAGCGCCCCCACGCCGTAGAAGACGATCTCGACCAGCAGGATCCGGGCCAGCCAGTTGGCCAGCTCGACCTGCTCCTCGTCGCCGGTGATGCCGTAGAGCCGGGTCAGCAGCGGCGCGGCGAGGACGGCGAGGAGCGTGACGCCGACGAGCCCCACGGTGGCCAGCGTGGCCAGCCGCTGGGCGTAGGCCGTGCCCCGGTCGGCGTCGCGTTCCTGCGCGTGCACCAGCAGCGGCACGATCACCGAGCTCAGCACGCCACCCAGCAGGAGCTCGTAGACGATGTTGGGCAGCGTGTTGGCGGTGTTGTAGGCGTCGCCCACCAGCGCGACGCCGAGCGCCGCGACCAGCACCATCGTGCGGAGCAGGCCGGTGAGCCGGGAGACCAGCGTGGCCACGGCCATGGTGCCGGCCGCCCGCAGGAGCCCGCCGCTGCCGCGGGGCGGGGCCTCGTGCAGCTCGTCGTCCGGGGCGCGCGTGGGCGGCGGGACCGGCGGCAGCGAGGTGATGACGACGGTGTGCTCGTCGGCCGTCGTCCAGCGGTCGCGGGGCGGGACGGGCGGACGGGCACCCGAGCGGCGCGGGCGGCGGCGGCACGGGCGGACGCGGGACGGGCGCGGGCGGCGCGACCGGTGTGGCTGGTATCGGTCTCGCCGGACGCGGCGGCAGGGCCGGCGGCGGCGCGGCGTCCCGGCGCAGCGCGTCGGCCGACGGTGCCTCGCGGGGTGGGGCGGACCGGTAGGGGGACGGTGGCAGCGGCGCGGGGCGCCGTCCGGAAGCCTCTTCTTCGTCGCGCGGGTCGGCGCGCTCGTCGGCGCTCACACCGGGCTCCGCGTCGGCGGCACTGCCACGGCGGCGCCCTCCGGTGCCCGCGGGCGGGCACGGCGGCGGGCACGGCGCGGCGGCGGCGCAGCACGAGGTGCACGAGCCGCCGGAGGAAGAGCAGGCCCAGCAGGCCGGCCGCGCCGAAGGTGATCAACAGCGAGATGGTGCCGTACGCGGTGCTGCGCACCTGCAGCCGCACGGACTCGCCCAGCGCGGCACCACCCGGCGTCTGCAGCTCGGCGCTCACCGTGTACCGGCCGTTCTGCCGCACCTCGGTGGGCACCTCCAGCGTGGTGCGCTGCCCCGGCGCCAGCGTCTGGACGCCGATGTCCTCGATCCGGATGCTCCGGGTGCTGGGCGTGCTGAGGTCCACCTGCACCGACACGGCGAACGGCAGGTCGTTCTGCACGGTGAGCGGCAGCGGGGAGTCGCGGGAGGCCAGGCTGTACGTGCCGTTGGCCGGCGCGAGCAGGCTCACCCGGTCGAGCAGGCGGCCGATCGCCGTCCGCAGGTCCGAGGCGCTCCTCCGGAAGTCCTCGGGCCGGTCTCGTTGGGAGACCGACACGGTGCGCGCGGTGGCCGCGTCGTAGGAGCGCAGCTCCTCGTCGGGGTCGCCGACGACGGCGTCGGCCAGGTCGTCGCGTGTGCCCTCCGCCGCCACGACGTCGGCGAGCCCGGCCCGGTCGAGCAGGACGGCGTCGGCCGGGTCGGCGAGCCGGCCGGCGTCCAGGGGGCGGTCGGCCTCCAGTGCGGCCAGGGACGACGCCTGCAGCCAGGGCAGCCCGGCGGTGTCGGCCATCATCTGGCCGGCGCCTCCGGTGCCGGCCTCCACCTCGCGGGACGGCGCCACCAGCACGGTCGCGGTCGATCCGTCGGGTGCCTGCTGGCCGATCAGCGCCAGCTCGGCGAGGTAGCGCTGCTCGGCCACCCGGGGACCACCGGCCCAGTCCTCGGCCGCGTCGACGACCGCGCCGAGGCCGGTGTCGGCGACCAGCACGCCGAGCTCGCCGTCGTCGGTCGCCACGGTGGCCCGCGCCCGTGCGGCGCCCGGCTCCAGGCCGACGGCGCGGGCGCCCGCGGTGACGCCGGCGGGACCGAGCACCACGGTGCCGATCCCGCCCTCGCGCAGCGTGGTCACCGTGTCGGCCCGGAACGAGCCGCCAGCGGACCAGGCGAGGTCCGTGCGGGGCGCGACGCCCAGCGCGTCGGTCAGGATCCGGGCGCCGGCGCCCTGCGCCGCCTCCTCACCGGCGTTCCCCTCCGGCGAGCCGTCCGTGCCGGTCGCGGGCGCGGTCGAGGAGGCGTCGGCGGTCGCTTCGGTCGGGTCGGCGGTCCCGTCGTCCGTCGGCTCGGCCGCGGGCGAGGTCGGCTCGACCTCGGTCTGCGGGTCCGGCACGACGGGCCCGATGCCCTGGGCGGTGCCGGCCGCGGTGCCCGGCAGGCTGCGGGTGAGGACGTCCTCCAGGCCGACCGACGCGAGCGCGTCGGCGTCGACGTCGCCGTAGGGCAGCGCGACGACCGGGTGGACGGCGGCCAGCGCCCGCAGCCGGTCGAGGAACTCCGTCGCGGCGTCGGTGCCCGTCCCGGGGGTGTCGTCGGGGCCGACCGTGTACGCCCCCTCGGACATGACGCCGAGCTCCTCGACCAGTGCCGGGTCGACGGCCATGGCCACCGGCAGATCCGCGCTCTCCTCGCCGCGCTCGCCGGTGCTCGGCAGGCCCTCGAGGACGGCGAGGGCCCGGTCGAGCCGACCCCCGGGAGCGACCGAGCTCGCCAGCTCGTCGTCGGCGAACCCGCCGGTGGGCGAGCGGGAGGTGTCGGAGACGAGCGGCCACAGCCAGGCCACCGTCGTCCGCTCGTCCGGGACGGCCGGGCGGCGCACCAGGTAGGTGGGCAGCTCACCGACGCGGCGGACGAGGCCGTCGTCGGTGGTGCCGTTGACGTTGACCAGCAACGGGTAGACGCCGTCCTGGTTGAGGGCGAGGTCGTCGGCCTCGATCGAGTAGCTGAAGTCCACCGACCCGCCGGGCTCGAGGACCCCCTCGACCGGCGCGAAGGCGCCGAGCGCGGCGCCGGCCGGATCGGCGTCCGCGTCGGCGGCGAGCAGCTCGGCGCGGGTGGTCATGACCGCGCCCCGCTGCAGGCGCAGGGCGATCTCCCGGACGGCCGACTCGCCGGTGTTGGTGAGGGTGCCGGTCACCCGGACCGTCGAGTCGTCGGTGACGGTGCGCGGCAGCTGGCCGATCTCGATGCTGACGGGGCGCTCGGGATCGGCGGTGGGAGCGGGGGCGGCGGTCACCGGCGGGGCGGCCGCGGCGGGAGACGCCGCCGCGGCGAGAATGCCGGTGGTGGTCAGGGCCGTGGCCAGCGCGGCGGTGAGCAGAGCCGTGGCCGACGCGGCGCGGCCACCGGCGCGCCCGGCAGCCGGGGACCTCACGCGCTGTCGGCCAGCAGCCCGGGCGCGCGCTCGACCAGTGCCCGCTCGTCGGCGTACGCCAGCCGGCCGCTGAGCTCGGACAACGGCACCCAGGCGACCTCGGTGACCTCGATGTCGGCGTCGGACAGCGCGCCGCCGATCGCCCGCAGGAGGAAGTGGTGCACCGTCTTGTGCACGCGGCGGCCGTCGGCGACGAACCAGAAGTCGATGATGCCGAGGGGGGCGACGACCTCGCCGATGATGCCGGTCTCCTCCGCGACCTCGCGGACGGCGGTGTCCTCGGGGGTCTCGCCCTCCTCGATGTGTCCCTTGGGTAGGGACCAGAGGAGGCGACCGCGGCGGTCGGTGCGGCCGATCAGGGCGGCGCGGGGCTCGTGCACTCCGTCGTCGGCGACGACCAGGCCTCCCGCGGAGGTCTCGTCGACCCGGCGCAGCCGGCGCCCGGGGCGCCCTCGACCGCCCGTCCCAGCCATAGGGGCAGGGTAGCGCGCGGAGGGCGACAGCCCCGGGAGCATCGCAGCGAGGAGCGGACGGGGGCGCGGAGCCCGACCTGCGGTCGCGCGCCACTACCCTGGCTCGTCGTGTCGTCCACCTCCCCGAGTCGCCCTGTGGAACCGGTTCCGCCGGCCGTCCAGCAGACCGTGCGCGCGCTGGTCGACCTCACGCCCGTGCTCACCCGGCTCGGCGAGCGGTTCTCCGCGGCCGGCTTCGAGGCGCACCTCGTCGGCGGCTCGGTGCGCGACGCGCTGCTGGCCGCGCGGACGGGCTCGTCCCCCGGCGGCGACCTGGACGTGACGACCGACGCCCGGCCGGAGCAGGTGCTCGAGCTGCTGCGCGGCTGGGCGGGTTCCACGTGGAACACCGGCATCGAGTTCGGCACGGTCGGTGCCGAGGTCGAGGGCGTCCGGGTGGAGATCACCACCTTCCGCGCCGACCGGTACGACCGGCAGTCGCGCAATCCCGAGGTGGCCTGGGGCGACTCGCTGGTCGACGACCTGGTCCGGCGCGACTTCACCGTCAACGCCATGGCGGTGTCGCTCGGCCCGGACCGCACGGTCACCGACCCCTTCGGCGGGCTGGGCGACCTGCTGGCCGGGCGGCTGCGGACGCCCGGGGCGGCGGTGGACTCCTTCGCCGACGACCCGCTGCGCATGCTGCGCGCGGTGCGCTTCGTCGCCCAACTGGCGCTCACCCCGGTGCCCGAGGTCGTCGAGGCGATGACGTCGCTGGCGCCCGAGCTCGGCCGGATCACCCCGGAGCGGGTGCAGGTGGAGCTGTCGAAGACGCTGCTGCAGGACGCACCCCGCGCGGCGCTGGAGCTCTTCGTCGCCACCGGCCTGGCCGACGTGGTGCTGCCCGAGCTGTCGGCGCTGCGCATGGAGATCGACGAGCACCACCAGCACAAGGACGTCTACGCGCACTCCCTGACGGTGCTCGAGCGGGCCATCGCGCTGGAGAAGGAGGACCCCGACGCGGTCTCGCCCGACCTGGTGCTGCGGCTCGCCGCGCTGCTGCACGACATCGGCAAGCCGGCGACCCGGCGGCACGAGGCGCGCGGGCGGGTGTCGTTCCACCACCACGAGGTCGTCGGGGCGAAGCTCGTGCGCAAGCGGCTGGCGGCGCTGCGGTTCAGCAAGGAGATCACCGAGGCGGTCGCCCGGCTGACCTTCCTGCACCTGCGCTTCCACGGCTACGGCCGCGGCGAGTGGACCGACTCCGCCGTCCGCCGCTACGTCACCGACGCCGGCGACCTGCTCCCCCGCCTGCACAAGCTGGTGCGCTCCGACTGCACGACGCGCAACCGCAAGCGCGCGGCGACGCTGGCGGCGACCTACGACTCGCTCGAGGAGCGGATCGCGGTGCTGGCCGAACGGGAGGACCTCGCGCGGGTGCGGCCCGACCTCGACGGCAACCGGATCATGGAGATCCTCGGCCTGTCCCCGGGACCGGACGTCGGGCGCGCGTGGTCGTTCCTCAAGGAGCTGCGCCTGGAGCGCGGGCCGTTGGAGCCCGAGGAGGCCGAGGCGGAGCTGCGCCGCTGGTGGGATGGAGGTGGAGTGGATTCGTCGGGGTAACGCCGACGAATCTCCTCCGCCGTGCGCGCTGTGGACAACCGGAGTCGTGATGCGGTCGCGCCAGCCAGGATCCCGCCGTGCCCTCCCGCTCGTGCTTCCCGGCTGACCTCACGGTCGCCCGCCGTGCCGACCTCCGTCGGCGGGGGATCAGCAACGAACGCATCCGGACGGCGGTGCGGACGGGCCGCTGGAGCGAGCCGCTGCGCGGTGTCGTCGTGCCGCACGCGGGCTCCCTGACCCAGCGGGAGCGGTGGATCGCCGCACTCGCCTACGCAGGCCCGCACGCCGTCCTGTCACATCACAGCGCCCTCCGGCTGTGGGGTGCCCGTGCGCAAGAACTCGAGGTCGGTCCGAGCGTCGGCGGCGTGGCGGGTGACTACTCGCCGCTGCCCGAGGGCGGCATGGTCGAGGTGTCCGTGCCGCACGGGACGCACATGTCGTCCCACGGGTTCGTCGTCGTGCACCAGAGCCGGCGGCCGCTCGGCACACTCGAGTGGAAGGACTTGCGGGTGTCAGGAGCCGCTCGAGCCGCGGTGGACTCCGCGCTGTCGGCGGAGCAACGGTCCGACGTCGATCACGTCGTGGCCGACGTGCTGCAGCGCCGTCTCGCGTCGGTCGGGCAACTGCTCGAAGAGGCATGGCATGCGGGCCGGGCCGTCACTCCCTGGCTCCGGGCCGCTCTCGATGACGCCGCCCGGGGCATGCGGTCCGTCGGTGAGAGCGATCTGCGGCGGGTGGTCGGTCGCGGCGGGCCTGCCGGAACCCGAGTGGGGCGCCGCCATCGAGACACCGGCTGGTGTGTACTTCGTGGACGCGTTCTGGCGGAGGAAGTGCGTCGCCGTCGAGGCCGACGGTCGCGCCTACCACCTGAACGCGGCCGACTGGGAGGCCGACCTGCGGCGCCAGAACGCCATCCACGGTGCGGGCGTCGTCCTGCTGCGTTACCCCGTCGTCCGTCTGCGCTCCGACGGTGCCGCGTGCGGCGACGAGATGCGACGCCTCATCGCGTGACCGGAGTGGATTCGTGGACGTTATCCCGCCGAATCCACTCCGCGTACAGCAGAGCGGTCGCCAGGTACAGCACGCCCACGCCCACCACGGCCGGCCGGGAGACCCCGGAGGCGGGCAGGACCGCGGCGCCCACCAGCAGTGCCACGACGAAGGCGACGTTGAACACGGTGTCGTAGACGGAGAAGACGCGGCCGCGGTGGCCGTCGTCGGTGCACTCCTGCAGCGTGGTGTCGACGCAGATCTTCACGGCCTGGCCGATGAAGCCGATCAGCAGCGCGCCGACGACCACGGCCGGGGGCGTGAACACCAGGCCGACGGTCAGCTGGGCCGCGCCGGCACCGGCCAGCAGGCCGGTCACCCATCGCGGTTTGCCGGTGCGCCGCACCACCGGAGGCGTGACCGCCGCGGCGAGCAGCGTGCCCGTCGCTCCCGCCGCCAGGACGACGCCGAGTCCGAGCAGGCCGACCGCGAAGGCGCTGCCGTCGACGAAGGTGTTCCGGTACAGCAGCAGCGTCATCAGGGTCAGCAGGCCGTAGCAGAGCCGGTGCAGTCCGATCGCGGTCAGCGCCGCGGCCGTCCGGGGCTGCGCCCAGGCGTGCCGGGCGCCCGACGCCATGCCGACCGCGACCCCGCGCACCGAGAGCCGTGCCGAGCGGGCGGTCGAGTCCGGGCCCAGGTACGGGCGGGAGAAGCCGGCGACGACGGCCGCGGCCGCCAGGTAGGGCAGCGCCGCGGCCAGCGTGACGGCGGCGTACGCGCCGTCGCCGGCGCCGGTCAGCTGCAGCAGCCCCAGGCCCGCACCGCCGCCGACGACGGTGACGACGGCGCCGGCCGTGGTCGACAGCGCGTTGGCCGACACCAGCGCCGGCTGCTCGACGGTGTGCGGCAGTGCCGCCGACAGGGCGGCGAGCACGAAGCGGTTGACCGAGAAGACGGCCAGTCCGGCAAGGTAGAACGCCCAGCCCTGGACGGCGCCGAGCGTGAGGGCGGCCACGCACGGCGACCAGGAGCGCCCGGACGACGGTGGCGCGCAGCAGGACCTGCCGCCTGCTCCACCGGTCCAGCCACACTCCCGCGAACGGCCCGACGAGCGAGTACGGCAGCAGCAGGACCGCGAAGCCGGCGGCGACGTCGATCGGTTCCGCCGCCCGCTGGGGGTTGAACAGCACCGTGCCGGCGAGCGCGGCCTGGAAGACGCCGTCGCCGAACTGGGAGAGCAGCCGGGTGAGCAGCAGGCGGCGGAAGTCGCCCCGCGCCAGCAGCGCTCGGATGGTGGTCTCCTCCGGCACCCGGGTCAGCCTACGGGCACCGACGGTGCCCGAGATGGCCTCCGACCTGGGACTCCGTCCGCGGTCCGTGCGGGCGCGGCGTTCGACCCGCCAGGCCGCCATCGACTGGGGCACACTGGTCGCCGATGACTCCGGTGCCCGCGTCGCCCGATCCCGAGTCCGGACCGCCTGCTCGGCCCGCGACCGGGCGTCGTCGTCCCCTGCGGGTGCCGGTGCTCTCCGTGGGCTGCCTCGACGACGTGTGCACGGGCAGCCTGCTGGTCGCCCTACCGTCGCTCTCCGATCCCACCTTCGCCGGCACCGTCGTCTACGTCCTCGACCACTCCGACACCGGCACGCTCGGCGTCGTCCTCGGACGGCCGAGCGCGGTGGAGATCCGTGACGTGCTGCCCGGCTGGTGCGACCTGGCCGTCGAGCCCGGGGTGTTCCACGTGGGCGGGCCCTGCGAGACCGACACCGCGCTGTGCCTGGCCATCTCCGACGACGCGGTCCCGGCCGACGGCCTGCGGCGGGTCGCCGGGCCGGTGCACCTGGTCGATCTCGACGCCGAGCCCGCGCAGCTCGCCGACCGGCTGACCGGGCTGCGGGTGTTCGCCGGCTACGCGGGCTGGTCGCCCGGCCAGCTCGCGAGCGAGATCGCGGAGGGTGCGTGGGCCTGCGTGCCCGGGCGACCGGAGGACGTGCTGAGCCCCGCCGCGGGCCCGGAGCTGTGGCGCGGGGTGATGGGCAGGCAGCGCGGGCGGCTGGCTGTTCTGTCCACCGCCCCCGCCGACCCGTCCGCGAACTGAGGTCCGGCCCCCCTGGTTCCGCCCGTCCCACGTGCCGCACACGTGCGCGCGCGACGAGACGTGCGGCCCCGGATCTGGTAGGAAGAGTGCGGGAGGGGGCGGTCTGGGGAAGAGGCCGCCCCCTCCTGCTACGTCCAGGGTCGGGTCGGCGAGGCCGACGGACCAGCCCCCGGCCGGCGGACTGACCCCGCCGGGGGAAGCCTTCCGGGGCGCTAGAACCCCACCACGCCGGCCAGGTCCGGGTGCTCCGCGACATCGGCGCTCTTGCCCGCAGGCGGCAGCGTCACCGACGTCGGCCCGTGACCGGCCAGCGTGACGGTCACCTCGAACGCGTGCCCCGGCAGCGGGGTCGCGTACTGAAGCAGCAGGTCGTCGGCCGCACCGACCGCCACGCTCGCGCCGCCCTCGTCGGCGAACACCGCCGAGAGCCGGCTGTCGATCGAGCGCTGCCCCTGCCACGTCCACTCGCCGTCGCGGTACGCGCGCGGGTCGTCCGCCCGCGGCCGGGACAGGTCGAGCACGACGCGCACGAGCACGTCCACGAGGTCGGCGCGGCCCTGTGCGTCGAGCGGCCGACGCAGGTAGGCGACGTCGCCCGCTGCCTCCTCCAGCGCGTCGGCGAGGTGGGGGACGTCGCCGATCCACAGCGCCTCGGGCGAGAACCAGAGCGCCGCCGTGTCGTCCGGGCGGTCGTCGCCATAGCTCGTCACGAGCTCGGCGCGGCCCTTCGACCGGCGGAAGTCGACCTCACCGGTCAGCGTGAGCACCACGTCGGGTCCGTAGGGGGCGGTGACCACGAAGTCGGCCCCGCCGCGCTGGTAGTTGCGCTGCAGCAGCCGGGACAGCGTCTCGGCCTCGGCCCCGGTGACGGCCGCCCCGGGCTCGCGCACGGAGCTGTCCGTGCACCCGCCCACCAGCGCCGTCAGCAGGCCACCGACCAGGAGCACGGCTCCCGCGCGGGTCGACCGGCGGCGGGGCGGCATACGGGTCAGCCTATGCAGCGGGCCCGCGTCCTCCGGGGAGGACGCGGGCCCGGCGAGGTGAGCGCGATCAGCGCTCGATGTCGCCCCGGATGAACGCCTCGACGGCGTCCCGGGCCTCGCTGTCGTCGTACTGCACCGGCGGGCTCTTCATGAAGTACGAGGACGCCGACAGGATCGGGCCGCCGATCCCCCGGTCGAGCGCGATCTTCGCGGCGCGGACGGCGTCGATGATGATGCCGGCCGAGTTCGGGGAGTCCCAGACCTCGAGCTTGTACTCCAGGTTCAGCGGCACGTCGCCGAACGCGCGACCCTCGAGCCGGACGTAGGCCCACTTGCGGTCCGAGAGCCACGGCACGTGGTCCGACGGGCCGATGTGCACGTTGCCGGCGCCCATGTCGCGGTCGACCTGGCTGGTCACCGACTGGGTCTTGGAGATCTTCTTGGACTCCAGGCGCTCGCGCTCGAGCATGTTCTTGAAGTCCATGTTGCCGCCGACGTTGAGCTGCATGGTCCGGTCGAGCTGCACGCCGCGGTCCTCGAACAGCTTGGCCAGCACCCGGTGGGTGATGGTCGCGCCGACCTGGCTCTTGATGTCGTCGCCGACGATCGGCACACCGGCCGCGGTGAACTTGTCCGCCCACGACTTGGTGCCGGCGATGAACACCGGGAGCGCGTTCACGAACGCGACGCCCGCGTCGATCGCGCACTGCGCGTAGAACTCGGCGGCCTGCTGCGATCCGACCGGCAGGTAGCAGACGAGGACGTCGGCGCCGGACTCACGCAGCGCGGCGACGACGTCGACCGGCTCGTCGTCGGACTCCTCGATCATCTCCCGGTAGTACTTGCCGAGACCGTCGAGAGTGGTGCCCCGCTGCACGGTCACGCCGAGCGGCGGAACGTCGGCGATCTTGATGGTGTTGTTCTCGCTGGCGACGACGGCCTCGGACAGGTCGCGGCCGACCTTCTTGGCGTCCACGTCGAAGGCGGCGACGAACTCCACGTCGGAGACGTGGTACTCGCCGAAGCGGACGTGCATCAGCCCCGGCACCGACGCGCTCGCGTCGGCGTCCTTGTAGTACTCCACACCCTGCACCAGCGATGCGGCGCAGTTGCCGACGCCGACGATGGCGACCTTGACCGATCCCATGACTCTCCTTCTGTACGGACCGCGAGCGGTCTTCTCTCGGACCGCGGACGGTCCTGCGTTCCTGCGCGACCGGGTGTCCGGTCGCGGTGGTTCAGTCCGGGTCGGTGTGCGCCCGGTGGTCGGTGTCGTCCCCCGACGGCGCATCGACTGCGGGGCCGGCGCCGCGCCGCTCGGAGTCGATCAACTCCGACAGCCAGCGGACCTCGCGGTCGACCGACTCGAGCCCGTGCCGCTGCAGCTCGAGCGTGTAGCGGTCGAGCCGCTCGCGCGTCCGGGCCATCGACGTGCGCAGGCCCTCCCGCTGCCGCTCGACCGTGCGCCGGCGCCCCTCGAGGATGCGCAGCCGCACGTCGGCGGCGGTGTCCCGGAAGAACGCCAGCCGGATGCCGAAGAGACCTTCGTCGTCGTAGGCCTCGGGGCCGGTCTGGCTCACCAGCTCGTGGAAGCGCTCCTTGCCCTCGGCGGTGATCGTGTAGACGACCTTGCCCCGCCGGCCGGTCAGCGCGGGGGCGTCGGCCGGCAGCAGTTCACCCCGCCCGGGCTCGTCGGTGGTGACCAGCCCGGCTGCCTGCATCCGCCGGAGCGCCGGGTAGAGCGAGCCGTACGAGATGCTCCGGAGGCCGCCGAGCAGTTGCGCCAGCTGCTTGCGCAGCTCGTAGCCGTGCATGGAGGACTGCTGCAGCAGGCCGAGGATGGCGAACTCGAGCACCCGCGACCCCCCTCCGCCATGCGTCCTGCCCCGATGTATCGCAACGATACATCGACCAGGGAAACGGAGGGTGTCCGGACGGAGTGCGCGCCCTGGGCGCGGACGCGGTGGCGCCCCTCCCCGAGTGGGTGTCGTGGTCGCTGACACACGGCGACGGGAGGTCCGACTGCGTACCCTCGTCCCGTGCCCGGACGCCGATCCGTCGTCGACTACTCGCTGCAGCGGCGAGCGGTCCTGGCCGACGTCTACTCCGGGCGCGCCGGGCTGTTCGAGGTCTGCGACGCCAGTCCCTACCTCTCCCGAGCGGCCAAATACCACGGCGAACCGTCCGACGTGAGCTGCCCGGTCTGCCGCAAGGAGCGGTTGACGCTGGTCAACTACGTGTACGGGGAGCACCTCGGGCCGACGTCCGGACAGGCGAAGACCGAGGTCGAGCTCGCCCGGATGGACGCCGCCCAGGAGGAGTTCACCGTCTACACCGTCGAGGTCTGCCGCAGCTGCGGCTGGAACCACCTCGACTTCTCGTACGTCCTGGGACAGGAGCCCGCACCGGGCCGCCAGCCCCGGAGGAGTCGTCGCCGCGCTGCCACGGAGTAGCACCAGCGGCGCCCGCCCCGCCCCACGAGCCCCATGCGTGCGGCGACCGGGCGGGTGCTGCCGCACCAGGACGAACTGATACGTCACGCTGCGACCTGCGTCGGTCGCCGATGCACCATGGACCAGAGAGGGACACGAGCGCGTGCCATCCCACGACGAGACCTCGCCCGTCGCGCCGCCCGGCGGATCGGTGCGCCGTCCGCCGCTGAGCCGCACCCGCAGCACCGGCGGTGGCGGCGGTGCCCGCCGGCCGGCGCCCAACGGTCGCGCCCGCACCACCGCAGCGCGCGACGGCGGCCGCCCGGCCCGCCCGGCCTCCGGGAGCGGACGCGGTCCCGGCGGTGGCGGTCGCCCACCGGGCGGCGGGAGCCGGGGCGCCGGCAACAGCGGCACGGGCGACGGACGACCTCGCGGCAAGGCCGCGCGCAGCAAGAAGCAGCGGCGTCGTCGCCGGCTGAAGATCGCCGCCGGGATCCTCTTCGGGATGTTCGTGCTGCTCGGCGTCTTCATCGGCGTCGTGTACGCCAGCACCGAGGTGCCCTCGCCCGACTCGTTCCAGAACAAGCAGACGACGGTCGTCTACTACCAGGACGGCACGACGGAGATGGCCCGCCTCGGCGAGGAGGACCGCACCAACGTCGCGCTCGCGGACGTCTCCGAGGCCGCGCGCAACGCCGTGCTGGCCGCCGAGAACCGGAACTTCTACTCCGACCCGGGCATCTCGTTCACCGGCATCGTCCGGGCCGCGTGGAACAACCTGACCGGCGGCTCGACGCAGGGTGGCTCGACGATCACCCAGCAGTACGTCAAGAACGCCTACCTGACGGCCGACCAGACGCTGTCCCGCAAGTTCCAGGAGCTGTTCCTGGCGATCAAGCTGGACAACAACTACTCGAAGGACGAGATCCTCGAGAACTACCTGAACACCATCTACTTCGGCCGCGGTGCGTACGGCATCGAGTCGGCAGCGAACACGTACTTCAACGCGCACGCCTCCGAGCTCACCGCCGAGCAGGGTGCGGTGCTCGCCGTCCTCATCCGGAGCCCTTCCAACTACGACCCGGAGGAGAACCCCGAGGGCGCGAAGGACCGCTGGGAGCTCGTCCTCGACGGCATGGTCGAGGAGGGCTGGCTGGAAGCGGCCGAGCGCGACGCCGCGACCTTCCCCGAGGTCCAGAAGCGCTCGGGCTCCGACCTGGGCATCCCCTCGGGTCCGCGGGGCCTCATCGTGCAGCGGGCGCTCGCCGAGCTGCGCGGCATCGGGTACACCGACCAGCAGCTCGAGGCCGGCGGCCTCAAGATCACCACGACGGTCAACCGCTCCTGGCAGCACTACGCGCAGGAGGCCGTCAAGGACGTGATGGCCGACGAGGACCGCGAGGTGCTCCGCGAGGCCCTCGTGGCCATCGATCCGAAGACCGGGGCCGTCCGCGCCTACTACGGCGGAGCGTCCGGCGTGGGCACCGACTACGCCCGCGCCTACCGGCAGCCCGGCTCGTCGATGAAGCCCTACGTGCTGGCGACGGCGCTCGACCAGGGGATCGGTGTGGAGGCGCGCCGCGACGGCAGCTCGCCGCAGGACTTCCCCGACCGCGAGGCGCCGGTGCGCAACTCGGGCGGCGTCAGCTGCCCGGCGTGCACCCTCCGCGAGGCCATGACCCAATCGCTGAACACGACCTTCTACGGCCTGGCCTACGAGGTCG
Source organism: uncultured Actinomycetota bacterium (assembly GCA_963777095.1). GTDB lineage: Bacteria > Actinomycetota > Actinomycetes > Mycobacteriales > Geodermatophilaceae > CAVZOY01. The sequence continues at coordinate 955,161 of CAVZOY010000006.1, forward strand.
GTCCGGATCAGGTCGCCGCCACGGCGCGCGCCGTCGCAGGCCTGCCGGACACGTGGCAGAGCGGCCTGCTCGCGGGCACGAAGTCGCTCACGAGCTCGCAGAACGGGACGACGGGTTCCTCGATCGGCATCGGGGAGTACGAGATGCGCCCGATCGACCAGGCGCACGGCTTCGCCACCTTCGCCAACGGTGGCCAGGAGCGGGACCCGTTCTTCGTCCGCAAGGTCGTCGACGCCTCGGGCAAGGTGCTGCTCGACCAGAAGACGGACGGCGAGGCGACGGAGGCGGTCACCGAGGAGGTCGCCAACGACGTCACCTACGCGCTGAAGGGCGTGGCCGACTACTCGCGCCGCAGCCTGGACGACGGCCGCGAGGTGGCGGCCAAGACCGGTACGCAGGGCCTGGACGACGTCAACAACTCCGATGCCTGGATCGTCGGCTACACGCCGTCGATCGCGACGTCGGTGTGGATCGGCACGGACGAGCGCGACCCGATCATCAACTCCGAAGGCGGCATCGTCTACGGCTCGGGATTGCCGGGTGAGATCTGGCAGCAGTTCATGAACAACGCGCTCGAGGGCACGGAGCTGGAGCCGCTGCCGGACTCGCCGCTGATCGAGGGCGACACCGGCGAGGGCGTCGAGCTGCCCGAGCCGACGACCAGCGCGCCTGCGCCGTCCTCCCAGGTCGCAGCACCGTCGTCCTCGGCCGCCGCTCCGTCGAGCTCGCAGCCGGTGGAGACCGAGGTCAGCCAGACGCCGACGTCGCCGTCCCAGACGCCCACCCAGTCGACGACACCGTCCTCGCCGGTCGCCCCCGGAGCCCCCGGAACGGGGAGCGTCGGTGGCGGAGGTGGCGGCGGCACGCGGGCCCAGACGTCCGCCGGGAGCGACTGACTCTGCGCGGCAGACTGGAGCGGTGAGCAGCCGGCCCGACCGCGTCGTCCCGAGCTGGGTCGACCCGGTCGTCCGGCAGGCCAGCGAGGCCGTCGGCGGACCCTGGGGACGGCACGCGGTCACCGGCCGCGCGCTGTTCTGGACGCCGCTGCGGGTCTGCCTGGCCTTCACCGTGCTGGTGCTGGCCCTCGCCTGGCTCAAGCAGGCACCGTGCTCGGACGGCAACTGGCCGGGCTCGAAGCAGTACACGCACTTCTGCTACTCCGACCCGGTGCCGCTGTTCGGCATCTACCGGCAGGACGAGGGCGCCGTTCCCTACCTCGACTCCCGCGTCGAGTACCCGGTGCTCACCGGCGGCTTCATGGCCGTGGCCGCGGCGATCTCGCGCTGGTACGACGGGCTGGCCGGGTCGGTCGGCATCCTGCCGTCGGTGCCGCCGGTGCAGAGCTACACCGTGGTCACCTCGCTGCTGCTCGCGGTGTGCGCGCTGGTGACCGTGCGGGCCCTGCTGCCGCTCACCGGACGGCGGCCCTGGGACACCGCGATGGTGGCGCTGTCGCCGGTGCTGTTCGTGTACGCCTTCAACAACTGGGACCTGCTCGCGGTCGCGCTCACGACGCTCGGCATGTGGGCGTGGGCGCGCCGGCGTCCGGTGTTGGCCGGGGCGCTGCTCGGGCTGGGCGTGGCCGCGAAGCTGTATCCGGTGCTCGTGCTGGGCGCACTGTTCCTGCTCTGCCTGCGGGCCGGCCGGCTCGGCGCCTGGTGGCGCGCGGCCGGTGCCGCCGTCGTCGCCTGGCTGGCGGTGAATCTGCCGATCGCCGTCCTGGCGCCGGACAACTGGGGCTGGTTCTTCGCGTTCAGCCGCCGGCGTGCGGCCAACCCGGAGTCGATCTGGAACATGCTGCTGACCGGCACCGACCACCGGATCCTCGACGGGCCGCTGACCGCCGGCGAGACACCCTCGGTGCTCAACGCGGTGGTCGCCGTCCTCCTGCTCGCGGTGGCGGTCGGGGTGGGCTGGCTGGTGCTGCGGGCGCCGGTGCGACCCCGGGTCGCGCAGATCGCGTTCCTGCTCGTGGCGGCGTTCCTGCTGCTCAACAAGGTCTACAGCCCGCAGTACGCGCTCTGGCTGCTGCCGCTCGCCGTGCTGGCCCGGCCGCGGTGGCGCTCGCTGCTGGCCTGGCAGGCGACCGAGGCCGTGGTGTGGGGCATGACGATGCTGCACTACCTCGGTCGGGACAACCGCGGCGTCGAGGTGGAGTGGTTCTTCCTCGCCGTCCTCGTGCGGGACGCGGCGCTGATCGTGCTGATGGTGCTCGTCGTCCGCGAGATCCTGCGGCCGGACTCCGACGTCGTCCGGACGACGTGGCCCGGCGTCGACGACCCGGTCGGCGGGGTGCTCGACCAGGCGCGGGACCGGCTAGCCCTGCAGCGCGGTGCGCAGCTCCGCGACCTCCTCGGCGTGCGCGGCGGCGTCCCCCGGGGTCTCGAGGACGACGGGGCAGTTCGCCGCCCGCGCCACCTCGACGAGTAGCTCGCGCGGGATCTCGCCGCCGTCGACGGGCGCGTGCCGGTCGCGGCTCGAGCCGTGCGGGTCGCGGCTGTTGTTCAGGTGGACGAGGTCGATCCGCCCGGTGACGGCCTTGACGTCGGCCACGGCGGTCGCGAGGTCCCAGCCTGCCGCCCAGGCGTGGCACGTGTCCAGCACGAAGCCGGCACCGAACTCACCCACGACGTCGAAGAGGCGGGCGATCGACTCGAGGTCGCGCGCCATCGCGTTGCCGCCGCCCGCGGTGTTCTCGATGAGCAGCGGGAGCGGGAAGCCGCCGGCCTCGGCCTGACGGGCGAACGTCTTGCGCCAGTTGTCGACGCCGACGGCGGGGTCGTCGGCGGCGAGGACGTGGCCGCCGTGCACGACCAGGCCCAGCGCGCCGACGGCGGCCGCGGCCCTCGCGTGCTGGTCGAGCAGCTTGCGGCTGGGGATGCGGATCCGGTTGTTGGTCGAGGCGACGTTGAGCAGGTACGGCGCGTGGACGACGACCATCACGTCGCTCGCGACCAGGTCCTCGGCGTCCGGTCGCGGCTTGGGCGCCTTGTAGCTCTGCGGATCGGTCAGGAAGATCTGCACGCCGTCGGCGTCCATCTCGGCCGCCCGTGCCAGCGGACCGCCGTCCAGGAGGGCGCCGTCGTCGGTCAGCCCCGGGCCGATGTGCACACCGATCGGGTGACCCTGCACCTGGTGAGCTGCCACGTCCCGACCCTAATCGGCGTTCGTCCGACGGTTACCCGTATCGCCTGCGTCACATGATCGTTGAGCCAACCGGACGGGGTCACTGGGAGGGCAGGAGCGAGATGGCAGACGGTCGGATCCGTCGGAGTGCGCGGCGTGGGGTCGCCGCGGCGGTCCTCGGCTGGCTGTGCGTGGCGGGAGCGTCGGTGGTGCTGGCGCCGGCGCGAGCGCCGACGAGAGCGTCACGGTTCCGATCGACGACGTCACCCCTCCGGTCGCGAGCGTGGACGCGGGGGGCCGCGTCACGTTCGTCAACGCGATCAAGGCCGACACGGTGAGCGTGTCGGTGCCGTCGATCGGCCTCCTCCCGGCGCAGAAGGCCAGTGCCACCGTCCACCGCCACGTCGCGGTCACCTTCTTCGGCGAGGAGCGCACCTTGACCACGGGCAAGCAGACCTCGTGGACCTTTCCGCAGACGACGAACGGGTCGATCACCTACACGTTCCGCATCGTGCCGCAGTCGGGCCTGGCCGCCCCGGTCGCCGACCAGGTCGTGAGCCTGGTCCGCGCGACGCTGGACGACGGCGGCACCCCGGTGACGGTGCCCTACGTCGTCCAGACGATCCTCCCGGACCTGCCCGACGTGCCGAGCGTGGACGTGCCGGAGCTGCCCTCCATCGAGGTGCCGGACCCGACCGGTGAGCAGCCGCCCGTCGACACTCCGGTCGGCGACGGCGACGAGGACACCGGCGGTGGCGGCGGTGATGGCGGTGGCCCCGCGGACGGGCCCGACTCCGTCGACGGCGACATCTACACCTACGGCGACGGCACCGCACCGCAGGCGAAGGCGGTCGACTCCGCCGCCGCGCGGGCCTTCGACCCGGCCCGCTTCGCCCCGTGGGCCGGCTCGGCCGATGCCGCGTCCCGCGGCTCGGGCACCGGTGGCGCCGGCGGCGTGGCCGGTGCCTACGACGGCGCGTCCGTCCCGGTGTTCGGTCGGCTGGCCGGCATCGACGGCCGGAGCCTCGACGACCAGTCCGCCGGCGAGGAGCTGGCGGCCGCCCCGGCGCAGACGGTGCCCGCCTCGGCGCTGGCGGCGGTGATCGCACTGGCGACGGTCACGGCGGCGCTCGTCCGCACCTCCCAGGTCTCGCGCAGCTCCCGGCGCTGACCCCGGCGGCCGGCATGTGGACGGCCGGCGGCCGCCTCGTGGGCCGCTGGTAGCCTCGTCCTGCACGCCCTGGCGTCTGCCGGGGCGTGCGACGCGTGCACGACCCTCCTGTCGCAGACCTACTGCGGCCGCTCAGACCAGAGGAGGTGGGGTTCTCCGTGCGTCATTACGAACTGATGGTCATTCTCGACCCCGATCTGGAGGAGCGCACCATTGCGCCCTCCCTCGACCGGTTCCTGACCGTCGTCACCAAGTCCGGTGGCACCGTCAACACCGAGATCTGGGGCCGTCGCCGCATGGCCTACGAGATCAACAAGCAGGTCGAGGGCATCTACGCCGTCATCGACATCCAGGCCGAGCCGGCCGCCGTCGCCGAGCTCGACCGGCAGCTGAACCTGAACGAGTCGGTGCTGCGCACCAAGCTGATGCGGCCCGAGGTCCACTGACGATGGCCGGCGAAACCGTCATCACCGTGATCGGCAACCTGACGGCCGATCCGGAGCTGCGCTTCACGCCGTCCGGCGCCGCCGTCGCGAACTTCACCGTGGCGTCGACGCCGCGCACCTTCGACCGTCAGTCCCAGGAGTGGAAGGACGGCGAGGCGCTCTTCCTGCGCTGCAACGTGTGGCGGCAGGCGGCCGAGAACGTCGCCGAGTCGCTCACCCGCGGCTCGCGCGTGATCGTGTCCGGCCGGCTCAAGCAGCGCTCCTTCGAGACGAAGGAGGGCGAGAAGCGCACCGTCGTCGAGCTCGAGGTCGACGAGATCGGCCCCTCGCTCCGCTACGCCACCGCCAAGGTCACCCGAGCCGCGCGCGGCGAGGGTGGCGGCGGATTCAGCGGCGGCGGTGGCGGTGCCGGTGCCGGCGGCGGTGGCTTCAGCGGCGGTGGCGGGAGCAGCGACCCGTGGTCGACGCCCGCCGGTCCGTCCGACGAGCCCCCCTTCTGAACCACTTTCCCTGATCCGACTGGAGAACTCCGGTGCCCAAGCCCCCTGTTCGCAAGCCCAAGAAGAAGGTCTGCCAGTTCTGCAAGGACAAGGCGACCTACGTCGACTACAAGGACACGACCCTGCTGCGGAAGTTCATCTCCGACCGCGGCAAGATCCGTGCCCGCCGCGTGAGCGGCAACTGCAGCCAGCACCAGCGCGACGTCGCCACGGCGGTCAAGAACAGCCGTGAGATGGCGCTGCTGCCCTACACCTCGACGGCGCGCTGACCATGAGCACGATGAAGCTGATCCTGACGCAGGAGGTCACCGGTCTCGGTACCTCCGGCGACACCGTCGAGGTGAAGGGCGGTTACGGCCGCAACTACCTGCTGCCCCGCGGACTGGCCATCCAGGCCAGCCGGGGTGCCGAGAAGCAGATCGAGTCGCTGCGTCGGGCCCGTGCGGCCCGCGAGGTGGCCACGCTCGAGGACGCCCGCGCCCTGGCCGGGCGGCTCGGCGGGCTGACCGTCCGCGTACCGGCCCGCGCCGGTGACGGCGGCCGGCTGTTCGGCCGGATCACCACGGCCGACGTCGCCGCGGCGGTCACCGCGGCCGGTGGCCCGGAGCTGGACCGCCGTCGCATCGACCTGCCGTCGAGCGTCAAGACCACCGGCCAGCACACCGTCACCGTGCGGGTGCACCCGGAGGTCACCACGGAGCTGACCATCGAGGTCGTCCCCGGCTGAACCGGAGCCCCGTCTGGGGCTCACCGCCCGCGAGGGGCGTCGGACTGCGGTCCGGCGCCCCTCGCGGCGTCTGCGGGGCGCTGTGAGGGCGGCTGAGGACCGGAGCCACCGCCGGGGCAACACCTGCCAGTCCGGACCGGTCCGCTTCGGCGTACCGGGCGCCGTCGACGGGTGTCGACGCGGCGGCTGGTGCGACACGTGAGGCACCGCTCGAAGTTTCTTGTCGACTTTCTTGTGTCCACAGCCGGTGGGCGGCTTACCCGCAGGTGACGACGGGGGAACGGCCGGGTGTCCCCGGGGCGTCCCCCGCCGTCTCCACATGTCGACTCGCCTGTGTCCACCGACTTGTCCACAAGTTGTGCAGAGAAGGGTGCACACGGGTGTTGGACGCGACCCCCTCCGGGTTCCTAGCGTCCTCGACGAGCTACCGCCGGGCGCGATTTCTGTCGGTGCCCGGCGGTAGCAATCACTCGAACGAACGTTCGGGTCGGCGATCCCCGCCTCCCTCCCGGAACTTCCCTCCGGTGAGCGCGTGGGGACGCCTCGCACGAGGGGATGGTGGGCAGTCCGTGGCGGTGGCCGACGAGTACAGCAGGCCGCAGGCGACGGCACCCGAGTACGACCGGCAGCCGCCGCAGGACGTCGCGGCGGAGCAGTCGGTCCTCGGCGGCATGCTGCTCTCGAAGGACGCGATCGCCGACGTCGTCGAGGTCCTGCACTCGGGCGACTTCTACCGGCCGGCGCACGGCGTCATCTACGACTGCATCCTCGACCTCTACGGCCGCGGCGAGCCGGCCGACGCCATCACGGTCGCCGCCGAGCTCAACCGCACCGACCAGCTGTCGAAGATGGGCGGCGCGGTCTACCTGCACACGCTGATCCAGTCGACGCCCACGGCGGCCAACGCCGGCTACTACGCGGCGATCGTCGCCGAGCAGGCCGTGCTGCGCCGGCTCGTCGAGGCCGGCACCCGCGTCGTCCAGCTCGGCTACGGCGCCGCCGGCGGGCGCGGCGACGTCGACGACATCGTCGACCGCGCGCAGCAGGAGATCTACGACGTCACCGAGAAGCGCATGAGCGAGGACTACTCGCGCCTCGAGGACATCCTGCAGCCGACGATGGACGAGCTCGACGCCATCGCCTCCCGCGGCGGCACCGCGCGCGGCGTGCCCACCGGAATCCGGGATCTGGACGAATTGACCAATGGATTGCAGTCCGGACAAATGGTGGTAATTGCGGCCAGGCCTGGCGTGGGCAAATCGACGCTGGGATTGGACATTGCACGTTCTGCGGCAGTGAAACACCATATGCCCGCCGTTATTTTTTCATTGGAAATGAGCAAGCACGAGATCACCATGCGTCTGCTGTCCGCCGAGGCGAAGGTGCCGCTGCACCACATGCGCGCCGGCACGCTGTCCGACGAGGACTGGGCCAAGCTCGCCCGCCGGATGGGCGAGGTGGCCGATGCGCCGCTCTACATCGACGACTCGCCCAACATGACGATGATGGAGATCCGCGCCAAGGCCCGGCGGCTCAAGCAGCGCAACGACCTGAAGCTGGTGGTCATCGACTACCTGCAGCTGATGACGTCGGGCAAGAAGGTCGAGAGCCGCCAGCAGGAGGTGTCGGAGTTCTCTCGTGCGCTCAAGCTCCTCGCCAAAGAGATCGAAGTCCCGGTCATCGCGATGAGCCAGTTGAATCGTGGTTCCGAGCAGCGTCAGGACAAGAAGCCGATGCTCTCCGACCTTCGCGAGTCCGGCTGCCTGCCGGCCGAGACGCGCATCCTCCGAGCCGACACAGGGGCGGAGACCACCATGGGCGAGCTGTTCGAGTCCGGTGAGCGCGACGTGCCGGTGTGGTCGCTCGACGACAACCTGCGCTACGTCCGCCGGCACCTGACGCACGTCTTCTCCACCGGCCGCAAGCCGGTCCTGCAGCTCACCACGTCGTCCGGGAAGACCGTTCGCGCGACCGCCAACCACCCGTTCCTCACCTTCGACGGCTTCCGTCCACTGGGTGAGCTCGCGCCTGGTGACCGCATCGCCGTTCCGCGGCACGTTCCGGCGCCGGACCGGATGACGGTGTGGGAGGACGAGAAGGTCACTCTCCTCGCGCACCTGATCGGCGACGGGAGCTTCGTCAAGCGGCAGCCGCTGCGCTATGCGTCCATCGACGAGGCCAACCTGCGCGCCGTCACGACTGCGGCACTGCATTTCGGCGTGGTCGCGGTGCGCGACGAGTACCCGGCGGCCCGGTGCACGACCCTGCGCCTGCGTGCGCCCTTCCCGCTCACGCACGGCAAGCGGAATCCGATCGCGGCGTGGCTGGACGAGCTCGGCCTGTTCGGATTGCGCAGCCACGAGAAGTTCGTGCCGGCCCCGGTCTTCTGCCTGCCGAAGAAGCAGATCTCGCTGTTCCTCCGCCACCTCTGGGCCACCGACGGGTCCGTGACGGTGAACAAGAACGGTCGCGGTGGCCGCGTCTACTACGCCTCGACCAGCCGGGCGCTCGTCGACGACATCTCGCGGCTGCTCCTGCGCTTCGGCATCTCCTGCCGCATCCGCCGGGTGAAGAAGAGCGGCTACCGCGACGGCTGGACGCTGGACATCAGCGGATGCGACGACCAGCGGCGCTTCCTCGGTGAGATCGGTGTCCACGGAGCGCGCGGCGAAGCCGCTGAGCGGCTCCTGGGGATCGTGCGGGAGCTGTCGGGCAATACGAACGTCGACACCATCCCGACGGGCGTCTGGGAGCGCGTGCGGGAGGTCCTTGCCGAACAAGGCATGAGCCACCGCGCGTTCGCGGCGGCCATGGGGACGGCCTTCTGCGGCAGCACCATGTGGAAGCACGCGCCGAGCCGGGAGCGCCTGGGCCGGGTCGCCGAGATCCTGGGCGACGCCGACCTCGAGATGCACGCGGTCAACGACCTGCTGTGGGACGAGGTGGTCTCCATCGAGCAGGGTGTCGTCGAGGAGGTCTACGACGCCACGGTGCTCGGCGGCCACAACTTCGTGGCCGACGGGATCGTCGTCCACAACTCGATCGAGCAGGACGCCGACATGGTCATGATGATCCATCGAGAGGACATGTACGAGAAGGAGTCCCCGCGGGCCGGCGAGGCCGACATCATGCTGGTCAAGCACCGCAACGGCCCCACGGCCAACGTCACGGTCGCCTTCCAGGGCCACTACAGCCGCTTCGTGGACATGGCCACCTGATGGCCGCCACGGATGCCTCGCCCAGCCGCGAGCGCCTCGGCCGCGTGGTCGAGCTGCTCCGCGGCGTCGAGGAGGACCCGAGCGTGCGGTGGACGCCGCCCCGGCGCGGCCGCCGTCCGGTCGTCCGCCCGCGCCCCTTCCCGCTGCCCGCGCAGGCGCTGTGGGGCACCGTGGACGTCGACGAGGTCGAGCCGACGTCGGCCTGATGCCCGGCGTCAGCGCTCGCGCACGTACGGCGTCGTCGTCGTGAGTGGCACGAAGCCGAGTCGCTCGAAGATGGGCCGACTCATCGGCACCGCGTCGACGTACAGGTAGCGGACGCCGCGTTCGCGAGCCCGGGCGGCCCGATGCGCCACCAGCGCCCGGAAGACGCCGCGGCCGCGCCAGTCCTCGGCCGTGCCGCCGCCGAAGAGGCCGGCGAAGTCCCGGCCCTCCGAGAACTCGATCCGCCCGGCCGAGATCGGCCGCTCCCCCGCCCACGCCACGACGGCCTCCGTCGGCCGCGGGTCCATCGACAGGCTCGTCAGCACGGCCGAGCGGGTTCCGGGGTGCAGGTCGCCGAACACCTCCCGGTGGACGGCGACGAGCGCGTCGAGGCCCGCCTCGTCGTCCACCGTCGCCATCCGGACCCCGTCCGGGGCCGGATCGGCCAGCTCGAGCTCGGCGAGGTCGGCCACCAGCACCGTCTCCGGACCCTCGGCGGTGAGCCCGGCAGCGGCGAGCCGCTCCGGCAGATCGGCCGGCCGGTCACCCGAGTAGTGCTTCCACTCCAGGTACGGGATGTCGCGGGCGGCCTCCGCGGCGATGACCGCGTCGGCGTCGGTGTCGTCGTCGGCGAGGTGGCTCCACACCACCGCCGCCCACGTGCCGTCCCGCGCCAGCACCCGGGTGACCTTGTCGTCCCGTTCGACCGTGGAGTCGGCGCCAGCGGGCACGCGCCGGCGCATCTGGTCGTCGAAGGCGGCACGGACGGCGGTGAGATCCACGGGGAACATCGGAACAGTCGGCGTCGTGGGCGGGCAACCGGCTTTCCCCGATGTGACCAGCCAGAACTGTCGTACCGGACCGGCATGGTGCGCCCATGCGACTGCTGACGGCCACCCGCCAGGCCCAGGGCGAACTCCCGGGCGACTTCTGCTTCACGGTCGAAGGGGAGCTGGTCCTCGCCAACGACTTCGTCTGTGCCCGCGACCGCGACGACCCGGACGGCGGATGCGGTTGCGGCCGTGCCTTCGTCGGCCTGGGATCCCGGCGAGCCACGACCACGGCACTCGTCCGGGACCTCGACATCACGCCCGCCGAGCTGCGCGCCGCCGTCGAGGAGTTCGAGGTGGTGCGCGGGCTCGGGCCCGACGTGATCGGCTCCGCGGAGTTCGACGAGGGAGTCGAGGCGAGGCTGGCGGAGCTCGACAGGATCGCCCGGGCGGTTCCGGAGGGCGCCGTCGTCGGGCTCCGGCTGGAGCAGCTCGTGTGGCGCCGCTACCCGGCGGTGGCGGGGAACGACTGAACGCGAGAGGCCCAGAACCTCGTGGGGTCCTGGGCCTCTCGCGTTCAGCGGTGCCGGGTCAGGCTGCGGCGGCCTGGCGCTGCAGCGCCCGGCGAACCTTCGGGCCGCCGGTGGTCATCTTGTAGAGCTTGGCGAGCTGCGAGGGCAGGTTCGCAGGCCGCGTCTCGGCCAGCCAACCGTTCGGCAGGGACAGCCGGATGATCTTGTGCCAGGCCGAGCCGACCTGCTGGGGCAGCGGCGCGGAGTGGTAGTTCAGGCCGTAGCGGTCGAACAGGTCGCGCACCTTGGGAGCGATCTCGGCGTACCGGTTGCTCGGCAGGTCGGGGAAGAGGTGGTGCTCGATCTGGTGCGACAGGTTGCCGGTCATGAGGTGCATCGCCTTCGAGCCGGAGATGTTCGCCGACCCCAGCATCTGGCGCACGTACCACTCACCGCGGGTCTCGCCGTCGATCGACTTCTTCTCGAAGGTCTCGACGCCCTCCGGGAAGTGCCCGCAGAGGATCACCGAGTTCGACCACAGGTTGCGCACGATGTTGGCGGTGAAGTTGGCGGCGAGCGTCGGCAGGAACGACGGCCCCGACAGCAGCGGGTGCACGACGTAGTCCTTGCGCACCTGCCGGCCGATCTTGCGCAGCACGGCCTTGACGCGGGCCCGGAACTCCGGGTCGCCGGTCTGCTTCCTGGCGATGACCGCGCCGAGCTCCAGGTCGTAGGCGGCGATGCCGTACTCGAAGAAGCACGCGTTGATGAAGCTCCACAGCGGCTGACCGAGATGGAACGGCTGCCAGGACTGCTCCTCGTCGACCCGCATGATGCCGTAGCCGAGGTCGTTGTCCTTGCCGATCACGTTCGTGTACGTGTGGTGCAGCTCGTTGTGCGAGTGCTTCCACTGCTCGGCGGGGCTGGCCATGTCCCACTCCCACGTCGTGGAGTGGATCTTCGGGTCGCGCATCCAGTCCCACTGGCCGTGCAGGATGTTGTGCCCGATCTCCATGTTCTCGAGGATCTTGGCCACCGACAGGCCCACGGTGCCCACGACCCAGGCCGGCGGGAAGAACGAGGCGAGCAGCACGGCCCGGCTGCCCAGCTCCAGCTTGCGCTGGGTGGAGATGACCGTGCGGATGTAGCGGGCGTCGTCCTCACCCAGGCTGTCGCGCATCTCCTGGCGGATGGTGTCGAGCTCCTTGCCGATGAGCTCGATGTCCTCGGCGGTGAGGTGGGCGATCGGGTTCTCGGGCTTCTTCTGCAGCGTGGTCACGGTCGAGCTCCTGTCGTCAGGGTCGGTCGTCGGGAAGGTCAGTGGTCGATGTCGCAGGCGCCGGCGGCGGCGCTGATGCAGGTCTGGACGAGCACGCCGTCACCGGGCGCGGCGGTGGTGATCTCGCCGTTGCGCAGGTCGCGGACGGCGCCCTCGCGCAGCGGCAGCACGCAGCCGTAGCAGATCCCCATGCGGCAGCCGGACGGCATGAGGACGCCGGCCTCCTCGGCGGCGTCGAGGATCGGCGTCGCGCCGTCGGCCTCGACCGTCGTGCCGGTCCTCGCGAAGGAGACGGTGCCGCCCTCGCCGGTGACCAGCACGCGCGGCCGGAAGCGCTCGGTGTGCAGGCGGTCGGCGATCCCGGCCGTCTCCCAGTGCTCCTCGAGGGCCTCGAGCATCCCGACCGGGCCGCACGCCCAGGTGCGCCGCTCGGCGAGGTCGGGCACGAGCTCGCCCAGCGCGTCCGCGGTGAGCAGGCCGGCGGTGTCGGTGTGCTGCTCGACCAGGCGGATCCGCCCGTCGGCGGCCATCGCACGCAGCTCCGCGCCGAAGATGACGTCGTCGGCGGCGGGCGCCGAGTGCACCACGATGACATCGCCGACGTCACCGATCCGATGTGCGCGGTTGCGCAGCATCCCCATGACCGGCGTGATCCCCGAGCCCGCCGTCACGAACAGCGCCTTCGCCGGCGGCGGTCTCCGGCAGCACGAAGTCGCCGGTGGCCTGGTCGAGCTGCACGATGGTGCCCGGCCGCGCCCGCCGGACGATGTGGTTGCTGACCTTGCCGTCCGGGATGGCCTTCACCGTGATGCTGAAGCAGCCGTCGGTGCGGCCCAGGACCGAGGTGATCGAGTAGGCCCGCCACTGCCGGACGCCGTCCACGTCGATGCCGATCCGCACGTACTGGCCGGGGACGTGCGGCCGCCAGCCGCGACCCGGACGGATCACGACGGTGGCCGAGTCGGCCGTCTCCGGCAGCACCGCCTCGATGCGCCCGCGGAGGTCGGCACCGGAGCGCAGCGGGTCGACCAGGTCGAGGTAGTCCGACGGCAGCAGGGGGCTGGTGACGAACTCGACGAGCCGCAGTGCCCGGTGACGCAGCGTCGGGCGGCCGGCGGACGGTCGCGGGACGGTCGTGGTCATACCTAGAGCTTTCCCGCCGCAGGGTCGGGTTACCTGTGTGACCGACGTGAATCGGCCGGTAGTTTTCATCCCCAGCGAACAAAACGAGGAGGTTTACGTGGCCGACAAGCCCGCGATACCTGCGCGGGTGGCCCAGGCGATGCGCGCCGACCTGCCGACCGTCGCGCAGCGCACCGTGGCCACCATCGTCGTGGAGGTGCCCAGCTACGCCGACGCGTTCGCCGGCGAGATGGGCCGGGCCATCACCAACGCCGTCGAGCTGGCGCTGGGCGGCTTCCTGGAGCTGGCCACCGCCCGCGGCGGCGCCGACGCCAGCACGCCGATCCAGCCCGCCATCGAGGCCGCCTACGCCCTGGGTCGCGGCGAGGCGCGCAGCGGCCGCTCGATGGACGCCCTGCTGGCCGCCTACCGCGTGGGCGCGCGCGTCGCCTGGCGCGACATGGCCGCGGCGGCCGTGGCGGCCGGGCTGGATCCCTCGGCCCTGGCGCGCTTCGCCGAGCTGGTGTTCGCCTACATCGACCAGCTGTCGGCCTCCAGCGTCGCCGGGCACGCCGACGAGCTCGCCACCACCGGCCGGGTGCGGCAGCGCTATCTGGAGCGCCTCGCGCAGCGGCTGGTCGCCGGGGCGTCGGTCGCCGAGCTCGAGGCGGCGGCGGAGCGGGCCGACTGGGCCCCGCCCCGCACGCTGACCGCCGTCCTGATGCCGGAGTCGACCGCGCGCGGCGTCCGTGCCCTGCTCGACGTCCGCACGCTGCAGTCGGTCGAGGAGGCACCCGAGGACGACGCCGGCCGCGCCGTCCTGCTGGTCCCGGACGCCGACGGCGACGGCCGTCCACCGCTGCTGCGCTCGCTGGCCGGCCGCGCCGCGGTCGTGGGCCCGCCCCGGCCGTGGTGGCACGCCTCGGCCTCCTACGACCGCGCGTTGCGCGCCGTCCGGCTGGGTCTGGACGCCGAGGTCGACGGTCCGCTGGACACCGACACCCGGCTGGCCGAGCTCGTCCTGCGGGCCGACGACGAGGCGCTGGCCGACCTGCGGGCCCGCCTGCTGGCCCCGCTCGACGAGCTGCCGGCCGGCGCGCGGGCCAAACTCACCGACACGCTGCGCTGCTGGCTGCTGCACCACGGCCGGCGGGACCGGGTGGCCGCGGAGCTCTTCGTCCACCCGCAGACGGTCCGCTACCGGATGACCCAGCTGCGCGACCTCTACGGCGACCGGCTGGACGATCCGCGCACCGTTCTCGAGCTCACCGTCGCGCTGGGCGTCGCCGCCCCGTAGTCACAGGTCCGGAGGGGTGTTCTCCCAGGCTGCTGCCAGGTCCGCTGTCGATCGTTCTCCCGACGGCGCCCATCCGAGCGGCGCCACCAGACGGAGGACGAACGATGGACGAGCAGACGACGGACGCCGCCGCACCCGCCCCCGGCCGGCGCGGCCTGCGCGAGCGCATCGGCGGCGCGGCCGTGGGTCCGCTCCGCCGCCCTGGTCGGCGGCGGGCTGATCGCCGGCGGGATCCTGGCCGGCACCGTCACCGCCACGGCCGCGGACGACGGGACGAGCACCGCACCGACCAGCGCCGCGGCGGAGGACGACCGCGGCGGACGCGACGGCGGCCGCCACGGCGGGCCGGGTGCCGGCGAGGAGGAGCTGACCGGCGACACGGCCGAGTCGGTGGAGGCGGCGGTGCTCGAGGAGTACCCGGACGCGACGATCGAGCGGCTGGAGACCGACGCCGACGGGGTCTACGAGGCGCACCTCACCACCGCGGACGGCGAGCGGCTCACCGTCGAGCTCGACGAGGACTTCGCCGATCACCGGCACCGAGTAGCCCGGGCCGGCCCGGCGGCCGGGGCGGGTCAGAACTCGGGCGGCAGGTGGATCCCCCGCGCGGCGGCCCGGGCCGCCAGGGCCTGCACCGACTCGGCCTCCAGGTGCGCGGCGGACGTCTCCGGCGGCAGGCCGGCGGCCCATCCCCAGGCGGCCAGGCGCCCTCCGGCCAGCTGCCGGTCGACCAGCCAGGCGGCGCCCGACGTGGATCGCCTCCAGCAGATCGGCGAGCAGCGGAGCGTCGGTCGTCGACGCGACCACGGCGAGCCACGGCAGCGCCTCGTCGCCGGACAGGTCGAGCTCGCGGTGCAGCGCCGTGCCGCAGCGGCGCAGGAACCAGAAGCGGTCGAGCACGTCGACGTCCACGTCGGCGACGATCGGCGCACCGACGGCGAGGGAGTGCTCGCCCAGCACCCAGAGCTGCCCGAGGTGCTCCGGCCGCCATCCGGTGCGCACCGCGTGCTCGGCCCACCCGCGCCCGACCCGGATGGTCGTCAGCCGCTCGTGCTCGGCCCGGTAGGCGCGGACCACCGCCTCGAAGTCCTCGTCCGGTGCGCCCTCGTGACGGCAACGGGGACGCAGCACCCACCCGTCGGGGATCACGCGCTCCACCCTTGCAGCCGACCCGCGAGCCGGTCGAGCCAGGTCGCGGGCGCCTCAGGCCGACCGCAGCACCGCCACCAGGAAGTCGGAGTCCTCGGTGAACGGGTGCAGGTGCCACGACGAGAGCAGCAGGTCCGGCACCAGGCCCGCGGTGGCGGCGTCGGCGAGGAAGGCGTCGAACGGATAGCCGCGCCCGGCGCCGTAGCCGATCGCCACCCGACCGTCGGGGTGCAGGTGGGCGCGGAACCGGCGGAGCACCTCCACCCGCGCCCCGGGCTCGACGAACGTCATCACGTTGCCCGCGCAGACGATCGCGTCGAACGCCTCGCTGATGCCCAGCGCCGGCAGGTCGAGCTCGGCCAGGTCGCCGACGATCCAGTGCGCCTCCGGGTGGTCGGTCCGGGCGGTCTCGATCAGCACCGGGTCGATGTCCACGCCGACGACCTCGTGCCCCACGCCGGCCAGCCAGCCGCCGATCCGGCCGAACCCGCAGCCCGCGTCGAGCACGCGCGACTCCCGCTGGAGCATGGCGTCGACCATCCGCGCCTCCCCCACCAGGTCCTGGCCCTGCTCGGCGAGCCGGCGGAACCGCTGGATGTAGGCGTGCGAGTGCCCGGGGTCGTCCTGGGTCAACTGCATCCAGGTGGGGTGCTCGCTCATGCGCTCTCCTCGGTCTGGGCGTCGTCGCGCCAGTCGGGCGGATCGGCGGGGTGCAGCGCCGGATCGTCGGCCGCCAGTGTGCGCACCGGGCCGGGCGGCGTCCGCGGGCCCTCGAAGCGCACCGTCACCCGGCCGAGACCCCGGCCCCACACCCAGCCCGCGCCCAGCTCGTCGTGCCGCACGTCCTGGCCCGGCCACCAGCGCGACACCGGATCGGGCAGCGGCTCCTCGACGGCCGGCTCGGCCGCGTCCGTGGTCGCCGAGCCGTCGAGCGGGTCGGCGTCGTCGGCGAACAGGTCGCCCTGCGCGTAGAGCGAGAGCCCGGAGACGCCCACGCCCAGCAGCCGCAGCCCGCCGGCGGTCCCCGCCTCGACGAGCAGCCGCCGCGCGATCTCCGCGATCTGCCGGGCGTCGTCCGTGGGCTGCGGCAGCGTCAGGGAGCGGGTGAGGGTCGTGAAGTCGTAGCGGCGCAGCTTGAGCGTGACCGTCCGGCCGGAGTAGGACGACGCCCGCAGCCGGCCGCCCACGCGTGCGGCCATCGCGTCGATCTCGGCGCCGAGCACCGCCTGGTCGGTCAGGTCCCGCTCGAAGGTCTCCTCCGCCGACACCGACTTGGCCTCGCGGTCGGCCACCACCGCGCGGTCGTCCTCCGCTCGGGCCAGGGCGTACAGGCCGGCGCCGTGCGCGCGCCCGGCCAGGGCGACGAGGTCGGGCAGCGCCTTCGCCGCGAGATCGGCCACCGTGCCGACGCCGACCGTGCGCAGCCGCTCGGCCGTGGCCGGGCCGACGCCTCCGAGCCGGGTGACCGGCAGTGGGTGCAGCACCGCCAGCTCCTCCCCCGGCGGGACGACGACGAGGCCGTCCGGCTTGTCCAGGTCCGAGGCGATCTTGGCCATGAGCTTCGACGTCCCGGCGCCGACGGACCCGGTCACCCCTCCGGTGGCCTCGGCGATCCGGCGCTTGAGGTCCCGCGCCAGCGACGTCACGCCCTCGACCGACAGGTCGAGGCGGTTCCCGGCCGCCAGGTCGACGTACGCCTCGTCCAGCGACGCCGGCTCGACCAGCGGGGACAGCTCCCGGAGCAGCGCCATCACGACGTCGGACGTGCGGCGGTACGCGCCGAACCGGCCGCCGAGGAACGCTGTTCCTGGCGGGCAGCGGCGCCTCGCCTCCGCGGTCGACATCGCCGAGCGGGCACCGTAGGCGCGGGCCTCGTACGAGGCGGTGGCGACGACGCCGCGGCCGCCCGTGCCGCCGACGACGACCGGACGGCCGCGCAGCGACGGCTTGTCCCGCTGCTCGACGGCGGCGAAGAAGGCGTCCAGGTCGAGGTGCAGGATGCTCGGCTCCCGTCGCACGCCGCCTCCTCTCCTACCGGACGACGGCCATTCTCCGTCCGGGGCGGACGGTCAGGCCTCCTCGACCAGCGCGGCCGGGGGCAGCCAGTCGGCGTCGAGCAGCTCCGCGATCTCCCGGAGCGCCGAGGTGTCGGCGCCGGCCGTCGAGCCGCTGACTGCCAGCCGCTCGACCATCACGCGGGCCACCTGCTCCTCCACGGTGTCCTCGGCGTAGGCCACCCGCCACGGCGACACGTGCCCGTCGCGGTGCGTGCGGCCGGTGACCTGGCGGGCCTGGATGCCGGAGAACCGCGGCTGGTGGAACAGCCCGACCCTCGGCAGCAGCGACGCCGTCGACCCTCCGGGCAACAGCTCGCCGGCGTGCAGGCTGATGGACGCCGTCACGGTGAAGACGCACACCGCCGCCTCGCCGGTCTGGAAGCGCAGGCGCTCGGCCTCGACGTCGAAGCGGTCCCGGCCGTAGATGCCGGCCACCGGCACCCCGGCGTCGAGCAGCGCCTCGCGGATGGGGTCGGCCGCCGTCTCGACGAACTCGACCGACACCGCCACCTGCCGCTCGGCCTCGACCTGCGCCCGCACCCAGTCGACGGTGGCCTGCACGCGGATGAGCCCGGCCTTCTGCCGGAACCGCAGCAATGCTGCCCGCCCGCGCGCGGTCTGCCGTCCGCGACGGGCGAGCTGCATCTCGGCCCGGAACTCCTGCCACTCCGACTCGTACGCGGCCCGCTCGGCCGGCGTGAGCGCGACCGGGGCGCCGGTCACCGACACGGGGCCCCACGGCGCCGGCCGGTGCAGGGTCGCGGGTGGATCCGCCTCGGCCAGCCAGCCCTGCAGCCGGACGAGGTCGGTGCGGCGCTCGTCGGCGTCCTCGGTCCAGGCCCAGCCGTACCGGCCTCGTTCCACGTGGAACCCGTGAGCGGCCAGCCGGGACGGCAGGTCGGACCACGACCGGAGCGGCTCGCCGTGGCGGGCGGCCAGCTCGGGCGCGAGGTACGGCAGCTCGAGCGGCGTGTGCGCCGGGGTGGCGGTGGCGGCGATGACGAACGGGGCGTCCTTGACCCGACCGGCGCCGGAGACCGACCGCCAGTGCTTCCACCGCTGCGTCGTCGTGTGCCGCACCATGTGCGCCTCGTCGGCGATGACGACGTCGAAGCGGACGCCGAGCTTCTGCAGCGCGGCCACCTTGGCCAGCCGGTCCCACGTCGTCACGCACCACTGCAGCCCGCCGTCGCCGAAGCCGGCGATCGAGCGGGTCCAGTGCGGGATCGTGATGGCCGCGGGCCGGTCGGCCACGACCAGCACCGACCGTCCGTCGCGCTTGGCCGCGATCTCGCGCGCCGCGAGGATCGCCGTCCCGGTCTTGCCGACGCCGGGGTCGTCGCCCAGCAGGAAGACCCGTCCTCCGGCGGCGGCGTGAGTGACCACTGCGGCGGCGCCGTCGACCTGCAGCGGCCGGGCCTCCATGGGCCGCGACGCGGGCAGCGGGCGGGGCGTCGGGTTGAGCCGGTCTTCCAGGAACCGCTCGAACGTGTACGGCCCCGGGTCGTAGGGCGCCAGCGTCGCGGGCAGCTCGCGGCCGACGAACACGTGCGCCTGCAGGCCGGCGTGCCACGAAGCCGCTGGCGCAGGTGCCCGGAACGGGACGGCGAGCACCCACACCCGCTCGCCCGGGCCGGCGACCGGGAGCTCGGGTGCGGCGGCGGCGCTGCGGGTCGACGGGCGGGACGGCGCGCGCTTGCGCGCCGTCGTCGAGGCCGTCCGCGTCGTCGTCGATGTCGTGCGTCGCCTGCTCGTCGTCGTCCGTCGGCGCCGTCCTGGCATGCCACCTCCCCGGTTCCGCAGGGACGCTAGACGCGGGGTCGGACGGTCGGGTGGTGGAATCGCCGTGTGGCAGAGGACGAACGGCTCGCGACGCGCACCCTCGGCGACGCCGGCCCGCGCGTGGCGTTCGTGCACGGCCTGTTCGGCCAGGGCCGCAACTGGACGTCGATCGCCAAGGCGCTCGCGGAGGAGGGCCGACGGGTCACGCTGGTCGACCTGCCCAACCACGGCCACTCGCCGTGGACCGAGACGTCGGACTACCTGGACATGGCGCGCATGGTCGCGGCGGAGTGCGAGCTGTTCGGGGAACCGGTCACCCTCGTCGGCCACTCGATGGGCGGCAAGGTCGCGATGACCCTCGCGCTGCGCCGGCCCGAGCTCCTGCGGGCGCTGGTGGTCGTCGACGTCGCGCCGGTCGAGTATCCGGTCCGCGGCGGGCGGACCGACGATCCCGACGAGGAGGCCTCGCCGTTCGCCGGCTACATCGCGGCCATGCGGGAGCTCGACCTCGGGTCGCTGCAGAGCCGGGAGGACGCCGACGAGGCGCTGCGCCCCGCCGTCCGCAGCGGCATGGTGCGGGCCTTCCTGCTGCAGAGCCTGGTCAGGGACGGCGACGCCGAGCACGGCTGGCGCTGGCGGCTCAACCTCGAGCTGCTCGAGCGCGACCTGGAGCACCTGCGCGGCTTCCCGCCGCCGGAGGAGGGGGCCACCTACGACGGCCCGGTCCTGTGGATCGCCGGGGCGAACTCCACCTACGTCCTGCCGGAGGACCGCGAGCGGATGGACGCGCTGTTCCCCTCGACGCGGCTGGTGCGGATCAAGAACGCCGGCCACTGGGTGCACTCCGAGCAGCCGGAGATCTTCACCGAGACCCTGCGCCGCTTCCTCACCTCGCTCGAGGACGGCGCGCCGCGCTGACCCGGGGCTCGTAGAGTCCCGCCCGGCCGCTCCCGCGCACCAACGGCTTGGCCGTCGCCTCGCTCTGGGTCGGCGTCGCGGTGTACGCGTAGTCCCCGCCGTCGCGCGGCCCGCCGGGCCCGGCCGGGTCGCGGGGACGTCGCACGCGGGGCCAGGATCGGGGCATGACCGACCCCCGCGCCGGACAGCCCGCACAGCCGGGTGACCTGATCGACGTCGCCTCGCTGGTCACCGCGTACTACACGCTGGAGCCCGATCCGTCCGATCCCGGTCAGCAGGTGTCCTTCGGCACCAGCGGCCACCGCGGGTCGGCCTTCGATGCCGCCTTCAACGAGGCGCACATCCTCGCCACGACGCAGGCCATCTGCGAGTACCGGGCGGCGCAGGGCTACGACGGGCCCCTGTTCGTCGGCCGGGACACCCACGCGCTCTCCGAGCCGGCCTGGGCGTCGGCGCTCGAGGTCCTGGTCGCCAACGACGTGACGGTCCTCGTCGACGCCGCCGACCGGTACACGCCGACGCCGGCCGTCAGCCACGCGATCCTGCGGGCCAACCGAGGCAAGCAGAGCGGGCTCGCCGACGGCATCGTCGTCACCCCATCGCACAACCCGCCCCGTGACGGCGGCTTCAAGTACAACCCGCCGAACGGCGGACCGGCCGACACCGACGCCACGAAGGTCATCGCCGACCGCGCCAACGCACTGCTGCGCGCCGGGCTCGACGGGGTGAGGCGGGTTCCGTTCACCCGCGCGCGGGCCGCCGCCGGGGCGCACGACTTCATGGGCGACTACGTCGACGACCTGCCCGCGGTGCTCGACCTCGACGCGGTCCGCGAGGCCGGCGTGCGCATCGGCGCCGACCCGCTCGGCGGCGCCAGCGTCGACTACTGGGGTGCGATCGCCGAACGGCACCGCCTCGACCTCACGGTGGTGAACCCGCTGGTCGACCCCACGTGGCGGTTCATGACGCTGGACTGGGACGGCAAGATCCGGATGGACTGCTCGTCGCCGTCGGCCATGGCCTCGCTCATCGACAAGCGGAACGAGTACCGGATCGCGACCGGCAACGACGCCGACGCCGACCGGCACGGCATCGTCACTCCCGACGGCGGCCTGATGAACCCCAACCACTTCCTCGCCGTCGCGATCTCCTACCTGTTCGCCCACCGGAACGACTGGGGCCCCGACACCGCGGTCGGCAAGACGCTGGTGTCGTCGTCCCTGATCGACCGGGTGGTCGCCGGTCTCGGCCGGCGCCTGGTCGAGGTGCCGGTCGGTTTCAAGTGGTTCGTGCCCGGCCTGCTCGACGGGTCCGTCGGCTTCGGCGGCGAGGAGTCGGCGGGCGCCTCGTTCCTGCGGCGGGACGGCAGCGTCTGGACGACGGACAAGGACGGCATCCTGCTGGCCCTGCTCGCCTCGGAGATCCAGGCGGTGACGGGACGGTCCCCCTCGCAGCTGCACGCGGAGCTGACGCAGAAGTACGGGGAGTCGGCCTACGCGCGGGTGGACGCCCCCGCGAGCCGGGAGGAGAAGGCGGCGCTGGGCAAGTTGTCCCCCGAGGCCGTCACCGCCACCGAGCTGGCCGGCGAACCGATCACCGCCAAGCTGACCCGTGCGCCGGGCAACGACGCGGCCCTCGGCGGGCTGAAGGTGACCACGGAGAACGCCTGGTTCGCCGCGCGCCCGTCCGGCACGGAGGACGTCTACAAGATCTACGCGGAGTCGTTCCGGGGGCCCGAGCACCTTGCCCAGGTGCAGGAGGAGGCGCGTGCCGTCGTCGGAGCCGCCCTCGGCGGCTGAACGACGGCATCCGGCTCAGCGACGGCCGCGCGCCTTGTCCGCGTACATGGCGTCGTCGGCCTCGCGCACGACCCGCTCGTAGGACTCCTCCGCGTCGGCCCCGCCCGTGGCCGCGCCGACGCCGATGCTGATGCCGAGCGCTACGAGCGTCCCCTCCAGCTGCAGCGGCTCCTTGACCGCGCCGCGCAGCCGGTCGGCCAGCACCTCGGCGTCGGAGGGCTCGGTGTTCTCGCAGACGATGCTGAACTCGTCGCCGCCCAGGCGGGCGGCGGTGTCGCTCGCCCGCAGCACCGACCGCAGCCGGTCGGCGAAGGCGACGAGCACCCGGTCGCCGGTGGGGTGGCCGAGCTCGTCGTTGATCGACTTGAAGTTGTCCAGGTCGACGATGAGCACGCAGGTCGGCGTCCGCTCGCGCTTGCCGCGGTTGAGCGCGTGCCAGAGCCGGTCCTGGAAGAGCACGCGGTTGGGCAGCCCGGTCAGCGGGTCGTGCAGCGACCGGTGCACCAGTTGGGCCTCGAGTGCCTTCCGGTCGGTGATGTCCTCGACGATCATCACCAGGTGCGGCGCCTGTCCCTCCGGGGTGGCGCTCACCCACGAGGCGGTCACCTGCACGGGGACGTCGCTGCCGTCGGCCCGCACCAGCCGGGTCTCGTGCCGCATCGGCCGGTCCCGCTGCGCCATCAGGGTGGCGTGCGCCTCGCGGGCGGCCAGGGCGGCGTCCGGGTGCACCAGGTCGAGCACCGAGCGGCCGCGCAGCTTCTCCGTGGGCAGGGTGACCAGTGCCGCGAGCGCGGGGTTGGCGTCGATGACGACACCTCTGGGCGTGGTGATCGCGACACCCATCGGAGCGTTGGCGAAGACGCTGCGGTGGTCCGCAGGGGGCAGTGCGTCCACCTCCGTCGTCACCGTGCCCTCCTCGTCGATTGCGACCATCTTGCGTGACGTGCGGGTTTCCGTGTCAGCCGGAGCCGTCGGCATCACCCGCCGAGCTTCCTTCCGTCACTCCCGCCCCGCATTCCGAGGTGGCGGGGCAGGATGGGGTACATACCCACGTCAGGGACGACAGGAGACACGGTGTTCGACTTCGATCTCGTGCTGCCGACCGCGGTCGACGTCCGCGAGGTCGGCATGCGCGACGGTCTGCAGCTCGAGGACCCCGTTCCCCTGCCGGCCAAGCTGGACATGATCGAGGCGCTGGTCGCCACCGGCGTGCGACGGATCGAGGTGACGTCGTTCGTCTCGCCGAAGGCGGTCCCCGCCCTCGCCGACGCGGACCAGGTCGCCGCTGAGCTCGCCCGGTGGCCGGCAGTGCACTGGTCGGCCCTGGTGGCCAACCCCCGCGGCGCCGTCCGTGCCGTGGACGCGGGGATCGCGCACCTGGAGTACGTCGTCTCGGCCGCCGACGGCCACAGCCGGGCCAACGCCGGGCGCAGCACCGCCGAAGCCGTCGCCGCCGTCCTCGAGATCGCCGAGCTGGCGCACGGGGCCGGCGGGAGCCTCGAGGTCATCATCGCGACCGCCTGGGACTGTCCCTTCGACGGCCGGACGCCGGTCGCCCGCACCGTCGACGTCGCGCGGGCGTCGGTCACCGGCGGAGCCGACCAGCTCTGCCTCGGCGACACCATCGGGACGACGACGCCGCGCCGCGTCGTGCAACTCCTCGACGCCGTCCGCCGCGCCTGCCCCGGCGTGCCGCTGGGCGTGCACTTCCACGACACCCGCGGCACCGGGCAGGCCAACGCGCTGGTGGCGGTCCAGGCCGGCGTCACCCAGCTCGACTCCTCGGTCGGCGGGCTCGGCGGCTGCCCGTTCGCACCCGGGGCCAGCGGCAACATCGCCACCGAGGAGCTGGTCTACATGCTCGAGGAGTCCGGCGTGTCCACCGGACTGGACCTCGACGCCGTCCTCGCCGCGGCGGCGGTCACCGAGAAGGCGGTCGGGCACGCCCTGCCCAGCTCGCTGTACCGCGCCGGGGGCCGGTCGGTGCCGCGCGGCACCGAAGGCTGACGGGCTCGCGTGGATCCTCACGAGCGCACCGCCTCGCGGCACGCCGCAGTGGTGGACCCGCAGGTGATGCGGGACGTCCTCGGTCACTTCGCCTCCGGCGTCACGGTCGTCACCGCCCTCACGGGCGACGGCCCGCTCGGGTTCACCTGCCAGTCGTTCAGTTCGCTGTCGCTGGACCCCCCGCTGGTGGTGTTCGCCCCCGGCCGTGCGTCGCGCACCTGGCCGCGGTTGCGCGAGATCGGCCGGTTCTGCGTGAACGTGCTGGCCCAGGGCCAGGACGACGTGTCCCGCGCCTTCGCGCGGTCGGGCGGCGACAAGTTCGCCGGGCGTGCACTGGGTGCCCAGCCCGCACGGCGCACCGGTGCTCGACGACGTCGTGGCCTGGATCGACGGCGAGCTGTGGGCGGAGTACGACGGCGGCGACCACACGCTCGTCGTCGCCCGGGTGCTCGACCTGGGCGCCGACCCCGACCGCCGCCCGCTGCTCTACCACCGCGGCAACTACGGGCTCCTGGACAACGCCGGCCCCGCCTGAGCCGGGGTCCTTCTTCAGCAGAAGCGGACGGCGAGCAGCGCGACGTCGTCGCGCCGGTCCGGCACGCCGGTGACGGAGGCGGCGCAGAGCTCGGCGGGGGACGCCGACACCGGAGCGGCGGCCAGCCGCTGGGCCAGCTCGCCGATGCCGGTGTCCATGTCCTCGCCCGGTCTCTCCACCAGCCCGTCGGTGTAGGCGACCAGCGTCGAGCCGGCCGGCATCTGGACCACCTTCGTGGTGCGCCGGCTGGACGCGTCGACGCCCACCAGCATGCCGGTGGCGCCGTCGAGCAGCCGGACCTCGCCGTCGGCGCCCCGCAGCAGCACCGGCGGGTGGCCGGCGTTGGCCACCTCCAGCCGCCACGTGCGCTCGTCGTCGGTCGGCGGCACGGCGCGGGCGTAGACCATCGTGGCCATCGAGGCGACCCGCAGGCCCTGCACCAGCCGGTCGACCTTTCCCAGCACGGCCGCGGGGTCGGGGTCCTCGGCCTCCCAGAGGCAGGCCCGGATCAGCCCGCGCAGATGGCCCATGGCGGCGGCCGCGGCGACGTCGTGGCCGACGACGTCGCCGACGACGATGCCCACCGAGCCGTCGGGCAGCTGCAGCAGGTCGTAGAAGTCGCCGCCGACGTCGGCTGCGGTCGAGGCGCTGACGTAGTGCGCCGCCGCCTCGATGCCGTCGATCTGCGGGATCTCGGGGAGCAACGAGCGCTGCAGCGTGTCGGCGACGCTGTGCTCCTGCTGGTACAGGCGCACGTTGTCCATGACGAGCGCGGCGCGACGCGCCAGGTCCGCGACCATGTCGACGTCGTCCTGGTCGAAGGTGCGGTCCGGCGACGTCGACACCAGCGCGAGGGCACCGAGGGTGCGGCGGCGGGCCACCATCGGGACGGTCAACACCGAGACGCCGCCCAGCCGGCGGAACGCCTCCCGGGCCGCGGGACTGGTGATCGCCCGTTCCAGCACCTCGTCGGTCACCTCCGGCAGCAACACCGGCCGCGCGGTGGTCATGCTCTGCCGGCTCGGCGAGGTCGGCGGCAGGTGCATCACGTGCTGCGAGGTGAACGTCGCGAGGTCGGCCTCGTGGCCTTCGTCGCGGTGCAGGAAGGCGCTGTCGCGCACCACCCCGTACTCGTCGACCAGCGTGATGTAGGCCCAGTCGGCGAGCAGCGGCACGCAGAGGGCCGCCAGGCGCTCGAGCAGGTCGCGCATCTCCAGCGTCGCCGAGAGGGTCGTCGTCGTCTCGGCCATCAGGGCCAGCCGGCTCTGCGCGCGCTCGGCCCCCCACCGAGCACGCTCCGCCTCGCTGCGCGCCCGTTCGGCGTCCGCCCGCGCCCGCTCCGCGATCACGCGGGCGTTCTCGGCCTCCTGCCGCGCCGACTGCTCGGCCGCGAAGGCGGCCTCCCGATCGCTCTCGACGCGTACCCGCTCCGTGACGTCGATCTGCACCCCGACGAAGCTCACCAGCTCGCCGTCGCCGTCGAAGACCGGACTGATGGAGAGCTGGTTCCAGAACGCCGTGCCGTCCCTGCGGTAGTTCAGCAGCGTGACGGTGAGGGGTCGGCGCTCGCCCAGGGCGGCGTGGATCTCCGCGACGGCGGCCGGGTCGGTGGCCGGTCCCTGCAGGAACCGGCAGTTGCGGCCCACGGCGTCGTCGTACTCGTAGCCGGTCACCCGCGTGAAGGACGGGTTGACCCAGACCAGCGGGTTGTCCGGCTGCCGCGGGTCGGTGATCGAGAAGGTGATGTCGGTGGCGATCACGGCGCGCTCGCGCAGCGCCTGGAGCGCGGCTTCCTGGTCGCCGACCGACGTCCGGTCCAGCTCCAGGAAGACCACCAGGGACAGCTGCTCGGCGCTGGCGCTGTGCGACAAGGGGAAGCCGGTCACCCAGAGCACCTGGTCCTGGAAGCCGTCGTCGTCCTCGGCGCGACGCGCGTCGGAGCTGCGGCCGGGGGACAGCCGCACCGCCTCACCGGTCACCGGACGGCCCGAGGCGACCACGGACAGCGGACCGCTGGTACTGGCGAGCGGCTCGCCGTTGAGGTCGGTCAGACCGGCCTTCGCGCCCCACGTGTCGACGTCGACGGGGAGGCGCACGTTGCCGGCCAGCTCGACCGCGGCCGTGTTGGCATAGGTCACGGCACCCGACTTCTGGTCGATGACCAGGACGGCGACCGGTACGTCGACCAGCACGCCGGGCAGCTGGCGGGCGCCGTCGGCCTCGTCATCGCGCCCGGTGACCACGGCGCGCGCACCCGCGACGGCGGCCGCGGCTTCGACAGGGACGGCCGAAGGCCCCCGTGGGTCTCGATCAGGCCGCACACAACCAATTTAGCGAAGCTCGGGGCGGCGACGCCAGGTGGGTGATCATGCTCGGTCGGGAGATTCGGGAGGCGTCCGAACGGGCACGGAACCGGGGAACGACGTCGACGATCGGAGGACGACGGTGGGATTTCTCGACCGGCTCCTGGGCCGCAACCGACAGGACAGCTACGCCCGGTCCGACGGCTATGCCCCGCCGTCCGGCGAGGTGCCGCAGGCACCCGGGGCATCGGAGGACCAGCGGGCCGATCGAGCGCTACCGGTACCTGCTCAAGACCGCGCCGCCGGACCAGATCGAGGAGGCCCACGCCGAGGCCTTCGCCAAGCTGAGCCCCGAGCAGCGCCGGCAGGTGCTCGACCAGCTCGCCACGACCGGCGAGCGCCCGCAGGGCGACGACCCGCGGTCGCTCGCGCGCGCCGCGACCCGCGCGGAGGTCCGCTCCCCGGGCAGCCTCGAGCGCGCCTTCGGCGGCGGCGGCGGGTACGGCGGCGGCTACGGCCGGGGCTCCGGCGGCGGCGGGGGGCCGGGCTTCGGCAGCATGGTCGGCGGCAGCCTGCTCGGCACGATCGGCGGCCTGGTGATCGGCACCGCGGTCGCCGACGCGCTGTTCGACACCGGCCTCGGTGACGGCGGCCTGTTCGGCGGCGAGGACGAGGTGGCCGCGGCCGACGGCGGCGACGGTTTCGGTGCGGAGGACGCCGGCTCCGGCGCCGACGGCGACTACGCCGCGGGCGGGGACTCCGGAGGCGACTTCGGCGGTGGGGACTTCGGGGGCGGCGACTTCGGGGGCGGAGGCGACTTCTGAGCCGTGGCGGCCGGCGTCAGCCGGCCGTGGCGTCGGCGCGCGCCTGACGCCGCAGCCAGAGCAGACCCAGGACGGGCAGCACCAGCGGCAGGAACCCGTAGCCGCGTCCGTACGCCGACCACACGGTCTCGTCGGGGAACGCGGCCCGATCGGCCAGGGACAGCGTGCCGACGAGGAGGACGCCGACCAGCTCGACGGTCAGCGCCACCGTCGCGATGCGCCGTCCGGTCCGCCCGCCGCGGACGAGCGCTCCGGTGGCCACTCCGTACACGGCGGCGGCGAAGGCCGACAGCAGATAGGCCAGCGGCGCCTCGTCGAAGCGGGTCGCCAGCTGCACCGCGGCCCGGGCGCTCGCGGCAAGCGCGAGCGTCGCGTAGAGCGCGACCAGCACGCGGCCGAGGCCGCGCAGCGTCGTGCCGCTCTCCGCGCGGGGCCCGAGGGCGTCAGGCACCGGTGGCCTCCCAGAGCTGCAGCAGTCGCCAGACCATGACGGCGACGACGAGGGCCGCGATGCCGATGACCGTGCCGGCCCAGCGGCTGGGCTCGGTGCGCGACCAGAGCACGCCGGCCACCGGGATGAGGAGCACGCCGGCGAGGTAGCCGAGGAACGTCGCGGTCTCCTCGGGCCGGTGGCCACCGACGAGCCGGACGACGGCGATGCCCGCCTGCACGAGCAGCACGGCCTCCAGGAGGGCGGCCGTCGCGAGGTGCGCGAGCCCGGTGCGGCGCCGGGTGAGCGTGGACAGCGCCCCCAGCGCGGCGAGGACCAGCGCCACGACGGTCGCCGCCCAGACGAGGGCGCCGCTCACCGCGCGGGAACGGGCAGGTCGGGCCGGTGCACGCCCTCATCCTGCACATGTGTCGGCGGACACAACCGGTCAGTAACCCCCCGCGCCCGCGCTCGTTGGGACAGAGCACCCCGCTCCCCAACGCCGAGGAGAACCATGCGCCGGTCGTCCCGTCGGATCCTCGGGGTGGTGAGCGGCGCCGCCCTGGTCGCGGGCGCGCTCGCCATCTCCCCCGCGCAGGCCGCCCCGTCCGATTCCGACGCCTCGGTCCAGGAGTTCCTGGCCGGGCAGCTCGCCGACCTGACCGGCAGCACGACGCTGATGGTGCACGGCACCGACATCGCCGCCGCCCGAGCGGCGGTCGACGCCAGTGGCATGCGCACGATCACCGAGTTCGAGACGATCGGCGTCGTCGTCGCCTCCGGCACGGCCGGGCAGATCGAGGCCGCCCGCACCCAGCCGGGCGTGACGTACCTCGAGGGCAACACCCCCATCGCCTTCACGCAGGAGACCTCGAACACGGCCACCCGGGGCGCCGAGGCCGTGCGCACGCTCGCGGGCACCGACGGCTCGTCGCTCGACGGCAGCGGCGTCTCGGTGGCGGTCATCGACTCCGGCGTGGACCCGACGCACCCCTACCTACGCAACGAGGACGGCAGCAGCGCCGTCGTCGCCAGCCTGAAGAGCCTGTGCCTGGACGAGTCGACCACCAGCACCGACTGCGTGGTCCCCGTGCCGACGCTGGTGGACACCGACACCCTCTTCGGTGGCGGGCACGGCATGCACGTGTCCGGCATCGTCGCCGGCCGGCCCACCACGCTGACCGACGGCGGGCGGCTGCAGGGCGCGGCGCCCGGCGCGAGTCTGGTGACCATCTCGACCGGCGCCGTCCTGCTCATCGTCGGCGCCGACTCGGCGCTGAACTGGGTGCTGGAGAACCACGACGCCCCGTGCGGCAAGAGGCGTGCCGGCGGCGGAGTGCCCGCCGATCAAGGTCACGAACAACTCGTACGGCCCGATCGGTGGCGGCGAGTTCGACCCGAACTCGGCCACGGTCAAGCTGCAGCGCGCGCTGGCGGCCCAGGGCGTCGTGACCGTCTGGGCCGCAGGCAACGACGGCGGCGACGGCGCGACCTCCATGACGAACCCCGCCGGGCAGGACCCGACCGGCGGCATCCTCTCGGTGGCCTCGTTCTACGACCAGGACACCGGCACCCGGGACGGCGTCGTCAGCGACTACTCCTCGCGCGGCGCCTCCGCCGACCCGTCGACGTGGCCGGACATCTCCGCGCCGGGCGAGAACATCACCGCGTCCTGCCGGCCGACCATGCCGATCTGCTCGACCGGCCTCGACCCGCGCAACGGCCCGGCCCTGACCGACGTCGCCACGTTCAACACGATCAGCGGGACGTCGATGGTGGCGCCGCACGTCGCCGGCATCGTGGCGCAGCTGTTCGAGGCCGACCCGACGGCGACCTCGGCCGCGATCGAGGCGGCGCTGAAGAGCACGGCCTTCCGGTTCACCGACGGTGCCGCGTACACCTCGGTCGGTGGCTATCCCACGTCGTTCGACAAGGGCGTGGGCCTGGTCGACGTCATGGCGGCGGTGCAGGCCCTCGGGTAAGGCACCGGCCGGCGGCGGGCGGTCTCCACGGGGGCCGCCCGCCGTTCCACGTGGAACGTGCTCGGGGTTACCCGCCGAGCAGTCCGCCGAGGCCGCCGCCCCCTCCGCCGGCCAGCTTGGCGACGAGGTCAGCAGGGTTCAGGCCGAGGCGCTCGAGGATGCCGGCGTGCTCGTCGGTGTCGACGCGGTCGGGCAGCTCGCGGTCGGCCTGGTCGGCCTTGTCGCCGTCTCCCTGCGAGCGGAGCAGGTCCAGGATCTGGCTCTTGTCGAACTGCATGGCGATCTCCTCGGGTGCGGTGTGCCGGGTCGGCCTCCGTCGGTAGTGCCCGGTCGTGGAGATTCCGACACCGGCGGCAGCCGGCCTTCCCGCGGCTCGAACGCCTGCGCTGGGCGGGTGCTGCGATGATCTCCCGACGGCGCCGGACGGGGCGGAGGACGCGTGGCCTATCTGCTGGCCGCCCTCGGGGGCGCGCTCGGGGCGCTGGCGCGGTGGGCGGTGGTGCTGGCGGTCCCGCGGTCGTCCGGCGACTGGCCATGGGCCACGCTGAGCGTCAACCTCGTCGGCTGCCTGCTCATCGGGCTGCTGCTCGCCGTGCTGGCCGCTCGGCGGCCGGACGACGAGCGCTTGCGCACGTTCCTGGGTGCCGGGGTGCTCGGCGGCTTCACCACCTTCTCGGCCTTCGCGGTGGAGGTGGCCGATCTGCTGCGGATGGGTGTTCCGATCGCCGCGGCGGGCTACGTCGGGGTGTCGGTGCTCGGCGGGCTGCTCGCCGTGGCCGCGGGCCTTCGGATCGGTGCGCTCGCCGGGGGATCTCGGTCGTGACGGCGCTGCTGGTGGTCGCGGGCGCCCTGGTCGGGGCGCCGCTGCGGCTGTGGGTCACGCGGGTCGCCGCGCGGCGGGCAGGGGACCCGGCGATCGGGACGCTCGTCGTCAACGTCGTCGGCAGTGCCGTCCTCGGCGCGCTGACCGGTGCCGCTGGGGTGAGCGCCGCGACGCTCGCCCTGGTGGGCACCGGGTTCTGCGGTGCGCTCACGACCTTCTCGACGTTCGGCGCCGACGTCCTCCGTCTGGTCGATCTCCGGCGCCTGCTGGGCGCGCTCGGGTACGTGGCGGCGTCGCTGCTGCTCGGCATCGGTACGGCCGTGCTCGCGTGGGTCGTCGCGCGCGGTCCGTCCTGACCCGAACTGCGCACCGCCCGTCGGCTGCTGGCCGAGCAGTCCGAGGGTGCCCCCGCCGCCCGCCCGTAGGGTCGGCCCGTGATCCCACCCGTCGTCGACCTGGCCTGGATGCAGCAGCACCGCGACGCCGTGGTCCTCGCCGACGTCCGCTGGTACCTCGACGGCCGGTCCGGTCGGGACGCCTACGACGCGGGGCACCTGCCCGGGGCCGTCTTCGTCGACGTCGACCGCGACCTGGCCGCGCTCCGCCGCGCCGGAGAGCGGCCGTCACCCGCTCCCCGAGCCCGAGGACTTCGCCGACCGGATGGCCGCGCTCGGCATCGCCGACGGCGACACGGTGATCGCCTACGACGACGCCGGCGGCGTCACCGCCGCCCGGCTGGTCTGGATGCTGCGGGTCACCGGCCACGAGGCCGCACTGCTGGACGGCGGGATGGCCGCGTACGACGGGCCGCTCGACCGGGATGCCCCCCGTCGCGAGCGCGCGACGTTCACCGCCGCGCCCCTGGCCCGCCGACCGCCTCGCCGGCATCGACGACGCCACCGACCCGGGCAACGTCGTCGTCGACGCCCGCGACGCCGCGCGGTTCCGCGGTGAGATCGAACCGGTCGACCCGCGGCGCCGGCCACATCCCCGGCGCGGTGAACCTCCCGTGCCGCACCAACGTGGACGCCGACGGCCGGTTCCTCGCCGCCGACGAGCTGCGCCGCCGGTTCGAGGCCGTCGGCGTCACCGACGGGTCGGCGCGTCGTCAGCTACTGCGGCTCCGGCGTCAACGCCTGCCACAACCTGCTGGCGCTCGAGCTCGCCGGGCTCGGCCCGGGCCGCCTCTATCCGGGCTCCTGGTCGCAGTACGTGCGACGAGGCGGACCGGCCCGTCGCGAGCGGCGACTGACCGCCCCCGGCGGGCGGGCAGGATCCGGCCTCAGTAGGGTCGGAACCGGAATGGCAGCGTCGAGCAAGCATCAGCAGACGGGCGCGGACAGCCCGGTGGTCGTCGTCGCGAACCGCCTGCCGGTCGACCAGGTCACCGACGCCGACGGCACCGTCCGCTGGCAGCGCAGCCCCGGCGGCCTCGTGACCGCCCTCGAGCCCTTCGTCGCCGGCCGTGGCGGCGCGTGGGTCGGCTGGTCGGGCTCGCCCGGAGAGGCGCCGGAGCCCTTCGAGTCCGGCGGCGTGTCCCTCATCCCCGTCGCGCTGAGCGACGAGGAGGTCGACCGCTACTACGAGGGCATGTCGAACGCGTCGCTGTGGCCGCTCTACCACGACGTCGTCGAGAAGCCGGAGTACCACCGCGCCTGGTGGGACACGTACGTGCAGGTCAACCGCCGGTTCGCCGATCGCGCCGCGGAGGTGGCGGCCGAGGGCGCGATCGTCTGGGTGCACGACTACCAGCTGCAGCTCGTGCCGGCGATGCTGCGGCAGCGCCGTCCCGACCTGACCATCGGCTTCTTCCTGCACATCCCGTTCCCGCCGTACGAGCTGTTCACCCAGCTGCCGTGGCGGTCGGCGATCATCGAGGGCCTCCTCGGCGCCGATCTGGTCGGCTTCCAGCTCCCGGCCGGTGCGTCGAACTTCGTCCAGCTGGCCCGCCGGCTGCACGACCTGCCGGCCCGCAGCAGCGTCATCGAGTACGAGGGCCGGACGATCACGGCGCGCTCGTTCCCCATCTCGATCGACGTCGCCGCCTTCGACGAGCTGGCGAGCTCCGAGGAGGTGCTCTCCCGGGCCGACCAGATCCGCAAGGAGCTCGGCAACCCGGACAAGATCATCCTGGGCGTCGACCGGCTCGACTACACCAAGGGGATCGGCGTCCGGCTGGCCGCGTTCCAGGAGCTGCTCGAGGACGGCGTCCTCGAGGCGCCGCAGACCGTCCTGGTCCAGGTGGCGACGCCGAGCCGCGAGCGGGTCGAGCACTACGTGCACATGCGCGAGCAGATCGAGCAGCAGGTCGGCCACATCAACGGCGTCTACGGCTCGATCGCCGGTCCGGCCGTGCACTACTTCAACCAGTCGATGCCCCGCGAGGAGCTCGCCGCCCTCTACCGGGCCGCCGACGTCATGCTCGTGACGCCGTACCGCGACGGCATGAACCTGGTCGCCAAGGAGTACGTCGCGGCGCGCGGCGACTGCGGCGGCGCGCTCGTGCTGTCGGAGTTCGCCGGCGCGGCCGCCGAGCTCAAGCAGGCCTTCCTGGTCAATCCGCACGACATCGCCGGGCCTGAAGAACCAGCTCGTCCGGGCGCTGCGCGCCGAGCCCGAGGAGCGGGCCAAGCGGATGCGGGCGATGCGCCGGCACCTCGTCCGCAACGACCTCGACCACTGGGCGTCGTCCTTCTTCGACGCGCTCCAGGCGCAGGAGGGCCCGCCACGGTGAGCGAGGTCCCGTCGGATCTGACCGCCGCGCTCGCCCGGCTCGCCGGCCGTCGGCCGCTGCTGCTGGCCAGCGACTACGACGGCGTCCTCTCGCCGCTGGTCGACGACCCGTCGGCGGCCGTGCCGCTCGAGGGCGTCGCCGACGTGCTCGGCCGGCTGGCGGCCGTCCCCGGGGTGACGGTCGCCCTGGTGAGCGGGCGCGGTGTCGAGGACCTGCGGACGACGAGCGGCTTCGAGGGCCCGTTCCGCTGGATCGGCAGCCACGGCGCCGAGTTCGACGGACCGCTGCGCGACGACCTCGCCGCGCGGCGGGACGCGCTGCGCGATCAGGTCGCTGACGCCGTGGCCGGGACCGCGGGCGCGCGCCTCGAGGTCAAGCCGGCGAGCGTGGCCGTGCACGTCCGGCAGGTTCCCGACCGCGCCGCCGGGACTGCGCTGCTGGAGCACATCGGCTCCATCGTGGATCCGTCACTGACGAAGAAGCCGGGCAAGGACGTGCTGGAGCTGGCGGTCACCGACGCGGACAAGGGGTCGGCGCTCCGCCGGCTGCGCGCGGAGCTGGGGGCCGAGGGCGCGCTCTACCTGGGCGACGACCGCACGGACGAGGACGGGTTCCGGGCCCTCGAGGCCGACGACGTCACGGTGAAGGTCGGCGACGGCGAGACCGCCGCCCGGCACCGGGTAGCCGATCCGGCCGGCGCCCTCGCCCTGCTGGAGCACCTGGTCGGCCTGCTCGCCTGACACCGGCGTGTCGCGACGCGCCTCCCGGGAATGGTCACGGGCGGCGGTCGAGCGCCGGTTCGCCATTTCTGCGCTCGGCCGAGTCGACACGTCGACGCCGCTCGGAATGGTTGCCGAACAATCTGCCGAAATACTTCGGGACACACATATCGGACCATTGCGTCTCGCCTCGCATCCGCACACTTGTGCCCACGCGTCAGCCCTCACTCCCAAGGAATCCCCATGAACGGCAAGCCCGCGCCGACCCCCGGTGCCCCTCGCAGCGGATGGTTCGCCAACCGTCCGCTCAGCATGAAGTTCGGCATCCTCGTCGGCACGACGGTGGTGAGCTTCGGCGCCGTGCTCGGCACCGTGCTCGTCGGCGACGCCACGAAGCAGGCCGCCAGCGCAGAACTGGGCCACCTCAACCACGCCCAGGCTCTGGTGCTCCAGCTCGACACCCGGGCCAGCGAGCTCAAGGTGGACGGCTTCAAGGCGCTGGTCCGCGAGAACCCCGAGGAGCAGCTCTCCGAGCTCGCCGACGACATCGCCACCCCGGAGGCGATGCTGGCCGAGCTCGAGACCATCCACCTCTCCGACGTCCCGGACGTGGAGGCAGCCGTCGGCGACGTGGGGACGACGTACGGCGAGTACACCGATGCCATCACGGCGTTCGTCGACGCCGCTATCGCCGACCAGGCCGGCACCCGTGCCCGCTGGGAGGAGATCCAGGTCGCCAACGACCTGACCGACGGCGCCGTGTCCGCAGCGAAGGACGCCCTGCTCGCCGAGAGCGCGCTCGCCCAGGAGCAGCTCGATGCGGTCATCGCGCGGTCGCAGCTGATCAGCATCGCGGTGTCCATCGCCGCGCTGCTCCTCATCGGTGTCGTCAGCATGCTGACGATGCGCTCGATCACCCGCCCGGTCCGCCGGGTGCAGGCCTCGCTCGAGGCACTCGCGGCCGGTGACCTCACCGTCGCCACCGGGGTGCAGTCGAAGGACGAGATCGGCCAGATGGCCGCGGCACTGGACGCCGCCCAGGCGAGCCTCAGCGGCGTTCTGGCCTCGGTCGTCGAGTCCGCCGACGCGGTCGCCGCCTCCTCGGAGCAGCTGTCGGCGTCCTCCTCGCAGATCTCCGCGGGCGCCGAGCAGACCAGCGCGCAGTCCGGCGTCGTCGCCGGCGCCGCCGACGAGGTGTCCCGCAGCGTCGCCACCGTGGCGGCCGGTGCGGAGCAGATGGGTGCCTCGATCCGCGAGATCGCCTCGAACGCCGCCGCCGCCAGCGAGGTCGCCATCAAGGCGGTGGCCGCGGTCGAGACCACGTCGGCGACGGTGAGCAAGCTGGGCGCGTCGTCGGCCGAGATCGGCAACGTCGTCAAGGTCATCACGAGCATCGCCGAGCAGACGAACCTGCTGGCCCTGAACGCCACGATCGAGGCCGCGCGGGCCGGGGAGGCCGGCAAGGGCTTCGCGGTCGTCGCCAACGAGGTCAAGGAGCTGGCCCAGGAGACCGCGAAGGCGACCGAGGACATCGCCCGCCGCGTCCAGGCGATCCAGGGCGACACCGGCGCCGCGGTGACCGCGATCGAGGAGATCAGCGCGATCGTCGCGCAGATCTCCGACCGGCAGACCACGATCGCCAGCGCCGTGGAGGAGCAGACCGCCACGACCAACGAGATGGCCCGCTCGGTGCAGGAGGCGGCCGGCGGAGCGACGAGCATCGCGACGTCCATCACCGACGTCTCGACCGCCGCGGACGCCACGACGCAGGCCCTGGGCCAGACCCGTACCGCCGTGGACGAGCTGTCCCGGATGGCCGGTCAGCTCCGCGGCACGGTCGGACGGTTCACCTACTCCGCCTGACCCACCCCGCACCGCCCGACGGCGGCCGACCGGATTTCCGGTCGGCCGCCGTCGTCGTTCCGCGAGGCGGCCGCAATGCGTCGCAATGTCGACAAGAGCACTCATTCGGGCCGGTCGCCGAAGCAGTTCCGGATCACACTCGACACGCCAGATCGCGTCTACGAATGGTCTGACCGAATACCTATCGTTCTTGACGACCGGTGGCCGCACCTCATGTCGCAACGGCCCGCACCGCAGTGGACAGAGAAAGGCATCTGATGCAGCACCGCCCGAAGCCGCACCTCCCCCGCGGACGTGCATCCGCCTGGTTCACCTGACCGTCCGGTGCGCCGTGCAAGCTGGCCGCCGGCGCCGTCGTGGGCGGGGATGGCGCTCGGGACGCCGGGCGAGCCTCGACCGGTGCAATCGCGCTGAACGACGTCGCTAGCCCGATCCAGGAGGTCGAGAGCGTCTCTACTCCGACGTCGATCGAGCGGCATGGACACGCCTGGGACCCGCGGATCGGCAGCGCAGCGTGTCCAGGGCGACCGGGTCCGCATCGTGTCGTACAGCGTGGCGGACGCCGAGCACCTGGCGCGATGCTGACGGAGACCTCCTCGGAGCGCCAGGAGGAGCTGCAGGCCCTCCTGGGCGAGTACGACGGCCACCCGAGCCGACGACGCCGCCAGGCGCGTTCAACGAGCCTGACGGCGTACTACGCCAACGCCTCGACGCGGATGGGCGCCATCGACGCGCGGGTCGTCGGCCTCTACGGGATTCAACGACGAGAAGCCGCTCGCGAGTGCGGTCATGGACCCGTACGCCCTCGAGAGCGACGCCCAGGCGGCGGCGGCCGCGGCCGAGTCCCGCGAGGGTGAGGAGCTCGCCTCGGCGACGCGCACCCGCATCCTGCTGGCGCTGGTCCTGGGTGTCCTTGCCGCCGGTGGGCTGGCGTTCGCCGTCGTCCGGCTGAATCACCCGCACCGTCCGCTCGATGCACGGGCTCCCTGACGGCACTTGCTGCCGGCGACCTGACCGTCGCGACCGGCGGTGCTCGCGCGGGACGAGCTCGGGCCGCATGGCCGCTTCGCTGGCGGCCGCGCAGGTTCGACCTCCGGGAGGTCATGAGCACGGTCGTCGCGTCGGCCGATGCGGTCGCGGCGTCGTCGGAGGAGCTGTCGGCGTCGTCGGGCCAGATCTCGGCGTCGGCGGAGGAGACCAGTGCCCAGTCCGGCGTGGTGGCCGGCGCAGCGGAGGAGGTCAGCCGCAGCGTGCAGACGGTCGCGGCGGGCGCCGAGCAGATGGGCGCGTCGATCCGGGAGATCGCCACGAACGCGGCCGAGGCCAGCGAGGTCGCGGCCCGGGCAGTCACGGCGGCGGAGACCACCACCGCGACGGTGGCCAAGCTGGGTGAGTCGTCGGTCGAGATCGGCAACGTCGTCAAGGTGATCACGAGCATCGCGGAGCAGACGAACCTGCTGGCGCTGAACGCCACGATCGAGGCGGCGCGGGCCGGTGAGGCGGGCAAGGGCTTCGCCGTCGTCGCCAACGAGGTCAAGGAGCTGGCCCAGGAGACCGCGAAGGCGACCGAGGACATCGCCCGTCGGGTGCAGGCCATCCAGGGCGACACGGTGCGGCCGTGACCGCGATCGAGGAGATCTCCTCGATCGTCGCGCAGATTTCCGACCGGCAGACCACCATCGCCTCGGCGGTGGAGGAGCAGACGGCCACGACGAACGAGATGTCGCGGTCGGTGCAGGAGGCGGCAGGCGGCGCGACGCAGATCGCCGAGAACATCGCCGGCGTGTCCGGC
This sequence comes from uncultured Actinomycetota bacterium, assembly GCA_963777095.1. Classification (GTDB taxonomy): domain Bacteria; phylum Actinomycetota; class Actinomycetes; order Mycobacteriales; family Geodermatophilaceae; genus CAVZOY01. Next base: position 993,250 of record CAVZOY010000006.1, read on the forward strand.
GCGGCCGACTCGACGACGCAGTCGCTGGGCCAGACCCGCACGGCCGTCGACGAGCTCTCGCGGATGGCCTCCGACCTGCGCACGACGGTGGGTCGCTTCCGGTACTGAGAAAGGACCCCACCGGCCGGGCCGGGTGGGACCGGTTCGCCGGTTCCCACTCGGCCCGGTTGCATTCTCGGCAGCGCAGGAATCGCGGGTCGAGCGTCTTGTCGACATTCCTGAAAAGGTCACCGGCCTTTCTGATGCGACACCCGCGACACGTCAATGGACTGGCCACCGGACATCGGATCTGTCCTTACATTTCCGCTCTGTGCAGTTCCGCAGCGGATCCCCGCCGCTGCGTCCGATGGAGCCCCACATCAAGGAGACACGGATGTCCCGCAGGACCCCCCGGCGCCTCGGAGGCTGGTTCGCCAGTCGTCCGATCGGCGTCAAGTTCGGCGCCGCCGTCGGCCTGCTGGCCGTCGTCGTGCTCGCCACCAACTTCCTGGCGGTCCAGCGCATCTCCGCGCTGCGGGACCACCAGGAGACGATCTACGCGGAGAACCTCCTGCCGCTCAACGCCCTGGCCGAGGTGCAGCGCGCGCACGCGGCCTACCGCGTCCGGACGCTGGAGTACGCCGTCTCCGACGACGAGCGCCGCGCCGAACTGGTGACCCAGATGGAGGAGAAGACCGCCGACCTCGAGGCCGGCCTCGCCGACTACGAGCCGTTCATCGTCGACCAGGAGGCCATGGAGACCTTCTCGACGACCCGCGCCCAGTACGTCGAGCTGGTCGAGAGCGAGCTGCTGCCGGCCGCCGACCGCGGCCAGTTCGGCACCTTCGCCACCGTCCAGTCGGAGCAGCTGCAGCCGCTCCTGCAGATCATCGCCGACGAGATCGAGGCCGAAGGCGTCGCCCAGTCGTCGCAGGCCGCCGTCCGCAACACCGACGCGGCCGAGCAGGCCGCATCCGCCGTCGTGCTGCTCCTGACGACGGCCCTCACGTCTGTGGCCATCGCCGTCGCGCTGACCGTGGCCATCGTCCGCCGGATCACCCGCACCGTCGGTGCCGTGCAGCGCTCCGCGGAGGCCATGGCCGCCGGTGACCTGACCGTCCCGACCGGCGTGGAGAGCGACGACCAGCTCGGCCGCATGGCCGCCGCGATCGACTCGGCCCAGGGTGCGCTGCGCGGCGTGCTGAGCTCCGTCGTGGCATCGGCGGATGCGGTGGCGGCGTCCTCGGAGCAGTTGAGCGCCTCGTCGGCGCAGATCTCGGCGTCGGCGGACGAGACCAGTGCCCAGTCGGGTGTGGTGGCCGGTGCTGCCGAGGAGGTCAGCCGCAGCGTGCAGACGGTCGCGGCGGGCGCCGAGGAGATGGGTGCCTCCATCCGGGAGATCGCGACCAACGCGGCCGAGGCCAGCGAGGTGGCGCAGAAGGCGGTGACCGCCGCGGCGAGCACGACGGCGACGGTGGCCAAGCTGGGTGACTCCTCGGCCGAGATCGGCAACGTGATCAAGGTGATCACCTCGATCGCCGAGCAGACGAACCTGCTGGCGCTGAACGCCACCATCGAGGCCGCGCGGGCCGGCGAGGCCGGCAAGGGCTTCGCCGTCGTCGCCAACGAGGTCAAGGAGCTGGCTCAGGAGACGGCCAAGGCGACCGAGGACATCGCCCGCCGGGTGCAGGCCATCCAGGGCGACACGACCGCGGCCGTCACCGCGATCGAGGAGATCTCCTCGATCGTGGGTCAGATCTCCGACCGGCAGACCACGATCGCCTCGGCGGTGGAGGAGCAGACCGCCACCACGAACGAGATGTCCCGCTCGGTCCAGGAGGCCGCCGGCGGGGCGACGCAGATCGCGGAGAACATCTCCGGGGTCTCCGGCGCGGCCGAGGCCACCACCCAGGCGCTGGGCCAGACCCGCACTGCCGTCGACGAGCTGTCCCGGATGGCCGCCGACCTGCGCGGCACGGTCGGGAGGTTCACCTACTGAGCTGAGCTGACACATCTTCCCCCGGCCGGGCCGGGTGGTGACCTCTTCCCCTGGTCATCACCCGGCCCGTCGCCGTTCTCGGGTGACCGCCATGCCGCAATTCGCGAGGAATGCGGGGAATGGTCGTCGCATCGAATCGGTCACCATGTCGACAGTGCAGCGGCGCGCTCGGCGAAACACGTTCGCCCGTATCGGGAACGGCGAAAAGTTTCCGTCGGAAATGCCACGACGCGCCGAATGATGTACGCGCCACCGAATCGCTTGACTCCCTATAGTTTCGCCATCCCGCAAGACCGGTTGCGCACAACATGATCAAGTCAGTTCGGACGGACTCGTGATCACCGCTGTGCCTGACACGGATCGACCGATCCGGCCCCAGCGGCCCCCTCGAAGGAGCACCACGATGTCCCGTTCCGAGCTCGACGCCTCGACTGCTCCCCCGGTCGACCCGTCAGGGAAGCGCGCCTGGTGGGGGGACCGCGGTGTGCGCACGAAGACCCTCGCCGCCGTGGGCGTCACCGCCGCGGTCGCCGTCGGCATCGGCATGATGGGGCTGTCGGCCCTGGGCGCGGCGGCCGGCGAGACGCAGCGCATGCACGACAGCAACGTCCTGGGCCTCGAGGCGGTCTCGGAGATGCGTGAGGCCATCGGCGGGGTCCGGCAGGCCTCCCGCGACGCCATCCTGGCTCCCACGGTCGAGTCGAGCGAGGAGGCGCTGTCGCACCTCGACGAGCAGCTCGACCACTACGCGCACGCGGTCGAGGTGTACGCGGCCACCGACCCGGCCGCCCGAGAAGGCCGAGCTCGTCGCCAAGGCGTGGGAGAACTTCGCCGATGTACGACCGCGTCGTCGAGGAGGACCTCGCCCCCTACGCACTGCGCCAACGACTACGCGGGTTGGTACGCCGCGAACCAGGAGCTGGCCAAGCCGCTCGCCGACGAGGCCCAGGGCTACCTCGACGAGGTGCTCGAGCTCGAGGTCGCCGACGCGGATGCGGCCGCCGAGGCGGCGCACGAGCACTTCGTCACCCAGCGGACGACGGCCGTCGTCGTCCTCGTCGTCGGCATCGCCCTGGCCGTCGCCGTCGGCCTGTTCGTGGCCCGCGGCCTGGCGCGTGGCGTCCGCCGGGTGCAGGACGTCGCCGAGGCGCTGGCCGCAGGCGATCTCACCAAGACCAGCGGCCTGACGACCCGGGACGAGCTCGGCCGGATGGGTGCCGCCCTGGACGCGGCGGTCGAGGAGATCCGCGTCGTCCTCGCCTCGGTGGCCTCGTCCGCCGACGCTGTCGCCGCCTCGTCGGAGGAGCTGTCGGCGTCCTCGGCGCAGATCTCGGCGTCGGCGGAGGAGACCAGCGCCCAGTCGGGTGTGGTGTCCGGTGCCGCGGAGGAGGTGTCCGCAGCGTGCAGACCGTCGCCGCGGGCGCCGAGGAGATGGGCGCCTCCATCCGGGAGATCGCGACGAACGCCGCCGAGGCCAGCGAGGTCGCGCACGAAGGCCGTCAGCGCCGCCGCAGACCACCACCGCCACCGTCGCGAAGCTGGGTGAGTCCTCGGCCGAGATCGGCAACGTCGTGAAGGTGATCACGAGCATCGCCGAGCAGACCAACCTGCTGGCGCTGAACGCCACCATCGAGGCCGCGCGGGCCGGCGAGGCGGGCAAGGGCTTCGCGGTCGTCGCGAACGAGGTCAAGGAGCTGGCGCAGGAGACGGCGAAGGCCACCGAGGACATCGCCCGCCGGGTGCGAGGCGATCCAGAAGGACACCGGCGCCGCGGTGGGTGCCATCGAGGAGATCAGCGCGATCGTCGCGCAGATCTCCGACCGGCAGACCACCATCGCCTCGGCGGTGGAGGAGCAGACGGCCACCACCAACGAGATGGCCCGCTCGGTCAGGAGGCCGCCGACGGCGCGACGCAGATCGCCGACAACATCACCGGCGTCTCCACCGCGGCCGACTCCACGACGCAGGCGCTCACGCAGACCCGCACCGCCGTCGACGAGCTGTCCCGGATGGCCGCGGAGCTGCGCGCACGTCGGTGAGTCGCTTCACCTACTGACCCGAGTCATCTCGCACCCCGCAGGGGCGGGGCCGGGCATTCCCGGCTGCCGCCCCTGTGCGTCTTCGCGACGTCCCCGGCACACCCAATTGTCGACTTGGACACGGCCTCGAGACGGCTACCGAACATTCTTAACGGACTCAAGCGACACGCCGTCCAGGAGTCCGAGCGCCTGAGCGGGACCCCGCATCCTCTTCCCCGCACCCGCGTGTCATGGACGGCGAACATCCGCCATCCCTGCCGGTGCGCAGCGGACAAGCCCCTGTCCCGCAATCCCACACCGCCCAGGAGTACTGCCATGTCCGTTCCCGTCGCTGCCGCCGGTCGAGGCCGCATGGGTTGGTTCACCAACCGTCCCGTCGGCATGAAGATCGCCGCCGCACTGACCCTGCTGGCGGTCGTCTCCGTCGGCCTGACCACCCTCGCCGTCCAGCGGATCGGCGCGCTCGCCGACGCCGGTCAGCTGCTCTACGCCGACTCGGTCGTTCCGCTGGTGGACCTCGGGGCCGCCAACAAGACGTTCCAGGGCACCCGCACGCGGTACGTCCTGTTCGCGTTCGCCGACGACACCACCCGCGCGACCCTGGCCGAGGAGATCGCCGAGCGTCGGGAGAAGATCGGGGGACAGGTCGAGGCCTACGTCGGCTCGCTCGAGGACCCGGCCCACTTCGTCCCCGTCCAGGAGGCCCTCACCGCCTACGACACCTTCGTCGACGAGAAGCTCGTCCCTGTCGTCGAGTCCGGTGACAGGGCGACGGCGGCCGCGCTGGCCGAGGGTCAGCTGGCAGAGCTCGGCTCCGGCGTTTCGGACGCGTTCGAGGCGGAGTTGATGCGTCAGTCGCAGGTCGCGCAGACCGTCGCCGCCGAGGGGGACGACGTCGCCACGACCTCCACCTACACGCTCTGGATCGCCTTGGCCGCCGGCATCGCTGCCGCAGGGCTGCTCGCCGTCTGGGTCGTCCGGCAGATCGTCGTGACCGTGCGCTCCGTGCAGCAGTCGGTGGACGCTCTCGCCGCGGGGGACCTGACCGTCACCCCGGAGGTCCGCTCGGGTGACGAGCTCGGCCGCATGGCCGCCTCGCTGGGCACCGCGCAGGAGAACCTCCGCACCGTCCTCGGCTCGGTGGCCGCATCGGCAGACGCGGTCGCGGCGTCGTCGGAGGAGCTGTCGGCCTCGTCGGCGCAGATCTCGGCCTCGGCCGAGGAGACCTCGGCGCAGTCCGGCGTGGTCGCCGGCGCAGCGGAGGAGGTCAGCCGCAGCGTGCAGACCGTCGCCGCCGGTGCCGAGGAGATGGGTGCCTCCATCCGGGAGATCGCCACCAACGCGGCGGCTGCGAGCGAGGTGGCCACGAAGGCCGTCGAGGCGGCCGCGTCGACCACGGCAACAGTCGCCAAGCTCGGTGACTCGTCCGCAGAGATCGGCAACGTGATCAAGGTGATCACGAGCATCGCGGAGCAGACGAACCTGCTGGCGCTGAACGCCACGATCGAGGCGGCCCGGGCCGGTGAGGCGGGCAAGGGCTTCGCCGTCGTGGCCAACGAGGTGAAGGAACTGGCCCAGGAGACCGCCAAGGCGACCGAGGACATCGCCCGCCGCGTGCAGGCCATCCAGGGCGACACGACCGCGGCGGTCAGCGCGATCGAGGAGATCAGCACCGTCGTCGCCCAGATCGCGGACCGGCAGACGACCATCGCCAGCGCGGTGGAGGAGCAGACGGCCACGACGAACGAGATGTCGCGGTCCGCGCAGGAGGCGGCCGGCGGCACCACGCAGATCGCCGACAACATCACCGGCGTCTCCACCGCGGCCGACTCCACCACGCAGGCGCTCACCCAGACCCGGACCGCCGTCGACGAGCTGTCCCGGATGGCCGCGGAGCTGCGCACGAACGTGAGCCGCTTCACGTACTGACCGGATTCGCGCCGGAGTGGACGGATTCGCGTCCACTCCGGCGCGAGCCCGCCGATAACGAAGGCGGCGCACCCTGTGCGACCCCGGGTGCCCGGGACGTGATCGAGAGAGAAGGCAGCACACGTGGACGGTCTGGACGACATCGTCGAAGAGTTCTTGGTGGAGAGTCACGAGAACCTCGACCAGCTGGACGCTGACCTCGTCGCCCTGGAGCAGGAGCCGAACTCGCGCGAGCGGTTGTCCAGCATCTTCCGGACGATCCACACGATCAAGGGCACGAGCGGCTTCCTGGCCTTCAACCGGCTGGAGGAGGTCACCCACGTCGGCGAGAACATGCTCTCCCGGCTGCGGGACGGCGAGCTGGAGCTGAGCCCCGGCCGCACGAGCGTGCTGCTGTCGATGGTCGACACCGTCCGCGACCTGCTGACCTCGATCGAGAGCAGCGGTGGCGAGGGCTCGGTCGACGTCTCCGCGGTCGTCGCCGCGATCAGCGCCGCCATGGAGGACCAGCCGGTCGCGCCGGTCGCGGCCCCCGCCGCCGCCGCCGCCCGCCGCCGCCCCCGCCGCCGCCAAGGCTCCGGCCGCGAAGAAGGCCCCCGCGGCCAAGAAGGCCCCGGCCGCCAAGCGCGCGCCGGCCGCGGCGAGGAAGGCCCCGGCGAAGGCCGCGGCCGCCGTCGACAAGCCGGTCGTCGCGGACGCGACGCCGGAGCCCCCCGCCCCCGTCGAGACCGCACCGCTCGAGGAGTTCCCCGCCGTGACCGACGCCGTGACCGAGCCGGTCGCCGCCGCCGACGCCCCACCCGCCGAGACGGCTGCGGCCGATGACCACGCCCCCGGGGCCGACGGCCCGCGTCGCGCCGTGGCCGACAGCACCATCCGCGTGGACGTCGACCTGCTCGACGAGCTGATGCTGCTCGTCGGCGAGCTGGTGCTCACCCGCAACCAGGTCGTCCAGTACGTCGGCCGCACGAACGACACCGACCTGATCCGCGCCTCGCAGCGGCTCAACCTCATCGCGAGCGAGCTGCAGGAGGGCGTCATGAAGACGCGCATGCAGCCGATCGACCACATCTGGTCCAAGCTGCCCCGCGTCGTCCGCGACCTCGGCATCCAGTGCGGCAAGACCGTCCGCCTGGAGATGGAGGGCAAGGACACCGAGCTCGACAAGACGCTGCTCGAGGCGGTCAAGGACCCGCTGACCCACCTGGTCCGCAACTCCGTCGACCACGGCATCGAGCAGCCGGACGTCCGCAAGGCCGCCGGCAAGCCCGCCGAGGGCGTGCTGACGCTGCGCGCGAAGCACGAGAGCGGCCAGGTCGTCGTCGAGGTCGCCGACGACGGTGCGGGCATCGACCCGGCCCGCATCGGCGCCAAGGCCGTCGAGCGCGGCCTGATCACCGCCGCGCAGCTCGACCGGATGGGCCCGCAGGACATCCTGCAGATGATCTTCCTGCCCGGCTTCTCGACGGCCGCCGCCGTCACCAACGTCTCCGGCCGCGGCGTCGGCATGGACGTCGTCAAGACCAACATCGAGTCCATCGGCGGCACGATCGAGGTCGAGTCCGAGCCCGGCCGCGGCACCGTCTGCCGGCTGCGCATCCCGCTGACCCTGGCGATCGTCCCGGCGCTCACCATCGAGTGCGCCGGCGACCGCTACGCGATCCCGCAGATCAGCCTGCAGGAGCTCGTCTCGCTCGACGCCGAGAAGGCCGTCAACGCCGTCGAGGAGGTCGGCGGCGCGCAGGTCTACCGCCTGCGTGGCGAGCTGCTGCCCCTGGTCCGCCTCACCGACGTCCTCGGCCTGACCTCCGAGCGGCACGACGGCCACGTCGTCATCGCCGTGCTGCGCTCCGAGGGCCGCCGGTTCGGCCTGGTGGTCGACCGGGTCATCAACACCGAGGAGATCGTCGTCAAGGCCGTGGGCGGGCAGCTCAAGGCCATCGGCCTCTACTCCGGCGCCACCGTGCTCGGCGACGGCACCGTCGCGCTCATCCTCGACGTGCAGGCGCTCGCCCGCCGCGCGCTGCGCACCGAGACCACCGAGCGCGCCCAGGAGGCCGCGCGCGGTCGCCTCGACGCTGGCGGCCGCCGAGACCGACCGCCAGCGGATGCTGCTGGCCGCCATCGGCGGCGGTCGTCGGGTGGCCATCCCGCTGGACACCGTCACCCGCCTCGAGCAGGTGCGCACCGAGTCGGTGGAGCGGGTCGGCAACCGCGAGGTGGTCCAGTACCGCGGCGCGATCCTGCCGATGGTGCGGCTCGACCGGCACCTGGGCGCGTACGGCGACACCGAGCGCGAGGTGCTCGAGGTGATCGTCTACTCCGACCACGGGCGCAGCGTCGCCATCGTCGTCGAGGAGATCCTCGACATCGTGGACGGCGAGACCGCCGTCCGCAGCGACATCGACGACATGGGCCTGCTCGGCTCCGCCGTCCTCGGCGACAAGGTGACCGAGCTGCTCGACGTCCGGGCCGCGATCCTCGCCGCCGACCCGGCGTTCTACACCACCAGCGCCCCGGCTCTGCCGAGCGGCGCCCCCACCGACCTGCTGGAGGTCTGACATGAGTGCCCCCACCAAGGCGACGAACAGTCCGTACACCGCGACCAGCGGCCAGCTGGCGACCTTCCGGCTGGACGGTGACCTCTACGGCGTGGAGGTGGAGCACGTCCAGGAGGTGCTCAAGAGCCAGGGCCTGACCCGCGTGCCGCTGGCGCCCGCGGCGGTCGCCGGCCTGATCAACCTGCGCGGCCAGGTGGTCACCGCCATCGAGCTCCGCGAGCGCCTGGGCCGCCCGCCGCGGCCCGAGGGCACCGACGCCGTCGTCATCGTCGTGCGGCTGCACGGCGAGGCGGTCAGCCTCCTCGTCGACTCGATCGCCGACGTCGTCGATGTCGACGCCGCCGACTTCGAGGCCCCGCCGGACACGCTCGAGGGCCAGGCCCGCGACCTCATCCGCGGCGCCTACAAGCTCGACGGGCAGCTGCTGCTGGCCCTCGACGTACAGAAGGCCGTCTTCGCGTAAGGAAGCGCCCCGCTGCCGTTCCGCCGCCGACGCCCGGTCCCGCACCCGCGGGGCCGGGCGTCGCCGCATTCCCGAATCGGCCCCAGTCACCAACAGTGACGAAGGAGTAGCGGAGAGGACCCGAACGCGCGACAGCCGTCGTCTTTCTCCCGCGAAGGGGTGAGGCGCGGATGGCGCCGTCCGGGCCGCCCGGCCAGCATGGGCGGAACGTTCCGAGCCCGGGGGAGGCCGCCGTGCCGTACTCACTGGTCAGTGCCGCGACCCTGGGCTTCGACCTGGTCCGCCTGCCCGCAGGCCGGCTGGTCACCGACAGCCTCCTGACCGGCCTGCTCGCCGACGAGGCGACCCTGGGCCGGCTCGCGGCCGTCCACCCCTCCACAGGCCTCGCCCCCGAGCAGCGCGGCGTCCTGGCGATCCGGGCCCGCAAGGCCCGCGAGCTGGCCGCCTCGGTCCCGCACGTCCGGGGCGTGGGAGCCGAGACCCGGGCCGCCGGCGCGGACCGCACGGCCGTGCTGGTCACCCAGCTCGAGCAGGGCACGATCGGTGACGCCCCCACGCTGGAGCGCCTGCTGCGCGACGACGTCCTCGGCAGCGAGCACCCGTCCCTCCCCCTCGTCGACCCGGTCGTGGCCGAGGCCGCCGCGGACGTGCTCGCCGACGCCGCCGTCGGGTGGTGGGCCGCCGGTGTCCTGCCGCCGCTGGTGCGCCGCGAGCTGACCGAGCCCCTGGAGCGCGCCGCCGTGCCGCCGGCCGATCCGGAGCTCGTCGACCTGGGACCGGCCTCCGCCGAGCTGGTGGGCTTCCTGGACGACCTCCGGGGGCTCGGGGACGACGGCCGCACCGCGTGGCGGGTCGCCGTCGACGCCGGCCGCGGCGCGCACCGCCCGTGGGCCGCGGCCATGCACGAGGCGTCGTGGGCCGCGCACGTCAGCGGCCGCACCCGCGCGCTGGCCACCGCCCACCTGTTCGCCGTGCAGGCCTTCCTGGACGGTGGCTTCGACGGCCGCGACGGCGCCTCCGGCGTCTGGAACGCGGTGGCCGGCTGCGTGCAGGGGACGGCGATGGCCGACCTGCTCGACGCGCAGTCGCTGTCCGTCCTCACGGCGCCGCTCGCCCTCCTCGCCGGCTGAAGCACCGGCCCCTCGCTGTCGGCCCCTCCGCAGGGGTCCTTCGTCGCCTCGGGTCAATTCCGGTTGTGCACCGCCGATAACTCCTGCAGACGCCGGTCGACCGGCGGACCCCGGCGTCGCGGCGTCCTCGGCCCGCTGCGCTCAAGCACTGTCGTCCGCTGCCGATAACTGGACGACAAGGCCTGCACGGCCGAGCACCACGGCCACAGGCCCTCAGGAGGATGCACGTGGACCCGATCCGGGTGATGGTCGTGGACGACTCGGTGGTCGTTCGCAAGATCGTGACCGACGTGCTCTCCGAGGACCCCGCCATCGAGGTCGTCGGCACCGCGGTGAACGGCAAGGTGGCGCTGGCCAAGCTCGACCAGCTCAAGCCCGACCTGGTCACCATGGACATCGAGATGCCGGAGATGAACGGCATCGAAGCCGTGCGCGGCATCCGCAGCGGCGCAGGTGGCCAGGCCCGCAGCCGGATCCCGATCATCATGTTCAGCACGCTGACCGAGCGCGGCGCCACGGCCACCCTCGACGCGCTGTCCGCCGGCGCGAACGAGTACGTGACCAAGCCGGCCAACGTCGGCAGCGTCAGCCAGTCGATGGAGAGCGTGCGCCAGCAGCTCATCCCCAAGATCAAGGCGCTGCTCGGCCGGCCGATCCAGGCCGGTCCCGCCCGCGCCGCCGCGCCGGCCCCCGCGCCGCGCCCCGCCGCTCCCGCGCACCACTCCGGCCAAGCCGGCCCGCGTCCTGGTGATCGGCTCCTCCACCGGCGGGCCCGAGGCCCTCGCCCGCGTGGTCCCCGCTCTCCCCGCCACGCTGCCGGTGCCGGTGCTCGTGGTGCAGCACATGCCCCCGGTCTTCACGCGCCAGTTCGCTCAGCGGCTGGACCGGCTGTCCGCGCTGCGCGTGGTGGAGGCCGTCGACGGCACCCCGCTGATGCCGGGCACGGTCCACCTCGCCCCCGGCGACTACCACCTGGTGCTCCGCAGCACCGGTCGCGGCCTGACGACCGCCCTCAACCAGGCTCCGCCGGAGAACTTCTGCCGGCCGGCCGTCGACCCACTGTTCCGCTCCGCGGTCGCCGCCTTCGACGGCGCCGTCCTCGCCGTCGTGCTGACCGGGATGGGCTCGGACGGACGCGCCGGGGCCGCCGACATCCGCGACGCCGGTGGTCACGTCATCGTCCAGGACCAGGCCACCTCGGTCGTCTGGGGCATGCCCGGCGCGATCGCCGGAGCCGGCCTGGCCGACGAGATCCTCCCCCTGGACCGCATCGCCGAGACGATCGTCCGCCATCTTCCCGTTCCCGCACTCTCCGGAGGTACACGGCGATGACCCTCGCCACCACGAGCTTCGACTGGGTGCGCGAGCTGGTCCGCCGCGAGAGCGCCATCGTCCTGCAGCCCGGCAAGGAGTACCTGGTCGAGGCGCGGCTGCTGCCGATCGCCCGTCAGATGGGTCTCCCGGACGTCGGCAAGCTCGTCGAGACGGTCCGGCAACGGCCCGACCTGGACTCGACCCGCCGCATCGTCGAGGCGCTCACGACGAACGAGACCTCGTGGTTCCGTGACGGTGACCCGTTCACGGCGCTCACCTCGACCGTGCTGCCCGAGCTGCTGGCCTCCCGCGGTCCGGCCGACCGGCTGCAGATCTGGTCGGCGGCCTGCTCCAGCGGCCAGGAGCCGTACACGATCGCCATGCTGCTCGAGGACGCGCTGCCCAACGCGGCGTCCCGGGTGTCGATCACCGCCACCGACCTCTCCCGCGAGATGGTCGAGCGGACCAAGGCCGGCCGGTTCAGTCAGCTCGAGGTCAACCGTGGCCTGCCGGCCCCGATGCTCGTGCGGCACTTCACCCGCGTCGGCAACGAGTGGGAGGTCGCCCCCGCGCTCCGGCGCATGGTGACCGCCAGCGAGTGCAACCTCGCCGCTCCCCTGGCGCGGATGGGCCCCTTCGACGTGGTCTACCTGCGCAACGTCCTCATCTACTTCGACCTGCCCACCAAGCAGACGATCCTCCGCCGGGTGCGCGAGCTCATGCGTCCCGACGGATGGCTGTTCCTCGGAGCCGCCGAGACCACGCTCGGCGTCGACGACTCATGGGAGCGGGTCGTCCTCGGCCGCAGCTCCGCCTACCGCCCGCTGAAGGGGGCATGACGTGCGTGCACTGGTGATCGACGACTCCCGCGCGATGCGCAGGATCGTCAGCTCGATCCTCGAGGGGATCGGCTTCGAGGTACGGGACGCCGGCAACGGCCGCGAAGGTCTCGACGTCCTCGACGAGGGCTGGGTCCCCGACCTGGTGACCGTCGACTGGAACATGCCGGTGATGGACGGGCTGCAGTTCGTCTCCGCCGTCCGCAGCAACCCGTCGCTCCGCTCGATGACCCTGATGATGGTCACCTCGGAGAGCGAGCACACCCAGATCGTGCGCGCGCTGGCCGCCGGCGCCCACGAGTACGTCATCAAGCCGTTCACGGCCGACGCCATCCGCGACAAGCTCGCGCTGCTCGGCCTGCTCCCCCAGGAGGCCCTGCTGTGACCGTCTCCCACGACCAGTGGCTCACCGACACCGGCGAGCGTCGCCGGGCCGCGGACGCCCGCCCCGTCATCGGCGAGCTGATCGACGAGGCCACCATCGAGTCCATCGCCCAGGAGGCGTGGATCTCGCTCGTCGGCGAGGACGAGGTCCTCGTGCCGCTCCCCACCGACCTGCCGGCCGACGTCGTCTCGAGCTGGGTCGACGTCGTGGGCCCCTGGACCGGCTCGGTCGTGCTGACCACCCGTCAGGCGACCGCCGAGGACCTCTGCCGCGCGCTGCTGGGCCCCGCCGCTCCGCCGGTCATCGAGCACGAGGACGTCGCCGACGCCTTCGGTGAGATCGCCAACGTGGTCGGCGGCAACGTCAAGGCCGCGCTGCCCGGTCCGTCCGCCCTCAGCCTGCCGGAGGTCGGGTCCGCCCCGGCCGTCCGCAACCCCGCCGACCTCGTCCGCGTCGACGTCCTGTGGCGCGGCGAGCCGGTCTCCATCTCCGTGCAGGGCGCCCTTCCTGCCCTGCCCGGTCGTCCCTCCCCGCACGAGAACTCCGAGAACGAGGTGTCCCTGTGAAGATCCTGGTCGCCGACGACAGCCGCGTCATGCGGCAGATCGTCATCCGCACCCTGCGCCAGGCCGGCTACGACGACCACGACATCGTCGAGGCCGAGGACGGTCGTGACGCGCTGGACAAGGTGTCGTCCGAGGCCCCCGACCTGGTGCTGTCCGACTGGAACATGCCGAACATGACCGGCATCGAGTGCCTGCAGGCGCTGCGCGCCTCCGGTTCCGCGGTGCCGTTCGGCTTCGTCACCTCCGAGGGCTCCCCGGAGATGCGTGAGAAGGCCGCCAGCGCCGGCGCGCTCTTCCTCATCGCGAAGCCGTTCACCGAGGACACCTTCAAGGAGCACCTGGACGGGGTGATCGCATGACCGCCCCCGGGATGGTGCTGCCCGCCGCCAAGGACGTGCGCGACATGCTGACCGGCCTGGTCGGCAAGGACGTCGCCGTCTCCCCCGGTGGCCCGGTGACCCCGTCGGAGAAGAAGCCGGTCGGTGTCGCGGTCTACGTCGACCCGCACATGAACATCAACGCCCTGTGCGTGATGGACCTCGGTGCGGCCGCCTACACCGGCGCCGCCCTCGCCCTGCTCCCTCCCGGGGGCGCTCAGGACGCGGTCGAGGAGGACGGCGAGCTCAGCGGCATGCTGGTCGAGGCGCTGCACGAGGTCGTGAACGTGCTGTCGGCGCTGTTCAACGTGCCGGGTGCGCCGCACTCCAAGCTGCACAAGCTCTACGCGCCGGGTGAGGACCTGCCCGGCGACGTCGGTGGGCATGCTGGCCAACTTCAACCGGCTCGACCTCGCCATCGAGGTGCCGGGCTACGGCAAGGGCGGGATCTCGCTCGTCCTCGCCTGAGCGAGCAGCCCGGGACGCCCGGGACGACGGACTTCGGTCCGCCGTCCCGGGCGTCCGGCGTTGGGGGGCCCTGTGATGTCGATCAGGTCAGCTGAGCGTCAGTGGTCCTGGCTCACCGTCGACGCTGAGCCAGGACCCCACCAGCTGAGCCAGGACCTCCGGTGATCAGGTCACCTGATCACCGGGCGGCCGCCTCAGACGAGGGCGGGGGACGGCGAGCGGTCGTCCAGCGACGAGGGCAGGCACGCCCAGACGTGCTTGGCGCCACCGTCGACGTACCAGCCGTGCGCGACCGACATCCGCGCCACCATGTGCAGGCCCATGCCGCCGTGGGCGGGGTCGCGGTCGACGGCCGGCTGGGGCATGTGGTGGGGGGCTCGGTCGCTGACGTCCAGCAGCCAGCCACCGCTGCCCGCCACCACCGTGGCGACGACGGGGACCTCGCCGTGCCGCAGCGCGTTGGAGGCCAGCTCGTCGAAGGCCAGAACCAGCCGCTCGGCGGCCGAGTCGTCGGCCGTGGTGGGCATGCCCACGTCGGACAACCGGCTCCGCAGGCCGGACCGGGCGCCGGGCAGCTCGGCCACCGTGCCCAGGTTCCAGCGCCAGACCTCGCCCCGGCCGTCGGGTAGCGGGCACAGCGGCCATGCCTGGCGACTCATGCCCCGTCTCCCTCGGTCGCGGTCTTCTCCACGTCAGGAACAGGGGTATCCACGATCCGGACTACCGAACCCCGGATTCGGACTGAATCGGTCCGTGTGCCTCGGCACACCGAGCCGCCGGTCAGTCCGCCGGGGCGGCCAGCCGGAGGGCCACGAGGGCCACGTCGTCCTGCGGGGTGCGGGGCAGCATCCGCTCGAGGAGCGCGTCGCACATCTCCTGCAGCGGTCGTCCGGCCAGCTCGGCCAGCGCCTCGACCAGTCGCGTCAGGCCGACGTCGAAGGTGGCGTCGCGCCGCTCGACGAGGCCGTCGGTGTAGAGCAGCACGGTGTCACCCGGCGCGAGCGTGACGGTGGAGTCGGTGCGCTCCACCTCCGGGTCGACGCCGATCAGCAGCTCGCCGTTGGTGCCCCCGAGGAGCTGCACGTCCCCGGCACCGCGGACCAGCGCGGGAGGCGGGTGCCCGGCACTGGCCCAGCGCAGCCTGGTACGGCCGTCGTCCAGCTCGATCCGGGCGAGGGCCGCCGTCGCCAGGGTGTCGGGATGCAGGTCGACGGCGGCGCGGTCGAACGCGGTGAGCACCTCCGCGGGACTGCCCCCGCCGGCGTGCGCCACGCCCCGCAGCAGCCCGCGGAGCTGGCCCATGGCCGCCGCGGCGGCGGTGTCGTGGCCGGTGACGTCGCCGATCACGATGACCGGCGTCCCGTCGCGGAGCGGGAAGGCGTCGTACCAGTCGCCGCCCACCCGCGCGGCCTCCGCCGCCGGCACGTACCGGACGGCGACCTCGACGCCGGGCAGCTCCGGCGGCTCGGTGAGCAGGCTGCGCTGCAGCGCCTCGGCGAGCTGCGCCTGCTGGCTCTGCCGGTGGACGCGCTCGACGGCGCGCCCGGCCTGCGCGGCGACCTCGGCCGCGGTGCGGATGTCCGCCTCGGTCATGACCCGGTCCGAGTCCTGGTACAGCGTGAGGACGCCGACGGTGCGGGCCTCCGCCGGCAGCGGCAGCACGACCACCGACTGCGGCGCCAGCCGGCGCAGGACGTCGGCCGAGGGGTGGCCGGGCTCCATGCGGGCCAGCAGCGAGTCGATCGACTCGGTGACCGGCGTGCCCAGTTCGAGGGCGCGGGCCACGGGGGAGTCCGGCGGCAGCCAGTCCAGGCGCATGTCGGTGTACCGCGCGAGCAGCTCGCGGCGGGCGGGGTCGGCGTGCCACGAGCCGACGTCGCGCGGCCGGCCCTCGCGGTCGACCACGGTGACGATGCAGGCGTCGGCGAGGGTCGGCACGACCACCCGGGCCAGCCGGCCGAGCGCGGACTCGCCGTCCAGGGCTCCGGACAGCTCGGCGGCCAGCCGGGCGAGCAGCGCCGTCCGGGCCGTCGCGCGCCGGGCCGCCTGCTCGGCCGCCCGGCGGTCGCTGGTGTCGACGACGTAGACGGCGAGGGCGCCGGGAACCGGCCAGGCGTGCACCTCGCACCCAGGTGCCGACGCGGCCGGGCAGCGCGGCGTCGAAGCTCGCCGACCGGCCGCCGTCGGCGGCCTCCCGGAACGCCGCCTCGAAGCGGGTGCCCACCAGCTCCGGAACGATCTCCCACAGGGTGGAGCCGAGCAGCTCGCTGCGCGGGCGGCCCAGCAGTCGCTCGGCCTCGGCGTTGGCGGACAGGACCCGCCACGACTCGTCGAGCAGGACGAAGGTCGCGGGCAGTTGGTCGAGCAGGTCGGCAGGAGGCACCGCCACCCGGGTCTCCGGGCAGGTCATCGTCCGGTACGGATCCGCCACTGTCGGTCCCCCACCGCCGCGCGCCCCGTCGGCTCCGTCGCTGGAGCCGACCCAGGTCCGGCCCCCACCGGAGTGCCGCGATCGTGGCAGGCGGCGCGGGTGCTGCCAAGGACCGGCGACGCGAGCCGGCGCCCTGCGAGGTCAGCGCACCGCGGCGCGGACGGCCTCGCTGATCGCGGTGACACCCTGCTCGGCCCAGAGGATCGAGTAGTGGTTGGTGTCGGGCACCGGAGTGACGGTCAGGCCGGAGCGTTCGGGTCCGGCCAGCCGCTGCTCGTCGTAGAGACCGGGGGTCTGGTCGAGCAGGCCGCGCGGTGCCCAGAGCAGCGTCGCCGGCATCGGCAGGCGCTCGGTGGCCCGGTAGACGCGCTCCTCGGTCAGTAACTCGCCGCCGTCCACGGTGACCGCGTCGGCGACGCACGCGCTGCGCAGCCCGCCGTCGGTGGGCACGACGTCGCGCGCCAGGTAGGCGGCGACCGACGGGACGTCGACCCACGGCCCCACCGCCGGGTGCTGCGCCCAGAACGCCCGGACCGCGGCCAGGTCGGGAAAGGTTCGCGCGAGCCGGTCCAGCGCCGGCCCGAGCATCGCGGCGAGCTTGGCGCGGACGTCGGCGCCGGGCGGGTCGGGGAACGGCAGCCCGCCGTCGACCAGGACGACGCCGCGCACCCGGTCGCGGGCGACCCCGGCAGCGGCCACCGCCACCACGAAGCCGCCCATCGAGTGCCCGGTCAGGACGGCGTGCGGTGCTCCCACCGCGTCGAGCAGGGCCAGCACGTCCTCGGCGTGGGCCTCGATGCCGTACGGCCCGGGCAGCCCGGCCGAGGCCGCCCTCCCCCGCAGGTCCGGCGCGAACACCTCGACGTCGCGGCCCAGCGCGCCGGCCACTCGCGCCCAGGACAGCCCGTTGCCGGTGATCCCGTGCACGAGGACGACGACCGGCGCGCCCGGGCTGCTCGGCCGGCCAGTGCAGGACGGCGAGGTCGCCGCCGCGCACGGGGACGGCGAGCTGCTCGGGCACGCGGAACTCGCTCACGCCCCCACCCTGCCGCGCGGCCGGAGCCGACGCAGGCGGGCTCAGGCCCAGGGCCCGCCTCGAGACACCTCAGCCCGGCTTGCGTGCCTCAGTCGGGGTGGCGAAGGAGGTAGCGGCCGAAGTGCGGCACGGTGAAGGCGATCTGCCCGCGCTCGGCGGAGTAGACCAGGCCCTTCTTGATCAGCGAGTCGCGCGCCGGCGACAGCGACGCGGGCTTGCGGCCCAGCGAGACCGCCACCTCCGACGTCGCGACGGCGGCGCCCTGCGGGCCGCCCAGCTCGGCCATCGCGTGCATGTACTCGCGCTCTGCCGGCGTCGCGCGGTCGTAGCGGGAGCCGAAGAAGCCGACGGCGAGCTCCGCCTCGGCCACCGGTGCGGCCATGGCGACGTCCGCAGCGGTGATGGGCGACGCGGCGGCGACGTCCCAGGTCACCTTGCCGTAGGCCTGCACGAAGTACGGGTAGCCGTCGGCGGCCGCGTACAGGGCGTCGAGTGCGGCCGGGTCGAAGACGACGTCCTCGCGCTCGGCCGGCGCCAGCAGCGCACGGTCGGCGGCCTCGCGGTCGAGCCGGTCGATGCGGACGTAGCGGAACAGCCGCTCGCTGTAGCTCTTGGAGGCGCTCAGCACGGCCGGCAGGTGCGGCAGGCCCGCGCCGACGACGATCAGCGGGGCGCCCTGCTGCGACAGCTCGTGGCAGGCGGCGCAGATGGCCGAGACGTCGTCGGGCTGGACGTCCTGCATCTCGTCGATGAACAGCGCGATGCCGCTGCCGATGTCGGCGGCCACGCCGGCGGCGTCGGTGAGCAGCTCGACGAGGTCGATCTCCATGTCACCGGAGTCGGCCCGGCCGGTGGCGGCGGGGACGTCGATGCCCGGCTGCCAGCGGTCGCGCACCTTGGCCGGACTTCCGGAAGGGCCGGCGCCCTGCCGCTGGGCGAACGCCTTGACGACGCCGAGCACCTCCTCCATCGACTCCTGGTCGCCGTGGCGGGGTCCGAGCTCGCGCAGCGCCATGTGCAGGGCCGAGGACACCGGCCGGCGCAGCGACTGCTCGGGCCGGGCCTCGATCTTGCCGGTGCCCCAGCCGTGGCCGATCGCCGCCGAGCGGAGCTGGTTGAGCAGCACGGTCTTGCCCACCCCGCGCAGTCCGGTGAGCACCAGCGACCGCTCGGGCCGCCCGTGCGCGATCCGCTCGAGGACGACGTCGAAGGCCTGCAGCTCGGCGTCGCGACCGGCCAGCTCCGGCGGCCGCTGGCCGGCACCGGGGGCATAGGGGTTCCGCACCGGATCCATGTCGAGCACCGTATGGCGTCGTCTAGCGCCGGGCGTAGAGATCGGTAGAAGCGCCTAGCGCGTGTCGCGAAGCGTCGAGATCTGCCGGCTCTCTACGGACGACCCTAGAGAGCACTAGAGCTTGTGATAGACATCGCTCGCAGGTCTCGCCGCTAGCGTGATCGCGTGGTCAAGTTCCTGTTGAAGGTCGTCATCCTGGCCGCCGCCTTCTACGCGCTCACGTACTTCGAACTGCTCCCCGGCCTCGAGGTCGTCCCCAACGAGGACGGACCGCTCGGCGCGGCGGGTACCTACCTCTGGATCGGGCTGCTCTTCGGCGTCGTCAATGCGGTGGTCGGGCCGATCCTGCGGCTGCTGTCCCTGCCGTTCGTCGTCCTCACGCTGGGGCTGTTCCTACTGGTCGTCAACGCCGCGCTGCTCGGTCTCACCGCGCTGATCACCGACCGACTGCAGGTCGACGGCTTCGTCACCGCGGTCCTGGGCGGGCTGGTCCTGGCGGTCGTCGGCTGGGCCGCCGACCGGGTCCTCGACCGATGACCGGACGGCAGGTCTCGGCTCAGGTCGCGCCGCCGTGACGGGGGGCACCCGGCGCACTAGCGTGGCCTGACATGGCGAGCACCACCGGCAGCGTCGCCGGCCCGGTCCCGGAGACCCCGGAACGCCCTGCGGACGGCTCCATCCCGGCGTCCCTGACCGAGCTCGCCGCGCTGGAAGCCGCCAGGGACGAGAAGCGGTCGCTGCTCGAGCGAGCGGCCGAGGTGGCCGCCCAGGGCCTGGGCGGCAGCAGCAAGCTGCCCCTGGGCTGCACGCCCGCCGACCTGCCTGCGCTCCTGCAGCGCTACTACTGGAGCGAGCCCGCCGCGGAGGTCATCGGCCACGACCCGGCGGAGCTCGCGGGGCTGGCCCTGGGCCACCTGCGGCTGGCGGAGGTCCGCCCCCAGGGCTCGGCGACCATCGACATCGAGCGGCTGCCCGACGGTCGCGCCGTCGTCCGCATCATCACCGACGACATGCCGTTCCTCGTCGACTCCGTCACCGCCGAGGTGGTCCGGCAGGGCATCGAGCTGCGGCACGTCGTCCACCCGATCGTCGTCGTCCGACGCGGGGTGACCGGCCGCATCCAGGCGTTCTGCGACAGCGCGGACGCCGGCAGTTGCGGGCCGGACGCGCTGAGCGAGTCCTGGATGGCCGTCGTCCTCGACGGCCCGCTGGACGACGAAGGCACCGCCGACCTCGTCTCCGGGCTGCGCACCGTCCTGGCCGACGTCCGCGCCGTCGACGAGGACGCGCAGAAGATGCGCGCCCGCGTGCTCGACCTGGCCGAGCGACTCGAGCAGCGCCGCGCCGTCCCGGACGCCGAGGACCCGGCCGACGACCCCGCCGAGGCCGCCGAGCTGCTGCGCTGGCTGGCCGACGGCAACTTCGTCCTGCTCGGGGCCCGCGACGTCGACCTCGCCCGGGGCCGCGGCCGCGGCTCCGAGCGCCCCGTCCCCGGCACCGGCCTCGGCGTGCTCCGCAGCGACAGCGACATGAGCGCGGCCACGGTGCGGATGCCCGAGGCGACCCGCGCGCCGGAGCAGCACCTGATGACGGTCACCAAGGCGGATGCCCGGTCCACGGTGCACCGCCCGGCCTGGCTGGACCTGGTCGCCGTGAGCCTGCCCGCCGACGACGGGCAGAGCGCGCGGCAGCACCGGCTCGTGGGCCTGTTCCCCACGACCGCCTACGCCACGAGCGTGCGCGACGTCCCGGTGCTGCGCCGCCGCGCGGCCGAGGTCATCCGGCGCTCGGGCGTGCCCGCCGACAGCCACACCGGCAAGGAACTGCTCGAGATCCTCGAGACGTACCCCCGCGACGAGCTGTTCCAGGTCGGCGCGGACGAGCTGCTGCCGGTCGCGCTCGCCGTCCTCTACCTGCAGGAACGTCGGCAGACCCGGCTCTTCCTCCGCCGCGATCCCAGCGGCCGCTTCTGGTCGGCGCTGGTCTACCTCCCCCGCGACCGGTACACGACCGAGGTGCGCCTCGGCATGCAGCAGCTGCTGCTGGAGCGGCTCGGCGGCACCGCGATCGAGTACACGGCCCGCTCGACGGAGTCGGTGCTCGCCCGGCTGCACTTCGTCGTCCGGCTGCCGGTCGGGCGGCGGGGCTCGCCCAAGGCCGAGGACGTCGACGTCGACGCGCTGCAGGCCGAGCTGGCCGCCGTGGCGCGCAGCTGGACCGACGACCTCTCCGACGCGCTGCACGAGCGCTACGGCGCGGAGGCCGATCGCCTCTTCGCCCGGGTCGCCGACGCCTTCCCGGCCGCGTACCAGGACGACTTCCCCGCCGAGCGCGCGGTCGCCGACCTCGAGCGGCTCGACGGACTGGGCGCGGGGCAGCCGGCGCTGCGGCTCTGGGCCCCCGACGACGCCGCCCCGGGGGAGTACCGGCTGTCGATCTACCGGGTCGGCTCGCGGCTGATGCTCTCCGACGTCCTGCCGATCCTGCAGAACATGGGCGTCGACGTCGTCGACGAGCGGCCGTACGAGATCGACCGGATCGGCTCACCCCCGACCTGGATCTACGACTTCGGCGTGGTGACCCCGGCGACGGAGCTGCCGCTGCTGCGCTCGCTGCCGGAGCGGTTCACCGAGGCCGTCTCGGCGGTGTGGCGCGGCGAGACCGAGGACGACGGACTGGGCGCGCTGGTGATGCTCGCCGGCCTCAACTGGCGCCAGGTGACCGTCATCCGCGCCTACGTGCAGTGGCTGCGCCAGGCCGGGCTGCCCTTCGGCCAGCGCTACGTCGAGCAGACACTGTCCGCGCACCCCGGCGTGGTCGCCCGGCTCGTCGCCCTGTTCCAGACCCGCTTCTCCCCCGACCGCTCCGCCGGGCGGACCGCGCGCCAGGAGGAACTGGTCCAGGCGCTGCGCGCGTCCATCGGCGAGGTGGCCTCGCTCGACGCCGACCGCGTCCTGACGTCGCTGCTCGCCGCGGTCGTCGCCACCCAGCGCACCAGCTACTACGTCGACGGCCCGCTCGCGCTGAAGATCGATCCGGCCGGCGTGCCCGACCTGCCCGAGCCGCGGCCCTGGCGGGAGATCTGGGTGAGCTCGCCGCGGGTCAACGGCGTCCACCTCCGGTTCGGGGCCGTCGCACGCGGCGGCCTGCGCTGGTCCGACCGCCGGGAGGACCTGCGGACCGAGATCCTCGGGCTGGTCAAGGCGCAGATGGTCAAGAACACCGTCATCGTGCCGACCGGCGCCAAGGGCGGCTTCGTCATCAACCAGCCGCTTCCGGAGGACGCCACCCGCGACGAGGTCATGGCCGAGGGCGTCGCCTGCTACAAGGTCTTCATCGGGGCGTTGCTGTCGCTGACCGACAACCTGGTCGACGGCAAGGTCGTGCCGCCCGAGCGCGTCGTCCGCCACGACGCCGACGACGCCTACCTGGTCGTCGCGGCCGACAAGGGGACGGCGACCTTCTCCGACATCGCCAACGGCGTCGCGATCGAGCGCGGCTTCTGGCTCGGCGACGCCTTCGCCTCGGGTGGGTCGGTCGGCTACGACCACAAGGCCATGGGCATCACCGCCCGCGGCGCGTGGGAGTCGGTGACCCGGCACTTCCGCGAGCTCGACATCGACGTGCAGCGGCAGGAGTTCACCGTCGTCGGCGTCGGCGACATGTCCGGCGACGTCTTCGGCAACGGGATGCTGCTGTCGGACAAGATCCGGCTGATCGGCGCGTTCGACCACCGGCACGTCTTCGTCGACCCCTCCCCCGACGCGGCGACGTCCTTCGCCGAGCGCCGGCGGCTGTTCGCGCTCCCCCGCTCGTCCTGGGAGGACTACGACCCCACGCTGATCAGCGAGGGCGGCGGCGTCTGGCCGCGGACGGCGAAGTCGATCCCGGTCTCTGCGCAGGCGCGCGAGGCGCTCGGTCTGGCCGACGACGTCGAGACGCTGACGCCGGTCGAGCTGATCCACGCGATCCTGCTGGCCCCGGCCGACCTGCTCTTCAACGGCGGCATCGGCACCTACGTGAAGGCCTCGACCGAGAGCCACCTCGAGGTCGGCGACAAGGCCAACGACGCCGTGCGGGTGAACGGCGAGGAGCTGCGGGTCCGCGTCGTCGGCGAGGGCGGCAACCTCGGCCTGACCCAGCGCGGCCGCATCGAGTACGCCCTGGCCGGCGGGCGGGTGAACACCGACGCCATCGACAACTCGGCCGGCGTCGACACCTCCGACCACGAGGTCAACATCAAGATCGCGCTCGACCGCGTGGTGTCCGAGGGGCGACTGGACCCCGCGGCGCGGGCGGAGCTGCTGGGCTCGATGGCCGACGACGTCGGCGTCGCCGTCCTGTCCGACAACCACGCGCAGAACGCGACGCTGGCCGTCGAGGTGACCTCCGCGCGCAGCCTGCTCGACGCGCACCAGCGGTTCATCCGGCACCTCGAGCGCACCGGTCGGCTGCAGCGCGCCGTCGAGTTCCTCCCCGACGACCGGCAGCTGGCCGAGCGCCGCCGCGACGGCCGCGCGCTGACCGGTCCCGAGCTGTCGGTGCTGCTGGCCTACGCCAAGCTCGAGGTCGACGGAGCCGTGCTGGCCACCGACCTGCCGGACGACCCGGCGCTGGAGTCGCTGCTGGTCGACTACTTCCCCGAAGCACTGCGGCAGGGCTTCGCCCAGGCGGTGACCCACCATCCGCTGCGCCGCGAGATCGTCGCGACGGCGCTGACCAACCGGGCGGTCAACGTCGCCGGCGTCACCGGCCTCTACCGGCTGGTCGAGGAGACCGGCGTGCCGCTGGTGGCGGTGGTGCGGGCGCACGCGGTCGCCCGCGCCGTCTTCGGCATCGACGAGATGTGGGACGCCGTCCGCCCGCTGGACAACCAGGTCGCTGCCGTCACGCAGGTCGAACTGCGGGTCGAGGGCACCCGGCTGGCCGAACGGGCGACCCGGTGGCTGCTGCGCCTGCCGGCCCTGGCAGGTGAGCCGGCCGCGCCGATCCGGGAGGTCACCGAGCGGTTCGCCGCGCCGGTGGCCGCCGTGCGCACCGGGCTGCCGTCGTGGCTGCTCGGCACCGAGGCGGAGGCGTACGCGCAGCGGGCCTCCCGGCTCGAGGCGGCGGGCGCGCCCGCCGCCATCGCGGCGGAGGCCGCGTCGGCACCGTTGCTGCCGCAGGCCCTGGACATCGCCGTGGTGGCCGAGCGGACCGGCGCACCGATCGCGCTGGCCGGGCGGGTGCTGCAGTGCCTGGGCGAGCGGCTCACGCTCGTGCCGCTGCGCGAGCTCGTGCTGGCGCTGCCCCGCGACCGCCGGTGGAACTCGATGGCCCGGGCCTCGCTGCGCGACGACCTGGCCGCCGAGCAGGCCGAGCTGACCGCCGACGTGCTCTCGCTGCGCACGGGCGATTCCGACGAGCCGGCGAAGCTCGTCGCCGCGTGGGCCGCGACGTGGGACAGCGCTCAGCGCCGCGCCGCCGCCCAGCTGGCCGACATCGCGGCGGGGGACCGGCAGGAGCTGGCCGAGCTGCTGGTCGCCGTCCGGACGCTGCGGGGCCTGCGCACGCGGACCTGATGCGACGAGATCTGCACACTCGTACGCTTCCGGCCGCCGAAGCGCACGAGTGTGCAGATCTCGGCCCGTCTGCGAGTGTCTAGTCCCAGCGCTAGAGACGGGAAGAGGAGGGCATGGAGGAGCTCTCGGTGCCGCCGCTCGACGTGCTGCGCGAGCGGCGCAGCGCCAAGTGGCGGACCTTCGACGCCGACGTGCTGCCGATGCCGGTGGCGGAGCACGACTTCGAGCTGGCGCCGCCGGTCGCCGAGGCGCTGCGGGCCGCCGTCGACCGATCCGACACCGGATACGCCATGGCCGTGCCGGCCGTGGGGGAGGCGCTCGCCGGCTTCGCCGCGGCGCGGTGGGGCTGGGAGATCGACCCGCTGCGCGTCTCGCCGGTGGCCGACGTCGGCGTCGGCGCGGTCGAGCTGCTCCGCGTGCTCACCCGCCCCGGCGACCGCGTGGTCATCAGCCCGCCGGTGTACCCGCCGTTCTTCAGCTGGGTGCCCGAGGCCGGCGCGCGTTCCGTCGAGGTGCCGCTGGCGTCGACGGACGACGGATGGCGGCTGGACCTGCCGGCGCTGGAGCGCGCGTTCGCCGCCGAGCGGCCGGCCGCCTACCTGCTCTGCAGTCCGCACAACCCCGTGGGCCGGGTGCACTCCCCCGGCGAGCTGGGCGCCCTGGTCGAGCTCGCCCGCCGGTACGACGTCGTCCTGGTCAGCGACGAGATCCACGCGCCGCTGGTGCTGCCCGGTGCGACCTTCACGCCGCTGCTGACCGTGCCCGGCGCCGCCGAGGTGACCATCGCGCTGCTGTCGGCGAGCAAGGCGTTCAACCTCGCCGGGCTCAAGTGCGCCGCCGTCGTCAGCGCCTCGCCGCGCATGGCCGAGATCGTGGCGCGGCTCCCGCCCGACCTGCGCTGGCGGGTCGGGCACTTCGGCGTGCTGGCCACGCTCGCCGCGTTCACCGAGGGCGGCGAGTGGCTCGACCGGCTCGTGCTGACCCTCGACCGGCGCCGCGCGCTGCTCGGCGAGCTGTTGGCCGAGCGGCTGCCCGCCGTCCGCTGGACGCCGCCGGAGGCCACCTACCTGGCCTGGCTCGACTGCCGCGCGCTCGGCGCCGGGGACGCCGCGCGCGACGCCTGCCTCGAGCGCGGCCGGGTCGCGTTCGAGCCCGGGACTCGCTTCGGCATGCCCGGCGACGGCCACCTGCGGCTGAACTTCGGCACGAGCGCCGAGATCCTCGACGAGGCGGTCACGCGGATGGGGCGGGCGCTCCTGTCCGACGGTGCATGAACGCCACCGCCACGAGCGCCGCCACCGCAAGCGCCGACGCCGATCAGCAGGACGCCGCGGAAGCCGGCCAGGAACGTGTCGGCCGGCACGCCCGCCGTCGCCGACGTCCCGGCGAACGCCTGGTAGCCCAGAGCGACGACGGCGACGCCGACGGCCCGGCCCAGGTTCCGGGTGGTCGAGATGATCCCGTTGGCCGTGCCGAGCCGCTCGCGGGCGACGTCGCCCATGATCGCCGAGTTGTTCGGCGAGTTGAACAGGCCCGGGCCGAACCCCAGCAGGGCGACCAGCGTGCCGACGGCCCACACCGGTGGATCGGCGTCGAGGAACGCGGCGGCCAGCAGGCCGCCGGCGAGCACCGTCAGCGCCGCCATCCCGGGCAGCCGGGAACCGGCGCGGTCGCTCCACCAGCCGGACAGGGGCGAGACGACCAGCATCGCGATCGCCTGCAGCGTCATGACCAGGCCGGTCGTGGACGTCGACCAGCCGAGCACTTCCTGCAGGTACAGCGGGAAGAGGAACGGCGTGATCGTCAGGAGCGTGAAGTAGAGGAACGACGCCAGGATGCCCAGGCCGAAGACCCGGCGGCGCAGCAGCGCGAGGTCGATCAGCGGCCGGTCCGTCCGCCGCTCACGGACGACGAACAGCAGCAGCGCCACCGCCGCTCCGCCGAGCAGACCGACGACCTCGGGCGAACCCCACCCGGCCACCGGACCCCGGGCGAGGCCGACCAGCAGGCCCGCGACGACGGCGGCGAACAGCACCGCTCCCGGCAGGTCCAGCGAACGCGAGGCCGCCCCCGGTGCCGCGGACCGCGGGCACGAAGACGAACGTGCCGAGGGCGCCCAGCAGCCCGATCGGCAGGTTGATCAGGAAGATGGACCGCCAGCCGAACGCGTCGGTGAGCACGCCTCCGAGCGGTGGGCCGAGCAGCGTGCCGGCCGCGACCATGCTGCTGATCAATCCGAGCACACGGCCGCGCTGTCCCGGCGGGAACGCGGACACCGCCGTCGCCATGATCGTCGCCATGAACATGGCCGCGCCGACGCCCTGGACCGCGCGGGAGGCGACCAGCACCGGGAACGTCGGTGCCAGGCCGACCACGACCGAAGCCGGCCACGAACAGCACCAGGCCGGTGTTGAGCACCCGCTTGCGGCCGACCATGTCGGCCACCCGCCCGAACAGCGGCAGGATCGCGGTGATCGTCAGCAGGTAGGCCGTCAGCACCCACTGCAGCGCGTCGAGGCGGACGCCGAACTCGCGCGACATCGTCGGCATCGCCACGGTGACGGCGGTCGAGTCGACGTTCGCCATGAACGTGCCGGTGGTGATCGAGAACAGCACCAGCCATCGCGCGGCGCCCTCGACCGGTGCGGGGGGCGCGTCGACCCGGTGCTGCGTGTCCGTCCGGCTCACCGCCCGACCTGGGGACGGCGCTCGCCGAACCTCGTGGCCTGCTCGAACGCGTGCCCGACCTCCAGCAGTCGCCGCTCCGCACGCGGCGCCGCGACGATCTGCAGCCCCACCGGCAGGCCGTCGGGCGTGAACCCGCCGGGTACCGACAGCGCGGGGCAGCCGGTCGCGGAGATCACCGTGCAGGAGCGCATCCACTCCAGGTAGTTCGCCTGCGGGACGCCGGCGATCTCGGTCGGGTACTCGATCTCGACCGGGAAGGGCAGCACCTGGGTGGTCGGCGCCAGGAGGACGTCGTACTCGTCGAAGAAGGCGACCATCCGCTCGTGCAGCCTGGTGTGCAGCTGCTCGGCCCGGGCGAGGTCGGAGCCGGTGAGCTTCGCGCCCTGCTCGGCGTTCCAGCGGATCGACGCCTTCACCTCGTCCGGATGGCGGCGGGCGAGGTCGCTGTAGGTGGCGTCGAAGAGCCAGGCGCGCAGCGTGCCGAACACCTCGTCGGCGCCGTCCAGCTTCGGGCAGGCCTCCTCGACGACGGCGCCCAGCGACTCGAAGACCGCTCCGGCCGGTGCCAGCGCCGCGGCGATCGCCGGGTCGACGGTGACCCGGCCGCCCAGGTCCGGCGCCCAGGCGACCCGCAGCCCGTCCAGCGATTCCGGCAGCGGCGCGGCGAAGCCCGCCGGGTCGTCGGAGAGTGCGATCGGCACGCGTGGGTCGGGCCCGGCGACGGCCGACAGCTGCAGCGCGACGTCGGCCACCGTGCGACCCATCGGGCCCTGCACCGACAGCGTCGACCACGCCATCGGCGCCGGCCAGGTGGGCACCCGGCCGGGGGTGGGCCGCAGGCCGACGACGTTGCAGAACGCGGCGGGGTTGCGCAGCGAGCCGCCCATGTCGCTGCCCTCGGCCAGCGGCACCAGGCCGGCCGCGAGCGCGGCCGCGGCGCCGCCGCTCGAGCCGCCGGCCGAGAGGCCGTGCCGGTACGGGTTGTGCGTCGCGCCGAAGAGGGTGTTGAAGGTGTGCGAGCCGGCCGCGAACTCCGGCACGTTGGTCTTGCCGACCCGGATCGCGCCGGCGGCCCGGAGCCGGGCGACCACGAGCTCGTCGCGCGCCGGCACGGTCGAGGCGTGCAGCGGCGAGCCCCACGTCGTCCGCATGCCGCCGGTCGCGTGCGTGTCCTTGTGCGCCACGGGCAGGCCGTGCAGCGGGCCGACGTCCTCGCCCGCCGCCAGTGCCGCGTCGGCCGCGTCGGCCGCCGCCCGGGCGCCGTCGGCGTCCAGGGTGACGATGGCGTTGAGCGACGGGTTGACCCGTTCGATGCGCGTCGAGGTGCGCGTCCAGCAGCTCGCGGGCGGAGATCTGCCGCGAACGGACCAGCGCCGCCAGCTCCGTCGCCGGCCGGAGGCAGAGCTCGTCGTGCATGCAACGCACCCTGTCACAGAGCCGTCTTTGCATAACCATGCACGATCATGCATGATCGAAAGCATGTCCAAGGTGCTCACCTCCCTGCCCGTCGGCGAGCGCGTCGGCATCGCCTTCTCCGGAGGCCTCGACACCTCGGTCGCCGTCGCGTGGATGCGGGACAGGGGTGCGGTGCCCTGCACCTACACGGCCGACATCGGCCAGTACGACGAGCCCGACATCGCCTCGGTGCCCGACCGCGCCGCCGCCTACGGCGCGGAGATCGCCCGGCTCGTCGACTGCCGCGCGGCACTCGTCGAGGAGGGCCTCGCGGCCCTGACCTGCGGTGCCTTCCACATCCGGTCGGGCGGACGCAGCTACTTCAACACCACTCCGCTCGGGCGCGCGGTCACCGGCACCCTGCTCGTCCGGGCGATGATGGACGACGACGTCCAGATCTGGGGCGACGGCTCGACGTTCAAGGGCAACGACATCGAGCGGTTCTACCGGTACGGGCTGCTGGCCAACCCGTCGTTGCGGATCTACAAGCCCTGGCTGGACGCCGACTTCGTCACCGAGCTCGGTGGCCGCAAGGAGATGTCCGAGTGGCTGCTGGCCCACGGCCTGCCGTACCGGGACAGCGTCGAGAAGGCCTACTCGACCGACGCCAACATCTGGGGCGCCACCCACGAGGCCAAGGCGCTCGAGCACCTCGACGCCAGCGTGGAGATGGTCGAGCCGATCATGGGCGTGCCGTTCTGGGACCCGGACGTCGAGATCTCGCCCGAGGACGTGACCATCGGCTTCGAGCAGGGCCGCCCGGTCACCGTCGAACGGCAAGGAGTTCTCCTCCCCCGTCGACCTCGTGCTGGAGGTCAACGCGATCGGCGGCCGGCACGGCATGGGCATGTCCGACCAGATCGAGAACCGCATCATCGAGGCCAAGAGCCGGGGCATCTACGAGGCACCCGGCATGGCGCTGCTGCACGCGGCCTACGAGCGGCTGGTCAACGCCATCCACAACGAGGACACCCTGGCCTCGTACCACAGCGAGGGCCGGCGGCTGGGCCGGCTGATGTACGAGGGCCGCTGGCTCGACCCACAGGCGCTGATGCTGCGGGAGTCGCTGCAGCGCTGGGTCGGCACGGCGGTGACCGGCGAGGTCACGCTGCGGCTGCGCCGGGGCGAGGACTACTCGATCCTCGACACCTCCGGTCCGGCCTTCAGCTACCACCCCGACAAGCTGTCGATGGAGCGCACCGAGGACTCCGCGTTCGGCCCGGTCGACCGGATCGGCCAGCTGACCATGCGCAACCTCGACATCGCCGACTCGCGCGCCAAGCTCGAGCAGTACGCGTTCCTGGGCATGGTCGGCAGCTCGCACCCGAAGCTCATCGGCGCCGCGCAGGCGGCCTCGACCGGGCTGATCGGCGCCATGCCCGAGGGCGGCGCGCAGGTGATCGCCTCGCGCGGCCAGGTCTCGCCGGACGACGAGCTGCTCGACCGCGCCGCGATGGAGATGGGCACGGACTGATCAAGGGCCGCGCCGGCGCTACTGGGGCTCCGGCGGCACCGTCGGTGGGACGACGTTGGGCCCGGCCTCGGCGCGGCCGCGGCTCGTCCTGCCGGTGCAGCCGGACGGCGACCAGGGCGACGTCGTCCTCGGGCCGGCCGTGCACGAGCCGCTCGAGGATCTCGTCGAGGAGCTCCTCCAGCGGGCGCTCGGCGAGGTCCATCAGCGCCTCGCGCAGCCGCTCCAGACCGGCGTCGAGGTCGGCGTCGCGGCGCTCGATCAGCCCGTCGGTGTAGAGCAGCACCGTCGCGCCGCGGTCCAGCGTCACGACCGACTCGTGCCGGGTGACCCCGGCGTCCACCCCGAGGAGCAGGTCGCCGGCCCAGGACGCCAGCTCGGCGACGCTGCCGTCCGGGTTGATCACCAGCGGCGGCAGGTGGCCCGCGTTGGCCCACCGCATGCGGGTGACGCCGCGGCGACGCTCGTCGTCGGTCTGCTCGAAGCGCGCGACCGCCGCCGTGGCCAGCGTCCGCATGAGCAGGGTGGTCATCGAGGCGTCCAGGCCGCGGAGCACCTCGACCGGGCCGGCGTCGCTGTAGGTCGCGATGCCGCGCAGCAGCCCGCGCAGCTGGCCCATCGCCGCCGCGGCCTCGGTGTCGTGCCCGACGACGTCGCCGATGACCACCATCGTGCTGCCGCTGGGCTGCAGGAAGGCGTCGTACCAGTCGCCGCCCACGCGCGCGGCCTCGACCGCGGGCAGGTAGCGGACGGCGATCTCCGCATGGTCCGGCTCCGGCGGCTCGGTGAGCAGGCTGCGCTGCAGGCCCTCGGCCAGCTGCTGCTGCTCGGCGTAGAGCCGGGCGTTGTCCAGCGCCATCCCGGCGCGGTCGGCGACGTCCTGCGCGGTGGCGACGTCGTCGTCCGTGGGCGTGTGCCCGGCGCTGTAGAAGAGCGTCAGCAGGCCGACCGTGCGGCCGCGGGCGCGCAGCGGCAGGGCGACCTCCGTGTCGGGGGCCAGCACGCCGAGCAGCTCCTTCGCCGGGCCGGGCGGCAGCAGCTCGAGGACCTCCTCGCCGGAGAAGGTCGTCGGCTCGCCCGTGGTCAGCGCCCGGGCGACCGGCGCGGTCATCGGCATCGCCGGCAGCCGCACCTCGGCGTAGCGCTCGAGCACGGCCCGGCGGGCCGGGTCGACGTGCCAGGTGCCGACGTCGCGCGGCTGGCCGTCGGGCTCGATCACGGTGACGACGCAGGCATCGGCCAGCGCCGGCACGACCAGCCGCGGCAACCGCGCCGTCGCCGCCTGCGACGTCGAGCGTCCCCGCGAGGTCCGCGCTGACCCGGGCCATGATGGCCAGCCGCTCGTTCGCCCGCTCGGCACGCTCCTGCACCGCGCGCCGCTCGGTCACCTCGAGGAAGTAGACCGACAGCCCGTCGGGGCTCGGCCAGGCGCGGATCTCGTACCAGCCGTCCAGCGGTGCGGGGTAGTAGGCGTCGAAGCGCAACCGGCTCGCCGGTGCGGACCGCCGCCCGGTAGTTGTCCTCGAACGCGCTGTTCACGGCGGCCGGGAATGCCTCCCACAGCGACTCGCCCGAGCAGCTCCTCACGACGTGCGGCCCAGCAGCCGCTCGGCCTCGACGTTGAGGTGGGTGAAGCGCCAGTCCGCGGTCCAGGGAGTAGAAGCGCGGCCGGCATGGCCTCGAGCACCCGGGCGACGCGGACCTCGCCCGCCCGCTCGCCCGTGGTGTCGTAGGCGGCGCCGAGCACCCGGGCCGCACGGCCCCGCGCGTCGGCCACGGTGCGGCCGCGTGCGTGCACCCAGCGGGTCTCGCCGTCCGGCAGCACGACCCGGTACTCGGAGTCGTACTCGCCGCAGGTCTCGATGCTGGTCTGCAGCGCCTCGCTGACGCGGGGCAGGTCGTCGGGGTGCAGCCGCTCGTTGAACGCCTCGATGCTGTGGCCGAAGTCCTCGACCGTGTAGCCGAACATCCGGATGAGCCGCTCGTCCCAGAGCAGCTCGCCGGTCCGCAGGTCCCAGTCGAACGTGCCGATGCCCGCGGCGTCGATGGCCAGGCCCCAGCGGACCCGCTCCCCGGCGAACTCGTCGACGAGCGCGGAGAGCTGGAGCTCGGTGACCACGGAGGCGGCGAGCTGCCGCAGCGTGGCGACGTCGCCGTCGGTCCAGTCGCGCGGCTCGGGATCGAAGACGCACAGGACGCCGACGACGGCGCCGGCGTCGGTCGACCAGCGGCGTGCCGAGGTACGAGCCGATCTCGCCGGAGCCGACCGGGTCGAGGTGCGCGAAGCGGCCGTCGGCGCGCGCGTCCGGGACCGCGAGCGCCGGCTCGCCCCTGGCCGCGGCCATCGAGCAGAAGGACTCGTCCAGCGGGCAGGCCGTGCCCACCGAGTCCGCCGCGGCACCGGCCGCTCCCGCGGTGAACAGCTCGTCGCCGAGCAGGTTGATCTGCGCGGACGCCGTCCCGAGCAGGCGGGCCGCCAGCTCGGCGAGCCGGTCGAGCGCCGGGGAAGGCGCCGGACGGCGGGCCGGAGCCGCTCGGCCTCCCGGACGCGCAGCTCGTCCGCGCGCAGCGACCGCCGCCGCGTCGGCGGTCGAGCCCGGCCCGCCGATCAGTGCTCCCGACGTCCTGTCCACCAGTGCCCCTCTGCCCGGTCCAGCCCGGGGATACGCCCATCCCGAGGACACGGTTCGCCAGGGATCCGCTCCGTTATGTCACGCCGACAGCACGCGACGCAACCGAACCGGACGGACAGTCACGTCGGCACGACCAGCTTCAGGGCCGTGCGCGCCCTCCCGCTCCACCCGCCACCCGGCCCGCCGCAGCACCGTCACCAGCCGGCCCGGCTCGTCGGGCTCGGCCGTGGTGGTCGCCAGCAACCGGGCCACCCGCCCCTTGTGCGCCTTGTTGAAGTGGCTCACCACGGACCGCGAGCCGTCGGGCCGCTCGCTGAGCACCCGCACGGTCACCGCGCCCGGGACCGGTGCCAGCGCGGCGTAGGACCCGCTGCGCAGGTCGACGACGAGGCCGTCGGCGGCGGCGAGGACAGGGGAGAGGACCGGCCGCCAGAGCGCCCGCAACCCGGGCAGCCCGGGCAGCGTCGAGCCGGCCGACAGCCGGTAGGCGGGCACCGGGTCGTCGGCGGCGACCAGGCCGAACAGGGCCGATCCGACGGCCAGCCGGCGGCCGGCACGGGCGCGCTGCGCGCGGGTCAGCGTTCGGACGCCGAGGGCGTCGTAGAGGACGCCGGTGTAGCGCAGCACCGCCGGCATCGTCGGCGCCGTCCACAGCGCGGCGTTGCGCGCGATCTCGGCGTCCTGTGCCGCGGACAGCCCGAGCGCGGCGCGGCACGCCGGCACGTCGTCGGCCAGCTTGACCAGCGCCTCGACGAGCTCCGTGCGGACGCCGGTCAGCGCGTCGGCCGCGGTCAGGAGCGACAGGTCGAGCGGTGCGCCGTCCCCACCCGGGGCCTTGGTCTCCGACGGCGGCAGCAGGACGAGCACGGCGGCGTCAATCGGCCAGGTCGACGACGACGGGCGCGTGGTCGCTGGCGCCCTTGCCCTTGCGCTCCTCGCGGTCGATCAGCGCGCCGCCGACGCGGGCGGCGAGCGCGGGGGAGCCGAGGACGAAGTCGATCCGCATGCCCTCGCGGCGGGGGAAGCGCAGCTGCGTGTAGTCCCAGTACGTGTAGACGCCGGGGCCCGGGGTGTGCGGGCGGACGACGTCGGCGTAGCCGGCCTCCACCACCGCCCGGAACGCGGCCCGCTCGGGCGGCGACACGTGGGTGGAGTGCGCGAAGACGGCCATGTCCCAGACGTCGTCGTTCTCGGGCGCGATGTTCCAGTCGCCGACCAGCGCGATCTGCGCCTCGGCGTCCTTCGCGAGCCAGCCGGCGGAGGTGTCCCGCAGCGCGGCCAGCCACTCGAGCTTGTACCGGTAGTGCGGGTCGGCCAGGGTGCGGCCGTTGGGCACGTACAGGCTCCACACCCGGACGCCGCCGCAGGTCGCGCCGAGCGCCCGCGCCTCGGCCTTGTGCTCCCCGCCCGCCCCATCCCCCCACGTCGGCTGGCCGGGGAAGCCGATCTCGACGTCCTCGATGCCGATCCGGGACACGATCGCCACGCCGTTCCACTGCGAGAATCCGACGTGCGCGACCTCGTAGCCGAGCGCCGCGAACGGCATCTCGGGGAACTGGTCGTCGCGGCACTTGGTCTCCTGCAGCGCCAGGACGTCGACGTCGCGACGCTCCAGCCAGGAGGCCACGCGCTCGGCGCGCGAACGGATCGAGTTGACGTTCCAGGTCGCCAGGCGCACGACTCCCGAGCTTACGGAGTGCCCGCGGCCCGCTCGGCGTCACTGCGCAGGATGCAGAACTCGTTGCCCTCGGGGTCGGCGAGCACCACCCAGCCCGAGCCGTCCTGCTGGCGACGGTCGTCGACGACGGTGCTGCCGAGTTCCAGCAGGCGGGCCAGCTCGGTGTCGCGCGTCCCCTCGGCCGGAACGAGGTCGAAGTGCACCCGGTTCTTGACCCGCTTGGTCTCGGGCACCTCGATGAACAGCAACCGCTGGGCGCCGTCCGGCGAGATGATCAGGCACTCCTCGTCGCCGGGCTCGTCGGGTTCGGCCGGGTCCGGCCCGAAGCCGAGGACCGCCGCCCAGAACTGTGCCTGCGCGTAGGCATCGGTGCTGTCGACGCTGGTGTGCGAGATGCGGGCCGCCACAGCGCAACGATGTCCCTTCTCAGACCTGGACCGGCACCTCGCCGCGCGCGGCGACACGGGCCCGCACGCGCTCCCGGCTCTCGACGAACTTCGTGGCCTGCGCGTCGAGGCCGGCCAGGAACTGCGCGAGCTCCTCGCGGGCCTGCTCGCCGGCGGGGCCGAGGTCGGTCCGGTCGAAGACCTTCCAGAACCGGAGGATCGGCGCGACGACCTCGTCGTGGTGCAGCCGCAGGTCGTAGATGCCGGCCTTGGCGATGATCGTCGAGTTCTTGCGGAAGTTCGCCATGTTGGCGCCGGGCATCTCGAAGTTGATCACCTCGGTGGCCACCGCGCGCATCATCTCGTCGGGATTGATGTCGAAGGCCGCCTGCACGAGGTTGCGGTAGAAGACCATGTGCAGGTTCTCGTCGGTCGCGATGCGGGCGAGCAGCTGGTCGGCGATCGGGTCCATGCAGGCCTTGCCCGTGTTGCGGTGCGAGACGCGGGTCGCGAGCTCCTGGAACGAGACGTAGGCGACCGCCTCGAGCGGCGTCTTGTCGCCGGAGTCGTAGCCGAGCGTCATGTAGGCCATCCGTGCCCGCTCGAGCTCGACCGGGTCGACGCCCCGGGTGACGACCAGGTAGTCGCGCAGCGCGACGCCGTGCCGGTTCTCCTCAGCGGTCCAGCGGCCCACCCACGTGCCCCAGGCACCGTCGCGGCCGAAGCGGGTGGCGATCTCCCGGTGGTAGCTGGGCAGGTTGTCCTCGGTCAGCAGGTTGACGAACATCGAGGCCTTGGCGGTGTCGTCCAGGCGGGACTGCTCGGGCGACCAGTCCTCGCCGCCGAGGAAGGCGAAGTTACGGCCCTCGTCCCACGGGACGTAGTCGTGCGGATGCCATTCCTTGGCCAGGCGGTCGTGGCGGTCGAGGTTCTGGGCGACCACCGGCTCCAACTCGATGAGGATCGCGCTGTGCGGCGACGTCTGCGGCATGGGGACCTCCGGGGCTCGGTCGACCGACGGCGCGAAACCTACGCTGCCGTAACCAACGGTCGCTAGTCCGGTTCAGTGCCCACTCGTGGCCCCCGTCACCCCTGGAAGTGGGACGGGATCCGCCCAGGGCCCCGACAACCGCCGCCGACCGCCGATCGGTGGGATCATGACGCCGTGACCTGCGGACAGAGCCCAGGAACCGGCGCGTGACCGCCGGTCGACGTCCGCCGGCCGCATCACCGCCCGCAGGTGCCTCACCCACCGGAACCGGTGATGCCCACCGCCCTTTCCGGTCCGTGCTCGGCTGGACCGTGCTCGGTGCCCTGCTGCCCGGCACGGGACTCATCGCCGCGGGGCGTCGCCGGATCGGTGCCGTCGTCCTCGTCCTCTTCCTCGCCCTGTTCGGCGTGCTCGGCTGGATGGCGCTGACCGACCGCCAGGGCCTGGCCCGCTTCTCGGTGGACACGAGCAACCTGGTCTGGGTCATCGTCGCCATCGCCGCGGTCGCACTGCTGTGGGTCGTGGTCATCGTCGTGGGCTACCGCCTGCTGCTTCCCCGGAGGACGGCGCGCGGCAAGAGGGTGCTCGGCGGGCTGGTCGTCGCACTGCTCGTGCTCGGCGTGGCCCTGCCGGCCTACTTCGTCGGCCGCATCGCCGGCACGACCCGTGACCTGATCGCCAACGTCTTCGACGACGACGTCCAGTCGGCCACGGTCGAGGACGTGCCGGACCCCTTCGGCGACAAGGAGCGGGTCAACGTGCTGCTGCTCGGCGGCGACGCCGGGCACAACCGGGAGGGCACCCGCACGGACACGGTGATCGTGGCCAGCATCGACACCGAGACCGGCGACACGACGCTGATCAGCCTGCCGCGCAACCTGCAGAACCTGCCCTTCCCGGAGGACAGCCCGCTGGCCGACGTCTACCCGGCGCCGCTGGGCTTCACGGGCGCGACGGAGTCCGACGGCCTCCTGAACGCGGTCTACGACAACGGCCCGGCGGCCCACCCGGACATCCTGGGACCCACCGACAACCCCGGTGCGGACTTCCTCAAGCTGGGCATCGGCGAGGCGCTGGGCCTGACCATCGACTACTACGTGCTGGTCAACCTGGACGGCTTCAAGGAACTGGTCAACGCGCTCGGCGGGATCACCGTCAACGTCAACTACTGGGTGCCGATCGGCGGCAGCGAGTCCGAGGGGATCCTCCCCGACGGCTACATCGCGCCCGGGCCGAACCAGAAGCTCGGCGGGTACCACGCCCTCATGTACGCCCGCGGACGCTACGGGCTCACGGACTACGACCGCATGGCCCGGCAGCGCTGCGCCATCGACGCCATCATCGACGCCGCCGACCCGATCACCCTGCTCCGCCGGTACGAGCGGCTGGCCGACACGACGAAGGACATCGTCCTCACCGACATCCCGGGCCGGGTGCTGGACGACTTCGTCGACCTGGCGTTCCTCGTCAAGGACGCCGACGTCAGCAGTCTCGTCTTCGACACCTCGGTGATCGAGCCCGCCTATCCCGACTACGACAAGATGCGCCGGCTGGTCGACCGGGCACTGAACCCGCCGCCGCCGTCGAACGGGAACGGCGTGGCCGGCTCGTCGAGCTCGTCGCCGAGCAGCAGCGCGCCGCCGAGCGATCCGGCGGCGACGCCGACGCCCGAACCCGGCGAGGACCCGGTGGACGACGTCCGGGACGCCTGCGCCTACGACCCCGAGCAGGCCGCCGAGGCCCGCGCCGAGGGCGAACCGCCGTCCAAGTTCGGCTGACGCGTCACGGCGCCGGCGTGCCCGCCGGGGTCACGACGAGCCAGACGCCGCCGAACTCGGTCACGTCGTGGCAGAGCACCTGCCCCGGGTCCTCGTGTGCGTAGAAGTACAGCGGGTGCCCGGCATAGGTGACCTGTACGGAACCGTCGTCCCGCTCGGTCGTGCCGAGCAGCTCCGCCCGGACGTCTCCGGAGGGCTGAGGCTCACCGGTCGTGAGCACGGGCGGCCAGGCGGCGGCGCACTCGCCGTAACAGTCGGGCTCGGCCGTCGTCTCCCGGTCGAACAGGTAGATGGCCTGTCCGCGCTCGTCGAACAGCATCGGGCCGAAGTCGCTCGCGTCCGTCGTGACGGTCACGCCCGGCTCGGCCGACGGGCTCGGCGAGGGTGACGGGGGTGGCGCGGACGACGACGGCTCCGTGGACGCCGTCGTCGCGGCGTCGGTCTCGTCGGCCGCCGACGGCGCCGGGTCGGCCGCGCACCCAGCCAGGACCAGCGCCGTTCCCAGCGCGGCGGCGGCCCGCCGGGCAGCCGGCCGCGTCGTACGGTCCACGACTGCTCCTTCCGACGGACGGGCCTGGCGGCCATGCTTCCTCCACGTGGGCGCCCACCCGACCGGTTCGACCGGGAGCGATCAGGCGACGAGGACGACGAGCAGCGTCCGCGGGCCGTGCACGCCCTCGACGCGCTGCAGCTCGATGTCGCTGGTCGCCGACGGGCCGCTGATCATCGTCAGTGGCGCGAGCGGGTTCATCCGGCCCAGTGACTCGGGTACCCCGCGGACCACCTGGTCGGCGGTGACCACGCACACCAGGCAGTCGGGCAGCAGGGTCAGCGCGCGGCGTCCGCACACCGGGGAGCCGTCGAGCACGATCGTGCCGGTCTCGGCGATCGCGACGGCCGCGCCGGTCAGCGAGGCGGCACGGTCGGCCAGGGCCACGGGATCGCCGCCCGGGTCGTCGGCGACGCCCTCGGGGCGCCACTCCGCGGGCACACCGGGCGCGGCCAGCACGGACGACGGCTCCCAGCCCTCGCCGAGGCCCGAGTCCAGCGCCGTCGTGACGGTCGCCGCCACGTCGTCCCGGCCGCAGCGCAGCACCGACGCCTTGTAGTCCTCGAGCCGGTCGACCAGCTTCTCGATCAGGGCGTCCGGGGTGTCGCCGGCCTCGTACGCGCCGGCCTGCCGGTACTCGCGCGGGATCTCGACGGACGGCGCCCGGCCCTCCCCGAGCGCGGTGCGGATCCGGCTCAGAACCTCGTCGCGGGCGCTCACGACTTGTGCTCCTTCAGCCAGGCCTGCGTGAAGGTCTGCTTGGGCGGTGTGGGCAGGTCGCGGCTGCGGGTCCAGCCCGACAGCGGCGGCGGCAGCACGTTCGGCATGGTGGCCTTCCCGCGCGCGAGCACCCGGCCGAGGCGGGCGGCGCGCTGGGCGAGGTGCCACGTGCGGGGGTCGGACATGACCTTCGCCAGCGCCCGGAAGGCCACGCTCTCCGGCGTCGCGTGCTCCTGCGCCTCGACGTGCTCGGCGCGCAGGTGCACCAGGATCGACGGGATGTCGATCGCCACGGGGCAGACCTCGTAGCAGGCGCCGCACAGGGACGACGCGTACGGCAGCGACGCGTTGTCCTCGACGCCGGTCAGCTGCGGCGACAGCACGGCCCCGATCGGTCCCGGGTAGACCGAGCCGTAGGCGTGGCCGCCGGTGCGCTCGTAGACCGGGCACACGTTCAGGCACGCCGAGCAGCGGATGCAGTGCAGCGCCTCGCGGCCCACCTCGTCGGCGAGCACCGCCGTCCGGCCGTTGTCGAGCAGCACGAGGTGGAAGTCCTGCGGGCCGTCGCCGGGGGTGACCCCCGCCCACAGCGAGGTGTACGGGTTCATCCGCTCGCCGGTCGACGACCGGGGCAGCAGCTGCAGGAACACCTCGAGGTCGCGCCAGGTGGGCAGCAGCTTCTCGATGCCCATGACGGTGATCAGGGTGTTCGGCAGGGTGAGGCACATCCGGCCGTTGCCCTCGCTCTCGACCACGGCCAGCGTGCCGGTCTCGGCGATCGCGAAGTTCGCCCCGCTGACGGCCACCTGCGCCCGGAGGAACCGTTCCCGCAGGTGCTTGCGCGCGGCCATCGCCAGCTTGCGCGGCTCGTCGGTGAGCTCCGGGTCGACGTCCTCCATCGTGCGCAGGAAGATCTCGCGGATCTCGGCCCGGTTCTTGTGGATCGCGGGCACCAGGATGTGCGACGGCTTGTCGTCCCCCAGCTGCACGATCAGCTCGGCGAGGTCGGTCTCGAACGCGTCGATGCCGGCGGCCTCGAGCGCCTCGTTGAGGCCG
Source organism: uncultured Actinomycetota bacterium (assembly GCA_963777095.1). Classification (GTDB taxonomy): domain Bacteria; phylum Actinomycetota; class Actinomycetes; order Mycobacteriales; family Geodermatophilaceae; genus CAVZOY01. The sequence goes on from CAVZOY010000006.1 coordinate 1,033,027, forward strand.
ATCTCCTGGGTGGCCATCGACTTGACCTTGACCACCTCGGTGGCGCCGGTGGCCTGCACCAGCCGGGTGACGATCTCGTTGGCCTCGTTGGCGTCGCGCGCCCAGTGCACGGTGCCGCCGCGGGCGGTGACCTGCTCCTCGAGCTGCACCAGCAGCTCGTCGAGGCGGGACATGGTGGCCTGCTTGATCGCCTTGCCCGCGGCGCGCAGCTGCTCCCAGTCCGGCACCTCGCCGACGACCTTCGCCCGCTTGTTGCGGATCGTCGTCGTCGCGTGGCCGAGGTTGGCGCGCAGCTGGCCGTCGCGCAGCGCCGTCCGGGCGGCGTCGGGGAAGGACTCGTCGCCCCGGAGGTGACCGACGCCCCGGGGCGCGGTGGGCAGGCCGAGGAAGGTCGGTGCGGGGCCGGGCACGGTGGAGGTCATGACGCAGGCACCGCCGGCTTCGTGGACTGCTGCGGGGTCACGGCTTCCTCCGTCGAGGCGAGGATCTCGGCCAGGTGGACGGTGCGGGTGCCCGAGCGCAGCCGGGACAGCCCCCCGCCGATGTGCATCAGGCAGGACGCGTCACCGGCGGTGCACACCTCGGCGTGCGTCGACAGCACATTCGCCATCTTGTCGGTGAGCATCGCGGTGGAGGTGTCGGCGTTCTTGACCGCGAAGGTGCCGCCGAAGCCGCAGCACTGCTCGGCGGCCGGCAGCTCGAGCAGGGTCAGTCCGCGCACGGCGCGCAGCAGCTGCAGCGGCCGGTCGCCCACGTGCAGCATGCGCAGCGAGTGGCAGGTCGGGTGATAGGTGACCCGGTGCGGGTAGTAGGCGCCGACGTCCGTGACGCCGAGGACGTCGACCAGGAACTGGGAGAGCTCGTACGTGCGCCCGGCCAGCTGTTCGGCCTCGTCGCCGAGGGCGTGCTCCCCGAACCGGCGGGCGACGGCCGCCTGCTGGTGGTGGATCGACGCCACGCAGGACCCGGAGGGCGCGACGATCGCCTCGGCGCCGGCGAACGCCTTCACGTGGTTGGCCACGATCGGCACGGCCTCGCGGCGGTAGCCGGTGTTGACGTGCATCTGCCCGCAGCAGCTCTGCCCCGGAGGGACGACGACCTCGTGGCCGAGCCGCTCGAGGAGCCGGGCGGTGGCCATGGCGACCTGCGGGACCATCGTGTCCACCACGCAGGTGGCGAAGAGTGCGACCTTCATGCGGTCCTCCCGGTGTCCGTGCTCTGCAGCCGGACCATGCTCGATTGCCGGACGACGAGCTCCGGCTGGAAGAGGCGTTGCTGGTGCTGGTGCTCGCCGCCCGAGCGGGCCTCGTCGAGCAGCAGCTCCGCCGCGGCTGCCCCCAGTTCCTGGCGCGGCTTCCGGACCGAGGTCAGAGGAACGGCCGCCGCCCCCGCGTAGTCGATGTCGTCGTAGCCCACGATGGCGAACTCGTCGGGCACGCGCACCCCGTGGCGCACCATCTCCTGGAGCAGGCCCAGCGCGATCAGGTCGTTGGCGCACACCGCCGCCGTGGGACGCGTGGCGGCCGGCATGCCGACGATCCGGGAACCGGCCTCGCGGCCGCCGGCGACGGTCAGGTGCTCCGGCGCCAGCACGCTGAGGGAGTCGGTCGAGCCGAAGGCCTCGCGGACGGCGGACTCGACGCCCGTGAGCCGCTCCTCCAGCTGCGGCAGACCGGACGCGCCGCCGATGAACGCGATGCGGCGGTGACCGCGTTCCACGAGGTGCGCCCCCGCCAGGTGGCCGCCCATGACGTCGTCGACGGCCACCGAGCACTGGTCGGCCGCCCGCGCCCGGCGGTCGAGCAGCACGACCGGGACGCCGGTGCGCCGCAGCGACTCCAGGTTCGGGGAGAGCTCGGCGGTCGGCGTGATGAGCACGCCCTGCACCCGCTGCTCGGCCAGCACGTCGAGGTAGGCGGCCTCCTTCTCGGGGCGGTCGTCGCTGTTGCAGAGGATGACGGCCAGCCCCTGCTCGTTCGCCACGTCCTCGACGCCGCGGGCCACGTCGGTGAAGAAGGGGTTGGCGATGTCGAGGACGACGAGACCGATGGTGCGGCTGCGACCCGCACGGAGCTGACGCGCCGACTCGTTGCGGACGAAGCCGAGCGCGGCGATCGCGCCGAGCACCCGCTCCCGCGTGGCGGGACTGACGACCTCGGGCCGGTTCAGCACGTTGCTCACCGTGCCGACCGAGACCCCGGCGCTCGTCGCGACGTCCCGGATGCTGGCCCTCATCGCTCTCCCCCGGGCAGGCGGTGCCGCACGTCGCCGAGGCCACGGGCCACCAGCAGCTCGCCGCCGGGGGCGAGCGGCAGCCATCCGCCGGTATCGGGATCCCAGCGCCGGTCCATCCGCGGATCGCACGGCACGGTCACCTGCGCAGTGTCGCCCGCGCCGACCTCGGCCGCGGCCCAGCCGACCAGGCGGACGGGCTGGTCGGGCTCGGCCGGCCGCCGGTAGACCTGAACGACCTCGCGGGAGGGACGGCTGCCGGTGTTGCGCACGGTCACCACGACGCCTGTGCCGGCCCGCTCCGCGGACAGGTAGTCCCAGCTGCCGTACCCCAGGCCGTGCCCGAACCAGAACGCCGGCTCCGGAGCCCGGCCGGCCGCGTGGCCGCGGTACCCGATGAAGGCGCCCTCGCGGTAGGGCAGCGCGCCGTCGACCGGAGCGACGTCCCAGGCCGGGCACGCGCCGTCCGCGACCGGCCACGAGGTGACCAGCCGGCCGGCCGGCTCCAGTTCGCCGCTGAGGACGGCGGCGACGGCAGCCCCGCCCTCCTGCCCGGGCAGCCCTGCCACGAGGACGGCGGAGACGCGGTCCAGCCACGGCAGAAGGACCGGAGTGGCGGCGTTGACGACGACCACGGTCCGCGGAGCCGCCGCGGCGACGGCCTCCACCAGCGCGTCCTGGGCACCGGGCAGGGCGAGGGTGGTCTTGTCGCGCGCCTCGGTCTCCTGCTCCTCGGTCAGGCCGACGACGACCACGGCGACGTCGGCGTCGCGGACGGCGGCGACCGCCTCGGCGATGACCTCGTCGTCCGGCCGGGGGGCGGGTCGCGCGATGAGCCCGACCATGGTGAAGAGCCCGGGGGCCCCGCTGGGCGCGGTGCCGGCGTCGACGGTCACCTCGGCCTCGACGAGCGTCGGACCCTCCAGATCGACCTCGAGGGTGTGCGTCGGCGGCGTGAGGACGCCCTCGCCGTGGTCGCCGGTGAGCGGGCGCAGGACGACGGCCTCACGGGTCGCCCCGGCGGTCAGCGTCCACGAACCGAGCCCGATGACGCCGAGCTGGACCCGGCCGGAGAGCTCGACCCGGGCGGTGAGCCGCGCCCGTGCGGCCGGGCGGGGGAGCTCGTCGTCGACGCCGACCAGTCGCTGGGTGTCGGGCACGTGCTCGGCGGCCATCACGCCGCCGTCGGCGTCGAGCAGGTGCAGGTGCATGCCGGGTCGGTCGCCGTCGGGGTCGACGGCCACGCCCGGACGCGCACGCACGGGCAGCGACCGCACCTCCACGCCGTCGACGACGACGGTGCCGGGCCGGGCCGCGGTGATGCCCTCGGCGATCGACACGAGGTGCGCCGGCCGGACCTGGGCCGAGCCGCCGCCCATCAGCGTGGTGTCGAACGCCGGCCGTCCGACCAGGGCCACGCGGGTGTCCTCGGCCAGAGGCAGCACCCCGTCGTTGGTCAGCACCGTCATGCCGGCGGCCGCCCAGCGGGTCAGGGCGTCCCGGCGCACGTCGTCCGCGGGCTCGGGCAGGTCCGCCGGCCACGGGCGCGGCGTGCCGAGGGCGCCGACCCGGTCGGCGAGCCGGAGGAGCCGGCGCACGTGGTCGTCGAGGACCTCCTCGGAGACCTCCCCGCGCTCGACGGCGCGCGCGAGCGCCTCCCCCCAGGGGCCCGCCGGCCCGGGCATCACCAGATCGAGGCCCCCGTTGGCGGCCGGCGCGCAGGTCTTCGTCGCGAACCAGTCGGACATGACCAGGCCGGACCAGTCCCACTCGTCCTTGACCACGCGGTTGACCACCGGGTCGTGCTCGGTGCACGCGACGCCGTTGACGTCGTTGTACGCGGCCATGATCGACCAGGGATCGGAGTCGGCCACCGCGATCTCGAACGGCAGCAGGTAGACCTCGCGGAGGGTCGCCTCGTCCAGCTGGATGTCGACGGTGTGCCGCTCGGTCTCCGACTCGTTGGCCACGAGGTGCTTCAGGCACGCGCCGATGCCACGGCGCTGCAGTCCGCGCACGTAGGCGGCGGCCAGCCGGCCGGTGAGCAACGGGTCCTCGGAGTACGCCTCGAACAGCCGGCCGCCGAGCGGGCTGCGGTGCAGGTTGATCGTCGGCCCGAGGACGACGTGCACCTCCTGCCGTGCGGCCTCCTCGGCGAGCACCTCGCCGACGGCGGTGAGCAGGGCCTCGTCCCAACTGGAGGCGAGGAGCGTGGCGTTGGGCAGCAGGCTGACCGTGCGCCCGCCGGTGAACGTCAGACCGCGGACGCCGGTCGGCCCGTCGGAGAAGGCCATCGGAGCCAGCCCGATCCGGTCGTCGCCGTGCAGCGTGAACATCGACGCACCGGTGAGCAGACGGATCCGATCGGGGACGTCGAGCGCCACGATGACGTCGTCGTAGCGCTCGGTCATCGTCGCCTCCTGATCGCCGGGCCCGTGGACCCGGGCGGCGGTGCGGAGCGCGCGGCCGGTCGGGGGTGTGAGCCACGTTACGGACCGTATTTGAACGTCACAAGACCCGGATCTCGCAGGCCGGCCCCGAGGACTCCCCGTCACCCTCAGCGACCGCGGGATACGAGAACCGCTGGTCAGCATGGCGATGGTCAGTCCAATGGAGGAACACAGCCTGAAAACAATCCGGCGGATCCTCTTGTCGACTGTGTCGGGGACCACATACAGTCCGCCCACTCTTGTAACGATTCACGACCGCTCATCTGGCTCGCCCACCGTTTGTAACGATTCACGGGAGTTCGCCCCATGGCACTGCCTCCACCCACCGCCCTGCGGTTCGAGCATCAGCCGGCCGACGTGCCCGTGCTCGGATCGGGCGCCGCTGCCCCGCGGCTCTCGTGGCAGCTGTCGCGTGCGCCGGAGGGCTACTGCCAGGGTGCGTACGAGGTGGAGGTGCGCCGCGGGGAGGGATCCCCGGTCGTCGTCCGCGTCGACTCGGCCGAGCAGGTGCTGGTCCCCTGGCCCGTCGAGGCGCTGGCCTCGCGCGAACGTGCCGAGGTGCGCATCCGGGTGCGGGCGACCGGGGACGGCGACTGGAGCCCGTGGAGCGAGCCCGCCGTCGTCGAGGCCGGGCTGCTCTCCGACCAGGACTGGTCGGCCCGCTTCGTCAGCCCCTGCCGACTGGGTGGGCTGGAGTCCCCGGCGCCGGTGCTCCGCGGCTCGATCGAGCTGCCCTCGGACGCCGTCCGTGCGCGGCTGTACGTCACCGCCCACGGGCTGTACGCCCCGACGCTGAACGGCGTCCGGGTCGGCGACCACGAGCTCGCCCCCGGCTGGACCGCCTACGAGCACCGCCTGCGCTACCAGACATTCGACGTCACCGACCTGCTGCGGGCGGGCACGAACACGCTCGAGGTCCTGCTCGGCAACGGCTGGTACCGGGGCCGCCTCGGCTTCACCGGTGGCCGGGCCCTCTACGGCGACCGCCTCGCGCTCCTGGCGCAGCTCGAGGTCACGACCGCCGACGGCGCGGTCTCCGTCCTCGCCACCGACGGGTCGTGGACCGCGACGGAGAGCGCCGTGCTCTCCGACGACCTGTACGACGGACAGCGGACCGACCTGCGGCGCGATCCGCTCGGCCGGGGGGCCGACGAGGACGCCGTCGAGGTCGTCGACGCCGACCTGTCCCGGCTGGTCGCGCCGGACGGACCGCCGGTCCGCATCACCGACGTCCTCCCCGCCGTCTCGGTCTCCACCTCGCCGGCCGGCCGCACCCTCGTCGACTTCGGCCAGAACGTGGTCGGTTGGGTCCGGCTGCGGGTGCGCGACCTGCCGCCCGGCACCGAGGTGACCGTGCGGCACGCCGAGGTCCTCGAGGACGGCGAGCTCGGCATCCGGCCGCTGCGCACCGCACAGGCCACCGACAGCTGGCTCGTCGCCGGCGGCGGCGAGGAGGTGCTCGAGCCGAGCCTGACCTTCCACGGCTTCCGTTACGCCCAGGTCGACGGCGTCCCGGCGCTGACGGCCGGCGACATCGAGGCCGTCGTCGTGGGCAGCGACCTGCGCCGCACGGGCTGGTTCGAGTCCTCGGACGAGGTGCTGGACCGCTTCCACGAGAACGTGGTGTGGGGCATGCGCGGCAACTTCGTCGACGTCCCGACCGACTGCCCGCAGCGCGACGAGCGCCTGGGCTGGACCGGCGACATCCAGGTCTTCTCCCCCACCGCCACGTTCCTGTTCGACAGCGCCGGCTTCCTCACCAACTGGCTGGCCGACCTCGCCGCCGAGCAGCAGAAGGACGGCTCGGTGCCCTTCGTCGTCCCGGACGTCCTGCACACGCCGGCGCCGTCGGCCGCCGCCTGGGGCGACGCGGCCACCGTCGTGCCCTGGGTGCTGCACCAGCGGACCGGCGACGTCGAGATCCTGCGCCGGCAGCTGCCCAGCATGATCGCCTGGACCGACCACATCGCGGGCCTCGCCGGTCCCGACCGGCTCTGGACGGGCGGCTTCCAGTTCGGCGACTGGCTGGACCCGACCGCGCCGCCGGACCGGCCCGCGGACGCCAAGGTCGACCCCGACATCGTGGCCACCGCCCACCTGGCCCGGTCGGCCGAGATCGTCGGGCTGGCCGCCGGGGTGCTGGGCGACGCCGACACCGCCCGCCGGTACGCCGACCTGGCCGCCGAGGTGCGCGGCGCGTTCGCCCGCGAGTACGTGACGCCGACCGGCCGAGTGCTCAGCGACTCGCAGACCGGCTACGCGATGGCGATCGAGTGGGCCCTCCTGCCGACGGCGGAGCAGCGGCAGCGCGCCGGCCGGCGACTCGCCGACCTGGTGCGGACGTCGAGCTTCCGGATCAGCACCGGCTTCGTCGGCACCCCGCTGATGACCGACGCGCTGACGTCCGTGGGCGAGGTCGACCTGGCCTACCGGCTGCTGCTGCAGACCGAGAACCCGTCGTGGCTCTACTCGGTGACCATGGGCGCGACCACCGTGTGGGAGCGCTGGGACAGCATGCTGCCCGACGGGCGCATCAACCCCGGCCAGATGACGTCGTTCAACCACTACGCGCTCGGCGCGGTCGCCGACTGGCTGCACCGCACGGTGGCCGGGTTGGCGCCCGGGGCGACCGGCGTACCGCGAGATCGTCGTCCGTCCGCGGCCCGGTGGCGGCCTGACCGCCGCCGCCGCGCGGCACGAGACCCCGTACGGCACCGCGTCGGTGTCGTGGACCCGCCGCGACGGGCGCCTGGCGCTCGAGGTCGTCGTACCGGTCGGCGCCACCGCCGAGGTCCACGTCCCGGGCGAGGACGAGACGGTGCGGGTCGGGCACGGCACGCACACCTGGGAGGTTCCGGACCCCTGCCCTCCGCGGGCGCCGCTCGCCGCCGACGCCACGATCCGCGAACTCCTCGACCACCCGGAGGCCTGGCGCGCGGCGGCCGCCGTCGCCGTCGAGGTCGCCGGGCTCCCGGACGACGCCGATGCGGCCGCGCACCTGGCGCGCCACCTCGACGGACCCCTCTCCGACCTACCCCTGGCCCTGGATCCCGAAGGGACGTTCCACGGCGCAAGGGAGCTCTCCGACCGGTTGGAGGAGGCCCTGACCCCGTACCGATGAGATCGCCGATCCGCCGAAGCCGGGCCGGCCCCTACGCCTCGACGTCCGCTCCCGCCGACGTCGACCGACACGCAAGTTCCGTACACCACTCCAGTGGAGGATCGATGAAGCGCATCAACCAGCGCCGCGCGACTGCGGTCGTCGTGGGCGTCGCGGTGAGCTCGCTCGCCCTGAGCGCCTGCGGCGGCGACGACGGCGGCGGCGCCAACGAGGACGGCAGCGTCACGCTGTCCTTCCTCGTCGACAACTCCGAGACCAGCGTCGCGCTCGGCGAGGGTCTGGCCGCGGCATTCCACGAGGCCAACCCCGACGTCACCGTCGAGGTCGAGCAGCGGCCGCAGGGCGGGGAGGGCGACAACGTCGTCAAGACCCGGCTCTCGACCGGCGACATGACCGACGTGTTCATGTACAACTCCGGCTCGCTGTTCCAGGCGCTCAACCCTGCGGAGACGATGGTCCCGCTCGAGGGCGACTACGTGGGCACCCTCGCGGACGCGTTCGTGCAGTCCGTCTCGGTCGAGGACCAGGTCTACGGCGTTCCCTACGGGACGTTCATGGGCGGCGGCGTCCTGTACAACATCCCGGCCTACGAGGAGCTCGGACTCGAGGTCCCGACGACCTGGGACGACTTCATGGCCAACAACGAGAAGATCAAGGACGCGGGCAAGACGGCGGTCATCCAGACCTACGGCGACACCTGGACCTCGCAGCTGCTGGTCCTGGCCGACTACCACAACGTCGCCCAGGAGGAGCCGGACTTCGCCGAGCAGTACACGGCGGGCGACGCCAAGTTCGCCGACACCCCGGCGGCCCTGGTCGGCTTCCAGCACACGCAGGAGGTGGCGGACGAGGGTCTGGTGAACGAGGACTTCGCCTCGGCGAAGAACGCGGACGGCATGCGCATGCTCGCCGAGGGCGAGGGTGTGCACTACCCGATGCTGACCTTCGCGCTGGCCGAGGTGGCCGCGAACTACCCCGACAAGCTCAACGACATCGGCTTCTTCGGCATCCCCGGTGAGGACGAGGCGGCGGCCGGCGCGACCGTGTGGTCCCCCGGCGGCCTCTACATCCCCGCGTCGACCGAGGGCGCCAAGCTCGACGCCGCCAAGGAGTTCCTCGCGTTCGTCGCCAGCCCCGAGGGCTGCGACGCGGCGATCGAGGCCACCCCGCCGCAGGGCCCGATGGCGGTCGAGGGCTGCGAGCTGCCCGAGGACGTGCCCCAGGTGGTGAAGGACATCCAGACCTACGTGGACACCGACGGTGCGACCACGCCGGCGCTGGAGTTCCTCTCGCCCATCAAGGGCCCGGCACTGGAGCAGATCCTGGTCGAGGTCGGCTCGGGCATCCGTCCGGCCGAGGACGGTGCGGCCCTCTACGACGAGGACGCGAAGAAGCAGGCCCAGCAGCTCGGCATCGAGGGCTGGTAATCCGACGATGAGCGCCGGTCGCGGTCCGCAGTCCCAGCGGGACGACGCGGGCCGCGGCCGGCCGCTCGGGGAGCCCGAATGGCCACACTGACGAGCACGGCCGGTCCCGAGAAGATCGCGACGGGAACCGGTGAGGGGCGGGCGCCCAAACGGCAGAAGAGCGCCCGGGACCACCACTACCCCTTCTGGTTCTACCTGCCGGCGGGCGTGCTCTACGGCGTCCTGTTCATCGTCCCGACGGTGATCGCGTTCTACTTCAGCCTGACCCGGTGGGGCCTGTTCTCGCAGGAGTTCATCGGCTTCGACAACTTCGTCCAGTTCTTCAACGAGCCGCAGCTCGTGACCGGCCTGAAGAACAGCCTCATCTACGGCGTGATCACCTCGGCGCTCAAGGTCGTGCTCGGCCTCCTCCTGGCCGTGCTCCTGACCTCCCAGATCATCGCCCGGGGCTGGCTGCGCTCGGTCATCTTCTTCCCGGTGCTGGTGAGCACGATCGGGGTCGGGATCACCTTCACGATCCTGATGAATCCCCAGAAGGGACTGATCAACGAGACGCTGGCAGTCTTCGGCATCGACGGACCCGGCTGGCTGACCGACCCGGATCTGGCTCTCTACTCGGTGGCCCTCGTGGACGTCTGGAAGGGCGTCGGCCTGGCGACCGTCATCTACATCGCCGGCATCGTGTCGATCCCGCGCGACTACTTCGAGGCGGCCGAGATGGACGGCGCCAGCGCGTTCAAGCGATTCCGGCACATCATCCTGCCGCTGGCCCGGCCGGCCACGGTGACCGTGATCATCCTGTCGCTCATCGGCGGCCTGCGGTCGTTCGACCTCATCTGGTCGATGACCCGGGGCGGTCCCGGCTTCAGCTCGGACGTCATCGCCTCGGTGATCTACAAGCAGTACCAGGCCGGGTTCTACGGCCTGTCGACGGCGGGCAACGTGGTCCTCTTCCTGGCCGTCTCCCTGATCGTCGTCCCCCTGTTCTGGGTGCTCACGCGGAAGCCGGTGGAGATGTGAACAAGGCCGGGTCGAAGGCGTCGCGCTACCTGATCGGGAGCGCGTCGGTCCTGGTGACGGCGGTGATCTTCGTCGTCCCGTTCGTCTTCATCGTGTTCATGGCATTCAAGGACCGCCAGCAGTCCTCGCTGCTGGACTTCTCGCTGCCGGAGTCCAACAACCTGATCTCGAACATCGTCGAGGTCGTCAAGTCACGCGACTACATGCTGCTGACCGCGTTCCTGAACAGCACGATCCTCACGGTCGCCAGCGTCGCCGGAATGGTCGTCCTGGGGGCGATGGTCGCCTTCGTCCGCCAGCGCAGGAAGACGCGCTGGAACCGGGTGATCGACCTGCTCGTGCTGTCCGGACTGATCATCCCGCCGGCCGTCGTGCCGACCATCTGGGTGCTGCAGAAGCTCGAGATCTTCCGCACCCTGCACGGGCTGATCCTCATCGAGATCGCGTTCGGGCTGTCGTTCACGATCCTGCTGTTCCAGGCGTTCATCGCCACGATCCCGCGGGAGCTGGACGAGGCGGCGATCCTCGACGGTGCGGGGCCGATGCGGTTGTTCTTCCGCGTCATCTTCCCGCTGCTCAAGTCGGTGATCGTGACCGTGATCGTCGTGCAGGCGGTGTTCGTGTTCAACGACTTCGTCAACCCGCTGTACTTCCTGCCCGGTGACGAGAACGCGACCGTGCAGCTGACCCTGTTCAACTTCCAGAGTCAGTTCACGACGCAGTGGAACCTGCTGTTCACCGACATCCTGCTGATCACCGTGCCCATGCTTCTGATGTTCCTGTTCTTCAACCGGCGCATCGTCGAGGGCATGACCGCCGGAGCGGTCAAGGGCTGATCCACGCTCCAGGCCCCCGATCTCCACGCCCCCGTCCGGATCGCGCCCCGGCCGGGGGCGTGGCCCTACCCACGGACCTCGGAACGAAGCCATGTCGAGCTGGGGAGTGAAACGGTTCATTCTCGCACGAGCTCCGGTTGGCGGAGCACTTGACCCCCTTCTTGGCAGTCTCTATGGTGTGCGTCACCACTATAAATGAATCGGTTCATCGCCGAGGCCATGCAACATCCACGGCCGGCCCCGCCGACCGGCCGACGCGTTGTGCTTCTCGTCGAGGACCACGAGTCCGATACTGCCCGGCGGCAGTACGCCCGTGTCAGTCGCGGTTCAACAGCCAGTGAAACGCTTCATACCGAGGTCGACGATGGTCCAGCGTCTGACCTGCAGCGGAGATAGCTGCAGGAACGTGGCGCTTGACACGCCGTGCGGACGGTCTCTCATGGTCTGCATCACTACACGGAATGAATCGGTTCAGAGAAGAGTGGTGACGCGGTGGCAGACCCTTCGACCTCCTCGACGGACCGCCCTGTGGTGCTCGCTCTCGAGGACGTCAGCAAGTCCTTCGGCGCGGTGGCCGCCCTCCGCGGCGCGCACCTCGAGCTGCGGGCCGGCGAGGCCCACGCCCTGGTCGGGGAGAACGGCGCCGGCAAGTCGACGATGGTCAAGATCCTCGCCGGGGTGCACCGCCCCGACACCGGCCGCGTGCTCCTCGACGGGGCGCCGGTGAGCCTGCGACGGCCCGGCCGCCGCGCGCGCCGCCGGCATCGCCGTCATCTACCAGGAGCCGACGCTCTTCCCCGACCTGTCGGTCGCCGAGAACATCTTCATGGGCCGCCAGCCGCTGCGCCGGCTGGCGCCGCATCGACCGCGCGGCGATGCGCGCCGCGCGGCCGCGAGCTGTTCGCCCGGCTCGGCGTCGCACATCGACCCGGACCGCCCGGCCCGCGGCCTGTCCATCGCCGACCAGCAGCTGGTCGAGATCGCCAAGGCGCTCTCGTTCGACGCCCGCGTCCTCGTCATGGACGAGCCGACCGCCGCGCTCTCCGGCGTCGAGGTCGAGCGGCTGTTCGCCGTCGCCCGGTCGCTGCGCGACGACGGCGCCGCGGTGCTGTTCATCTCGCACCGCTTCGACGAGGTCTTCGCGCTCTGCGAGCGCATCACCGTCATGCGCGACGGCCGCGTGCGTCTCCACCGACCCGACCGCCGACCTCACCGTCGACGAGATCGTCCGCCGCATGGTCGGCCGCGACCTCGCCGCGCTGTTCCCCAAGCAGGACGTCGAGGCCGGCGACGTCGTGCTCGAGGTGCGCGGGCCTGACCCGCACGGGCGTCTTCGCCGACATCAGCTTCGACGGTCCGCGCCGGCGAGATCGTCGCGCTGGCCGGGCTGGTCGGCGCCGGCCGCACCGAGGTCGTGCGGGCGGTGTTCGGCGTCGACCGCGTACGACGCCGGCGCGGTGCGCGTTCGGCGGCACGCGCGCTGCAGCCGCGGCACGCCCGCGCGCCGCGATGGCCGCCGGCATCGCGCTGGTCCCCGAGGACCGCCGCCAGCAGGGCCTGGTCATGGAGCTGTCGGTCGAGCGCAACGCGACGCTGCCGCGGCGCTGGACGCTGAGCCCGGCTCGGCCTGCTCGTCGGCGCGCGCCGAGCGCGCGCGACGGCCGCGCGAGCTGGACGAAGCGCCTGCAGGTCAAGGCCGGCCGGCTCTCCGACCCCGTCGGCACGCTGTCCGGCGGCAACCAGCAGAAGGTCGTGCTGGCCAAGTGGCTGCCACCGACCCGCAGGTGCTGATCGTCGACGAGCCCACCCGCGGCATCGACGTCGGCACCAAGGCCGAGGTGCACCGGCTGCTGTCGTCGCTCGCCGCCGACGGCGTCGCCGTCGTCATGGTCTCCTCCGAGCTGCCCGAGGTGCTCGGCATGGCCGACCGGGTCCTCGTCATGCGCGAGGGCCGGCTCGTCGCCGAGCATCCCGCGCGGCCGAGGCCGACGAGGAGAGCGTGATGTTCGCCGCCACCGGCCAGCGAGGTGGCGGCATGACCGCCGCACCGAGTCGCCCCGAGCCGCACCCGGCGCCGCCGCGCCCGAGCCGGGCGCCGTCGGCTCGGCGCCGTCGCTGCTGCGTCGTCCGCGAGCTCGGCATCGTCGCTCGCCCTGGTCGCTGCTGGTCGCGGTCACGGCGGCCGGTCAACCCGCGCTTCCTGTCCGGCGCAGAGCGTCCGCGACATCCTGCTCAACACCTCGATCCTCGCGGTGCTGGCCGCCGGCCAGCCGATCGTGGTCATCACCCGCAACATCGACCTGTCGGTCGGCTCGGTGCTCGGCCTGTCGCGCGTTCGCCGCCGGCACGCCTGATGCAGCGCCGACCCGGGCCTGCCGATGGTCGCTCGCGCTCCTCGTCGGCGCTGGCGCGTCGGCGCGGCGTGCGGCGCTGGTCAACGGCGTGCTCGTCGCCGTCGGCCGGGTGCCCGCGCTGGTCGTCACGCTCGGCACGCTCTACATCTTCCGCGGCATCGACTACTCGTGGGCCGCGCGGCCAGCAGATCAACGCCGCCGAGATGCCGGCGGCACTTCCTGACGCTTCGGCACCGCACGCGGTCCTCGGCGTCCCGTTGCTCGTCGCTGATCGCGCTGGTCGTGGTCGCTGGCGTCGCCGGCTACTACCTGCGCAACTACCGGATCGGCCGCGAGCTCTACGCGATCGGCTCCGAGCCCGGAGGCCGCCCGGCTGGCCGGCATCCCGGTCGGCCCGCAGCCTGCTCGGCGCCTTCGTCCTCAGCGGCGCCCTCGCCGGGCTGGCCGGGGTGCTCTTCGCGGCCCGGTTCGGCACGGTCGACGCCGACCGCCGGCACCGGGCAGGAGCTGCAACGTCGTCGCCGCCGTGCGTCGTCGGCGGGGTCGCCATCTTCGGCGGCAGCGGCACGGTCTGCGGCGCCGCGCTCGGCGCCCTGCTGCTCACCGCGATCGGCAGCGCCCTGCCCGTCCTCGGCATCAACCAGTTCTGGCAGCAGGCCATCGTCGGCGCGCTGATCCTCGCCGCCATCGCGCTGGACCGGGCGCTCGTCGGCCGCGGCATCGCCCGCCGCCTGCGGAAGAGGAACTCCCATGTCTGAGCCGCCCGCGCCGACGGCCGGCAGCGCCGCACCGGGTGGCGACGTCCCGCGCCGGCTGCGCTCGCTGGGACAGCGTGATCGTCGCTGCTCGCGTCGTGGTGCTGGTCGTCGCGTCGCTGGCGGTCGACGAACTTCGGCACCAGCCGCAACTTCGCGCTTCCTGATCCTGGACGCTGCATCCCGATCGCGCTGGTCGCGCTGCCGATGACGCTCATCATCGTCACCGGCGAGATCGACCTGTCGGTGGCCAGCACGCTCGGCCTGTCCAGCGCGGTCATGGGCTAGCTGTGGGACGCAGGGCCTGCCGCTCGAGACGATCATCCCGCTCTGCCTCCTGCTCGGCGCGGTCCTCGGCGCGCTCAACGGCTTCCTCGTCACCGGGCTCGGGCTGCCGTCGCTGGCCGTCACCATCGGCACGCTCGCCCTCTACCGCGGGCCTCGCGTTCGTCGTGCTCGGCGACGAGCGCCGTCGCGGACTTCCCGCGCGCGCTACACCGCGCTGGGCCATCGGCACCGATCGCCGGGACCGGCGATCCCGTACGTGATCGTCCTGCTGTCGTCGTGCTCGTCGTCGATCTTCGGGGTCGTCCTGCACGCGACCCCGATCGGCCGCGGTCGCTGTACGCGATCGGCGCCAACGCCGAGGCCGCCCACTTCGCCGGCATCCGGCGTCGGCCCGCACCAAGTTCTGGCTGTACGTCGTCAGCCGGCGCGGTCGCCGCGCCTGGTCGGCGTCTTCTGGACGCTGCGCTACTCCAGCGCCCGCGCCGACAACGGCCGCCGGCCTGGAGCTGCGCCGTCGTCGCCGCCGTCCTGCTCGGCGGCGTCTCCATCTTCGGCGGCAAGCGGCGGCGCTGCTCGGCGTCCTGGCCGGCGTCGCTGCTGCTGGGCGTCGCTGCAGCAACGCCCTGCGGCTGGACGACGTGCCCGGCGAACGCCCTCAACATCGTCACCGGCGTCCTGCTCATCGTCTCCGTCGTCGCGCCCGAACATCGCCGCCGCGATACCGCGGCGATCGCGCGGCGGCCGCGCCACCTGACCGACCGACCGCCGCCACCGCCCTACCGACCCCGGCGCCCATGCCGTCCCCGAGAGAGGAACGCCATGTCCGCTTCCTGATCAGCACGTCGCTGCGCGGCGCGCCTGCGGCGTCGCCGTCGCGGCGCTGGTGCGATCACCGCGCCTGCGGCGGCACCACCGAAGCGACGAGCGCCGACGACCACCGGCAGCCGGCAGCGACAGCACGGCGAGCGCCGACCCGGACGCCGAGCTCAAGGAGGGCCTGAAGATCGCCTTCCTGCCCAAGCAGCTGAACAACCCGTACTTCGACGTCGCGGACGGCGGCGGCAAGGTCGCGGTCGAGCGAGATCAAGGGCGAGTACAAGCAGGTCGGCCCGACCGAGGCCAGCGCCTCGTCGCAGGTCAGCTACATCAACACGCTGATCCAGCAGGGCATCGACGTCATCGTGATCGTCGGCCAACGACCCGAACGCGGTCTGCGCGCGCTGAACCAGGCCGCGCCAGGCCGGCATCAAGGTCGTCACGCTTCGACTCCGACACCAACCCGGAGTGCCGCGACGTGTTCATCAACCAGGCCACCACCGAGGGCATCGCGCGAGAGCCAGATCGAGCATGATCGCCGAGCTGATCGGCGGCGACGGGCGAGATCGCCATCCTGTCGGCGACCGCCGAACGCGACGAACCAGAACGCCTGGATCGAGATCATGAAGACCGAGCTCGCCAAGCCGGAGTACGCCGAGCATGAAGATGGTCGACGACGGTCTACGGCGACGACGAGGACCAGAAGTCGTTCCAGGAGGCCCAGGGTCTGCTGCAGACGCTACCCGGACCTGAAGGGCATCATCTCGCCGACCACCGTCGGCATCGCCGCCGCCGCCCGCTACCTGTCCGGCTCCGACTACAAGGGCAAGGTCGCGCTCACCGGCCTGGGCATGCCGAACCAGATGCGCGAGTACGTCAAGGACGGCACCGTCAAGGAGTTCGCGCTGTGGAACCCGGCGGACCTCGGCTACCTGGCCGCCTACGCCGGTGCCGCGCTGGCCTCCGGCCAGATCACCGGCGCGGAGGGCGACAAGTTCACCGCCGGCAAGCTGGGCGAGTACACGGTCGAGGCCGACGGCGATCGTCGTCCTCGGCGCGCCGACGGTGTTCACCGCCGAGAACATCGACGAGTTCGACTTCTGAGTCGTCGTCCCGTCGGCGCCGTCGGTCGGTCCCGGTCCGGCGACGGAGCACCTCGGAGACCCCATGCCCGCGTCTGCTTCACCCTCCAGGTCCGGCCGGACCGGCTGGACGGAGTACGGCGAGCGGCACGCGGCCGTCTGGCCGGACATGCTGCACGCACTGCGCGACACCGGCTGGCGCAACTACTAGCTCTTCCTGCGCGCCGACGGCCTGCTCGTCGGCTACGTCGAGACCGACGACCTGCGCCGCCGCGCAGGCCGCGATGGCCGCCACCGAGGTGAACGCCCGCTGGCAGGCCGAGATGGCGCCCTTCTTCACCGACCTCGACCGGCCGGCCCGACGGCGCGACGCACGAACTCGACCTGGTCTTCGACCTCGACGCCCAGCTCGCGGCCGTCGACGAGCCCACCACGCACAGGAGACCGACCGTGACCGAACCCGCGCCCGCGCCCTGGAGGCGCTGGCCGCCCAGACCATCGAGCTGCCCTCGTGGGCGTTCGGCAACTCCGGCACCCGGTTCAAGGTGTTCGGCCAGCCGGGTGTGCGCGCGCGACCCGTACGAGAAGCTCGAGGACGCCGCCCAGGTGCACAGGTTCACCGGCCTCGCGCCGCGGGTCTCCCTGCACATCCCGTGGGACAAGGTCGACGACTTCGGCAAGCTCGCCGCGCACGCCGCCGACCTCGGCGTCGCGCATCGGGGCGATCAACTCGAACCTGTTCCAGGACGACGACTACCGGCTCGGCTCGCTCACCCACGCGGACGAGGCCGTCCGGCGCAAGGCGATCGACCACCACGCCGAGTGCATCGAGGTCATGCGGCACGACCGGCTCGACCGACCTGAAGATCTGGCTGCCCGACGGCACCAACTACCCGGGCCAGGACGACCTGCGCGCCCGGCAGGACCGGCTGGCCGACTCGCTGCAGCAGATCTACGCGATGCTCGACCCGGAGCACCGGATCCTGCTCGAGTACAAGTTCTTCGAGCCCTACTTCTACGCGATGGACATCCCCGACTGGGGCACGTCGCTGGTGCACTGCCTGGCGCTGGGCGACCAGGCGACGGTCGTCCTCGACACCGGGCACCACGCGCCCGGCACCAACATCGAGTTCATCGTGCATGCAGCTGCTGCGGCTGGGCCGGCTCGGCGCGTTCGACTTCAACTCGCGCAACTACGCCGACGACGACCTGATCGTCGGCTCGGCCGACCCGTTCCAGCTGTTCCGGATCATGAACGAGATCGTGTCCGCCGGCGCCCACGCGCCCGGCGTCGGGCGTCAACTTCATGCTCGACCAGTGCCACAACATCGAGCCGAAGATCCCCGGCCAGATCCGGTCGGTGATGAACGTGCAGGAGGCGACGGCGAAGGCGCTGCTCGTCGACCGCGAGGCACTGGCCGCGGCGCAGCGCTCCGGTGACGTGCTGGGCGCCAACAACGTCCTGATGGACGGCTACAACACCGACGTCCGGCCGCTGCTGGCCGAGCTCCGCGAGTCGACGGGGCTCGACGCCGACCCCTACGCCGCCTACGCCCGCTCCGGCTACCAGGAGCGCATCGCCCGCGAGCGCGTCGGCGGCCAGCAGGCCGGCTGGGGCGCCTGAACCCTCTCCCGCTTTCTCCTGGATCTCATCGAATAGGACTCTGAAACGTGACCAATCCCGTGATCAGCGAGCTGATCGGGCGCAGCAACTCACTCGGTGCCGATGCGCGCAACACCAACTACGCCGGCGGCAACACCTCCGCCAAGGGCAGCGAGACCGATCCGGTGACCGGGCAGCCGGTCGACCTGCTCTGGGTCAAGGGATCCGGCGGTGACCTGGGCACCCTGACGGAGTCAGGCCTGGCCGTCCTGCGGCTGGACCGGCTCCGCTCGCTGGTCGACGTCTACCCCGGCGTCGAGCGCGAGGACGAGATGGTCGCCGCGTTCGACTTCTGCCTGCACGGCCGAGGCGGCGCGGCGCCGTCCATCGACACCGCCATGCACGGCCTGGTGGATGCCGCGCACGTCGACCACCTGCACCCCGACTCCGGCATCGCGCTCGCGACCGCCGCCGACGGCGAGGCGCTGACCGCCGAGTGCTTCGGCGACCGCGTCGTCTGGGTGCCGTGGCGCCGGCCGGGCTTCCAGCTCGGCCTGGACATCGCCGCGATCAAGGAGAAGAACCCGCAGTCCATCGGCTGCATCCTCGGTGGTCACGGGATCACGGCGTGGGGCGAGACCAGCGAGCAGGCCGAGGCCAACTCGCTGGAGATCATCCGGACGGCGGAGCGCTTCCTCGCCGAGCGCGGGAAGGCCGAGCCGTTCGGCGCAGTCGTGCCCGGCTACGAGCCGCTGCCCGAGGGCGAGCGCCGCCGCAAGGCCGCCGCCCTCGCCCCGGTGATCCGGGGCCTGGCGTCCACGGACAAGCCGCAGGTCGGGCACTTCACCGACTCCGACGTCGTCCTGGAGTTCCTCTCCCGGGAGAAGCTCACACCGCTGGCCGCGCTGGGCACCTCCTGCCCCGACCACTTCCTCCGCACGAAGGTGCGGCCGATGGTCGTGGACCTGCCGGCCTCCGCCCCGGTCGAGGACGTCGTCGAGCGACTGGCGCAGCTGCACGAGGAGTACCGCGCCGAGTACGCCGCCTACTACTCGCGGCACGCGACGCCGGACAGCCCGCCGATGCGCGGCGCCGACCCGGCGATCGTGCTGGTCCCGGGCGTGGGCATGTTCAGCTTCGGCGCGAACAAGCAGACCGCCCGCGTGGCCGGCGAGTTCTACGTCAACGCGATCAACGTGATGCGCGGCGCCGAGGCGGTCTCGACCTACGCGCCGATCGACGAGAGCGAGAAGTTCCGCATCGAGTACTGGGCGCTCGAGGAGGCCAAGCTCCAGCGGATGCCGAAGCCCAAGCCGCTGGCCACCCGCGTCGCGCTGGTGACCGGCGCGGCGAGCGGCATCGGCAGGTCGATCGCCGTCCGGCTCGCGGCCGAGGGCGCCTGCGTGGTCGTCGCCGACCTCGACCTGCAGAAGGCCCAGGACGCCGCGGCCGAGATCGGCAACTCCGACGTCGCCGTCGGGGTGGCCGCCGACGTCAGCGACGGCGAGGCCGTGGCCGCCGCCTTTCGCGCGGCCTGCCTGGCCTTCGGCGGGGTCGACCTGGTCGTCAACAACGCCGGCCTGTCGATCTCCAAGCCACTGCTCGAGACCACCGAGAAGGACTGGGACCTGCAGCACGACGTCATGGCCAAGGGCAGCTTCCTCGTCTCCCGCGAGGCGGCCCGGATCATGATCGACCAGAAGCTCGGCGGCGACATCGTCTACATCTCGAGCAAGAACTCGCTGTTCGCCGGCCCGAACAACATCGCCTACGGTGCGACCAAGGCCGACCAGGCGCATCAGGTGCGGCTGCTGGCCGCGGAGCTCGGCGAGCACCAGATCCGGGTCAACGGGATCAACCCGGACGGCGTCGTCCGCGGCTCCGGCATCTTCGCCGGCGGCTGGGGCGCCTCCCGGGCCGCCGTCTACGGCGTGCCGGAGGAGAAGCTCGGCGAGTTCTACGCCCAGCGCACGCTGCTCAAGCGCGAGGTCCTGCCCGACCACGTCGCCGACGCGGTGTTCGCCCTGACCGGGGGCGACCTCACCCGGACGACCGGGCTGCACGTGCCGGTCGACTCCGGCGTGGCGGCGGCCTTCCTGCGGTGAGCTTCCGCGAGAGCGACGAGCGAGTGAGCATCGCAGCGAGGAACGAGCGAGGAGCGGAGCGAGCCGGAGTCGAGCAATGACTCAGCTGACCCTCGCGGCCGTCGACCTGGGCGCCTCGAGCGGCCGGGTCATGGCCGCCAGGGTCGGGCCCAGCACGCTGGACCTGCACGAGGTGCACCGCTTCCCCAACCGGCCGGTGCGGACGGCGGGCACCCTGCACTGGGACGTCCTCGCGCTGTACGCCGGGATCCTCGACGGGCTCCGGGCCGCCGGCCGCGACCTCGGCCGGCTGGACGGCGTGGGCATCGACAGCTGGGCGGTGGACTACGGCCTGCTGGACGCCGACGGTGCACTGCTGGGCAACCCGGTGCACTACCGCGACGCCCGGCACGAGACCGCGGTGCCGGCCGTGCACGCGGCGGTGCCGCCCGAGGAGCTGTACCGGGTGACCGGACTGCAGCACCTGCCGTTCAACACGATCTTCCAGCTGGCGGCCGCGCGGGACACCGCGCAGCTCGCCGCGGCCCGCACGCTGCTGCTCGTGCCCGACCTGCTCGCCTACTGGCTCACCGGGGCGGTCGGCGCGGAGGTCACCAACGCCTCGACGACGGGGCTGCTCGACGCCACGACCCGGGAGTGGGCCCGCACGCTCGTCGACGGGCTCGGCCTGCCGCGGGAGCTCTTCCCGCCGCTGCGGCAACCGGGCGAGCGGCTCGGCGAGCTGCGCGCCGACGTCCTCGCCGAGACCGGGCCTGACCGGTCCCGTGCCGGTCACCGCGGTCGGCTCCCACGACACCGCGTCCGCCGTCGTCGGCGTGCCGGCGTCGGACGACCGGTTCGCCTACATCTCCTGCGGCACCTGGTCGCTGGTCGGCGTCGAGCTCGAGAAGCCGGTGCTCGGCGAGGCCAGCCGCGCGGCCGGGTTCACCAACGAACTCGGGGTGGACGGAACGGTCCGCTACCTCCGCAACGTGATGGGCCTGTGGCTGCTGCAGGAGTCGCAGCGGACCTGGGCCGCATCCGGGCTGCACCGCCGACCTGCCCGACCTGCTCGCCGCCGCCGCACGCGTACCGGCCTTCACGACCCTGGTCGACCCGGACGACGCGCGGTTCCTGCCGCCCGGCGACATGCCGGCCCGCATCGCCGCCTACTGCACCGAGACCGGGCAGACGCCGCCGCAGAGCCAGGCCGAGACGGTCCGCTGCATCCTCGACAGCCTCGCGCTCGCCTACCGGCGCAGCGTCCGGCGGGCCGCGGAGCTGTCCGGTCGGCCGGTCGAGAACGTGCACCTCGTCGGCGGAGGAGCCCGCAACACCCTGCTGTGCCAGCTCACCGCCGACGCGTGCGGGCTGCCGGTGATGGCCGGTCCGGTGGAGGCCGCCGCGATCGGCAACGCGCTGGTCCAGGCGCGGGCCGGGGGAGTGCTCTCGGGTGGGCTGGCCGAGCTGCGCGCCCTGATCCGCAGCACGCACGACGTCCGCCTCTACCTGCCGACGGCGGGCGCCGAGGCGGCCTGGCAGGCCGCCGAGGAGCGGCTCGGCGGCGGGCGGCCCTAGGCTCCGATCCATGATCCCGCGGGCACCGTTCGGCTCGACCGGTCACGACTCCAGCCGGGTGGTCTTCGGCGCGGCTGCGCTCGGCAGCGTCTCGCAGGCCGACGCGGACCAGGCCCTGGATCTCCTGCTCGAGCACGGCGTCAACCACATCGACGTCGCGGCGAGCTACGGCGACGCGGAGCTGCGGGTCGCGCCCTGGCTGAGCCGCCATCCGGACACGTTCTTCCTCGCCACCAAGACGGGGGAGCGGACCTACCGCGGCGCCCGCGAGGAGATCCGCCGGTCCCTCGACCGGCTCGGTGTCGACCGGGTCGACCTGATCCAGCTGCACAACCTCGTCGACGTCATCGAGTGGGAGACCGCCCTCAGCGCGGGCGGGGCACTCGAGGCCGCCGTCGAGGCGCGCGAGGAGGGCCTGGTCCGGTTCATCGGCGTCACCGGGCACGGCCTGTCGGTGCCGGAGGTGCACCGGCGGAGCCTGGACCGCTTCGCGTTCGACTCGGTGCTGGCGCCCTACAACTGGGTGCAGATGCAGGACCCGCGCTACGCGGAGACGTTCGAGGCGCTGGCCGGCGTGTGCGCCGAGCGCGGCGTCGCGCTGCAGACGATCAAGAGCCTGGCCCGTCGCGGCTGGGCCGGCCGGCCGCACACGGCGGCCACCTGGTACGAGCCGCTCCGCGACCAGGCCGACATCGATCTTGCCGTGCACTGGGTGCTCGGCCGGCCGGAGGCGTTCCTGTGCACGACGGGTGACGTCGAGATCCTGCCGCGGCTGCTCGACGCGGCCGAGCGGTTCGAGCGGCGGCCGTCGGACGACGACATGGCCGCGCTCGCGGCCCGTGCGTCGGCGGAGCCGCTGTTCGTCTGATCGCGGCCGGTCAGCGACCGACGGAGCTCTCGCGGGGAACGAGGAACGGCTCCAACCGCACGCTCCGGTGCTCGTGGTCCTCTCCGTTCGCGATCTCCTCCAGCAGGAGGGCCGCGGCCGCGCGGCCCATCTCCTCGCCGGCCTGGTCCAGCGTGGTGATCGGCACGACGCTCTCCCAGGCGGCCCGGTTGTTGTCGTAGCCCACGACCGCGACGTCCTGCGGCACGCGCAGCCGCCCGTCGACGGAAAGGGTCTGGATGAGGCCGAGGGCCAGCAGGTCCGCGCCGGCGAGCACGCCGTCGGGTCGCTCGTCCGCGGGCCGGCGCAGCAGCTCCTCGGCCACCCACCGTCCGTCGGGCACCTGCACCCAGTCGCTGGGCAGGTGCTCGAAGGTCACCCCTCCGCCGGTCTCCCGGACGGCGCGGAGCGCGCCCTCGTAACGGTGCCGGACCGGCTCGAGCTCGATCGTGCCCGCGAACAGGAGGCGACGGCGCCCCGTCTCGATGAGGTGCCGGGCCGCCAGGTAGCCGCCGCGCTCGTTGTCGGTGACCACGCTGCAGACGTCGGGTCCCGCCTCGGGGTCGTTGAGCAGGACGCGGGGCACGCCGGCGGAGGCGGGCGGGAGGTGCGCGACCTCGCCGGGCACGGGCCGCGGCGTCAGCAGGATCCCGGCGACCCGCTCCTCCTCGAAGAGGGCGAGGTAGGTCTGCTCCTTCTCCCAGCTCATGTCCGCGTTGGCCAGCAGGAGATTCATCCCGGCCTCGGTCACCGCCTGCTCCGCACCGCGGACGAGGTCGAGGAAGAAGGAGTTGCCGAGGTCGACGAGGACGAAACCGATGGTCGTGCTGCGCCCGGCCCGGAGGGACCGGGCGACGCCGTTGCGGACGAAGCCGAGCTCGGCGATCGCCGCCTCGACCTTCTGCCGCGTGACCGGGGTGACCTTCGCCGGGTTGTTCACCACGTTGGAGACCGTCCCGAGCGAGACGCCGGCGGCCCGCGCGACGTCGATCATGCTGGGAGAGCTCCTGCGCACGGGACAGATCCTGCCCTGAGACGGCCGGAACGGGCGATCTGCGTCCTCCGCACGAGGAGGGGGCGGGGAGCGCGATGCGCTCCCCGCCCCCTCCCGCTCACCGGTCGGACGTCATCCCACGCGGAACTGCCCGGCGACGGACGTCTCCGAGGAGCCTCCGACGTGCACCCCGAAGGTGCCCGACGGGGTCACCCAGCGGTCCGACGCGGAGTCCCAGTACTGCAGGGTCCGCAGGTCCCGGAGGTCGTCGGGGTTCAGCGTGATGTGCACGTTGCGGACCTGGCCGGGCTCCAGGGCCACCCTGTTCCAGCCCGCCAGCCGCTTCGATGGCTCTCCGGCGCTCGCCGGCAGCTCGACGTACGCCTGCGCGACCTCCGTCCCCGCCCGATCTCCGGTGTTGGTCAACCGGAACCGGATCTCGATCGACGAGTTGCGCGCCGTCACCTGCAGATTGCTGTAGGAGAAGTCGGTGTACGACAGCCCGTGGCCGAACGCGAAGAGCGGGTCGATGCCCTGCGCCTCGTACCAGCGGTAACCGACCTGCAGGCCCTCGCTGTACTCGACCTGCCGGATGGTCGGCTGGGTCGGGTCGCCGCCACGGACGCCGGGGTACTGCTCGACGCTGCCCGCGGTGGGGGTGTCGGCCAGGGACTTCGGGAAGGTCATCGGCAGCTTGCCGGTGAAGTCCACGTCGCCGAACAGCAGGCCGGCCAGCGCCGGGCCCATCTGCTCGCCGCCGTACCAGTTCTCCACGATGGCCCGGACGTCGTCCGCCCACGGCATCTCGACCGCGCTGCCGGTCTGCAGCACCACGACGGTGTTCGGGTTCGCCGCGGCGACGGCCTCGATCAGCGCGTCCCCGTTGCCCTGGAGCCTCAGGTCGGCGATGTCGCTGAACTCGCCCATCCGCTGGTAGCCGAAGACGACGGCCACGTCGGCCTGGGACGCCGCCGCGGCTGCGGCCGCGACGTCACTGCCGTTGTCCCACGTCACCGAGGCGCCGTCCTCGGCGGCCCGGTCGGTGATCGCCGTGTCCGGAGCGACGATGTCGCCGCACGGCATGGAGTTGCGCAGGGGACCGGTCCCGAAGCGCAGCGACATGCTGCAGACGGACTCGGCGCTGACGCCGTTGGTCGCCGTCCTCGAGGCCGTCGGGCCGATGAGCGCGATGGTGTCACCGGCGGCCGGCGCGAGCGGGAGGGCGCCGTCGTTCTGCAGCAGGACGCTGCCCTGCTCGGCGACCTCGCGAGCGGTCGCCTCGTGGGCATCGGTCGAGGCGTCGGCCGCAGGCGTGGCCGGCAGCGGGTTGTCGAAGAGACCGCCACGGATGTAGGACCGCAGCACCCGGAACGCGGCCGCCTCGATCTGCTCCTGGGTGATCTCGCCGGCGGTCAGGGCCGCGTCGAGCCGCACCGGCGTGTACCAGATCGGCCGGTTGAGCTCCTGGTCCAGGCCGTTCACGAGGCTGGCCGCGGTGGAGTGCACGGAGCCGAAGTCGCTCATGACGTAGCCGTCGAAGCCGGCGTCCTCCTTGAGCGCGTCGTTCAGCACCGGGTTCTCGCACGCCCAGACGTGGTTGATCTGGTTGAACGAGCACATGACGCTCTCGGGGTCGCCGCGCTCGACGGCGATCGCGAACGGCAGGTCGTAGATCTCGCGGAAGGTCCGCTCGTCCATGTTCGACGAGCTCGTCGGAGCGGTCCAGCTCCTGCTCGTTGGCGACGTAGTGCTTGACGTCGGCCAGCACCGGATTGTTGTCCTCGATGCCGCGCACCCCGGCCGCGCCGAGGATGCCGCTGAGCACCGGGTCCTCGCCGAAGTACTCCGGCGTGCGGCCGGACAGCGGGGTCCGCCCGCTCGCGATGCCGGGGGCGAGGATGACGTTCCGGCGCAGGTCGTACGCCTCGGCACCCTGGTCCGCGTATTTGTCGTAGGCGAGGTCGGCGTTCCAGGTGGACGCCAGGGCGATGCCGGTCGGGAAGGCCGTGGCACCGGCGTTGCGGACACCCTCCGGCCCGTCGGTGTAGACGACGGTCGGGGTGCACGGCACCTGGACCGGGTAGACCACGCCACCCGTCCACGTCGTGCGCGTCGGGTCGTTGGCGGGCTGCTCGACCAGCCACCGGTAGATCTGGTGCTGCTCGCTGACGTCGAGGAGGGCCTGGGCCCGCTCCTCGGGCGTCTTGCTGGCGTCCGTCCAGGGATGGGCGGCGGTGTCGGTGCAGTCGGCGGCCGAGGCGGCCGTCGTCCCGGCGGCCACCACGGCGAGTGGTGCCAGGAGCGCCGTCACTGCTGCGGGAAGCAGCAGGCGGCGACGTGATCGGGTTCTGGGCACGGTCGTCCTCTCAGGGCAGAGCGGTGTGTGAAACGTTTCACGTTTCGCGCCGCCAGAACCGTAACGCAGGTCACAATGGAGCGTCAACGAAACGTTTCACGACCCGCTGACCACGCTGGTCGGGCTCGGCGTGTCCCGAATCAGCGGGCGGCGGAGAGCCCGGCGACCGCCTGCACGCTCAGCTCGAGCGACCGTCGCTCCACGACCAGCAGGTCGCCGTCGGCCAGGTCCCGCCAGCCGGCGCCCCAGCCGCTGGAGGCCACCACGACGGCGTCCGGGGACACCCGGTAGCGCAGCGTGTAGTACTCCGGATCGTCGTCCTCGATCGGCCCGTGCGGGTCGATCCGGCAGAACGCGTAGAGCGCCTCCGGGGTGAGCAGCAGGCAGTTGAGGCTGGTGAAGCCGGCGGTGGCGGCGATCGCGTCGGCCGTCGTCCGCAGGGCCTCCTCCGGCGTGGCACCGGCGTCCAGCCGCTCGGCCACGGCGAGGAAGTAGCGCTCGCTGTCGGTGGTGCCGCGCCGCCGGTCCTGGGACCGCGACAGCAGCAGGTCGTCGAGCGCGGCCGGCGGGGAGATCGAGCCGTTGTGGGCGAAGGCGACCCGGCCGTCGGTGAACGGGTGCGTGTTCGGCGGGCCGACGGACAGCCCGAGCGTCGCGCGCCGCAGGTGGGCCAGGCCGAGGTCGGTGCGGCGGGTGCGCGCCCACCGGTCGAACCGCGCGCTGGTGCGGGCGGCGTCCGGGCGCTTGCGCACCGACACCCCGCGGGCGGTGCTGCGGGCGACACCCCAGCCGTCGGGATGGTGCGCGGACAGCCCGGTGAACGCGGCGAGGTCGTCCTCGCCGAGGACGTCGGAGAGCGTCGCGGGCCGGCGGCCGGCCCAACCCAGCAGTCGGCACATGCCGGACGACGGTGCCCCGTCGCGCCCGCGGTCCCGCGGAGGTCGGGCGGTGCGTCCCGACGATCCGGAGGTGGTTCTCCCGTCAGTCCTCGACACGTGGGTAGCGGTCGAACACCTCCGCGGCGGCCGCACCGAACCCGTCCGGCTGCCCTGCGGCGTCGAACGTGGCCGCGATCTGCCGCATCTCCTCGACCCACCGCCAGCCCTTGGACCGGGCGGCCCGCTCCCCCGCCGCCAGCCGTTCGGCCAGGTCGAGCCCGGACAGCTGCCACTCGTCGTGCAGCGCCTCGGCGACGCCGTGCTGCCGCGCGGTCGCCTCGATGCCGAGCACGAGCGCCGCGGTGATCTTCGTCCACGCGGCGTAGGCCATCTTCAGCGCCGACGCGGCGCAGTCCCCGTCGACGATGCGGGTGTCGAGCACCGTGCCCTCGAACAGCGCCGCCACCTCGCCGGCGCGGGCGCCGGCCAGGTAGAGCCGGGTGCCCGGCTCGGTCGGCGGGCCGCCGATGATCCCGCCGTCGACGTAGGTCGGCACCGCCGGACTCCACCACCTCGCGCACCTGCGCGGCCGTGGCCGGGCTGACCGCGTTGGCGTCCACGTACAGGCCACCGAAGCCGGCCACCGACCGGGCGGTGCCGACCGCGGCGGCCGGCGGGCAGATCGAGAGGACGACGTCGCAGCCGGCCAGGTCGTCGGCGGCGACCAGGCCGGCGTCCTCTGCGCGTCGACGGGTGCCGGCGCCGCGTCCGGCCGGGAGCCAGCGGACGTCGTGGCCGGCCCGGACGAGCACGGCGCCGACGACGGCGCCCATCCGGCCGGGGTGCAGGACGGCGACGACTGTCACCGACCCAGCATGCCCGGTCAGTGCGCGGCGGCCACGGCTTCCTCCGGCTCGGGCAGCCGCCACGGCCGGGCCACGACCACCAGGACGACGAGTGCCAGCAGCAGGGACAGCGCGATGACCGCGCCCATCGCCGTGGCGTCGTTGCCGAGCAGACCGACGACGGGGGACACCGCGGCACCCACGCCGAACTGGACGGCGCCCAGCATGGCCGCCGCGGCACCCGCGCGGTCGCCGTTCTCGGCGAGGGCCAGCGCGGGCGCGTTCGGCAGCGCCAGCCCCGCGGCGAAGAGCACCGCCCACAGCCCGCCGGCCACGGCGAACACGCCGCCGCCGGAGGCGGCCGTGACCACCAGGACCGTCGCGGCGAGGGTTCCGGCCGCGGTGGCGCCGACCAGGATCTGCGCCGCGGACCACCGGCGCAGCAGCACCGGGTTGAGCTGGGTGGCGGCGATCAGCCAGACGGCGCCCGCGCCGAAGAGCATGCCGAACTGCTGCTCGTCGAGGCCGAACTGGCGCTGGTAGACGAACGACGATCCGGCCACGTAGGTGAACAGCGCGGCCATGGACAGGCCGGCGACGAGCACCAGGCCGACGTAGGAGCGGTCACGCAGCAGCGAGCGGTAGACGCCGGCCGTGCCGCGCAGGCCGCCGGCCCGCCGGCGCTCCGGGGGCAGGGTCTCGCGGACGCCCCACACGCCGATCGCCAGGAGGACGACGCCGTAGACCGCCAGGAAGCCGAACACGCCCGCGCCAGGACGTGAAGCGCAGCAGCTCGCCGCCGATCGTCGGCGCCAGCACGGGCGCCACGCCCATGACGAGGAACAGCCGCGACAGCATCGTGGCCGCGGCCCGGCCGGCGAACAGGTCGCGCACCATGGCCAGCGCCACGACACCGGTGGCGGCGCACCCGACGCCCTGCAGGACGCGCAGCACTCCCAGGACCTCGATGCTCGGCGCGACGAGCACGAGCAGCGACGCGACGACGTGCAGGGCCGTGCCGGCGAGCAGCGGACGGCGGCGGCCCCACGAGTCGGACAGCGGGCCGATGAGCAGCTGGCCGAGCGCCAGGCCGACCAGCGTGCCGGTGAGCGTCAGCTGTACCTGCGACGCCGTCGTCCCGAGCTCCTGCCGGATCGTCGGGAGCGCCGGCAGGTACATGTCGATGGTCAGCGGACCGATCGCCACGAACGCGCCCAGCAGCAGGGCCAGGCGGGCGGTGCTCTGGCGGCGGGGAGCGGGAGGCGGTGCGTCGAGGAGGTCAGGGCGGGCAGCGACAGCGGTCACGAGGGTCCTTCAGCGGGAAGCGGCGGAGTGCGAGCGACCGCCGTTGGCCCTCACCTACCTGGCCAATACCGTCCCCGTCCCGGTCTATTCCTTCGCGGAGCGAAACATCCGGGAAACCCGGGGCGGGCTGCCCTCAGCCGCCTTCGCGCAGGCCCCACGGCGAGCCGTAGGCGGTGAGCAGGTCGAGGAAGGGAACCGCGTCGAACGCCTCCGGGCCCAGCACCCCGCTCCCGCTCCACCGCCCGGTCGCCAGCAGCTCGAGCGCCACGACGGGATTGACCGCGGTCTGCCAGACCACCGCCTGGGAGCCGTACTCCGCCATCGACCAGGCGTTGTCGACCACGTGGTACAGGTACACCTGCCGGGGACGTCCGTCGGTGCCCGTGCCGCTCACCCACAGCCCGGCGCAGGTCTTGCCGCTCATCAGGTCGCCGAGGCCGGCCGGATCCGGCAGCACCGCGGCGACGACGTCGCGCGGCGCGACCTCGACGCCCCGCACCCGGACCGGGGTGGTGGAGTCCAGGCCGAGCTTGTGCAGGGTCCTGAGGACGTCGATGAACTCCGTGCCCAGCCCGTACTTGAAGGTCACCCTCCGGGCGTCGATCCAGCGCGGCATGAGGAGCACCTCCTCGTGCTCCACGTTGACGCACTCGACCGGGCCGATGCCCTCGGGGAACTCGAAGACCTCCGGCTCGCTGAACGGCTCGGTGGTGAACCAGCCGCGGTCGCGCTCCCAGACGACCGGCGGGTTGAGGCACTCCTCGATCGTCGTCCAGATGTTGAAGGACGGCGCGAAGTCGTACCCGCGCACGGTCAGGTCCGCCCCGTCGCGGACGCCGAGCTCGTCGATCTCGGAGAACAGGTGGTCCGCCGCGTACCGGGCGAACACGTCGGAGAGCCCCGGCTCCACGCCGATGCCGACCAGCGCCAGCCGGTCGGCGTCCGCCCACTCGCCGGCGAGCGCGAACTGCTCGTCGCCGAGCTTGACGCCGGTCGCCTCGTACGGCCGCTCCGGATGGGGGCGCGACAGCGACATCGCCATGTCCAGGTAGTGGACCCGGGCCGCGAGCGCGGCGCGGAACAGCGGCATCACGAAGCGCGGGTCCGTGGCGTTGAGCAGCGCGTCGCAGCGGTGCTCGGTCAGCAGCGTGCGGACGGCGTCCTCGTCCGCCGCGTCGATCCGAGCGGCGACGAAGCGCGGGTCACCGGCGGCGGCCACCGCCTTCTCGGCGCGGGCGACGTCGTAGTCGCTGACGACCAGGTGCTCCACGAAGTCGCGCCGAACCGCGATCGCGGCCACCGCACTGCCGACTCCGCCGGCGCCGACGAGAAGGATCCGCATGCCCACCTCCACAGGTGGCGGCAACCCTAGCCACGACATCCGTGGTCAGGACAGTCCTCCGCTGCGGAAACCTTCGCCGAGGGCCGTTCCGGCCGCGGGAACCGGTGGACCTCAGAGACCGTTGCGGCGGGCCACCTCGCCGAGCCAGGCGAGGCTGGGCTTCGGCGTCCGGGCGAAGGTCGTCCGGTCCACGGCCACCAGGCCGAAGGTGGGCCGGTAGCCGAGCATCCACTCGAAGTTGTCGAGCAGGCTCCAGTGCACGTAGCCGCGCACGTCGGCGCCGCCCGCGATCGCGTCGGCCAGACCCTGCAGCGCGTCGGTGGTGAACCGGATGCGCTGCTCGTCGTCGGCCGTGGCGATGCCGTTCTCGGTGACGAGGATCGGCGTGCCGGGCAGCATCTCGGACGCCCGGGTGACCGCCGCGCCGAGCGCCTGCGGCCGGTACTCCATGCCGTGGGCGAGCGTCTGCAGCTCGGGGGCCGGGGCGACCAGGCCGTCGGCGTCGAACCGGGCGGACGTGTAGACCTGCAGGCCGACCCAGTCGTCGCCGTCGGCCGCCGCGAGGAACTGGTCCTCGAACGCGGCGCGCTCCTCGCGCATGCGGTCCTCGCCGCCGGCCTCCGCGATGTGCTCGCGGCCGATCAGCGTCATCCCGGTCGGCGGTGCGCCGGCGCCGCGGAGCACCTCGCGCATCCGGCCGTGCAGGCCCAGCAGCGCGTCGGTGACTCCCTGGTCGGGGCGGGGCAGGCCCTTGATCTCCTCGCCGCGGCGGGCCATCGCGCCCATCACCGGCTGGGCGGCCATGAGGTTCGGCTCGTTGATCGTCGCGACGTACCCGGCGTCGCGGAGCGCCGGCGCCGCGAACTCGGTGAACCGGGCGAGCCGGTCACCCGCCTTCGGACCGGTCCAGCCGCCGTCGTGCAGCAGCCAGCGGGGCATCGTGAAGTGCACCAGCGTGACGATCGGCGTGAGCCCGCGCTCGCGGCAGCCGTCGACGATCCGCCGGTAGTGGTCGAGGGCGGCGCGGGAGAACTCGCCCTCGGCGGGCTCGATCCGGCTCCACTCGAGGCTGAACCGGTAGGTGTTCAGGCCCGCCGCGGCCACGAGGTCGAGGTCCTCGGGCCACCGGTGGTAGGAGTCGCAGGCGTCGCCGCTGGGCTCGGCGAACGGCGAGTGCTCGGCGTTCTCGAGCTCCCAGTGGTCGTTGTTGACGTTGCCGCCCTCGACCTGGTGGGCCGCGGTGGCCGCCCCCCACAGGAAGCCGTCGGGGAAGTCGGCGGGAGGGTGGGGGAGCGGCTCAGCGGTCATCGGGTGCTCTCCTGCAGGTCGGCGGACGAAGGCACGGGGACGCCGGTCACCCGGCCGAGCAGCGCGACGGCGTCGTCGCACGACGAGCCGCGCCAGGCGACGTGCTGGTCGGGGCGGACGAGCACCAGGTCGGCGCCGTACAGCGGCCGCAGCCGGGGCAGGTGCGCCAGGTCGACGACCGTCAGCGGGACGCCGGCCTTGGACGCCGCGTCGGCCAGCGGGCACTCGGACGGGCCGGGCGCGAGGCGCAGCAGCGTGAAGCCGTCGCCGAGCAGGTCGAACAGCGAGGAGCCGTCCGGCAGCCAGGCGTGGGGGAGGCGTGCGCCGGGGTGGGCGGAGGGGCGGTAGTCGGGGATCGACGGCTCCGGCGCCGCCGTGCCGTCCGGGACGACGACGGGGGAGCCGGCGTAGTCGTAGCCCAGCACGAGCCCGAGGCTGTGGAACTCGGGGTCCTTGACCTGCACGGTCTCGGCGACCCGGGCCCGCAGCGCCTCGCCGGCCGGGCCCTCGTCGTCCAAGGCCGGGTCGGCGAAGGAGGGGGCGAGGAAGGCGTCCTGCGCGCCGGCGGCGGCGATCGTGCGCTCGGCGATCGGACGGCGCTCTGCCTCGTAGCTGTCGAGCAGGGCGGGACCGGCCCAGCCCTGCAGGACGGCGGCGAGCTTCCAGGCGATGTTGACGGCGTCGCCGACGCAGGTGTTGAAGCCGTGCCCGCCCCACGGCGGGTTGAGGTGGGCGGCGTCGCCGACGAGGAAGGTGCGCTCGCCGCGGTAGCGGTCGGCCAGCAGCATGCGCGCCGACCACGGGTCGGTGGCCAGCACCTCGACGTCGATGTCGGCGCCGGCGAGGGTCCGCACGAACGCGGCGGGGTCGAGGCCGTCCACGGGGGTGTCGATGCCCTGGACGATCGCCCACCACGTGCCGTCGAGGTCCAGCCGGCCCATGAGCCCGCCGAGCTCCGCGCCGATGACCCAGTAGTGGATGCCGTGGGCGCACAGCGGCTTCTCGTCCAGCGCGCGCGACCGGAAGGTGATGCTCAGGTTCGGCACCGTCCCCGAGGAGCCCTCGTAGTTCGCGCCGATGGCGGGCCGGCTGATGCTCCAGCCGCCGTCGCAGCCGAGCAGCCAGTCGGCGGTCAGCCGGTGCGGCTCGCCGTCGGGCGACTCCAGGACGGCGTGCACCTCGCCGGGGCCGTCGATGACGGAGGCGACCCGCCAGCCGATGAGCAGCCGGACCGTCGGCAGCTCGGCGGCCGCCTCGCGCAGCACCTCCTCGACGACGTTCTGCGGCACCTGCTGGCCCGGCTCAGCGGCGATGTCGCGGTGCTCGGTCCACAGCCCGAAGGCGTTCTCGAACCGGGTGATCTCCTGCCCGAAGAGGCCGGTGCAGAAGACGACGTCCTGGGCGTGCTCGACGGGCAGCGGCGCCGCGGCGCGCAGCCGCTCGGCCAGGCCCCAGCGCCGCAGGTGCTCCATCGTGCGCGCGTTCGTGGTCTTCGCCCGGGGACGGAGCGGGTCGAGGGCCGTCCGGGGCTCGACCACGAGCACCTCGATCCCGCGGCGGCCGAGCTCGATGGCGGCGGCCAGTCCGCTGGGCCCGCCGCCCGCGATCAGCACGGGCACCCGGGTCGGGACGTCGGTCATCGGATCTCCTGTCGTCTGGGCAGCGCGCCGCCGTACGGGCAGGCGTTCCGGACCGCGCCGGGCGGCGGAACGTCGCTCCGTCGTCCCCCTCAGCGCCTGATCAGCATCCGTGGCGGGCGTCACTCTCCCGAAGGCCGTTGCCATTGGCCGGAAGGGGGATCGGACCGAGTCAGAACGGGATGTCGGGATCCGGTGCTGCGCTGCGGGGTCGCCAGTTGCGGAGCGCCTCGAGGGTCCGACCGGTTCGTCGTCGCCGGCGGGCGCGGGCGGGGGGTGCCGGGCCGACACGCGCTGACCGGCGCGTCGTCGGTTCCGACGGCCGGCGGATACGTGGTCACGGTGCATCCGCCGGGCAGCGTCCACACCAGCCCGCCGCGCTCGTCGCGGCGCAGTCGCCAGCCGGGCGCCTGGTGGGAGAGCCGATGGTGGAACTCGCACAGGCAGGCGAGGTTGTCGTGTGCGGTGGGGCCGTGCGGGTGCGGGGTCTGGTGGTCCAGGTCGGCACAGCGGGCGCGGGCGCGACAACCGGGGAACCGACACCGCCGGTCCCGCAGCTTCACGAACCGGGCCAGGGGGTCCGTGGGCTCGTACGCATCGGTGGCCGGTGGTGGACCGAGCCCGCGGCCGGCGGTCGCGGCCTGCCGTAGCTCGAGGGCATCGGTGAGCGCGAGGAGCGAGCCCGACAGCTGGTCGGCCAGCGCGATGTGCGGACGGTGCGCCAGCGCGGTACCGGTGAGTCGGTGCGCCGCCAGCAGACGCTCGAGCGCTTCCTGGCGCTGGGCCCGGACAGCGGCCATCCGAGTGAAGAGATCAGCACGTGGGGCCGGCTCCGCGACCGCAGCGGCGAGGTCGGCGGCGGCAGCCGCCTCGTCGGCCTCCAGCGCCGCGATCCGCTCCTCGAGCGCGGCGTCGCCGTGCACCGGCGCGGTCTCCGACCAGTCGACGGACGCTCCGTCGTCCGGAACGGATACCGGTGTCGGCGCCGGGTCCGGTCGGGGCATCAGGCCCAAGGTGTGGGCCAGCTCCCGCACCAACGAGGCGGGCACCAGGTCGCCGTCGACCTCGCCCGGCTCGTCGGCGCCGGGCCCGGTGCCGGTCAGCGTGTCCACCCCCGCGACGACGGTCAGGGCGACCTGCACCGCCGGCCGGTCGCCGTGCGGGCGCAGGACCAGGTCGGCCAGGCAGTCGGCCCTCCGCTCGTCGAGGCTGCGCGGATCGCGGTGGCCGTCTTCGTCGACCTCGCACGCCCGGGCGTACACGGTGAGCGCCTCGTGGCAGGAGCGGGCGAGCGGTCCGGGCAGGTGTGCGGCCAGGGTGGCCATCCCGTCGTCGTCGGCGTACAGGGCGACCTTGCGGCCCTTCGCCGCCGCGACCAACCGGCGCAGCGCGGCGGCCGCGTCGTGCTTGGCGATCAGCCGCCGCACGCGGGACCGCAGGTTGTCCACGGTCTGGCTGCCGGCGCGCTCCAGCGCCGCGGCCTCGATCTCGGCGCGCTTCTCGTCGCTGACCGGTTGGAGCAGGTCGACCAGGGTGCGCGCGTGCGCCGGGCTGATCTGCGCTGCCTCGAGTGCGGCGAGCGTGGCCGGCAGCTGCTCGGCCAGCACGACCGCCTCCTCCAGCCGGGTCTGGGCGGCACGCTGCGGCAGCCGCAGCCGGGCGGCCACCTCCGCGACGGCCCACTCGCTCACCGGTGCCAGCCCCGCGGGCCGGGCGGCGCGGGTCGCCGCCGACGCGGCTCCCTTCTCGCCCGGCTGCCGGTCCCACGACGACGGCCGACAGCGGGCGAAGGCGGCCAGCTCCCGCACCTGCGCGGCGGTGGCCCGGGCCACCACCCCTCCAGTTCGGCGACCGCGTCCAGATGCCCGGCGCCGGTCTCCAGCAGCCGCGCACGCGGGTCCAGCGGAGCGCCGGCATGTCCCCGCCGAGCCTCGAGATCGACGATCACCACGCAGGGAGCCGGCACCGTCCGGATCACCGGCATGCTCGCGCGCTCGTCGAGCACGGCGAGCAGACGGCCTTCGAACATGTGTTCGAGTCTAGGTGAACCGGGGCGGCCCGGCAAGGCCTGTGGACGGCGAATCCCCTGGTCAGCCGCGCGGCCGCCGCTCCTGCCACTGCCGGATCCACGCACGTCCGTAGTCGTTGCCGTGCGGCGTGCGCAGCACCGTGTGCACGTGGAACGGCTTCGGGGTGTCGTAGTCGAGGAAGACGCCGCAGTGGTGGTCGAGCTCGGCGATCACGACCGGTGACTGGATCCGGTAGTAGAAGACGTCGCCCTCCGAATGCCCGCCGATCCAGGAGAACCAGGTCTCGCCCAGGTGCTCCCGGATCTCGCGCATGCGCGCGCGACGCGGGCCTTCGGGGAGCAGCCGGACGAACTCCTCGACCGTGGCGAGGACGAGATCCTGCGCCCCGGCGGGCATGTCGGCGACCCGGATGCCCTCGGGCGGGATGACGCGGTTGTCCTGGAAGGCGCCGGCCAGGTGCCGCTCGTCGCCGGGGTGGACCCGCCCCTCCGGCATCGCCGGGTCGACCATCTGCTCGTAGACGGTGGCCGCGCGGCGCTGCTCCTCCGGAAGGGCGGCCATGATCGCCGTCCCCAGCCGGATCCGTTCGTCGAAGACGCCGGAGATGCCCGCGTGCGGGCCCTCGTCGATCTCGTCTGGCTCGGCCCCGAGGAACACCGGGCTGAGCACCATCCGACCCTCGACGACCAGGCAGTTCAGCGCGCAGTGGTGCCCGAAGAGCTGCCAGCCCCAGGGCGCGCGCAGATCGGGGTCGCCGTACAGGGCGATGTTGTAGCTGAACTCGCCGAGCACCGACTCGAGGCCGACGACCTCGCCGAGGAAGCCGTTGATCAGCATCATCGCGTGCGCGAGCTCGTGCCCCTCGGGGCTCAGCGAGGCCCGGACCAGATCGAGCGCCTTCTCGCGCACGGCGACCGGCTGGAACTCCAGGCGCAGGCCGGTGTCGAACTGCAGGAACTCGGGGTTGGCCCAGGTCTGCCACTCGGGGGCGTCGACGGCGTGCGTGATCCGCGCGCGGCCGTCGTCGTCCAGGGCGGCGAGCAGGTCGCGCGCGGCGGCGACCATCGCCTCGACGGGCGCCTCCTCACCGGGCTCGGCCGGCGTCAGGTCGTACAGCCCCTCGCGGAGCGTGCCGTCCTCGGTGACGCCGCGGAACTCGTTCAGGTACAGCGGCGTCCAGCCCTCGACCAGCCCGCCGGTGAAGGTGCCGGGCCGCCGGGCGGCCTCGCGGTAGGCGTAGGCGTCCAGGCCCCGGACCCCCGCCAGCCGCGGATGGTCGGAGGGGAAGAGGTACTGGCGGAACTCGGCGGACACGTCAGGCCTTCCTGGCGTCGTTGCCGACGATCGGGTTGCGCAGGACGCCGAGCCGGTCGACCTCGACCTCCACGACGTCGCCGGGCTGCAGCAGCCACGGCGGCGTCCGGGCGTAGCCGACGCCGGACGGCGTGCCCGTGGCGAGCAGGTCGCCGGGGCGCAGCGTGAAGGTGTGCGAGATCAGCGAGAGCGTGTCGCCGACGGGATAGACCATCTCGTCGGTCGAGCCGTCCTGGACGACCTCGCCGTTCACGCGGGTCCGCACCCGGAGGCCGTCGCGCAGATCGCCGACCTCGGCGGCGGGCACGATCGGCCCGAGCGGGCCGGAGCGGTCGCCGTTCTTGCCCAGGATCCACTGGCTGGTGAGCTTCTGTGCGCGCCGCGAGGTCAGGTCGTTGAACGTCGAGTAGCCGACGACGGCGGCCAGGGCATCGTCGGGATCGGCGTCGACCAGCGTGCGGCCGACGTAGGCGACGATCTCGCCCTCCCAGTCGAGGCCGTCCTCGTTGGCGGGGACGGGCACCTCGGCGCCGTCGACGGTGAGCGACGCCGTCCAGCGGGCGAACAGGGTCGGGTGCGGCGGGAGCTCCTGGTCCTTGAAGGTGCCCTCGGCGACGTGCTTGAGGTAGTTGAGCCCGATGCAGACCACCCGGGCGCCGGGCAGGACCGGTGGCACGCGCTCGACGGTCTCCAGCGGCACGGTCGGGCCGGCCGGCTCGCGCGACAGGGCCGCGGCGGCGTCGGACCAGAACTCCTCGAGCCCCGTCAGGACGGTGACCTGCGTGCCGTCGTCCGACAGGGCGGCGACCTCCACCGGTCCGCCGTCCCGGCGGATGCCCACGATCCTCATGACTCTCCTGTCGTCGGGCGGCGGACGCCGAGCCGGCGGCGGAGGACGTCGACCGTGCGGTCGAAGGCCTGCGCAGCGGTTCCGGGTGCGCCCAGCCACATGTGGTCGGCGTCCTCGTACACGTCGAGCTCCACCTCTCCCCCGGCCTCGACGAGCGCGGCGTACAGCCGCTCGCTCTGCACGCAGGGCACGAACCGGTCCGCCGCCCCGTGCAGGAGCAGGAACGGCGGGGCGGCGGGGGAGACGTGGGTGAGCGGGCTCGCCTGCGCTGCGACGTCGGGCCGCGAGCCCGGGGTTCCGCCCAGCAGCTGTGCCTCGCGGGTGGTGGCGTCCGCCGGGTCCGTTCCGGCGTCCACGGCGAAGCCGACCAGGTCGCTCGGCGCGTACCAGGCAGCGACGGCGAGGACCTCGCTCGACGGGCCCGTCACGCCGACGTCTCCCTCGAGCGACGGGTCGCCGGCCGTCAGGCCGAGCAGCGACGCGAGGTGACCGCCGGCGGACTCGCCCCACACGGCGATCAGGTGCGGGTCGACGCCCAGCTCACCGGCGCGGGCGCGCAGCCAGCGGACGGCGGCCTTGGCGTCGTGCAGCTGCGCCGGCCAGGCGGCCTCGCCGGAGAGCCGGTAGTCGGCACTGGCGACGGCGATGCCGGCCTGCGCCATCCGCTCGAACGGCATCGGGTCCTGGCCGGCGAACATCGGTCCGACGCCGCTGCGGCTGCCGAGCCGCCAGCCGCCGCCGTGCAGGAAGAGCACGAGCGGGACCGGTCCGTTCCCCGCCGCCGGGAGCCAGAGGTCGAGTTCGAGCGGGCGGACGCCGGGGATCGCGGCGAACGCGACGCCGGGGACGAGGCGGACACCCCCTGCCGCCGGCCGGGCCGGCGGCAGGGGGGCGTCGTGGGCGGGCGGGAGCGGTGCCGGAGGGGTCACTCCTGAGCGCCGGACCAGTCGTAGTCCCTCCCCAGGAACTGCATGTCGTGCTGCTCGGCGGCGGCCTGCATCCGGGGGAAGTCGGGAATGAACGGCGGCTGCTGCGACGTCGGCCGGTCGCAGGGCGTGCCCATGGTCTGGAAGAAGCGCTCGAAGCCGCCGGTGGCGGTGCCGAGGATCCGGGCCGACTCCTCGACCTGGTAGGCGTGGGCCAGACCGGAGGGGACGAAGCCGAAGTCACCCGGCTCGAGGAGCTGCGACCGCTTGGTGCCGTCCCGGTCCTCGATGTAGACGCGGACCTTGCCCTCGACGATGTAGAACGTCTCGTGGGTGTCGGCGTGCTTGTGCGCCGGGATGAGCTGCCCCTTCGGCGCCTCGCTGTGGAAGACGCCGAACTGGCCCTCGGTCTCCTCGCCGCTGAGCAGCACCGTGAAGAGGTCGCCGAAGAGCATGGCGTGCTCGCCCTCCCCGCGCTTCAGGAAGAAGGCCTCCGGCTTACCGGGGAGCAGGCCCTTCCACTGCGGGCCCTTCTCCGGGTCGATCAGGTACTCGAAGCTCATGTCTGCTCCCGGTTCGGGTCGGCGGTGATCGGACGAGCATCGGTGACGCGGGTCACCGGCCCCCAGGCTGCTGCCATTGAGCGGAAAGCATCCTCCGTGCCCGGACGGTCGCGGCGTAGCAGGATGCGCGGCATGGCTCTCTTCACCGGGGTCGGCGTCGCCCTGGTCACCCTGTTCTCCGAGGACGAGGAGCTGGAGGCGAAGGCGACCGCCGACCTCGCTGCCCGGCTGGTGGACCTCGGCGTCGCTGCTGTCCTCGTGGCGGGGACGACGGGGGAGGCCGCGACGCTGACGCACGACGAGCGCGACGACCTCGTCGGCGCCGTTCGCGCGGCCCTGCCCCAGGCGGTGCCGGTCATCGCCGGGACCGGCGGGCCGACGGGCCGGCAGGCCGCCGACCTCACCGAGCGCGCCTTCGCCGCCGGGGCGGACGCGGTCCTGGCCCTCTCGCCGCCCGGCGTCGCCGACCCGCGGTCGTACTACGAGCGGGTCGCTGCCGCCGCGGCAGGGCCGCTGCTGGCCTACCACCTCCCGAGGACGTCCGCGCCGGGCATCCCCGTCGACCTGCTGCGCGACCTGCCGGTGGCCGGGCTCAAGGACTCCAGCGGCGACGCCGCCCGGCTGCTGCACGAGCGCGACGTCTTCGCCGGCGACCTGTGGACCGGCGCGGCGTCCCTGATCACGCTCAGCGGTGCCGTCGGCGCCGCGGGTGCGCTGGTCGCGATGGCCAACGTCGCGCCCGAGGACTGCGTCGCGGCCTTTTCCGGCGACGGTGCGGCCCAGGTGCGGCTCGCCGCCCTGGACCGCACCGCCTCGCTCGACTTCCCGGCCGGCTACAAGCGCGCC
This sequence comes from uncultured Actinomycetota bacterium, assembly GCA_963777095.1. GTDB lineage: Bacteria > Actinomycetota > Actinomycetes > Mycobacteriales > Geodermatophilaceae > CAVZOY01. The sequence goes on from CAVZOY010000006.1 coordinate 1,072,753, forward strand.
GTCGCCGACCGGTTCGGCGGCTCCGCGGTTTCCCGCGTCGGGAGCTGACGCCCGGTCAGGCGCCTGCCCGGTCGCCCGCGACGACCTCCGCCATGAGGCCGAGCATCCGGTCGACCTCGTCGATGTCGGAGGGCATGTTGAGGAACCCGTGCAGCAGGCCGGGGGCCGTCACCTGGCGCACGTCGACTCCCGCGACGGCGAGCTGGGCCGCGAACGCCTCGCTGGACGGCCGCAGGTCGTCGTACTCGGCATTCATCAGGACGACGGGGCAGAGCCCCTCGACGTGGGCGAGCGCGGGCATCGCGTAGCCGTCCGCGCGCGCGGCCGGGCCGCCGACGTAGTTCTCGGTGATGTCGCGGCGGGTCTCGGGCAGGAAGCGGAGCAGCGGAGGCACCTCCTCCATCAGGCCCGACAGCGTCGGCGAGAGGGCGGGGACGACGGGGTGCACGGTCGTGTACGCCAGCAGCAGCGCGACCGGGAGCCATCCGTCGTCGTCCCGGAGCCGGAGCGTCGCCCCGGCGGCGAGGTTGCCGCCGGCGCTCGCACCGCCGACCGAGATGCGCGCCGGGTCCACGCCGAGCGACGACGCCGAGTCGCGCACCCAGCGGACGGCGGCGACCACGTCGTCGTGCGGCACCGGGTACGTGACACCGCCGACGCAGAGCCGGTAGTCGACGCTGACGACGACGGCGCCGGCGCGGTCGCAGACCTGGCGCGCGGTCCAGTCGGCCTCCGGCATGTCGAGGTCGCCCATCCGGAAGGCCCCGCCGTGCATCCAGACCAGGCACGGGCGCGGGCCGCCGTCCGTGTGCGGCCGGTAGACGCGGACCCGCACCGGTCCGTGCGGGCCGGCCGCCGCGTCCTCGGTCACGTCGACGTCCGGCGGAGCCGTCGCGTCGCGGTGCGACATGAACTCGTCGAGACGCGCGCGGGTGACCGGGTCGGCGAGGCCGGCCTCGAACGACTCGATGCCCTCGAGCAGCGGCAGTTTGGACGCGAGCGCGGGATGGATCGGCACGCGGGCACCATGACCCGGCACGTGGCGCGGACCACAGACCCGTGCCATTGGGCGGCACTCGATCACGCCGGGGGTGGCGGTCCTCCGGTGTAGCCGATCGAGCGGCGGGCGCCGAGCACGCGCGAGATCGAGCGGGCGGCGGTGCGGACGGCCGGACCGAGGAGCCGGGGCTCGGCCGTCTCCTGCGGGACGACGACCGAGAGGGCGGCGGCGACGCGGTCGTCGGCCCCGAACACCGGTGCGGCCACGCTGACCAGGGGCTGCGGCGACCGGCGCCGGAAGATCGTCAACCCGTCGCGGCGGATCTCGGCGAGCGTCCGGCGCAGCGCGGCGGGGGAGACCGGGACGTTCTCCGGGAGGTGCACCAGAGGCTGCGCGAGCATCTCCTCCTGGAACTCCGGCTCGGCGTAGGCCAGCAGTGCCAGGCCGACGCCCGTGGAGTGCAGCGGCAGCCGGCCGCCGACCCGGTAGAGCACCGGGATGGCCTGGTGGGCGGAGAGCCGTTCGACCAGCAGCGCCTCGGTGCCGTCGCGGACGGCGAGCAGCACGTGCTGGCGGGTGACCTCCGCGAGGTCTCCCATGAACGGCAGCGCCACCTGCTTCAGGCCCTGTCCGCGCGGCGCGAGGGAGGCCACCTCCCACAACCGCAGGCCGATGCTGAACCGCCCGTCGGCGTCCCGCTCGAGGGCGCCCCACGCCACCAGCCGGCCGGCCAGCCGGAGCGTCGAGCTCGTCGGGATCCCGCTGCGACGAGCCAGCTGGCCCAGCGTCAGCGAGCGGTTGCGGGCGTCGAAGGCCGCGAGCAGCGAGAGCGCCCGGTCGATCACCGGGTCGCCCTGCGGTGGCCGGCGGCCGCGCACCCGGGCCGGCGCGTCGGGCGGCTCGCTCACGACGGGCCGTCTGTTTCGGCACCGGTGAGGCCCACACCACACTCGTTTTCCATTGAACGGCATTGTGCCTGACGCCACATCGGCGTGGGACTCATCGTTGGCGACCAAGCCGGGACGAGTCGTCCATCGGCCGTCCATGACCCCTTGTTGCCTGCGGGCGAAGGAGCCAGACCCAGATGAACCGATTCAAGATCCGTGCGAGCGCCGTGCTCGCCGTCACCGCGGCGACGGCGTCCCTCGCCGCCTGCGGCGGCGGTGGGGGCGGTGGCGGTGGCGGCAGCCAGGAGCCCAGCGACACGGTGACCATCGCTGCGAACGCCGACTACGCCCCGACCGGCTACGACCCGCTCCAGTACTCCCAGGGCCAGTTCACGTTCTTCAGCACGATGTACGACGCGCTGTTCGTCACGAACGCCGAGGGCGAGGTCGAGCCGAGCCTGGTCGAGGAGTTCGAGAACAACGAGGGCGACACCGAGACGACGCTGACGCTCAAGGAGGGCGTCACGTTCGGCGACGGCTCGGAGCTCGACGCCGAACTGGTCAAGGCGAACCTCGACCGTCGTTCCGACGAGGCCCTCGAGGCGTACGGCGCCCTCGCCCCCGGCCAGGCGGCCGAGATCACCGAGGTGGCGGCGACCGACGCGCAGACCGTCGTCATCACCTGGAAGGCCCCGCAGGCGACGCCGCAGAACAACCTGGTCGACACGGCCGGCATCATCGTCGGCCCCGAGGGCGTCGCGGACTCCGCGTCGCTGGAGACCGCACCGGACGGGTCGGGCGCCTACACGCTCAACGAGGGCGAGACGACCCCCGGCAGCACCTACACGCTCGACAAGAACGCGGAAGCGTGGAACGCCGACGCGTGGGCCTACGAGACCGTCGTCTTCAGCATCATCACCGACGTCCAGGCGCTGGCCAACGCCGTCGTCTCCGGCCAGGCCGACGTCGCCGGGGTGCTCGACCCGTCGACGATCGAGCTGGTCGAGCAGCGGCAGAGCATCACCAGCGTCGGCGGCACGATCGTCGGCTTCCCGGTGACCGACAAGACGGGCGCGATCAACCCCGCCTTCGGCGAGGAGGCGGCGCGGCTGGCCCTGACCTACGCCACCGACCGCGAGTCGCTCGTGAACGACCTGCACCCCGGCGCCCGGCCGACCTCCCAGCTGTTCCCCGAGGTCGCCACCGGCTTCGACACGGCCCTGGACGAGGAGTTCGCGTACGACCCCGACCGGGCCCGTGAGCTGCTGGAGGAGGCAGGCCTGCCGGACGGCTTCGACGTCAACATCACCGTGCTCGGTCAGCCGGCCGAGGACCTCGTCGCCATCCAGAGCCAGTGGAAGGAGATCGGCGTCAACCTGGAGTTCACCACGGCGACCTCGACCGACCAGGTGTTCGCCGCAGTGAACACCGACCCGCTGCTCTGGGGTCCGTTCGCGGTGGGCGCGCAGCCGGCCGGGTTCGTGGCGGGCGTCGTCTACGGCGGCTTCATGAACATCCAGGGCGCGAAGGAGCCGGAGATCGAGAAGGCGCTCGGCGCCGCCCTCGGTGCGACCGGTGACGCCCAGGAGCAGGCGCTCACCGACCTGAACCGCGCCATCACGGAGAACGCCTGGTACATCCCGGTGTACGAGGACTTCACCTACGTCGGCTACAACGCCGACACGGTGGCCGAGCCGGCGTTCGCCGGCACGAACAACTACCTCGTGACGTCGGCGATCCAGCCCGCCGCCTGACCCCGTCCGAGGCACCGCCGGTGGCCGCGGCAACGCGCCGCGGCCACCGGCACCCGAATTCCTCGACGAGGAGACCGACATGCTCGGCTACGTCGCCCGGCGGCTGGCCCTGGCCGTCGCCACGGTGTTCGCCGCGGTGCTCATCACGTTCCTGCTGGTGCACGCCGGCGACGGCAGCCCGGGTGCCGTGGTGGCGGGTCCCGGTGCCTCGCCGGAGGAGATCGCCGCGGAGAACGAGGCGCTGGGCTGGAACCGGCCGCTGTTCGTGCAGTTCGTCGACCTGCTCGGGCACCTGCTGCGGTTCGACCTCGGGAAGTCGCTGATCAACGGCCGGGACATCGCCGCGGACATGGCCGACCGGCTGCCGGTCACCGCATCGATCGCGCTGCTGGCCACGCTGGCCTCCGGGGTCGTCGGCATCCTGCTCGGCGTCCTGGCCGCGGTCCGCGGCGGAGGCGTCGGCAAGGCCGTGAACACCAGTTCCGGCATCGCGCTCTCCCTGCCGGCGTTCTGGGTCGCGATCCTCTTCGTCTACGTGCTGTCGATCCAGCTGGAGCTGTTCCCGGCCACGGGCTACGTGCCCTTCGCGGTGGACCCGGCCGGCTGGTTCAACAGCCTCGTCCTGCCCGTGCTGACGCTGACCGTGGGTGGCGCGGCGATCATCGCCCGGACCGCCTACGTCGGGATGCGGGAGGCGCTGGGGCAGGAGCACGTGCGCACGCTGCGGGCGGTGGGGACGCCGGAGTGGCGGATCCGCTACCTGCACGCGCTGCGCTTCGCCAGCGTGCCCGTGGTGTCCGTGCTCGGCATCCAGTTCATCGCCCTGTTCGGCGGCTCGGTCTTCGTGGAGAACGTCTTCGCGATGGCCGGGCTGGGCCAGGCCAGCCAGGCGGCCGCACTCAGCCACGACTTCCCGGTGCTGATCAGCGTCGTCGTCGTCGCAACCGTCGTCGTGGTGATCACCAACCTGCTGCTCGACCTCCTGATCGCGGCGCTGGACCCGAAGGTGCGTACGTCATGACCGTTCTGCCCCTCGACGCGGCCGACGAGGTCGCCATCGAGCCCGTCCCCCCGGCGCGACGCCGTGGGCTGCCCGGCTTCCTGCGCCGTCCGGGCGGGATCTTCGGCGCCGCCTGGCTGGTCTTCATCACCGTCGCCTCGCTGACCGCGCCGCTGTGGGTGCCTTACGAGGTCGACCAGCAGGACACCGCCAACCGGCTGGCCCTGCCGTCGGCCGAGCACTGGCTCGGCACCGACCCGCTGGGTCGCGACCTGCTCAGCCGCATCTTCGTGGCCGGCACGCTGCCGCTGGCGTCCTCCGCACTCATGCTGGTCGTGGCCTTCGGCCTCGGGCTGCCGCTGGCGCTGCTCGCCGCGGAACGTGGCCGGCTGACCGAGCGCGCCATCAGCCGGATCACCGAGGTGTTCCTCGCGCTGCCGCTGCTCATCCTGCTGCTCGCCGTGGTCGGGGTCATCGGCAACAAGCTGTACGCGGTCATGGCGATCCTGGGCGTGCTGATCTCCGCCGCCGTCTACCGCGTGATGCTCGGTGTCGCGCAGTCGGTCCGCCAGCGCCTGTACGTCGACGCCGCCCGGGTCAACGGGCTGGGGTCGCTGCGCGTCAACCTGCTCCACGTGCTGCCGTCGATGGCCACCGTGGTCGCAGTGCAGGCGGCGCAGCTGTTCGGCATCGGCCTGCTGATCGTCGCGGGCCTGGCCTTCCTCGGGTTCGGACCCGCCGAGCCCGAGCCCAGCTGGGGCTTCATGATCCAGGACGCGTCGAGCTACATCTTCCAGCAGCCGTGGCTCCTGGTGCCGACGGGCGTCGTGCTCGCCCTGACCGTGGTCGCGGCCAACGAGCTCGCCGACGCGATCGCCGGCAAGGCGGCGGCCGAGAAGCACGTGCGGCGCCGGCGCCGGCGCGCGGTCCCTCCGGCCGCTGCCGAGGCTCCGTCGTCCGACCCCGAGGCGATCCTCGACGTCCAGAGCCTGACGGTGTCCGTGGACGACGGACCGGCGCTCGTCACCGACGTCTCGTTCGCGCTGCGCCAGGGGCGGGTCCTCGGCCTGGTCGGGGAGTCCGGCTGCGGAAAGACGATGACCGCACGGTCGCTGATGGGCCTGCTGCCGGCCGGCGTCTCGGTCTCCGGCGGCTCGATCCGCTGGCAGGGACGTGAGCTCGCCGGCCTGGGCGAGAAGGAGCTCACCGGCATCCGCGGCCGGGAGATCGCGCTGATCTCCCAGGAGCCGATGGTGGCCCTCGACCCGATGTTCTCCGTCGCCTACCAGCTCACCCAGCCGATCCGGCGGTTCCGCGGGGTCGGTCGGAGCGAGGCCCGGAAGATCGCCGCCCAGCTGCTGCAGCAGGTCGGCATCGTCGACGCGGAGCGCGTGCTGAAGAGCTACCCGCACCAGCTGTCCGGTGGCATGGCGCAGCGGGTGTGCATCGCCCTGGCGCTCACCGGCGAGCCGAAGCTGCTGATCGCCGACGAGCCCACCACCGCCCTCGACGTGACGGTGCAGGCGGAGATCCTCAGCCTCCTGCGGGCGCTGGTTCGCGACACCGGCCTGTCGGTCGTCCTCGTGAGCCACGACCTCGGGGTCGTCGCCGACATCTGCGACGACGTCGCCGTCATGTACGCCGGTGAGATCGTCGAGTCCGGCACCACCGCGCGGGTGCTGGACGACCCGGCGCACCCGTACACGATGGCGCTGCTGGGCGCGAACCCGCACGTGCCGGAGGGCGAGCCGGTGCCCGAGCGGCTCGCCTCCATCCCCGGCACGGTTCCGCCGCCGGGGTCCTGGCCGACCGGGTGCCGGTTCGCCACGCGCTGCCGGTTCGCGCAGGAGAAGTGCACGACCCCGTTCCCGGCGCTACCCGCCCACGGCGACGGCTCGGTGCTCTGCATCCGCGTCGACGAGATCCACGACGCGGGCGTGACCTGGACCGCCGAGCAGGTCGGCGCCGAGGTCACCCCGGGTGCCGGCGTCACCGCCGACCCGATCGCCGAGGAGCCGGCCGACGAGCCCGCCCCGACCGCTGGAGTGATCCGATGACCGCCCCCGCCGAGACCGTCGCCGCTGCGCCGACCGCCACGCCGGCGCTCGAGGTCCGCGACCTCGTCGTCCGCTACGGGACGGGCCGCAAGGCCCGCTCCGCGCCCCCCGCCGTCGACGGCGTCAGCTTCGACATCGCGCCCGGCGAGACCCTCGGTCTCGTCGGGGAGTCCGGCTCCGGCAAGTCGACGATCGGCAAGGCCGTGCTCGGCCTGCAGCCCCCGACGTCCGGAACCGTGAAGCTGCACGGCCAGGACATCACCGACCATGCCGCTCAAGCAGCGCAGCCGGCTGGTGGCCGACCTGCGGGTCGTCTTCCAGGACCCGTACTCCTCGCTCAACCCCGCCCGCACGATCGGCCAGACCCTGGTCGAGCCGCTCCGGCTCATGGGCGATCCGTGGTCGAGCAGGCGCTGGCCAAGGCGCGGACAGGACTCGAGTCCGTCGGCCTGCCCGGCGACGCTGTCGACCGGTACCCGTCGCAGTTCTCCGGCGGTCAGCGGCAGCGCATCGCGATCGCCCGCGCGCTGGTGTGCGACCCGAAGGTCGTCGTCCTCGACGAGCCGGTGCTCGGCCCTGGACCTCTCGACCCAGGCGCAGGTGCTCAATCTGCTCGCCGACCTGCGCGACCAGCGCGGCCTCTCGTTCCTGTTCATCGCCCACGACCTCGGCGTCGTCCGGTTCCTCGCGCAGCGGACCGTCGTGCTCTACCGCGGCCAGATCATGGAGACCGGTCCGGTCGAGGCGGTCAACCGGACGCCGCGGCACCCGTACACGGTCGCGCTGACCGCTGCCGCCCCGGTGCCGCGGCCGGCCGAGCAGGCCGCCCGCCGGGCCGCCCGCGAGGCGCTCGGGGTCGGCACCGCCGGCGCGGCGCAGCCCGCCGCCACCGGCTGCCCGTTCGTGCCGCGCTGCCCGCTGGCCACGGAGATCTGCGAGGCCGCAGCGCCCGCCGCTGCGGCTGGTCGACGGCAACCTCACCGCCTGCCACCACGCCGAGCGCGTGCCCGCGCCTGTGACCGGCCCCGGTGCAGGGGCCCGCCGCGAGCCTGCGCAGTCGGCCTGGGGGGCACCGGGGTCCTTGTCGTCTCGACGCACTTGATCGCAGAAGCTCGACCTGGAGACCAAGGTCCGGCTGCTGTCGGGCTGCGGCCCGTGGACGACCGCAGCCGGTGCCGGAGATCGGGCTGCGGTCGATGACCGTCTCCGACGGACCGGTCGGCGTCCGAGGCGGCACGGACACCGAGCTCGACCCGTCGGCGGCCTTCCCGTCGGGCTCGGCGATGGCGGCCACCTGGGACGAGGACCTGCTGCGCCGGATCGGCGCGGCGCTGGCCGGCGAGGCCGTGCGCAAGGGCGTGGACGTCGTCCTCGGCCCGACGATCAACCTGCACCGATCGCCGCTGGGCGGCCGGCACTTCGAGTGCATGAGCGAGGACCCGCTGCTGTCCGGCCGGCTGGCCACGGCGTACGTGCGCGGCGTGCAGGAGCAGGGGCATCGGCGCCTGCCCCAAGCACTACGTGGCCAACGACGCCGAGACCGACCGCTTCACCGTGGACAACCGGGTCGACGAGCGGACGCTGCGCGAGCTGTACCTGTCGCCGTTCGAGGCCGTGGTCACCGACGCCTCGCCGTGGATGGTCATGGCGGCCTACAACGGCGTCAACGGGGCGCCGATGACCGAGAACGACCTGCTCGCCGAGCCGCTGAAGGGCGAGTGGGGCTTCGACGGCGTCGTCGTCTCCGACTGGGGCGCGGTCTACGACGGCGAGCCCGCGGCCCGCGCCGCCCTCGACCTGGCGATGCCGGGCCCCGGGAGAAGTGGGGGGCCGGCGCTGGTCGAGGCCGTGCGGGCCGGCCGGGTGCCGGAGGACGCGGTCGACGCCAAGGTGCGCCGGCTGCTGCTGCTCGCCGCGCGCGCCGGTGCCCTCGAGGGCGTCGAACCCCGGCCTCGACAAGCCCGCGCCCGGCCGGATCGAGGACGCCTCTGGCCTCGCCCGCGAGGCCGCGTCGTCCGCGACGGTGCTGCTGCGCAACGACGGCATGCTCCCGCTCGCGGCCGACGCGCTGGGCCGCGTCGCCGTCGTCGGCCCCGGCGCGCGCGACGCCCGGCCGCTCGGCGGCGGCTCGGCCAGCGTGCCGCCGGCCTACGTCGTGACGCCGGTCGCCGGCCTGCGGGCCGCGCTCGACGGCCGCGCCGAGGTGGTCACCGCCGTCGGCGCGGTGCTGTCCGACGCGCTGCGCTCGCCCGCGGCCCGACGAGCTCGCCGGCGAGGACGGCGCGGCGCCGGTGCAGCTGCGCTGGCTCGACGACGCAGGGCGCACGGTCTCGCGGAGCAGAGCCGCCGGCACGGCGACGATCGTCCGCATGCTCGCCGACGCCCCTGAGCGCGCCGCCGAGCTCGAGATCCGGACCGCCTTCGCGCCCGACGAGGACGGCGAATGGCGGGTCGGCGTCATCGGCCGGGGCGACCGCGACCCTGCTGCTCGACGGGCGCCGTGGCACTCGCAGGCGAGGACGACGGCGGGCCCTTCGACGTCCACCAGGTCTTCGCCGCACCGCCGCAGCACGACACCGTCGTCCCGCTGCGGGCCGGGCAGCCGGCTGGACGTCCGCATCCGCTACCGCTGGCCGGCCGAGGGCTTCATCTTCAAGGTCGGCTTCGTCGTCGGCCCGCCGCTGCGCGTCCGGCGGACGACGAGCTGGCGCACGCGGTCGAGCTGGCCCGCACCAGCGACGTCGCGGTCGTCGTCGTCGGCACGTCGGACGCCGTCGAGAGCGAGGGCTTCGACCGGACGTCGCTGGCGCTGCCCGGGCCGGCAGGACGAGCTGGTCCGCGCGGTCGCCGCCGCCAACCCGCGCACCGTCGTGGTGGTCAACGCCGGTGCGCCGGTCGAGCTGCCGTGGCGGGACGACGTCGCGGCCGTGCTGCTCGTCTGGTTCCCCGGCATGGAGTTCGGCAACGCCGCTGGCCGACGTCCTGCTCGGCGCCGTCGAGCCCGGCGGCCGGCTGCCCACCACCTGGCCCGCCGCGGCGTCCGACGCGCCGGTGCTGGACACCACGCCCACCGACGGCCGGCTGGAGTACGCGGAGGGGCTGTCACATCGGCCACCGCGCCTACCTCGCCCGCGACATCGAGCCGGCGTACTGGTTCGGGCACGGCCTCGGCTACACGACCTGGGCGGTCGAGGGCGATCGAGGCGCCGGCGGAGGCCGGCCCGGACGGCCTGACCGCCACCGTGCGGCTGCGCAACACCGGCGACCGGCGCGGCAAGCAGGTCGTGCAGGTCTACGCCGACCGCGACCGGAGTCCGCGGTCGGGCACCCGGCCCGCTGGCTGGCCGGCTTCGCCGTCGTCGCACGCCGATGCCGGCGAGGTCGTCGACGTGCCGGTCGAGATCCATCCCCGCGCGCTGCGCCACTGGGACGTCGAGCGGTCCGCCTGGGCGGTCGAGCCCGGCCCGCTGACCCTGTCGACCGGGCCCTCGGCCGGCGATCTGCGCGCGTCGGTGACGGTCGTCGCTGGACGCGGACGGGCGGAGCCCGCGTGACCGCCGCTCCGCACGGCCTGCGGGTCGAGCACCTCGACGAGGCGCTCGGCATCCGGACGCAACAGCCGCGGCTGTCCTGGCGGCTGCCGGACGGCGCCCGCGCCCAGTCGGCGTACCGGATCACCACCGACAACGGGTGGGACAGCGGCTGGGTGGACAGCGACCAGAACCTGCTGGTGCCCTACGCCGGCCCGCCGCCGGAGTCGTCCGAGCGCGTCGAGTGGCGGGTGCAGGTGCGCACCGACCTCGGCGAGAGCCCGGAGTCCGGACCCGGCTGGTTCGAGACCGGCCTGCTCTGGAGCCGAGGACTGGCAGGCGTCCTGGGTCGAGCCGGGGGCGATGCCCGACGGCGCCGAAGGGCGAGCGGCCGGCCGCCCTGCTGCGGTTCGAGTTCGACGTCGACCGGCCGGTGGTGTCGGCCCGCCTGCACGCCACGGCGCAGGGCCTCTACGAGGCGTTCCTCAACGGCGAGCGGGTCGGCGACGCCGAGCTGACGCCGGGCTACACGCAGTACGACGCGCGGCTGCAGGTGCAGACCTTCGACGTCACCGGCGCTCGTCCGCGACGGGGCGCAACGCCCTCGGCGTCGTCCTCGCCGACGGCTGGTTCCGCGGGCAGACCGGGGTCACCCGCTCGGCCGACCAGTGGGGCGACCGGCTGGCGGTCCTCGGCGCAGCTGCACCTCGTCCACGACGACGGCTCGGTCACCGTCGTCGGCACCGGGCCGCGGCTGGCGCAGCTCGGGCGGGCACGTCGTCGCCGCCGACCTGATCGCCGGCGAGCGGTGGGACCTCACCCGGCTGCCAGCGCGGCTGGGAGCTGCCCGGCTTCGACGACCTCGGCCTGGGACGACGTCGTCGTCGTCGAGCACGGCTACGCGGGTCTCGTCGACTCGCCCGCGCCGCCGGTGCGCCGCGTGGAGGAGATCGTGCCGGTCTCGGTGACCCGGCTCGACGACCGACGCCAGGTCGTCGACCTCGGCCAGAACATCAACGGCTGGATCCGGCTGGCGAACCTGGGCCCGGCCGGCACGACGATCACGCTGACGCACGGCGAGTGGCTCGCGCCCGACGGCGACGTCACCGTCGACCAACCTCGAGCCCGACCTGCCGTTCCTGCCGCACCCGCTGCCGGCCGGCCAGGTCGACTCGGTGGTCTCCGCCGGCGTGCCCGGGCGAGGTCTTCGAGCCGCGGCGGACGACGCACGGATTCCGGTACGTGCGGATCGAGGGCCATCCCGGACGACCTGACCGTCGACGACGTCCGCGGCGTCTTCGTGCACACCGACCTGCGCCGCACCGGCTGGTTCTCCTCGAGCGACGAGCGGCTCGACCGCTTCCACGAGGCCGCCGTCTGGAGCTTCCGCGGCAACGCCTGCGACATCCCCACCGACTGCCCGCACCGCGAGCGGCACGGCTGGACCGGCGACTGGCAGCTGTACGTGCCGACCGCGGCGTTCCTCTACGACGTCGCCGGCTTCTCGACCAAGTGGCTGCGCGACGTCGCGGCCGACCAGTGGCCCGACGGCACGGTCGCCAACATGAGCCCGACGCCCGCGCCACGAGGGCCGGGAGGGGCCGATCGCCTTCCTGAACGGCTCGGCCGGCTGGGGCGACGCCGCGGTGATCGTGCCGTGGGAGATCTACCGCGCCTACGGCGACGTCGCAGGTGCTCGACGAGCTGTGGCCGACGATGGTGCGCTGGCTGGACCGGGCCGAGCGGATGGCGCCGCGAGCAGCGGCACCCGCGCGCGGGCCGCGCGCCGGCCGCGAGCCCGCGCCGCACGAGCGGTACCTGTGGGACACCGGCTTCCACTGGGGGGAGTGGCTGGAGCCGGGCGAGGGTCCCGGACCCGATGGACGCGTTCGTCGCCGCCGACAAGGGCGACGTGGCGACGGCGTTCTTCGCCTACAGCGCCGGGCCTGATGGCCCGCATCGCCGCGCGTGCTCGGCCGGGACGACGACGCCGCCCGGTACGCGCGAGCTGGCGCGAGCAGGTGCGGGCCGCCTGGCAGGCGGAGTACCTCGACGCCGACGGCCGGCTGACGCCGGACACCCAGGCCAACCACGTGCGGGCGCTGGCGTTCGACCTGGTGCCGGCCGAGCTGCGGCCGGCGGTCGCCGACCGGCTGGTCGAGCTGATCCGCAAGGCCGACACCCACCTCGGCACCGGCTTCCTCGCCACGCCGTACCTGCTGCCCGGTGCTGGCCGACACCGGCCACCTCGACGTCGCCTACGAGCTGCTGCTCCAGGACACCGAGCCGTCGTGGCTGGTCATGGTCGACCGCGGCGCCACCACCGTGTGGGAGCGCTGGAACGGCGTCGACGCCGACGGCGTTCCGCACGAGTCGCTCAACCACTACTCCAAGGGCGCGGTCATCTCGTTCCTGCACCGGTACACCGCCGGGATCGAGCTGCTGGAGCCCGCCTACCGGCGGTTCCGGATCCGGCCCCGGCCCGGCGGCGGGCTGACCTCCGCCGAGGCCGCGCACGAGTCGCCGTACGGGCGGATCGAGTCGGCCTGGCGGCTCGACGGCGACGACGTTCGAGCTGCGCGTCGTCGTCCCGGCGGGGACCGAGGCCGAGGTGGTGCTGCCCGGACGGGGCCGTCGCACACTCGCCGGGCCCGGCGAGCACACCGTACACCGAGCACACGACGGAGGAGTCGCCGCGATGACACGCCGAGACCGACGCGAGTGGGCCGGTCCGGCCCGCTTCCTGCCGCCGACCGAGCCGGTGCGTCGCGACGACGGCGTCCGCCACTACGCCGGCATCACCTACGCCGCCACGTCCGGCTACCGGCCGCTGCAGCTGGACCTGTGGGTGCCGCGACCGCGACGCCGCCGCCGCTGGTCGTCTGGATCCACGGCGGCGGCTGGATGATCGGCGACCGCCGCTACCTGCCCGAGACGCTGCGGCCGAACCAGCTCTTCGACGCGCTGCTCGAGCGCCGGGCTCGCCGTCGCGACCATCGACTACCGGCGGCGCTCGAGGCGCCGTTCCCGGCGCAGCTGCACGACGCGAAGGCGGCCGTCCGGTACCTGCGGGCGCACGCCGACGAGCTCGGCATCTCGACACCGAGCGGATCGGGGTGTGGGGCGAGTCGGCCGGCGGCCACCTCGCCGCTCTCGTCGGCCTCACCGCGCACCGGCCCGACCTGGAGGGCGGCACGGCGTCGTCGGACCGTCGAGCGCGGTCGACGTCGTCGTCGACTGGTACGGCCCCGCCGACTTCGACGACCATGCCGCGGATGACCCCGCCGCCGCAGATCGCGGCGAAGCTCGCAGCCGGCCATGCACGACGCCGCCGGAGGACCAGCTGATCGCCGGCCTCGACGACGCGGCGCTGGCCGACGCCAGCCCGGTCACCCACGTGACGCCCGGACGCCCCGCCGTTCCTGCTGGTGCACGGCACGGCCGACTGGCTGGTGCCCTACGCGCAGAGCGAGCAGCTGCACGCCGCGCTGACCGCCGCCGGCGTCGACTGCCGGCTGGTGCCGGTCGAGGGCGCCGAGCACATCTTCGCCGGCTGCGACGACATCGACGCCGTCGTCCGGCTGTCCGTCGACTACCTCGCCGAGGCCCTCCTGGAGACCCGATGAGCGACCTGACCGTCCTGCCCGTCACCGTCGAGCACCACCGCGAGCCGCTCGGCATCGGCGAGGCGACGCCGCGGCTGTCCTGGGTGACCCGCACCGACCTGCCCGACTGGCGGCAGGCCGCCTACGAGCTGGAGATCGAGCCGGAGGACGGCGAGGCCTGGTCGTCCGGGCCGGGTCGACGTCCGCCGAGTCGGTGCTCGTGCCCTGGGGCGCGCCGCCGCTGGCCAGCCGCGAGCGCCGGACCGTCCGCGTCCGCGTCTGGGGCGAGGGCGCCGCCGAGCCGTCGGCGTGGAGCGAGGACGTCGTCGTCGAGGCCGGGCTGCTCGAGCCGTCGGACTGGACGGCCCAGCTCGCCCAGCCGCTGCTGCCGGAGCCCGGAGGCACCGGCGAGCCGGTGGCCCTGCTCCGCCGCGAGTTCGTCGCTCGACAAGCCCGTCGTCCGCGCCCGGCTGTACGCCACCGCGCAGGGCGTCTACGAGGCGGAGATCGACGGCGCCGTCGTCGGCGACCAGGTGCTGGCGCCGGGCTGGACGAGCTACCGGCACCGGCTCCGCTACCAGACCTACGACGTCACCGACCTGCTCGTCCGAGGGCGCCAACGCCATCGGCGTCACGCTGGCCGACGGCTGGTACCGCGGCTACCTCGGGTTCACCGGCGGGCGGCACCTGTACGGCGACCGCACCGGCGCCTTCGCTGCAGCTGGAGGTCGACCACCCCGACGGCACGCCGCACGGTGGTCACGACCGACGGTTCGTGGCGCTCGACCCTGGGCCCGGAGACCCGGGCCGACATCTACAAGGGCGAGACGGTCGACTTCCGGCGCGAGCTGCCCGGCTGGTCGCACGGCGGGCTTCGACGACGCGGACTGGACTCCGGTCGAGCTCGGCTCGCTCGACGTCGCCACGCTCGTCGCCCCGACCGGCCCGCCGGTGCGGCGGACCCAGACGCGTCCCGGTCCAGGAGATCACGACCTCGCCGTCGGGCAAGACGCTGATCGACTTCGGCCAGAACCTGGTCGGCCGGATCCGCTTCTCGCTGCCCGACGGGCCGGCCGGCACCGAGATCACCGTCCGGCACGCCGAGGTGCTCGAGCACGGTGAGCTCGGCGTCCGGCCGCTGCGCGCGGCGGACGCGACCGACGTCGATCGTCCTGGACGGGAACGGGCCGCGGACGTGGGAGCCGCGGTTCACCTTCCACGGCTTCCGCTACGCCGAGGTCACCGGCTGGCCCGGGGAGCTGACCGCCGACGACCTCGAGGCGGTCGTCGTCCACACCGACCTGCGCCGCACCGGCACCTTCACCTGCTCGGACGCCGACGTCGAGCGGCTGCACGAGAACGTCGTCTGGGGGATGCGCGGCAACTTCGTCGACCTCCCGACCGACTGCCCGCAGCGCGACGAGCGGCTGGGCTGGACCGGAGACCTGCAGGTCTTCGCGCCGACGGCGTCGTTCCTCTACGACACCGTCGGGGATGCTGCGGTCCTGGCTGGCCGACCTCGCCGTCGAGCAGCTCGAGGACCACGACGGGATCGTGCCGATGTACGTGCCGTTCCTCCCGCTCCTGCCCTTCCCGCAGCAGGCGGACGTCGGCTGGGGCGACGCCGCCGTCGTCGTCCCGTGGGTGCTGTACGAGCGCACCGGCGACGTCGGGCTGCTCGCCGACCAGTGGACGTCGATGACCACCTGGATCGACGTCTTCGAGAAGCGGGCCGGCGCCGACCTGGACTTCCCCGAGGGCGGGTTCTCCTTCGGCGACTGGCTGGACACCGCGGCGCCGCCGGACAACCCCGCCGCCGCCCGGACGCCGTGGCAGTGCGTCGCGACCGCCTACCTCGCCCGCTCGGCGCGCATGGTGGCGCAGGCGGCCGAGGTGCTCGGCCGCGACGGCGCGCGGTTCGCCGACCTGGCGGAGCGGGCCGCGGCCCGGTTCCGCGCCGAGTACGTGACGCCGACCGGCCGGGTGGCCTTCCCGTCGCAGACGGCGTACGCGCTCGCCCTGGAGTTCGACCTGCTCACCGCCGAGCAGCGGGAGCACGCCGGCCGCCTGCTGGCCGAGCAGGTCCTGAAGGACGGCTTCCACATCGCCAGCGGCTTCCTCGGGACGCCGCTGGTCACCGACGCGCTGACGAACGCCGGTGAGCTGGCGACCGCGTACGAGCTGCTGCTGCAGCGGGAGAACCCGTCGTGGCTCTACCCGGTCACGATGGGCGCGACGACGATCTGGGAGCGCTGGGACTCGATGCTCCCGGACGGCTCGATCAACCCCGGCGACATGACGTCGTTCAACCACTACGCGTTCGGCGCGGTCGCCGACTGGCTGCACCGCACGGTCGCCGGCCTCGCCCCGGCCGCGCCCGGGCTACCGGCGGCTGCGCGTGGAACCCCGCCCGGGCCCGGGTCTGACCTCCGCCGCGGCGACGCACGAGACGCCGTACGGGACGGCCGCGGTCGCGTGGACGCTGTCGGGCGGGACGGCGTTCGCCCTCGAGGTCACCGTGCCGCCGAACACGACGGCGGAGGTCGTCCTGCCCGACGGCAGCGCCCCGGTCGAGGTCGGCTCCGGCCGGCACTCGTTCACGCGCGACGATCGAGGAGCCGGTGCCGGTCGAGAAGCCGGCGCTCTTCTTCAACCCGGACGACCACCAGTGACGGCGACCGACGGCGCCGGTCGGACCGCCGCCGCCGTACGACCCCGAGTGCGGCGCCGTCCTCGCCGGCCTGCCGGAGTTCCCGCCGCTGACCGTCGAGGCGATCCCGTTCCTGCGGGCGGCCGAGTTCATGCCCCGGCCGACGAACGAGGAGCTCGCCCGCGGCGGTGCCTTCACCGTCGAGGAACGGCCCGTGCCCGGGCCGACGGGCGCGCCGGACGTCGCGCTGATCATCTGCCGCCCGGCCGGCGACGACCGCGGCCGGTGCCCGCGCTGTACTACATCCACGGCGGCGGGATGATCGCCGGCACCGCCCGGGACGCGCTCGGCGAGATCCTCGACCTCGCCGAGCCGCGTCGGCGCCGCCGTGGTCTCGGTCGAGTACCGGCTCGCGCCCGGAGACGCCGCACCCCGGCCCGGTCGAGGACTGCTACGCCGGGCTGGTCTGGACGGCGGAGCACGCCGACGGAGCTGGGCATCGACCCGGACGGCTCGTCCTGGTCGGCGGCAGCGCCGGCGGCGGCATCGCCGCGGCACTGGCGCTGATGGCCCGCGACCGCGGCGGGCCGGCGCTCGCCGGACAGCTGCTCATGTGCCCGATGCTCGACGACCGCAACGACAGCCCGTCGGTCCACCAGATGGCCGAGCTGCGCGATGTGGAACCGCGCGGCGAACGAGGTCGGCTGGACGGCGCTGCTCGGCGACGCCCGCGGCGGCCCGGACGTCTCCCCGTACGCCGCACCTGCCCGGGCCACCGACCTCTCCGGCCTGCCGCCGACGTTCGTCGACGTCGGCTCGGCGGACACGTTCCGCGACGAGGACGTCGACTACGCCAGCCGCATCTGGCAGGCCGGCGGGGTCGCCGAGCTGCACGTCTGGCCGGGTGGCTACCACGGCTTCGACGGGATCGTCCCCGCACGCCGCCGTCTCGAAGGCCGCCGTCGCCGCCCGCGCGAACTGGCTCCGCCGCCTGCTGAGCGCCTGACCGGCTCCCCGCGGAAACCGGGACTGCGGCAGGTCGTCCGTCACACTGAGCACAGGTTCAGGGCCGGAGGAGGCGTGGTGGCGGACGGCGAGCGGCGTGCCCGGCCGTCGGCGATGGCCGACGTCGCGGCTCGTGCCGGCGTGTCCCACCAGACCGTCTCGCGGGTGATCAACGGGCATCCGTACGTCGCGGCGGCCACGCGGGAGCGGGTCGAGCAGGCCATTGCGGAGCTCGGCTACCGGCCGAACAGTGCGGCCCGTGCCTTGGTGACGGGCTCGACCCGGACCATCGGCCTGATCATCTCCAACATCGACCAGTACGGCCCCGCCCAGACGATGCGCGGCCTCGAGCGCGCCGCCCGTGAGGCGGGGTACTCGGTCAGCATCGCCGTCCTCGACGAGGCCACGGCCGCGGCGATGCAGGAGGCGGTCGAGCGGCTGGTCGCGCAGTCGGTCGACGCGATCGTGGCGCTGGCGACATACGCCGACGCCTTCGCCGCGGTGCGCGAGGTTCGGACGACGGTGCCCGTGGTCACCGTCCAGGCGCAGCCGGAGACCGGCCGGCCGGCTGTCTGGGTGGACCAGGCTGCGGGCGCCCGCCTGGCCACTCGCCACCTGGTGGACCTGGGGCACCGCGCCCTGCTGCACGTCGCCGGACCGGAGCAGTCCCTCGACGCCCGCCGCCGCGTCGAGGGCTGGCGGGACGAGCTGCGCGCCGCCGGCCTGACGGCGCACGAGCCGTTGCGGGGCGACTGGACGCCCGCATCGGGTCACGCGGCCGGCCGCCGGATCGCCGAACTGGTCCGCGGCGCGGCCGGCGACCGGATCACGGCGGTCTTCGTCGGCAACGACCAGATGGCGCTGGGTGTCCTCAAGGCCCTGAACGAGGCCGGGATCTCCGTCCCCGAGGACGTGAGCGTGGTCGGTTTCGACGACATCCCGGAGGCCGCCTACCTCGTTCCCGCGCTGACGACCGTGCGGCAGGACTTCGCCGAGCTCGGCCGTCGGGGTGTCGGCCTGGCGCTGTCCGACGCTCCCGCGGTCGCAGGAGGAGCGGGTGGTTCCGGTGACGCTGGTGGAGCGGGCCTCCACAGCGGCCCGGATCCGCTGACGACGGCTCTCGACGCCTGGGTGTGTGAGCGCTAACATGTACGGGGTCTGTTAGCGCTCACATCCTGAGGATGCCTGTTGCGAACTCCCTCCCGGCACGTCGTCGGCGTCGACTTCGGCACGCTGTCCGGCCGGGCGGTCGTGGTCCGTGTGGAGGACGGCGCAGAGCTCGGGTCGGCCGTGCACGAGTACGCCGACGGTGTCGTCGACCGCAGGCTGCCCGCGACGGGCGAGGCGCTGCCGCCGGACTGGGCGCTGCAGATGCCGGCCGACTGGCGGGCCGTCCTCCAGGAGGCGGTGCCCGCGGCGCTGGCGGCCAGCGGGGTCGACCCGTCCGACCGTCATCGGCATCGCCACCGACTTCACCGCCTGCACGGTGCTGCCGACGACGTCCGACGGCACGCCGCTGTGCGAGCTGGACCGCTGGCGTTCGCCGGCCGCACGCCTACCCCAAGCTGTGGAAGCACCACGCCGCCCAGCCGCACGCCGACCGGATCAACGCGCTGGCCGAGCAGCGCGGCGAGCCGTGGCTGGCCCGCTACGGCGGGCGGATCTCCAGCGAGTGGGAGTTCGCCAAGGCGCTGCAGCTGCTGGAGGAGGACCCCGAGGTCTACGCCGCGACCGAGCGCTGGGTGGAGGCGGCCGACTGGATCGTCTGGCAGCTCTGCGGCACCTACGTCCGCAACGCCTGCACCGCCGGCTACAAGGGCATCCACCAGGACGGGCGCTACCCGTCGCGGGACTACCTCGCGGCGCTGAACCCGGCCTTCGAGGGCTTCGTCGAGGACAAGCTCGACCACCGAGATCGGCCAGCTCTGGGCGACCGCGCCGGCGGGCTGACCGCCGAGGCCGCCGCGTGGACCGGGCTGCCCGAGGGGATCGCGGTCGCCGTCGGCAACGTCGACGCGCACGTCACCGCGCCCGGCGGCGCAGGCGACCGAGCCCGGCCAGATGCTCGCGGTCATGGGCACCTCGACCTGCCACGTCATGAACAGCGACATGCTCGCCGACGTGCCGGGCATGTGCGGCGTCGTCGACGGCGGCATCGTGCCGGGACTCTGGGGCTACGAGGCGGGGCAGAGCGGTGTCGGCGACATCTTCGGCTGGTTCGTCGACAACGGCGTACCTCCGGCCTACCGCGAGGCGGCCCGGGCCGCGGGGTCGGCCTGCACGAGTACCTGACCGAGCTGGCCGCGGCGCAGGAGGTCGGCGAGCACGGCCTGGTCGCGCTGGACTGGCACAGCGGCAACCGCTCGGTCCTGGTCGACCACGAGCTCTCCGGCGTGGTCGTCGGGCAGACGCTGGCCACCCGCCCGGAGGACATCTACCGGGCGCTGCTCGAGGCCACCGCGTTCGGCACCCGCACGATCATCGAGGCGTTCGAGGCCAGCGGCGTCCCGGTCACCGAGTTCGTCGTCGCGGGCGGGCTGCTCGAAGAACCGCTTCCTCATGCAGGTCTACGCCGACGTGACCCGCCGTCCGCTGTCGGTGATCGGCTCGCGACCAGGGGCCGGCGCTGGGTCGGCCATCCACGCGGCGGTCGCCGCCGGCGCGTACCCCGACGTGCACGACGGCCGCGCGCGGCGATGGGCAAGGTGCAGCCGCGCCGTCTACCTGCCCGACGAGCGAGCGGGCGCGACGCCTACGACGCGCTGTACGCCGAGTACCTGCGGCTGCACGACCACTTCGGCCGCGGCGGCAACGACGTCCTGCACCGGCTCCGGGCGATCCGCCGCGCGCGCCGTGGCCACGCCGGCCGACGCACGAGCCGGCGCGTCCTGACGAGAGGTGCCGGCATGACCGCCGCCTGACCGAGCGCGGCACCCACCGCGACGCAGCGCGAGCACGTCGCCGCCCTGCACGCCGAGCTGACCCGCTACGGGCTGGTCACCTGGACCGCCGGCAACGTCTCCGGACGCGTGCCCGGCGAGGACCTGTTCGTCATCAAGGGCAGCGGCGTCTCCTACGACGAGCTGACCTGGGAGGGCATCACCGTCTGCGACCTCGACGGCGACGGTCGTCGACGGGCGTCAAGGCGCCCTCGCAGCGACACCGCCGCGCACGCCTACGTCTACCGGCACCTGCCCGACGTCGGCGGCCAGGTGCACACGCACAGCCCGTACGCCACCGCCTGGGCCGCCCGCGGCGAGGAGATCCCGTGCGTGCTCACCGCGATGGCCGACGAGTTCGGCGGTCCGATCCCGGTCGGCCCGTTCGCGCTGATCGGCGACGACTCGATCGGCCGGGGCATCGTCGCGACGCTGGCCGGACTCCCGCTCGCCGGCGGTGCTCATGCAGAACCACGGCGTCTTCACCGTCGGGCCGTCGAGCCAAGGCCGCGGTCAAGGCCGCGGTCATGTCCGAGGACGTCGCCCGCACCGTGCACCTCGCCCGGCAGCTGGGCGAGCCGATCCCGATCGCGCAGGCGGACGTCGACTCGCTGTACGACCGCTACCAGAACGTCTACGGACAGCGATGACCGAGGAGTCCTCCGTGGCACGACCCCTTCGCCGGATCCGAGGTCTGGTTCCTGACCGGCAGCCAGGGGCTGTACGGCGAGGAGACCCTCCAGCAGGTCGCCGAGCAGTCCCGGCGGGTCGCCGCAGCGCTCGACGGACGCCGCCGAGGTGCCGGTCCGGGTCGTGTGGAAGCCGGTGCTCACCGACGCCGGCGCGATCCGCCGCGCGATGGGGGAGGCCAACGAGGACCCGGCGTGCCTCGGCGTCATCACCTGGATGCACACCTTCTCCCCGGCGAAGATGTGGATCGCCGGCCTCGACGCGCTGCGCAAGCCGCTGCTGCACCTGCACACCCAGGCCGACGCCGCCCTGCCGTGGGCGACGATCGACATGGACTTCATGAACCTCAACCAGGCCGCCCACGGCGACCGGGAGTACGGCTTCCTGCTGACCCGGCTGCGGCGTGCCGCGGACGACGGTCGCCGGCCACGTCTCCGACCCCCGGGTGCGTGCCCGGGTCGGCGTCGTGGGCCCGGGCTGCGGCCGGCGCCGCGGCCGCGCGCGGTCGCTGAAACTGGCCCGGTTCGGCGACAACATGCGCGACGTCGCCGTGACCGAGGGGGACAAGGTCGAGGCCGAGATCCGCTTCGGCATGTCGGTCAACACCTGGGGCGTCAACGACCTGGTCGCCGTCGTGGACGCCGTCGCGGACAAGGCCGTCGACGCGCTGGTAGAGGAGTACGGCGACCTCTACGACTGGGACGCCGACCTGCGCCCCGGCGGAGAGCGGCACGACGGCGTGCGCTACCAGGCGCGGATCGAGGCGGCGCTGCGGCAGTTCCTCACGGACGGCGGGTTCGGCGCCTTCACCACCAACTTCGAGGACCTCGGCGGTCTGCGCCAGCTGCCCGGCCTCGCCGTCCAGCGGCTGATGGCCGACGGCTACGGCTTCGGCGGCGAGGGCGACTGGAAGACCGCGGCCCTGCTGCGGATCCTCAAGGTGGCCGGGGCCGGTCTGCCCGGCGGCACCTCGTTCATGGAGGACTACACGTACGACCTGTCCTCCGAGCGGCCCGACGATCCTGGGCGCGCACATGCTGGAGGTCTGCCCGACCATCGCCGGCGAGCGCCCGCGCATCGAGGTGCACCCGCTCGGGCATCGGCGGTCGCGAGGACCCGGCCCGGCTGGTCTTCACCGCCGCCCCGGTCCGCTGGGATCGTCGTCGGCTGGTGCGACCTCGGCGACCGCTTCCGCTGGGTCGCCAACGAGATCGACGTCGTGGAGCCCGCGGAGCCGCTGCCCAACCTGCCGGTCGCCCGCGCCGTCTGGGAGCCCCGGCCCGACTTCGCGACGGCGACCGAGGGCTGGCTCACCGCCGGCGGCCCCCACCACACGGTGCTGTCGACCCAGCTGGGCGCCGACGAGCTGACCGACCTGGCCGAGGTGTTCTCGACCGAGCTCGTGCTGATCGACGCAGGACACGACCCGGCGCGGCCTGGCCAAGGAACTGCGCTGGAGCGCCGCCTATCACCGGCTGGCGCGCGGACTGTGAGGGGTCCCGCGGTGGAGGATCAGGAGCGGAACGAGGACCCGCTGGCGCGGCTGGACCTCGCGGCGAAGGTGCGGCTGCTCACCGGTGCGTCGTTCTTCTCCTTCACCGGCGACGAGTCCATCGGCCTCGCCCCCGTGGCGATGTCCGACGGGCCCACCGGGGTCAAGGGCCAGTCGCAGAGCGGCGGCGCGCCGACGAGTCTGCTCCCGAACGCCTCGCTGCTGGCCGGTAGCTGGAGCGAGCCGGTGCTGGCGGAGGTGGGCCGGTTCCTGGCCGAGGAGGCGATCGGCCACCGCACGCACGTCGTCCTCGGGCCGACGATCAACCTGCACCGCAGCCCGCTCGGTGGCCGCCTGTTCGAGTGCTTCTCCGAGGACCCGCTGCTGACCGGCAGGCTGGCCGCGGCCTACGTCCGCGGACTGCAGGCGCACGGCGTCGCGGCCTGTCTGAAGCACCTGGTGGCGAACGAGGCGGAGACCGAGCGTCACACCGTCGACGTGCGCCTGGACGAGGCGACGCTGCGCGAGGTCTACCTCCTGCCGTTCGAGATCGCGATCGCCGACGCGGACGCGTGGCTGCTGATGGCCGCCTACAACCGTGTCAACGGCGTTCCGGCGACCGAGCAGGCAGCCGTGCTCAACGGGATCGTCAAGGGCGAGTGGGGCTACACCGGCCTGGTGGTGTCGGACTTCTTCGCCACCCAGTCGGTCGCCCCGGCGATCAACGGTGGCCTCGACGTCGTGCTGCCGGGGCCGTTCGGACCCTGGGGCGACCGTCTGGTCTCTGCCGTCGAGCGCGGGGAGGTCGCCGAGACGGCGGTCGACGACGCGGTCCGTCGGCTGCTGCGGCTCGCCGACCGGGTCGGTGCTCTCGGCGTGCCCCGCGAGTGGCCGGCGCACGTCTCCCACCGACCCCGATCGTCGGAGCGCGCTGCAGCGGTGGGCCGTCAGCGGGATGACCGTGCTGGCCAACGACGGAACGTTGCCCCTTGGCGCGGACCGGAGCGTTGCGCTCGTCGGCGTGCCGGCCCGCGAGACCCTGCTCATGGGCGGTGGCTCGGCCGAAGTGAGTCCTCCGCACCAGGTGTCGATCCTCGACGGCCTGGTCGGAGCGTACGACGGGCAGGTGGTCTACGCGGGCGGCGTGGAGATCGGCGCTGCCCCCGCCGCCCGGCCCGGCTTCGTCCTGGACCCCGTGGACGGCCGACCCGGCCTGCGGCTTCGGATCACCACCGCCGACGGCGACCTGCTCACCGAGGAGCACCTGGCCGACACCCGGCGGGTGCTCGGCTGGCGCGGCGAGCTGGACCGGCCCGGCACCCGGGCGCGCCTGACCGCACGGATCGAGCCGAGGGTCCGGTGCAGGTCGGTGTCATCGGGATCGGGTCCTGGACGGTCACCGCCGGCGGCCGCCGCGCGGCGGTGCAGATCGCGCCGGTGACCGGCATCCCCGGTGAGTCCCTGCTCGCGCCGCCGCAGCGCCTCCTCGACCTCGACGTGTCGGGGCCGACGCTGATCGAGGCGGAGGTCGACCTCGGCGATCTCCCGCACGCCATGGTCGGGCTCATCGCGCGGCCCGCGCCGCGGTCCGACGAGGACGCGATCGCCGACGCCGTCGCGGCCGCCCGCAGCGCGGACGTGGCGGTCGTGGTCGTCGGGCTCACGGCGGAGCAGGAGACGGAGTCCCGGGACAAGACGACCCTCCGCCTTCCCGGGGCGCAGGACAGCGCTGGTCGAGGCGGTCGCTCGCGGTCGCGCGGCGCACGGTCGTCGTCGTCAACGCGCGACGCCGGTGCTGATGCCCTGGGCCGACCGCGTGGACGCGATCCTGGTGGCCGGGCTGCCCGGGCAGGAGGGCGGTCATGCCGTGGCCGCTGCGTTGCTGGGTACCCAGGAGCCGACCGGCCGCCTCGTCACGAGCTGGCCCGCCGAGGATGGCGGCACTCCTGCGTGGTCGGTGACGCCGACCGCGGGCGTGTTGAGCTACGGCGAAGGCCTGTTCATCGGCCATCGAGGGCACTTCGCCGGCCGGGCACCGGCGCCTGCGTTCTGGTTCGGCGCCGGCCTCGGCTACGGCAGCTGGGAGTACTCCGGTGCCCGGCTGGACACCGCCGGCCACGCGCCTGCCGTCACGGTCTCGCTGCGGAACACCTCCGACCGTCCGTCACGCGAGGTGGTCCAGGTCTACTTCGACCCCGTGGATCCGACCCAGCCGGTCCGGCTGGTCGGTTGGGCGGCGGCAGACGTCGCGGCCGGGGGAACGGCAGAGGTGGCCGTCGCCTGTGACGCTCGGATGTGGCGACGGTGGGACGCCGAGGCCGGGCGCTGGGACCGCATGCCGGACAGCGGGGAACTGCTCGTGGCGCGCGGTCTCGGCGACATCCGCCTCCGCGTACCCGTCGGAGACGAAGACGGATCGGCAGTGACGGAGAACCAGCGCTGATGCGACGCACCCCGATGAACGGCGGCTGGGAGACCCGGCCGAACGCGAACTTCTTCGCCGAGATGGTCGGCGCCGCGGCGCCGTGGCGAGCGGTCACCCTGCCGCACGACGCCGCGCTCGGCAGAGACCGCGATGCCTCCCACGGCGCCGGGGCCGGCTACGTCCCCGGGGGCGTCTACGAGTACCGGACGACGCTGGCCGCCCCCGAGGAGTACCGCGACCAGCGGGTGCTGCTGGAGTTCGAGGGCGTCTACCGCTCCGCGATGGTCTACGTGAACGGTGCTCTCGCCGGCCAGTGGGCGACGGGGTACACCGCCTTCACCGTCGACCTCGACGACCACCTGCTGCTATCGGCGCCGACAACGAGATCCGCGTCGTCTGCCGGGCCCACAAGGACTCCCGCTGGTACTCCGGCGCCGGCATCCACCGGCCGGTGCACCTCGTCGTCGGCCCGCTGACCCACATCGCTCTCGACGGCGTCCGCGTCACCACCAGGACGTCGACGGCGCGTTCGCCGTGGTCGAGGTGGCGACGACGGTCGAGCACGACGGCCGCGGGCTGGCGGCGCTCGACGTCGTCACGGAGATCCGGGACGGCGACGGCACGGTCGTCGCGACCGGGACCTCGCCGGTGACCGTGCTGCCCGGCGAGCCGGCCGTCGTCCGTCAGCGGGTGCTGCTCCCCGAGCCCGCGCTGTGGAGCCCCGACTCGCCTGTCCTGTACTCGGCGACGGTCTTCCTGCGGAACGGGGAGACAGCGGTGGACGACGACGGAGTCACCTTCGGCGTCCGGACCCTCTCCCTGGACCCCGAGCGCGGGCTGCGGATCAACGGCGAGCCGATCAAGCTCCGCGGCGCGTGCGTCCACCACGACAACGGCGTGCTCGGTGCGGCCACGATCGGCCGCGCCGAGGAGCGGCGCGTGCAGCTGCTCAAGGAGGCCGGGTTCAACGCGCTGCGCAGCTCCCACAATCCGATGAGCCGGGCGATGCTCGACGCCTGCGACCGGTACGGCGTGCTCGTCATGGACGAGCTCACCGACATGTGGACCGAGAGCAAGTCCGACTTCGACGCAGCGCTCGACTTCCCGGAGTGGTGGGAGCGCGACGTCGAGGCGATGGTGCGCAAGGACCTCAACCACCCCAGCGTCGTCCTCTACTCGATCGGCAACGAGATCCCGGAGGTCGGCCGCCCGCACGGGGCGGTCTGGTCCCGCCGTCTGGCGGAGAAGGTTCGCTCGCTCGACGGAACCCGGTTCGTCACCAACGGGATCAACGCGATGTCGAGCGTCATCGGCGAGGCGAAGGCCGAGGCGCCGCAGGCGGGCATCAACACGATGCTGACCGACATGGGCGCGTTCATGGACGAGCTGAGCACGTCGGAGCTGGTCGCGACCAGGACGGCGGAGTCCTACGACGTCCTCGACGTGGCCGGCATGAACTACATGGAGGCCCGCTACGAGCTCGACCGCGAGCTGTTCCCGCGCCGCGTGATCGTCGGCTCGGAGACCTTCCCCGGCAAGATCGATCGGCTGTGGCGGCTCGTCCAGGACAACCCGCACGTCATCGGCGACTTCACCTGGACGGGCTGGGACTACCTGGGCGAGGCCGGCGTCGGCCGGGTGACCTTCGCCGACGACCCGACCGCCGGCCAGTTCGGCGCGCCCTACCCCTGGCTGCTCGCGCACGTCGGCGACATCGACATCACCGGCCACCGCCGGCCGGCGTCCTACTACCGGGAGATCGTCTTCGGTCTCCGCACCGACCCGTACATCGCCGTCCTGCGGCCCGAGCGCCACGGCCGCGAGCTGTCGTCGACGCCCTGGGCCTGGACCGACACCGTCGGCAGCTGGAGCTTCTCCGGCGCCGAGGGGAAGCCGGTCACCGTCGAGGTCTACAGCGACGCCGACGAGGTCGAGCTGCTGCTGGACGGCCGGTCGCTCGGCGTTGCGCCGGCGGGGGAGAAGAACCGGTTCCGCGCCGAGTTCGAGGTCACGTACGCGCCCGGTGAGCTCACGGCGGTGGGGCGGACCGGCGGCGAGGAGACCGGGCGGTTCTCCCTGCGGTCGGCGACCGGCGAGGTACGGCTGGGCGCCGTGGCCGACCAGCGCGAGATCCGGGCGGACGGCACCGACCTCGCATACGTGGACATCACCGTCCGGGACGCCGAGGGCGAGGTGTTCGTCGGACTCGACCGGGCGGTCACGCTGTCGGTGGAGGGACCCGGTGTGCTCGCCGGCTTCGGTAGCGCGGCGCCAGCGACCGAGGAGTCATACCTCGACGACGTCCACACCACGTACGACGGCCGGGCACTGGCGGTCATCCGGCCGACCGGTCCGGGGTGGATCACGGTGACCGCGACGGCCGAGGGCTGCGAACCGGTGGAGGTGACCGTCGAGGCGCGCTGACCGCCGATCGAATGCCGGAGGGCCAGAACCGCGACGGTTCTGGCCCTCCGGCGTTCAGTGCTCTGGCGGCTCAGGCGTTGATGCGTGCCTCGCGGGCGTCGTCGTCCCGGTCGTCGCCGGGGACGACGACGGGCTCGTCGATCAGCAGGCTCTCGGCGTCGTCGCGGGCCGCCGTGAGCCTGGCCAGGTCCGCTTCGGACTCCACGGCCTCGCCGCGGGCGACCATCCCGGCGTGCTCGGAGAGCGGGATCTCCTTGAGCGCGAGCGCCAGCAGGAACGCCACCGCGAGGATCGGCACGAGGTACCAGAACACCGGCGCCAGGCTGTTCGCGTAGGCGTCGACGATCGCCGTCCGCAGCGGCTCACCGGCCGCCTTCACCGCCGAGGGGACGAGCGTCTCCGGCGAGGTGATGCCCGCCTGCACCGCCTGCTCCTGGTTGGCGGCGAGGGCGCCGGCGAGGTTCTCGGCCAGCCGGCTGGTGAACAGCGTGCCGAAGACGGCGACGCCGAGGGTCGCGCCGACCTCGCGGAAGTAGTTGTTCGTCGAGGTCGCCGTGCCGATCTGCGTGGCGGCGACGGCGTTCTGCGCCGCGAGCACGACGTTCTGCATGATCAGGCCCAGGCCCGCACCGAGCAGGAAGAACATCGCGCCGACGGTCCACAGCGAGGTGGCGCCGGACAGCGTGGTCATCCAGACCATCGCGGTCGTGATCACGGCAACGCCCGCGACCGTGAAGACCTTGTACCGGCCGGTCCTGGCGATGAAGCTTGCCGAGCCCTGGATGGTCAGGATGATGCCGGCGGTCATCGGCAGCATCAGCAGGCCCGAGTTCGCGGCCGAGAGCCCGGAGCTCATCTGCAGGAACGTCGGCATGAAGGCGATCGCCGAGAACATGCCGAGAGCGACCGCCATGCCCAGCGCGGTCGCGACGACGAAGGTGGGGTTGCGGAACAGCGAGAGCGGGATGATCGGCTCGGCGGCGCGGCGCTCGATCAGCACGAACGCCACCGCGGAGGCGACGAGCGCGGCGAGCAGCGACAGCGCCTGCCACGAGCCCCAGCCGTCGCGGCCCCCGAAGTCGGTGAACAGGACCAGCGAGGTCGTGGTGGCCGACAGCGCCAGGATGCCGGCGTAGTCGAGCGGCTCGGTGCTGCGCTTGCGCGGCAGGCTCAGCGCGAACCAGGCGATGACGAGGACGGCGACGCCGACCGGCACGTTGATCCAGAAGGCCCACTCCCAGCCGAGCGCGGCCGAGTCGGTGAAGAAGCCGCCGACGAGCGGACCCGACGATGGCCGAGAGACCGAAGAGCGCGCCGATCGGGCCCATGTACTTGGCCCGCTCACGGGCCGGGACGATGTCGGCGATGATCGCCTGCGACAGGATCATCAGCCCGCCGCCGCCGAGCCCCTGCACGCCGCGCCAGACGACGAGCCAGCCGAAGTCAGGGGCCAGCGCGGCGCCGACGCTGGCGACGGTGAAGAGGCCGATCGCGACGAGGAACAGGTTCCGGCGTCCCCAGAGGTCGCCGAACTTGCCGTAGATCGGCATGACCAGCGTGGTGGCCAGCAGGTACGCGGTCGTCATCCACGCCATGTGGGAGACGCCGCCGAGGTCGCCGACGATGGTCGGCATCGCCGTCGAGACGATCGTCTGGTCGAGCGCGGCCATGAGCATGCCGGCGAGCAGCGCCGAGAAGATCAGGTTGACCCGCTTGCGGGTGAGCACGATGGGCGGCGGGGCGGCGGCATCGGTGAGCGGGGCGTGCACAGGAACTCCTCGGTCGTGCGACGGTGCCGCGGGTGCGCGGTACCGGGGGAGCGGACGGCGTCGGCCGCTCGGGGTGGATGCGTGGTCAGCGGGGCGCCGGCAGGCCGGCGGCGAGCAGGTCCCAGGCCTCGTCGACGAGGTCGGGCAGCGACGCGGTGAAGTCGGTGGCGAGCCAGCGGTGCAGGGCGGTGCGCATCACGACGCCGGCCACACCGGCGAGCAGCGTCGGATAGGCGTGCACGCCGACGCGGGTCGACGTGCGCTCGGCGATCGCCTCGGCGAGCGCCCGCTCCGACTCGCCCGAAGGCGGCGGCGAGGCGGGCGAGCAGGGCCGGATGGGCATCGATCACCTTCAGCCGGAGCGGCCAGAGATCGGTCTCCGCGGCCATCTCGAACGCCTGCTCCCGACTGACGGCGCGCAGCGCCTCGAGCGGCGACTCGTCCGCCGGCCGGGCCAGGAACAGCTCGATCTGCCGGGTCGACGCCTCGGGATCGAGGCCGAGGACGGCGTCGTCCTTGGACGAGTAGTAGTTGAAGAACGTGCGCGGCGAGACGTCGGCCCGCGCCGCGATGTCGTCGACGGAGACGGCGTCGAGGCCCCGTTCGGCGACCAGGCGCAACGCCGCCTCGTGCAGCGCGAGGCGGGTGGCCTGCTTCTTGCGCTCACGCAGGCCGGCCGTCACGCGTCAAGCATCGCAGGAATCTTGCAGTCCGCGCAAGTTTGCAGAGTGTGCAGCGTGTCTCAGGCCCGTCCGCTGGCGCGGAGGAACCCCGCGCTCTCCTCGATGGCCTCGAACACGTCGCCGTCGAAGGCGTCGAACTCGATGACGGCGAGCTCAGCGGCGGACGCCGCCTCCAGGCAGCCGGCGATGTCCACCGCGCCCTGCCCGGCGGGCAGTTGGCCGTAGGTGAGCGGATCCGACTCGGCGTCGACCGACGGCGGCGCGATGATCGGGCCGTCCTTGACGTGCAGCTCGCACGCGGTTCCCGAGTCGGCGCAGGAGGGCTGGTACGTCGACCCCGCCCACGGTGGCCCAGTAGACGTCGACCTCGAAGACGACCCCGTCCGGCGTGGCCTGGGCGAGGTACTCGAGGCCGACCTGGCCGTCGATGCGGGCCTGCAGTTCCCACCAGTGGTTGTGGTAGCCGACGGTCAGGCCGGAGTCGGCGGCCTCCCGGGCGGAGTCGCGCAGCCGGGCCGCGATCTCGTCGACCGCCTCCTTGGACGACCAGTCCGCCGCGGCCGGCTCCCGGACGACGCGCTGCTCGGCCGCTGAGTCACATCGCGGTGATCATGATGAGGTTTCCGCAGGTGTCGTCGAACACCGCGGTGGTCATCTCGCCCATCTGCGTCGGCTCCTGCGTGAAGCGGACGCCGAGCGCGGTCATCCGCTCGTACTCCTTGGTCACGTCGTCGACGGCGAAGGACGTGAACGGGATGCCGTCGGCGACGAGCGCCTCCTTGAACGGGCGGACGGCCGGGTGCTCGTCCGGTTCCAGGACCAGTTCGACGCCGTCCGGAGCCTCCGGGGAGACGACCGTCAGCCACCGGTGCTCGCCGACCGGGAACTCGGTCTTCTTCACGAAGCCGAGCACGTCGGTGTAGAAGCGCAGCGCCTTCTCCTGGTCGTCGACCAGGACGCTGGCCAGGTTGATCCGCACGGTTCCTCCTCAGGGGTCGAGCCGCCACCGTTCGGTGATGGCCTTCAACGGCGCCGTGTCCAGGTCGTGGAACTTGTAGCGACCCTCCCGCCGGGTCCGCACCAGGCCCGCCGCCTCGAGGACGTCGAGGTGCTGGGAGACGGCCTGCCGCGTCGAGCCCAACCCGTGCTTGGAGATCAGCCGGGTGCACAGCTCGAACAGCGTCTGACCGCTCCGCTCCTGCAGCTCGTCGAGGAGAGCGCGCCGGGTCGGATCCGCGAGGGCCTTGAACACGTCGCCCACGGCGCAACAATAGGCAAGCAACCGCTTGCCTGTCCAGGGGTGGTCAGAGCGCGATGTCGGACAGCTCCTCCAGCTGGACCCAGCCACCCGCCGCCTGGCCGGGTGCCGGCGTCTCGTCGGACGGCGGTACCGGCATCCGGTCCACGGCGACGAGCTGGTCGAGGACGACGCCGCTGAGCGCCGCGATGTCCGCGATCGGCACCTGGAACGTGCGGAACTCCCCCAGTGGCGGCGGCTCGCCGGCCGCGGCGGCCTCGTCGAGCGCGGCGGCGAGGTCGTCGACGAGCGGGGACTGGTCGAGCAGGTAGCCGGTGGCGGCGAGCGCGCCGTCCTGGACGAAGGCCACGACCTTCCAGAAGCGCAGCGGCACCTGGACCCCGCGGTAGGGCGGATCCCGCGGGTCGAGCACGGGGCCGGCGAGGACGACGAGCTTGCGGTCGAAGGTGTCGGCGTGCCGCTGGACGAAGTCCTCCAGGCCCAGCCACAGCGCCTTGCCCTTGTTGAAGGCGCCAGCCTGCGGTGCGGCGTTGGTCCAGTAGAAGGTGTCGTCGTTGGCCCGTTGCGCCTCCTCGACGGTGTCGCCCCAGACCGCCGACGTGCGCCGGACCAGGTGCCCCCGGTCGAGGTCGTTGTCCTCGTAGACGCGGTTGCCCACCTGCTGCTCGGCCGGCACCCGCGGGTCGAACAGCCAGCGGTCGCTCTCCCGGTCGATCTGCACGAGCCGGGCGCCGTCCATGGCCAGCGCGGTCACCGCGGCGAACCGCCGGTCGGTGCGGAGCAGCACGCTGTAGTGCAGGTAATGCAGCAGCGCGGTGGGATGCGGCGTCGCGAGTTCCGGCACGGGCACCTCGGGCCCGAGGAACGCGGGGTCGTACCCGGTCCGGTCGGTCAGCGGATCGGTGGCAGCGGACAGGTCCGTCACGGCCTGCTCCCCTCGACAGGCGCGGCCGGCTCCTGGCGAACCGGGCCGCGGGCCGACGCTAGGGCCGCCCACGACGGGGACGCCAGGGGTCCGTGCGCGCCGCGCGGGCGGCCCGGCGACGATGGAGGGCATGCCCTCCACCTCCGTCCGTGAGTACCGCGAGGTCGACGACGCCCTGCGGACGGCGATGCTGCGCTGCTGGGTCGACGTGACCAACGCCGGCGGCGCCGTCGGGTTCGTGCGTCCGGTGACTCCCGAGGACGTCGAGCCGGCCCTCGAGCACCTGCTCGACGGTCTGCGCACGCGGGGCGACGTCCTGGTCGTTCTGACCGTCGACGGCGCGGTCGCCGGGTTCGCCGGACTCGTCACGTCCGCGCACGTGCTGAAGAAGCACTGGGCGACCGTGCTCCGCGTGCAGATCCACCCCGACTTCCAGAAGAGCGGGCTGGGCCGGACGCTCATGCAGGGCGTGCACGAGATCGCCCGGCGGCACGGGTGGGAGTTCCTGCACCTCACGGTGCGCGGAGGGACGGGCACCGAGGCCTTCTACGCCGGTCTCGGCTACGTCGAGGTCGGGCGGATCCCGGACGCACTCCGCGTGGCACCCGGCGACGACCGCGACGAGGTCTCGATGATCCACCGCCTCTGAGGTCAGCGGCGGCGCCGGACGACCAGCACGGCGAAGGCCGCCAGGACCAGAACGGCGGCGCCGCCGGCCAGCGCGGCCGCGGTCGGCAGCGGATCGTCGGTCTCGGCGGTGGTCGGCGCGGCGGCAGGGGACAACGCCGCCGGAGGATCCTTCGCGGGAGCCGGAGCCAGGGCGTCGAGCTCCGCCGCGAGCGCCGGCCGCACCTCGGCCGTCCCCGTGCACAGCCCGGACTCCAGCTGCGCGCCCTTCTCCCGGGCGAACACGACGAACGGACCCGCACCGCGCAGCTCCAGGCCGCAGCTGGCGCCGGACACGGCCGACAGGACCGTCGCCCGCTCGCGGACGTCGCCCTTCCACGCGCGGTCGACGGCGAAGACGTGCCGTGCCGGATCGATGCTGGACGTGATCGGCTCCTCGACCGTGCGCTCGAGGAGTCGGCCCGTGAAGACGACGTCGGCGGCCGCGTAGTGCTCGGCGGTCGAGGCCCGCGTGCAGCTGCACGCCGCCGCAGGGTCGGCCGGGCCCGCGGCGACGCCCAGCCCCACGAGGACGGCCACGAGGACGGCGCGACCTAGTCTCGGCAGCATGACCCCGCCCGCTCCCCGCCGAGAGCGGCTCGTCGGGATGCTGCTGCTCGGCATCGCCGTCGTCCTCCTCGTCTCGTCACCGACGTGGTTCGCCAGTGACCGGGTGGGCGTGGGTGTCGCCCAGATCTTCCTCGCACTCGTGCTCGCCGGGGTCGGCGTGTGGCTCGGCCGGCGGGCGCAAGGCGCGGACTGACCGACGCGGCGCCATCCGCCGCTCCCGCGCCTCGGCGGCCAGCTGGCGCAGCGCCACGACGGACGCCGGCTCGGTCACTCGCTCACCACCCGGTCGATCCGGCCCTCGGCGACGGTGCGTCCGGACGGGTCGAGCGCCCGCACGCGGTCCGCGCCGTCGGTGCCGGAGAACGACCCGCCGGGCACCGGCCCGACGAAGCCGCCGTCCACGAGGTCCACGGTGCCGAGGACCGCGCCCTCGGCGGTGAGCACCTCCACCCGCACGGCGCCCGGCGGGGCGTGCAGGGCGATCCGGTCCTCGCCCACCGGGACGCCGATCAACCGCTCCTCCAGCGGCGTGCCCGCCGGTGCGTGCGGAAGGCGACCCACGGAACTCCGCCAGCCGTCCGTGACCAGCGTGTAGTCGACCAGCCAGGCACCCGTTGCGCCGGAGAGGAACGTCAGTCCGACGAGAGCCACCCGGTGCCCGTCGGCCGCATCGCCTGCGACGAGGGTGCGGGGATTCGGGTCCGGTCCGCCGCCCATGAGGCCGTACCGGTGCATGATGCGGTCCTTCTCCCCGTTCAGAACGTACTGCTCGGTCAGCGGATCGCCGGGGAGCACCTGCAGGAAGTCTGGGTCCTCGAGGGTGACGACGGGCGGCACGATGTGCGTGGGCTGCCCGACCGACGGCCGCCACCGGACCTCGCGGGTCTGCGCCACGTACGGGTGGAGCAGGTCCGCGAACGTGCCGTCGGTGCCGGGCAACGGCACGTACGGCACCGTCTCCGTGCCGTCGGCGTGGACGATCGGAATGGTGGATCGCTCCAGCGTCGCGTCCGGTGCGGCGACGACGACACGGGCGATGGCGTCGGTGCTGGGGCCGGCCGGGCCGAGGTAGGCGAGCGGCGACGTGCGGGCCACCGGCTGCGGCGGCGCCGCGAGCTGCATCTGCTCGGGGGTCGCGCCGGGGTCGCCGGTGAACCAGGCGGCGACGACCCGCCCGTCGGACTCGCCCACCACCAGCGCCACCGTGCCGTCGGGCGTGCCGTCGAGGATTTCGCCGGTGACGGCGGCCACGTCGGGGACCTCGCCGGCGTAGGCGACGTGCCGGTCGGCCGCCGCGGGCACCGAAATCTCGCCGGACTGCTCCGGCGGCAGCTCCCAGTCGAGCCTCCGGATCCCGTCGAGCCACTCCTCGTCGCCGGCGAGAGAGCCGCGCGTCGGCCAGTCGAGGACGCCGATCTCCGGCGACGGCGACGGCTGGTCGATCGTATTCGGCGCGGGGCCCGCCTGCATCCGTGTCACGAGCGTCGCGGCACCGGCGAACCCGGCGACGACCGCGGCGGCGGCCACGGCGGTGAGCACCTGGGCCCGACGCTGGCTGCGGTGCCGGCGGCGCACCCGGTCGGCGAGGTCGGCCGGCGCCGGAGCGGCCGTCACCTGGCGGGCGCGCAGGTCGCGCCGCAGGCGGATCTCCAGCTCGGTGTCGGTGGGCATCACGTCAGCACTCCTCCAGCGTGCTCGGCGGCGAGCACGGCACGCAGGCGTGCCAGGCCGCGGGCGGTCTGGCTCTTGACGGTCGGGATCGAGACGCCCAGCGCCTCGGCGGTCGCCGCCTCGGAGAGGTCCTCCGCGTAGCGCAGCACCAGGACCGCGCGCATCCGCGGCGGCAGTCCGGCCAGCGCCTCGTCCATGAGGTGTCGCTCGGCGACGGCGTCGGTGTCGTCCGGGCCGGCGGGGTCGTGCGACGGCAGGTCGACGATCTCCTGGGTCACGCGGCGGCGACGCCAGCTGGCGGCGCTGGTGACCAGCACCTTGCGCACGTACGGGTACGGGTCGTCGCTCCGGATCCGGTCCCAGCGGCGGTAGGCCTTGACCAGTGCGGTCTGCACCAGGTCCTCCGCGTGCCCTCGGTCGGAGGCGAGGAGGACGGCGAGGCGCATGAGGTCGTCGGAGCGCGCCGCGACGAATTCCTCGAAGGCCGACTCGTCCGCGGCTCTCATCGGGTCACCTCCCGCTCACCTACCTAGACGCGTCGAGCAGTGCGACAGGGATGCCTCCGTTATCGGATCGAGATGCTCCGATCACGACGGGGTAGCTGTTTCACGTGCGACACGAGGGGCATGGTCCCGCCGAACCGACGGACGGAGGACCCCGTGAAGATCGGCAAGAGCCAGCTCGCGCAGGTGCTGGCTGCTCAGGGCGACACCGACGCGGAGAGCAAGCTCGCCGCCCTGCCCGACGAGATCGACCTGGACCAGGACGCCGACGCGCTCGCGGGCATCGGTCTGGACAAGGACACCCTGCGGACGAAGCTCGCCGCCGGCGGTGTCGGCGGCAACCTCTGGGCCTGAGGCCCACTCAGCGGCGCCGGGCGCGCAGCCCGGCGCCGAGCTCCACGGCCGCGTCGAGGAAGTCGACGACGACGTCCGGGTCGACGTCCTCGTCCGCGCGGACCCGGAGGGTGCGCACCTGGCGGGTCGTGCCCGTGAGGTGCCCGTCGGGGTCGGGCAACAGAGCACCGTGCTCGAACACCAGGTCGACCCGGTCCGCGTAGGGGAACAGCGCGCAGACGAAGCCCGCCGCGGGGTGGGTGTAGTTGATCGAGTGCCACCCCGTGCGGGCTCGCTCGGTCAGGTCGGGATGGGCCCCGAGCAGCACGTCGCGGAGCCGCTGAGCGGTGCGGACGACGTCGTCGGTGTGGTCGTCGAGCAGCTGCTCGACCGCGGGGTCGCGGGGCACGGCGCGCAGCCTGGCACGCACGACCGACAGACCGGGGGCCTCACTCCAGCACGTCGGTGAGCGGCTGCTCCGCGACGGGGTCGCCGTCCGCGTCCAGCACGCGGACGCCGGCCGCGCCGTCGGGGACGACCGAGGAGACCCCGCCGTGCTGCAGCGGCAGCGTGGCCAGCACCGCGCCGGCGGCGTCGAGCACCTCGACCGTGCCCGTCCCCACGGGCGCGCTGACGGCGAGCCGGCCGTCCAGCGGGACGGCCAGCACCCGCTCCAGCGGCGGGGAGCGTCCCGGCGGGTCGGCGTGACCGCCCCGGTGGCTCCCCAGCCCGAGCCGCGCTCGGCGTCCGTGGCGTGCACGGGCCAGGCGCTCTCGTAGACCTCCAGCACCGCGGCCGTGTCGCCGTCCCGCGCCGTCCCGACGATCAGCACGGAGCTGCGGTTCGCGGAGACGCCCGAGGGGACCGCGCAGACGTGCGGTCGTTACCGGATCGATACCTTCGCGGTCACCTGCGGGCTCAGCCGCGGTAGGGCCGCTCCCGCTCGAGCTCCTCGCGCGCCACCGACCGCAGGTGGACGGCGTCGGGCCCGTCGACGATGCGCAGCGTGCGGGCGTGCGCCCAGAAGCTCGCCAGCGGGGTGTCGTCGCTGACCCCGGCGCCGCCGTGCAACTGGATGGCGCGGTCGAGCACGTCCAGGCACACCCGGGGCGCGGCCACCTTGATCGCGGCGATCTCGGTGCGGGCGCCCTTCGCGCCGTACCGGTCGATGAGGTCGGCCGCCTTGAGCACGAGCAGCCGGGCCTGGTCGATCTCGATGCGCGACAGCGCGATCGCCTCGCGCACCGTTCCCTGCTCGGCCAGGGGCCGTCCGAACGCCACGCGCGCCTTGGCCCGCTCGACCATGAGTGCCAGCGCCCGTTCGGCCATGCCGATGGCCCGCATGCAGTGGTGGATCCGCCCCGGCCCCAGGCGTGCCTGCGCGATCCGGAAGCCGTCGCCCTCGCCGGCGAGCAGGTTCGTCGCCGGCACGCGCACGTCCGTGAAGCGCAGCTCCGAGTGCCCGTGCTGGTCCTGGTAGCCGAACACCGGCAGGTGGCGGACGACCTCGACGCCGGGGGTGTCGCGCGGCACGAGGACCATCGACTGCTGCCGGTGGGCCGGGCCCTCCGGGTCGGTCTTGCCCATCACGATGAAGATCCGGCAGCGCTCGTCGGCGACGCCGGTGATCCACCACTTGCGGCCGTTGACCACGTAGTCGTCGCCGTCGCGGACGATCGACGTCCGGATGTTGCGCGCGTCGGACGACGCCACCTCGGGCTCGGTCATCGCGAACGCCGAGCGGATCTCGCCCTCCAGCAGCGGGGTCAGCCACTGCTCCTTCTGCTCGTGGGTGCCGAACAGCATCAGCGTCTCCATGTTGCCGGTGTCCGGCGCCCCGCAGTTGGTGACCTCGGGGGCGATGACCGGCGACCAGCCGCTGATCTCGGCGACCGACGCGTACTCGACGGTGGAGAGCCCGCCCAGCTCGGAGGAGAAGAGGTTCCACAGCCCTCGCTTGCGGGCCTCGGCCTTGAGCTCCTCGAGCACCGGCGGGGTGCCGTGGTCGTCGTGAGCCGCGGGCCGCGCGCCACGCCTCGTACGCCGGCTCGGCCGGGAAGACCTGCTCGCGCATGAAGTCCCACATGCGACCGCAGACGTCCTCGGCGCGGGCGGAGAGGGCGAAGTCCATGCCCGGCAACGTAACCGGGGCCACGGGGGCCGGTGCAGCGGGCGCCGGGGGAGATCAGCCCGGTCTGGGCGTCGTGCTGCCGTTCGGCGGTGGCAGCAACCAGCAGACGATCAGCGGGGTGGCGAGCACGAGCAGCATGACCGCTGTTCCGAAGGCGGCCGCGTCGATCACGAACAGGACCATCAGCAGCGGAGGCCCGAGGAGCGGGAGCAGCCACCACGGCCGGTGCCGCCGGGCGCCCTCGACCGAACCGGTGAGCCGGGCCGCCAGTCGGGGGTCGTCCCGCTCGAGGTCCGCGGCCAACTCTTGCAGGACACGGTCCTCGTCCATGCGGACCACCTCGGTCGTGCCGGTGCGGGGACCGGAGGCGGCCGCCCGCCGACGATCCGAGTCTGCGCTCCCCGGCGCCTCGACGACAGGGGGTCGCGCACGCTGGAGGGCCGGGACGACACCGGCCCCGCCGTCCCGGAGGACGACGGGGCCGGTGCCTGCTGTCTCAGACGGTCGTGCGGTTGCCGGCGAACCGGCCGGCACCGGCGTAGATCGCCGCACCCACGGCGGCGCTCGCGATGTGCAGGACGTTGTCCGCCCAGTTGATGTTCAGGAAGTCCCAGTCCTCGCCGACGGCGACCACGCCGTAGACGAAGGCCAGGCCGTACCCGACCAGCAGCAGCAGGCCGAACGTCTTGGCACCCGCCAGCGTCCGGCTCAGAGCCAGTCCCACCACACCGATGAGGATGTGCACGATGTTGTGCAGCGGGTTGATCATGAAGAACAGGAGCATCTCGTGCTGCTCGTTGCCGGCGAAGTTGTCGAAGCCGGTGACGAAGAAGCCGACGATGCCGACGAGCAGGTAGATCGCGCCGAAGGCGAGACCCAGTACCTGGGGCCAGGGGCGGCCGGCGCCCGTGTCGCGTGCCGATGCGGTCATCTGAGTCCTCCACAGGAGAAGCGAGTGTGTGCACCCGGTCTTCGCCCGTGGCGCCCCTGGTGGTTCGGTTCTCCCCCGGATGTCGCCCGATCGGGTCAGCGCGGCGTCGGCTTCGGCCGTCGCACGACGAACGGGCCGATGGCCAGCAGGTCGACGGGCGCCGAGCCGAAGCACTCCAGCGCGTCGCGCGGGTCGTCGACCATCGGTCGCCCGGCCGTGTTGAGGCTGGTGTTCACCACGACCGGCAGTCCGGTGCGCCGCTCGAAGCACTCGAGCATCCGGGCCACCAGCGGCTCGTCGGCGCGGTCGACCGACTGGATCCGCGCCGTCCCGTCGACGTGCGTGACGGTCGGGATGCGGTCCTTCCAGTCCGGGTGCACGTCGTGGACGAAGAGCATGTACGGCGAGGGAACCGGCCCGCGGCCGAAGATCGCGCTCGCCCGCTCGGCCAGGACCATCGGCGCCACCGGCCGGAACTGCTCGCGGCCCTTGACGTCGTTCATCCGCTCGAGGTTGCCCGGGAAGCCGGGATGGGCCAGCAGCGAGCGGTGGCCCAGGGCCCGCGGCCCGTACTCGCTGCGCCCCTGGAACCAGGCGACGATCCCGTTGTCCGCCAGCACCGCCGCGACGGCGTCCGCGACGTCGTGCGGCCGCTCGTAGTCGATGGCGGCCGTGGTCAGCCAGGCCTCGATCTCCTCATCGGTCCATCCGCGGCCCAGGTCGGCGCCGGGCATCGGCTCGGTGATGTCGCCGAGGTCGCGCGCTACGGCCATGGCCCCGCCGAGCGCCGTCCCCGAGTCGCCGGCGGCCGGCTGCACCCAGACCTGGTCGAACGGGCCCTCGGCGTAGATGCGGGTGTTGGCCACGCAGTTGAGGGCGACGCCGCCGGCGAGGGTGAGCGCGCGGTCCCCGGTCTGGCCGTGCAACCAGCGCGCCAGGTCGAGCAGCACCTCCTCCAGCCGCAGCTGCACGCTGGCGGCGAGGTCGGCGTGGGCGTCGGTCCAGTCGTCGCCCGTGCGCAGTCGCGGCGCGAACTGGCCGAAGTCGACCTTGTCGGTGCGGAACCCGCCGTCACCGGTCGCGTGGACGGCCTTCTCGAGCTCCGTCGCGAAGCGCGGCTTCCCGTAGGACGCCATCGCCATGACCTTGTACTCGTCGGAGCTGCGCAGGAAGCCGAGGTGCTCGGTCAGGTCCTCGTAGAGCAGGCCGAGCGAGTGCGGCAGCGCCTGGCTGGCCAGCACGTCGAGCTTGCCGTTCTCGTACCGGCCGGCGAGGTGGCTGACCGCCTCGCCCCGGCCGTCGAGGACCAGCACCGAGTTGGTCGGGTAGGGCGCGGCCAGGCCGGCGGACGCCGCGTGCGCCACGTGGTGCGGCACGTAGACGACCTTGTCCTCGGACAGCCCGGGCAGGTAGTGCGCGAGGAAGGACGGCGCCTGCTCGGCGTACATCTTGCGCATGACGTCGCCCTGGTCGCCCAGGCCGGTCCCGTCGGGAGCGGGCATCAGCCGCGGGTCGAACGAGTACGCCACGGCGTCCAGGTCGTCCGGTGTGAGCCCCGCCTCGGCGAGCACCCAGGCCGCGGACAGCTCCGGGCAGCTCCCAGGCGCTCCACGGCAGCGGCCGCTTGCCGTGCTTGCGCCGGCTGAACCGCTCCTCCTCGGCGGCACCCACGACCCGGCCGTCGACGACGAGGGCAGCGGCGGGGTCGTGGTAGAGGGCGTTGATGCCGAGGACCTTCACGCTGGAACTCCTTGTCGCCGGACCGGTTCGGCCCACTTACCCGTCATTCGAGTCACATGCGCGCCCGGAGCAGGTCGTTCTCGGTGACTGCGGCGATCGCGAGGGTCTTGTAGCCGACCTCCTCGAAGAGGACGACGAGCCGGTCGTCCTCGACCCGCATCACGATCCCGGGGCCCCACTCGGCGTGCTCGACCGGCGTCTCCGGCGGAAAGGGCGAGGCGGCCTGGCCCCCCCGGTCGGTCGCCGTGCCGGCCGAGCAGTTGTCGCAGTTCCCGCACGGCTCGTCGAGCTGCTCGCCGAAGTAGCCCAGCAGGAACTGCCGCCGGCAGTCGGTCGTCTCGGCGTAGCCGCGCATCATCTCGACCCGGCTCTGGTCGACCCGCTCGTGGTGCTCGGCCAGCTCGCGGGCCGCGGCGGCGGCCTCTCCGGGCGGTGGCGCGTCGGCCGCCGGGTGGGCGGCGCCCTCCTCGTCGAGGACGACGGCGGAGACCTGCTCGAGCAGGTTCAGGTCTCGCGCCAGCGGAGTGGCTGCCCGGCCGGTCTCCTCGCGCAGGGCCTTGACGTCCACACCGTCCTCCATGCCGGCCGCCGGCGCCGCCGCGACCAGGCCGGCGACCTGCTGGAGCTCCTCCTCCGCCGGCACCCCGGCGGCGAAGAACGTGCGCAGTCCGAGGTCCTCCTGGCGGTAGACGAGGACGGCGAGAGCCGGCTGCCCGTCCCGGCCGGCGCGGCCGATCTCCTGGTAGTAGCTGTCCACGGAGTCGGCCGGCTCGGCGTGGACGACGAACCGGGTGTCGGGCTTGTCGATGCCCATGCCGAAGGCGGTGGTGGCGACGACGACGTCCAGCTCGTCGTCCATGAAGGCCCGCTGGGTGTCCTCGCGGTCGGCCTTCTTCAGACCAGCGTGGTACGGCCGGGCGCGCAGTCCCCGGTCGGCGAGCGCCGTGGCGACCTCCTCGGTGCTCCGCCTGGTCGCGCTGTAGACGATGCCGGGCACGTGGCCCTCGCCGACCTCGGCGAGGACCCGGTCGAGGACGGCGGCGTCCTTGCCCGCCGCGTCGGCGTACTGCTCCACCTCCAGCCGGATCTCCGGCCGGTCGAACCCCGCGACCACCACCTCGGGGTCGCGCATGCCCAGGCGTTCGATGATCTCGGCCCGGACCGGGGGAGCGGCGGTGGCGGTGAGCGCGAGGATCGTCGGGGAGCCGAGCTGCTCGACGACTCCGCCGAGTCGCAGGTAGTCGGGTCTGAAGTCGTGGCCCCAGGCGGAGACGCAGTGCGCCTCGTCGACGACGAACAGGACCGGCCCGGCGGCGGCGATGGTGTCGACCACCTCGGGTTTGGTCAGCTGCTCAGGGGCGAGGAAGAGGTAGCGGACGGTGCCGTCGGCGAGCCCCTCCAGCGCGGCCCGCTGGTCACCGGCCGACAGGCCGGAGTTGAGCATCGCGGCCTCGCCCAGCTCCTCGACCTCGTCCAGCCGCTCGACCTGGTCGCGCTGGAGGGCGATCAGCGGCGAGACGACCACGACCGGGCCGTCGAGCAGGTGACCGGCCACCTGGTAGACGGCCGACTTGCCGGCGCCCGACGGCAGGACGGCGAGGGTGTCGCGGCCGGAGAGCACGGACTGCATCGCCCGCTCCTGGCCGGGGCGGAAGTCCTCGAAGCCGAGCAGGTCGCGTGCGACCTCGCGGAGGCGGCGGGTGCGGACGGCGGCCGTTGCGCCGGCGGGGTTGTCGCGGTCGGCGGTCTTACGAGACGCAAGCGGCACCGATCGCGACTGCCCGTGCCACGCGCTCGGCAAACGGCGGCCTTGCGGATATACTTCTGACACGTTGGTCGATATAGCGCGGAGGTGTGGGTGGCGAAGACTCTCATCGACATCCCGGACGAGTTGCTGGCCGAGGCGCGGGACATCGTGGGCGAGAACGCGACGAAGGCCGAGACGGTTCGTCGAGCGCTGACCGAGATGGTGCGGCGACACCGTCAGCGCGACGCGGTCGAATGGTTGGCCTCCACCGATGCGCTCGGTGACCTCAACGATCCCGAAGTCCGGGCTGCCGCGCGCCGGTGACGCGCCTGCTCGTCGACAACAGCGTTCTGCAACGCGTCGGGCGGTCCGAGGCGATCAAGGCAGCTCTCATCGCGGCGCTGGATCGGGGCGACGAACTGTGCTCCATGGTCCTGACGACGCTCGAGGCCGGCTTCAGTGCCCGATCGAAGGCCGACCATGAGCGCATCGTGAGTCGACAGCAGTCCGATTTCACTCCGCTCGTTGCTGGATCGCGCGCCCAGGAGATTGCCGTTGAACTGCAGCGCGCTCTGTTCGCGGCCGGCAAGGGTCGCGCGGCCGGCGTCGTCGATCTGCTGATCGCGGCCACGGCCATCGAGCATGACGCGGTCGTCCTGCACTACGACAGCGACTTCGACGCGATCGCATCGGTGGACGACAGGGTGCGGACTCGCTGGGCGGTGCTGCGCGGCTGGGTGCCGTAATCCCTCCGCAATAGCGGAGGGAACGGCT
This sequence comes from uncultured Actinomycetota bacterium, assembly GCA_963777095.1. GTDB lineage: Bacteria > Actinomycetota > Actinomycetes > Mycobacteriales > Geodermatophilaceae > CAVZOY01. The sequence continues at coordinate 1,115,912 of CAVZOY010000006.1, forward strand.
TGCCGGTGCCGCATCTGCGGACATACGGTGCTGGAGTGCCCACCTCGTACCGGATCTCCGAAGCCGCGGCGCTGCTCGGGGTCAGCGACGACACGGTGCGGCGCTGGATCGACAGCGACCGGCTGGCCGCGTCCCGTGAGGCGGGCGGCCCGGCGCAGGTCGACGGCGCCGACCTCGCCCGCGTCGCGGTGACGTTGCACGAGCCGCCGGCGCCGGGCACCACGCGCTCGTCGTCGGCCCGCAACCGGATGCCCGGGATCGTCACCCGCGTCGTCCGCGACACCGTGATGGCGCAGGTCGAGATCCAGGCCGGTCCGTTCCGGCTCGTCTCCCTGATGTCCCGGGAGGCCGCCGACGAACTCGGGCTCGAGGTCGGCGTCCGCGCGGTGGCCACGGTGAAGGCGACGCAGGTCAGCGTGGACGTCCCGTGAGGCGCTGGTCGGCCCTGGCCCTCCCTGTCGCAGCAGCCCTCGTCCTGGTGGGCTGCGGTTCCGGTGGTGCGGACGCCGCCCCGTCGGGCGGGTCGGACGACGGCGACCTGTCCGGCACGCTCACCGTCTTCGCCGCGTCCTCGCTGACGGACGTCTTCACGCTTCTCGGGAACGATCTGTCCGCGGCGAACCCCGGCCTGGAGGTCCGGATCAGCTTCGCGGGCAGCTCGGCGCTGGCGACGCAGATCGTCCAGGGCGCTCCCGCCGACGTCTTCGCCTCGGCCAACGAGCAGCAGATGGAGGCGGTCGCCGGCGAGGACCTGGTGGCGGGCGACCCGGTGGTGTTCACGTCCAACGTGCTGCAGATCGCCGTCCCCGCCGGCAACCCGGCCGGGGTCACCGACCTCGAGGACTTCACCCGCGGCGACCTCGTGCTCGCCCTGTGCGCGCCCGAGGTGCCGTGCGGCAGCGCGGCCCAGGACGTCTTCGATGCCGCGGGCGTCACGCCCGAGCCGGACACCTACGAGGAGGACGTACGCGCCGCGCTCACCAAGGTCGAGCTCGGCGAGGTCGATGCCGCCCTCGTCTACGCCTCCGACGTCGTGTCGGCCGGCGACGCCGTGGAGGGCGTCGCCTTCGCCGAGGCCGAGGACGCCGTCAACCGCTATCCGATCGGCGTCCTCGCCGACGCCCCGAACCCGTCGGCCGCTGAGGCGTTCGTCGCGCTCGTGCGGTCCGACCGAGGACAGCGCGCGCTCGCGGACGCCGGCTTCCGCGCCCCGTGACGCGGCCCCGCGAGGCGACGCGGGTGCCGGCGCCGCTGCTGGTGCCCGCGCTGCTCGCCGTCGCGTTCCTGGTGCTGCCCCTCGTCGGGCTCGTGGCGCGGGCACCGTGGGGCGAGCTGTGGCCGCGGCTCACCTCCCCCGGCGTCGGTGAGGCGCTGCGGCTGTCGCTGGGAACGGCGACCCTGGCGACGCTCGTGTCACTGCTCCTCGGCGTCCCCCTCGCCTGGGTCCTGGCCCGATCCCGGGCGCGGGGCCGATCGGTGCTGCGTGCCCTGGTGACCGTGCCTCTCGTGCTGCCCCCCGTCGTCGGCGGCGTCGCGCTGTTCGCGGTGCTCGGGCGTCAGGGGCTCATCGGCCGCTGGCTCGACGACGCCTTCGGCGTGACGATCCCCTTCACCACGGCGGCGGTGGTGATCGCCGAGACCTTCGTGGCCATGCCGTTCCTCGTGATCAGCGTCGAGGGCGCGCTGCGGGCCGCCGACGCCCGCTTCGAGGACGCCGCGGCCACCCTCGGCGCCGACCGCTGGACGACGTTCCTCCGGGTGACGCTGCCGCTGGTGGCGCCCGGGGTCGCGGCCGGTGCGGTGCTCTGCTGGGCCCGCGCCCTGGGGGAGTTCGGCGCGACGATCACCTTCGCCGGCAACTTCCCGGGGACGACGCAGACCATGCCGCTCGCCGTCTACCTGGCGCTGCAGAGCGATCCGGACGCCGCCGTCGTCCTCTCTCTCGTGCTGCTCGTGGTCTCGCTGGCGACGTTGCTGCTCCTCCGCGACAGGTGGCTCGGCCGAGGCGAGGTCGTCGCGTGAGCCTGGCGGCGGCCGTCCGGGTGCGGCGGGGACGCCTCGACCTCGACGTGGACCTCGACGTGGCCGACGGCGAGGTGCTCGCCGTCCTCGGACCGAACGGGGCGGGCAAGTCCACGCTGCTGCGTGTCCTGGCGGGGCTGCTGGCACCCGACGAGGCGCGGGTCGTCGTCGACGGCGAGGTGTGGGACGACGCCACCGTGCACGTTGCCGCGCACCGGCGGCGGCTCGGCATGGTTTTCCAGGACCACCTGCTCTTCCCGCACCTGTCCGTGGCCGACAACGTGGCGTTCGGCCTGCGCACCCGGGGCGTGCGGCGGCACCCCGCCCGCGTGGCCGCAGCGGGCTGGCTGGATCGCGTCGGCATCGGCGACCTCGGTGGCCGGCGACCCGGCGCGCTGTCCGGTGGGCAGGCGCAGCGCGCGGCGCTGGCCCGGGCGCTCGTCGGAGACCCCGCGCTGCTCCTGCTCGACGAGCCGCTCTCGGCGCTGGACGCCCGCACCCGGCTGACCGTGCGGGCGGAGCTGCGCCGACACCTGGCCGACTACCCCGGCAGCACGGTGCTGGTCACGCACGACCCGGTCGACGCGATGGCGCTGGCCGACCGCGTCGTGGTGGTCGAGGACGGAAGCGTCGTCCAGACCGGCACGCCGGCGGACGTGAGCCGGCACCCGCGCACGGACTACGTCGCCCGGCTGGTGGGGCTGTCCCTGCTGCCCGGCACGGGGGAGGGGCGCACGGTGCGGCTGGACGCCGGTGGCGTCGTCGCGGTGGCCGACGAGGCGTCGGGCCCGGTGTTCGCCGCCGTCCGGCCGGAGTCGGTGGCCGTCTACCTCAGCCGGCCCGACGGCAGCCCGCGCAACGTGTGGCCGGCCCGGTTGGCCGGAGCGACGCCGCACGGCACCAGCGTGCGCTGCGAGCTGGCCGGCGAGGTGCCGCTCGTCGCCGACGTCACCGCGGCAGCCTTCGCCGAGCTGGGCCTCGTGCCCGGGTCGCCGGTGTGGGCCGTGGTCAAGGCGTCGGAGATCGCGGTCTACGAGCGGTGACAGAGTGGGCCGGGTGAGCACCGTCGCCGCCGTCGTCCTCGCCGCGGGAGGCGGCCGCCGTTACGGGATGCCGAAGGCCCTGGTCGAGTACGAGGGCAGCCTGCTGGTCGAACGGGCGGTCCGGACGGCACGGGCGGCCTGCGATCCCGTGCTCGTCGTCCTCGGCGCGCAGGCGGTCGACGTCTGGCAGCGGGCCGACCTGGACGGCGCGACCGTGCTGGCCAACCGCGACTGGGAGAGCGGCATGGCGTCCTCGCTGCGCACCGGGCTGGAGGGGCTGCGCGGCTGGCCCGGCCGGGTCGACGCCGCCCTGGTGACGCTGGTGGACATGCCGGGCATGACCCCGGAGGCCCTGGAGCGGGTCGCCGCCCTGGCCGCGCCCGGCGCGCTCGCGGTGGCCACCTACGCCGGCGTCCGCGGGCATCCCGTGCTGCTGGGACGCGAGCACTGGGCCGGCGTCGTCGAGACGGCCACCGGCGACGAGGGCGCCCGGCGCTACCTCGCCGCGCACGACGTCACCGAGGTCGACTGCACCGGCCTCGCCGATCCGCTCGACCTCGACGTCCCCCCGTCTCTCGGCGGCTAGTGCACCCTCCGGCGCAGGAGGCGGCGGGTACCGTCGCGGCCGTGAGCAGCCCGGTCATCGCGCGCGTGGTGGACGAGCCGCTGTCGGTCGCCGAGCACGAGGACGCCGTGGCCGACAAGCGGGCCGGTGCGGTGGTGTCGTTCGCCGGCGTGGTGCGCGATCACGACTCCGGCCGGTCGGTGACCGAGCTGGAGTACGTCGGTCACCCCACGGCCGAGGACGTGCTCACCGGGATCGCCACCGAGTTCGCCGCCCGGCCCGAGGTGCACGCCGTCGCGGTGTCGCACCGGACAGGCCACCTGGGCATCGGCGACGTGGCGCTGGCCTGCGCCGTGAGCACCTCCCACCGCGCCGCGGCGTTCGCGGTCTGCGCCGACCTCGTCGACGAGGTGAAGAAGCGACTGCCCATCTGGAAGCGCCAGGTCTTCACCGACGGCGGCGAGGAGTGGGTCGACTGCCCTTAGGAGTGGACGGCGGCGGCTCCAGGGCCGCGAGCGGCGGCGGGTCCATGCCTGCGGCCATCAGCGTGCTGAGCAAGCGCGCGGCCGCCTCGACCACTTCCAGTTCGCGGGCCGCGCTGCGCGGCTTGGCACGGTGGGCCACCCCGCAGAGCGTGCCGTAGAGCTTCAAGTCCGCCGTCACCAGCGGGATACCGATGTAGGCGGCGACGCCCTGCAGCGGCCAGGCCGTGCGGGACGCGTACGCGGGCACGGCGGCCGTCACGGTGGCCAGCCGTGGCGCGTTGCCCTCGACCATCTGGCGGCAGAAGCTCTCCTCCCACGGGAGCACGGTGCCCGGGGCGACGGCGTCCGGCGGCTCGGCCAGCAGGACGACCTGGTGGCCGTCGACGACCGTGGTGACCATCCACAGGTCCCAGCCCGACATGGCGGTGCAGGAAGCGCAGCGCACCCTCGGCGGCGGAACACCAGTCCCGCCACGGCGCGACATCCAGGATCCCGCCCGGAACCATGCGGTCCGTTATACGCCGCAGCGGGCCGGAAGCGGCGGGATCGGGGTGTCCCGCCCCGCGCGACTACTCCGCGGCCGGGTCGCCGGTCGTCAACCGAGCGTCCACGATCTTGGTCGCGCCGGCGGAGTGGGCCTCGACGTCCTCACAGCGCTCACGAACGCGCTCGAGCATCTCGGTGTCGCCCAGCGGCATCGTGGCCACCAGATGGTCGGCCGCGTGGACGTCCGGATGCTCCAGCACGGCGTCCACGAGGTGGGCGCGAGTCTCCGGGGGGAGCGGGCCGGACTCCGCGTGCAGGTCGGTGTGCACGGTGCCCGGGCGATCGGTTCCCTGGATGTGGGCGGAGGCGACCATTCGCCCGCCGTCCTCGATCTCGATGGTCTGGCGGTCGTGGTCCTGGGCAGAAGGCATGAGGGATCCCGGTGGTTTCGAGAAAGGAGACGGACCGAACCGGCGCGCCGTTGCACCGTCGCACCTGAGCCCTGCCCACGGAGAGCGCCCGGCTACACCCCGCGAGGCCGCCGCGCCGCACCGGCTGTGCGCTGCGTCACATACCCCTGTCGCTATGCATACGCGGGGCGCCCTCGGTCAGCGCACCGCGCCCTGCCCGGCGAGGCCGTCGTCGTCGCGGCGGTGCTCGTCGCGCTCGAGTTCGGCCTCCTCGGCCTCGGCCTCGAGCCGGTTGGCCTCCCCTGCCACCTCCGCGGCCTGGTCCCCGTGGGCCTGGCCGTAGACCTCCTCGGCCCGCCCGAACAACTCCTGGATCTTGGCCTTCGCCTTGTCGAACACGCTCATGGCGCGGATCCTCCCAGGTCAGCCGCCGGCAAAGGGGGGCAGTACGTCCACGACCGCCCCCGGTGACAGAGCCAACGCACGATCGCGCGTCGTGGTGCCGTCGACGAGGAACGAGCACGCAGGCAGCACCTTGGCCAGTTTCTCGCCGTGCGCCTCGGTCAGCCCGCGGACCAGCTCGTCGAGGGTCGCCGCCGACCGCTGCTCCGTGTCGACGCCGACCGCCGCGCGCGCCCCGGCGAAGTAGCGCACGGTCACCACGTCAACCGCCGATGGCCGACATCGGCCGGGTCGGCTGCAGGAAGCTCGGGTCGTCGATGCCGTGCCCGGGCAGCTTGCTCAGCGTCGCGATGCGCCACAGGTCGGCCAGCTCGTCATCCGTGGCGCCGGCCCGCAGCGCCGTCCGGAGGTCGGACTCCTCGCGGGCGAACAGGCAGTTGCGCACCTGGCCGTCGGCGGTCAGCCGGGTGCGGTCGCAGGCGCCGCAGAAGGAGCGGGTGACCGAGGCGATGACGCCGACGGTCGCCGGGCCGCCGTCGACCAGCCAGCGCTCGGCCGGCGCCGAGCCGCGCTCCTCGCCGTCGGGCGTGAGGGTCCAGCGCGTGGAGAGCTGCTCGAGGATGTCCTCGGCGGTGACCATCTCCCCGCGGGTCCACGCGTGGTTGGAGTCGATCGGCATCTGCTCGATGAACCGCAGCTGGTAGCCGTGCTCGAGGCAGAACTCCAGCAGCGGGACGGCGTCGGCCTCGTTCTTGCCGTGCATGAGGACGGCGTTGACCTTGACCGGCGTCAGCCCGGCGTCGTGCGCGGCGCGGAGCCCGGCGAGGACGTCGTCGAGCCGGTCGCGGTAGGTCAGCTCCTTGAACCGCGCGGGGTCGAGGGTGTCGAGGCTGACGTTGATCCGGTCCAGCCCGGCCTCGGCGAGCGCGGGCGCGACGCGGGCCAGCCCGACGGCGTTGGTGGTGAGGCTGACCTCGGGGCGCGGCCGGAGGGCCGTCGTGCCGGCGACGATGCCGACCAGGCCGGGGCGCAGCAGCGGCTCGCCGCCGGTGAACCGCACCTCGTGGATGCCCAGCCGTTCGACGCCGATCCGCACCAGGCGGACCACCTCGTCGTCGGTGAGCACCTCGACCTTGGGCAGCCAGTCCAGCCCCTCGGGCGGCATGCAGTACGTGCAGCGCAGGTTGCAGCGGTCGGTGAGCGACACCCGCAGATCGGTGGCGACGCGGCCGTGGCGGTCGACGAGCCCGCCGGTGCCCGGCCCCTCGGCAGCCCGCGGCCGCAGCCGTGGGTCGGGCAGCGAGGTCGAGGTCACGCGTCGAGCGTAGTAGCGGACGGCGACATCGAACCCGTTCGTGCAACGTCCGTGTGATCGGGCCATGGCCGGCTGGGTCGGAAAGAGCAGGCGGACCGGCCGTCCTCGTTGCTACCGTCGGAGGGCCACCCGAGAGACCGGCGGGGGAGACCCGCACTCGCCTGTGGCCAGAGAGCGCGAGAACACCTGTGTCGCCCCGCACGTTCTTCAGTCCGTACGTCCGCCTGTTCGCCGTCCCCGGATCGGGTGCCTTCTCCTTCGCGGGCTGGCTCGCCCGCCTGCCCATGCCGATCCTCGGCCTCGGCGCCGTCCTGCTGGTCGAGGGCGAGACCGGGAGCTACGGCCTGGCCGGCTCCGTCGCCGGCACGCTGGCCCTGGTCGGCTCGTTCGCCAGCCCCGCGTGGGCGCGCGCGATGGACCGCCGCGGCCAGGGCGCCGTCCTGCGGCTGGCCTTCACCCTCTACCTGCTCTCCGGCATCGCGTTCGTGGCCGCGGTCGTCGCCGGGGCGCCGACGTGGTCGTGGTTCGTGCTCTCCGGGCTGACCGGTGCCTTCGGCCCGAACGTCGGGTCCATCGTCCGGGCGCGCTGGGCGCACGCCCTGGACAGCGACGGGCGGCAGACCGCCTTCGCCTTCGAGTCGGTCGTCGACGAGGTCGTCTTCGTCATCGGCCCGCCGTTGGTCACCCTGCTCGCCACCCTGATCAACCCATCCGTGGGGTTCCTCACGGGCGTCGGAATCGGCTTCTGCGGCGGCATGTGGCTGTCCCGCCTGCGCGAGACCGAGCCGCCCGTCGAACCGCGCGAGCCCGGACGGCGCGGCCGGTCCTCGGCGCTGCTCGCCCCGGCGGTGGTCGCCGTGACGGTCGCCTATCTCGCCGTCGGTGCGGTGTTCGGCGCGATGGACGTCGTCGTCGTCGCGTTCGCCGAGCACGAGGGTGCCCCGCCGTTCGCCGGCCTCGCGCTGGCCGTCTACGCCGGCGGCAGCCTGGTGGCCGGGCTGGTCTACGGCGTCCTCCGGCTGCCCGGCACCCTGGCCGCCCGCTTCGTCGGCTGCGCGGTGTTCTTCGGCGTGGCCGCGCAGGCGCTCCTGCTCGCGCGGTCGCTGCCGCTCCTGGTGCTCGTCGTCTTCGTCGCGGGCCTGGCCATCGCTCCGGTGCTGGTCTCCGGCATGTCGCTGGTCGAGTCGCGGGTGCCGCGCGCCTCGCTCACCGAGGCGCTCACCTGGGTCTTCACCGGGCTGACCCTCGGAGTCACCGCCGGGTCCGCCCTCGCCGGCGCGGCGGTGGACAGCTGGGGTGCGCAGTCCGCCTTCGCGGTCCCCGCGGTCGGCGCCGCGCTGGCCGCGCTGCTGGCCCTGGCGGGAACGCCGCTCCTGCGCCGTGCCGCGCCGGTGCCGGAGCCGGCGCTCGCGGAGGCGGAGGCCGCGCGGTGAGCGACGGAACCGTCCGCCCGCTGCGCGACGACGAGCTCCCCGACGCGTGGGAACTCGGCCGGGTCACCTTCGGCGGCCCGCCGGAACCGCCGCCGATCGCCGTGCAGCCGGTGGCCGGCTGGGAGCGCCTCGGTGCCTTCGACGCCCGCGGCCGCCTGGTCGGCAAGGCCACCGACCTCGGCCACGAGCAGTGGTGGGGCGGCCGCCGGGTGCCCACGGCCGACGTCGGCGGGGTCGCCGTCGCGACCGAGGCGCGCGGTGCCGGCGTCGGCCGGCTGCTGCTGACGACGCTGCTCGAGCGGGCTCGCGAGCGCGGGGCCGCGGTCAGCGCGCTCTACCCGACGGTGTCGGCCGTCTACCGGTCGCTGGGCTGGGAGGTGGCCGGCGTCCTGCGTGAGGTCGACCTCGACACCGCCGCGCTGCCACGGGACGTGCCTCCCGGCGTGCGCCTGGTGCACGCGGAGACCGGCGACCTGCCGGCGGTGCAGGAGCTCTACACCGCCGTGGCGCAGGCGCACGACGGCCTGCTCACCCGGACCGGAGGTGCCTACGCGCAGTCGCCCTCCGCTTCCTGGCCGGACGGCGCCGACGGCCTGACCCTCGTGGAGCAGGACGGACGGACCACCGGGGCGCTCCTCTACGAGCGCGGGCGCGGATACGGCCCCGACGGCCGGCTGACTGCCCACGAGCTGCTGGCCACGACGCCGGAGGCCGCCCGCGCGCTCGCGGCGGTGCTCGGCGGATGGCAGTCCGTCGTCCATGCAGTGCGGCTGCCGCTGCTCGAGGGCAGCGCCGTGGACGCCGTGCTCCCCGTCGAGCGGGCACGGCCGGTGCGGACCGACGCCTGGATGCACCGCCCGGTCGACGTCGTCCGGGCGGTCGAGGCGCGCGGCTGGCCGGCGCACGTGCGCGGCAGTGTCGCCTTCGCGCTCCGGGACGACGCCGCGCCGTGGAACGCCGGCGACTGGCGCCTGACCGTGGCGGACGGCGAGGGGCGGCTGGAGCGCACGGACGGGCCGACCGATCTGGACCTGGACGTCCGCGGCTTCGCCGTCCTCTACTGCGGAGCCACCACCGGTCGTGCCTGCGCGCAGGCCGGGCTCGCCGGCGGAACCACGGACCCGGCCGCGCTCGACCTCCTGGCCGCCGGGCCGCGTGCCGTCCTGCTCGACTACTTCTAGGAACCCGCTCGCCCGGTTGAGCACCCGGTCGCCGGGTAGGGCAGCGCGCCGGACGACCCACCGAAACCCCAGGAGGACCCCGCATGGCATCCGTGCCGAACATCCGGCTCAACAACGGCGTCGAGATCCCGCAACTGGGCTTCGGCGTCTTCCTGGTCGAGCCGGACAAGTGCGTCGAGGCGGTCACGAACGCGCTGGAGGTCGGCTACCGGCACATCGACACCGCGGAGATGTACGGCAACGAGAAGGAGGTCGGCGAGGCGATCCGTCGCTCGGGCCTCGACCGCTCCGACGTGTTCGTCACGAGCAAGCTCAACAACAACAAGCACGCCCCGGACGACGCCCTGAAGGCTTTCGACCGCACCCTCGAGGACCTCGGGTTCGACTACCTCGACCTGTTCCTCGTCCACTGGCCGCTGCCCGACATCGACGTCGACTACGTCGACACGTGGAAGGCGATGGAGCAGATCTCCGCGAGCGGTCGCTGCCGGGCGATCGGCGTCTCCAACTTCCACGAGCACCACCTGCAGCGGCTCTTCGACGCGACGGAGACCGTGCCCGCGATCAACCAGATCGAGATCAGCCCGTACCTGACCCAGGACCCGCTGCGCGCGTTCAACCAGGAGCACGGGATCGCCGTCGAGGCGTGGTCACCGATCGCGCGCGGCAAGGTCAACGACGACCCGGCGATCCAGCAGGTCGCCGAGAGCGTCGGCCGCACGCCGGCGCAGGTCACGCTGCGCTGGCACGTGCAGCGCGGCGACATCGTCTTCCCGAAGTCGATCAAGCGCGAGCGCATGGAGGAGAACTTCGCCCTCTTCGACTTCGAGCTCGACGAGGCGGCGATGGCGGCGCTGAGCGCCCTGGACCGTGGCGAGCGGACCGGCCCGAACCCGGACGAGTTCAACCACATCCCCTGAGGCTGTGGAGTGGATTCGTAGGCGCTACGCCTACGAATCCACTCCGGTGGGCGCGCCTCTTCCCCTAGGGATACCGAGTATGCATACTCCGTATCCATGTCCATCAAGTTCGGGTTGCTCGCCCTCCTCGAGCGCGGCCCCAGTCACGGCTACCAGCTCCGCGCGGACTTCGACGCGGCGACCGGCGCCGCGTGGCCGCTGAACGTCGGGCAGGTCTACACGACGCTGGACCGCCTCGAACGCGACGGACTCGTCGCGCAGGACGGCGACCCGGACGCCGAGGGCCGCATCGCCTACCGCATCACCGACGACGGACGGCGCGAGCTGACCGCGTGGTTCGGCTCGCCGGTGAGCGCGAGGAGTGCGCCGCGCGACGAGCTCTCGATCAAGCTCGCGCTGGCGGTGACCACTCCGGGCGTCGACGTGCTGAGCGTGGTGCAGACGCAGCGCACCGCGACCATGACCGGCCTGCAGGAGCTGACCCGGCTCAAGGCGCGGGCGACCGACCCCGAGGCCGACCTCGCCTGGTCCCTGGTCCTCGACTCGCTGGTGTTCCGCGCCGAGGCGGAGATCCGCTGGCTCGACCACTGCGAGGCGCGGGTCGCCCGTGCCGCGGCCGCGCGGCCGCAGCCGGCCGCCGCGACCGCGCCGGCGTCCGAGCCGGCCGGGAAGCGGGCGCGGCGATGAGCGCCCCGGTGCTGCTGCTCTCCGGCGTCACCCGGGAGCATCAGCAGGGCGAGACCGTCGTCCACGCGCTGTGCGGCGTGGACCTCGCCGTGCAGGCCGGTGAGCTCGTCGCCGTGATGGGGCCGTCCGGCTCCGGCAAGTCCACGCTCCTGCACCTCGCGGGCGGGCTGGACAGCCCGACCTCGGGCACGTGTTCGTCGAGGGCCGCGACCTGGCCGGGCTCAAGCCCGCGGAGGTGGCGGCGGTCCGCCGGCGCAGCGCCGGCTACGTCTTCCAGGACCTCAACCTGATCCCGGCGCTCACGGCGCTGGAGAACGTCTCGCTCCCCCGCGAACTGGACGGCGTCGGTGGGCGTCGCGCCCGCGCGGAGGCGCAGGCCGCGCTCGACGAACTGGGGGTCGGCGAGTTGGCCGGGCGCTTCCCGGACGACATGTCCGGGGGCCAGCAGCAGCGGGTGGCCATCGCCCGGGCGCTGGTCGGCCCGCGGCGGCTGCTGCTCGCCGACGAGCCCACCGGGGCGTTGGACTCCGCCACGGGCGAGGAGATCCTGCGGGTGCTGCGGGCGCGCTGCGAGGCCGGCGCCGCCGGGGTGCTGGTCACCCACGACGCCCGGCACGCGGCCTGGGCCGACCGCGTGGTCTTCCTCCGGGACGGCGTCGTCGTCGACCAGAGCGGGCCCGCGGCGGACGTCGAGTCGCTGCTCGCGCCCGGCGGCGCGCGGTGAGTCTCGTCCTGACCCCGCCGGAGCAGGCCGCGCCGGCGCCGTCCGCCCCCGCCCCGCGGCCGGGCCGGTTCGCCGCCTGGTTGGTGCGGTGGCGGCTCGCGCTGCGCCTCGCCCGCCGCGACGCCCGCCGCGCCAAGGGCCGGACGGTGCTGGTCCTGCTCATGGTCGGCCTGCCGATCACCGCGATCGTCGCGGCGGACACCCTGTACCGGACCAACGACGTCACGGCGATCGAGTCCCTCCCCAGCCGGTTGGGCTCCGCCGACGCCGCCATCCAGGGCGTCGCTCGGGAGCGGATCTACGCGGACCCGGTCTGGGGCGGCGCCTACGAGGAGCCGACCGAGCTGGCTCAGGACTGGACCGCCGAGGAGGTGCGGCAGCTCCTGCCGCCCGGGTCCGAGGTCGTCGAGCGGCAGGTCGGCGCGACCGTCTTCCGCACGGGCATCGGTTACGCCTACGCCCAGGCCTACGTCGACGACCTGCAGCTACCGATCCGCGACCACGCGTTCGAGGTCGTGACGGGCCGCGTGCCGGACCGTACCGGCGAGGTGGCGATCAGCCAGTCGATCGCGGAGCGCGGCCTGGGGGTGGGCGACCCTCTGGAGGTCACCCGCGACGACGTCCCGCTGACCGTCGTCGGCGTGCTCACGACCGTGGGGGAATCCGGCGATCCGTTCCTCGTCCTCCCCCCGGGGTCCGCGGAGCTGCTCCCGGACCGGTCGACGGAGTTCTTCGCCTCGGTCCCGGCCGGATTGGACTGGCCGGCCGTCCAGGAGCTCAACGCGCAGGGCCTGGCCGTCGTCTCGCGGGACGTCGTGCTCGACCCGCCGCCCGCTGCGGAGACCGTTCCGCCGGGCTGGGAGGACGCCGGCTACTCCGATCTCGCGGCGGAGCAGGTCGCCGTCCTGGCGCTGATCGTGGCGGCACTGGTGCTCCAGGTCGTGCTGCTGGCGGGCCCGGCGTTCGCCGTCGGCCTGCGGCGGCAGCGCCGTGACCTGGCGCTGCTCGCCGCCAGCGGCGGAACGCCGGCCGACCTGCGCCGCGCCGTGCTGGCCTCCGGCCTCGTGCTGGGCGGCGGCGCAGCGCTCGCGGGGGCGTTGCTCGGCGTCGGACTCGCCCGGCTCGGTGCCGTCGTGATCGAGGACAGGACGACGTACAGCCTGGGCCCGTTCGAGGTCCCGCCTCTCGACGTGGTGGGGGTGGTGCTCGTCGGTTCCCTCGCCGGCCTCGCGGCGGCGTACGTGCCGGCCCGGCAGGCGGCTCGCACCGACGTCGTCACCACGCTGACCGGTCGGCGGGGGCAGGTGCGCAGCTCGTGGCGGCTGCCCGTCCTCGGCGTCCTCGTGGCCGCCGCCGGTCTGGCGCTGACGGTGCTCGGCGCGCGGGGTACCGAGCTCGCGGTGGCCGGCGGCGCGGTGCTGCTCGTCGTCGGCGTCGTCCTGACCACGCCGTGGCTGGTCGGCCTGCTCGCGCCGCTCGCCGGCCGGCTGCCGGTCGCCGGGCGGCTGGCCCTCCGGGACGCCACCCGCAACCGGACCCGTACCGCCCCGGCGGTCGCCGCCGTGATGGCCACCGTCGCCGGGATCACGACGCTCGCGATCGGCAGCGCCAGTGACAGCGCCCAGGGGCGGCGGGACTACGTGCCGCAGCTCGCGATGGGCACGGCCCTCATCAGCGCGTCCGACACCGACCAGGAGGGGTGGGCGGCGCTGGCCCGGACGGTCGAGCGGCAGGTGCCGGGCCGGCCGGTGGCCGAGCTGCGCGCCATGGCCTGGAACGACCAGGACCCCCGCGAGGTCTGGGTCGTCCGACCCGGCGCCACGGGTCCGCTGGTCGAGTCGGCCTGGTCCGACATGTCGGGCGTCTTCTCCCCCGCCACCGGCCAGATCGCGCTGCTGGACGAGGCCGGCATGGCCGCGATGACCTCGGCGGAGGTCCGCGACGCGGCCGTGGCGGGGCTGCGCTCCGGCCGGGCCGTGGTCTTCGGCACGGGGGCGGTCGAGGACGGGCGGGTGACCGTCGAGGTCACCCGGCCGACCGGGACGACGCCGGAGTCGTTGGCGCGGGTCGAGCTGCCCGCGGTCGAGATCGCACCCCCGGGCGAGACGCGGCAGCTGCTGGTGCCGGGCAGCGTCGTCGTGCCGCCCGCGCTCGCCGACCGCATGCCCGTCGAATTCACGCTCTCGAACCTGCTTGTCGGCTCTCCCGAGGAGCCGGTCACCGCGGCGGAGGAGACCCGGCTGCGGGAGGCGGTCACCGCGCTCACCAGCGAGTCCGGGGTCTACGTCGAGCGGGGCTGGTCCGACGACCTGCGGGTGGCTCGCCTGCTCCTGGTCCTGGTGGGTGGTGCGCTCGTGCTGATCGCCACGCTGACGGCGACCGGGCTGGCCGTCGCCGACGCCCGGCCCGACCACGCCACGCTCGCCGCGATCGGCGCCGCGCCGCGGACGCGGCGGCTGATGGCGATGGGGTCGGCCGCGGTGATCGGCCTCACCGGTGCGGTGCTCGGGGTGCTGGCCGGCCTGGCGCCGGGCATCGCCGTCGCCTATCCGCTCACCACCGAGTTCTACGGCTCGGGCCGCGGCGCGATGGTCGTCATCCCGTGGGACCTGCTGGCCGCGGTCGCGATCGGGGTGCCGCTGCTCGCGGTGCTGGTGACCGGCCTCGCCGTCCGGTCGCGGCTGCCGATGGTCACCCGCATCGCAGGGCTGACGGGGCGGAGTGGATTCGTGGGCGTGACACCCACGAATCCACTCCGCCTCAGTCGGTCGTGACGAAGTCGATGAGCTCCTCGACCCGGCCGATGAGGGTCGGCTCGAGGTCGGTCCAGGTGCGCACGCGGGCGAGGATGCGCTGCGCCCACACGTAGCCGGTGTCGTCCTCCCACCCCAGGCGGCGGCAGACGCCCTCCTTCCAGGGCTCGCCCTTCGGCACGGTCGGCCACGCGCGGATGCCGACCACCGACGGCTTGACCGCCTGCCAGATGTCGATGAACGGGTGACCGACGACCAGTGCGTGCGTCGCCGGTGATCTGCTGGGCGATCCGCGACTCCTTGGAGCCGGTCACCAGGTGGTCGACCAGGACGCCCAGCCGGCGTCCGGACGACGGGCGGAACTCCCGCACGATCGCCGGCAGGTCGTCGACCCCGTGCAGCGGCTCGACGACGACGCCCTCGATGCGCAGGTCGTGACCCCAGACCTTCTCCACCAGCTCGGCGTCGTGCTTGCCCTCGACGTAGATGCGGCCCTCGCGCGCGACGCGGGCGCGGGCGCCGGCCACGAAGGTGGATCCGGACGCGCTCCGGGCCGGCCCGGCCGGTGCCCTGGGCTTCGGGCGCACGAGGACGACCGGTCGTCCGTCGACCCAGAAGCCGGGGCCGAGTGGGTAGGCGCGCACGCGGCCGTTCCGGTCCTCGAGATGGACGACGTCCTTCTCGCAGCGGACGACCGCGCCGACGAAGCCCGAGCTCGGGTCCTCGACGACGACGTCGTGCTCGGCCTCGACCTGCGGCACGGGCTTCTTCTGCGTCCGCGGGTGCACCAGGTTGTCGTAGGGGGAGCGGGGAGGCACCCGCCGACGCTAGGCACAGCACACCGCTCACCGTGGGAGACGCGCCGATCGCGGACGGCGACACGCCCGCCGTGCACGGATGAAACGCTCCGTATCGGAATGCGTCACGGTCGGAGCGATCCTCCGCCGACGCCGTGGGACACCGTCCCTGACCTGCGTGTTCGCGACCGGTCCGGCCGCTGCAATCGGATGTTTGACGCGCCGGACACTTCGGCTCGGAACTGTCGGGTACGTTTGACACGCCCGGATCGTGCTCACCCATTCGAGCGACAGTCATCCCCTCCCAGAAGAGGAGTTCCACCACATGATCGGCACCGAGACCCTCGACCGCGTCATCGGCCGCGACGTCTACGACGACACCGGGACCAAGATCGGGTCGGCGTCCGAGGTGTACCTGGACGACCAGACCGGTCAGCCCGAGTGGGTGACCGTGAAGACGGGCCTGTTCGGCACCAAGGAGTCCTTCGTCCCGATCCGCGACGCCGACCTCACCGACGACGGCGTACGCGTGCACGTCTCCAAGGACAAGGTCAAGGACGCCCCGACGATCGACACCGACGGGCACCTCTCCCCGCAGGAGGAGGAGCAGCTCTACCGGTACTACGGCCTGGGCGGCACCGAGACCCGCACCGACACCACGACGACGACCGGCATGGCCGGCCGCACCGACCGCGACCGTGACGGCGTGTACGACGACGTCGAGGGCCGCACCGTCGGCCACGACACCTCCGGTCCGACGACGGACGACGCCATGACCCGCTCGGAGGAGCGGCTCGAGGTCGGCACGCAGCGCGCCGAGGTCGGCCGCGCCCGCCTCCGCAAGTTCGTCGTGACCGAGAACGTCACGCAGACCGTTCCGGTCAGCCGCGAGGAGGTCCGGCTCGAGCGCGAGCCCATCACGGACGCCAACGTCGGCCGCGCCATGGACGGGCCCGCCATCAGCGAGGAGGAGCACGAGGTCGTGCTCCACGCCGAGCAGCCGGTCGTCGCCAAGGAGGCCGTGCCGGTCGAGCGCGTGCGCCTGGACAAGGAGACCGTGACCGACCAGGAGACCGTCACCGACTCCGTGCGCAAGGAGCAGATCGAGATGGAGGGCGCCGAGGGCACGGCGCTCGACCGCGACCGGGACGGCCGCATCGGTCGTTGATCTCCCGCTCCGCATCCGCGGGGCACCCTGAACGACGGCGGCCGGCCGAGGACCAGACTCGGCCGGCCGCCGTTTCTCATGCCCCGAACGTTGCAGTCGGGCACGGGTCCGTCGCCCCTGGTGGGATGCTCGCTCCTGTGAGCGAGACCACGACCGCCGACGGCGCCGCACCGGCCGGACGCGCCTTCGACGGCCCGGACGACCTGGCCGCGGCGCTGCAGGCGACCGGGTATCTGCCCGACGAGGGCCTCGCCACCGCCGCGTACCTCGCTCTGGTCATGCACCGGCCGCTGTTCCTGGAGGGCGAGGCAGGGGTCGGCAAGACCGCTCTCGCGCACGCCCTGGCCGACGTCACCGCCCGGCCCATCTACCGGCTGCAGTGCTACGAGGGCCTCGAGGCGAGCCAGGCTCTCTACGACTGGGATTTCGGCCGCCAGCTGCTGCACCTGCGCGCAGCCGAGGCCGCGCACGTCAACACGGATCCGGCCGGGCTGGAAGCCTCGCTGTACGACCGGCGGTTCCTGCTCGCCCGCCCGCTGTTGCAGGCTCTCGAGGACTCCCCGAGCGTGCTGCTCGTCGACGAGGTCGACCGGGCCGACGACGAGTTCGAGGCGTTCCTGCTCGAGGTGCTGTCGGACTTCACCATCTCGATCCCCGAGCTGGGCACCGTCCGTGCGGTCACCCCGCCGCTCGTCGTCCTCACCTCGAACCGCACCCGCGAGGTGCACGACGCGCTCAAGCGCCGCTGCCTCTACCACTGGCTCCAGCACCCCGACTTCGACCGCGAGGTCGCGATCCTGCGCCGTCGGCTGCCGGAGGTGACCGAGCAGCTCGCCCGCGAGGTCGCAGGGGCCACGGCGAAGCTGCGCACGCTCGACCTGCTCAAGCCGCCGGGCATCGCCGAGGCGATGGACTGGGCGGCCGCTCTGCACGCCCTCGGTGCGCGGGACCTGGACCCGGACGTCGCGGCCCGCACCCTCGGCGCGGTGCTCAAGTACCGCGAGGACACCGAGCGCGTGCGCGCCCTGGCCCGGGGGGCGCTCTTCGGTGGCTGAAGCCGCGGTTCGCGACGTCGTCGAGACGGTGCTCGGGTTCGCCCGCACGCTGCGGCATGCCGGGGTGGCGGCCTCGCCGGACCGCGTCGAGGCGATGCTGACCGCCGTCGCGGCGCTCGACGTCCTCGACCCGGCCGACGTCTACTGGGCCGGCCGGCTGACCCTCTGCTCGGGCCCGGACGACCTCGACCGGTACGACGCCGCCTTCGCCGCCTGGTTCGCGGGCGAGGCGCCCCGCCCGACGCGGTCCGCGCCTCCGCAGCAGATCCGGACGGCGGCGACCGCACCGCTGGACCCGGGCGGCGGAACGGGGGACGACGGCGAGCAGACCGACCTGGCGGCGCGCGCCAGCGCGGACGAGGTGCTGCGCCACCGGGACGTCGCCGACCTGACCGCGGGTGAGCGGGAGCACCTGCGCCGGCTGTTCGCGCTGCTCGCCCCGGCGTCGCCGATGCGGCCCGCGCGGCGTCGCCGTCCGTCGTCGGCGGGATCTGTGCACCCGGCGCGCACCGTCCGCCGGGCACTCCGCGACGGCGGCGAGGTCACCCGGCTGCTGCACCGCCGGGCCCGGCCCCGACCGCGCAGGGTCGTGCTGCTGGTGGACGTCTCCGGCTCGATGACGCCGTACGCCGACGCGCTGCTGCGGTTCGCGCACGCCGCCGTCCGCGCGCATCCGGGGGTGACCGAGGTCTTCACCATCGGCACCCGGCTGACGCGGGTGACCCGGGAGATGCGGCTGCGCGACCCGGACCGCGCGCTGGCGGCCAGCGGTGCCGCCATCCCCGACTGGTCCGGGGGCACCCGGCTCGGGGAGGTGCTCAAGGCGTTCCTCGACCGGTGGGGCCAGCGCGGCACCGCACGCGGCGCGGTGGTCGTCGTCTGCAGCGACGGCTGGGAGCGCGGTGACACCCTGCTCCTGGCCGAGCAGATGGGCCGGCTGCGGCGGCTGGCGCACACCGTGGTCTGGGTGAATCCGCACAAGGGGCGGATCGGCTACGAGCCGCTCACCGGCGGGATGCAGGCGGCGCTGCCGTCGGTCGACGTCTTCGTCTCCGGGCACAGCCTGGCGGCGTTCGAGGAGCTGGCGGGAGTGATCGCGCGTGCGTGAAGCGTTCTCGGTCAGGGAGGTGCGATGAGGGACGTGCTGGACGAACTCGTCGGCTGGTGGCAGGCCGGTGAGACCGTCGGGGTGGGCACCGTCGTGGGCACCTGGCGCTCGGCGCCGCGCCCGGCCGGGGCCTCGATGCTGGTCGGACCCGACGGCACCGCGGTGGGCAGCGTCTCCGGCGGCTGCGTGGAGGGTGCGGTCTACGCCGAGGCGCAGGACGCCGTCGCCAGCGGGGTGCCGCTGCTGCAGCGCTACGGCGTCTCGGACGACGACGCCTTCGCCGTGGGCCTCACCTGCGGCGGCATCCTCGACGTGTTCATCGAGCCGGTGTCGCGCGAGTCCTTTCCCGAGCTCGGCGAGATCGCGGAGTCCGTGGACGCGCACGAGCCGGTCGCCGTCGTCACGGTGGTCAAGGGGCCGGACGACCGGCTGGGCCGGCGGCTGGTCATCTGGCCGGACCGGGCGTCGGGCACGCTCGGCCTCCAGCGACTGGACGACGCCGTGGCCGACGACGCCCGCGGCATGCTGGCCGCCGGGCGCACCGGCCTGCTGCACGTCGGCCACGACGGCGAGCGCCGCGGTGACGACCTCACCCTCTTCGTGAACGCCTTCGCCCCGCCGGCGCGGATGGTCGTGTTCGGCGCCATCGACTTCGCCGCCGCGGTCGCCCGGGTGGGTGCCTTTCTCGGCTACCGGGTGACGGTCTGCGACGCGCGCCCGGTGTTCGCGACGCCCAAGCGCTTCCCCGAGGCGCACGAGGTGATCGTCGAGTGGCCGCACCGCTACCTGCAGGCCGAGGTGGACGCCGGGCGGATCGACGAGCGCACGGTGCTGTGCGTGCTCACGCACGACCCGAAGTTCGACGTCCCGCTGCTCGAGGTCGCGCTGCGGATTCCGGTCGCCTACGTCGGCGCGATGGGGTCGCGGCGCACGCACGAGGAGCGCGAGGAGCGGCTGCGCGAGGCGGGGATGACGGACGCCGAGATCGCGCGGCTGTCCTCGCCCATCGGGCTGGACCTGGGGGCGCGTACCCCTGAGGAGACGGCGGTGTCGATCGCGGCCGAGATCATCGCCGGCCGCTGGGGCGGCTCGGGGGAGCGGCTGGCCACCATCGCCGGGCCGATACACCGCACCGCCGACAGGTAGACCCACATCGGGCCTGCGAGGTATAGCGGACGAGGTATACCGTTGCGGTATGGCGCCTGTACCGCGTCGCTCGTCATTCCCGGGGCTGGACGCGGCTCGCGGCTGCGGCCGCCGCGCGTCGGCGGCAGCTGATCGAGGACCTGGCCACGGCCCGCCGCGAGAGCGCGCTGAGCCAGACCGAGATCGCGGCGCGGATGGGGACCTCGCAGTCGGCGGTCGCCCGGCTGGAGAGCGGCGAGCTGGACGTCCGGCTGTCGACCCTGGAGCGCTACGCGGCCGCTCTCGGCCGCACCGTCGACTGGCAGGCCCGATCTCCCGAGGAGCAGCCATGAGCCGTTTCCCTCCCCTTCCGCCCGAACCTCCGGAGCCGCCGATGCCCCGGCGGTCCCCGTGGTTGCCCGAGCCGCGTCCCGTGGCGCCCGGTCCGGTCTGGGCGTCGGCGTCGCTGGTCATGGGCGGCCCCGACTGGCTCGCGCAGCGGCTGCTCGACCAGCGCCTGCTGACGCTCGCCGGCGCACTGGACGCCGACACGGCGAACCGGGCGGTCGCCGAACTGGCGCTGCTCGATGCCTCCGGCGACGACCCGGTCCGGCTGCGGCTCTCCGGGGTCAGCGCGGACCTCGACGAGGCGCTGACGTTGATCGACGCCCTCGACCTGATGTCGGCTCCGGTGCACGCGACCGCGCTCGGCACGATCGCCGGCGCCGCCGTGGCCCTCCTCGCCGTCGCCGACGTCCGCACCGCCGGGCCGCACATGACCGTGCACCTGCACGAGCCGCGCTCGCCGGTCGGCGTGCCCGGCCCGGAGCTGGAGACGGCCGCCGCCGAGCACGCCCGCCGGGTCCGGCGGCTGCAGGAGCGGCTGGCGGCGGCCTGCGGGCGCCCGGTGGACGAGATCGCCGCCGACATGCACCCCGGGCGGGTGCTCGACGCCGAGGAGGCCCGCGAGTACGGGCTCCTCGACTCGGTCGAGACGGGCCGGCGCAGCCCCTCCGGTACCCGGGGCTGACCGCAACCGCCCTCCCCTCCCCCAGCAGTTGGAGGCGGGCCGTCACACGAGCGGGGTAGCCCAGGGTTTCCCCGGGTCTGCCGGGACGCCGGAGCGCGTAGGCAGTCGTCATGAGAACCGGAGTCGTGGCCGCCGCGGTGGCAACCGCGGTGCTGGCAGGTTGCGCGGGCTCCGCCGAACCATCGAGCGGTCCGGAGGTCCTCGCCGACGTCGTCGCGACCCTCGAAGCGGCCGGCTCCGTTCGCGTCGAGGGGCTGATCGGCAACTCCTCCGACCACTACGACCTGCACGCGCAGGGGGACGACGCCGTGGGCACGACCAGCCTGGGCGCCGACGACGACGCCCCGTTCGTCGCCGTCGACGGCGAGGCGTACCTGCTCCCGCCGGACAACCTCCTCACGGACCTCGGCGCCACCGAGGAGGAGGCGGCCCCGTTCCGCGGGCGGTACGTGATCCTCCCGGACGACGGCTGGAGGGAGAACATGCCCGGTTCGCTGGCCGCCGTCATCGACCTGCTGCCCTCGCGGGAGCAGGTCCTCGACAAGGTCGAGGAGAGCTCCCTCGACGGGGAGCCCGTCTGGGTCCTGACGGCCGAGGACGGCCGGAAGCTCACCGTCGACGCCCGGGCACCCCACCACCCGCTCCGACTGCTGGTGCCGGCCGAGACGGACGAGGGGACCTGGGGGGACCCGGAGCACACGATCCGCTTCAGCGACGTCGGGGAGCGGCGCAGCGTCGAGGCGCCCGACGACCCGATCCCCGCCGATCAGATCTGGGGCTGAGCGGGGACCAGGCATTTCCTGCTCGCGAGCGCGGCGGTCCGGCGGAGCGTCCGCGTCGCGCAGACTGGGGGCGTGCAGCCGTCGGTCGTCGTCGTCGGGGCAGGCCCGGTCGGCCTGACCGCCGCCCTGCTGCTCGCCCGCCGAGGCATCGCCGTCACCGTGCTCGAGCGGCAGACGACGACCTACGGACTGCCGCGCGCCGTGCACCTCGACGGCGAGGTGCTGCGGGTGCTCCAGGAGGTCGGCGTCGCCGACGACCTCATGGCGGAGGCACTGCCGATCGTCGGCCTGCGGCTGCTCGACGCCCGGCTGCAGACGCTCGCCGAGTTCTCCCGGCCGCCGGGGACGGGCCCGCACGGATGGCCGGTGGACGTCCTCTTCTACCAGCCCGACCTCGACCGGCTCCTCGCGGATCAGGTGCGGCGGACGCCGGGGATCGACCTGCGCCGCGGCGTCGAACTGGTGGACCTGAGCGAGACCCCGGACGGCGTCGCCGTCGATATCCGGTCGGTGGCCGGGGAGGAGCGCCTCGCGGCGGCGGCCGTGCTCGGCTGCGACGGAGCGAACAGCACGGTCCGCCGGCTGATCGGCGCGTCGATGTGCGAGCTGGGTCGGCCTGACCGCTGGCTGGTCCTCGACGTCTGTGCTCCCGGGTTCGCCGCCTGGCCGGGCGTGCAGCAGATCTGCGACCCGAGGCGGGCGGCGACGTTCATGCCGGGCCCGGGGGAGCGTGCCCGCTGGGAGTTCCGTCTCGCGCCGGGGGAGGACGCCGACGACCTCCTCGGCCGCGTGCCCGAGTTGCTCGCGCCCTACGGGGTCGGAAACGCGAGGGTCGAGCGCGCCGCCGAGTACGACTTCCAGTCGTCGGTCGCCGACCGCTGGCGCCGCGGACGGGTGCTGCTCGCCGGTGACGCCGCCCACCTGACGCCGCCGTTCATCGGTCAGGGCCTGTGCCTGGGGCTGCGCGACGTGCACCAGGTGGCCTGGAAGCTCGCCGACGTCCTCGCCGGTCGTGCGGACGAGTCCCTCCTGGACACCTACCAGGCGGAGCGGGAGCCGCACGCGCGTGCGCTCATCCGCATGGCCCAACTGCTCGGCACGCTGATGACGCGGGGTGGCCGGGCGGGCGCCGCCGTCCGCCGCGGAGTGCTGCCGCTCGTGCGTCGCGTGCCGGCGGTGGGGGAGTTCGCCACCAGCGGGCACACCCCGCCCCTGCGCGAGGGCCCGCTCGTCGAGCGGCGCGGAGCAGCCGGTCGGCGGCTGGCGGGCACGCTGCTGCCCCAGCCCACGGTGCTGGTGGACGGGTTGCGCTGCCGGCTCGACGACGTCCTGGGTGCCGGTCCGTCCCGGCTGGTGCGGCTGAACGGTGACAGCGTGCACGTGGCCGCGGCCGGCACGGAGCTGAACGTGCACACCCCGGAGCTCGCCCGGTGGCTGCGCGAGTCGGGTGCGACGGAGGTGGTCGTCCGTCCGGACCGGATCGTGCGCTCGGCGACGTAGGCCTGCCGCCCGACCGGGTGACGGGAGCGGTGGAACGGGCGCGTCTCGGTCAAGATCCCTCCGTGCGCGCATGGTGGTCCCGAGCTCCCTGGTGGGTGTTCGCCCTGGTGACGGGCGGGTTGTTCGCCCTCTTCACGACTCTGGACAACCGCTTCCGCCAAGGCGAGTCCTGGGGCGAGGCGCTCGTCGTGGGTCTCAGCGCCGATGGGCGGTGCCCTTCTTCGTCCTGATGACCGTCCTGGGGGTGTGGCTGGCGGTCAGCCGGTCCCCTTGGTACTGGCTCACGGCGCTGGTGCCCGCCGCGATCCTGGTCGGGCAGGTGGTCATGCCCCGCCGGCTCGAACGCCGTGCCGAGGAGCTCGGCGACCCCGGGCACGGAGAGTCGTCGTCCGGAGGCATGCTGACCGGGTGACCTACGACGTCGCCGCCGTCCGCGCCGCCTTTCCCGCCCTGCGCAGCGGAACCGCGCACTTCGACGGGCCTGGCGGCTCGCAGACCCCCGAGGTCGTCGCGCAGGCCGTGGCCGCCACGCTCACCGCGTCGATCTCCAACCGCGGCCGCACCACCGCGTCGGAGCGGTACGCCGACGACGTCGTCCTCGGCGCGCGGCGGGCGGTCGCCGACCTCACCGCCGGCGACCCGGGCGGCGTCGTCTGGGGCCGCAGCGCCACCCAGCTCACCTACGACTTCTCCCGCCTGCTGAGCCGCGAGTGGGGCCCGGGCGACGAGGTCGTCGTCACCCGGCTCGACCACGACGCCAACGTCCGGCCGTGGGTGCAGGCCGCCGAGGCCCGCGGCGCCACGGTCCGCTGGGCCGCCTTCGACCCGGCGTCCGGCGAACTGGAGCCGGACGCCGTCGGCGCCCTCGTGAGCGAGCGCACCCGGCTGGTCGCCGTCACCGGCGCCTCGAACCTGATCGGCACCCGGCCCGACGTCGCCGCGATCACCGCGCTCGCGCACGACGCCGGTGCGCTGACCTGGATCGACGGCGTGCACCTCACCGCGCACGCAGCCATCGACGTCGCCGCGCTCGGTGCCGACTTCTTCGTCTGCTCGCCGTACAAGTTCCTCGGCCCGCACTGCGGCTGCCTGGTCGCCGCGCCCGCCCGGCTGGAGACGCTGCACCCCGACAAGCTGCTGCCCTCGACCGACGCCGTGCCGGAGCGGTTCGAGTTCGGCACGCTGCCGTACGAGCTGATGGCCGGGACGACGGCGGCGGTCGACTTCCTCGCCTCGCTCGCCGGGATCGACGCCGACCGCCGCGCGCGCCTCGTCGCCGCCATGGCCGAGCTCGAGCAGCACGAGGACCGGCTGCGCGAGCGGGTCGAGGAGGGCCTGCGCGACCTGCCCGGCGCCACGCTGTGGTCGCGCGCCAAGCACCGGACCCCGACGCTGCTGGTCACGTTCGAGGGCCGCGACGCCGGCGACGCCTACCGCTTCCTCGCCGGCCGTGGGGTCAACGCCCCGGCCGGCTCGTTCTACGCGCTGGAGGCCTCGCGGCATCTCGGGCTCGGCGACACCGGCGGCCTGCGGATCGGGCTCGCGCCGTACAGCGACGACGAGGACGTCGACCGGCTGCTCGACGGTCTGCGCGACTGGGCGGCCTGACCGGCCGCCGCAGTCCCGAGCGCTGCGACCGATGAGATCGGTCCCGCGGTCCGGTCCGACCCATCGACTGCACCCCCTCCCGAAGGGCCGGCGACCATGAAACTGACGACCATCACGCACGTCTCGCTCGATGGCGTGATGCAGGGCCTCGGCGGGGCGGATGAGGACCGCAGGGGCGGATTCGAGCGCGGCGGATGGGCTCTGCCGCTCTTCGACACGGAGGCCGAGGCGTTCCTCGTGGAGGTCTTCCAGCGCGCCGACGCCTTCCTGTTCGGCCGGCGGACCTACGACATCTTCGCCGGCTACTGGGGGGTGATGACCGATCCGGGCAACCCGATCGCAGCGGCGATGAACGGCCGGCCCAAGTACGTGGCATCGGGCACGCTCACCGACCCGCAGTGGGCGGGCACGACCGTCCTCGCCGGCGACGTCGCGGCCGCCCTCGGCGAGCTGAAGTCGCAGGGGGACGGCGAGCTGCAGGTGCACGGCAGCGGCCAGCTCGTCCGCTGGCTCCTCGACCGCCAGCTCGTCGACGAGATCACCCTGCTCATCTACCCCCTGGTCGTCGGCGAGGGCACGCGGCTGTTCCCCGCCACCGGCCCGGATGCCGCACTCGAGCTGGTCGGATCCCGGGCCACCGCCAGCGGGGTGACGATCCAGGTCTACCGGCCGACCGGCCGCCCGCGGTACGCACCGGCGACGCCGGGCTGACACCCCGGGGGCGGTTGTTGCACGTGGAACGTGGTGGCTGATCGGTTGTCCGCAACCGGGTCGCTGGTGGAATCGCCCGTCACCAGCCACGATGGCTGTGACATGAGCCACGGACCCCGGAGTCGTCGGTGCCACCGCTGAACCCGTGGATCGCGCTGCCCGACGGAGGGCCCAGCGCCGCCCGCACCCGCCAGTTGCGGGATGCGCACGAGCTGTTCGTCGGTGGCGCGCGGCCATCGGAGATCGCGCGCCGGGTGCGCCCCGTCGTCCTCGACTCCTGGAGCCGCTGCCTGGGCAGCGGTGTGGATCCGGACGGCAGCACGCCGCCGGTCGAGCTGATGGACGACGACCTGCTCGCCTACCGCGAATCGCACCCGCTGGCGGGCGTGATGCCGGTGATCCGTCGGCTGCTGGTCCAGGACGCCGTCGACGACCGGATGATCGTCGCGGTCACCGATGCGGCGGGGCGGATGCTCTGGGTGGAGGGCGACCCCCGGCTCCGGTCGAGAGCGGCCGGCATGAACTTCGTCGAGGGCGCCCGCTGGTCCGAGGACGTCGCCGGCACCAACGCCCCCGGAACCGCGCTCGCGCTCGACCACTCGGTGCAGATCCACGGCAGCGAGCACTTCCGCCGCCCCGTGCAGCCGTGGAGCTGCTCGGCCGCCCCGGTCCACGACCCGTTCACCGGTCGGCTGCTCGGCGCCATCGACGTCACCGGCGGCGACCACGTGGCCAGTCCGCACGTGCTGACCCTCGTCCGCGCCACGGCCGCGGCGGTCGAGTCGGAGCTGCGGTGGCAGCTGCGCGAGCGGTCCGCACCGCGCCGTCCCGCCGGGCCCGCGCCGCGGCCGGCCCCGCGGCTGACCGTGCTGGGCCGCGAGCGGGCGCTGCTCTCGCTGCCCTCCGGCCGGCTCGAGCTGTCGCTGCGGCACTCCGAGCTGCTGCTCCTGCTCGCCGAGGCCTCGGTCGCCGGCGAGGGCCGGACCGCCGAGCAGCTCGCCGCCGAGATCCACCGGGGCGACGCCGCGACCGTCACCGTCCGCGCGGAGCTGTCGCGGCTGCGCCGGCTGGTCGGGCCGCATCTCGTCGGCTCGCGCCCGTACCGGCTGCTCGGCCGGCTCGACACCGACCTGGACGCCGTCCGGCGGTTGCTCGGCCGGGGCGCGGTCGGCGAGGCGCTGCAGACCTATCCGGGCGCCGTCCTGCCCCGCTCGCAGGCGCCCGGTGTCGCCGTCGCCCGCGAGCGGGTCGCCGCGCTCCTGCGCCAGGGCGTGCTGCGCAGCGGCCGGCCGGAGCTGCTGGTCCGCTACGCGTCCCTGCCCGAGGCGCGGGACGACGCCGCCGTGTGGCAGGCCTGCCTCGACCGGATACCGCTCGGCTCGCCGCACCGCGCGACCGCCGCCGCCAACCTGCTCCGGCTGCGCCGCGCCCCCCGCCACTGACTGCCCGGCCATGGACGTGGCGCGGGACTCACCGCGCACGGGGAATCCGCGGCGGCGACGACGCCTTCGCCCCTGTCGTGACCGACGTGCGCTCCGCGACCGACGTCCACCCGAGCTCGCGCCGGGTGGTCGCCGCGATCGTCGCCCTGGCCCTCGGTGGCTTCGCGATCGGCACCACCGAGTTCGTGACGATGGGCCTGCTCCCCGACATCGCCGACGGCGTCCGCGTCGACATCCCGTCGGCGGGCGGCGTCATCTCGGCCTACGCGCTCGGCGTCGTCGTCGGCGCGCCGGTGATCGCCGCGCTCGCCACCCGGCTCCCCCGGCGGGCGGTCGTCGGTGGCCTCATGGCGGCCTTCCTCCTGGGCAACGCGCTGTCGGCGATCGCGCCCGGCTACCTGACGTTGCTGCTGGCCCGCTTCGTGGCCGGCCTGCCGCACGGCGCCTACTTCGGCGTCGCCTCGCTCATCGCCGCCTCGCTGGTGGCGCCGCACCTGCGCGGGCGCGCGGTGAGCTCCGTGATGCTCGGCCTGTCGGTGGCCACCCTGGCCGGCGTCCCCGCCGCCACCTGGCTGGGGCAGCAGTTCGGTTGGCGCTCGGCCTACTGGGCCGTCGTCGTCATCGCCGCGGCCACCGTGCTGGCGGTGCTGACGATCGTGCCGTCGTCGCCCGCGCCCCGGGGGGCCAGCGTCCGCACCGAGCTGACCGCACTGCGCCGTCCGCAGGTGCTGCTGACCCTGGTCGTCGCCGTCGTGGGCTTCGGCGGCATGTTCGCCGTCTACAGCTACATCGCGCCGCTGGTCACCGAGGTCACCGGGATGCCGCGCGGTGCCATCCCGTTCGTCCTGTTCGCGTTCGGCGTCGGCAGCGTGCTGGGGACGGCGCTCGGCGGCCGGCTGGCCGACCGTGCGCTGTTCCGCTCGCTCGTGGGCGGCACGGTCAGCACCGGGGTGCTGCTCGGGCTGATGCCGCTGGCCGCGCAGTGGGCGGGCACGCTCGTCCCCGCGGTGCTGCTGCTGTCGGTGAGCGCGTCGGTGATGGTCGTCTGCCTGCAGATGCGCTTCATGGAGGTGGCCGGCGACGCCCAGATGCTCGGCGCCGCGCTCAACCACTCCGCGCTGAACGCCGCGAACGCGCTCGGCGCCTGGCTCGGCGGCGTCGTGATCGCCGCGGGACTCGGCTACGCCGCCCCCGGCGCCGTGGGCGCCGTCCTCGCCGCGCTCGGGCTCGCGGTGCTCGGCTGGTCCGCGGCGCTGCGCCGCCGCTCGCTCCGCGCGCAGGCGTCGGTCGGCGCCCGCGTCGGCGAGCCGGTGGCCGTCGGGCGCTGAGCCGCCGGGCTGCAACGGCCCTGCAACGTTTGCGCCGTATCGCCCCCCACCGTCGTCGCTCGCCCCGGGCGCGACGAAACGCCTGTTCAGGGCGGCAATCGCCCGTCTCGCAACCAGCCGGTCGGGCGACCCGTCTCAGGTGAGTCTGTCCTAAGAGCCGCTGGTCGGGGCGAGGATGCCGGAGAGCCCGGACTGTGACCGGGACCACCTTCCAGTGACGGAGGTCCGGTGACCCAGATCAGCATGCGGGTGGACGGGGTGACCTATCAGGACGAGGTCGAGCCCCGCGCCCTCCTGGTCCACTACCTGAGGGACGAGGTCGGCAAGGTCGGCACCGTCGTCGGCTGCGACACGAGCAACTGCGGCTCGTGCACCGTGCTCCTCGACGGCGTCTCGGTGAAGTCGTGCACCGTGCTGGCAGTCCAGGCGGACGGCGGCGAGGTCACGACCATCGAAGGGATCGGGGAGGGCGGGCAGCTGCACCCCGTGCAGAAGGCCTTCCACGAGATGCACGGCCTGCAGTGCGGGTTCTGCACCCCGGGGATGATCATGTGCGCCATCGACCTGCTGCAGGAGAACCCGAACCCCAGCGAGGACGAGGTCCGCGAGGGCATCGAGGGCAACCTCTGCCGCTGTACCGGCTACCAGAACATCGTCCGCGCGGTGCAGCACGCCGCCGGCGAGATGAGCGGCGGCGCATCGGCGCCGTCGTCCGCTCCGGCCGTGGGAGCGCAGTCATGACGCTGACCGAGGACCCGAACGTCGCCGAGGCGCCGGTCAAGGAGGTCGGCCGTGCCCGCAAGCGCAAGGAGGACGCGCGGCTCATCACCGGACGCACCACCTGGACCGACAACATGGTCCTGCCCGGGATGCTGCACATGGCGGTCGTCCGCAGTCCCGTGGCCCACGCGCGGATCACCGCCTCCGACCTGGCGGCGGCCAAGCAGGCGCCCGGCGTCGTCGCCGTCCTCTGCGGGCAGGACCTCAAGGACGAGCAGGGCTCGCTGCCCTGCGCCTGGCCGGTGACGGCGGACATGGTCAACCCCGGTCACCCGGCGATCGCCGTCGACCAGGTGAACCACGTCGGCGAGGCGGTCGCGGTGATCGTCGCCCGCAGCCGCGCCGCGGCGGCCGACGCGATGGAGCTCGTCGACATCGACTACGAGACCCTGCCGCCGGTGCTCGACATGGAGGAGGCCGTCAAGGACGGCGCCCGGCTCGTCCACCCGAACACCGAGTCCAACACCAGCTTCCACTTCGTCTTCGACGGCGGGGAGGCCGGCGCGGCGTCCAACACCGACGAGGCGTTCGCGAACGCCGAGGTCGTGGTCAGCCGGCGGTTCGTCAACCAGCGGCTGATCCCGGCGTTCATGGAGCCGCGCTCGGTCGTCGTCCAGCCCCAGGGCGACAACTACACGATGTGGTCGGCGACCCAGGTGCCGCACATCCTCCGCCTCATGCTGGCCATGACCACGGGCATCCCGGAGCACAAGCTCCGCGTGGTCGCGCCGGACGTCGGTGGCGGCTTCGGCGGCAAGCTGCAGGTCACCCCCGAGGAGCTGCTCATCCTGCTGCTCGCCCGCAAGCTCGGCAAGCCGATCAAGTGGACCGAGACGCGCAGCGAGTCGCTGATGAGCGCCCACCACGGCCGGGACCAGATCCAGTTCATCGACATCGCCTCCGACCGTGAGGGCAACGTCAAGGGCCTGCGCTGCCGGATCCTCGCGGACATGGGCGCCTACCTGCGCCTGGTCACCCCCGGCGTCCCCGTGCTGGGTGCCTTCATGTTCAACGGGATCTACAAGTTCCCGGCCTACCGCTTCGAGTGCGACGGCGTCTTCACGAACAAGACGCCGACCGACGCCTATCGCGGCGCCGGCCGGCCGGAGGCCACCTTCGCGGTCGAACGGATCATGGACGAGCTGGCCGTCGAGCTCGGCATGGATCCGCTGGAGCTGCGCCGCCGCAACTGGATCAAGGCCGAGGAGTTCCCGTTCGCAACCTGCGCGGGGATGACCTACGACAGCGGCGACTACGAGGCCGCGACGCAGCGGGCGCTCGAGCTCATCGGCTACGACGAGCTGCGCGAGGAGCAGCGGCGTCGCCGGGAGTCGAACGACCCCGTGCAGCTCGGCATCGGGTTCTCGACCTTCACCGAGATGTGCGGCCTGGCGCCGTCCCGGGTGCTCGGCTCGCTGTCCTACGGGGCGGGTGGCTGGGAGCACGCGAGCATCCGCATGCTGGCCAGCGGCAAGGTCGAGGTCGTCACCGGCACCAGCCCGCACGGCCAGGGCCACGAGACGGCGTGGAGCCAGATCGTCGCCGATCAGCTCGGCATCCCCTTCGAGGACATCGAGGTGCTGCACGGCGACACCCGGGTCGCCGCCCGCGGCCTGGACACCTACGGCTCGCGGTCGCTGGTCGTGGGGGCCATCGCCGTGGTCAAGGCCGCGGAGAAGGTGGTCCAGAAGGCCAAGACGGTCGCCGCCCACCTGCTCGAGGCCAGCGAGGACGACCTCGAGTTCGCGAACGGCCGCTTCGCCGTGCGCGGCACGCCCGGCGTCGGACATGGGCATCCAGGACATCGCCCTGGCCGCCTTCACCTCGCACGACTGGCCCGAGGGCGTGGAGCCGTCGATCGACGCCGACGCCACGTTCGACCCGCAGAACTTCTCCTTCCCGCACGGCACCCACATCTGCGCGATGGAGGTGGACACCGAGACCGGGATGGTGAAGATCCGCAAGTACGTGTGCGTGGACGACGTCGGCAACGTGGTCAACCCGATGATCGTCGAGGGGCAGGTGCACGGCGGGCTCGCGCAGGGCATCGCCCAGGCCCTCTACGAGGAGGCGGTCTACGACGCCGACGGCAACCTGACCACCGGCACCTTCGTCGACTACCTGGTGCCCTCGGCCTCGGACCTGCCGCACTTCGACACCGACAACACGGTCAGCCCGGCGCACGACAACCCGCTCGGGGTCAAGGGCGTCGGCGAGGCGGGCACGATCGCCAGCACGCCGGCGGTGGTCAACGCCGCGCTGGACGCCGTCCGGCACCTCGGCGTCCGCGACATCCGGATGCCGCTGACGCCCGAACGGGTCTGGCGGGCACTCCAGGGCGAGGAGGACGGCGGTCCACGCGCGACCGCCGGCACCACCGCCTACGGCGGGGCGCAGACCGAGACGACCGCCGGTGTGTCCACGCCGGAGAGCAGCCTGGGAGGCGACCGATGATCCCCGCGGCGTTCCGGTACGCCCGTCCGACGTCCGTCGACGAGGCGCTGCAGGCCATCGCCGGTGGCGGCGAGGACGTCAAGATCCTCGCCGGCGGCCAGTCGCTGATCCCGGTCATGCGGCTGCGGCTGGCGGCACCGGAGACGGTGGTCGACCTGTCCCGCGTCGCGGAGCTCCGCGGCGTCCGGGACGACGGCGACGCGATCGTCATCGGCGCGATGACGACGCACGCCGAGGTGATGGCCGATCCGCTCGTGCAAGCAGTTCGCGCCGCTGATCGCCGAGGCGACCGAGACCGTCGCCGACCGGCAGGTGCGCCACCGCGGCACGTTCGGCGGCGCCCTGGCGCACGCCGACCCGGCCGGCGACCTGCCGGCCGTGGCGCTGGCCCTGGACGCCGAATTCGTCATCGCCGGTCCCGGCGGTCGGCGGACCGAGCCCGCGGCGTCCTTCTTCGTCGACTACCTGACGACGACCCTCACCGAGGGCGAGATCCTCGTCGAGGTGCGCGTGCCCAAGCTCGCCGGCGAGTGGGGCATGCACTACGAGAAGTTCCAGCGGGTTGCCCAGGCCTGGTCGATCGTGGCGGTCGCCGCGGCGGTCCGGCGGGAGAACGGGCACATCGCGGAGGCGCGGATCGGGCTGACCAACATGGGCCCGACCCCGCTGCGGGCCACCGCCACCGAGGCGGCCCTGGCGGGGGCCGAGGCCACGGCCGACGCCATCGCCGCAGCCGCCGCCCAGGCGGCGGAGGGCACCAGCCCGAGCAGCGACCTCAACGCGTGCGGCGGACTACCGGCAGCACCTGGCGCGGGTGCTGACCCGGCGTGCGGTGAGCAAGGCGGCCGGGCTGTAGCCGTGCGGTCGGCCGGCTCCCTTGCCTCCTCCGGGAGCCGGCCGACCACACGCAGCCGTCAGGCGCTGTTCACCCGCTGGGCTGCGGGAGTTCCGGACAGTCGACCTTCGGGTTGACGCCGACGTAGTTCAGCGGTCCCGCGATGACGGTGACGACGATCGTGCTGACGGAGGCGCAGTCGGCGTCCCCGTCGGAGAAGTAGCCGCGCTGGGCGGCCGCGATGACGCCGATGACGAGCCAGACGACCAGCAGGATCGTGCCGATGCCGGTCGTCCTGCCCCTGCGGGTGGCAACCATGGCGTCGCAGTACCCCCGGTGACCTGCCCCATACCGGCCGGTGGCGCGCGGACACCCGTGCGGGTGAACGGCCGGGCGGCGGGACCCGTCAGGAATCGAGAAGCACGGCGGGTCGCCGCGCCCCTAGCCTTCCGCCATGGCGGAGACGAAGGGCACGCGGAAGGCCGAGGGGTTCACCGACGAAGAGCGGGCCGCGATGAAGGAGCGCGGCCGGGAGGCGCGCCGGAGCCGCGCGAGCAAGGGGGACGGGGAGAGCGACGTGCTCGCGAAGATCGCCGAGATGGCGCAGCCGGATCGCGCCATGGCCGAGCGGCTGCACGCGCTCGTCACGGAGCACGCACCAGCGCTCGTGCCGAGGACCTGGTACGGCATGCCCGCCTATGCCAAGGACGGCGACGTCGTCTGCTTCTTCCAGAGCGCAGCGAAGTTCAAGAGCAGGTACGCGACCCTCGGGTTCAACGACAAGGCGGCCCTGGACGACGGCGCGATGTGGCCCACGTCCTATGCGCTGACGGAGCTGACCCCCGCGGTCGAAGAGGGGATCGTCGCGCTCCTCGAGAAGGCGGCCGGCTCACCCTCCGGTGAGGCTCGGTCGAGCCGGTAGACGTTTCCGCGGGAACGTCTGAAGGCGCCGCGACGGATGTCCGCAAGCGGCCCACCTCTGAGATGCCGGCCGTGTCAGGCGGGGGGCAACGAGTCGAGTGCCTGATCCGGCCGACGCTCTCCGAGCAGCACTCGGGCGAAGAAGACATTGCTGATCGCCATCGCGGGAAAAAGGAGCAGAAGGAGCCACGAGGTCACCATGGTCTGGACGAAGGGATCGCTCCCGGCCACGAACATGGCTGCAATGGCCACCACGACGTAGGCGACGGGGCTCAGGGGCAGGGTCAAGACCAACGACAGCCAGAGCGCCGACGAGTAGCCGCCTTGGGCCACCCAAGCGACTGTGGAGACCACGACAGCGAGGACGTAGCCTGCGGCAGCAAGCCTGCCCACGAGTGATCGGGGCACAGCGGCCCCCCTCCTGACGTAGTCCCCACATCCTGCGTGACCGGCTGTCAGAACGTCGAGGACGCGACGCCGGTCGGTGCTCCGGGGAGGTGAGCGATGCATGCGTGTCCTCGCCGTCTCGCTCCTTGTGTCCCATAGGCCGCCTTCGAGGACACCGCTGCCAGTTCCTCGGTGCCCTGCTGCTGACGGCGCTGGGCGTGCTGCTGTCCACCCGCATCAGGACCATCCAGGCCGCGGTGCCGGTCAGCCAGCTGCTGTTCATGCCGATGAAGGTTGCACGTCGGTCGGTCGTGAGCGGGTACGGACGGTAGCGTCGCAGCGCAGGTCCGTACGTCGCAGGAGGTCAGTCGTGCAGCTGGAGAACTCCTTCACCGTCCCGGTTCCCGTCGACGACGCCTGGCGGGTGCTGCTCGACATCGAGCGCATCGCGCCGTGCATGCCGGGTGCCGCGCTGGACTCCGTCGAGGGTGACGCCTTCACCGGCCGGGTCAAGGTCAAGCTCGGCCCGATCAACCTGACCTACGCGGGCAAGGCGTCGTTCGTGGAGAAGGACGAGGCCGCCCACCGCGCGGTCATCGACGCCAAGGGCAAGGACCAGCGCGGCAACGGCACGGCGGCCGCCGTCATCACCGCGACGCTGGCGGCCGAGGGCTCGGCGACCCGCGTGAACGTGCTCACCGACCTGAACATCACCGGCCGGCCGGCGCAGTTCGGCCGCGGTGTCATGACCGACGTCGGCAACAAGCTGCTCGGTCAGTTCGCCGACAAGCTCGCCGCCCAGCTCGCCACGTCGCCGGACGCCGCGGCGGACGCCGGCGCCGCGGCGGAGAAGCAGGAGCCGACCGTGGCGACCGGCGCGGCCGCCACCGCCGCGGGGGTGGCCGAGGAGGTCGGCGCCTCGGTCGAGCAGGTGCCGGGGAACAACGCGGCCGCCGAGGCGGTGCGCAAGGCCGGGACGGCGACCAAGAAGGCGGCGGCCGCGGCGTCGGACTCCGCGCGCACGACGCAGGAGATCCCGAAGAAGACCGCCGCCAAGAAGGCCCCGGCGAAGAAGGCGGCCGAGAAGAGCGTCGAGACGACCCAGCCCGTCGCCGGGGTGAGCGCTCCCGCCGCGCAGGACACCGCCCCTCCGACGCGGCCCCTGGCCAAGGCGCCGAGCGGGCCGCCGGCAGGCACCACCGCTCCGCCGACGAAGCCCGCGACCGGGGCGCCCACGCGCAGCACGCCGTCTGCGGGTGTCTCCCGTCCGCAGCCGGTGGCCGAGCCGGAGCCGATCGACCTGCTCGAGGTGGCCGGCGGCGCCGCGCTCACCCGGTTGGCCCTGCCGGCCGCGGGCGTCGCGGGTGCGCTGCTGCTCGTCGTGCTGGTGGTCCGCCGGCGCCGCCGCCGCGGCTGAACCTCTCGTGGCTATGCCGTCAACCAGTGCACCGCCGCGGCGGCGACCAGGGCCGGGTTCTGCTTGAGCGAGTGGTCGCCGGGAACGGCGTAGACCGACGCGTCGGGGCGGCCGGCCAGCACCGCGGCGACGTCCTCGGGCCGGCCGAAGGCATCCGTCTCGCCCTGGACGACGAGCACCGGCACGCCGGCGCCGAGGAGCTCGTCGGCGCGGCTCTTCTCCGGCCGGCCCGGCGGGTGCAGCGGGAACGCCAGTGCGACGACGCCGGTGGCACCGAGCGCCGTCGCCGTCCGGCAGGCCACGCGCGCCCCGGCGCTGCGCCCGCCCAGCACCAACGAGCCGGTCAGCACGCCGTCGTCCCGCAGCCGCTCGAGCACCGCCGTCCACGCGACGTCCAGCCGGGCGGGCGCGGGTGCGATCCGCTTGCCGGCCACCCGCCACGGCTGCTCCACGCGGAGCACCCGCCAGCCCTCGCCCGCGGCTGCGTCGGCCACCGCCACCAGGTCCCGCGCGTCCACCCCGCCACCCGCGCCGGAGCCGAGCGCCAGAGTGCCCACCACGTCGCCCGGCGGCTCGGTGGTCAGCACGCGCGCCGGGCCGAGCGGGGTCTCGATCTCCACGGCGGTCAGGCGGGCGGCGCCGGCGTGCGGCCCTTCTTCGCCGCCCTGCGCTGCGCCGTCCGGCTGTCGGGGTGCTTGCGGGCGTACAGATCGGTGACCCGGCGGAACACCATCCAGGCGATCCCGAGCACGACGGCGGCGACGACGGCGTAGTCGAGCCACCGGAGGTTCTCCCGCACGAAGTCCCCCGCGGCGACGCCCAGGCCGATGAGCACGCTGTTCCAGATGAGGCTGCCGCCCGTGGTGTAGAGCAGGAACTGACCGAACGGCATCTTGACCACGCCTGCAGGCACGGACACGAAGCTGCGCACGATCGGCACCATCCGGCCGAAGAACACCGCCGAGCGGCCGTGCCGCTCGAACCACTCGAAGGTCCGGTCGACGTCCTCGGTCTCGACCAGCGGCAACCGGTCGAGGAAGGCGTGCGAGCGCCGCGGCCCCAGCAGCCGCCCGAGCCAGTAGAAGAAGATCGCGCCGAGGACCGACCCGAGCGTCGCGAAGAACACGACCGGGACGACGTTCATGTCGCCGCTGCGGATGAGCACACCGGCCAGGCCGAGCACCGCCTCGCTCGGGATCGGCGGGATGACCGTTTCCAGCAGGATGCTCAGCCCGACGCCCACCGGCCCCAGCGATTCGACCAGGTCGAGCAGGAAGCCGGTGATGCCGCCCTCGTCGGACGATGCCGCGGCGGCGAGCCAATCCATGCGCCCACGGTATCGGCGGGTCCTGGTCGCCGCCGGGAAGCGACCCGGACGCCGCCGCGCCGCTGCGCGATCGCGCGGCTACCGTCGGCAGGCATGCCGCAGCGCCTCACCGCTCCCGTCCTCGTCGTCGGCGACCGGGCGGGCACCGTCGTCCGGGATGCGGTGGTCGACGTCGACGACGGCGTCCTGACCTGGGTGGGACCGGCGGCCGAGGCACCCCCACCGCCCGACGGCGACGTCGTGGCGCTGCCCGGCCTGCTGATGCCGGGCATGGTCAACGCGCACTCGCACGCGCCGATGGTGCTGTTCCGCGGACAGGGGGAGGGGCTGCCGCTGGACCGCTGGCTGCGGGAGGTGATGTGGCCGCGGGAGGCCCGGCTGACGCCGGACGACATCGAGGTCGCGATGACCGCGGCGTCCGCGGAGATGCTGCGCAACGGCGTCACGACCAGCGTGGAGATGTACTTCGAGCCGGAGCGGATCGCGTCGGCCGTGCGCACGACTGGCGCCCGCTCGGTGATCCTGGCGCCGCTGCTGCCGTTGCCCGGCATGCCCCCGCTGGAGAAGCAGCTGGATGCGGCCGTCGCGCTGGCCGACGGTGCTCCGGACGACGGCGTCGTCGAGTACGGGATCGGGCCGCACGCCGCGTACACCGTTCCGCTCCGGGTGCTCGGCGACGCCGGCCGGCTGGCCCGCGAGCACGGCATGTTGCTGCACCTGCACGTGGCCGAGACCGCCTCCGAGGGCGACGAGCTGCTGGCTCGCCACGGCGCCTCGGTGCCGCAGCTGCTGGCGTCGCACGACGTGCTCGGTGGACGGGTGCTCGCGGCCCACTGCGTGCACATGGCCGACGGCGACCTGGACCTGTGGCAGGAGTACGACGTGGCCGTCGCGCACTGCCCGGCCAGCAACGCCAAGCTCGCCAGCGGGACGGCGCGGCTGCGCGACATGCTCGACCGCGGCATCCGGGTGGGGCTCGGCACCGACGGGCCGGCGTCCAACGACGGGCTGGACCTGCTGGCCGACGCCCGGCTGGCCGCGATGCTCGCGCGGCTGTCGGCGCACGACGCGACGGCCCTGTCGGCGGCCGAGGCGGTCTGGCTGGCCACCGGGGCGTCGGCCGATGCGATCGGTCGGCCGGACCTGGGCCGGCTCGCGGCGGGGCGCCGGGCGGACCTCGTGCACGTCGACACGAGCGACCTGGTCTTCGAGCCGGTCGGGGACGACGCCGACGTGCTCAGCCACCTCGTCTGGTCGCCCTCCACCCGGTTCGTCCGCGACGTATGGGTGGGTGGCCGACAGGTGGTCGCCGACGGCGCGTGCACGACCGTCGACACCGCAGCGGTGCGGGCCGACGTCGCCTCGCGGGCCGCTCGGCTGGCCCGCCCGAGTTAATTCAACCGATGGGTTGACAACGCTTCGCGGAGCGGTCTAGGTTCTTTATCAACCGGATGGTTGAGCAAGGAGGCGGCGTGACGGCGGAGCGGCTCGACAAGGTCTTCGCGGCACTCGCCGACCCGACCCGGCGCGACATGGTCGCCCGGCTCGCGGACGGCGACGCGACGGTCAACGAGCTGGCTGCGCCGTACGACGTCACCGTGCAGGCGGTGTCCAAGCACCTCAAGGTGCTCGAGGACGCCGGCCTGGTCAGCCGCAGCCGCGACGCCCAGCGCCGTCCGGTGCACCTGGAGGCGGAGGTGTTCGACCTGATGACCAAGTGGATCGAGCGCTACCGGCGCCAGGCCGAGGAGCGCTACCGCCGTCTCGACGACGTCCTCCGGTCGATGCCGGACGACACCGAACCCGTCCCACCTCGCAGAGAAGGAACCGCGTCATGACCACCACCCAGCACCACGAGACCACCATCGAGTCCGACCCGACCGTTCCGCTCGTCCGGATCGTCCGCGAGTTCGACGCCCCGCCGGAGAAGGTCTTCCGGGCGCACACCGACCCCGAACTGGTCGCCCAGTGGATGGGGCCGCGCAGCAACGCAGAACCGCATCGACCAGTGGGACTGCCGCACCGGCGGGTCCTGGCGCTACGTCGCCATCCACGAGGGTGAGGAGTACGGCTTCCACGGCTGCTTCCACGAGGTGCGCCCGTCGGAGCTCATCGTGCAGACCTTCACCTTCGAGGGCTTCCCGGACGGCGTGGCCCTGGAGAAGCTCGTGCTCGAGGACCTCGGCAACGGCCGCACCCGGCTCACCGCCACCTCGCTGGTCGACACCTTCGAGGGGCGCGACGCCTTCGTGGCCAGCGGCATGGAGACCGGCGTGGTCGAGGGCTACGAGCGGCTCGACGAGGTGCTCGGCCAGGATCTGACCCGCCCGAGTTGATCATCGTCGTCGTGCAGCGCGACGCGCGATTCCGGCGCGTCGCCGTGCACGCGCCGATGATCAACTCTGGGGGGCGCAGGAGCTCGCGTACCGGCCGGCGCGCCTGGTAGACAGAGGCGATGGCATCCGAGACCCACGCCGTGGACGAGTCGTTCCTCGCGCTGCCGCTGTCCGCCCTGGCCGAGGCCGCGCTCACCCGGGCCGTCGACCTCGGCTGCGAGCACGCCGACCTGCGGGTCGAGCGGATCCGCACGCAGACGATCCGGCTGCGCGACGCCCGCCTCGAGGCGCTCGCCGACGCCGAGGACCTCGGCCTCGCCGTGCGCGTCGTGCACGAGGGCACCTGGGGCTTCGCCGCCGGCGTGGTGCTGACGGCGGCCGAGGCGGTGCGGCTGGCCGAGGAGGCCGTGACAGTCGCCCGCGTCTCGGCGTCCGTGGTCAGCGACCGGGTCGAGCTGGCGCCCGAGCCGGCCCACGCCGACGCCCGGTACGTCTCCGACTACGACGTCGACCCCTTCGACGTCGCGGACGCCGACAAGACGGCGCTGCTGATCGAGATGTCCGAGCGGCTGCTGGCCGCCGACGGCGTCGATCACGTGCAGGCCAGTGTCATGCAGGTCAAGGAGCAGAAGTTCTACGCCGACACGGCGGGCAGCCGGATCGCGCAGCAGCGGGTACGGGTCAACCCCGACGTCGAGGCGCTGACCGTCGACCGCACCACCGGCGCCTTCGAGACGATGCGGACCCTGGCGCCGCCGGCCGGCCGCGGCTGGGAGTACCTCACCGGCACGGGCTGGGACTGGGACGCCGAGCTCGCCGAGCTCCCCGAGCTGCTGATGGAGAAGACCAAGGCGCCGTCGGTCGAGGCCGGCCGCTACGACCTGGTCATCGACCCGACCAACCTGTGGCTGACCATCCACGAATCGATCGGCCACGCCACCGAGCTCGACCGCGCGCTCGGCTACGAGGCCGCCTACGCCGGCACCTCGTTCGCCACCGTCGACAAGCTCGGCACCCTGCAGTACGGCTCGCCGATTCTGCAGGTGACCGGTGACCGCACCGCCGCGCACGGGCTGTCCACCGTCGGCTGGGACGACGAGGGCGTCGCCGGCCAGCAGTGGGACATCGTCCGGGACGGCGTCCTCGTCGGCTACCAGGTCGACCGCAACATGGCCCGGCTCCGGGGGCTGCCACGCTCCAACGGCTGTGCCTTCGCCGACTCGAGCCGGCACGTGCCCGTGCAGCGGATGGCCAACGTCTCCCTGCAGCCCGCGGCCGGCGGCCCGACGACCGAGGAGCTGATCGGGGACGTCGACCGCGGCATCTACGTCGTCGGCGACAAGAGCTGGTCGATCGACATGCAGCGCTACAACTTCCAGTTCACCGGCCAGCGCTTCTACCGGATCGAGGGCGGCCGGCTCGCCGGCCAGCTGCGCGACGTCGCCTACCAGGCCACGACCACCGACTTCTGGGGCTCGATGGCCCGCGTGGGCGGCCCGTCCACCTACCGGCTCGGCGGCGCGTTCAACTGCGGCAAGGCGCAACCCGGGCAGACGGCGCCGGTCAGCCACGGCTGTCCGGTGGCGCTGTTCGAGCAGGTCAACGTCCTCAACACCGCTCCAGGAGGGGGGCCGGTGACCCAGCTGACCGCGCAGCAGATCGTCGAGAAGGCGCTGGCTGCCTCGACCGCCGACGGGCAGGTCACCTTCGTCGCCGAGGGCTCGGAGACCAACCTGCGCTGGGCGAGCAACAGCCTCACCACGAACGGCGCGATGCGTTCGCGCCGCGTCGTGGTGGTCTCGTTCGTCGACGGCGGCGCCGGCATGGCCGTCGGCAGCGTGACCCGCAGCGGGACGCCGGACGTCGCCGACCTGGTCGCCGCGAGCGAGCACGCCGCCCGCGAGGCGGGCCCGGCCGAGGACGCCATGCCGCTGGTGAGCGAGGCGCCGCCCGGCGCGGGCGACTGGGACGCCGACCCGGCGGAGACCTCGATCGAGGTGTTCCGCGACTTCGCGCCGGCCCTCGGTCAGGCGTTCGGCGAGGCGCGGGACCGCGGGCAGCTGCTGTTCGGCTTCGCCGAGCACTCGATGGAGACCGTCTACGTCGGCACCTCCACGGGTCTGCGGCTGCGGCACGACCAGCCGACCGGCCGCGTGGAGCTCAACGGCAAGAGCGCCGACTTCGCCACGTCGGTCTGGACCGGCACGGGCACCCGCGACTTCCGCGACGTCTCGGTATCCGACCTGGCCGCCGAGATCGACCGCCGCTACGGCTGGGCGCAGCGCACCGTCGAGCTGCCGGCCGGCCGGTACGAGACGCTGCTGCCGCCGTCCGCCGTGAGCGACCTGATGATCTACCTCTACTGGACGATGGAGGCACGGGACGCCGACGAGGGCCGCAACGTCTTCGCCAAGCCCGGCGGCGGCAACCGCACGGGCGACCGGCTCGCCGCGCTGCCGCTGACGCTGCGCAGCGACCCGTTCGAGCCCGGCCTCGAGTGCGCGCCGTTCCAGGTGGTGAGCGGGTCGTCGGCCGCGGCGTCGGTCTTCGACAACGGCATGGCGACCCCCGCGGTGAACTGGATCGAGGGCGGCGTGCTCGCCAACCTGATCCGGCCCCGGGCGTGGGCGCTCAAGACCACCGCACCGGCCACGGCCGCCGTCGACAACCTCGTGCTCGAGGACCCGACGGCGACCGCGTCGCTCGACGAGATGCTCGCGGCGACCGACCGGGGGCTGCTGCTCACCACGCTCTGGTACATCCGCGAGGTCGATCCGCAGACGCTGCTGCTCACCGGTCTCACCCGGGACGGCGTCTACCTCGTCGAGGGCGGCGAGGTCACCGGGGCGGTCAACAACTTCCGGTTCAACGAGTCCCCGGTCGACCTGCTGGCGCGCACCGTGCAGGCCGGCCGCACGCAGCGGACGCTGCCGCGCGAGTGGAACGACTGGTTCAGTCGTGCGGCCATGCCGCCGCTGCGGGTCCCGGACTTCAACATGAGCAGCGTGAGCCAGGCCAGCTGACGCTGGGTGATTGTTCGATCTCACAACGGAATCGCCAAACCTCTGGCGGATTCTGCTGGCGACGCCACGCGGTCGAGTCCCTACCGTGAGTACCGGTACCGGCACGGAATGCCTTCCGCATCCCGAAGCCGGTAGCGCGCTCAACCAGTGCGGCAGAGCTGCCGATCCCTGTAAGGGCGTAGCGCCTCCACTGGCGCACCCGCACACCGCACGGGGCTCCCGCTTCCCGGGAGCCGTCGAGGGGAGGCCCTGTCGTGAGCAGGAGTCGCAAGCCGTCCGTCTTCCAGGTGGGCAAGGTCCGGGACGACGGCCGCACCGTCGTCATCTCCGGCTGGGGCCTCGGCCTCTGTGCCGCCGCCTGCACCTGCCACCGCCACCCGTCGGCCGGCCACCTGGCCATCGCCGAGGACCAGGCCGGCGGCAAGCTCGGTCTCGTCAGCTTCCGCGAGGGCGGCTGTGACTGCTGCGAGCCGTGGACCGCCGACGAGCTCGCCGCGATCCTGCGCGACTTCTCGAGCCTGTCCGCGCTCGACTCGGAGCCCCTCGCCGGCTGACCCCCGTCGCGGTGCCACGGCGAGCGGCTGCGCCGCCGTGGCACCGGCACGACCTGCCTCCATGGCGCCGCGCCGCGAGACGCGCGGGACGCCCGAGGCAGCTGCGCTCCGCGGGACAGTCGTGGCGCATGGTGTGCCGGCGCCTGTGACGCCCGGTGCGGATGTTCTCCGTGGCACGCGTGCGACGGGGGAGGCGCACCCCGAAGGTCGACTCCGCGCGCCGTCCACTACTTGTCGACACGATCTCCCTACCGTCCGTTCCGACGCGCAACTTCCCCGGTCGATCCGTCGGCCGGCGCGGACGGACGGAGGACGACGGTGGCATTGGCACCCAGCAACCGCCGCGCACGGGCGATGGTCACCCTGGCCGCTGCGCTGACCCTCGCGGCCGGCGGCGTGCTCGGCCCGTCCGCCGCGACCGCCGCACCCGGGACCGCCGCCGAGGCGCAGAAGCTCGTCGAGCAGGCCGCGCAGAAGCTGACGGCCATCGGCGAGCAGGTCCACGTCGCCCAGGACACCGTGCGCAAGCAGCGGGCGGAGGCCCAGGCGGCCGCCAGGACCGCCGCCCGTGCCACGGCCGCGCTCGCCGCGTTCGAGCCGCAGCTGCGCGCGATCGCCCACTCCGGCTACACCGGCAAGCAGACGCGGGTCGCCGCCTTCCTGACCAGTGACTCCGCCGACGACCTCGTCCAGCAGATGACGACGCTGGACATGATCGCCGACCACACCGAGACCGTCGTGGCGCGCGCCGCCATCGCGCAGCGGAAGGCCGACACCGCCCGCGTGACCGCCGAGGCGGCCAAGGCGACGGCGTCCGCCGGCCTGGCGGAGCTGAAGAAGCAGAAGGCCCAGCTGCAGAAGAAGATCGACCAGTACAAGGCCGCCTTCGCGCGGCTCAGCGCGCGGGAGCAGGCCGCCGTCACCACCCGGATCGCCGGCCCGACGCTCTCGCGGCCGAGCTTCGCCAGCCTCGGCCTCGATCCCAGCGCCGCCACCTCGATCGCGATCAAGACCGCGCTGTCGAAGGTCGGCTCGCCGTACGTGTGGGGAGCAACGGGGCCGGACAGCTTCGACTGCTCGGGCCTGACCAGCTTCGCCTACGCCGCGGCCGGCATCTCGCTTCCGCACTCGAGCAGCGCTCAGGCCGGTTACGGCACCCCGGTGTCGCGGTCGCAGCTGAAGCCCGGTGACCTGGTGTTCTTCTACTCACCGATCAGCCACGTCGGCCTCTACATCGGTGACGGGAAGATGGTGCACGCCCGGACCGAGGGGCAGCCGGTCGCCGTCACCAGCGTCGACCAGGCCGGGTACAACACGGCGGTCCGGCTCGTCTGACCTCCGGCGCCGTCACCGGTGCGGACGGCGCCCCTCCGCCAGCATCTGCACCGCCGCGGCGATCCGCCGCGCTCGCGTCTCCGGCGTGGCCGCCGTGTGCACCCGCCACAGGACGGCGAAGCGGTTGGTCCTGTCGAGCCCGTCGAACGCCTGCTGCGCGGCCGGGTCCGCCGCGAGGGCGGCCGCGAGGTCGTCCGGCACCGTCATCTGCGCCGCACCCGGATACGCGCGCTCCCACCGCCCGTCGGCCTGCGCGGCCTCGACCGCGGC
The DNA here is from genome assembly GCA_963777095.1 of uncultured Actinomycetota bacterium. Classification (GTDB taxonomy): domain Bacteria; phylum Actinomycetota; class Actinomycetes; order Mycobacteriales; family Geodermatophilaceae; genus CAVZOY01. The sequence continues at coordinate 1,159,631 of CAVZOY010000006.1, forward strand.
CAGCCCGGCCGGCCGCATCCGGCCCGCCGCCGTCAGCGCCCCCACGGCCTCGACGTTCTTCTGCGACCACACGCTGCGTGCGCGCCGAGGCGTGATGCGCTGCACGTAGAACCGGTCGTCCAGCCGCCGGCTGATGCCGTCGATCCACCCGAAGCACAGCACCGACTCGACGAGCTCGGCGTAGGTGACCGACGGGACGCCGGCGCCCTTCTTGGCCAGCCGCACGTAGACCCCGGGTGCCGTCGTGTGCTCCCGGTCCAGCCACTCCTCGAGCTCGGCCTGGGTGGCGAAGGCGAGCACCGGGAGGTCGTCGGTCGCGGGCATTCGCCGATCGTCGCCGCAGCCCCCATGATCGACAAGCGGTTTGGGCCGCTCCGCCCCCGGCTACCCGCCCGAGGCCGACCCACGGAGGAGGAGCGCATGGACGGACGACGGCCGGGCCCGGCCGCGCTGTGGCTGGTGCGCCACGGCGAGAGCCTCGGCAACGTTGCGGACGCCCACGCGCACGCCTCCGGTGCCGGGCGCCTGGAGCTCGACGTCCGCGACCCCGACGTCGAGCTGTCCGACACCGGCCGCGCGCAGGCCCGCGCCCTCGGCCGGCACCTGGCCGATCTGCCTCCCGACGAGCGGCCGACGGTCGTCCTGAGCTCGCCCTTCGCCCGCGCGCGGGAGACCGCGGAGCTCGCCGTCGAGGCGCTGGACCTGCCCGTGCGGCTCGACGAGCGGCTGCGGGAGCGCGACTTCGGCGCCTTCGACGGGATGACCGGCGCCGGCATCCGCGAGCAGTTCCCGGACGAGGCACGCCGGCGCGAGCTGCTCGGCAAGTTCTACTACCGGCCGCCCGGGGGCGAGAGCTGGGCCGACGTCGCCCTGCGGATCCGCAGCGTGCTGTCGACCGAGGCGCCGATCCTGGACGGCCAGCGGGCGCTGCTGGTCGCCCACCAGGCCGTGATCATGGTGTTCCGCTACGTCATGGAGGGCCTCGACGAGCAGGAGCTGATGGACCTCGACAAGCGCGAGCAGATCGCCAACGCCTCGCTCACCCGCTACGACGTCGACTCCTCCGGCGGCCTGCTGCTGCGCGAGTTCAACCACGTCGACCACATCCTCGTCGAGGACGAGGACGTCACCGAGGAGCCCGATGTCGGATCCCACTCACCGCACGACTGACGGCGTCCTCGTCACTCCGCAGGTGCTGCGCGAGTGGCGGCTGCCCGTGCCCACGGGCGGCAAGGAGGCCCGCGGCTCGATCCTGGTGATCGGCGGGAGCTCCGAGACGCTCGGCGCCGTGCAGCTGGCCGCGGAGGCCGCGCTCCGTGCCGGCGCGGGCAAGCTCCAGGTCGCGACGGCGGCGAGCGTCGCCCCGTTCGCGGCCACGGCGCTGCCCGAGGCCCTGGTGCGCCGGCTGCCCGAGACGAAGCGGGGCGCGATCCGCGCCGACGCCGCCGACGAGGTGCGCGACCTCGCCGAGAGCGCCTCGGCCGTGCTGCTCGGACCCGGGATGATCGACACCGAGGAGACCCAGGCGCTCGGCGCCGCGCTGCTGCCGCACCTGCCCGGCCCCCTGGTCCTCGACGCGCTGGGGTTGGCCTGCATCACCGCCGACGCCGCCTGCCTGGTGCACCTCGACGGACGGGCGGTACTCACCCCCAATCCCCTGGAGCTGGCGCTCTCGCTGCACCGCGACCCCGACGAGCTCGACGACCCGGCGGGCGCCGCCCAGGAGCTCGCGAAGGCGGCCGGCGCCGTGGTCGGGCTGGGCGGGGCCACGTCGTGGGTCGTCGCGCCGGACGGACGGCGGTGGCGCGACGAGAGCGGTGGAGCGGGGCTCGGTGTCTCCGGGTCGGGCGACGTCCGCGCGGGCGTCGTGGCGGGGCTCATGGCGCGCGGCGCCGACCCGGAGCAGGCGGCGGTCTGGGCCGCGTACCTGCACGGCCGCGCGGGAGAGCGGCTCGCGGCGTCCGTGGGCCGGCTGGGCTTCCTCGCGCGCGAACTGCCGCCCGAGGTGCCACGGGTCATCGCCGAGATCGAGTCCTGACCGCGCAGCCGTCCGGCCCGTGTGCTGGGGTGGTCGGCATGGACACCGGGGACAGCTTCGTCGGCGCGCTCGACTTCGGCTCGCCGTCCATCGACGACGCGGCGTTCGTCGCGCCGACCGCCGTGGTGGTCGGCGCCGTGACGATGGGGCCGCGGGCCAGCATCTGGTACGGCGCGGTCGCCCGCGCCGACGCCGAGGGAATCGAGATCGGCGAGGGCAGCAACGTCCAGGACGGCTGCACCCTGCACTCCGACCCGGGCTTCCCGCTGGTGGTCGGCCGCGGCGTCACGGTGGGCCACCGGGTGGTGCTGCACGGCGCCCGCGTGGACGACGACGTGCTGGTCGGGATGGGCAGCGTCGTGATGAACGGCGCGCACATCGGCTCCGGGTCGATCGTCGCCGCCGGCGCGGTGGTCACCCAGGGCAAGGAGTTCCCGCCCGGGTCGGTCATCGCCGGCGTCCCCGCCCGGGTCGTGCGGCAGGCGACGGACGACGACCTGCTGCACATCCGCGGCAACGCGGCGAGCTACACCGACCGGCTGGACGCCGCCCGCCAGGTCCGCCGCGTCTGACCCCACCCCGAGTTGATCATCGTCGCCGTGCTCGGCGACACGCCGTCGCCGGCGCGTCGTGCGCGCACGCGACGATGATCAACTGCTGGGGAGGGCGATCCAGACCGCCCGCGCGCGGGCGCACACCTCGCCGTCCGGGCCGATGACGGCCGAGGCGCTCGTCGCCCGGCGTCCCTCCCGGCCGAGCACCCACGCCAGCAGCACGTGGTCGGCGTCCAGCCGCACCGGACGCTCCTGACGGGCCACCAGCGTGCCGAGCACGTGCGGCACGCCGTCGGCGGGCTGCACCGGCTGGAACGACGGGCAGTCCAGCGCGGCCCACACCGTCTCGGTCGCGGCCACGCCGTCGGCGGACGGCAGCTCGGCGGTCGGCCGCCACACGCCGGCCCAGACGTCGGGCCGGTCGGGCAGCGGGCCCAGGAGCGCCGCGACGGCGTCCCCGGGCAGGCGGTGCGGGCCGCAGCCGAAGCAGTCGGGGAACGGGTGCTCGGTACGGGGCGGCAGGGCGGCCGCCGCGGCTGCGGCCGCCGCGACGGTCGGCGGTGCCGGCACGTCGAGGTCGAGCTCCGCCGGTTCGGCGCGGGCCAGCAGCTCGTCGTCGTCGAACAGCTCGACCGCCGCACCGATCCGGCGCAGCTCCACCGGGCGGTCCAGCGGGGTGGGCCGGCGCAGCCGGACGGCGACCGTCTCGGTGCCCACCTCGGCGGCGAGCCGGCCGGCCAGGTAGCCGCCGTTCGCGGTGCCCGGGGGGCCGCAGAACCGGGCGGCGACGGTCAGCGCGCTCACGACGGGGGTGCGGTGGTCGTGGGCGCCGGCTCGGTCAGCGAGGGCTCGGTCTCCTCTGGCGTGGTCGGCTCCGTCGTGTCGACGGGAGCCTCGGTCGTCTCCTCCGCGGGCGTCGTCTCCTCGGGCGCCGTCGTCTCCTCGGGGGTGGTGGCTTCCTCGGACGTCGCCGGGGCCGACGGAGTCGGCGACGAAGGATCCGGCGCGTCCGTCGTCGCGTCGCTCGAGCGGCTGGTGCTCGTCGACCCCGTGCCCGGATCCGCCGCCTCCGACGGCTCCGGGGGCTTGACGAACAGGTAGAGCACGCCGATCGCCAGGAAGGCCGCCGTGAGCAGCACCGTCGACATCCGTGCGTGGCCCAGGTGCGCCGGCAGCCGGCGGCGCCGGAGCGGGGCGGCGGGGGACGCCGTGCTCGACGAGGCGCCCTCGGCCGGCGCCGTGCTCACCGACGGGGCGGACTGCTGGTCCGGGGCGGTCACGGCAGGACCTCGGTCGGGGACTCGTCGGGCTGCGCCGCCAGCGTCATGCCCTGCTCGCGGAAGGCCTGGACGACGCGGGCCCGCAGGTCGCGGCCCACGTCGAACTGCTTGCCGGGCAGCGTGCGGGCGACCATCCGCACGTTGACCTGCTCGACCTCCAGGCTCTCCACGCCCATGACGCTCGGCGGGTCGAGCAGCAGCGGCCGCATGGCCGGGTCGCGGAAGGCCTCGCGGCCGACCTCCCGCAGGATCTCGTTGACCCGGTTGACGTCCAGCGTGGTCGGCACGGGCACGTCGACGACCGCGCGGGCCCAGTCGCGGGACAGGTTGACCACCTTGACGATCTGGCCGTTGGGCACGGTCATGACCTCGCCGTCGGCGCTGCGGACCCGGGTGATCCGCAGCGTGACGTCCTCGACGGTGCCGGTGGCGGGCTCGGCGGCGCCCACCACGCTGATCGCGACGACGTCGCCGAAGCCGTACTGCCGCTCGGTGATGATGAAGAAGCCGGCGAGCACGTCGCCGACGATCCGTTGAGCGCCGAAGCCGAGGCCGACGCCGAGCACGGTCGCCGGCGCGACGAGCCCGGTCACCGGGACGCCGAGCCGCTCGAGCACGAAGAACACCGCGATCGTGTAGATGAAGACGATCGTCGCCCAGGTGAGCACCTGGGTGAGCGAGTGGCGGTGCTTGGCGGCCTCGGATCTCACGAGCGCGTCGCCCCCGGTCGACCGCTCGTCGATGCGGGTGGTGATCCGCTCGCCGATCCAGCTGACGAAGCGGGCCAGGAGCACCGAGGCCAGGACGATGAGGACGATTTCCAGCCCGCGGCCGCGGAGCCAGTCGAGAAGTTCGGTGAAGGCATCCATCGCTGAGCCAGGGTCCCAGGTCGGCCTCGGCGGGCCGAGGGGCGGGTCACCCCGACGGGCGAGTGCTCAGTCGGTCCCGCGGGCCAGCCAGAGCGCCGTGGCGGTCCAGGCAGCGGATGCCGCGGTCGCCAGCCACCAGAGCGGTCGCAGCTCGGCCGGGGCCGCGAGCAGCAGCAGGATCGCGACGACGAGGGCCGGGCCGGCCAGCGTGGTGGACCGCAGGAGCGTCCTGAAGGTGTCCGGCCCCGGGACGACGACGAAGACGATCGCCGCGACGACGAACAGGAAGGCGCAGAGGGCGGCGAGGAACATCGACGTGACGCCGAGCTCGTCCGGCAGGAACGCCCCGGCGCCGAGCACGACGGTGCCCGCACCGAGGCCGATCAGCGTCCTGCGGCGACGGTCGGACCACGGGACGCGTGCGTGCATGCCGTTCCTCCTCCGGTGCGGGGCCTCGGGGGGACGAACGGACGGAGGGTGCCGGTCGGTGCCCGGACCCGCTGCGACCCACCCCACGTAGGCGGCAAAGAGTCCGACGACCGTTACAGTCCGAGGGTGCCCCGGACCGCCCGCCCCGCCGTCGGTTACGCGGCGACGATCGCGGCGGCCGGGTTCTTCGCGGTCAACGGAACGGTCTCCACCCTCGCCCTCCAGGCCGGCCTGCCGCCGGCGCGGCTGACCGCGCTCCGCTGCGCCGGGGCCGCCGTCGGCCTGCTGGCCTTCCTTCTCGTCGCCTCGCCGGGCCGGCTGCGGGTCAGCGTCCGCGAGCTGCCGTTCCTCGCGGTGTTCGGCGTCGTCGGCGTCGCGCTGACCCAGTGGCTCTACTACGTCGCCATCGGCCGCATGCCGGTCGGGATCGCGCTGGTCTTCGAGATGACCGCTCCGGCCCTGGTGGCCCTCTACGTCTGGCTCGTCCGGCGCGAGGCGGTGCGCCGTCGGCTGTGGGTCGCGCTCGCCCTGTCGCTGTCCGGGCTGGTGTTCGTCGCCGAGATCTGGCAGGACGGCGGCTCGCTCGACGGTCTCGGTGTGCTCGCCGCCCTCGCCGCGGCGGTGTGCCTGGCCACCTACTACCTGATGGGCGAGCGCGGCACCCACACCCGTGATCCGGTGGCGCTGACGTGCTGGAGCTTCGTGGCCGCCGCGCTGTTCTGGTCGGTGGTCCAGCCGTGGTGGCAGTTCGACGCCGCGGTGCTGGGCGAGTCGGTGCCGGTCTCGATCGGCGCGCTGCAGCTGCCGCTGTGGCTGCTCGTCGGCTGGATCGTCGTCCTGGGCGCGATCGTGCCGTTCTGGCTGTCGATCGGTGCGCTGCGGCACCTGCCCCCGACGACGGCCGGGCTGGTGGCCACGATCGAGCCGGTGCTCGCGTCGGTGGTCGCCTGGCTGTGGGTCGAGCAGGTGCTGAGCGGCTGGCAGGTGCTCGGCGGCCTCGTCGTCCTCGTCGGGATCGGGCTGGCGCAGACCGCCCGCCGCGAACCGGTGCCCACGCCGCTGCCGGAGACGCCGACGACCTGAGCGTCACCGCTTCTGCCGGCGGCTCCCGCCGTGCCAGTCCTCCTGGACGCCGACGTCGCCGGCGGGGACGCCGAACGCCGGCAGCTGCGGCCGCTCGCGCAGGCTCCGCTTCAGCTCGGCGAACCCGGGAAAGCCGGCCAGGGCGACGACGTGGTCCCACAGCTCGCCCGCCTGCGCCTCGCTCGGCAGCCGGCTGATGACCGGGCCGAAGAACGCGGTCCCGTCGGGAGGCCCGAACTGCAGGATCGGCGTGCCGACGTCCTTGCCGGTGAGCTCGAGCGCCTCGTGGGTCTCCGCCTGGATGGTCACGTCGCGGTCGGCCTCGTCCAGGGCGTCGGCCAGGCCGGTCGGCAGCCCGGCGTCGGCGAGCACCGCCTCGGCCAGCGCGCGGGTGTCCTGCCCAGGGTCGTCGCCGCCCTCGGTCTCGAAGATCCGCCCGCCGCAGGCCTCGTAGAAGCGCGCCACCGCGGCGGGCCCGTGCTCGTCGCGCACCCGCGAGGCCACGCGCAGCAGCCGCAACCCGGCGGTGTGCCCTGCCTCGTACTCCGGCGGGAAGTGGGCGTCGTAGTCGATGTGCGCGTTGAGCAGCCGCAGCGAGATGAACCGCCACTCGACCTCGTACGCGCGCTGGGTGGCGACCGTGCGCACCCACTTCGACGTCATCCAGGCGAAGGGGCAGACCGGGTCGAACCAGAAGCGCAGATCGGTCATGCGGCCGACGCTAGGCCCGCGGCGCGTTCAGCTCGCGAGCAGGCCCTCGATCGCCGTCCGGAGCTCCGGGGCGTCCGGCTCCATCTGCGGCGAGAAGCGCGCGACCACCTCGCCGTCCGGGGCGAGCAGGAACTTCTCGAAGTTCCAGCGGATCGGACCGGCCGAACCCGTGGAGTCCGGCGTCTCGGTCAGCCGCTGGTAGACCGGGTGCGCGCCCGGGCCGTTGACCTCGACCTTGCCGGTCATCGGGAAGCTGACGCCGTAGGTCGCCGAGCAGAACGTCGCGATCTCGTCGGCGGAGCCCGGCTCCTGGCCACCGAACTGGTTGCACGGCACGCCCACGACGGTGAACCCGCGGTCCCCGTACTCGCGCTGGAGCTGCTCGAGCCCCTCGTACTGCGGCGTGAGCCCGCACCGGCTGGCGACGTTGACGACCAGCGCCGCGCGTCCGGTGGTCAGCCCACCCAGGGTCGTCTCCTCGCCGTGCAGCGTCGTGACGGACTGGTCCAGGAGGTCGCTCATGCCGTGCGCAACCGCCCCCGGCGCCGGGTTCATTCCAGGCCGCTGGCGTCGTCCGGCACGTCGACGGCGTGCTGGCGCAGCGCCTCCATCGGGACGATCTCGAGCGCGCGCTCGTTGGTGGCCGCCAGGACGACGCCCGCCGCCGCACCCGCCTGGTAGGCCTGCAGCCACCGGACGGCGACCACGCACCAGCGATCTCCCGGTCGCAGTCCCGGGAAGCCGTACTCGGGGCGCGGGGTGATCAGGTCGTTGCCCAGCTCCTGCTGCAGCGAGAGGAACTCCGCCGAGACGACCGCGCACACGGTGTGGCTGCCGAGGTCCTCCGGACCGCTCGCGCAGCAGCCGTCCCGGTAGAAGCCGGTCATCGGCTCGGTGCCGCACGGCTCGAGGGCGCTCCCCAGGACGTTGCGCTCGGTGGTCGGGTCCGGCGCGCTCATGCCGGTCATCGTGCCGCCCGCGGATGCCCCCCGCCAGGGAACGAGCAGCTGGCGCCGTGAGGCTGGTCTCACCCGCGGGTGACCCGTGCGTGCACCGGGAACCGACTGCCGCCAAGGTGTACGGACCCCGACCGACCGAGGAGGTGCGACAGTGACGTCGACCGCGGACGCCGCCCCCGAGAACGAGGTCTGGCAGCCCAGGCCGCCGGAACTGCTGCCGCCGTGGCACACGCCGGAGCGCGAGGAGCTGCAGCACCGGGCGCGCCGGTTCGCCATGGAGGAGGTGCTGCCGGTCGCGAACGAGCTCGACCCGCAGAAGGGGCTGATCCCGGCGTCGCTGCTGGGCCGCCTGGCCGAGCTGGGCTGGTTCGGCATCACCGTGCCGGCCGAGCACGGCGGACTCGGCCTCGGCGTCTTCGAGTACTGCATGGTCAGCGAGGAGCTGGCCCGCGCGTGGATGTCGACCGCGAGCATCCTGGCCCGCTCCCAGGGCCTGGGGACGGCGGTCGCCGATCCCGACCGGCGTGCGCAGCTGCTGCGCCGCAGCGCGACGGGCGAGTGGATCGGCGCCATCGCGCTGTCCGAGCCGGACGCGGGATCCGACCTCGCCGCCGTCTCCACCCGTGCCGTCCTGGACGGCGACGAGTGGGTGGTCACCGGCCGCAAGCGCTGGTGCGGCAACGCCGAGGCCGCAGACTTCATCCAGGTGCTGGTGCGCGAGCGCGACCCCGAGCCGGGGGAGTCCCGGTCGAAGGGCCTGGTCAACCTGCTGCTGGAGAAGGAGCGCGGCGCGTTCCCCGAGGGCCTGACCGGCTACCCGATCGACAAGGTCGGCTACCACGGCTTCCTGACCTGGGACCTCACGTTCGACGGCGTCCGCATCCCCAGGGACAACGTGATCGACGCGGCCGCCGCCAGCGACGAGGAGGGCGCGGCCGCCCAGCGCGCCGGCTTCGCCGAGGCGCAGAAGTTCCTCAACACCGCGCGGGTGCACACGGCCGCCCGTGCCGTCGGGCTGGCCCGCGCCGCGCTCGAGGACTCGATCCTGTACCTGCAGGAGCGCGAGCAGTTCGGGCACCCGATCGCCGACTTCCAGGCGCTGCGCTTCGCCGTGGCCGAGATGGCGGCGCAGATCGAGCAGTCCCGCGCCTTCTACCGGCAGGTCGCCCACCTGATCGACCTGGGCGTGCGCTGCGAGAAGGAGGCCTCGATGGTCAAGCTCGAGGCCACCGAGATGTCGGTGCGGGTGACCAACCAGGCCATGCAGTTGCACGGCGGCAACGGCTACACCACCGAGCGGCAGGTCGAGCGGCACTGGCGGGACGCCCGGCTCACCACGATCTTCGAGGGCACCAGCGAGATCCAGAAGCGGATCATCAGCGACCGCCTGCTGCCCCGCAGCCCGCTGGCCTGATCACATGCCGGGCTCGGCGGGCGGCGGGCCGTGGTGCACGGCCTCGACGTTGTTGCCGTCCGGGTCGCGGAAGAACACCCCGTAGTAGCCGGGGTGGTACTCGGGCCAGTACCGCGGCTCGTGCAGCACCTCCGTCCCGGCCTCGCGGACGGCGGCGAACACCTCGTCGACCGCCCCGCGGGACGGAGCCGCCAGCGCGAGGTGGACGGGCCGGTGGCCGGTGTCCTCCATCGGGCCGAACCACAGGTGCGGATGACCGTCGGGCCCCGACGTGCCGATGACCGGCCCGTGCGGGGTGTCGATGCGCATGGCCTCCCGGATGCCGCACGGAGCGAAGACGCGCAGGTAGAACGCGGCAGCGGCCTCGGCGTCGGCGCACTGGAGGCTCAGATGGTCGATCATGCGGCGGACCGTAGACCGGCGGTGCGACGGATCGTCCCCTCAGGAACCCCGTCCGTGAAATGCGATGCGTTCTGTCGGTCCCGGCAGTCACCATGCCACGAGGACCCACCCCTCCGGACGACGCCGACGAGAGAGCCGCCATGACCAGCCTGCCGCGGGCACTGCGCCCGCTGCGCCACGGGCACTACCGCCTGCTCGCGCTGTCCCTGGCGTTCTCCCTGCTCACGCAGGGGCTGTGGGCGATCGCGGTCGTGTGGCAGGTCGTCGACCTCGGCGGGGGTCCGGGCGCGCTGGCGTTCGTCACGTCGCTGAGCGCCGGAGGCATGCTGGCGACCACGCTCCTCGGCGGCGCACTGGCCGACCGGATTCCGCAGCGACGCATCCTGCTGGCCGTCGCCCTGCTCCAGGCCGCCGCGACGGCGGTCGCCGCGGCACTGTCGCTGAGCGGTGCGCTCGAGGTGTGGCAGCTGGCGATGGTCAGCCTCGTCGACGGCGTCGCGCTGGGCCTGTACTACCCGGCCTACTCGGCGCTGGTTCCGGCGATCGTGCCGGAGGACGAGCTGCTGGCGGCCAACGGGCTGGAGGGCGTCGTGCGCCCGGTGCTCGCCCAGGCGGCCGGCCCCGCCGCGGCCGGGTTGCTCGTCGCCACGTTCTCACCCGGCGCGGCACTGCTCGCCACCGCGTTGGTGTCCCTGTGCGCCGCCGGATTCCTGTGGGCACTGCCCACCACGCCCGTCCGGCGAGACCTCGCCGACGACGGCGGCTCGGCCGTCGGCGGCTTGCTGCGCGACGTGCGCGAGGGCTTCGTCTACATGGTCCGGACGCCGTGGCTGCTGGCCACGCTGCTGTTCGCGTCGCTGATGCTGCTCGTGTTCATCGGCCCGTTCGAGGTGCTCGTCCCCTTCGCCGTCCGCGATGCGGGGGGCGGGCCCAGCCAGCACGCCGCCATCCTCATGGCGTGGGGGATCGGTGGCGCCATCGGCTCCGTCGTCGTCGCCTCGATGCGGTTGCCCCGGCGCTACCTGACGGTCATGAACGGGCTCTGGGGCGTCGGCTGCCTGCCGGCCGTGGTGTTCGGGTTCTCGGCCGACCTGTGGCTGATGATCGCCGCGGGCGCGGTCATGGGCGCGGTCTTCCAGGCCGGCATGGTCATCTGGGGCACGCTGCTGCAGCGCCGGGTGCCGCCGGCTCTGCTCGGCCGGGTCTCCAGCCTCGACTTCTTCGTGTCCCTGAGCTTCATGCCGCTGTCGATGGCGCTGGCCGGCACGGTCGGCGAGGTCGTGGGTCTCACCACGGTGTTCCTCGTCGCGGGCATCGCCCCACTCGTCCTCGCGGCGGTGGCGATCGTCTGGGCCCGCATGCCGGCCGACGAGATCGCTCATCCGCTGGACGTTCCCGCGTCCGACGACGGCGCGTCGGGCGGGGCGCCCGACGCGGTGGTGGGACCTGTTCCGCCCATGAGTTCCGCGGAGCCGGCCGGCCGTCCCGCGTGACGGTGTGGCTCCGTCGCCCTCCCGGTCGCAGCCGTCGTCGCGGCTAGGCTCCGAGGACGACCGGAGCGCTGCGGAGGTGCGTCGTCGGCAACGGGCAGGGGCTGCGCTGGGGGCTGGTCGGCGCGAGCGACATCGCCGCGGGATCGATCGTGCCGGGCATCCGTGCCCAGCCGGGCAGCCGCGTCGTCGCCGTGCACAGCCGCTCGCCGGAGCGCGGGGCCGCGTACGCCCAGCGGCACGGCATCGGCCGGAGCCACGACACTCTCTCGGCACTCCTCGCGGATCCCGAGGTCGACGCCGTCTACATCAGCACGCGCAACGATCGTCACGCGGCCGAGGCCGTCGCCGCGGCCGAGGCCGGCCGGCACGTCCTCTGCGAGAAGCCGCTGGCGCTCACGCTGGACGACGCGCGCGCCGCGGTGGCCGCCGCGCACCGTGCCGGCGTCGTCCTCGCGACGAACCACGGCCGCCGCAACGACCCGGCGGTACGCGCTGCGCGAGAGCTCGTCCGCTCCGGCCGGCTCGGCGTGCCGCTGGCGGCGCGCACGGCCAGCGCCGTCCTGCTGCCGGAGCACCTCCGCTCGTGGCGGCTGGACGACGCTGCCGGCGGCGGCGTCGCCCTGGACCTGCTGGTGCACGATGCCGACGTGCTGCGGTTCGTCCTGGACGACGAGGTCGTCGCCGTCCAGGCCGAGGCGACGTCGCCGGCGGGAGAAGCCGTGGAGACGATCGTCGCCGGTGTGCTCACCACGGCCGGTGGGTTGCCGGCGTCCTTCCTGTGCTCGTTCAGCACCCCGCACGGGCCCAGCACGCTCGAGGTCTACGGCGCCGAGGCGTCGCTGGAGGCCTGGCGGGAGCCCGGCCGGCCGTCGCGGTTGACGCTGCGCACGCCCGACGGCGTGGACGAGGTACCGCTGCCGGAGGCACCGCCGGTCGGGGTCGCCACGGTCGCGGCCTTCGAGGCCGCCGTCCGAGGCGAGGGACCGCCGACCGCCACGGGCGAGGACGGCCTGGCGTCCCTGGCGGTGGCGCTGACCGCCCGCGCGTCGGCCCGGTCGGGCCGGCGCGAGCCGGTACCGGTCTAGCGAGTGGCGGCGGGGACCGGTGGCCGCCGCCCCTCGAGGGCGCGATCCACCGATCCGGGGGAGAGCACCACCTCGAGCGTCTCCCGCGCGGCGCCCACCACCCCGGCCCGGTCCGCGAGGTCGCTGGCCAGCACGCGGAGGCCCGACCGCCGCCTGCGGCTGGATGCGCTGGTAGAGCCGCTCGCGCACGGCCCCGACGAAGTGGTCGTGCACGAGCCCGAGATCGCCGCCGAGGACGAGGACCGCCGGGTTGAGCAGGCTCACCGCGGTCGCCAGCACGTCGCCGATCATCAGCCCGGAGTCGCGGACCAGACGGGTCGCTTCCGAGTTCCCCGACAGCGCCAGCTCCACGACCGACCGGCTGTCCGGTGCCTCGACGCCCAGCGCGCGCAACTCACGCGCCAGGGCGCGTCCGCTGGCCGAGGCGGCCAGGCAGCCCCGGCGACCGCACACGCACGGCGGCCCCTCCTCGGCGGACGAGATGCGCACGTGGCCGAGGTCGCCCTCCCCGGCGTCGGCACCGCGCAGCACCGCGCCGTCGAGCACCATGCCGGCGCCGATGCCGGTCGCCGCCTTGACGAAGAGCAGCGGCGAGGAGCGGGACCGCTCCGCGGCGGTCGCGCCCAGGGCCGTGTACTCGCCGAACGCCATGGCGTTGGCGTCGTTGTCCACCACGCAGGGAACGCCGAACCGGGCGCCGAGCTGCTCGCCGACGGGGTAGCCCTCCCACCCGGGCATGCCGGGCGTGTGGTGGGCGGCGATGCAGCCGGCACCCACGTCCACCGGGCCGGGCACGCAGACGCCCAGCCCCAGCACGCGTCGCACCGTCACCCCGGCCGTCTCGAGCATCTCCCGCCAGCGCTGCTCGACCCAGCGCAGCACCGGTTCGGGGCCGTCGGCCAGCCGCAGGTCGTGCACCGCCTCGGCGAGCGGGTGGCCGCTGAGATCGCACAGCGCCAGGGTGGCGTGGGCGGCTCCCAGGTCGGCCGCCAGGACGACGCCGCCCGTGCCGTCGAGACTGAGCACGTGCGACGGCCGGCCCCGGCCGGCGACCTCGCGGCCCGATTCGCGCAGGTATCCGGCCTCGACCAGGGCGTCGACCCGGGCGGCGACGGTGGAGCGGGACAGGCCGGTGAGCTCGATCAGCTCCCGCCGGGTCCGGGCCTGCCCCCGCCGGATCAGCTCGAGCAGGGCACCCGCACGCTCGGCCAGCTCCTCATCCCTTCTCGGCTCCGGCGGTCAGACCGCCGGTGAGCAGCCGCTCACTCGCGAAGAATAGGACCACGATCGGCAGGGTGAGGATGACCGAACCCGCCATCAGGACGGTCGTGGGGATCTCGATGCTGCCCGCGAGCTGGGACAGCCCCAGGGAGACGGTCCAGCGCGACCGGTCCTCGACCAGGAACAGCAGCGCGAAGAGGAACTCGTTCCACGCGATCATGAAGATGAACAGCGCGTTCGACAGGATCGCGGGCATCGCCAGGGGCATGGTGATCTTGCGCATGATGAGCCACCGGCTCGCGCCGTCCACCGCCGCCGCCTCCTCGATGCTCACCGGCACGGTCTGGAAGTAGTTGCGCAGCGTGTAGATCGACACCGCCACGGTCTGGGACACGTAGACGAGCACCAGGGCGGGCAGCGAACCGCGCAGCCCGATCATGGTGAAGAACACGAACAGCGGAACGGCCAGGAGGATGGCCGGGAACAGGTAGACGGCCAGGAACAGCACGCTCACCTTGCGCCGGCCGGGGAACTCGACCCGGGCGATCGCGTACGAGCCGAGGATGGCGAACACGAGCGTGACCGCGACCGTGCCCAGAGCGATCAGCCCGCTGTTCTTCATGAACCCGAGGAAGCCCTGCCCGCCGTCCTCGGTCGGACGCGAGGACCTCGCGGTACGTGGTGGCCGTGAACTCCGAGAGCGTGGGCCACAACCGCCCCGGGTCCTGCAGCAGCGAGCTCAGGTCCCGGAAGGAGAGCAGCACCATGTAGTAGAAGGGGAACAGCGAGAACAGCAGCAGGAAGGCGATGACCACCCACCGCAGGACGCCGAACACGCGGGTCTCGACCCGGTAGCGCGACCAGCGGCGTCCCGTGGGTGCGCTCGTCGCCCGAGTGGGGGGTGCGGCCGCCGGCTCGGCCGGCACCGTCGCGACGCCGGCCATCACGCCACCTCGTCCTTGGCGGCGAACCGGTAGTAGACGGTGACGAGCACCATCAGCACCGTGGCCAGGACCAGCGCCTGGGCGGATGCCGCGCCGATGTCACCCCGGCTCACGAGGTAGTCGAACACCCGCACGCTGATCACCTCGGTGCCGGCGGCACCGCCGGTGAGCAGGTAGATGTCGTCGAAGTTGTTGAACGTCCAGATGAAGCGCAGCAGCGCCAGGACCGCGATCGTCGGCAGCAGCTGGGGCAGCACGACGTGGCGGAAGATCTGGGTCGGGGCGGCGCCGTCCACGCGGGCGGCCTCCTCCAGCGAGGCCGGGGCGGCCGAGCAGTCGCGCGGTGAGGAAGAGCAGGACGAACGGGAACGAGCGCCACATCTCGAAGACGATCGACGCGTGATCAGGGCCCAGGGGCGCTCGCGACAGGAAGGCGATCGGCTCGTCCCAGAGCAGGCCCGTGCCCACCTCGTTCACGATGCCGAACTGAGGGTTGAGCATGACGCCCCAGACGAACGTGGCCGCCACGACCGGCGCCACGTACGGCAGCAGGAGCGACGCCCTGACGAGCGTGCGCCCGCGGAAGGGGCGAGCGCAGGGCGAGTGCGGCGACGAGGCCCAGGCCGATCGACGCCGCGGTGCCCCCCACGGAGTAGACCAGCGTGGTGGCCAGGGAGCTCCAGAACCCGGGAGAGGTGAACACCTCGACGAAGTTGTCGAGCGTGTAGTCGCCGAACAGCCCGGCGGTGCGCAGCCGGATGAGCCGCAGATCCTGGAAGGCCAGCATCACCGTCCACAGGATCGGCAGCACCACCAGGACCACGACGAGGACGACGGTCGGGGAGATGAGCGCCAGCCCGAACCGGGAATCGCTGCGCTGCCTGCTGTTGCGAGTCTGCGGCCGGGGTTTCCGACCGCCCGGAGGACCGACCGGGACGACCGGGCCCCCGGTCAAGCCGCTGTCGCTGCCGGTCATCGCCGATCAGTCCAGCGACGAAGCGATCTCGCGGAGCGCATCGGCTGCCTGCTGGGCAGCCTCCCCGGGGTCGATCTCGCCGCCGGTCATCGCGGCGATGGCCTGGGGCACCGGCAGTTCGCCGAGGGAGGCACCGACGAGGGCGCCCTGCCCCTGCGGGATGCCCCAGCGGGGAGATGGTGTCCGGGGCGCCCTGCAGCGCCTCCAGGACCTCCGGGCCGTAGAAGTCGGACAGCGGCGCCTTGGTGTCCACGCCCGCCGGGAGGGTCGCCCAGGCGTCGATGAACCGCGGTCGGCTCGTCCGCCGTCCCCTGACGGGTCGGCACCTTGCCCTCGGGCGAGAAGCCGATCCAGTCCTCGTACCCGTCTTCCATCATGTACGAGACGAACTGGGCCGCGGAGTCGGTCTGGGCGTCGACCAGCGTGGCCCAGGAGACGACCTCGCCGAACTGGGCGCCGCCCTCGCCGTCCGGGCCGGAGATGGCGGTCACGACGCCGCTGTTCTCGGCGAGGAACGCCGGGTCGTCCGCGCACTCCGGGCAGTTCGGGAGCGCGTCGTTCCGCAGGCCGGCCATCTCGTCGAGGATGAACGAGGACCAGACCACCATGGCCGCCTGTCCGGCGAAGTACGCGGCGCGCGTGGTGTCGACGTCCTGTGCGCCCGACACCGAGTGGTCGGTGATCAGCTGGTTGTAGAACTCGAACGCCGCCACGCACTGCTCGGAGTCGAGCGCGACCTCGCCGCCGTCGTCCACCATCTGGCAGCCGTTGCCCAGCGCGAGGTGTTCGAAGGTCTGCTGGGTGAAGGCGTCGTTGGGCACGGTCGCGCCGACGAAGCCCGCCACGTCCCCGCTGTCGAGCTCCTCGGCCGCGGCCAGGATGTCGTCGTAGGTCTCCGGGGCGGCGAGCCCGGCGGCGTCGAAGAGGTCCTGGCGGTAGACGAGGAGCTGGGCCCATCCGTCGCTGGGCACGGCGAGTTGGGTGTCGCCGTCGCGGGTCAGTGTCGAGCGCCTGCTCGGAGAACGTGTCGGCGCCGAGCTCCTCGACCACCGCGGCGGACGTCTCGGTGTCGATCAGCTCGTTCGTCGCCAGGGCCTGCACGCCGGCCAGCGAGAGCGCACCGATGACGTCGGGGAGCTCCCCGGCCGCCGCCGAGGACGTCAGCAACTGGTTGAACTGGTTCTCGTCGATGGCGACGAGCTCCACCTCGATCCCGCTGCTCTCGGTGAAGGCCGCGGCGATGTCCTCCTGCGCGGCGAGGCGGTCGGGCAGGTTCTCCAGCGTCCAGACCACCAGCGGCCCGCCGCCGTCCCCGTCGCCGTCCCCGCCGTCATCGGAACCGCAGGCGGCCAGAGGGCGGCCACGCCCAGCACGGCCGACGTCCTCCACAGCGGGCGCTTCGATGCGCTCACGGATGCCTCCTCGCGCCTCGTACCGGCGTCGATGTCGCCGTGGAGCGGACAGTAGCGGCCCAGCGGAGTCCGCGGGTCTCGCTTCGGCGTCGATCGCTTTACGCCTACCCTCTACGCGTAACTCTTCTGAAAACAGTTGTAAAGTGGTTGCCGAACCTGCCGATATATCCGCCATGAGGCGCAGTTCGCGAAGGAGCGGTCCGCTCGTGCCCCGTCCTCGGACGACCGTCGAGGAGGAGCGGCCCTCCCTTTCCTACGACCGAGGCCCTCGTGCGACCGCGCTGTGGTCCCCCGAGCCTCCGGTCGTCGTCAGCTTCACCGGCCCGCGCGGCGTGCGGCTGGTCGACGAGGATCGCGGCCCGCTGCTGCCCGGAACCGTGCGGGTGCGCACCCTGTACTCCGGCATCTCGGCCGGCACGGAGCTGACGGCCTACCGCGGCTCCAACCCGTACCTCACCAAGACGTGGGACCCGGGCCGGCGCCTCTTCACCGAGGGCGGCAGTCGGTCAGCTACCCGGTCGTCGGCTGGGGCTACAGCGAGGTCGGCCGCATCGTCGAGGTCGCGGCCGACGTCGACCAGAAGCTGCCCGGCCGACGCGTCGGGGACGTCGTGTACGGCATCTGGGGGCACCGCAGCGAGGCCGTGCTGCAGGTGGAGGCCACCGACGGCCGCCTGGTCCCGCCGTCCGCCGATCCGATCGCGGGCGTCTTCGCGCGCGTCGGCGCCGTCGCCCTCAACGCGGTGCTGGCCGCCGAGCCGCACCTCGGCGAGACCGTCGTGATCTTCGGCCAGGGCGTGATCGGCCTGCTGGCCACCAGGCTGGCCGTGCTCTCGCGGCGCCCGGGTCATCGCCGTCGACACCCTCCCGGCCCGGCGCGAGCTCGCCACCCGGATGGGCGCGTCCCTCACCCTGGACGCCGCGGATGCGGCCTGCCCCGTGGCGGAGGCCGTCAAGCGCGTGGTGCCCGACGGCGCCGACGTCACGATCGAGCTGTCCGGCTCCTACCGGGCCCTGCACGAGGCGGTGCGCGCCACCGCTCCTGGCGGCCGGGTGGTCGCCGCGGGCTTCTACCAGGGCGAGGCCGACGGCCTGCGCCTCGGCGAGGAGTTCCACCACAACCGGATCCAGCTGGTCTCCTCGCAGATCGGCGGGGTGCCGACCGGGCTGATGGGGCGGTGGACGCCGGAGCGGCTGCACCGCACCTTCATGAGCCTGGTCTTCGACGGCCGGGTGGACGTGGCGCCCCTGATCTCGCACGTCGTCCCCTGTGACGAGGTGGCCGACGCCTACCGGCTGCTCGACGAGCGCCCCGGCGAGGCGCTGCAGACGGTTCTCGATTTCCGGACCCCTGCCGGGGCCGACCAGCACGAGGAGCAGAGCGCATGAGGCTCGCCGTCCAGGAACAGCTGCTGCCGGGCAGCAGCATGCAGGCCAAGTGGGAGACCGCGCTGGCCTGGGGGTTCGACGCGATCGAGCTGCGGGGACAGGGCGACCACGCGCTCCGGCGACGGCTGCCCGACCTGCTCGCCGCCCAGCGGGACGGCGTCGAGATGCCCACCGTCTGCGTCGAGATGAGCCACTTCATCGGCGACTTCGACCCCGAGCGTCGCGCCGACGCTCTGGCCAACATGGCCAGCCAGGTGGAGGTCATCGGAGCGCTGGGCGGCATCGGTGCCATGACCCCGGCGTCGTGGGGCATGTTCTCCCGGCGGCTGCCTCCGTTCACGCCGCCGCGCTCTGAGGCCGAGGACCGCGAGGTGCTGCTCGAGGCGCTGACCCACCTCGGCGAGGTGGCCCGACGGGCGGGCACGCGGATCCTGCTGGAGCCGCTCAACCGCTACGAGGACCACATGGTCAACACCGTGGCCCAGGCTGCGGAGCTGGCCGCGGCCACCGGCCTGGCCGGCGTCCAGGTGGGCGCCGACACGTACCACATGAACATCGAGGAGGCCGACCCGCTGGCGGCGCTGCGCGAGCACGCCGCGCGGATCGGTCACGTGCAGCTGTCCGACAGCAACCGGCTCGAGCCGGGCGCCGGCCACCTCGACTGGGCCGCTCTCCTCGGCTGCCTCGACGAGATCGGCTTCGACGGCGTGCTCGCCTTCGAGTGCCGGCTCTCCGGCGACGCGGACCGGGTGCTGCCCCGCGCGACGGCGATGCTGCGGGCCGCGGCGCGTGCACCGCGCTCGGCCGGTGCTCTGCTGCGGGAGGCCGTGGCGTGACCACCACGAGCGACCTCCGCGTGCTGGAGACGTCGGCGCCCGGCCGCACCGACTCCGAGCTCGCCGTCCGCGGCGCCGAGCTGACCGCCCGGGCGGCGTACGCGCTGCGGGCCAACAGCGCCGGCTCCATGACCCGCGCCGCCCCTCACCTGTATCCGCACCAGTGGAGCTGGGACGCGGCGTTCGTGTCGGTGGGCATCGCGCATCTCGACCCGGTGCGGGCCTGCGCCGAGCTCGACCATCTCTTCAGCGGCCAGTGGACGACCGGGATGCTGCCGCACATCGTCTTCGACCCCGACGAGCACGACTACTTCCCCGGCCCGGACCGCTGGGGCTGCGCCGAGCTGACCGACGCCGCGCCGACCGCGCCCCGCACCAGCGGCATCTGCCAGCCCCCGGTGCACGCGCTGGCCGTGGAGCGGATCGTCGCGATCGCCGAGCGGCAGGGAGCCGCGGCGGCAGAACACGTGCGGGCCTGGCTGCCCGAGGTCTACCCGCGTCTGCTGGCGTGGCATCGCTACCTCGCGAGCGCGCGCGATCCCGAGCGCACCGGCCTGGTCGCCACGTACCACGGCTGGGAGGGCGGCATGGACAACTCGCCGCGCTGGGACGGGCCGTACTCGAGGGTCGTCGTCCCGCCGGACCTGCCGCCGTACCAGCGGCGCGACACCCGGATCGTCACGGACACCCGGCAGCGCCCGACCCAGCTGGAGTACGACCGGTACCTCACCTCCGTCGAGGAGCTCAAGCGGGCGGGCTACGAGGACGCCCGCATCCGCGCGACGGCGAGCTACCTGACGACGGACGTGTTCATGTCGGCGATCCTCGCTGCCGCGAGCGACGCGCTGGCCCGCATCGCCCGCCGGCTCGGCGCGCCCGAGGTGGCCGAGCTGGAGGAGCACGCGGCGCGGTTCCGTGCCGGCGTCGCCGCGAGCGTGGACCCGGAGCTCGGGCTGGCCCTCGACACCGACCTGCGCACCGGGGAACGGCTGCGGGTGGAGACGGTCGCGGGCTTCGCGCCGCTGCTGTGCGGCGGGCTGGACCCGGCCGCGGAGCGGGCGATGATCGGGCTGCTGCGCTCGTCGCGGTGGACCGGCCACCCGGACCTGCGGTTCGCCGTGCTGCCCACGACCAGTCCCGCGTCGCCGGACTTCCGGGCCCGCGCCTACTGGCGCGGACCGAGCTGGCCGGTGATCAACTGGTTCGTCGTCTGGATGCTCGAGCGGCGGGGGCTGGCCCCCGTTGCCCGCCCGCTGCGTCGGGCCGCGCTGGACCAGCTCGCCGAGGGTTCGCTCGCCGAGTACTACGAGCCGTTCACGGGGGAGCCGCTCGGCAGCGCCTGCCAGTCCTGGACGGCGGCGGCGGCGCTCGACCTGCTTCTCACCTGAAGGAGGACCCCCGTCCCGGGGCCCGTGGTGGGATGGCGGCGGTGCCGGGACCGCCCCGGTGCGGGAAGGAGAACCGTGGCCGAGCCGCTGAGCCGTCCGGACGTCGACCCGCCCACCGGGCCGGCTCCCGACGATCTGGTGATCGAGGACCTGGTCGTGGGCGAGGGGCCGGAGGCCAAGGCCGGCGACCTGGTGAGCGCGCACTACGTGGGCGTCACGCACGAGGCCGGCGAGACCTTCGACGCGTCCTGGGACCGCGGCGACCCGCTGGAGTTCCGTCTCGGCGTCGGCATGGTCATCCAGGGCTGGGACGAGGGCATCGCCGGCATGCGGGTCGGCGGCCGCCGGCGGCTGACCATCCCGGCGCACAAGGCGTACGGCGACCGCGGCGCAGGAGGCGTCATCAAGCCCGGCGCGACGCTGGTCTTCGTCGTCGACCTCGTCGGAGTGCGCTGAATCCAGCCCGACGACGAGGGCCCCTCCGCCGCGGCGGAGGGGCCCTCGTCGCGGGGGCTGTCGGTTCTCGGCTCAGGCGTGCGGCGGGGCCTGGGTGAACGGCGCGCCGGTGTCGACCTCGGGCTCCGGCTCCTCGCCGCCGCTGGCCGGGACGCCGCCCTCGAGCGGAAGGCCGGCGTCGGTGACATCGCCGCCCGTCGGCGAGCTCGTCGTCGCCGGTGGCGGCCGGGTCGTCGCCGGCCGAGGCGAGGTCCGCGCCCTGGCCGTAGGCGCCGGGGTCGGCCTGCGTCGTCCGCGGGTCGTTGAGCGGGTCCGGGGTGTCGGGATCGGTGACGGTCATGCCGGGCGCATGCCCGCGTCGTCGCCCGGTGAATCACGGAGTCGCCCGATCCGGTGGCGCGCGGCACTGGCGGCGGACCGCCCGCGCCGCTACGAAGAGCGGATGGACGAGAACGACAGCCGGTACGGCAGCGTCGAGCCGGAGGGCGGCCGGACGCGACTGGAGTTCCGCCGCACCTGGCCCGACGACTCGGACGACGTCTGGGCGGCCCTGACCGCCCCGGAGCGGACCCCTCGGTGGATCGGCCGCTACGAGGGCGAGCGGGCGCCCGGTGCCACGGGCGCGTTCTCGATGACCTTCGAGGGCGAGGCGCCGCCCGAGCCGCTGACCATCGTGGAGTGCGTCGAGTGCCACCGGCTCGTGCTCGACCTCGCCAACGGCTGGCGGGTCGAGCTGGACCTGGTCTCGCAGCGCGGCGGCACCACGCTGATCTTCGTCCAGCGCTTCGACGACCCGGCCGCCGTCCCGGACGTCGCGGCCGGCTGGCACTGGTACCTCGACCGCCTCGACGCCGAGATCAGCGGCACCGAGCCGCCGGCGGACTGGGACGCCTTCCTGGCCGAGGTCGGCCCGCGCTACGGCTGGTCGCCGTCCTGACCCGTTCCCGTCCGCCGAGATCGCCGATCTCGCACGTTTTCGACGGTCAAGGCGTGCGAGATCGCCGATCTCGGCGGCGCACCCCGCTCAGCGGCTACACGCAGGCAGCTGTTCGTGTCCGTAGCAGTCTTCCGCGGCCCGATGTAGACGTCCTATACGTAACATCTCTCACGGTTACAGACGTCTAGAACGTCGGTAATCTGATCCGATCCCGAATCGGCCGCCCGCGCGGCGGCCCGGGCTGACGACCAGCGCCGGTCTTCTCGCTCCGGCGCAGCGAAGGATGGAGACGCCGTGACTTCCGTGGCCACCCCCGGTCTCGACAACGCCCCCACGACCCACGCCCGCCTGCTCGCGTGGGTGCGGGAGATGGCCGAGCTGACGACGCCGGACCGCGTGGTGTGGGTCGACGGCAGCGACGAGGAGTGGGAGCGGCTCACCCAGCAGCTGGTGGACGCCGGCACCTTCGTCCGGCTCGACAAGAAGCCGAACTCGTTCTGGTGCGCCTCCGACCCCTCGGACGTCGCCCGCGTCGAGGACCGCACCTTCATCTGCTCGGTCGACGAGGCCGACGCCGGTCCCACCAACAACTGGATGGACCCGGCCGAGATGAAGTCGGTCATGACCGAGCTGTACCGGGGGTGCATGCGCGGCCGGACGATGTACGTCATCCCGTTCTGCATGGGCCCGGTCGAGGCCGAGAACCCGATGTTCGGCGTCGAGATCACCGACTCCGAGTACGTCGTCGTCTCGATGCGCGTCATGGCCCGCATCGGGTCGCACATCCTCGAGGCGATGGGCGAGGACCGGCCGTTCGTGCCGGCCATGCACTCCCTCGGCGCCCCGCTCGAGCCGGGTCAGCAGGACGTGCCGTGGCCCTGCAGCGACACCAAGTACATCGTGCACTTCCCCGAGGAGCGGGCCATCTGGTCCTACGGCTCGGGCTACGGCGGCAACGCCCTGCTGGGCAAGAAGTGCTACTCGCTGCGGATCGCCTCGGTGATGGCGCGCGACGAGGGCTGGCTCGCCGAGCACATGCTGATCCTCAAGCTGATCAGCCCGCAGCAGAAGACCTACTACGTCGCGGCCGCCTTCCCGTCGGCCTGCGGCAAGACCAACCTGGCCATGCTCGAGCCGACCGTGCCCGGGCTGGAAGGTCGAGACGCTCGGCGACGACATCGCCTGGATGCGCTTCGGCGACGACGGCCGGCTCTACGCGGTCAACCCCGAGTACGGCCTGTTCGGCGTCGCGCCGGGCACCGGCTGGGACACCAACCCGAACGCGATGCGCACCATCGACAAGGGCAACTCGGTCTTCACCAACGTCGCGCTGACCGACGACGGCGACGTCTGGTGGGAGGGCATGACCGAGGAGCCCCCGGCGCACCTCACCAGCTGGAAGCACCAGGACTGGACGCCGGACAGCGACGAGCCGTCGTCGCACCCGAACTCCCGCTTCTGCACGCCGATCACGCAGTGCCCGATCCTGGCGTCCGAGTACGACGACCCCCAGGGCGTGCCGATCTCGGCGATCCTCTTCGGCGGCCGCCGCAAGACCACGATCCCGCTGGTCACCGAGGCCCGGGACTGGAACCACGGCGTCTTCATGGGCGCGACGCTGTCGTCGGAGACCACTGCCGCGGCCACCGGCGCCGTCGGCGTCGTCCGCCGCGACCCGTTCGCCATGCTGCCCTTCATCGGCTACAACGCCGGCGACTACTTCCGCCACTGGGTCGAGACCGGCAAGGCGCACGACTCGACCAAGCTGCCCAAGATCTTCTACGTCAACTGGTTCCGCCGGGACGACGACGGCGGCTTCCTGTGGCCGGGCTTCGGCGAGAACAGCCGCGTGCTCAAGTGGGTCATCGAGCGCCTCGAGGGCACCGCGGCCGCGGTCGAGACGCCGGTCGGCCACGTGCCGACGCCGGAGTCGCTCGACGTCTCGGGCCTGGACATGACGCCCGAGCAGGTCGAGAAGGCGCTCGCCGTCAAGACCGACGAGTGGCGCGAGGAGCTCCCGCAGATCACCGAGTGGTTCGAGAAGTTCGGCGACAAGCTGCCGAGCACGATGTGGGACGAGCTGGAGATCCTCCGCAGCCGTCTCGCCTGAGTCCACGATCAGGTGACTGATCGGGCCTGGCTCGACCTGATCGGTCATCGTGCAGCGGCGCCGCCTCTCGGGGCGGGCAGTGCACCGGTCGGTTAGCGTGACGAGCACTTCCCCAGCCGCTGGAGGCTCCGGAGCTCGTGGCCAATCCGTACCTGCAGGTGCTGCGCAGCTCCGCACGCCCTGCCGATGGTGCTGGCCGCGTTCATCGGCCGGCTGCCGCTCTCGATGGTGGGCCTGGGCTGCGTGCTGCTGATCGCCTCGGAGACCGGCTCGTACGGGTACGGCGGGGCGGTGGCCGCGGTCGGCGCCATCACCACGGCCCTGGCCGGGCCGGTCATCGGCCGGCTGGCCGACGTGCACGGGCAGCGACGGGTGCTGCTGCCGGTCCTCGTCGTCTTCGTGATCGCCGGTGTCGGCTTCCTGAGCGCGGTGAAGGGCGACTGGCCGAAGATCGCCGTCTTCTTCTTCGCCGGCGTCGGCGGCGCGTGCATCCCCCCGGTCTCCTCGATGATCCGCGTGCGCTGGACGCACCTGCTGCGCGGCAGCCACCGACTGCCCACGGCCCTGGCCATGGAGTCGGTGGTCGACGAGTTCGTCTTCATCGTCGGCCCGGTGCTGGTCACGTTCCTGTCCACGACCGGGCACGCGACGTCCGGGGTCGTCACCGCCTTCACGCTGGCCGTCGTCGGCAGCCTGGCGTTCGCCGCCCAGCGCCGCACCGAGCCTCCGCCGCACGGGCACGAGAGCCGCAAGGGCCCGTCCGCGATGCGCTACGGCGGACTGCGGGTGCTGTTCGTCGTCGGCGCGGCGGTCGGAGCGGTGCTGGGCACGCTGGAGATCGCGCTCGTCGCCTTCGCCGACGAGGCCGGGGCAAAGGCGCTGTCGGGGGTGCTCATCGCCGGCCTGGCGCTCGGCTCGATGGCCAGCGGCATCGGCTGGGGCACCGTGCACTGGCGGCTGCCGCTGCGGCACCGGCTGGTCGGCGTCCTCGCGCTGCTGACCGTCCTCACCCTGCCCGCTGCTGATCGTGCAGGACGTCTGGGTGATGTTCCCGTTCGTCGTGCTCGCCGGCATCGCCGTCTCGCCGTCGCTGATCAGCGCGTTCACCCTCGCCGAGCTGCTCGTGCCGCGGGCCGCGGTCACCGAGGCCTTCACCTGGATCGGCACCGCGCTCGGGCTGGGCGTCGCCCTCGGCGCCGGGGTGTCCGGCAAGCTCGTCGACGTCTTCGGCGCCAACACCGCCTTCTCGCGTCGCCGTGGTGGCCGCCGCGGCCGCGGCCCTCACCGTGGGCGCCTTCCGGAGCACGCTGCGGGTGCCGGCCGAGCACGTCGGCAGCCCGCTGCTCACCCGCTGACCCCGCGGTCGCCTGCGCTTGACGTTCGGTCGGCGCTGGGTGACCCTGGCTACCGAATGGGTCAATGGTCCGACCATCGGGCCTCGGCTGGTCCTCCCCTGCAGGGATGCGACCGCCCCACGGCCGCGCACGAGAGGAGCAACCATGGGAGCGACCCGTCCGCGCGCAGAGCGGCGCGCGGCGCGCACGGCACTGTCCATCGGTCTCGCCGGGGCGCTGGCCGCCTGTGGCCAGGGCGGTGGCGGTGGTGGCGGCGGAGGCGGTGGTGACGACGAGCAGCCGTTCGCAGGTGAGCGCATCGACTTCGTCGTCCCCTACGAGCCGGGCGGCGGGTACGACACCTACGCCCGTGCGCTCGCGCCCTACCTGGAGGAGTGCCTCGACGCGACGCTCGTCGTCCAGAACGAGGCCGGCGCCGGTGGACTCGTGGCCACGAACAAGACGGTCGCCGCCGGACCCGACGAGAACCGCTTCCAGATCGTCAACACCGTCGGTCTGGTCTCCGCGCAGATCGCCGGCGAGGAGGGCGCGAACTTCGACGTCAACGACCTCAACTGGCTCGGCCGCGTCGCCGCGCCGGCGAACGTCATCGTCGTCAACAACGACAGCCCCTACGGCTCGTTCCAGGACATGGTCGACGCCTCGGAGACGGTGCGCTTCGTGGCCCAGGGCCCGGGCGCGAACGACTACCTGGCGCCCACCATCCTGGGCGAGGCCTACGGCTTCGACTACGAGATCGTGACCGGTTTCGCCGGTTCGCCCGAGGCGCGTCAGGCCGTCATCGCCGGCGACGCCGACGCACACATCCTGCCGGTCGACAGCCAGCTGCCGCCCATCGAGGCCGGCGAGGTCACCCCCCTGGTCACCATCGAGGAGGAGGCCGACCCGCTGCTGCCCGACGTGCCGACGATCTACGACGCCGCACCGCCGGAGGGCGAGGCCAAGGAGGTCATCGACAGCCTGGTCGCGCTCGGGCAGACCGGTCGTGGGCTCATCGCGTCGCCGCAGATGGAGGAGGGCCGCGTCGAGGCACTCCGTGAGGCCTGGACCTGCGTGGCGGAGAACGAGGAGGCCGTGGCCGACCTCGAGGAGCAGAAGCGGCCGATCCAGTCGTTGGACGGCGAGGAGACGGCCGACCTCGTGGCCGAGGTGCTCGAGTCGCCCGAGTCGTTCCAGACGCTGGTCACCGAGAGCTACTGAGTTCCGGCGCGGGCGGGGACGGGTCGCAACGGCTGGCATGCTGCCGTCGTGACCCGGCCCCGCCCCGCCGCCGGGGGCGGCCGGCAGCTGCGCGTCGCGCCCGAACGCCTCGGCCGGTGGCTGGACGGCGTCGCGGACCGGCACGGCGCCTTCGCCGCCGGCCTCGCCGACGACGGCGCCGTCCTGGTCACCTGCGCGGACACCACCACCGTCACCCTGCGGGCGCCGTTCCCGTGGACGCCGGGCCCGGCGCTGCTCACCTCGCTCACCGCGGCGGCCCGGCAGCCGCACCGCGCCGCCGTCCTCCTCGTGCGCCGGGGCCGCTGGGCGGTGGGCGTCTTCGACGGTGCCGATCTCGTCGTCTCCAAGGTCGACGCCCGGCAGGTGCAGGGGCGGACGGCCGCCGGTGGCTGGTCGCAGCAGCGCTTCGCCCGGCGACGGTCGAACCAGACCGACGCGGTCGTCGGCGCCGCCGTCGAGACCGCCGCCCGCGTGCTGCTGCCGCATGCCGACGGCCTGGCCGCCGTCTTCACCGGCGGCGACCGCGGGCTGGTCGACGAGGTCCTCGCCGACCGCCGCCTGGCGTCGCTGGCGGCGCTGCGCCGGGAGCCGGCGCTCGAGGTCGGGGAGCCGACCAAGGCGGTGCTGCTGACGACGCCCGAGCAGTTCCGCGCCGTCTCCGTCGTCATCCGCGAGCCGGGCGACCAGCAACGCGCGTGACGCCGGCCGCCGCCGCGCGTAACGTCCTCCGACCGTGTCTCCTGCTGACGTCGAGACTCCTGCCCCCGATCCCGTACTCACCGCCGAGCGTGCCCACCTGGCGCGCGCGGCCGACTGCCTGACCGAGATGCGCGCCGCCACCGCCGCGGTGACCGACGCCGGCGGTAGACGCCTGGGCGTCCGAGCGCCTCGGCGCGGCGCGCGCCGAGCGGCTGCGCTCGCTGGCCACCGATCCGGGCGTCCCGCCGTTCTTCGGGCGCACCGACGGCCAGTCCACCGATGAGTCAGCCGAGACCTTCCACATCGGCCGCCGCCACGTCCGCGACGCGGCGGGGGACCCGGTCGTCATCGACTGGCGGGCGCCGATGAGCCGGCCGTTCTACCAGG
The DNA here is from genome assembly GCA_963777095.1 of uncultured Actinomycetota bacterium. Taxonomy (GTDB): domain Bacteria; phylum Actinomycetota; class Actinomycetes; order Mycobacteriales; family Geodermatophilaceae; genus CAVZOY01. Next base: position 1,187,278 of record CAVZOY010000006.1, read on the forward strand.
CCAGCGCCGCCGATCCGCAGGGTCTCGTGCGCCGGCGCCGGTTCGGGTTCTCCGACGGAGAGCTGACCAGCTACGACGACGAACTGCTCGGCTCCGCATCGGCCCCCTGCAGGGCCCGCCGCGAGCTCGCGAGCGGGAGGGGGTCCGAGAGCTCGCTGCTGCGGGAGGAGATCGAGCGGCCGCGCAGCGGACCGATGCGCGACATCGTGGCCACCATCCAGCCCGAGCAGGACGACATCGTCCGCGCTCCGCTGACCGAGTCGGTCTGCGTGCAGGGTGCCCCGGGCACCGGCAAGACCGCCGTCGGCCTGCACCGCGCCGCCTACCTGCTCTACACGCACGGCGGGCAGCTCGCGCGCACCGGCGTGCTCGTGGTCGGGCCCAACCGGGCGTTCCTGCGCTACATCGAGCAGGTGCTGCCCACCCTCGGCGAGGTCGACGTCGAGCAGACCACGGTGGCCGACCTGACCGCGCGCGTGCCCGTGCGCGCGGACGGACCCGTCGGAGGTCGCCGTCCTCAAGGGCGACGCGCGGATGGCCGAGGTGCTGCGGCGCGCGCTGTGGGGCGAGATCGTCAAGCCCGCCGAGGACGTGCTGGTGCCCCTCGTCGGCCGCCGCTACCGCGTGCCGGTGGAGCGGCTCAAGCGGTACGTCGACGACCTGCGCCGCCGGGCGCGCACCGCCGACGACCAGCAGCTGCTGCACTACGCGGCCGGCCGCGAGCGGCTGGCGATGCTGCTGGCCGGCGACGCCCGTCGGCAGAAGGAGGAGGCCGGCGGCAGCCCGACGGACGCCGAGACCCGCCGCGCCGCGCGCAGCCCCGAGGTGCGGGCCTTCTGCGACGAGGTCTGGCCCGCCCGGGACGCCGCCGGGCTGGTGCACGTCCTGCTCACCGAGCCCGACCGGCTGGCGCGGGCCGCCCGCGGCGTGCTGGACGACGCCGAGCAGGCGCTGCTGCTGCGTCCCGCGGGACCGGTCCGCCGCGCGCCGTGGACCGCGGCGGACGCCGTCCTGGTCGACGAGGCCGCCGGACTGCTCGACCGCACGCCCGGCTACGGGCACGTCGTCGTCGACGAGGCGCAGGACCTCTCGCCGATGCAGTGCCGCGCGATCGCGCGGCGGCTGGCGGCGGGCTCGCTGACCGTGCTGGGCGATCTCGCCCAGGCCACCAGTCCGTGGTCGGTGGCCGACTGGAGCCGCACGCTCGAGGGCCTCGGCCGGCCGGACACCGAGGTGCGTCCGCTGACCCGTGGCTATCGCGTACCGGCCGAGGTGCTCGACTACGCCAACCGGCTGCTGCCGCTCATCGCACCGGATCTGCCGGCCGCGACGGCGGTGCGCTCGGAGCCGGGAGCGCTGACGGTGCGTCCCGTGACGACGCTCGGGCCGCCGCTGGTCGAGGTCGTCCGCGAGCTGGCCGCCGTCCCCGGCTCGATCGGCGTCGTCTGCGCCGACGCGGCGGTGCGCGGACGTCGTGGCCGCGCTGACCGCTGCCGGGCCTGCCCGCCGAGCCGCTGGCGGACGACGGTGCGCCCGCGGCCCGGCTCGCGGTCGTGCCGGCCACGCTGGCCAAGGGCCTCGAGTTCGACGCGGTGGTCGTCGTCGACCCGGCCGCGATCGTCGCCGCCGAGCCCCGCGGGCTGCACCGGCTCTACGTCGTCCTCACCCGCGCGGTGAGCACGCTGGTCGTCCTGCACCGCGGCGACCTGCCGGAGCCGCTCGCCGCCTGACCCCTCGCCGAGATCTGCACATCCGGACGCTTCCGGGTCGCGAAGCGTGCGAGTGTGCAGATCTCGACCCGAACCCGCCGATAGCTGACCTGGACAGGGCCAGAACCGGGGGAGGGAGCCATGGACGAGCGCGACGACGATCGGCCCGAGCTCTTCGTCGGCATCGCCCGTTCCCCGCGCCCCGGCCTCGCGCGGACCCTGCTCAAGCTGGCGCTCACGGTCGCGGTCGCCGGCGACCCTCGTCGCCGGGCTGCTGCTGCCGTGGGTGGGCGGCCCCGCCGTCGCGGCCCAGCAGTCCACCAGCCTCCTGGGCGACCCGCCCACCGAGCTCACCGACGACCAGCCGGCGGGCAACACCGTCGTGCTCGCCGCCGACGGCACGCCGATCACCTACTTCTACGACGAGAACCGCCGGCCGGTCGCGTCCGAGGCGATCGCCGACGTCATGAAGGACGCGGTCGTCGCCATCGAGGACGCCCGCTTCTACGAGCACAACGGCCTGGACGTGCAGGGCACCGCCCGTGCGCTGGTGAAGAACATCGTGGCCGGCGCCGTCGAGGAGGGCGGCTCGACGCTGACCCAGCAGCTGGTCAAGCAGACCCTGCTGCAGACGGCCGCGACCACCGAGGACGGGCAGGCGGCGATCGAGCGCTCCGTGGCCCGCAAGCTGCGCGAGGCGCGGCTCGCCCTGGCGCTCGAGGACCTCTACACCAAGGACGAGCTGCTCACCCGCTACCTCAACATCGTCTACTTCGGGCGCAACGCCTACGGCGTCCAGTCCGCCGCCCGCGCCTTCTTCGGCGTCGACGCCGCCGAGCTGACGCTGCCGCAGGCCGCCCTGCTCGCCGGCATCATCCAGAGCCCGTCGGACCACGACCCGTTCGTCGAGCCCGAGAGCGCGACCGCGCGCCGCAACCTGGTGCTCGACCGCATGGCCGACCAGGGCCACGTCAGCCGGACCGAGGCGACCGCAGGCGCAGGCCGCACCGCTCGGCCTCGACCCGGGCAAGGCGCCGCGGCGCGGCTGCGTGCAGGCAGTGGTCGGCGCCTACGTCTGCGACTTCGTGCAGTGGTACGTCACGCAGGAGCTGGGGATCTCTCAGCAGGAGCTCGAGCACGGCGGCTACACGATCCGCACGACGCTCGACGTCGATCTGCAGAAGTCCGGCGACCGCGCCGTCCTGCAGACCCTCGACATGGGTCAGTCGCTGGCCGGCATGTTCACGGCGGTCGAACCGGGCACCGGCCACCTGCTCGCCATGAGCGTCAACCGGCAGTTCGGCTTCGACCGCAGCGACAGGACGCAGGAGTCGTACAACCTGTTCCGAGCGCCGAGCCGCGGTGCGGGGTCGACCTACAAGGTCTTCGTCGCCGCCGCCGCGCTGGCCCGCGGCTACTCGACCGGCTACACGCTGACGACGTCGAACCCGTACACGTCCCGCGTCTACACGGGCGAGTGCCCCGGCGGTACCTACTGCGTCGAGAACGCGGGCACCTATCGCTCCACGCTGGACATGACGACGGCGCTGTACCAGTCGTCCAACACCTACTTCCTCGCCCTCGAGGACGCCCTCGGCAGCGTCGAGGAGCCGGTGCGGATGGCCGAGGCCATGGGGCTCTACCAGTTCGGCCCCGAGGGCCTGGCCGACCGGACGGTCGAGGAGGAGCGCGGCTCGTTCACCTTCGGCCCGGACGCCACCAGCCCTCTCGGCCTGGCCGCCGCCTACTCCACGCTCGCGGCCGGCGGCACGCAGTGCGACGTCGTCCCGGTGACCGAGATCCTCGACCGCAACGGCGACCCCGTCCTCGGCGAGGACGGAAAGCCCCTGGCCGGCGGGGACCGCTGCACCGAGGAGGCGATCCCGCCCGGCGTCGCGAACACGCTCAACCAGATGCTGCGCAAGGACGTCGAGCCCGGCTACGGAGGGCAGACCGGCTGGCGGGCCTACGTGCCCGGCCACCAGATCGCCGGTAAGACCGGGACGACGCAGGAGAACGTGTCGGTGGCCTTCGTCGGTTACACACCGGAGATCGCGGCCAGCGTGATGGTGCTCAATCCCAAGCGCAAGGAGGACGTCGGCGGATTCGGCGGCGGCAAGGGCGCCACGATCTGGCACGACGCGATGGCGCCGATCCTGGACGCCCGCGGCAGCAGCGACTTCGCGCCGGCCGACCCGGAGGTCGAGCGCGGTGACACGGTTCCGGTCCCGAGGTGTTCCGGGGTCAGCGCCTGCCAGGCCGCGCTGGCCGCGGCCGGCTTCGAGGTGCGCGTGTCGGAGGTCGACAGCGCCCAGGCCGCCGGCACGGTCATCGGCACGTCGCCGAGCCGCGGCGGCCGCGCCGTGCCCGGCCAGGTCGATCACGATCCTGGTGAGCAACGGCTCCGGCTACGTGCAGCCCCCGCCGTCGTCGTCCGTCCTCGGCGCCGTCGTCGTCGGTCGCGCCCACCCCGTCGTCGACCCCCACCCCGACGCCGACCCCGACACCGACCCCCACGCCGACACCGACGCCCACCACGACGACGCCGGCGGGACCGCTGCTCAGGTCGCCGGACTGACCCCGGCCGACCGGGGCCCGGCGAGCAGCTCGTCCAGCGCCTGGGTCGTCAGCCAGCCGAAGATCAGCACGACGTGCAGGGCGAACAGCCACAGGCCGATCGCGACGACGCCTCCGACCACGTCGAGGCCGCCGAAGGGTGCGCCGAGGTCCAGCGGCAGCGCGAGGAACAGCACGAATCCCTGGAGGAAGCCAGACAGGCAGGCGGCGGTGAACAGCGCCCCCACGACCAACGCCGGCCAGCCGACCTTCACCGCGCCGACGACGCGGAATCCCCAGGCCAGGGGGATCGTCAGCCCGGCGAGCACCGAGTAGAAGCCCACGGCGATCCGGCCGACGGTCGCTCCGGCGCCGCCCTGCTCGGCCAGCGCGGCCATCGCGTCGGCGGCCAGCAGCAGCGGGTACAGCGTGACCGGGGCGATCAGCAGCAGCGGCAGCGCCGCGAGCCGGCCGCGCCAGGCCGTGAACGCCTCCTCGCGGCGGCTGAACCGCAGCAGCGCACGGCGCAGGCCCTCGCCGTACAGGCTCATGGGCAGCAGGGCCAGCAGCACTCCCCAGCCGTTCAGCGCCACGCCGACGTCGACCAGTTGCCCGACGGCCGCCGGAGCCCCGGCCCCCTCAGGGAACAGGGACGCGAGCCGCTCGCCGAGGGCGCGCACCTCCTGCGGCGAGGTGAGCGCCGCGGTCAGCGACAGGGCCAGGAGCAGCAGGGGGACGACGGCGATCCCGGCGTAGAAGGTGAGTCCCGCGGCGATGAGCGCGAGGTCCCGCCCGTGCAGCCGCGTGCGCACGCCGGCTCCCAGGGCGCGGAGCGAGACGCGGCGCCCTCCCCGTCGTCCGCTCACCGGGTCCATGTCACCAGATCGCCGCCCGGCCCGCCGCGCAGCGGGCCGGGCGGCCCGGCGTCAGCGCGGGTCGAGCAGGTGCCGGGCGGCCGCGTAGCCGCCCAGCCCGCTGACCGCACCGCCGCGGACGGTGCCGCCGGACGAGGCCGAGACGATCCGCGGGAACGACGTCGCGACGCCCCAGGTACCGACCTCGTCGGGCGTCTCGGCGACCGGCCAGGCGAGGTCGCCGTGGAAGATGTGCCCGCCCGGCATGGCCAGCGACGCCTCCACGTCGACCGGCGAGGCGGCCTGCAGGCACGGCCGACCGTGCGCGTCGCGGGCCAGGCAGTCGAGCAGCGGCTCCTCGAGGTGGGCGTCGATCTGCGCCAGCACCCGCCGCACCGCCTCGTCGCGGATGCCGTCGGGGTCGGCGCGGTACAGCTCGGCCGGCGTGTGCAGGCCGAACAGGGTGAGCGTCTGGTAGCCGGCCTCGCGCTCGGCCGGCCCGAGCACCGACGGGTCGGTCAGCGAGTGGCAGTAGACCTCGAACGGGATCACGTCGGGCAGCCGTCCCGCGACGGCCTGCGCGTACGCGGCGTCGATCTGGGAGGCGGCCTCGTCGACGTGGCAGGTGCCGGCGAAGGCGGTCTCCGGGTCGGCGCCCGAGCGCAGCCGCGGCAGCCGGGCCAGCACCATGTTGATCTTCAGCTGCGAGCCCGACGGCGCCGGTCCGGGGTCGGTGCCGGTCAGGGCCGCCAGCACGGTCGGGGCGGCGCCGGCGACCACGACGCCGGCATCGACGCCGTGCTCGCGGCCGTCGCCGTCGGTCCAGGTGACGCCGACGCCGTCCGGTCGGGGGTCGAGGGCCGTGACCGTCGCCCGCGTGACCAGCTCCGCCCCGTGCGTGCGCGCGGCCAGCGCCATGGCCCCGCTGACGGCGCCCATCCCGCCGACCGGCACCCGCCACTGCCCGGTGCCGTTGCCGATCAGGTGGTACAGGAAGCACCGGCCGGCCAGGCCGTCGGCGGCATGGACGTCGGCGAACGTGCCGATGAGCCCGTCGGTCAGCGCGACGCCGCGGACGACGTCGTGCCGCAGGTGATCGGCGACGACCTCGGCGAGCGGGCGCTCCCGCAGGTCGTGCCAGAGTGCGGGGTCGCGGAGCCGTCGGTCGAGGTCGCCGGCAGCGGGCAGCGGCTCGGTGAGCGTGGGCGCGAGGTCCTCGGCCAGCGTGGCGAGCCGGCCGTAGAAGCGGCGCCAGCCGTCGAGCTCGGCGTCCGACCCCGTGAGGTCGCGGAACGAGGCGGCGGTCGCCGGCCCCTCGTCGCGCTCGACGAGCAGGCCGCCCGGCCGGCCGCCGGTGGTCGTCGCCGTCCAGGAGGCGACCGCGCGGTCCCGCAGGGTCACCTCGAGCCCGAGGTCGGCGACGATCCGGTCGGGCAGCAGGCTCACCAGGTACGAGTACGCCGAGAGGCGGACGTCGACGCCGTCGAAGACCCGACGGCTGATGGCGGCCCCGCCCACCTGGTCGGCCCGCTCCAGCACGAGCACCGACCAGCCGGCGCGGGCCAGGTAGGCCGCCGCGACGAGACCGTTGTGGCCGCCACCGACGACGACGGCGTCGTAGCGGGTCGCGGGAGGGGAGGAGGTCACGCGGCGGAACGTACCGGGCCGCCGCGGACCGTCGTCCCGCAGGACGTCGGACGTCCGGGGCGGACGGGTCCTTCTCACACCGCGGTGGGGCTGCGCAAGCGGGTGTGACAAATGTGGCGATGGATCGACGAATTACGTCTTTGTCATTGTCACGGGTCGATAACGCCCCTTACGGTGTGTGTGCCCAAGGGGGCGTTGAGTCACCGAACCAGGTGACGACCCGAGGGTGCTCGTCGAGCCGACCGGCTCCGCAACGTTGCGTCCCCCGGTCGCCCTTCCCCACGGACGAAACGGAGCGCCGCCGCACCATGGCGACCCCCCTCGCGCAGCCCCGCACCGCGGATGCCCGCCCCGCCCCCCGCCGCTCGCTGCGGCGTGCCGCCCTGGTCCTCGCCGCCGTTCTCGGCGTCCTGGTGCCCGCGCTGCCGTCGTCCGCCGAGGAGCCGACGACCTCGGCCGAGGCCGCGGCCCTGGTCGCGGCCAAGGGCCACGAGCTCGAGGTGGTCACCGAGCAGTTCAACGAGGCCCGGGAGAAGCTGAAGGCGCAGCAGGCGGCCGCCCAGGAGGCCGCGAAGGAGCTCGAGCAGGCTCAGGCCGCGCTGGCGAAGACCCAGAAGGCCGTGCGAGGCATCGCGCGCAGCGCGTTCACCGGCGAGGGGCTGTCCACCTTCTCCGCGATGATGACCAGCGACTCGGCCGACCAGTTCGTCGACCGCATGGGCGTCCTGCAGATGGTGGCCGGCCACCAGAACGAGCTGCTCGACGCGGCCGCCGCCGCGAACGTGACCGCGGCGCAGGCGACGGCGACGGCCGAGCAGGCCGCCGGGGCCGCCCAGCAGACCTACGACAAGGTCGCCGCGCAGCAGGCCGCGCTCGAGAGCCAGATCGCCGAGTACCGGGCGATCTACGACGCGCTCTCCGCCGAGGAGAAGCAGGCGGCCGTCGCGGCGGCGGCCCACGACGACCGCGCCAGCCGCGACGACCGCACCGACAGCGAGCCGTTCTCCTCGACCGTGGTGGCCAGCAGCGAGGCGGCGCAGATCGCCGTCGACACCGCGATGGCCCAGCGCGGCAAGCCCTACGTGTGGGCCGCCGAGGGTCCCGACTCCTACGACTGCTCCGGCCTCATGCTCTACGCCTACGCCCAGGCAGGCATCAGCCTGCCGCACTCCAGCGCCATGCAGTCGCAGATGGGCAGCCCGGTCTCGCGTTCGGAGCTGCAGCCCGGCGACCTGGTGTTCTTCTACAGCCCGGTGAGCCACGTCGGCATGTACGTCGGCAACGGCAACATGGTGCACGCGCCGACCTTCGGCGACGTCGTCAAGGTCGCGAGCATCGACGCCATGGGCTCCTACAGCCACGCCATGCGCATCGCGGGCTGATCCCGGACGCGGCGTCACGGCGCGGTCACCTGCTGGAGCAGCCCCCAGACGTAGACCGTGCGGACGCCGCCGGGCAGGTGCACCTCCCAGCGCGTCGGCACCTCGGGGTCCACGCTGCGCGCCCCCGGCAGGTCGACGACGTCGTCGAGCACGTGCTCCCAGACCAGCAGGTCGCCGGGCCGGGCGGGCGGCACCGGTGACCCCGGTGCGCGGGTCAGCTGCTCGTGCAGCACCGAGCTGCCCGGGATGCCGAGCGCCTCCCAGCGCAGGTGCGGCCAGAGGGGCAGTGGCCAGCGGCGGAGCTGGACCGCGAGGTCGCCGACCATCCGGTCCTCCACCTCCTCCGGCGGGCCGAGCACCGCCGTCCGCAGGGCCAGGCCGCGGGGCGCCCGCGGCACGTGGTGCAGGGCCCGCCAGCGGCGGTGCGCCTCGCGCGCCTCGGCGCGGGTGGCGTGCAGGCGGGGGAGGGCCTCGGCAACGAGGTCCGGCCGGAGGTCGGCCATGCGACGCAGCAGGACGAGGCAGAACTCCCGCCGCGCCAGCCCTCGCACCTTCGGAACCATGCCACCATTCCCGCCGTGCTCATCCCGCCGGCGACCGCGCACGGGATCGCCGACGGGTCGATCACGCTGGCCTTTCGCCGGTGGGACCGGCCGCGCATGCGTCCGGGCAGCACCCAGCGCACCGTCGCCGGTGTCGTAGCGGTGACCACGGTCGAGCCGGTCGATCCGGAGCTGCTGACCGAGGACGACGCGACCCGGGCCGGCACCCGATCGCTCGCCGAGCTGCGCCGGCTGCTCGATCGCCGGGACGGCGCGCACGTCTACCGGATGGAGGTCCGCCTCGCCGGCGCCGACCCCCGGGTCGCCCTCCGCGAGCGCACGAAGGTCACCGAGGCCGAACGCAGGGACATCGACGCCCGGCTCGACCGCATGGACTCCGCCCGCGGCATGCCGTGGACCCGCGAGGTGCTGCGGCTCATCGCGGCCCGGCCCGGTGTCCGGGCGCCCGATCTCGCCGCGAGCCTGGGCAGGGAGACGCTGCCGTTCAAGCGCGACGTCCGAAAGCTCAAGGAGCTCGGGCTGACCTGCAGCCTGCCCGTCGGGTACGAGATCTCACATCGCGGACGGGCCTACCTCGGCTGACGGATCAGGGAGGATCGGGGGGTGAATCCTGCTGCCGTCGCTCCCGTCTTCCGCGCCGTCGCCGTCGCCGAGGCCCTCTCCTGGATCGGTCTGCTCGCGGGCATGTACGTCAAGCGCGTGCTGGGCACCTCGGAGGTCGGCGTCCAGGTCTTCGGGCCGATCCACGGCGCGGTCTTCGTCGCCTACGTCGTCGTGGCCGTTCTCGCCGCCCGCGTGCTGGGCTGGTCGCGGGGCACGACGCTGCTGGCCCTGGCCGCGGCCGTTCCGCCCCTGGTCACGGTGGTGTTCGAGCGCTGGGCGAGCCGGACCGGCCGGCTGGGAGTCCGGCCTGCGGAGGCCGCCGCGTCGCCGGCTCGATAGCGTCCCGGCCCATGGCCGACCCCGTGCTGCCGACGACCGCCCGCGTCCTGCTCGCCCGCACCGCACGGGTGCAGCGCGACGGGCGCGCGCCCGGACTGGTCGCCGGCGTCGTCCGGGACGGCGGGCTGGCCTGGTCGGCCGGCGTGGGCGACGTGCCCGGGGAGCACACCGACGTCCAGTACCGGCTGGGCTCGATCAGCAAGACCGTGACGGCGGTGGTCGTGATGCGGCTGCGCGACGAGGGCCGGCTGCACCTCGACGACCCGCTGGAGCGGCACCTGCCGGGAACCCCCCTCGGCGACCGCACCGTCGGCCAGCTGCTCTCGCACCTGGCCGGCGCCTCGGCCGAGAGCCCCGGCGGCTGGTGGGAGCGCACGCCCGGCGGATCGCTGGACGACCTGGGCGTGGGCGGCGAGCACGTCGTCCTGGGCGCGGCCCGCCGCTTCCACTACTCGAACCTGGGCTACGGCCTGCTCGGCGAGCTCGTCGCCCGCGCGCGGGGGACGTCGTGGGCCGACGCCGTCCGCACCGAGGTGCTCGAGCCCCTCGGCATGAGCCGGACGACGCCGCGCCCCTCCGGCACCGCCGCGCAGGGGCTGGCGGTGCACCCGTGGGCGGACGTCGTCCTGACCGAGCCCGAGCACGACGCCGGCGTGATGGCCGCCGCCGGACAGCTCTGGGCGACCCTGACCGACCTGGGCCGGTTCGCCGCCTTCCTGCTCGGCGACACCGGCGACGTGCTCGCGTCGTCGACCCTGGAGGAGATGGCCGAGCCGGCCGGCGTCGACGCCTCGGCGCCGAACTGGTCGGCCTACGGACTGGGCCTGCAGGTGCTGCGCATGGACGGGCGCACGCTGATCGGCCACGGCGGCTCGATGCCGGGCTTCCTGGCCGGCGTCTTCGTCGACCGCGACGAGCAGACCGGAGCGGTGACGCTGACCAACACCACCAGCGGGCCGGAGCCGATCGTGTTCGGCCTGCTCGCCGACCTGCGGGCGCACGAGCCGCGGGTGGTCGAGGCGTGGTCGCCGTCGCCGGCGCCGATCGACCTCTCCTCCCTGGGCGTCTGGTTCTGGGGCCCGTCGCCGGTCGTGCTGCGCGCCGTGGCCGGGGGGCTCCTGCACCTGGGGCCGATGCCCGGCCGCCCCGGACGGGCCAGCCGGTTCCGCCGGCAGGACGACGGCACGTGGGTCGGTCTCGACGGCTACTACGCCGGCGAGCGGCTGACCGTCGCCGAGGACCACCTGGACGTCGGCACCTTCGTGTTCACCCGCACCCCGTACGACCCGGACGCCCCGGTGCCCGGCGGGGTCGACGAGCGCGGCTGGCGCTGAAGAGCCGCTCCACCCGAAGTTGATCATCGTCCGCAGGTCGCCGGCCACGCCGGTGCCGGCGTGTCACCGCGCACGCAGCCGATGATCAACAGCGGTACCGCGGTCAGTGCACGCCGGGCAGTCAGGCGCGGTCGAAGGCGTCGAGTGTCGTCTTCACCACCGCGCCGTAGGCCAGGTGCGGCACGACGTCGCTCACCCAGTCGACGGCCGACCACGTGCGCGGGTCGGTGACGCCGAGGACGGTCATCGGACCGTTCGTCGCCGCCAGCACGCCGGCGGTGATCAGCCCCGTGCCGACCAGCGGGGAGGAGCGATAGCCGAGCGCCCGGACCAGCCCGACGAGCGCGCCGATGCCCACCCCGGCGGCGATGCCGGTGATCGGGCCCAGGCCCTGCACGCGGTTCTGCCGGGTCTGGAGGTCGCCGGGGATGCTGACGCCCGTCTTCGCGGCCAGCTTCTCGACCGTCTGCTCGGGCGTGGAGCTGCCGGGACGGCCGCGGGTGGCCATGTCGAGGTAGCCCACCGCGTTCAGGGCCGTGGTCCCGGCTGCGCCGGCCGCTGCTCCGCGCACCAGCCACCCGAGGGTGCTGATTCCACGCCTGCGCGCGCCGAACGTGCCCACCGCGGTCCGTTTCGCCATGCGCGCGCCGGTACCCCGGACTGGGCGTGGCACGCCACGCGCAGGGCCGAAAGTCGGTTCCGGATCCCGACGCCCGGTCGAACACTCGTCCGCGGGGGAGGCCGGCATGCAGGCACGGGCGTTCGCGATCTCGGGGCTGCTGCTCGCCTGCGTGGCCCTCGTACCACCGGTCGGCCCCGCGCAGGCCGAACCGGTGGGGAACGCCACGCTCGAGGTCAGCTCGCCCGCCGCCGTGCCGTGGGGGACGGTGACCGTGACGGGTACGTGTCCTGGCGAGACGGTGTCGTCCGAGCCGGCCGATCCGGACACCCCCGCGGTCGCGACGGAGTACCCGGAGAGCACGGTCCTCCGCCTCGACGGTACGAAGTTCGCCACCGAAGTCCCCCTCACCGAGGGTCGCTTCAGCGGATTGATCGAGATGCAGGTCCCGCTCGACACGGCTCCGGGGGAGTACGACCTGGTCACCGAGTGCGGCGGGTCGGTCTTCTTCACGGTCCTCGACGGCTTCTCGCTGTCCATCGCTCCTGATCGGGTCGAGCCGGGCCGGAGCGTCGTGGTGACCGGGAGCTGCTGGCTCTTCGGTGTCATCGTCCCCGCCACACCCGGCATCGACCTCGCCGGCGACGGCCGGTGGATCCTCGGCCCGCTCCTGCTCGACAGGTCCACCGGGGTGATCGCCGCCTCGACCGTGACGGTGCCCGCCGACGTCCCCCCGGGGAAGTACACCGGGACGTCGAACTGCGACACCACCGCGGCTCTGGAGGTCCTTCCTCCCGGCACGGAGTCCACCCCGCCGACGCTCACGTCAGGAAGCCAGGAAGAGGAGCTCGTCGTCGTCCCGACCCTGCTGGGTCTGACGCGTGAGCGTGCGGAGGAGGCCCTCGGGGGCCAACTCCGTCTCGGCGACGTGGTCGGGACCACGGGGCCGGTGGTCCGACAGGACCCGCTGCCCGGCGAGCGCGTTGCGCGGGGCAGCGAGGTGACCGTTGAGCTGGCGGGGGCTCCCGGCGACGCCGGCGGAGGCGAGGACGAGTCGTCCTTCCCGCTCGGCATCGCCGCTGCCGCCGTCGCGGTCGTCCTGATCGCCGCAGGGGCCGCCTGGTACGCACGGCGGCCCGCACGGGAGGAGCGGTGGGTGCGACGCACCGCCTACCGCGCTCGCTCCAGGGCCTGGCGCGTGCCCGATCCACCCGAGGAGGCTGTCCCCACGGTCGGGGTCCGCTTCCAGACTGAACTCGACCCCGACCCCCTGCTCCTCGAGGAGGTGCCCGGTGCACCAACCTGATCCGGAGACGGCTTCCGCCACGACGGTCCGGGACCTGCTCGCCGGTGCGGCCGACGACCGGGCCGTCGCGCAGGAGATGTCCGACGCGCTGCCGGACGGCGGCGTCGCACGTCCCCGGCTGCCCGAGGAGAAGCTGCCGGGAGAGCGGCGCCTGCTGAAAGGCACCTACCGACTGCTCGACAGCGAGATCCTGATCGCCGCCGCCACGTGCCTGGACCAGGACGTCGGCGGACCGATCGCCGAGTGGCTGAGAAGGTTCCAGGAGCTGCGGACCGCCGCGGCCACGACGCTGGCCGACCCCGCCGCCCGGGAGACGGTCGTGCTCGACGTCCGGCGCACGCTGACCGCGCCGCAGGACATCGCCGTGCACATGTATGTCGACCGGACGCGGATCGCCACCTTTCCGTTCCGGCTGGTCCTCTCCGCGGAACTCGGTCGCACCGTGGTCGTCGTCCGGGAGGGTGCGGTGCACCAGATCGACTGCGTCGCCGCCACGCTGCGGGCGAGTCTCAGCATCGCCGACGTCCCCAAGCCCCTCTGGCAGCGGTCCGCCCCCGACCTGGCCCTGCACCTCCCGCTGGCCCACCCGGTGCGCATCCCCCTGGTTCCGGTGCCGCGTCCGGCCAAGTCCGAGGTCGCCCAGCCGCAGACGGCCACGTGACGCTCCGGAGGCCGGCCGCCGCCGGTGTTGTGCAGGCCGGCCGGGTGGACGACGTCGACCGGCCCGCTGACCCGTCGAGATCGCCGATCTCGCCGCGGGGACGGGGTCAACCCTCCGCGGCGCGCTCCAGCAGCGGGGTCACGCGGTGGTCGACGAACCGCCGCAGCGCGAGGGCGGTGTCGATCCGCTGGACGCCCTCGATCGAGAGCACCTGTTCGGTGATCCGCCACAGGTCGTCGGCGTCCCGCGCGACCACGCGCACGAGCAGGTCGGCCACCCCGGACAGGCCGATCACCTCGAGCACCTCGGGGATGTGCGCCAGTCCGTCGCTCACGTCGGCCAGGCTGCGCTGCACGACCTGCACCGTCACGTAGGCCGACAGCCGGTAGCCGAGGGCCTCGGGCAGCACCCGCCGGTCGAACGGCGCCAGCGCTCCGGCCTGCTCCAGCTTGGTCAGCCTCGTCTGCACGGTGTTGCGCGCGAGACCGAGGCGCTGCGACAGGGCCATGACGCTGGCCCGCGGGTCCTCCGCGAGGGCCAGGAGGAGGCGCGCGTCGGTCGCGTCCAGCGTGTCGGGCACCAGGTCAGTCTGACATGCGGGCACCCAGCCGGAGTGTCTCTTCTGCGCAATCAGTTCGAGGGATCTTGCGCAGATCGTCATCGGGGTGGTGTTGTTCCCCCGCAGGGGTGTCATGTCAGGATGTGTGAGAGGTGCCACACCCCGGCGCCGCACGTCCAGCGCGCACGACACCGGCGACCCCGGTGCGGCGGAGGAGACGAGGAGACCGATGACCGCAGCCCGGACCGCCAGCTCCCAGACGGACATGGCCTTCGACACCGCCCCGGGCGCCGGTGCGCCCCACCTGCCACAGCAGCCCGACCTCGTCCAGCTGCTCACGCCGGAGGGCGAGCGGGTCGAGCACCCCGACTACTCGATCGACGTCTCGGACGACGAGCTGCGCTCGCTGTACCGCGATCTCGCCCTCGTCCGCCGGTGGGACGTCGAGGCGACCGCGCTGCAGCGTCAGGGCGAGCTGGGCATCTGGGCCTCGCTGCTCGGCCAGGAGGCCGCGCAGGTCGGCGCCGGCCGTGCGCTGCAGCCCGACGACGTGGCCTTTCCGACCTACCGCGAGCACGGCGTCGCCTGGACCCGGGGCGTCGACCCCCTGCACGTCATCAGCCTGTTCCGCGGCGTCGACAACGGCGGCTGGGACCCGGTGGCCACCGGCTTCAACCTCTACACCGTCGTCATCGGGGCGCAGTGCCTGCACGCGACCGGTTACGCGATGGGCATCCAGCGCGACGGCGCCGAGAGCGCGACCCTGGCGTTCCTCGGCGACGGCGCCACGAGCCAGGGCGAGGTCAACGAAGCGATGATCTTCGCCGCGAGCTTCTCGGCCCCGGTCGTCTTCTTCTGCCAGAACAACCAGTACGCGATCAGCGTGCCGCTGGAGCGCCAGACGCGGATCCCGCTGTACCAGCGGGCCGCCGGCTTCGGCTTTCCCGGCGTCCGGGTCGACGGCAACGACGTCCTCGCAGTCCTGGCCGTGACCAGGGCGGCACTGGCCGCCGCCCGCGAGGGCCAGGGCCCGACCTTCATCGAGGCGTTCACCTACCGGATGGGCGCGCACACCACGTCCGACGACCCCACCCGCTACCGGCTGGCCAGCGAGCTGGAGGAGTGGAAGCTGCGCGATCCGATCGCCCGGCTCAAGGTCTACCTGTCGCGCAGCGGCATCGCCGACGCCGACTTCTTCGCCGCGGTGGACGCCGAGGGCGACGAGCTCGCCGCCCGCATCCGCACCGGCACCACCGAGATGGCCGACCCACCGGCGACCAACATGTTCGACGTCGTCTACGCCGAGCAGACGCCGCCGCTGGCCGCCCAGCGCGAGGAGTTCGTGGCGTACCAGGCGAGCTTCGAGGGAGGCGAGCACTGATGGTCACGAGAACGACGCCCGAGCGAGCATCGCAGGGAGCGCCAGCGACCGAGGAGCGGAACGAGGGCGGAGTCGAGTCATGAGTGCAGAGACGCTCACCATCGGCAAGGCGCTCAACCTCGGCCTGCGCCGCGCCCTGGAGGACGACGCCAAGGTCGTGCTCATGGGCGAGGACATCGGCAAGCTCGGCGGGGTCTTCCGGATCACCGACGGCCTGCAGAAGGACTTCGGCGACGACCGCGTCGTCGACACCCCGCTGGCCGAGGCCGGCATCCTCGGCACCGCGGTCGGCCTGGCCATGCGCGGCTACCGCCCGGTCTGCGAGATCCAGTTCGACGGCTTCGTCTTCCCGGCCTACAACCAGATCGTCACGCAGGTGGCCAAGATCCACGCCCGCTCGCGGGGCAAGCTGCCGATGCCCATCGTCATCCGCATCCCGTTCGGCGGCGGCATCGGCGCGGTGGAGCACCACAGCGAGAGCCCGGAGGCGTACTTCGCGCACACGCCGGGGCTCAAGGTCGTCGCCGTCAGCAACCCGGTCGACGCCTACTGGGGCATCCAGCAGGCCATCGCGCACCCCGACCCGATCGTCTTCCTGGAGCCGAAGCGCCGGTACTGGGAGAAGGCGCCGGTCGACACCGACGCCACCCCCGGCCCGCTGTTCGCCTCCCGCGTCGTCCGCGGCGGCGACGACGTCACCGTGCTGGCCTACGGCCCGATGGTGAAGACGGCGCTGCAGGCGGCCGAGGCAGCGGCCGAGGAGGGCCGCTCGCTCGAGGTCGTCGACCTGCGCACGCTCTCCCCGCTCGACCTCGACCCGGTGTTCGAGTCGGTGCGCCGCACCGGCCGCTGCGTCGTCGTCCACGAGGCGCCGGTGACGCTCGGCCTCGGCGCCGAGATCGCCGCGCGGATCACCGAGACCTGCTTCCACTCGCTCGAGGCACCCGTGCTGCGGGTGGGCGGCTACGACACGCCCTACCCGCCGTCGAAGCTCGAGGAGGAGTACCTCCCCGACCTCGACCGCGTGCTCGACGCGGTCGACCGCTCCCTGGAGTACTGACTGCGATGCTGCGCCAGTTCAAGCTGCCCGATGTCGGAGAGGGCCTGACGGAGGGCGAGATCCTCCAGTGGCTGGTCTCCGTGGGCGACACCGTCACCGTCAACCAGCCGCTGTGCGAGGTCGAGACGGCGAAGGCGGCCGTCGAGCTGCCCTCGCCGTACGCCGGCACCGTCACCGAGCTGCTCTTCGAGGCCGGGACGACGGTCGACGTCGGCGCGCCGATCATCACGATCGACACCGGCGGCGACGCATCGGCGCCCGCGCCGGCCGGCGAGCCGGCGACCTCCGCCGGGGACGCGGAGCCCGCGGCCGGCCTGATCGGCGGCGCGGCGCCCGGCGGGCGCACCGCCGTCCTCGTCGGCTACGGCCCCCGGAACACCGAGGCCAAGCGCCGTCCGCGGCGCAGCGGCGACGCGGTGGCCGCCCGCGCCACCGCGCCGGCGGCGGTGCTGCCCCAGGCCGACTACAGGGTCGGGCACCGACCGGCCGCCGCTGCTGGCCACGGCGCCGGACGCCCAGGCGAAGCCGGTCCGCCACGGCGGGCTCGAGGTGGGCCGCCAGGCCGAGGCGCACGCCCTCAGCGAGGACGCCGCCCCCAGCGCCTCCGCACCGCACGGGCGCCGGTCGCCGCGGCCGCTGGCCAAGCCGCCGGTGCGCAAGTACGCCAAGGACCTCGGCGTCGACCTGGCCGCGGTCAGCGGCAGCGGCCCCGGCGGGGTCATCACCCGCGCCGACGTCGACGCCGCCGCGAACGGCGGGGCCCCGGCGGGCGTTCCGCAGGCCGCGGGCGTCGCGGTGTCCGTCGGAGACCAGCGGATCCCGATCAAGGGCGTCCGCAAGCACACCGCCGCGGCGATGGTGGCCAGCGCCTTCACCGCGCCGCACGTCACGGAGTTCCTGACCGTCGACGTCACGCGGATGATGAAGCTGCGCTCGCGGCTCGCCGCCCGGCCCGACCTGGCCGGCGTCAAGGTCAGCCCGCTGCTGTTCGTCGCCAAGGCCGTGCTCCTCGCGGCGCAGCGCCACCCGATGATCAACAGCTCGTGGGACGAGGCCGCCCAGGAGATCGTGGTCAAGGGCGCGGTCAACCTCGGCATCGCCGCGGCGACCCCGCGCGGGCTGATCGTGCCCAACATCAAGGACGCCGGACGGCTGTCGCTGGCCGAGCTCGCCGCCGCGCTGAGCGACCTGACCGAGACCGCGCGGGCGGGCCGCACCAGCCCGGCCGACATGACCGGCGGCACGATCACGATCACCAACGTCGGGGTCTTCGGCGTCGACACCGGGACGCCGATCCTCAACCCCGGCGAGTCGGCGATCCTGGCGTTCGGCGCGATCCGCGAGATGCCGTGGGTGCACAAGGGCAAGGTCAAGGTGCGCCAGGTGACGCAGCTCGGGCTGTCGTTCGACCACCGCATCGTCGACGGCGAGCTGGGATCGCGGTTCCTCGCCGACGTCGGGGCGCTGCTCGCGCGACCCGGGGACGGCGCTGGCGTTCTGATCCGATGACCTCGATCGACGGGCTGCTCGACCTGGCCGAACGGTCGCGGGTGCCCGGCGGTTTCGGGTACCTCGGCTCCGACGGCCGGGTGGTCGAGGGCCGCCCGCTGGAGACGTGGATCGTCGCGCGGATGACGCACGTCTTCGGGCTGGCCGTGCTCCTGGGCCGACCCGGAGCGGACGAGTTCCTCGCGCACGGCGTCGCTGCGCTGTCGCGCGGTCCGCTGCACGACGCCGAGCACGGCGGCTGGTACGCCGCGACGGACGACGACACGAAGGCCGCCTACGTGCACGCCTTCGCCGTCCTGGCGGGGTCGACGGCGACCACGGCAGGCGCGGACGGCGGCCGGGAACTGCTCGACGAGGCGCTCGACGTCTGGGAGCAGCGGTTCTGGGACGACGCGGCCGGGATGGCGGTCGAGGAGTGGGACCGCGACTGGACGACCCTGTCGGACTACCGCGGCGCCAACGCCAACATGCACGGCGTCGAGGCGTCCCTGGCCGCCGCCGACGCGCTGGCCGGCACCGATCCCGACCGCGCCGCGGCGCTGCGCGGACAGGCGCTGCGCACGACCGAGCGCGTGGTGCACGGCTGGGCCCGCGAGCGGGACTGGCGGCTGCCCGAGCACTTCACCGCCGACTGGACGCCGCTGCCCGACTACAACCGCGACCAGCCGGCCCATCCGTTCCGGCCGTACGGCGTCACCGTCGGGCACCAGTTCGAGTGGGCGCGCCTGGCCCTGCACGCCCGCGCGGTCACCGACGACCCGCCGGCCTGGCTGCTCGACGACGCCGTCGGCCTGTTCGACGCCGCGACAGCCCGGGGCTGGGCGGCCGACGGCGAGGACGGCTTCCCGTACACGTTGGACTGGGACGACCGCCCGGTCGTCGGCGCCCGCATGCACTGGGTGGTCTGCGAGGCGGTCGCGGCCGCGGGCGTCCTCGCGGAGGTCACCGGCGAGCCGCGCTACGGGCGAGTTCGCCCGGCGGTGGCGCGAGCACGGGGAGCAGCGCTTCGCCGACGTCTCGACCGGCAGCTGGCACCACGAGCTGACCCCGCAGGGCGCGGTGGCCACCGGCACCTGGGCCGGGCAGCCGGACGTCTACCACCTCGTCCAGATGCTGCTGCTGGCCGACCGCCCGGTCCGGGGGAGCGTGGCCGCCGCCCTGCGCTGACCGGGGTTCAGCCCGCGCGCGTCGACTCCACCAGCGCCTCGCGGCTGCTGCCCCCGGACGTCTGCAGCACGAGCACCGGTCCGACGTCCGGCGCGTAGAACTTCAGCTCGGCGACGTCCGGCTCCAGCGGCGTGGTGTCCCGGGTGAGCAGGGCCCCGGTCCAGGCGCCGGCCGGCGCCTCGACCAGCTCGTCGACGGAGAGCACGAGTGCCTCGTCCTCGGCCTCGCCGGCGAGGTACTCCTGCCGGTAGCCCGTGCCCGGCTGGGGATCGGCGGGCAGCAGGATCCCGGCCTGGGCGCCGTCGACGCCGGCCTCCCACGAGCCCTCGGTGGAGACCACCTCGCCGTCCTCGTACTCGGCGGTCTCCTCGCCCAGGTACCAGAGGTTGCCGTCGGCGTCCTGGGCGTACCAGTCGAGGGTGTCCTCGACGACCGCGCCGTCCTCCGTGACCAGGTCGTGGACGACCCGCGCCTCGATGCCCGCCGCGACGGTCGTCGTCCGGTCCAGGACGGTCACCTCGACCCGCTGCACGCCGCCCTCTCCGTCGGACTCCTCGTAGACCCACCGATCGCCGACCTCCATGGGCCACCAGGGGTGGGTGATCTCCACGGTGAAGTCGGCGGGGTCCAGGTCCACCGGCTCGTCGCCCTGCGGCAGCGCGGCGGCGGATGCGGACGGCGTCGCGCCCGCCGGCGACGGGTCGGAGCCGCACGCCGGCAGGGCGGCCGCAGCGACGAGCGCGGCCGCCGCGGCGCCCCGGCGCCGCAGGTCAGTCGGCGTCACCGGAGTCCTCGTCGTCGCCCTCGGTGCCGACGACGGCGAAGGACTCGTCCAGCTGGACGTCGACCTGCCGGCCGTCGTCGAGGGTCACCTCGACCTCGTAGTAGCTCTCCTCGTCGCCGACCTCGGTGCCGGTCACCCGTCCGCCGCCGGTCTCGGCCAGCGCCGCCTCCTCGGCCTGCCCGAGCGCGTCGCCGGTGATCGGGCGGTCCGGCCCCTCGCTGCCGTCGTCCGATCCGGCGGCGGCGGCCACCCCGCGGTCCCGGCCACTGCGGCCGCGACGGCCGCCCCGGCGATGATCTTCCTGCTGCGTCGCATGTCGTCCTCCCGATGCCCGGAAACCAGTCGGTCCCCAGACTGCCCCTCGCGGCTGAACGGGAGCTGACGCGTTCAGCCGCGGGACAGCTCCGCGGGTGATCATGGACGCCGGACCGGGAGGACGCCGCGGATGAAGGTGCTGATCGTCGACGACGACGCGACGCTCGCCGCTGCGCTGCGCCGGGGGCTGACGGCGGAGGGCTTCTCCGTCGAGGTCGCCGGCAACGGGCCGGAGGGGCTGTGGCGCCTCCGCGAGGGCGGCTACGACGTCGTCCTGCTCGACCTGATGCTGCCCGGCCGCAACGGCTACCAGGTCTGCGCCGACCTGCGTCGGGCGGGCGACACCACGCCGGTGCTCATGCTCACCGCCAAGGACGGCGACCTCGACGAGGCCGAGGGGCTCGACACCGGCGCCGACGACTACCTGCGCAAACCGTTCTCCTTCGCCGTCCTCGTCGCGCGGGTGCACGCCCTCCTCCGGCGCTCCTCCCTCGGCAGCGCGCCGCCGCTCGTCGTCGGCGACCTGGACGTCGACCTCCGCGGGCGGCGCGTGCGTCGGTCGGGCCAGGAGGTCCCGCTCACCGCCCGCGAGTTCGACCTGCTCGTCTTCCTGCTCCGCCGCGCCGGGCAGGTGGTGTCGAAGCGGCAGATCCTCGACGGCGTCTGGGACGACGACTTCGACGGCGACCCGAACGTCGTGGAGGTCTACGTCGCCCGGCTGCGGCGCAAGCTGACCGGCGCGGACGGCGGCTGCATCGAGACGGTGCGCGGCGCCGGCTACCGGCTGCGCCGGGGATGACCGCCGGGCCCCGCACGCTGCGGGCGCGGGTCAGCCTGCTGGCCTCCGGTGCCGTGCTGCTCGTCCTCGTGCTGGCCGCGGTCGGCCTGGTTCTCGCCCAGCGGGCCACGCTGACCGCGAACCTCGACGACATGCTGCTGGACCGGGCCGAGGCGGCGGCCGCCGCCGTGCGCAGCGGCCGGCCGGTGGTGCCGGACGTCGCTCCCGACGACCTCGTCGTCCAGGTGCTGGCCGCCGACGGCACGCTCGTCGAGTCGGTTCCGTCGGGGGCCGCCCCGCTGATCGACCCGGCCGACGTGCCGGCCGCCGGTGAGGTGCGGACCGTGACCCTGTCCGAGGGCGAGGGCCGGCTGGTCGCGCAGTCCGCGGGGGACCGGACCGTGCTGGTGGCGGGCGCCCTGGACGACGTCCAGGAGAGCACCGCCGCGCTCGTCGCCGGCCTGGCGATCGGGGTGCCGGTCGCCGCCGCGGTGCTCGCCGTCCTGGTGTGGTGGGCGGTCGGCCGGGCGTTGCGACCGGTCGAGGACCTGCGCCGGGAAGTCGAGACGATCGGCGGATCGGACCTCTCCCGGCGGGTGGCCGAGCCGGCGGTGCCGGAGGAGATCGGCCGCCTGGCACGCACGATGAACGCGATGCTCGCCCGCCTGCAGTCCGCCGCCGAGCGCCAGCGCCGGTTCGTCGACGACGCGTCGCACGAGCTGCGCGGCCCGCTGGCCCGGATCCGTGCCGAGCTCGAGGTCGACCGCGCGCACCCCGGTTCGGCCGATCCGGCGCGCACCGCCGACACGCTGCTCACGGAGGCAGGGACCATGCAGCAGCTGGTCGACGACCTGCTCCTGCTCGCCCGGGGCGACGGCCGGGACACCGCCGACCGCAGTCGGCCGGTCGATCTCGACCGTCTGGTCGAGGAGGCGGCCGCACACCGGCGCCACGCCGGTGCGGCGGTCGACACCACGGGGGTGCGCCCGGTGCAGGTGCGCGGCAACGCTGCGGAGCTGACCCGCGCGGTCGGCAACCTGCTCGACAACGCCGTGCGGCACGGGAGCTCGCCGACGGTCGTGGCGCTGACCGAGCGGCCCGGCGGGACGGCGGTGCTGACCGTCACCGACGACGGGCCGGGCATCCCCGACGCCGACGCGGAGCGGGTCTTCGAGCGGTTCGTGCGGCTCGACCCCGCGCGCTCGGCCGGGGACGGCGTCGGGCTGGGGCTGGCCATCTCCCGCGACGTGGCGGAGCGGCACGGGGGCACGCTCGGGCTCGCCCCGCGGGATCCGTCGCGACCCGGCGCGTGCTTCGTCCTGACCCTGCCGGCGATCGACGCGACGGACTGACCTGCGCATTTCCATGTGTCCCGCGGCGGGGAGCCGGGTATGTGGTGCACGACCGAAATCCCCGAGCAAGAGGAGTGTCACCGCCATGGCCAGCGTGCAGGAATCGGTCGACGTCGACGTCCCGATCCGCGTCGCGTACGACCAGTGGACGCAGTTCGAGAGCTTTCCCCAGTTCATGGGCGGCGTGGAGCGGATCACCCAGCTCGACGACAAGCGCACCCACTGGGTCACCAACATCGACGGCGTGAAGCGGGAGTTCGACGCCGCGATCACCGAGCAGCACCCCGAGGAGCGGGTGGCCTGGACCAGCACCACCGGCGAGGCCAAGCACGCCGGCGTCGTCACCTTCCACCGGCTCGACGACGCCAAGACCCGCGTGATGATCCAGATCGACTGGGAGCCCGAAGGCATCGTGGAGAAGGCCGGCGCGGCGCTGGGCTTCGACGACCGCCAGGTCAAGGCCGACGCCAAGCGGTTCAAGGAGTTCATCGAGAGCCGGGGCAGCGAGACCGGCGCCTGGCGTGGCGACATCCCGCGCCCCGACCAGGCCTGAGGTGCGCGCGTCGCTGTTGATCAGCGCCACCTGATCAACATCCGAGGACGACGACGGCGCCCGTCCCCTGTGCAGGGGGCGGGCGCCGTCGTTCTCGGCCCCGCTGCAGGGTCCCGCCCCGAGCTTGCGAGGGGTGGGGGGCAGTGGGGTCCTTTCTCTACTCGGCGTCGAGGTCCTGGGCGACGAGGCCGGCGATCTGCTCGAGCACCGCCGGGTCGTCGGTCGTGACGACGACCTCGGTGCCCTGCTTGGCGCCGAGCGTCATGATCATCAGCGGGCTGCCGGCGTCGATCGGCATCCCCCCTGGCGTGCCGAGCGTGACGGGCACTCCGGCCTTGCCGACCGCCTCGGCGATCAGCGCGGCCGGGCGGGCGTGCAACCCGATGCGGGAACCGACGGTGACGGTCTGACTGGGCATGGGACCTCTTCCTCGGGAGTCGGGCGACCGATCTGGGGGTGAGCTTGCCGGTCAGGTGGTCGCAGAGCGAGCCGGGTGGACACCGGTGGCCGCGTGCGAGTGCTCCAGGTCGACGGCGTCCTCCGGAGCGTCCTCGGCGTCGGTCTTGCCGATGCTCTTCGCGACGGTGACCGCGACGGCGCCCACGACCATTCCGATGACGATCGCCAGCAGCCACACCAGGAAGTTGCTGATGGCGAAGAACACGAACACCCCGCCGTGCGGAGCGCGCGCCTCGATGCCCACGCTGGCCACGATGGCGCCGGTGGTGGCGCCGCCGAGCATCATCGAGGGGATCACCCGGATCGGGTCGGCCGCGGCGAACGGGATGGCGCCCTCGGAGATGAACGAGGCACCCAGCAGCCAGGCGGCCTTGCCGTTGTCCCGCTCGGCCGGCGTGTAGAGCTTCGGCCGGATGGCCGTGCTCAAGGCCATCGCCAGCGGCGGCACCATGCCGGCAGCCATGACGGTCGCCATGATCACCAGCGCGCCGCTGGTCTGCGAGGCCAGTCCCGCGGTGGCGAAGAGGTACGCCGCCTTGTTGACCGGGCCGCCGAGGTCGAAGCACATCATCAGGCCGAGGATGATCCCCAGCAGGATCGCCGACGAGCCGCTCAGGCCGTTGAGCCAGCTCGCCGAGCGCCGGTCACCGCGGCGGCCAGTGGCCGGCCGAGGACGGCGACCATGAGCCCGCTGGAGATGAGCGTCGCGAGCAGCGGGATGATGACGACCGGTTGCAGGCCGCGGACGCCGGTCGGGAGCTTCCAGCGGCTGATCCACAGCGCGACGAGGCCGGCGATGATGCCGCCGATCAGGCCACCGATGAAGCCGGCGCCGACGATGCCTGACACGGCACCCACGACGAAGCCCGGCGCGATGCCCGGACGGTCGGCGATCGCGTAGGCGATGTACCCGGCCAGGGCAGGGATGAGGAAGCCGAACGCGGCCTGGCCGAGCACCGTGCAGATCGCCCCGAGGTAGCCCAGGAAGCCGTCGTTGAGGCCTTCGATACCGGATGCGCTCGGCAGGTCGAAGAAGGAGTTGCTCAGGGCCCAGCTGAGCGCGTAGCTCTGCCCCGCGACATCGGGGTTGGGGTTGACGATCTGATACCCGCCGAACAGGAAGCCCAGTGCGATCAGCAGACCGCCGGCCGCGACGAACGGGATCATGTAGCTGACGCCGGTCAGCAGCCAGCGGCGGATCTCGGTCGCCTTCCCCGGGCTGCCACCCGTGTTCCCGGCGGCGGCGCCGGAGCCGGCCGTGCCGGCCACGCGGCGGGCGTTCGGGTTGTCGGCCGCCGCGAGCGCCTCGCGCACCATCACGTCGGGCTCGTTGATCGCCCGCTTGGTGCCCGACTGCACGACCGGCTTGCCGGCGAAGCGCTCCTGGTCCTTCACGCCTACGTCGACCGCGAAGATCACCGCGTCGGCCGCTCGGATCACCGCTGGGTCCAGCGGGGTCGACCCCGACGAGCCCTGGGTCTCGACGTGCACGTCGACGCCCGCGGCCTCCGCGGCCGCGGTGAGCTTGTCGGCGGCCATGTAGGTGTGCGCGATGCCGGTGGGGCAGGCGCTGACGACGACCAGGCTCTTGCGGGCGGTGGCCGGGGCGGACGAGGCCGGTGCGGCGGCGGGTGCCGAGGCCGCGGACGCGCCGGCGGGCGCCTCGGCAGGAGCCGGGGAGACGACGTCCTGCACCAGCGCGACCACGTCGGCCGGGGTGGCGGCCGCCCGCAGGGAGGCCACGAACTCCGGCCGCACGAGGGCGCGGGCCAGCGCCGTGAGCAGGGTCAGGTGGTCGGCGTCGCCGTGCGCCGGCGCGGCGATCAGGAACACGAGGTCGGCGGGGCCGTCGGGCGCACCGAAGTCCACCTTCGGCGAGAGCCGGGCGAAGCCGAGCGACGCCTGGGTGACCGCTTCCGATCGGCAGTGCGGGATCGCGATCCCGCCGGGCAGCCCGGTGGGCGCTTGCGCCTCGCGGGCCATGGCGTCGCCGTGCAGCGACTCCGCGGAGGTGGCGCGACCGGCGCCGGCGACCAGCGCGGCGAGTCGGCTCACCACGGTGCTCTTGTCTCCACCGAGGTCGGCGTCGAGCGCGACCAGGTCAGGGGTGATCAGTTCAGCCACGGGGCTCTTCCGTTCGGAGGACTTCAGGGGACGTCGCGGCCGGCGGCCGGGACGGAGGTGCTGTGCGGGCCGCCGGACGGCGGTGTTCCGGGGGGACCTGCGGTGACCCGTACTGCTGAGCCGTCCACCTGGGCCGGGGTGGGGACGGCGGATCCGGGGAGCGACGCACTGGCCGATCCGTAGGCGACGGCCCTGCGCAGCCGTTCGTCTGCCGGGGCTCCGGCGAGGGAGGCGAGGAGGTACCCCGCCAGGCTCGAGTCGCCGGCGCCGACGGTGCTGCGCACCGTGATGGCGGGAGGCTGCGCGGTCCAGACGCCCTCGGTCGTCGACAGCAGGGCGCCGTCCGCGCCGAGGGTCAGCAGCACTTCGCCGACGCCGTGGTCGTGCAGCCGGCCGACGGCCTCGAGGACCGCGCCCGGGTCGCCGGCCAGCGCCTCCTCGTCGACGCCGGTGACCTGGGCGAGCTCCTCGAGATTGGGCTTGAGCAGGTCGGGAGCGGCGTCGGGGCCGGCCGCCAGCAGCGCGATGAGCCGCTCCTCGGAGGTGTCGACGGCGACGCGGACGCCGGTGTCGCGCAGCG
Source organism: uncultured Actinomycetota bacterium (assembly GCA_963777095.1). Classification (GTDB taxonomy): domain Bacteria; phylum Actinomycetota; class Actinomycetes; order Mycobacteriales; family Geodermatophilaceae; genus CAVZOY01. The sequence continues at coordinate 1,213,472 of CAVZOY010000006.1, forward strand.
AGCGGACGAGCTCGGCGTACCAGCCGTCGGGGGTGCCGGGCGGCAGGGAGCCCGACAGGGCGACCCAGGACGCGCCCACCGAGCGCTCGTGCAGCAGCCGGACCAGGGCGTCGCGGGACGCGTCGTCCAGCGGGTGGCCAGGTTCGTTGAGCTTCGTGGTGGTGCCGTCCGGCTCGGTCAGCGTGTAGTTCGTGCGGACGGGGGACGACACCGGCACCGTGGCCAGCCGCAGGCCGAGGGCGTGGGCCAGGCCGACGAACGGGTCACCGCTCGCGGCGGGGAAGACGCAGACCACGTCGACGCCGGCCGCGGCCACGGCACGCGCGACGTTGACGCCCTTGCCGCCCGGCTCCGTGGAGCTCTCGCCGAGGCGGACCACCTGACCGCGGTCCAGCCGGGCCGGCAGGGCGAGGGTCCGGTCCAGGCTGGGGTTGGCCGTGAGGGTGACGACCCGGCCGACGGGGGGAGTGCTCATGCGACGACCACCTCGGTGCCGGCCTCGTGCAGTTGCGCGATCGCGCCGGGGTCGGCGTCCGCGTCGGTGACCAGGACGTCGATGTCGTCGACCGCCGCGAAGGACACGAGGTGCTCTCGGCCGAGCTTGCTGCTGTCGGCGAGGACGACGGTGCGCTGGGCCGCTCGGGCCATGGCCTGCTTCGTGGCTGCCTCCGTCTCGTCGGGTGTGCTGAAGCCGTGGCGCGCGGTGATGCCGTTGGCACCGAGGAACGCGACGTCGAGGCGGAGGTGCTCGAGCGCCCGGATCGTGGACTCGCCGACCGCCGTCTGGGTGATCCCCCGGACCCGGCCGCCGAGCACGTGCAGGGTCACACCGGGAGCCGTGGAGAGCCGCGCCGCGATCGGCACGGAGTTGGTGGCGACCAGCAGGCGCCGCTCGGCGGGCAGCAGATCCGCGAGCGCGGCCGTGGTGCTGCCCCCGTCGAGGATCACGCTGCCGTCGGCGTCGGGGAGCAGGTCGATCGCCGCGGCGGCGATCTTGCGCTTCTGCTCGGTGCGGGTGCCGTGCCGCTCGCCGAGCCCGGGCTCGACCAGGCTGAGGGCGCCGATCGGCACCGCGCCGCCGTGCACCCGCCGGAGCATTCCGGCCCGTTCGAGCATCGCCAGGTCGCGTCGCACGGTCTCGGTGGTGACGCCGAACCGCTCCGCCACGTCGGTGACGGCGACGCGCCCGCGATCGGCGACCAGGGCCGCGATGGCGTGCTGACGCTCCTCGGGATACAGGCCGCTCACCTCCGCCCTTCGATGCCCGATCATGTGGGAACCGCGTGTTGCTTGGTGTTGTTCTACGACCGTTTGGTTGACAAGTCAAGACCTTTTCGTGACTCTGGTCACCGCGGGACGACGACGTCCCAGCTCCCCTTCGCCCGCCCCGCCCGTTCGCCGCCCAGGAGCTCGCCATGACCCGCACCGCCCCCGGCACCGACGCCCTCGCCGCTCCCTCCGGACCGACGGTCCTGACCGGCACCCCGGTCGTCCCGGGCGTCGCGCTGGGCCCCGTGGTGCGGCCGACCGGCGCCGTCCGCCTGCCGGATCCGGACGCGCAACCGGTGTCCGACGGTGACCGCCCGGGGGAGAAGGAGCGGTTCGAGGCGGCGGCCGTGGTGGTGGCCGACCGGCTGACGAGGCGCGCCGCCGCGGCGACCGGCGTCAGTGCGGAGGTGCTCTCCACGACGGCCGGCCTGGCGCGCGACCGCGGCCTGCTCATGGCCGTGGCGCAGCGGATCGACGCCGGCGTCTCGGCTCCGGTCGCCACCGTCGAGGCGGCCCAGCAGTTCGTGGACATGTTCACCGCCCTGGGCGGACTGATGGCCGAGCGCGTCACCGACGTCCGGGACGTGCGTGACCGCATCGTCGCGGAACTGACCGGCCAGGGCGAACCGGGCGTCCCGTCACCCGCCGTCCCGTCGGTGCTCCTGGCCGACGACCTCGCGCCGGCGGACACGGCCGGGCTCGACCCGGCGGTGATCATCGGCCTCGGCACGCGGCTGGGGGGCACGACGAGCCACACGGCGATCATCGCCCGGCAGCTGGGGCTGCCCTGTGTGGTCGCCATCGGCGGACTCGACGACGTGCCGGCGGGCGCCACGGTCCTCCTGGACGGCGAGCAGGGCACCGTGACGATCGATCCCGAGCCGGCGGAGGCCGAGGTGCGGGTGCGAGCCGCCCGCGTCGCCGCGGACGCCCTGGCCGGGTACGCCGGGCCGGCGGCCACGCGCGACGGCGCCGCCGTGCAGGTGCTGGCCAACGTGCAGGACGGCGCCGGCGCCCGGGCCGCGGTCACCGCGCACGCCGAGGGCGTGGGGCTGTTCCGCACCGAGTTGTCGTTCCTCGGGCACGCACAGGAGCCGTCGGTCGAGGAACAGGCCGCCGGCTACGCGGAGGTCTTCGAGGCCTTCGCGGGGCGCAAGGTCGTGCTGCGCACCCTCGACGCCGGATCCGACAAGCCCCTGGCCTTCGCCACGCTGCCCGACGAGGCCAACCCCGCGCTCGGCGTCCGCGGGCTGCGCATCGCCCGGCGCGACCCCGGCATGCTCGACCGGCAGCTCGACGCCGTCGCCGAGGCGGCCCGCCGGACGTCGTCCACCCCGTGGGTCATGGCGCCGATGGTGGCCACCCCCGCGGAGGCCGCGGACTTCGCCGACCGGGTGCGCGCCCGGGGGCTCGTGCCCGGCGTGATGATCGAGGTCCCCTCGGCGGCGCTGCACGCCGACCGGCTGCTCGAGCACGTCGACTTCCTCTCGATCGGCACCAACGACCTCTCGCAGTACACGCTGGCGGCCGACCGGCTCTCGGCAGACCTGGCCGACCTGACCGATCCCTGGCAGCCGGCCCTGCTGTTGCTCGTGCGCATGACGGCCGAGGCCGGCCAGCGTGCCGGCAAGCCGGTCGGCGTCTGCGGCGAGGCCGCGGCCGACCCCGTCCTGGCCTGCGTCCTGGTGGGCCTCGGGATCAGCTCGCTGTCCTGTGCCGCCTCCGCGGTGGCGGGCGTCGGCTCGCGCCTGGGCACGGTGACGCTGGACGAGTGCCGGCGCGCGGCGGAGGCCGCCCTCGCGGCGACCGACCCGCACGCCGCCCGGGCCTCCGCCCGCGCGGCCCTGGGGATGGGCTGACCCCAGGCGGACTCACCCGTTCGAGTGAGGATGTGTCGGCGAACACTCAAGTTGCCCTGTGTTTCTTCGGAATATCTAGGTGAGCGCCTGCTTTACTAAGGGTGCCGTCCAGGAGTGATCGACCGAAGAAGGAGCACCACCATGAGCAGCGTGACGTCCAGCTGGCGCAAGCGTCGGCAGGCTTCGCGGGCGCGTCGCGACCTCGACGCGGCCCTGCGGCGCAGCACCTCGCCCGCGATGCGCGACGAGCTGCTGACCATCGCCGCCCGCGGGCAGTTCTACACCTACACCCGCTGACGCCTCCGGGTCGGCGTCCCGCGACGCGGACCCGTCACAGCGCGACCCCGGCCTCCTCGGGAGTCCGGGGTCGCTCGCTGTCCACGGCCGTTCAGTGCATGTGCAGCTCGTGGACGACGGCATGCCCCCGCCCCGTGGCCATGAGGCGGTGGTTGACCGGCAGCGTGACGACGAAGGCGACGGCGAACGCGACGGCCAGCGCCCCCCAGAACAGCCAGTTCGTCAGCCCGGCCTCCATCGCGCCCGGGACCGTCAGCATCACGGCGTTGTCGACGACCTCCATGACCGTGATCGACACCGTGTCGGCGACCAGGGCCACCCGCACGGCGCGCCGCAGTCCCAGACCGGCGCGGAGCACTCCGCGCACGGTCAGGGCGTAACCGAAGAAGAACGCCAGGACGACGGCGAGCGCGACGGTCGGCCACTCCGACCAGCCGGCAGCCGTGCCGATCACCATTCCGAGAACCTCGCCGATGGCGCAGCCGGTGAGGCAGTGCAGCGTCGCGGACGCCGCTGCCGACCAGGATTCCCGTCGCTCAGAGCTGTCATGCTGCTGCGGTGCGTGCTGGGTCCGTTCCATCGGAACCTCTCTCGAGAGTTACCCCCGGGGGGTATGCGGTGACACGCACGTTGATACTCCCCGTCGTCCGCGGGTGCAAGCCCCGGCTCGGTGGCCTCGACGCCTCACCCCAAGGGTGGAGGAGCCTCAACGACCTGCGGTTTCCTGCCGATGCAGAACCCGTGCGCCGGACCGCGAGCAACTGCTCCGCACCGCGGCGCTCCGCACGTCGGAGCGCGGGTGCGCGGCCGACCGATCCCGGGACCGTCCGGTGACCGCGCTCCCCGTCGAGGCCCGAGAGACCTCCGGCGCCACGACCGGCGGTCTGCTGCGCTTCGTCCGCAACCGCGGTGGTGACGAGGCCGTGGCCGCCGTGCTCGAGCGCGCCGGCGTCGCCTGGACCGCCGAGGACCTCGAGGACCAGTCCCGGTGGTGGAGCTACGACACCCGCATCCGGTTGTTCGCGGCCGCCACGGAGGTGCTCGACGACCCGGACACGATGTACCAGGTCGGCGCGAACGCCCTGCACAGCGGCCTGGCGCACTCGATCGTCCTGCTGCTGCGGGCGATGGGCAGCCCGCGTCAGGTGCTGCGCCAGCTCCCGCGCGCCGTCACCAAGTTCAGCACCACCTCGACGATGGAGGTCCTCGAGGTGGGTGCCACCTCGGCGACGATCCGCTACGAGCTGCACGAGGGCTACCGGCACAGCCGCCTCGACTGCGACTACGCCCAGGGTCTGATCACCAACGTCCCCGTCATCTTCGGGTTGCCGCCCGCCCGCATCGTCCACGGCGAGTGCGAGTCCGACGGGCACCCCGCGTGCGTCTACGAGCTCAGCTGGGACAGTCGCCGGCGCTTCGGGCGCCGGAAGGACGACGCCGACGTCGATCCGGAGCTGGCCGCCCTGCGCGGTCAGCTGCGGATCCTGCAGTCCGCTGCCGGTGACCTCGTCGGCAGCGAGGACGTCGACACCGCGCTGGAACGGATCGTCGAGCGTGCCGCCGAGGCGGTCCTGGCCCCGGCCTACCTGCTCGCGGTCGCCTCGCCGGACGGGGGCGCCCCACTGGTGCACGGCGCCGGCCTCCCGCCCGAGCGGGTGGCCGAGCTCGCCGCCGTTCTCCTCGGGGACGGCGACATGGGCCCGCACGCCGTCGTCGTCGACGTCGCCTCCACCCGACGCCGGCACGGCCGGCTCGCCGCGCTGTACCGCCCCGGGGACGGCGCCATCGGCGACGAGGCGTCGATGCTCGCCGCCTACGCCGGGCACGCTGCCGCCGCGCTCGACCTGCTGTTCGCGCTCGAGGATTCTCGGCACGAGGCCGCTCGCGCCGGTGCGCTGCTCGCCCTCGCCCACGAGCTGGCCGCCGCCGAGGACGAGTCGGCCGTCTGCACCGTCGTCGCCGAGGCGCTGCCGCGGATCGTCGGCTGCCACCGCTCCGGGATCATGCTCTGGGACGCCTCGAGCGCCACGCTCCGCAGCCGGGGGTCGGTCGGCCATTCCGACGAGGCGCTCGCGAGGCTCGCCCGCACGCGGATGGCGGCCGAGGAGGTCCCTGAGCTGCTCTCCATGCTCGGCGACCGTGCGCCGCGCATCCTCGACGACCGGACGAGCAGTCCGGTCGTGCAGGAGCTCCTGCGGAGCATCGGCACCCGTCGCGTGGTGGCGGTGCCACTGATCTCCGGCGGAACCTTCCTCGGCATCGCGACGGCGGGCTGGGGAGCCGAGGAGGCGACGCCGCACCTCGACGAGGACGTGCTGGCCCGCCTCACCGGCGTGGCCGACCAGGCGTCGACGGCCCTGGAGAAGGCGCGGCTGCTGGCCACGGTCCGGCACCAGGCGACGCACGACGCGCTGACCGGCCTGCCCAACCGGGTGCTGTTCCTCGAGCGGCTCGACCAGGCCATCCACCAGGTCGACGCCGACACGCACCTCGCCGTCCTGTTCTGCGACCTCGACCTGTTCAAGCAGGTCAACGACACGCTGGGCCACGCGGCCGGCGACGAGCTGCTCCGTCAGGTGGCCGCCCGGCTGCGTTCCACCGTCCGCCCCGGCGACATCGTGGGCCGGCTCTCGGGCGACGAGTTCGCGGTCATCCTCCCGGGCCTGGCCGAGATCGAGGACGCCGCCGGCCTGGCGCGGCGGATCACCGACTGCTTCGCCGAGCCGTTCCGGCTCGACGGCACCGCCGTCCGGATCGGCACGAGCGTGGGCCTGTCGGCCACGCGCGCCGGTGGCGGCCGGACGGCGGAGGAGCTCCTCCGCAAGGCCGACGCGGCGATGTACCGGCACAAGCAGCGCGACCGGGCCGGAGCCGCTCCCGAGCCCTGGAGCTGACGGGTCAGGCCGACGGGTCGCGCAGGCGCGCCCGCAGTCGCCGCTGGTCGTCGGCGCCCAGGCCGTGCTCCTCGAGCCAGGCCGCCGGCCCGCCGAACCGCTCGTCGAGCAGTGCCAGCACCCGCCGCATCGTCTCGGCGCGGGGCGTGTGGCTCGCGACGTCGCGCCGCGTCATGTCCTCGGCGTAGGTCGGCGAGGCGGCCAGCTTCGCGACCAGTGCGTCGATGACGTCGGCGGTCATCGCGTAGTCGGCGACGATCTCGTCGTCCGGGACCCCGGCCACGGCGAGCGCGAAGGCCACCACGACACCCGTGCGGTCCTTGCCGGCGGCGCAGTGGACCAGCGAGGCACCGGGACCGGCGTCGGACAGCGCCCGCAGGGCCTCGACGATCGCCTCCCCGCGGTGCTGCAGATAGCCGAGGTACGCGCGGACGGCGGGCGGTTCGCCGGCGTCGTGCTCGGTGTCCTGGCGCGGGAGCAGCGTCTCCACCCAGTCCTGGGGCAGGTCGTCGAGCGGGTCGTCGTCCTCGACGGCGAACACGTCGGTGTGGTGACCGCGCTCCGGCAGCAGGGTGAAGTGACGGTGCTCGACCGCGGGCAGCGCGCGCAGCGGTCCCCGGCCCTCGAGCAGGACCTCGGCCGTCGTGCGCAGGTCGACCACCTGGCGCACGCCGACCTCGTCGACCAGACGGCGGACGTCGGCGTCGCTCAGGGTCTGCAGGTTGTCGCTGCGCAGGATCCGGCCGGGCAGCGTCGCGCCGCCGTCGGTGGTGGGCAGGCCACCCAGGTCACGGGTGTTCGTGGTGCCGTCGAGCCGCAGCCAGCGGTCGGTGCGGGTGGAGCTCACGTCCCGACCGTACGGCGTCCCCATGATGATCAGGTCAGCAGATCGAGCCTGTCGCGTGAAGTGAGGTGGCGCGGCGGTCGGGGGTGGTCTGCGTCGCTGGGGGTGGTCGGCCTCGCGGGGGCCCTGGGGTGCGGGCGCGTGGGCGAGTGGTAGTGCCCTCCGGTGCCCGCGGGAGGGTGTTCGCCGGCCTCCGCGCGGTCAGGCGATGGCCACCCGGTGGGCGTGGAGCTTGCGCAGGTTGTGCACGGTGCAGGCCAGTGACCACTCGGTCTGAACGTTGTCGAGGCCGCGGCGGAGGAACTGGCGCAGCCCTTGCCGGTCTTTGATCTGACCGAACACCGGCTCCACCGTGCGCCCGCGCAGCCGGTACTCCTCAGCGCCTTGGCGGGTGCGCAGCTTGGCCTGGGCGCGGCCGGTGGCCGGGCGACGGATCATCGGTTTCGGTCCGGCCGGATCCGCGCCGGCGGCGCGCTGCTCGTCGCTGATCAGCGGGGCCAGCAGATGCACCCCGCGGGTCTCGGCCTCGGCGAAGGCGGCCTCGTTGGCGTAGCCGGCGTCGGCGACCACGGTGTCGCCCGCGTCGTCGATCCCGGCCCCGGTCAGCTGCTCGACCACGGCGTCGACGACGTCGAAGACCAGGCCGGCGTCGACCTGCTGCTGGGTGACCATCGCCCCGACGACGATCTGCTCGGCGGTGACCGCGGCCTGGGCGTTGTAGCCCTGCACCAGCCCGCGTCCGCCACGCATCGCCCGGGAGTCCGGGTCGGTGGTGTTCGCCCGCGGTGGCTTGCCCGACTTCGTCGGCGGCGGCTTGTCACCGGGCTGCGCGCCGCGGCGGGTCCCCGCCTGCTGGCGGCGGGCCCATTCGGCCTTCTTCGCCTCCTGCTCGGCGACCCGGGCGGCGTCCTCCTCGTCCAGGCGCTGCTTGGCCGCCTTCAGCCGGGCCAGCCGCTCGGCCCGCCGCCGCAGCTCCGGCGGCAGCTCATCGCCGCGGTCCGGGCCGTGTTCGGCGTCCTCGGCGGCGTCGGTGGCCGCCTGCTCGTCGAGCAGCTCGGCTGCCAGCCGCCGGAACCGGGCCTGCTCCTCGCGCATCTGGTGCGCCAGCGCCGCCGAGGTGGAGTTGGCCGACCAGGATGCGTTCGCCGCGATCTTCGACCCGTCCACCGCGATCACCCCGAGGTGCACCATCCCGGCCTCGTGACACAGCCGCAGCACCTGCGCGAACAGGCCCGTCAACGGCTTGCGGTGCCGACGGAAGAACCGGGCGATCGTGGCGTGATCGGGCAGCTGGTTGCCCGCCAGCACCCGAAACGCCACGTCATGCGCGCAGCGCCGCTCGATGGCCCGCGACGAGCGCACCCCGACCGCATGCGCATACACCAGCACCGCGATCATCAGCGCCGGGTCGAACGCCGCCGCGCCCTGTCCGTTGGCCCGGTAGGCGCGGTAGAACCCCGACAGATCCAGGGACTCCACGACGTCCTTGACCGTCCACGCCAACTCGTCCTCTGCCAGCCACTCCCGCACATCCGGTGGCAGCAGAAACCCCTGATCGACATCCCCACGGATGAAGTTCTGCGGCATGCCACAGTCTCCCGCCCCAGCCCAGCATCACCGCCACGACCCGCCCTTTGTGCGACAGGCTCGATCATCAGGGGTCCTTGCTCACTGTCGACGCTGAGCCGGGAACCCCACAGGTGAGCCAGGACCCTTCGAGGTGAGCCAGGACGCCGACGGCGCGTCGCGCTCACCCGACGGCGAGCAGCGCGTCGCAGACGTCGAGGAGCCGGGCGCGCAGGTCCGCGGCCCGCGCCGAGAACGCCCGCTGCGCGGCGACGTACTCCGCCTTGCCCTCCGGCGTCTCGATCGCCACGGGGGTGTAGCCGTGCTCGCGGAGGTCGTACGGCGAGGCCCGCATGTCGAGCTCCCGGATCTCGCCGGCCAGGTCGAGGCAGTCGGCCAACAGCTTCCCGGGCACGGCGGGCGAGAGCTTGTACGCCCACTTGAACAGGTCCATGCCGGCGTGCAGGCAGCCGGGCTGCTCGAGGTCGCGCTGGGTCGCGCGGCTCGGCCGCAGTGCGTTGAGCGGCGCCGACCGGCGGCTGAAGAAGCGGTAGGCGTCGACGTGCGTGCACTGCAGTCGGGCGGCCTCGACGACGGCGTCCGTGCCGTCCTGCCCCAGCCGCAGCGGGACGGCGTGCCGCACCTCGCCGGCCTCGGGGCGGTACACCATCGCCCACTCGTGCATCCCGAAGCAGCCGAACTGAGCGGGCCGCCCGGCCGTCGCGCGCAGCAGGTCGGCGATGACGCGGAGACCCTCGCCGCGGCGGTCGAGGAAGGCGGGCAGGTCCAGCCCGACACCGCGCACGCGCCGGCCGTCGCTGTCGGCGCCCTCGACCGCGGCGTACCGCGGCCAGGCCAGCCGCTCCGCCGCCGCCGGCCCGGTCAGGACGACCCCCACGCCCGGGTGCCAGCGGCGGAGCCGACCGGGCGGCTCGGAGTAGTAGGTGAACAGGAAGTCCAGCACCGGGGAGCCGCGGCCCTGCCGGCGCCGCTCGAGGTGCGGCGCGACCCAGCGGTCGACGCGCTCGCGGTACGCCGCCGCCCGCGCCGTCCACTCGTCCTCGGGCAGCGCCACGGGGCGCGGCGAGACGGCGACGGCCACGCGGAACAGGGTAGGCAGGGGGCCGATCACCGGTGCGGATGACCTCCTGGTGCCGCCCGATTCGGAGCCCCATAGCGTCCTGGTCGACGGCAGACCTGCCGGCATCCCTTCCCACCCAGGAGCCCCATGTCCGCCCCCGCCACCTCCGGCACGCGCTTCGGTCGCGTCGTCGGCGCGAGCATCGTCGGCACCACGGTCGAGTGGTACGACTTCTTCCTCTACGGCTCCGCGGCCGCCCTCGTCTTCAACAAGCTGTTCTTCCCCGAACAGTCCGACTTCGCCGGCACCCTGGCTCGCCTTCGCGACCTACGCCATCGGTTTCGCCGCGCGGCCGATCGGCGCGCTGGTCTTCGGGCACTTCGGCGACCGCATCGGTCGCAAGAAGCTGCTCGTCATCTCGCTGCTCATGATGGGCGGTGCGACGTTCGCGATCGGGCTGCTGCCCACCTTCGCGACGATCGGCGTCATGGCGCCGGTCCTGCTGGTCCTGCTCCGGCTGATCCAGGGCTTCGCGCTCGGCGGCGAATGGGGCGGCGCCGTGCTCATCGTCTCCGAGCACGGCAAACCGGAGAACCGCGGGTTCTGGGCCTCCTGGCCGCAGGCCGGCGCCCCTGCCGGACAGCTGCTGGCCACCGGGGTGCTGGCGCTGCTGGCCGCCTTCCAGTCCGACGAGGCGTTCCTCGCCTGGGGCTGGCGCATCCCGTTCCTGCTGTCGGCCGTGCTGATCCTCGTCGGCCTGTGGGTCCGCCTCGCGGTCAGCGAGTCACCGGTGTTCCTCGAGGCCCAGCGCAAGGCGGAGCTCAAGGCGGCCGAGACGGGGGCCGTCGAGCAGGCGCCGATCACCGTGGTGCTGAAGCGCTACAAGCGCGAGGTGCTCGTCGCCATGGGCGCCCGGATCGCGGAGAACGTGTCCTTCTACATCCTGACCGCCTTCACGACCGCCTACCTGACGAAGGCGCTGGGGCTGGACGCCTCGTTCGCGCTGAATGCGCTGCTCATCGCCTCGGCGATCCACCTGTTCACCATTCCGCTGTGGGGTGCGCTGTCCGACCGCGTCGGCCGCCGCCCGGTCTACCTGTTCGGTGCAGCCGGCATCGGGGTGTGGGCGTTCGTCCTCTTCGGGCTGTTCGAGAACGGCAGCTTCTGGCTGGTCGTGCTCGGTCTCGTGGTCGGGTTCCTGTTCCACGGCGCGATGTACGGGCCGCAGGCGGCGTTCTTCTCCGAGCTGTTCGGCACCAAGGCGCGCTACACCGGCGTCTCGGTCGGCGCCCAGTTGGCCTCCGTGGTCGCCGGTGCCCCGGCCCCGCTGATCGCGCTGGCGCTGCTGGGCAGCTTCGAGGAGCCGACCCCGGCGCGGGTGTCGCTGTACCTGGCCGCCTGCGCCGTGATCACGCTGATCGCCGTCTTCAGCTACGGCGAGACGCGGGTGCGTGACCTCGCCGCCGACGACGCCGTGGACGTCGACCCGCGGACGAGCGCGCGCGTCTGACCGCTCGCGCACCGCACCGGGCCCCCGCGACGAGCTGTCGCGGGGGCCCGCTGCGTTTCTAGGAGGCCTCGGTGTCCGGCTCGGCCGGTGTGTCGTTGCGCTGGGCCTCCTCGTCGGTGGTGAGCGGCGTCTCCTCCGCGGTCGTCGGGGCCTCGTCGCCGGACGGCTCGCGGGCCGGCAGCGTCGGGCCGGTCACGGCTCGACCTCCCGCGCGTCCGGTCCGGACCGCTGGGCCAGCGAGGGGTCGCTGCCCGGGCGGGCCGGCTGCTCGTCGGGCAGGGCCGCGTCGCGGGCGACCGCCTCCTCGCGGGTCAGGGGCACGTCCTCCATCGAGGCGCCGAGGTCGCCTCCATCCCCTGCGGCGTCACCGGCGGGCACGCCCTGCTGCAGGCGGTCAGCGCCTGCGGGATCGGTCATCGTCGTCCCCTTCCTCCCATGGTCGGGAGGGGCATGCCCGCAGCCCGGCGCCCGAAACGACGGCGGCCCGCGGGCTCAGAACGCGGCTTCGTCGACCTCCATGAGCGCGTTGTCGGTGTTCTCGACGATGAGCCGCTCCGACGTCAGCCGCGGCAGCACCTGCGCACAGAAGAAGCGGGTGGCCGCGAGCTTGCCCTCGTAGAAGAGCCGGTCCTTGTCGTCGTCGACGGGCCCGGCCAGTGCGGCCAGGGCGACCTCCGACTGCCGGACCAGCAGCCAGCCGGTGATCAGGTCGCCGGCGGCCAGCAGCAGGCGGCTGGTGTTCTGACCGACCTTGTAGAGCGCGGTCATGTCCTGCTGCGCCTCGCCGAGGTGGCCGAACATCGTCGCGAGCATGCCCTGGACGTCGGAGAGCGCCCCGGCGAGCAGGGCCCGCTCCTCCTTGAGCCGGCCGTTGCCGGCCTCCGTGTCGATCGTCGCCTGGATCTGCGAGGCCAGCCAGGTCAGCGCGACCCCGCCGTCCTTCACGATCTTGCGGAAGAAGAAGTCCTGCCCCTGGATCGCCGTGGTGCCCTCGTAGAGGGTGTCGATCTTGGAGTCCCGGATGTACTGCTCGATCGGGTAGTCCTGCAGGTAGCCCGAGCCGCCCAGCGTCTGCAGCGACTCGGCGGTGAGCAGCTGGGTGGCCCGCTCGGAGCCGAAGCCCTTCACGATCGGCAGCAGCAGGTCGTTGACCTTCGCCGCCAGGCGGGCCTCCTCGCCCTCGGCCTCGCCGGCCGCCTCCGCCGCGGTCACCTTGTCGCGGAACGTGGCCGCGTAGAGGTAGAGGGCGCGCATGCCCTCGGCGTAGGCCTTCTGGATCATCAGCGAGCGACGCACGTCGGGGTGGTGGGTGATGGTCACCCGCGGGGCGTCCTTGGACGTCGCGGTCAGGTCGGCGCCCTGCACACGGCTCTTGGCGTAGTCGAGGGCCACCTGGTAGCCGGCCGACAGCGTCGCGATCGCCTTGGCGCCGACGAACATCCGCGCGTGCTCGATCACCTTGAACATCTGCGCGATGCCGTCGTGGACGTCGCCGACCAGCCAGCCCTTCGCCGGCACCGGTCCGTCGCCGAAGGTGAGCTCGCAGGTCGTGGAGACCTTCAGGCCCATCTTCTTCTCGACGTTGGTGACGTACACGCCGTTGCGCTCGCCCAGCGCGCCGGTGGCGAGGTCGACGTGGAACTTGGGGACGACGAACAGCGAGAGCCCCTTGGTGCCGGACTTCGCGCCCTCGGGGCGGGCCAGCACCAGGTGGATGATGTTGTCGCTCAGGTCGTGCTCGGCCGAGGTGATGAACCGCTTGACGCCGGTGATGTGCCAGGAACCGTCGTCCTGCTGCACGGCCCTGGTGCGGCCGGCGCCGACGTCGGAACCCGCGTCGGGCTCGGTGAGCACCATCGTGGCGCCCCACTTGTGCTCGAGCATCAGCTCGGCCAGCCGCTTCTGGTCGGCGGTGCCCACCTCGTCGAGGATCGCGGCGAAGGCGGCCCAGGAGCCGTACATGAAGACGGCCGGGTTGGCGCCCAGCACCATCTCGAAGGCGCCCCAGGTGAGCGCGTGGGGTGCTCCGAAGCCGCCCAGGTGCTCGGGCAGGTCGAGGCGGTGCCACTCGCCGTCCTCGATCGCCTTGACCGACTTCTTGAACGACTCGGGGAGCGTCACCGAGTGCGTGGCGGGATCGAAGACCGGCGGGTTGCGGTCGGAGTCGGTGAACGACGCGGCCAGCGGGCCCTCCGCGAGGCGCCGCACCTCGGCCAGGACGCCGCGCGCCGTCTCGGCGTCCATCTGCTCGAACGGTCCGCTGCCGAACAGGTCCTTGGTGTCGAGGAACTCGAACAGGTTGAACTCGAGGTCCCGCAGGTTGGCGGTGTAGTGGCTCATCGCGGTGAGTGCTCCTGCCGCCGTCGTTACTGGTCGGTAACAAACGATATTACCCGCTGGTAACGAGGGCAAGCAGGCACTCCGCGGTACGCCTCCGTCGGGAGGAGCCTCAGCCCTTGCGGCGGGCGCGCAGCGCGAGCCCGGCCATGGCCACGACGAGCCCGCCGAGCACGGCGGCGATGACCAGGGCGAGGACCAGCGGCGCCTGGACGTCACCGAACACGAGGCTGATCTCGACGGTCTGGGTGTTGAAGATGACGAACAGCACCAGCACGACGGTGACGAAGATCAGCAGCGCGGCGGCGAGCCCGAGCCCGATGCCCCTGCCCCGCCGGTGGCTGCGGCTCTGTCGCGCGGCGGCCGCCGCGGGCGGGGACACGACCGGCGGGGACGACGGCGTCGCCGGGCCGGAAGGAGAGCTGCCGGTGGGAGTGCTGCTGGCGGAGGTCGTCGGCGCCGTCCCGGGCGTCGTCGTCCGCTGGGGGTCGGGAGTGGTCACCCGCCGAGTCTGCTGCGTCCGCGCGCCCGGGGCGAGCGGCGCGGCGCGCATCGTGATGAGGCTGAGAGGACGGCCGTCCGGCGGAGCGGATGCGGGCCCTTGCGCCGCCGGTCAGCCGGAGAGGGAGGGTCCCGCCTCGTGCCGTGGATGCCCATCGGTGCGCTCGCGCTGCTTCATGCGGGCCTCGTAGACGTGCCGGTCGCCGTCGGCGAGCTCCGTCCGCGCCCGCTCGTCGAAGCCGCGGAAGACGCCCCAGTAGTTGTCGTCGAAGTCCTCGACGATCTGGAAGGTCCAGCGGTCGGCGATGACGTTGCGTCCGACGAGGTCCCGGTCGAGATCCTCGGCCAGCTCGGTGTGCCCGGCCTCGCGGAACAGCGCCACGGCGTCCTGGAGCTGCAGGTCGGCCTTGCCGGTGTGCTGGTGGAACGCGTACAGCTGGCCGCGCGCCTGGTCGAGGGTCTCCAGGGCCTCGGAGAGCTTGCCCAGGCGCTTCCACGGTCGTGTCGTCGAGGTCCGGGCGGCTGCGGTCGCTGGTCACCGCCCCATCCTGCGGTGGGTCGTCCGGCCCTGCAGCCGGACCGGGCGTCAGCGGTCGCCGAGGGCGACGTCGATCAGCCGCTCGGCCAGCCTGCGGCCGTGCGCGGCCGGCCCGTCGGGGCCGAGCAGTCCGCCGGAGAGGTACATGCCGTCGACGATCAGGTGGATCTGGGCGGCCAGGTCCTCGCCGCGGCCGGGCACCACCTGCTCCGCGAGCCGCTCGAGGCGGCCGTAGAGCTCGAACTTGTAGTCGGCGGCGGCGCTGCGCGCGGGGTGCTGCGGGTCGTCGTACTCGCTGCTGACGTTGTTGAACGGGCAGCCGCGGAAGCCGGTGCGCGTCACGTCGCGCTCCACGGCGTCGACGACGGACAGCAGCGCTGCCCGCGGGTCACCGTCCAGGCGCATCAGCTCCGCGTCGATGAACGCGAGCAGCGTGGCGGCCTTGCGCGCGAGGTAGGCGCCGACCAGGTCGTCCTTGCTCTTGAAGAGCCGGTAGACCGTCATCTTGCCCAGGCCGGTCTCGCGGACCAGCTCGTCCATGCCGACGCTGCGCGAGCTGCGTCCGGAGAACAGACGCTCGGCCGTGTCGAGCACGATCGCCTGACGTTCCGCCCGGCTCCGACGCACGGGCAGCGAGATGTCGTCAGCGGTCATCAGGGACGGGGCGGCAGTCACGGCAGCGATGGTGCCGCAGGGCGTGACGGAGCGGTTCGCGGCACGCCGGGCGTGGTTGCTCTGGGTGATGAGGGGCGCCCGTGCCGAGCGGTGCGACGGGGATCGGCGGTGCGGTTGTGGCGACGGAGAGTGATCTGGAGCCGTCGCAGGGCGCGGCGGCCCGCAGGCCGCCGCGCGGCGTGCTCAGGCCCGGCGCACCCGGCGGGGGTTCGCCAGCGTGCGGGTGGCCGAGCACGGTGCCGGCCGCCTCGCGGGTCTCACCCGAGGTCGTGGTGGAGGGCTCTTCGGCTACCCGGGGCTCGTGCTGCATGTCGTCCATGACGTCCAGGATGACCCCCCGGAGACCTGCGGAAACAGCCCCGAACCGGTGCGGTCCTGAGAGATCGATCACCGCCCGCCGGTTCCCGTGGCGGAGCTCACCCCGCCACGGCCGTCAGCCCGGGCTGTCCCCGCTCTCGCCGGCGTCCTCGCCCTCGGCCGGCTGCTCGGGGTGCGGTGTGCGACCGCTGCCGCCGCCCTCGCCGGCGTCCTCGCCCTCGGCGGGCTGCTCGGGGTGCGGCGTGCGCTGCGGGTTCGCTCATGGCTGCAGCCTCCTCGGGAGTCGGTTCCGGCGCACCTGTGCCCGATCGCCGGGCCGCCGAACCCCGGGTCACCCGACGGCCACGGCCTCCGGCGTCCCCGGCAGCGCCGCGTCCACGGCATCGGCGTCCGGCAGGGCTCCGCGCGCACCCGATCCCGTCGTGGACAGCGCGGCGGCGGTGACCGCCCACCGCACGGCCTCGGGCAGCGGCCGTCCGGCTGCGAGCGCCTGACCGAGCGCGCCGCTGAAGCAGTCGCCGGCTCCGGTGGTGTCGACGGGTGCGACCGGGGGCGGCGCCTGGAGCAGGGCGGGGAAGCCGTCGTCCGGCACCAGCAGCGCGCCGCGCGCCCCGAGGGTGACCACCACCGTGCGCCGTCCCACCCGGCGGGCGAGAGCGGCGAGCTCCGCGGCGTCGCGCTCGCGCGCCGGCTCGCCGGCGAGCTGGGTCAGCTCGTGCTCGTTCGGGACGAGCACGTCGACGCGC
The DNA here is from genome assembly GCA_963777095.1 of uncultured Actinomycetota bacterium. Lineage (GTDB taxonomy): Bacteria > Actinomycetota > Actinomycetes > Mycobacteriales > Geodermatophilaceae > CAVZOY01. The sequence goes on from CAVZOY010000006.1 coordinate 1,229,907, forward strand.
TCGAGCAGGTCGGGCGGCAGGGTGCGGGGCGGCGCGGGGGTCAGGACGACCGTTCCGCCGGCGACGGCGGCGGCCGCGCGCACGGCCTCCAGCGGGATCTCCAGCTGCAGCAGGACGACGTCCGCGGTCCGGACCGCGGGCACCTCGACGTCGGCAGCCGACACGCGGCCGTTCGCGCCGGGGACGACGACGATCAGGTTCTCGCCCGAGCCCTCCTCGACGGGGATCGTCGCGGTGCCGGTGGGCGCGTCGGGCGTCGTCCGCACCGCCGAGACGTCGACGCCGGCGTCCTCGAGCGCGCGCCGCTGCCGGTCGCCGGCACCGTCGTCGCCCACCCGGCCCACCATGGCGACCCCCGGGCCGAGCCGCGCCGCCGCGGCCGCCTGGTTGGCACCCTTGCCGCCCGGCGCGAGCACGACATCGCCGCCGACGACCGTCTCGCCGCGCCCGGGCAGCCGATCGACTCGGACGAGGACGTCCTCGTTGAGGCTGCCGACGACGGTGACGGGCACGCGGACCTCCGGGCGGACGGGGGGCGACAGCATCGCAGGCGCAGGATGCCGCGCCGTCGGCGATCATGGCCGGGTGACCTCCGGCGGACCCCGCGACCCCGTCGCCGTGCGATGACCCGCGGCAGGCGCGTCCGCAACGACCCCGCCCAGTACGACGAGCTCTCGGCGAGTGGTGGGAACCGCACGGCGAGTTCGCCGCCCTGCACTGGTTCGCCGCCTCGCGCGCCGAGCACATTCCGCCCGCCTCCGGACCCGACGCGCTGCTCGTCGACCTGGCCTGCGGCGGAGGCCTCATGGCGCCGTACGCAGCGAAGCTGGGGTACCGGCACGTCGGAGTGGATCTCAACGCGCGCGCCGTGGAGCTCGCCCGTCGGCACGGCGTGCTGTCGGTGCGCGGCTCCGTGCTGCGAGGTGCCGCTCGTGGACGGCTGCGCGGACGTCGTCCTGGCCTGCGAGATCCTCGAGCACGTCGAGGACGACGTCGCCGTGCTCGCCGAGGCTGCCCGGCTGCTGCGCCCCGGCGGCACCCTGGTGATCGACGCCCTGGCCGCCACCCGCCTCTCCGTGCTGATCAACGTCGCACCTGCTGGAGCGGCTGCCCGGTGGGCCACCGCGAGGACTGCACGACCCTCGCCTGTTCGTGGATCGCCGACGGTTGCTCGAGGCGGCCGAGCGGCTCGGCCTGGACCTGCGCCTGGTGGGTCTGCGCCCGTCCATGCGCCAGGCGATCCCCTGGGTGCTGGGCCGTCGGGACATGGTCAGGATGAAGCCGGTGCGCTGGACCGGCAGCGTCTTCGCCGCGTACGGCGTCAAGCGACCGCGCATCCTCGTCGGCCCGCACGTACCGTCGGAGCCGTGATGCCGACCCTCCCCGCGGCGGAGCCCCGCAGGTGAGCGCCCCGGTGCTGACCGGCGCCGGCTCGGCCTGGCCCGCCACGATCGAGCAGGACGCCGTCTGGGACGGCTTCTTCGCCCGGCACTACGAGGGCGTGCGCGCCGCCCGCCGCATCTTCGCGGGCGCCGGCGTGCGCCGCAGGCACGCGGTCGCCAACCCTCTCGACGAGGACATCAGCGGCTGGGGGACCGGCGCGCGGATGGCGCGCTTCATCGAGGAGGCCTTGCCGCTGGGCAAGCAGGCGGTGGCCGGAGCGCTGGACGCCGCCGGTCTCGCGCCGGGCGAGGTGGGGCTGTTCGCCGTCGTCACCTGCACCGGCTACGCGACGCCGGGCCTCGACATCCGGCTGGCCGCCGACCTGGGCATGCCGCCGGGGCTGCAGCGCCTGCTCGTGGGGCACATGGGGTGCTACGCCGCGCTGCCCGGCCTGGCTGCCGTGAGCGACTTCGTCGCCGCGCGTTCCCGCCCGGCCGTCCTGCTCTGCTGCGAGCTGACCAGCCTGCACGTGCAGCCCGCCCAGGCCGACCTCGACCAGGTCGTGTCGCACGCGCTGTTCTCGGACGCCGCCGCCGCGGTCGTCGTCGAACCCGGCGCGCGGCGCGGCTCCCGCATCGCCGGCACGGTCGCCCGCACCGACGCGTCGACCGCCGACCACATGACCTGGGACGTCACCGACCTCGGCTTCCGCATGGGCCTCTCGCCGCGGGTTCCCGACGTCCTCTCCCGCCACGTCGGCGACGTCGTCGACGAGTTGCTCGCCGGTGCGGGCCTGCGCATCGAGGACGTCGCCGGCTGGGCGGTCCACCCCGGCGGGCCCCGCATCCTGGACGTCGTCCGGGACGAGCTGGGTCTCGGGGAGGAGTGCATGGCGGCGTCCCGTCGCGTGCTCGCCGAGCACGGCAACTGCTCCTCGGCCACCGTGCTGCTCGTCCTGGAGGAGCTCGGCGACGTCGACGGCCCGGTGGTGGCGATGGCGTTCGGCCCCGGTCTCACGCTCTACGCCACGCTGCTCCTGCCTGCCTGAGTTCCCAGACTGCACCGTTCCGGAGTGACGCGGCCTACCAGGGCCCCTACCCTGCGCTCGTGGAGGCCGAGCCCCCGTCCGTGCGCGTGTTCCTCGTCGACGACCACGAGGTCGTGCGCCGGGGCGTGTCGGAGGTGCTCGAGGAGGACCCGGGCATCACCGTGGCCGGGGAGGCCGGCTCGGTCGCCGAGGCGCTGGCCCGCGTGCCCGCCGTCCGTCCGGACGTCGTGCTGGTCGACATGCGCCTGCCGGACGGCGACGGCGTCGAGCTCTGCCGGCAGTTGCGCGCGCGGCTGCCGGGCTGCCGGACCTTGGTGCTCACCAGCTTCGCCGACGAGGAGGCCCAGGCCGCCGCGATCCGCGCCGGTGCGGGGGGCTATCTGCTCAAGCAGGTGCGGGGCCCGGCGCTGGTCGCGGCCGTGCGGACCGTGGCGGCCGGCGGCTCGCTCTTCGAGGACCTGGGCCAGAGCCCGCGGTCGCGCCGGGCCGAGCCGGAGCTCGACGGACGCCTCGGGACGCTGACCGACCAGGAGCGGACCGTGCTCGCCCTCATCGGCGAGGGCCTGACCAACCGCCAGATCGGCGCCCGCATGGGCCTGGCCGAGAAGACGGTGAAGAACTACACCAGCCACCTGCTGGCCAAGCTCGGCTTCGAGCGGCGTACCCAGGCGGCCATCCTCGCCACCCGGCTGCGCGACCGCCCTTAGCGCCGGAAGGGTCAGCGCTGCTCGGGCCAGGGCACCAACCAGCGGACCTCCGTGCCGGCGGGGCCGCCGGTCGCGGTGAGCCGCCCGCCCCGGCGCTCGGCCCGGTCGGCCAGGTTGGCCAGCCCGCTGCGCACGGTGGCCGGCGGGCAGTCCGACGCCGTCGTCGGCGACGATGACCCGGACCTTGTTGCCGGCGCTCACCGTGACCGTCACCCGCCGGGCGCCGGCGTGCCGGACGACGTTGGTCACCAGCTCCCGGACGACGGCCAGCAGGTCGGGAACCAGCTCGCGCGGGATCTCGTCGACGCCGCCGCGGAGCCGTACGTCCCGGAGCAGCGCCGTGCCCTCGGTGGCCTGACGGACGACGTCGGAGATCCGGCTGCGCACGCTGGTGACCGGCGCGTCCTCCTCCTGGTGCAGCTCGAAGATCGCCGCGCGGATCTCGGCCATGGTGTTGTCGAGCTCGTCGACGTCCCGGGCCAACTGGGCCGCCTCGGTGGGACGCTCGGCCTGCAGCGCGCGGCTGACCCGGTCGAGCGACAGCGCCGTGGCGAAGATCCGTTGGACGACGTGGTCGTGCAGGTCGCGGGCGATCCGGTCCCGGTCGCTCTGTCGTTGCAGCCGGAGCTCCCGCTGCTGGCTGTGCGCGAGCTCCAGGGCGATCGAGGCCTGGGCGGCGAAGCCGGAGAGCAGCTCGAGGTCCTCGGGCGTGAACGGCTCGCGCCCGGTGCGGCGGAGCACGGCCAGCAGACTGGCGCGGGGCGGGCTGCCCAGTGGGACGAGCAGCGTCGGCCCGAAACCGCGGGTGAGCTCGATCGACACCGCGTCGAGCCGGCCGTGCACCGGCATGGTGCTGATGTTCTCGATCAGCCGCGGGGCGCCGGCCCGGTGCGCGGCGCCCACGTGCGTGCCTTCGAGCGGCACCCGCACGCCCTCGACGTCGTCCGCACCACCGCCGACCGCGGAGACGATGGTCAGCGTGGCGTCGTCGTCGACGCTGGGGGAGAGCACCCCGGCCATGTCGGCGTCGGTGAGGCAGCTGACGAGGGTCGAGATCGAGCGCAGCACCTCGTCGGGGTCGGCGCCAGACAGCAGCGCGGTCGCCAGCTGGGTGGTCGCCGCGCCCCAGCGCTGGCCGGAAGCCGCCTTCTGCGCCAGGCGGGCGTTCTCGATCGCCAGGCCCGCCACCGCGGCCAGCGCCTCGGCGACCTCGACGTCGGCGGGGGAGAACCGCCCGCCGCCGCGCTTCTCGGTGAGATACAGGTTGCCGAAGACGGCGTCGCGCACCCGGACCGGGACCCCGAGGAAGGAGCGCATCGGCGGGTGGCCGGGCGGAAAGCCGCTGGACGCCGGATGGCTGCCGATGTCGTCGATCCGCAGGGGGATGGGCTGCTCGACCAGCAGGCCGAGGATGCCGCGGCCGGTCGGCGCCGTCCCGATCCGCTCATGGTCGTCGTCGTCCATCCCGACGATGACGAAGCGGTCCAGCTGCGCGCCGTCGGGCCGCAGCACGCCCATCGCACCGTAGCGGGCCCCGACGTGGTCGACGGCCGCCTGCACGATGTCGCGCAGGGTGGACTCCAGCTGACTGCCGGACGCGGCAGCCAGCACCGCAGCCGCGAGCACGGGGGCGGCGGCCGGGGTCTCGGCGTGCAACGCCGGCCCGAGGTCGGGCGGGGACACGGCCCGACGGTAGGGGTCCGGACGACGGTCGGGAAGCGATCCGGCCGCGATGAGGTCCCGGACGGGTCGGGTCAGGCTCCGCGGGCCAGTCGTCGTACCGGCGGCCTCGGGACGGTGTGGCGCAGCAGCGCCTTGCCACCTGACCCGACGACGACGAGGTCGGCGCCGCGGCCGGCGGCGCTCAGCGCGTCGTAGACGGGGCGGTCCATGACGGCGCACCGGCTGCGGCCCTGCACGCCGGTCTCGGCGATGGCCCGCAGCAGCACGGCCTGCACACGGTCGTGCGCGGCGGCGTGGGCCCGTGCCGCGACGCGCGAGGCGGAGCCGAGCGGGTCGCCGTCCGGTGCATCGAGGACGGCGACCGCGACGACCACGGCCTCGCGGCGGGCGGCCTCCCGCAGGGCCCAGATCAGGCCCCCGTACGTGGCGGGCGTGCTGTCGACCTCGACCAGCAGGTACGGGTGCTGGCGCCGGGGGAGGAGCGGCTCGAGACGCATGGGGGTCACGGAGCGGTCGAGGCCGCCGTCCGGGGCCTGCTCGGTAACGGGTGGAGGAGCCTCTCCGAGTCGGCGGGCAGGCCGGGAGGAAGGGCGCTCGTTTGCACCCGGCTCGTGCTCCGCCGCCGGATCAGGCGGTCGGATGCTCATGCGGGCATCGTCACCACGGCGCACGGGCCGTGCCCAGGGACCTAGGGCCCGGTACGGCCAACTGTTGCCATGCTGACTACCGATCGGTAACCGCTCTGCGGAGCGCCGACACGGTGCGTGTTCGCGCCGTCGCTCGACTGCGCCGGTCCTGGCTTGTCCCGTGGCCGGTCGACGCGACAGGCTCAGACGATGGACCAGCGCATCACCCTCCTCACCCTCGGCGTCACCGATCTGGACGTGGCCCGCCGCTTCTATCTCGACGGACTCGGCTGGCAGCCGCTCCTCGACGCCGGCGAGGCGGTCTTCGTCCAGGTCGGTCCGGGGCTCGTCCTCTCGCTCTACGGTCGTGCCGACCTGGCGCGCGAGGCCGGGACCGCGGTGGGGCCGGTAGAACCACCGCCGTTCTCGCTGGCCCACAACGTGGACAGCCCCGAGGCGGTGGCCCGCGTGGTCGACGACCTCCGGGCCGCGGGTGGCACGGTCGTGGCCGAGCCGGCGCGTGCGTCGTGGGGCGGGGTGACGGCGTACGTCGCCGATCCGGACGGGTTCCGCTGGGAGATCGCGTGGAACCCCGGACTCGTCGTCGGCGCTGATGGAACCGTGCGGATGGGAACGGACGACCGGACATGACGCCCGCCCGCAACCCGAGTGCTCACTCCTAGGGAGGGAGCCGCTCAAGCCGGAACGGACTCGATCCGATGTGCAGTCCATGCACCTGGTCCGTCGTCTGCGGGAGAGCAGTCTCCTGGCGCGTTTCGGCGTGCTCGGCCTGCTGCTCACCGTCGGAGTCGGTCTGGTCCTCGCCAACGTCCTGAGCAGCGCGATCGCGACCCGCGCCCAGGAGCAGGCCGAGTGGACCGTCATCGGCACGGTGCGGCTGGGCCTGCAGCCGCAGATGTCCCCTGCCGACCTGGCGAACGGCTTCGACTCCTCGCGGCTGGCCGAGGTGGACAAGGCGATCGACCAGGCGGCGGACAACCTGCGCGACGGCGAGAACCTGGGCGACCTCGACCCCGTCGCCCTCAAGATCTTCAACAAGGACCGGACCATCGTCTGGGCTGACGACCCCGGGCTGATCGGCGAGACGTCGTCGTCCCACGAGCTCGCCGAGGCGCTGGCCGGCGAGGTGGTCAGCGGGCTGAGCCACACGCACGACGACAGCGGCACGAGCGAGGACGGCGACGCCCGGATGCTCGAGGTCTACGTCCCCGTGCAGTACGAGGGCTGGTCGGCGCCCTCGGGCGTGATGGAGCTCTACCTGCCGTACGCGCCGGTCGACGAGGCGGTCGAGCAGGACGTCCGCACGTTGATGATCACCCTGGTCGCCAGCCTCGCGGTGTTCTACGGCGGCCTCTTCCGCTTCGTCGCCGCCGCCGACAAGCGGCTGCGTCGCCAGACCGAGGCACTCCAGCACTCCGCCGACCGCAACCGCCACCAGGCCACGCACGACGCGCTGACCGGGCTGCCCAATCGCGTGCTGCTGCGCGACCGGATCGAGCAGGCCCTGGCCTCGGCATCGAGGACGTCCGGCGAGGTCGCCGTGCTGCTGATCGACCTCGACCGGTTCAAGGAGATCAACGACACCCTCGGCCACTCCTACGGCGACGAGCTGCTCTGCCAGGTCGGTCCCCGACTGGAGTCGGTGCTGCGCCAGGGCGACACCGTCGCCCGGCTCGGCGGCGACGAGTTCGCCGTCCTGCTGCCCGTCGTGGACGGCGCCGAGGAGGCCCAGGCCGTCGCCGAGCGGCTGCGCGGGGCGCTGCACCGCCGGTTCGAGGTCCAGGGCGTCGCCCTCGACCTCGAGGCGAGCGTGGGCATCGCGCTGTCCCCCTGGCACGGCACCGACGTCGAGGAGTTGCTGCGCAACGCCGACATCGCCATGTACGTGGCGAAGGAGGTCAAGGCGGGCGCCGTCCTGTTCATCCCGGAGGAGCACACCACCGGCCGCACGCGGCTGACCGTGCTCGGCGACCTGCGGACGGCGCTCGACGCGGGGGACGAGCTGTTCCTGCACTACCAGCCGAAGGTGTCGCTGGACGGCGGGCGGGTCGAGGGCCTCGAGGCGCTGCTGCGCTGGCAGCACCCCCAGCTCGGGCTCGTGCCGCCGTCGGAGTTCATCCCCGTCGCCGAGGGCACCGGCATCATCATCCGGCTCACCGAGCGGGTGCTCGGCATGGCGCTGGGCACCATGCGCGGCTGGCTGGAGCGGGACCTGGCCGTGCCCGTGGCGGTCAACCTGTCCGCACGCTGCCTGCTCGACGCCTCGCTGCCCGACCTGGTGGCCCGGCTGCTCGCCGAGCACGGCGTGCCGGCCTCGCTGCTCCGGCTCGAGGTGACCGAGAGCGCCGTGATGAGCGACGCGGCGCGCTGCATGGACGTGCTCCAGCGGCTGCACGAGCTCGGTGTCCGACTGTCGATCGACGACTTCGGTACCGGTTACAGCTCGATGGTGCACCTGCGCCGGCTGCCGGTGGACGAGCTGAAGATCGACCGGTCCTTCGTGCTGGGCATGACGACGATGCCCGCGGACGCCGTGCTCGTGCGCACGGCGATCGACCTGGGCCACAACCTCGGCCTGACCGTCGTGGCGGAGGGCGTTGAGGAGCTGGAGCACGCCGACGCGCTGCGCGTCCTGGGCTGCGACGTGGCGCAGGGCTACCACTTCGCCCGGCCGATGGGAGAGGCCGACGTCACCGCACTGCTCGAGCGCGCGGTGCTCGTCTCCGACCCGCTGGCCCCGCTCGCCTGACCCGCCGTCCGGCGCTCGGGTTCCCTCAGCAGCAGGCCGCCTCGGCGGCCGCCTTCTCCTCGAGCGACGCGGTGCCGCAGCAGGCGGGCTCGTCGTCGGTCCCCGAGAAGAACGTCGGGCTGTCGGCCAGCACCGTGTAGACCTCCCAGCGCTCGCCGCTCGGCGTCCCCTCGACCCAGAACTTGTCCTGCCTGGCGTAGCAACAGGTCGTGCCCCGCTCGTCGGTCGACGCCAGGCCGAGCGCGGCCAGTCGGGTCTGCTCGGCGTCGACCTCCCCGACCGAGGCGCGCTCGACGCCGAGGTGGTTGAGCGTGCCGCCGGAGCCCGGGTTCTCGAGCAGCACCAGCTTGAGCGGCGGGTCGGCGATCGCGAAGTTGGCGTAACCGGGGCGGGTCTTGGCCGGCTCGGCGCCGAACAGCCGGCTGTAGAAGGCGGTCGCGACCTCGATGTCGTCGACGTTGAGGGCGAGCTGGATGCGGGACATGATCTCTCCACTGATTAGACGTTCGTCGAATCGGACGACCGCGAGGATGCTCCGGCTCTTTGACATATGTCAAGAAGGTAGCCAGGATGGTCGTGTGCCCAAGGCCCTTCCCGTCATCGACACCAGCGCGCCCATCTGCTGCACGCCCGTCGCCGCCGCGCCCATGGACGCCGACGCCGCCCTCGAGGTGGCCGTGCGGCTCAAGGCGCTGGCCGATCCGGTGCGCGTCCGCCTGATGTCGCTCCTGCTGGCCTCCGACGAGGTGTGCACCTGCGACCTGGCGCCGGCGGTCGGCCTCACCGAGGCGACCGTCAGCCACCACCTCGCGGTACTGCGCAGGGCCGGGCTCATCACCGACGGCGAGCGCCGCGGCATGAACGTCTACTACCGCGCCCGCCGGGAGTCGCTCGGTGCCCTGTGCCGGGTGATCGACCCGGACTGCTGCTGATGCCGCTGCCCGTGCTGGCCCGCCAGGCGCTGGCGGAGTTCCTGGGGTCGGCCGGACTGGTGGCGGTGGTCATCGGTTCGGGGATCGCCGCCTCGCGGCTCTCCGCGGATCCCGGCCTGCAGTTGCTGGAGAACGCCCTGGTCACCGGGGCGGGGCTGGTCGCGCTGATCCTCGCCTTCGGGCCGGTGTCGGGCGGGCACTTCAACCCCGTGGTCACCCTCGTCGACCGGGTGCTCGGTGGGGTCGGCAACCGGCAGGTGGCCGTCTACCTCCCCGTGCAGGTGGCCGGCGGCGTGCTCGGCGCCGTGCTGGCCAACCTCATGTTCGGGCTTCCCGCGATCGAGGTCGCGCAGCAGGAGCGCTCCTCCAGCGGGCTGTGGCTGTCCGAGGTGCTGGCGACCGCCGGTCTGGTCGTACTGATCTTCGCGCTGGTGCGCTCCGGTCGCGCTGCGGTGGCCCCGTTCGCCGTGGGGGCCTACATCGCGGCGGCGTACTGGTGGTCGTCGTCCACGAGCTTCGCCAATCCGATGATCGACCTCGCGCGCACGCTGTCGGACACCTTCGCCGGCATCGCGCCGTCCAGCGTGCCGGCCTTCGTCGTCGCCCAGCTGGTGGGCGGGGCCCTCGGCCTCGCCGCCGTCCTGCTGCTCTACCCGTCCGCCGCCGCCGTGGCCGGCGACGTCGTCGTCCCCCATCCTGCCGAGGAGTCCCGATGAGCGACCGTCCGGTCGTCCTGTTCGCCTGCATCCACAACTCCGGCCGCTCGGTCGCCGCGCAGGTCCTGGCCCGGCACCACGGCGGGGACCGCGTCGAGGTGCGGTCGGCCGGGTCCGAGCCGGGAGCCGGCGTCAATCCCGTGGTGGCGCAGGTGCTGGCCGAGCGGGGTCTGCCGGTGACCGACCACGTGCCGACGCTGCTGGACGTCGACCTCGTGCAGGCCGCCGACGTCGTCGTGACGATGGGCTGCGGGGAGACCTGTCCGGTCTTCCCGGGGAAGCGCTACGAGGACTGGCCGGTCGACGACCCCGCCGGGCAGGACCTGGAGACGGTGCGGCGGATCGTGGACGACGTCGACGCGCGCGTGCGTGGCCTGTTGGTGCAGCTGGACGCCGGGGGCGGCCGTGAGAGCGGGTGACGAGAATCGAACTCGCACTGTCAGCTTGGGAAGCTGATGTTCTGCCATTGAACTACACCCGCGGGTAGGGCGAGCGTACCCGGCGGCCGTCTCCGGACGGCGGAGCGGGGCTTCCCTAGACTCCGCGCCATGCTGCTGTCCGACCGCGACATCACGGCTGCGATCGCCGAGGGGCGGCTCGGCATCGAGCCGTACGACAAGGCGCTCGTGCAGCCTTCGAGCATCGACGTCCGGCTGGACCGGTTCTTCCGGGTGTTCAACAACGCCCGGTACACGCACATCGATCCGGCCGAGCAGCAGGACGACCTGACCACGCTGGTCGAGCCGGACGGCGACGACCCGTTCGTGCTGCACCCCGGCGAATTCGTGCTCGGGCTCCACCCTCGAGGTCGTCTCGATCCCCGACGACCTGGCAGCGAGGCTCGAGGGGAAGAGCTCGTTGGGGCGGCTGGGTCTGCTGACCCACTCCACCGCGGGCTTCGTCGACCCGGGCTTCTCGGGGCACATCACGCTGGAGCTGTCGAACGTGGCCAACTTGCCGATCACGCTGTGGCCGGGCATGAAGATCGGTCAGCTGTGCATGTTCCGGCTGACCAGCCCGGCCGAGCACCCGTACGGCTCGGCCGTCTACGGCTCGCGCTACCAGGACCAGCGCGGGCCGACGCCGTCGCGCTCGTTCCGCAACTTCACCCGTGCGGAGACGCGGCGACCGGCGCCCTGACCTCGTCGTCGACGTAGCGCTCGCGGGTGACGAGCCAGCCGCTGGCCAGCATCCCCGCGGCGCCCACCAGCGCGACCACGAAGAGTCCGACGAACGAGCCGGTCAGCCCGAGGACGACGCCCACGAGCAGCGGGCCGATGCTGCCGAGGACGTAGCCCCAGCCCTGGACGGCGGTCGACAGCGCGGCGGTGGTCTGCGGGGTCCGCGCGCGCATGCCGAACAGCGCCAGCACCATGGCGAAGGCCCCGAGCCCCACGGCGAGGAAGGCGACCCAGACGAGCGCGAGGCCCGGGGCGGCCCACAGTCCGGCCCAGCCGACGACGTAGGCGGCGACGAAGGTGCCGAGCAGCGGTCGCTGGAGGTTCTGCCGGACGAAGAGTGCGGGCACGACCGCGTGCACGGGGATGACCAGGAGCTGGTTCAGGCCCAGCAGGAGCCCCGCGGTCGCGGCGCTCTCCCCGGTGTCGCGGAGGTACGAGGGCAGCCAGCCGACGATCACGTAGGCCTGCAGCGACTGCAGGGCGAAGAAGACCGTCAGCGCCCACGCCAGCGGGCTGCGCACGAGGGCCGACGTGCGGACAGCGAGGTGCGTGCCCCGGGTCGCGCCCGGCCGCGCGGGCACGGCCAGCCAGGGGAGCGCCGCGACCAGCGCGAGGACGGCCCAGATGCCGAGCGCCCATCGCCATCCGCCGTCGCCGACCCCCGAGGCGATGGGGGCGGCGCTGACCGACGCCAGCGCGCCTCCCGCGGTGAGCGCGCTCGTGTAGGCGCCGACGAGCAGGCCGGGGCGGTGCGGGAAGTACCGCTTGACCAGCCCGGGCAGCAGCACGTTGCCCAGCGCCCCCCCGACCATCGCCAGCACGGTGCCGACGAGGAACACGGCGAACGAACCGGCTCCGGCCCGCACGAGCAGACCGGCGGTCATCACCAACAGCCCACCGGCCAGCACGTGGCCGTCGCGGTAGCGGGCTGACAGCGGCGGACCGGCGAAGCCGATGGCCGCGAAGCACAGCAGCGGTGCCGCGGTGATCAGGCCGGCGCCGCCGCTGGAGATGCCCAGGTCGGCCTGGATCTCCTCGAGCACCGGCCCGACGCTGTTGACCGCCGTCCGCAGGTTGAACGCGGTCAGCACGATCGCGACGCCGATGAGGACGAGTCCTCGGCGCCGCTCCGTCGGGTCGGTCGGGACCGACGCCGTCGCGGTCGTCGGTTCCGGGCCGGTCACCCGTCCATGGTCCCCGGCGGGTGCCCGGTCGGGAGGGCGGGGGTGGTGCGCGGCGCGCGCCGCCAGAAGAGTCGCTGGACCGCCAGGGTCGCGGTCGCCGCCACGAGGATGCCGACCAGGTTGATGCCGAGCTGGGTGGCGGCCAGCCCCAGCTCGCCCATGCCGCCGAGCGCCAGCGACAGGCCCATGTCGGCGGCGGCCGGGACGGTGGTCACCGAGATGAAGACACCGACCAGGGCCCGCTCTTGGCCGACGTCAGCGAGAGGACGCCGGCGATGCCGGCGAGCACCGCGACCACGAGCGACCAGCGGTCCGGCGCGGTGATGAAGCCGGTCTGCGGGCGGTCGGCGGTGAGCACGTCCGTGCCGATCCAGCCGAGGGTCCGTGCCAGCAGCGCGGCCGCGGCGGTGACCAGGATGGCGACGGCGAAGCCCGCGAGCAGGGTGCCCAGCGCGCGGCTGGCCAGCCGGGGGCGGGCGGCCACGACGGCGACCGCGACCGCGGCCAGCGGGGCGAACTCCGGACCCAGGACCATGGCGCCGATGGTCAGGATCGCCGAGTCCACCACGATCGCGATCGCCGCCAGCAGCGTGGCGATGCTCAGGAAGGCGAAGTAGGCCACCGACGGCGCCGACTCGCCGGCCGTCGTCCGCACGACCTGCTCCCAGACGACGGCGTCCGCACCCTCGCCCGGCGCCCGGTCCTCGGCGCGTTCGGCGGCCCGCGAGACGGCGGCGTCGACGGCGGAGATGGACAGGCCACCGTCCCGGTCGATGCCGAGCTCGCGGAGCCCGGCGATCATGCCGTCGACCGCCTCGCGCGCGACATCGGCGAGCACCAGGTCGCCGGGCGGCTGAACCGAGGCGCCGGGGAGCACGGCGACGTGCGCGCTGCCGGGGCACTCGTCGAACAGCGCCCGGACGGCGCCGGCGCGGTCGGGCGGAACTCTGACCCGCAGGTGGAGCAGCACGCGCGCTGTCTACCGCGTCCGCGTCCGGCTCAGCTCTGCGCCCCGCGGTCGACGGTGCCGTGCTCCTCGGTGCCCGGGTCGACGGCGGCCGAACGGGCACCGGCGTCGTCCGCGGCCGGGGTGCCCACCTCGGGACCGGAGGCCGCGCCCTGCGCACCGACCGGGGCCATGGAGCGCAGCAGGATCTGGCTGACGTCGAGGACCTCGACGTGCTCCTTGGCCTCGCCGTTCTGCTTCTTCGTCGTCACCGCGTCGGACAGCATCGTGATGCAGAACGGGCAGGCGGTCGAGATGACGTCGGGATCGAGCTCGAGCGCCTCCTCGGTGCGCTCGACGTTGATCCGCTTGCCGATCTTCTCCTCCATCCACATGCGCGCGCCGCCGGCTCCGCAGCAGAAGCCTCGGTCCTTGCAGCGGTGCATCTCCTGGGTGGAGAGGCCCTGCACGGAGTCGAGGATCTCCCGCGGAGGCGTGTAGACCTTGTTGTGCCGGCCGAGGAAGCACGGGTCGTGGTAGGTGACCTTGCGGTCGACCGGGGTCACCGGCGTCAGCCGGCCCTCCTCGACCAGCTTGCCGAGCAGTTGGGTGTGGTGGACCACCTCGTACTCGCCGCCGAGCTGCGGGTACTCGCGGCCCAGCGAGTTGAAGCAGTGCGGGCAGGTCGCGACGATCTTGCGCATCCCCGGTACCCGGCCCTCGAAGACGCCGTCGAGCGTGGCGACGTTCTCGGCGGCGAGCATCTGGAAGACGAACTCGTTGCCCATCCGGCGGGCCGGGTCGCCGGAGCAGGTCTCGCCGGAGCCCAGGACGGCGAACTCGACGCCGGCGATGTGCAGCAGCTCGGCGACGGCCTTGGTGACCTTCTTGGCGCGGTCGTCGATCGCGCCGGCGCAGCCCACCCAGAACAGGTACTCGATGTCGTAGTCGAGCGGACCGTCGGCGATCGGCACCTCGAAGTCGAGGTCCTTGATCCACTCGTCGCGGGTGCTCGGGCTGACGCCCCAGGGATTGCCGCGGTTCTCGAGGTTGCGCAGCATCACGCCGGCCTCGGACGGGAAGCTCGACTCGATCAGCGTCTGGTAGCGGCGCATGTCCATGATGTGGTCGACGTGCTCGATGTCGACCGGGCACTGCTCGACGCAGGCGCCGCAGCTGGTGCACGACCACAGGACGTCGGGGTCGATGACCCCGCCTTCCTCGAGCGTGCCGACCAGCGGGCGGTGTGCCTGGGCGTCGTTGGTGCCCTCGATGCGGGCGAAACCCGACGTCCAGGCCTGCTCGTCGCTCGGCTTCAGGACGTCGAAGTCCGGGGCGGTCTCGCTCGCCGTCTTCTCGCCGAGCAGGTACGGGGCCTTGGCGTACAGGTGGTCCCGCAGGTCCATGATCACCATCTTGGGACTGAGCGGCTTGCCCGTGTTCCACGCCGGGCACTGGCTCTGGCACCGCCCGCACTCGGTGCAGGTGGTGAAGTCGAGCATCCCCTTCCAGGTGAAGTCCTCGATCTTGCCGCGGCCGAAGATCGCGTCCTCGTCGGGATCCTCGAAGTCGATCGGCGTGCCGCCGCTGGTCATCGGCTGCAGCGGGCCGAGGGCGACGCGGCCGTCGGGCTCGCGCTTGAAGTAGATGTTGAAGAACGCGCTGAACCGGTGCCAGGCGACGCCCATGTTGAGCAGCCGCGAGATGACCATGAGCCAGATCAGGCTCACGACGATCTTGACGAACGCGAGCACGCTGACCAGGTCGGGGCTGTCGGGGAGGAGCGTGGCCATCGCGCTGGAGACGGGGTGCTGCCACGCCGCCGTCTCGGTGAGGCCGGAGGCGATCTTGGCGGCGCGGATGCCGAGGATGCACAGGCCGATGACCAGGACGACGGCCTCGACGAAGTAGCCGCGGCCCTCGTTGGACCCGGCGAAGCGGCTCGTCCGGCCCTGCCGCCGCGGGTGGTCCTTCTGCCGCCGGTAGATCAGGTAGAGGATCCCGAGCACCGTGCCGGTGCCGATGAGGTCGACGAACCAGCTCCAGAGGAAGAACTCGCCGATCAGCGGCAGGTGGAACGCCGGATCGAACACCTCGCCGAACGCCTCGACCAGCGTGAGGAACAGGCCGTAGAACCCGACGAAGACGAACCAGTGGGCCGCACCGATGGCCGACCACTTGAGCATCCGCGTGTGGCCGAGGGACTCGATGGCCAGGGTCCTGACCCGGCTCTTCACGGGCTGCGTGCGGGAGTCGTCGGGCTGGCCGGTGCGGATGATGCGGACCATCGCCCGCACCGCCCGGTACGCGGCGACCGAGGCCACGATCAGGAACAGGACGCTGATCGTCCCGAGGACGACCTGCAACGGGCCCATGGACTCCCCTTCGAGTGCGCGCGGGACGGCGTCCGCACGGCTCGCACCATAACCGCCGGATCGAAACGCTACTCGCCGGTAACCAAGGCCCCCGTGGCCGTCGAAGCCGCAGTGCGGTGCCCGGAGCCGCCGTACACCGCGGCTCCGGGCACCGCGAGGCGGCCCTGGTCAGGCGGGGCGACGAACCCCCAGCTCGCGCGGCGTCGCGGTGAACGCCCGTCGCGCTGGTCCGGGGACGGCCAGCAGCTGCCGCACGCGCTGCTCGACACGGGGCCATCGCGCCCTCACGTCGGCGTCGACGACGCGCACCACGCGGATGTCGAGGGCGCGCAGCTCGTCCTCCCGGCGCTTCTCGTCCCAAAGC
This sequence comes from uncultured Actinomycetota bacterium, assembly GCA_963777095.1. Taxonomy (GTDB): domain Bacteria; phylum Actinomycetota; class Actinomycetes; order Mycobacteriales; family Geodermatophilaceae; genus CAVZOY01. Next base: position 1,245,822 of record CAVZOY010000006.1, read on the forward strand.
ACCTGCTGGGGTGTCTTCCCCCGCCAGGGATCCGTGTACTTGACCCGTCCGTCGAACTCCACGACGAGCGCCGCGTCCTCGTACCAGGCGTCCGCGACTGCGACGAGTCGGCCGCCCACGCTGATCTCGACCTGCAGCTCGGTCGGCGCCAGGCCGGCCCCGATGAGACGGAGACGGCCCTTCGTCTCCAGCGGCGACTCGGCGCGACCATCGGCGAGAGCTACCGCTCGCTGCGCCATCGGGGTTCCGCGCCACTGGTGCTGTTCGAGGAGTGCGGCCCGCAACTGGGCCGGTGTCGTCCGCCGCGCGAGCAGCGCTCTGTCCATGGCGATGACGGAGGATTCGAGATCCCACTCGCGTGCGCAGTCGACGAGCGTGCGGGCCGCGCGTGTCACCCGAAGCGGTCCGCGGACGACGATGGAGCGCGCGTCGAGCGGCGCCCGCGTCATACGGAAGCCCCTCCCCTCTCGCCAGCGCGCTGGGTCGGTCACCCGCACCGTCCGGTCGATGGCCGGCGAGACGAGGAAACCGTGGAGCCGGGCTGCGGTCGCATGGCTGAGGGCAGCCTCGGGTCGGCCGAGATCGAGCAGGACCGCAACGCAGTCGAGGAGGTGTCGCCGCGCAGCGTCGTCCGCCCTGTGCTCGGGTCGTGTAGACCCCGCGCCGCAGCCGAACCCACGCGCCGGTCGAGAGCAGGCCGCGGACCTCGTCCCGGTCGTAGCCGGCTCGGCGGGCGTCGGTGGCCGTGAAGACGCCGAACTGACGCTGGGCCGCGGCGCGGAGCAGGGGGTGCACCTGGACAGCCTCGTGTCCACACGCGCTGCCGTGGGGAGGTCGCGGCGAACCTGTGGACGGCGATCGGACCGGAGCCGCCGTGGAGTGCCCGGGGCCGCCGTCCACCGCGGTTTCCGGCACCACACCGCGGCTCTCGTCGCGGGATGGCAACCCCGGGAACAGGTCCGGACGACGTGCCGTTAGGCTGGGCAGGAAAGTTGAGCGGACCCCGCGCAAGGCAGGGCCGCCGACCGACCAGAGACCACTGCACCACACCCGCACAGACAGAGGAGAGGCCACCCATGGCACGAGCGGTCGGTATCGACCTCGGCACCACCAACTCCGTCGTCACCGTTCTCGAGGGCGGCGAGCCGACGGTCATCGCGAACTCCGAGGGCTCGCGCACCACCCCGTCGGTGGTCGCGTTCGCCAAGAACGGCGAGGTCCTCGTCGGCCAGTCGGCGAAGAACCAGGCGGTCACCAACGTCGACCGCACCATCCGCAGCGTGAAGCGCGAGATGGGCACGACCTGGAAGTCCGCCGAGATCGACGGCAAGAAGTACACCCCGCAGGAGATCAGCGCCCGCGTGCTGCAGAAGCTGAAGCGGGACGCCGAGACCTACCTCGGCGAGCCGGTGACCGACGCGGTCATCACCGTCCCTGCCTACTTCGAGGACGCCCAGCGCCAGGCCACCAAGGAGGCCGGTGACATCGCGGGCCTCAACGTCCTGCGCATCGTCAACGAGCCGACCGCGGCCGCGCTGGCCTACGGCCTGGACAAGGGCGAGACCGAGCAGACGATCCTCGTCTTCGACCTCGGTGGTGGCACGTTCGACGTGTCCCTGCTCGAGATCGGCGAGGGCGTCATCGAGGTCAAGGCCACCGCCGGTGACAACCACCTCGGTGGCGACGACTGGGACGAGCGGATCGTCAAGCACCTGGTGCAGACCTTCAACGCGTCCAACGGCATCGACCTGTCCAAGGACAAGCTGGCCATGCAGCGGCTCCGCGAGGCCGCCGAGAAGGCCAAGATCGAGCTGTCCGGCGCGCAGTCGACCAACCTCAACCTGCCGTACATCACGGCCGGCGCCGAGGGCCCGCTGCACCTGGACGTCACGATCACCCGCGCCGAGTTCCAGCGGATGACGCAGGACCTGCTCGACCGCACCAAGGCGCCGTTCAACCAGGTCATCCGGGACGCCGGCATCTCCGTCGGCCAGATCGACCACGTCGTCCTCGTCGGTGGCTCGACCCGCATGCCCGCGGTGAGCGACCTGGTGCGCGAGCTGACCGGCGGCAAGGAGCCCAACAAGGGCGTGAACCCCGACGAGGTCGTCGCGATCGGCGCCGCCCTGCAGGCCGGCGTCCTCAAGGGCGAGGTCAAGGACGTCCTGCTGCTCGACGTCACCCCGCTGTCCCTCGGCATCGAGACCAAGGGCGGGATCATGACCAGGCTCATCGAGCGCAACACCACGATCCCGACCAAGCGCTCGGAGATCTTCACGACGGCCGACGACAACCAGCCGTCCGTGCAGATCCAGGTCTTCCAGGGCGAGCGCGAGATGGCGGTCTACAACAAGAAGCTCGGCATGTTCGAGCTGACCGGGCTGCCGCCGGCGCCGCGCGGCGTGCCGCAGATCGAGGTCTCCTTCGACATCGACGCCAACGGCATCGTCCACGTCACCGCCAAGGACCTGGGCACCGGCAAGGAGCAGTCGATGACCATCACCGGCGGCTCGGCCCTGCCCAAGGACGACATCGAGCGGATGATGCGCGACGCCGAGGCCCACGCCGAGGAGGACAAGAAGCGGCGCGACGAGGCCGAGACGCGCAACCTGGCGGAGTCGCTGCAGTACCAGACCGAGAAGTTCCTGGCCGAGAACGGCGACAAGATCCCGGCCGAGAAGAAGGACGAGCTCGGCGAGGCGCTGACCGACCTGCGCAGCGCGCTGGGTGGCTCCGACATCGAGGCCATCAAGACCGCGCAGGAGAAGGTGGCGCGCGTCAGCCAGGAGGTCGGCGGGGCGATGTACGCCCAGCAGGCCGAGGCGGCGGGTGCCGGCGCGGCGGGCGCGGGTGCCGGTGCGGCCGACGGTGACGCCGGGGCGGCCGGGGCCACGACGTCGGACGACGACGTCGTGGACGCCGAGATCGTGGACGAGGACACCGATAAGAAGTGAGCGAGCACCGGTCCGAGGAGGAGGCGCCGCGCGTCGTCATCCGCGACAAGCGGCGCATCGACCCGGTCACCGGTGAGGTGCGGGTGCCGGCCGGCGAGCAGCCGGCCGGCACGCCGTCCGCGCCCGGGGGACCGCAGGGGGAGCAGATGAGCGAGCAGGACACGACCGTCGCCGATCAGCCGGCGCCCGCGGGCGCGGACGGCGACGTGGCCCGCCAGCTGGCCGAGCGGACCGAGGACCTCCAGCGGGTCTCGGCCGAGTACGCCAACTACCGGCGCCGCGTCGATCGCGACCGCCAGCTGGTCGTCGACCAGGCGGCCGAGCGGTTCGCCGCCCAGCTGTTCCCGATCGTCGACGACATCGAGCGGGCCCGGGACCACGGCGACCTGACCGGCGCGTTCAAGGTCGTGGCCGACCGCGTGCTGGGGCTGCTCGACGGCCTCGGCGTCCAGACGTTCGGCGCGGCCGGCGACCCGTTCGAGCCCGCGCTGCACGAGGCGGTCATGCACGACACGTCGGCCGACGTGGACGTGCCGACCGCCACGACGGTGCTGCGGCCGGGTTTCCGCCGCGGCGACCGAGTGCTGCGGACGGCGATGGTCGCGGTCACCGATCCCGAGAAGCCGGCAGCGGCAGAGTCGGTCGAGGACTCGGCCGACGATCCGTCGGCCTGATCCGACTGCACGTGAGAGGGGGCGTCCTGTGAGTACGCGCGACTTCATCGAGAAGGACTACTACGCCGCACTCGGCGTCCCCCAGGACGCCGACGCGGCGGCGATCAAGAAGGCCTACCGCCAGCTCGCCCGTGACCTGCACCCGGACAAGAACCCCGGCAACACCGAGGCCGAGAACCGGTTCAAGGAGGTCTCCGAGGCCTACGACGTGCTCTCCGACCCGAAGCGGCGCGGGGAGTACGACGAGGCGCGGCGGCTCTTCGGCGCCGGGGCGGGCCGCGGCTTCCCCGGTGGCTTCCCGGGTGGCGGGGCGGGCGGGTTCCCCGGCGGCGGGCAGGCGTTCGACCTGAACGACCTGTTCGGCCAGGCCGCGGCCGGCGGCGCCGGACGCGCCGGCGCCGGGGGGCTGGGGGACATCCTCGGTGGCCTGTTCGGTGGGGGTGCCGCGGGCGGTCGCACGCGGACGACAGCGGCGGGCTCGGCGCGCGGTCAGGACGTCGAGACCGAGGCGACGCTCTCCTTCGAGGAGGCCGTCCTCGGGGTGACCGTCCCCCTGCGCATGCAGAGCCCCGGCACCTGCCCGACCTGCCACGGCAACGGCGCCCGGCCGGGCACCACCCCGCACACCTGCCCGGTCTGCCAGGGCGCCGGCGTGACCAGCCGCAGCCAGGGTGCGTTCGCGTTCTCCGAGCCGTGCCGCAACTGCCGGGGCACCGGCCAGGTCGTCGACGACCCGTGCCCGACCTGCAATGGCAACGGCATCACCACTCAGGTCCGCACCATCACGGTGCGGATCCCGGCCGGCGTCAAGGACGGGCAGCGCATCCGGCTGGCCGGCAAGGGCGCGCCCGGACGGCGCGGCGGGCCCCCCGGCGACCTGTTCGTCGTCGTCCATGTCGCCGAGCACGAGCTGTTCGGTCGCAAGGGCGACGACCTGACGCTCACCGTGCCGGTCACGTTCGCCGAGGCCGCCCTGGGGACGACGCTGACCGTGCCCACGCTCGACGGCACCGTGTCGCTCAAGGTCCCGGCCGGGACGGCGAGCGGCCGGACCCTCCGGGTGCGCGGCCGCGGGGTGCCGGGCAAGCGCAGCAGCGGTGACCTGCTGGTCACCGTCGACGTCGCGGTGCCCGCGCGCCTCACGCAGGAACAGCGCGAGCTGCTCGAGAAGCTCGCCGCCGCCATGGACGAGGACCCGCGGCCGCAGATCACGGCGGCCGTCCGCACGGGAGGTGCGCGATGAGTCTCGCCGAGGAGCACGGCCGCCCGCCGCTGCCCGACGACGCGCCGGTCTTCGTCATCTCGGTCGCCGCCGAGCTCGCCGGCATGCACGCGCAGACCCTGCGGCAGTACGACCGGCTCGGGCTGGTCAGTCCGGGCCGCACCGCGGGGGGTGGACGGCGGTACAGCCCGCGGGACGTCGCCCTGCTGCGCGAGGTGCAGCGGCTGTCCCAGGAGGACGGCGTCAACCTCGCCGGCATCAAACGGATCATCGACCTGGAGTCGCAGGTCGAGGCGCTGCGGACTCGGGTGCACGAGCTCCTCGAGGAGGTCGAGCACGCCGAGCGGCGCCGGATCACGGCCGAGACCACGCTGCAGGCCGCGATGCACGGCGGCTACCGGGGCGACCTGGTGCCGATGCGGCCGAGCACGAACGCCCTCGTCGTCTGGCGCCCGCGCGAGCGCTGACCGCCGGAGAACGCACTGCGGCCCCCCGCACCCTGATCCGGGTGCGGGGGGCCGCGGCGTCCTACCGGGTGATCAGGGGTTGGGCACCATCCAGCCGAGCACCGGCGTCCCCTGCAGGACGACGAGCAGGCACATGAACAGCAGCAGCCCGATGCTCCAGCCGAACACCTTGCGGAAGATGTCGCCCTCTCGCCCGGCCATGCCGACGGCGGCCGCGGCGATGGCCAGGTTCTGCGGGCTGACCATCTTGCCCATGACGCCACCCGAGGAGTTGGCCGCGGCCAGCAGGATCGGGTCCAGGCCGGCCCGGGCGGCCGTGGTCACCTGCAGGGCACCGAACAGGGCGTTGGCCGAGGTGTCCGAACCGGTGACGGCGACGCCGATCCAGCCGAGGATCGGCGAGAGGAACAGGAACGCCTTCCCGGTCTCCGCGAGCGCCGCGCCCAGCGAGGCCGTCTGCCCCGACTGGTTCATGACGTAGGCCAGCGCCAGCACCGCCATGACCGTGACGATCGCCCACTTGAGCTCGACGTAGGTCTCGCCGTAGACGCGCAGCGCCCGCCCGGGGGAGATGCGCAGCACGAGCATGGTCAGCAGGCCGGCGATGATCATCAGCGTGCCCGCCGCGGGCAGCCAGTTGAAGTTGTAGGTGATCGACGAGAGCGGCTCGTCGGCGCCGGGCGCGCGGATGTCGAGCCCGGGCCACGCGAAGGACGTCGTCCACGGCTTCTCGGCGAGGGCCGCCTTGACCGGCGCGAGGTTCGCGATCGAGAAGATCACGATGATGATCGCGTACGGGGCGTAGGCCTTGGCCACCTCGCCCGGGGTGTCCGCGGCGACGCGGCCAGGGGCGGGGCCGCCGCCCGTCGCCGGGGCGTGCCGGTCGCGCGCGGACTGCTCGCCGGGGGCGTCGCCCAGCTCGGTGCCGGCGGTCGCGCCGGCCCGCCGGGAACCGCCGGCCGCCACGTTCGCCCCGTCGGCCCTCGCGTGCGCCGGCTCGGCGATCGTCGGGGACTCCGACGGCTGCCACACCCGCAGGAGTCCGACGACGGCGGCGGCAGCGACCAGCGCGCCGATGATGTCGGTCAGCGGCACCGAGATGAAGTTCGAGGCCACGTACTGCGCCACCCCGAAGGAGGTACCGGCCACCAGGGCCGGCAGCCAGGTCTGCTTGAGCCCACGCCGCCCGTCGACCACGGCCACGAGGACCAGCGGGACGAACACGGCGAGGATCGGCGTCTGGCGGCCGACCATCGCGCCGAGGGTGTCGACGTCGAGCCCCGGTGCGTCGCTCGCGCCGGAGGTGACCTCGGCGAGGGTGACGATCGGCGTCGCCAGCGCCCCGAAGGCCACCGGCGCGGTGTTGGCGATCAGCGCGACCGCGGCCGCCTTGATCGGCTGGAAGCCCAGGGCCATCAGCATGACGACGGTGATGGCGACGGGCGTGCCGAAGCCGGCCAGGGCCTCGAGGAGCGCGCCGAAGCAGAAGGCGATGATGATCGCCTGGATCCGCTGGTCGGGGCTGACCTTCTCGAAGTTGCGCCGCAGCACGTCGAAGTGCCCGGTCGACACCGTGAGGTTGTAGACCCAGATCGCGTTGATGACGATCCACAGGATCGGGAAGAACCCGAAGGCCGCGCCCTCGGAGGCGGAGAGCAGCGCCTGCCCCACCGGCATGCCGAACGCGATGATCGCCACGAGGATCGCGACGGCGAGCGACGCGAGGCCCGCGATCCACGCCTTCACCTTGAGGATCCCGAGGAGCACGAACAGCGTCACGAGCGGGATCGCCGCGACCAGCGCGGAGAGCCCGAGACTGCCACCTACGGGATCGAGCACTTGTTCGAACACGGTCACCTCGTCGTCGGGGACGGCCCGACGCGGATCGTCGGGAGGCGGAGGGGCGGCGGGTCAGCCGGTGAGGGACGAGACGGGGAGCCCCCGGAGGGAGGCGTCGAGCACCTCGACGGTGTGCGCCATCCCGATGCGGGTGCCCTGCCGCTGCAGCGAGGAGCTCACCTGCATCAGGCAGCCGGGGTTGGCGGTCACCAGCAGTTGGGCCTCCGTCGTGGCGATGTTGGCGGCCTTGCGGTCCCCCAGCTCTCGGGCGGGCTCGGGATTGAGGATGTTCCAGATGCCGGCGGAGCCGCAGCAGAGCTCGGCCTCGGGGATCTCGCGCAGCTCGATGCCGGGGATGCCGCGCAGCAGTTCGCGCGGCTGGGCGCGGATGCCCTGGGCGTGACCGAGGTGGCAGGCGTCGTGGTACGCGACGGTCACCTCCAGCGGATGCCGGTCGGCCGCCGGGCCGAGTTGGACCAGGAACTCCGCGATGTCCTTGGTGTTCTCGGCGAACCGCTTCGCCCGCTCGGCATAGTCGGGGTCCTCCTCGAGCAGCGTCGCGTACTCCTTCATGCTGGAGCCGCAGCCGGCCGCGTTGACGACGACGGTCTCGACGCCGGCCCGCTCGAAGGCCTCGATCGTCCGGCGGGCGTACCGCTGGGCCTCGGCCTCGCGGCCGTTGTGCACCGACAGGGCGCCGCAGCAGCCCTGCCCCTTGGGGACCACGACGTCGCAGCCCTCGGCGGCGAGCACGCGCGCCGTGGCCGCGTTGACCTGCGGGAAGAACTCGCCCTGCACGCAGCCGGTGAGCAGCCCGACGGTCGCCCGCCGGGTGCCCCGTGCGGCGATCCGCTCCGGCAGTCGGTCGGCCTTCTCCAGCCGCGGGGCCAGCTCGGTCATCATCGCCAGCTTCGGGGAGATCCGCCGGAGCACGCCGCTGCGGTCGAGCAGCTTCTGCAGGCCCGAGGCCTGGAAGGCGCGCAACGGACCGCGCATCAGCCGCAGCCGGCGCTTGTGCGGGAACAGCGCGAAGATCGCCGTCCGCAGCGCACGGTCCTTCGGGTCCCGTCGGTGGTTGCGCTCGACCTGGGCCCGCGTCGCCTCGATGAGCGCGTCGTACTGGACGCCGGACGGGCACGCCGTCACGCAGGACATGCAGCCCAGGCAGGCGTCGAAGTGCTGGACCATCGAGTCGGTCATCGGCTCGCCCTCGAGCCCCGACTTCATCAGGTAGATGCGCCCCCGCGGGGAATCCATCTCCTCGCCCCAGAGCGTGTACGTGGGGCAGGTCGGCAGGCAGAACCCGCAGTGCACGCAGTCGCTGACCAGCTCGGACGACGGGGGCCGGTGCTCGTCGAAGGCGCCCCGCCGCGGGAGTTCCGCCCCGGGGATCGCCCCCTCGGCCGGCGCCCGCTCGGTCGAGCTGGTCATCAGATGCCTCCTCCGAACCGGCTGTTCACAACCCACCCACGAACCGCCCCGGCGCCAGACGGCGCTCCGGGTCGAACTGCTCCTTCACGCGACGCATGAGGTCCAGGCCGGACACCGGTCCCCAGACGTCGGTCGCCTCGAGGACCTCCGGCGGCGCGTCGACCACGACCAGGGAGCCGCCGACGGCGGTGCACTCGGTGCGCAGCCGCTGCACGACCGCGGCCACCGCCCCGGGGTCGGTGCCGCCGGGCAGGGCGCCGTAGACGACGCCGGCGCCCGCCGAGCCCCGCAGCCGCAGGTCCGCGCCGGTCGCCGAGGAGGCGGCCCGGGCCGCGGCCAGCACGCGGGCGAGCCCCGACAGCGCGAACGTGGCCTTGAGCGCCACCGCCCGCTCGCCGGCGCCGATCCACGGGAAGGCGCCCCACCCCTCGGGGACGTCGCCGACCTGCGCCTCCCCGCCCAGCAGTTCGCGCGCGTTCGCGGCCCGCCCCTCGACGCCGGTCTCGGTGCCCTCGAGCAGCACCGCCACGGTGCCACCGTCCGCGCCGGCCTCCACCTCGAGGGCCGACGGCACGACCTGTGCGTGCAGCACGCCCTGGACCAGCCGCTGCGCCTCCTCGGGCCGCTCGAACGTCGCGGTCACCAGGCGGCGCGCGGGCGGCAGCGGGTGCAGCCGGAACGTGGCCTCGGTGATCACCGCGAGGGTGCCCATCGAGCCGATCATGAGCTTGCCGAGGTCGTAGCCGGCGACGTTCTTCACGACGCGCCCGCCCGCCTTGGCGACGACGCCGTCCGCCCGCACGATGGTGATGCCGATGAGCAGGTCCCGCGCGGTGCCGAAGGCCATCCGCCGCGGCCCGCTGAGGTTGGTCGCGAGGACGCCGCCGATCGTGGCGCCGCCCAGCGGGTCGTCGAGCGCCAATCGCTGGCCGGCCTGCGCCACGGCCTGCTGGACGGTGGCGAGCGGTGTGCCGGCCTGCACCTTGACGATCAGGTCGCCGGCGGCGTGCTCGAGGACCCCGGACAGCCGGCCGATGTCGAGCACCAGGTCGGCGCGCTCGGGCGGCAGACCCCACGACATCTTGGTGCCGGCCCCGCGCGGCACCACGGCGAGCCCGCCCGCTGCGGCCGCCCGCAGCGCCGCGGCGACCTCCTCGGTCGATCCGGGCCGCGCCACCAGCGACGGGACGACGCCGCCGACGGCGTCACCCGGACCGGCGTCGCGCACCTCCCCGCAGGCGGCCTCCAGGGCGGTGCGGGCGCCGTCGAGATCGAGCGTGGAGGCGGTCATGCTCAGAACGCCTCCGCCAGGCCGGCCTCGACCAGCGGGTGCGCGCCCTTGCGCTTGCCCGGGATCTCGCCGCACAGCCGCGGGGTCGGGAACACCTTGCCCGGGTTGGCGACGCCGGCCGGGTCGAAGGCGCAGCGCACCAGCTGCATCGTGTCGAGGTCGTCGTCGGTGAACATCTTGGGCATGTAGGCGGCCTTGTCGATGCCGACGCCGTGCTCGCCGGTGATGGAGCCGCCGTGCTAGATGCAGAGGTCGAGGATCGCGCCGCTGACCTCCTCGGCAGCCTTGCCGGCGCCCTCGATCGCGTCGTCGAAGAGCACCAGGGGGTGCAGGTTGCCGTCGCCGGCGTGGAAGACGTTGGCCACCCGGACGCCGGATCGTCGACGACAGCCGGCGATCTCCCGCAGCACGACGGGCAGCGACGTCCGCGGGATGACGCCGTCCTGGACGATGTAGTCGGGGCTGATCCGGCCCACGGCCGCGAACGCGGACTTGCGGCCCTTCCAGATGAGCGCGCGCTCGGCCGGGTCGACGGCCAGCCGCTCCTCCAGGCACCGTTCTCGCGGCAGAGCCGCTGCACCTGGGCGAGCTCGCGCTCGACCTCGACCTCGGCGCCGTCGAGCTCGATGACCAGCACGGCACCGGCGCCCTGCGGATAGCCGCAGTGCGTGGCGGCCTCGGCCGCCTCGATGGCGAGGGCGTCCATCATCTCGATGGCCGCCGGCACGATCCCGGCGCCGATGATCGCCGACGTGGTGGCGCCGGCCTCGTCGGTGGAGGCGAACCCGACCAGCAGCGTGCGCACGTCCTCCGGCAGCCGGGTGAGCTTGACGGTCACGGCCGTGGCGACGCCCAGCGTGCCCTCGGAGCCCACGACCGCACCGAGCAGGTCGTAGCCGGGGGTGTCGGGTGCGAGGCCGCCGAGCTGCACGAGCTCGCCCTGCGGCGTCACGAACTCGCGCGCCGAGCACGTGGTTGGCGGTGAAGCCGTACTTCAGGCAGTGCGCGCCGCCGGAGTTCTCGGCCAGGTTGCCGCCGATCGAGCAGATCTGCTGGCTGCTGGGGTCGGGGGCGAAGTAGTAGCCCGCCGGGGTGGCGGCGCGGGTGATGTCGAGGTTGATGACGCCGGGCTCGACGACCGCCCGCTGGTCCTCGCGGCGCACCTCGCGGATGGCCCGCATCTTCGCGGTGACCACGAGGACGCCGTCCGCGCGGGGGAGCGCGCCTCCCGACAGGCCGGTGCCCGACCCGCGGGCCACGAAGGGCACGCCGTGCTCGGCGCAGGCCCGCACGACCGCGGCGAGCTGCTCCGCGGTCTCCGGCAGCACCACGAGTGCGGGGGTGACGCGGTAGTGCGCCAGCCCGTCGCACTCGTAGGTGCGCAGCCGGATGTGGTCGTCGATGATCCCGTCGGGCGGCAGCACCGCTCGGGCGGCGGCCGTGACCGCGGCGATCGCGGCGGCAGCGGGACCGACGGGGACCGTGCCGCCGACCGGACCGGGAGCCGGTTCGGCCGTGGTCTGCGTGCCGTGCGTGACGCTCATCGTCGAGTGCCTCCCGTCGGCGGTCGAAGCCGGTCCGGTTCCTCGGAGGTGTGTTACGGCATCCGGGCGTACGCCGGGAGGGTCAGGAAGTCGGGGTACTCGTCGGCCAGCGACGTCTCGACGAACAGCGACCGCGCCTCGTCCCACCGCCCGGAGGCGAACGCGTCCCCGCGGGACTGCTCGATCGACTGCATCTCCTCGCCGACGATCCGCTCCACCAGCTCGCGGGTGACCTCCTGGCCGTCGGCGAGCTTCACGCCGTTGTGCAGCCACTGCCACACCTGCGACCGGGAGATCTCCGCGGTGGCGGCGTCCTCCATGAGGTTGTTGATGCCGACCGCGCCGTTGCCCCGCAGCCACGCCTCCAGGTACTGGATGCCCGACGCTGATGTTGCTGCGCAGCCCCGCCTCGGTGACGTCGCCCGGCGTCGACTTCACGTCGAGCAGCATCTCGGCGGTGACCGAGACGTCCTCGCGCTTCTTGTCGATCTGGTTCGGCCGGTCGCCGAGGACCGCGGTGAAGACCTCCTTGCAGATCTCCACCATGCCCGGGTGAGCGACCCAGGAGCCGTCGAAGCCGTCGTTGGCCTCGCGCTCCTTGTCGGCCCTGACCTTGGCGAAGGCCTGCTCGTTGACCGCCGGGTCCTTGGACGGGATGAACGCCGCCATGCCGCCCATCGCGTGCGCGCCGCGCTTGTGGCAGGTGCGCACGAGCAGCTCGGTGTAGGCGCGCATGAAGGGCACCGTCATCGTGACGGAGTTGCGGTCGGGGAGCAGGAAGTCCTCGCCGCGGGTCCGGAAGGTCTTGATGACGCTGAACATGTAGTCCCAGCGCCCGGCGTTCAGACCGGCGGAGTGGTCGCGCAGCTCGTAGAGGATCTCCTCCATCTCGAACGCGGCAGGGTAGGTCTCGATCAGCACGGTGGCGCGGATGGTGCCGCGCGGGATGCCGAGGTGGTCCTGCGCCAGGTTGAACGCGTCGTTCCAGAGCCGCGCCTCGAGGTGGCTCTCCATCTTGGGCAGGTAGAAGTACGGGCCCTTGCCCTTGTCGAGCTGCTTCTGCGCGGAGTTGACCATGTAGAGGCCGAAGTCGGTGAGGCTGCCGGAGGCCTCCTCGCCGTCGACGGTGATGTGCTTCTCCGGCAGGTGCCAGCCGCGGGGGCGGACGACGATCGTCGTCAGCTCCTCGTCGGGGCGCAGCTCGTACTTCTTGCCCTCCGGCGAGGTGAAGTCGATCGAGCGGTCGAGGGCGTCCTTGAGGTTGAGCTGGCCGTTGACCACGTTCTCCCAGGCGGGCGTGTTGGCGTCCTCGAGGTCGGCCAGCCACACCTTGGCGCCCGAGTTGAGCGCGTTGATCGTCATCTTGCGCTCGGTCGGGCCGGTCATCTCCACGCGCCGGTCGACCAGGCCGGGCGCCGGCGGCGCCACCTGCCAGGAGTCGTCCTCGCGGACCGACCGGGTCTCCTCGAGGAAGCCGAGGTTCCCGCCGTCGGCGAGCCGGCGCACGCGCTCCTGACGCTTGCCCAGCAGCTCCCGCCTGCGGGCACCGAGCTCGCGGTGCAGCAGCGCGACGAGCTCCAGCGCCTCCGGCGTCAGCACCTCGTCGGAGCGGGGGACATCCGGACCGCTGACCTCGACGCCCTCGACCTGCGCAGCCATGTCTCTCCTCGCCTCGTCGTCGCGACGCCGGGCGTCGCTACTCTCGTGGTCTACCGCACAGCGCGCCCTGGCGCGCGTCGGGAAACTGAACGACACCGGTCCACCTGACTTTTCCGTCAGGTGGAAGGTAATGTTCGCTCTCCGGTAGGACGCTAGTCCCGGCTCCTCGAGCGCGGCAACTCGTGCCCACCGGTGGACCGACGGCTGAGCAGGGGCAGGAGGAGGCGTCGCGATGGCCGGGCAGGGGGACGGCGTCCAGTCGCTCGAGCGGGCGTTCACGCTGCTCGAGCTCATGGCCGAGGACGGCGGCGAGGTGCCGCTCTCCCGGCTGGCGGTGGGCAGCGGCCTGCCGCTTGTCGACCATCCACCGGCTGGTCCGCACGCTGGTCGCCCGCGGCTACGTGCGCCAGCTGCCCTCGCGCCGGTACGTGCTCGGCCCGCGGCTCATCCACCTCGGCGAGAGCTCGTCGCGGGCGCTCGGGCACTGGGCGCTGCCGCACCTCACCGACCTCGTCGACGGCACCGGCGAGACGGCCAACATGGCGATGCTCGACGGCGACCGCGTCGTCTACGTCGCGCAGGTGCCCTCACGGCACTCGATGCGGATGTTCACCGAGGTCGGCCGCCGGGTGCACCTGCACTGCACGGGCGTCGGCAAGGCGCTGCTCGCCCAGCTGCCCCGGGACGCGGCCCGCGAGCTCGTGGAGCGGGCCGGCATGCCCCGGCGCACGCCGCGCACGATCACCGACCTCGACGAGCTCATGGCCGAGCTGGACCGGATCTCCCGGCAGGGCTACGCGGTCGACGACGGCGAGCAGGAGGCCGGCGTCCGCTGCGTCGCGGTGCCGGTGCTCGGCGGGCCGGGGCAGACGGCGCTGTCGGTCTCCGGGCCGGAGGGCCGGGTGACCATGGAGGCGGTGCCCCAGTTCGCCGAGCTGCTCCGGGCCACCGCCGCGGAGCTCGCGGCCGAGCTGCGCGAGGACGGCGTCCAGCGGATCAGCGGCCGCGCCAGGTGACCTGCTCGCGGGCGACGAAGGCCCGCACGCCGGCGCGGAAGTCCTCGCTGCCGAAGACCTCGCGCACCAGGTCGTCGCCGTCCGGGAGGGTCGCGCGGCGCAGTCGGGCCACCGCCTGACCGGCCGCCTTCATGCTCAGCGGCGCGTGCGCCAGCAGCGTCGTCGACCAGGCCCGCCAGCGCGTCGTCCAGAGCGCCGTCGTCGACCAGCTCGGCGACGAATCCGGCACCGTGCGCCTCCTCCGCGGTGAAGCAGTCGGGCGCGCAGCAGCAGGTCGAGCGTGCGTGCCGGGCCGAGGTGGTGCACCAGGAGCGAGTAGGTGTTCATCGACAGGCAGTTGCCGAGCGTCCGGGCGATCGGGACGCCGAACTTCGACGACCGGGTGGCGATGCGCAGGTGGCACGCGGCGGCGAGCGCGAGCCCGCCGCCGACGCACGCGCCCTCGACGGCGGCCACCGTGGGCACGGTGACCTCCTCGAGCCGGTTGACCACCCGGGTGATGCGCTCCTCGTAGGCGATGCCGTCGTCGCCGCTGCTGAACTCGAGGAACTGTGCGATGTCGGTGCCCGCGACGAACGCCCGCCCGCCGGCACCGCGCAGCACGAGCACGCGCACCGAGTCGTCGCTGTCGGCGCGGTCGCAGGCCTCCTCCAGGCCCTCGTACATCGCGAAGGTCATCGCGTTGCGCTGCTCGGGCCGGTTGAAGGTGACGGTCAGGACGCGCGCCGTCCTGCTCGACGAGGAGCTCGCTCATGCTCCCTCCCCGGGCGCGACGGGGGCGGGTTCCGGGTGCACCACGGGGCCGGCCACGGCGTCGACCACGTCGGCCGGGACGCCGGCCCGGGTGAGGACCGCCCGGGTGTCGGCGCCGAGCGGTGGGCCCGCGTGGTCGCGGACCGGCGGGCTGGCCGACATCCGCATCGGGTTGCCGATCTGCCGCTGCGGCGGGAGCGAGGGGTGCGGGGCGTCCCAGAAGAAGCCGCGGGTGTTCAGGTGCTCGTCGGTGAACACCTGGCCGTAGTCGTTGATCGGCGCGGACGGCACCCCGGCCTCGTTGAGCGACCCGAGCAGGTCGGCCGTCGTCCTGGTCGTCGTCCGCGCCTCGATGAGGTCCTGCAGCTCCTCGCGGAGCGCGTGCCGCTTCGTCGCGTCGGCGTAGCGCTCGTCGGCGAGCGCGTCGTCCATGCCGAGCGTGCGGCACAGCCCCGCCCACGTGTTGGGCGTGTTGGCGCCGATGGTGATCCAGCCGTCCGCCGTCCGGAAGGCCTGGTAGGGGGCCTGGCTCTGGTGCGCGGACCCCAGCGGACCGCCGACCTCGCCGGTGGCGAAGTACTTGCCGGCCTCCCAGACGGCGAGACTGACGCCGGCCTCGAACAGCGAGACGTCGATGGCCTGCCCGCGGCCGGTGCGGTCGCGTTCGCGCAGCGCCGCGGTCACGGCCAGCGCGAGGTAGAGCCCGCAGACGAGGTCGCAGAGCGGGACGCCGACCTTGGCCGGCTCGCCGCTCCGGCGTGCCGGTGATGCTCATCAGGCCGCTGCGTGCCTGGGCCATGATGTCCAGCCCCGGCAGGGGGGCGAGCGGTCCGTCCTGTCCCCAGCCCGAGCCGGAGGCGTAGACGACCCGGGGGTTGACCGCATGGATGCCGGCGGCGTCGAGACCCATGCGGGCCATGGCGCCGGGTCGCAGGTTCTCGATGACGACGTCCGCGGTCTCGACCAGCGCGAGGAAGGCGCGCCTGCCGGCCTCGGACTTGAGGTCGAGCGCGACGGACTCCTTGTTGCGGTTGAGCCGGAGGTAGGGCGAGCTCTCGCCCTCGACGAACGGGCCGCTGGCGCGGACCGGGTCACCGGCTCGGGGGTCCTCGACCTTGATGACCTCGGCGCCGAGGTCGGCCAGCTGCATCGAGGCGAAGGGCGCCGCCATGAACACGCCCACCTCGAGCACCCGGATGCCGCTCAGCGGTGGTCGGGCTGCCGTCGGTTCCATGCGGTGCTCCTCCGTGCCGGGTCCTCGTCATCGTGCTCCGGCCATCTGGTCGGTGCGCCTCCGCGCCTCGGTCTGCTCCTCGCTCGTTCCTCGCTGCGATGCTCCCGAGGCTGTCGGCGCACACGACCGCGCCCCGGCGGCGGGAGCCGTCCGGGGCGCGGTCGTCGGGGTACCAGCGAACTCTTACAGCCAGCCGGGGACCACGAAGATCAGCCAGGTGACCAGCGGGATGATCGCGACCATCGAGAAGCCCCAGATGATGAGCTGCTTGAACACCCGGTCCCGCTCGTTCTCCTGGGCGTTGGCGACCACCAGGGCACCGCTCGTCGAGAACGGGCTCGAGTCGACGATCGACGAGGAGAGCGCCAGGGCGGTGATCAGGCCGATGGCCCCGACCGCCTCGGGTCCCTGGAGGAACGGCACGGCCAGCGGGATGAGCGCGCCGAGGATGCCGGTCGTCGAGGCGAACGCGGAGACGACGCCGCCGATGTAGCAGATCAGCAGCGCGGCGATCAGCGGGAGGCCCAGCGAGGCCACGTTCTCGCCCAGCCACTCGGGGACCTGCTGGTCCTGCATCAGCCCGACGAAGGTGACGATGCCGCAGATCAGCAGCACGGTCGGCCACGCGATCTGGCCCACCGCGCCCTTGGCGCCGCGGGGGGCGATCAGGGAGAGGAGCACGCCGACCGTGATGGCCATCAGGCCGATGTCGAGGTCGAAGGCGAGGGCACCGACGACCAGGATGAGCAGGCCGATCAGGGTCAGCGTGCGGTCGCGGTCGAGCGTCGTGACGGGGTCCGGGTGTCGCTCCTCGGCCACCGCCACGGTCTGCACGGCCTTGGTCTCGGCGCGGTCGTCGTCCTCGTCGTGCGGGTGCTGGTGACCCGGGTCCCCGTGACGCGGGCTGCCCACCGGAGCGCCCGTTCCTCTGGTGACGGCCGCGCCGCCGGTGCTCGTGCTGCCCACCGCGGTGCTGCCCGTGCGCCGGGCCGGTCCGCCGGGGATGTCGGCGCCGGTGTCCTCGGTCGCGTCGCCGGCCACGGTGGCCGCGACGAAGTCGTCGTCGCGGTTGTCGGTCGTGTCGACCCGGCCCATCGCCGATCAGCTTGCGGCCGCCGAAGAGGAAGAAGACCACGATCGACAGCAGGATGTTGATGACGATCGAGGAGCCCCAGAGGAACAGCGGGCTGCCCTCGAGGTCGTTCTCCGCGACCACCGTGTTGGTGATGACGCCGAAGACCGACAGCGGGGAGAAGCCGCCCGCGGTCGCGCCGTTGATGATGAACAGGCCCATCAGCACGGGGTTGATGCCGTAGCGGCGGGCGAAGGACATGCCGACCGGGGCGATGATCGCGACCACGGCCGGCACGACGCCGCCGATCGCCGTGAGCGCGCCGGTGACGGCGAACATGGCCCACGGGATTGCGATCAGGCGGCCGCCGGAGGCCTTCACCGCGGCATGCACGAGCCAGTCGACGGTGCCGTTGTTCTTGGCGATGGCGAAGAGGTACGTCACGCCGACGAGGACGACGAACAGCGACCCGGGGAAGAAGCCGAAGATCGCGTCGTCGTACGGCGGGTCGCCGTCGGTGCCGTAGATGAAGTAGCCGGCGATGAAGGCGGCCACCAGCGCGAGTGCGCCCATGTGGACCGGCAGCACTGTGGCGATCAGGAAGACCACCAGCAGGATCAAGATCAGGACGAGCTGTACGGACACCGTTGTTCCCCGAGTCGTCGTAGGGGCGGGTAGCTGTTCCGCGATGCGGAACGACGTTTTCGCTGGTCGGTCATTGAAATGGTCGTACCAGGGAAGTGTCAAGCGTCACAGGACGTCCGGCCACTCGAGAGAGCTGCCCGGATGGCGGAGGTAGATTTCCGCACTGCGGACTCCGGCGCACCGCGCCGACACGCGACGAGAGGCGGGGCAATGCCACTGGCAGGCGGCAGCACAGGGGGACGTCACTTCCTGCAGATCCCGGGGCCGACGAACGTCCCCGACCGGGTCCTGCGGGCCATGGACTTCCCGACCATCGACCACCGCGGACCGGAGTTCGCGAAGCTGGGCAAGGAGGTCCTCGAAGCGGTCAAGGCGCCGTTCGGCACCACCAACCCGGTCGTCATCTATCCGGGCTCGGGCACCGGCGCCTGGGAGGCCGCGCTGGTCAACACGCTGTCGCCGGGCGACAAGGTGCTGTGCTTCGAGACCGGGCACTTCGCCACCCTCTGGCAGGAGATGGCCGGCAAGCTCTCCCTCGAGGTCGAGTTCGTACCCGGGGACTGGCGGCACGGCGTTCCGCCGGAGGCGGTGCAGGAGCGGCTCGCGGCCGACTCCGGCCACGAGATCAAGGCCGTGATGGTGGTCCACAACGAGACCTCGACCGGCGTCACCAGCCGGATCGGCGCGATCCGCGAGGCGATCGACTCGGCAGGGCACCCGGCGCTCTTCCTGGTCGACACCATCTCCTCGCTCGGCAGCGTCGACTACCGGCACGACGAGTGGAAGGTCGACGTCACCGTCTCGGGCTCGCAGAAGGGCCTCATGCTGCCGCCGGGCATCAGCTTCAACGCGGTCAGCGACAAGGCCCTCGAGGCCTCCCGGACGGCGAAGCTGCCGCGCTCGTACTGGGACTGGCAGCCGATCCTGGCCGCCAACGCCAACGGGTTCTGGCCCTACACCCCGGCCACCAACATCCTCTACGGCCTCCGCGAGGCGCTGGTGATGCTGCACGAGGAGGGCCTGCAGAACGTCTACGCACGTCATCAGCGGCACGCCGAGGCGACCCGCGCGGCCGTGCGCGGCTGGGGCCTCGAGGTGCTCGCCCTCGACGAGCGCGAGTACTCGCCGGTGCTCACGGCGGTCCTGCTCTCCGACGAGTACGACGCGGACGAGGTCCGCCGGGTGATCCTCGAGAACTACGACATGTCGCTCGGGTGCCGGCCTGACCAAGCTGGCCGGCAAGGTCTTCCGCATCGGTCACCTCGGCCACTTCAACGACCTGATGCTCGCCGGCACGCTCGCCGGCGTGCAGATGGGCCTGGTCCGGGCCGGCGTGAAGATCGACCCGAACGGCATCCAGGCCGCGCTCGAGGTGCTCGGGCAGTGACTGCCGGCGCCGCCCCGTCCCGCCGGCGTGGCCGGGGAGCACGCCGACCTGGCCGCCGAGCTGAGCCGCACGCTCGACGGCGAGGTCGCCTTCGACGACTACACGCGGCACCTGTTCAGCCAGGACGCCAGCATGTACTCGATGACGCCGACCGGCGTCGTCTATCCGCGGCACGCCGGCGACGTCGTCGCCACCGTGCGGCTCGCGGCGGAGGCGGGCCTGCCGGTGCTCGCGCGCGGGGCGGGCACCAGCCTCGTGGGCCAGACGATCACCCCGGGCATCGTCATGGAC
The DNA here is from genome assembly GCA_963777095.1 of uncultured Actinomycetota bacterium. Taxonomy (GTDB): domain Bacteria; phylum Actinomycetota; class Actinomycetes; order Mycobacteriales; family Geodermatophilaceae; genus CAVZOY01. The sequence goes on from CAVZOY010000006.1 coordinate 1,265,301, forward strand.
CTGTCCCGGCACATGTACGAGATCACCGAGCTGGACCCGGAGGCCCGGACGGCCCGGGTGCAGTCGGGCGTCGTCCAGGACGACCTCAACCGGGCGGCCGCGCCGCACGGGCTGATGTTCGGGCCGGACACCTCGACGTCCAACCGCGCCACGATCGGCGGGATGATCGGCAACAACTCGGCCGGCAGCGGGTCGCTGCGGTTCGGGATGACGATCGACCACGTCCTCGAGATGGACCTGGTGCTCGCCGACGCCTCGACCACGCGCTGGGGGGTGCTGGACGAGGCCGAGCGGGCCCGCCGGGCCGACGGCGACTCGCTGGAGGCGCGGATCCTGCAGGGGCTCCCGCGGATCCTCTCCGACCACGTCGGCGCGATCGAGACCGGCTTTCCCACGTACTGGCGGCGCGCCGGTGGCTACCGGCTCGACCGGCTGGCCGGGGCGCCGCCGTTCGACCTGGCCAAGTTCCTCGTGGGCTCGGAGGGCACGCTCGCCGTCGCCACGTCGGCGCTGGTCGGGCTGGTGCCCAAGCCCTCGAAGCAGGTCTTCGCCGTCGGGCACTTCACCTCGGTGCTCGCGGCCACCGCCGCGACCGAGGACGCCCTCTCGCTCGACCCGGCCGGCGTCGAGATGCTCGACAAGACGATCCTCGACCTGTCGCGGCGCAAGATCGAGTACGCCGGGCTCGGCCGGATCCTCGAGGGCGACCCCGAGGCGCTGCTCTTCGTCTCGTTCACCGGCGACGACGAGGCCGAGCTCGTGGCCTCGCTGGACCGGCTCACCGCCCTCTGGGAGAAGAACGGGCACGGCTACGCCGTCCTGCGCGCCGTCACGCCCGCCCAGCAGAGCGACCTGCTCAAGGTGCGCAAGTCCGCGCTGGGACTGCTGATGGCCGCCTCCCAGGGCGCCAACCGTCCCCTGGCCTTCGTCGAGGACACCGCGGTCGCACCCGAGCACCTCACCGAGTACACGGCCCGCTTCCGGGAGGTGCTCGACCGGCACGGGCTGGAGGCCGGCTTCTACGGGCACTGCTCGGTCGGCTGCCTGCACATCCGGCCGTTCGTCGACCTGACCAAGCCCGGGCAGGTCGACGTGATGCGCTCCGTCGCGGTCGAGATCAAGGACCTCGTCCGCGAGTACGGCGGCGCCAACTCCAGCGAGCACGGCGACGGCCTGGCCCGCAGCGAGTTCAACCGCGAACTGTTCGGCGACGAGCTGTACGAGGCGATGCGCGAGGTCAAGCAGCTGTTCGACCCCGGCGCCGTCCTCAACCCCGGCAAGATCGTCGATGCGCCGCCGATGACCGAGCACCTGCGCGACACGGACCCGCCCACACCTGGACCGCTGCGCACCCGGCTGCAGTTCGACGTCGTCGGCGGCATGTTCGGCATGGCCGACCGGTGCATGAACATCGGCCTGTGCCGCAAGTCCACGACCGGCACGATGTGCCCCTCGTACATCGCCACGAGGATGGAGGAGCACTCCACCCGTGGCCGGGCCGGTGCGCTGGTCAAGGCGCTGTCCGAGGGCGATCCGCACCAGGCACTGTCCGACGAGCGGCTGCACGAGGCGCTCGACCTCTGCCTGATGTGCAAGGCGTGCAAGAGCGAGTGCCCGCTCGGCGTCGACATGGCCGCGATGAAGAGCGAGGCCCTCGCGCACAAGTACGACATCGAGGGCGTGCCGCTGCGCTCACGGATCTTCGGGGCGATCCGCACGCTGAACCGGCTGGGCTCCGCCACAGCGCCGCTGTCCAACCTGCCGGGTCGCATGAGCTTCCTGCGACCGTTGATGGAGCGCCGGCTCGGTATCGCGCGGCAGCGCCCGCTGCCGCACTTCGAGCGGGACAACCTGCCCCGCTGGTTCCGCCGGCACCGCCGTCCGGAGGCGCCGACGCAGGGCCGGGTCACGATGCTGGCCGACTCGTTCACCAGCTTCACCGAGCCGGGCATCGGCAAGGCCGTCGTCCAGCTGCTCGAGGCGGCCGGCCACGACGTCCGGCTGGAGAGCAAGGGCTGCTGCGGGCGGCCGAGCATCTCCAAGGGCCTGCTGGACGACGCGCGGAAGAAGGCCGGCCACCTCGCCGCGTCGCTGTGCGCGAGCGGCGCCGCCGACGGGCCGATCGTCGGCTGCGAGCCGTCCTGCATCCTCACGCTGCGTGCGGAGCACCTGCAGCTGCTGCCCGACGACCCGAACGTGCGGGCGGTCGCCGAGCAGGTGCGGCTGCCCGAGGAGCTGCTGGTCGAGGCCATCGACGCCGGCCGCCTGACGCTGCGCGAGGACAGCTGGCTGGCCGGCCGGACCGTCGTCTTCCACGGGCACTGCCACCAGAAGGCCGAGGCCGGCACCGCCGCGACCGTCGCCCTGCTGAAGCGGATCCCGGGTGTCACCGTGCAGGAGCTCGACGCCGGGTGCTGCGGCATGGCCGGGTCGTTCGGCTACGAGACCGAGCACTACGACATCTCGCTGCAGGTGGGGGAGGACCGGCTCTTCCCCGCGGTGCGCGCGGCCGCGCCCGACGCCGTGATCGCGGCGACCGGCACGTCGTGCCGGGAGCAGATCCATCACGGCACGCAGCGGTCCGCCTGGCACCCGGTCGAGCTCGTGCTGCAGGCTGCGGGAATGGGAGAGACGCCCGACGGCGCACCGTCGTCCCGATGACCGCGCCGCTGCTGGTCGTCGTCAACGGAGCCGCCGGATCCGCGGAGGACGAGCCGGTCGAGGCCGCGCTCACCGTGCTGCGGAGCGCAACCGACGTCGAGGTGGCCGCCACGTCGTCGTCCGACGAGCTCGACGACGTGGTGCGCGCACTCGACGGCCGCCGCCCCGTCGTGCTGGGCGGGGACGGGTCGCTGCACGCCGTCGCCGCTGCGCTGGACCGCGCCGGGTTGCTGGGTGCGGCGCCGGTCGGCCTGATCGCCTGCGGCACCGGCAACGACCTGGCCCGCACCCTGGGCCTGCCGCTGGACCCCGAGGCCGGTGCGCGCGTGGTGCTCGAGGGCACCCCGCGGCGGCTGGACGTGCTGCGCGAGGACGGCGGGCTGCTCGTGGTCAACGCCGTCCACGCGGGCGTCGGGGCTTCCGCCGGCCGCCGCGCGGAGCGGCTCAAGGACCTGATGGGCGCCGTCGCCTACCCCGTCGGCGCGGCGCTGGCCGGCGCCGCCGAGCGCGGCTGGGAGCTGCGGGTCGAGGTCGACGGCCGGCCGGTGCGGCCGCCGTCGGGCGACTGGTCGGCGGACGGGTCGACGCCGCTGCTCATGGTCGGGCTCTGCAACGGCCCGACCGTCGGCGGCGGCACGGCGCTCTGTCCGGACGCCGATCCGGGCGACGGGCTGCTCGACGTGCTCGTCAGCGCGGCGACCGGACCGGCGGAGCGGGTTGCGTTCGGTGCCGCCCTGAAGTCGGGTCGGCACGGGGAGCGGGACGACGTCGTCCTCGTGCGCGGCCGGTCGGTCGCGGTCACGGGCGAACCGGTCGACATCGACGCCGACGGTGAGGTGCACGAGGGCCTCACGGGCCAGACCTGGCGGCTCGACCCCGGCGCCTGGTCGATCGTCGTCCCCTGATGACCATGTTGATCAGGTGACCTGATCGTCGGGGGTCCTGGCTCAGTGTCGATGCTGAGCCAGGACCCCTGTGGATCAGGCGACCTGATCAACAGGGCACCGGCGCGCGTCAGCCCTTGAGCGCGGCGTCCATGGTGATGGTCGTGGCGGCGAGCGCCTTGCTGACCGGGCAGCCGGCCTTCGCGCCCTCGGCCACCTCCTGGAAACCCGCCTCGTCGAGACCCTCGACGTCCGCGCGCACGGTGAGGTGGATCTTCGTGATCATGAAGCCGCCGCGCTCGCTGTCGGGACCGAAGTCCACGTCAGCGGTGACGTCGACGCTCTTCGGGGTGCCGCCGGCCTTCGCGACGGACCCGGAGAAGGCCATGGCGTAGCACGAGGCGTGGGCCGCGGCGATCAGTTCCTCGGGGCTCGTGCTGCCGTCGGCCGCGTCCGAGGTGCGCTTGGGCCACGAGACGTCGTAGGTGCCCAGCCCGGAGCTGGCCAGTTCGGTGCGGCCGGAGCCGTCCTGCAGGGTGCCGGTCCAAGCGGTGCGGGCGGTGCGGGTGGCCATGGGGGGCTCCTCCTCGGCTCGGTACGGCCGCGCCGGACGGGCGACCGTGTGCGCCCCTACCCCTACCAGTGGGCCGGATGGACAGTTCAGGCCGGGGGCTGGGTGGTGCTGGTCACCCGCTCGGTCAGCAGCCGCAGGCGCGCCTTCAGGTCGTCGAACTCGCTGGCGTCGAAGCCGATGGCGCCGATCATCTCCTCGGAGATCCGGTACGACTTGTCGCGCAGTGCCCGCCCGGTGTCGGTCAGGGCGATCGACACCGACCGCTCGTCCTCCACCCGGCGGTGGCGGCTGACCATGCCCGCCGCGGTCAGCCGCTTGAGCAGCGGCGAGAGCGTGCCGCTGTCGAGGGCGAGGCGCGCACCGAGCTGCCCGACGGTCTGGTTGTCCTGCTCCCAGAGCAGCATCATGACCAGGTACTGCGGGTAGGTCAGCCCCAGCTCCTCGAGCATCGGCCGGTACCGGGCGGTGACGGCCCGGGAGGCGGCGTAGAGCGCGAAGCACAGCTGGTCGTCGAGTGCCACGCTCGGCGACGGCAGAGTGGCGGTCATGGCGCGAGTCTAGGACCAGAGGATCGTGCGCGACGCACCTCGGTCAGCGGATCTCCCGAGGCCGAGGAACTTCCTCGGCCCGGAATGCTCACGCCGGACGACGCCGACGAGCAGAGTTGAGCGGAACAGACTCAAGTATCGGATCGTTGCAGGGAACGACGCCGACGAGGCCATCCGACCACCACGAGCGAGAGGACCCCCTCCCACCACCATGGAGAGCAAGCTCACCACCCGTTCGCAGGAAGCCTTCGCCGCCGCCCAGCGTCTCGCCGTCGATCGCGGCCAGGCAGCACTGGAGCCGCTGCACCTGCTCGTCGCACTGCTGTCGCAGAACGACGGCATCGCCGGACCGCTGCTGACCGCCGTGGGCGCGGATCCGGCCGACGTCCGGGCCAAGGCCGATGCTGCGCTGCGCCGTATGCCCAGCGTCAGTGGGGCCACCGTGCCCGCGCCGTCGCCGTCCCGCGAACTGCTGCGCGTCATCAACGCCGCAGGAGAGCAGGCGAGCGCGCTCGGGGACGAGTACGTGTCGACCGAGCACCTGCTGGTCGGGCTGGCCGGCGCCGGCGGCGAGGCCGGTTCGGTCCTGACCGGGTCCGGGGCGACCCGCGAGGCACTGCTCGCCGCCTTCCGCACGGTGCGCGGCAACCGCAAGGTGACCACGCCCGACCCGGAGAACACCTTCCAGGCGCTCGAGAAGTTCGCCGTCGATCTCACCGAGCGCGCCCGGGAGGGCAAGATCGACCCGGTCATCGGCCGGGACACCGAGATCCGCCGCGTCGTGCAGGTGCTCTCCCGGCGCACCAAGAACAACCCGGTGCTCATCGGCGAGCCCGGCGTCGGCAAGACGGCGATCGTCGAGGGCCTGGCCCAGCGGATCGTCGCCGGCGACGTGCCGGAGAGCCTCAAGGGCAAGCGCCTCATGGCCCTGGACCTGGCCGCCATGGTCGCGGGCGCCAAGTACCGCGGCGAGTTCGAGGAGCGGCTCAAGGCCGTCCTGCAGGAGATCACCGAGGCCGAGGGGCAGGTCGTCACCTTCATCGACGAGCTGCACACGATCGTCGGCGCCGGTGCCACCGGCGACGGCTCGATGGACGCCGGCAACATGATCAAGCCGATGCTCGCCCGCGGAGAGCTGCGCATGGTCGGCGCGACGACGCTGGACGAGTACCGGGAGCACATCGAGAAGGACCCGGCCCTGGAGCGCCGGTTCCAGCAGGTGCTGGTCGGTGAGCCCAGCGTCGAGGACACCATCGGTATCCTGCGCGGGCTCAAGGAGCGCTACGAGGTGCACCACGGCGTCCGGATCACCGACGCCGCGATCGTTGCCGCGGCGACCCTGTCGGACCGGTACGTCACGGCCCGCTTCCTCCCGGACAAGGCCATCGACCTCGTCGACGAGGCGGCCAGCCGGCTGCGGATGGAGATCGACAGCCGGCCGGTCGAGGTGGACGAGGTGGAGCGCGCCGTCCGCCGGATGGAGATCGAGGAGATGGCGCTGGCCAAGGAGGACGACCCGTCGTCCCTCGAGCGGCTGGCCTCGCTGCGCGCCGACCTGGCCGACCGGCGGCAGGAGCTCGACGAGCTGACCGCCCGCTGGCAGCAGGACAAGTCGGCCATCGAGCGGATCCAGCGCATCAAGGAGGCCCTCGAGGGGGTCCGGCTGGAGGCCGAGCGCGCCGAGCGCGACGGCGACCTGGCCCGCGCGGCCGAGCTGCGCTACGGCCGACTGCCGGAACTGGAGCGCTCGCTCACGGACGCCGAGGCGTCGGTGGAGACCGGCGAGTCGATGCTCAAGGAGGAGGTCGGCGCCGACGACATCGCCGACGTCGTCCAGGCGTGGACCGGTATCCCGGCCGGCCGGCTGCTCGAGGGCGAGACGGCGAAGCTGCTCCGGATGGAGGACGAGATCGGCCGCCGCGTGGTCGGCCAGGAGGACGCCGTCCGCGTCGTCTCCGACGCCGTCCGCCGGGCGCGCTCCGGCGTGGCCGACCCCCACCGGCCCACCGGCTCGTTCCTCTTCCTCGGCCCGACCGGCGTCGGCAAGACCGAGCTCGCCAAGGCCCTGGCGGAGTTCCTGTTCGACGACGAGCGGGCGATGGTCCGCATCGACATGAGCGAGTACTCGGAGAAGCACTCGGTGGCCCGTCTGGTCGGCGCACCGCCCGGCTATGTCGGCTACGAGTCCGGTGGCCAGCTCACCGAGGCCGTGCGGCGCCGTCCGTACACGGTGGTGCTCTTCGACGAGGTCGAGAAGGCCCACCAGGACGTCTTCGACGTGCTGCTGCAGGTGCTGGACGACGGCCGGCTGACCGACGGCCAGGGGCGGACGGTGGACTTCCGCAACACCATCCTGATCCTGACCTCGAACCTCGGCTCGCAGCTGATCGCCGACCAGTCGGTGCCGGAAGAGCGTCGACGCGACGCGGTCATGGACGTCGTCCGGGCGCACTTCAAGCCGGAGTTCCTCAACCGGCTCGACGACGTGATCGTCTTCCGGGCGCTCGGCAGCGAGGAGCTCACCGGGATCGTCGACATCCAGGTCGGCGTGCTGGCCCGGCGGCTGGCCGCGCGGCGGCTGACCCTCGAGGTCACCGACGCCGCGCGCGAGTGGCTGGCGCTCAACGGGTTCGACCCCGTCTACGGCGCCCGGCCGCTGCGCCGGCTGGTGCAGTCGGCCATCGGTGACCAGCTGGCGCGCGGCCTGCTGTCCGGCGAGATCCGGGACGGCGACACGGTCGTCGTCGACTGGCCGGACGAGGGCGACACGCTGTCGGTGGCCCGCGCCTGATCCCGTCGGTCGCGGCACGCCGCGGGTGTCATGATCGGGAGCAGTCCACAGCGCACGGGGAGACGACGATGACGTCAGGGCAGGGCCCACAGGGCGAGCCGCAGGGGCAGCCCCCGCAGGGGCAGCCCCCGCAGTGGCAGCCGCCGGCGCAGCCGCCCTACGGCCAGCCCGGGCCTCCTCCGTACGGCCAGCCGGTGTACGGACCGCCGCCGTACGGCCAGCCGCCGTACGGACCGCCGCCCTCCGGCCAGCCGGGTCCGTACGGGCCCCCGCCGTGGGGGTATGCGCCCGCGCCTCCGCCGGGGTCCGGCCAGCCTCCGCCGGAGCCCAAGGAGCGCCCGCTTCCCGTCCGGGCCGGGCTCGGGGCCTTCATCGTCTCGATCGTGCTGAGCCTGGCCGGTTCACTGTTCGCCTTCGCGAACTGGGACGAGTACATCGATCAGGCACTGGCCCAGCAGCCGGAGTTCCAGGACCCCCAGTTCCAGGACTCCGGGCTCGACCCGGCCTCCTTCGCCGAGACCTTCGCGACGTTGTTCGTCGTGGTGGGGCTGCTCTTCACCGCGCTGTACGTGCTGTTCGTCTGGTTCGCCTGGCGTGGCCACAACTGGGCGCGCATCGTGCTGTTCGTCCTCGGCGGCCTCGGCATCGCCGGTGGCCTGGTGAACCTGGCCGGTGCGACCGCGGGTACCTCGCCCTTCCCGACCATCACGGCGCTGAGCATCTTCTCGTTCCTCGCGGTGCTCGTCGGCGTCGTCCTGCTCGCGCGCAAGCAGTCCAGCGAGTGGTACGCGCACGAGAAGTGGCGCCGCAGCCTCACCCGCTGACGGAGATCCGGTCAGTCGGTGCGGACGACGCCGTGCACCCAGTCCTTGGTCTGCCTCGTCACGAGGCTGGTCAGCCCGGCGATGGCGGAGACCATCACCAGCAGGCCGATGGGTGAGATCGCGCCGCCGGTCAGGATCGAGAAGAGCGTCATGACCATCAGCAGCGACGTCGTCAGCACGCCCACCTGCCGGGCCCAGTTCCGCCGGCGGGGGAGGAAGATCGACGCGAGCAGGCTGCTGACCCCGATCAGTGCGTACGCCAACATGAACAGCAGCACCGACTGCGCGGCGGCGTCGCGCTCGACCCCGGTCTCGACGATCTGGTCGATGATGGTCTCCTGGCCCACCCAGGTCAGCACGGCGTTCGCGAGGAGCAGTACCCCGAGCAGCGCCAGCAGGATCACGGCGACGCGGGTGGCCGTCGGCATCGGCTGCTTCTCGACCGGCGGTGAATCGGACACATGGTCACCCTCGCAGACCCGCCCGCACCGCGGAACGCAACCGCGGACGCGTGTCCCCCGGACGGACGCCCCGCCCGGGAGATCGTGGACGACGAATCCGCCGGGGAGGTGAGCGCCGAACACACGGCGTGACCGCGATGAAAGCGTCCGCCCCCGCCACGGCAGTGCCTGCGCCGGTCCGGCGCGGGCCGCTCGCCGCGCTGGCCGGACTGCTCGCGGCCGCCGTGGCGCTCGGCGTCGCCGAACTGCTGGCGGGGCTGGTCGGCCCGGCCTCGTCCCCGGTCGTCGCCGTGGGAGACGCCGTCATCGAGGTCACGCCCGAGCCGGTGAAGGCCTTCGCCATCCGCACCTTCGGCGAGAACGACAAGATCGCTCTGATCGTCGGCACGCTGACGCTGATCGCACTCTTCTCCCTGGCCGTGGGGCTGGCCGCGCTGCGCCGGCTCCGGCTCGGGCAGGCCGGCATCGCGGTGTTCGGCTTCCTCGGCGTGCTCGCCGCCGTGACCCGGCCGGCCGGCGGTCCGCTGGACGGGCTGCCCTCGCTGCTGGGCGCCGCCGCCGGCATCGCCGCCCTGGGGATCCTGATCGGCCGGCTGACCGCGCCCGCGCCTGCCCCCGCGCCGACCCCGGCCGGGGCGACGTCCCCGCCCGCCGCCGACGGCGAGGTGCTCGACCGGCTGCGCCAGGTGCTCGGCTCGACCGACCGCAAGGGCGCCGGGCTCGACCGGCGCGGCTTCTTCGTCGCCAGTGGCGTGGCCGCCGGCGTCGCCGCGGTCGCGGGCGGCGGCGGCCGGCTCCTGCAGCGCCGGTTCGCCGTGGCCGAGGCGCGCGCCGAGCTCGTTCTCCCGCGACCCGCCGACGCGGCCGGGCCGCTGCCCCGCGGCGCCGACCTGTCCGGTCAGGTCGACGGGCTGACGCCGCTGTTCACCGGCAACCGCGAGTTCTACCGGATCGACACCGCGCTCACCGTCCCCCAGATCCGGCCGGCGGACTATCGGCTGCGGATCAGCGGCGCGGTCGACCGCCCGCGCACCTGGACCCTGACCGATCTGCTCGAGCGCGGCGACGCCGTCGAGCGGGACATCACGCTGACCTGCGTCTCCAACGAGGTCGGCGGCACGCTCGCCGGCACCGCGCGCTGGGTCGGCGTCCCCCTCGGGGACTTCCTCCGCGAGCACGGCGTCCGCGACGGCAGCACGCAACTGCTCTGCCGCTCGAGCGACGGCATGACCATCGGCGCCCCGACCAGGGCCGCGCTCGAGGTGGACGACGCGATGCTGGCGTTCGGCATGAACGGCGAGCCGCTGCCCGTGGAGCACGGGTTCCCGGTGCGGATGATCATCCCGGGCCTGTACGGCTACGTGTCGGCGTGCAAGTGGCTGGTCAGCATCGAGGCCACCACGTACGAGGCCGTCGACGCCTACTGGACCGAGAGCGGATGGGCGGCAGAGGGCCCCATCAGGATCGCCTCGCGGATCGACGTCCCCGCGTCGCGGCGCAGCTTCCCGGCCGGCCGGCGTCCGATCGCCGGGGTGGCCTGGGCGCAGACCCGCGGGATCGAGCGGGTCGAGGTCCGCGTCGACGAGGGCGACTGGACCGAGGCCCGCCTCTCCCCGGCCGTGGACGCCGACATCTGGCGCCAGTGGGTGCTGCCTCACGAGTTCGCCCCCGGCCGGCACCGGATCACCGTCCGCGCGGTCGGCGCCGACGGCGAGGAGCAGGCGGAGGACCGCGCCGACCCGTTCCCCTCCGGCGCCACCGGCTGGCACTCCGTCCACGTGGAGGCCACCTGATCGCGCACACTGTGGCCGCCCGGCCGCACGACCGACAGGAGAAAGCCGTGACCCTGCGCCGCTCCCGGAGCGCGCTCGCCGCCGCGACCGCCGCCCTCGCGCTCAGCGTGACCGCCTGCGGTTCCGACGAGCCGGAGGGCGGCGCGGCCTCCGACAGCGCCGCCGCGACGTCGTCTTCGGCGGCGGAGGAGTCCCCGGCGGAACCGGCGTCCGACGAGCCGTTCGGGACCGGGTGCGACGCGGTGCCTGCGGACGGCGAGGGCAGCTTCCAGGGCATGGCCGACGACCCGGTCGCCACCGCCGCGAGCAACAACCCGGAGCTGGCGACGCTGGTCGAGGCCGTCACGGCAGCCGACCTGGTGGACGCCTTCAACAGTGCCGAGGACGTCACCGTCCTGGCGCCGGCCAACCCGGCCTTCGAGGCCGTCCCGGCCGACACGCTGAAAGCGCTGCTGGCAAACAACGCGCAGCTCTCCGCCGTGCTGACGCACCACGTCATCGACGGCCGGCTGGGACCGGACCAGCTGGCGGGTGAGCACACGACGCTCAACGGCGACACGGTGACGGTCGAGGGCTCCGGCGAGGAGTTCACCGTCGCCGCCGAGGGCACCGTGGTCGGCGAGGCCGCCTCCGTCATCTGCGGCAACGTGCAGACGGCGAACGCGACGATCTACATCGTCGACCAGGTGCTCGCCCCGCCGGCCGCCTGAGCGGGGACGGGACCTCAGTAGGGTCGCTCGCCATGACCGCTCCGCGCACGCCCGACCGCGACCGGCTGCTCGAGCTCATCGTCGAGCTCGCCGTGGTGCACGGGAAGGTGACGCTCTCGTCGGGCCGCCAGGCCGACTGGTACATCGACATGCGCCGGCTGACGCTGCACCACGAGGGCGCTCCGCTGGTCGGGCGGGTGATGCGCCAGGTGACGGGCGACCTGCGCTACGACGTCGTCGGCGGGCTCACGCTCGGCGCCGACCCGGTGGCCGCGGCGATGCTGCACGCCGCCTCCGCGGGGGAGGGGTACCTCGACGCCTGCATCGTCCGCAAGGAGGGCAAGGCGCACGGACTGCAGCGCCGGATCGAGGGTCCGGACGTCGAGGGCCGTGCGGTGCTGGTCGTGGAGGACGTCTCGACCACCGGCGGCAGCCCGCTGACCGCCGCCCAGGCGCTGCAGGAGGCCGGGGCCGAGGTCATCGGTGTCGCGGTCATCGTCGACCGCGGGGGCCGCTCGGCGGTCGAGGAGGCGGGGTTCGAGTACCGGGCCGCCTTCGAGCTGGCCGACCTGGGCCTGTCCTGACCCCGATGTTGATCAGGTGGGCTGATCACCAGGGGTCCTGGCTCAGCATCGACAGTGAGCTACGTGCCCTGACGACCAGGTGACCTGATCATCATGTGCTGCCGAAGGCGGGCCCGCCTGGGACGCTGACGGCATGACCGAGAAGCTCGTCGTCATCGGCGGGGACGCCGCGGGCATGTCGGCCGCCAGCCAGGCCCGCCGGCTCAAGGACGCCGGCCAGCTGGACATCACCGTCCTCGAGCAGGGACCCGATGTCAGCTACTCGGCCTGCGGGATCCCCTACTGGGTCGGCGACCAGGTGAGTGACCGCGACATGTTGATCGCGCGGGTGCCGTCGTGGTTCGAGGGCAAGGACATCGCCGTCCACCTGGGGACCCGCGCGGAGTCGATCGATCTCGAGGCGGGCACGGTCACCGCCGCCGACGGACGCCGCTTCCCGTACGACGCACTGGTCGTGGCGACCGGCGGCCGTCCGCTGCGGCCCAAGGTTCCCGGTCTGGACGCCGAGGGCGTGCACGGGGTGCACCGGCTGGCCGACGGCGCCGACATCCGCGCCGCGCTCGCCGCAGGCGCGAAGCGGGCGGTCGTCCTCGGCGGCGGCTACATCGGCCTGGAGATGGCGGAGGTGCTGCTCGACCGCGGCCTCGACGTCACCGTCGTGCTGGCCGACCCGCTGCCGATGGGATCGCTCGACGCCGACATGGGGGAGCGGATCTGCGCGGCCATGGGGCGGATGGGCATGACCGTGCGCACCGAGGAGCCGGTGCGCGAGATCGAGACCGATGCCGACGGCGTCGTCCGCGCCGTGCGCACCGACGTGGGCAGCTACGACGCCGACATCGTCGTCCTCGGTACCGGGATGGGCCCGGAGGTGTCCCTCGTCCGCGACGCCGGCCTGCGGATCGGCAGCACCGGCGGCATCGAGGTGGACCGCACCCAGCGGAGCACCAGCCACCCGCAGGTCTTCGCCGCCGGCGACTGCGCGCAGACGTTCCACCGGCTCAGCGGGGAGGACGTGCACATCCCGCTCGGCACGCACGCCAACAAGCAGGGCCGCGTCGCCGGCTCGGTCATCGGTGGCCGGGCCGCCCGTTTCGCCGGAGTCATCGGGACGGCGGTGACCAAGGTGTGCGACCTGGAGATCGGGCGCACCGGGCTGTGCACGACCCAGGCGCAGAAGGCCGGCTTCGACTGCCTCACCGAGACGATCGAGGGGACGACGAAGGCCGGCTACTTCCCGGGCGCCGAGGACATCGCCGTCAAGGTGATCATCGAGCGCGGGTCGGGCCTGCTGCTCGGCGCGCAGATCGTCGGCGGCGCCGGCAGCGCCAAGCGGATCGACGTCTTCGCGGCCGCCATCTGGGCGTCGATGACCGCCGAGGACCTGGCCGGGGCGGACCTGTCCTACGCCCCGCCGTTCGGCCCGACCTACGACCCCGTGGTGGTCGCGGCGCGGGTGGCCAGCCGGCTCGAGCAGGGCTGATCTGCCGGTCCTCGCGCGGGTGTGACCCGGTCCGGCCGACCCACTAGTCTTCGCGCCATGCCGATCGCGACACCCGAGGTCTACGCCGACATGATCAGCCGGGCCAAGGAGGGCGGCTTCGCCTATCCGGCGATCAACTGCACGTCGTCCGAGACCGTCAACGCCACGCTGCGCGGCTTCGCCGACGCCGGCAGCGACGGCATCATCCAGTTCTCGACCGGCGGTGCGGAGTTCGCCTCCGGCACCCGGGTCAAGGACATGGTGACCGGCGCCGTCGCGCTCGCCGAGTACGCCCACGTGGTCGCCGAGAAGTACCCGGTGCAGATCGCGCTGCACACCGACCACTGCCCGAAGGACAAGCTCGACTCCTACGTCCGCCCGCTGCTGGCCCTGTCCAAGGACCGCGTGGACGCCGGCCAGGAGCCGCTGTTCCAGTCGCACATGTGGGACGGCTCGGCGATCGACCTCGACGAGAACCTGCAGATCGCCGAGGAGCTCATCGAGAAGTGCGCCGCCGCCAAGGTGGTGCTCGAGCTCGAGATCGGCGTCGTCGGTGGCGAGGAGGACGGCGTCTCCCACGACATCAACGACAAGCTCTACACGGCCGAGGGCGACTACGTGGCCACGGCCAGGTCCCTGGGCCTCGGCGAGAAGGGCATCTACCTGCTCGCGGCGACGTTCGGCAACGTGCACGGCGTCTACAAGCCGGGCAACGTCAAGCTGCGGCCGGAGATCCTCAAGCAGGGCCAGGACGTCGTCTCCCGCGAGTTCGGCCTGCCCGACGGCAGCAAGCCGTTCAACCTGGTGTTCCACGGCGGCTCCGGCTCTGCGCAGGAGGAGATCCGCGAGGCCCTCTCGTACGGCGTCGTGAAGATGAACGTCGACACCGACACCCAGTACGCGTTCACCCGGCCGATCGTCGGCCACATGTTCGCCAACTACGACGGCGTCCTGAAGATCGACGGCGAGGTGGGCAACAAGAAGGCCTACGACCCGCGCAGCTACCTCAAGGCCGCCGAGACCGGCATGGCCGCCCGCGTCGCCGAGGCCTGCGAGGACCTGCTGTCGGCCGGTCAGTCGCAGAGCGGCTGAAGCGCTCTGCAACAGGAGCCGAACGGCTCTCCGGTACCGCAGCCTTGAGGAGATGACCATGACGGGGATCAACCTCCTCGGCGACCCGCCGCCCACCCTGCTCCCCGGCGACCCGGTCGCCGAGGCCGCGCTCGCCCGCGGACAGGATCCGGCCGAGGTCGCCGCCGAGCACCCGCGCGCCAGCGCCGCGTGGGCCGCGCTGGCCGAGCGGGCCCTGGACAGCGGCGGCGGGATCGCCGGGACGGTCGAGGGCTACGCCTACGCGCGCACCGGCTACCACCGCGGGCTCGACGCGCTGCGCCGCAACGGCTGGAAGGGCCACGGCCCCGTGCCGTGGTCGCACGAGCCGAACCGGGGCTTCCTGCGCTGCGTGACGCTGCTGGCGCGGGCCGCCGAGAGCATCGGCGAGACCGACGAGCACGAGCGATGCATCGCGCTGCTGAAGGACTGCGACCCGACTCTTGCGGGCTGACCTCGCCCAACTCCCGTTTAGCGGAGCCCCTCCAAGATCACTACTCCCCTCGTGGAACGTCGGCGGATGCCGGCGTCGTACTCCTCGAGGAGGCAAGTCATGGATCCCACGATCCTCTGGGTCATCGCCGTGATCCTGGTGGTGGCCGGCATCGTGATGCTGCTCCGGCGCAGCATCGTGCTCGGCATCGTCCTGATCGTCGTAGGCCTGCTCGTGGGCCCCGGCGGCGTCAGCATCTTCAGTTAGCGCCGGAGCCCGGCGCCGGCCGACGCGGACGTGTCAGCCGGCGCCGAGCTCCCAGCGCTCGCCGAGCTCCGGGTGCGCGGCGGTGAGCCGGGCGGTGATCGCCGTGAGCTCGTCCCCGCCCGCGATCAGCCGGGTGAGGTCGGCCGCGTCGACGTCGTCCCGCGTGAGATTGCCCGCCACCCGGCCGCCGGCCAGCAGCACGAACCGGTCGCCGACCAGGTGCGCGTAGCGCGGGTTGTTCGTCACGAACAGCACCGCCATGCCTTCGCGCCGGGCGGTCACCAGCGACTGCAGCACCAGGGCGTGCTGCGCCACCGTCATCGGCGCCGTCGGCTCGTCGAAGACCAGCACCCGCGCACCGAAGTGCAGCGCCCGCGCCACGGCCAGGCCGTGCCGCTCCCCGGCGCGCAGTGCGTTGGCCGGCTGGTCGGGGTCGACGCCGGTGACCCCGACCCGCCGCAGCGCCTCGAGCGTCGTCTCCCGTGCCCGCGCGAGGTCGATCCGGCGGAACGGCCGGACGCCGCGGGTCGGCTCGGCACCCAGCACGACGTTGCGCCAGACGGGCAGCAGGGGCGCCACGGCGAGGTCCTGCCAGAGGGTGGCGATACCGGCCTCGCGGGCGCGGCGCGGGGTGCGCAGGCGCACCGGCCGGCCGTCCATCAGCAGCTCGCCCTCGTCGGGACGGCGCAGGCCCGACACCACGGAGACCAGCGTCGACTTGCCCGATCCGTTCTCCCCGAGCACGCAGGTGATCTCACCGGCGCGCAGCGCGAGGGTGACCCGGTCGAGTGCCGGGATGCCGCCGTAGCGGACGGTCAGGCCGCGCAGCTCGAGCACCGGGCCGAGCCGGTCGGGGGAGTCGCGGGAGCACGTCACGACCGCGGAGCCGCCCTCAGCCGCCGGAGCACCATCCCGTTGATCACCAGGGCGACGATCAGCACGACTCCCAGCAGCATCTCGAACCACTGCGGATCCCAGCCGGCCAGCGTGATGCCCTGGCGGGCCACGGCGTAGAGCAGTGACGCGACAGCGGCTCCGAAGACCGACCCCCATCCGCCGGTGAGCAGGCACCCGCCGATGACGGCCACGACCAGGAAGTCGACGCTGGAGTGCAGGCCCGGCGCGACCGCGACCGCGCCGACCCGCGTCAGCGCGAGGACGCCGATCAGCCACCCCGCGGCGGCGGTCAGGCAGAACAGGGCGACGGTCGTCCGCCGCACCGGGACGCCGAGCTCGACGGCCGCGCGGCGCGCGCCGCCGATGGCGAAGAGCGCGTTGCCGGACTTCGTGCGCCAGAGGCCCCACGTCGCCACGGCCGTGACGGCGAGGAACCACAGCAGCGAGACGCGATACCGGCCGTCGCCGATCTCCAGCGTGGAGGCGAAGGCCGCCTCGGCCGATGCCCAGCCGGGCGCGTCGTCCAGGGCGTCGACGCTGCCGGACTCGGTGAGCACGCCGATGCCGTGCGAGACCACGCCCTGCAGCACCAGCAGGGTGGCCAGCGTGACGAGGAAGCTCGGCAGGCCGGTGTTGACCACGAGCACGCCGTTGATCACGCCGACGAGCAGTGCGGCGCCCAGGCCGACCCCGATGGCCGGCCAGGTGCTCCAGCCGCTCTGCGCGATCAGCAGCGCCGACAGCAGAGCACTCCCGGCCGCGACCGCCCCGACCGAGAAGTCGAACTCACCGGCGACCAGGAGCAGGGAGACGGCGACGGCGCCGATGCCGAGCGTCGCGGCGACGTCCAGGACGCCCGCGAGCCCCCCGGCGGTGAGCAGGTCGGGAACGAGCAACCCGAAGAAGAGGACGGCGACGACCAGGCCGGCAAGGGCCGAGGAACTCGGGCGGGCCAGCGCCCGGTCCAGCAGCCGGCTGCGGCGGGCGGCCGGCGGAGCCGCTGTCGCGAAGCCGGACACGCCGTCGCCCATCACCGGTGCGGGCGCGGCTGGGCGCGGACCACGGACGGCAGGGTGCTCGGCAGCGATGCCTCCTCGACGAGTGGGGAACCCAGTGTCCACGACCCGGAGCGTCCGCGGCATCCGCAGTCCGTCAGGGTTCCAGGCGCCACCGCACGCGGTCGTCGGCGTACCAGGTCCAGCGCTGCACGGACCGACCGAGCGGGACGCCGTCCCGCACCACCCGCGCCGGGTCGCTGGCCACCTGCAGTGCCCGCCCGACGGTGCGCCGGGTGGGCCGCAGCGGCTGCACCATCACCGTCACGCCGATGGTGTCGACCGCCGTCCAGTCGGGGCGGACGTCGATCCGGGTGACCTCTCCGTCGGCGACCCTGATGTCGTCGTGGTGCGCCTGCAGGCCGAGCCGCGCGCTGAGGCTGCGCCGTCCGCCGGTGTCGGCCTCGATCCGGCCGTGGTGCAGCAGGACGCCGCCGTGGTCGTCGCGCACCAGCGAGAGCTCGCGCTGCGGCCCCGATCCGATGCCGAGGTCACGGGCCAGGCCGACGGAGTCCCGGTCGTCGCCCGGTTCCCAGGCCACCGGCACGTGCGCCGTCCGGCCGTCCTTGAGCAGACGCGTCAGGACGCCGGCGAGGGCGGGGACGGCGCCCCGCACGAGCACCGCCTCGGCCTCCGCGACCGCGGCGAGCCGGTCCGCGCGGGGGGCCTCGGCCGGCCCCAGGCGGCGGAGGTCCAGCTCGACACGTGCCATGCCGTTACCCTGCCATCTGCCGGCCGCACGCCGCCGGAGCTGCCCGACCTGCCCTTCTGCCCGTTCCCGGGGACCGGGACGAACCGAGGAGAGAGCGCCGAGCCATGCCGGCTGTCGTGCTGATCGGCGCCCAGTGGGGGGACGAGGGCAAGGGCAAGGCCACCGACCTGCTCGGTGGCCGCGTGCCGTACGTCGTCCGCTACCAGGGCGGCAACAACGCCGGCCACACGGTGATCACGCCGGACGGCGAGCGGTACGCGCTGCACCTGATCCCCTCGGGAATCCTGACGCCGGGCTGCACGCCGGTGATCGGCAACGGCGTCGTCGTCGACCCCGAGGTGCTGATCGGGGAGCTCGCCGGACTCGAGGAGCGGGGCGTCGACACGTCGCGCCTGGTGATCTCCGCCGACGCGCACCTGATCATGCCGCACCACCGGGCCCTGGACCGCGTCACCGAGCGGTTCCTGGGCAGCCGCCGGATCGGCACCACCGGCCGCGGCATCGGCCCGGCGTACGGCGACAAGGTCGCCCGCAACGGCATCCGGGTGGCCGACCTGCTCGACCTGTCGATCCTGCGGCAGAAGCTCGAGGGCACGCTGCAGGAGAAGAACCAGCTGCTGGTCAAGGTCTACAACCGCAAGGCCATCGACGTCGACGAGGTCGTCGAGGAGTACGCGGGGTACGCCGAGCAGCTCAAGGAGCGGATCGCCGACACCCGGCTGCTGCTCGGCCGCGCGCTCGACGCCGGCGAGTGGGTGCTGCTCGAGGGGTCGCAGGGCACGCTGCTCGACGTCGACCACGGCACCTATCCGTTCGTGACCTCGTCGAACCCGACGGCGGGCGGGGCGGCGACCGGCTCGGGCATCGGGCCGACCCGCATCACGCGGGTGGTCGGCATCCTGAAGGCGTACACGACCCGGGTGGGCTCGGGGCCGTTCCCGACCGAGCTGCACGACCAGTGGGGCGAGTACCTGCGCAAGCAGGGCGGCGAGGTGGGCGTGACCACCGGCCGCGACCGGCGCTGCGGCTGGTTCGACGCGGTGATCGCCCGCTACGCCAGCCGGGTCAACGGGATCACCGACTACTTCCTCACCAAGCTCGACGTGCTCTCCGGCGTCGAGACGGTGCCGATCTGCGTGGCCTACGACGTCGACGGCGTCCGCCACGACGAGATGCCGATGACGCAGACCGAGTTCCACCACGCGACGCCGGTCTACGAGGAGATGCCGGGGTGGTTCGAGGACATCCGCGGCTGCCGCACCTTCGAGGAGCTGCCGGCGAACGCCCAGGCCTACGTCCGCCGGCTCGAGGAGCTCTCCGGAGCCAGGATCAGCGTGATCGGCGTGGGCCCCGGGCGAGACGAGAACGTCGTCGTCCACGACCTGCTGGACTGAGCCCGCCCTTCGCGACGGTCACGCGGCGGCGACCAGCTCCTCGCGCACGCGGACGGCGACGTCGGGGCAGTCGGTGATGAGGCCGTCGACGCCGAGGGCGAGCAGCAGGCGGGCCTCGCCGTCGGCGTCCCCGGACGCCGCGGGGTCGGTGCCCCGCCGCAGGGCCCGGGGAAGGAAGGCGTTCTCGCCGCGCAGGGTCCATGGGACGACGGCGAGCCCCGCCTCGTGGCCCCGGTGCACGAGGTCGGAGACGCCGGTGCAGGGCGTCCGACGCGTCACGCAGCAGGATGCGGTGCCGCGACGGGCCGATGCCCTGCGCGTAGGTCGACACCTCGCGCAGTCCGGCGGGCGTGACGAGCGCGTCGTCGGTCGGCACGACGTCGACGAGCTGGACGATCCGCGGGCCGTCGTCCCCGAGCAGGGAGCGCAGCCGGCGCAGGGCGGGCGCGTCGAAGGACTGCAGCAGCACCGGGCCGTCGGCACCGAGGGCGTCCAGCCGGCGCAGCTCGTCGACGACGAGATCGAGCATGGGCAGGCCGCGGGTCTCCCACCAGGTCGGCTTCTTCAGCTCGGCCAGCACGCGCACCGGCCGCTCGGGCGTCGACCGGTCTCGCGCGATCTCGACGACCTCGGCCAGCGTGAGGATCCCCTCGCGGCCGTCGTACGCGGTGTTCATCGGCCGCACGTCGGTCATCCGCTCGGTGGCGCCCAGCGTGCGCAGCTCCGCGAGCGTGAAGTCCTCGGTGAACCAGCCGGTGCGCCGCGTCGACCCGAAGTCCCGCGTGGTGCGGCGGTCGGCGAACTCCGGCCGGCCGGCGACGTCGGTGGTGCGGGACAGCTCGCTCTCGTGCCGGACCACGAGCGCGCCGTCGCTGCTGAGCACCACGTCGGGCTCGATCAGGTCGGCGCCCTGGTCGATGGCCAGCCCGTAGGCCGCGCGGGTGTGCTCGGGCCGGTACGACGAGGCACCGCGGTGTCCGACGACGAGCGGGCGGGCGGAGCGGGTCGCCGAGGGAAGGAGCGGCGACGCGGTCGCGTGCATGCCGTCCAGAACACACCCCCTCCGTGAACCGATGGCGAACCCCGTCCGGCGGGTTGCCACAATTCGGGCGACAACGGGCCGACCAGCGGTGCACCATGCGCGCCGTGACGGAACTCTCAGCTCTCGGCTGGACCCCCGACCGGGACGCCGAGCTCCCTGCCGGTACCGAGCCCGGCCGCGTCGCGCGCGTCGACCGTGGCCGGCTGCGCGTGCTGACGTCCGACGGCGAGCGGACGGCGGTGCCCGGCGCGGCGCTGCACGACGACACCGGCCTGGCGGGAGCCGCCGTCGGCGACTGGGTCGCGCTGCGCGGAGAGCTCGCCGTCGCCGTCCTGCCGCGGCGCAGCGCCTTCACCCGCACGGTCGCCGGCCGCGCGTCGGGCGCGCAGGTCGTCGCGGCGAACCTCGACACCGTCCTGGTCGTCGAGGCGCTCGTCGGCGAGACGCGGCTGCGCCGGGTGGAGCGCTACCTCGCGGTCGCGTGGAGCAGCGGCGCGACGCCCGTCGTCGTCCTCACCAAGGCCGACCTCTGCGACGACGTCGACGCCGTCGTGCAGCAGGTCGCCGAGGACGCCCTCGGCGTCGAGGTGCTGGCGGTCAGCTCGACCACGGGGGAGGGGATCGACGCGGTGCGGGCACTGGTCGGGCCGGGCCGCACCGTGGCGATGGTCGGTCCGTCGGGTGTGGGCAAGTCGAGCCTGGCCAACGCGCTCGCCGGCACGCTGATCGCCGACACGAAGGAGATCCGCGACGACGGCAAGGGCCGGCACACCACCACCGCGCGCGAGCTGCACCGCCTCCCCGGCGGCGGCCTGCTGATCGACACCCCCGGCATGCGCGAGCTCGGGCTCTACGAGGACCGCGACGGGATCGCGGCCGCCTACGCCGACGTCACCGAGCTCGCCGAGCACTGCCGCTTCCGCGACTGCGCGCACCGCACGGAGCCCGGCTGCGCCGTCGCCGCGGCCATCGACGACGGCCGCCTGGACCCGGCCCGGCTGGTCGGCTTCCGCAAGCTCGAGGCCGAGGCCCGGCGGCAGCAGCTGCGGGTCGACGCCCGCGCCCGCGCCGCCGAGCGCGCCCGCATCCGCGCGTTCAGCCGGTCGTTGCGCGACCAACCCAACCGGCCGCGCGTCGGAAGGTGACGCGCGCTCGGTAGCGTCGCCGTCCGTGCGCGTGCTGGTGATCGGTTCCGGTGCCCGGGAGCACGCCCTGTGCGTTGCTCTGTCCGCCGATCCGGCGGTGATCGCGCTGGCCTGCGCCCCGGGCAACGCGGGCACGCGGACGCTCGCCGAGCCGATCGCCGTGGCGGTGACCGACCCGGACGCCGTCGCCGCGGTCGCCCGCGACTGGCAGGCCGACCTGGTGGTGATCG
Source organism: uncultured Actinomycetota bacterium (assembly GCA_963777095.1). GTDB lineage: Bacteria > Actinomycetota > Actinomycetes > Mycobacteriales > Geodermatophilaceae > CAVZOY01. The sequence continues at coordinate 1,286,899 of CAVZOY010000006.1, forward strand.
GGCCGGAGGTTCCCCTCGTCGCCGGTGTCGCGGACGCCGTCCGGGACGCGAACATCGCCTGCTTCGGCCCGTCCGAGGAGGCGGCACAGCTCGAGGGCAGCAAGTCCTTCGCCAAGCACGTGATGGCCGCGGCGGGCGTGCCGACCGCGCGGTCCTGGCCGGTCGGCGGTCCGGCCGAGCTCGAGACGGTGCTCGACGAGTCGGGCGCCCCCTACGTGGTCAAGGACGACGGCCTCGCCGCCGGCAAGGGCGTGCTGGTGACCGACGACCGCGCGGCGGCGTCGGCCCACGGCCGGGCGGTGCTGGACGCCGGCCACGCGGTGCTCGTCGAGGAGTACCTCGACGGGCCGGAGGTCTCGCTGTTCGCCGTCACCGACGGGACGACGGTGCTGCCGCTGCTGCCCGCGCAGGACGCCAAGCGGCGCGACGACGGCGACGGCGGGCCGAACACCGGCGGCATGGGCGCGTACGCGCCGCTGCCGTGGGCGCCGCCCGGCCTGGTCGACGAGGTGCTGCGGACGGTGCTGCAGCCGACCGTCGACGAGATGGCCCGCCGCGGTGAGTCCTTCTCCGGGCTGCTCTACGCCGGGCTCGCGTTGACCTCGCGCGGCATCCGGGTGGTCGAGTTCAACGCCCGGTTCGGCGACCCCGAGACGCAGGTCGTCCTGCCGCTGCTGGAGACGCCGTTGGCCGGGCTGCTCATGGCCGCGGCCACCGGCCGGCTGGCCGAGCACCCGCCGCTGCGCTGGCGGGACGGCGCCGCCGTCACCGTGGTCGTCGCCGCTTCCGGCTACCCCGAGGCGCCGCGCACCGGCGACCCGGTCATCGGCGCCGACGGCGAGGGCGTGCTGCACGCGGGCACCGCACTCGACGCCGAGGGCGGCGTGGTGTCGGCCGGCGGGCGGGTGCTGGCGGTGACCGCCGTGGGCGCCGACCTGGCCGGCGCGCGGCAGGCGGCCTACGAGCGCGTGGCCGGGGTCCGCCTGGCCGGCGCGCACTGGCGCAGCGACATCGCGCTCGCCGCGGTCGAGGGCCGGATCACGGTGCCGGGGCGCTGAGCGCCCGACCCCCCTGCAGGAACCCGCGCGGGAACGAGTGCATCGACCGGGCGCCGTCGGCCGTGATCTCGAAGAGCTCGCCGGTCTGGACGCCGGCCCGCTGGTCGGGCGTGCAGACGTTGGGCTGGACAACGACGGTCATGCGCTCCTGCAGGGGTTCGGCGTGGACGCCCGCCGGGCTGCCCCGATGGCTCAGCACCGGCGGCAGGTAGCCGCCGCCGAAGCCGTGGACGAGGTCGTCCAGCGTGGTGAAGCCGGCGTCCAGCACCAGGTCCGTGGCGGCGAGGAGTTCGGCCGGCAGGACGCCGGGTCGCAGGGCGGCCGTCACCGCCGCCAACGCCGCCTCGGCCACGTCGTGGAGCTCCCGGTAGAGGGCGGTGGGCTCCGCGTCGACCGCGACCGTGCGCAGGAGCTGGCCGGGGTAGTCGGGGCCCCACGTGGTGCTCAGCTCGAACACCACCACGGAGCCCGTCTCCAGCCGCCGCGTGCCGGGCCACTGCGCGGGGGCGCAGCGGTCCGGGGCGGTCATGGAGGTGGCCGCGACGTAGTGGATGTGGTTCGTGGCGCCCGTGCCGGCGTAGGCCGCCTCGACCGCGGCGACGAGCTCCAGCTCGCTGGTCCCCGGTACCGCGGCCTCGACCAGCGCCGCCGCCGAGGCGTCGGTCAGGGCGGCCGCATGCCGCAGGACGGCCAGCTCCTCGTCGGTCTTGATGCTCCGTAGCCGCGTGTACGCGTCGTCGAGCGGCACGACCGTGGCCGCCGAGTCCAGGGCGGCGCGCAGGGGACCGGGCACCGGCCCGATCGTGCCGACCCGCGACGGGCTGCCGCCGTCTGCCATCACCGCCAGCACGGTCTCCGCCGTCCGCTCCCCGCACCCGGCGACGTCGGCGTCCCGGGCGATCCGCTGGGCGTTGGGCACGTGGTTCGGGAAGCCGACGAACAGGGCCGGCCGCCGGTCCGGCCGGAGCACCACGACGGCCTCCCGGGTGACCGGCCAGCCGGTCAGCCAGGGCACCGCGCTGCCGAAGCGGTTGGCGCCGTAGGCCACCACCGCACCGAGGCCGTGCTGCTGCGCGAGCTGGTCGATCTGCGCCCGCCGCGTAGCGATCTCGGCGTCGCTGAAGTCCGGCGGCGGGGGCCCTGGAGCCGTCATCGCGGTCATCTCCCGACGTCGTCGAGGAGCGCGGACAGATTGCCGGTGAGGATCAGCTCCCGGTCGCCGTCCGCGAGCCCCGGGACGGCGTCCAGCGAGCGCACCGGCTCCGGCTCGCCCATGACGAACGGGTAGTCGCTGCCCATGAGCACGTGCTCCACGCCGACGACGTCGATCAGGTGGCGGAGCGACGTCGGCGAGTGCAGCACGGTGTCGAAGTAGAGCCTTCGCAGCCACTCGCTCGGTGCCGTGGTGAGGTGCTCCGCCGCTCCTCGAGCCTCGGTGGTGAAGCCCCGGTCCCACCGGCCGATCTGGTACGGCGCGAAGCCGCCGCCGTGCACCAGGACCATGCGCAGGTCGGGGTGCCGCTCGAGGACGCCGCCGAAGATCAGGTGCCCGAGCGCGAGCGTGGTCTCGGCAGGGTTGCCGATCAGGTTGACCAGGCCGTACCGCTTGAGGTCCCGCCCGGCCAGCGACGCGTACGGGTGGACGACGACCACCGCCCGCAGCTCCTCGGCGGCGGCCCAGAACGGTTCGAGGTCGTGGTCGTCGAGCTCGCGGCCGTCGACCGTCGTCGCGATCTCGACGCCGACGTGGCCGAGCGCGGTGACCGCGTGCCGTAGCTCCTCGGCGGCCTCCTTCGGTGCCTGCAGCGGAACGGTCGCCAGCGCCCGGAAGCGCTCCGGCGCCTCGGCCGCGGTGGCCGCGAGCCCCTCGTTGAACATCCGCGAGTACCGCACGCCGGTCGCCGCGTCGAGCGAGTAGCCCGTGAGGTCGATCCAGCTGGCCAACAGCTGGACCTCGACGCCGGCGGCGTCCATCGCGGCCAGCCGCCGGGGGAGGTCCGAGAGCGACGGCAGGATGCCGCGGGTCCGCAGGGTGCCGCCGATGACTGCGGCGTAGCGCCCGTCCTCCTCGGCCAGCTCGATGCCGTAGCGGCCGCCCTCGGCCCGCAGCGTCTCGATGACCCCGACCGGGACGCAGTGCGCGTGGACATCGATGGTGCGCGGCCGGCTCACAGCGCGCGCTCGCGCATCGTCGCCTGCAGCTCGTCGTCGGCCTCCAGCCGGTAGACCCCGCCGTTGACCCGATCGGTCACCCAGATGTCGAGGTCGGCACCGACGAACACGTCGTTGATCTGGGCGGCTGCCTGCCCATCGGGGGTGTCGGGCAGCCAGTGCGCGATCTCGACCGGGTGCTCGGCGTCGCGCAGGTCGTACACGCGCAGCCCGGCGTTGAAGTAGGTGCAGAAGACCAGTTCGGCGCTGCGGTAGGTGCCCGGCCGGTTCTCGTGCAGGTTGTGCGGGCCGAAGCGCAGGCCCCGGTCGTAGAACTCGTCCGGCGGCGGCGGGCACACGCCCACCACCCGCGGGTTCTCGCGGTCGGAGACGTCGACGATCCGCGTGTAGTGCGGCTCGCCGGCGCGTCCCTCGGTGACCACCTCGTCGGTGACGACGAGCAGGTCGCGCCCCTCCAGCGGGAGGCAGGTGTGGGTGTCGCCGCCCGGCTCCCAGTTCAGGTGCCCGATCTGACGCGGCTTCGAGCGGTCGGCGATGTCGAGGACGACCAGGCCGGCGTCGCCGTAGCCGAGGTACGCGGTGTCGCCGTCGACGAGTGCGTGGTGCGCGGCGTACCGCTTGCCCTCGGGGACGTCGAGCGTCTCGCCACCACCGGTCCACTGCCCGGGCCACCACCAGCGGCCGGCCTCGACGGGATTGCGCGGGTCGGCCAGGTCGACGATCACCCAGATGCGGTCGTCGAAGCCCTCGGGGATCGCCGAGACGTAGGCGTACCGGCCGCCCTCCCAGACGATCCGGTGCACACCGAGGCCGGTGGAGTCGAACCAGCCGATCTGCTGCGGGTCCAGCGGGTCGGCCAGGTCGTACACCGCCATCCCGGCGCTGAACGGGTCGCCGCCGCGGAACTGCTCGTGGTTGACCAGCAGGAGACCGTCGGCGACCTGCACCTTGTGGGTGTGGCTGCCGTGCGGCGCCTTCCACTGCGTGACCAGGCGCAGCTCCGTCGGATCGGAGGCGTCCAGGACGCTGGTGCCCATGCCGCTGGGCCCGAAGTGGCCGACGTAGACGGCGTCGCCGGCACGCATCACCTGCATGCCGTCGCCGAAGCCGTTCAGGTCGTTCTGCGCGACGGTCCGCAGGCCCTTGCTCGAGCCGCTCCGCCGGTGGTGTCAGTCATCCGTGCTCTCCAGTCGGTCGGTGACCCAGTCGGCGACGACCGGTCGCACGACGGTGGCCAGGTTGTTGCACGAGTGGTTGCCCTCCGGCTCGAGCCGCAGGGTCGCGCGGTCGCCGAGGACGGCGACGATGCGGTGCGCGTGCTCGACCCGGATGATCGTGTCCCGCTCCCCGTGGACGACGAGGACCGGCTGCTCCAGCCGCTCGAGGACGCCGTCGAGCGTGACGTCGGCGAGCAGCTCACGGGCCTCGGCCTCGTCGGCGGCGCCCACGAACTCGCGGAAACCGTCGCGGGTCACCTGCTGCAGCTCGTCGAACGCGCGCAGGTCGTACGGCCCGGCGATGTCGACGACGCCGCGCAGGCCCGGGCAGGGCGGCCGCGTGCGCCAGGGCCAGGTGGCCGCCGAAGCTGGTGCCCACGGCGACGACCCGGCCGGAGTCGACGCCGTCCAGACCGCCGATCGCCTCCCCGACCGCGGCCATCGCCGTCGCGTACCGGTCGGTGCGGTACGGCGACGACAGCGAGCCCTCGCCCTGGCCCGGGCCCTCGACCGAGAGGGTCGCGACACCGCGCCGCAGGAAGAACGGCTCGTAGGTGCTGAACTGCTCCTTGGTCGACTCCAGGCCCGGCAGCAGCACCGCGAGACCGGGCCGGAGCACACCGGGCGGCCGGCGCAGGTAGCCCACGACCTCGCGTCCCCCGCCGTAGGGCACGGTGATGCGGTCGGCGGGCGGGTCCAGCAGCGGCGCCGCCTCGGCGTACAGCGCCGACATCCGCGCCTGCAGCGCGGCCCGGCGCGCGGGGTCCTCGGTGAGCACGAACTGGGCGAACTGCAGGGTCAGCGCCGCCCGGCGGAGGTGCTCCGCGGCGGTGACCCGGTGGCCCTCGAGCAGGGCGGCCCGGCCGAGCGCGTCGTAGCGGTCCGCGGTCGCCGTCCACGCGTCGGCCCAGTCGTCCCAGTCGTCGATCGCGTCGAGCGTGCGGCTCAGGTCGAAGAAGTCGATGCCGTTGGCCAGGAAGCGCGGGTACCAGTTGGCGACGACGGCCTGCAGCTTGCTCACGAGGCCGCCCCCACGAAGGTGTCGCGGAGCAGGGAGACGACCGAAACCGCCAGCAGCACGAGGACCACCCGCTGGAAGGTCTGCGCCGACAGCCTGCGGGCGGCCCGGACGCCCAGGGGCAGCGCCACCAGGATCGGCAGCAGCGCCAGGAGGCTCTCGACGAGGCGGGACGGTGTGTAGAGGCCGACACCGAGCAGGGTGACCGCCTGGACGGTGGAGAACACGAAGAACAGCGAGGAGAGGGCGAGGACGTAGGCCCGCGGTGCCATCCCGAAGCCGTGCAGCCACGTCGTGAGCAGCGGTCCGGAGATGCCCGTCGCGCCCTGCAGCCCGCCGGCGACCAGCCCGACCGGGCCGGACCCGACCCGGGTGACCCGCTCCGGGAGCGTGAAGCCGGGCCTGGCGACGGCCAGCACGATGTAGACCACGATGACCAGGGCGAGCACGCCCGAGAGCACCCGCCCGTCGAGCGACTTCAGCAGCAGCGTGCCCACCACGGCGCCGACCACGCCTGCGCCGATCATCGCCGGCAGGTGCCGCGTCCCCGACGCCTCGCGACGGTGCGACCAGACGAGCAACCCGTTGGCGACCACGCCCGGTATCGCCATGACCACCACCGCGTGCTCGACGCCGAGGAAGACCGCCATCACCGGGATGGCGATCTGCGGCAGACCACCGCCGGTCGCACCCTTGATGAACGCGCCGACGGCGATCGCGGCCACGATGACGACGAGGTCGAGCGGATCGGCGCCCACCGTCAACCGCGGGCACGGACCGCGGTGCTCACGCGGTCCGGTGCAGGCGCGTGAGCACGAACTCCTTGTGCCCGAGGATCTCCGCCGCGCACCAGCGCCCGGACGCGGTCGCCACGACGACGTCCTCGGTCGCGTCGGCCGCCTCGTCCAGAGTCATGTCCGCGGTGATCAACGGAGACACGTCGAGGTCGATGTGCTCGGACATGGTGCGCACCGTCTTGGGGTTCGCCGTCAGCTTCAGCACCGGCACGATCGGGTTGCCGATGATGTTGCCCTGGCCGGTGGTGAACAGGTGCAGCGCGGCACCGCCGGCGGCGAAGAGGGTGACCGACTCGGCCGCGGCCGACGAGGTGTCCATGAAGTGCAGGCCGCGCCGGGTGGGCGCCTCGGCCATCTCGAGGACGCCGTCGATCTTCGCCTGCCCGATCTTCTGGATGTTGCCGAGGGCCTTCTCCTCGATGGTGGTCAGGCCGCCGGCGATGTTGCCCTCGGTCGGCTGCGAGCCGAGCAGGTTCGCCTCCTGCTCGAGGATGATCCGCTGGTGCTCGTCGAAGAGCCGCTGGAACTTCTCCCGCTGCACCGGGTCGGTGATCCGGTCGGCCACGATGTGCTCGCCGCCGGTGAGCTCGGAGGTCTCGCCGAAGAAGAAGGTGCCGCCGGCGCCGGAGAAGCGCTCGGCGAACCGGCCGATGGTCGGGTTGGACCCGAGCCCCGAGGTCGTGTCGGACTCGCCGCACTTGGTGCTGATGACCATGTCGGTGAGCGGGATCTGCTCGCGCTGGAGGGCGGTCGCGTCGCCGACCATCTGGACGGCGATCCGGCTCGCCTCCTCGATGATCTTCAGATCGCCCTTGCCCTCGATCGAGAGGGCGGCCACCGGCTTGCCGGTCGCGGCGATGCCCTCGGCCACGCGGCGGGTCCAGTTCGGCTCGATGCCGATGACGACGGCGGCGGCCACGTTGGGGTTGGCGCCGGTGCCGATCAGCGTCCGGAAGTGCAGCTCGAGGTCGGGCCCGAACTGGAGGCGCCCGTACGGGTGGGGGAGCGCCATGGTGCCCTGGACGACGCGGGCCACGGCCTCGGCGGCCGCGTTCGAGATGTCGTCGATCGGCAGGATGATCACGTGGTTGCGGCAGCCCACCTGGCCGTCGGCCCGGCGGTACCCGAGGAACGTGCGTCCGGCGCTCATGCCCAGCGCTCTCCCTTGACGTTGTGGACGTGGACGTGCTCACCGGCGCGGATGTCCCGCGTGGCCCGGCCGATCGCGATGCCGTACTTGATGACCTGCTCTCCGGACGCGAGCGGTCGCAGCGCCACCTTGTGGCCGAGCGGCACCGGGTCGACGACGTCGAGGGTGAACTCGTCGCCGTTGGACTGGATCTTGCCCGGTACGGCGGGCCCCGGCTCGATGTCCTGCACGGCGACGCCGACCACGTCGTCCGGTGCGTGCACCAGAAAGCTGTGCGCCATCTGTCGTTCCCTCCCGCCGGCCTCGTGCCGGGCCCTGACCCATACAAACGTATGCGCAGAATTTGTCAATGGGCCGCCGGCGACAGCCGCTCTCGCCCGGAAAACCGCCGTCCTTGACCTGCGCAACCGTTTGCTGAAAGGGTGGCAGCCGTCGTCCTCCCGGAGGTGTCTGTGCGCGCACGCAAGGTTGCCGTGCTCGGGACGCGCTACGCCGACCTGGCCATCGAGGAGGAGCTCCTCGACCCGCTCGACGTGACCCTCGTGCTGGGTGACGGTGGCTCACCGGCGGAGATCCTCGAGGTCGCCGGCGACGCCGAGGTGATCCTCTGCGGTTCCCGGCCGAACTTCGACGCCGAGGTGCTCGCGGGCCTGTCGTGCCGGGGCATCGTCCGGTACGGCATCGGCGTCGACACCATCGATCTCGCGGCCGCCGCGGAGCGCGGCATCGCCGTCGCACGGGTGTCCGACTACGGCACCGAGGCGGTCGCCTTCCACGCCGTGGCCACCGCCATGGCCCTGTTCCGCCGGCTGCCCGAGGCGGACGCCGCACTGCGCGGTGGCGGGTGGGGCGTCGCCGGACTGCGACCGCTGCACCTGCCCAGCGCGTCGGTCGCCGGGATCGTCGGCTACGGCCGGATCGGTCGTCAGGCGGCGGGCTACCTGCGGGGGCTGGGGTTCACCGTCCTGGCGCACGACGAGTACGTCGACGTCCCGGCCGGGGACGGCGTGCGGGCGGCGGCGCTCGACGAGGTGCTGGAGACCTCCGACGTCGTCACGCTGCACGCGCCGGGCGATCCGTCCGGCCGGCCACTGCTCGGTGCCGAGCAGTTCGCGCGGATGAAGCAGGGCAGCGTCCTGGTCAACACCGCCCGCGGCTCGCTGGTCGACCTGCAGGCCCTGCTCGGCGCGCTGGCCGCGGGTCGGCCGCGGTACGCGGCTCTCGACGTGTTCCCGGCCGAGCCGGTCGACGCGGCGGTGTTCGAGCCGGTGGCCGAGCGCGTGCTGCTGACGCCACACATGGCCTGGTACACCGAGGAGTCCGAGGCCGACATGCGGCGCAAGGCCGTCGCCGAGGCCGCCCGGTTGCTGCGCGGCGAACCGCTGCGCGAGCCGGTGGTGTGAGGAGAGAGGCGCGATGATCCACGACCTCGCGAACATGACCAGCCCGGAGGCGGCCGAGGCCGTCGCCCGCTCGCGGACGGCCGTGCTGCCCATCGGCAGCATCGAGCAGCACGGGCCGCACCTCCCCAACGGCACGGACACCTTCGCCGCGGAGCTCGTGGCGCGGGAGGTCGCCGACCGGCTCGACGCGGTGTACGCGCCGTTCGGCCCCTACGGCGTCACGCCGATCCACGCCGGTCATCCCGGCACCGTCACGTTGCGCCGGGAGACCTTCGAGGCGCTGCTGACCGACATCTGCACCGAGCTCGTCCGCATGGGCGTCGAGACGTTCGTCCTCGTCAACTGGCACGAGGGCAACATCGCGTCGATGAACGCGGTGGCCACCGACCTCCAGGACCGCTACGACTGCACCTTCGTCGCCGCCCAGGCGTGCTACGTGGCCCAGCGCCTCTACCGCGACGAAGGGGGTGAGCTGACCCACGGCGGGGGCATCGAGACCCTGGCGATGCTGGCCCACGACCCGGAGCTGGTGAAGGCCGACCGTGCCGGCGAGCCCACGCGCCCGCCCGGCGCGATCGAGCTGGACGCGATGCGCCGATCGCACGAGGTCTACGGCTTCATCACCGACGTCACCGAGCTGTGCGACGACGGCTGGTTCGGCAACCCGTCCTGGGCGACCGCCGACCGAGCCGCGACGTTCACCAAGGTCGTCGCCGACGGGGTCCTGGAACGTCTCGACGGCGTCATGAAGGCCCGCGCCATCCGACGACAGCAGCAGGAGAGGTAGGACGGCATGACGAATGCGACCACCGGGGACAAGGTCAGGCTGGCGTCGGTCGGCCTCGGCCGATGGGCGCGTGTGCTGGCCCGCGGGATCCAGCGCGGCGACCAGGTCGAGATCTACAGCTGCTTCAGTCGCGACGCGGCGAAGCGCACCGCCTTCCAGGACGAGTACGGCGTCCCGAACGCCGCGTCCTCGTACGAGGAGCTGCTCGCCGACGAGGCGGTCGAGGGCGTCATCATCACGACGCCGAACGACACCCACATGCCGGTGATCATCCAGGCCCTCGAGGCGGGCAAGGCGGTCTACACCGACAAGCCGGTCGCGCACACGCTCGAGGACGCCAACCGCATCGCCGCGGCGGTCGCGGCCACCGGACAGGTGTTCGCCGTCGGGCACAGCTCCCGACGCCTCTCGGGGCACCGGGAGATGAAGCGCTGGATCGACGACGGCCGGATCGGGCAGATCTCGCTGGCCGAGGCCAACTTCTCCAACGAGCGGGGCCTGGAACTCACCCCGCAGACCTGGCGCTGGTACGCCGACAAGAGCCCGGGTGGGGCGTTCATCCAGCTCGGCGTGCACCACGCCGACACGCTGCAGTACCTGCTCGGCCCGGTGAAGAGCGTGAGCGCCCACGCCCGGAAGCTCTACACGAAGTCCGAGGTCCCCGACGCGATCATGGCGATCCTCGAGTTCGAGAGCGGGCCGCTGGGCTACATCGGCACCGGTTGGGCCTCACCCGGCGTCTACTCCATGAACCTGCTGGGCACCAAGGCCAACCTGATGTACGACCTCGACTTCACCCACTGGGACGAGTCGCACCAGGCCGACGACTGGTCCTCGTTGAAGTCGCAGTCCTACGGCGAGTCCGAGCGGCAGAAGGTCGAGCTGCCCCGCACGGACATGTTCCGCGAGCAGCTCGAGGAGTTCGGGCTGGCCATCCGGGGGCGGGCCACGGTCGAGGTGGGCGCCGTCGAGGCGGTGCGGGCACTCGGCGTCGTCCGGGCGGTCATCGAGTCGTCGAAGCGCAACGGCGAGGCGGTCCTCCTGCAGGAGGTCATCGACAAGGTCGGCGTCGGGGACTGAACGCCATGCCCGTCGTCCCAGCCGGAGCACTGCAGTTCTCCCAGCTGCCCGGCCGGCTGTCCGCGGACCCGGTGCCGCCGGACATGGCGGTCGGCTGCAGCGCACGGGTGGTGCGCATCCCCCCAGGCCCCCGGACCCCGCACCGGCATCCCCACAGCGCCGAGGTCGTCTACGTCGTGAGCGGGGCGGGCACGGCGTGGGAGGACGACGTGCCGACGGCGGTGGGTCCCGGGGACGTCCTCGTCGTGCCGCCGGGCGTACCGCACGCCACCGTCGCCACCGGGACGTCGGAGCTCGTGTTGGTCTGCTTCTTCCCCCATGCCGACCTCGCCGCGAACATCGAGGATCTGGCCGGTCCCGAGCGCTCCGGCGCCTGACCCCGTCGCCGCCGGCGACCTCGTTCCTGCGCGGCAGGTGACCGCGACCACCACCAGGAGAGACGCTCGGCGCCGGCCGCGCGAACGCGACCGGCGCCGAGCGCCGCGGTGCTGTGATCCGGATCAGAGGTTGCCGGGCTCGACCTCCAGGCCCAGCTTCTCCTGCACCTCGGTGAGGCAGGAGAAGTCGGCGTGCTCCGTCCAGTCGAAGCCCTCGTCGACGTTGCCGGCGTCGATCATGGCCTGGTTCCACTCGTCGAACGATTCCATCGGAGCGCCGCCGGTCAGCGACCAGTTCTGCTCCATCTCGATCGTCCACTCGTCGAGGTCACCCTCGCTGGGCTCCTCGCCCCGCTCCTCGGCGATGGCCACCGCGGCGTCCTGGTTGTCCTTGTAGTCGTCGCCCTCGGAGATCCACTGCTTGGCCGCGACGCGACCCTCCAGGTACGCACAGACGGCGTCCCTGTCGTTCTCCATGGTCTCCGCGGTGACGACCCAGACCTCCTGGGGGTACCGCTTGTAGTCCTCGACGATCATCTGGCCGCCCTCCTCCTCGAGCGGGAGCACGTGCCGCGGCTGCAGGGCCGCCACGTCGATCTGGCCCGCGAGCAGGGCCTGCAGGCGCTCGTCGGAGCCGCCCTCGATCTGGACCCATTCCATGCTCTCGGGGTCGACACCGAGCCCGGTGAGCATCTCCTCGGCCACGGTGATGTTGCGGTCGCCCGCCGCCCCACCGCTGACCTTGAGGCCCTCCAGGTTCTCCGGGTCGACGCCCTCGCGGATGCCGAGGAAGAAGGCCTCGGCGTCCTTCTCGACGCCGATGATCTTCATCGGGACGCTGCCCTCCTGGAGGGCCGACCAGATGACGTCGCTCTCGCCCTGGGCCACCCAGACGTCGCCGCCCGCGAGGCCGGCGATGTACTCGTCGGTCGCGAACACCTCGGCCTCCTCGGTGAACCCGAGCTCGGGCCAGTAGTTCTCGTCGGCGACCATCCAGGCCAGCTGGTTCATGAAGTCGTCACCGTCGATGGCCAGACGAACCTGGTCCAGGCTCAGGCCGCCGTCCTCACCCCCGGAGCCGCCCCCGGAGTCGTCGGACCCGCAGGCCGCCACGAGGGTGGCGGCCAGCAGGACCGCCGGCAGTCGGAACTTGTTCATCGTTCGCCCTTTCTAGACGAGGCACCCGCACGTGCACGTGACGACGACGTCACGCGTCCTAGGCCCGCCACACCGAGACCTTGCGCTCGAGCAGCTGGGTCAGACCGACCATCGCGACGCAGAAGAAGACGAAGATGAAGAGCATCGCGTAGGTCTGAGCGCTGTTGAACGTCTTGGACGACAGCGCGATGATGTAGCCGATCCCGTTGGCGGCCGTGAACAGCTCGCCGATGAACAGGCCGATCAGGCCGCGGGAGACCCCCATCCGGATGCCGGTCGCGATGAACGGCACGGTCGAGGGCATGACCACCGACCGGAACAGCCGGTACCGGCTCGCCCCGAAGGATCGCGCCGCCCGCAGCAGCGAGTTGTCGACGGTCTTGACGCCCTCCATGACGACCACGAGGGTCGCCGGCACCGCCGACAGCACGATGATCACGATCCGCGCGGTGTCGTTGATTCCGACCCAGAGCAGGACCAGCGGCATCAGGATCAGGCGGGGCGTGGTGTAGATCGCCCAGATGTAGGGGCTGGCGATCTTGTCGACGATGCGGACGCCGCCGATGAACAGGCCGAGCGGCACGGCGATGGCGATCGAGATGACCATCCCGACGACGTAGACCCACAGGCTGATGCCGAGGTTGCCCCAGAGGATGCCCTCCTGGTGCATCTCGACGAGCTCGGCCCAGACCTCGGTGACCGAGGGCAGGAACAGTTTGGGGATGTCGGTCGCGGTCGCGGCGATCTGCCACACGATGAAGAAGACCGTCAGATTGAGCGTGCCGAACAGCCACCGCTGCTTGCGGCTCCAGACCCGACGCCGGCCGTACCGGTTGCGCCGGCTTCTTGGAGGGAGCCGTGAGCGACGTGGGGACGGTGGTGGGGGCCAGGGACCTCGTCGCGGTCACAGGACGACCTCCTCGCGCCAGCGGCTGGCGTAGTTCTCGAGGCGGCGCGACAGGCCGACCAGGAACAGCGCCAGGACGATGAGGGTGGCGGTGAACGCGAACATCCGGGCGGTGTCGAGGTCGCGCATCGAGCGCATGACCTCGGTGCCGATGCCGCCGGTGCCGACGGTGAGCTCGATGACCAGCAGCCCGACGAAGCCGCGGGAGATGCCGTTGCGCACGCCGCTGGCGATGAACGGCAGCGTGTTCGGGACGACGACCTTGCCGAACATCTGCAGCCGGCCGGCGCCGAAGCTGCGGGCGGCCCGGACGAGGGACTCGTCGGTGGTCTGCACGCCGTCCTTGGCGCTGAGGATGATCGGGATGATCGCCGACAGCACGACCAGCCAGATCTTGATCTCGGCGCCGAAGCCGAGCCACAGCACCATGAGTGGGGCGAGCGCGATGCGCGGCATCGCGAAGAAGCCCCACAGGTAGGGCGAGGTGATCAGGTCCGCGGTCGGCGACATGCCGATCGCGACTCCCAGGGGGATGCCGATCACCAGCGAGATCGCCAGGCCGATCGACATCGCGTACATGCTGTTGGCGGTGGCCTCCCACATGGAGCCGTCGGCGACCGCCTCCGTCCACTCGCGCCAGACGTCCGCCGGGCCCGGGAAGAGGATCGGACTGGGGTCGAAGACGAGGATGGACAGCTGCCAGAGGCCGATGAAGGCGATGAACGCGAGCAGCCCGGGACCGCGCTTGCGGGCCAGGCGCTCGAACCAGGGCTGCTGTCGCTTGGCCGGACGACGGCCCGGGACGGCGGCGGGCGCGACCGTGGAGGACGGGGCGGTCGTGGTCATCTCACAGGCCAGCCGAGACGTCGTTGCGCTCGGCGGCCGTGACCGGCGGGCGGCCAGCGGCGTCGACTGCGATGGGCTCGGCCAGCTCGGCGCGCTCCGGGTGCTCGTCGGACAGGAGGTTCCAGACCCGGTCGCGCAGCGCCTGGAACTCCGGGAGCTGCCGGCTGGCGCGGCTGCGGGGCCGGGGCAGGTCGACGTCGATGATCTCCTTGATCCGGCCCGGCCGGTTGGTCACGACCGCGATCCGGTCGGCCAGCGTGACCGCCTCGTCGACGCCGTGGGTGATGAAGATGATCGGCTGACCGGTGGTCGCGACGATCTTGGTGAGCTCCTCCTGCATGATCTCGCGGGTCATCGCGTCGACCGCGGCGAACGGCTCGTCCATGAGCAGCAGGCGGGGCTCGGTCACCAGCGCCCGCGCCAGGCCGACGCGCTGGCGCATGCCGCCGGAGAGCTCGCGCGGGTAGGACTTCTCGAAGCCGGCGAGGCCGACCATCTTGATGTAGCGGGCGACCTTGGCGCCGGTGTCACTGTCGATCCGACGCTGCATCTCGAGGCCGAAGCGGACGTTGGACTCGACGGTGCGCCACGGCATCAGCGCGTAGTCCTGGAACACCACGGCACGGTCGGGCTTCGGTCCGGTGACCGGCTCCCCGTAGACCTTGATCTCCCCGGCGGCCGGCGGGACGAGTCCGGCGACGACGTTGAGGAAGGTGCTCTTCCCGCAGCCGCTCGGGCCCACGATGGCGAGGAACTCGCCCTCCCGGACCTCCAGGTCGAAGCCCTCCAGGGCGACCAGCGTGCTCTTGTCACGCGTGCGCTCGTACTCGACGCTGACCCCGCGGGCCTCGACGGCGATGTCTCTCGACCTGAAGTCCGGTTGGTGTGCCACCTGCATCGACTCCCTTGCCCTCCAGGCCGAAGCTCCGGGGCCGCAACGTGTCGGCCCTCAGCCAGCTGCTCTGCAATCGATTGCCTGCCGTCAGTATCGTCAGGTGCCGCGCGGATGTGTCAAGGGTTACATCGACATTGCGGCCGAGTCGGGGCTTTTCCGCTCCTTCCAGCTGCAGGCGGCGCTCATCCGGGCGACAGGGGGCGAGAGCGACAGCGGTCCTCCACGGGGGTCCGATGCGTACGATTGCACGCGTGCGGCCGCCGACGCTCCGTGATGTCGCGGTCGCGGCATCGGTACATGTGGGTACGGCGTCGAGGGCGCTGAACCCCGGCACCCGGGCGCGGGTCAGTCGTAGCACTGCCGAGCGGGTGCTGAAGGCGGCCAAGGAGCTCGGCTACCGCCCCAATCCGATGGCCCGGAGCCTGCGCACCGCCCGGACGAACACCGTCGGCCTGGTGATCCCCGACCTCACGAACCCGCTCGTGCCGCCGATGGTGCGCGGGATCGCCGACGTCCTGGCGCCGGCGGGGTACGACGCGTGGATCGTCGACACCGACGAGGACAGGGATCGCGAACGAGCGCTCATCGACTCGCTGGTGACCCGGCAGGTCGACGGGCTCATCGTCGCGACGGCCACCCTGGAGCACGCCGGGCTCGCGGCCCTCTTCGCCCAGCGGATGCCGATCGTGCTCGCGAACAGGGTGCTCGCCGCCGGGCAGATCTCGTCGGTGACGGCGGACAACGTCGCCGGGAGCGCGCTCGCCGTCGACCACCTCGTGAAGCTGGGGCACACCCGGATCGCCCACGTCACCGGACCGCAGGAGACGTCCACGGGTCTGCTGCGTCGGCGCGGTTACTCGCACGCGATGCGCGAGCACGGGCTCGCCGAGGACCCCCGGTTGCTGGCCGGCTGCACGGCCTGGACGGAGGCGGAGGGGGCGCGGGCCTTCGGCGAGCTGCTCGACAGCGGCGTCGACGTCTCAGCCGTCGTGGCCGGCCACGACCGGGTGGCACTCGGCTGCTACGACGCCCTCGCGGCGCGGGGACTGTCGTGCCCCGGCGATGTCAGCGTCGTCGGCTTCAACGACATGCCCTTCATGGACAAGATGCAGCCGCCCCTGACCACGCTGCGGGTGGCGCACGCCGAGATCGGTGCCGAGGCGGCGCGGCTGTTGCTCAACGCCTTCCAGGAGCCCGACCGCCCGCCGCGGAGCGTGCTGCTCACCCCCACGCTCGTGGTCAGGTCCTCGACCGCTCCACCGGCCTGAGCCGCTACCCGGCGGGTTGAGCCGGCGGCGCGGCGGTGGACCCGCGGACCACCAGGGTCACCGGCAGCAGGACCGAGCGCGCGGGCCGCTGGGGCTCGTTGATCGCCTCCAGCAGCATGCGCGCCGCCTCGACGCCGATCTGGTGGTGCGGGATCGCGACCGTCGTCAGCGGCGGCTGGAGCTTGTCCAGCAGCGGCATGTCGTTGAACCCGACGACGCTGACGTCGCCGGGGCAGGAGATGCCCCGCTCGCGGAACACGTCGTAGCAGCCCAGTGCGATCAGGTCGTTTCCGGCGACGATCGCGGTGAAAGCGGTTCCGGCGTCCAGCACGCCGCGCAGGACGCGGGCTCCTTCCGACTCGGACCAGCGGTCGCAGGCGGCGATCAGTGCCGGGTCGTCGTCCAGCCCGTGGTCCCGGACCGCGCCCTGGAAGGAGCGGGACCGCACCACGCCGGTCGACGTGGTCGGCGGTCCGGCCAGGTGCAGGATCCGGCGGTGCCCGAGGTCGGCGAGGTGGCGGACCGCCATGTCGATGCCCGACGTGTCGTCCGGGATGACCGAGGGGACGTCGAGCGCCGTCGTGCGGCGGTTGACCGTGACGAGGTTGACGCCCTGGGCGTGCAGCTGCTCGAGGAGCGGGTGGTCCACGAGGGCCGTCGCCACGATGAGGCCCTCGACCTGACGCGAGCGCAGCGACGCGATCTGCGCCCGCTCGCGCTCGGCGTCGTTGTCCGTGTTGACGATCAGCGCGCTGAAGCCTGCAGCGCTCAGGACGTCCTCGATGCCGCGCACGATCGGGGGGAAGAGCGGGTTGGTGATGTCGGGCAGCACCAGCCCGACCGTGCCCGACTTCGAGGTCTTCAGGCTGCGGGCGATGGGGTTGGGCTGGAAGCCCAGGGCCTCCGCGGCACGCAGCACCCGACGCGCCGTGTCGGCACTGACCAGCCGCCGGGTCGCCGGGTTCAGGGCGCGCGAGGCGGTCGCCGCGTGGACTCCAGCGGCCTCCGCGACGTCGCGGAGGGTCGGCGTGCGCACAGCAGCGATCCTAGGTTCGATCACCGGACCCGCCGAGCGTCAGGCGGCACGGGTCACCACCAAGCCGGACGTCGCGTCGAGCGGTCGGTCGAGGACGTCGCCGCCGCCGTCGGCGATCTCGGGCAGGTACCTGCGCCGCAGGGTGGCGAGCGTCCGCAGCGCCGCGGCGTCCACCTCGCCGGCCGCCACGAGGCCCTCGGCGGGGTCGCGGAGGCGCTCCACGTACCGCTGTGCCAGCCCCGGAGGCAACCCCAGACGGGTGGCGGCCTCCTGCGCGGCGGCGTCGTCGACCCGCCGGGCCAGCACGTCGTCGACGGTGGCGACGAGGGCGGCGGCCAGCGCCTGCGCCCCGTCGACCTCCGCGTCGCCGGTGACTGCCAGCACCGTGCCGAGGTAGGGCGAGCAGATGTCCCGGACTCGTGCGAGGGCGGTGCAGCCGTGCTGCTCGGCGATCAGTTCGTTTCCCGCGTTGAGCATGGTCGCGTCGCAGTCCCCGGCCAGCAGGGCCGCCCGTCGCCGGGGAGTCGCCCCCAGAGCGACCAGCTCGTACTCCTCCCGCGAGACCCCCAGCGACTCGGTCAGCGCGTACATCGCCAGGGCGAAGCCTGACGTCGGGACGTCGACCCCCAGTCGCGCTCCCCGGAGCTGCTCCGGGGAGGCGATTCCCGGACGGCCGTAGAGGGCCAACCCCATGCCGCGGTCGACGCCGCTGACGATTCGTGCGTCCAGCAGCCGCCCCAGGGGGTTCGTCGGGCTGAAGCGGTACGCCAGGACGTTGTCGGGACTGGTGAGCGCGACGTCGAGCTCGCCGTCGAGCAACGAGCGGAACTGGGCCGGCGACGAGGCGACCGGCACCTCCTCGACCTCGAGATCGTGCTCGTCGAGGCGACCGGTCCTGCGCGCCACGGACAGCAGCACGGACGGGCTGAAGGCGCCGACGACGAGTCGGGTGGCCATGGCGCTCCTGATCGGTCGAGAGGAACTCGGGATTATGCCGCGGTGCATTCGTTTGCACCAGGAGTAGAGCGCGACGAGCGCCGACGAGGCTGCGGACGCGGCCGGGTCGGCGCTTGACAGCGAACCGCCGGCCGGGGAGCCTGGCATCGGGGCAACAATCGATTGCATCCTCACCAGGGAGTGTGTCGGAGATGGATGACCGGGTGGCCTCGGCGATCGCGCACTGGGCGCCTCGCTTCACCACCAACGGGGTCACGGTGTCCGACTTCGAGCGGGTCACCGGTCGGGTCGAGCGCTGGTCGCAGTGGTGCGCGGCCTGGTCGGACATGGCGGCGGAGCACGAGGCCCTGGGGCGGCGCGCGCTCGACGAGAACCGGCTCCTGTCGGCGGGCCAGCACCTGGCGCAGGCGGCGGTCTACTTCCACTTCGGCAAGTTCGTGTTCGTCGAGGACCTCGACCAGATGCGGGCTGCCCACGAGCGGGCCGTCGCCTGCCTGACCGACGCACTGCCGTACCTGCCGCGGCCGGGGCGGCGGGTCGAGATGCCCTTCGAGGGCGCGACGCTGGTCGGCATCCTGCGCTGCCCCGAGGGCGACGGGCCGTTCCCGATCGTCGTCCTCCTGCCCGGGCTGGACTCGACCAAGGAGGAGCTGCGCACCACCGAGGAGACCTTCCTCGACCGCGGCCTGGCCTCCTTCAGCGTCGACGGCCCCGGTCAGGGGGAGGCGGAGTACGACCTGCCCATCCGCGGCGACTGGTCCGCGCCGGCCGAGGCGATCATGGCGGCTCTGGAGGGCCTGCCCGAGGTCGACGCCCGCCGCGTCGCCGTCTGGGGCGTCAGCCTGGGCGGCTACTACGCACCCCGGGTGGCCGCCGCGCTCGGCGAGCGGGTCCGCGCCTGCGTCGCCCTCGCCGGGCCGTACGACTTCGGCGACTGCTGGCCGCAGCTGCCGGAGCTGACCCGACGGACCTTCCAGGTGCGCTCGCGCACCGACAGCGACGAGGAGGCACGCAAGGCGGCGCACACCTTGTCGCTCGAGGGCGTCGCCGAGACGATCACCGCCCCGTTGCTCATCGTCTTCGGCCGGCAGGATCGGCTCATCCCCTGGCAGCACGCCGAGCGGCTGCGCGACAGCGCCGGGGGCGAGACCGAGCTGTTGATGCTCGAGGACGGCAACCACGGCTGCGCGAACGTGGCGCCGTGGCACCGCCCCTACACCGCCGACTGGCTGGCCGCCCGGCTCTCCTGACTCCGCCACCGACATGGCGGTCGCATCCGACCGTCCCGACCGACAGCCGCACGAGGAGCCCTCATGAACGACGACATCCAGAACCCGATCACGTCCGTCGGGTGGATCGGCGCCGGCCGCATGGGTGCCGCCATGGCCGCCCGGCTGGCACGCGCCGGGGTCAAGGTGACGGTCTGGAACCGCACCCGCGCCAAGGCCGAGCCGCTGGCCGAGTTCGGCTGCATCGTCGCCGACAGCATCGCCGAGCTCCGCGGCATCGACGCCGTCTTCACGATGGTCTCGACCAACAAGGACCTCGAGCAGGTGCTCGTCGGGGAAGGCGGCCTGCTCGCCGATCCCGACGACGTCCCGGGGATCGTCGTCGACTGCTCGACCATCGACCAGGGCGCCTCGGAGGCGATGCGGGCGGCCTGCTCCGAGCGCGGTGTGGAGTTCCTCGCGTCCCCGGTGAGCGGCAACGGCAAGGTCGTCCGCGCCGGAATGCTGACCCTCGTGGTCTCCGGACCCGAGGCCACGTTCGGCCGGGTGCAGCCACTGCTCGAGCACATCGGCCGCTCGGTCACCTACGTCGGCGAGGGCGACGTCGCCCGGCTGGTGAAGATCGCCCACAACCTCATGCTCGGCGTGGTCACCCAGTGCCTGGCCGAGATCACCGTGCTCGCCGAGAGGGGCGGCGTCCCCCGGGAGGCGTTCCTCGCCTTCCTCAACGACAGCGTGATGGGTTCGGTCTTCACCCGGTACAAGACGCCGGCCTTCGTGAACCTCGACTTCACGCCGACCTTCACGCCGATCCTGCTGCGCAAGGACTTCGACCTCGGGCTGGCCGCTGCGCACGACCTGGACGTCCCCATGCCCGTGACCGCCGCCACCGCGCAGGCGGTGCAGGCGAGCGTCAGCAGCGGCCGGGTGGAGGAGGACTTCGCGATCCTGCTCGAACTGCAGGCGCGCAACTCCGGGATCACGCTGGAGCCGGAGAACGTGTCGGTCGACGACGGCCTCGGCGCGGCCGACAGGGAGGGCTGAGCACATGGCCGTCCCGCACCCACCCCCCACACCCTTGGCCGCCCCCGGGCACATGGGCGTCGACTACGAGCAGCGGGTCGACTTCGCCCGACTGCGCGACTACCGGGTCGGCCGGGCCAAGGAGTCCCTCGAGGCCAGCGAGTGCGGCGCCTTCCTGCTGTTCGACTTCTACAACATCCGCTACACGACCCAGACCTGGATCGGTGGCGCCCTCGGCGACAAGATGATCCGGTACGCCCTGCTGGCTCGCGGCAGGGACCCGGTGCTGTGGGACTTCGGCTCGGCGGTCAAGCACCACCAGCAGTACTCCCAGTGGGTGCCGACGGAGAACTACCGCGCCGGCTTTCTGGGCTTCCGCGGAGCCGTCGCGCCGACGGTGGGTCTGATGGCCGACGCCGTCAAGGAGATCAAGTCGCTCCTCGTCGAGGCCGGTGTGGCCGACCTGCCCGTCGGTGTGGACATCGTCGAGCCGGCCTTCCTCTTCGAGATGCAGCGGCAGGGCCTGACGGTGGTCGACTGCCAGCAGCTCATGCTCGACGCCCGGGTGATCAAGTCGCCCGACGAGATCGTCCTGCTCAACCAGGCGGCGGCCATGGTCGACGGCGTCTACCAGGACATCGTCGAGATGCTGAAGCCCGGCGTGCGCGAGAACCAGATCGTGGCGCACGCCAACAAGCGCCTCTACGAGATGGGTTCCGACCAGGTCGAGGCGGTCAACGCGATCTCCGGTGAACGGTGCAACCCGCACCCGCACAACTTCACCGACCGGCTGATCCGGCCCGGTGACCAGGCGTTCTTCGACATCATCCACTCGTTCAACGGCTACCGGACGTGCTACTACCGCACGTTCGCGGTGGGCAGCTCCACCCCAGCCCAGCGGGACGCCTACACGAAGGCCCGCGAGTGGATGGACCGAGGACTGGCCGGCATCAAGGCCGGCGTCGGTACCGACGAGATCGCGGCGTTGCTGCCGAAGGCCGAGGAGTTCGGCTTCGAGAACGAGATGGCGGCCTTCGGGCTGCAGTTCGCCCACGGCCTCGGGCTCGGCCTGCACGAGCGGCCGATCATCTCCCGACTGAACTCGATGAAGGAGCCGATCGAGCTGCAGGTCGGCATGGTCTTCGCGCTGGAGACCTACTGTCCCGCATCCGACGGGTTCTCGGCCGCGCGGATCGAGGAGGAGGTCGTCGTCACGCCCGACGGCCCGCAGATCCTCACCCTGTTCCCCGCCCAGGACCTCGTCGTCACCAACCCGTACTGAGCCGAAAGGGTCCCCTCGATGAGCCTCGACAAGCTGGGCAACGCCGACCTGCTGACCGACCTCTGGATCGGCGGCAAGGCCGTACCGGCCGCGGACGGCGGCCGGTTCGACGTGCTCGACCCGTCGACCGGCGAGGTGCTCACCACGGTGGCCGACGGCACGACCGAGGACGCCCTGGCCGCCGTGGACGCCGCGGACGCCGCGGCCGCGAGCTGGGCGGGCACCTCGCCGCGCGAGCGCGCCGAGATCCTCCGCCGCGCCTGGGAGCTCATGACCGAGCAGGCCGAGGACCTCGCCAAGCTCGTCACCCTGGAGAACGGCAAGGCCCTGGGAGACGCCAAGGGCGAGATCGCGTATGCCGCAGAGTTCTTCCGCTGGTACTCGGAGGAGGCCGTCCGCGCGGCCGGTCAGGTCATGACGGCGCCGTCCGGAGCCAACAAGATCATGGTGCTGCACCAGCCGGTCGGCATCGCCGTCCTGGTGACGCCGTGGAACTTCCCGGCCGCCATGGCCACCCGCAAGATCGGCCCGGCGCTGGCCGCGGGGTGCACCGTCGTCCTCAAGCCGGCCAGCGACACCCCGCTGACCGCTCTGGCGATGGCCAGGATCCTGGACGAGGCCGGCGTCCCTGCGGGCGTCGTCAACGTGCTGCCGGCCCGCAGGTCGGGCGCCGTGGTGTCGGCGATGCTGCACGATCCGCGGGTGCGCAAGCTGTCGTTCACCGGCAGCACCGAGGTGGGCCGGGTCCTGCTCAAGGAGGCGGCCGACCAGGTCGTCAACTGCTCGATGGAGCTCGGCGGCAACGCCCCGTTCCTCGTCTTCGCCGACGCCGATCTCGACGCCGCCGTCGAGGGCGCGATGATCGCCAAGATGCGTAACGGCGGTGAGGCGTGCACCGCCGCCAACCGCTTCTACGTCGAGCGGCCGGTCGTCGAGGAGTTCGGTCGCCGGCTGGCGGAGAGGATGAAGGCCCTGCAGATGGGTCCGGGGCTCGATGAGGGCATCCAGCTCGGCCCCCTGGTCAACAACGACGCCGTCGAGAAGGTCGACGAGCTCGTGCGCGGCGCCGTCGAGGCGGGTGCCGAGGCCGTCGTCGGTGGTCGCCGGCCCGAGGACCGGAAGTACTCGACCGGGTTCTACTACGAGCCGACCGTCCTGCTCGACGTGCGGCCGGGCTCCCAGATCCTCGACGAGGAGATCTTCGGGCCGGTCGCCCCGATCGTCACCTTCGACGAGGAGGCCGAGGCGATCCGGCTGGCCAACGCGACGGAATACGGCCTGGTGTCCTACGTCTACACCGGCGACCTGGCTCGCGGCCTGCGGGTCAGCGAGGGGCTCGACTCCGGCATGGTCGGCCTCAACCGTGGCCTGGTGAGCGACCCGGCGGCGCCGTTCGGGGGGACGAAGCAGAGCGGGATCGGCCGCGAGGGCGGCCACGACGGCATGCTGGACTACCTGGAGAGCAAGTACATCGCCGTCCAGTGGTGAGCTGGAGACCGCCGCCCGTCAGGAACGGAGGATCGCGTCGGTCACGGCCCCGCCGGTCAGTGGCAGGTCGCGGACGCGGACGCCGACGGCCGCGGCCACCGCGTTGGCGATCGCGCCGGCAGTGGGGCCCTGGGCCGCCTCCCCGGCGCCGGCCGACGGCAGATCGGGGCGGTCGACGAGGTGCACCTCGACCTCGGGCACCTCGCTGAAGCGCAGGATCGGATAGCTCTCCCAGTCCTCGCTGGTGATCCTCAGCCGGTCGAAGCGCACCTGCTCCTTGAGCGTCCAGCTCGTGGACTGGATCGCGCCGCCCTCGATCTGGAACCGCACACCGTCGGGGTTGACCACTCGGCCGACGTCCACGGCGATGGTCAGCCGCCGGACCCGGATGTCGTGCTCGGCCTCCACCTCGGCGACGACGGCGCAGTACGCCCCCTTGCCCTTGTAACGAGCGACGCCGATGCCCCGGCCCAGCCCGTCGGGCACCGGCTCGCCCCAGCCGGCCGCGGCGGCGGCCGCGGTGAGCACGGTCCGCGCGCGGTCGTCGGACAGGTGCGCCAGCCGGTACTCGAGGGGGTCGCGTCCCGCAGCCTCGGCCAGCTCGTCGACGAAGGACTCGATGCTGAAGACGTTCAGGTAGGCGCCGAGCGCCCGCAGGGCCGACGCCCGGATCGAGTCGTCCTCCACCCGGTGCCCGCGGATGCGCCGGCTGCCGACGTCGTAGAGGGGCACCGAGTTTCGGGTGGAGCCGCCGCCGTTCGCGTCCGGCGGATCAGCAGCCGGCGGCGCCGGCAGCGGCCGCTCGAGGTGACGCCCCGCGAGCAGCCCGGAAACGCCCCGGTAGCCGGGACGGGCGGTGTGGCCCTGGCTCCAGACGTCGTAGGTCCACGCGGCGATCGCGCCGGTGCCGTCGAGCCGTGCCGACACCTCGGCCGCCATCGCGGAGCCGAAGGGGGCCCAGGTCAGCTCGTCCTGGCGGCTCCAGCGCACCTGCACCGGTCGGCCCGGCACCGCGCGGGCGAGGAGGACGGCGTCGAAGGCGGCGTCGTCGGCGGAGTTGTGCCCGTAGCAGCCGGCGTTCTCGACGTGCTCGACGACGACCGCGTCCGGGTCCAGGTCGAGCGCTCCGGCGATCGCGTCCCGCAGCCGGTGGACGCCCTGGCTGGAGCTCCACACGGAGAGCGTGCCGTCGGCCTCCCAGCGGGCGACGCCGCAGCCGGGCGCGATGGAGGCATGGGCGAGGTAGGGGCGGCTGTACCGGGCGGTCAGGGTCGGACCGGAGGTCGCGGGCGTCTCGCCGTCGTCGACGACCGACACCAGCTCCGAGGGCGCGCTGCGCAGGAACGCCACGACGTCGCGCTCGTCGGGCAGGTCGTCCTCCTCGGCCCAGGTCGCCGCTCGGCGGAGGCGATCGAGGTCGGCGTCGGCCTGCGTCTCGTCGGCCGCCACGACGCCGAGGAACGAGCCGTCGCGCACCACCAGCACGTCGTCCCCGACGGCCGCCTCGTCCAACGAGAGCAGCCGGGCCCGCGGTGACGGGGGGCGCAGCACCCGGCCGAACAGCTGGCCGGGCAGCCGGAGGTCGGCGATGAAGCGGGGGCGGCCGGCGATCTTGTCGGGCAGGTCCAGCCTGGTCGCGCTGGTGCCGACGACGCGGTACGCCGAAGGATCGGCCAGGGGCACCCCCGCGTCGGCGTCGACGTCGAGATCGACGTCGGTGGTGCGGTAGCCGGGGTCGCCCGCCCGCGCGTACCGGTCGCGGACATTCGCGCACACCAGGCGCACCGCGGGTGCGGCCTCGATGATCGACATACTGCCGGCGGTGAGCCCCTCGTCGGGCCCCGCCGTGGTGTGCGCGGCGAGCATCCGCACACGCTCCATCGGCACGTCGAGTTCCTCGGCGGCCACCTGGGCCAGCGCGGTCAGGATCCCCTGGCCGAGTTCGACCTTGCCGACCCGGACGCCGATGGTCCCGTCGGGCAGCACGGTCACCCACTGCGAGAGCCGAGGGTTCGCCGCGACGTCCTTGGGCAGTCCCGGGGGAGCCGCCGGGGCGGCGTCGCTGCGGGGGCCGGTGTCGGCGACGGTCACGACGTGCCTCCCGCGGCCGGCCGGCCGGCCGCCACCACGGCCTCGATGATCCGGCGCTGGGCACCGCAGCGGCACAGGTTGCGGTCCAGCGCCCGGGCGACCGTGGCCGCGTCGGGTGCGGTCTCATCCTCCAGCAGTGCAGCGGCGCGCACCGCGATACCCGAGATGCAGAAGCCGCACTGCGCGGCCTGGGAATCGAGGAGCGCCTGCTGCACGGGGTGCAACTCGCCGTCGGGGGCGAGGCCCTCGACGGTGACCACCGATCGGCCCGCTGCCGACCACATCGGGGTGTCGCACGCGGGCACCACGGCGTCGTCCATCCGGACGAAGCAGGCCCCGCACTGGCCGAGCCCGCAGCCGAACCGGCTGCCCAGGAGACCCAGATCGTTGCGCAGCACGGTGAGGAGCGGCGCATCCGGGGCCGCGGTCACCTCGGTGTCCGTGCCGTTGACGCGCAGCCGGAACGGCTCGGTCACCGGAGGCTCCCGTCGAAGATCTCCGGGTGCCGGCCCAGCTCGATCCGGGTGCGGCGGATGTGGCCCGCGACGAAGCGCTCGGCGTCGACAACGTCCCGGCGCGCGACGGCGTCCAGGAGCAGGCGGTGCTCGGCGTTGATCACCCAGCGTCGGCCGGGGCCGGTGAGGGTGACGAAGGTCCGGCGGTGGTGGGCGGTGGAGTTCCACAACCGGGTGACCGAGCCGGTCAGCTGGTCGATGCGGCAGCCCGCGTAGCCGGCCAGGTGGAACTCGCGGTCGAGCTGGAGGAAGCCGGCGACGTCGCCGTCCTCCAGGGCCTCGATCCGCTCCTGCACCTGCTCGAGCAGTCGGACGTCGGCGTCGGTGAGGTTCGGGATGCTCTCGGCGATCGCCAGCTGCTCGAGCTGCTCGCGCATGCGGTAGATGACGTCGACCTCGTGCCCGGTGAGGCTGGGGACGCGGGCGCCCCGGTGCCGCTCGTGCTCGGTGAGCCCCTCGGCCTCGAGCATCCGGAGGGCCTCGCGCACCGGCAGTCGACTGGCGCCGAGCCGCTCCGCCACCTCCTCCTGCCGGATCCACTCGCCGGGGCCGATCGAGCCGTCGAGGATTGCCCGGCGGAGGTAGTCGGCCACGCGACCAGCCGTGCCGATGTCCTGCAGGTCCGTCACGCGAACGCCTCCGGATTGCGCGACCACGCCTTGCCCCCGGGATAGCTGACCAGCTCGAACTGCATGCCCCACGGGGCCAGGAAGTAGACCCACCGCTGGCCCTCGTGCGCACCCGTGCTGGCCGTCGGCTCGCCCAGCACCCGCACGCCGGAGGACCGCAGGTGGGCGACGGCGGCGTCCAGGTCGTCGACGTAGAGGGCGACGTGGTGTCCGCCGACGTCGCTGTTGCGTGGCGGTGTGAGATCCTGGTCGGGGGCCTCGTAGGAGAAGACCTCGAAGATCGCCTGACCGCCGCACCGGAAGAAGGAGTTGCGCCGCATGACCGTGCGCGGGTGCACGTTCAGGTGTTCGAGCATCCAGTCACTGTCGTCGTGCACGAACGGGCCGAGCGAGTAGAGGTACTCGCAGCCCAGCACGTCGACGAGGAAGGCACGGGCCTCGTCGAGGTCGGGCACGGTGAAGCCGATGTGGTCGACACCGGTCAGGCCCGGCAGCCCCATCGCCTCACTCCCGTCTCCCTCTTCTTGGATCCAACTCTAGGCGAATGTGAGGCGGAGCACTAGCCTGGGGCCCTGTCCGGCATGACTCGGATCCAATCGGGAGCCGCGTCGCGCCCGAGCCGGCCGACCGAGGGGACCAGCGACATGGCGATGCATCGCCGACTCGAGCCCGCCGCCCCGTGGGTGGAGCTGGTGGTGACCCAGGACGACTGGGACGCCGCCGATCCCGAGCTGCTGCGCACCATGCACGGCCAGCTGGTCCTCATCCGGGTGTTCGAGGAGTACGTGCTCGAGCTCGCCGCCGCGGGGCTCATCCACGGCCCCGCGCACTCCAGCATCGGCCAGGAGGGCGGCGCCGTCGGCTCGGTGCTCGCGCTGACCAGCGCCGACCAGGTCAACGGCTCGCACCGCGGCCACCACCAGTTCCTCGCCAAGGCGCTGCACCACGTCTCGCCGAAGGGCCTCGACCTCTCCGCGGGCGTCTCCGACGAGGTCCGCGAGGTGCTGCTGCGCACGCTGGCGGAGATCTGCGGGCTCGACCGCGGCTTCAGTCACGGCCGCGGCGGCTCCATGCACCTGCAGTGGAAGGACGCCGGGGCGATGGGCACCAACGCCATCGTCGGCGGCGGCGTCCCGCAGGCCGCGGGATTCGCGTGGGCCGACCGGCAGGCGGGCACGGACGCCGTCTCGGTGACCTACTTCGGCGACGGCGCCATCAACATCGGATCCACCCTCGAGACGTTCAACCTCGCCGCCGCCTGGTCGCTGCCGGTCTGCTTCTTCGTCGAGAACAACCGCTACGCCGTCTCGACCAGCGTCTTCGAGGCCACCTGCGAGGCGCGGCTCTCCGGCCGCGGCCCGGGGTTCGGCATCGCCAGCTGGAAGGTCGACGGGATGGACCCGCTGGCCGTGCACCTGGCCATGCAGGAGGCCGTCGCCCACATGCGGGCCGGCGGCGGACCGACCCTCGTCGAGGCCGACACCTATCGCTTCTTCCACCAGAACGGCGCCTTCCCGGGCAGCGCCTTCGGCTACCGCTCCAAGGAGGAGGAGCGGGAGTGGCGGGCGCGCGACCCGATCGACCAGGTCGTCGCCCACCTGCTGCGCCGCCGGCTGGTTGACGCAGGCCGAGCTGGACGGCGCGGTGGCCGCCGCCGAGGGCGTGCTGGCCGAGATCGGCGACGTCCTGCTCGAGCCGGTGCCGGGCGGCAAGCCGGGGCAGCGCCGCATCACGGAGGCGGAGTGGCCCGACCCCTCCTTCGTGGACGTCGGCGTGCGCGGTGACCTGAGCGAGTTCGACGGCGCGCCGGTCGCCGACCTCGACACCTACGGCGGGCAGCTGGCCGAGCAGAAGTTCATCGAGGCGGTCGCCGCGGTGATGAACCGCCGGATGGAGACCGACGAGCGGATCGTCGTCATGGGCGAGGACGTGCACCGGCTCAACGGGGGCACCAACGGCGCCACCCGCGGGCTGAAGGATCGCTTCCCCGATCGCGTGCTCGGGACGCCGATCAGCGAGAACGCCTTCGCCGGTCTGGGCGGCGGCATCGCCATCGACGGGCGGTTCCGGCCGGTCGTCGAGTTCATGTACGCCGACTTCATGTGGGTCGCCGCCGACCAGCTGTTCAACCAGATCGCCAAGGCCCGGCACATGTTCGGTGGCACCGGCGCGGTGCCGTTCGTGTTGCGCAGCAAGGTCGCGATGGGCACCGGCTACGGATCGCAGCACTCGATGGACCCGGCCGGGATCCTGACGTCAGCGCCCGGCCTGCGGGTCGTCGCACCGTCCACGCCGTTCGACTACGTGGGCCTGATGAACAGCGCGCTCCGCTGCGAGGACCCGGTCGTGGTCCTCGAGCACGTCGACCTGTACAACTCCACCGGCCTCGGCCCGACGGACGACCTCGACTACTGCCTCCCGGTCGGCAAGGGCCGCCATCCGGCGTCCCGGTGCGGAGGTCACGGTCATCTCCTATCTGGCGATGACCAACTACGTGCTCGCTGCCGTGGAGAGCCTCGGCACGGTGGACGCCGAGGTGGTCGACCTGAGGTGGCTCGACCGGGCCTCCGTCGACTGGGAGACCATCGGCGCGAGCATCCGGAAGACCAACAACGTGCTCATCGCCGAGCAGGGCGCCGTCGGGACCTCGTACGGCGGCTGGCTCGCCGACGAGATCCAGCGCCGCTTCTTCGACTGGCTCGATCAGCCGGTGCAGCGGGTGACCGGGGGTGAGGCCTCGCCCAGCATCAGCAAGGTGCTCGAGCGCGCGGCGATCGCGCAGAGCGCCGAGGTCGCCGCCGCGCTCACGGCGATGGTCGGGGAGGTCTGAGACATGGCGCGGCTGATGCGCATGCCCGAGGTCGCCGCCGGAGGTACCGAGGCGGTCCTGCACGAGTGGTCCGTGGCCGAGCGGGGCGAGTTCGCGGCCCAGGACGTGCTCGCGACCGTCGAGACCGACAAGGCGGTCGTCGACGTCGAGGCCGAGCAGCCCGGCGTCGTCGTGAAGCTGCTGGTCGGCGCCGGCACGTCGGTCGAGGTCGGTGCGCCGATCGCGATCCTGGCCGACCCGGACGAGACCGTCGGCGACATCGGGGACGTGCTCGCCGCCCTCGGCGTCTCCGACGCCGACACCGCGCCGCCGGACCCGGAGGGCGCGCCCGACCAGCCGGCCTCGCCGGAGGTGCCCGCGCCGCTGGCCGAGGCCACCGTGGCCGCGGCGGGTCTGGCTCCGACCCCGGCCGGCAACGGCTCTGCCCACCCCCCGGACGGGCGGGTCTTCGCCAGCCCGATCGCCCGCCGACTGGCGAAGGAGCGGGGCCTGGGGCTCACCGATCTCGTCGGGACCGGCCCCGGGGGGCGGATAGTCCGCCGGGACGTCGAGGCGGCGCGGCAGACGCCGGTCGCGGCCCCGGTGCCGGCCGCCGTGCCTGTCCCGGCGGGCGCGGCTGCGGCTGCCGGCTTCACCGACGTGCCGCACACGCCGATGCGCCGGGCCATCGCCCGGCGACTGAGCGAGAGCAAGCAGACGATCCCGCACTTCACCGTGCGGGCGACGCTCCGGGTGGACGAGCTCCTCCGGCTGCGGGCCGGTCTGGCAGCCGTCGGCACGCCGGTGTCGGTCACGGACCTCCTGCTCAAGGCCGCAGCGCGGGCGCACGTCGCCGTTCCGCGCATGAACGCCATCTGGACCCCGGACGCCACCCGCCGGTTCTCGTCGGTGGACGTGGCCGTCGCCGTGGCCACGGAGACGGGCCTGCTCACGCCGGTGGTGCGCGGGGTGGAGGGAATCCCGGTCGCGGCGCTCGCCACGACCGTGCGCGAGCTCGCGGCCCGCGCCCGCGAGGGACGGCTACGGCAGGAGGAGCTGGAGGGCGGCTCGCTGACCGTCACCAACCTCGGCATGCACGGCACCGAGGAGTTCGCCGCGATCATCAACCCGCCGCAGTCGGCGATCCTCGCCGTCGGTGCTGCCCGGAAGGAGCCGGTCGTGGTCGACGACGCGCTCGCCGTCGCGACGGTGGTGCGGGTGACGCTGTCGGCCGACCACCGGGTCATCGACGGGACGCTCGCCGCCGAGTGGATGACGGCCTTCGTCGAGGCCGTCGAGGAGCCGTTGCGGCTGCTCGTCTGACGCGGCCTAGTCGACCGTGACCACCGACCTCGCCCGGTCCCGCCGCGGCTCCGGCGGGCGCGGCCCGAGGTGCCGCCGGGAGAGGTAGGTGCCCGCCACGTTGGCGCAGGCCACCAGCGGGACGGCGATGAGCGCGCCGAAGATGCCGGCGATGATGAGGCCGGCGGCGATGGCCAGGACGACGGCCAGCGGGTGCACGCGGACGGCGCGGCCGAGCAGGAGCGGCTGGAGCACGTGCCCCTCGAGCTGCATGACGCCGGTGACGATCGCCAGCGCGATCAGCGCCTGGACCGGTCCCTGCGACACCAGCGCGACCATGACCGCCACGGTGCCGGCGAGGAACGAGCCGATGATCGGGATGAACGCGCCGAGGAACACCAGCGCGGCGAGCGGGACCACCAGCGGCGTGCCCAGGACGGCGAGGCCGATCCCGATGCCGAGGGCGTCGACGAGCGCCACGACGACGGTCGCCCGGACGTAGGAGATGAGCGTCCGCCACGACCGGCGCGCGGCCTCGTCGACGTAGGCGCGGGCGTCGCGGGGGAACAGGCCGACCAGCCACAGCCAGATGGACCGGCCGTCCTTGAGGAAGAAGAACAGCGTGAACAGCGCCAGGATGATGCCGGTGACGACCTCGCCCAGCGTCGCCGCGGTGGTCAGCGCGCCGGTCGCCAGGGTGTCCTGGTTCTCGACGAAGCGCTGCTGCAGGTCCGCGATCGCCTGCTCGAGCTGGTTGCGGGTGATCGGCAGCGTGCGGACGACGAAGGACTGGATGCGCGTGATGCCCTGGCTGACCTGGTCCGCGAGGTCGGGGAAGCCCGCCGCGAACTGGTTGACGACCAGCGTGATGATGCCGGCGACCACGCCGAGGCCGACGACGAGCATGGTCAGTGCGGCCCACGATCGCCGCCACCCGTGCCGGACGAGCGCGGCCGCGCCCGGCTGCAGCAGCGCGGCGAGCAGCAGCGCCACGAGCACGGGCACCACGACCACGGCCATGTAGGCGGCCACCCACAGCAGCGCGTAGGAGGCGGCGACGACCGCCACCAGCCGCCAGGCCCAGGACGCCGCCGTCCGCAGGCCGCCCGGGACGCCGTCCTGACCGGGCTGCGCCGGCCGGACGGCCCCGCGACCGGAGCGGTCCACGCGCCGCCGTCCGCGCTCCGGCGACGTCACGTCCGGTGGCCCGCTGACCCCGCCCGGACCGGCCGCGCCGTCGAGGTCGGGTGCTCCGGGCTCCGGACTGCCGAGCGGCGGGGTGCCGGCGCCGGTCGGCCCGCCGGCGGTGGTGCTCCCCGTCGGAGCGGCGGCGAGCGGGCGGTCGTCGGCCTCGTGGGCGTCCTCGAGGTCGTCCGGGTCGATGTCCTCGGGTTCCGGGTGCGCGGCGTGCCCGTCGGCGTGCCAGTCGTCGTGGGGGTCGTGCTCGCGAGCCGCGCGGATGCGTTCACGCGCGCGGGCCGAGAGGTCGCTCGCTCGGCGGAGCATCGCGCCTCCCGATCCGTAGGGGCCGTCGAAGATCACGGTAACGCTGCGGGAGGATGCTCCCGTGGTGCGACGAGCCAACCGACCCGAACGGGTGCCCGAATGATCGAGCGCTACACGCTGCCCGAGATGGGCCGCGTCTGGAGCGACCAGCACAAGTACGAGCTGTGGTGCCGCGTCGAGACGATGGTCCTGGAGGCGCACGCCGCCGCCGGGCGGGTGCCCGCCGACGTCGTCGAGCCGGTGCGCAACGCCCCGCCGCCGACGCCGGAGCGGGTCGCCGAGATCGAGGAGACGACGCAGCACGACGTGATCGCCTTCCTCACGGCATGGGCCGACAACACCGAGCCGCGGTCGGCGGCGGCGTACGTCCACCACGGCATGACGTCGTCCGACCTGCTCGACACGGCGCTGGCCGTGCAGCTCACCGAGGCGACCGACCTGCTGCTCGCGCGGCTGGACCGGCTGGTCGCCGTGCTGCGCGACCACGGCCTGGCGCACCGGGACACCATCAAGGTCGGCCGCACGCACGGCGTGCACGCCGAGCCCGACGTGTGGGGGCACCGGGTCGCCGACCTGGCCTTCGCGATGGCCCGGTCGCGCGACCGGCTGCGGGCGGCCCGCGAACGCGTGGGCGTCGTGGCCATCTCCGGCGCCGTCGGCACGTACTCGCTCATCGACCCCTCGGTCGAGGTGGCGGTGGCCGAGGCGCTGGACCTGCGGCCCGCGGACGCCTCGACGCAGGTGGTGCTGCGCGACTCGATGAGCGAGTGGGTCTCGGCGCTGGCGGTGATCGCCACCGTCTGCGAGGCCATCGCGCTCGAGGTGCGGCACGGCCAGCGCACCGAGGTGCGCGAGCTGTCGGAGGCGTTCGGCTCGGGCCAGAAGGGCTCGAGCGCGATGCCGCACAAGAAGAACCCCATCCGCTCGGAGCGCATCGCCGGACTGGCCCGCGTCGTCCGCGCCGCCGTCGTCCCGGTCATGGAGGGCATCCCGCTGTGGCACGAGCGGGACATCTCCCACTCCTCGACCGAGCGGGTGTTCCTCCCGGACGCCGCCATCACCACCGACTACCTGCTGCACCTCACGACCGGCCTGGTCGAGAACCTCGTCGTGGACGCCGAGCGCATGCGGGTGAACCTCGAGTCGACCGGCGGGTTGATCTACACGTCGTCGGTGCTGCTCGAGCTGGTCGAGGGCGGGCTGTCGCGGGAGGACGCCTACGCGCTGGTCCAGTCGGCGGCCATGGAGACGTGGAACTCGGGTGTCCCGTTCCGCGAGACGCTGCGGACCCGCGCCAAGGCCTCTGCGGTGGAGCTCGACGAGGCCCGGCTGGACGAGATCTGCCGGCCCGAGCGGTACGTCACCAACCTCGGGCCGCTGTTCGACCGCCTCGCCGCGCTGTCATGACGTCTTCCCGACCCGCCCCTCCACCCTTGCCGCTGGTCGCGCGCGGCAAGGTGCGCGAGATCTACGACGCCGGCGACGACCGGCTGCTGCTCGTGGCCTCGGACCGCATCTCGGCCTACGACCACGTGCTGCCGACGCCGATCCCCGACAAGGGCCGGGTGCTCACGGCGCTGTCGGTGTGGTGGTTCGAGCAGCTGGCGCCGGTGCTGGCGTCGCACGGTGCGTCGCACCACCTGGTCTCGGCGTCGGAGGTGCCGGCGTCGGTGGCCGGCCGGGCGATGCTGGTGCGCCGGCTGGAGATGCTGCCGGTGGAGTGCGTGGCGCGCGGCTACCTGTCGGGCTCCGGGACGGTCGAGTACTGGCGGACCGGCGCGATCCGGGACGTCGTCCTGCCACCCGGCCTGGTCGAGGGCTCGCGGCTGCCGACGCCGGTGTTCACGCCGTCGACCAAGGCCGAGGTCGGCGAGCACGACGAGGCGATTCACGTTCGCCGACGTGGAGGCGCTCGTGGGGTCGTCGCGGGCCGGCGAGCTGCGGTCGCTCACGCTCGCCCTGTACGAGCGCGGCGCCGAGCTCGCCGCGGCTGCGGGGATCGTCCTCGCCGACACGAAGTTCGAGTTCGGGGTGTCGTCGTCCGGGGAGCTCGTGCTGGGCGACGAGGTGCTCACGCCGGACTCCTCGCGCTTCTGGCCGGCGTCCACCTGGTCGCCCGGCGCGACGCAGCCGTCGTACGACAAGCAGTTCGTCCGCGACTGGCTGACGTCGTCCGGCTGGGACCGCGTGTCGCCCCCGCCCGAGCTCCCGGACGACGTCGTCGCCGCCACCCGCGAGCGCTACGTCGCCGCGTACGAGCAGCTCACCGGCCGCCGCTTCACCTGACACCTGCCGCTTCCCGGATCTCGACGGGTTCAGCCGCGGAGCGCCGCACGGATGGCCGCGATCACCTGACCCGGACGGCCAAGGACGTCGGCCGAACTGAAGCGGAGAATCGTCCATCCGGCAGCGACGAGCTCGTTCTGCCTCCGCAGGTCCTTGACGAACACGTCCCGCTCCCGGTGCACGTTGCCGTCGAACTCCACGATGACCTTGCGGTCGGGCCAGGCCATGTCCGCCCGACCCAGGAAGACTCCGCCGGCGGACAGAACGACGAACTGCAGCTCCGGCGCGGGGAGGCCGGCCGCGTGGATGAGCCAGCGGAGAACCGACTCCATCGGCGACTCCGAGCGTGGATCGGCCACCGGCAGGACGGCTCGCGCTCGCGCGATGCCCCGGCCCTGCGGCCGCCTCTCCATCTGCCGCTGGAGATCCGCGGGTGTGCACAGCCGTGAGATCAGCTGATCGGTCACCGCCAGGAGCGCGCCGGGCTGGAGAACCGCTGCCAGGTCTCGCCAGGTGCGTGCGGGCGTGGTCAGCGTGAACGCCCCCGCCGGGTGATCTCGTCGACGTCGAGGGGGGGGTGCGGTGGATGCGTCGGTCGGCGCGGCTCTCCGCGCGTGAGGCCTTCGGCACGGTCATGTCGACCCGCGCATCGGCAGCCTGTTGCCGACGGGACCTCGAGGCCCCACAGAGCCGCGGCCGTGAGATGACTGAGGACGGCGCCGGCCGGCGCGGTCAGCAGGACGGCGGCAAGGCGGTGCGACAGGTCGCGGGACAGCGCCCGGGGGAGATAGGTGTCCCGCGACAGTCGTTCCACGGCCGGGTGCCGTAGCTGTCGATCCGTCAGACCGGCCGCCTGGGCCATGGAACGCGTCGCGGGGCCGGTGAGTCGGGGAGGGGGGCGACGTCCGGGCACGGGCAGCAGCCTGACCGAGAGGGCCGCTTCGCCGTGTCCGTCATCCACAGCCCCGTCGACATCGGCGATCTCGAATGCTTTGGGCGGTCAAAGTGTGCGAGATCGGCGATCTCGACGGGGGAGGGCCGACAGATCAGGCGACGGCGCGGACGCCGGTCCAGCTCGTCACGACCTGCCGCGCCCCGAGGCCGCCGCTCGCGGTGCCGGGGTAGAGGGACACCGTGCCCGACGACTCGAGCACGACCAGGTCCACCAGTCGGTCGCCGGTCACGTCGCCCGGGCCGGAGAGCCGGGCACCGGTCATGCCCGACGCGAGCAGCGTGCGGGGGCTGACGCCGCCGGTGCCGGTGCCGGGGTAGACCCAGAGCTGCCCCGACGAGTCCAGGGCCACCACGTCCGAACGCCGGTCGAGTGTCAGGTCGCCGAGGCCGGCGATGTCGACCATCCCGGTCCAGCCCGAGAGCACCTGGGTGCGGGGGCTGAACGTGCTGCGGTCGGTGCCGCGGTAGAGCCAGAGGCGGCCGGACGTGTCGAGGGCCAGCAGGTCGGATCGGCCGTCACCGCTGAAGTCGCCGGGCCCGGCCAGCTGCCGCATCGTCGACCAGCCCGAGCCGATCAGGCTGCGGGTCCCGAACGTGCCCTTGCCGGTGCCCGGGTACAGCCAGAGCCGCCCCGAGGTGTCCTTGGCCAGGACGTCGTGCCGCCGGTCGCCGGTGAGGTCGCCGGGTGCGGCGATGTCGGACATGGCCGACCACGTCGTCGCCATCGTCGCGCGGGTCGGGAAGGCCGACGCCCCGTTCCCCCGGTAGTGCCAGAGCCAGCCGGAGGTGTTCAGCCGCAGGAGATCGTTGGTCCAGTCGGCGTCGAAGTCGTGCGTCGACTCGGTCATGATCGCCGGCGGGATCTGCGGCGGGGTGAACGAGTACCAGCTGCAGGTGCGGTCGTAGTCGCGCGTCGAGTCGTACCACTGAGAGATGTAGACGCGTCCGCCCGAGAAGCTCGGTTGCGAGCAGCGGTCCAGCGCTTCCTCGGGGTAGTCGAGCTCGCCGGCGGTCGCCCAGACCGGCACGGTCGGCAGGAACCAGCTGCCGACGATCTCGTTCCAGCCGCTCGTGTACGAGTAGAGGCCGTAGGCGAAGCCGGCGTCGCGCAGGCCGCGCATCAGGCCCTCGATGACGTAGCGGTTGTAGAGCTCGTTGGTCGCCGTGCCGGTCGGCCACGGCTGCGCGGGCCGCGGCTCGACGTCGATCCACACCATCGGCGGTCGCCAGCCCTCGGCGAGCATCGAGGCGACGGCGAACTCCGCCGCGGCGTAGCCGACGTTGCTCAGCCGCGCCCGCCTGGTCGTCGGCTGCCACGGGCCGTCGTCACCGTAGGTGGTCTCCTGCGCCGCCGTCGGGAACGTCGCCATCGTGTAGGCGTGGTTGGGCTTGCCGTTGTCGCGCAGCCACTGCACCTGGTCGTCGAGGCAGGGGTTCTCGGTGAAGGCCAGGCCCTTGGTGAGGCCGACGATGACGAACTGGGCGGACGTCGGCGGCATCGGCAGGTTGAAGCCGCCGTCCGCGGACGAGCACTGCGGCCAGGAGACGTCGTTGCCGAACATCGTCGCCGCGCCGGCCGGCTGCGCCAGCGGCTGGACGACGAAGACCGCCATCAGCAGCGCCAGCAGGGCGGCTCGTGCGGACGCGCGGCGCCGACCGATCGGGACCCTCACCATCGCCCGGCCTCCCCCTGGGGTGCGCCGGCCGCCGTTGGCCGACGCACGTCAGGAGTGTCCTGCGGCACATCCGCGAGGGGAAGCACCGCAGGGCCGCCGTGACCGCGCCGAGACCCGGTGACCGGCCCCGGTAGGCTCGTTCACCGTGCCGCGGGTGGTCGTAGACGTCGTCCTCAAGCCGGAGATCTCCGACCCCCAGGGGCAGGCGGTCCTCGGCGCACTCGGCCGGTTGGGCCACGGCAACGTGCGCAGCGTCCGCCAGGGCAAACACTTCGTCCTGGACGTCGACGGGACGCCGGACGAGGCGGAGCTGAAGCAGATCGCCGAGACGCTGCTCGCCAACCCCGTCATCGAGGACGTCGAGCTGCACCTGCCGGGGGTCTGAGCCGTGCGCATCGGGATCATCACCTTCCCGGGATCGCTGGACGACGTCGACGCCGCGCGGGCGGTGCGCCTGGCCGGCGGGAAGCCGGTGGCGCTCTGGCACGCCGACCACGACCTCAAGGACGTCGACGCCGTCGTCCTCCCCGGGGGCTTCTCGTACGGCGACTACCTGCGCGCGGGCGCCATCGCCGCCCGCGCGCCGCTGATGCAGGACGTCGTCGACCGCGCCCGGGCGGGTCTGCCCGTGCTCGGCATCTGCAACGGCTTCCAGGTGCTCTGCGAGGCCGGCCTGCTGCCCGGCGCGCTCACCCGCAACGGGCACCTGCATTTCCGCAACCGCGACCAGGCACTGCGCATCGAGCGTGCGGACACCGCGTGGACGTCGTCGTACACCGAGGGCCAGCGGATCGTCGTCCCGGTCAAGAACGGCGAGGGCCGCTACGTGGCCGCGCCGGCCGAGCTCGAGCGGCTGGAGAAGGACGGCCGGGTCGCCGTCCGCTACGTCGACGGCAACCCGAACGGCAGCCTGCGCGAC
The DNA here is from genome assembly GCA_963777095.1 of uncultured Actinomycetota bacterium. GTDB lineage: Bacteria > Actinomycetota > Actinomycetes > Mycobacteriales > Geodermatophilaceae > CAVZOY01. The sequence continues at coordinate 1,324,734 of CAVZOY010000006.1, forward strand.
ATCGCCGGGGTGACCAGCGAGGACGGCCGCGTCGTCGGCCTCATGCCGCACCCCGAGCACGCCGTCGAGGACCTCACCGGACCGTCGACCGACGGGCTCGGCTTCTTCACGAGCGCGCTGAAGGCGGTCGTGAACGCATGATCGCGAGAACGACGCCCGAGCGAGCATCGCAGGGAGCGCCAGCGACCGAGGAGCGGAACGAGGGCGGAGTCGAGCAATGAACGTGGACACCGTCGAGATCGCGGCGAAGACGCCCGACGACGAGCAGCCCTGGGCCGAGCTCGGCCTGAAGTCCGACGAGTACCTGCGGATCCGCGACATCCTCGGCCGCCGGCCGACCACCGCCGAGCTGGCCATGTACTCGGTCATGTGGAGCGAGCACTGCTCCTACAAGTCGTCGAAGGTCCACCTCAGAAGGTTCGGCGACCTGCCCGCCAGCGAGGCGCTGCTGGTCGGCATCGGCGAGAACGCGGGCGTGGTCGACGTCGGCGACGGCTACGCGGTGACCTTCAAGGTCGAGTCGCACAACCACCCGAGCTACGTCGAGCCGTACCAGGGCGCGGCCACCGGCGTCGGCGGCATCGTGCGCGACATCCTGACCATGGGCGCGCGGCCCGTGGCGGTCATGGACTCGCTGCGTTTCGGCCGCGCCGACGCCCCGGACACCGCGCGCGTGCTGCCCGGCGTCGTCGCCGGGGTCGGTGGCTACGGCAACTGCCTGGGCCTGCCCAACATCGGCGGCGAGCTGCTGTTCGACGACTGCTACGCCGGTAACCCGCTGGTCAACGCCCTGTGCGTCGGCGTCATGAAGCACGAGGACGTGCGGCTCGCCAAGGCCGAGGGCGCCGGCAACAAGGTGATCCTGTTCGGCGCCCGCACGGGCGGCGACGGCATCGGCGGCGTCTCGGTGCTGGCCAGCGAGACCTTCGACGCCGAGGGCCCGGCCAAGCGACCCAGCGTGCAGGTCGGCGACCCGTTCACCGAGAAGCTGCTCATCGAGGCCTGCCTGGAGATCTTCGAGCAGGACCTGGTCACCGGCATCCAGGACCTCGGCGGCGCGGGCCTGTCCTGCGCGACGTCCGAGCTGGCCAGCGCCGGCACCGGCGGCATGCACGTCGACCTCGACACCGTTCCGCTGCGCGACTCGACCCTCACGCCGGCCGAGATCCTGATGAGCGAGTCGCAGGAGCGCATGTGCGCGATCGTCGAGCCGGCCAAGGTCGACGCGTTCCTCGCCGTCTGCCGCAAGTGGGACGTGCTCGCCACCGTCATCGGGAAGGTCACCGACGGCGACCGGCTCACCGTCGACTGGCACGGCGAGCGGATCGTCGACGTCCCGCCGCGCACGGTCGCGCACGAGGGGCCGGTCTACGACCGGCCGATGCGGCGTCCGGCCGACCTCGACGACCTGCAGGCCGACGACCCGGCCCGCCTCACCCGCCCGGCCACGCCGGCCGAGCTGCAGGCGCACTGGCTGGCCGTCGTCAGCAGCCCGGACGGCGCCGACAAGACCTGGGTCACCGAGCAGTACGACCGCTACGTGCGCGGCAACACCGTGCTCGCCCAGCCGGACGACGCCGGCGTGGTGCGCATCGACGAGGAGTCGCACCTCGGCATCGCGCTGGCGCTCGACGGCAACGCCCGGTTCGCGCGGCTCGACCCGTACGCCGGCGCGCAGCTGAACCTGGCCGAGGCCTACCGCAACGTGGCCGTCAGCGGCGCCCGCCCGCTCGCCGTCACCAACTGCCTCAACTTCGGCTCCCCGGAGGAGCCGGAGGTGATGTGGCAGTTCGCCGAGGCCGTCCGCGGCCTGGCCGACGGGTGCCGCGACCTCGGCCTCCCGGTCACCGGCGGCAACGTGAGCCTCTACAACCAGACCGGCGACGTCGCGATCAACCCGACGCCGGTCATCGGCGTCCTGGGTGTGCACGACGACGTCCGGCGGCGGGTGCCCTCCGGCTGGCGGACGGCGGGGGAGACCGTGCTGCTGCTCGGCGAGACGCGGCCGGAGTTCGGCGGCTCCGCCTGGGCGAGCGTGGTCCACGGGCACCTGGGCGGCCGGCCGCCGGCGGTCGACCTCGAGGCCGAGCGGAAGCTCGGCGAGCTGCTCGCCGCGCTCGGCCGTGAGGGGCTGGTCGGCTCGGCGCACGACCTCGCCGACGGCGGGCTGGCGCAGGCGCTGGCCGAGTCGGCGCTGCGGTACGGAGTCGGCGCCCGGCTGTCGCTGGGCGAGGACCCGTTCACCGTGCTGTTCAGCGAGTCGGCGGCCCGCGTGGTCGTGACGACGTCCGACCCGGGTGGCGTGAAGACGACGGCCGACTGGGCGGGCGTCCTGGTCACCGAGCTGGGGACGACGGGCGGGGACGCGCTCGTCGTCGACGGACTGCCCGACCTGCCCGACCTGCCCCTCGCCGAGCTGCGCGCGGCGTGGACGGCGACCCTGCCTGCTCTCTTCGGCTCGCCCGAGGCGACTGTCGGCGTCGTGCCCACGGGGACCGTCCCCACCAGCTGATGCCCGCGCCGATCCCCGCGGAGGAGCTGCGCGCGGCGGTCGACCCGGTGCGCGACTGGCTGACCGGCGCCGCCGAGCAGCCGCCGCGCGCCGTGCTGGGCGCGGCGGTGAAGACGAGCGCCCGCTGGCTGGCCCAGCAGGTGCCCGGCCGGTCGGTGGAGCTGCGGGTGCCCCCGCACGTCGCCGTCCAGCTCGTGCCGGGGCCCCGGCACACCCGCGGGACGCCGCCCAACGTGGTCGAGACCGACGCGGCGACCTGGCTGCGCCTGGCGACCGGGGCCACGAACTGGGCGGAGGCTGTGGCGGAGGGGCGGGTGACCGCCAGCGGCAACCGCGCCGACCTCTCGGCCTACCTGCCCCTGCGCCCGCTCACCCGCGCCTGAAGCCGCCGGCGAATCGTCGGTGGGTCCGCCTACGTTCCGCTCGTGGACCTGATCCTGATACCCGGCCTCTGGCTCGACGGCTCGTCGTGGGACGCGGTCGTCCCCACTCTCCAGCAGGCGGGGCACCGTACCCACGCGCTGACCCTTCCCGGCATGGCGTCCCGAGAGGACGACCGCAGTGGCATCACCTTGCGCGACCACGTCGACGCGGTGGTCGAGGTCATCGACGCCCTCGGCCCTGCCGACGGTCAGGTCGTGCTCGTCGGGCACTCCGGTGGCGGCGCGATCGCCCATGCTGCGGTCGACGCACGGCCCGGCCGTGTCGCCCGCGTGGTCTACGTCGACGCGGGCCCCGTGGGCGACGGCGGGGTCATCAACGACGAGTTGCCCGTGGAGAACGGCGAGATCCCGCTGCCGGACTGGTCGCTGTTCGAGGAGGAGGACCTCGTCGACCTGGACGACGGACTGCGGGGGGCGTTCCGTGCACGCGCCATCCCGGCGCCCGCCCACGTCGCGACGGACGCCCAGCGACTCGCCGACGAGCGGCGGTACGACGTGCCCGTCACGGTGATCGCGTGCGAGTTCCCGAGCGCACTGCTCCGGGAGTGGATGGAGCAGGGACATCCGTACGCGCAGGAACTCGCGCGCATCCGTTCCGTCGAGCTCGTCGACCTGCCCACCGGCCACTGGCCACAGTTCACCCGGCCGACGGACCTGGCGAACGCGATCCTCGCCGCCGTCGGTCCGGCGTGAGCGGTCGTCCCGGAACGGCAACGGCGGAGGACCCCTGTGTGGGGTCCCCCGCCGTCCGGCTGCGGGGCGATCAGCCCGTGAACAGCTTCGCTGCGGTCTTGACGGTCTGGTACAGCCCGTAGGCGAGGGGCACGCCCACCAGCGTCCAGGCGAAGGCGATCAGGGCCATGGGGGTGTGGGTCGTCGCGTGCTGGTCGTGCGACGACGAGACGGCCGAGCTCATCGGGCGGCGCTCCTCTCGGGGACGGTGGACGTGGCGGCGTCCCGCTTCGGCTCGTGCCACTTGCTGGCCACCGGGCGCACCAGCAGGTTCGCGACGAAGCCGACCGCGAGCAGGCCGACCATGATGAACAGCGCCGGCCGGTAGTCCCCGGCGACGAGCTCGCCGGGCTTCCCTCCGGCCTGGTCCAGGACGCTGTTGACGATGAGCGGGCCGGCCACGCCGGCGGCCGACCAGGCGGTCAGCAGCCGGCCGTGGATGGCGCCCACCTGGAAGGTGCCGAACAGGTCGCGCAGGTAGGCGGGCACCGTGGCGAAGCCGCCGCCGTAGAAGCTGATGATGACCGCGGCGGTGAGCACGAAGATCCAGGTCGCGGTGCTGCCGAGCGTGGCCAGCACGAGGTACAGCACCATGCCCACGCCGAGGTAGACCATGTAGATCGGCTTGCGGCCGATGTAGTCCGACGTCGACGACCAGACGAACCGGCCGGCCATGTTGAACAGCGACAGGACGCCGACGAAGCCGGCGGCGGCGGACGCCGCGACGAGCGAACCGTCTTCGGTGCGGAAGAAGTCCTGGATCATCGGCGCGGCCTGTTCGAGGATGCCGATGCCGGCGGTCACGTTGCAGAAGAGCACCGTCCACAGCAGCCAGAACTGCACCGTCTTGACGGAGTTGCGCGCGGAGACGTTCTCCGTCGTGACCAGTGCCTTCTTCTTCACGGTGGAGGGGTCGAAGCCCTCGGGCTTCCAGTCCGCGGCCGGCACCCGCACGAGGAAGGCGCCGAACATCATGAACACCAGATAGAGCGCGGCCAGCGTCAGGAACAGCGCGCCGACGGCTGACCCGGCCGGCACCGACTCGGTGTCGGTGGGCACGTAGTCCGGGTCGTAGTAGCTCATCAACTGGCGGGAGAGCGGCGAGGCGATCAGCGCGCCACCGCCGAAGCCCATGATCGCCATGCCGGTGGCCAGGCCCGGGCGGTCGGGGAACCACTTGATCAGGGTCGAGACCGGGGAGATGTAGCCGATGCCCAGCCCGATGCCGCCGAGGACGCCGTAGCCGAGGTAGACCAGCCACAGCTGCTTCGTGTAGATGCCGAGCGCCGCGACGAGGAAGCCCGACACCCAGAACACGGCGGCCGTGAACATCGCGGCCCGCGGACCGTTCTTGTCCACCCAGGTGCCGAAAACCGCGGCCGAGAGCCCGAGCATGACGATCGCGATCGAGAAGATGATCCCGATCGCCGTCAGGCTGACCTCGAAGTGCTGGACGAGGGCGGTCTTGTAGACGCTGGTCGCATACGCCTGCCCGATGCACAGGTGCACGGCCAGGGCCGCGGGCGGGATGAGCCACCGGTTGAAGCCAGGGCGCGCGACGATGCGCTCCCGGGCGAGAAATGCGGGCACTGCCACCGACTGCCTCCCCATCGACGAATCCGGACGCCCAGCGCGACCCGGCCGTTCGGCCGAACCGCAGAGAACGACCAGCGGGACGGTAAAGGCGCGATGGTCAGACCGCTCGTTGATCGTGATGTTCTCGTGGTGCGTCATCGGATCGCGCGACACCGGCCACGGCCGAGGCTCCGGTCACAGTCCTCCCACGGGCACCGGGCCGAGGAGACAGCGCCGGTACGCTCGTCCGGTGCCACGCGGTGACGGACGGCTGACGCACGACCTCGACCCCTCTTCTCCCGGTCCCCAGGACGCCTGCGGCGTCTTCGGTGTCTGGGCGCCGGGGGAGGAGGTCGCGAAGCTGACCTATTTCGGCCTGTACGCCCTGCAGCACCGCGGGCAGGAGGCGGCCGGCATCGCGGTGTCCGACGGTTCGTCCGTCGTCGTCTACAAGGACCTCGGCCTGGTGAGCCAGGTGTTCGACGAACCGACGCTCGGCAGCCTGCGCGGCCACGTGGCCGTCGGCCACACCCGGTACAGCACGACCGGCGCGAGCACGTGGGAGAACGCCCAGCCCACCTTCCGGACGACGTCCGCCGGCACGGGGCTGGCCCTGTGCCACAACGGCAACCTCGTGAACACCGCCGAGCTCGCGGTCACGGCCGCGGACGCGGGAGTGACCGGCGTCTTCACCGCGACCACCGACTCCGACCTCGTCACCTCGCTGATCGCGGCGCACCCCGACCTCTCCATCGAGGAGGCGGCGATGCGGGTGCTGCCGCAGTTGCGCGGCGCCTTCAGCTTCACCTTCATGGACGAGGACACCCTCTACGCCGCCCGCGACCCGCAGGGCGTCCGCCCGCTGGTCCTCGGTCGGCTGGAGCGCGGCTGGGTCGTGGCCAGCGAGACGGCGGCGTTGGACATCGTCGGCGCCTCCGTCGTCCGGGAGATCGAGCCGGGCGAGCTGGTCGCCATCGACGAGAACGGCCTGCGCAGCCAGCACTTCGCGCACAGCGACCCCAAGGGCTGCATCTTCGAGTACGTCTACCTCGCGCGGCCGGACACGACGATCGGCGGTCGCGGCGTGCACGCCGCCCGCGTCGAGATCGGCCGGCGGCTGGCCAAGGAGCACCCCGCCGACGCCGACCTGGTCATCCCGGTGCCGGAGTCGGGCACCCCCGCCGCGGTCGGCTACGCCGAGGCCAGCGGGATCCCGTACGGGCTGGGCCTGGTCAAGAACTCCTACGTCGGGCGCACCTTCATCCAGCCGTCGCAGACGATCCGTCAGCTCGGCATCCGGCTGAAGCTCAATCCGCTGCGCGACGTCATCCGTGGCAAGCGGCTGGTCGTCGTCGACGACTCGATCGTCCGCGGCAACACCCAGCGCGCGCTGATCCGCATGCTGCGCGAGGCCGGAGCGGTCGAGGTGCACGTGCGCATCTCGTCGCCGCCGGTGAAGTGGCCGTGCTTCTACGGCATCGACTTCGCCAGCCGCGCCGAGCTGATCGCCAACGGCCTGGGTGTCGAGGGCGTGCGCGCCTCGATCAACGCCGACTCGCTCGGCTTCGTCTCCGAGCAGAACCTCATCGCCGCCACCGAGCAGCCGGCCAACCGGCTGTGCACGGCCTGCTTCACCGGCAAGTACCCGATCCCGCTCGGGGACGACGGCGTGCTCGGCAAGCACGTCCTCGAGACGCTGCCGCTCTTCGATGAGCGCGCGGTCACCGGCTGGACGGGGCAGCAGGCCGGCAGCGCCGTCGTGCCGGGCGGGGCCGAGGACGCGCTGCGCCGCCCGTGAGCAACGAGTTCACCTACGCCGCCTCCGGCGTCGACATCGACGCGGGCGAGCGGGCGGTCACCCTGATGAAGGCCGCCGTCGAGAAGACGAACCGGCCCGAGGTGGTCGGCGGACTGGGTGGCTTCGCCGGGCTGTTCGCGCTGGACGTCGCCAAGTACCGGCGTCCGTTGCTGGCCTCCTCCACCGACGGCGTGGGCACGAAGATCGCGCTGGCGCGGGCGCTGGACCGGCACGACACCGTCGGCATCGACCTGGTCGCCATGGTCGTCGACGACCTGGTGGCCTGCGGGGCCGAGCCGCTGTTCCTCCAGGACTACGTGGCCTGCGGCCGCGTGGTGCCGGAGCGCATCGCCGCGATCGTCACGGGCATCGCGGCGGGGTGCACGCTCGCCGGCGCGGCCCTGGTCGGCGGCGAGACGGCCGAGCACGGCGACCTGATGGGCGCCGACGACTACGACCTGGCGGCCACCGCCGTCGGCGTCGTGGAGGCCGACAGCGTGCTGGGTCCCGAGCGGGTGCGGGACGGCGACGCCGTGGTCGCCATGGCGTCGTCCGGCTTCCACTCCAACGGCTACTCGCTGGTCCGGCGCGTCGTGGCCGCCGCCGATCTCGACCTGGCCGCGACTCCCGACGGATTCGACCGGCCGCTCGGCGACGTGCTGTTGGAGCCCACCCGCATCTACGCCCGCGACTGCCTGGCGCTCGTCGAGCGCTTCGGCGTCGAGGGCGTGCACGCGTTCGCGCACATCACCGGCGGCGGCCTGGCCGGCAACACCGCGCGCGTGGTGCCCGAGGGGCTCGAGGCGGTGCTGGACCGGTCGACGTGGGAGCTCCCCGCCGCCGTCCGGTTGCTGGAGGAGCACGGCGTGCCGCGGACCGAGTCCGAGCGCGCCTTCAACTGCGGTGTGGGCATGGTCGCCGCCGTCGCACCGGAGGTCGCGGACGCCGTCGTGGCGACGCTGACCGAGCGCGACGTCCCGGCGTGGGTCGCCGGCACCGTGCGCCGCCGCGACAGCGACGGCTCCGCCGCCCGCCTGGAGCGCACCTACCGCTGATCAGCGTCCAGTGCGCTGACACACCAGGGCGCGTGCGACGGCACCGCAGCCCTGGTGGGCTGCGGTGCCGTCGGGATGATTACCCGCGCCGGGTCAGCGGCTGGCCGCCCAGTCGTCGTCGTCCGTGTCCGCCCAGCGGTCGGCGTACTCGTCGTCGTCGTCGTCGTCCTTCGCCGCGCTGTGCGACGTGTAGCTCGACGGCGAACCAGCGAGCTCCTTCTGCAGAGCAGAAAGATCGGTGTTGGGTGAGCTGTACTTGAGCTCACGGGCCACGCGTGTCTGCTTGGCCTTCGCTCGGCCGCGCCCCATCGGCTCGACCCCCTCGTTACGGAGTCCGGGAGTCCAGCACCGGGCTGGACGGCCCGCCTGGCGACCCCGACTGAGTGACTATGTCTTGAGCAACCTTACGACACGGACCGGCGGGGAGCACGCGTCCTCCCCCTCGCGGGCGGATGCCCGCCCAGCGCCTCAGGCGGGAGTGAGTGCCACCACGCCAGGCTCGGCCGGGCAGGACGCCTGCGCAGTACCACCGGCGGAGTCGTCAGAGCCCTTGTGCCCTGTACGCAACAAGAGCTGGGGAGCAGGGTCGGCCGCGCCCTCGGGCCACCGGCGCTAGCCCAGCGGCCAGGTCCTCTGAGATGGGTGATGGGAAATGAGAGCTCGCAGAATCTTGCTCGTGTCGGCCCTGACCCTCGCCTTCAGCGGCGCAGGTGCGGGCGTGGCCGCAGCGACGCCGGGACCGACGCCCGTCAACGGACTCACCGGCGCGTGCAACATGACCAACCCCAACGCCGCGTTCGGGATGTTCGAGATCGCCGGCGCCCATGCCAATACCCACGGGTGGGACGAGGGCATGATCACCGCCATCCTCAACACCAACGGCGGCATCATTCCCGAGAACTGCGGCGGGTAGCCCCTCCATCGGGGGCGAACGGCCTCAGGTCGTCCTGGGCAAGCGGATCGCCGCCAGTCGGCCGACCGACGTCATGCGCTCCTCGGCCAGCCGGTCGGCGGCCACCGACGGCGGCACGCCCTCCTTGTCGGCGGTCTGGAACACCCGCAGGGCGACGTCGAAGATGCCGCTCGCCTTGCTCTGCGCACGGGCGAAGGAGAACCCGTGCCGCTCGTCCTCGACCTGGATGACGCCGCCGGCGTTCACCAGGTAGTCGGGGGCGTAGAGGATGCCGCGGTCGACCAGCTGTCCGGCGACCTCCGTGGTGGCGAGCTGGTTGTTGGCCCCGCCGCAGACGATCTGGGCGGGCAGCACCGCGACGGTCTCCGGGTCGAGGGCGCCGCCCAGCGCGCAGGGCGCGTAGACGTCGTGCGGCGTCCGCACCAGGGTGGCGGTGTCCGCGACGGCGCGGACGGCGGGGAAGCGGGTGCGGAGCCGGGCCACTGCGTCGGGGTCGACGTCGGTGACGACGACGTGGGCGCCGTCCTCGACCAGATGCCCGACCAGCCAGGACCCGACCTTGCCGACGCCGGCCACCGCGACCGTGCGGCCGGCGAGCGTCGGCTCGCCCCAGACGTGCTGCGCGGCGGCGCGCATGCCCTGGAACACGCCATAGGCGGTGAGCACCGAGGAGTCGCCGCAGCCGCCGTAGGCCTCGGACCGGCCGTGGGCGAACCGGGTCTCGCGCGCGACCACGTCGAGGTCGGCGTTGTAGGTGCCGACGTCGCACGCGGTGAGGTAGCGGCCGCCCAGGGACTCGACGAACCGGCCGTAGGCGCGCAGCAGGGCCTCGGTCTTGTCGGTGCGCGGGTCGCCGATGATGACGGCCTTGCCGCCGCCGAGGTCCAGCCCGGCGAGGCTGTTCTTGTAGGCCATGGCCTTGGACAGGGCGAGGACGTCGTCGACGGCGTCGGCCTCGCTCGCGTAGGGGTAGAAGCGCGTGCCGCCCAGTGCGGGACCGAGCGCGGTCGAGTAGATCGCGATCACCGCCCGCAGCCCGGAGGCCCGGTCGGAGCAGAAGACGACCTGTTCGTGCCCATCGCGCAGTACGTCCACGTCGCGAGCCTAGATCGGCGCGGCGGTCCGGCCGGGCCGGTGCGACGAGGGGCCGCGCGCGAGGCCCTGCAGGTGTCGATTCGTTATGTGGCCACCCCCGACGTCACGTTCGCGATACGGCGTGCCGGTAGTTCCGCGTGTTGCCCGTGTGACTGGAGGTGACACTGCGACGCTTCCGCAGCCCGCCCACCCGAGCAGGCCACCCTCTTCCCCAGGGAGCGAACGATGTCCACGCGCCGCAGGACCGCGCGCCCGAGCGCCCGGCAGGAGTGCCGCCGCAGCGTGCGCCGCGCGCTCGCCGTGGTCGCGCTGACCGGGGCGGTCCTGGCAGGCACCACCGTTCCCGCTGTCGCCGTCCCGCCTACGAACCCCACCGACGAGCAGATCGACAGCGCCCGGTCCGCCAAGGACGGTGCCGCCGCGGAGGTCGGCCGGATCACCGCGCTCGTCGCCGACGCCGAGGCGGAGCTGCAGCGACTGAGCTACCAGGCGGAGGCCGCGGGTGCCGCCTACCTGCAGGCCGAGGAGGCGCTCGCGCAGGCCCAGGCCGCGGCGGACGAGACCGCCGCCCGGCTGGCGACGGCCGGCCGCAAGGTGGCCGCCGCCGAGCACCGCATCGCCGACTTCTCGCGCGACAGCTACATGAACGGTGCCACCCTCACCAGTCCCGCTGCGCTCCTCGACGCCGCAGGCCCCGGCGAACTGGTCCGCCGCGCCGCGATGCTCGACTGGGTGGCCGACAACCAGGTCGACGTCCTCGGCGAGCTCGAGATCGCCAAGGTGCAGCAGGCCAACGCCGACTCCGCCGCCCGCCTGGCGCGCGACGAGATGGCCGCCGCCGAGGAGGCGGCCGAGGCCGCGAAGGCCGCCGCCGACCAGCAGGTCGCCGCCCAGCAGGGGGCCTACGACGCGGTCGCCGCGAAGAAGGCGGAGTACGACAAGCAGCTGCGCCGGGCGCAGATCCAGCTGCTCCACCTGCAGGGCGCCCGCGACGCCTACCGCGAATGGGTGCGGCAGAAGGCCGCCGCGCAGCAGCGCGCCGCGTCAGAGGCCGCACGCAAGCAGGCCGCTGCTGAGGAGGCCGCCCGCGAGGCCCGCCAGAACGCCGCCCACGGCGGCGGCGGTGGGAACGGTGGCGGGAACGGCGGCGGGGGCGGGGGGCAGCTACGTCCGTCCGACCGGTGGCTACATCTCCAGCTGCTACGGCTGGCGCTGGGGTTCGCTGCACGCCGGCGTCGACATCGCAGCGCCCATCGGGACGCCCGTGTACGCCGCGCACAGCGGCATCGTCCAGCGCACCGGGCCGGCGACGGGCTTCGGTCTGGCCATCTACATCCGCGGGGACGACGGCGCGGTGACCGTCTACGGCCACGTCAACCGCGAGTTCGTCGGCGCCGGTCAGCGCGTCGTCGCCGGACAGGTGATCGCCGAGGTCGGCAACCGCGGCAATTCGACCGGACCGCACCTGCACTTCGAGGCACACCCGTGGGGCGACATGTACGGCGGGTCGACCGACCCCGTCGCCTGGCTGCGCGCCCGCGGTGTGCCCATGGAGGCCTGCTGACCTCCACCCCGGACCGGCCGGGGTCCGCCACCTCGGGGATCGGTGGCGGGCCCCGGCCAGCACTCGTCCCGGAGAGCGGGATCAGCTGGACGGCGAAGCCGACTCGCTGGACGTCTCCGAGCCCTCGGTGTCGATGCCGCACTCGTCGCGGAGGTAGGTCTCGACGTTCGTGCCGGCGTCGCCCAGCTGCTCCTGCAGCTCGGTCAGCTCGGCCTGGGCCTGGGCGGCCTCGTCGGGGTTGTTCAGGTCCACGCCCTCGAGCGCGTCGGCGGCCTGGCCCAGGGCGTCGGAGAGGGAGTTCCAGTCGTCGGCGATCTCGTCGGGCGGCTCGACGGCGCTGATCTCGTCGGAGATCGTCTGCAGGTTCCCCGACAGCGAGGCGCTGTCGGACTCGCTGAGCGAGGTCGAGATTCGCTCGTTGATCTCTGACGCCTCGGTGCAGAACTCCGAGTCCGCCGCCGGGGCCTCGCTGGACGACTCCGCCGCCGAGCTGGAGGCCGCCGAGGTGCTGCTCGACGCCGCGTCGCCGTCGTCCCCGCCGCCACCGCACGCGGCCAGCAGCAGGACGGCGGCGGTGACGGACACCGCACGGGTGACCAGGCTCGAACGCATGGGGAGAGGCTATCGGCTCCGGGAGGTCCGCCGCCGGGCCGCTAGCCTGCCGCTCGTGGACGCACCGGCCGACCCCCGCGCCCGCCGGTCCCTCCCGGCGCCCGGCGCGCTGCCGCGCACGGTGCAGCTGGAACCGCAGGTGACACGCGTGCTCGCGCCCAACCCGTCGGCCATGACGCTGGACGGCACCAACACCTACCTCGTCGGCGAGCCCGGCAGCGGCGAGGTGGCGATCGTCGACCCCGGGCCGGACGACGCGCAGCACCTGGCGGTGGTCGAGGAGGCGCTGCGCGCCCGCGACGCCCGCTGCGTCGCCGTCCTCGTCACCCACCATCACGGCGACCACGCCGAGGCCGCCGAACCGTGGGGCACCCGGTTCGGCGCCACCGTGGCAGCGGCGGACCGCCGGGTCGTCGGCCCGCACGGCCGGCTGCTGCAGGCGGGGGAGCGGCTGCGGGTGGCCGGCGTGGTGATGGAGGTCGTCCCGACGCCCGGGCACACCGCCGACCACCTGGCCTTCCGGCTGCCGTCGGGGGCGGTGCTCGTGGGCGACCACGTGCTGGGGCGCGGCACGTCGGTGGTCACGCATCCCGAGGGGGACGTCGTCGCCTATCTGGAGTCGCTGCGGCGGGTGCGCGACCTCGGCCCGAGCGCGCTCTACTGCGGGCACGGCCCCGAGCTGACCGAGGACCCGACAGCGGTGCTCGACTTCTACCTGGCGCACCGCGCGTGGCGGGAGGAGCAGCTGCTGGCCGCTCTGGCCGACGGCGCCGGCACGGTCGACGAGATCGTCGCGGTCGTCTACGCCGCCGTACCGAGGGGCCTGTGGCCGGCGGCGGCCCAGTCGACCCGCGCCACGCTGGCCAAGCTCATCGCGGAGGGGCGGGTCCGGCCCCGGCCGGACGACGCGTACGTCCTGGCCTGACCGGCCGGTCGCGGAGGAGCCGGGCTGTCCCGGCGGCGCGCGCTCGCAGCCGCCGGGACGCCGGGATCAGGGGATCAGCGGACGGCGGGCATCTCGCTGGTGGGGGTCGGCTCCGACCACGCGTCCGGGTGCGGGCGGCCCGACGGCGCCCACCCAGGACGGCGACGGCGCGGCCACGTTGCGGCGGGCCGTGGTCGCCGGGCGCGCGCTCAGGCTGACGATCAGCGCCAGCAGCACGAGCAGTCCCACGAGAACTCCGCCGATGACCAGGAGCGTCGACACCATGCACTGAACGTAAGCGGGCGGACCGGTCCGTGTCACCGGCAACCGGGGGGCAACAATCACCGAAGATGGCCGCCCGGTTGCACGACCTTCGCCCGTTGACACGGTTCAGGACGTCGTCCGCGTCGTCGAGCACCGACGATCGAGGTGTCGGGGCGGCCGTGCCACGGTACGACCCGCAGGTGACCGCCGTCGACCGAGCCCGCCGGGCGGCGCCGATCCTCGTGCGTCGGCTCCTGTCGCCCCTGGCCGGCGTTCTTGGGCGCCTGCTGGCGATGCCCCTCGGTGCGGTGGCGCGGTGGCGGTCGGGCAAGCCGATGCACCCCGACGGCGTGGTCTGCCACGGCGTCCTCGAGCGCACCGGCAGCACGCCGCCGTGGGGCGTGCCGTGGCTCGACGAACCTGCGACCTCTCCGGTCCTCGTGCGGCTCAGCCGCGGCGCCGGCCTGCCGGCGTCGCTCCCCGACGTGCTGGGCCTCGCCGTCCGTCTGGGAGGGCCGGCGGACGAGCGGATCGAGCTGTTGCTCAGCACGACGGGCAGCGGACGGCTCGGCCGCCTCGTTCCGGTGCCGCGCCGCGACCCGGCCACCGGCTACGGCTCGATCATGGGGTACCGCACCGATGCCGGGACGATGCGGCTGGCCGCCGCGGGGGAGCGGACCTCCGCGGCGTCCGGCGAGGCGCTGGTCTTCGTGCTGGCCGCCGCCCGCGGGACCGGGCCGTGGCGGCCCTTCGCCCGGCTGACCCTCGGCTCGGAGGTGCGGCCACCGGATCCGGACCCGCGCTTCGACGCAGTGCTGCACCCGCCGCCCGGAATGGTCCCGGACGGCCCGCTGGCGCGGCTGCGGGCGCCGGCGTACGCGAGCGCGCGCGCCGGGCGCGACGACGCCGGGAGGTGAACCGCCGCACGACGCGGGTGCGCTCGATCACCCGATGGAGTCGTGCGGGTTAGGGAGCCGGACCGGGCGGGTATCGGCCCTGGACCGTTCCGAACGCCGGGACGGTCCCCGCTGACAGCGTCGTCAGAACAGGCGCCTGCTGTCGCGCGCTCGACCGCAGGAGGCTCGGTTCTCGCGTGACCCTTCCCCATCCGCCGGCTCCGGGACATCCCGGGCCGCGGGCGGAGACCGACCCTGCCCCGGGCCCTTCCCCCGTGCGCGTCGCGACCGTCCCCCATGCCGACGCCTACGTCGCGGCCGTGCTGCCGCGCGCTGTCGTGCACGTCGGCCCGGACGACGTCCCCGGTCCGTGGCTCGACGCCTCCTACCTCGAGGCGCACGCCGACGACATCGACGTCCTGCACCTGCACGGCGGCTACGGGTCCATGGGCGAGCGCGCGATGGAGTGCTGGACCGAGACCGTCCGCCGGCTCGGCATCCCGCTGGTCGTCACGGTGCACCAGCTGCGCGATCCGGCGCAGCGCACGCGCGCCCGCCACGACGCCCACCTCGGCGCACTGCTGTCCACCGCCGAGCTCGTGCTGACCCTGACCCCCGGTGCGGCGGAGGAGATCTCGGCCCGCTTCGGGCGGACGGCGATCGTCGTCGCCCATCCGTCGGTCGCCGTCCCCGATCCGGAGCTCGGGGCCGAGCGCGGGCTGGTCGGCGTCCGGCTGGGGCCGGCCACCTACGCCCTGCCCGATCCGGCGGCCGTCGTCCGTGCCGCCCTCTCGGGGGCGGTCTCCGGTGGGGGGCGGCTGCGCGTCCTGGTTGCCGAGGCCGACGCCGTCTTCCTCGACGACCGGGTGCGCGAGCTCGCCGACGCCGGCGAGGTCGAGCTCGTCGTCCACGACGGCGACGAGCCGCGGCAGCTCCAGCAGCTGCACGTAGCCGTGCTCGCCGAGCGCTGCGGCACGCACTCCCGCGAGGTGGAGATCTGCCGCGACGTCGGGACGCGGGTCGTCGCGCCCGGCTGTGGCTGGTTCGCCGACCAGTGGTCGGAAGTGGTCACCTACGGCCACGACGAGGAGACCGGGCTGGACGCCGTGTCGCTGACCGCGGCGGTGGGGGCGGCGCTGACCCGTCCGATGCCCCGCCCGGCCGACCGCGGGTGGCGGGCCGAGCAGCAGGCGGCCGTGCGGCGGGTGCACGCGCAGATCTATGCGCAGGTGGCGAGCGACCGCAGCCTCGTCTGACGTCCGAGCCGGCCCCGACCAGGCCCTTCGCTGCCGAGCCGGTCAGTGACGGCGCTGTGACGATGGGGTGACGCACCGTCTGGTTGCATCGTCCGGCCGGCCTGACACCGCCGCGTCCGGTCCGTGGAATCGCTGCTCTCCCGGCGCATGGACTCGGCCCGACCCCGGGAGCACGCCCATGCCAGCCGTCAGCATCAACGTCATCCGGGTCGGCTCCGAGGGGTTCACCTCGACCGACCTCACGACGATCAGCAACTCGGTCACCGTGCTGCGCAACACGTACGCGACCGTGGGGATCACCCTGCGGCGCGTCGAGCACTGGATCATCCCGATCGCCTCGGCGCGCGGCCGCGACGTCATCGACAACAACAGCGAGGCCGAGGCGCTGACGGACGAGTGGACCGTCCCCAACAACAACGTCGACGTCTTCTTCGTGAAGCTCTACGTCGGCAGCGTCGCCGGACTCTCCCCGGTCGGAGGTCCGTGCAACAAGAACGCCAAGGGCATGGACGGCGCCGTGTGCGAGCTGATCGGCAGCACCACGGGCCTCGTCCTCGCCCATGAGGTGGGGCACTACCTGGGCCTCGGCCACGTGACCGGTGACTCGACGAACCTGATGTTCCCGTCGGTGCCCAACGGCGGGGCCCTGACCACTGCGCAGGGCAACACCATGAAGTCCCACTGCTTCATCGAGGCCTGACCGAGAGGGTGGAACCGTGGTCTACATCGACATGCCCCTGGAGGAGATCACTCAGGACGTCGTGCGCGCGGCCCTCACCGGAGGCGTGCCCCAGATGTCCCCCTCCGCGGCGATCGCGCTCATGGAGCACGGTGACGTCCCGGAGATGCACGCCCCGGGGGCGCTTCGCGACGCCGCCGCGAACGGCGACCTGGAACCGGTCGTGCGCGCGGGCGCTGTCCGGGCGTACCTGCACGTAGCGGGGGAGGACGCCGTTCCGGCGCTCGCGGACCTCCTCGGGGCCGACGTACCGCGTGTGGCGGCCGCCGCGGCCACGGCCCTCGGCCAGGCCGGCTCGCCCGACCACCTGCAGGCCCTGCACGACCTGCGTGACCGCACGGACGACGAGGCCACGCGCCAGCGTGCGGCCTTCGCCGAGTTGCTCATCGTCCACCGGTACGGCCTCACCGACCAGGACGTGCCGGTCGCGGAGGCGGAGCTCGCGGACGTCGGTCCGCTGGCCGGCGGCCGGCCGTTCCGCGGCACGCGGCCCGGTCCGGAGCGCAAGCGGCGGGCGCTGGAGGGCCTCAAGCGCGACTTCCCGAACCTCAACACCGCACGTCAGGACGTCTACGAGGTCCAGTGCGGTCCGCGGCTGATGGCCGTGGCCGTCGACACCGACACCGTCGGCGGGAACGGCGAGAAGCTGAGCCAGCGCCCGGCGATGCCGTCGCTCATCGCGTTGCAGGACCCGGAGTACGGCGAGTACTCCAGCGCCTACGTGGTCCTCAGCCGACCGGCGGGGGGAAACAAGGTGACGGTGCAGGTCAACCGGCTCGGCGGGGGTGAATCCCTCTACACAGGCTCGGGCCGGGTCGGTGGCGAGGCCGCGATGGTCGACCTCCGCACGGTGAACCAGCCGGGTGTGGCGCCCATCGAGGGACGGGTTCGGGTGACCCCCGGCCTGATCGACATCGCCGGCACGTCGGAGAACCGGGTGCTGCCCGCCCGCAACCCGCAGAGGGGGGACTAGCTCGCCGCTGACCCGGAGGGCACGATGCCGGCGAGGCTGCGGGCCGCGCTCGCGGTCGCGTGCGCGGTCACGCTCGCTGCAGCGTCCTGCTCCGGCCCACCCCGCGACTCTGGGAGCTCCTCCATGACGACATCCGAGGCCTCGTTCCCCGCGGGGTGGCGGCAGATCCAGGTGGACGACGACGTCACCCTGGCCGTTCCGCCGGACGCCGTCGCGCAGAGCGCGCAGCCGATCGACTCGATCTTCGGCCTGCTCCGTGGGGAGGGGTACGAGATCGCCTACGACTACGGCCACGGCGGGGACGACCTGCAGGTCTACGCGGAGGAGGAGGGCTTCACCAGCAGGAGTCGGGAGGTCGGCGGCCGCTCCGCCACCGAGATCGCCTTCTCCGGGTCGGGGGGCCCGTGGGCGTACGTCCGCCTGGTCAGGGTCGACCACGGACGCAACGTGCTCACCCTCCGCATGGCGTGTGCGGACGAGGAGACCTGCCGGGCCGCCGACGACCTGTTCGACTCGGTGCGCCTGGCGTGAGCCACTCGCGGCAGTGAAGAGAGTGTGGGCAGGGGCGGGGTCGAACCGCCGACCTCTCGCTTTTCAGGCGAGCGCTCGTACCGACTGAGCTACCTGCCCCGATCCGGTGTGCTCACCGGGGAGCGACCCTGACGGGACTCGAACCCGCGACCTCCGCCGTGACAGGGCGGCGCGCTAACCAACTGCGCTACAGGGCCTTGCTGTGCTGCTGTGCCCCCAACGGGGTTCGAACCCGTGCTACCGCCTTGAAAGGGCGGCGTCCTGGACCGCTAGACGATGGGGGCTCGTTCTGCCGGGGGCAGCGAGAACGATACATGGCCTCCGGCGCGATCCGGGCACCGCCCCGGTGGGCACGCCAGGTCACGGCACGGCAACAGTTGCGCCGGCGCGCGTGGCGCGGCTCCGCCGTCCGCCCGCGCTGCCACGCTGCACCGCATGACCAGCCGTTCCCGGGCGGTGCTGCCCGGTCTGCTCGCCCTCGCGCTCGTCCTGACCGCCTGCGGCGACGACGGGGACGACGGCGCCGCGCCGGCGACCTCCTCCGCGCCGGCGTCGTCGAGCGCGGCGGACGGCAGCGACACGGACGACGGGAACAGCGGCGAGGCGCCCCCGGACAACGACGACGACGGGGACGACGGCGCGGCGCCCTTCCCGGCGAACACCGAGCCGGACACCGGCGAGGCGTCCGGCGACGCGCTGCTGAGCGTCACCGACATCCGCATCGGCCGGCACGACGGATTCGACCGCGTCGTCTTCGAGACCGACGGCGCGGGCACGCCGGGCTGGGACGTCCGCTACGTCGACTCCGCGGAGAGCCAGGGCAGCGGCGACGACATCGAGGTGGACGGCGGAGCGATCCTGCGGGTGACGATCTCCGGCGTCGGCATCCCGGCCGACACGGGCGTCGAGGAGTACTCCGGCCCCGACCGGCTGTCCGCCGGCGACGCCGAGGTCGTGACCGAGGTCGTCTGGGACAGCACGTTCGAGGGCACCTCGGTGGCCTTCGCCGGCGTGACCGAGGAGACGCCGTTCCGGGTCTATCTCCTCGAGGACCCGGCGCGCGTGGTGCTCGAGGTCGCCGACCCGGGCTGAGCCCTGGGCCGAACCGTCAGTTCAGCGAGGCGGTCAGCTCCACCGATTCCTCGGTGACCGAGGTGCACTCCAGTGCCAGCGAGGCGGCCGTGACGCTCTCGCCCTCGGCGCAGGAGACGCTCGCTCCGGCCACGCTCAGCGACGCGCGCCCGTCCTCGACGCTGCCCAGGGTCACCGTCGTGCCGAGGATCTCGGCCTCGGCGCCGTCCCCGCTCAGCGTCACGGTGCACGAACCGCTGGAGGAGCAACTGACGTTGTTCGAGGTGAAGGTGCAGCCGGTCAGCGCGGCCAGGGCCACACCCCCGGCGAGCAGTCCGGCGGCGCGGCGGGAGGTCGGCGTCGAGGGCATGCCGCGAGCCTAGGGTGCCGACCGCCGGGCGGCCGTCATCCGGTCGGCGACGCGGTGGTCCCGGTAGGGCCGGACGACCCGGGCGCTCCCTCGTCGTTGCCGCCGGGTTCGACGGCGCCGTCCTCCGGCGTACCGGTCCCGGCGTCCTCGCCGTCGGGCCGGTCGACGAGCGTGCGCTGGATGGTCGCCTCGGTGAGGCCGAGCCCGCCGAGCGTGATCTCGTCGTAGGCGCGCAGGCTGCCGTCGGTGCGGTCGACGTAGAGCACCGTGCAGGTGAGCGGCTCGGGGTACTCGCCCTGCAGCCCGCGCAGTCCGGCGCCGCCCGTCGAGCCCTGGACCATCAGCAGCGTGCCGCCCTCGAGCTCGGTCACCTCGCGGTCGTGCGTGTGCCCGGCCAGCACCACCGGCACGACGCCGTCGAGGGCGGGCGCCTGCTCCGGGTCGTGCACCAGCGCGATCGCGGGAGCCGGATCGAGGCCCTCGGCCACGTCGGCGAGCTGCTCGCCGGTGCGCGCGAGCTCCTCCACCGGGAAGTCGTCGTCCCCGCTGCTCTTGTCGGGGGTGAAGCGCGGATCCCGAGCGCCGACGATCGGAATGCCGTCGACGGTCGTGGCCGAGTAGTCCAGCACGGTCACGTTCTGCTCCAGGGCGAGCACCGCGGCCGTGATCGCCGAGTCGTGGTTGCCGCGGATGAACACGTAGGGGACGCCCAGGTCGCCGACGGAGGTGATCAGCGCCGTCTCGGGCTGGCTGCCCCAGTCGGTGATGTCGCCGGTGTCGAGCACGCCGTCGACCTCGAACTGCCGGACCACCTGCCGGACCAGGTCGAAGCCCGAGGGGTTCAGGTGCAGGTCGGAGACGTGCAGCAGGGCCACGACGTCCGGATCGGTGGCGACCGGCTCGGGCAGCGTCGAGATGGTCGAGTAGAGCGAGCTGACGTTGCCGACGATGTCCTCGAGCGAGGCCCGGTAGGCGTCGAAGCGCGCCACGATGTCGGTGGCGCTGCCGATCAGGCTGTTCGCGTTGACCAGGAGACCGGTGTACGTGGGCGAGGACAGCGCCTCCGGCCGCCAGGTGAGCGCGCCGAGCCCGCCGGTGGCCGCGAGCAGGACGACCGTCGTGCCGGCGGCGATGAGCGGCTCGCGCCAGCGACGCAGCAGGAGCAGCGACGTGACCGCGGCTCCGAGGACGGCGGCCGCGGCGGTCACCCACACCAGGCGGACGACGGCCGACTGCAGGTCGGCGCTGACCTCGTCGACGATCCGGTCCACCCAGGCCGGGTGCGTGGCCAGCGACTCGGCGCGGAGCTGGTCGATGCGGCGCAGCTGGATCTCCAGCTCCAGGGGGCCGTCGTAGGCGTCGACGGCGAGCGCGCCCAGTGGCGGGATGCCGACCTGCGCGCCGCCGGTCAGCGAGGGCCGGAAGGACAGCTCCGCGTCGAACGGGCCGATCGGTGCGTCGATCCGGCCGAACAGGAGGATGCCGAGGACGGCGCCGGCGAGGGCGACCACGAGACGCAGGGCCCACCGCCCGACGGGGCGCCACCGGCGCAGCCTGCGGGTCCGTGCAGGCGCGGCGGGCTCGGTCACCCTGCCGAGGCTAGCCACCGGCCCGGAGGCCGGCCGGGGGTGCGCGAGGTCAGGCCGGCTGTGCCCGACGGACGACGAAGCTCCACCGCAGCACCACGAAGCGGACCAGGCCGACGGCGGCGGTGATGACGAGGACCAGGGCGGTCTGCTGCGCGACGGCCGCGCCGGGCGCCGCCACGGCGAGGAGCGCGAGCGCGGCGGACGTGGCGAGGAGTCCCATGACCGAGAGGCCGCCACCCTCGAACTGGGCGGCCAGCCAGCCGACCGACTCGCCGGCCCGGAAGGTGCGGCGGCGGTGCAGCTCGTTGGCCAGCGCGGACGACGCAGCCCACGCGACCACGTTGGCGCCGATGGCGCCGATGGGGGCCAGGAGAGCGAACAGGAGCACCTGGACCGCCGTGGTCGTTCCGCCGACGATGGCGAACCGGACGAGCTGGGCCGCGGCCGCGTCACTGCCGACGAGGCCGTGCGCGCGTGCCGACGCCGTCCGGACGACGGAGCCGGCCATCGACCGCAGGTACGCGCCGACCTCACCGGGTGCCGCGCCGCGGCACACGAGGGTCGGGCAGGTCATGGCGGTTCCTCCGGAGAGCACGTGGTCCTTTCTCCTGTTCGCAGCTGTGAGCCGGCTGGATGCATTCCCCGCAGCGCCTGGGAAGTCGCGGCTTTCTCGTGTGGAACGGCTCACCTCGGGGGCGGGCGGACGAGGCCGGCACCGCGCGGTATCGCTGCGCACGCCCGGGGTAGTGGGTGCCCATGAGCCTCATGGGGATCCTGGACCGGGTCGCGGACGTCTCGAGCTTCGACAAGGCCATCGAGCCGGCCCGCAAGGCCGTGCAGAAGGGGCTGCCGCCCGCGCTCAAGAACTTCCTGCACGGCACCTGGCTCGGTCACCCGCTGCACCCGGTGCTGGTCCACGTGCCGGTCGGCACCTGGCTCTCCGCCGGCATCCTCGACGTCGTCCCACCGATGCGCCCCGCCGCCACGCTGCTCATCGGCACCGGCGTCGCCGCGTCGGTCCCGGCCGCGCTCTCGGGTGCCGCGGACTGGGCGGAGCAGGACGCCGGCGTCCGGCGGCTCGGCGCCGTCCACGCCTCGCTCAACGTCGCCGCGCTGGGTCTCTACGTCGGTTCGCTGGTGGCGCGTGGCAACGGGCGCGGGGGACTCGGGCGGGTGCTGTCGTACGCCGGCCTCGGCATCGCGACCGCGTCGGCGTCCGTCGGCGGGCACATGTCCTACGCGCAGTCCTCCGGGGCGTCGCACTCGGCGACCGCGGCCCGGGCGCTGACGACCGACTGGATCGACCTCGGACCGCTCGACGACTTCCCGGAGAACCGTCCGGTGCTGCGCTCGGGTTCCGGCGGCAGCGCGGACGTCGCCCTCGCCGCTGTCCGCCGCGGATCGCGGGTGGACGTGTTCATCGGCAACTGCTCGCACATGTCCGGGCCGTTGCAGGAGGGGCGGGTCGAGGAGGTCCGCGGTCACACCTGCCTGGTCTGCCCGCTGCACGGCTCGGCCTTCGACCTGGACGACGGAGAGCCACGGCGCGGCCCGGCCGCCAATGCTCAGGAGAAGCTCGAGGTGCGTCTGGAGGCCGGCCGGGTGCAGGCGCGGCTGCACGCCCGCCACCAGGTCTGAGCGTCGCGCCGGCCGTTCGGCCGCGGCGCCGTCCTACGCTGCCGACCCATGAGGTGGTGGGGTGCGGCGGTCGCCGTCCTCTTGGTGCTCACCGCGTGCTCGCCGGGCACCGACGACCCGGCCGGAGCGGAGGAGTCCCTCGATCCGCTGCCGACCGTGCGCGAGCCGGCCGAGCCCGTGCCGGGCATCGAGGCCGAGGCCGTGCAGCTGCGCACGGACGCCGCCGTCGGCGGCCGGATCCAGGTGCGGATCACGGCCTCGGATCCGTTCACGGTGACGTCGGTGGCCCTGGACTCGCCGGGGTTCGCCGCGGTGCGGCCGACCGAACTGACCACCGAGTTCGTGCCGGGGCGGGTGATCGACCTGCGCACGCCGTTCGGCCGGGCGCGGTGCGACGTCGAGCCCGAGCCGGCGTCGGCCCGGCTGACCGTCGTGCGCCCCGGTGCGCAGCCGGAGGACGTGGAGGTGCCCCTCGCCGCGGCGGTGCTCAAGCAGATCCACACCGACGAGTGCGTCGAGCAGGCACTGGCGCAGGAGCTGACGGTGGAGGTCGCCGACCTGCGGGACGACGGCGACGGGCTGGCCGGCTCGCTCGTCCTCGTGCGGCGCGCGGGAGCCCGCGAAGCGACGGTGACCGCTCTGCGCCGGAGCGTCCTGATGGCGGTGGAGGTCGACCTGCCGCTCACGGCGGCGCCGGACGCCTCCGAAGCCCGGACCGCGCTGCGGTTCACCCCGGCCACCTGCGAGCCGCACGTGCTGGCCGAGACCAAGCAGCCGTTCCTGTTCCCGCTCACGGTGGAGATGGGTGATGCGAACGCGGTGACGGTCGACCTGTCCATCCCGGACGACGTCCGGGAGCAGCTCCAGGCGCTCGTGCAGCGGGTCTGCGGCTGAGCTCGCCGGCGTACTCCCCGAAAGAAGCCGGCCCGGCCGCGCCGGGGGGAACGGAGCGGCCGGGCCGGGGTCGACGCCGCCCCCTGTGCTCGTTCGGCGCAGGGGGCGGGCGGGTCTCGGGGTGGGCGGTCGTGCAGTCCTGCACGGCCACCCGGCTTGGTGCGCGATGACCGTACGTAAGGTCAGGCCAAAGGCGGCATCCCCCGATCGGGCGACACCACACCGCCAGGGTGACCGACCGTGACCGTCGTCATCGGGGTGTGCGACGTTGCCGGGTGATCCTGCTGCTGACCTTCGGGGTGCTGAGACCGTTTCCCTTCCTGGACCGGTGGTCTGTCAGACTCCCGGGCCGGGCCGCTCGACCGGCAGTGCCGGGCGTGCACAGGGGCGCGGAATCACTTCTCCGGGAAGCAGGGCGAATCGGTGGCGCTGGCGAGGGCGATCGAGGCGAGGTTGATCACCGCCTATCGGCGCACGCCGCCGCTCTACAAGTGGAAGAACCGCCACGGCTGGCTGTTCCAGCGGCTCCGCGGAGGTGTGCACGACGCCGATTTCCGGGTGCTGCGGTCGCTGGACGTCGCGTGACCGCTCGTGATCGACGTCGGGGCCAACGCCGGACAGACGATCCAGACGGTGAAGACGCTGCTGCCGCAGGCCCGCGTGGTCAGCATCGAGCCGTCACCGCTCGTCCTGCCCACGCTGATCCAGCTCGCGAAGAGGTACAACGACGTCGAGATCGCCGCATTCGCGGTGGGCGACTCGTTCGGCACGGCGCAGATCTGCACGCCCGTCGCCAACGGCATCCACTTCACGCAGTACGCGACCCTCGCGGAGGTGGACCGTGACGCGCTCGCCGTGGCCATCACCGACGGCGGCTTCGGCTCCGTGACCGGCGAGGACGTGAGCATCCACAAGGCCCGCTGCGTGATCGCTCCGCTGGACGCCATGTTCAGCGACTGCGACGTGCTCAAGGTCGACGCGGAGGGCTACGAGGACAGCGTCTTCCGCGGAGCAGCGCAGCTCGTCACACGTGCGCTGCCCGTCCTCATCGTGGAGCGGCCGTCTTCCGAGCTCTCGGCGTCCCTGGCGGAACTGGGGTGCCGAGGTCCTCCGCACGGAGGGCTCGGTGAACACGGTGTTCGTCCATCCGAGCCGTCCCCGAGGACTCCCCGTCGGCCGGTAGGTCGGTCGGCGCGCGGCTGGCAGGATGGGGACGATCCAGGCCCTCACGACCTGGATCACGAGATGCGGCGAGTCTCTGCGACTCAGCCGTGGCCGGGCCTCTAGCTCAATTGGCAGAGCAGCGGACTTTTAATCCGCGGGTTGTGGGTTCGATCCCCACGGGGCCCACGAGGTTGACCTGCGGCTTTGTGTTCATCGCAGGGTCGTGCGCCGCCGGTGTGTGCCGCGATGTGTGCCATTCATCCCCACAGGGCCTCTCCCATGCGGCGAGCGGCGTCCTCGGCGAGTGCTGGGGCTACGTGTGAGTACGTGCCGAGGGTGAGGCTGATCTGCGAGTGCCCAAGGATCTCCATCGCGACCCGGGCGGGCACGCCTTGCCGCAGCAACAGCGTCGCCGCGGTGTGCCGGGCGTCGTGGAGCCGAGCCTGACGCACGCCTGCCTCGGTCAGCAGGGCCCGCCAGGCGCGGTGGTGCCCACCATAAGTGCAGGTCAGTGACTCTTTCGTCAACAGCGGTTTGCGGCGGTTGCGCTCCAAACCCAGCTTTACTCACGGTATTGCGTCGCCTCAACGCGGGCCCGTCAGTCTTCGTACAGGCGGTCGATCTCTTCCTGTCGGCGCCGCTTCATCTCAGGCGTCGACTCATGCAACAGGCCGCGATCCGCCAACTCCTGCCGCCAGGCTCGAACCTGGGGATCTGACTCAGATTCAAGATCGGGGACGATCCGGCCTCGGTTTTGAGCGCGGAGCTGTTGGACACGCAGCTCGTCCTGCCGAGCCTCCTCCGCAATCTTGCGGCGATGCCGTGGTCGCCCGATGGCGACGGCCTCCTTCAGCGTTCCCGCGAGCGTCTGCATCCTTCGGCCACGGCTCTCCAGCTCAGTGATCAGTCCGGGCATGTCTGGGTCGACGACGAAGGGTCGATAGCGGCGGTGGAGGCGTTGCTTGCTCCAGCGAAGTGCGTCGCCCAGCGCAGGCCAGCCCAATGGCCAAGCGGCCTTTGTCCCCCTGCGAGCCATGAGGATCTCAAGCCGACACAGATCTTCGCAGGCGTCTCTGATACCGGCGATCGCCTTCAGCGCCAGCAGGACCTCGTCTTCGTAGCCTTCCACCCTGTCCCGCGCTGACTCACGGAGACTCTTGGCCAGCTCCTGGATTGCTGCCGTCAACTGCCGCTCCACCTTGAGCAAGGCTGCAGTCTCCGAGGCGGTGAGGGGCGGGCCGTCGGTCTCCCGACCTCGCCTCGCCTTCACGAGACGCAGTATGAGCAGTCTTAGAGGCCGTGGCCGTCCAAACCGATGCCGTGCCCACCTATGTCGTTCTGGCCAGGTGTCGGCCGCGGCGGTGAAGGCGCCGGCGCCCCCCCTGCGGTGTGGGGACCGACGGGACTGCGGTTGAGGATCTCTTTCATCTCGGTTCGTGCCTGTTGATCGACGAAGCCCGTGGTCTCTTCGTAGATCCGCGCCAGTTCACTCCAAGCCACAGGGTGGCCGACGTACTCCTCGAGCAGGTCACGCAGTCGCTCGGCCTGAACTATGACCTGGCTCGCAGCGAGCACCGAAGCCATGTTGTTGGCCCGTACGACGCCGTGCCACTGCATGCGGCTCACCGCCGTAGCGATCTCGTCAACTACCTCGGTCTTACTTCGTGCTCTCTCGGGGTCCGGCGGGCGCTGCGTCATCCCTTCCAAGATCGCGCCGTTCACCGACGTCGCGCCAAGTTGCGTCAAGTTTCTTGACCCAGCACTTCGCTAACTGAGGTCGATTTTTCGGCAGAGTCACCTTCGCAGCGCCAAGTCAATTTTCTTGACGTGGGGTTTTCCAGGCCCTGGCGGAGCCAGCAAGCGGGCTCGGAAGCTTCTGCCCCCACGGACAGGCACGGGGCCTGGCGGCAAAGCAAGGAGCACGACGTGTACGTAGCCATCGCGCTGTTTCAGCTCTTCTTCCAGATCGCTCAGTTCGCCATCCAGGTGGCCATTCAGCTGCTGGTGATGGCTGTCCAATTGGCCGGCTGGCTCTTCCGGGAGGTGGTCGTTCCCGGAGCCCGCGCGGCGGCCGCTGGCCTGACGCAATTGGCCGGACTGGCCGCTCGGCATATGGCGGAACGTCGGGCTCAGCGCCAGATATTGGAGCAGTCACGTTGGACCGATGCCGATGAAAGGGCAGCCCGCGCCCTTCTCGACGGAGAGGGTGAGCACCGGTGAGCCCCCTCGACCTCATTGTGGTCATCGCCATCGGCTGGCTAATCGTCCGAGGCATCAAGAAGTTGACCGAGCGTCCGGCGCTGATCCACTCTCCGTTTGCGGAGTTTCCTGAGTGGCAGGTCCGCAACTTGCCCTCCCTGGACAACTTGCAACAGGGCGAGTGGTTGCGAGTAGTCCGTGCCGGCAACCCGCCACTCGCCGACGCCTGGGCGGAGGAGGCCCGTCGTCGAGGATTTGTTGTTGAGTGGGTCGGCGAAGGCAAGCCGATGCTCGACGGCTGGCGAGTCAGGGTGCCGCCATCCCCGCCTCAGTACGGCTAGCGGCGACTGTGGCCGCTGGTTCCGCCCCCCACGGAGGGCATCCAGGCGGTCGCATGCCCCATCCGCAGGGGCGCTGGGCCTATCGGCCAGTTGAGATCCCTGTCCTCGCTCCGTCCCTTCGGGCCAAACAAGTGACCCCCTCCCCAGACGTGAAGTGGGGTCATTTGTTTTCGGAGCGAGGACAGGGATCTGAGGAAGTGAATGAGATGAGTTGTTGTGGATCTAGAGCACTTGACTACGAAGGGCATGTGAGCGAGATGGCACAGGTGAAGCGGACAGTCGAGCTGAGGCAGCGAGACGTGGCGATGCTGAAGCTGATGACGGAGCAGTACGGCTTTCGTCTTGATGAACTTGCCGTGGCCTTGGGTCGTCACGGTGATGGTGGCAACGGTGCGCTTTCTATCTGGGGTGTACGTCAGCAAGTTGAGCGGTGGAAGCATGCGGGTTGGGTGCGCAGTGAAGTTGTGCTGGGCGTGACCTGGGTGACGCCGACGTCGAAGGGCATGGCACAAGCGGGCTTGCGTTATCCGCAATGGCGCATGCCTGCGACAAAGCTGGCGCACTGCCATGCCATAAACGTCGTGCGGCTTTGGTACGAGTCGAGTCCCGAGCGGGTGGCTCGTCAAGGTCGTTGGATTAGCGAGCGGTTGTTGTTCAGCCGCCGAGGCCAGGGCGATTGGCACGTCCCCGACGCCGCGCTGGTTCCCAATTCAGGCGGTCCAGTGTGGGCGGTCGAGGTCGAACTGACCCACAAGCACCGGCCGCGCTACAGCGACGAGGTCCTCTCTCGCCTCCCTCCCGAGATCGTCGGCGTCCTCTACCTCTGCCCACCCGGACTCACCGAGCGAGTGCGCCGAGACGTCACGGCGGCGGCCGAGCTGTGCCGCCCTGGTCTCCCGGTCCATGTTCGCAACCTCCCCGATGTCTCCGGCCTCTCCTACGGCGGCCACGGAGGGGTCTGGTGACCAGCCATGGCTCGATCGGTCCTCGATCGGCAGCCGCCCCTCGGGGTTCGCTTCCTGCCGGCTGTGGAGCCCTGGCGCTATTCGCCCTAGCTCTTGGGCCAGCGGCGATCGCTGGCGCGGCAGTCGGTGTCTGCCTCGTGGCTGGACAGGTGCGCTGGCACTGGTGGCAAGTTCTGGGCTTTGCTGCTGCGCTGACCGCCGTCATCGTCGTGGTCGAGTTGGTCTGCGGTGCGAGCCCCCTTGGGCTTCACTACAGCGGGCTCCTGTCTTGGTTCGCCGCTCCCAGCTGGGCCTTCGGCGCGGCGGTGCGCGCTCTCCTGCCGTCGCTACCTCTTGGGCTGCCGGTGGTGTGGCTATCGGAGCTGCCATGACCGGGGCCGTTGAACTCCTCGCTCGAGGCGCGGAATGGCACCCGCTTGAGCAACGCCGCCAACTCGTGAGCCAAGTCCACATGGAACGAGAAGTCGAAGCGCTGTTGAGCGACCAGGCGGGCCAGGCCCGTTGTTCGTCGGTTCCGCTCGGGGTGGCTAGCGGTGGCGACCTCGGCACGTGGCAGGAGGGTCGCTTCGTCGTTGTGCCAAGAGCGGCGGCGAGCCTCGGCCTTGGCATTGTCGGATCGTCGGGCAGCGGCAAGACGGTCACCATCGAACGCCTCGTCATGAGCTGCGCCGCTCGTGGCCGCCGAGTCGTCCTGGTCGACGCCAAAGGCTCAGACCCCAGCCTTCCCGAGCGAATGGCAGCGGCCTACTCGCAGCCGCCCCCGATCGCGGGGCTGTCGTACAGGCGTGGCCGGCGACGCCGCTCGACGCCTGGAGGGGCGACCCGGCAAGCGTGGCGAACCGACTGCTGGGCGTGCAGGACTACACCGAGCCGTACTGGAAAGCACTTGCCTCCACAGCCGTGCGTTTGGCCTTGTGCGCCCCTGGAGCGCCGTGCAGGTCTTCTACTGACTTCTTGGCCCGGCTGAGCCCTAGCGGCCTAAAGCGGGCCTACTCCGGGCATCGGGAGGCCGAGACCGTCGCCGCGCTCCTGCGCCGGCCAGATGGACTCGACGGCGTCCGACTCCGCTACGGCGGATTCTTCGCCGCCCTTGATGGCCGCTTTGACGGCCGCCGCTCCTACGACGACGCCGCACTGACGATCCTGACGGTGCCGACGTTGGCCGCCCGGGAGGACGGCGAGGCTGCCGTCCGCATGCTCCTGGCTGACTTCGCCCACTGGGCCACGGTCCGCAAGGCACGCCGGGGTGACGACGTCACGATCATCGTTGATGAGTTCAGCGCCGCGAGCGCCGCCGCATCGGTCGTCATCGATCTGCCGAGCGAGTCCAAGACGTAGGTGCCAAGTCGTGGTCTCGGCGCAGTCCTATGAGGGGCTTGGCGGAGACGAAGACGAGCGCAAGCGCATGGTTGGAGCCCTTGGGGCGGGGATCATCCTCCACCGCTGCCCTGACCCGGACGAGCTGTTGAGGCCCGCAGGCACCGTCCGCAAGATTGAGCACTCTTGGCAACTGCAGGACAGTGCTTCGAGCGGAATGGGCTCAATGCGTATGGCCTATGGAATGCGCGTCGAACCCGATGACGTTCGCCAGGCTCGAATCGGTGAGGCGTGGGTTATCTCCTCTGGCCGGGCGCTGCGGACGAGGGTTATCGCTACTCATCACAACCCCGCTGCCCTCGCGGCGGTGCGGTTCCAGCTCTCAGCCCAAGCCATGCATGAAGCGCGCTCTCCTTGGGCCCCTCCCCTGCCGGAGGCCACCGAACCAGCCCAGCCGCCCCCGAGCTTCTTGGATGACCTCGATGACGGTTCGTAGGTCACGGGCCGTCAGGCACACCGGTTCCAGAGTCACGTCCAGAGCACTTGATGGACCGCCAAGGGACGCAGCTAGAGCGGTCCCAAGTCTCGACAGCGTCATTGGCTATCCACCGACGGAAGCCTCACAGATCAGATTGAGGCTAGTAGACGCAGCGACCTTCGGTCGCTGCTGCTTATCCACAGGCGAGGCGGGCGAGAAACGCTCAGATCGCCCTTTCCGGCCAGAACTACCACTGGCCGAAGTCGAGCGCCCACGGCCAGCGGCGGGACCTGGCTGCTGGTCGTCTTCCAAGATCCACGGGAGGTACACCGATGCGCCCTGACCACCCAGCCGATGGTCCTCGGGGACGCTCGGAGCGACTCCCACGCCGGCCAGGTGGTCGACGTCGTGGCGCCCCTGGCTGCTCTTGGACTGCCACGCCTACTCACCTGCAGGCAGGCTGGTGAGTACATGGGCTTGGGTGAGCGATACATGCGCCGCCTCATTGACGAGGAACGCATCACGTTTGTGCGCATCGGTGGACTTGTCCGCTTCGAGCGAGCGGTATTGGACACGTTCATCGAAGCTCACCGGGTTCCGGCGCGGCGAGATGACGAGATGTCGTAGACGCCCGAGTTAACCGGGATACCCCAGGTAACTGAGTTACCTGGCTAGGGTCTTAGTGACTTTATTGCGCCACTTTGACTGGGCGCTTTCGGAAAGGCGACTTCATTGCGAATAACCGCAATCGTCAACTCAAAAGGCGGTACCGGCAAGACGACGACGGCTGTGAACCTTGCAACGTTGGCGGCCTGGCCGGCCACCGGGTGCTGCTCGTCGACCTGGATAAGCAGGGCTCGGCCACGCAGTGGCTCGATCACTCGCCGGACAACGACGACCTGATGACCGCCCTGATCAGTGGGGCTTCCCTTGATCCTCTCGTCGTCTCGACGCCAGTTGAGGGGCTCGACCTCGTCCCGGCCTCGATCACGCTTGCTCAGACCGAACGCCTCACTATCGAGCCTGGCCATCAGTTCTCGCTGCGAGACTGTCTCGCCAAGACGACACCGAGGGACTGGGTCTTCCTCGATGCTCCAGGTGACCTGGGACCGCTGACGATCACGGCACTGGCCACGGCGACAGACGTGCTCGTGCCAGTGCCGGCGGGTGCCTTGGAACTCGATGAGGTTCCCAAGGTGCGGGCAACCATCGAGAAGGTCCGTGACCGGCTGAACCCTGGCCTGCGCATCGCTGGCGTGCTGCTCACTCAAGTCCGCATCTACGGCCGCCACGCAAGCGTGCTCAGCCGAGAGGTCGATGCTGAGCTGCGGGTGGACTTTTCCGAAGGAGATGTCCTCGACGCCGTGATCCGAGACGACAACCGCTTCAGGGAGGCCCCCGCTTGGCGCAAGCCCATGGCGCTCTTCGATCCTGACGGCAAGGGCGACAGGGACTACCAGGCCGTTCTCGCCGAACTGATCAGTCGGGAGGCCGCCAATGTCCCCGCGTAACGCGCTCCCCCCTAAGGGCTCAGGCATCGTCCGGCCGATGGACCGGACTCTCGACTCGCTCACCGAGACCGAGCTGCCCGCTCCAGGTACCTCAGTTACCCGAGGCACCGGAGGTATCTCGGGTGCCCGAACAGCTGGTACCTCAGGAACCTCAGACAACCGAGGTACTTCAGGCACCCGGGTTACCGCGGACACCTCAAGTACCCCAGACACCTCGACGGAGCGAAAGCCGATGCCGAGGCAGCACGTGAAGTTGCGAAGCGACCTGGCTGACGAGGTGCGAGCGGCCGTGTGGTTCCTGTCCGAGCGGGGGCGGCCCCGGGTTCAGCTCGGCGAGCTGCTGGACGAGGCAGTGGAGGAGTGGCTGAGCTACAGCCAAGAAGCTGCACAACGGTGGCCAGGACTTCCCTGCCCGAGGGCGGCTCCGCTGAGGGCGCCAGCGGCGCGCCAAGCGTCGGTGGGCAGACGTCTCGCTTCGCGTCTCACCGTGCTGCCAAACTGGCGCCGATGACCACCACAGTCCTGGACCGCGAGATGTACACCGAAGCAGAGGCGGCGCGCCTGCTGCGGGTTTCGCCGTCGACGCTTCACTACTGGCTCGAAGGCGGCGAGCGGCGCAACAAGACCTACCAGCCGATCATCCGGCTGAGCCCCGTGGCGGTCACGCTGATGTCACCTGGGCTGAGTTCGTCGAAGCCGGTCTCCTGAAGGCCTATCGCCGCGATGCCAACGTGCCGATGCGAGAGCTGCGGACCTTCGTCGAGGTGCTTCGTCAGCGACTCGACGTGCCGTATCCATTGGCTCATCAGCGGCCGTTTGTTACAAGCGGTCGAGCGCTGGTGATGGAGGCTCAGAAGCAAGCTGACCTCGCTGGTGACTGGTGGCTGGTCGGCGAGGCAAGCGGCCAGCTGGCTTTGCTGCCCGCGGCGGATGCCTTCTATCGCAGCGTCATCTGGGACAACGACGTCGCCGGGGGCTGGCGCATAGCGGGGGAGGAGTCGCCCGTTGTCGTCGATCCCGATGTGCGCTTTGGCCGTCCGAACGTTGGCGGCGTGAGCACGGAAGTCATCTGGGAGCACAACCGGGCCGGCGAGAGCGACGACGAGATCGCCGAGGACTTCGGCCTCAGTCAAGCTGACGTGTGGTGGGCGCTGTCATACGAGCAAGCCAGCCGGGCTAAACGAGCGGCCTGACCTGTGCCGCCTCGCCCGGCGCACGTCCGGTTCTACTTCGACGAGGACGTGTTAGGCCTGGCCAAGGTTGTTGCAGCGCTGCGCCCCGAGATCACCTACCCAGGAGATCCTGGAGCCGAGCTCCACAAGCGGGTGCGCCCTCCCTGCGTACTCAGCTACACAGGCGCCAAGGACCCTCACTGGATCCCCATCGTTGCTGAGCAGGGCTGGCTGATCGTTACCCGCGACTGGGCCATCCAGCGTCGACGTGCCGAAGTGGCCGCAGGGCGAGAGAACGGCGCACGCATGGTCGCCCTTGCCGGCGCTGACGCCATCGGCAAGTGGGACCAGCTCGAAGTGCTGATGGTCAACTGGCGTCGCATCCAGGCTTGGGCTGACCAGCCTGGCCCCTTCATCTACAGCGTGACTCGTACAGGATCTCCCCGGGAGATCCTCTCGACTGACTGAGGTACCCGAGGTGTCTCAGGTACCTGAGGTGTCAGCGGTGCCTGGCTCGGACGCGGCGAAGTGGGCAGCGAGACGAGTCATCTTGGTCGGATACGCGGCCTGGAGTTGACCCGCTTCGGTGGACACCCTGATCTTGGGCATCTAGCGCGAGGAAGGGGTCCTGATGGGCCGAGCGAGCAAGTTCTCGCCGGAGTTCCGGGAGCAGGCCGTAGAGCTGGTGAAAGCGACCGGTAAGACGATCGCCGAGGTCGCTCGTGACCTGCAGATCAACGACACGACGCTGGGCAACTGGGTGAAGGCAGACCGCGCTGAGCGGGGTGAGCCCGACGAGCAGCGGACTGCTGCGCTGACGGCGCCGAGCGCGCTGAGTTGAGCCGGCTGCGCCGGGAGAACGCCAAGCTCAAGAGGAGCGGGAGATCCTGAAAAAAGCGGCGGCCTTCTTCGTGACGGAGTCGACGAGGTGACGCGGTTCGCCTTCATCGACGCGGGAGAAGGCGCACCACGACGTCGCCGCGCTGTGCCGGCTGCTGGAGTGTCAGCCGCTCGGGCTACTACGCCTGGCTGTCCCGACCGGCCCTCGGGCGCGGGCGGTCGCCGACGAGGTGCTGACCGAGCCAGATCCGCACAGCGTTCAACGACAACCGCAGGCTCTACGGCGCGCCGCGGATCCACGCCGAGCTCGCCGACGCCGGCGTGCACGTCGGACGCAAGCGGATCGCCCGGCTGATGCGTGCAGCCAAGATCGTCGGCTGTCACCGGCGCAAGCGGTCGTTCTCGATCACCCGGCAGGATCCGCGAGGCGGAGGCGGCGCCGGACCGGGTGGACCGCAAGTTCGTCGCGAGCGCGCCGAACCAGCTGTGGGTGGCCGACGTGACCTACGTGCCGACCGTGCAGGGCTGGCTCTACCTGGCCTGCGTCACCGACGTGCTGAGCCGGATGGTGATCGGCTGGTCGATGGCCTCCCACGCAGACCGACCTGGTCGTCGACGCGGTGACCATGGCGATCACGCCGCGGCGGCCAAGTGCCCGGCGTGATCCACCACTGCGACCCGGCGGGGAGTCGCCATCCGCTCTGAAGGGAGCTGCGCTGTTCGGTGGTGGCCCGCAGCGCATCGTGGACTGGACAACGCCCTGGCCGAGAGCGTGTTCGCCACCCTGGAGTGCGAGCTGTTCGACCAGCAGCCCGGCGGCCGCTTCGCCACCCGGCGCGAGGCCCGCCTCGCCGTCTTCGACTACCTCGAGAGGTTCTAGAACCCACGCCGGCGGCACTCGGCCCTCGGCCAGATCGCCCGGCCGCGTTGAAGCACGGCACACTCTCACCACCGCGGCCTGAGCCTCAGACCCGCATCACGAGGTGTCGCAGCGGGGCCGGCAACGCGATGGTGACGGCCGGCGCGGGACTTCGGCTGCACGAACACCAAGCCCTGACCGGGCTGCCGCTGTAGGGCCTGCCGAACGGTCAGCGTGCCCGCCTCGAAGCGCGCCGAGGATGAGATGCGGAGCTACAGCAGCGACCCCCGGCAATGGTCAGCGTTCGAGTCGCTCGACAAGCAGGGAAAGCGGCACCTCAACATCAACCCTGGGCATTTCGACAAGCTGGAACGTCTACAGCAGAACGTCAAGAACAGGCATGCCGAGCTGCGTTCGCTGCGTGCGGCATTCGTCGCGGAGTCGGGCGTGCAGTTCGGGAACGCGACGACGGAGGGGTTCTGCAAGCAGTCGATCGAGAGCTTCAACCTGCTCGGCAGCCACGAGCCCGCACCTTCGTGTCACGTCCGTTCCGCGACCGGCGGCGCGCACGGCGGACGGCGTGACGCCGGTCAGGCCTGTCGCCCGGGCGCGGCGTCAGGCACCCCCGCAGCAGAAGCAGCCGTGAGGAGTTGGAGGCCGCACGACTGCGAACCGAGGCGATGACCGGCAGCTTCGAGCGCCGCGACGGTGGTGCCGTCCTCATGCTGCGACACGAGCGGCGCGACGTCGACGCCATCGACGAGATCGTCCGCTCCGACGGCTGGTCGGCGGTGCTCTGCCGCATCCTGCGCGACGATCCCGTGCTGCTGGCCGCGCTGCGCCGCAACCCTCAGTGCCTCCAGGAGCTGCGAGCCGTCCTTGACCGGCTCACCGCGCAATGCTGACTCCGCGCGAGGTCGCGCTGGGACTGGCGAACCAGGCCCTCAGCCTCGGCCGGGGTTCCGTGCTCGGCGCCGACCCGGCCGAGGTCGCCGCCGCCCGGCTCGACGTCGTCCGCCGGGCGCAGCGGGCGCTCCGATCGGCAATCGGCACGCCGCGCATCCTGTTGAGTGAGGCGGACGACGCCACGTTGACCGCTGCCCTTGGGCAGATCAAGCAGATGGCCGGCGACCCTGAGGCCCGTGCCGCCCGCAGCGGGAAGGCGCCGTGATGGCGGCCGTCGGCGAGGTGCTTAGGGCATTAAGCCTCTAATACCGACCCAGCCATAACGGATAGGGTCCCCGTACCCACGTGTGGAGATATTTGACCTTTTCCCTGAGGAGAAGCGATGCCCTACGTCTCGTTGCGGTCCATGAACTTTCCCGATCGCTTCATCCGACACCAGAACTTCGAAGGGGAACTTCATCCCATTTCGACCCAGCTCGACCGCGAGGACGCGACGTTCCTCGTGCCCGACGGTAATCTCGGCGATTCGCGACCGGTCGTTCTTCGCTCGGTCAACTTTCCCTTCCACGTCCTCCGACACCAAGGTTTCCGGATCAAACTGCACGAATACAATCCGCCTCTGGTGCCACCGCCAGGGTTGGGTGGCGGGCAAGAGACGCCGGAGCAGCGGCTCTTACGTGAAGATTCAACATTTATGGCGGTCCGTGGGAACGCGGACCAAGGTGGAGTTTCCTTCCGCTCCTTGAACTTCCCGGATCGGTTCATCCGTCACAGGGACTTTCACTTGATGGTCGAGGTCGTCAACGACGATCTTTCCCGTCAGGACTCGACGTTCTTCTCAGTGCAACCCTTCGCTCCCCCGCCACCGATCATCATCCAGTAGGTGATCCGGGCAAACCGCCTGCCCGTAAGTGGTCCCTTCGAGCGCGTTCTCCGCGCCCTACGTGGTCGACTGCTGGACCGTTGCGGTTAGCCACCGTCGGCTTTCCGACTTTCTATGCTCTCGAGGAGGGGCAGTAGTAGCGGGTTCCGCCACTGGCCCAGTACCTGTCGGAGCGTGCGACCTCTGTCCCGAATCGGTCACGACACGTCCCGCCTTCACGCGAGCGACGGTTAACCCAGGAGCGCGACGGGATACACTTGTCGAATGCATGTCCGACTGCTTGAGGCACGCCGCTTCGACCCGCCGCGACCCCGACATTCACATAGCCTTCTTCTGCATGCGGCGTGATGACTAAGTGGGACTGCGTTAGGGCTGCACGAGGACTGACCGATAGGTCGCCGCGCACAAGCGCCGTTAGCCGACTAGTGCAATCACCGCGAGTTCGAAACTCCAAGCCCGTTGCGGGATCCCACCACGTATTTGTACGGCAATGCTCGACAAACGCCGATGGTGACCACGCATACGGGCCGGCCGCAGCTGGAGCTGTCCGGGTTCACTTCGTCATCTGAGCTGCGACGATGTGCAACCGCGGACAACCGCGGACCCCGCCCCCGGGAACTTTCAATCCGCGGGTTGTGGGTTCGATCCCCACGGGGCCCACCAGCAGGCGTGTTGTCCTGGCTGAGCGCTATCAGGCGGTGCTGGCGGGGTCCGGCTATCCGGCTCCGAGCCGAGAGGCCGTGCCTCCGCACAGCGGCGAACACGACGACCGATGACTCCGGCCCGCCGTCGCGGTCGATCCTGTGTGCGCGACGGCGTGAAGACAGGCGGCCTGCGGAAATGACGGATCGGTTCTGACATGGCAGTGATCGACGACGTTCGGCCGCTGGGCGCCGAACTGGAGCGCTCGTACCCGGTGTACGTACACGGCAGATTGAAGTTCCGGGTCAAGCAGATCGTCTACGTGGCGTTCTCCCTGGACGAGACCGTGATGGGCTTCGCGTTCCCCAAGGAGGAGCGGGAGGCGCTCGTCCTGAGCGAGCCGCACAAGTTCCAGATGCCGGCGGCGTCGGACATGCGCTTCAACTGGGTCCACGCCGACCTCGCTGCACTGGACCCGACCGAGGCCCGCGAGCTCGTCGTCGACGCGTGGCGCATGGTCGTCCCCAAGAAGGTCTCCCGCGCCTACGACCTCAGCCATCCCATCGGCCCGAGCTGAGCCCCCGGCTATCACCCCCGGAGAGGGGATCGAACGTCGCACGGCGTGTATCGATTGACAATCGATAGGTACCACGTGAGAGTCGATGCATGTCGCGCATCCGCCGGGTCGTGCTCCCGCTCCGCGTCCTGCTCGTGCTGGTCTTCCTCGCTCTCGTGGCGGCCCAGATCTGGGCCCTGCCCGAGCTGGTGCCCGACATCGCCGACCCGTCGCTGGAGCAGTCGTTCATGACGTGGGCGATGCTGACGGCCCTGGTGCTCGGCCTGGTGTGCGTGCAGGTGGTCGTCGTGTGCACCTGGCAGCTGCTGACCCTGGTCGCGACCGACCGCATCTTCAGCCAGAGCTCGATGCCGTGGGTCAACGCCATCGTGGCCGCGACGGTCGCCGGCTGGCTGATGCTCCTGGGCGCCTTCGTCTGCGCCTACTACTTCATCGTCGACGAGGTCAGCGACGACGCGGTGCTGCCCGCCCTCCTCCTGGTGCTGCTGCTGGTCGGCGCGGTGGTCGGCCTGCTGATGGTCGTCATGCGCGCCCTGCTCCGGCAGGCGACGACGCTGCGCACCGACATGGAAGCGGTCATCTGATGCCGATCGTCGTCCGCATCGACGTCGAACTGGCGAAGCGCAAGATGAGCGTCGGCGAGTTCGCCGACCTCGTCGGGCTCACGCCGGCGAACGTGGCGGTGCTCAAGAACGGCCGCGCCAAGGCGGTCCGCTTCAGCACCCTGGAGGCGATGTGCCGGGTGCTCGGCTGCCAGCCGGGTGACCTGCTCGAGTGGGTGGACGACGACGAGCTCTCGGCGCACGCCGTCTCCGCGGCCGGCCGGCCGAACGACGCGAACCGGTGACGACCGGACAGGTCGACGTACTGGTCGTCGGAGCCGGGCTGGCCGGGCTGCACACCGCCCGACTGCTCGCCGAGCAGGGCCACGACGTGCTGCTCGCCGAACGGCGGCCGACGCTCACCGGCGCCATCCGCACGACCGGGATCTTCGTCCGGAAGACGCTGGACGACTTCCCTCTGCCCGACGACTGCCTCGGCCCGCCCATCCGACGGGTCGTGCTCTACCCGCCGGACCTGCAGCGCCCGGTAGAGCTGATCAGCGAGCGGGACGAGTACCGCGTGGGCGACATGGCGCCGCTCTACGTGGCGGCGGCCCGGGCCGCGGCCGACGCCGGCGTCCGGATCGCGCTCGGCACGCGGTACGCCGGCCGGGGACTGCGCACCTCGGTCCTGGCGGGTCCGGACGGCCCGGTCAAGGTGCGGGCCCGGTTCGTCGTCGGCGCCGACGGAGCCCGCTCGCGGGTCGCCCGTGACCTCGGTCTGGACCGCAACTCCCACCTGCTGGTCGGTGCCGAGGAGGTCTTCCCGATCTCCGCGGGCGCCGAGCCGCCGACGTTCCACTGCGTGCTCGATCCGTCGCTGGCGCCCGGCTACCTGGGGTGGGTGGTCAACGACGGGCGGCATGCGCACGTCGGTGTGGCCGGGTACGCCGACCGCTTTCCGGAGGGGCTCCGCGCAGCCCTGGGCCGCTTCAGCGCCTCGGCGCCGGGACTGCGCGACGGCGACCGCCCCGCCGACGTCGAGCGACGCGGAGGCCCGATCCCCGTCGGCGGGCTGCTGCGCCGGATCGGCTGCCCGGACGGGCTCCTCGTCGGCGATGCGGCGGGCGCCGTGTCCCCGCTCACCGCGGGTGGTCTCGATCCGTGCCTGCGGCTGTCGCAGATCGCCGCCGAGGTCCTGGACGACGCCCTGCGCGCCGGGCGGCCGGACGCCCTGGCGCACTACGACGGAGCCGCCCTGCGCGCCGGGTTCCGCGGCCGGCTGCTGATGCGTCGCGGGCTGGCACAGGTGCGCACGCCCGCGGTGGCGGCGGCCGCGTTCACCCTGCTGCGCACGCCGCTCGGGCAGGCCGCGGCGCGCCGGATCCTCTTCGGCGATCGCTCCTTCCCCGCACCCCGCCCGGCGGCGGTCGGTCAGGCGCCGACGTAGGCCGCCAGGTGCTCGCCGGTGATGGTCGAGCGGGAGCCGACGAGGTCGGCGGGCGGGCCCTCGAAGACGATCCGGCCGCCGTCGTGACCGGCGCCGGGGCCGAGATCGATGATCCAGTCGGCGTGCGCCATCACCGCCTGGTGGTGCTCGATGACGATCACCGACTTGCCGCCGTCGACCAGCCGGTCGAGCAGGCCGAGCAGGTTCTCGACGTCGGCGAGGTGCAGGCCGGTGGTCGGCTCGTCGAGGACGTAGACGTCGCCCTTCTCCGCCATCTGGGTCGCGAGCTTGAGCCGCTGTCGCTCGCCGCCGGACAGCGTGGTGAGTGGCTGGCCGAGGGTGAGGTAGCCGAGCCCGACGTCGGCCAGCCGGTCGAGGACCGTGTGCGCGGCCGGTGTCTTCGCCTCGCCGTCGCCGAAGAACTCCTCGGCCTCGGCCACCGGCATCGCGAGCACCTCGGCGATGTTGCGGCCGCCCAGCGTGTACTCCAGCACCGAGGCCTGGAACCGCCTGCCCTCGCACGTCTCGCAGACGGATTCGACGGTGGCCATGACGCCCAGCTCGGTGAAGATGACGCCGGCGCCGTTGCAGGTGGGGCAGGCGCCCTCGGAGTTGGAGCTGAACAGCGCCGGCTTCACGCCGTTGGCCTTCGCGAACGCCTTGCGGATGGGCTCGAGCAGCCCGGTGTACGTCGCGGGGTTGCTCCGCCGGGAGCCGCGGATCGCACCCTGGTCGACCACCACCACGCCCTCGCGTCCCGCGACCGAGCCGTTGATCAGCGAGCTCTTGCCGGAGCCGGCGACGCCGGTGAGCACGCAGAGCACGCCGAGCGGGATGTCGACGTCGACGTCGCGGAGGTTGTGCGTCGATGCGCTCCGGACCTCCAGCGCGCCGGACGACGAACGCACCGAGTCCTTGAGGGTCGCCCGGTCGTCGAGATGACGTCCGGTGATGGTGTCGCTGTCCCGCAGCCCCTCCACGGTGCCCTCGAAGCAGACGGTGCCGCCGCCCGTGCCGGCGCCGGGGCCCAGATCGACGACGTGGTCGGCGATCGCGATCGTCTCGGGCTTGTGCTCGACGACCAGCACGGTGTTGCCCTTGTCGCGGAGCTGCAGCAGCAGGCTGTTCATCCGCTCGATGTCGTGCGGGTGCAGGCCGATCGTGGGCTCGTCGAAGACATAGGTGACGTCGGTGAGGGACGAGCCGAGGTGGCGGATCATCTTGGTGCGCTGCGCCTCGCCGCCGGACAGGGTGCCCGCCGGCCGGTCCAGCGAGAGATAGCCCAGCCCGATCTCCGCGAACGAGTCGAGCAGGTGCCGCAGTCCGGCGAGCAACGGCGCGACGGACGGCTCGTCGAGGCGCCGGACCCACTCGGCCAGGTCGCTGATCTGCATCGCGCAGAGGTCGGCGATGTTCTTGCCCTCGATCTTCGACGACCGGGCCTCCGGGCTGAGCCGGGTGCCGTCGCACTCGGGACAGGTCGTGAACGTCACCGCCCGCTCCACGAAGCGCCGGACGTGCGGCTGCATCGCGTCGACGTCCTTGGAGAGCATCGACTTCTGGACCTTCGGGATCACGCCTTCGTAGGTGAGGTTGACGCCCTCGACCTTGATCTTGGTCGGCTCCTTGTAGAGGAGGTCGTTCATCTCCTTCTTCGTGTACGTGCCGATCGGCTTGTCCAGGTCGAGGCCGATGCCCACGAAGAGGCGGCCGTACCACCCGTCCATGCTGTAGCCGGGCACCTTCAGGCCGCCCTCGTTCAAGGACTTCGACTCGTCGTAGAGGGCCGTGAGATCGAAGTCGTTGAGCGAGCCCATGCCCTCGCAGCGCGGGCACATGCCGCCCATGTAGACCACGTCGCGCACCACGTTCTTCTCGACCCGGCCGCCGGCCTTCTCCGTGCTCATCACCCCGCTCGCCGTCCGGGTGGGGACGTTGAACGAGAACGCCGTGGGGGGACCGATCTGCGGCCTGCCCAGCCGGCTGAACAGGATCCGCAGCATCGCGTTCGCGTCGGTGGCGGTGCCGACGGTGGAGCGGGGGTTGGCGCCCATCCGCTCCTGGTCGACGAGGATCGCCGTCGTCAGGCCCTCGAGGAGGTCGACCTCCGGCCGCGACAGGCTCGGCATGAAGCCCTGCACGAAGGCGCTGTAGGTCTCGTTGATCAGCCGCTGCGACTCCGCGGCGATCGTGTCGAAGACCAGCGAGCTCTTGCCCGACCCGGAGACACCGGTGAACACGGTGAGCCGGCGCTTCGGGATCTCGACGCTGACGTCCTTGAGGTTGTTCACGCGCGCGCCCAGCACGCGGATCAGGTCGTGGCTGTCAGCGGCGTGCAGCGACGGCGCCTGCGCGTCCGTTCTCGCGACCGTGGTCATCGGCTCTCCATCCGTCGGGCGGGGCGTGTGGCGGCGGGGCGGCTCAGCGCAGCTCCTGGATGCGGATCATGTTGCCCGCCGGGTCGCGGAAGGCGCAGTCGCGGACGCCGTACGGCTGCTCGGTCGGCTCCTGGACGACCTCGGCGCCGCTGCCCTCCAGCTGCGCGAACGTGCCGTCGAGGTCCTTCGTGGCCAGGTTGACGCCGAAGTAGCTGCCCTTGGCCATCAGCTCGAGGAGAGTGCGCTTCTCGTCGTCGGTGAGGCCGGGGGTGGCGGTCGGCGGGTGCAGGACGATGGCCGTGTCGGGCTGGTCGGCAGGGCCGACCGTGATCCACCGCATGCCGCCGTACCCGACGTCGAGGCGGACCTCGAAGCCGAGGACGTCGCGGAAGAAGGCGAGGGATGCGTCCGGGTCGGTGTGCGGCAGGAAGCTCGAGTGAATGGTGATGGTCATGGCGGTCACGCTAGGGACGGCTCGCTGACGCGCGCTTCTCGATTCCTGACCGGTCTGGTCACCTGTTTCGCCACACATGCCGGCATCTCCGCGGTCGCGCCCGCCGCCTGGCGCCGGTACTCGCTCGGCGGCATGCCGACGAGCTCGGTGAAGCGCGTGCTGAAGGTGCCGAGCGACGAGCAGCCGACCGCGAAGCAGACCTCGGTGACGCTCAGGTCGCCACGCCGGAGCAGGGCCATCGCGCGCTCGATGCGCCGCGTCATGAGGTAGCCGTACGGCGGCTCGCCATAGGCGCGCCGGAACTCGCGGCTGAGGTGCCCGGACGACATGTGCGCGCCGCGGGCGAGCGCCTCGACGTCCAGGGGCTGTGCGTACTCCCGGTCGATCCGGTCACGGACCCGGCGCAGCCGCGCGAGGTCGCGCAGGTGCTGCTCCTCGGCCGGTGTGCTGGTCACCCGGTGGATCGTGCCACGCACGCGGACGTCGCCGGCGGCCCGCCGACACGCCGTCCGTCGGCCGCCGTCCGGGACGACCGACGCGGAGAGACGGCTCTCCACGCGGGAAAAAGCGCCGCTTGTCGACAAGCACCCACGGGAAGAGGCAGGTCGTCGACCGGCCGAGGGCCGGACACAACGATCGGGTGACGGGGCTCCGTCCGGCCCGGCCCACGGCGCCGTCCGGTACCTCCAGGGACCTACTTTTCCGCTATCCGCAGCACTTCCCCGGCTGCGGTGGACGTCCCCGAGGAGCCCTGGTGAGCGCGCGTCTGGCCGGTCCCGTCGCCGACCTCCCCCCGGAGGTCACGACCGCGGTGCCGTGGTCGTCCCCGTCGTTGGTCCTGCTCGGCTTCCTCGCGCTCGTGGGCCTGGTCATCGTGCTGGGCCGGAGCTCGACGGCCCGCTTCGAGGTGGGCCGGTACGCGTTCGAGGGCAACTGCGCCGAGGTCCGCCGGTTCGAGCCCGCCGCCGTCGGCGCCGCTCCCGCGGTTCCCGGCGGCAGGGCGGCGACGGCGAGCGCCGCGCCGTCCGTCGCCGCACCTCAGCGGTCGCTCCCGGCCGGCGCCGCCGCTCACCCGGCCGGCCGCGCGCAGGCCGCCGCCCGGCCCGCAGGGTGGTGGCTGGTGGACGACGCGGCCGAGGACGCCACGGCGGCCGTGGTCGCCGGTCCGTTCGACGACCGGATCGACGCCGAGTGGGTCGTCGTCGCGACGGGGCTCGCCGCCGGCGTCCGCCCCGCGTACGGCGTCCTCCGTGCGGACGGCGCGCTGGTTTCCCGGGACCCCGATTCGGACCGCGCCTGGCTGGTCGCCCTGGGGCTCCAGCTCGCCCGGTTGCCCGAGGACTGGGACGCGTTCCTCTCCGACACCGACGAGCTCGGCACCCTCGTGGTCGAGGTCGGTGCCGCGCTGCTCGAGGCAGGCCTGCCGCTGTACGACTGCGCGGCCCTCGGCGCGGACGAGGGTGACCCGTCCGGCGGCGTGTGCCTGGTCCCGGACCCGCAGTCGGGCGGCATCCTCGCCTCGTGGCGGTCGCACGACCGCATGGCGGTCCAGCAGGTCCGCGGCGCGGCGGTGGGAGCCGTCGTCCAGCAGGCGATGACGGCGGTGCTCGGCGAGGTGCTGACGACGATGGGCTTCTGCGTCCGGGAGCTGCCCTCCGGCGCGGGCCACCTGGTCACCCTCGACGACTGAACCGACCGGGGCACACAGCGGACCGGAGACGGTCCGCGTCCTGTCCGGGCTTGGACGACGCTGGGTCGCCTGGCGAAGACCGGCCGGCGCGGCGGCCGACGGGAGTTCGGAGCCCGTGACGTTCAGGTGACGGTCCGGTGACGCACGGCCCTGCAGAGTGAGCGCTCCCGTACCCGGGAGGTCACCGTGAGCAGTGCCGAGGCGCTCAAGGACCGGATCAGCACCGTTCCGGACTTCCCGATCCCCGGCATCCAGTTCAAGGACATCACCCCGCTGCTGGCCGACGGTCCGGCGCTGGCCGAGGTCGTCGACGGCGTGGCCGCGGGGGTCGCGCACCTGGAGTTCGACGCCGTGCTGGCGGTCGAGTCACGGGGATTCGTGCTCGGTGCGCCGCTGGCCGCGCGCTCCGGCCGGGGATTCATCATGGTCCGCAAGCCCCGCAAGCTCCCGGGTGAGACCGAGGCCTTCGACTACTCCTGCGAGTACTGCACCGGCCGGCTCGAGATCAGCAAGGGACTGGTGCGCGAGGGCGGGCGGTACCTGATCGTCGACGACCTGCTGCGACCGGCGGCACCGCGCGGGCCATCGGCGACTTCGTCGCACGCAAGGGTGCGGTCGTCGCCGGGTACGCCTTCCT
The DNA here is from genome assembly GCA_963777095.1 of uncultured Actinomycetota bacterium. Taxonomy (GTDB): domain Bacteria; phylum Actinomycetota; class Actinomycetes; order Mycobacteriales; family Geodermatophilaceae; genus CAVZOY01. The sequence goes on from CAVZOY010000006.1 coordinate 1,369,184, forward strand.
GGTCGAACTGACGTTCCTGCACGGCGCCGATCAGCTGGCCGACGCTCCCGTCGTGTCGTTGCTGAGGTACTGACCGGTGACGGCGGAGAGCGCTCCGCGCAGCATCTTCAAGCCGGCGCCCCGGGCCGAGAAGCGCGGGTTGCTCGTCGCCTGGAAGGGGTCGACGGCAGCGGGAAGACCACCGTGGCCCGCGGCGTCGCGGACGTGCTTCGTGCGGCGGGCCACGATCCCGTGCTGTCCAACTGGAACGACACCACCGAGATCTACAACCTCATGATGCGGCTCAACGCCGCGGGGGACCTCAGCACCCACGAGCGCTGCATCTTCTCGTCGGTCGAGCTGGCGGCCCGCTACCACTACGTGATCCGCCCGGCGCTGGCCGCGGGGCGCGTCGTGCTCGTCACCAAGTACGTCGTCTCGGCGCTCGCGCACTCGATCGTCCGCGGGCACGACCCGGCCTTCCTGCGACGCCTGTACGACTTCGCGTACGAGCCGGACCTCACCGTCCTCCTGGACGTCCCCCCGCAGGTCGCCCTGGCGCGGAAGGCCGCGAACGGTGGGATCGGATTCTGGGAGGCCGGCCTCGACCTCGCGCTGGACGTGCCCCTGGACGACGCGCTACGGCGCTACGCCACCGGGCAGCTGCCCTCGTCGTCCGTCACCCGGTCCTTCACGTCCTTCCAGGCGACCTGGCCGACCTCCACCGGCAGCTGCTGGACGGGACCGAGGTCGTCCGCATCCCGGCGGACGCGCCGGTCGAGGACGTGATCACGCAGGCCGCCTCGGCGGTCACCACCACCCTGTCGCGACAGGTCGCCGCGACCGGCTCCCGAGAGCCGGTGACGACGGCACGGTCGTGACCCATCCAGAGGAGGGCACACGCATGAGCAGCTCCCAGTCCGGCTCCGCGAGCCGGCGCCCTCGGTCTCGGCGCAGGTGCGCCTCGCGTCGCCGGCGCTCCGGCTCGGTTCGTCGGCCGTCGCGCTGGCCTCGCCCGCCGCGCGCATGGCGAGCCAGACGATTCGGATGACCTCACCGGCGTTCGCCATCGCGTCGAGGGCGGCCCGACTCGCCAGCCCGGCGACCCTGGTGGCGTCGACCGCGGTGAACATGCGCTCGCCGGCCGCCCGGCTGGCGTCGGCCGCCGCCCGGATCAACGACCCGGTGCTGGCGTCGGCGGCCACCCAGCTCGCGTCCGCCGCGCAGCGGCTGGCCTCGCCGGCCCAGCGGATGCGCTCGGAGGCCGCGCGGCTGGCGTCGTCCGGCGTCCGGCTGCGCAGTTCGGTGGCTCCGCTCGCCTCGTCGGCGGCGCAGCTGCGGTCCTCCGCCGTGCGGACGTCGTCCTCGTCGGTCCGGCTGGGCTCGGCCGCGGCCCAGCTCGGCTCACCCGGCGCACGGCTGGCCTCGCAGGCTGCCGCGCTCCGCTCGAACGTCCAGGCCCTCGCGTCGACCGCGCAGCGGCTCCGGTCCTCGGCGGTCCAGCTGAGCGGCGGCGGGGGTGGCGCTTCCGGTGGAGCGGCCTCGGGGCGGCGCGCCGGCGGGTCGGACGGAGGTCAGTCGGACGCGCTGCAGGCGCTGGCCTCCGCGCGCTCGCAACTGGCGGCGCTGCGCAGCGAGCTCGAGTCGCTGCGCGGCAAGCGGTGACCGCCGCCTGACGGCACCGACAGGTCCGAGAGCCCGCGACCGCGGCCCGCACCTCCGGAGGTGCGCGCAGCGGGGAGAGGTACGCCATGGCCGAGAGCGAGATCCTGTTCGAGTACCAGGTCGCCCAGGAGGACGGCGCCATCGTCATCCGGGTCGGCGGCAGCCTGATCTCCGACGACGTCGGGCGGCTGTCGACGCGGACCGCCTCGGGCGCCATCAGCCTGGCGTCGCTCATGTCGCCGTTGTCCACGATCGGCCGGCTGCTCTCGCCCGCGGCCGGCCTCGCGGGGCGGTCGCCGCAGATCCCGGCCGGCCCTGCCTCGCCGGCGGTGCCCGCCACCCGCCCGGACTGGCTCAACCAGGAGCTCGCGCAGAGCTTCGAGGACTTCCAGCGCCAGGTCCAGGAGTTCCGTGCCGCCCTCGAGGAGATCCGGGGAGGTGGAGATGACGACGCAGGAGAGGCCGTCGAGGTCGACGGCAAGGGCAAGGGCCGCAAGCGCACCGGCGGGCGATGAGGCCCGGATCCGGCTCACGCCCGAGGAAGCGGTCCTGCTGCTGACCTGCCGGCCGTATCCCAGCGCGCAGGACGACGCCGACCTGCGGCGGCTGGCCGGCGGGGCGGTCGACTGGGCCTGGGTGCTCTGGCGGGCGGAGTTCCTCCGGACGCTGCCGCTCCTGCGCTTCCATCTCCTCCGGACCGACACCCTCGCCGCCGTCCCGGACCATCTGGTCGCGTACCTGGACGCGTGGGCGGAGCTCTCGGCCGCCCGATCCCAGCTGCTGCAGATGGAGCTGGACGCCATCACCCGCGAACTCGCGTCGAGCGGGCTCGACTTCTACCTGCTCAAGGGCTGCGCCCTGGCGCCCCTGTACCCCGACCCGGCCAGCCGGGCGATGCTCGACATCGACGTGATGATCCGCCAGGACGACGCGCTCGCCGTCCGGGCGGCTGATGACCGGGCTCGGGTACGCGCACGGTCTGTGGGATCCCGACACGAACGGCTTCTCGCCGGTCCGGGTCTCCGACATCCTGGAGTACCAGGAGGACCACTACGAGCTGCCGGCCTTCACCAAGCTGCTCCAGGTCCCGGTCGGCGTGCCGGCGTCCCTCGTCCCGACGTCGTGGCGGTGGCGGCACCTGAAGTGCTTCGTGGACGATCGCACGGATCGCCACGTTCCCGGTGTTCGTCGACTTCCACGTCAACCTGTCGCTGGACTTCGACCTCGACGACGTCTGGTGGCACCCGGAGTCGATCGAGCTGTTCGGCCGGCGGATCGCCGTGCAGTCGGCCACCGACACCCTCTGGTTCCTGGCCGCCCGGCTGTACCACGAGACGTACCAGATGAACACGCCCGAAGCTCAGCATGCTGGGCGACGCGGCCACCGTCCTGGACAGGGCCGGCGACCGCATCGACTGGCCGCGCCTGGTGACGGTGACGCACAAGTACGGCATGCAGCCGGGGGTGTTCTACGTCCTGGGGCAGCTCCGGAAGCTGTTCGGCTGCCGGGTGCCCGACGAGGTCCTCGATGAGCTTCTCGCCCGACCGGTCGAGCATCCCGTCGTCCCACGACTGGGGGGACCTGCTGCCCAAGCTCTTCCCGCGCAGCGTCCTGTTCGACGTGGCACTGCCGTGACCCGGCCCGACCGTCCGCGTTCCCCGGAGGAGATGGCGATGACCGCGACCGCGGTCGACCTGGCCGCCACGGCGCGCGCACTCGTGACGCCGGGCAAGGGCATCCTCGCCTCGGACGAGAGCGACGGCACCATCGCGAAGCGGTTCGCCTCCGTGGGACTGGCGTCGACCCCGGAGAACCGGATGCGCTACCGCCGCATGCTCTACGGGACGCCCGGCCTCGGCCGCTTCATCAGCGGCGTGATCCTGTTCGACGAGACCCTGCGGCAGGCCGACTGCGCCGGTCGCCCGCTGGTGGACCTCGTCCTCGACGCCGGGATCATCCCGGGCATCAAGGTCGACCGCGGCACCGCCCCGTTGCCCGGCTTCCCGGTGAGACCGTGACCGAGGGGCTCGACGGCCTGCGGCACCGGCTCGAGGAGTACCGGGAGCTCGGTGCCCGGTTCACCAAGTGGCGGGCGGTGCTCTCCGTGGGCGCCGGTCGCCCGTCGCCCACGTGCGTCGCCGCCAACGCCGAGGTGCTCGGCCGTTTCGCGGCGCTCTCGCAGGAGGCCGGACTGGTGCCCGTGGTGGAACCCGACGTCGTCATGGACGGCGACCACCCGATGGCGGCGCACGCCGACGCGACCGCCTGCGCGGTGGCCGCCACGGTCGACGCCCTCGCCGCCACCGGGTGGCGCTCGACGGGGTGCTGCTCAAGACGAACATGGTCCTGCCCGGCAGGGACTCCGGCCGGAGCGCCGACCCGAGCGACGGTGGCCGAGGAGACGCTCCGGTGCCTCCGGGACACGCTCCCGCCGCCGTTCCGGGTGTGGTCTTCCTGTCGGGCGGTCAGCCGGCCCAGCAGGCGACGGCGAACCTCGACGCGCTGAACCGGCTCGGTGGAGCGCCGTGGGAGCTGGCCTTCTCGTTCAGCCGGGCGTTGCAGGAACCGGTCCTGCCGCTGTGGGCGCAGGACCGGTCGCGCGAGGACCGCGCGCAGGAGGCGCTCCTGCACCGGGCGGCCTGCAACGCCGCGGCACGGCGCGGTCGCGTGGTCGACCGACATGGAGCCGCGCTGAGAGAGCCTGCCCTCGGCGCGTCGTCGTCCGGACCAGAGGAGGTGCCCATGACCGTGACGCGACGCCCCGACCCTCGCCGGGCTGGACGACGCACGGCGTCCTCTCCGATCCGCGACGACGTGCTCGGCAGGCTGATGGCGGAGGTCCGCGCGCGGCACCGCGGAAGTCCTTCGGGTATCTGATTCTCCGACTCCGCGACCAAGGCCGGCCGACGGACTTCGTCCTGTTCGAGGAGAACATCCGGAACGAGTCGAGGTGGCGGGAGTCCTTCGAGGCCTACGGCGACTACTTCGTGCTCTACCCGGACGCGGGCTTCGTGGCCACCGCCGACGAGGCGTGGCGCGTCGAGAAGGAGATCCTCCGCCGGGGCGCCTACGAGGTGGGCGTCTTCCACAGCCACCAGCGGCACCCGGCCAACTTCTCGCGCATCGACTACGACCTGCACCTGACCGGTTCGACGCGCTCTGGCACATCATCATCTCGATGCGCAACCGGAGATACCGGTCGTCCGCGTGTTCGCCCCGAGCCGCGCGGGCACTCGCGAGATCCCTCTCCGGGTGCTGCCCTCGCCGCCGTCGAACCGGCAGGCACCCGCGTGCCCGATCGGGCTGCGCGGGACGACCTCCGTTCCCTCCTGGCGCTCGACGCCGCCGGGCCGACCGGCGTGCACCGACGCGGCCGCGGTGCTGTCCGCGGTCGCGCGGGTGTCGCGGGCCGGGACTCCGAGCTCACCGACGCGCTGCTGACCCGAGGGTTCCTGCGCGGCTCGAGGAGCCGGTTCGAGGACCTCGTGGCACCCCGCGCTGCGCGCGGTCCCGGCCGTGCGCTTCCTGATGGGCTCCGACCTCGCCGACCCGGCCAACTTCTGCGGCGAGACGCCGCGGCATCCGGTGGCCCGTCCCCGTACTCGGATGGCCGCGACGCCGGTGACCGTCGAGGAGTACGCGGTCCTCGACCCGGGGTGCGGCGTCGGAGGGGTCGGGACTGCCGCCTTCCGGTGACGGGCGTCAGCTGGCCGGGGCTGCGCTGTTCGCCCTCTGGGTGCGGCGCGCGCCTGCCCACGGAGGCGCAGTGGGAGTACGCCTGCGGCGTCGGCGCGGACACCGAGTGGTGCTGCGCCACGGAGGCCGAGCTCGGGGAGTACGCCTGGTTCTGCGCGAACTCCGGCGGGCGGCTGCATCCCGTCGGGGAGCGCCGGCCCAACTGGCTGGGTCTGCACGACCTGCACGGCAACGTCGTGGGAGTGGTGCCGCGACACCTACGACCCCGCCGCCTACGCGCGCGGACCGTCCGCGCGACCCCGGGAGCGCACCGAGGCAGAGTTCCTCCGGCGCGACCGGGACAGGGTGACCCGCGGCGGGCAGCTACCAGGCGCTTCCCGAGATGTGCCGCACCCGCTACCGGTTCCACGAACCGCTGGCCCTCCGGACCGGCGACCTCGGCTTCCGTCTGGCCTGCGACGGATGACCCAGCACCCGCCCCGTCCCGCGAGGAGGTACCGATGACCACCCTGATGATCTCGTCCCCGCTCGTGCAGCCTGATGCCCACGGGTTCCGCGAACGGCCGGAGGGCCGCGAACGGTTGACATCGGCGCCACCAGCTGGCCGGAGATGATCGAGGAGATCCGCTCGCGCTTCCCGCAGCTCGCCACGCGGGTGCTGACCGAGCGGGACGAGGTGACATCGGCGTTCGTCCTCGTGGTCAACGACGAGGTCGTACGCCACCCTGGCCAGTCCCTCCGCTTCGACGCCCGGGACGAGGTCTGCCTGCTCGCCGCGATCGCCGGCGGGTGACCGGTGCAGCCGGCCCGAGCGGAGGAGAGGCCGTCGGATGGACGTCGCTACCGGCGTCCGCCCGACGGTGGGCATGCATCGGCGGCAGCGGGCTGTACTCGCTGCTGGACGACGGTTCCGACGTCGAGGTGGACACCCCGTACGGGCCGCTGTTCGACTCGTCACGGTGGGGCGCCTCGCCGGCAGGGAGGTGGCGTTCCTGCCCCGACACGGCCGTGACCACCGGCACGGTCCGCACCGCATCAACTACCGCGCCAACCTGTGGGCGCTGCGCGCCGTCGGCGTTCGCCAGGTACTGGCCCCGTGCGCCGTGGGGTCGCTGCGCGCCTCGATCCGGCCGGGGGTCTTCGTGATCCCCGATCAGGTCGTGGACCGGACCGGGTGGCCGCGCCGGCACGTACTTCGACGAGGGCGCGGTGCACGTCGGCTTCGCCGACCCGTACTGCCAGGACGGCCGGGCGGTGGTCGCCGAGTCCGCGGCCGGCCTCGGCATGCCGGTGGCCGAGCGGCGGCACCATGGTCGTCATCGGCGGGCCGCGGTTACTGCGTCCCGGGCCGAGTCGAGAGTGGTACGCGGCCCAGGGGTGGTCCGTGATGAATGTGACGGGCCAGCCGGAAGCGCAACTGGCCCGCGAACTGGCCCTTGCTACACCGCGATCGCCCTGGTCACGGACATGGACGCGGGTGCGGCCGACGCGGCGCCGGTGACGCACGCGCAGGTGCTGGCGGAGTTCGCGAAGAACATCGGGCGGCTGCGCGAGCTGCTGCACGACGTGGTCGCGCAGCTCCCCGGGAGGAGCGCACCTGCACGTGCGGCTCGCGTCCACGACGGCGTGACCCTCCCGCTCGTCCTGCCGTGACCGCCGTGTGGCCCCCGGCGGAGGTCCGGGCGCAGGAGGACCGTTGGCAGCGCTACCGCGCGGGCCGGGTGGACGTGCCGAGCTCGGCATCAGCATCGACCTCAGCCGGGTGGGGCCCCTCGACGGGACGTCGCCGGCTCTGTCGGCGGCTCTGGCCGCCATGGCGGCGCTCGAGCAGGGCGCGATCGCCAACCCCGACGAGGACCGGATGGTCGGTCACTACTGGCTCCGGGCGCCCGAGCGGGCACCGACGGCCGAGCACGGCGGCGGCGATCCGGGATGCGCAGTCGGCCGTCGCGCGTTCGCGCCGACGTCCACCGCGGCGCCGTCGTCGGCGCCGGAGGGGCTTTCCGACACGTCGGCACATCGGCATCGGCGGATCGGCGCTCGGACCACAGCTGATCTGCGGCGCGCTCGCGACGCCCGACGACGTCCTCCCGTGCCCTCTCCGGACAACGCCCACCCGGACGGCTGGGCACTGCTGGCCCGGCTGGGTTCCGAGCTGGACCGCACGCTGGTCTCGGTGGTCTCCAAGTCCGGGTGGACGCCGACGCCGATGCACGTCCTCCGCGAGGTCCGCGCTTCCTTCCAGGGTGTCGGGCTCTCCTTCGCCGGGCACGCCGTCGCGACGACGATGCGAGGGCAGCGCCCTCGACTCGCTGGCGGCCCGGGAGGGATGGCTCGCCCGCTTTCCGCTGTGGGACTGGGTGGGCGGCCGCACGTCGGTCACCTCGGCCGTGGGGCTGCTGCCTCTCGCCCTGCAGGGCGCCGACGTCGAGGGCCTGCTCGACGGCGCCCGCGGAATGGACGAGGTGACCCGCCGGCCGGATCCGCGGACCAACCCCGCAGCGCTGCTCGCCCTCTCCTGGTACCGCCTGGCGGAGGGGCGCGGGCGCCGGAGCATGGTGGTGCTGGCCTACCGGGAGCGACTCGCGCTCTTCCCCGGTACGTGCAGCAGCTGGTCATGGAGTCGATCGGCAAGGCGCGGAACCGTCGTGGCGCCGAGGTGCACCAGGGCCTGACCGTGTACGGCGGCAAGGGATCGACCGACCAGCACGCCTACCTCCAGCAGCTGCACGAGGGCCCGGACGACTTCTTCCCCGTCTTCGTCGTCGCGCTGCGGGACGAGGCCGAGCCGCGCCCGGACGAGTCGACCGGTGCCACGCTGGGCGACTTCCTCTTCGGCTACGCGCTCGCGACCAGGGACTCGCTGCACGCGCGGGGACGCAGCCCGATCACCGTCTGCCTGCCACAGGTCGACGCCCGGTCCGTGGGCGCGCTGATCGCCCTGTTCGAGCGTGCCGTCGGCCTCTACGCCGAGCTCGTCGACGTGAACGGCTACTCCCAGCCGAGCGTCGACAAGGACGCGGCGGGCGGGGTCGTCGCGCTGCAGAAGGAGGTGCTCTCCTGGCTGGCGGGCGCGGCCGACTCCTCCGCCCCGGAGATCGCCGCAGCCATCGGGAGACCGGAGGACGCCGAGCTCGTCCACCAGATCCTCGAGCGCCTCGCGCTGGATCCCCGGCGCGGTGTCCACCGGTCCCGCGGGGCAGGCGACCGGTTCGACGACCGCTTCGGGACGGACGGATCGGGCTGAACGTCCGCCCAGATCCCGGAACGCTCCCGGTGGTCAACCCGCCCGGCCGGCTCGGAGCAGGTCGATCGCCGCGGCCAGGACGGGCGCCACCGGGACGACGGTCAGCTTGGCCACCCTCGTCGCAGCAGGGATCGCCACCGAGTCGGTGCAGACGATCTCTGCGATGTCGCTCCGCTCCTGCAGTCGCTGCAGCGCCCCGTCGGTGAACAGCCCGTGCGTGCAGGCGACCCGGACCGACGCGGGCCCGTGTTCGGCGACGTGGTCGAGGGCCGCCAGGACCGTTCTCCCGCCCGCGATCTCGACGTCCTGAACGACGTCCCGATCCGTGCGGGCGCTGCCGGCCGACAGCGTGACCACGGGCCGGCCGCCGTCGGGACGCTGCTTGTGGCAGGCGGCGACGGGGACGCCCAGGAGGTCGGCCAGCTGCGCGGCGGCCTTGAGACCGCCGAGGTCGGGGGAGAGGACCACGGTGCGGGCCAGGTCGCGGCGCCGCAGTGCACCGGCCAGCGCCTCGGCGGACTGCAGGTGGACCACGGGACCCGGAAGAAGCCCTCGACCTGCGGGGCGTGCAGGGCGAGCACCACCACGCGGTCGGCCCCGGCGCCGACACGAGGTCGGCGAACAGCCGGGCGGCGATCGAGATCCCGGCGGCGTCTTCTTGTCGGAGCGCGCGTAGGCGTAGTGCGGGAGCACCGCCGTGATCCGGGCCGCGCCGGTGCTCCGGGCGGCGTCGAGCGTCAGGAGCAGCTCGGTCAGGTTCTCCTGCGTCGGCGGAGCGACGGACTGGACGACGAACACGTCGGCTGCGCGGCAGACCGATGGCACCTGGACGGCCAGGCAGTCGTTCGCGAACCGGGTGAGCGCCACCGGGTGCAGCCGACACCCGAGGAGCCGGCAGACCTCGGCAGCGAGGTCAGGGGTTCGCCGTTCCCCCGAGGACGACGGTCTCGGGCATGAGTCCCCCACGCGTCTCTCCCGTGCGGAGCAAGACTACGGAGCGGGTGGGCCCGGAGGACCAGCCGGAACGACGGCAACGCCGTCCTCCGCATGCGCACCCGTTCCACCTGACCCACGGGCTGCCGATGAGGAGGGCAGCGACCCGTGTCCGCACTCCTGCGACACGCCGCCGCCGAGCGCGTGTCCCGAGGTCATCGGCCGTCCGGAGGCCGTTGCTCCGCGTGTCGAGCGTGGTCCGTGTCGACATGTGCCGCAACGAGCGGGCGATGACCCGCCGCTGCGCGGCGCCAGGCAACGATTCGAACACGCGGCGCCACAGGCGGGTCGCGGCCACCCCTCCGGGGAGTTCCGGCACATACGGTTTCACCACCCCGAGCGCCACGGACGGCGCACGGTGGCCCCGCGCTCCCCCGCGGCGGCTGAGTTTCAAGGATGGTGATCGATGACCGGCCTCAGTGGTCTGACCAGCGGCGACGTGCTCCTCGGAGACGTCCGGCGCCCCGGTTGGTGGCTCGTGGAACGCGTGGATGTGGGACCGGACCGGGTCGTCGCCGGCCCGTTCGCCGACCGCACGGAGGCGGCCTGGGCGGCCGCCGGCCAGGGGCGCGCCGGCGAGGTGGAGCCGGAGTACGGCGTGCGCGCCGCGGACGGTTCGCTCAGCCGCCGGCCCTCGCCGGAGGAGCGCTCGTGGTTCGAGCTCCTCGAGGAGCAGCTGGACCGGCTGCCCGAGGGGTGGGACGCCGAGCTGTCCGACGACCACCCGCTGGCGACGCTCGTGGTCGAGCTGACCGCCGCGCTGACCGACGCCGGTCTCCCGCTGCACGACGCGCGCGGCGCCGCCCCCGCCGGCGGGGTCTGCCTGGCGCCCGAGCCGGTGCTGGGGGGCGTCGTCGTCACCTGGCGGCAGCACGACCGGGCCAGCCTGGAGCGTGCCGCCGGCACCGAGGCCGACACGCTGGTGCAGCAGGTCATGAGCCGTGCGGTCGCCGAGGTGCTGTCGCTGCGGAGCTTCGCCGTCGACCGGCTCGAGGGTTCGACCGGGGTCGTGGTCCGCTGGGGAGCGTGATCGCGGACCGGCGCACGAGCCGGAGCAGTGCGCCGGGCGGGTAGGCGTGCGGGGTCAGACGATGGCGCTCAGCCCGGTGATGGCCCGGCCGACGATCAGCGTGTTCACCTCGCGGGTGCCCTCGTACGAGTAGATGGCCTCGGCGTCGGCGACGTACCGGCCCACGTGGTTCTCCAGCAGGATGCCGTTGCCGCCCATGAGCTCCCGCGCCCAGCCGACCGTCTCGCGCATCCGCACGGTGCAGAACGCCTTCGCCAGTGACGCCTGCTCGTCGGTCATCCGGCCGGCGTCCTGGAGCTGCGAGAGCCGTGCGCACATGGCGGCGGACGCCGTGATGTTGCCGAGCATCTTCACCAGCAGGTCCTGCACCAGCTGGAAACCGACGATCGGCCGGCCGAACTGCTCGCGCTCCTTGGCGTAGGCCAGCGCGTGCTCGTAGGCGCCGCGCGAGCACCCGACCGCCGACCACGCCACCGACGCGCGCGTCATCCGCAGCACGTCGGCGGTGGAGCGGAAGCCGTGCGCCTCATGCAGCCGGTTCGCCTCGGGCACGCGCACGCCGGCGAGCGTGATCTGCGCGTTCTGGACCGCCCGCAGCGCGATCTTGTCCTCGAGGTCGACGGCGGTGAAACCCGGCGTCGGCGTCTCGACGACGAAGCCGAGCACCCGGTCGGTATCCACGTCCCGCGCCCAGATGATCACCAGGTCGGCGAAGCTTCCGTTGCCGATCCACTTCTTGCTGCCGTCGAGCACCCACTCGTCGCCGTCCCGGCGGGCCGTCGTCGCGAGGCCCCGCGCCACGTCGGAGCCGTGGTCGGGCTCGGTCAGCCCGAAGGCGCCGATCCGCTCCATGCGGGCCATGTCCGGCAGCCAGCGCTGCTTCTGCTCCTCCGACCCGCACAGGTAGACCGATCCCATGGCGAGACCACCGTGGACGCCCATGAACGTCGCCACCGAGGGATCGCCGCGGGAGAGCTCCATGGCGATCATCCCGTCGGTCAGGGACGAGAGGCCGGGGCAGCCGAAGCCCGCGTACGGGGCGCCGGCGATGCCGAGCTCCGCCATCGCCGGGATGAGCTGCCGGGGGAACCGCGCCCGGGTCCAGTGGTCGTTGATGACCGGCTCGACCTGCTCGTCCATGAACGCCCGCACCCGGCGCAGCAACGCCCGGTCGTCGTCCGGGAGCAGCCCCTCGAGGTCGTAGAAGTCCGAGGTCACTGCCGGCAGCGCGCTCATGCCCGCCGTGTCTACCCGCGGAGCGGGAGGGCCGCATGCGGCGCCCTCCCGCCCCACCGGCGATCAGGTCGTCTGCTGGTCCTTGGGCTCGGCCCGGGCGTCGAGCTGGATCTCCTTCTCGGCCCGCGGCACGCCCTCCTTCAGCTCCTTCGTGCGCTCGATCTCGGCGTCGAGCTCGATGCCGAACAGCAGCGCCAGGTTGATCAGCCAGAACCAGATCAGGAAGACGATCGACGCCGGCGAGCGTCCCGTAGGTCTTGTTGTAGCTGCCGAAGTTCGCCACGTAGAACGCGAACAGCGCCGACGCGACGATCGCGACGAGGATGGCGACGCCGGCACCGGGGCTGACCCACTTGAAGCCGCGCAGCCGCACGTTCGGGGTCGCGTAGTAGAGGACGGCGATCATCAGCGCCAGCAGCACGAGGGCCACGGGCCACTTGACGATGTTCCAGACGGTCTGGCCCGTCTCGCCGATCCCGAGGGCCTGCCCGATGGCGTCGACCACCGGACCGCTGAGCACGAGGATCGCCAGGATGATGGCGGCGAACATGATGCCGATCAGGGTGACCAGCAGCTGCAGGGGCTTGAGCTTCCAGACCTTGCGGCCTTCGGGCGTCTCGTAGACGACGTTGGCCGCGCGGGTGAAGGCACCGACGTAGCCCGAGGCCGACCAGACGGCGCCGGCCAGACCGAGGATCAGGCCGAAGCCTGCGGCGCTGTCGTTGCTCGCCAGCTGCGTCGATCACCGGCGACAGCGCGTCGGAAGCGCTGCCCGGGACGACGGCCGTCAGCGCGTCGGTGAGGGTCTTCGGGTCGACCAGCAGGCCGATGATCGAGAGCAGTGCCACCAGCGCGGGGAACACCGCAAGGACGCCGTAGTAGGTGAGCGCGGCGGCCCAGTCGGTGAGGTTGTCCTCGCTGAACTCCTTGAGCGTGCGCTTGATCGTCCCGCCGGTCGTCGGCTTGGGGTCGGCGCCCACCGGGGCGTAGTCGGCGCGCGTGCCGCTGATCTCGTCGGTCTCGGGCGCGGGATCGCCCGCGTTCGCGCGGTTGCCCTGGAAGCGGGCTTCGGCGCTCTTGTTCGTCGAGCCGGTGGGTCGGGCCATCAGGGTCCTCCGGGCGTGGGTCGTCACGTGCGCAACCGGAGTGCCCGCGACACGCCGGCGGCCATGCGGCGATCCGGAACCGTTTCGCGACCGTGACGTCGGCCGCCGAGACCGCCGTTCAAGGTCCCCGGCGCGGGTGCCGATGGTGAAGCCGGTCACACACCGTCAGGTGACTATCGCAATGTGACGATTGAGACGGACGTCGGCTGGGGAAGAAGGGTCCTGACGACGTGCTGCCGGAGCTCCGGCGGCCCCGAACGAACCGCATGGGGGAATCTCTCGATGGTGTTGTGGCCGGCCCTGACCCTGATCGGGTTCGTGCTGCTCACGGCCTTTGTGGTCGCCATGGGCATGCAGTCGACCGCCCGGTACGAGCGCGAGCAGCGGTCCACGACCGCTCCCCCGGCCGGCAGACCGCCGCCGAACCGGTCGGCGCGATCCCCGCCTGACCCGCCGCACGGATCAGCTCCGCGCCGCCCCGCCCGCTCCCGAGCCGGCGGGGCGTCGTGCTGTCCGGCACCGCCCGGGCGCCGACGCACCAGTGGCCCCTACCCGATGCCGGGTAGGGGCCACTGCCGTGCATCGGGCCGCTACCCCCGCGCGTCGCCCGGCCTGCCGACCGGCGGCGGCGGTGGACGTCGGCGCCGAGACACCCACCGCCCGCGTCGCCTGGTCCCCGGCGTCGTCCGGATCGCCGGCCGCCGCGGCCGCCTCGGCCTGCGCGGCCTGGATGCCCGACTGGTTGCGCAGCGGCAGCTCCGGCAGGAACCACAGCACGACGAAGCCGAGCGCCACGACCACGGCGGCGATGAGGAACACCACGTCGATCGAGTGCGAGAAGCCGACCTTGAACGGCATCGCGAGCGCCTCGGGCAGCCGCTGGATGAACGACGTGTCCGACAGGTCGGGCGTGCCGCTCCCGAGCGCCTGCCGGAGCTGGCCGCCCAGCGCCGGGTCGGCGCTCACCGCGTCGTTCACGGCCGTGCTCGATGTCGCGCGGCAGCCGGGTGAACAGCACCGACAGGAAGGCCGCGGTGCCGATCGTGCCGCCCATCTGACGGAAGAAGGTGACCGAGGAGGTGGCCACGCCCATCTCCCGCGGCGAGACCGCGTTCTGGACGGCGAGGATCACCGGCTGCATGTTGAGGCCGAGCCCGAGGCCCATGAGCACCATGAACGGCGCCAGGCTCCAGACCGAGGCGTCGGCGTCGACCACGAACGACAGCCCGACCAGGGCCACGACCATGAGCACGATGCCGACCAGCGGGAAGATCTTGTAGCGCCCGGTGCGTCCGATCAGCATGCCGGAGCTCATCGCGCCGGTCATGATGCCGGCGACCAGCGGCAGCATCTGCAGGCCTGCCACGGTGGGGCTCGAGCCGTGCACGATCTGCAGGTACTGCGGCAGCAGGAGCAGGCCGCCGAACATGCCGGCGCCCATGACGACGCTGCCCATGCCGGCCGACCGCGAAGCTGCGGTTGCCGAACAGGCGCAGCGGCAGCAGCGCGTCCTCGCCGTAGGCACGCTCGGCCAGGACGAAGGCGCCGAGGCCGACGGCGCCGATGGCGTAGCAGGCGAGCGCCGCGGTCGAGGCCCAGCCCCAGGTGCGCCCCTGCTCGGCGACGATCAGCAGCGGCACGAGTGCGGTGACCAGCGCCAGCGCGCCGGGCCAGTCGATGCGGTGCTCGCGCCGCGTGTGCGGCAGGTGCAGCACGCGCATGACGACGGCGAAGGCCAGCGATGCCGAGCGGCACGTTGATCCAGAAGATCCAGCGCCAGCCGTCGACGCCGAGGATGGAGGACTGCCCGGCGAGGAAGCCGCCGACGACCGGGCCGAGCACGCTGGAGGTGCCCACACGGCCATGAAGTAGCCCTGGTACTTGGCGCGCTCCCGCGGCGGCACGAGGTCGCCGATGATGGCCAGCGCCAGGGACATCAGCCCGCCGGCGCCGATGCCCTGCACCGCCCGCCACGCGGCGAGCTCGTACATCGACGTCGGCGATGCCGCACAGCGCCGAGCCGATGACGAAGACCGCGATGGCGAACAGGTAGAACGGCCGGCGCCCGTAGATGTCGGAGAGCTTGCCGTACAGCGGCGTCGAGATCGTCGAGGTGATCAGGAACGCCGTGGTCGCCCAGGCCTGCAGGTCGTAGCCCTGCAGGTCGTCGGCGATCGTGCGGATGGCCGTGGAGACGACGGTCTGGTCGAGCGCGGCCAGGAACATGCCCAGCATCAGGCCGGCCAGGATCGTCAGGATCTGGCGGTGCGTGAAGACGCCGTCGGCACCGGGAGCGGCGGCCGCGGCGCGTGCGGAGCGCCGTTCGGCGCTGCGGGTGGAGGTCATGCGGTCACCGTCCGAGAAGAAGAAGAAGAAGGAGCGGCTCGCCGGGCAGCGTCATCGCGATGCCGTCGAGCAGTCGGTCGAACAGGGTCGTGAAGGTGTCGAGTTCGTCGTCGGTCCAGTCGGCCGTGACCGTCCGCAGGTAGGCGACTCGCTCGGCGCGCAGCTGGTCCAGCTGGGCGTGGCCGGCCTCGGTGAGGACGAGCCGGCTCGCCCGGCCGTCGGACTCGTCGGCCACGCGCAGCACCAGCCCGCGCTCGACGAGGAGGGCGACGTGCCGGCTGACCGTGGACGGGTCGGCGTGGACGGCCTCGGCGAGGGCGCTCTGCCGCAGTGGCCCCAGCCGCTGCAGCGGGAAGAGCAGGATGAGGGCGGCCAGGTCGCGGCCGCCCTCGGCGGTGTGCTGCGCCTTGATGCCGTGGATGAGGCGCATGAACCGCGGCATCTGGTCGCCGAGAACGCGCAGCTCCTCGTCGCGGGCGACCGCGGCGGCGGAGGTGGTCATGGCAGGCATCCTCTGGACGGGCGGCTGGGACCGTTGCACTCTACAGCTTGTTGCAGGGTGCATGCATCTACTCGACGGTGGGGTCGGTCACCGGCGGCAGCTCGGTCCGGAGAGGTGGGATCCTGGGCAGGTTGCCCGACGGCGGTGACATTTCCCTGATCCCGAGAGGACCGCGAGACCGGCCGTGACCGCCCCGAACGACGACCTCCGGTCGCGGCTGTCCGACCTCACCCTCGAGGACGGGCACCGGCTGGGACGGCGGCTCGACGGCCTCCGCACGGTCCGCGATCCGCAGGCGCGGGAGCGCCAACGGCAGCGGATCGTCGCCGACGTCGCGACGGCCGAGGCGCGCATCGCCCGGCGGCGGGCGGCCGTCCCGGCGATCAGCTACCCCGAGGACCTGCCGGTCAGCGCCCGGCGGGACGACATCGCGGCCGCCCTGCGCGAAGCCCAGGTCGTGGTGGTGGCGGGGGAGACCGGCTCGGGGAAGACGACCCAGCTGCCGAAGATCGCCCTCGAGCTCGGCCGCGGCGTCCGTGGCCGGATCGGGCACACCCAGCCGCGGCGGATCGCCGCGCGCAGCGTCGCCGAGCGCATCGCCGAGGAGCTGGACACCCCGCTGGGCGAGGCCGTCGGGTTCAAGATGCGCTTCACCGACCAGGTGAGCGACTCCACCCTGGTCAAGCTGATGACCGACGGCGTCCTGCTCGCCGAGATCGCGGCGCGACCGGCTGCTGCGCCAGTACGACACGATCATCCTGGACGAGGCCCACGAGCGGAGCCTCAACATCGACTTCCTGCTGGGCTACCTCGCCCAGATCCTGCCGCGCCGTCCCGACCTGAAGCTCGTCATCACCTCGGCGACGATCGACGTCGAGCGGGTGGCCGCCCACTTCGGCGAGGCACCGGTCGTCGAGGTGACCGGGCGGACGTACCCCGTGGAGGTCCGCTACCGGCCGGTGGTGGATCCGGACGACGCGGAGGCCGATCCCGACCGCGACCAGGTGTCGGCCGTCCTCGACGCGGTCGACGAACTGGTCGCCGAGGGCCCGGGCGACATCCTGGTCTTCCTCGCCGGCGAGCGGGAGATCCGCGACACCCAGGAGGCGCTCGCGGAGCGGGAGTTGCGGAACACCGAGGTGGTCCCGCTCTACTCGCGGCTCTCGGCCGCCGAGCAGCACCGCGTGTTCGCGCCGCATACCGGACGGCGGATCGTGCTGGCCACCAACGTCGCCGAGACGTCGCTGACCGTGCCCGGCATCCGGTACGTGATCGACCCCGGCACCGCGCGGATCTCCCGGTACAGCCTTCGGACGAAGGTCCAGCGGCTGCCGATCGAGCCGGTGAGCCAGGCCTCGGCCCGCCAGCGCTCCGGGCGCTGCGGCCGGCTCGGCCCCGGCATCGCGATCCGGCTCTACACCGAGGCGGACTTCGAGGCGCGCCCGGAGTTCACCGATCCCGAGATCCTGCGCACCAACCTGGCCTCGGTGCTGCTGCAGATGGCCGCGCTCGACCTCGGGCGACGTCGAGGAGTTCCCGTTCGTCGACCCGCCCGATCGCCGCGCCGTGGCCGACGGGCTCGCGCTGCTCGAGGAGCTGCACGCCCTCGACCAGGGGAAGCTCACCGACACCGGTCGCGCGCTGGCCGCCCTGCCGCTGGACCCGCGGATCGCCCGCATGGTGGTCGAGGCCGACCGGCGCGGAGTGCTGGAGGAGATCCTGGTCATCGCCGCGGGCCTGACCATCCAGGACCCCCGCGAGCGCCCGGCCGAGCACCAGCAGGCCGCCGACCAGCTGCACGCCCGCTTCGCCGACGAGCACTCCGACTTCCTGGCGCTGCTCAACCTGTGGCGCTATCTGTCCGAGCAGCAGGACGCGCTGTCGGGCAGCGCGTTCCGCCGCACGGTAAGCGCGAGTTCCTGCACTACCTGCGCATCCGCGAGTGGCAGGACCTGCACGGCCAGCTGCGCGGCACCGTGCGCCGGCTCGGGATGAACCTGGCCGGGCCGGCGACCGAGCCCGACGAGCGGGGCATCGCGGCCGCCGTGACCGCCGGCCTGCTCTCCCACGTCGGGCTGCAGCTGGAACCGGCGCAAGAACCGGGACGGGAAGCCCGGTCGCCCCGGCCGCGAGTACCAGGGCGCCCGCGGCACCCGATTCGTGATCGCTCCCGGTACGCCGCTGGCGAAGAAGCCGCCGCGCTGGGTCGTGGCCGCCGAGCTCGTCGAGACCAGCCGCCTGTTCGCCCGCACCGTGGCCCGCGTCGACCCGGAGGTCGTCGAGCGGCTGGCCGATCACCTGGTGATCCGGCAGCACTCGGAGCCGCGCTGGGACGCCAAGCGCGGATCGGTCGTCGCCACGGAGCGGGTGACGCTCTACGGCATCCCGCTGGTCGTCGGGCCGGCGCGTGCAGTACGGCTCGATCGACCCCGTCGTCTCCCGCGAGCTGTTCATCCGGCACGCGCTCGTCGAGGGCCAGTGGACGACGCACCACCGCTTCTGGCACGACAACCAGCGCGCCATCGCACGGGTCGCCGAGCTCGAGGAGCGGGCGCGCAGGCGGGACATCGCCGTCGACGACGAGACGCTGTTCGAGCTGTACGACGCCCGCATCCCGGCCGACGTCGTCTCGACGCGGCACTTCGACCGCTGGTGGAAGCAGGCGCGGCGCGAGCGGCCGGACCTGCTCACCTTCTCGCCCGAGATGCTCACCGACGCCGCGGCGGCCGGTCAGGTGCGCACCGAGGACTACCCGGACGCCGTCGAGCTGGGCGGTGGACTGACCGCGCCGCTCACCCTGCCGCTGTCCTACGCCTTCGCGCCCGGCGCTCCCGAGGACGGCGTGACCGTCGACGTCCCGATCGCCGTCCTGGACCGCGTCGCCGAGCAGACGTCGGGGGAGTCGCTGGCGTTCACCGTGCCCGGCCTGCGCGAGGAGTTGGTGACGGCGCTGCTGCGGACGCTGCCCAAGCAGGTGCGGCGCGCACTGGTGCCGATCCCCGACCGGGTGCGGGAGGTGCTGCCCCGGATCGACCCGGGCGAGCCCCTGCTCCCGGCGCTGGAGCGCGAGCTGCGCCGGGCCGTTGCGCTCGTCGTCCCGCCCGACGCCTGGCAGCCCCAGCAGGTGCCCGACCACCTGCGGGCCACCTTCCGCGTGCTCGACGACCAGTCCCGGCCGCTGGCGCAGGGCAAGGACCTGGACGCGCTGCGCCGCGAGGTCGCGCCGCACAGCCGGGCCGGGCCTGGCGCGGGCGGCGGCGACCCTCGAGCGCACCGGGCTGACGTCGTGGGACCTCGGGGACCTGCCGCGCACCGTCGAGGTGTCGCGAGCGGGTCACCGGGTCACCGCATTCCCGGCGCTGGTCGACGAGGGGGAGACGGTCGGCGTCCGGGTCGTCGCGACGGAGGCCGAGGCGAGCCGGCTGACGTGGCGAGGGGCTCGCCGGCTGCTCCTGCTCGCCGTGGGCTCGCCGGTGCGACAGGTGGTCAAGGGTCTCTCGCCCGCCACCCGACTGACCCTGCAGTTCAATCCGGACGGCGAGATCCCGGACCTGGTCGCCGACTGCGCGGACGCCGCAGCCGACGAGCTGATCGCGGCCGCGGGCGGGCCACCGCGCGACCCGGCGGCGTTCGACGCGTTGGTCACGACCGCGAAGGGTGAGCTGTTCGCGCTGACCGCCGACACCGTCCGCCGGGTCGAGGCCGTGCTCACCGAGGCGCGCGAGGTGGCGCTGGCCCTCGGCGCGGCGCCGGCCCGTCTCGTGCCGGAGGCGGCGGTCGCGGACCTGCGGCGGCAGATGGGTGGGCTGCTGCACCGGGGGTTCGTCGCCGCGATCGGCCGGCGCCGGTTGCCGGACGTCGTCCGGTACCTGCGCGGCATGCGGCACCGGCTGGAGAAGCTCCCGGCCAACGCGGCGCGCGACGCGGTGTGGACCGAGCAGGTGGCCGCCGTGACCGCGGAGTACGAGCAGCTGCGGACGCAGGTGCCGCCCACCGGGGCGCCCGACGACCCGGTCGTCGCCGTCCGCTGGATGATCGAGGAGCTGCGGATCGGACTGTTCGCCCAGCCGATCGGCACCAGCCGGCCGGTGTCCGAGCAGCGGATCTACAAGGCGATCGACCGCGTCCTCGCCTGAAAGAGGACCATCCTTCCCCCCACGCCTCGCACGCTCGGCGCGGGCCCCTGAAGGAGTGGCCTTCTGGGGTCAGGTGTCGTCGTCGGGCCTGTCGTGGCCGGAGGGGGCGCCCTCGTGCAGCAGCGCCGAGATCCGCTGCCGGGTCACGCCGAACAGCGCGGCGATCTTGTTGATGCTCACGTCCTCGTCGTTGAGCGCGCGGGCCTGCTCGCGCCGCCAGGCGTGGCCGCGGGTGGCCAGGGACGACATCACCGAGGAGATGCTCTCGACGACCAGGGGGCGCTTCTCGTGCGTGACGATCTCCAGCCACGGGCGGCCCTGCCGACGCTGCTCGAGGAGGCGCTCCGCCCGGTCGCGGGCGTGGCGCAACTGGTCCAGGCACGTGTCGAGCTCGCCGACCAGGGCCTCGAGCGCGGCGATCGCCGGCTCGGCCGCACCCGGCGGGCCGCTCGTGTCCACGGTCGTCCTCCGTCGTCGGCGTACCTGTCGAGCACGACAGGATCACGTGCAGCGTAGCAAGAGCTGTTGCATGGCAACACCTATGACATGCAATGGGGGTTGCGCACACCGCTCCGACAGAGCACAGTGGAGCGCAAGCCGATGGTGTGCAACCGAACTGTCGGCGCGGACACGACGGAGTGACCGCTCCTCCTCGCCAGAACGGAACCTGCATGTCCGGCTACACCGCGCGCGTCGACCTGCCTCCGGTCGTCGTCAGCGTGCCCGTCGCCCGGCACGTCACCCTGGACGTGCTGCGTTCGTGGGGTACGCCGCACGACCTGGACGACGCGGCCCTGCTGGTCAGCGAACTCGTCTCGAACGTCGTGGACCACGCGCACGCCGAGACGGTGCTCACTCTCGAGCTGTCCGTCGCCGGCGACTGGCTGCGGATCTCCGTCGCCGACGGCTCGGCCATCCGCCCCGTGGTGCGCGATCTGCAGAAGGACCGGCCCCGCGGCCGTGGCCTGCAACTGGTCGAGGCGATCGCCGACCGCTGGGGTGTGGAGGACCACCACGGCGGCACGCGCATCTGGTTCGAGTTGGCCGCGCTCCGGTGACCGCCCGGTGGTTTGTCCTCCGCCAGGCAGGGGGAGGGCAGCACGTACGCAACCCCCTGCACGAGAGGACGACGACGATGAGCGAGCCGGGTTCGACCGAAGCTGCCGGCGAGGGGATGTCCGACCGGGAGATGGTCGAGACCGTCGCCGGGCAGACCGACAGCGCGTCCGAGAACGCGGACGAGGCCGGCAAGGACTGGAACGGCGACCCCTCGGCCGCGCCGGACCCCGCCGACGGTTAGCCGCTCTCGAACGGCCATCCTTCAGTGGCCCGCGCCGAGCGTGCGAGGCGTGGGGGGAAGGATGGTCCTCTCTCAGCCCTGGGCGGGCGTGAGCATCCCGGCGCCGACGGTCACGTTGGTCGCCTCGTCGATGAGGATGAACCGGCCGGTGACCCGGTTGCGGGCGTAGTCGTCGACGAACAGCGGCTGCGTCGTCCGCAGCCGCACCCGGCCGATGTCGTTGAGGCCGAGCTCCTGGGCGTCCTGGTCGCGGTGCAGCGTGTTGATGTCGAGGCGGTACTGCATCTCCTTGACCACCGCCCGCACCGTCCGGCTCGTGTGCTTGATCGCGATGCGCTGGCGAGGACGCAGCGGCTCGTCGGTCATCCAGCAGATCATCGCGTCGAGGTCCTGCTCGACCCTCGGCGCGTTCATCGGACGGCAGATCAGGTCGCCGCGGGAGACGTCGAGGTCGTCGGCCAGCCGCACGGTCACCGACATCGGCGCGAACGCCTCCTCGATCGGCCCGCGCGGCCCGTCGATGGCGGCGATCGTCGTCGTCAGGCCGCTGGGCAGCACCTGCACCTCGTCGCCGGGCCGGAGCACGCCGCTGGCCACCGAGCCCGCGTAGCCGCGGTAGTCGTGGTGCGCGTCGGACTGCGGACGGATGACGTACTGGACCGGGAACCGGGTGTCGACCAGGTTCCGGTCGCTGGCGACGTGCACGTGCTCGATGTGGTGCAGCAGCGAGGAGCCGTCGTACCAGGGGCTGCGGCTCGAGCGGGTGACCACGTTGTCGCCGTGCAGCGCCGAGATCGGGATGACCGTGAGGTCGGGGATGTTCAGCTTCGCGGCGAACGCGGTGAACTCGTCACGGATGTCCTCGTAGACCTGCTCGGACCAGTCGACGAGGTCCATCTTGTTGACGGCCACGACGATGTGCGGAACCCGCAGCAGCGACGCGAGGAACGCGTGCCGGCGGCTCTGCTCGAGCATGCCCTTGCGGGCGTCGACCAGCACGATCGCCAGGTCGGCGGTCGAGGCGCCGGTGACCATGTTGCGCGTGTACTGCACGTGGCCGGGGGTGTCGGCCAGGATGAACGTGCGCCGCGGCGTCGCGAAGTACCGGTAGGCGACGTCGATCGTGATGCCCTGCTCGCGCTCGGCCCGCAGGCCGTCGGTGAGCAGCGCCAGGTTCACGTAGTCGCCGCCGGCGCTGGCGCGCTCGACGGCCTCGTACTGGTCCTCGAACACGGCCTTGCTGTCGTACAGCAGGCGGCCGATCAGCGTGCTCTTGCCGTCGTCCACCGAACCGGCGGTGGCGATGCGCAGGATGTCCTTGCGGGCCGTGGCGATCTCCGCGGCCTCGGCCGCGGCCGCCGACTTCAGGTCGACGGCGTCCTCGACGCGAGGGTGGATCTCGGGCTGGGCGGCGGGTGAGGCTGCCATCAGAAGTACCCCTCCTTCTTCCGGTCCTCCATGGCGGCGTCGCTGACCTTGTCGTCGCCACGGGTGGCGCCGCGCTCGGTCATGCGGGTCACCGCGATCTCGGCGATGACCTCCTCGACGGTGGTCGCGTGCGAGAGCACGGCGGCGGTCAGGTTCGCGTCGCCGACGGTGCGGTAGCGCACCGTCTCGCGCCGGACCTCCTCGCCGTCGCGCGGGGTGATGAACTCGTTGACCGCGTAGAGCATCCCCTGGCGCTCGACGACCTCGCGCTCCTGCGCGAGGTACAGCGGCGGGATGTCGATCTTCTCGCGGAGGATGTACTGCCAGATGTCGAGCTCGGTCCAGTTGGACAGCGGGAAGACGCGGATCGACTCGCCGAGGTGGATCCGGCCGTTGTAGAGGTCCCACAGCTCGGGACGCTGGTTCTTCGGGTCCCACTGGCCGAACTCGTCGCGGAAGCTGAACATCCGCTCCTTGGCCCGCGCCTTGTCCTCGTCGCGGCGCGCGCCGCCGAACAGCGCGGTGAAGCCGTGCTTCTCGACCGCGTCGAGCAGCACCGGCGTCTGGATCCGGTTGCGGGAGCCGTTCGGCTCCTCCTTCACCAGGCCCTGGGCGATGGCCTCGGGCACCGAGGCGACGATCAGGTGGACGCCGAGCTCGCGCACGCGGCGGTCGCGGAACTCGAGCACGTCGGGGAAGTTCAGCCCGGTGTCGACGTGCATGACCGGGAACGGGATCCGCGCCGGCGCGAACGCCTTGCGGGCCAGCTCCAGCATGACGATGGAGTCCTTGCCGCCGGAGAACAGCAGCACGGGCCGCTCGAGTTCGGCGGCCACCTCGCGGATGACGTGGATGCTCTCGGCCTCCAGCGTCTCCAGCTGGCTGAGCCGATAGTCAGGCGTCGACATGGGGCGGAACTCCAGGGGATGGTCGGGTCGGGAGAGGCCGGCTCGGGGAGTCGACGATGGCTCCCGGCGGACACCAGTCTGCGTCACGCAGCCGGCACCAGGGCGTCGAGGATGCGGTCGGCCAGCTCGGGGCGGCAGACCACCAGGTCGGGCAGGTAGGGGTCGGGGGCGTTGTAGACCAGCGGCGACCCGTCGAGTCGGCAGGTGACCAGACCCGCCGCGCGGGCGATCGCCACCGGGGCGGCGGAGTCCCACTGGTACTGGCCGCCGGAGTGCACGTAGGCATCGACCTCGCCGCGGGCGACAGCGACGGTCTTGTAGCCCGCCGAGCCCAGCGGCACGAGGTCGGCGCCCAGGATCTCGGCGACGGCGGTGGCCTCGGCCGGCGGACGGGTGCGGCTGACCGCCACCCGCACGGCGCCGGGGGCCCGGGAGGGAAGGACCGGCGCGGGGGAGGTCAGGAGGATCTCGTCGAGCGCGGGGAGGGCGACGGCGGCCGCGTCGAGCTCGCCGGAGGACCACAGCGCCACGTGAACGGCCCAGTCGTGCCGACCCGGCTCGCCGTACTCGCGGGTCCCGTCGAGCGGGTCGACGATCCACACGCGGTCGGCGCGCAGCCGCCGCGGGTCGTCGACCGCCTCCTCGCTGAAGACGACGTCGTCCGGCCGCTGCGCGCGCAGGACCTCGGCGATCGCCCGCTGCGCCGCGGCGTCACCGGCGTCCCCGAGCGGCCGTCCGGTCAGGTCGCCGCGGTCGCGGAGCGCGAGCAGCGCCTCGCCCGCGGCGCGTGCTGCCGCTTCGGCCACCTCGACGTCGGACGGGCTCATCGGGCGGCTCCCAGGGCAGGCGGTGCGGCGGTCGGGTGCGCGGGAAGGCATCCCGCGCGTCGTCGCGCCGGCTCCCCGTTGCCAACCACCATGCCATCGGAGGGAGCCGTGGACACGGGTCGCGGGCGCCGTCCTCCCGCTTTCGGGTGGACTTACGTCACACCTCGTTCCGCGCGGCGGCTCAGCCTCCGACGTCGGGATCCGGCGCTGCCGCGGCGCTCTCCGGTGGCCCGGAGCGGGGGAGCCGCACGGTGAAGACGGCGCCCTGCCCCTCCGCCGTCACGAGGTCGACGGTGCCGCCGTGCGCCGCGACGAGCGAGGCCACGATGGCCAGGCCGAGGCCGGTGCCGCCGGCCGCGCGGGTGCGCGCGGTGTCGGCCCGGTAGAAGCGCTCGAACACCCGGTCGGCGTGCTCGCGTCCCATGCCCGGTCCCTCGTCGGCCACCTGGAGCACCACGACGTCGGGGGACGCCGGGTCCTCGGCCACCGTGACGGTCACCGGAGCGGTCGCCGGGGTGTGCGTCAGGGCGTTGGACACGAGGTTGCCGACGACCTGGCGCAGCCGGGCCTCGTCCCCGAGCACCACCGGGATCTCGGTGAGCGAGTCGTCCAGGCGCAGGGTGATCCGCCGGTCGGGCTGCACCGCAGCTGCGTCGTGCACCGCGTCCCCGGCGACCTCGGCGAGGTCGACCGGCGCGATGGTGAGCGGGCGCTGCTGGTCGAGCCGGGCGAGCAGCAGCAGGTCCTCGACGAGCAGGCCCATGCGGGCGCCCTCCGCCTCGATGCGCTGCATCAACCGGCTCACCTCCGCCGGCTCGCGCACCGCGCCCTGCCGGTAGAGCTCGGCGAAGCCGCGGATCGAGGTCAGCGGCGTCCGCAACTCGTGGCTGGCGTCGGCGACGAAGCGGCGCATCCGCTCGGCCGAGCCCCGGGCGCGCTCCTCGGAGTCCTGCTGCGCCCGGAACGCGCTCTCGATGCGGGCGAGCATGCCGTTGAGCGCCGTCGAGAGGCGGCCGACCTCGGTGCGCTCGTCACCCTCGGGCACCCGCTGCGACAGGTCTCCCGCGGCGATGGCCTTCGCCGTCCGCTCCACCTCGCCGAGCGGGCGCAGGCTGTTGCGCACCAGGACGTAGCCGATGCCGCCGAGCAGGGCCAGCACGAGGAGGCCCACGAACACCTCGATGGCCACGAGCCGGCCGATCACCTTCTCGTCGCCGGCCCGGTCGGTGCCGACCAGAGCGGTCGAGCCGTCGGGGAGCTCGGCGGCGACCATCCGCCACGTGGTGCGGCCGTCCTCGGACCGGACGGTGAAGGTCTCGAGGTCCTCCCCGGCACCGTCGCGAGGCTCGCCCCCGTCGTCGGACGCGTGCTTGGCGACGATCGCCGCGACCCGTTCGAGGTCGGGCAACCGGCCCGTCGTCGTCGACGCGGACCGGCGAACACCCGCGCCTCGTCGCCAGCGGCGACGAGGCAGCCGAGGAAGCCGGTGGAGGGATAGCCGGGCCGCCCGCTGTCGCAGAACTCGGCCGCCCGCCGAGGATCGCTGACGACGGCCGCGGCGGTGGCCCGCAGTTCGTCGTCCTCCTGCTCGGTGATGAACCCGTGCAGCAGCGACGTGGCGGCGAAGCCGGTCGCCGCCAGCGCCGCCGCGAGGAGCGCGACCAGCAGGGCCACGAGGGTGATCCGCAGCGGCACCCGCTGGCTGCGGGCCGCTGCGAGGAGCGGAGCGGCGAGCTCACGTTGTCATGGCTCGCTCCCGCGGGGCGCTCCGCTCCTCGCTCGCAGAGCTCGCTGCGATGCTCACGCCCCTGTCCGCTCACGTTCCGCGCGGCAGACGCAGCGTGTAGCCCACGCCGCGGATCGTGTGCAGGAGCCGCGGCTCGGTCGTGTCCACCTTGCGCCGCAGGTAGGAGATGTAGGACTCGACGACGTTGGCGTCGCCGTTGAAGTCGTAGTTCCAGACGTGGTCGAGGATCTGCGCCTTCGACAGCACCCGCCCGGCGTTGGCCATGAGGTAGCGCAGCAGCTTGAACTCGGTCGGCGACAGGCTGATCAGCTCACCGGCCTTGATCACCTCGTGGCTCTCCTCGTCGAGCTCGATGTCGGCGAAGGTGAGCCGCGGCGACTCGGCCGCCTGCTGCGCGCCGGTGGTCCGTCGCAGCACGGCCCGGATGCGGGCCAGCACCTCGTCGAGGCTGAACGGCTTGGTCACGTAGTCGTCGCCGCCGAGCGTGAGTCCCGAGACCTTGTCCTCCGCCGCGTCGCGCGCGGTGAGGAAGACGACCGGCGTCCGCCGGCCGGCCTGGCGCATCCGGCGGACGACCGCGAAGCCGTCGAGCCCCGGCATCATCACGTCGAGGACGAGCAGGTCGGGGCGGTAGCTCTCGGCGAGCGCGAGGGCCTGCTGGCCGTCGGCCGCGGTCTCCACCTCGAATCCGGCGTAGCGCAGGCTGGCCGAGAGCAGCTCGCGGATGTTCGGCTCGTCGTCCACCACCAGGAGACGCGCCTCGGGGGTGGTCCCGCGCGGAGGCCGGCCGGGGCGGGGGCTGCCGGACACGGGTCCTCCGAAGGGTGCGGGTGCCGTTCTCATGCCAGGAAGCGTCGGGGCGCCGGCTGCCGTCGCCCTGGACGCTACCTGTGAGTCCCCTGGGAAGCGCTGCCTCAGGAGGTCGGCGACATGGCACGGCCGCGCCGCCAGTAGCCGATCGCGTGGTGCTCCGCCCGCGTCAGCCCCCACCGGCCCCGCAGGTCGGCGCGCACCGCTCGGACGGTTGCCGATTCGGCGGCGACCCACGCGAACACCGCGCGCTCGGGCCGGTCCAGCGCGGCGACCGCGTCGACGAGCAGCGGACTCTCGCCCGGCGGGATGCCGTCGCGGTGCAGCCAGCGCAGCTCGACGCCCGCCGGAGCGACCAGGTCCTGCTCCTCGGCCGCGTCCGCCACCTCGAGCAGGGCGGTCCCGCGGGTCTCCGGCGGCGCCGCGGCGAGGATGCGGGAGACCGCCGGCAGAGCGGTCTCGTCGGCGGCGAGCAGCAGCACCGGGGCCGGGGCGAAGCCGAGCGGCCCACTCCCGGCGGCCGCGAGCAGCGCACCGGGTCGCGCGGCGGCCGCCCACGCCGCGGCCGGCCCGTCGCCGTGCAGGACGAAGTCGACGTCCACCTCACCGGTCGCCGGGTCCTGGCGGCGGGCGGTGTAGCTGCGCAGGCTCACGCCGTGGCTGCCCTGCGGCCAGACGATGCGCCCGTCCCGTGCGATGGCCGGCCAGCGCGGGGACGGGTCGTCGACCCGCGGGACCAGGAAGTTGACGGTGGGCTGCAGCGCGGCCACCGCCGCCGGGTCGCCGGTCAGCGTCACCCGCCGGACCGACGGGGTCACCTGCCCGACCGTGACGACCGTGAGGACGTCGACCGGACGCGGGCCGTCGTCGGGGAGAAGGGGCGTGCTCATGTCGGGAGCGAGCATGCCCGCCGTCGATCGGCCTCCCTCCGCCAGGTGGCCTCAGCGACCGGAGGCGAGCACCTCGGTGTAGGCGGCGACGGCCGTCCGGGCGGGGTCCCCGTTCCGGACGGCGCAGCGGAACGGCAGGGTCGCCGCGCCCCGCGGCAGCTGCGCAGGAACGGCGAACGGCAGCCCGCCGCACCAGGTCAGCCAGCCGAGCAGCACGGCGCACAGCGCCGCGAGGGAGCCGAAGGTGTCGTCCTCCCCGCGGTCGGCGGCGTCGGCGGCGGTCA
This sequence comes from uncultured Actinomycetota bacterium, assembly GCA_963777095.1. Classification (GTDB taxonomy): domain Bacteria; phylum Actinomycetota; class Actinomycetes; order Mycobacteriales; family Geodermatophilaceae; genus CAVZOY01. Next base: position 1,397,315 of record CAVZOY010000006.1, read on the forward strand.
GGACGCCGACCCGGTAGGCGGCGCAGACCTCCGGCACGGCGAGCGACCACAGGGTCGCCAGGTCGCCCGCGCGGTCGGCCCGCACGAGCGGGGCCATCCGCTCGTCGGCGCCGCGGCTGCCCGAGAACAACGCCTGAAGCCGGAGGGCCTCGAGCGCCATGGCGAGGACGACGTCGGCGAGCGCGCGGGGCCGGGTCGCACCCGGATCGGGCAGCCGGGGCGGCACCTCCCAGCCTCCCGGGGAGCGGGGGTCGACCGTGGCCACGCGACCGCGGTCCACGCCGACGGGTCCGGAGGTGTGCGGAGCCATGTCAGAACCCGCCGTCATGTCAGAACCCGCCCAGGCCGAGGGCGGCCAGACCGCACGGCCGACAGAGCAGCGGTCGTCCTGGTAACAGGCTCTCCGGCTCGTACCGCACGACCTCGGTGCAGCCGGCGCACTCGCCGAGGGCGTCGCCGCCGGCCCCCCAGCTCGCAGAGACGGAGATGAGGGGGAGTTCGGGCGTGCGCACGGAACTGTCTCCGATTTCTGGAGCGGGAGTGGACGTGCGCCCATCGACCGCGCCTGCCCGGGGCTTGAACCGGGATCCCTCGTCCGAGGTCACCCGGGGAGCGGCGCCGGTGGCCGGCCCGCCGAGCGGGCCGACCCGGCCGACCCCGGGGGAATGAGGGCGACCGGGCCGGCGCTCGCGGACGACGGTCCACTCACTCTCCGTGGTCGGCAGATCGCATGTGACCTGCACCGACGGGTGGAGTGGTCGTCGTCACCGGCGACGCTACGTGATCGGTCGCCGTTGGACATTGCTCCTGCGAGTGAGATCCGGATTCCGATCGGGTGATGCCTGCCTAGGCCCTCCGCGATGTGTGCCCACGGGCGTGCGGGGGCAGGGCAGGACGGAGTGCGGCCCGACGGGCTGGGCGCACCGGGACGAGGGGAGGTCGGGTCATGGCCGACGACGTGAAGAAGGGTGACCACGTCACCTGGAAGAGCCACGGCGGCGAGGCCGAGGGCACGGTCGAACGGAAGATCACGTCCGACACCGAGGCCGCCGGCCGGACGGTGAAGGCGAGCAAGGACGACCCGCAGTACGAGGTCGTCAGCGAGAAGAGCGGCGGCCACGCCGTGCACAAGCCCAGCGCCCTGCACAAGGACTGAGCAGGCCGAGCCCTGCCAGCGACAACCAGGAGGCAGTCATGACGGAGGCCGAAGGCCAGTTCGCCGGTGCGTCCGAGCGGGGCACCAAGCACAGTCCGCGCGTCGACGACGAGCTCGAGCACGAGATGCAGGGAATGCTGCGTGGCGAGCGCGCCAACCGCGCCCAGGACTGGCGCGAGGTCGAGCCGCAGGCCGACGGTGACCCCGACATCGACCGGGCGCCGGACGGCGCGCTGGTCGGCGGCACCCCGGTCGGGATGGACGCCGACGCCGTGACGGCGCGCGCCGAGCTGGCCCGCTGGCTGGACCGCGCCGACTTCCCGAGCACCGGACCACTGCTGGTCGAGGCGGCGCGCGACCACCGGGCGCCGGACGCGGTCGTCGCGGAGCTCGGGCGGTTGCCCGAGGGCGAGACCTACGAGCGGGTCGGTGACGTCGTCCGCGCTCTGGGCTACCCGACCGAGACCTGATCACAGCTCCGCTGGGGAACCGGACGCCTGCGGCGCGTCCACCTGCCGACGGAGGGCGCCGGCGGCTCAGCTGCCGGTGCTCTCCTCGGCCTCCTCCTGCGCGATCTCCTCGGCGCCGCGCCGGCGGAAGAGCTTCGAGCCGGGGAACCCCTTCACGACCTGGCGCAGGTCCTGCACCGTGTCGAGCAGATCGTGCACGTCGGTGCCCACGCCACCCAGGCCCTCCAGCACCGGGAGGATGTCCTCGTCGAGATGGACGACCAGCTGGGGCAGTCGGTCGACGAGCGTCACCAGCGCCTCGATCTCGTGCGGGTCCATCGTCTCGGCCAGCCGCCGGACGGACGGCGCGAGCCGGCGCAGCGGCTCCTCGTAGTCGGCCATCAGCGGGCTGAGCCGGCCGACCAGCTGCTCGGCGGTGGTGAGCGTCGCGTCGGCGCGGCCGGTCGTGTCGCTGACCGCGGTGATCGCGGCGTCGGCCTTCTGCTGGGTGTCGCTGACGGCGCTGATGGCGGCGTCGGCCTTCTGCTGGGTGTCGCTGACGGCGCTGATGGCGGCGTCGGCCTTCTGCTGGGTGTCGCTGACGGCGCTGATGGCGGCGTCGGCCTTGCGCTGGGTGTCGCTGACCGCGCTGATGGCGACGTCGGCCCGCTCCTGGACGGCGGCGACTCCGTCGATGACCTCGTCGGCCCGGCGCCTGGTGTCCTGGACCGCGTCCAGAGTCTCGTCGAGCCGACCCACGAGTCCGTCGACGCGCTCCACGATGCCGTCGACCCGGTCGAGCAGTCCCTCCATCCGTCCTACGACGGCGGCCACCCGCGGCACCAGTGCCAGCGCGTCAGAGACACCGTCGCGCAGGCCCTCGACCGCAGCGATGAGGTCGGAGGGGCCTGGGCACCGAGGGCAGCTTCACCTGGCGGACGGTACGCAGCGTGGCCTGACCTCGCCGCTCGGCCGCCCGTCCGGGCGACCGGCCTCCGGAGCCCGGACGAACCGTTCCAGCGCTGCCGCGAGCCTGCGCGATCTTCGCCCCTCCGCCCGTATCGTGGGGCGGTCACGCGGTGTGCACGACCGATGTCGGATACGCCGCACGGGGGACGGCCGACGGCGCTGCGCGCGGGCGCAGGACCGATGAACGAGAAGGTGTCGCGAAGCGTGGGGGATCTGGGGCGGGACGGCGGCGACGACCGCAGCGCGCCCGGCCGCGCCCGCCGGTCGGCCGATCGACCCGGACCGTCCCCGTTGACCGTGGAGCAGCTCCTGGCCCGCCAGGGCGTCGACACCGGTCGCCGGCGCGCGGCCCGCCGTGGCGAGGTCGATCGTCCGGAGCCGGGTCGCTCCACCCCCGGAGCAGGCGGACCCCCGCGCGCGGGATCGTCGGCACCCGGACTGCGTCGTCCGACCGCGTCCCCGCGGCCGGCGGACGTGCGCGACGGCATGCCACCCGTTCCCGGTGCCGCACCCGCGGGTCCGGCGCCGGCCGCTCAGCCGGCCGCCCCCGCGCGTCTCGCCGGTCTCCCGCCGGTCCCGGCCGGAGTCCGGGCGGCAGGCGCGACCGCGCTGCCCTCGGCCCCGCCCGCAGCGCACCCGTCGACCCCCCTCCCGGCCCGTCGCGAGCCGGCGGCGCACCCCTCGCTCCCGCTGACCGACCTGCCGTACGGCCCGGTCGGCCCCATCCGCAGGACCGGTCCGGTGCCGCCGCTGCCGGGGACGACCCCGCCGCCGCGCAGCACGAAGCGCCAGCGCCCGCCGAAGCCGGAGCGCAGCCCCGCCCGACGCCGGCTGGTGCGCGCGATCATCGCGCTCGCCGTGGTGGTCGGCGTCGTGGCCCTCTACAACCTCGGCCTCTACTTCTACGTCGACCGCAGCATCGGCCGGGTCGACGCCCTGGCCACCGACGGCCCCGAGGTCATCGCTCCCGACCTGCAGGACGCGGCGGAGACCTACCTGGTCGTGGGCACCGGTGTGCCCGGGCAGCAGGGGGCCCGGTCGGTCACCACCCTCCTCGCGACCGTGTCGGACGACAGCGAGCGCGCCGTCCTGCTGAGCCTGCCGCCGACGGCGATGGTCGACACCCCGCAGTGCCGCACCTCGGAGGGGGGGCTGCGGGAACCCCGTACCGAGGCGCTCGCCGGCGCGCTGCTGCGCGGCGGGCCTTCGTGCATGGTGCGCGTCGTCCAACAGCTCTCGGGAATGCAGATCGACCACTACCTGGCGCTCGACCTGGGCCGGCTGCCGGCCATGGTCGAGGCGCTGGGCGACGTCCCGGTGTGCGTGCCGAGCACCCTCGCGGCCGCCACGGCCGCCCAGCCGCTGCCCCTGGGGAAGTCGACGCTGTCCTCCGACCAGGTCGCCGGCTGGCTGCGGCCGGGGGAGCAGGCGAACGACTACACGGGGGCGATGGTCAGCCAGCGCACCCAGTTGCTGCTCACCTCGACCCTCCGCGCGGCGCTCACCGCCGGCACGATGACCGACCCGGTCACGCTGACCCGCTTCCTGTCCCGGGCCTCCGACGCGCTGACGGTGGACAGCAAGACCACCCTCGGCGACCTGCGCCAGCTGGCGTCGTCCCTGGGTGACCTCTCCGGCTCGGCGGTGCAGCGTGCGGAGCTTCCGTCGACCGCCCGCAACTACGTGCCGGCGGGCTCGGAGACGCCCTACGTGCTGGTCGACGCCGCGGGCACGGGTTCGCTGTTCGAGACCGTCATCCGGGACACCCGCGTGCCGAGCGACGTGCTCACGATCCAGGCGCAGGAGGAGGCCGCCGCGGTCGCAGCGCTGCAGGCCGCCGACACCGCCGGCTCCGAAGCCGCTCCGGACGACGCGGCGCCGGCGGAGGCCCCCACCGATCCGGATGCGCTCACCGTCGCGCCGTCCGACGTCACCCTGGACGTCCTCAACGCGACGACGACCGCCGGACTGGCCAAGGACGTGGGCGATCAGCTGGAGGCGCAGGGCTTCACGGTCCCCCAGGTCGGCAACGACTCCGCCACCGTCGACCACCTCGGTCGTCCGGCACGGCCCGGACTCGATCGACCAGGCCCGTACGGTCGCCGCCGCCATCCCGGGCGCCCGGCTCAAGCTGAGCGAGGCCGCGGGACAGGACGGCGTGCAGCTCGTCATCGGTCCGAACTTCACCGAGGTGGCGACGGTCGACCTGCCGGCCGCTGCTCCGGCCGAACCCGCCGCTACCGGCGGTGAGCAGCCGGCGCCGTCCGCCGCAGCTGCCGCTGAACCGGCTCCTACCCCCGTCTCCTGCGGCTGAGCGGCGCGGCGGCCACCACGGCGGGATCGAACGCATGTTCGAACAGTAGCCCGAACAGCCCGGCGGGACAACGCCCGCGCGGCGCGTCCCGGACGGATCAGCCGAAGCGGCCGGAGATGTAGTCCTCCGTGGCCTTCTGGTCCGGGTTGCTGAAGATCTTCTCGGTCGGGTTGAACTCGATGAGCCGCCCCGGCTGACCGACGCCGTTGAGGTTGAAGAACCCGGTCTGCTCGCTGACGCGCGCCGCCTGCTGCATGTTGTGCGTGACGATGACGATGGTGAACCGGTCCTTGAGTTCGCCCATGAGGTCCTCGATGGCCAGCGTGGAGATCGGGTCCAGCGCCGAGCACGGCTCGTCCATGAGCAGCACGTCGGGCTCGATGGCGATGGCCCGGGCGATGCAGAGCCGCTGCTGCTGACCGCCGGACAGGCCGGAGCCGGGGCGGTTGAGCCGGTCCTTGACCTCGGTCCACAGGTTGGCGCCGCGCAGCGACCGCTCGACCAGGTCGTCGAGCTCCGACTTCTTCATCTTCCCGCCGTTGAGGCGGATGCCCGCGGCCACGTTGTCGTAGATCGACATCGTCGGGAAGGGGTTGGGCCGCTGGAAGACCATGCCGATCTGCCGGCGGACGGAGACCGGGTCGGAGTCCGGGCCGTAGAGGTCCACGCCGTCCATGGCGACCTTGCCCTCGACGCGGGCGCCCGGGATCACCTCGTGCATGCGGTTCAGCGTCCGCAGGAAGGTGGACTTGCCGCAGCCCGACGGACCGATCAGCGCGGTCACGCTGCGCGGCTCGATGGAGACGGTGACGTCCTGCACGGCCATGAAGTCGCCGTAGTAGATGCTGACGTCGGAGCAGTCGATGCGCTTGGCCACTGGGTTCTCCTGTGTCGATCGCCGCGGGGTCAGCGACTGGTCTTGGGGGCGAAGGAGCGGCTGATCAGGCGGGCGACGAGGTTCAGGCCCATGACCAGCATGATGAGCACGAGCGCTGCCGTCCAGGCGCGGTCGATCGCGGCCTCCGGAGGTACGCCCGGCTGGGTGAGCTGGTAGTACGCGTAGACGGGCAACGTCGCCATGCGTCCGTCGAAGGGGTCGAAGTTGGTGGCCTTGGTCAGGCCGAGGGTGATCAGCAGCGGAGCGGTCTCCCCGATGACCCGGGCGATGGCCAGGGTGACGGCGGTGCCCAGGCCGGCGATCGCCGTGGGGATGACGACCTTGACGATCGTTCGCCACTTCGGGACGCCGAGCGCGTACGAGGCCTCGCGCAGCTCGTTGGGCACGAGCTTGAGGACCTCCTCCGAGGAACGGACGACCACGGGGATCATCAGCACCGAGAGCGCGACCGCGCCCATGATGCCCAGGCGGACGCCCGGTCCGAAGATCAACGCGAAGAGGGCATAGGCGAACAGGCCCGCCACGATCGAGGGGATCCCGGTCATCACGTCCACCAGGAAGGTGATGGCCCGGGCCAGCTTGCCGCGGCCGTACTCCACCAGGTAGATCGCCGTGAGCAGCCCGATCGGCACGGACATCAGCGTCGTGAGCGCGGTGACGATCAGTGTGCCCATGAGCGCGTGGTAGGCGCCCCCGCCCTCGCCCACGATGCCCACCATCGAGTAGGTGAAGAACTCGAGGTCGAAGCGCTCGATGCCGCGCCGCACGACCTCGATGACCAGCGAGACCAGCGGCACCATCGCGAGGCCGAATGCCGTGGACACCAGGCAGGTGACCAGCCGGTCGGTCGCCCGCCGTCGGCCCTCCACGACCCGGCTCAGCACGTAGAGCGCCACCGTTCCGAGGGCGACGGTGTAGACGGCGTAGAGCGCGATGTTGAACGAGAAGAAGAGGTCGAGCAGGGCGACGACGGCGAGCGCGGCCACGAAGACCCCGATCGGCGCCCACCTCGGCAGCCTCCGGCTGGTCGTACCGGTGCCGGCCGACGTGGTGCCGCTGGGAGGCGCCGGCGCCGTGGACGTCGTGCTCATCAGTTGGCTCCGGAGAAGTCGGCCCGGCGGTTGACGATCCACCGGGCGAACATGTTGACGGCCAGCGTGATGACGAACAGCGCGAGCCCGCTGGCGATGAGGGTGTTGACGTCGATGCCGGTGGACTCGGGGAACTGCAGTGCGATGTTCGCCGCGATCGTCGAGGGGTTCTCGCGGCTGATCAGGTTGAGCGTGATCCCGCCCGAGGCGGACAGGATGATCGCCACCGCCATCGTCTCGCCCAGGGCCCGCCCCAGGCCCAGCATGGCGCCGCCGATGACGCCGGACTTGCCGTAGGGCAGGACCGCCATGCGGATCATCTCCCACCGGGTCGCGCCCAGGGCCAGGGCGGCCTCCTTGTGCAGCACCGGGACCTGCAGGAACACCTCCCGGGAGATGGCGCTGATGATCGGCAGGATCATGATCGCCAGCACGAGGCCGACGGTCAGCATGGTGCGGCCGGTGGAGGAGGCCGGACCGGCGAAGAACGGGATGAAGCCGAGGTTCTCCTCGAGCCACTCGTAGAAGGGCACCAGGCGGGGCGCGAGCCAGGCGATGCCCCAGAAGCCGAAGACGATGCTCGGGATGGCGGCGAGCAGGTCGATCAGGTAGCCGAGGCCCTGCGCTAGGCGCCGTGGTGCGTAGCTGGTGATGAAGAGGGCGATGCCGACGCCCAGCGGCGTGGCCACGATCAGGGCGATCAGCGCGGCCATGAGCGTGCCGAAGAGCAGCGGTCCGATGTAGGCGGCGAGACCGTCGCCCCCCGGAATCTCCTCCGCCGGGGCGGTGAAGGCCGGGAGCGCCTCGACGATCAGGAACGCCGCGACCCCGGCGAGGATGACCAGGATGAAGATGCCGGCGGCCTTGGAGGCGCCGGCGAACGTGCGGTCCCCCCGTTGCCGCACCCTCCCGGCCGGTGGCGGCTCGGTGGGCACCTTGGTCGCGGTCAACGCTGCTCCGGGTCTCTCTGCGCGTGCACGGTTGAGGATCGTTGCGTACGGATCGCGCACACGGCCACCCGGCCGGAGCCGGACGACAGCCCGGGACGTCGTGCGACGTCCCGGGCCGCCGTGGCGCTCCGTGCGATCACGCGTCAGCAGCCGCAGGTCATCCGGCGACCGTGATGGCGTCGACCGCGGCTCTGGCCCTGCTCGCGCAGGGTACTCGGAGATCGGCGCCGAGCCGGCCGACTCCGCCGCGGCCTGCTGGCCCTCCTCGCTGATGACGTAGCCCATGAAGGCCTTCACCGCGTCGGCGATCTCCTGCTCCTCGTACTCCACGCAGCCGATGTGGTAGCTGACCAGCACGATCGGGTACTGGCCGGACTCCTCGGTGTCGCGGGCGACCTCGATGGCGAAGTCGTACTCGCCGCGGCCCTCGATCCGCTCGGACGCTTCCACCACGGCTGCTGCGGCCTCGGGGCTGGGCGCGACGAACTCCTCGCCGACCCCGATGTTGGCCACCCCGAGGTCGCCGGCCTGGCTCAGGTCGGCGTAGCCGATGGCGCCGTCACCGGCACCGACCGCCTGGACGACACCCGAGGTGCCCTGCGCGGCCTCGCCACCCTCGATCGGCCAGACACCGTCCGGCTCGTCGGTCCAGATGTCGGGGGCGACGGCGGAGAGGTACTCCGTGAAGTTCGTGGTGGTGCCCGAGTCGTCAGCCCGGTTCACCGGTGTGATGTCGGTGTCCGGCAGCTCGGCGTCGGGGTTGTCCTCGGCGATCGCCGGGTCGTTCCACGTGGTGATGTCCTGGTGGAAGATGCCGGCCAGCGTCTCGGGGGAGAGGTTGAGCTCGTCGACGCCCTCGAGGTTGTAGATCACCGCGATCGGCGAGATGTAGTTCGGCATCTCGAAGATCTCGCCGCCGCCGCAGCGCTCCTGTGCTCCGGCGAGCTCCTCGTCGTCCAGCGCGGCGTCCGAGCCGGCGAAGTCCACGCCGCCCTCGATGAACTGCTCCCGGCCACCGCCGGATCCGACCGGGTCGTAGTTGACGGTGACGTCGGGCTGCGCCTCCGAGAAGCCGGCGGTCCAGCCCCCCATCGCGGCCTCCTGGCTGCTGGCGCCGGCGCCGTCGATGGAGCCGCTGAGCTGCTCGCCGCTCTCCGACCCACCGGCGTCGGTCTCCGAGGCGTTGCCCTCGTTGGCGGCGCCACACGCGGCCAGCGCGAGCGTGCCGGCGAGCGCCACGCTGAGGGGGATGGCGCGCGTCTTGGTGCTGAGCTTCAACTCAGTGCCTTTCGACTTCGACCCGGACCTGTTCCGGGCAGCAGGGAACGACCAACGAGGGCGACGCTAGGCAGGTGAGGTGGCCGCCGAACCCTGGCCAGGTGAACGCACGGTGAACGCATCCGGACCGATCCCCGACGGGGTGAGGTACACCTCACAACGGGCGAGTGAACGACGGCGTGGCGGTCTCCGAGGCCGGCGCGGTCGGGCCCTGTTCCTCCCGAGTTCACCCGGAGGTACCGGACCCGGCATGGCCGGTTCGCCATCGGCGGGTGGTCTGCAGGGGTCCCACTCGTCGACATCCGGAGAGTTCCTGTGACGTCCACCCACTCCCGCCGCTCGTTCCTCGGACGGGGCGCCGCCGCCGGCTTCGGCATCGCGTTCGCCGGCAGCATCGACGCCATCGCGGGCACCGCGGCCAACGCCGCGACCCGCAGCGCCGTCGGCTACGGCCCGCTGGTGCCCGACCCGGCCGGGATCCTGTCCCTGCCCGAGGGCTTCTCCTACCGGATCCTGGCCACCGCCGGCCAGACCGTCATGGAGGACGGCAACCTCACGCCCGCCGACATGGACGGCATGGCCGCCTTCGCCCGGGGGTCCGGCACCGCGCTGATCTACAACCACGAGATCAGCGGCAGCGAGCGCCCGCCGGTCCCCGACGTCCCCGGCCTGACCTACGACCCGAAGTCCAACGGCGGGACGACGACCATCGACCTCGACGCCGCCGGCGACCGGCTGCGCGAGTACGTCAGCGTCGCCGGTACCGAGAACAACTGCGCGGGCGGCGTCACCCCGTGGGACACCTGGCTGACCTGCGAGGAGACCGAGCGGCGGGCCCGACCACGGGCAGCAACCAGCGGGACAAGGACCACGGCTACGTCTTCGAGGTCTCCCCGGTGCAGGCGCAGAACCCCGGCAACGCCAACGTGCCGCTGAAGTTCCTCGGCCGCTTCGCCCACGAGGCGGTCGCCGTCGACCCGGCGACCAACGTCATCTACGAGACCGAGGACGCCGGGGACCCGAACGGCCTCTACTTCCGGTGGGTGCCGCCGGAGGGCTTCACCGGCGGCCTGCACGCGCTGGTCGACCTGGCCCGCTCGCCCGGCGGCGACACCGCGGGGTCGCTGCAGGCGATGAGCTGCTACCGCGGCAGCCGGCACATCCCCGACCTCTCCCTGGCCACCCAGCCGGGCACGCGGTACAAGGTCGAGTGGGTCGACGTCCCGGACCGGGACGCCCGCGACGGTCTCGGTGCGCAACGCAGTTCGCCGACGACCAGGTCACCCGCTCCCGCAAGCTCGAGGGCCAGTGGTGGGCCGACGGCGGCGCCTACTTCGTCGCGAGCTTCGCCCGCAACGACGACGGCAGCATCAACGAGCACGACGGCCAGGTCTGGTTCTACGACCCGGCCACCCAGACGGTCACGCTGAAGACGATCTTCGGCGTCAACACCGATCCGGACGTCGACTCCGACAACTACGACGGCCCGGACAACATCACGGTCAGCCCGTACGGCGGCGTCATCCTCGCCGAGGACGGCGAGGGCGTGCAGCACCTCGTCGGCGTCACCGAGGAGGGCAAGTCCTACACGATGGCCCGCAACGACCAGGGCGACAGCGAGTTCACCGGCCCGGTGTTCAGCCCGGACGGCAGGACGCTCTTCGCCTGCATCCAGTCCGGTCCCGGCCGGGTGTTCGCGATCACCGGCCCCTGGGGCCGGCCGAGCAACGCACGTCGATGACGCTGACCTCTTCCGGCGCCGGCCCCCTCGCGGGGCCGGCGCCCCGGGTGCTCGTCGCCTTCGCCAGCCGGCACGGCGCCACGCGGGAGATGGCCGCAGCGGTCGGCGCGCGGGCTCACCCACAGCGGCCGGGTCGCCGCGGTCCTGGCGCCCGTGCAGCGGCAGCCCGACGCCGTCGACTTCGACGCCGTGGTGCTGGGCAGCGGCGTGTACGGCGGGCGGTGGCTCGAGCCGGCGCTGCGCTGGGTGGACGCCATGGCCGACGAGCTGCGCGAGCGACCGGTGTGGTTGTTCTCCGGCGTGGTCGCGGTACCGGTGCCGCGGCACGGACGGTCGGGAACGGCGAATGGGTCGCCGATGCGCTCGGTGCGCGCGAGCACCGGTTCTTCGGCGGCCGGGTCGAGCAGCGGCTGCTGTCCGCGGCGGAGCGGTCGCCTGGCGCCCGGACCGGCAGCACGGGGGCGACTTCCGGGACTGGCCGGCACTCGGTGACTGGGGCGCGCAGATCGCGACCGCGGTGACGGAGCGGCGCGTGCCGCTCGTGGCCGTCTGACCAGGAGGGCGGCGTCCGGCGTCAGCCCGCCGGACGCCGCCATGACACGTCCACGGCGAACCGGGTGAACCCCCGGCTCTCGTAGACGTGCACCGCAGCCGCGTTGTCCTCCTCGACGTAGAGAAGGACCTGCCGCAGTCCGCGGGAGCGCAGGTGCGCCAGCCCGAGGTCGGTCAGCGCCCCGCCGAGCCGCAGGCCCTGGGCCTCGGGGGCGATGCCGAGCACGTACACCTCGCCCACCGGCTCGTCGGCGACGTCCCCGGGCGGATGCACCTTTGTCCAATGAGAAGCCGCAGCAGCGAGGCCGCCGTCGTCCGGGTCGCCGCGCCAGGCCATCAGGAAGCCCGCCGGGTCGAACCACGGCTCGGCCTCGCGCAGCCGCAGGTCCTCCGCGGTCCAGTTGCCCTGCTCGGGGTGGTGCGCGAAGGCGGCGGCGTTGACCCGCAGCCAGGCGTCCTCGTCTCGACCCGGGCGGAACGGCAGGACCCGGACGTCGTCGGGCAGGGCCGGATGCGGATCGCCGTCCACTCCGGCGAGGTCGCGGCGCATCTGCAGCAGCACGCGCGCCCGCTCGAAGCCGTGCGGGGTGAGCAGCTCGGCCGACCCGGGCAGGTCGCCGTGCGCCCAGATGTCGAGCGGCCGGTCGCCGCTCAGGTCCAGGAGCTGCCGCAGCAGCGCGGTGCCGAAGCCGCGGCGGCGCCGGTCGGGGTGGACCACGAGCTCGGCGACCCCGTCGTCGAAGCGCGCGTAGCCGGCCAGCGCGTCGCCGTCGCGGACCACGAGGTCGCGTCCGCCGGGGGAGGTGCCGTGCTGCAAGCGCAGCTCGGCCTCCTCGGAGACCGGGCGGACCCCGTCGGCGGCCGTGGCGGCCCGCAGCAGCGCGAGGACCTCGGGTACGTCGGGGGCGTTGCTCACCCCGGCATCAGACCAGTTCGGCGTCGGCCTCCGCCGAGGCGGCCTTGGCGGTCGCGTCGGCCACGTGCTGGTCGAGCTTGTAGCCGACGTTGCGGACGGTGCCGATGAGCGCCTCGTGCTCGGTGCCGAGCTTGGCGCGCAGCCGGCGCACGTGGACGTCGACCGTGCGGGTGCCGCCGAAGTAGTCGTAGCCCCAGATCTCCTGCAGCAGCTGGGCGCGGGAGAAGACCCGGCCCGGGTGCTGGGCCAGGTACTTGAGCAGCTCGAACTCCTTGTAGGTGAGGTCGAGCGTGCGGCCCCGCAGCTTGGCCGAGTAGCTGTGCTCGTCGATGACGAGCTCGCCGGCCTTGGTGACGCCGGTGTCGCCGTCGACCGGGGTGGCGGCGGCCAGCCGGCGGGCCGTGGCCCACTTCAGCCGGGCGTCGACCTCGGCGGGGCCGGCGGTGTCGAGCAGGACGTCGTCGACGCCCCAGTCGGCGGACAGCGCGACCAGCCCGCCCTCGGAGAGGACGGCGACCAGGGAGGCGGCCACCCCCGTCGAGGACAGCAGCCCGCAGAGGGTGCGGGCCTGGATCAGGTCGTGGCGGGCGTCGACCAGGACCACGTCGCCGGAGTCGCCGTCGAGCAGGCTGGACAGCTCGGGGGCGACCACGCGCACCTGGTGGCCGAGCAACCCGAGCGCAGGCAGGACCTCGGTGGTGGCCTGACGGGCGGCCGTCATGAGAACGAGTCGCATGGTCGTCTCCTCGGAAGGGCCGTCGACGCCGCTGTCGAGGTGAAGCTGCAGGATAGCCGACGTGGCCGCGATTTCCCTCCTGTCCGGAGGAGTGCGACCGCTCACCGTCCGCACCGAGGACGGCGTGACCCTGCGCGGCACGCTCGTCCCGGCGGACCGGCCGGCGCCGCGGCCGGGCGAGCGGTCGGTGACCTTCGTGGTCGCGCACGGCTTCACCCACGGGGTCGCCAAGGCCTCTTCGCTGCGCGTCGCGCAATGGCTGTCGCGGTTCGGCGACGTCCGGTCGCTGGACTTCCGGGGCCACGGTCTCTCGGACGGCGGCTCGACCGTCGGTGGGGACGGCGAGCTCCGCGACCTGGACGCGTCGGTGGCCGCGGCGCGGGCGGACGGAGCGGACGCCGTCGTGACCGTCGGCTTCTCGATGGGCGGCGGCGCGGCGCTGCGCCAGGCCGCGCTCGGCCGGCACCGGCCCGACGCCGTGGTGAGCGTCAGCGCCGTCGCCCGCTGGTACGTGCGCGAGACCCGGCCGATGCGGCGGGTGCACTGGCTGCTCGAGACGGTTCCCGGCCGGCTCGTCGGCGCACGGCTGCTGGACCTGCGGCTGGGGGAGCCGTGGGACCCGGTACCGGTCTCGCCGATCGAGGCCGCCGCGCTCGTCGCGCCGACGCCGCTGCTGCTCGTGCACGGCGACTGCGACACCTACTTCCCGGTCGAGCACTTCCGCGCGCTGACCCGGGCGGCGGGGCCAGCCGCCACCGCGATCGTCGTCCCCGGCTTCGGACACGCGGAGAACGGCGTGACCGCTCCGCTCGTCGAGCGGATCGGACGCTGGGCGTCTGCCACCATCCCTCCGTGAGCAGCACCACGGTGGACGGCGACCCGGAGGCCGACGTCTCACGGGTGGTCCACCACCTGCCGGCCGCCGTGCTGACGGCCCTCGCCGTGGGGCTCCTCGTCGCCGTCCCGGAGGCGGCCGGGAACACCGGCCGGCTCGCCGCCGTGGCCGGACTGCAGGCGGCACTGGTGATCGCCTGGTCCGTGGCCACCGCCCGTGGGGAGCTCATCGGCTCGCTCGTCTTCGGCGCGCTCGCGGCCGCCGCGGCCGACCTGGTGATGGTCGTCCCCGATTCCCCGACGGTCGGGGGTCTGCTGGCCGTCCTGGGCCTCGGCGTACCCGCCGCGGTGCTGCGGCAGATGTTCCGCCGACGGCCGCGTGAGGCGCTGGTCGCCTCGCTCGCGGGCTCGGTCCTGCTGCTCTGCATGCTGTGCGCGCTGGCCCTCTTGCTGCGCGAGCTCGGCGGGGCCGAGGGTGCGCGACTGGCCGCGTCGTCCCTCATGGCCGTCGGCGCCGCCGTGGTGGCCGCCCACGTGGTGGACCTGCTGTTCCCGCGGCCGCAGATCGCCTACGGCGTGCCGCGCGGCCTGCTCGGCCTCGTCGTCGCCGTGCTCGCGGCGGCGGCGGTCACCTGGTTCCGGCGTCGTCCCGAGGACCTCTTCGACACCCTCGGCGCGGCCATCTACGGCGGCATCGTGGGCGCGGTCGCCGTGCTGGTCAGCCTCGCGGCGAGCTACATCGTGGTGCAGGCCGACCGGTCGGCGCGAAACCCCCGGCGTCGGGGACGCTGGGCCTTGCCGATCATCCAGGCCCTCCTGCCCGTCGCGGCGTGTGCGCCCCTGGCGCTGGCGCTGGCGTACCAGACGACCCTCTGACCTGCGGCTCGCCGCTCCCCGTAGGCAGGATGGCCCCGTGCGCGCGCTGTTGATCCTCGTCGTCGTCCTCGGCGCGCTCTTCGTTCTCGCGGACCGGGTGGGCGTCGCCGTCGCCGAGGACCGGGTGGCCGACCGCATCGCCGAGCAGGGTGGCCTGCCCGGCCCGCCGGAGGTCGACATCACCGGGTTCCCCTTCCTGACCCAGGCGGTGTCCGGCCGCTACGACGAGGTGAAGATCGCGCTCACCGCCGCCGACCTCGGTCAGCCGGAGGGCACCGACGCCGACGTCGCGCTGCGCGGGGTCGAGGTGCCGCTGTCCGACGTCGTCGCCGGGTCGGTGCAGCAGGTGCCGGTCGAGCGCGTCGACGGAACCGCCACGTTGTCGTACGAACTGCTGTCGGCTCAGCTGGAGGGCGACACCCGGATCGAGCGCGAGGGCGGCGGCCTGCGGATCACCCGGACCGTCGAGCTGCTCGGGCAGCAGGTACCTCTGACGGCGGCCGGGACGGTGACCCTCGACGGCTCCGATCTCGTCGTCGACGTGGAGGAGGCCGCCGGCGCCGGCGTCGAGCTGCCCGAGGTCGTCGTCGACCAGGCCCGAGACCTGCTCGACCTCCGGTACACCGTGCCCCCGCTGCCCTTCGGGCTGCAGCTGACGGACGTCCGGCCCGCGGACGACGGCGTGGTGGTGGACGTCGAGGCCATCGGCACGGTCATCGGCGGCTGAGCCGGAATGCCCGCCGCGGCCGGCCGGTTGGGCACGGCGTGAGCGAGGTCGGAGCGGTCGTGCTGGCGGGGGTGCTCCTCGTCTGCGCGGTCGCGGCCTGGTGGCTGCGCACCCGCGACGGCGCGGTGCGCTCACCCGGGGGCCGGACGGACGCCGCTACCGAGGTGGCCGTGCTGCGCGGCCTCGGCGTGCGGCCCGAGGACGCCGCCCTGACCGTCGTCCAGTTCTCCACCGCGACGTGCGCACCCTGCCGGACGACCCGGCACCGACTCGAACGGCTGCGGGCCGACCGGCCGGGCCTGGCGGTGGTCCACGTGGACGCCGAGGAGCACATCGACGCGGTGCGCGACCTGGACGTCCGGCGGACGCCGACGCTGTTCTACCTGGACGCCGCCGGCGCCCTGGTCGGGCGCAGCAGCGGCGCGCCGCGCCCGGACGAGCTGACTGCTCTGGTGGGCGCCCACACCGGCTCCCCGCAGGGCGGTTCCCGGTGATCGGCTACCCTGCCGTCGTGGGCACCCTGCTGACCTCGCGCCGCACAGTCGACCTGTGCCGCGTCGGCAGCTGCCTGTGTCCGGCTTCCTAGGGACGACTCCCCGTCGTCCAGACGCGCCCTGACCGCCGTCCGGAAGCCGTAGTCCTTCATGCCGAACGCACCATCCCGCCTCGTCGACGTACGGGGTCCTCGATTCGCGGCCTGGGTCACCAGCGCCGTGCTGGCCGTCGTGCTGCTCACGGGCAACGTCGCCCTGCTGCTGGTGCAGGCCCTGGTGTTCGCGCTGGGTGCCTTCCTGGGGATGCGCCGGCATCCCTACGGCGTCCTGTTCCGCGCGCTCGTCGCGCCCCGCCTGGGGCCGGTGGGGGAACGCGAGCCGGAGTCCCCGCTCCGGTTCGCGCAGCTCGTGGGACTGGTGTTCGCCGTCGTGGGCGTCGTGGGCTACTCCCTCGGCGCACCGGTGATCGGCGCCACCGCGGCCGGGCTGGCCCTGGCCGCTGCCCTGCTCAACGCGGCCACGGGCTTCTGCCTGGGCTGCGAGCTCTACCTGATCGCCCGCCGGGCCCTCCCGGCACGCACCTGACCGACATCCCCCACTCCTCCAGGAGGAACACCATGAGCCGCAGTGACGTGCTCGTCAGCGCCGATTGGGCGCAGGACAACCTGAACACCCCCGGTCTGGTCTTCGTCGAGGTCGACGAGGACACCAGCGCCTACGACGGCGGACACATCGAGGGCGCCGTCAAGCTGGACTGGAAGAAGGACCTGCAGGACCCGATCCGCCGCGACTTCGTCGACAAGGCCGGCTTCGAGGCCCTGCTCTCGTCGCGCGGGATCGGCAACGACGACACCGTGATCCTCTACGGCGGCAACAACAACTGGTTCGCCGCGTACGCGTACTGGTACTTCAAGCTCTACGGCCACGAGAACGTCAAGCTGATCGACGGTGGCCGCAAGAAGTGGGAGCTCGACGGCCGGCAGCTGTCCAAGGACGCCGTGTCGCGCCCGGCCACCCAGTACGTGGCGAAGGACCCCGACCTGTCGATCCGCGCCTTCCGCGACGAGGTCGTCGCCTCGATCGGCTCGAAGAACATCATCGACGTCCGCTCGCCCGACGAGTTCTCCGGCAAGATCCTCGCCCCGGCGCACCTGCCGCAGGAGCAGGCGCAGAAGGCCGGTCACATCCCGACCGCGCAGAACATCCCGTGGAGCAAGGCGGCCAACGAGGACGGCACGTTCAAGAGCGACGACGAGCTGGCCACGCTCTACGACGAGCAGGGCTACGACGAGAGCAAGGCGACCATCGCCTACTGCCGGATCGGCGAGCGCTCGAGCCACACCTGGTTCGTCCTGCGGGAGCTGCTCGGCAAGCCCGACGTCAAGAACTACGACGGCAGCTGGGTCGAGTACGGCTCGCTCGTCGGCGTCCCGATCGAGAAGTGAGCTGACCATGTGCGGAGCCCCGAAGCAGGGCACTGGCCTCGAAGGAGTCGACTTGACCACGCAGACGGTGATCCAGGGCCAGGTCTGGCACGACGGCTCCCCGGTCGCCGGTGCCTACGTGCGGCTGCTGGACACGACCGACGAGTTCACCGCCGAGGTGGTCACCAGCCCGGAGGGCGAGTTCCGCTTCTTCGCCGCTCCCGGTGAGTGGAAGCTGCGCTCGCTGTCCCCGGTCGGCCGCGGTGAGCGCGTGCTCTCCGCGTCCGTCGGGCTGAACGAGACCTCGGTCGCCATCGACTGAGGCGGTCGCTGATCGATCAGGTGGCCTGATCGACGGGGTACCTGGCTCACAGTCGACGGTGAGCTCCGTTCCCCACAGGTGAGCCAGGACGGCATCGGCACAGCGCCCGCCCCACTTCTCGGGGGGCGGGCGCTGTGCTGTGGTGGGCACCGTGCGGATCGGGATCCTCGGCAGCGGTCAGGTGGGTCGGGCGCTGGCCCGCGGCTGGACGGCGCACGGCCACGAGGTCCGCATCGGCACCCGGCAGGAGGCCGTCGAGGACCTGCCGTCGGCCGTCCGGCCGAGGTGGTGGCGGACGCCGACCTCGTCGTGCTCGCCGTGCAGGGGGCCGTCGCCGTCGACCTCGTGGCGTCGCTCGCGTCGGAGCTCGAGGGCCGCGTGCTGGTCGACGCGACCAATCCGCTCGACGTGTCCGGCGGGGCGCCGACGCTGTTCGTCGGGACGACGTCGCCGACCTCGGCGGCATCGCCGCCAGCCGGTGGCTCGAGGCCATGTGCATGGCGTGGGTGGCCTACGGCGCGACGAACGGCACCTGGGATCACGCGTTCAAGCTCCTGCGCGCCGGCGGCTGAACCATCGGCCGCTGCCCTCCGATTCCAGGGGGAACCCCAAGGCGCGCGGGCGGCCGGGTCGGCGACGCTCGGCCCATGACGCGGACGACGGCGCGGGGCGGCCCGGGAACCACGACGGGCCTGGTGCTGATCTGGGGAGCGTGGGTGCTCGTGCCGCTCGGCCTGGCCATCGCCGCGTTCCTCTCCGTGCTGACCTTCTTCGGTGAACAGCCGACCGCGGCCGAGAAGGATCATGCGGTCCGGCTCCTGGTTGCGGCCGTGCTCACGGCGGTCGTCGTCCCGGTGCTCGGGATCCTGCTCAGCGCCCACACCGACCGGCGGAAGTCGGCCGTGGCCTTCTGCATCGCCCTGTCGCTCGGCCTGCTGTCGTCGGTGCCGGTGTTCGTCGCGATCGAGTCCGACCAGGAGCCGTCCGCGGTCCCGTCGCACTCCGGAGGCGGGTGCCAGGAGCACAGCGGCGGCGACACCCGGTGCCCGGGCGGCTGAGGGCTCCGAGCAGCCGAGCTCAGTCGACGCCGGGGGGCAGCCGGTTCGGTCCGGCCTCGGGCGGGCGCGGCCGATCCTCCGGATGGGCACGGACGGCGACGAGCGCCACGTCGTCGTCCTCGTGGCCGGGCACGAGCCGGGCCAGCACGGCGTCGCAGAGCTCCTCGAGGGGGGTGCTGCCCAGGTCCGCCAGCGCCGCCCGCAGGGCGGCCATCCCGGCGTCGAGGTCGCTGTCGCGGCGCTCGACGAGGCCGTCGGTGACCAGCAGCAGGGTGCAGCCGTCGTCCAGTTCGGCCGTGTGGTCCCGCCGGGGCGCGTCCGGATCGACACCGAGCATCAGGTCCGGCGGCGTCTCCAGCACGGTCGTCGTCCCGTCGGCAGCGAGCAGGACCGGCGGGAGGTGCCCGGCGCTGCTCCAGCGGAGCACCCGCCGACCGCTGACCGGCACGTCGGGGTGGCGCTCGACGCGGGCCAGGAGCGCCGTGGCCAGGCCGGCGACGTCCAGACCGCGCGCGGCGTGCTCCATTCTGGTCAGCGTCGCCGACAGCGGCTCGTCGTTGTCGTACGCCAGCGCGCGCAGGAGACCGCGGAGCTGGCCCATCGCGGCCGCCGCGTCGCTGCCGTGACCGACGACGTCCCCGATGGCGAGCATCGTCGCTCCGTCCGGCTGGAGGAACGCGTCGTACCAGTCGCCGCCCACCAGCGCCTGGTCCCCGGCGGGCTGGTAGCGGACGGCGATGTGCAGGTGGTCGGGCTCGGGCGGCGGCGTGAGCAGGGCCCGCTGCAGCCGCTCGGACAGCGCCCGCTGTTCCTGCGCCTCGACGGCCAGGCGCGCCAGGTCCGCCGCCTGCCGCTCGGCGGCGCGGTGGTCGGTCAGGTCCCGGAACGACACGACCACGCCGGTCACCGCGCCGTCCTCGACCGTGGGGACGGCGATGAGTTCCACGGGGACCCCTGCGCCGTCGCGGCGCCAGAAGAGCTCGTCGTCGGCGACGACGGTCCGTCCGGTCTGCAGCGCCGTCCACACCGGACACTCGTGCCGCGGGTACGGCGAGCCGTCCGGTCGACGGCCGTGGAGGAGCTGGTGCTGGTCGCGGCCGAGCAGCTGCTCCTCGGACCAACCGGTGATCCGGGCCGCGGAGGGGTTGGCGAACTCGACACGGCCGTCTGCGTCCAGGCCGTAGATGCCGTCCGCGACGTGGCTGAGCACCCACTCGTAGCGCGACAGAGCGCGCGCCAGCTCCTGCTCGACGTCGACCGGGCGCCGCCGGCCCGCGGGGCGGAGACGGCCGGTCGACCACAGGTCGTCGATGGCGGTCTCCTCGGTCGCGGGTGCCTTTGTCCGACGCCACGGTAGGCGCCGGTCACGACGACGATCCCAGGGACGCCCGGCGGGGCACGGCGCGCCGGTCAGGCGGTGGGCCGCTGCCGGAGATGCCATCCGGCGGCCAGGAGCAGGGCCGCTGCGACCGCTGCACCGCCGCCCCAGGTGGCGCCCTGGAACGCCGCCGAGCCCAGTCGTGGCGCGCCCAGCGCCGCGCCGCCCCCGACGAACAGTCCCGCGCCGGTCACGATCGCCCAGGCCCACCACGCCGCCGGCCGGGAGGCCTGGCCGCGCGCGGGGTGTCCGGCGCCACCAGCGCACGAACCAGACGAGCAGCGCCACCGCGCCGAGCACGCCGCTGGCCTGCTGCGCCCAGGCCCACCCGTGCAGCGGTCCGTACACCTCCTGCAACGCCGGGATGTTCTCCGCGCCCCAGCGCGTGGCGTGGGTGAACTCGTCCCACAGCACGTGGATCCCCGCGCCGACGACGAGCGCGAGCGCCGTCAGGGCGACCGCGGATCCCGACGACACCCGCCGGCGCAGCCCGAGCGGGACGTCGGACAGCCGGACGCGGAGGCCGGCCGGCGCCGCCGCGAGCGCCGGCGCGGCGAGGACCGCGTGCCAGACGGCCCAGGCCAGGCCGCCGAGGGCGAGATCGGTCGTGACGACGGCGGTCGCGGTGTGCGTGAACACCCCCGGATCGCCCGGCAGGTAGTACGGGATGTCCGGCGTGACGCTGCCGACGACGAGGGCGGAGGCGGGCAGGGGCGTGCGCAGCAGCGGCAGGACGGCGGCAGCGTGGCTCGGCGTGAACGGCACCGATCAGAACCCGATCAGCGCGGCGAGCTCGCCCATGGCCCGGTCGAAGTAGCGGTCGGCGTCCTCCACCGAGCCCACGAAGTGCCCGAAGAGCTCGAAGCTGATCGTGCCGTACAGGGCGCTCCAGGCCATCAGCGAGCGGACGCGCACCGTCTCGTCGATCGCCGGATGATCCCCGCCGAGGATCGCCACGGCCGCGTCGCTGACCAGGCCGGGGTCCCGTTCGCCCGCCGCCTCCGGCAGCGATCCGGCTCGCGCCGCGTCGCCGAGGATCCCGCCGAGGACGATGCCGACCCGCGACGCTGCGGGCACCGTGTCCGCCGGCGCCTGGTATCCGGGCACCGGGGAGCCGTAGAGCAGCGCGTACTCGTGCGGATGGGCGCGCGCCCAGCTGCGGACCGCGCGGCAGACCGCCAGCCAGCGCTCGCGCGGAGCTGCGTCGGGCGCGTCGGCCGACTCCGCCGCGGCCCCCAGGTCGTCGTACCCGTCGATGATCAAGCGGGTCAGGAGGTCGTCCCGGCTCGGGAAGTACCGGTAGACGGCGGACGAGGCCATGCCCAGCTCGCGGGCGACCGCGCGCAGCGAGAGAGCGGCGGCACCGACCTCGGCGAGCTGGCGGCGGGCGGCGTCGGCGATCTCGGCCGTCAGCTCGGCGCGGATCCGTTCGCGGGCGGTCGGCACGCGGGCATCGTGACATGACGAGAGCACTGATCGCAAGAAAGAGCGGTGCTCTTGACAAGTCGCGAGCCACACGCGAACATCGGTCACGAACGAGAGCACCGCTCTCGTCGGATCCCGAGGAGCCCTCATGGCACTGCACGTGATCGTCGGCAAGGGTCCGGTCGGCTCCACCACCGCGGACGAACTCGTCCGCCGGGGACACACGGTTCGCGTGCTGTCCCGCAGCGGTGGGACGAGCACGCACGACGTCGAGCACCGCCGGGTGGACGCCGCCGACGCCGACGCGCTGGCCGCCGCCGCCCGGGGGGCCGCGGCGATCTACAACGCCGTGAATCCCGCCTACACCCGATGGGCCACCGACTGGCCGCCGGTCGCCGCAGCTCTGCTCACCGCAGCCGAGCGCACCGGCGCCGTGCTCGTCACGATGTCGAACCTGTACGCCTACGGCCGTCCGTCCGGGCCGATGACGCCGGAGTCGCCGTTGGCCGCGACCGACACCAAGGGGCGGGTCCGCCGCCGGATGTGGCTCGATGCCCTCGCGGCCTCCGAGGCCGGCCGGGTGCGTGTGACCGAGGCCCGGGCGGCCGACTTCGTCGGTCCGCAGGTGCCGGCCGACCACTCGCACCTGGTCCGTCAGCTCGAGCCGATCCGCCGCGGCCGCCGCGCCTGGGTCGTCGGCGATCCCGACGCACCCCGCAGCTGGGCCTACCTGCCCGACGTCGCCCGCACGCTGGCCGTCCTCGGCACCGACGAGCGGGCGCTCGGCCGGGCCTGGCACGTCCCGGTCGCCGCCCCGCGCTCCCAGCGGGAGGCCGTGGGCGATCTCGCCGCGGCCCTCGGCAAGCCGGCGCCGCCGGTCACCGGCATCCCGTGGTGGGCACTGCGCTCGCTCGCCGCCGTCGTCCCGTTCGCGCGGGAGATCGTCGACGTCCGGCACCAGTTCGACCAGCCGTTCGTCACCGACGCCTCGGCGACGACCGCCGCGTTCGGGCTGACGCCGACTCCCTGGGCGGAGGTCGTGGCCGCCACGGCCGGAACGGCACCGGCTCCCGCCTGAGAGGGGTGGCCGCTCGCCCGCATACGGTGGGGGCATGGTGTCCGCCTGGATCTTCGTCGCGCTCGCCGGGCTCGCCGCCCTGGCCTGCGGCGCCTTTGCCTGGCGCCTGGCCCGCCGGCCCCGGGGCGGACGGCGATGAGCGGCCCCACCGAGCTCCCCGTCCCCGACACCGTCGACGTCCGCAGCGGCCCCGAGGTCGCGCACGACCTGCTGTCCGTGCTCCCGCTGCTGGGCGAGTGGCACGGCGAGGGCCAGGCGGCGGCCTCCGGGGGCGACCACCGGTTCGGCCAGTGGCTGCGCTTCAGCCACGACGGCCGCGGCTTCCTCGCCTACGAGTCGCGCACCTGGCGGCTGACCGACGACGGCACGGTCGTCGGTCCCGACGTCCGGGAGTCCGGCTTCTGGCGGCCCCGGGGTGAGGACGACGTCGAGCTGCTGGTGGCCGGCCCCGACGGCGTCGTCGAGATCTACGTGGGCCGGGCGCGGACGACGACGAGCTGGGAGCTGACCAGCGACGTCATCGCCCGCACGCCCGACGCCCCGGCGATCGACCGGGCCACCCGGCTCTACGGGATCGTCGACGGGGCGCTGATGTACGCGATCGACCGCGCCGCGCCCGGCGAACCGCTCCGTCCCACGATGTCCGCCCGACTCGAACGGATCCGATGACGCCCGCCGGCGACACCCCGCGCGGTCTCGCCGACCGCTACGTCGAGGCGGTCTGCGACCTCGACCCGATCGTGGCCACGTCTCTGGGCAGCCGCCCCGGCGACGACCGGCTGCCGGACTTCTCGCCCGCGGGGCTGGAGGCCGAGGCGGAGATCGACCGGCGCACCCTGGCGGAGCTCGACGCGCTGGGGGAGTCCGACGACCCGGTCGAGCGCCGCTGCGCCCGGCTGCTGCGGGAGCGGCTGTCGGCCCAGCTCGCGGTGCACGACGCCGGCGAGGGCTACCGGACGCTGTCCAACCTGTTCAGCCCGGTGCACGCGGTCCGGCAGGTGTTCGCGCTGATGCCGACGGCCACCGACGACGACTGGGCGGTGATCGGACGCCGGCTGGCGCGCGTCCCGGAGGCCTACCGCGGCTTCGTCGAGTCGCTGCGGGAGGGCGTGCGCCGGGGTCTGCTGGTCGCGCCGCGCCAGGTCGACACGGTCGTCGGCCAGCTCGACGAGTGGCTCGCCGGGCCGTACTTCGGCACCTTCGTCTCCGGTGGCCCCGAGCGGCTCCGCGACGAGCTGCGGACGTCGGCCGCCGCCGCGGACGCGGCGGTCGCCGAGGTGCGGGAATTCCTCCGCGACGAGTACCGGCCCGCCACCGAGGGGACGCCGGACGCCGTCGGCCGGGAGCGCTACGCCCTCGCCGCGCGCCGCTGGACCGGCTCCGACCTCGGCTCCGGCGGCGGCCTCGAGGAGGCCTACGCGTGGGGCTGGGCCGAGCACCGCCGGATCCTCGCCGAGCAGGAGGCGGCGGCCGGAAAGGTGCTGGCCGGCGCGACGCCGGAGGAGGCCCGGCGGTGGCTGCACGAGCACGGCCCCGCGGTCGACGGCGCCGACGGGATCCGCGAGCACCTCCAGGCCCTGATGGACCGGACGATCGCCGAGCTCGACGGCACGCACTTCGACCTCGCCGAGCCGGTGCGCCGGGTCGAGGCGATGCTCGCGCCGCCCGGCAGCGCCGCGGCTCCGTACTACACGCGGCCGGCGCAGGACTTCTCCCGTCCGGGCCGCACCTGGCTGCCCACCCTCGGCCGGACCCGCTTCCCGCTGTGGGACCTGGTGTCGATCTGGTACCACGAGGGCGTGCCGGGTCACCACCTGCAGCTGGCGCAGTGGGCGCTGGTCTCCGGCCAGCTCTCGACCTACCAGACCTCCATCGGACAGGTCAGCGCCAACGCCGAGGGCTGGGCCCTCTACGCCGAGCGGCTGATGGACGAGCTCGGCTACTTTCCCGACCCCGGCGAGCGGCTGGGCTTCCTCGACGAGCAGCAGCTGCGGGCCATCCGCGTCGTCATCGACATCGGCATGCACCTGGGCCTGCCGATCCCCGAGGACGCCGACGGCGTGCTCGCCGAGCCACCGCGGGCAGCCGTGGACGCCCGAGCTGGCCCGGGCCTTCCTCGGCGAGCACACCGGGGCCCCCGCCGCGATGCTCGACAGCGAGCTGGTGCGCTACCTCGGCATCCCGGGGCAGGCCATCGGCTACAAGCTCGGCGAGCGGGCCTGGCTCGACGGCCGGGCGGCCGCCCGCCGCGCAGCCGCGGCGACGGGTTCGACCTCAAGGCCTGGCACATGGCCGCGCTGTCACAGGGCTCGCTCGGCCTCGACGACCTCGCCGCGGAGCTCGCGCTGCTCTGAGCGCGGCAGCGCCGACAGCAGCGCCACGGCGGCCGCCCACGCCACGCAGAGCACCGACCACAGAGGGTCGAACCCGGCCCAGGTGGCCGGAAAGGCGTACGACACCACGCCGACGTAGCCCGCGCACAGACCGACGCCGATGCCCAGGTACCGCCGACCGCGCGGCCAGACCGCGGCGAGCAGCGCCAGGGTCGGCAGTGCCAGCGCGAGCGCGCCCTGGACGGCGTAGTGGTCGACCCCCATCGTGACGTCGCCGATGATCACGCCCGCCCCGCGGCGGTTGCTCGCGAACATCCGCTCGGCGTGCACCAGCCACGGCACGACGCCGAGGGCCGCCACTCCGAGCAGTGGCCGGGACACCGAGACGGCGAGCGGCCGCAGCCGTTCGCGGGCGGGCAGCAGGGCGGCGAGGGCGCCTCCCTCCGCGACCAGGAGGCCGACGAAGAACAGCAACGGCCACTCCAACCCGGCCGCGACCGCCACCAGCCAGGTCGCAAGGGTGACCAGCAGGGTGACCTGGGCCGGCGCGGTGCGCTGCGGAGCGACCGCCACGGCCAGGAACGCGCCGCCCACCAGAACCGTCATGAAGACGCCCCAGCTCGCCTCGAGCACGACCGGCCAGTCCGGGTCCCAGGTGACGCTCAGGTCGATCAGGCCGAAGCCGGGGAGGAACAGCCAGGTGAGGGCGAAGAGGACCGCGAGGACGCGGACGGCGAGGAGGCGCACCGGCGCATGATCACCCAAGGGGGCGGGCGGCGGAAGCAACCCGGCCGGTCAGTCGCGTTCCGGCACCGGGTTGAGCCGGTCGGCCGCGTAGGTCACCGGGTCGCCGGGCTGCGCCGGCAGCACCTCGAGACCGTCGGTGGCGGCCAGCTCGGCCAGGCACGCCGCGCTGCCGCCGACATAGGTGCTCATCAGGTCGACGTCGGTCGCGACGCACCAGGCACGGTCGGCCGGCCACCACAGGTTGGCGCTCTGCTCGGAGGGTTCGGCGGCCATGTTGACCGCGGCGAGCTCGACCGGCCCGCGCAGGAGCAGGTGCTCGCGACCCGGCAGGCGCAGCAGCGGCCGGGTCGAGAGCGACCCGGTCCAGCCCGGCCACAGGCCGAACCAGCAGTCGTCCGGCGTGGCGGTGTGCCGGCGGAGGACCGTCGCCAGCCGATCGGCAACCGCGGAGGGCAGGTGCCCCTCGGCGGGGGAGTCGTCCCAGAGAGGGGACTGGTCCTCCTCGGCGACGAACTCCCAGCCGCCGGTGATCGCGGGCCACTGCATCAGCGGGTGGGCGGCCGCGGCGTTGGCCTCGGCGACCTCGGCCCACGGAACGTCGACGTCGTCGTCCCCGGCGTAGCGGACGGCGGGGTGCAGCACGCGGCCGTAGGCGGGGAACACGGCGGGCACCAGGGCGGCCACGGTGCCCAGCGGGCGACCGGCGAGGGACTCGGCGATCCAGGCGCCGGCGGCGACGTCGTCCTCGAGCGGGCGGCCGGCGAGGTCCACGCGGCGCAACCTACCCGGAGAACGGACAACCCCCGGGCTGCTCCGCGGCGCCCTGCCCTCCGAGGAGGGGGATGCACGCGGGCCGACTGGACAAGTGTCGGCGGCCCGGGGGTCGGGTGACTGTCCGGTTCTCGCTCGCCGCCGTACGACGGACGGGCGATCTGCCGTCGCTCAGACTGTCGTCTGAACGGGCGGCCCATCTGGACGGCGGCTAGCGGACAGCCACCTCACGAGTCCGATAAGCATGCAAAGCGCGGACCACCTCCTCTCTCGTGTACCTCGACGGTACGTGCGGGGGAGGTGCCTCGGCAACGCGGATTTTCAGCCGTCGGCGGACGGGCTCATGCGAGCACGAAGTAGCGCAGCCACAAGTAGGGGACGCACAGCAGCACGGTCACCAGCGTGACCACGACGCCGTACTTCGCGAACTGCCAGAAGCTGATCCGGTAGCCGTTCTTCTCGGCGATCCCCAGCATGACGACGTTCGCGCTGGCCCCGATGATCGTCGCGTTGCCGCCGAGGTCGGCGCCGAGGGCGAGCGACCACCACAGGACGTCCTGCGGGTTGCCGGTGGACTCCGCCAGGGACTCCACCAGCGGGGCCATGGTGGCCACGTACGGGATGTTGTCCACGATCGGCGGAGAGCACAGCGGAGACACCGAGCAGCAGGAACGTCGCCGTCCCCACGTCGCCGCCGGTCGCCTCCGTCGCCCACTCGGCCAGCTGGCCGATGACACCCACCTCGATGAGCGCGCCGACCATGATGAAGAGGCCGACGAAGAACAGCAGGGTCGGCGCCTCGACGTCGGCGAGGTAGTCCCGGGGCGGCAGTCCGCTGATCAGCACCAGGACGCCGGCGCCCAGGAGCGCCACCGTCGCGGGCGCGGTGCCGGTCGTCGCGCTGATCACGAACCCGATCAGCACGCCGAGCAGGACTACGCCGCACTTGACCAGCAGCCGCGGGTCGTTGATCGCCTCCCGCTCGTCGAGCTCCATGACCTCGGCCGCCCGTTCCGGGTCGTGGACGAAGGCCGACCGGAACAGCACCCGGCAGAGCAGCAGCAGCGCAGCGAGGAGGACGACCACGACCGGGGCCAGGTGCACGAGGAAGTCGTTGAAGCTCAGGCCCGCGCGGCCGGCGATGATGATGTTGGGCGGGTCGCCGATCAGCGTGGCCGCGCCGCCGACGTTGGATGCGAACACCTCGGCGAGCAGGTAGGGGACCGGGTTGAGCCCGAGCCGGTTGCAGACCAGCAGCGTCACCGGGGCGATGAGCAGCACGGTCGTCACGTTGTCGAGCGCCGCCGAGGCGACCGCCGTGATGAGCACGAGCAGGGCCATGACGCGGAACGGGCGGCCGCGGGCCGACTTCACCGCGCGGATGGCGATGTACTCGAACACACCGGTGTGGCTGAGCACGCCGACGATGATCATCATCCCGAGCAGCAGGAGGATGACCTCCCAGTCGACCCCTGTCTCCTCGCTGTGGAAGGCGTGCTCGAAGTCGACCACCCCCGCGGCGAGCATCAGCGCGGCGCCGGTCAGCGCGACCTTGACGCGATGCACCTTCTCGGAGGCGATCAGGCCGTAGGCGATCACGAAGACCGCGATGGCGAAGACCGTCATGCGGACGGACGGGTGAGCAGCACGTCGAGCACCCGGGGCAGGGTGACGCAGCCGGTCAACCGGCCGTCCTCGACGACGGCGACCAGCGGGCTGTGCGTGCGGGCCATCAGCGCGGCCAGTTCGAGCACCGTGTCGTCCGGGTTCGCGACCGCCAGTTCGACGTCCGGGTGCCTCGGGAGCACGTCGCGGACCGTGCGGCCGGACAGTTCGCCGAGCAGCTGCTCCGAGCCCCGCTCGTTGATGACCCGGGCGAGCGCCGCGTCGTCCTGCACGTAGCGCGGGATGACGAACCGCAGCACCTGGGTGCCGGGCAGGATCCGGGTCGGCCGGCCGTCGGGCTCGCAGACGACGATGCCGGGCAGGCGCTGTCGGCCATCAGCCGGACGGCGTCCATGGCGTCGTCGTCCATGCCGATCGACGGGCAAGGCATGGCGAGGTCGCGGGCGATCACGGCAGCAGGCTATCGAGCGGCACCGGATCGGCCCTCACCTGCGGCGAGCGGCGGGTGCTCGAACACGTCGGGGATCCCGTCGTGGTCGTCGTCGCGCTGCTCCTCGGCCTCGATGCGGGCGTACCGCCGGTTGCGCAACCGCAGCACGATCCCGGCGAGCAGAGCAGCGGCGAGCGTGCCGGCGAGGATGCCGACCTTCGCCCGCTCGTCGGCCTCCGATCCGATGCCGAAGGCCAGTTCGGAGATCAGCAGCGACACGGTGAAGCCGATACCGCCCAGCAGCGAGACACCCAGGACGTCCGGCCAGCCCAGCTCCGCGATCCAGCTCGGCACGGGTGAAGCGGGCGACGAGCCAGGTCGCGGCGCCGATGCCGATCGCCTTGCCGGCGACCAGGCCGACGACGATGCCGACGCGCGATGCTGTCGGTCAGCGCCGCGCCCAGGCCGGACAGCCCGCCGACGGTGACGCCGGCGGACAGGAAGGCGAAGACCGGGACGGCGAAGCCCGGCGGAGAGCGGGCCGGAAGCGGTGCTCGAAGTGCTCGGCCAGCCCGGGCCGGCGTCCGGTCCGCCCGCCGCCTCGCTGCGGACCACCGGCACGGTGAAGGCGAGCAGGACGCCGGCGACGGTCGCGTGGATGCCGGACTCGTGCACGAGCACCCACGTCGCCAGCGCCAGCGGCAGCAGCAGCCACCAGGAGCGAACGCGCCTCTGCACCAGGAGTCCGAAGATCGCCCAGCGGCACGAGCGCCAGCAGCAGGGGGACGACCGACAGCGACGACGTGTAGAAGACGGCGATCACGAGGATGGCGAGCAGGTCGTCGACCACGGCGAGGGTGAGCAGGAAGGTGCGCAGCGCGCTCGGCAGATGCGTGCTGATCACCGCGAGGACGGCGAGCGCGAACGCGATGTCGGTGGCCGACGGGGATCGCCCAGCCCGCCGAGGACGCCGTCCCGCTCGTTCCGCAGGTTGACCAGGACGAAGAGCAGCGCGGGCACGGCCATGCCGCCGACCGCGGCCGCGACGGGCAGGACTGCCTTGCGCGGGTCACGGAGGTCGCCGGCCACGAACTCGCGCTTGAGCTCGAGCCCTGCGACGAAGAAGAAGATGGCGAGCAGGCCGTCGGCCGCCCACGTGGCCAGGGTCAGGTCGAGGTGCAGGGACGCCGGGCCGACGCGGAGGTCGCGCAGCGAGTCGTACGCCGCGAACCACGGCGAGTTGGCCCAGGCCAGGGCGAGGACGGCTCCGGCGATGAGCAGGGCTCCGCCGACGGTCTCCTTGCGCAGGATGTCGGCGATCCGGCGGGTCTCCGCCCACGACCCGCGGGCGAGCAGGGGGGAGCGCGGAGGACGAGCTCACGGTGCAGCTCCGATCAGGGGTCGTCGGCGAGGGACCTGCCGACCAGACTTCCCGGCGCACCTGGGGCCCAGGCTACCGGGCGAGCAGCTCCCGCACCCGGTCGGTGAGGCCCGCGTCGCCGCGTGCGGACGCCGTCCAGGGTGTGCACGGTCGCCGCGCCGCGGATGCCCGAGAGCAACCAGACCGCGTCGGCAGCGAGCAGGTCGACGACCGTGCCGGGGACGACGGCCGTCGGCCATCCGTCGGCGGCGGCGCGCGCGAACAGCCGTGCCTGGGTGGTGCCGGGGAGGATGCCGGTGTCCAGCGGCGGGGTGCGCAGCTCGCCGTCGGCGGCCCACACGACGGTCGAGGTGGGCCCCTCGAGGACCCGGCCCTCCAGTGACGTGAAGACGACGTCGTCGGCGCCGTGCCGGTGCGCGTGCCGGACCGCGGCCATGTTGACCGCGTAGGAGAGCGTCTTCGCCCCGCCGAGCAGCCACGGCGCCTCGCGCCGGAAACCGGCCGGGACGCCGAGGCCGAGACTGACGACGGCGATCCCGTTCTCGCGCTGGCGGAGGACGTCGGCGGGGACCGGGGCGAGCAGCGCGACGGCCGACGGCGCGCAGCCCTCGCCGAGCCCGCGGGTGAGGAACAGCCGGAGCACGCCCTCCTGGCCGGCGTCCCAGTCCGACAGCGTCGCGGCGCTGAGCGCGTGCCAGGCGTCGGCGCCCGGGTCGGGCAGGTCGAGCAGCCCGGCCGAGCGGGCCAGCCGTTCGAGGTGGGCGTCGAGGTACGGCGTGCCGCCGTCGACGACGTGCACGGACTCGAAGACGCCGTCGCCGCGGCCGAGCCCGGCGTCGAAGGCGGTCACCACGGGCTCGTCCGCGGGCACGGCCACCGCGGCGCCGTCCCGCCACACCGCCACCCGTCGCGCGTCGCCCGGCACTTCTGTCGCTCCGTCCTCGCTCACGGCGCCCACCCTGCCCTACTCCCGGCCTAGGCTCGTGGGGTGGCCGAGCACTCCTCCGACGTCAAGCCGCCGCTCGCCGAGCGGCTGCGGGCGCGCGGGCTGCGCCTGACACCGCAGCGGCAGCAGGTGCTCGCCGCGGTCAACGCGATCGAGCACGGCACCCCCGACGACATCGCCGCGCGGCTGCGCGAGGACGCCGGCCCCGGCGGCGCGGCTCCCGACACCTCGACGGTCTACCGCACGCTGGAGCTGCTCGAGCGCCTCGGCCTGGTCTGGCACACGCACCTGGGCAAGGGCGCGCCGGTCTACCACTCCGCCGGGCACCGGCACCTGCACGTCGCATGCGCCACCTGTGGCGAGGTCATCTCGGTCGATCCGGGTGTTCTCGACAGCGCCGCGGAACGTCTGCTCGACGAGATCGGTTTCACGGTGGACGTGGGGCACGTCGCGCTCAGCGGGACGTGCCGCGCGTGCCGGAGGAAGGCCAAGGCAGAGGGATCGGAAGGCGGCGCATGACGCACGGAGTGCTCGCGGATCGGCCCGGGGCGGTCGTTCCGGACGGCGGCGCGGTGGCGGCGCACTACGGCGATCCGCTGCGCGAACAGCGCTCCCTCGCCGAGCGGGCGGGCCTGGTCGACCGCAGCGACCGCGACGTCCTGGCGATCCCCGGTGCCGACCGGCTCACCTGGCTGCACGACCTCACCAGCCAGCACCTGAGCGCACTCGTCGACGGCACCGGCACCGAGGCGCTGGTCCTCTCGCCGCAGGGCCATGTCGAGCACCACCTCGTCCTCGCCGACGTCGGCGGCACGACGTGGGCCGACGTCGAGCCCGGCACCGGCGCCGCGCTGCACACGTTCCTCGACCGGATGCGGTTCCTGCTCCGCGTCGAGCCCGCGCTGGTTTCCGATCAGTGGGCGCTGCTCACCCTCGTCGGTCCCGAGGCCCCCGCGGTCCTGGCGGCCGCGCAGCTGCCCGCGCCCGCGACGCCGGGCCAGGTGACCGTCACCGACGGAGGCTGGGTCCGGCGCACGGCCGACCTGGAGGACGGCGTCCCCGCCTTCGATCTGCTGCTGCCGCGCGACCGCGCCGCCGGCGGAGCGGACGCGCTGCTCGGCGCCGGTGCGACGCTCGCCGGCCTCGACGCCTACGAGGCGCTGCGGGTCGCGGCCCGACGTCCGCGCGCGGGCGTCGACACCGACCACCGGACGATTCCCAACGAGCTGTCCTGGCTGCGCACCGCCGTCCACCTGGAGAAGGGCTGCTACCGCGGTCAGGAGACCGTGGCCCGCGTGCACAACCTGGGACGCCCGCCCCGCCGGCTGGTGCTGCTGCACCTCGACGGGCTGGCCGAGGAGCTCCCCGCTCCGGGCACCCCGGTCTTGAGCGGCACGCGCGAGGTCGGCCGGGTCGGCACCGTCGTCCGCCACTTCGAGCTCGGGGTGGTCGCGCTGGCGCTGGTCAAGCAGTCCGTGGCCGTCGACGCGGCGCTCACCGTCGGCGGCGCGGCGGCCGCGATCGACCCGGACGACGCCCCCGGTGGGCTCGACGACACCCAGGCGGCGGCCCGTGAGCGGGTGCGCGCGGTGCGGTCTGCCACGATCGGCCGGTGACACCGCCCACCCCGACGCGCGGGACGCTCATCACCGTCGCCCCCACGGGGGCCGAGTCGGCCAAGGCCGACGTCCCGAACCTGCCGGTCACGGTCGAGGAACTCGTCGCCACCGCCAGGGACTGCCAGGCGGTGGGCGCGGCGGTCATCCACATCCACGTCCGCGACGCCGACGCCCGTCCGACGCTCGACCTGGGCCACGTCCGCGAGATCGTGACGGCGGTGCGCGAGTCGACCGACCTGGTGGTCCAGCTGTCCAGCGGGGGAGCGGTCACCGACCCGTTCGACGCCCGGCTCGCCGTGCTCGACGCCGCACCGGACGCCGCCTCGCTGACGCTGGGCACGGTCAACTTCGGCGACGACGTCTTCAGCAACCCGTGGCACCTGATCGTCGAGCTGCACACGCAGATGCAGCAGCGCGGCATCGTGCCCGAGTACGAGGTCTTCGACCTCGGCCAGCTCGCCACCCTCCGCCGGCTGCTCGACAAGCACGGCCTGCCGCACGGCGGGCACGTGCACGTCGACCTGGTGATGGGCGTCCCCGGCGGCATGCCGGGCACGCTCGCCGCACTGGCGGCCTGCGTGCCGCAGCTCCCGGACGGCGCCACGTTCGCCGCCACCGGCATCGGGCGGACGTCGCTGCCGGTGATGCTCGCCGCGCTGTCCGCCGGCGGGCACCTGCGGGTGGGGATGGAGGACACGCTGACCTACGCTCCCGGCGAGCCGGTCCGCGACAACGCCCAGCTGGTGGCCCGTGCCGCCGGACTGGCCCGCATCGCCCAGCGCCCGCCGCTGACCCCCGACCAGGCCCGCGACCTGCTCGGGATCGCCCGCACGACTGTGGAGGCCAACAGATGAGTGCCACTCCCACGCCCGCCGGTGGCGCCGCCGTCGACGCGCTGCTCGCCCCCGACTTCCTCGGCGACATCACCTCCCGGTCGATGGCCGACGTCCGCCGGCTGCGCCGTCAGGCGGAGCAGGAGGAGGTCAACCTCTCCTACACGCGGCGGCTGCTGCAGGGCCGGCTCGACATCGTCCGGCGCGAGCTGCAGCGTCGGGCCGACAACGACGGCCGCTCGCTGGTCGACCTGCTCCCCGAGATCCTCGCCGAGAAGGGACGCGGTCCGGCCCACGGTCTCGGCCGGCACCAGACGGTGCAGCCCGGCGACCCGGAGCAGCACGAGGCGTGGGTGAACGGGCTGACGCCCGGGGTCGACCTGTCCTCGGTCGGCGAGCTGCCCGACGCCAAGCTCGAGAAGGCGGCCCGTGCCCTCGGCGAGGCCGAGAAGGGTCTGTCCGAGCGGCGCCGCGGCGTGCAGCAGGTGATGGACGCGCTGGCAGGTGAGCTCGGCCGCCGCTACCGCGAGGGCGAGGCAGACGTGGCCGCGCTGCTCGCCGACGAGGGCCGCTGAAAGGACCCTCGTGCCCCCCACCACTCGCTCCGCTCGCGGCGGAACCCTGCACGAGGGCCGTTCCATCGGGTCGCCCGGCTCGGCGCCGCTCGAGGGCGTCGACTGGCCGGAGACGCCGGTGCTGGTCGAGGCGTGGCGGTCCGGGTTCCTGGAGTCGGTGCACCGCGGCTCGCTCGTGGTCCTCGGCGCGGACGGCGAGGAGCTGGCCGGCTTCGGTGCCGTCGACCGTCCGATGCTGCCCCGGTCGTCGAACAAGCCGGTCCAGGCCACCGCACTCCTGGCCGCAGGCTGGACGCCGCGGTCGGGCGAGGAGCTGGCGATCGGCGCGGGTTCGCACAGCGGAGAGGACGGCCACCGCGACGTCGTCGCGGGCATGCTGGCCGCCGCCGGTCTGGACCAGGACGACCTCGGCTGCCCGCCGGCGCTGCCCGGCCACGAGCCGACCCGGGCCCGCTGGCTGGCGGCGGGCCGGACGCCGGAGCGGCTGGCCATGAACTGCTCGGGCAAGCACGCGGCGATGCTGTCCGCCTGCGTCGCCGCCGGCTGGCCGATCAAGAAGTACCTCGAGCGCGACCACCCACTGCAAGAGGCGATCGAGGCGCGGCTCGCCGAGACCGCCGAGGAGCCCGTCGAAGCCGTCGTGATCGACGGGTGCGGCGCGCCCCAGCACGCGTTGACCCTGACCGGGCTGGCCCGCGGCGTGCTGTCGTTGGTACAGGCGCCCGAGGGGTCGGGCGAGCGGTCCGTCGCCGACGCGATGCGCGCGCACCCGTGGTTCGTCGCCGGTACCGACCGTGAGGACACCGGCCTGATGGCTGCCGTCCCGGGCCTGCTGGTGAAGGGGGGTGCCGACGGCGTGCACGTCGCGGCGCTGCCCGGCCGCGGCGCGGTCGCCCTCAAGCTCGACGACGGCGGGGACCGGGGCCGGATGCCGGCGCTCTGCGCCGGACTGCGGCGCCTGGGCGTCCCGGCCGAGGCGCTTGCTCCGTGGGCGCTGATGCCCGTCTCCGGCGGGGACGCCGTGGTCGGTCAGGTGCGCCCGTCGGCGGCGTTGAGCTCCTGAGCTGCACCGACGCCTGTGGGGGGCGTCACGCACGTCTGCTAGCAGCTCCGCTTGCAAGAGCTAGCACCCGGGGCTAGCGTGGAGGCCATGCAGAACCCCGGTGAGTTCGTCCGCGAGCAGGTGAGCACCGTCCGCGAGCACGTGGCCGGCGTCGCCGGCTCCGTGGCCGACACCGCCGCCCGCTCCCAGGTGGGCGACTTCATCCGCGAGCAGCGCAGCGCCGCCAAGGTCTCGCTGCGGGAGCTGGCCCGCACCGCAGGGGTCAGCAACCCCTACCTCTCGCAGGTCGAGCGCGGGCTGCGCAAGCCGTCGGCGGAGATCCTCTCGTCGATCGCCCGCGGCCTGTCGATCTCGGCCGAGACGCTCTACGAGCAGGCAGGGATCCTCGACCGCCGGGCCGGCAGCGCCGACACCGTGGCCGCCATCCGCGGCGACGCCGCGCTGTCCGAGCGGCACAAGGCCGTGCTCCTGGAGCTGTACGAGACCTACGTGCGCGAGTACGCGGCGCACGCCGCGGCCACGGCCGAGACCGCTTCACCGACCCCCCGGGCCGTGACCGACCCGACCTCCACGAAGGAGACAGCATGACCACCACCGACACCGTGAAGCACTACGGCGAGAACGTCGTGACCACCGGCAAGACCGTCGCCGAGCAGCTCGTCGAGCGCTCGCGCACCCCGCTGCTCGCCGTCGTCGGCGCCGGCGACCTCGCCGTCAAGGCGATCGAGGATGTCCTCGACGGCCTGCGCTCGCGCGCCGAGGCGCTGCCGGGCGAGGCGCAGGTCCAGGCCGACCTGGCCGCCAAGGAGGCGCGCACCCGCGCCGCCGACGCCGCGCAGACCGCCCGCACCCGGGCCCACGAGGTCCGTATCGCCACGCGGCCGGATGCCGTCCTCGGCACCGTGTCCACGCTGGTGGACGTCGCCCGCACCCAGGTCGAGGCGCTGGCCGCCCGCGGCGCCGGCGTCGTCGACGAGCTGCGCCGCCAGCCCGGCTTCCGC
This sequence comes from uncultured Actinomycetota bacterium, assembly GCA_963777095.1. GTDB lineage: Bacteria > Actinomycetota > Actinomycetes > Mycobacteriales > Geodermatophilaceae > CAVZOY01. The sequence continues at coordinate 1,433,306 of CAVZOY010000006.1, forward strand.
AAGGTCGTCCGTCGCGCCGAGGAGGCTGTCGACACCGTCGAGGACGCCCTCGAGGACGTGCTCGAGGAGACCGCCGAGACCGTCGGCGAGGCCTCGGACAAGGTGACCTCGGTGGCGCAGAAGACCAAGGCGCGCACCCAGAAGGCCACCGCCACGGTCGAGGACAAGGTCGAGGAGTCCGCCGACTCCGCCAAGTCGACCGTCCGCTCCGTCGAGAAGCCGGCGGACCCGTCCACCAAGGCCGCGGCCCGCGCCGCCGCCCCGGTGAAGACCCCGGCCCGCAAGGCCACCCCGGCCGCCGCGAAGAAGGCGCCCGCGAAGGGCACCTCGACCCGCGTCACCCGCGCCCGGACCGCCAAGCCGGCCGACCCGACCGCGGTGCCGGCGAAGAACAACTGACGCACTCGGCATTCCACCCGGGCCCCGCAGCGCACCGCGCTGCGGGGCCCGTGCGCGTTCCGGGCCGCTCCCCCGCGCCACCCCGTCGGGGCACGGGTTCCGCGCGGCCGGTCGGATCCGAGGCCGTGGACGGGTACCGTGGCGCCCATGGCGTTGGTCGACGGACTGCTGATGGACGGCCTCCACTACGGCACCCTCGCGCTGGCGCTGTGGGCTCTGGTCGACGCCCTCATCCGCCCCGCGAACGCCTACGCGGCGGCGAGCAAGCTGAACAAGCCCGCGTGGTGCGCGATCACCGCACTCGCCCTCGTCTTCGCGCAGCTGTCGTCCCCGTTGACCCTGTTCTGGCTGGCCGCCGCCGTCGGCGGCGACGGTCTACCTCGTCGACGTGCGCCCGGCCGTGCGCGGCCTGCAGCGGGGCGGCAACAACCCCTGGTGATGCGGGGTCAGTAGCCCCGGTCCGCGGGGATGACGATCCACAGCACGAGGTAGGCCAGGATCTGCGGTCCCGGCAGGATGCAGCTGAGGACGAACGCCAGCCGCAGGCCACCCACCGGGATCCCGTACCGCCGGCCGATCCCGGCGCAGACCCCGCCCAGCATCTTGTTCTGCACGTCGCGGCGGAGAGGCCGGTCCAGGGGCGCGCTCATGCCAGCCGACCCTACGGTGGTCCCGTGCGTCTCGTTGCCCTCCGCGGCGACATCACCCGCGTGGACGCCGACGTGGTGGTCAACGCGGCCAACCCCGGCCTGCTCGGGGGCGGGGGAGTGGACGGCGCCATCCACCGGGCGGGCGGACCGGAGATCCTCGCCGAGTGCCGCGCAGCCAAGGAGCGCCTGCCCGACGGTCGGCTGCCCCGCGGCCAGGCTGTGGCGACGACGGCCGGTCGGCTGCCGGCGCGCTGGGTCGTGCACACCGCGGGACCGATCTGGTCGGCGTCGGAGGACCGGTCGGAGATCCTGCGCTCCTGCTACCGGGAGAGCCTCCGCGTGGCCGACGGACTCGGCGCGCGCACGGTCGCCTTCCCGGCGATCTCCGCGGGCATCTACGGGTGGCCGGTGGACGACGCCGCGCGGCAGGCGGTCGCCGGCGTCCGGTCGATCGATCCCGAGCACGTCGTGGAGGTGCGGTTCGTCCTCTTCGACGGCGTCGCTCTGGCCGCCTTCGAGGCGGCCCTGACGGGCTAGTGCTTGACGCGGCCGGCCGTGCGCTCGACGTGCGTGCGCATGATGTTCTCGGCCTCGGCGACGTCCCGGCGGCGGACGGCGTGCACGAACTCCAGGTGCTCGCGGGCGCCGCGGTGGCCCATCAGCGGCTCGGCGGTCTGCGCTTGCTTCAGCGACATGAGCAGCGGGCCGTGGAAGCTCTGCACGAGCATCTCGATGGCGGGGTTGTGCGTGCAGGCGGCCACCCGCACGTGGAACTCCGCGGACATCTCCATCGTGTAGCGCTGGTCCTCCAGCGCCTTCTCCTGCTCGTGGCAGAGCCGCTCGAGCGCGACCAGGTCCTCCTCGGTGGCCCGCTCGACCACGAGCGGCACGATCCCCAGCTCGAAGACCATCCGCGCCTCGGTGACCTCGGCGGCGGTCAGCGGCGAGAGCTGCAGCAGGTCGGCCAGGCCCTCGCCGAGCCGGGCGTGCGTGGGCGAGGTGACGAACGCGCCGCCGCGGGCACCGACGCGGACGTCGATCAGGCCGCCGGCCTCCAGGACCCGCAGCGCCTCCCGCACGGTCACCCGGCTGACGCCGAAGCGCTCGCACAGGTCACGCTCGGAGGGCAGCCGGTCACCGGACTTCAGCCGTCCCTGGCGGATCAGCTGGCGGATCTGGTCGACGATCACCTGGGACACGCGTCCGACGCTGACCGCACTGAAGAGGTCTGCGTCGGGAGCTACTGCCCCGGCGGGAGCGTCGATACCGTTCAGACTCGTCTCCACGCGGGCGAGTCTCGCACGATTCGCTGAGAAGGCATATCAATTGCGGCCAGTAAGGTCCGACCAATGGACCGAAGTCCCTCCCTCGGGGTGACCGATCGCCGACTGCTCGTCGCGAACGCCTGTCGGGTGCTCGGTGCCCGGGGTCTCGCCGAGGACGTGCTGGGTCACATCAGCCTGCGCACCGGTTCCGACCGCCTGCTGGTCCGATGTCGCGGTCCGCAGGAGGAGGGCCTCTTCCTCACTCGGCCGGAAGACGTCCGAGAGGTCGACCTCGACGGCTCGCCGGTGGAGGACGGCGGCCTCGGCGATCGGGCGGTGCCGAACGAGCTGCCCATCCACGCCGAGATCCTGCGCGCCCGCCCCGACGTCGACGCCGTCGTCCACTGCCATCCGCCGTCGGTGCTGCTGGCCGGGCTCGAGGGCGTGCCGCTGCGGCCGGTGTTCGGTGCGTACAACATCCCGGCCGCGCGGCTTGCGCTGGACGGGGTGCCCGTCTACCCGCGGTCGGTGCTGGTCCGCCGCCCGGAGCTGGGTCGCGAGGTCGCCGCGGCGCTGGGGGCCGCATCCGTGCTGGTCCTGCGCGGCCACGGCATCGCCACGGTCGGCTCCGGTCCGCACGCCGTCGAGCAGGCCGTCGGGCGGGCGCTCGCCCTCGACGTGCTGGCCAGGGTGTCGCTGGAGTCCGCCCGGCTGGGCGGTCGCGCCGTCGAGCTGCCGCCGGAGGACGTCGCCGAGCTGCCCGACCTGGGCGGCTCGTTCAACGACGTGATGCTGTTCCGCCACCACCTGGCCCGGCTCCGGCACGAGGGCCTGCTGCTGCTCGAGTAGGTGGAGGAGATTCGTCGGGGTAACGCCCACGGATCTCCTCCGCCCCTTCAGTCCCGGATGTCCTGCAGGAACCACTCCGTGGGCAGCTCGCGCCCCAGGCCCCGGGCGCGCGCCGCCTCGTAGACCAGCGCGGCCACGGCGAAGAACTGGGCGCCCTGCACGTTGCCGCGCTCGGAGAACGTGATCTGCTCCGGCGAGCTCCGCACCGGCTCACCGCGCAGCGCCTCCTCGTAGGTCACCACGCGCGGGCCCTCGTCCCCGGACGGCGGCCGCCGTCCGGCCCCGTGCCGGTGCAGGTCCCACACCGGGTCGCCCGGCACCGCCCGGTAGGCGAGGTACTCGTCCGTCGGCCGCCACGTCGGGTCGTGCAGCGGCGCGGGTACGGTGCCGAGCCGCAGCCACACGTCGAACCGTTCGCGGGCGCGGGCGTCGGGCCTGCCGCCGATCGAGGTGACGTGGGTGCCCGGCTCGAGCCAGTCGCCGACGACGACGTCCGCCGCGGCGTCCGTGCAGCCCATCACCACGTCGGCCCCGCGGAAGGCGTCCCGCGGCTCGTCGACCGCGACCACCTCCAGGCCGAAGCGCTCGCGCATCTCGGCGGCGTACCGCTCCCGGTTGGCCCGGGTCGGGCTGTAGACCTGCACCCGCTCCAGCGGGCGCACCTCCAGCACCGCCTCGAGGTGCGTGCGCGCCATGCCACCCGATCCGAGCATGCCCAGCACCCGGGCGTCGGGCCGCGCCGCCAGGTCGGTGCCGATCGCGGAGTCCGCGCCCACTCGCATGTGCTGGAGGACGCCGTCGTGCAGCATCGCCAGCGGCTCGCCGGTGCGCGTCGAGAGCAGCAGCACCAGGCCGCAGTAGCTGCCCGGCTCGAGGCAGTACTTCTCCTGCGTCCGCGTGCCGCCGTACTCGACCTCGGTCAGGACGTCGGACTTCATCCGGATGGCGTGGTAGCCGCTGGCCGCCGACCCGCCCTCCATGGTCCCCCACTGGTAGACCTGCCGGCCGTCGCCGACCGGGTAGCGCAGGTCGATGCGGGGTCGGCAGATCGCCACTCCCTCGGCCAGTTCGCGGTAGGCGCGGTCCAGCGCGCGCAGCACGTCGGGCATGCGCAGCACCTCGGTCGTGACGTCGTTGCCGATCAGCAGCACGGGATTCCTGACGACTCAGGGCGCGGGAGGCGCCGACGGTGAACCCGCGGGCGAGGCGGCGGGGGGTGGCGGGAGCGCCGGCTCCTCGGGAGGGTCCGCCACCTCCGGGGCGTCGCGGTCGCGGCGGCGCAGCCGACGCAACCTGGGCAGCAGCGCCAGTGCCACCAGCAGCGGCACCACGCCGCTGACGAGCATGCCGACGCGGGCACCGAACTGCTCGCAGACCCAGCCGATCATCGGCCCGCCGAACGGCGTGCTGCCGGTGAAGACGATCGCGTGCAGCGCGATGACGCGGCCCTGCATCGACGGCATCGGCGCCCAGTTGCAGCAGCACCCGGGCGAGGGTGTTGAAGCAGATGTTGGCGATGCCCAGCCCGACCAGCAGGCCGAGGGCGACGACGAGGCCGGGCGCCCCGGCGAGCAGGATGCTGACGACGGCGAAGGCCGCGGCGGCCAGCAGCATGGCCCAGGCGGTGACCTTCTCGCGCGCGGCGGTGGCGAGGGCGCCGATGACCGCGCCGGCGCCGAGCGCCGACGTCAGCCAGCCGTAGGTCTCGGCGCCGCCACCCAGTACGTCGCGGGCGAAGAGCGGCAGCACCACGCGGAAGTTCTGGCCGAACAGGGAGACGACGGCGACCAGGATGAGGCACGCGCGCAGGTCGGCCCGTCCCCACACGTAGCGGAGGCCCTCCAGCGCCTGGCCGCGTTGCCGGGGGAGCGGCTCGGCCCGGTCGAGCTGCGCCGGGTCCATCCGGAACAGGCTGATGAGGACCGCGACGAACGAGACGGCGTTGATGGCGAAGGCCGCGCCGCTGCCCACCCAGGCGATGAGCAGACCGGCGGCCGCGGGGCCGATCAGCCGGCCGGCGTTGTGGACGGTCGAGTTCAGCGACTGCGCGTTGACGTAGTCGTCGGGACCGACCATCTCGGTGACGAACGCCTGGCGGGCCGGCACGTCCAGCACGGTCACCAGGCCGAGCCCGAAGGCCAACAGGAACACCATCCACAGCTGCACGACGCCGGTGAGTGTGAGGACGGCGAGTGCGGCGGCGAGCACGGCGCTGACCGCCTGGGTCGCGATGATCGTCTTCCGCCGGTCGAGCCGGTCGACCAGCAGACCGCCCCACAGGCCGAGGAACAGCGTCGGCAGCGCCTGCAGCGCAGTCGCCACGCCGACGGCGACCGCGGAGTCCGACAGTTCGAGGACGAGCCAGTCCTGTGCCACCCGCTGCATCCATGTGCCGATGACACTGATGGCGTGGCCGCCGAAGAAGATGCGGTAGTTCGGCACCTGGAGCGAGCGGAACGTCCGCTCGGTCCGGCCGCGCCCTCGTTCCGGGGGCGCCTGTCCGGAACGGGACCGGCGAGTCCGCATCCGACCCCCTCGTGACCTGTCGCGTCGTACGAAACGGTCCCGAAGGGTCCGGTCCGGCCCCCTTGTGACACCTGGGCGAATGGTATTACCTTAGGACCACAAACGTGACGCGCCCCACGGCCGCGGCCCGCACGTCGGAGGAGGTGCTCATCGTGACCCACGCGCTCGTCGCCGTCCCCGGCGCGTGCCGGCCCGCCTTCGTCCGGGGAGGCGTGCAGACCCCGTAACAGTCGCGTAACGGTCGGCCAAATGGTTAGACCTTCGCTCCACGGCTGTGTTCACTGCATCACACCGCACACCCGGAAGACGTTGCCCGTCTTCCGTAGGTCCCGGGCGCAAGCCCCGTCCTCGCTGGAGAGGCATCCATGCAGTACCGACTCCGTGCCCCGCTCGCGGCCCTCGCCGCAGTCAGCCTGCTGGCGGCCTGCGGCGGCAGCCCGACCTCGTCGTCCGGCTCCGACAGCAGTGGCGGAAACGCCCGGGAGGACTCCGACCTCGCCAAGGCGGCGGCCGAGACCTACGACAAGTTCAACGAGATGACCGGCCAGGAGCGCACCGACGAGCTCGTCGCCTGCGCCGAGGAAGAGGGCCAGCTCAACGTCTACACGTCCAACACGGACATGGAAGACCTGATCGACGGCTTCAGCGACGAGTACGACATCGAGGTCAACAACTACCGGGCGCAGTCCGAGACCGTCCTGCAGCGCATCCTGCAGGAGGACGAGGCCGGCTACTACGGCGCCGACATCTTCGAGACCAACGCCCTCGAGCTGGGCGTCGCCAGCGAGGAGGGGCTGCTCTACCCCTACACGAGCGAGCTGCGCGACCAGGTCCGCGAGGAGGGTCGGCAGAGCGAGGACTGGACCGCCACGCGGTTCAACGCCTTCGTCGTCGGGTGGAACACCGACGCGGTGAAGCCGGGTGAGGAGCCCACCTCGCTCGAGGAGCTGGCCGGTCCGGAGTGGAAGGGCCGCGTCTCCATGGAGGTCTCCGACGTCGACTGGTTCACCGCTCTCCACGACTACTACGTCGACGAGCAGGGGATGAGCGAGGAGGAGTTCACCGACCTCATGACCCGCCTGGCCGCCAACTCCCAGGTCGCCAAGGGCCACACCACGCAGGGCGAGCTGCTCTCGGCCGGCCAGTTCGACGTCACGGTCTCCTCCTACAGCCACACCATCGACAAGGCGGCCAACGAGGACGGCGCCCCGGTCGCCTGGAAGCCCGCGAACGGCGAGATCATCCAGCCCATCGTCGTGCGCCCGAACGGCATCGGGCTGGTCAAGACGGCCACGCAACCCGTGCGCGGCCACGCTGTTCGTCGACTTCGAGCTCACCGGCGGCCAGGACATCTTCCGCGAGGCGTTCCGCATCGGCTCCATCCCGGTGGAGGGCGGCGAGGACCCGCTGGAGGGTCTCGAGACCTACCCGGTCCCCGAGGAGAAGCTCCTCGCGGAGTCCGACAAGTGGAACAAGGCCTACGAGGACGTCGTCCGCAACGGCCAGGCGCTCGAGTGACCCTCGGTCGCGTCCGTCCTCGCACCCATCCTTTCGAGAAGAGAGTGAGTCCATCCATGCGGAAGCCCCGCACCCTCCGCGCCGCCACCCTGGCGGCCGGCGCGGTCCTGGTCCTGACCGCCTGTGGCGGCAGCCCGACCTCGTCGTCCTCCGGCAGCGGCGGCGGCAACGAGGACTCCGGCCCCACCGAGGCCGAGCAGCTGTACGAGGAGGTCCGTGCCCTGGGCGGCCAGGAGCGGCGTGACCGGCTCGTCGAGCTCGCGGCCGAGGAGAACGGCCTGAACCTCTACACCTCGATGAACGCCGACATGGTCGACGCCGTCACCGAGGCGTTCGCCGACGAGTTCGACATCGACGTCAGCACCTACCGCGCCGGCTCGGAGACCGTGCTCCAGCGCATCCTGCAGGAGCAGGACGCCGGTTTCGCGGGCAACGACGTCGTCGAGACCAACGGCAGCGAGCTCGGCGCCCTCCAGCAGGAGGACGTCATGGCGCCGTGCATCTCGCAGGAGCTGATCGACTCAGGTGCCCGAGGCCGGTCGAGGCGAGGACTGGACCGCCACCCGGTTCAACCTCTTCGGGCCCAGCTGGAACACCGACATCATCTCCGACCCGCCCACCTCCTGGGAGGACCTCGCCGACCCGAAGTACGACGGGCAGCTCGTCCTCGAGCTCGGTGACTACGACTGGTACATGGGCCTGAGCGACTACTGGCTCGAGCAGGGCAAGAGCCAGGAGGAGGTCGACCAGCTCTGGGCCGACATCGTCGAGGGCGCCAGCGTGGTCAAGGGCCACACCGTCATGGCGGAGCTCATGAGCGCGGGCCAGTTCGGCCTGGCCTCCTCGAACTACACCTACATCGTCGAGAACGGCCAAGGCGGCGGGGGCGCCGGTCGAGACCCAGCCCTACGTCGACCCGCTGATCGCGCGGCCGAACGGCGGCAGCTGCATGAAGACGGCCGAGAACCCGGCGACGGCGATGCTCTTCATGGACTGGCTGATGCAGGAGGGCCAGGCGATCCTGGCGGAGGAGGGGGCTACCCCGGCCATCTCCGAGGCGGAGGTCGACGTCGAGCTGTACCCGGTCGACGGTGACAAGCTGCTCGAGTCCGGCGACGAGGTCAGCGCCGAGTACGACGAGCTCCTCGCCGGTGTCGAGGAGATCTCCGAGTGACGTCCGCCGGGGCGGCGCCGCGGACCTCCGCGGCGCCGCCCCGGCCCCGTACGGCCCGGCCCCAGTTCAGACCCGCAGCACCGAGCACACCCCGAGGAGCTCTCCCGCGATGACGCTGACCAGCCCGCCGGTCCGGGCCGAGGAGCGCGCCGAGACCACCGGCCCGACGGACAGGTCCGGCCGGCGCGGAGGGATGTGCCCTCTCGCCCAAGTTCTTCATCCTGGCCGCGGTCGCCCTCGCGATCGGCTACCTGGCGCTCGTTCCGCTGCTCCGGCTCCTCAGCGGCACGTTCTTCCCGGACGGCGCGCTGGACCTGGGGGCCTTCGAGCGCGCCTACAGCGGCGGGCGGATGGGCGAGCTCTTCGGCAACTCCCTGGCCTTCGCCGGTGGTTCGGCCCTCCTGTCGCTGACGGTGGGCACCACGCTGGCCTACCTCAACGTGCGCACGGCGGTGCCGTTCAAGGCGCTGTTCTTCGCCGCCTCGATCGTGCCGCTGATCGTGCCCGGCATCCTCTACACCGTCTCGTGGATCTTCCTGGCCAGCCCGCAGATCGGCCTGATCAACGAGGCGACGAACGCCGTGTTCGGCGTCCGGCCCTTCGACATCTTCACGATCTGGGGGATGATCTGGGTCGACGGCCTGCACTCCTCGCCGATCGTCTTCCTGCTCATGGTGGCGGCCTTCCGCTCCATGGATCCCTCGCTGGAGGAGTCGGCCCTGATGTCGGGCGCGACCCGGATGCAGGCCCTGCGCAAGGTGACCCTCCCGCTGGTGAAGCCCGCGCTGCTGGGCTCGGTGCTGGTCATCCTCATCACCAGCCTGGAGTCCTTCGAGGTGCCGGCGCTGCTGGGCCTGCAGAACGGCATCTACGTCTTCACCAGCCGCATCTACTTCCTCCTGCGCAGCTACCCCGTCGACTACGGCGCCGCCGGTGCACTGGCGATCAGCCTGCTGGCGATCGCCGTCATCGGCGTGGCGATCAGCCGGTCCCTCGTCGGCCGCGGCAGCAAGACCTACCAGACCGTCACCGGCAAGGGCTTCCGGCCGCGCCCGATGGACCTGGGCAAGTGGCGGCCGGTCGTCGGCGCCGGCATCCTGCTCTACTTCTTCGTGACGGTGGTCGGGCCGCTGCTGGTGCTGCTCTACGCGGCGCTGCTGCCCTTCTACCAGGCGCCCAGCGTCGAGGCGTTCCAGTCGTTCTCGTTCACCAACTTCCAGGAAGTGTTCGAGATGAAGACGGCCGCCCGTGCGCTGCGCAACAGCGTCGGACTCGGCCTCGGGTCCGCCACGATCGTCATGGCGCTGATGGCGATCGCCGCCTGGATCACCGTCCGGTCGACCATCCCCGGCCGCGGAGTGCTCGAGCAGCTCAGCTTCGTGCCGCTGGTCATCCCGGGCATCGTGCTCGGCCTGGCGCTGATCTTCGTGTACCTGCGCTTCCCGATCCCGATCTACGGGACGATCTTCATCCTGCTGATCGCCTACTGCACGAAGTACATGCCCTACGGCATGCGCTACGCCACGACGTCGATGACCCAGATCTCCAGCGAGCTGGAGGAGTCGGCGCTGGTCAGCGGCGCCAGCTGGTGGACGACCTTCCGGCGCGTGCTCCTGCCCCTGCTCTCGCCGGGGATCATGGCCGGCTTCGTCTACATCCTCGTCGTCAGCTTCCGTGAGCTGTCGAGCTCGCTGCTGCTGTACAGCCCCGGCACCGAGGTGCTCTCGATCCTCATGTGGGAGCAGTTCGAGAACGGCTCGTTCAACGTGCTGGCCGCGATCGGTGTGCTCATGGTCCTGGCACTGGTCCTCATGGTCACGATCGCCTACAAGCTCGGCGCCAAGGTGGGCCTGCGTGAGGACTGAGCCACTCGCTGCCCCCCTTCAGCTGACGTCTCCCGCGTAACGGTCGGAAAGGACCCAAGGACCTCCTCATGCTCACCATCGACCACCTCGTGAAGTCCTTCGCCGGCGACAAGGCGAAGAAGGGCCAGGGGCCGACCACGGTGTTCGCCGTCAACGACGTCAGCTTCGAGGTCAAGGAGGGCGAGCTGTTCACCCTGCTCGGCCCCTCGGGCTGCGGCAAGACCACGACGCTGCGCTCCATCGCCGGCCTGGAGAAGCCGGACAGCGGCAGCATCGCCGTCGGTGACCGCGTCCTGTTCTCCTCGGGCAACGGCCGGAACGTGAACGTGCCGGCCAACCAGCGCGGCCTGGGCATGGTGTTCCAGTCCTACGCGATCTGGCCGCACATGACCGTGTTCGACAACGTCGCCTTCCCGCTGCAGGTCCGCAAGCGCTCCGACCGGCCGTCGAAGAAGGAGATCCGGGAGCGCGTCGAGCGCGTGCTGGAGACCATGGAGCTCTCCCCCCAGATCGACCGGCAGGCCACCAAGCTCTCCGGCGGCCAGCAGCAGCGCCTCGCGCTGGCCCGCGCGCTGGTCATCCAGCCGCCGCTGCTGCTGCTCGACGAGCCGCTGTCCAACCTCGACGCCAAGCTGCGCGAGAACCTGCGGTACGAGCTCAAGCGGCTGCAGCGCGAGCTCGGCATCACCTCGGTCTACGTCACCCACGACCAGGTCGAGGCGCTCGCGCTGTCCACGCACATCGCCGTCATGCAGGCCGGCGCGGTGGTCCAGCTCGGCAAGCCCCGCGAGGTCTACATGGAGCCGACCAACAAGTTCGTGGCGGAGTTCATCGGCACCTCGAACTTCATCCCCGGGACCGTCGGCCAGACGCAAGGGACGCAGCACAACGTGGAGACCACGAACGGCACGGTCTTCATCGAGTCGCAGCACAAGCTGCCCACCGGGCACGACGTCGTCGTGTCCATCCGGCCGGAGGCCGTGCAGCTCAGCACCCAGCGCGCCCACCGGCGTCCCGAACGTCTGGACCGGCACGGTCGTCACCCGGGCGTTCCTCGGCGACGCGGTCGACCACGTCGTGGCGGTGGGCAAGCAGGAGATCCGCGCGCGGACCAATCCGGAGATCTCGATCGAGCCGGGCACCCAGGTGTACCTGCACATGGACCCCGCGAAGATCAGCCTCGTGCCCGTCGACTGATGGCGCTGCCGGAGGTCCTGCGCAACCGCGACTTCAATCTCTACTGGTCCGGGGTCGTCCTCAGCCAGATCGGCACCCGCGGCACGGTCGCCGCGAACCTGTACCACGTCTACGCGCTGACCGACTCGATCGCCTGGACCGGCCTCGTCGGGGCCGGCCAGGCGGTCGCGCTGATCCTGCTCAGCCCGCTGGGCGGGGCGCTGGCCGACCGCTACGACCGGCGCCGGCTGCTGCAGTGGGCGCAGGCCGTCTCGCTGCTCGTCGCGCTCGGGCTGACCGTGGTCACGTTCACGGGCGTCGTCGAGGCGTGGCAGGTGGTGCTCAGCGTGCTGCTCACGACGGCGGCCGCGACGTTCGACCAGCCGGCCCGGCAGGCGCTGATCCCGGCGATCGTCGGGCAAGAAGCACATCGCCGAGGCCATCGCGCTGCTCAACCCCTCGCGCGAGGTCGCGGTGCTCGTCGGCCCGCTGCTCGCCGGCGTGCTCATCGCGGTGTCCGGTCCGGGGCTGATGTACGCCGTGGACGCGGCCACCTACCTGCTGCTGATCGTGGTGCTCTTCTTCGTCCGCGTGCCGCGGCTGGAACCCAAGGGGGCCGCGGCCGGCTCGATCTTCGGCAGCATCGCGGAGGGTGCGCGGTACGTCGTCCGTCGTCCGCTGATCACCAGCCTGATGGCGCTGGACCTGTCGGCCACCGTGCTGTCGGCCTACCGCGTGCTGCTCCCGGCACTGGCCACCGACGTGCTGCTGCTCGGCCCGACGGGGTACGGCGTGCTGGCGGCCGCGCCGTCGGCCGGGGCGCTGCTGGCCACCTACACCGTGTTCCGGGTGGTCAAGGACTCCCGCCGGCAGGGCCGCGTGCTGCTCGGTGCCACCTTCGTCTACGGCATCGCGGCGATCGCGCTGGCGCAGTCGCCGGTCGTGTGGCTGGCCGTGGGAGCCGCGCTGCTGCTCGGCGCCTGCGACGCGATGGCCACCACCATCCGCCACGCGGCGGTGCAGATCGACACCCCCGACGAGATCCGCGGCCGGGTCACGGCGTTCTACCAGATGTCCTCGCGCGGAGGACCCGCCATCGGCGACCTGGTGATGGGCGCCTTCGCCGGCGTCGTCGGGCCGGTCGTGGCGCTGACCGTCGGCGGCTTCGGGCCGATGCTGGTGGCGCTCGGGTTCGCCTCCCGGCCCAACCGGGTGCGCGACTACCGCGGCGTCGTCGAGGACGGAGCCGGTCGAGCCGGTGGCCCCGCCGGACGCCCGCCCGGTCGGCCGGCGAGACCCAGCGGAGCGGCTGAGCCGTGGAGTACCGCACCTTCGGCCGCACGGGCCTGCAGGTCAGCATCTGCGGGCTCGGCGGCGGCGGCGAGAGCCGGCTCGGCCTGAAGAAGGGGTCCACGGAGGACCAGGCGATCGGCGTCGTCCGGCGGGCCCTGGAGCTCGGCGTCACCTACTTCGACACCGCGGCGAACTACGGCACCGAGGACGTCATCGGGCGCGGGCTGCTGGGTAGACGCGACGAGGTCGTGCTCTCGTCGAAGATGCTCGCCCGCCGCAAGGACGGCTCGCTCGTCCGCCGCGAGGACGTGCGCGCCGGCCTGGCCGAGACGCTCCGCAAGCTGCGTACCGACGTCCTCGACGTCTACCACCTGCACCGGGTGCAGCCGGACGACTACGAGTACAGCCTGGCCGAGATCGTCCCCGAGCTGCTGGCGCTCCGGGACGAAGGCGCGATCCGGGCGCTGGGCATCTCGGAGAGCACCGGCACCGACGCCCGGCACGCGCTGCTCGCCCGCGCCCTGCAGGACGACTGCTGGGACGTCGTCATGACCGGCTTCACGTTCTTCAACCAGTCGTCCCGGGACGTGCTGTTCCCGACGACGATCGAGAAGGACGTCGCGGTCGAGATCATGGCCTCGGCGCGCAGCTACTTCAGCCGCCCGGGCGAGCTGGCCGAGGAGATCGGCCGGCTGGCCGACGCCGGGGTGATCGGCCGCGACGAGGTCGACCTCGCCGACCCGCTCGGGTTCCTCAAGGAGAGCGGGGACGTGCAGTCCACCACCGAGGCGTCCTACCGGTTCGCGGCGCACGAGCCCGGGGTGCACGTGGTGCTGGTCGGCACCGGCAACCCGGCGCACCTCGAGGAGAACGTCCGCTCTCTGAGCGCGGGCCCGCTCCCCGCCGCGGTGCACCAGAAGCTGGTCTCGCTCTTCGGCCACCTGTCGATGGCGGTCGACGCGCCCTGGCGGACCTGACCGCAGCTTTCCCACCCGCACGAGGACAGGAGATCCGGCGATGACGACGACCGAGAAGACGACCCCGAAGGTCACCCGGTACAGCATGAAGGTGCCGCTGCTGACCAGCGGCCGGACGAACCAGGTGCTCGCCCGCACGGACACGGTCGAGGTGCGCGCCAAGGTCTACGCCGCGGGCGGCGAGAACGCGCTGCACACCCACCTGGACGAGGACCACACGTTCTTCGTCCTGGACGGCGAGGCCACGTTCTACGGCCCGGACGACACCCCGACCGTCGTGGGCCGGCTCGAGGGACTCATGATCCCGGCGGGTGCCTACTACCGGTTCGAGTCCACCGGCGACACCAACCTGGTGCTGCTCCGGTTCGGCGCCGACGTCGAGCCGCTCGAGGGCGGCGCCGAGACGCCGCGCGTGGGCATCGACGGCCTGCCCCTGGAGGGCAAGGACCCGCGCAACAAGCAGCAGCCGCCGGTGTTCTCCGGCGGGACCTTCGGCGACGCCTGACGCCCGACGGGTCGCATCGATGTGATCAGCCTGGCCTGATCGTCGGGCAACGTAGCTCAGCGATCGACGCTGAGCCACGTTGACCCCGATGGTGAGCCAGGCTGATCGTCAGGCGCCGCGTCCGGCGGTCGAGGCCACGCGAGTGACCGATCTCAGCCGGCCGGCTTGGGCGGCAGGTTCTCCAGCTCCTGCTCGTACGCCTTCTCCATCCGCGGCTCCAGGCCGTGCTCGGCCAGCGCCTCCGTGAAGGTCTCGCGCACGTAGGCCGACTCGTCGGCGTAGTCGACCTGGCCACCGCCCAGGCGCCGGCTGATCCACGCCACCGGGACGCCCTGGCTGTTGCGGGTGGAGACGCCCTCGTGCTTCAGCGCCAGGTAGCGAGCTGGTTCGGCGCCGGTGTTGAAGTGCTGGTGGAACCACATGTTCGGCGGCACGATCAGGGTGCCGGGCTGCCACTCGTAGCGCTGCGGTTCCTCGCCCTCGGGCCACATCAGGCTGTAGCCCTCGCCCGACAGGATGATCACGTGCGCGCCCGGGCCGTGCTGGTGCGCCTTCTTGTAGGTGGCGGTCGGGAACTGCGAGATGTGGCTGTTCATCGAGCCCTTGGCCATGTTGAAGCGGATGTGCCCGCCCCCGGCGCCGCGCTCCTTGGCCTCGATCAGCGGCAGGTTCACCGCGTCGGCGACGAAGTTCGTGTCGAGCAGCAGCCCCTTCTGCTCGCCCTTGGGCGCGAAGTAGTCCGGCTCGCCGTCGAAGCGCCCCGGGAAGTCACGCGCCGTGCCGAAGACGAAATCCACGTCGTCGTAGAGGTTGAGCGTCGGCGGCAGGTTCGTCGTGGCGACGAAGCGGGCGGCCGTGCTGCCCGAGCCGTTGAAGTGCTGGTGGTGGGCGTTGAGCGGGATGCCGAACAGCGCGCCCGGTCCCCACTCGAAGGTGACCTCGGCGCCGGCGTCGTTCCAGACCCTCGTGGAGCCGGAGCCGGCGAGGATCATGACCATCTCCTCGCACAGGTGGCGCTGCGGCTCGAGCGCCCCGCCGGGCGGGATCTCGGCGACGTAGCAGTCGTTCGTCGTGCGCGACGCCTCGTGGTTGATGAAGACGCCCTTGCCGCCACGGCGGGCCCACGGCTTCAACTCGACGTCCTTGAGGTCGGGCACGTAGTGGGCGGCGATGATGTCGAGGCCCTCGTCGGCGACCCAGCGGGTGTAGGGCGAGTCCTTCTCGGTCGCGAACTTGTTGGCGAGGTCGTTGCTGACGATCGCGTCCTGGGCCACGCGGCGGGCCTTCCTGCTCGGGGGAGGGGGAGGTGTCGAGCCGGTTGTCCTATGTCGGCCGGCAGATCACGTCGACCACGTCGGCGGACCTCGCCTTGCCTTCGCCTCGCCCACCCTCACGGCCATGTCGGACGCTCGACCGCCGGCCACTGGATGGTCGAGGGATCCCCGGCCTGCTTGTCGCGGATGTGGTCCGGCGGCTCCTCCAGGAGGACCAGCGGGTCGCACAGCACGCGCATGGTCTCCAGGAGGTTGTCGAGGATGTGGATCCGGACCAGTTGTGCGGTGTTGTCCGGGTCGTCGTTGAAGTGCTGATGCCACAGGAAGTGGTCGACGACGATCAGGTCGCCCTTCTTCCACTCGTGGATCTCGCCGCCCTCGGGCTCGTTGCCGAAGTACGAGTGGCCCTTCCCCTCGATCACGTACAGCCAGGCCTCGCCGGGGTGGCGGTGCATCGACTGCCCCCGGCCGGGCCCGAACTCGAGCATGGCCATGGTGATGCCCGTGGTCCGGTACCCGATGGCCTTGTCGAGCAGGAAGGTCGTCCGGGTGCCCCGGGGGGTGTTCAGCAGCTCCAGGGAGTCGAAGCTGGTGTGCAGCCGGCTCGCGCGGCCGTCCTCCTGCTGGCGCGCCACGCGGCGCAGGCGGCGGGTGTAGGGGTCGTCTCCCGGTATGCCGGGGGAGAACGGTGGCCGGGCGGGGAGGGCGGAGAACTCGACGTGCCCGGCGTCCTCGAGAACCGACTGGCGCATGGTCTCGAACGTCGGCTCGCTGGAGAAGCTCATGTAGCGCAGCGGCGCGTTCGCACCGGCGTCCACCCCGGTGCGGTGCCAGGCCCACGAGGGCAGGTACACCGAGTCGCCCGGGGCGACGTCCACGTGCTCCCCGTCGATCTCGAACCAGCCCTTCCCGCCGACGACGAGGACCATCGCGTCCCAGGAATGGCGGTGGACCGTCGTGGTGATGCCCGGGTCGAGCTCGTGCACCAGAGCGTCCACCGTTCGCGTCTGGCGGTCGCCGTCGGCCCCGACGTAGACGCCCACCCGGGACCCGCGAGGTGTCTGCTCCAGGGCGACGTCCTCGACCGCGACGACGGTGCGCCAGTTGCTCCGCCACTCCTCGAGGAACTTCTCCCGGCGGCTCTTCTGCACGTGGTAGTGGGTGACCGACGTCGTGGTCTTCGTCCTCATCGTCCGTATCGACCTCGTCCGGGAGCAAAAGGACTGACCATTGGTCCTCATGGAAACAGCCGCACAGGGGGTGGTCAAGGCCGCCTCGGCGGGTCGCTCGGACGCCGATCGCGCCCGAGAGGCGCGGGCGGCTACTTGGGCTGGCAGACCACGTCGACGAGGGCCGGCAGGCCGGTCGACTGCACGTACTCGGCGGCCCGGCGGACGGCGTCCTGGACGGCGTCCGGGTCCTCGATCGGGCCCTCCGCCCACCAGCCGAACGACTTCGCGAGTGCGGCGAAGTCCGGCGCCGGCGTGTCGATCGCCATGCCGATGTGCGCGCGGGCGACCGGGGTGCCGCGCTGGCGGGCCAGCCGCTCCTGGTGCTCCCAGTCGTTGTAGTACGCGCGGTTGTTGAACATGACGACCAGCAGCGGCAGCTCGTAGCGGCTGGCCACCCACAGCGCGCCGGCGTCGAACATCAGGTCGCCGTCCGGCTGCAGGTCGACGACGAGCTTGCCCGAGCCCTTGTGCGCGAGCGCGACGCCGAGCGAGATGCCGATCTGCGTCGCCGTCCCCAGCTGCTTGCCGGGGTGCCGGTCGGGCCGGTCGAAGTCCCAGGTACGCAGCGCCCACTCGGCGGCGGTGCCGGCGGTGAGCACCCAGTCGTAGTCCTTGACGACCTCCCACACCTCGCTCGCCAGCCGCGACGTGGCGACCGGGCACCTCGTCCCGCTTGGCCTCGGCCTTCGCCCGCCAGCCGGCCCAGACCTCGTCGTGCCGGCGGGCCAGGTCGTCGCGCCAGGCCTGCCGCTCGGCGGTGCGCGCCTCGTCGTCCTCGGCGACGATCCGGCGGCACTCCTCGAGCAGCAGCGGCAGCGCGACCGCGGTGTCGGCGGTGACCTGCAGGTCGGTGGGCAGCAGCTCGGCGTAGTCCTCGCTCCACGAGGAGATGCCGACGTCGTTGAAGCCGATGTCGAGCACCGTGGTGCCCGGCCGCAGCCGCGAGGAGATGGTGCGCGTGGTCGACTCGAGCTTCTGGGTCGGCTTGCCCATGTCCTTGACGTCGACGAACAGCACGCAGTCGGCGTCCTCGAGCACGGTGCTGCCGGTGACGTTGAGCGGGTGCCGGTTCGGGAAGTTCAGCCGCCAGTGCGTCTCGACGACGCCGATGCCGACGGTCTCGGCGAGCGCGACCAGCGTGAAGAACGACTCCGGGTTGCGGCCGGCGTACGACGGCACGATCACCGGCTGCTTCGCGGCGCACAGCTTCTCGGCGAGCTGCCGCAGCGCGGTGGGCTCGGGCGCCAGAGGCGAGGGGACGGCGGCCAGTCGCGGCAGGTCGGTGAGGTCGACCGGCTCGTCGAGCGCTGCCTCCTGCAGTCCGGCGTCCAGCGCGACGTAGACCGGGCCGCGCGGCTCCTCCATGGCGATCCGGTAGGCGCGGGCCAGCACCGTCTGCACCGACGCGATGCTGCGCGGCTCGTGGTCCCACTTGGTGTAGGCCCGCACGGCCTCGCCCTGCACGTTGGCCGAGTGGATCCAGTCGATGTTCGGCCGGCGCCGGTCGTGCTCGCCCGGGCCGGAGCCGCCGAGGACGAGCACCGGCGTCCGGTCGATGTAGCTGTAGTAGACGCCCATCGTGCCCTGCAGCAGGCCGACCAGGTCGTGCAGGATCACCGCCATCGGCTCGCCGGTGGCCTTGGCGTAGCCGTGGGCCAGCGCGACCGCGATCTTCTCGTGCGGGACCTCGATCATCTGGATGTCGTCGCCGGCGTAGTTGACCAGCGAGTCGTGCAGCCCGCGGAACGACGAGCCCGGGTTGAGCGCGACGTACTTCATGCCGAGCCCGCGCAGCACGTCGGCCATGACGTCGGAGCCCCACTGCGGCTTGTCGTACGGCGCGAAGTTGTCGCCGCGGTCGTGGTGCTTCTCGTACGACGCGGGGTGCTTGCCGCTGGCGTCGGGCTTGTCGCGTCATGGGGCTCCTGTTCGGGAGGGGTGGCGGTCGAGGGCCGCGAGGATCTCGTCGGTCGGTGCGCACGCGCGCCGTCCGCGGGAAGACCTCGTCGGCGAAGAACGGTGCGCTGCTGCTCGACGGCCGGTCAGGCCCTCGGGGACGACGAACACCTGCAGGTCGAGGTCGCGGGCGGCGTACGCGGTGGACGCGACGCCGACGTGCGTCGAGCCGCCGACCAGGATCAGCGTGTCGGCGCCGCGCGCGCGCATGGTCGGGTGCAGGCAGGTGCCGTACAGCGCCGACCAGCGGTGCTTGGGACGTCGAGGTCCTCGGGCTGCTGGCCGAGCTCGGCCAGGGGACGGTAACCGGGGTCGCCCTGGCCGTGCGGGGGCGTCGTCGGCCGCGGGTGGTCGGGACCGAACGGCCGGTGCTGGCCGTCGAGGTCGGTCAGTGCGCGGGCGTAGT
The DNA here is from genome assembly GCA_963777095.1 of uncultured Actinomycetota bacterium. Taxonomy (GTDB): domain Bacteria; phylum Actinomycetota; class Actinomycetes; order Mycobacteriales; family Geodermatophilaceae; genus CAVZOY01. Next base: position 1,452,371 of record CAVZOY010000006.1, read on the forward strand.
CCAGCCCGTCGGCCCGGTGGTCGGCCCGCGCCCAGGCGACGACGACGCCGCGGGCGCGGCACTCGTCGGCCAGCCGGCGCACGTGCGGGATCGCGCCGGACGCCTCGGCGCCCGCCCGGTAGTGCTCGAGCATGTCGAACACGCACAGGAACGGTCCGCCGCCGGGTCCAGCACCTCCTCGCCCCGGAACCGGGTGGGGTCGCGCGGCCGGGCTTCGCTCATCGCGGCGACGTCCGCACGTGGACGACGGCGACCGCGCCCTCGGTGGCCGCGCGGACGCCGCGGGCGAGCGCGGCGGCGAGGTCGTCGGGGTCCTCGATCGGCCCCTCCGCCCAGCAGCCGTACGAGCGGGCGAGACCGGCGATGTCGACGACCGGGTCGGCGATGCGCATGCCGATCCAGCTGTTCTCGGCCGGCCGCTGCCGCTGGTGGGCGATCTCCACCTGGTGCGGCTCGTCGTTGTAGAAGCTCGAGTTGTCGTTGACCACGACCAGCGCCGGCACGTCGTAGTGCACCGCCGTCCAGAGCGCGGACGACGCCATGAGCAGGTCGCCGTCGCCGATGATCCCGACGCCGAGCTGGCCGCGGTCGCGGGCGGCGAGCGCGCCGCCGACCAGGGCGCCGGGGCCGTAGCCGACGCCACCGCCACCGGAGTGCCCGAGGTAGCTGCCGGCGCCGGGGAGCTCCCAGACGCCCTCCGGCCAGGTGCGGGTGTTGCGCAGGCACAGCAGGTGGTCGACGTCGCGGACCGCGGCCCACGTCTCGGCCACCAGGCGCGCCGGGCGAGATGGGCGTGTCGTTCCACCGCGCCTGCAGCTCCGCGGCCTGCTTCTCGCGCAGCGCGCTGACCCGCTCGACCGCCCGCTGACGCCGCCGTTCGGCGGCCGCGGGGTCCACCCGCTCGCGCAGTGCGGCGATCAGCTGGGCCAGGCCGGTGAGCGGGTCGGCGAGCAGCTGGACGTCGCGCGCCAGCGGGCTGCCGAACGCGTTCGTCCAGGCCGGTTGCGCGAGGTCGCCGAGCGACAGGTCGACGACGACCGGGCCGGCGGCGTCGCCCGCCGTGGCCTCGCCGCGGGGACCGCGCTCGGGCTTGCGCAGCAGCGCGTTCAGGTCGACGACGTCGATCGCGAGGACGACGTCCGCCTCGCGGATCGCGCGCCGGTCGCCGGTGCAGTTCTGCGGGTGGCGGGTGGGCAGCACGACCACGTTGCGGTCGTCGGAGTAGGTCGCGCCGAGCAGCTCGACGACCTCGGCCACGACCGCCGTCGCGCGCGGGTCGAGCCCGACCCGGCCGGCGACGACGACCACGTCCTCGGCTCCGGCGAGCACCTCCGCGGCGTGCGCGATCGACGCCGGATCGGCGGCCATCGGCGGTGCCGGCGCGTGCCGGGTGAGGTCGGGCAGCGGCACCGGCGCGGTCAGCGGCGCCTCCTGGACGCCGGCGTCCAGGCTGACGTAGGCGGGGCCCTGCGGTGCCGACAGCGCCCGCTGCCGGGCACGGACGACGTCGGCCACGAACGCGCCGGGCGTCATCGGCTCGGCGTCCCAGACCGTGTAGTCGCGGACGAGCTGGGCCTGCGTGGTCGCGGAGTGGATCCAGTCGATCGGCCGGCGCTGCGCGGGGTCGGCCGGTCCGCTGCCGCCGAGCAGCAGCATCGGCGTCCGGTCGCAGAACGCGTCGTAGACCGCCATCGAGGCGTGCATGAGACCGACGAGGTCGTGGATCGCGGCCACGCCGAGCCGGCCGGTCGCCTTCGACCAGCCGTGCGCGATCGCGACGGCGACCTCCTCGTGCAGGCACAGCAGCAACTGCGGCTCGGCGTTGCCGCCGTGGTTGACCAGCGAGTCGTGCAGGCCGCGGAACGACGAGCCGGGGTTGAGGGGCACGTAGGGCACGTCGAGGGCGGCCAGCAGGTCGACGACGAGGTCGCTGCCCCAGGCCGGCTCCTGGCGGCCCTCGGGAAGGCCGGCCGGGCGCTCGACGTCCTTGCGGGGGCCGGTCATGCGTCCAGCGCCGCAGCGCTCGGCGTCGGCGGCTTCGCGCAGGTGATCCGCGGTGACCGTGCCCGGGTCGAGGGCCAGCTCGGGGTGCGAGCCCATCGCGCGCAGCACCAGCTTGCGCACCCGCCGTCCGTCGAGGCCGACGGAGCGCTTCGCCAGGTCGGCCACGAGCTCGTCGTCGCCGACCAGCGGGTTCAGGCCCGGGAAGACGGCGGCCGACTCGGCGATCGTCTGCCGCAGGATCTCGGCGATCGTGTCCTCGTCGGGCAGGCCCAGCCGCAGGGTCAGGTCCGCGCGGTCGAGGAAGGCCTCGTCGACCGCGACGGCGAAGTTCGTCGTCCCGAGGACGAGCACCTGCGGGCAGGTCTTGCGCAGCATGTCCAGCCCGGTCAGCAGCGCGTCGGTGGCGCGGTGCACGTCGACCGGGTTGGTCTCGAAGCTCGCGGTGCTGCGCCGGACGGCGAGCGCCTCGATCTCGTCGACCAGCACGACCGTGTGCGGACGACGGGCGGCGAGCTCCGGCAGGGTGTCGGAGAACAGCCGCAGGACCGCCCGCGGGCCCTCGCCGAGCATGTCGCTCGGAAAGGCGTGCGGGTCGATCTCGACGAACGTCGTCGCTCCGCGCGGGGCCAGGGCCAGCGCAACCTTCTGCGCGAGGCCCTGGCACAGCGTCGTCTTGCCGGTGCCGGGCGGACCGGACAGCAGGATCAGCCCGTGCGGAGCGCCGTTGAGCTGCCCCAGCGTCCGGCCGTGGCGGAGGATCAGCAGCCCGGTGCCGAGCAGCCGCTCCTTGAGCCCCGGCGGGGTGACGATGCTGTCCCAGGGACCCTCGTGGTGGTCGGCCGGCAGCGCGTGGACCCCGACGATGCCGGGGGGATACGTCGCTGCGGGGCGAGGCCCCCGCCATCACGGCCAGGTCGGGGTCTCGACCGGCGGCCACTCGATGGTCGAGACGTCGCCGGCCTGCTTGTCGCGGATCGCGTCCGGCGGCTCCTCGAAGAGCACCAGCGGGTCGGCGAGGACGCGCATCGTCTCCAGGAGGCTGTCGAACATGTGGATCCGGACGACCTTGGCGGTGTTGTCGGGGTCGTCGTTGAAGTGCTGGTGCCACAGGAAGTGGTCGACCACGATCAGGTCGCCCTTCTTCCACGGGTGGTTCGTGCCGCCCTCGGGCTCGGTGCCCAGGTAGGAGTGGCCGGTGCCCTCGAGGACGTACAGCCAGGCCTCGCCCGGGTGCCGGTGCATCGACTGGCCGCGGCCGGGGCCGAGCTCGAACATCGCCATGGTGATGCCGGAGGCCTGGTAGCCGATGGCCTTGTCCAGCAGGAACGTCGTCCGGGTGCCGCGGGGGGTGTTCAGCAGCTCCAGGGAGTCCCACGCGGTGTGCAGCCGACCGGTGCGGCGCTCCTCCTGCTGGCGGGCCACGCGGCGGAGGCGGCGGGCGTAGGGGTCGTCGCCCTCGATGCCGTCGGAGACCGGCGGCCGCGGCGGCGAGGGTCTCGAACGTCGGCGTGGCCGGCGTCCTCGAGGATCGACATGCCCATCGTCTCGAGCATCGGCTCGCTGGAGAAGGTGACGTAGCGCAGCGGCGCTGGTCGCCGCGCCGCGTCCTCGACGCCGGTGCGGTGCCAGGCCCAGCACGGCAGGTGGACCGAGTCGCCGGGCGCGACGTCGACGCGCTCGCCGTCGATCTCGAACCAGCCCGCGGCCGCCGACGACCAGGACCATCGCGTCCCAGGAGTGGCGGTGGACCGTGGTCGTGACGCCCGGGTCGATCTCGTGCACGAGGGCGTCCATGGTGCGGGTCTGGCGGTCACCGTCGGCGCCGACGTAGACGCCGACGCGGGATCCGCGGGCGGTCTCCACCAGCGGGGCGTCCTCGACCGTGACGACCGTGCGGTGGTTGGCCCGCCAGTCCTCGAGGAACTTCTTCCGGCGGCTCTTCTGGACGTGGTAGTGGGTGACTGACGTCGTCGTCTTCGTGCTCATCGCGGGCATCGACCTCTGCGGACTAAAGGACTGACCATTGGGCTGATCCCATCATGGTCGGGGAGGGTGGTCAAGGCCACACCGGGGGCCCGTCAGGTCGATGTTGATCAGCTGGCCTGATCGACGGGGTCGCAGCTCAGGCGTCGGCAGCTGAGCCAAGAACCCCGCAGCTGAGCCAGGACGCCCGGCTGTCCACAGGACTGCCGGCTGTCCACAGATGTGCGGCCGAGTCCGCCGCCGTGCCGATGCGACGTTGACTGCGCCGTGGATCCGCGTACTGCAAGGCATCGCCGACCGGACGTCTCGGGGTCTTCACCGCGCAGGAGGCGCTGGCGGTCGGGCTCACGCGTCGACGACATCAAGGCCGGCTCCGCGCTCGACGGTGGATCCGGCTGCGAAAGGGCGTCTATGCGACCGCGGAGGCGGTCGCCGCGTGCTGATCGTCGGGATCGGCACCTGATGGATTGCGTCGCCGTGCTGCTCGTGCCTCGACCGCGGACCGGTGCTCAGCCACGCCTCCGCGGCCCGGCTGCACGGCCTGCTCGTGCCGCCGTCCGCCGGTGCGCGACGTCCGGGTGACGACGGCGGACCAGTGGCGGATCGGCCGCGGGTACCGCGTGGCTCGAGCGACGCTGTCCGGACGGCGACGTCGTCCCCTGGCTCGCCTTCGGGGCGACGGCGGTGCCGCGCACGCTGGTCGACTGCGCCCGGGAGTGGTCGCAACTGGACGCCGTCATCGCGCTCGACGCCGCGCTGCGCGCCGAGTCGGTGACGCGGGCCGAGCTGCTTGGCGCGGTCCTCGCGGCTCGTCACCGGGCCGGGATCGGCGGAGCGGCACGCGCGGTCGGACTGTCCGACGGTCGCGCGGAGTCGCCGCTCGAGACGAAGGGGCGGCTGCGGTTGCTCGCGTCCGGATTGCCGCTGCCGGAGCTGCAGGTGGAGCTGCACGACGAGCGAGGCTTCGTCGGGCGGTTGGACGCCTGGTACGAGGAGGCCGCGCGTGGCCCTGGAGTTCGACGGGCGGGAGAAGTACGCCGATCCGTCGGGCGGCCGTCGCTCCGGCGGAGGTCGCGCTGGGACGAGAAGCGCCGGGAGGACCGCATCCGGGCCACCGACGTCCGCGTGGTGCGCGTGGTCAACGAGGACTTCGGTGCGCCGTGGGCAGGCCGTCGTCGCGCGGATCGCGCGCCTTGCTCGCGACGCCGTTCGTCGGGCCACCGCCGCTTCCGCATCGTCCGACGTGCCGGAGCCCGGAGCCGGCGCCGACGCGGCGTAACGCCTGGCGGGCGCACGTGGCCTCCGGCTCGGCACCGGGGGTCCTGGCTCAGCCATGAGCGGTGCACAGCTCACGGTCGACGCTGAGCCAGGCTACCCTGTTGATCAGGTCACCTGATCAACATCAGCAGCCGAGCCCAGCAACGTCTCGCCGCGCTCGAGGGCGGCGATCATCTCGACCCGGCGGGCGTGCACGTCGCCCTTGAACGGCGTCGTCAGCCAGGTCGTCCAGCACCTGCTCGGCGCGCTCGGCGTCGATCACCTTGGCGCCCAGCACGAGCACGTTGGCGTCGTTGTTGCCGCGGGAGATCTCCGCGTGCCAGACGTCGGGGCACAGGCCGGCGCGGATGCCGCGGATCTTGTTGCAGGCGATCACCTCGCCCTGCCCGCTGCCGCCGACGATGATCCCGCGGTCGGCGCGGCCGTCGGCGACGCGGCGGCAGACGTCCTCGCACAGCGGCGGGTAGTCGACCAGCTCCTCGTGCGAGTCGGCGCCCCGGTCGTCGACCTCGTGCCCGTCGGCACGCAGCACCTCGATCAGCCGGGCCTTGAGCTCGACGCCGTTGTGGTCGGCGGCGATGGCGATGTGCACGATCCCTCCGAACTACAGGCCTCAGGCGACGACGTCGCGGGTGTCGGCGGTGAAGACGTCCTCCAGCCGCGGCGCGCGGTCGAGGATCTTCTGGTCGACCGCCGAGCGGAGCAGCTCCTCGAGCACCTGCCGGTTCGGCTCGATGCCGTAGGGCAGCGGGTCGTCCCACCCGGTCAGCTCCAGGACCTTCTGGTGCATGCGGTCGGTCTTCGTGACCTCGGGCAGCGTGCCGGCCTTCAGCTGCTCGACGTACAGCTGCTTCGACCGCGCGAACGCGTCGAACACCCGCCGTCCCAGGTCGGGGTGCTCGGCGAGCAGGTCGTCGCGGACGACGACGAGGTGGTTGATCGGCCAGAGGCCGCGCTGCTGGAGGGCGTCGTGGGCGGCGGTCTCGGGCAGCAGCGGCCGCGCGTCGGGGGAGTCGATGTCGACGCCGACGACGGCGGCGAGCTCGCCGCTGGCCAGCATCTCGTCGAGCGTGCGGCCCGACGGCGCCGGGACGACGTTGGCCGGCGGCCGGTACGCCTCGACGTGCTCGTCACCGGAGAGCACCCAGGTGATCGAGTCGAGGTCGACGCCGTGCTCGTCGGCCAGGATCGACCGCGCCCACACCCCGGTGGTCACGGTGTAGCCGCGGTTCACGCCGACCTTCTTGCCCTCGAGGTCCTTCGGGGTCGGCGATGCCGTGCCGGGTGTCGATGGTGATGGCGTCGTGGTGGAACCCGCGGACCAGGAAGGCCGGGATCGCGGTGAACTCCACGCCGTGCGCCTTGGCGACCAGGTACGTCGTCAGCGCCATCTCGCAGACGTCGAACTCCAGCGTCCGCACCATCCGGCGGAACCCCTGGACGAGGACCGGGATCTCCTCGAAGTCGAACGTCGCGCCCTCGGGGTCGACGGTCCCGTCCTTGAGGGCGCGGTTGTTGCCCTGGGTGCGCGTGACGGTGCGCAGATGCAGGTCGGCCATGGGCGCGGACGCTAGCAGGGGTGGTGGTCAGACCAATAGACCTTGACTAAGGTGGCCGGGAACACACCGACGCGAGGAGCAGCGATGGCAGAGCAGGTGCTGGCGGCGGTCCGGACCGGACCGGGCACCACGGAGATGCGCGAGTTCCCGATGCCGGAGATCGGGGACGACGCCGCGCTGCTCAAGATCGAGGTCGCGGGCATCTGCGGCACCGACGTGAAGCTGTACCGGAAGCCCACGATCGACGAGCCGGTGATCATGGGCCACGAGAACATCGGCGTCGTGGCCAAGGCCGGCGCCAAGTGGCAGAAGATCCACGGCCTGCAGGAGGGCGACCGGATCTTCGTCGAGCACTACGTCGGCTGCATGCACTGCGAGTGGTGCCGCCTCGGCGAGTACCGCCACTGCGAGCTCACCGACTGGCGCACCAACCCCGACGCCCGCCGGTACGGCTACACCTCGTCGAACAACCCGGGCCGGCTGTGGGGCGGCTTCTCGCAGTACATGTACCTGCCCTGGAACGCGGTCACCCACAAGGTGCCGGACGGCGTCACCGCCGAGCTGGCCGGCCTGGTCACGCCGCTGTCCAACGGCATCGAGTGGGCGCTCAACGCCGGCAAGGTCGGCTACGCGAAGACCGTGCTCATCCAGGGCCCCGGGCAGCAGGGCCTCTCCCAGGTCGTCGCGTCCAAGCAGGCGGGGGCCTCGCTGATCGTCGTCAGCGGCACCACCCGCGACGCCACCCGCCTGCAGCTGGCGAAGGACCTCGGCGCCGACGTGGCCATCGACGTCCAGAAGGAGGACCCGCTGGAGCGGGTGATGGAGCTGACCGGCGGCAAGGGTGTCGACGTCGTCCTCGACTGCACCTCCGGCGCCGGCACCGCGCCGGTGCTGCTCGGCATCGACGCGCTCAAGCGCCGCGAGGGCGTGATGGTCACCCAGGGCGAGGAGGCGGCGTTCCCCGACTTCCCGCTCAAGAAGATGACCGAGAAGTGCATCACGCTGGCCAGCGCCCGCGGGCACAGCTACCGCTCGGTCGAGCTGGCCCTGGAGCAGCTCGGCTCGGGCCGCTTCCCGCTGGAGCGGCTGGCCACGCACCGCTTCCCGCTCGAGGACGTCGACCACGCCATCCGCACCCTCGCCGGCGAGACCGGCGAGGACGCCATCCACATCTCCATGCTGCCGTGGGGCGACGCGATGACCGCCGTGCGCGGCAACGTCGTCGTCACCGGCATCGCCCGCGCCGACCGGACGGCGGTCGACGGACTCGCCGAGCTCGGCGTCTCCACGGTGCACGAGGCGCAGGGCCGCACCCACCTGCTCGACCCCGCGCTGCGGCCGGTCTACGCCGGAGCGCGCGTGGCCGGGCACCGCCGTCACGGTCAGCCTGCCGCCGGGCGACAACTGGATGGTCCACGTCGCCGATCGAGCAGTGCCCGAGGGCGACGTGCTGGTCATCGCCCCGACCACGCCGTCCCAGGCGGGCTACATCGGCGACCTGCTCGCGACGGCGCTGGCCACCCGCGGCGTGCGCGGCGTGTCGTGGACGCGCGGATGCCGGGACGTCGCCGAGCTGACCGCGATGCGGTTCCCGGTGTGGTCGCGACACGTGTCGGCGTTCGGCTGCATCAAGGAGACGCTCGGCAGCGTCAACGTCGGCGTCGCGTGCGCCGGGCAGTGGATCGAGCCCGGCGACGTCGTCGTGGCCGACGACGACGGCGTCGTGGTCGTACCGCGCGAGCGGGCCGCCGACGTGCTCGACGCCGCCCGCGCCCGCGAGCAGCGGGAGAACCGGATCCGTGAGCGCTACCGCAACGGCGAGCTGGGCCTCGACATGAACAACATGCGCGAGCCGCTGGCCGCCAAGGGCCTCACCTACGTCGAGCAGGAGCCGCCCCGGTGACGATCATCGACTGCCACGGCCACTACACGACCGCGCCCGCGCAGCTGCAGCGCTTCCGCGACGCCCAGCTGGCGGCGCTCGACAGCGGGGGAGCCGCCCCGACGCTGGACAGCATCGGCGACGACGAGCTGCGCGACAGCGTCGAGACCAACCAGCTGCGCATCCTCCGCGAGCGCGGCGGCGACGTGATGATCTTCAGCCCCAAGGCGTCGGGCATGGAGCACCACGTGACCGACCCGGCCACGGCGGTCGCGTGGGCGCGCGCCAGCAACGACCTCGTCGCCCGGGTCGCCGAGCTGTACCCGGACACGTTCGCCGGCGTCGGCCAGCTGCCCCAGACCCCCGGCGGCAGCCTGGACGACGTCGTCGCCGAGCTGCGCCGCTGCGTCGACGACCTCGGCTTCGTCGGCGCCAACCTCAACCCCGACCCCTCCGGCGGGTTCTGGACGTCGCCGCCGCTGACCGACCCGTACTGGTTCCCGGTCTACGAGGCGCTGGTCGAGCTCGACGTCCCGGCGATGGTGCACGTCTCGAGCTCGTGCAACCCCAACTTCCACGCCCTCGGCGCGCACTACCTCAACGCCGACACCTCGGCGTTCATGCAGCTGCTCGAGGGCGACCTGTTCGAGCGGTTCCCGACCCTGCGCCTGGTGATCCCGCACGGCGGCGGCGCGGTGCCCTACCACTGGGGCCGGTACCGCGGGCTGGCGATGCGCAACGACTGGCAGGACCCGGCCGAACTGCTGCGCAACGTCTTCTTCGACACCTGCGTCTACCACCAGCCGGGCATCGACCTGCTCACCCGCGTCATCCCGACCGAGAACATCCTGTTCGCCTCCGAGATGCTCGGCGCCGTGCGCGGCGCCGACCCGGAGACCGGCATCGCCTGGGACGACACCAAGCGCTACCTCGACGCCGCCGGGCTCTCCGCGGAGCAGCAGCAGGCCGTCTTCGAGGACAACGCCCGCCGCGTCTACCCGCGGCTGGACGCCCGGCTGAGCCGTGTTTCCACCCGCCCCACCACCCCCGCGCAGGGCCGCTGATGTCCCGGCTGCAGCTGACCTTCGCCTGCGGCGACTACGACCGCACCCGCGCGCTCGAGGAGGGCACCGTCCGGCCGGACGGCATCGACCTCACCTACCTGCGGCTCCCGGTCGAGGAGACGTTCTTCCGGATGATGCGGCACCGGGAGTTCGAGGTCGCCGAGATGTCGCTGTCCTCGTACGTCAAGTCGCTGGACTCCGACGAGCGGCCGTTCGTGGCCCTGCCGGTCTACACGTCGCGGCAGTTCCGGCACGCGGGGATCTTCGTGCACGCCGACTCGGGCATCGAGAAGCCCGAGGACCTGCGCGGCAAGGTGGTCGGGACGCCGGAGTGGCAGCTGACCGCCGGCGTCTGGATCCGCGGCATCCTCGCCGACCACCACGGCGTCCCGCTGGATTCGGTCGAGTACCGGACCGGCGGCCAGGAGACGGCCGGTCGGGTCGAGAAGGCAGCGGTCGACCTCGGCGGGCGCGTGCGGATCGAGCCGATCCCGGCGGGGGAGACCCTCGCGGCGATGCTCGGCGACGGTCGGATCGACGCCTTCCAGGGCCCCCGCGTGCCGTCGTCGTTCGTTCCCGGCGGGCCGGTGCGGCGGCTGTTCGCCGATCCGGTGGCCGCCGAGAAGGCGTACTTCGCCGAGACCGGGATCTTTCCGATCATGCACGTCGTCGCCCTGCGGCGGGACGTGTACGAGAAGCACCCGTGGGTCGCGCAGACGCTGACCAAGGCGCTGCTGCTGGCGAAGAAGAAGGCCGCGGCCGAGCTGTACGACGCCTCGGCGCTGCGCTTCATGCTGCCGTGGCTGATCCCCGGGCTGGAGGAGGCGCGGGCGCTGCTCGGCGCGGACTACTGGTCCTACGGTCTCGAGGCCAACCGGCACGTGCTCGAGACGTTCCTGCGCTACCACTCCGAGCAGGGGCTCTCCCGGCGGCAGTACGCGCCCGAGGAGCTCTTCGCGCCCGAGGCCACGGAGGCCTTCGTCATCTGAACGCCCCGGGAGGGCCGACCGCATGGATCTGCGCAGCTACATCGAGTCCGAGCTGGCCGAGGACGCCGCCCTGCCCGGCGGCGGCGCGACCGCGACGGCGGCCGGACCGAACGGCTACCCGGGGGATCCCGCCGTGCACGTGCCGGAGTCCGCGGTCGACGCCTCTCCGGTCACCGTTCCCGGCGCGGTCGGGAAGCTGCGCGCCTACCTGGCCCGGCCGCGGAGCCAGGACGGGCCCGCTCCGGCGGTCGTGGTCATCCACGAGAACAAGGGTCTGGTCCCGTACATCACCGACGTCGCGCGGCGGCTCGCCGCGGCAGGGTTCGTCGCCGTGGCGCCGGACCTGCTGTCCCGGCTCGGCGGCACCGGCGCCTTCGCGTCGCAGGAGGAGGTCATCGCCGCGCTGGCGACGATCGACGCGTCGGACGTCGTCGCCGACGTCCGGGCGGCGGTCACCTGGGCGGCCGACCAGGACGACGTCGACGCGGACCGGATCGCCGTCCTCGGGTTCTGCTACGGCGGCGGGGTCGCCTGGCGCACGCTCACCCGGGAGCCCCGGCTGGCCGCGGGCGTGCCGTTCTACGGACCGATCCCGGACGTCGACGCCGTCCCCGCGATCGGTGCGCCGGTGTTCGCGGTGTACGGCGAGACCGACTCGCGGATCACCTCGATGCTGCCGGCGATCCGCGAGGCGATGGAGCGGCACGGCAAGGAGTTCGAGGCGCTCGTGCTCGAGGGCGCGGGGCACGCGTTCCACAACGACACCAACCCCGACCGGTACGACCCGGAGGCCGCTCGGCGGGCGGAGGAGGCGGCCGTGGCCTGGCTGCGCGGGCGGCTGGGAGCGGCGGAGCGCCCCTCCGGGTGACGATGGTCTGATCGTTATGCCTTCGTTCTCCCGCAGTGCTGTGACCGGCGTTACATTGCGGCTCGCTGCAGTGCCGGGATCTGGGCGGAGGGTGGCCGGGAGGTGTCGGTGAAGCGTCCGAGCATCCATCAGCTGGAGGTCTTCTGCCGGATCGTGCAGCTGGAGAGCATGGCGCGAGCCGCCGAGGAGCTGCAGGTCGCGCCGTCGTCGGTCTCCATGCAGGTGCAGGAGCTCGAACGCCGCTACCGCACCAAGCTGCTGATCCGCGGTCCCCGGCGGACGACGCCCACCCCGGCGGGAGCCGCCCTCTACAAGCAGGTCCTCGCCCTGCTGCAGGGCCTCGACGCCGTCGAGCGCGAGATCGCGCAGCTGCAGCAGGTCGAGCGGGGGACGCTGCGCTTCGCCAGCAGCCGGACGATCGGGGCCGGCCTCGTCCGGCGGGTGCTCCAGGCGTTCGAGGGCGCGCACCCCGAGGTCGACATCTCCTACTCGATCATGAAGAGCAGCCAGTCGGCCAAGACCGAGGTGCTCGAGGAGCGGGCCGAGTTCGCCCTGGTCGGCCGGGTGGGGCCGGGCTGGCCCCTGGAGGTCAAGCCGCTGTTCCAGGAGGCGATGGTCGTCGCCGTGGCGCCGGGCCACCCGCTGGCCGCCGAGGTCCGGCCCGACGCGGCCGCGCCTCGCCCGCTGCGTGCTGCTGCTGCGCGAGCCGCCCGTGCTCGGACACAAGCGCATCCTCGGCATGCTGGAGGAGGCCGGCGTCCGCCCGGAGATCTGCGAGCTCGGCAGCACCGAGGCGGTGAAGTCCGAGGCCGTCGCGGGCCGCGGGGTCGCCGTCCTGCCGCGGACCACGGTGGCCGACGAGATCGCGGCCGGAACGCTCCGGGCCTGCGACGTCGCCGGCTTCCGCCCCGCACCGGACGGTCTACCTGACCTGGCTGTCGCGCATGCCGCTGTCGCCGGTCGCGGAGTCCTTCGTGCGGCTCGTGCGTGGTCTCGGCGAGGGGGACGGACCGCTCGAGCGGTCGGCCTGAGCGCGCATCGGCCCAGGTCGGGCCGCGGGTTCAGGATTTCCGGAAGCCTGCTTAGACGAACTGATTGTTGTCCCCGTCACACCGCCCCTGCAAACGTGATCTTCATGACGAGGTCGCTGCGGTGGGGACGGACCGCCGGGGGAGGGGGCGCGTGAGCGCGCTCGCGGGAGTGCGTGTCGTCGAGCTCGCCAACTACGTCGCCGGGCCCTACGCCGGCGCGCTGCTGGCCGACCTCGGGGCCGACGTCGTCAAGGTCGAGGTGCCGCCGCGGGGCGACCCGTACCGCGGCTGGGCCACCGGCAACTACAGCGCGATGTTCTGCTCGCTCAACCGCAGCAAGCGCAGCATCCTCGCCGACCTCAAGACCGAGCGCGGCCTGGCGGTGGCGCAGGCGCTGGTCGACCGCGCCGACGTCGTGCTGGAGAACTCGCGCGTCGGAGCCATGGACCGCCTCGGCCTCGGCTACGAGCAGGTGCGGTCGCGCAACCCCCGCCTGGTCTACTGCTCGATCACCGGCTTCGGGCTCGAGCGGCCCGGACGCCGCCCGCCCCGGCTACGACACCGTGGGCCAGGCGACCAGCGGGCTGATGAGCCTGCTCACCGACCTCGACGACCCGCAGCCGATGGGCATCTCGCTGTCGGACCACCTGGCCGGCATCTTCGCGGCCTACGGGGTGCTCGCCGCGCTCGCCGCCCGGGAGCGGACCGGCGAGGGCCAGCGGGTCGACACCTCCCTGCTGCAGTCGTCCACGTCGTTCCTGGCCGAGAACATGGCCCGCTTCCTGCACGACGGCGCGAAGCCCCCCACCCGGCGCACGCGCGCCCGCACCGCGCAGGTCTACGCGGTCAAGGACCGCGACGGCAGGCCGTTCGTCGTGCACCTCAGCTCGCCGGACAAGTTCTGGCGGGGCCTGCTGACCGCGATCGACCGCACCGACCTCCTCGACGACCCGCGGTTCGCCGACCGCGCCGCGCGCATCGCGCACCGCGAGGACATCCAGGCGTTGCTCGACGACCGCTTCGCGACGGCCTCGCGCGAGGAGTGGCTGGCGCGGCTGAGCGCGGCCGACGTCCCCTCGGCGCCGCTGAACTCGCTCGCCGACGTCGTCGAGGACGAGCAGATCCGGCACCTGGGGCTGATCCGCGAGGTCGAGCACCCGACGCGAGGGCCGGATGCGGCTGCTCGGCAGCGGGGTCAACCTGCACGGCACCCCACCACCATCGGGCCGGCGCCGCTGGCCGGCGAGGACACCGCGGGCGTGCTCGCCGAGCTCGGCCTGCCCGAGGACTACCTCGACGACGCCCCCGAGCCGCGTCAGCGCGACCCCGGCCGGCATGGGGGCGACGCCGCGATGACCTACGGACGCAGCGCCGCCATCGTCGGCGCGGCCCACTCGCAGCTCGGCGAGGTGCCCGGATCCACCGCGATCGGCCTCATGGCCGACGCGGCGGTCGCGGCCGTCGCCGATGCCGGCCTCACCAAGCGCGGACATCGACGGCATCGTCGTCCGCGGCCCGGACGACGAGTACGCCTTCCAGCAGCAACTCGGCGAACGGCTCGGCCTCGACGCCGCGTTCAGCACCAGTCTCGACAACGGGGGCGCCAGCCAGACGCTGGCCGTCGTCCTCGCCGTCGCTGGCGATCGAGGCGGGGCTGGCCACCACGGTGCTCTGCGGCTACGCCCGCAACTCGTGGTCCCGCACCCGTCGCCCGGGCAGCCGCCGGGCGCGGATGAACCAGGCCACCCACAACCGCAGCCGCGAGTGGCGGGACTCCTTCGGCTACTTCGGCGAGCCGGCCACCCACGCGCTCGGCGCGCAGCGGCACATGGCGATGTACGGCACGACCAAGGAGCACCTGGGGCACGTGGCGGTCTCGGTGCGCGAGCACGCCACCCGGAACCCGCACGCGCAGATGCGCAGCCCCCTGACGATGGAGGAGTACCTGGCCGGACGGCCGGTGACCGATCCCTTCGGCGATCTACGACTGCTCGCTGCGCACCGACGGCTCCGGCGCGGTCGTGGTGACCAGCCTCGACCGGGCCCGCGACCTGCCGCACACGCCGGTCGTCGTCCGCGGCTTCGGCAGCTCCAACAACCTGCAGGGCTGGACGGTCGACGACCACATGGTCGAGACGGCGGCCAAGGCCAGCGGGGAGCGGGCCTACCGCATCGCGGACGTCGCACCCGCCGACATCGACACCGCGCAGCTCTACGACTGCTTCACCTACATGGTCCTGGCCCAGGTCGAGGACTACGGGTTCTGCGCGAAGGGGGAGGGTGGGGACTTCATCGCGGACGGCGCCCTGCGGCTCGACGGCGCGATCCCCACGAACACCTCCGGTGGGCAGCTCTCGGAGGGCCACGTCGAGGGGATGCTCCAGGTGGTCGAGGGCGTCCGCCAGCTGCGGCACGAGTACCCGGCCGAGCGGCAGGTGCCCGACGCGCGGCTGGCCCTGGTCAGCGGCCACGGCGGCAACACCGTCTGCCACACCACGCTGATCCTGGAGCGCGGCGTATGAGCGCCGGCGCCGCGGAGCCGGTGACGACGACCGACCCGGTGCGTCCCCGTCGCCGGCTGCCGTCGCCGAGTCCGGAGTCGCAGCCGTTCTGGGACGCGTGGCCCGCCACGAGCTCGTCGTCCAGCGCTGCGGGGCGTGCGGCCGGCTGCTGGTTCCCGCCGGCGAACCGCTGCCAGCACTGCTGGAGCGACCGGTTCGCGTGGACGGCGGTGAGCGGCCGCGGCCGGCTCTACAGCTTCACCGTCTTCCGCCGCGCGTACGCGGCGGAGCTGGCCGACCAGCTGCCCTACGTCGTCGGGGTCGTGCAGCTCGACGAGGGCCCGCGGCTGATCACCAACGTCGTGGGCTGCGCGCCCGAGGACGTGCGGGTCGACATGCCCGTCGAGGTGGTCTTCGAGGACCTCGCGGACGGCGTCGTCCTGCACGCCTTCCGCCCCCGGGAGTCGCCGCCCGGCTGACCGACGCCCGATCCCGAGCAACCCACCGCCCCGTCCGGAGGACCCATGGCAGAGATCGTCTCGCTCGTCGGCACCACCCATCACCCCTGGTACCACAAGAAGACCTCGGCGTCCCGAGCACGAGCTGACCGACGACGCCCGCAGCCTGCTGGCCTGGTCGGAGCGGGTGCAGGAGTCCTTCGCGCGGACCAACCCGGACGCCGTGGTGATCGTGGCGAGCGACCACTTCCACCAGTTCTTCCACAACAACATGCCGCAGTGGATCGTCGGCCGGATGACGTCCTACCAGGGGACGTTCTACAACGAGGTCCGCGAGTTCGACCTGCCCCGCGTGCAGCTGGGCGGCAACCGGCAGCTGTCCACGGACATCATCGAGGCCGGCTTCGACGCAGGGCTTCGACTTCGCCTTCTCCGACGAGATGCGCCTCGACCACGCGTGCGTCGTCCCGAGCCTGATCAGCCAGCCGTCCCTGGACATCCCGGTCGTGCCGGTGCTCACCAACTGCGGCGCGCCACCGATCCCGAAGGGGCAGCGCTTCGTCGCGCTCGGCCCGGCGCTGCGCACGGCCATCGAGGGCTCCAACGCGGTCGAGCGGGTCGCGGTCGTGGTCAGCGGCAACCTGTCGCTGGAGGTCGGCGGCCCCGAGCAGATGATGCCGTACTCCGTCGACCCGGACTTCGACGTCGCGGCCATGGACTGGCTGGTCAACCGGGACTTCGACGTCCCTCGTCGCCGAGTCCACCTACGAGCGGCTGATGACGCACGGCAACACGTCGTTCCAGTTCCTGAACATGATCACGATGGCCGCCATGCAGGACGACATGCAGGTCGTCCACGCCGAGGCCATGAAGCGCAAGGGGTCCCCGGCGCCGTGCTTCATCTACGAGAAGGTGGAGGCGGCGGACCGGTGATCGACCACTACGCCGTCAACAAGTTCCTCTACGACACCGACCGCAACCCGGAGTTCGTCCAGCGCTACATCGACGACCCCGAGGGCTACGTCGACTGGTACTTCGCCGAGCGGATGAGCCGGCTGCTCGACAACGAGAGCGAGGCCTCCGACGTCCGGACGCCGGACGACGCGACCCGCACGGCGCTGGCGACCTACGACTTCGCCACGCTGTACGGCGAGGGGGCCCACCCGTTCATCCTGTGGACCCTCATGCTGCCGGTCATCGAGGCCAAGCTGGCCTCCGGCGAGTTCGAGACGCCCACGGCCCCCGACGGGGCGCGGCTGGAGAACCGCGCCCCGATGGCCTACTACCGCGAGCGGATCCTGCCCTCCGGCCGCCCGTACTTCCGGTACTGAGGGACGGGGTCGGCCATGCCCAGCGGTCCGCTCGCCGGCGTCACGGTCGTCGAGAACGCGTCGTACATCAGCGGTCCCTACGCGGGCCTGCTGCTGGCGCAGCTCGGCGCGGACGTCGTCAAGGTCGAGGCCCCGGGCAGCGGCGACCCGTTCCGCCGGTGGGGAGGGACGTCGTCCGCACGGCGCACCCGGCCGCAGTTCGCCGCGCTCAACCACTCCAAGCGCAGCGTGGCCCTCGATCTGCGCGAGCCCGCCGGGCGTGCGGCGTACCTGGACCTCGTCGCGGACGCCGACGCCCTGGTGGAGAACTTCCGCCCGGGCACCCTCGACCGGCTCGGCGTGGGGGAGGCGACGGTCCGCGCACGCAACCCCGCGGCTGGTCTACTGCTCGGTGACCGGGCTTCGGCCCGGCCGGCCCGTACGCGGCCCGGCCGGCCTACGACGCGATCGTGCAGGCGACCTCGGGGCTGTGGAGCCTGCTCTCGCCGCTGTCGCGCCCGCGGGCGGTCGGGCCGGCGATGTCCGACACGCTCGCCGGACTGCACGCCGCTCTGGCGGTGGTCGCGGGGCTGGCCGGGGCCGCGCGCGACGAGCGGGCGCCGCTCCGGTTCGACGTGAGCATGCTGGCCGCGTCCCTGGGCCTGGTCGGCGCTCAGCGTGGCCACCTTCGCCGAGTCCGGCGAGGTGGAGGGGCCGTACTCCCGAGGCCGGCGGTCGCACTCGATCGGGCTGCGGGCCGGTGACGGGCGGCCGCTCGCGGTGCACCTGTCGTCGCCCGGAGAAGTTCTGGGTCCGCCTGACCGACGTGGTCGGCCGGCCGGACCTGCGGGACGACGAGCGCTTCGCGACCTACCCGGCGCGGCTCGCCGCACTTCGACGACCTGGTCGCCGAGCTCGAGTCCGCCCTCGCGGACCGGCCGCGCGAGCACTGGCTGACGCTGCTGCACGAGGCCGACGTCCCCGCCGCGCCGATCAACACGATCGACGAGGTCGTCCGTGACCCGCACGTGCACGAGACCGGTCTGCTCCGGCGAGGCCACCGGTCCGGCCGGTGAGCACTTCCTCGTCCCCCGCGGCGCCATGGCGTTCGCGGGCGACTCCGCCGCGTGCTCGATGGAGGTGCCAGTGCTGAGTGCGTGATCAGACCGCGCCCGACCGCCGCCATCGGCCGGTCAGCGGCGCAGCAGCAATCAGTGCATCTGTTCCACGAGACGGCTGGAGGGCCGCGAGATGAATCAGCGCAGATTTCTCCTTCTCCCCGCGACGGTGGTGACCGCGATGGTGGTCAGCGCCTGCGGCGGAGGGGACGACGAAGGCAGCCAGGGCTCCGCCACCGGCGAGGGCACGGAGAACGGCGTCGTCGTCCAGATGGACGGCGAGAGCCGGGAGGACTACCTCGGACGTCTCTACGACGCGGCCAAGGAGGAGGGCGACGGTCGCCTACTACCAGTCGGCCGAACGACGACGAGCTCCAGGCGATCATCGAGGCCTGGGGCACCGCCTACCCCGACGTCGAGTTCGAGCCGGTCAGCGCCAGCAGCGGCACCATCCTCGAGCGCGCGCTGCTCGAGGCGGAGTCGGGCAACGTGAAGGGCGACGTCTACGGCGGCTCCGCGGCCGACCAGGACCAGCTCGCCCAGATCGACGCGCTGGCCGACTACGACGCGGTGAACGAGGAGGACGTCCTCGAGCAGTACCGCATGGACGGCCCCTACGTCGCCACCGGCTATCTCTCCTACCACCCGGCGTTCAACGTCGACCAGATCACGGAGGAGGAGCTGCCGACCGAGTGGGAGGGCTACTGCGAGCCCGAGTGGAAGGGCAAGTTCGCCATCGACCAGGAGGGCGGCGAGTGGGCCACCGGCATCCTCACCGCGATGGGCGAGGAGGAGGGCACCGCGCTCCTGGAGTGTCTGGCCGCCAACGAGCCCCGGCTGGTCCGCGGGTCGACCAACCGCACGGAGCTGCTGGCCTCGGGTGAGTTCCCGGTGATGCTGGACGGCTACGGGCACCGCCTCTGGGAGTTCGAGCAGGAGGGGTCGCCGATCAAGACGCAGGCGACCAGCCCCGAGCCGCTGACCGTCGTGCTCGACATGGCCAGCGTCTTCGCGGACGCGCCGCACCCGAACGCCGCGCGGCTGCTGCTGGAGTTCTTCCTGACCGAGGAGGGCCAGCAGGTCTTCCTCGACCAGAACAAGGGCGGCACGCTCGCGTCCACCGAGGCGCCGTACGCGGAGTACCTGGCGAACAACGAGACCACGATCCTCGGCCCGGAGGAGGCGGACTTCGAGGCCGGCTTCCAGGCCTTCGTGGACATCTTCCTCGGCGGCGAGGTCCCGGCTCCGTGAGCCGGCACCGCCGCACCCGCCACTGATCCGTGCGGTGCGGCGCCGTCCCTCCGGGCCGGCGCCGCACCGCACCTTCCGGCAGCCCGCACAACCCGACGACGAGGTCCGAGGTGGCAGCGTGACGACGCAACTGGACAGTCCCGAACAGCTGGCCGCGCTGCGGTCACCTGTCGATCCGCCACCGAAGGCGCAGCGCCGGTCCCGCTTCGTGCCGAAGGACCCGAAGACCTACATCTTCCTGGCGGTGGCGGCGGTCCTCCTGTGGGAGATCGCCATCCCGCTGCTGATCCTGCTCTGGGGGACGGTCAGCGGAGCCCGCCCCGGCTCAGGACGACTACTTCTCGCCGTCGTCGTTCACGCTCGACAACTTCGAGCGGGCCTTCGCCGGGTCCCGGCTGACCGACACGCTGTGGGACACGTTCCTCTTCGCGACCGGCACCACCGTCGTGGCGTTCGTGCTGGGCACCTACCTGGCCTGGATGGTCGAGCGGACCAACACGCCGCTGCGCGGGTTCATCACGCTGATGATGGTGCTGCGGCTGATCCTGCCCGGCATCCTCACCACGATCTCGTGGATCTTCCTGGCCAGCCCGCGGATCGGGACGCTGAACATCTGGCTGCAGTCGCTGTTCGGGCTCGACGAGCCGCCGCTGAACATCTACTCCATGCCCGGGATGATCTGGGTCGAGGCCATGGACATCCTGCCGCTGGTCTTCCTGCTGATGAGCGCGGCGCTGCGGTCGATGGACCCCTCGCTCGAGGAGGCGTCGCTCGTCGCCGGCAAGGGCCTGATCCGCACCACCCGGAGCATCACCCTGCCGCTCGTCCTGCCCGCGATCCTGGCCACGCTGATCCTGCTGTTCATCCGCGGCATCGAGACCTTCGAGGTGCCGGCGCTCATCGGCATCCCGGCGCAGCGGTTCACCTTCGTCGTGGAGGTCTGGCGGCAGAGCTCCACCACGCCCAGCGACTTCGGCGTCGCCGCGGTGTACGCGACGCTGATCCTGGCGTTCTGCTCGTGCCTGCTGTGGTTCTACAACCGGGCCACCCGGCACGCGGACGCCTTCGCCGTCGTCACCGGCAAGGCGTTCCGGCCGCGGCGCACCGACCTCGGTGCCATGCGGTGGGTGACCTTGCTCGAGCGCGCTGCTGATCATCGCGCTCTCGCTCGGACTGCCGCTGATCATCCTGGTCTGGGCGAGCTTGTACCCGCCGTTCCGCGGCTTCCAGCCGATCACCGCCGAGGGCTTCTCGCTGCTGTCCCTCGACAACTACCGCGCGATCCTCGACAACGACCTGGTCACGCGGGCCTTCGTCAACTCGACGATCCTCGGCATCGGCTCGGCGGCGACCGTCGTCCTGCTCATGACGATCGTCGCGTGGATCACCGTCAAGACCGACATCAAGGGCCGCAAGTGGCTCGACCACCTCTCCTTCGCGCCGATCGCCATCCCCGCGGTGGCCATGGGCGTGGCCTTCCTGTGGCTCTACCTGACGGTGCCGATCCCGGTCTACGGGACGATCTGGATCCTCTTCCTGCTCTACATCGCCCGCTTCACCGCGGTGGCGCTGCGGATCATGTCCGCCTCGATGACCCAGCTGAACAACGAGCTGACCGAGGCCGCCGAGGTCGCCGGTGCGAGCTGGTGGCGGTCGTTCCGGACCATCACGATGCCGTTGCTGCGCCCGGGCATGCTCGCCGCCTTCATCTTCGTGCTGGTGCACGCCTACCGGGAGCTGTCGGCGTCCCTGCTCGTCTACTCGTACGGCAACGAGCCGATCGGCGTCGCGATCTTCGAGATCTGGGAGAACGGCAGCCTACGGCCTGCTCGCCGCCTTCGGCATCCTCGTCGATCCTCGCCCTCACGATCTTCTCGGTCGTCGCCACGCCTGATCAGCAGCCGGTACGGCGTGAAGGAGGAGTAGCGGACCGCCGTCACCCGGTCCGATCCCGCCGCCCGATCCGTCCCCGCTGAGGAGCACGCCATGTCCATCCAGGTGACCGACCTGCTGAAGACCTTCGCCGGCGGCAGCGTCCGCGCCGTCGACGAGATCAACTTCTCCGTGCCGACCGGCTCGGTGCTGACCCTGCTCGGCCCCTCCGGCTGCGGCAAGACGACGACGATGCGCTCGATCGCCGGGCTGGAGAAGCCCGACGGCGGCAGCATCGCCATCGGCGACCGGGTCGTGTACGACGCCGCGCAGCGGGTCAACCTGCGGCCCAACCAGCGCAAGGTCGGGATGGTGTTCCAGTCCTACGCCATCTGGCCGCACATGACCGTGTTCGACAACGTCGCCTATCCGCTCAAGGGCCAGGCCGACCGGGCCACGATCAAGGAGCGCAGCATGGCGGCGCTGCGAGCTCGTCGGCCTGGACCACCTCGCGAGCCGCCGGGCGCCGAACCTCTCCGGTGGCCAGCAGCAGCGCGTGGCGCTGGCCCGGGCCCTCGTCGCCCAGCCGGAGGTGCTGCTGCTCGACGAGCCGTTGTCGAACCTCGACGCCAAGCTGCGCGACCAGATGCGCAAGGAGATCCGCGAGCTGCAGCAGCGGCTGGGCATCACGACCCTCTACGTCACCCACGACCAGTCCGAGGCGCTGGCGATCTCCGACTTCGTGGCCGTGATGTCGCAGGGGCACATCGTCGACTTCGGCGAGCCCGAGCGGATCTACTCGCGGCCGGCCTCGCGGGCCGTGGCCGAGTTCATCGGGATGGCCAACGTCGTGGAACTCACCGAGATCCGCGCCGAGGGCGGCGCGTGGATCGGGGAGTCGACCCTCGGTCCGATCTCCATCGACCAGCCCGGCAAGCCACCGTCGACCTGCAGCGTGCTGATCCGCCTGGAGGACCTGCACTTCGTCGGCGAGGAGGAGGCCGGGCCGGCCCAACGTGTGGCCGGGCCGCGTCGT
Source organism: uncultured Actinomycetota bacterium (assembly GCA_963777095.1). GTDB lineage: Bacteria > Actinomycetota > Actinomycetes > Mycobacteriales > Geodermatophilaceae > CAVZOY01. The sequence continues at coordinate 1,474,575 of CAVZOY010000006.1, forward strand.
CTCGGCGATCTACCTCGGCAGCTTCTGGGAGTGCGAGATCGAGGTGAACGGGCAGCGGTTGCGGACGCACGTCCCCCGTCGGCAGCGGCCGTCCGAAGGGCAGACCGTGCACGTCGCGGTGCCGCCGGACCGGCTGTACCTCCTGCCCGAGGACGACCGCGGCCCGATCACCGGCACCGGCACGGAGGGCGACGAGGTCGCCGAGAAGAGCGCCTGATGCGCGCGGTCGTGCTCCGCGAGTTCGGCGGCCCGGAGGTGCTCCGGGTCGAGGAGGTGCCCGACCCGGTGCCGGGGCCCGGCGAGGTCGTCGTCGAGGTGCACGCGGTCACCGTCAACCAGTCGCTGGACCTGAAGGTCCGCGCCGACGGCACGGTCCGGGGGACGACCCTCCCGCACGTCCTCGGCGTGGACCCGGCCGGCGTGGTGGTCGAGGCCGCGGACGGCGTCGAGGGCGTCGCGGTCGGCGACCGTGTGGCGGTCGTCCCGCACATCCGCTGCGGCCGGTGCGGCTTCTGCCTCAGCGGCCGCGAGGAGCAGTGCCCGAACTCGCGGCACATCGGCGTCCACCGCTGGGGCGGGTACGCCGAGCGGGTCGCCGTCCCTGCCCAGAACGCCGTCCCCATCCCCGACACGCTCGGGTTCGTGGACGCCGCGGTGATCCTGCGGCACGCCCCGACGGCCTTCAACCTGCTGCGCAACCTGGCCGTCGTCCAGCCGGGGGAGTGGGTGCTGGTCATGGGCGCGACGGGCGGGCTCGGTGCGGCCGGCGTGCAGGTGGCCACGCTGCTGGGCGCGACGGTGATCGCGGGGGCCGGCGCCGACTCCCGGGTCGAGGTGGCGCTGGCCAACGGTGCCCACCACGGCGTCAACTACCGCAGCTCCGACCTCACCGAGGAGGTCCTCCGCCTCACCGACGGCCGCGGCGTCGACGTGGTCTTCGAGAACATCAGCGACCCCGGCATCTGGCCGAAGGCGTTCGCCGCTCTGGCACACGGCGGCCGGCTGGTGACCGCCGGTGCGCACGGCGGAGGCAAGGTCGAGCTCGACGTCCGGCGGTTGTACGGACGGCGGCTGCGCATCATCGGCGGCGCGGGCGCCTCGCGGCGGGACGTCAGGACCGCGCTCGAGGCCGCCGGCGAGGGCCGCCTGCACGCCGTGGTCGACAGGGTGCTCCCGCTGGACCAGGCCGCGGAGGCCCACCGCCTGGCGGAGAAGGGCGGACTGCTCGGCAAGATCGTGCTCGCTCCGCGCGAGGGCACGGAATGACCCGGGTGCTGAGGCTCAACACCTTCTCCCAGGTGAGCGCGCTGCTCGCCGCGCAGCACCGCGGCTACCTCGCCGAGGAGGGGCTCGAGCTCGAGGTCGAGATCGCGGTCGGTTCGCGCCCGCAGATGGAGGGCCTGCTGAGCGGCCGCTTCGACCTCGTGCACACGAATGCCGACAACGTCATGAAGTTCCGGGCGTTCGGCTCCCGCGACCTGGCGATCTTCCTGGTGCTCGACACCGGGATCGCGCAGAAGCTCATCGTCTCGCCGGACGTCTCGGGCTGGGCGGACCTGCGCGGTCGGCCGGTCGGCGTCGACGCCCCCGACTCCGGCTACGCCTTCGTGCTCTACGAGCTCCTGCGCCTGCACGGTCTGGAGAAGGGGGACTACGAGGTCGTGCCGCTGGGCGCGACCGGCTACCGGCTGCAGGGGCTGCAGAAGGGCGAGATCGTGGCGGGCCTGCTCAGCCACCACCACGAGGCGACGGCGCTCGACGAGGGCTTCCGCATCCTGGCCGACACCCGGCAGCACTTCGCCGGGCACCCCGGCGTCACCGCCGCCACGACCACCGGCTGGGCGGCGACGAATCCCGAGGCATGGGCCGGCTACACGCGCGCGCTGCTGCGGGCCGCGGCGTGGGCCATGGACCCCGCCCATCGGAACGACGTCGTCGACCTGATCGCCCGGGCGCGCGACGTCGACGCCGCGCGTGCGCGCCGGATCCTCGACATCGAGACGGCCAGCCGCACCGGGGTGATCCGCTCCGTCCAGGACGCCGAGCGCAGCCTCGCCGAGACCGCGGCCCTGCGCGCCCAGTACACCGGCGGCCGGCCCGAGGGCTACTTCGACCCGTCGGCGATGGAGCGAGCACTCGCGGGCGTCGGCCCCGACGCGGGGTGAGCACCACCGAGGACCGGACGTCCTGGCGGCGGGTGGTGACCAGCCGGTGGGCGTTGGTCTCGCTCGCCGCGCTGCTCTACTGGATCGCGTCGCACTCGCTGCGGCCGTTCGTCGTCGTCCGGCTCGACGAGCTCGGCGCCTCGGCGCAGGAGGTCGGCCTCGTCGCCGCGGCCTACGCCTTCGTCGCGCTGTTCCTCGCCATCCCCGGCGGCCGCGCCATCGACCGGCTGGGCACCAAGCGCGTCCTGTACGTCTCGCTCGCCGCCATGACGGCGCTCGGCGTCGCCTACGCGGCGGCATCGACCATCCTGCAGCTGCTGGTGCTGCAGGTCGTGAACGGCGTCGTCGAGCTCTTCGTCTGGCTGGCGATCCAGACGCTGGCCACCGGTGCCGGACGGGGCGACACCCTGGCCCGGCACCTGTCCCTGTTCTCGTTCATGTGGGGCCTCGGCATCGCCGTGGGCCCGGCCGTCGGCGGTCTCGTGTACGACCGCTTCGGGTGGTCGGCTCTGGCGCTGACCTACGCCGGCACGGCCGCGCTCATGCTGCTGGCGGCGATCCTCGCGCCGGACCGCCCCGGCCTGAGGGCACGCGGCGGCCGGCTGGGCCGTGACGCCTGGCAGACGGCGAGGACGCCGGCGATCCGGACGACGCTGTTGTCGAGCTTCGTCGTCATGTACGTCATCTCGATCAAGAGCACCTTCTACCCGCTCGCGCTGCAGGAACGGGGCGTGAGCGTGCCGGTGATCGGCCTGCTGCTGTCGATCATGGGGATCGCCTCGCTCGCCGTCCGTCCGGCTCTGCCCCTGCTGACCCGCCGGCTCGGCGCGGGGACCGTGATGGTGATCGGCACGGTCGTCGGGGTCGTGGGCATCAGCCTGACGCCGTGGCTGTTGCACCCGGCGCTCCTGGTCGCGGCCGCGCTGGTCACCGGCGCGGGCTATGGTTCGAACCCGCCCGTCGTGATGCAGCTGCTCACCGAGCACAGCTCCGACGCCGACCGCGGACTGGTCATGGGTCTGCGGGCGACGGCCGGCCGCCTGTCCCAGGTCGTCCAGCCGCTGGCTTTCGGTGGGCTCGCCGCCCTCGCGGGCATGGCGGCCGCCTTTCCGATCTCCGGGGCGGCGCTGCTGGTCGCGGTGCTGGTGAACCGCCGAGACGTGCTCGCCCTGCGCTCCACCCCGACCGCGAACGCGCCCCCTACGGAAGGAATCCGCTGATGACGCTCGCCGGCATCGATGTCCACGTCCACGTCCACGACGAGCGGGCGCGCGCCCTGCAAGGGCCGGAGGCGCAGGCCAAGTTCGAGCAGATGGCCCGCTACTTCAAGCGCGAGGTGAAGCACACCTCGGTGGACGAGCAGGCCGAGCAGTACCGCAGCAAGAACATGATGGCGGTCCTGGTCAACGGCACCGACGTGACCATCACCGGGCGGACGCCGATCCCCAACGACTTCATCGCCGACACCGTGCAGCAGTTCCCCGACGTCTTCCTGGGCATGGGGGCCATCGACCCCTGGCAGGGCGAGCTCGCCCGGCGGGAGATCGTGCGGATGAAGGAGATGGGCCTGGTCGGGATCGGCGAGCTCAACCCGGCCCGGCAGCACTTCTATCCGAACGACCCGCGCTTCTACCCGCTCTGGGAGGAGGCCGAGCGCCAGGGCATGGTCGTGCTCTTCCACAGCGGATACGCCGCGGCCGGCTCCGGGTCGCCCGGCGGCGGTGGCGTGAAGCTCAAGTACTGCCAGCCGATGCTGCTCGACGACATCGCGGCCGACTTCCCGGACCTGAAGATCATCTGCGCACACCCGTCGTGGCCGTGGACCGCCGAGAGCCTGGCGATCGCCCGGCACAAGCCGAACTTCTACATCGACCTGTCCGGCTGGGCGCCCAAGTACTTCCCCCCGGAGGTCGTGCAGCAGGTCAACAGCATGATCCCGCACAAGGCGCTGTTCGGATCCGATGCCCCGTCACTGCCGCTCGAGCGCTGGCTGGCCGACTTCGAGCAGCTGCCGATCAAGCCGGAGGTCCGGCAGAAGATCATGCTGGACAACGCCGTGAAGCTGTTCGGCCTCGAGGACCGGGTCGGCGCGGCGGATGGTGATCAGGTCACCTGATCGTCAGTGGTCTCAGCTCACCTGGTGGGGTCCTGGTTCAGCGTCAACCCTGAGCCAGGACCCCCGGTGATCAGGTCACCTGATCACCATCGGGCACCTGCTCAGGCGGCTGCGGCGAGCAGGAGCTGCTTGAGCGGCGTGGCGGCGTCCGCGGCCCGGTCGGCCGGGATCGAGGCGCCCTGGGTCAGGGCCTTGCGCACCACCATGTAGTCGCCCGGGGCGTTGACGGCGTCGACCGCCAGCAGCCGCCCGTCCCGGTAGTACAGGACCGAGAACCGCTCGCTGTCCGGCTCGCCCCGGACGACGAAGTCGTCGAAGCCGGTGGACAGCCCGGCGATCTGCAGTCGCAGGTCACCCTGGTTGGACCAGAACCACGGCACGTTCGGCACGACCTCGAGCTTGCCCATGAGCGTCGCGGCGGCCGTGGACGCCTGGGTCACGGCGTTGTTCACCGACTCCAGCCGGACCCGACCCTCGCCGGTCACGGGGTGCGGCAGCACCGTGCAGTCGCCGGCGGCGACCACCGCGGGGCAGCTGGTGCGGGCGTACCGGTCGACGACGATGCCGCCGTCGCACTCGAGGCCCAGCTGCTCGGCGAGCTCGGTGCGCGGGATGACGCCCACGCCGACCATGACCAGGTCGGCAGGCAGCTCCCGGCCGTCGGTCAGGACGACGGCGCTCACCCGGCCGCCGTCGCCGCGGAAGCCCTCCACCCCGGTGCCCAGGAGCACCGTGCTGCCGCGCCGTTCGTGCGCCGCCTTGTAGAACTCGGACACGACCGGCGCCACGGCCCGCGCGATCAGCCGGTCGAGCGCCTCGACGACGGTGACCTCCAGGCCACGGGCTCGCGCGACCGCCGCGGCCTCGAGGCCGACGAAGCCGCCCCCCACCACCACGACCCGGCGCGCCTGGCCGAGCTCCGAGCGCAGCTGCATGGCGTCGTCGAGGTCGCGGAGGTAGCAGATGCCCTCCAGATCGGCGCCGGGCACGCTCAGCCGCCGCGGCTCCGCGCCCGTCGTCAGGGCGAGCCGCTCGAAGGAGAGGTCCCGGCCGCCGGAGGTGCGGGCCCGGCCCGCTCCGGAGCCGTCCGGGAGCAGCTCGAGGTGCTCCACCCGTTCGCCGCAGACGAGGTCGATGCCCTGGTCGGCGTAGAAGGACGGCGCGCGGAAGGCCAGCGTGCTCCCGTCGGCGGTGCCGGACAGGTACTCCTTGGACAGCGGCGGCCGCTGGTACGGCGGGTGCGGCTCTGCCCCCACCAGGGTGATCGCACCGGTGTCGCCGAGTTCCCGCAGCGAGACCGCCAGCTGGAGGCCGGCCTGGCTGGCACCGACGATCACCGTGCCTGCGTCCACGTGCGCCTCCCAGCTTCCAGTTTCCCCCGAATGGTAATACCATTGATCCAGACCCGGAAGGGCTTCGTTCGACGACGAGCTCTTTCGAGTGACCTGGGCCACAGTATGGTCCAATGGACAGACCACGGTGACAAGAGAAGTCGCTGCAATCATGAGGGAAGGACCCCCCAGCGTGCCCAAGGTGATCTACGTCGGCCTCGACGGCCAGGAGCGCTCGGTCGAGGCGGTCGAGGGCGAGTCGGTCATGGCCACGGCGGTGAAGAACGGCATCCCCGGGATCATCGGCGAGTGCGGCGGCAACGCCTCGTGCGCCACGTGCCATGTCTGGGTGCGCGAGGAGTTCCTGAGCCTCGTCGGCGAGCCCAACCCCACCGAGGAGGACCTCCTCGAGATGGGCGTCTCGGACCGGCGTGAGGGCAGCCGGCTGTCCTGCCAGATCAAGGTCTCGCCGGAGCTCGACGGGCTGACCGTGGACATCGCTCCGCAGGAGGTCTGACCGGCGGTTTTCCCGGTTTGAACCCCCTCCGGGATGCTCCGCGCGACTGTTGACAGTCGCGTGGAAAGGTATGACAGTTAGGCCATCCGCCTCGACGGGTGTGACGGTACGACGGGCGATCAGGGAGAATCAGGCATGCTGCGCAAGGAGATCAACGAGCTGCTCACCCGGACCGGTCCCGGGACGGCGATGGGTGAGCTGTTCCGCCAGTACTGGTTCCCCGCCTGCCTCGCCGAGGAACTGCCGGAGGACGGCTCGCCGCCGGTCCGGCTCAAGCTGCTCGGCGAGCGCCTGGTCGCCTTCCGTGACAGCTACGGCAACTACGGCCTGATCGACGAGTTCTGCGCGCACCGCGGGGTCTCCCTCTGGTTCGGTCGCAACGAGGAGGGCGGTCTGCGCTGCCCGTACCACGGCTGGAAGTACGACTCCACCGGCCAGTGCGTCGACGTGCCCTCCGAGGCCGACAACTCCAGCTTCGCCGAGAACGTGAAGCTCACCTCGTACCCGCTGGTCAAGATCGGCGACGTCCTCTGGACCTACATGGGCGACCCGGCCAAGCAGCCTCCGCTCCCCGAGTGGGAGTTCGCCCTGGTGCCGCCGGAGCAGACGTACACGTCCAAGCGCTGGCAGCAGTGCAACTGGCTGCAGGCGTTCGAGGGCGGCATCGACTCCAGCCACGTGACGTTCCTGCACTCGGGTGGTCTGAAGAGCGACCCGCTGTTCAAGGGCGCGAAGGGCAACGAGTACAACCTGAACGACACCAAGCCGTTCTTCGAGGTCGCCGACGCCGAGGGCGGCCTGTTCGTGGGCGCCCGGCGCAACGCCGAGGACGGCAAGTACTACTGGCGTATCACGCCGTGGGTCATGCCCTGCTTCACGATGGTGCCGCCGCGCGGTGACCACCCGATCCACGGGCACTTCTGGATTCCGATCGACGACGACAACTGCTGGTCCTACAGCTTCGACTACCACCCCGTGCGGCCTCTGACCGAGATGGAGCGGCAGGCGATGATCGACGGCCACGGTGTCCACAGCGCGAACATCCCGGGCACCTACCGCCCGGTCGCCAACATGGACAACGACTACAACATGAACCGCGAGAAGCAGAAGGCCGGCGAGTGGTACTCCGGCATCGAGGGCATCGCGATCCAGGACTCCTCGCTGCAGGAGAGCATGGGCCCGATCGTCGACCGCACCAAGGAGCGCCTGGTCCCGGCCGACAGCGGCATCGTCAAGGCCCGCCAGAAGCTGTACCGCGCCGCCGTCGCGCTGCGGGACAAGGGCGAGACCCCGCCCGGTGTGGACCCCGCGCACCACCACGTCCGGTCGGCGGCCGTCGTCCTGCCGCAGAAGGAGGCGTTCCTGGACGCCGCCCGCGAGGACGTCAAGGTGCGGCCCGGCATGCCGGTCTCGTCGGTCTGATCATGTCCGTCGACACCCAGATGCTGAGCAGCTGTGCCCGCGCGGCGACGGCCGAGGAGTCGCGCTACCGGATCGACCGGCCGATCGCGCCCTCGCGCGCGGGTCGCATCGTCGCTCTGGACGAGAAGGCGGCCGAGATCGCCGCCCGTGCGGCGGAGTTGGAGTGGGCGAACGCCCGCTTCTACGTCTGTGAGTCCGCCGACCCCGACAACGACACCCTCATGCTGCGCGGGATCGACGGCGGCCCGGCCACCCTGGCCGACGAGCTGGCCAGGGCGTCCGTCGTCGTCATGATCGCGACCAGCGACGCCGGTGCCGACTGCGCCTACGCCCTCGGCAAGGCGTGCTGGGAGCGCGGCATCCAGACCGCGGGCCTGGTGATCGGCGACGGGACGCACAGCGGCACCGCCGCCGCGGCGGCCGTCGCCGCGCTGCGCCCGCACGCCCGCGTGCTGCTCCCGGACGCCGACGAGTACGACGTCGTCGACCTGCTCACCGCACTGCGGGTCTGAGCCGATGCCGGAGAAAGTGAGCCTGCGCGACCTCCAGCGCTACAAGGAGGAGAAGCGCAAGATCGTCGGCGTCGTGGCCTGGGACTACCAGATCGCGAAGATCGTCGACCGTGCCGGCGTGGACCTGGTCTCCGTCGGCGACACCGTGGGCATCAACCTCTGGGGACACTCGAACCCGTTCGAGGTCACGATGGAGGAGATGCTCGTCGTCGCCAAGGCGGTCCGGCGCGGCACGTCCCGCGCCCTGGTGTGCGTCGACTTCCCCTTCGGCCCGCTGCAGGAGGGCGCCGACAGCGCCGTCCGCGCCGCGATCCGGTTCGTGAAGGAGGCCGGCGTCGACATGGTCAAGCTCGACGCCGCGTCCGACTACCTCGACGCCGTCGAGGCCGTCACCCGCGCCGGGATCCCGGTCTTCGCGCAGTTCGGCATCACGCCGCAGACCGCGCTGCGCTACGGCGTCGAGTACAAGGCCATCCCCTCGGCCGCGGACGCCGTCCCGGTGGAGCTGAAGGACTCGATGATCGCCGAGGCCAAGGCCCTCGAGGAGGCCGGCGCCGCGCTGCTCAATTTCACCAACAGCGGCCCGGTCGTGGGTGCGGCGGTGACCGAGGCCGTGTCGATCCCGGTGGTGGGTGGCTTCGGTGGCGGTCCCTGGCTCGACGGGCGCATGCGCATGGTGACCGCGGCCATCGGCTACGCGGCGAAGGCCATCGACGGGGCGCCGGACACCTACGTCAACGTCGCCCAGCAGACGCTGGAGGCCATGACGCGGTACGCCGACGACGTCCGGTCGGCGCGCCAGCTGCCGGGCGGCATCCCGGTGCCTCCGGCGTCCTGACGACGCCCATCCTGAGCCCCGTCGGTCGTCCAACCCGAGGAGTAGTGCTGCCGTGCCCACCGCCGTCGCCGACGGGATCCGCACCCGCTACGAGGTGACCGGCGACGGTCCGCCGCTGCTGATGTTCTCGCCCGGTGGGTTCGACTCGACGCTGGAGAGCTGGCGGACGGTCGGCATCTACAAGCGGCTCAACCTGCTCGACCACCTCTCGCAGCGCTACACGTGCATCACCTTCGACCGCCGTGAGTCGGGGCAGTCGTCCGGCCGGCTGGAGCGGATCTCCTGGGCCGACTACGTGCGCCAGGGGGTCGGGCTGCTCGACGCCCTCGGCGTCGACTCGGCGCACCTCATGGGCGGCTGCGTCGGCTGCTCGGCGGTGGCGGCCATCGGCGTCGCGCACCCCGACCGCGTGCGGTCGATGGTGCTGTTCTCGCCCGCCGGCGGCGTGAAGTACCGCATGAAGCAGCACTCAGCGCTTCGAGCAGCACCTGGCTTTCGTCGACGCCGAGGGTCTGGACGCCGTCGTCCGGCTGGCGCGCGAGACCGGGGGCACGTTCACCAAGGACCCGCGTGTGGGCCCGTGGAACAGCGTCCTGCGCACGGACGACGACTTCGCTGCCTCCTACGCCGCCGCGGACCCGGGCCGCTACCGGACCACCGTCGCCGGCCTGGTGCGGCTGCTGTTCGACCGCGACACGGTGCCCGGCCCGGAGCCGGAGGACCTGCTGACCTGCGACCTGCCCGCGCTCATCGTGCCCGGCCAGGACGACTCGCACGCCCCGTCGGCCGCCCGCTACCTGCAGGAGTGCCTGCCGGCGAACCAGTACTGGGACGTGCCCGTCGTCGAGCAGACGGAGGAGACGGCGCCCGCGCGGATCCTCGAGTTCCTGGACGGCGTCGAGTCGGCGCGCTGACCGCGTCAGCCCGGGGCCAGGAGCACCTGGGCGAGGGTCGCGTCGGACCAGGGGTCTGCGGCGAGGCCTTCGTCCACGGTGAACAGGTACCAGCCCTCGGGAGCCGGCCCACCGGGGTCTGACTCCACGGCGACGGCGTCCTCGGCGGGAATGCCGTCGATCTCGCGGACGTCGGCGCGGGCGTCCCGCAACGGGAGGTCGGAGTGCAGGACGGTGCCCAGCGACTCCGGCCGGACCTCTCCGCTGGACTCGTGGAAGAAGGTCCCGTCCATGATCAACCCGGAACCGTTCGCGCTGTCATCGCCCGCGCACCCACCCAGGGCCATGGCGAGTACCACGGCTGCGCAGCCGGCGCTCGCGGCTTCCCTCACCCTCCTGACCCTGGACGTCGACGAGGGGCGACGGGCGCCCGCTGACGCGCTCACGCGGTGGCCGGGCCCGGGTTCCGCCCGAGCCGCCAGGCCCAGCGCGCCGGCAGCAGGATGAGCGCGCCGCCCACTGCCAGCGCCACCGAGACCGGTGCCACGGCCACGAGTCCGGCGGCCGCGAGCGGTGACGCCAGCAGCGCCGCGGCGCGGAACGTGCCGCTGGCCGCCATGACCGCGCCCCGCTCCTCGGGGTGTACGGACTCGACGGCGACAGCGGGCCCGGCGGTCTGCAGAACACCGGCGCCGAGGCCAGAGACGGCGAGCGCCAGGCCCGCGACGATCGGGTTGCCGGCCACGAAACCGACGACGCCCACGCCGATCCCCGCCGCGACCGCGCCGATCACCAGGGACTGCGTCAGACGCCGCTTGCCCAGCCGCGCCACCGCTGCCGAGCCGGCGAGCTGTGCGGCGTTGGCGATGGAGATCAGGACGCCGATGAGCCCGGTGGACGTGCGGGCCGCGTCCAGCGCCACCGGCACGTAGGACCCGAGCAGCCCGCGCCACGCGCCGGCCGAGACACCGGCCCAGCAGCCGGCGTCCACTCCCGGACGCCGCCAGATCCGCTTCTGCGAGCTGCCCTTCGGCGGCGAGAACGGGGGCAGGCGATCCAGTAGCGCGGCGGGCACGAGCCCCACGGTGGCCAGGCCTGCGCTGACCGTGAGCGCCACCGGGAGGGAGACCTCGCCTATCGCGCCGGCCACGAGCGGCCCCAGGAGCAGCCCGGTGGCCGAGGACAGATTGACGATGGCCATCCCGCGCACGGCCGGCCGGTCGCCGCGGACGGCGTGCGTCTGCGTCCCCGTCCAGAAGAAGGCCCGCGAGAAGCCCTGCAGGAAATGGGCGACGACGAACGGGACCACGGCGGTGCTCAGCGCGGCCAGCGCACTGGAGAGCGCGAGCAGGGCCGTCGCGACGATGACGAAGGTCCAGTCGGCGAAGCGGTTCATCCACGAGCCCATGCCGATCCGGCCCAGCATCTGGGTGACCGCGCTCAGCGCGACGAGAATGCCGACCTGGACGCCCGTGTACCCGGCCTCGAGGGCCAGGAGGGGGAGGGCGACGACCGCCGCGCCCAGGGAGATCGAGTAGATGGTCGCCCCGGCCGCGGTGGCGACGGTGTCCCGCCGGCTCACGGGGTGCGGCTGTCGACGCGACGGCGCCCTCGCGGGAAGTCCGCGAGGGCGCCGTCGGTGTGCGTCAGGGGAGTGATCAGGCCTGGCCGGCCAGCTCGCCGACCTGCTGCGCCGAGGCGGTGTACTCCGGCGCGTCCTCCAGGTAGGCCACGTTGTCGTAGCCGAGGTGCTTGAACAGCCGGTTCTGGAACGACAGCACCCGCAGCGGCGTGCCGTCGGCGGCGAAGATCTGGCAGATGTGGTTCTGCGGGACGTAGACCGTGTCGCCCTTGGTGAACTCGTGGCGGGTGGGCTCCTTGGCGATGCGGGCGTAGTACTTCTCCGCGATCTCGGACTCCACCTCCCACATGAGCGCGTAGCCGTCGCCCTCGAGGATGTAGTGCACCTCGTCGGCCATCTTCCAGTACTTGCCCGACCGGCTGCCGGCAGGAACCTGCAGCTCGAGGGCGTCGACCGAGAACTGTCGGGCGTCGGTGCGCTCCGGGGAGTTCATCACGCGCACGCGGCCGAGCTGCGTGGTCTCCCAGGTGCAGTCGGACGGCTTGATGACCTTCTTGCGGTCCAGCACGCCGGGCGTCCAGATGGCCGACCAGTCCTCGCGGGGGCCGAACTTCTCCTCGTTCTCCACCGGGCCGCTGCGGCCCTGCTGGATCAGGCCCATGAACATGAACGTGCACTTCGCCTTGACGACGAGGGCGACGGCCTTCTCCGGGTACGGGTTGAAGTGCCGGTGCACCGAGTCGGTGTGGACGAAGACGAGGTCGTCCTTCTCCCAGTCGTAGCGCTGGTCGTCGTGGATCTCGTAGCCGCGGCCCTCGAGGATGTAGAACGCGGCCTCGTTCTGGTGGCCGTGGCCGTGGTTGCTCGACTCGCCGGGCAGCTCCACGAAGTGGACCTGCAGGGTCTGGGTGAGGAAGTCCTCGTCACCCGGGCCGATCCGCCACCAGGTGCGGCTCTTCTCGCTGTCGCCCGAGTGGCCGACCTTGGCGTCGTCGACGATGACGCTGTCATCGCGGACCCGCTCGGCGGCCAGCTGTGCCTTGCGGAAGTGGCCCAGTCCGTAGGTCTCCGACGTGAGACCGCGGACGAAAACGCGTCCCTTGCCCATGTGTTGCCTCGCTCCCTGAAAGTCGGCGGGGGGCTCGGCCGGGTGTCACGGGGGGCGGAGTTCCGCCCGCCGGCGAGCTGTCGCCGGCCCGCGCCGCCCCTCTCGCTGTGGTTCGTGCTGCAGAGTGAATGGTTAGACCTTCACACCATAGCGGATCTGTGAGCCATCTCCCAAGCCTCGACGCTCCAAAGCAACCTATGGCCGGGCGAAGACGCCCGCAGGCGGAGCCGGCGAATCGGTGGCGTCCGCGTCGTACACGGGAACGGCGCTGCCTCCGAACCGGTCGAGGTCCTCGCCCGACACGACGCGCGCGGGCATCGGGTCCGACGCGCACCGGCGGGTCAGGGCGGCGACCGGCAGCTCGGCGGCGGAGCAGACCGCGACCAGGTTGCCGAACCGCCGGCCGCGGAACGTGCCCGGCTCGGCCACGAGGCAGACCTGCGGGAACGCCGTCCGGAGGGTGGCGACCTGGCCGCGCGCGAATCGCAGCGGCGGACCGTCCGCCACGTTGGCCAGGTAGGTGCCGCCCGGGCGCAGCACCCGGCGCACCTCGGCGACGAACTCCGCGGTGGTCAGGTGCGCCGGCGTCCGGGCGCCGGAGAACACGTCGCAGACGACGACGTCGGCGCTCGCGTCCGGCCGGGTCTCCAGCGCGACGCGGGCGTCCTCGGCGCGCACCCGTACGCGCGCCCCGCGCGGCAGCGGCAGATGGGTGCGGACCAGGTCGGTCAGCTGCTCGTCGAACTCGACCACCCGCTGCCGCGAGCCGGGCCGGGTGACCGCGACGTAGCGGGGGAGGGTCAGCGCGCCGCCGCCCAGGTGCAGGACGTCGAGCGGATCGCCCTCGGGAGCGGCCAGGTCGAGCGCGTGCCCCATCCGGCGGACGTACTCGAACTCCAGGTGCGTGGGGTCGCCGAGGTCGACGTGCGACTGCGGGGTGTCGTCGACCAGCAGCACCCAGGAGCCGTCGCGGTCGGCGTCGCCGAGCAGCTCCGCCGTGCCGTGCGCCGTCCGGACGCGGCCCGGCGGCAGCAGTGGGGTCTCCGGCACGGAGCCCATGCTGCCGGACGTCAGGACGGAGAGACCGCCGGCAGGGAGGTGTGCCCGATCTCGCGGAGGAACCGGATGATCTCCCGGTCGACCTCCCAGGGCTTCTCCATGTGACAGGCGTGCCCGGCGCCCTCGATCGGAACCAGCCGCGAGTCGGGCAGCCGGGCGTGCAGCGCGTGCGCCGCGTCGTGCCCGCGGTCGAGCCGGCCGGACAGGATGAGCACCGGCGCGTGCAGGTCGGCGTGCAGCCGGTCCGGATCGGGCGCGCCCAGCGCCTCGAACATCCTGACGATCGTGTCGAGGTCGGCGGTCGCGTTGCGCTCGGCGAACATCGTCGCGAACCAGTCGGCCAGCGGGGTGCGGGCGAAGTCGTCCGAGAAGCCGAACAGGGTGTGCTCGTACCGGAAGTCCAGCCCGTGCTCCCGGTAGTCGGCGATCCGCCGCGGGACGAAGTCCTTCACCGGCCGGTAGTTGCCCGCGACGAGCACGAGGGCGTCGGTCGCCTCGGGCCGCAGGTGATACATCCGCTGGACGACGTTGTTGCCCACCGAGCAGCCGACGAGCACGGTCCGGTCGTCGGACGCCGCGCTGTCGACGGCGTCCCAGACGGCGCCGGCGATCTCGTCCATCGTCAGGCCCTCCGTCGCGGACGGTGAGCGGCCGTATCCGGGGAGGTCGACGGCGATGCAGCGGAACCACGTCGAGAAGTGCGCCATCTGGAAGATCCAGCACGAGGAGTCCATGGGGTTCGGGTGCACGAACACCATGGGCGGCGCGTCGTCCGCACCCATTACCTCGTAGTGCAGGGGACCGCCGATGTGCGACATCGGCGGGACGTTAGCCCGCAGGAGGCACCGGCGCGACGGCCGACCAGCGCACGGTGACCTCGCCGTATTTCCAGCGGCGGCTCGATCCCACGATCGGCCAGCCCTGCTCGGCCACCGATTCGACCGCGGCCACCCAGCGCTGGCGCGGGCCGAAGGTCGACAGCCCCGCGGCGGCCGCCCAGCCGGCGTCCAGGGCGCGGAGGAAGTCGTGCACCGGCTGACCCCGCACGTTGGAGTGGATCAGCGCCTTCGGCAGCCGCTCGGCCAGGTCGGACGGGGTGTCGATGTCGCCCACCCGCGTCGAGAGCGTGAGGGTGAGCGGGCCGTCGGCGTCGAGGGCGACCCAGGCGGAGCGGCGTCCCCACTCGTCGCAGGTGCCCTCCACCAACAGCCCGCCCGGGCCGAGGGCGGCACGCATGGTCTCCCAGGCCTGGGCGGCGGAGGCCTCGTCGTACTGGCGCAGCACGTTGAACGCCCGCACCAGCACCGGGTGCAACCCCGCCAGCTCGAAGCCGCCGACCCGGAAGTCGACGCGCGGCGGCTCGCGGTCGGCCTCCACCGCCGCGACGCGGGCCGGGTCGATCTCCAGGCCGACCACCTCGAGGCCCATGACGTGCGGGGCCAGCCGCTCGACCAACTCGAGCGTGGTCACGGCCGAGGAGCCGTAGCCGAGGTCGACGACGAGGGGGCGGGCGGCGTCCCGGATACGGGGGAGCTGGGTGGCCAGCACCCAGCGGTCGACCCGCCGGAGCCGGTTGGCGTTGGTGGTGCCGCGGGTCGGCAGGCCGAGGGCGCGGGCGCGTCCGGCGGCGAGGCGCGGTGCCTTGCGCGTCGCGGACGGCGGCAGCGACGCCCGGCGCTTGTGGTCGCTGGCTAGGGCCTCGTCCCGGGTCCCGCCCCGAGCTTGCGAGGGGTGGGGAGGACGAGGTCCTTTCACGGTGCGAAGAGTAGTCGCGGCTAGCGTGGCCCCGTGCAGGAGCGATGGAACGTGCGGCTGGCGGAGCTCACCACGCTGGCCGTGGGCGGTCCCGCCGAGCGGCTGGTGGAGGTGACCGACGCCGACGAGCTGGTCGCCGCGGTCCGCGAGGCCGACGAGGCCGGGCGGCCGCTGCTGGTGCTCGGCGGCGGCTCGAACGTCGTCGCCCCGGACGAAGGCTGGCCCGGCGACGTCGTCCTCGTGCGGTCGCGCGGCATCGGGCGTTCGGATGACTCGCTGACCGTCGCAGCGGGCCACGACTGGGACGAACTGGTCGCGACCACCGTCGAGGCGGAGCTGGCCGGCCTGGAGGCGCTCTCCGGCATCCCCGGCTCGACCGGGGCGACGCCGGTGCAGAACGTCGGGGCGTACGGCCAGGAGGTCGCCCAGACGATCACCGGGGTCCGGGTGTGGGACCGGGCGGAGAAGACCGAGCAGGTGCTGACGCCGGCCGAGTGCGGCTTCGCGTACCGCGACAGCCGGCTGAAGCGGGAGCTCGCGCGCTTCGTCGTCCTCGACGTGACGTTCGCCCTGGAGCAGAGCCCTCTGTCGCGGCCGGTCGGCTACGCCGAGCTGGCGCGCACGCTGGGCGTCGAGGTCGGGCAGCCGGCGCCGCTGGCCGATGTGCGCGCGGCGGTGCTGGGACTGCGCCGCGGCAAGGGGATGGTGCTCGACGCCGGCGATCCCGACAGCCGGAGCGCCGGGTCGTTCTTCACCAACCCGATCGTGCCGGCGTCCCGTGCGGTCGAGGGCTGCCCCTCGTGGCCGGCCGGTGACGGGCTGGTCAAGCTCAGCGCCGCGTGGCTGGTGCAGTCCGCCGGCTTCGGCCGCGGCACCCGCGACGGCCGGGTCGGGACGTCGTCCAAGCACAGCCTGGCGCTCACCACCGAGGACGGCGCCACCGCGGCCGAGCTGCTCGCCTTCGCCGACCGGATCGTGAGCCACCGTCGAGGAGCGCTTCGGCGTGCGGCTGGAGCGCGAGCCCACCGCCGTCCGCCCGTGATGGAGTAGGAGGGGGCGCGATTTCCGCGCTCTCCGACTCCATCAGTCCTCGCGGGCGACCTTGTGCTGCGCCGCCTGGGCGAGCGGGCGCACGACCATGAGGTCGACGTTCACGTGGTGCGGGCGGGTGACCGTCCAGGCGATGCAGTCGGCGATGTCCTCGGCGACCAGCGGCTCGCGCACGCCGCGGTAGACGGCGTCCGCGGCGTCCGACGAGCCCAGCCGGTTGAGCGAGAACTCCTCGGTCTGCACCATGCCAGGCGCGATCTCGATGATCCGCACCGGCTGCCCGACCAGCTCGAGCCGCAGCGTCGCGGCCATCGTGTGCACCCCGTGCTTGGCCGCGGTGTACGAGGCCCCGCCCTCGTACGAGACGAGCCCGGCGGTCGAGCCGACGAACACGACGTCCCCCGCGCCGGAGGCCAGCAGTGCCGGCAGCAGTGCCTTGGTCATCCGCACGGTGCCCAGCACGTTGACGTCGAAGGCGCGCTGCCACGAGTCGACGTCGGCCTCGGCCACCGGCTTGGCATCGAACGCGCCGCCGGCGTTGTTGACCAGTACGTCGACGCGATCGAGCTCGGCGGCGAACGCCGCCACGGAGGCGTCGTCGGTGACGTCGAGGGGCAGCGCGCGCCCGCCGATCCGCGACGCCAGCTCGGTCAGCCGGTCCAGCCGGCGCGCGCCCAGGACGACCGAGAACCCCTCGGCCGCGAGGCGCTCGGCGGTCGCGGCGCCGATGCCGCTGGAGGCGCCGGTGATCACGGCGGTCCGGCCGGAACCGGGCAGCGCAGGAGCCGGTGAGGAGGGGGTGGGTGACGGACCTGACATGTGCCCATCCAATCGGTGTTGCACGATGGACTACCGACAGGGGTGCCTCCGGGGCCCGATGCAGCGCACTCGCAGGGCGGGAGGACAGCACGTGCCCGGACGGCTCTTCCCGCACGTGAGCGGGCCCCGGCGGGTCGCCACGATCTCGGTGCACACCAGTCCGCTGGACCAGCCCGGCGCCGGTGACGCCGGCGGCATGAACGTCTACATCGTCGAGGTGTCGCGGCGGCTGGCCCAGCGGGGCATCGCGGTCGACATCTTCACCCGAGCCACCTCCAGCGACCTGCCGCCCGTGGTCGAGATGGCGCCGGGCGTCACCGTGCGGCACGTCAGCGCCGGGCCGTTCGAGGGCCTCGGCAAGGAGGAGCTGCCGGGCCAGCTGTGCGCCTTCACCGCGGCGGTGCTGCGCGAGGAGGCCCAGCACGAGCCCGGCTTCTACGACGTCGTCCACTCGCACTACTGGCTGTCGGGACAGGTCGGCTGGCTGGCGCGCGACCGGTGGAGCGTGCCGCTCATCCACACCGCGCACACGCTGGCCAAGGTCAAGAACGCCGCGCTGGCCGACGGCGACCGGCCCGAGCCGCGCGCCCGGGTGATCGGCGAGGAGCAGGTCGTGGCCGAGGCCGACCGGCTGGTCGCCAACACCGACGAGGAGGCCGCGCAGCTCGTCGAGCACTACGGCGCGGACCCGCGGCGCACCCTCGTCGTCCCGCCGGGCGTCGACCTGCAGCGCTTCGCGCCCCGGGACCGCGCCGCGGCCCGGCGGGCGACCGGCACGCCGGAGGACGCACTCGTGCTGCTCTTCGTCGGCCGGATCCAACCGCTCAAGGCTCCGGACGTCGTCCTGGACGCCGCCGCACGCCTGCTCAGCGACGACCCCGGCCTGCGCGACCGGCTCGAGGTGCGCGTGATCGGCGCCCCGAGCGGGTCCGGGCTGGACGCGCCGCAGCAGCTGCACAAGCAGGCCGCCGCACTCGGCATCGCCGACGTCGTCCGCTTCCTGCCGCCGCAGCCGCCCGACCGGCTCGCGGAGCACTACCGCGCCGCGGACGTCGTCCTCGTGCCGAGCCACAGCGAGTCCTTCGGCCTGGTCGCGCTCGAGGCGCAGGCGTGCGGCACACCGGTCGTCGCGGCGGCCGTCGGCGGACTGCGGACGGCGGTGCGCGACGGCGTCTCCGGCGTGCTGGTCGACGGGCACGACCCCGACGCGTACGCCGCCGCGGTCCGCACGGTGCTCGGGCGGCGGGAGCTGCTCTCGGCCGGCGCCCGCCGGCACGCCGGGCACTTCTCCTGGGACCGCACCGTCGACGCGCTCGTCGCGGCCTACGCGACGGCGGGGGAGGAGCTGGCCCGGACGGCGATCCGGGCGGCGCGGCCGCGGCTCGTCGGCCCCCTGCGGGCGGTGCCGGGCGCCTCGGTGGCGCGATGACGTCGCGCCCGGTCGAGGAACTCGACGCCGTCATCGACCAGGCGCTGCGCGATGCCGACCTGGCGCACGAGCACCCCGCGCCTGGGCGCTGGCTCGTCGACCTGCCGGGCACGAAGAAGCTCACGACCGTCTGCGGACTGATCGTCGGCGAGCACGCGCTGCGGATCGAGGCGTTCGTCTGCCGCCAGCCCGACGAGAACCGCGAGCAGCTGTGGACCTACCTGCTGCAGCACAACGCCCGCATGTACGGCGTCGCGTACTCGATCGACCGGGTCGGCGACGTCTACCTGACCGGCCGGCTCCCGCACGCCGCCGTCACCCCCGAGGAGATCGACCGGCTGTTCGGCGCGGTGCTCAGCTACGCCGACGACTCCTTCAACACGATGCTCGAGATCGGCTTCGGCACCTCGATCCGCCGCGAATGGGCGTGGCGGGTCAAGCGCGGGGAGTCGCTGCGCAACCTGGAGGCGTTCGCCGCCTTCGCCGACCCGTCCGGCCGGGCGCATCCCGCGGCGGAGGACGGCCCCGCGTGACCGGGCCGCGGGACGACGCCGCGCAGGGGCGCTTCCTGCGCGCGCTGCTCGGCGTCCTGGCCGCGTCCGCGCTGGCCTATCCGCTGCTGCTGTGCGCGATCCAGCTCGGCTTCGCGCAGCTGCTGCGGGTCGACCCCGTCGCGGTCGCGGTGTGGCTGGTCGCCGGGCGTGCTGTGCAGCGTCGCCGTGGTCGCCGCGGTGCGCTGGGGCGCCGCCCGCCGGGTGCTCAGCCCCTGGCTGCTGCTCGGCCTGCTGCCGCCCGGAGTGTACGAACTGTGGCTCCTGGAGCCGGTGCTGACGAGCTGAGGCAGGATGGGCGCCGTGACTGCGCCGATCACGCCGACATCCCAGTCCACCAGCCCGGGCACCCTCGTCCTGCTGCGGCACGGCGAGAGCGAGTGGAACAAGTCCAACCAGTTCACCGGCTGGGTCGACGTTCCGCTGTCGGACACCGGCCGCGTCGAGGCCGCCCGCGGCGGCGAGCTGCTCGTCGAGCACGGCCTGCTGCCGGACGTCGTCCACACCTCGGTGCTGCTGCGGGCGATCCAGACCGCCGAGCTGTCGCTGGGCGAGGCCGGCCGCTCCTGGATCCCGGTGCGCCGGTCGTGGCGGCTCAACGAGCGGCACTACGGCGCGCTGCAGGGCAAGGACAAGGCGCAGACGCTCGCCGAGTTCGGCGAGGAGCAGTTCATGACGTGGCGCCGCTCGTACGACGTGCCCCCGCCGCCGATCGAGCGGGGCACCGAGTTCGACCAGAGCGACGACCCGCGCTACGCCGCGCTGCCGCCGGAGGCCCGCCCGGGCACCGAGTGCCTGGCCGACGTCGTCGTCCGGATGCTGCCGTACTGGTACGACGCGATCGTGCCGGACCTGCGCACCGGGGCGACCGTGCTCGTGGCCGCGCACGGCAACAGCCTGCGGGCGCTGGTGAAGCACCTCGACGGCATGAGCGACGAGGACGTCATCTCGCTGAACATCCCGACCGGGATCCCGCTGCGCTACGACCTCGACGCCGACCTCAAGCCGGTGAAGACCGGCGGCGAGTACCTCGACCCCGACGCCGCCGCGGCCGCCATCGAGGCGGTCAAGAACCAAGGGAAGAAGTAGGACCACCACCTCCGGTGGGGAACCGGAGCCTGCGGCGCTCCTCGGTCAGCCGGCGCTGGCTGCGGGGGCCTGCGCCCGCTCGCCGGTGACCAGGTAGACCACCCGGCGCGCCACCGAGACGGCGTGGTCGGCGAAGCGCTCGTAATAGCGGCCGAGCAGCGTGATGTCGATGGCGGTCTCGATGCCGTGCGGCCAGTCGTCGCTCAGCAGTTGCCGGAACAGGCCGCGGTGCAGCTTGTCCATCGCGTCGTCGTCGGTCTCGAGCTCCTGGGCGGCCTCGACGTCGCGCTTGGCGATGACCGTCGCGGTCTTGGTGATGAGCATCTCGGCGATGTGGCCCATCTCGAGGAACGAGGAGCGCACCTCCAGCGGCACCGCCGACTCGGGGAACCGCATCCGGGCCAGCTTGGCCACGTGCTCGGCGAGGTCACCCATGCGCTCGAGGTCGCTGACGATGCGCATCGCCGTCGTGATGGTGCGCAGGTCGCCGGCCACGGGCTGCTGGCGGGCCAGCAGGGTGAAGCAGCGCTGCTCGATGCTCTCCCGGGTCGCGTCGATCTGCTGGTCGCCGGCGATCACCAGGTCGGCCAGCGCCACGTCGGCGTCCAGGAGCGCGGTCGTGGCGGTGCTGATGGCCGACCCGACGGAGTTCGCCATCTCGACGAGGCAGGCGTTGATGTCGTCGAGCTCTTCGCGGTAGCCCTCGCGCACGGGTGGTCCTCTCGGTCGGGCGCCGACCGGGCGCGCGGCCGCTGCATGACCGGCACCGTCGTGTTCGGCGTTCATACAGAGATTAGGCCGTTCGCGGTCCGCGGACCCGGGACGTGGGTGAACGACGTCGGACCCGCGGGTGAACAGTGGGTCCGCCGGCCGCCTCCTTCGGGTGGAACGGGCGGTCTCCTGCCCGGGCGGACCTAGCATCGGCTGTGTGAGCCCGCTGGTCGCCCTGGTCATCGGCCTCGTGCTCGGTGTGCTGCTGACCGCCGCCGTGCTGCGGGGTCGTGCCGGTGCCGGCGCTGCGCCCGCGGCCGTCGTCCGGTCGCCGTCGGACGCGGTGCCCCGGCGGGTGCTCGAGGTCATGGACCCGGCGGTCGTGGTGCTCGGCCCGGACGACGCGGTGCTGCTCGCCAATCCGTCCGCCGTCGAGCTCGGCGTCGTCCGCGGCACCCGGCTGGCCGTCCCGGCGCTGATGGAGCTCGCGCACGGGGTGCGGGCCGGCGGACGCGGCCGCGCCGACGTCCTGCTGGCCGACGAGGTCTCCGGCGAGGCGCCGCGGCAGCTCGGCGCACACGCCGTTCCGCTCGAGGACGGCCCGGCCGCGCCGGTCGCCCTCGTGCTGCAGGACGTCACCGAGGCGCGGCGGGTCGAGGCGGTGCGCCGCGACTTCGTCGCGAACGTCGGCCACGAGCTCAAGACGCCGGTCGGCGCGCTCTCCCTGCTGGCGGAGGCGATCCTCGGCGCGAGCGACGACCCCGAGGCGGTGCAGCGCTTCGCCTCCCGCATGGAGCACGAGGCCGACCGGCTCGGCCGGCTGGTGCGCGAGCTGATCGACCTGTCGCGGCTGCAGGGCGGCGAGCCGCTGCCCGAGCTGCGGCCGGTGGACGTCGACACCGTGCTCGGCGAGGCCGTCGACCGCACCCGCATGGCGGCGACCGCGAAGGACATCGAGATCGCCGTCGGCGGGCAGGAGGGGCTGCTCGTCCGCGGCGTCGAGCCGCAGCTGGCCACGGCGGTGACCAACCTGCTGGCCAACGCGGTGGCCTACAGCCCGGAGCGGACGAGGATCGCGCTGGCCGCCCGCGCCCGCGGCGGGTTCGCCGAGATCGCGGTGACCGACAGCGGCATCGGCATCCCGCGGCAGGACCGCGCCCGCATCTTCGAGCGCTTCTACCGGGTGGACCAGTCGCGCGCGAGCAGCACCGGCGGCACCGGCCTCGGGCTGGCGATCGTCAAGCACGTCGCCAGCAACCACGGCGGTTCGGTGAGCGTGTGGAGCGAGGAGGGCCTGGGGTCGACGTTCACCCTGCGGATCCCGCTCGCTCCGGAGGAGCCCGCGGCGGACGCCGCGGAGCCACGGACGGCAGACGGCGCGCAGCCGGTCGCCGGGAGAGGACGGGCATGACCCGCGTGCTGGTGGTGGAGGACGAGGAGTCGTTCTCCGACGCGCTGTCGTACATGCTGCGCCGCGAGGGCTTCGAGGCCGTCGTGGCGGTCAGCGGACCCGACGCGCTGGCGGAGTTCGACCGCGGCGGGGCGGACGTCGTCCTGCTCGACCTCATGCTGCCCGGGCTGCCCGGCACCGAGGTCTGCCGACAGCTGCGCTCCCGCAGCAGCGTGCCGATCATCATGCTGACCGCCAAGGACAGCGAGATCGACAAGGTCGTCGGCCTGGAACTCGGTGCGGACGACTACGTGACCAAGCCGTACTCGGCCCGCGAGCTCGTGGCCCGGATCCGTGCGGTACTGCGTCGGCGGGGCGACGCCGAGCCGTCGGCCGGAGGCCGTGCTCGAGGCCGGGCCGGTGCGGATGGACGTCGAGCGGCACGTGGTGGCCGTGGACGGCGAGACCGTGTCGCTGCCGCTCAAGGAGTTCGACCTGCTCGAGCTGCTGCTGCGCAACGCCGGTCGGGTGCTCACCCGGGGGCAGCTGATCGACCGCGTCTGGGGCTCGGACTACGTGGGTGACACCAAGACCCTCGACGTCCACGTCAAGCGGCTGCGCGCCAAGATCGAGCCGGACCCGGCCAACCCCAAGTACCTGCTGACCGTTCGAGGTCTCGGCTACAAGCTCGAGGCCTAGCTCTTGAGCTCGTCGATCTTCTTCGACGCCTCGGCCTTGGTCAGGTCCTCGGGCACCTCGTCGTCGGTTCCCCGCGACAGCGTCTCCAGGTAGCTCTTCTGGGCGCCGGTGGCGGGCTCGTCACCGGTCACCCAGTCGGACGGGTCCTTCTCGGCGGTGGGGTCGCCGGCCTGTCCGGTGTGTCCGTTCGATTCGCTCATGTGTTCGACTCTAGGCCGACACGAGCTCCTTCGCCTGCGGACGACGAGCGGCCTCCCAGCGGCGGCCGGTGCGGTAGACGTGCACGGCACCGCAGGGGCACTCGACGTGCATCGCGATGTGGGTCGGGTGGTTGACCAGCGAGCGGATCCGCCGGTCGGCGACCAGCTCGTCGGTCCTCGTCACGGGGCAGTGGATCAGGAACATGCCGAAAGCGTGCTCGCCTCCCGCCGCGGCCGACGAGTGGCAGGGGTGACATGCATCGCAACTTTTCTGCCATACTCTCCGCATGGCAGGAACCGGTCGTCCGCTGGTCGTCAGCGTCGTCGTCGCCGACGGTCTCGTCGGCAGCTTCGGGCTCGGCGTGTGCGCCGAGGTGTTCGGCTACGACCGGCGCGCGATGGGACTGCCCCGGTTCGACTTCGCGCTGGTCAGCGAGGCGCCGGGGGTGCTGCGCACCGACACCGGCATCCCCATCACCGTCGAGCACGGGCTCGAGCGCCTGGCCAACTCCGACATCGTGTCGATCACCGCGTGGGAGCTGTTCGACCGCGTGCCGTCGCCCGCGCTGCTCGACGCGTTCCGGGCCGCGTACGCCCGCGGCGCGACGATCGTCAGCCACTGCACCGGTGCGTTCGTGCTCGCCGAGGCCGGCCTGCTCGACGGACTGCGGGTGACGACGCACTGGAAGTACGCCGGCGAGCTCGCCGCCCGCTTCCCGTCCGTGACGGTCGACCCGTCGGTGCTCTACGTCGACAACGGCCGGATCCTGACCGGCGCGGGGACGGCGGCCGGCGTCGACACCCTGCTGCATCTCGTCCGTCGCGAATGGGGCGCGGCCGCGGCCAACGCGCTGGCCCGCGAGATGGTCGTGCCGCCGCACCGGGACGGCGGTCAGGCGCAGTTCATCGACGCCCCCGTCGCCGCCTGCGAGGACGATCTGCTCGGCACCGTCCTGGCGTGGGCCGACGGTCACCTCGCCGAGGAGATCAGCGTCGACGTCCTGGCCCGCCGGGCGCTGATGAGCCCGCGCAGCTTCGCCCGCCGGTTCAAGGCGACCACCGGCACCACCCCGCACGCGTGGCTGCTCGGCCGCCGGCTGGCCGCCGCCGAGGAGCTGCTGGAGAACACCGACGCCCCGGTCGAGGAGATCGCCCGGCTCGTGGGCTTCGGCACCGCCGCCGGCCTCCGGGAGCAGTTCACCCGCCGCCGCGGCGTCTCGCCGCGCGCCTACCGGCAGACGTTCCGGGCGGCCCACCAGGTGGTGGACCTGTCAGAGCGGACGACGGCGCTCCAGCACGAGCGGCACGGGGCTGGCCGGGTGCGGAGCGACCATGCCCCGGTCGAGGCGGGCCTCGACCAGCCGGCGTAGCTCGGCGTAGGCCGGGGCGCCGACCAGCGCGACCAGTTCGTCGGCGTAGGTCGCGACCAACGGCTCCGGGGAGACGTGCGCGACCGGTGAGCCGGTGCACCACCAGTGCAGGTCGTGCCCGCCGGCGCCCCAGCCGCGGCGGTCGAACTCGCCGAGCGTCGTCCGCAGCACCCGCGTGCCGTCCGGCCGGTCGACGTGCTCCTGCTCGCGGCGGACCGGCAGCTGCCAGCAGACGTCGGGCTTCGTCGCCATGGGGTGCAGGCCGGTGCGCAGGGCCATGCGGTGCAGGGCGCAACCGGTGCCGCCGGGATGGCCGGGACGGTTCAGGAAGATGCACGCGCCGTCCACGAGCCGCGTGCGCAGCGACCGGGCGCCCTCCTCGGGGTCGTCGTCGGCCTCGTCCTGCTCGGTCCACCCGTCGGTCGGCGTCGTCCCGCGGCCGAGCGGGGCCAGCTGCCAGTCGTCCTCGGTGAGGTCGGCGACGTGCGCGGTGACCCGGTGCAGGTCGTCGTCGTCGGCGAAGTAGGCGCCGTGGCTGCAGCAGCCGTCGTCCGGGCGCCCCTCGACCACCCCGGCGCAGCCGCGGCCGAAGATGCAGGTCCAGGCCGACGACAGCCACGTCATGTCGGCACGGACGACGTGCTCGGGGTCGGCCGGGTCGGGGAACTCCACCCACTCGCGGGCGAAGTCCAGCGGGACCTCGGGAGGCGGGTCGTCGGGCACGTCGACGAGCGTGCCACGCCCGATCCCCGGTGACCGAGGGCCGCGTCTGCTGATCACGACGGCCCGGTTACCGGCACACTGACCGCATGCGACTCGGTGTGCTGGACGTCGGCTCCAACACGGTGCATCTGCTGGTGGTCGACGCCCACCGGGGCGCGCACCCGACCCCGATGCACGACGACCGCTGGCTGCTGCGCCTCTCGGAGCACGTCGGGGACGACGACGTGCTGTCCAAGGCGGGGGAGAAGGCCCTGCTCAAGGCGGTGCAGAAGGCCTGCGACGCGGCCGCGAAGCAGGGCTGCGAGGAGGTCATGGCGCTGGTCACCTCCGCCATCCGCGAGGCGGTGAACGGCCTCGAGGTGCTGGACCGCATCCGGGAGAAGACCGGGGTGGACCTCCAGGTCCTCAGCGGCGAGGACGAGGCGCGGCTGACCTTCCTCGCCGTCCGCCGGTGGTTCGGCTGGAGCGCCGGCCGGCTGCTCGTGCTCGACATCGGTGGCGGCTCGCTGGAGCTCGCCGCCGGCATCGACGAGGAGCCGGAGGTCGCGCTGTCGCTCCCGCTGGGGGCGGGCCGGATGACCCGGCGCTTCCTGCCGGAGGCGCGCAGCGGCGGCCGGCCCGACCTGGCCGCGCTGGAGAAGCTGCGCGACCACGCCGACGAGCTGCTCGCCCCGGCGGCGAGGAAGCTGCGCAAGGTCGGCGCGCCCGACCTGGTCACCGCGACCAGCAAGACCTTCCGGACGCTCGCCCGGCTCACCGGTGCCGCTCCGTACTCGGCCGGGATCTGGGCGCCGCGCGAGCTGCGGCAGGAGTCGCTCGACCAGCTGGTCGGCTTCGTCTCCCGCATCGAGTCCGGCGCCCTGGGGGAGCTGCACGGCGTGTCGGTCGACCGCGCGCACCAGGTTCCCGCCGGCGCCGTGGTGGCAACCGCGGCGATGCGTTCGCTGGACGTACCGTGCGTGCGGATCTGCCCGTGGGCGCTGCGGGAGGGTGTCATCCTGCGCCGGTTGGACTCGTTGGGAGGACCGTGATGGCCGATCCGGACTGGAACCCGGACACCGCCGGTCGCTCGCTGGCCGAGATCCTCCGCGAGGCGGGCATCGAGGCCCCGCGGTCGGGTCGGCGGCAGCGGCGCTGGGACGACCCCGAGGACACCGGCGGCATCCGGCAGCGCCGGTCCGGACCGCCCAGCGGCGAGGACGCCGCCTTCGGACGCCGGGCCAGCGATCTCCGGGGAACCGACGAGGCGCCGCCGCGTCGCCGTCCCGCCCCGGAGCCGTCGACCGCAGCCATCCACCTCCCCGACCTGCGCGGCCCGTCCCGCGCTCCGGACGTGCCCGGCCCGGCCACCCCCTCGCCGGTGCAGCGGGACCGCGGGGCCCCCGCCCGCCCCGCCGAACCGGACCGCCCGCTGGACCGCGAGCGATCCACCGGCCGCCAGCGGCCGGTCGAGTCCGATCGGTCGACGGGCCGCCAGCGCCCCGTGGACCGCGACCGGGTCCCGGAGCGCGACCGTGACCTGGACCGGGGAAGCGACCGCCGCCGTCGCCCGGCGGAGCCCTCGGTCGAGAGCACCGGCCGGGTGACCGAGCGGCCGGTCGCCCCCCGGAAGCCGGTCGACCCGCACCCCTCGACCGGGCCCATCCCCGTCGTGCGGGACGGCGACGGCGTCCTCGACGACGAGGAGGCCGGTCCCCGCGAGAGCGCGATGGCCTGGGTGCGCTTCGCCGGCGAGCTCGTCATCGCGCTCGCCGCCGGCATCGGTGTCTACCTGCTGGCCACGGTGCTCTGGGAGCAGCTGCCCTACCTCGCCGTCGTCCTGGCGCCGATCGCGGTGACCGGTCTGGTGGCCGGCGTCAGCGCCTTCCGACGGCGCCTGGGGCACGAGACGATGGGCGTGCCGTTGCTCGCTCTCCTGGTCTTCGCCGGCGCGCTGCTCACCGTCCTGCCCGCCGTCACCGTGCTCGACAAGCTGGGCTGACGGTCGGTCAGTCGTCGGCGCTCACCTCGGCGGGCTCCTGGGCGAACTGCTCGACGATCGCGGCGCAGAACGCGTCCAGGTCGTCGGGGTTGCGGCTGGTGGTCAGGTTTCCGTCGACGACGACCTCCTCGTCGACCCAGTCCGCTCCCGCGTTGCGCAGGTCGGTCTGCAGCGACGGCCATGAGGTCATGCGGCGGCCACGGACGACGCCGGCCTCCGCGAGCACCCAGGGCGCGTGGCAGATCGCCGCGACCGGCTTGCCCGAGTCGAAGAACGCCGTCACGAACGCGACCGCGTCGGCATCGGCGCGCACGAAGTCGCCGTTGATGACGCCGCCGGGGAGGAGAAGAGCGCCGTAGGTGTCGGGGTCGGCGGTGCTCACGACGGCGTCGACCTTCTTGGTGTCGCCCTTGTCGATGTGCTGGTAGGCGGTGATCGTCCCCTTGTCCAGGGAGACCAGCACGGGCTCGGCGCCGGCCTCCTCGAGGGCCTGCCACGGACGCTCGAGCTCGACCTGCTCCACGCCGTCGGTCGCGACGACCGCCACCTTCATCCCGTCCAGTTCTCCAGCCATGGGGGCCGCGCTACCCCGGCTCCGAGCAGGGCACACCCGCCGCGCACTACGGTTTGCGCATGGTCCGCGACCGGCCGCGCGCGCTGCCCGCCCTCCGCCGTCGGCGGCCGGGCGTCGCTGCCCGCTTCGTCGCGGGCCCGCGCGTGGACGACGCGCTGCGAGTGGCCGGCGAGCTCGTGGGCGCCGGTCGCCGCGTGGCGCTGGACCACCTGCCGTCCCGTTCGGCCGACGCCGCCGACGAGCTCGAGGCCCTGGCCGTGCGGCTCGCGAGGGCCGGGCTGGCCGCGCAGTGCGAGCTCACCGTTCCGGTCGACCGGCTCGGCGCCGACGAGGCCCGGCGCGCGGCGCGTGCGGCGGCGGAGCACGGCCTCGGGGTGTGCCTGACCGGTCCGGTCGGGCCCGTGGGCGCCCTGGCGGCCGAGCTGCCCGGGGTGCGGACGGCGGTGCCGTGCGGCGAACCGGGTGCCGAGGACCGGTGCCGGACCCTGGCCGGTCGCGACGTCCGCCTGGTCGCCGGGCGCGGGACCGCCGCCGACCTGGCGCTGGTGCGGTGCGTCAACGTCCTCATGCCCGCCGCCGGTTCGCTGGCCGTGGCCGCGGCGGATCCGCGGCTGGTCGCCGTCGTGGGGGAGCGGGCGGCCTGGTACGACCGTCCCCCCGGGAGCTGGGAGCACGTCATGCCCTACGGAGTTCGGACCGGCGAGCAGCAGCGGCTGGTCGCTGCGGGCGTCGCCGTGCGGATCGCGGTGCCCTCGGGCCCCGGCGCGGCTGCGCTGCTCGTGAAGCGCCTGGCGGGTGCCGCATGAGTCTGGCCATCATCGGCGGCGGCAAGATCGGCGAGGCGCTGCTGTCGGGCCTCGTGCGCCGCGGCGCCGGCGAGCTCATCGTGTGCGAGCGCAGCGCCGAGCGTGGCGCCCAGCTGCGCGAGCGGTACGGCGTCGACGTCCTGGACCTGGGCGGAGCGGCCGAGCGCGCCCGCGTGCTGCTCCTGGCGGTCAAGCCGCAGGACATCGACGTCCTGCTGGACGCCCTGGCAGTGCACGTCGACCCGGCGCGGCACCTCGTGGTGTCGGTGGCCGCCGGCGTCCCCACCGCGCGGATCGAGGCGGCCTTGCCGGACGGGACGCCGGTCGTCCGCGTCATGCCGAACACGCCGGCGCTGGTCGACGAGGGGATGAGCGTGCTCTCGCCCGGCGCCCACGCCGGTGAGGCGGACCTCGACGAGGCCGAGGAGCTGCTCGCCTCCGTCGGGCGGGTGCGGCGGGTGCCCGAGTCGCAGCAGGACGCCGTCACGGCGCTGTCGGGCAGCGGCCCGGCCTACTTCTTCTACCTGGTCGAGGCGATGATCGACGCCGGCATCCTGCTGGGCCTGCCGCGCACCCTGGCGGCGGACCTGATCGTGCAGACGGCCCTCGGGGCGGCGGTGATGCTGCGCGACTCCGGGGAGCACCCGGTGCAGCTGCGGGAGGCGGTCACCAGCCCCGGCGGGACGACGATCGCGGCCATCCGGGAGCTGGAGCGGCACGGCGTCCGGGCGGCCCTGATCGCGGCGATCGAGGCCGCGCACGCCCGTTCGGTGGAGCTGGGCGGCAGCACGCGCTGACGCGCCTGAGGCTCGACGGGACTCGCGGGACCAACGGGGGAAGCTAGCCCGCGTGGGGCGGACCGTGTGGGACGCAGCGTGACGAAGTGACCACCGTGTCGCGCGACGCGCCGTACGTCGTGTGGGACGTGGTGCATAGGTGAACTTCTGCCCAGGACGGACCGGTCCGCATGTCCGTTTCTTCCATCGCTTCTGTCACGTACGTCCCCCTACTCTTCGTAACAGCACATGCGTGTTCAGTTGCCGGTGGGGAAGCCGGCGCCACGACAAGTGCTAGGTCCGGAGACGAAGACATGACCATGCCTCAGCGCACCGCCATCCGCCCCGGCGTTCCCGGGGTTCCCGGTCCGCGTCCGATGGGCCACCGCCCGATGGCCGCCGCCGTCGCTCGCCCGATCCCGGCCGCGCACCCCGCCGCCATGCCGGTGGGCCACCGCCCCGCCGTCCCGGCCCCGCGTGCGGCCGTCACGTTCCTCACCGTGGCCGAGGTCGCCGCGATGATGCGCGTGTCCAAGATGACCGTGTACCGCCTCGTCCACGCCGGCGAGCTCTCCGCCGTCCGCGTCGGTCGCTCGTTCCGCGTCCCGGAGCGCGCCGTCCAGGACTACCTGCGCGACGCCTACACCGACATCGCCTGACAGACGCTCGGGGGCGAGTGCTCCCACTGGGGTGATCCGGACCGCCCGCGGCAGCGTCGCCGCGGGGCGGCCGGGTAGGCTCGGACGCCGGACGGCACCGCGTCGACGCGGCCGCCGTACGAAGAGCTGATCACCTCGCACGGTGTCCGGCGTGACCCACCGGTCGCCGGCCGGGCCCGCGCGGCGACGACGTCGGGAGCAAGCCCATGGGTTCGGTCATCAAGAAGCGGCGCAAGCGGATGGCCAAGAAGAAGCACCGCAAGCTGCTCAAGAAGACGCGGGTCCAGCGTCGCAACAAGAAGTGAGCTGACGCTCGTGCCGCCGGCGGTCGTGCTGGTCACCGGCGTCAGCCGGTGGCTCGGTGGGGCGTTGGCGGCCGAGCTCGCGAAGGACCCGTCGATCGGACGGGTCATCGGGGTGGACACCGTGCCCCCCTCGCCCGCGATGCTCCGACGGCTCGGCCGCACGGAGTTCGTGCGGGCCGACATCCGCAACCCGCTGATCGCGAAGGTCATCGCGTCGGCGTCGGTCGACACCGTCGTGCACATGAACATCAGCTCGACGCCGGCCGGCAGCGGTGGGCGGACGCCGATGAAGGAACTCAACGTCATCGGCACGATGCAGCTGCTGGCCGCGTGCCAGCGGGCGCCGTCGGTCGAGCGGTTCGTGCTCAAGTCGACCAGCGCCGTCTACGGCGCCTCCTCCCGCGACCCCGCCGTGTTCACCGAGGCCATGCAGGCCCGGCGGGTGCCCTCGGGCGGGTTCGCCCGGGACAGCGTCGACATCGAGGGCTACGTGCGCTCGTTCTCGCGGCGCCGTCCGGACGTCGACGTCGCGGTGCTGCGGTTCACCAACTTCATCGGCCCGCGGATCGACTCGTTGATGACGAGCTTCTTCCGCATGCCGCTCGTGCCCACCGCGCTCGGGTACGACGCCCGCGTCCAGCTCCTGCACGAGGACGACGCGCTCGCCGTGCTCGTCAAGGCCACCACCGGCGACTTCACCGGCACGGTGAACGTCGGCGGCGAGGGCACGCTGCTGCTCTCGCAGGCCGTGCGCCGGCTGGGCCGCGTCCAGGTGCCGCTGCCCACGCCGACGCTCGGCTCGATCGGGCGGATCTCGCGCCGCTTCGGCTTCGTCGACTACTCGCCGGAGCAGATGCGGTTCCTGAACTTCGGGCGCGTCGTCGACACCACGGTGCTGCGCACCGAGTTCGGCTACACGCCGCGCTACACGACCGAGACCGCCCTGGCCGACTACGCGCGCACCGTGGCACCGGTGGTGCCCCCGACGCTGGTCGGGGCGCTGACCGAGCGGGCCCGCACCGTCCTCGACACGGCGGCCGACGCCGTCGCCGCCGTGGGGGAGAGGCTCAGCCCGGCGCCGCCGGCCCCGGGCCTGCGGGCGGTGCGCGATGCCTGAGGCCCGCGTCATCCCGCTGCGGCCGGACGACGACGGCGAGCCGCGCGCCGTTCCGCCCAAGGCGCCGCCCGGGTGGGAGGAGCAGCTCGCCGGCGGGCTCGAGTTCCTCCGCCGTCGGCTGACCGGCGAGTACGAGACCGACGAGTTCGGCTTCGACCCCGACCTGACCGACCACGTGCTGCTGCCCCTGCTGCGACCGCTGTTCGAGAAGTGGTTCCGCGTCGAGTCGCAGGGCCTGGACAACGTGCCGTCGTCCGGTGGCGCGCTCGTGGTCGCCAACCACTCCGGCACGGTGCCGATGGACGCGCTGATGACGACGGTCGCCCTGCACGACCAGCACCCCGCGGAGCGCCGGCTGCGGCTCCTCGGCGCCGACCTGGTCTTCGACCTGCCGTTCCTCGGCTCGGTGTCGCGCAAGATGGGCACGACGCTGGCCTGCAACGAGGACGCCGAGCGGCTGCTGACCCAGGGCGAGCTGGTCGGCGTCTTTCCCGAGGGCTTCAAGGGCATCGGCAAGGCGTTCCGCGACCGGTACACGCTGCAGCGGTTCGGTCGGGGCGGTTTCGTCACAGCGGCACTGCGCACCGGGGCGCCGATCATCCCGTGCGCGATCGTGGGCGCCGAGGAGATCTACCCGATGATCGGCAACGCGAAGACGGCGGCGCGCCTGCTCGGGCTGCCCTACTTCCCGATCACGCCGACGTTCCCGCTGCTCGGTCCGCTGGGGCTGCTGCCGCTGCCGTCGAAGTGGCTGATCGCGTTCGGCGAGCCCATCGAGACGGCGTCCTACGGCCCGGCCGCCGCCGAGGACCCGATGCTGGTGTTCAACCTGACCGACCAGGTGCGCGAGACCATCCAGCACTCGCTCTACCAGCTGCTCCTGCAGCGGCGCTCCGTCTTCAGCTGACGTCGCCTGCCGCGGTCCAGGGCTTGTCGGGCCAGAAGGCCCACTCCTCGAAGTGCTCGACCCGGCCGTCGTCGGCGAAGCGCAGCAGCCACAGGTCGCGGTACTCCTGGATCGCGGGCGTCTCGTACCGCACCTCCAGCCGGACCACCGCGTCGCGCCCCTCGACGGCGATCGGCTCGGCGGTTACCGAGAAGGTCCGGCCCTCGTCGTCCCGCCAGAACGCCTGGATGTCCGCGTGACCGATCTTCGGCTCCGCGTACGGGGACACGAGATAGCGAGCGTCCTCGGTGAACAGGCGGGTCACCGCCTCGACGTCGCCGCCGCGCCACGCGCGCTCGTACTCCGCGACCCACTGCATCACGCCGTCCCGGTCCATGACGCCACGCTGCCCACGTGCGGGCTGCGCCGCAACGCGTTCGTTCGTCGCCAGCTGCGACGCGGCCCCACGACGTTCCCGCGGAAGGGATGCGCAAGTTGCGGGGCTTGACGACTTTCCCGCGGGAACGTCCGCTCTGTCCGCGGACTCGTGCGCGCCAGGCAGGATGCGGCCAGGTCAGGGGCCGGCCGACCCGCAACTTCAGGGAAGATGTCGCCATCCGCGCCGTCAGAGGAGCAACTTCCCCGAAATTGTCGTCCGCGGCCACACGGAAGCACGTCAGTGGCCCTCTCGAGCCCCGGGAAAGGGCGTCCGCCGTGCATCGGGCGGCAAGGCCCGACGGGTTCGGCTGGCTGCTCGCCGCATTGCTGGCGGGCTCGTTCCTCTTCTGGATCATGTTGATCCGCCGGGACCAGGACTGAGCGCGGATGACGCCGACGTCGGGACACGACCTCACGACCCGACGCGGGGTTCCGGCGTGCCTTCCACCCGCTCCTTGAGGGCTGCGTTCATGGCGGTGAAGGCCGTCAACCGGTGGCGGTTCAGGCCACGGATCAGCAGCGGCGCCAGTAGTCCCCCGAACCGGTCCTGCAGCCACAGGCGCACGCCACCGTCGTGGTCGGTGAGGGTCATGGTGTGCTCGACGTCGAAGAGGCCTGGGATGCCCAGCCTGTCCAGCCTGCTCCACAGCCGGAGCCGCCGGAGCGGAACCACCTCCAGGACCGTGGGCCGCAGGTGGGGCTGCACGAAGGCGTTCACCGGCGGCACGCTCACCGCCAGCCGGCTTCCCTCGACGAACGCGCCTTCCGCCCTGGTGATGAAGGGGTTCCATTCCGCATAGGCGGGCAGATCGGTCAGCACCTGCCACACGCGCTCGCGGGGTGCGGCCATGTCGACGAACGTCTTCAGTTCGGCGGTCATCGGACTCATCTCCTGAGGGAGCGCGCAGGCGGCTCACCCTAGGCGGCGGCCACCAACCCGACGTCCGCTCAGAACGGCCACTTGTCGCGACGGCGCAGCGCGATCGCGCCACCCACCAGCCCGCCCGACACCGCCGCGACCGCCGTGGCGTGGCCGCCGATCTTGGCCGCCTTGCGTCCGGTGCGGAAGTCGCGCACGGTCCAGCCGCGTGACCGGGCGACGGCGCGCAGCTCGGTGTCGGGGTTGACCGCAACGGCGGTGCCGCAGAGCGTCAGCATCGGCAGGTCGTTGGCCGAGTCGCTGTAGGCGGTGCACCGGGAGAGGTCCAGGCCTTCCCGCTCGGCCAGCGCGCGCACCGCCTCCGCCTTGGCCTCGCCGTGCATCATCTCGCCGACGAGCCGGCCGGTGTACCGACCGTCCTTGATCTCGGACACCGTGCCGAGGGCGCCGGTGAGCCCCAGCCGGTGGGCGATGATCGAGGCCAACTCCACGGGAGTGGCGGTGACCAGCCAGACCCGCTGGCCGACGTCCAGGTGCGTTTGGGCCAGCAGCCGGGTGCCCGACCAGATCCGGTCGGCCATCTTCTCGTCGTAGATCTCCTCGCTGGCCTGCACGATCTCCGAGACCGGGCGGTCGGCGACGAAGGCCAGGGCGCTCTCGCGGATGGCGTGCACGTCGTCGGGACTGCCCTCGCTGCCGGCGATCCGGAACTTCGCCTGCTGCCAGATGAACCCGGCCATGTCGCGGGAGGAGAAGTACTTGCGGGCCGCGAGGCCGCGGGCGAACCAGAACAGCGAGGCGCCCTGCATCATCGTGTTGTCGACGTCGAAGAACGCCGCGGCGGTGGGGTCGGGCTGGGCGGCGGGCGGTCCGGTGACCTCGGCGGCGGCGGCCGAGGCGGCGCCGGCGACGTGGGCGCGGGTCTCCTCGTCCAGTGCGTTCCTCGCGGAGCCGCGGCGCAGCAGTCGCGGCACGGCGTCCTCCTCCGGCCTCGATCGTCCTGTCGTCCCCCGGGCGTCGAGCGCCCCTGCCAGCGACCCTAGCCGGGGATCAGCAGCCGCCGATCACCGGCAACGGCTCGAGGCAGACGTCCAGGTCGAGGGGGTCGTCGGTCTCCTCGGCGGTTCCCGACGACTCGCCCGCCGTGGCGCCGGGTAGGAGCACGTCGCTGTCCGGCAGGGGGGCCAGCGTCGGCAGATCCGGGATCGGGATCGGCGTCTCGGTGACGGGCAGGTCGGGCAGGTCCGAGTCGTCGGAGCCCGAGCCCGAGCCCGAGTCGGCGTCCGAACCGGAGCCGGAGTCCGATCCGCCGGAGCCGGTGCCGCCGCCGGGTGCACCCGGCGCCTCCGCGGGGCTGTCGGGCGTGGGCGCCGCCGTCGTGCCCGGCAGGTCGGTCACCGGGGCGTCCGGATCATTGCTCCCGCCGACCGACGGGGCCGGCGCGGTGCACGTGCCGGGAACCGGGCCGAGCTCGTCCGAGCCGTCGGTCACCGGCCCCGACGGGCAGGCGAGCGCGGAACGCAGCGCGTCGACGCGCTCGTCGATGCGGGTCAGCAGGTCGGCGGAGTTCCCGGCGTCGTCCGCCGCGGCCGACGGCACGGCCGGGCGCACGTCGGCCAGGCCGGCCGACTGGCCCGACGACCAGCCGGCGAGCTCGTCGAGCGGGGCCTCGGTGCGGGTGTCCAGAGCGCGCTCCGTCAGCCAGGCGGCGCCGTCGGCGGTCTGCGCGTCCATCGTGGCGAGGAGGTCGTCGACGAGGTCGGCGGAGGGCTCGTCGGGCAGGACGGCGGCGAGCTCCTCGAGCCGCGTGCTCGCGAAGCCCAGCAGGGTGCGGCCGCGGGCGTCGCCGGCCAGCGCCAGCTGGGTCTGCTCGGTGCCGCGCTTGATGCCGTACAGCGCGTCGCCGGGCTGCGCGTCGGCCGACACCGTGACGACGGCAGCCACGGCGGTCACCGCGGCCGCGGCGCCGGCCAGCCCGGCGGTCAGCCGGGTCCGCCAGAGCGCGGGGCGACCCTCGCGGCGGGCCAGCAGGCGGCGCAGCGGCGGCACGGGCTCGGGCTCCGGCGTCCGGACGGCGGCCATCGCGACGAGGCGGGAACGGGTGCGGGACTCCCACTCGGGGTCCGGCTCGCCGTCGAGCGCGGGCGCCAGCGTGGACAGCCGGGCGATCAGCTCCTCCTCCGGATCGGCAGCACGGGAGGCCAGGCCCCCGGCACCGATGAGCGGCTTCACGCTGGTCCTCCGACATCCGTCCCGGTGGGCACGGTCGAGTCCGCCCCCCACTGCACCCACTCCAACGAGCCGGTGGCAGGGGAGGTTACGGCGATCATGGTGTGATCCACAGCCCTCAGGACGCCGCTCATCGCAGGCCCTCCGGCAGCAGCCCCGCCAGCCGTCGGACGGCGCGGTGCTGCAGCGCCTTGATGGCGCCGTCCCGCTTGCCCATGATCTCGGCGGTCTCGGCGACCGACAGTCCGTGCAGGAACCGCAGCGCGATGCATTCCTGCTGTTCGGGGCCGAGTTTGCGGATGCACGCGACGAGCGCCTCGTTGGTCATCTGCTGGACGACGGCGTCCTCCGGCCCGTCGGTGACCGTGTCGGCGTCGCGCATGTCCGCCGTCGTCACCTCGAGCCGGTACCGGCTGCTCTTCACGTGGTCGAAGACGATGTTGCGGGCGATCGTGATCAGCCAGGCGCCGACGTCGCGGCCCTGGAAGGACAGCGAGTCGATCCGCCGCAGCGCCCGCACGAACGTCTCGCTGGTGACGTCCTCGGCGGTCGCCCGGTCGCCGACCCGGTGGTGGACGTACCGGTGGACCATCCCGACGTAGTGGTCGTAGAGCTGCCCGAACGCCTCGGCGTCGCCCTCCTGCGCGCGGCGGACCAGCGCCCAGACGTCGGGGCCGCCGTCGGGTGCCGGAGGTTCCTGGACCGGCACGGCGGCGGCGGGCAGCTGCGCGAGGACCTCGGGCTCGAGCGCGACGTTGCCGTTTCCGGTCGGCCCCGGGAGGTGCCCGTCGACGACGGCGGTCGCCCCGCCCACGTCGCTGCTCGCGCGGGGCCGCGGCGTCGGGCGCGGTCGGCCCGGCTCCACGCGGGGCGCGGGCGTCGGGCGCGAGTCGGCCGCGGGCACCGACCCGGACGCCCCACCGGCGGCATGCCGCCCGGCATCCAGGGGAGGGGGACCGACCATGCGGGCGATCGACCTCCTCGTCGCACCCGCTGGAGGGCCGGCGCCGATGTCGGGCACGACCGGCCCGGATGGCCGGCGCGCGTGCTGCGGTGCAGCCCCCATGGTGACAACATCGGCCCGACCCGTCCACGCCAGCCGGTGGGAACGGCCGGGTTCTCGCCCGGCCGGGTGGCGGGGCGAGACCGAGGAGAGGTACGTGGCTGAGGCAGGGACGACGATGTCCTCGCTCGTGCGCGACGCGGCGCAGCGGCGTCCCGGGGCGCCCGCGGTCGTGGACGGCGACGAGCGGCTCACCTGGGCGGAGCTGGACGCCGCCGTCGATCGTGCCGCCGCCGGCTACGCCGCTCGCGGGCTGGTGCCCGGTGACCGGGTGGCGGTCCAGCTGCCCAACTCGCTGACCTGGCTGCGGGCGGTGCTCGGGGGACTGCGTGCCGGGCTGGTCGTCGTCCCGGTGAACACCGCGTTCACCGACCCCGAGCTGGAGTACGTGCTCACCGACTCGGGCGCGGCCCTGCTGGTGGCGGGCGCCGAGCGCGCCCCGCTGGCCGGCGTCCCGGTGTGCGACGGCCCGCCCGACGGCGACGGCGCCCCGCCGGTCGAGCCCGACCGCGACCCGACCGCCCCCGCCTTCCTGGCCTACACCAGCGGCACCACCGGCCGGCCGCGCGGCGCGATCCTGACGGCGGCCGCGCTGCGCGCCAACCAGGAGCAGTGCCTGGCGCTGGACCCGCCGCCGGTCCGCGAGGACGACCGCGTGCTGCTCGTCCTGCCGCTGTTCCACGTCTACGGCCTCAACGCCGGCTTCGGCCTGGTCGCCGCCAGCGGGGCGTGTGCCGTGCTGCAGCGCAGCTTCGACCCTCGCGGGTCGCTCGCGCTCATGACGCGCGAGCAGATCACCGCCGTCCCCGGAGCCCCGCCGATGTACCAGGCCTGGCTCGCCGCGGCCGACGCCGACGGCGGCGACGAGCTGCGGCGCGCGTTCGCCACGGTGCGTCTCGCGTCGTCGGGTGCCGCGCCACTGCCCGCCGAGACCTGGACGGCGATGCACGACCGCGCCGGCGTGACCGTCTGGGAGGGCTACGGCCTGACCGAGGCGTCCCCGGTGGTCGCCAGCACCCTCGCGACCGGGCGGGCCAAGCCGGAGTGCATCGGCGGGCCGCTGCCGGGCGTCGAGCTCCGGCTGCGCGACACCGCCGACGTCCTCGAGGGGACCGCGACGGAGCACACCGCCGACGAGGGCCCGGGCGAGATCTGGATCCGCGGCGCCAACCTGTTCTCCGGCTACTGGCCCGACGGCGCCGACGGCCCGGGCGAGGACGGCTGGCTCGGCACCGGCGACCTGGCCTACCGCGACGCGGACGGCGACCTGCACCTGGTCGACCGGCGCAGCGACCTGATCCTGGTCAGCGGGTTCAACGTCTACCCGGCCGAGGTCGAGCGGGTGCTCGACGCGCACCCCGCGGTCCTGGAGAGCGCGGTCATCGGCGTTCCGGACCCGCGCACCGGCGCCGCCGTCCGCGCCGTCGTCGTGCTCCTGCCCGGGCGGACGACGACCGCCGCGGACCTGCGCGAGCACGCCGCCGCCTCCCTCGCCCGCTACAAGGTGCCGACCTCGGTGCACTTCCTGCCGTCGCTGCCGCACTCGCTGACCGGCAAGGTCAGCCGCGCCCGGCTGCGCGAGCTCGGACTGCCCGAGGACCCCGCGGAGGACGAGGTGTCGACGGGTGTCTGAAAGTCCCCGGCTACAACTGCTCACCCGGCAGGGCTGTCATCTCTGCGACGTCGCCGCGGAGACGCTCGCGCGGATCGCCGCCGAGGCGGGCACCGAGCCCGAGGCCGTCGACGTCGACACCGATCCCGAGCTCCAGGCCGAGTACGGCGACCGGGTGCCGGTGGTGCTGCTCGACGGGCGCGAGCACAGCTACTTCACGGTCGACGTCGATCGGCTCCGTGCAGACCTCGGCCTGGCCTGAGCCCGCGCGCTTCCCGGCCGAGTTGACCGGCTGCGTGCCGACCTCGGGCTGACCTGAGACCCCGACCATCCGACCCGTCCGGGCGAGCCGCGTACGGTGTCCTCCACCACAGCCGGAACGCGTAGCCGCCGGTCAGGGCGCTACGCGCTGACCGGCGACTTTGTTCCCACGTTCACAAGCAGTTACCGTGGCGGACGCCGGGCGTCCTCGCCCGCCTGCCGATCGTCGCCGCTCCGGCCCGGTGCCCGCCGGGGGCTCGGACGCGACCGCTGTGGAGAGCCCGTGATCCAGCCGCGGCCCCGGACCATCCCGGAGGCCACCGTCGCCCGCCTGGCCGTGTACCTCCGGGTACTCGGCGTCCTGGCCGACGCGGGGCGCGGAACGGTCTCCTCCGGCGAGCTCGCCTCGGCGGCGGGTGTCAACCCGGCCGGCCTGCGCAAGGACCTCTCCCACCTCGGTCCGTGCGGCACCCGGGGTGTCGGCTACGAGGTGCGCACGCTGCGCGACCGCATCGCCTCCGTGCTGGGCGTCGAGCGCTCCCGCGCCTGCGTGCTGGTCGGCATCGGCAACCTCGGTGCGGCCCTCGCCGACTACGCCGGGTTCGGCACGCGCGGGTTCGAGTTCGTCGGCCTGTTCGACGCCGCGGCCTCCCGCGTGGGGCAGCGGATCGGCGGCCAGGTGGTGCGCTCGGTCGACGAGCTCGAGGCCGTGATCGGCGCGACCCATGCCTCGCTCGGCGTGATCGCGACGCCGGCCGAGGTGGCGCAGTCGGTCTGCGACCGGCTCGTCGCGGCCGGAGTGACCAGCATCCTGAACTTCGCGCCGGTCACCATGGTCGCTCCCGCCGGGGTCGACGTCCGTCAGGTGGATCTGTCGGTCGAGCTGCAGGTGCTGGCCTTCCTCGGCCAGCAGCGCGTCCTCGAGCGGGCCGGGAGTGGGTCATGAGCCTGCTCGCCGTGGGTGTCAGCCACCGGACCGCGCCGGTCGCGCTGCTCGAGCAGTTCGCGATGGACGACGCCGACCGCGTCAAGACGCTGCACGAGCTCGTCGCCGGCGACCACGTCAGCGAGGCGCTCGTGCTGGCCACCTGCAACCGCATCGAGGTCTTCGCCGAGGTCGACAAGTTCCACGGCGGCGTCGCCGACGTGAGCCGCGTGCTGGCCCGCCAGGCCGGCGCCTCGGTGGAGGAGCTCGCGCCGTACGTCACCGTGCACTACGAGGATCAGGCCGTCGCCCACCTCTTCTCCGTCGCCGCCGGCCTCGATTCCATGGTCGTCGGCGAGACCCAGGTGCTCGGCCAGCTGCGCTCCGCCTACGGGCTGGCCCGCGACGAGCGCACCGTCGGCCGCGCGCTGCACCCCGTGGCGCAGCGTGCGCTGCGTGTGGGCAAGCGGGTGCACACCGAGACCGGCATCGACCGGGCCGGCGCCTCCCTGGTGTCCGTCGCGCTGGACCGTGCCGAGTCCCGCAGCGGCCCGCTCGTGGGACGCCGCGTCCTGGTCGTCGGCGCCGGGTCGATGGGTGCCTTGGCCGCCACCACGCTGAGCCGCCGCGGTGCCGACGTCGTCGTCAGCAGCCGCACCGCAGCGTCCGCAGCCCGCCTGGCCGAGAGCGTCGGCGGTCGCGCCGCCGATCTCGCCGACCTCCCCGCCGAGCTGGCGTCCGCCGACGCGCTGGTCACCTGCACCGGCGCGACCGGTCTCGTGGTCGGGACCGACGTCGTCGCCGCCGCCCTGGCGCAGCGGCCCGGGCACCCGCTCGCGATCGTCGACCTGGCGCTGCCGCGCGACGTCGACCCGGGCGTGGCCGCGCTGCCGGGCGTGCACGTCGTCGACCTCGCGCTGCTTCAGGGCGAGCGGATCGGCGACGTCGGCACGCCGCTGCGGGGTTCGGTCGCCGCCGACGACGTCGCCGCCGCGCACGCGATGATCGAGGCCGAGACCGCACTGCTGCGCGCCGAGCGGCAGGCCGCCGAGGTGGCCCCGACGGTGTCGGCGCTGCGCACCCAGGCCGCCGAGGTCGTGGACGCTGAGCTGCTCCGGCTGGCCGGCCGGCTGCCCGACCTGGACGCCCGCGACCGCGCGGAGATCGCACGCACCGTGCGCCGCGTCGTCGACAAGCTGCTGCACGAGCCGACCGTGCGGGTGAAGGAGCTGGCCGGCACCCCCGGCGGCACCGATTACGCCGGCGCGCTGCGCGCGCTGTTCGGCCTGGGCATCGACGTCCGCGTCGAGCCCGGCGACGGCACGCTGACGCTCGACCCACAGCGTGCGGCGGAGGACTCGCGATGACCCGCGCCGACGCCCCGCCCACGACGCTGCGACTCGGGACCCGGTCCAGCGCCCTGGCGCGCACCCAGTCGCGGACGGTCGCCGACGCGGTCACCGTCGCCACCGGCCGCCCGGTGGAGCTGGTCGACATCAGCACCGAGGGCGACCGCTCGTCCGCCGCGATCGCCCAGCTGGGCGGCACCGGCGTCTTCGTGACGGCGCTGCGCGAGGCGCTGCTGGCCGGCCGGGTGGACTTCGCGGTGCACAGCCACAAGGACCTGCCGACCGCGCCCGCGGCCGGGCTGGTCCTCGCCGCCGTGCCGCCGCGGGAGGACCCGCGCGACGCGCTCGTCGCCCGCGACGGACTCACCCTCGGCGAGCTGCCGCCCGGGTCGACCGTGGGCACCGGCGCACCGCGCCGCGTCGCCCAGCTGCGCGCGCTCGGCCTGGGGCTCGACGTCGTGCCGATCCGCGGCAACGTCGACACCCGGCTCGGCCGGGTGCGTGGCGCCGCAGGTGCCGCCGATCTGGACGCCGTCGTGCTCGCCCGAGCCGGCCTGGCCCGCCTCGGCCTGCTCGACCGCGTCACCGAGACCCTCGACCCGCTGCAGGTGCTCCCCGCACCCGCGCAGGGTGCGCTGGCCGTGGAGTGCCGGGAGGACGACGACGTCACCCGCGCCCTGCTGGCCGCGCTGGACGACACCGGCACCCGCGCCTGCGTCGCCGCCGAGCGCGCCACGCTGGCCGCGCTCGAGGCCGGGTGCAGCGCGCCCGTCGCCGCGTTCGCCGAAGTGGCCGAGGGCGAGGACGGCGTCGAGCTGTACCTGCGCGGCTCGGTGACCGCGCTCGACGGCAGCGACGGCGTCCGCGGGTCGCTGACCGGCCCCCTCGCCGGTGCCGCCGACCTCGGCCGGGCGCTCGCCGACGACCTGCTCGACCGCGGCGCCGCCGCACTGATGGCGGTCCGACCGTGACCGCCGTCCACCAGACCCCCGCACACGCCCGAACCGTTCGGGCCCAGATCAGGAGCACGGAATGACGCGCCTCCGCAAGACCACCGGATCCTCCGGCCGCATCGTGTTCGTCGGTGCCGGCCCGGGCGACCCGGGCATGCTGACCGCCCGCGCCACGGCCGCACTGGCCGAGGCCGGGGTCGTCCTCGTCGACCCGGGGGTGACCGCAGCCGTCCAGGACGCCGTCCGCGAGCAGCTGCCCGCCCTGGAGCTGACCCCCGCCGTCGGCGAACCCGCCGAGGTGGCCAAGTCGGCCGTCGAGGCGGCCAAGAAGGGCGCCGTCGTGGTCCGGCTCGTCGCCGGCGACCCCTACACCTCCGACGACGTGGTCAAGGAGGTGCTGGCCGTCGGCCGCACCGCCGTCCCGTTCGACGTGGTCCCGGGCGTCGCCACGGCCACCGCCGTGCCGGCCTACGCCGGCGTCGCGCTGGGCAGCACCGCGCTCACCGCCGACCTGCGCAGCGGCGTCGACCTCGGCCCGCTGGCCGCGGCCGCCGGCGCCGGCGCGACGCTGGTGCTGCAGGGCACCGCCGAGGAGCTCCCGGACGCCGCCGCACGACTCGTCGAGGGCGGCCTGTCCGGCTCGACGCCGGTCGTGGTCACCGCCGGCGGCTCGGGCACCGGCCAGAAGAGCGTCGTGGCCAAGCTCGCCGCGGTCGCGGAGAAGACCGCGGGCGTCGAGGGGCTGCACGGAGCGCTCGTCGCCACCGTCGGCGCGGCCGTCGACAAGCGCGCCAAGCTGTCGTGGTGG
The DNA here is from genome assembly GCA_963777095.1 of uncultured Actinomycetota bacterium. Lineage (GTDB taxonomy): Bacteria > Actinomycetota > Actinomycetes > Mycobacteriales > Geodermatophilaceae > CAVZOY01. The sequence continues at coordinate 1,517,526 of CAVZOY010000006.1, forward strand.
GAGAGCCGGCCGCTGTTCGGCTGGCGGGTGCTGGTGCCCCGCACGAAGGACCAGGCCGGCGACATGAGCGACCGGCTGCGCGCCTACGGCGCCGTTCCGGTCGAGGTGCCGACCATCGCCGTCGAGCCGCCGCGCAGCCCCGCGCAGATGGACCGCGCGCTCAAGGGCCTGGTCACCGGCCGGTACGGCTGGATCGTCTTCACCTCGGTGAACGCGGTGAAGGCCGTGCGCGAGAAGTTCGCCGAGCTCGGCCTCGATGCCCGCGCGCTCGCCGGCGTCAAGGTCGCCTGCGTGGGCGAGTCCACCGCCGACGCCGTCCGCGCGTTCGGCATCGCGCCGGAGCTGGTGCCCGCCGGGCAGCAGTCCAGCGAGGGCCTGCTGGCCGACTTCCCGCCGTACGACGACGTGTTCGACCCGATCGACCGGGTGCTGCTGCCGCACGCCGACATCGCCACCGAGACGCTCGCCGCGGGCCTCAAGGAGCGCGGCTGGGAGGTCGACGACGTCACCGCGTACCGGACCGTCCGGGCCGCTCCGCCGCCCGCGCCGGTGCGCGAGGCGATCAAGGGCGGCGGCTTCGACGCGGTGTGCTTCACCTCGTCGAGCACGGTGCGCAACCTGGTCGGCATCGCCGGCAAGCCGCACGCGAAGACGGTCGTCGCCGTGATCGGCCCGGCGACCGCGGCCACCGCGCAGGAGTTCGGCCTGCGGGTCGACGTCCAGCCGGAGACCGCGGCCGTCGGCCCGCTGGTCGACGCGCTCGCCGAGTTCGCGGCCGCCCGCCGGGCCGAGCAGGAGGAGGCCGGCAAGTGAGCTCCGGGGGAGCGGTTCCCGGGTTCGCCCGGGGCCGCCGGCTCCGCTCCACGCCGGCACTGCGGCGGCTGACCGCCCAGACCCGGCTCTCGCCGGCCGACCTGGTGCTGCCGGTCTTCGTCAAGGAGGGCATCGACGAGCCGGTGCCGATCTCGTCGATGCCCGGCGTCGTCCAGCACACGCCGGACTCGCTCCGGAAGGCGGCGCACGAGGCGGCCGAGGCCGGCATCGGCGGGCTCATCCTCTTCGGCATCCCCGCCGAGAAGGACGCGATCGGCTCGCAGGCCGACGCGGCCGACGGCGTCGTCAACACGGCGCTGCAGCAGCTGCGCTCCGACGTCGGCGACGACCTCGTGCTCATGGCCGACCTGTGCCTGTGCGAATACACCGACCACGGTCACTGCGGGCTGGTCACGCCGGCCGGCGTCGTCGACAACGACCCGACCCTCGACCGCTACGCGGCCGTGGCCGTCGCCCAGGCCCGGGCCGGGGCCCACGTCATCGCGCCCAGCGGGATGATGGACGGCCAGGTCGCGGCGATCCGCCGGGCCCTGGACGGCGCCGGGTACACCGAGACGCCGGTGCTCGCCTACGCCGCCAAGTACGCCTCGGGCTTCTACGGCCCGTTCCGCGAGGCGGCCGAGGGGGCGCCGCGGTTCGGCGACCGCTCGACCTACCAGATGGACCCCCCGAACGCCGACGAGGCGCTGCGCGAGGTGGCGCAGGACCTCGCCGAGGGCGCCGACGCGGTGATGGTGAAGCCCGCGCTGCCCTACCTCGACATCGTCGCCCGCGTCGCCGACGCGGTGCACGTGCCGGTGGCCGCGTACCAGGTCAGCGGCGAGTACGCGATGGTCGAGGCGGCCGCGGCGAACGGCTGGGTCGACCGCGAGCGGGCGATCCTCGAGACCCTCACGGCCATCCGGCGCGCCGGTGCCGGCACCGTGCTGACCTACTGGGCGGTCGAGGCCGCGCGCCTGCTGCGGTGACGGTCGGGCCGCGGGGGAGTTACACAGAGCCGGGCGGCTCCTGGCGGGCGTTCTGGTTCGTGGCCGGCGCGCTCGTCGTCCTGCTCGGCCTGGACCTCGTTCTCCCCGGCGGCGACGTCCCCCCGCTGTTCTGGGCGCCGGCGCTGGTCGCCGTCCTCGGCGTCGTGGCGGCCGGCACCGTCTCCGCCCGGCGGATCTGGACCGTCCGTGTCGACGGCGTCGGCGACGACGCCGCCCTGACCGTCGGCCGCGAGCGGGTGCCGCTCGCCGACGTCGACCCGGCGCACCTGCGGGACGGCGACGGCGGCGTGGACGCCGGCGCCCCCGTGCTCGGCGGCGGCTGGTCGCTGCCCAAGGGGCGTACCGGTCTGCCGTTGCGGCTGGCCGACGGACGGACCGTGCTCGTCCCCACACGGGATCCGGCCGCCCTGCGGGCCGCACTCGTCGGCGCGCGAGGGACACTGGGGTCGTGACCTCGTTGGACACCGCCCCCTATCCCTACGAGGCGCCGGAGTCGGCCGAGCTGTTCGCCCGGGCCCAGGGGGTCGTCCCCGGTGGCGTGAACAGCCCGGTGCGCGCGTTCCGGGCCGTCGGCGGCACGCCGCGGTTCATGGCCTCGGGCTCGGGCCCCTGGATCACCGACGCCGACGGACGCCGCTACGTCGACCTGGTCAGCTCGTGGGGACCGATGATCCTCGGCCACGCCCATCCCGCCGTGGTCGACGCGGTCACCGCCGCCGCCCGCCGTGGCTTCTCGTTCGGCACGCCCACCGAGGGCGAAGTCGACCTCGCCGAGGAGATCCGCGACCGCATGGCGCCGGTCGAGCGGGTGCGGCTGGTCAACTCCGGCACCGAGGCGGTCATGTCCGCCGTCCGGCTCGCCCGCGGCGCCACCGGTCGGCCGCTCGTGGTCAAGTTCGCCGGTTGCTACCACGGCCACGTCGACGCCCTGCTGGCGTCCGCCGGCTCCGGGGTGATGACGCTCGGCCTCCCGGATACGCCCGGCGTCACCACCGGCGCCGCCGCCGACACCGTCGTCCTGCCCTACAACGACGTCGCCGCGGTCGAGGCCGTGTTCGCCGAGCGCGGCGACCGGATCGCCTGCGTGATCACCGAGGCGGCCGCCGGCAACATGGGCGTCGTCCCCCCGCTCGACGGCTTCAACGCCGAGCTGCGCCGGATCACCGCGGCGCACGGCGCGCTGCTCGTGGTCGACGAGGTGATGACCGGCTTCCGGGTGTCGCGCTCCGGCTGGTACGGCCTCGACCCCGTGGACGCCGACCTGATGACCTTCGGCAAGGTCATGGGCGGCGGGCTGCCGGCCGCCGCGTTCGGTGGCCGCGCCGACCTGATGGAGCAGCTCGCCCCGACCGGGCCGGTCTACCAGGCGGGCACGCTGTCGGGGAATCCCGTCGCGGTGGCCGCCGGCCTCACCACGCTCCGGCTGTGCACCGACGAGGTCTACGCGGCGTGCGACGAGGCCGCCGCGGTGCTGCGCGGCGCGGCCAGTGCCGCGCTGTTCGCCGCCGGGGTGCCGCACCGGGTGCAGCAGGCCGGCAACATGTTCTCGATCTTCTTCGTGCCCGACGAGCGCAGCGCTGATCAGGTGTGCGCGACTACGACGACGCGCGCACCCAGGACGTCGCCCGCTACACCGCCTTCTTCCACGCCATGCTGTCCCGCGGGGTGTACCTGCCCCCGTCGGCCTTCGAGGCCTGGTTCGTCAACGCCGCGCTGCCCGGTGAGGCGCTCGACCACGTGCTCGAGGCGCTGCCCGCGGCGGCGCGGGCGGCGGCCGCGGCGGGCGGCGAGACCGGCGAGGTCCCGAGCGAGAGGTCGACATGACGGCGCAGACGACCGTGCACCTGCTCCGCCACGGCGAGGTGCACAACCCGATGAAGATCCTCTACGGCCGCCTGCCCGGGTACCGGCTGTCCGACGAGGGAATCGCGATGGCCAAGCGCGCGGCCGACTGGTTCGCCGACAAGGACGTCGTCCACCTGGTCGCCAGCCCGCTGGAGCGGACGCAGCAGACGGCGCGGCCGCTGGCCGAGGCGACGGGCCTCGAGGTGCACATCGACGAGCGGATCATCGAGGCCGGCAACGCGTTCGAGGGGCTCGCGGTCGCCGGCACGAACGGGGTCTGGCGCGCTCCCAAGCACTGGTGGCGGCTGCGCAACCCGATGCGTCCGTCGTGGGGGGAGCCCTACGTCGAGATCGCGGCGCGGATGATCGCCGCCGTCGAGGCCGCCCGCGACGAGGCCCGCGGGCACGAGGCGGTGCTGGTCAGCCACCAGCTGCCGATCTGGACGGTGCGGCTGCACGTCGAGGGCCGGCGGTACGCGCACGACCCGCGCCGTCGGGAGTGCGGCCTGGCCAGCGTCACGTCGCTGCAGTACGACGGCGACCGGCTGGACGGCGTCACCTACGCAGAGCCTGCCGGCGCCACGCCTCCTGATGCGGTCCCAGGGGCGTAATGGGTAGCGATCCGTTGCCGTCCCACCGTCCGAGGCATCCAGCCGCGGGCGACGGGCGCGTGATGCGTGCACTGACCTCGCTGGTCGCCGCCGCGGCGCTGCTGACCGGCTGCACCAGCGGTCCGGACGCCGTCGACGTCAACAACGGCGGCGAGTTCCGCTTCGTGCGTGGCACGCCGACCGGCGAGGTGATCGCCGAGGACGAGCGGGCCTCGGCACCGGAGTTCTCCGGCACGCTGCTCGACGGGAAGGCCTTCGAGTCGTCCCAGCTGTCCGGGCAGGTCGCCGTCATCAACTTCTGGGGGTCGTGGTGCGGCCCCTGCCGGGTGGAGACGCCGGCGTTCAGCGAGGTCTCGGAGGAGTACGCCGACGACGGCGTCCAGTTCCTCGGGATCGACGTCAAGGAGACCGACCAGCAGTTCGCCGACGCGTTCGTCGAGCGGTTCGGCATCGCCTTCCCGTCGCTGTACGACCCGCGCGGCGAGGTCGCGCTGGCTTTCCGCAACTATCCGGCGAGCGCCGTCCCGTCCACCATCGTGCTGGACCGCGACTACCGGGTCGCCGCCGTGTACACCGGTGAGGTGCAGCAGGACGACCTGCGCCGGGTGCTCGACCGGGCGCTCGCCGAGGAGCCGTCGTGAGGAGGGCCGGCCGTGGGTGAGGCCTTCGCCGGCCTCGTCACCGACGGGCCGCTCCTGGTCGCCGCCGCCGTCGCCGCGCTGGTCGGCCTGGTCAGCTTCGCCTCGCCGTGCGTCCTGCCGCTCGTCCCCGGCTATCTCTCCTACGTCACCGGCCTGGTCGGCAGCGGCACGCGAACGACGGCTCCCGCGCCCGCCCCGGCCGGGAGCGGCTCGACCGCCGTCGCGGAGGCGGTGGACACCCGCCCGCCGCGCGGCCGGATGGTGCTCGGCGCGCTGCTGTTCGTGCTCGGCTTCACCGCCGTCTTCGTCACCGTCGGGACGGCGATCGGCGGACTGGGCCGGCTGCTGCTCGTGCACAACGACGTCATCACCCGGGTTCTCGGCGTCGTCGTCATCGTCGTCGGTCTGGCGTTCCTCGGCCGGATCCCGCTGCTCCAGCGCACCACGCGGCTTCCGCTGCGCCCCGCCGCCGGGCTGGCCGGGGCGCCGCTGCTCGGGATCGTGTTCGGCCTCGGCTGGACGCCGTGCCTCGGCCCGACGCTGGCCGCCGTGTACTCGCTGGCCGCCACCGAGGCGACCGCCGGCCGGGGCGCGGTGCTCAGCGTCGCCTACTGCCTCGGCCTGGGCGTGCCCTTCGTCCTGGTGGCGATCGGTGCGCGCTGGGCGGTCGGCGCGACCACGTTCCTGCGCCGGCACGCCCGCGCGGTGACCCGGATCGGCGGCGCGATCCTGGTGCTGGTCGGCCTGCTCCTGGTCACCGGCGCCTGGACCGAGATGATGCAGTGGCTGCGCTCCTGGCTGGCCGCCACCGGCTTCGGGGAGTCGTTCCTGTGACCGTGACGGCCCCGCCGCGGCCGCCGGCCGAGGCGCCGCCGCCCGCGAGCCCGTCGGCTCCCCGGCGTGCGCTGGCCGTGCTGTCGCAACCTGTGGCGCCGGCTCACCGCCATGCGGACGGCGATCGTGCTGCTGTTCCTCCTGGCGCTGGCGGCGATCCCCGGGTCGCTGCTGCCGCAGCGGTCGCTGTCCCGCAACGCGGTCGGCCAGTACTTCGTCGACCACCCCGACCTCGCGCCGGTGCTCGACCGGCTGTACCTGTTCGACGTCTTCAGCTCGCCGTGGTTCGCCGCGGTGTACCTGCTGCTGTTCGTCTCGCTCGTCGGCTGCGTCGTGCCCCGCGCGATCGAGCACGCCCGCGCGCTCCGGGCCGCGCCGCCGCCGGCGCCCCGCCACCTGCACCGGCTGCCCGACGCGGCGTCGGACCGCACGCCGCTGCCGGCCGACGAGGCCCTCGACGTGGTCGAGGAGGAGCTCCGCGTCCGCCGGTTCCGGGTGGTGCGCCGCCGTCGCGACGGCGCCGCCGAGCTCTCCGCGGAGAAGGGCTATCTCAAGGAGGCCGGCAACCTGCTGTTCCACCTGTCGCTCCTGGGCCTGCTGCTGGGCCTGGCCGGCGGCAAGCTGTGGGGCTACGAGGGCAGCATCGTGGTCACCGAGGGCCAGGGTTTCTGCAACTCGTTCCAGCAGTACGACACGTACTCCGCCGGTGCGCTGGTCGACGGCGCCGACCTCGCGCCGCTCTGCGTCGACCTGGACGGGTTCGAGGCCGAGTACGAGCCGAACCAGACCGCGGCGTCCTTCACCGCCGACATCCGCTACGGCGCCCCGGGCGAGGACGGCCGGGCGCGGACGATCGGCGTCAACGACCCGCTCCGCGTCGACGGCGCCCGGGTCTACCTGACCGGGCACGGCTTCAGCCCGCAGTTCACCGTCACGCTGCCGGACGGCACCGAGTTCACCGACGTCTCGGCGCCGTTCCTCCCGTCGGACCAGGCGACGATGGCCAGCCAGGGCGCGCTCAAGCTGCCCGACCTGGGCGTCGACACCGAGGACCAGCTGGCGATCGAGGGCTTCTTCGCGCCGACCGGCGTCGTCCAGGGCGGCATCCTGACCTCGGTCAACCCGCAGCCGCTGTCCCCGCAGGTCGCGATCGTCGCCTACCAGGGCTATCTCGGTCTGGACTCCGGCATCCCGCAGTCGGTCTACTCGATCGACAGCGGGCAGATCGACAGCGGCCGGCTCAGCGAGGTCGGCGCGGCCAACCTCGGCATCGGCGACACCCTCGACCTGCCCGACGGCACGACGATCACCTTCACCGGCTACAAGGAGTTCGCCGCCCTGCAGCTGTCGCACGACCCGGGGCAGCTGTGGGTCCTGGCCGCGGCGGTCCTGCTGCTGGCCGGCCTGCTCGGCATGCTGCTGCTGCGCCGCGAGCGCGTCTTCGCCCGCGCCGAACCCGCGCCGGACGGCGGCGGTACCGTGCTGGCGACCGCCCTGCTGACGCGGGGGAGCGGCGACTCCGCGTCCCGCTTCGCCGTGCTCACCGACGAGCTGCGCACCGCGCTGGCCGCGCGGACCGACCGACCGCACCGCACCGGAACCGGAGAGCACTCCTCGTGACACCTGACCCGTCGCTGGCCGCCCTCTCGGACACGCTCTTCACGGTGGCCGTCGGCCTCTACTCGCTGGCGCTCGTCGCGTTCTGCGCCCAGCTGGCGTTCGGTCGCCGTCCCGCTCGGCAGCTGGTCGCGGCGGGCGGCGTCGAGCCGCCGGCCGCCGACGGGGCGGCTCCGGGGAGCGAGCCGGAGCCGGTGCGCCGGTGGGGCGTCGTCGCCCTCGTGCTGACCGTGCTCGGCGCCGTGGCGCACGCCGGTGTGCTGGTCGCCCGCGGCCTGGCGACCGACCGGCTGCCCTGGGGCAACATGTACGAGTTCGCCACCGCGGCCGTGCTCGTCGGCGTCGTGGCCTACCTGGGCTTCGCCGTCCGGACGCCGGGGCTGCGGCACATCGGCCTGTTCGTGATCGGCCCGGTCGTGCTGGCCATGGTCGGCATCGGGCTGTTCCTGTACGCCGACGCCGGCCCGCTGGTGGCGGCGCTGCGCTCGAGGTGGCTGGCCGTGCACGTGACCACTGCCATCCTCGGCATGGGCATCTTCTTCGTGAGCGGCATCGCCAGCGTGCTGTACCTGCTGCGCTCGCGCGCCGGCGCCGCGAGCGGCGGTCTCGTGTCGCGGCTGCCGTCGGCGGAGGCGCTGGACAGGGTGGCGCACCGCACCGCCGTCTTCGGCTTCCCGATCTGGACCTTCGCCGTCATGGCCGGCGCCATCTGGGCCGAGAGCGCGTGGGGCCGGTTCTGGGGGTGGGACCCCAAGGAGACGTGGGCCTTCATCGCCTGGGTCGTCTACGCCGCCTACCTGCACGCCCGCACGACCGCCGGCTGGCGCGGCCGCCCGGCGGCGTGGGTCAACGTGGTCGGCCTCGGCGTCATGATCTTCAACCTGCTCTACGTGAACATGGTGTCCACGGGTCTGCACAGCTACGGCGGCGTCGGCTGAGCCCACCCGTCCGGGTCGGAACGCGGCGGGTTCCGATGACGCACGTCACCCCTCCGTGCTTCCATGCGCCCATGGCGAAGCACGAGGCGTCCGACGGCACCGTGGCGCACCCGCTCGTCGAGGCGGCGCTGCGTCGCCGCAGGTCCGCGATGCACGGCGCGCACCGCGCGCAGCTGCCCGGTCAGGAAGGGCCGATCGGCTGGCCGGGACCGGACCACGAGGACGAGCGCTCCGAGCCCGTCGGTTGGCCGGGCGGGTCGCCCGAGAGCTCCGATGCGGAGCGCGCCGCTCCGGACGACCAGCCGCCCGACGAACCCGAGAAGGCCGTCGCCGAGCGGCGGCGCGGCTGGCGCCGACTGCTCGGCCGCGCGACCGCGGCCTGATCCACGCGCCGCCTCCTGATCGGCGAGGACCGGCTGGACGAGGTCGAGCGCCGGCCGGCCTGTACCGACCCGTCCGGCGGCGCCTGAGGCGGGTCAGGTGTTCTTCGTGCCGTCGTCGCGACGGGTGCGCCGCTCGAGCTCGGCGATGAACTCCGGGTCGTCGTCGGGAGCGAGCGGGCGGCCGGCGTTGGGGGCGCGGCGCGGAGGACGGGGCGGGCGGCGCAGCCGGACGTTGCCGGGCCGGCGACCGGGGGCATTCGATGCCCGCACGACCAGCACGACGACGACGACCGCGATCACGAGCAACACCAGGAACGGCATGTCCCACCCCCTCCGGAGACCCCAGCGTACGCACGGCGGGGATACTCGCGGAGGGGAGCGCGGCAGCCGGTGCCGCGGCCGGTTCGCGCCGCCCGGCGCCGACGAGGACGGAGTGGCGCCATCGACGCCGTCGACAGGCAGCTGATCGACCTGCTGAGCGCCAACGGCCGCGCCAGCTACGCCGAGCTCGCCCGGGCGGTGGGTCTGTCGTCCCCGGCCGTGCACGACCGCGTGGGCAAGCTGGAGGCGTCCGGGGTCATCACCGGCTACCACGCCGTCGTCGAGCCACGGGCCGTCGGCCTGGACGTCACGGCGCTGGTGGGCGTCATCGAGAGCGACTCGGTCGACGACGCCGGCGTCGAGGAGGCCCTGCGGGCGATGCCGGAGGTCCAGGACTGCTGGCGGGTCGCCGGCACCGAGGACTACGTGGTCAAGGTCCGCGTCGCCGACATGGCGGCGCTGGAGTCGACCATCAACGCGGTCAACCGGATCCGGGGCGTGGCCCGGACGCGCACCACCGTGGTGCTGTCGACGAAGTGGGAGGGCAGGCATGGCTGAACAGGACGGGACCCTCCGGCCGGGAGTCCCGGTGGGGCCGACGGGCGAGCCGGCCGCGCGGCCGAAGGTCTGGCCGTGGCTGCTGCTCTACACGGGAGGGCGGCTGCTCATCGCCGTCGTCCTGGTGCTGGTGCTGTGGGTCGCCGGCCTGGGCAGCTACGCCGGGCTGCTGTTCGGCATCCTGCTGTCGATGCCGGTCGCCTACCTGGCGCTGCGACCGGTCCGCGAACGGCTCAACGAGGCGATCGTCGCCTACCAGGACGAGCGCAGGCGCACCAGGGAGGACCTCCGCGCCCGCCTCAGCGGCGACGAGGACTAGCCCGACAGCGCGAGCCCGAGCGCGAGCAGCACGCCCGTCGCCAGGGTGACCAGCCCGGTGCCCTGCAGGGCACCGATGAGCGCCGGACCCCGGCCGCCGCCGAGCACGGTGCGCACGGGCCGCACCGCCAGCGGCGCCGCGAGCAGCCCGAGCAGCGCCCAGGGGCGGACGACGCCGATTCCGGCGATCGCGACGAACGGGACGACGAGCAGCGCGGCGAAGAGGATCCGTGTCGCGCGGTCGCCCAGCAGGACGGCGAGCGTCCGCTTGCCGACGGTGGCGTCGCCCTCGATGTCGCGCAGGTTGTTGACCACCAGGATGGCGACGATCAGCAGGCCGACGGGCACCGACGCCGCGACCGCCAGTCCCTCCACGGCGCGCGTCTGGGCGAACGTCGTGCCGACCACGGCGACCAGGCCGAAGAAGACGAAGACGAACACCTCGCCCAGCGCCCGGTAGCCGTACGGCAGCGGCCCGCCGGTGTAGGTCCACGCCGCGACGATGCAGACGGCGCCGACGGCGACCAGCCACCAGCTCGACAGAGCCGCGAGCGCCAGCCCGGCCAGCGCCGCGACGCCGAACGCGATGCGCGGCGGCGAGCAGCACCGAACGCGCCGGGGCGGCGCCCGAGCCGACCAGCCGCATCGGGCCCACCCGGTCGGCGTCGGTGCCGCGGCGGCCGTCGGAGTAGTCGTTGGCGTAGTTCACCGCCACCTGCAGCGCGAGCGCGACCACGAGCGCCAGCAGCGCGGGCACCGGCCGGAATCCGTCGAGGGCGGCGGCCGCGCCCGTGCCCACCAGCACCGGCGCCACCGCGGCCGGCAGGGTGCGCGGCCGGGCGCCGGCGACCCACTGCGCGGGCGTGGCCATCAGTGGGCCAGCCGCTCGACGAGCGACCTGCGGTCGGGCTTCCCGGTGTGCAGCAGCGGCACCTCGTCGACCAGGTGCAGCTCCCGCGGGGCCGCGGGCGCGCCGAGGCGCTCGGCCACCCACGGTCGCAGTGCGGCGAGGTCGGGAGCCGCGCCGGGGGAGGGGACGACTGCGGCGACCACCCGCTGGCCCCACTCCTCGTCCGGGCGGCCGAAGACGACGGCGTCCGCGACGTCGGGGTGCGATCGCAGTGCGGCCTCCACCGCCTGCGGGGCGACGTTGACCCCGCCGCTGACCACGACGTCGTCGAGCCGGCCCTGTACGGCGAGCCGGCCGGTCGCGTCGAGCGTCCCGGCGTCGCGGGTGCGGAACCACCCGTCGGCGAACGCCGCCGCGGTGGCCTCCGGATCGCCGCGGTAGCCGAGCGCCAGCACCGGCCCGGACAGCTCGACGCCCTCGGGAATCCGCACGCCCACCCCGCTCAGCGGGAGGCCGTCGTAGACGCAGCCGCCCGCGGTCTCGGTCATGCCGTACGTCGTCACCACCCGGACGCCGGCCGCACGGGCGCGCTCGAGCAGCGCGGGGTCGGTCGCGGCACCGCCCACCAGGACGGCGTCGAAGGCGTGGAGGGCCTCGGGCTCGGCGTCCAGCCAGCGGCGCAGCTGGGTCGGGACGACGGAGACGTAGCGCCGATCGCCGGCCGGGAGGCGGGCGGCCGCGGTGGTCAGCGACTCGCCCTCGCCGAGGACGACGGGGAGACGGTCGGCGAGGACGCTGCGGCAGACCACCTGCAGGCCGGCGATCGCCGACGCGGGCAGCGCCAGCAGCCAGCTGCCCGGCCCGCCCAGGCGCTCCGCGGTGGCCGCGGCCGAGGCCCGGATCGCGCCGGCCGACAGCAGCACCGCGCGACCGGACCCGGTCGAGCCGGACGTGACCACGACGAGATCGGCGCCGTCCTCGACCGGATCGTCGGGGCGCACCGCCGCGCGGGCGGCGTCGACGACGGCCGGCGGCCCGGCGGGCAGCACGGCGAGCGGCCGCGACCCGTCGAGCGCGGCGGCGCAGGGCGGGGATCAGCGTGTGTCGCACCGCCGACTCCGACGGCCCGGGCGCGGGCACGAGCGAGAGCGGCCGGGGCACGAGAGGCAAGGGTACGGCGCGCCCGAACTACGTCTGAGCGGCGTGATCTCCGCGGCGCAGGCGCTCGAGCCGCGGGTCTACCGCATCCCGCTGCGCACCCGGTTCCGCGGCATCGACGTCCGCGACGGCGTGCTCGTGCAGGGGCCCGCGGGGTGGGGCGAGTTCAGCCCGTTCTGGGACTACGACGCCGCCGAGAGCCGCCGCTGGTGGGCCGCCGCGGTGGAGGCGGCGTGCGACGGATGGCCGGAGCCGCGCCGCAACGCGGTGCCGGTCAACGTGACCGTCCCGGCGGTGGACGCCGTCCGCGCCCACGCGATCGTGGCGGCGTCGGGCTGCCGCACGGCCAAGGTCAAGGTCGCCGAGCCCGGCCAGACGCCGGCCGACGACCGCGCGCGGGTCGAGGCGGTGCGCGACGCGCTCGGCGCGGACGGCGCGATCCGGGTGGACGCGAACGGCGCCTGGGACGTCGACACCGCGGCCACCCGGCTGCGCGAGCTCGACCGCGCCGTCGGCCTCGAGTACGCCGAGCAGCCCTGCCCGTCGCTCGACGACCTGGCCGCGCTGCGCCGCCGCGTGGACGTGCGGATCGCCGTCGACGAGGGGATCCGCCGCTCGGCCGACCCCCGGCGGGTCGACCTGCGGGAGGCCGCGGACGTCGTCGTCCTCAAGGTGCAGCCGCTCGGCGGCGTCCGGGCGGCGCTGGAGGTGGCCGAGGCGCACGGACTGCCCTGCGTGGTGTCGTCGGCGCTGGAGAGCTCGGTCGGCATCGCCGCCGGGGTCGCGCTCGCCGCCGCGCTGCCGGAGCTGCCCTTCGCCTGCGGGCTGGCCACCGTCGCCCTGTTCACCGACGACGTCACCTCCGCACCGCTGCTCCCCGTGGACGGCGCGCTGCCGGTGCGCCGGCCCGATCCGGACCGGCTCGACGCCGTGGCCGCCGACCCGGGGACCACCGCCCGGTGGGTGGCGCGGCTGGACGAGGTGCGGACGGCGTGAACCCGGCTCCCGCGTTCGGTCGCGTGCTCGTCGACGAGCTGGTGCGCGGCGGCGTCACCGACGTCGTCCTGTGCCCCGGCTCCCGCTCGGCGCCGCTGGCGGTCGCCCTGGCCGCGGCCGAACGGGACGGCCTCCTCACGCTGCACGTGCGCATCGACGAGCGCACCGCCGGCTTCCTGGCGCTCGGGCCTGGCCAAGCGGTCGGGAACGCCGGTGCCCGTCGTCACGACGTCCGGCACGGCCGCCGCCCACCTGCACGCCGCCGTCCTCGAGGCCGAAGCCAACGGGATCCCGCTGCTCGCGCTCACCGCCGACCGGCCTCCGGAGCTGCGGTCGACCGGCGCCAACCAGACGATCGAGCAGGCCGGCCTCTACGGCGGGGCGGTGCGCTGGGCCGTGGACGTCGGGGTGCCGGAGGCCGGGCGCGACGAGGCGCAGAACCGGTACTGGCGCTCGCTGGTGTCGCGGGCGCTGGCCGTCGCACGCGGCGTCCTGTCCGGCGACCCGGGCCCGGTGCACCTGAACCTGGCGCTGCGCGAACCGCTGCTGCCGGACGACGGCGCCGGTCCGCTCGAGGGGCCGTGGGCCGGGCGGGCCGGGGGGCACGCCCTGGACGACGGTCCCGCCGACGCCGCCGCCGGCCAGGACCGCGGACGACGGACCCAGTCGCACCCTGCTCGTGGTGGGCGACTGCCCGCCGGCCCTCGGCCGCGCCGCTGCCGAACTGGCCGACGCCTGCCACTGGCCGGTGGTCGCCGAGCCGTCGAGCGGCTCGTGGGGCGCGGACGGCGTCCTGCGCGCCGGCGCGCTGCTGCTCGGGGCCGGGCACTGGCTCGAGAGCCACCGGCCCGACCGTGCGCTGGTCGTCGGCCGGCCCACGCTGTCCCGGCCGGTCAACGCCCTGCTCGCCGATCCGGCCGTGCGCGTCGAGGCCGTCGCGGCCGCCCCGCGCTGGGGCGACGCGGCCCGGAGCGCGGGCCGGGTGTCCCTCACCCTGCCCGCCCCGGGCGGCGTGCTCGCCGAGGGCTGGCGGCCCGCCTGGACCTCCGCCGCGGCGCGGGCCGGCGCGGCCCTCGACGCCCTGCTCGACGGGCCGGACGGCCTCACCGGCGCCCGACTCGCCCGCGACGTCGTCGCCGCGCTGCCCGCAGGCGCCCTGCTCGTGCTGGGCTCGTCCACCCCCGTGCGCGACGTGGACCGGCTGGCGGTGCCGCGCGGCGACCTCACCGTGCTCGCCAACCGGGGCGTCGCGGGCATCGACGGCACCGTGTCCACCGCCGTGGGCGCGGCGCTGGCCCACGCGCGGGCCGGAGGCGGCCGGGCCTTCGCCCTGCTCGGCGACCTCACGCTGCTGCACGACCTTTCCGGCCTGCTGATCGGGGAGGGCGAGCCGGTTCCCGACCTGACGCTCGTCGTGCCGGACAACGACGGCGGCGGGATCTTCGCCCAGCTCGAGCCGGGGGACGAGCGCCACGCAGCCGACTTCCGGCGGGTCTTCGGGACCCCGCACGGTCGGGACCTGGTCGCGGTCGCCCGGTCCCTGGGCTGGGCGGCCACCGCGGTGAGCGCACCCGCGGAGCTCGGGCCGGCGCTGGCCGCCGGCGGCCCCCGGGTCGTCGTCGTCCGCACCGACCAGCGGGCCGAGGCCGACCTGGCCGCGCGGCTGCGCGCCGCCGTGACCGACGCCCTGCGCTGACGGGTCTCCCGCTTCTTGCGGTTCTCTTGCGGTTCTCGTGCGGGCGCCCTGCGGTAGGGGCCGCATCGTCGTCCCTGTCAGCGGCTCCGCCTCTGACAACGTCCCGGCCGTCGGCAGTGCCGCTCCCTTGGCGCCGCCGGCCGGGTCCCGGGGCCACTCCGTGCCGGGCTGGGGGAAGCCCGGCACGGAGCGGCCCGAACCTTGCCGGTTCCGATCCGCGGAACCGGCCGGTCAAGGAGAGACGACATGAGCCGCACCTCGTTCACCATCGCCCTGACGGGCGCCCTCGCCTTCGGCGCAGTGGCCCTCGCCCCGGCCGCCTCGGCGGCCGACGTCGACGGCAGCTACCAGATCATCGAGCGGACGAACGGCAACGGCCCGGACGCCTTCCTGCTCGACGACACCGGCCGCACGCCGATCTTCTTCTGCGACGAGGACAAGCTGAACCAGCGGCAGAACATCTGCCAGTCCGACCCGGAGGCCGGCGGCCGCTTCTGACACTCACGGCACCGACGCCTCTCCTCCCGGCCGCCCCTCGAGGACCCCGCCCCTGACCCGGCGGATCAGCCCTCGAGGGCGGCCCGGAAGGCGGCGAACTTCGCCTGGGTCTCGGCCAGCTCGGCAGCCGGGTCGCTGCCGGCCACGATGCCGCACCCCGCGAAGAGCCGGGCCGACGTCGGGCCGGTGAGCTCGGCGCACCGCAGCGCGAGGCCGAACTCCCCGTCGCCGCGGGCATCCAGCCAGCCCACCGGGCCGGCGTAGCGCCCCCGGTCCATGTCCTCGAGCTCGGCGATGAGGGCGCCGGCGCGGTCGGTCGGCGTGCCGCACACCGCGGCCGTCGGGTGCACCGCCCCGATCAGGTCGAGCAGGCCCGCCGCAGCGGCGGGCCCACGGCGGCGCTGGTTGCCGCGCACGTCCGTGGCCAGGTGCCGCACGTTGGCCAGTGTCAGCAGCTCGGGGTCCGACGGGACGTCGAGATCGGAGCAGAACGGCAGCAGGGCGTCCACCAGCGACCGGACGGCGAGCGCGTGCTCGGCGCGGTCCTTGGCCGAGGTGAGCAGCGCGTCGGCGAGCCGGGCGTCGTCGGCACCCGCACCCCGCGGTGCCGTCCCGGCCAGCACGCGCGCCGACAGCCGGGAGCCGGTCCGTCGCAGCAGCAGCTCCGGTGTGGCCCCGAGCAGGCCGTCGACCGCGAAGGTCCAGCAGTCCGGGAAGCGCGCCACCAGCCGGCCGAGCAACCGGCGGGGGTCCAGCGGCACGTCGGCCGCCACCAGCAGGTCGCGGGCCAGCACCACCTTGGCGAGGTCGCCGTCCTCGATGCGGCGCACCGCGTCGGCCACGGCCGCGCACCAGCTCGCCGGGTCCAGCGCGCCGTCGGCGTAGCGCAGCTGGGGAGCGTCCTCACCCAGGTCGCCGCGCGGCCGGAGCACCTCGCGCAGGTCCTGCTCGGCGTCCGCGGTCACCCACGTCCGCCCGGCCCGCCGCCCGACCACGACCTCGGGGACGACGAACACCGACGTCCCGACCGCGGGGTCGAAGGCGATGCTCGCGAACACGACCGGCCCGCTGCCCGGGACGGCCGAGCGCGGTCGCCGCCGTCCAGGCCCGTGCGGACGTCGTCCCACCAGGCGGCCGCCTCGGCCAGCGCCGAGGGCCCGCTGACCTCGAGCCGGGCCAGCTCGCCCCAGCCGACCAGCCCCTCGCCGCGGCGCAGCCACGACAGCGCGCCGTCCGCGGGCAGCAGGGCGCCGAGGTCGCCGCGGTACGCGACCTCGGTGGTGTGCAGGGTCGGCGCGGCGACGTCCGTCGAGTCGAGGGCCGCCGCGGTCACGCCCCCAGCGTAGGAGCCGGGTCGGGGAGCGGCTGCGCGACGATGATCACGTCGGCGCGGCGCTGTGTAGCGTCGTCGCCGTGGCCGACCGTCCTCCGCGTCCTCCCGCCGACGGCACCGGGCGGCCTGCGCGCCGGTCTGGACAAGCGCCCGGCCGACGTCGCGGCCATGTTCGACGGGGTCGCGAAGCGCTACGACCTGACCAACACGGTGCTCTCCGGCGGCCGCGACGCCGCCTGGCGCCGGGCCACCCGCGAGGCGCTGGGCGCCCGGCCGGGGCAGACGGTGCTCGACGTCGCCGCGGGGACGGCGGTGTCCACCGTCGAGCTCGCCGCCGGCGGCGTCTCCGCGATCGCCTGCGACTTCTCCCAGGGGATGCTGCGCGCCGGTGCGTCCCGCGACGTACCCAAGATCGCCGGCGACGCGATGGCGCTGCCGCTGGCCGACGAGAGCGTCGACGGCGTCGTCATCTCCTTCGGTCTGCGCAACGTGGCCGACCCGGACGCCGCGCTGCGCGAGTTCCTGCGCGTGACCCGCCCCGGCGGGCGGCTGGTCGTGTGCGAGTTCTCGAGCCCGACCTGGGCACCGTTCCGCACCGTCTACACCGAGTACCTGATGAAGGCGCTGCCGCGGATCGCCCGGGCGGTGTCGAGCAACCCCGACGCGTACGTCTACCTCGCCGAGTCGATCCGGGCCTGGCCGGACCAGCCGGCGATGGCGGCGCGGCTGCAGGCGGCCGGATGGGCCGACGTCGGCTGGCGGAACCTCACCGGCGGCGTCGTCGCCCTGCACCGCGGCATCAAGCCGTCATCGCCGCGATGACGGGGCTCGTGCGCGGGTTTAGCGTCTGCGCATGACGACGCCACCTCCATCGCCGCAGCCACCGTCGCCGTCGCCCTCGCCGACCGATCCCGGGCCGCTCCCCGACCCGTTGCCCTCGCCCGTGCCGGGGCCGGAGCCGGATCCGGACGTCCCCCACCCCTTCCCCGTCTGAGACGTCCCGTGGGCAGGCGCTTCGCCGACCGGCGGGACGCCGGCCGGGCGCTGGCCGCAGCACCTCCGCGACGACGTCGCGCTGCGCGACCCCGTGGTGCTCGGCCTGCCGCGCGGGGGAGTGGTCGTCGCCGCCGAGGTCGCCGCCGCCCTGGGTGCAGCCGCTCGACGTCGTGCTCGTCCGCAAGCTGGGGCTGCCCGAACAGCCCGAGCTCGCGATGGGCGCGATCGCGGCCGCGGGCGACGCGGTCGAGACGGTCCGCACCGTCGTCGCCGCGCGCGCGGGCGAGGCCGCCTTCGAAGCCGTCCGCGAGCGGGAGCTCGCCGAGCTCGGGCGGCGGCAGCGCATCTACCGGGCGGGACACGAGCCGGTGCCGCTTGACCGGCCGCGCCGTCGTCCTCGTGGACGACGGCCTGGCCACCGGCGCCACGATGCGGGCGGCCGTCGCCGCCGTCCGCCGGCAGGACCCCGCCTCGCTCACCGTGGCGGTGCCCGTGGGCTCCCCGCGCGTCTGCGGCGAGCTGCAGCCCGAGGTCGACCGCGTCGTCTGCCTCGAGGCACCGGGCTTCTTCCGTGCGGTCGGCCAGGCCTACCGCGACTTCTCCGCGACCGAGGACGCCGAGGTCGTCGCGGCGCTCGAGAGCGCCCGCGCCCGCACCCGGTAGCGCCCGTCCGCCCGCCGGGTGCGCGCGGGGCGGATCGTGACCGGATCGCGCCCGGGGTCGGGTGTTCCCTGGCTCACAGACGCGCCTAGACTCGGAACGGCAGCGCTTGTGAAGCTTTTCACAAGCGCTGCGGGAACCAGGAGTTCGAGGGGGTGGAGCGCGGTGGGCACGTCATCGGCCGCTCCCTCCCGCAGCGCCGACGTCCTCGTCGTCGGCGCGGGTCCGGCGGGCTCCAGCGCCGCCTGGCACCTGGCCACGGCCGGTCTCGACGTCGCCGTCCTCGAGAAGGCGCGGTTTCCCCGCGAGAAGGTCTGCGGCGACGGGCTGACCCCGCGCGGGGTGAAGGCGCTCGCCGACCTGGGCGTCGACGTCTCGCCCGCCGCCGGCTGGGTGCGGCACAAGGGCCTGCGCGTGTTCGGGGGTGGCCAGGTCGTCGAGGTCGACTGGCCGCGGCTGGCGTCCTGGCCCGACCACGGGCTGATCCGTGCCCGACGCGACCTGGACCCGATGCTCGCCGCGCACGCCGAGCGCGCCGGCGCACGCGTGCACACCGAGGTCGCCGTGACCGATCCCCTGCTCGACGACGCCGGCCGGGTCGTGGGCGTGCACGCCCAGGAAGGCCCCGACAGGGAGCCCACCACCTGGCGCGCGCGGCTCGTTATCAGCGCCGAGGGGCTGTCCGGTCGGCTGGCCAAGGCGCTCGGCCTGGTCCGCCGCGAGGACCGCCCGCTGGGCGTCGCCGTCCGACGGTACGTGCGGACGCCGCGCACGCACGACGAGTACCTCGACATCTCCTTCGACCTCACCGCCGACGGCCCCAGCGCCGATTCCATGCCCGGCTACGGGTGGTCCTTCGGCATGGGCGACGGGACGGCGAACGTCGGTTTCGGCCTGCTCGACAATCGCCGCGCGGGCGGCGCCGACCCGCGCACCGTGCTGCGGCGCTGGGTGGCCACCCTGCCGCCGGAGTGGCAGCTCGGCGAGGAGCACGCCGTCACCCCGCTGCGGGGCGCGGGCCTGCCCATGGCGCTGCACCGCGGGCCCGCCTACACCCGCGGCCTGCTGCTGGCCGGCGACGCCGCCGGGATGGTCAACCCGTTCAACGGCGAGGGCATCAGCTACGCGATGGAGACCGGCCGCATGGCGGCCGAGACCGCCGCGGCGGCGCTGCAGGCACCGGCCGGCCTGGCCCGCGAGCGCGTGCTGCGCCGTTACCCCGAGCGGCTGCGCGCCGAGTACGGCCGCCACCACCGCCTCGGCCTCGGCTTCCTCGCCCTCCTCGACCGACCGGCGCTGGTCCGGTTCGCGACCGCGCACGGCCTGAAGCGGCCCGCACTCGTGGCCGCGGCGCTGCGGCTGATGGGCAATCTGACCGACGGACGGGACGGCGACGGCGTGGACCGCTTCGTCGCCGCGCTCACCCGACTGACTCCGGCGGTCTGATCGATGACGACCGTGCGCTACATCACAGTCCGGAAACATGTCGACACGCTCCGTGCACTGCCGTGCGCTGCCGGGGCCGGAATCGGCCTGAACGTAGGGTGCCGCTGATGCTCTCGACCTACGTCCCCATCCTGGGGCTGTTCGCCCTGGCCGCCGCCTTCGCGGTGTTCTCGGTGGCCGCCGCACCGTTCATCGGGCCGCGCCGCTACAACCGGGCCAAGCTGCAGGCCTACGAGTGCGGGATCGAGCCGGTCGACCAGCCGCTCACCGGCGGTCGCTTCCCGGTCAAGTACTACCTGACCGCGATGCTCTTCATCATCTTCGACATCGAGATCATCTTCTTGTACCCGTGGGCCGTCGCGAACGACGCGCTGGGCCTGTTCGGGCTGGTCGAGATGGTCATCTTCATCGCCACGGTGTTCATCGCCTACGCCTACGTCTGGCGACGTGGCGGCCTGGACTGGGACTGAGAGGAGGCGAGCGATGGGTCTCGAGGAAAAGCTGCCCAGCGGGGTCCTGCTGACCACGGTCGAGAAGCTGGTCAACTGGACGCGCAAGAGCTCGCTGTGGCCGGCGACGTTCGGTCTGGCCTGCTGCGCCATCGAGATGATGGCCAGCGGCGCGGGGCGCTACGACCTGGCCCGGTTCGGCATGGAGGTCTTCCGGGCCTCGCCCCGCCAGGCCGACCTGATGATCGTCGCCGGGCGGGTGAGCCAGAAGATGGCGCCGGTCCTGCGGCAGATCTACGACCAGATGCCCGAGCCGCGCTGGGTGCTGGCGATGGGCGTGTGCGCCAGCAGCGGCGGCATGTTCAACAACTACGCGATCGTGCAGGGCGTCGACCACGTCGTCCCCGTCGACATGTACCTGCCCGGCTGCCCGCCGCGGCCGGAGATGCTGATGGACGCCATCCTCAAGCTGCACCACAAGATCCAGCACGAGCCGCTCGGCGCCAAGCGCGCCCGGCACCTCGAGCGGGAGCGCGAGGAGGGGCGGGGCCAGGACCTGCTCGTCGAGATGCCCTCGACCGTGCGGGCGAACAAGGACCTGCGCCGTGCCTACGAGGAGGCTGCCGCGCAGGGCCGCACCGGCCAGTTCGCGATCGATCAGCGCGAGGGTCACGTGATCGCCCCGGCACAGCTGGAGGTCCGGCGATGACGGGGCCGGGGGACCGGTCGGGTCGCGACGAGGCGGCCGAGGGCGCCTACGCACCCAGCGGCGGCTTCCGCAAGGGCTCGTTCGGCGTCAGCGGCAGCGGCGACACCTCCGGTTTCGGCGGCCTCGTGCGCGTCGAGCCCGGTGGCGCCGTCGCGCTGCACTCGACCGAGCGCCCGTACGGCGGCTACTTCGACGAGGTCACCGACGCGCTGATCGACGCCGTCGGACAGGCGACCTACGACGCGGCCGTCCGCCGGGTGCTGGTCGACCGCGGCGAGATCACCTACTTCGTCGCCCGCGAGCACCTGCTCCCGCTCGTGCAGGCGCTGCGCGACGACGAGGCGCTGCGCTTCGAGCTGTGCAGCAGCGTCTCCGGTGTCGACTACCTCGACAGCGGCGGCCCCGAGACCGGCCCCGGCCGGCCGCGGCTGCACGCCGTCTACCACCTGACGTCGATGACCTACCGCCGGCGGATCCGGCTCGAGGTAGCGGTCACCGCCGAGGACCCGCACGTCCCGTCGGTCGTGCCGATCTACCCGACGGCGGACTGGCACGAGCGCGAGGCGTACGACATGTTCGGCATCGTCTTCGACGGCCACCCGGGGCTCACCCGGATCCTCATGCCGGACGACTGGGACGGCTTCCCGCAGCGCAAGGACTACCCCCTCGGCGGCGTCCCGGTCGAGTACCACGACGCGACGATTCCTCCACCCGACACCCGACGGGCATACCGATGAGCACCACGTACGACCCCACCCAGTACGACCCGGCCGACCCGTACGCCGCCGGCTCCCGGGAGACCACCGAGGGCCGCGTCTACACGGTCACCGGCGGGGACTGGGACAGCACCCTCGGCGCGCTCGACGTCGGCGGCGAGGAGCGGCTCGTCGTCAACATGGGCCCGCAGCACCCGTCGACGCACGGGGTCCTGCGGCTCGTGCTGGACCTCGAGGGCGAGACGGTCACCAAGGCGCGGGTGGTCATCGGCTACCTGCACACCGGGATCGAGAAGAACACCGAGTACCGCAACTGGACCCAGGGCACGACCTTCGTCACGCGGATGGACTACCTGTCCCCGCTCTACAACGAGGCCGGCTACTGCCTGGCGGTCGAGAAGCTGCTCGGCGTCCAGGCCCCGCCCCGCGCGCAGGTCATCCGCGTACTGGTCATGGAGATCAACCGGATCGCCTCGCACCTCGTGGGCCTGGCCACCGGCGGCATGGAGCTGGGCGCGCTCACGGCCATGACCAACGGCTTCCGCGAGCGGGAGATGTGCCTCGACCTCCTCGAGGAGATCACCGGCCTGCGGATGAACCACGCCTACATCCGCCCGGGCGGCCTGGCGCAGGACCTGCCCGAGGGCGCGGTCGAGCACATCCGCGAGTTCCTCGAGGTCATGCCGCGCCGGCTGGTCGAGTACCACCGGATGCTCACCGGCCAGCCGATCTGGCAGATGCGGCTCAAGGACGTCGGCTACCTCGACGTCACCGGCTGCCTGGCGCTCGGCATCACCGGGCCGGTGCTGCGCTCGGCCGGCCTGCCGTGGGACCTGCGCAAGGTCGAGCCCTACCTCGGCTACGAGACCTACGACTTCGAGGTCGCCACCGCCGACACCTGCGACGCCTGGGGCCGCTACCTGGTCCGCATGGCCGAGATGCACGAGTCGCTGAAGATCATCGCGCAGGCGCTCGACCGGCTCGAGCCCGGTCCCGTCATGGTCGAGGACCGCAAGATCGCCTGGCCCGCGCAGCTCTCGCTCGGCCCCGACGGCATGGGCAACTCGCTGGACCACGTGCGCAACATCATGGGCCAGTCGATGGAGGCCCTGATCCACCACTTCAAGCTGGTCACCGAGGGCTTCCGCGTCCCGGCCGGCCAGGTGTACGTGCCGGTCGAGTCACCCCGCGGGGAGCTCGGCTACCACGTGGTCAGCGACGGCGGCACGCGACCGTTCCGCGTCCACGTGCGCGACCCCAGTTTCGTGAACCTGCAGGCCACGGCGGCGATGAGCGAGGGCGGCATGATCGCCGACGTCATCGCCGCGATCGCCTCGATCGACCCCGTGATGGGCGGAGTAGACCGTTGAGTGCACTTCCCGGATCCCCGGAGGGGACGGCGGTGACCGGGCTCGACTCGAGCCCCGTCGAGCCCGCCCTCGCCGACCTGCCGCCGCTGACCGAGCAGGCGCGGCTCGAGGCGCGGGAGATCATGACCCGCTACCCGAACCCGCGCTCGGCGCTGCTGCCGATGCTGCACCTGGTGCAGAGCTACCAGGGCTACGTGTCGCCCGAGGGCGTCACGCTGTGCGCGGAGGAGCTCGGCCTCACCAAGGCCGAGGTCGGCGCGGTCGCGACCTTCTACACGATGTACAAGCGGCGGCCCACCGGCCGGCACCTGGTCAGCGTCTGCACGAACACGCTGTGCAGCGTGCTCGGCGGGCAGCGCATCTTCGACGCGCTCGCCGACGACCTCGGCGTCCACCACGACGAGACCACCGCCGACGGCTCGATCACCCTCGAGCACGCCGAGTGCCTGGCCGCCTGCGACTACGCCCCGGTCGTCACCGTCGACTACGAGTTCTACGACCAGCAGGACGTCGAGGGCGCCCGCGCGCTGGTCGAGGCGCTGCGGCGGGGCGAGAAGCCGCACCCGACCCGCGGCGCACCGCTCACCGACTTCCGCGGCATCTCCCGGCAGCTCGCCGGCTTCTCGCAGTACGACGACCCGCTCCGCATGGCCGCCGCCGTCAACGCGCCGGGCGAGTGGGGGCCCACGCCTGATCGGCGTGCGGCTGGCCGAGGAGCGCGGCGAGGCCGCGCCCGCCATGCCGCGCCGCCGCGAGACACCGCCGGCGGCCGCCCACCGCGCGCAAGCTCGCGCGGCCGACCACCTCCGCCCGACCGGGGCGGCAGCACGGGCGAGACCCCGGAGAAGGAGGCCGGTGACGCGCGCGTCGCCGCCGCCGACACCCCCGCCGAGAAGGCCGGGGCCGCTCAGGCGCACCCGGACGCCGGCGCCGAGTACGGCCGGCGCCGCACGCGGCGCAGCCCGCGCGGCGGGACCGGCACGCCCGCCGCGGCCGAGCCGGCCGGCGGCTACCAGGGCCCCGACGCCGGTGGCCCAGGTCGCAGGCCCCCACCCGACCACCAGGAGGCCTGACCGTGCCCCTCACCCCCGTCCTCACGACGCGCTGGGGCGCCGACCAGCCCTGGACGCTGTCGACCTACGAGAGCCTCGAGGGCTACGCCGCGCTGCGTCTCGCGCTGGGGATGGCGCCCGACGAGCTGGTCACGATGGTCAAGGACTCCGGGCTGCGCGGTCGTGGCGGCGCCGGCTTCCCGACCGGGATGAAGTGGAGCTTCATCCCGCAGCCCAAGCCGGGGGAGACCCCGACCGGTCCCGCGGCCCTGCCCAAGTACCTCGTGGTCAACGCCGACGAGGGCGAGCCGGGCACCTGCAAGGACGTCCCGCTGATGATGCTGGACCCGCACTCCCTGGTGGAGGGCGTGATCATCTCGGCGTACGCGATCCGGTCCACGTTCGCCGTCATCTACGTCCGCGGCGAGGCCGTGCACGCCCACCGGCGGCTGGTCGCCGCCGTGGAGGAGGCGTACGCCGCCGGCTACCTGGGGCGCGACATCCTCGGGTCGGGCTACGACCTCGACCTGGTGGTGCACGCCGGCGCCGGCGCGTACATCTGCGGCGAGGAGACCGCGCTGCTCGACTCGCTCGAGGGCTACCGCGGCCAGCCGCGACTGAAGCCGCCGTTCCCGGCGGTCGCCGGTCTCTACGGCGCGCCCACGGTGATCAACAACGTGGAGACGCTGGCCAGCGTGCCGTTCATCGTCCGGGGCGGCGCGGACTGGTTCAAGCAGTTCGGCCCGGAGAAGTCGCCCGGCCCGAAGATCTACTCGCTCTCCGGCCGGGTCGTGCGGCCCGGGCAGTACGAGGCGCCGATGGGCACCACCATGCGCGAGCTGATCGAGATGGCCGGCGGCATCCGTCCCGGCCACGAGCTGAAGTTCTGGACGCCGGGCGGCTCCTCGACGCCGTACTTCACCGCCGAGCACCTCGACGTGCCGCTGGACTTCGACTCGGTCGCCGCCGCCGGCTCCATGCTCGGGACGACGGCGCTGATGGTCTTCGACGAGACCGACTCGATCGTCGAGGCGACCCTCCGGTTCACCGAGTTCTACGCGCACGAGAGCTGCGGCAAGTGCACCCCGTGCCGCGAGGGCACCTACTGGCTGGTCCAGATCCTCGAGCGGATCGCGCACGGCCGGGGCACCGCTCAGGACCTCGACGTCCTGATGGACACCTGCGACAACATCCTGGGCCGGTCGTTCTGCGCGCTCGGTGACGGTGCCACCAGCTGCATCACGAGCTCGCTCAAGTACTTCAAGGACGACTACGTCGCCCTGCTGCCCCCGGAGGAGCAGGCCCGGCTGGGCCGCACCCTCCGCATCGAGCCCGTGCAGAAGGTTGCTTCATGACGCTCACCCCCACCGCCCCCGAGCCCGCGCCGGCCGTTCCGCCGGGCGCGCCCGGACCGCACACCCCGCCGGACGCCGTCCACTGCACCATCGACGGCTTCGACGTCGCCGTGCCCAAGGGGACGCTGATCATCCGGGCCGCCGAGCTGGTCGGCGTCCAGATCCCGCGGTTCTGCGACCACCCGCTGCTCGAGCCGGTCGGCGCCTGCCGCCAGTGCCTGGTCGAGGTGGAGGGCCAGCGCAAGCCGGTGGCCTCCTGCACGATGCCGGTCACCGACGGCATGGCGGTGAAGACCCAGCTGAGCAGCGAGGTCGCCGACAAGGCGCAGCAGGGCACGATGGAGCTGCTGCTGATCAACCACCCGCTGGACTGCCCGGTCTGCGACAAGGGCGGCGAGTGCCCGCTGCAGAACCAGGCGATGAGCAACGGCCGCAGCGAGAGCCGCTTCGTCGACGTCAAGCGCACCTATCCCAAGCCGCTGCCGATCAGCACCGAGGTGCTGCTCGACCGCGAGCGCTGCGTGCTCTGCGCCCGGTGCACCCGGTTCTCCCAGCAGGTGGCCGGCGACCCGTTCATCGAGCTGTTCGAGCGGGGGGCGCTGGAGCAGGTCGCCATCTACGAGGACGAGCCGTTCGAGTCCTACTTCTCCGGCAACACCACCCAGATCTGCCCGGTCGGCGCGCTGACCAGCGCGCAGTACCGCTTTCGCGCCCGCCCGTTCGACCTGCGCAGCGAGCCGAGCGTGTGCGAGCACTGCGCCTCGGGCTGCGCCCAGCGCACCGACTACCGCCGCGGCAAGGTCACCCGACGGCTGGCCGGCGAGGACCCCGCGGTCAACGAGGAGTGGAACTGCGACAAGGGCCGCTGGGCCTTCCGCTACGCCACCGCCAACGAGCGGCTGATGACGCCGCTGGTCCGGCGCGACGGCGTGCTCCAGCCCGCCTCGTGGCCGGAGGCCTGGGAGGCGGCCGCGGCCGGCCTGCTGCGGGCCCGCGCCGCCGGCGGTGTCGGCGTGCTGCCCGGTGGCCGGCTGACCGTCGAGGACGCCTACGCCTACGCCAAGTTCGCCCGCGCCGTCCTCGGCACCAACGACGTCGACGCCCGGGCCCGCGCGCACTCCGCGGAGGAGGAGGCCTTCCTCGCCGCGCACGTCGCGGGCCGCGCGCCGGGCGCCGGCGCGGTGACCTACGACGACCTGTCCGCGGCGTCGTCGGTGCTGCTCGCCGGCTTCGAGCCGGAGGAGGAGTCGCCGATCGTCTTCCTGCGGCTGCGCCGCGCGGTGCGCACCCGCAAGCTCCCGGTCTTCGACCTGGCGCCGTTCGCCACCCGCGCCGCCGAGAAGCTCTCCGCCACGGTGCTCACCACGCTGCCCGGCGAGGAGGCCCGCTCGCTCCGCGCGCTGGCCGACGGCACCTGGGGCGGCCCGGCACTCGCCGCGCTGCAGCAGCCGGGAGCCGTCGTCCTCGCCGGCGAGCGGCTGGCCGAGGTGCCCGGTGCCTTCTCCGCGCTGGTCGCCCTCTCCAAGGCCACCGGTGCCCGGCTGGCCTGGGTGCCGCGCCGGGCAGGGGAGCGCGGCGCGGTCGAGGCAGGCGCGCTGCCGAACCTGCTGCCCGGCGGCCGAATCGTCTCCGACGACGCCGCCCGCCGTCAGGTCGCCGCGGCCTGGGGCCTCACCGACCTGCCGGCCACGCCCGGCCGCGACACCACCGGGATCCTCACCGCCGTCCGCGACGGCGGGCTGGCCGGTCTCGTCGTCGGCGGGGTCGACCCCGACGACCTGCCCGACCCGGCGCTCGCCCGCGCGGCGCTCGACGCGGCCGGCTTCGTCGTCAGCCTCGAGATCCTGCCCAGCGCGGTGACCGAGGTGGCCGACGTCGTCCTGCCGGTCGCCGCCGCGCCGGAGAAGGCCGGCGGCTACCTGGACTGGGAGGGCCGGTTCCGGCCCTTCGACGCCACGCTGCACGGCACCGGCCAGCTGACCGACGCGCGGGTGCTGCACGGCCTCGCCGACGCCATGTTCGACGCCACGGGCGTCGAGCTCGGGCTGCCCGCCCAGGAGGTGGCGCGGAACGAGCTCGCGGCCCTGGGCCGCACGGCGAGCCCGGCCGCGCCGAAGGGCCTGACCGTCAAGCCGGTCGCGGCGCCGTCGCCGGCCGGCGACGAGGCGGTGCTGGCGACGTGGCGACAGCTCCTGGACGTCGGCACGCTGCAGCGCGACGAGCCCGAACTGGCCGGCACCGCCCGGACGCCGGTCGTGCGCATCGGCAAGGACACCGCCGCACGCCTGGGCGTCGTCGACGGCGACGCGCTCACCGTCACCGGCCCCGCCGGCGCCGTCACCCTGCCGGTGCGGCTGACCGAGATGCCCGACCGCGTCGTCTGGCTGCCGATGAGGTCCCCGGGCAGCGAGGTCCGTGCCCAGCTCGGTGCGGGTCCGGGCGCCGTCGTCCGTCTCAGCGCAGGAGGTGTCCGGTGAACCTGCTCGCCGCGCAGCAGGAGTCGCCGACCCTCGACGACTTCGGCACCGACGTCTGGTGGATCGTCCTCATCAAGATCGTCGGCGTCTTCGTCGTCCTGGTGCTGCTGACGCTGTTCGCCATCGTCTTCGAGCGCAAGGTCGTCGCTCGCATGCAGCAGCGGATCGGCCCCAACCGGGTCGGCCCGCGCGGCTACCTGCAGAGCCTTGCCGACGGCCTCAAGCTGGCGTTCAAGGAAGACATCATGCCGGCGATGGCGGACAAGCCGGTCTACTTCCTGGCGCCGATCATCTCCGCCATCCCGGCGTTCGTGGCCTTCTCGGTCATCCCGCTCGGGCCCACCGTGAGCCTCTTCGGCCACCGCACCCCGCTGCAGCTGACCGACGCCCCGATCGGGGTGCTCATCGTGCTGGCGATGTCGGCCATGGGCGTCTACGGCATCGTGCTCGCAGGCTGGGCGTCGGGCTCGACGTACCCGCTGCTCGGCAGCCTGCGCAGCGCCGCGCAGATGGTCAGCTACGAGATCGCCATGGGCCTGTCGATCGTGTCGGTGTTCCTGTACGCCGGCACGATCTCGACCTCGGAGATCGTGGGTGCGCAGGCCGACGGCAACCAGCTGAACTTCTTCGGCGCGGAGTTCACCGGGCCGAGCTGGTTCGGCGTGCTGCTGCCGGTGTCGTTCCTCATCTACTGCATCGCGGTGGTCGGAGAGACCAACCGCGCGCCGTTCGACCTGCCCGAGGCCGAGAGCGAGCTCGTCGGCGGCTTCCACACCGAGTACACGTCGCTGAAGTTCGCGCTGTTCTTCCTCGCCGAGTACATCAACATGGTCACCGTCTCGGCGCTGGCCGCGACGCTGTTCCTCGGTGGCTGGCGGGCGCCGTGGCCGATCTCGATCTGGGACGGCGCCAACACCGGCTGGTGGCCGCTGCTCTGGTTCTTCCTCAAGGTCGTCGTCGCGCTGTTCATCTTCATCTGGCTGCGCGGCACCCTGCCCCGGCTGCGCTACGACCAGTTCATGCAGTTCGGCTGGAAGGTGCTGGTGCCCACGGCGCTGGTCTGGATCCTCGCCGTCGCCACCATGCGCACCGTCTCCCGCGAGGCCGACCTGTCCACCGGCCAGGTGGCGCTCTTCGTGGGCGTGCCGCTGGCGCTGATCGTGCTGGCCGCGCTGTGGCTGGCCGGCCGGTCGGCGAACAAGGCCGCGCGGATCGAGGCGCAGGAGGCCACGTCCGGCGAGACCCACATCAGCGAGGCCGAGCCGGAGGTGCTGCCCCCGACCGGTGCGCGCCGCCGGCCGACCGGTGCCCCCCTCCGCTCGGAGGGCGGCTTCCCGGTGCCCCCCATGGACCTGAAGGTGCCGCCGTCCCCGCGGCTGCGCAGCGGTGAGCCGGTGGCTTCCGACGGCGCGGTCGTGAGCACCGGCCGGCGCAGCACGACCGCAGTGGCCGACGGACCGGCCGACGAGGAGACCCGAGATGTCTGACAACACCCCCGCCCGGCGCTCCGGCGGGGAGGTCGAGCGCGCCGGTGGGCAGGACCGCCGTCCCGCCGTCCGCGGCAGCCTGCTGCCCACGCCGGGCCAGGGCTTCGGCGTCACCTTCGCCCAGATGTTCCGCAAGGTGACGACGGAGCAGTACCCGTTCGAGCCGAAGGTGACCAAGCCGCGCTACCACGGCCGGCACGTGCTCAACCGGCACCCGGACGGGCTGGAGAAGTGCGTCGGCTGCGAGCTGTGCGCCTGGGCCTGCCCCGCCGACGCGATCTACGTCGAGGGCGGCGACAACACCGAGGACGCCCGCTTCTCGCCGGGTGAGCGGTACGGCCGGATCTACCAGATCAACTATCTGCGCTGCATCTTCTGCGGACTGTGCATCGAGGCCTGCCCGACCCGCTCGCTGACGATGAGCAACGACTTCGAGCTCGCCGACGACAACCGGCAGGACCTGATCTACACCAAGGAGCAGCTGATGGCGCCGCTCCTGCCCGGCATGGAGGCCCCGCCGCACCCGATGCGGCTCGGGAACGACGAGAAGGACTACTACCTGCGCGTGCCGCAGGCGGGGCTCGCCGGCGGAGCCGGTCGTCGAGGAGAAGGTATGAGCGTCCTCGCGGCCGCCGCCGACACCTCCGTCCAGCTCTCCGGCGGGGAGACGGTCATCTTCTGGGTCCTCGGCCCGGTCGCCCTGGCCGGGGCGCTCGGGCATGGTGTTCAGCCGCAACGCCGTCCACTCGGCGCTGTGGCTGGTGCTCACCATGCTGTCGCTGGGCGTCTTCTACGTCGTCCAGCAGGCGCCCTTCCTCGGCGCGGTGCAGGTGATCGTCTACACCGGCGCGATCATGATCCTGTTCCTCTTCGTGCTGATGCTGGTCGGCCGCGACTCCTCGGACTCGGTCGTCGAGACCCTGCGCGGGCAGCGGATCGCGGCCACCGTGCTCGGGGTCGGCTTCGCCGCGCTCGTCGGCGCCGGCATCGCCCGCGCCACCCGGGACCTGCCGGTCACCGGGCTGGACGGCGGCCGCGGGGCCGAGGACAACATCCCGGGCATCGCCGAGCTGCTGTTCAGCCGGTACCTGCTCGCCTTCGAGGTCACCAGCGCGCTGCTCATCACCGCCGCGGTGGGCGCGATGGTGCTGGCGCACATCGAACGGGAGCCCGGCAGCCGGCGCAGCCAGCGCGAGCTGTCGAAGGCCCGCTTCCTCGGCGACCACCCGTCGACGAGGCCCGGCCCGGGCGTCTACGCCCGCGGGAACTCGGTGGCCGCTCCCGCCCTGCTGCCCGACGGCGGCACCGCCGCGGAGAGCGTGGGCACCGGCCTCGAGCCGCAGCTGGTCGACGAGATGCCGCGGCCGACCGGCCGGCGGCAGCTCGGCTCGCCGGACGCCGCTCTGGGCTCGCTCGAGCCCACTCTCAGCGACCGGGGGACGGATCGATGACCGTCACCTGGTACCTGGTGCTCGCGGCGATCCTGTTCACCATCGGCGCCGTCGGCGTCCTGGTGCGCCGCAACGCCATCGTCGTGTTCATGTGCGTCGAGCTGATGCTCAACTCGGTGAACCTGACGCTGGTCACCTTCGCCCGCACCACGGGCACGCTCGACGGCCAGGTCATGGCCTTCTTCGTCATGGTCGTCGCCGCCGCCGAGGTCGTCGTCGGCCTGGCGATCATCATGTCGATCTACCGCACCCGCCGGTCGGCCTCGGTCGACGACGCCAACCTGCTCAAGTACTGACGGGGACCGCCGGACATGGACACCGTTCCCGCTGAGGGACTCTTCGCCGCCTCCTGGCTGCTGATCGCGCTGCCGCTCGCCGGCGCCGCCGTGCTGCTGCTGGGCGGCCGCCGCACCGACCGCTGGGGTCACCTGCTCGGCTGCGCCACCGTCGTCGCCGCCTTCGTGCTCGGCCTGGTGCTGACGATCGACCTGGCCTCGGCGGAGTCGAAGTCGATCGAGCGCCGACCTCTTCACCTTCATCTCCACCGGGTCGCTCGACGTCAGCGCCGGGCTGCTGGTCGATCCGCTGTCGATGAGCTTCGTGCTGCTGATCACCGGTGTGGGCTCGCTGATCCACATCTACTCGATCGGCTACATGGCGCACGACGCCGGCCGCCGGCGGTTCTTCGCCTACCTCAACCTGTTCGTCGCGGCGATGCTGCTGCTCGTCCTCGGCAACAGCTACGTGGCGCTCTACGTCGGCTGGGAGGGCGTCGGTCTGGCGTCCTACCTGCTGATCGCCTTCTGGTACCGCCGCCCGGCGGCGGCGACCGCCGCCAAGAAGGCGTTCATCATGAACCGGGTCGGCGACGTCGGCCTGGCGCTGGCGATCTTCCTGATGTTCGCCCAGCTCGGGACGACGTCCTTCGAGGGCGTCTTCGGCGGCGTCGGCACGCTGGCCGGCGGCACGATCACCGCGATCGGCCTGCTGCTCCTGCTCGGCGCGTGCGGCAAGTCGGGCCAGTTCCCGCTGCAGGCGTGGCTGCCCGACGCCATGGAGGGCCCGACGCCGGTCTCGGCGCTGATCCACGCGGCGACCATGGTCACCGCCGGCGTCTACCTGATCGCCCGCTCCGCGCCGATCTACGACCTGCACCGAGACCGCGCGCGCCGTCGTCCTGGCGGTCGGGGCGATCACGCTGCTCATCGGCGCGATCGCCGGCTGCGCCTACGACGACATCAAGAAGGTGCTGGCCTACTCGACGGTCAGCCAGATCGGCTACATGTTCCTGGCCGTCGGGCTCGGCCCGGTCGGCTACGTCGCCGGCCTCGCCCACCTCTTCACGCGCACGGCTTCTTCAAGGCCGGGCTGTTCCTCGGCGCCGGGTCGGTCATGCACGCCATGGACGACCAGGTGGACATGCGCCGCTTCGGCGCCCTCTGGCGCAAGCTGCCCATCACCTTCGTCACCTTCGGCCTCGGTTACCTGGCGCTGATCGGCTTCCCGTTCCTGTCGGGCTACTTCACCAAGGACGCGATCATCGAGGCGGCGCTCGACCGGGGCGACGTCTGGGGCTACGTCCTCGGCGGGGTCGCGCATCCTCGGCGCCGGCCTGACCGCCTTCTACATGACCCGGCTGATGCTGATGACCTTCTTCGGCCGGGCGCGGTGGACGGACGGCCAGCACCCGCACGAGTCGCCGCCGGTCATGACCGTGCCGATGATCGTGCTGGCCGTCGGCTCGGTGTTCGCCGGTTTCCTCCTGGTCTCGGTGTTCCCGCTCTCCGACTGGCTGACCCCGGTGTTCGGCGAGCCGGAGGAGGCCGAGCACGTCATCGCGCCGGCCACCATCGGCCTGGCCGTGACGGTGGTCATGGCGTTCGGTGTCGCGCTCGCCTGGCTGTTCGTCGGCCGGCGCGAGGTGCCGCTGACCGCGCCGGCGCGGGTGTCCCCGGTGACCCGCGCGGCGCGGCACGCCCTCTACGCCGACACCGTCAACGAGTCGCTGTTCATGCGGCCCGGCCAGTGGCTCACGCGGGCGCTGGTGTTCGTCGACAACCGCGGCGTCGACGGCGCGGTCAACGGCCTCGCGGCCGGCCTGGGCGGATCGTCGTCCCGGCTGGGTCGCGCGCAGACCGGCTTCGTGCGCAGCTACGCGCTCGGCATGCTCGGCGGCGCGGTCGTCGTGGCCGGTGCCCTGCTGGCGGTGACGACCGGATGACCGGCCGCACGGCACCCGACCGAACTCCGACGAACCCGAAGGCGGCCCGACGGTGAGCGCGTCCCTGTACCTGGTGGCGATGATCGCGATCCCCGCGATCGGCGCGGCCGTCACCGCGGCGCTGCCCCGCGGACGCGAGGAGCTGGCCCGGCAGCTGGCGCTCGGCGTCAGCCTGGTCGTGCTCGTCCTCGCCGTCCTCTCGACGCTCGCCTTCGATCCCGACGGCGAGCGCTTCCAGCTGACCTCCTCGGTGTCCTGGATCCCCGACTTCGGCACCGAGTTCGCCCTCGGCGTCGACGGCATCGCGCTGGTGATGCTGCTGATGATCGGCATCCTGGTGCCGGTCGTCGTGGGCGCCTCGTGGTACGAGGTGGCGCCGGGCGGCAAGTCGATGAAGACGTTCTTCGCCTGGTTGCTGCTGCTCGAGGCGTTCATGGTCGGGGTCTTCGCGGCCACCGACGTGTTCCTGTTCTACGTCTTCTTCGAGGCGATGCTCGTCCCGATGTACTTCATCATCGGGAGCTTCGGCGGCCCGCGCCGGCAGTACGCCGCGGTGAAGTTCTTCCTCTACAGCCTGGTCGGCGGGCTCATCATGCTGGCGGCCGTCATCGGCCTGTACGTGGTCAGCAGCAGCGAGCTGGGGCAGGGCACCTTCGCCTTCGACGCGCTGCGCGAGCTGTCGATCGACCCCGGCGTCCAGAAGCTGCTGTTCCTCGGCTTCTTCATCGCCTTCGCCATCAAGGCGCCGCTGGTGCCGTTGCACACCTGGCTGCCCGACTCCGGTGCCGAGGCGCCGATCGGCGGTGCGGTGATCCTCGTCGGCGTCCTGGACAAGGTCGGCACGTTCGGCTTCCTGCGCTACTGCCTGCCGCTGTTCCCCGACGCCAGCCGCGACCTGGCGCCGTTCGTGCTGGTGCTGTCGGTGGTCGGCATCCTCTACGCCGCGCTGCTGGCGATGGGGCAGAGCGACATGAAGCGGCTGGTGGCCTACACGTCGATCTCGCACTTCGGCTTCATCGCGCTCGGCATCTTCGCGTTCACCACCGAGGCCGCGACCGGGGCGGTGCTGTACATGTTCAACCACGGCATCGCGACGGGGCTGCTGTTCGTCGTCGTCGGGATGCTGATCGCCCGTGGCGGCTCCCGGCAGATCGGCGACTACGGCGGCGTCGCGAGCAGGGCGCCGGTGCTCGCCGGGGTCTTCCTCATCGCGGGCCTGGCCTCGCTCGCCCTGCCCGGCACCAACAGCTTCGTCAGCGAGTTCCTCGTGCTCATCGGGTCGTTCCCGACTGTGCCCGTCTACACGATCATCGCCACCGTCGGCATCATCCTGGCCGCGCTCTACATCCTGCTGATGTACCAGCGGACGATGCACGGCCCGCCCGGTGGTCTGCTGCTGGCGTCCGACGTCGTCGACGACGAGCAGGCGCCCGTCGCCACCGGTGGCGCCACGGCCGCCACCGCCACGGTGACCGAGGCCCGGCCGCGGTCCGCCGGGCGGTTCCATGACCTCGACCGGCGCGAGCTGGCCGTCGTCGCACCGCTGGTCGCGCTGATCCTCGTGCTGGGCTTCTACCCGCAGCCGCTGCTGAACCTGATCGAGCCCGCCGTCGTCGCCACGATGCAGGACGTCGGCGATCTCGACCGATACCCCGGAGGGGACCGACTGATGGGCTCGTTCGAAGCCCCCGACCTGTCCTACGGTGCCCTCGCGCCGCTGCTGATCGTGCTCGGCGCGGCCTGCATCGGGGTGCTCGTCGAGGCGTTCGGCCCTCGGAACCACCGGCAGCCGATCCAGCTCGCCGTCGCGCTGGCCGGCACGCTCGGCGGGTTGGTGGCCACCGTCCTGCTGGCCGGCGAGGAGCAGGTGACCGCCGCCGGTGCGCTCGCCGTCGACGGCGCCGGGCTGTTCCTCCAGGGCACCATCGCCGCGCTCGGCGCGCTGTCGATCCTGCTCTTCGCCGAGCGGGCGCTGGACCCGGCGAGGTCGGCCTTCGTCACGTCGGCCGCGGTTCCTGTCGGCAGCGTCCGCGACCGCGAGCAGCTGACGTCGGAGCGGGTGCAGACCGAGGTCTATCCGCTGGCCACCTTCGCCGTCGGCGGCATGATGCTGTTCGCCACGTCGAACGACCTGCTGATCATGTTCGTCGCGCTCGAGGTGCTGAGCCTGCCGCTGTACCTGATCTCGGGCCTGGCCCGCCGCCGGCGCCTGCTGTCGCAGGAGGCCGCGGTCAAGTACTTCCTGCTCGGCGCGTTCGCCTCCGGCTTCTTCCTCTACGGCCTGGCCCTGGTCTACGGCGCCACCGGCAGCATCCGGTTCAGCGAGATCCGCGAGGCCACCACCACCGGTGGCACCGACATCCTGCTCGTCCTCGGCCTCGGCCTGCTGATCGTCGGCCTGATGTTCAAGGCGAGCGCCGCCCCGTTCCACACCTGGACGCCGGACGTCTACCAGGGCGCTCCGACGCCGGTGACCGCCTTCATGGCCGCGTGTACCAAGATCGCCGCCTTCGGGGCCACCCTCCGGCTGCTCTACGTCGCCTTCGGCAACGAGGAGTGGACCTGGCGGCCGCTGATCTACGGCATCGCGATCGTGTCGATGGTTGTCGGCGCGGTGCTCGCGCTGACCCAGACCGACCTGAAGCGCATGCTCGCCTACTCCTCGATCGCTCACGCCGGGTTCCTCCTCACCGGCGTGATCGCGGGCAGCGCGTCCGGGCTGGGCGCGACGATGTTCTACCTGCTGGCCTACGGCCTGACGACGCTCGGTGCCTTCGCCGTGCTGACCCTCGTCCGGGACGGCGACGGCGAGGCCGGGCACCTGTCGCAGTGGGCGGGGCTCGCACAGCGCTCGCCGGTGACCGCGGCAGTGATGAGCATCGACCTGCTGGCGCTGGCCGGCATCCCGCTCACCAGCGGCTTCACCGGCAAGTTCGCGGTGTTCCGCGCCGCCATCGAGGACGGCGCCTGGCCGCTGGTCGTGGTGGCGGTGCTGGCCAGCGCGGTGGCCGCCTTCTTCTACCTGCGGGTCATCGTGCTCATGTACTTCTCGCCGCCGGCGGAGCACGGCCCGACGGTCGGCGTCCCCGGCCTGCCGACCACCATCGTCCTCGCGATCACCGCCACGGCGACCGTCGTGCTGGGCATCGTGCCCGGACCGGTGCTCGACCTGGCGCGCGAGGCGGCTAGATTCGTCGGTTGATGACCCGACCCAGCGCCGCCGTCGGCGATCCCGCGTCCGACGGGGCGCTCCCCGGCGCCGACCGGACCGCCGGGGGCGGGAGCTGGCACCGGGGATCCACCCCGGCGTCCACCATCGGTCCCTGGCTGCCCGAGGGGCCCCTCGGGGCCTCCCTCGGCGACGGGCTGGCCCGCGTCGAGGACGAGCTCGTCCGCGCCGTCGGCAGCGAGCACCCGTTCGTCCGCGAGGCCGCCGGGCACCTGATGGCCGCGGGCGGCAAGCGGTTCCGGCCGATGCTGGCCCTGCTGGCCGCGCAGCTGGGCGACCCGACGCAGGACGACGTCATCCGCGGCGCGGTCGTCTGCGAGCTGACCCACCTGGCGACGCTGTACCACGACGACGTCATGGACGAGGCCGCCGTCCGCCGGGGGGCGCCCAGCGCCAACAGCCGGTGGAGCAACAGCATCGCCATCCTCACCGGCGACCTGCTGTTCGCCCGGGCCTCCGACATCCTCGCCGACCTCGGCCCCGACGCCGTCCGCATCCAGGCACGCACCTTCGAGCGGCTGGTCACCGGCCAGATCCGCGAGACGGTGGGCCCGGCGCCCGGCGCGGACCCGGTGGCCCACTACCTCGAGGTGCTGGCCGACAAGACCGGCTCCCTGGTGGCCACCTCGGCCCGCTTCGGCGCCACCTTCGCCGGCGTGGACGACGGGCTGGTCGCGGCACTCACCGCGTTCGGCGAGGAGGTCGGCGTCGCCTTCCAGATCTCCGACGACCTGCTGGACATCCTCAGCGACGGCGGCACCTCCGGAAAGGCGCCGGGCACCGACCTCCGCGAGGGCATCGCCACGCTGCCGGCGCTGTTCGCCCTGGCGGGCGACGACCCGGCCGAGGCGCGGCTGCGCGAGCTGGTCTCCCGGCCGGTCACCGACGACGCCGAGCACGCCGAGGCCCTCGCGCTGCTCCGCTCGTCGGCCGCGATGGACCGCGCCGGCGACGTGCTGCACGGCTACGCCGAGCGCGCCCGCTCGCGGCTGGCCGACGTCCCGGTCGGCGAGGTCCGCGACGCCCTGTCGGCGCTCTGCGCGTACGTCGCCACGCGCACGTCGTAACCCAAGGCTGCGATCGCGTCCGGATCGTTACTGCCGGCCGGAGGCAGGTGACCTGCCCTCCGGGGATCCTGGGCGCATGCCCGCGCACCCGCTCCGGCACCTCGCCCTCCTGGTGGGCGCCGGTCTGCTGGCCGCCTGCGGCGGCGAGGCAGGCTCGTCGCGGGGAGCACGACGACGGGGACCGACCGGTCGACCGAGGCGCCCGGCCGGTCGACCGACGCGTCCGGCCTCGAGGTCGCCGTCCTCGCCGACGGCCTCGACCACCCGTGGGAGGTCGTCCAGGCCGGGGACGACACCCTCCTGGTCACCGAGCGGCCCGGGGGCCTGACCGCCGTCCGCGCCGGTGGCGGGCGGCAGGAGGTGGCCGCCGACTTCGGCGACCTCTTCGCCGCCGGCGAGACCGGGCTCATGGGGCTGGCGCTCGATCGCGGAGTTCACCGACAACCGGCGCTTCTACACCTGCCAGGGCGTCGAGGACGGCGACGACGGCCCGGAGATCCAGGTGATCGCGTGGTCCATGGCGGACGACTGGACGTCCGCGACCCGCACCGACGACCCGCTCCTCGGCGGCATCCCGGTGAACCAGCAGTCCGGGCGGCACGGCGGGTGCCGGCTGCAGGCGGGCTCCGACGGTGCCCTGTACGTCGGCACCGGCGACAACGCGGCGGGGGCGAACCCCCAGGACCTCACCAGCATGGCGGGCAAGGTGCTCCGGATCGACCCGCGCACCGGCGACGGGCTGCCGGACAACCCGTTCGCCGACTCGGACGATCCCGCGACGCAGCGCATCTGGACCTACGGCCACCGCAACGTCCAGGGCCTCGCCGTGCGGCCCGACGGCGCCGTCGTCTACGCGGCGGAGCACGGCCCCGACCGGGACGACGAGGTGAACCGGCTGGAGGCGGGCGCCAACTACGGCTGGGACCCGGCCGTCGACGGCGGCGGCTACGACGAGAGCGTGCCGATGACCGACGAGGAGATCGACGGTGCCGTGGCCGCGGTGTGGAGCTCCGGCTCACCCACGCTCGCCACGAGCGGCGCGACCTTCGTGGAGGGCACCTCCTGGGACGAGTACGACGGGGTGCTGCTGGTGGGACTGCTCAAGGACACCGGCGTGCTCGCGCTGCGGCTGGACGACGAGGGCGCCCTCGTCGAGGAGTTCCGCGTCGCCGAGCTGGAGGACGAGTACGGCCGCATCCGCGCGGTCCGTCAGGGCCGCGACGGCGCGCTCTACGTCACCACCGACAACGGGGGCGAGGAGGACCGGCTGCTCCGCGTGACACCGCGGTAGGACGCGCCTCAGATCACCCGGTTCCGCACCCGGGCCGGCACGGGCGTGCCGGGCGGCACGAGCGGGCACGGTTCGGGATCGCCGACCACGGTGCGCAGCGGCAGCACCCCGGCCCACACCGGGTCCGGTTCGCCCGGCCCGGGCAGGTCGCGGTCGTCGTCCGCGGGCGGGCCGGTGCGCACCTTGACGCTCGCCTCGGTCAGGTCGAGCGCCAGGAGCGACGTGGCGGCGAGCTCCTTGCGGTCGGGCTGCCGGGTGGCGGTCCACGAGCCGGGCGCCAGGTGCTCGGTGAGCGCGGCCAGGCCGAGCAGGTGCTCCTCCGGGTCCTCGACGGGGCGCGGCACCCCGTGGACGACGGCGGAGCGGTAGTTCATCGAGTGGTGGAACGCCGACCGGGCGTAGACGACCCCGTCGACGTGCGTGACGGTGAAGCAGATCTGCGCGCCGGCGGCCGCGGCGCGGAGCGTCGCGGCGCCCGTCGACCCGTGCAGGTACAGGGTGTCCCCGCGCCGTCCGTACCCGGTGGGCAGGACCACGGGGCGGCCCTCGAGCACCACGCCGAGGTGTCCGACCAGGCCGGCGTCCAGCAGGGCGTACAGGTCGGCGCGGTCGGTGCGTGCCCGCGTGGCCCCGCGGCGGACGGTGCTGCGGGGCGTGGGCGAGAGCGGCGCGGCGGTGGTCACGCTGCTTACCCTGCCGCGTCGAGTGGCCTTCCCGAAGAGCCAATCCGCTACGTTTCCGGCAGGCCACTCGACGGGGAGGGCGTGCGGATGGAGATCCCTCCGGTCCCGCTCGACCGGGAGTCCGGCGGGCCGCTGTCGGTGCAGCTGGCCGACGGGCTCCGGACGGCGGCGAGCCAGGGGACGCTGCGTCCCGGAGACCGGCTGCCCTCCACGCGCGCGCTGGCCCGCGCGCTCGGCGTGAGCCGCACCGTGACCGCCGCCGCCTACGACCAGCTCCTCGCCGAGGGCTGGGCGGCCGGACGGCGCGGTGCCGGCACCTTCGTGGTGGGCGGGCCGACGGCGGCTCCCCGCTCGGCGGACGTCCGCGCGGCCGAACCCCGGCCGGCCCCGACGACCGTGGACCTGCGGGCCGGTTCGCCCTGCCTGGAGGTGCTCGACCCGGCCGTGTGGCGCCGGGCCTGGCGGGCGGCGGCCGACGAGCCCCCGGACAGCCGCCCGGAGTCCGGCGCGGACCCGGCCTTCCAGCAGGCCGTCGTCGACCACCTGCTGCGGCATCGCGGGCTGCCCGCCGCAGCAGCCGAGGTGCTGGCTACGGCGGGCACGGCGGCGGCGGTGGCGGAGGTCGCCCGGTTGCTGCCCGCCGGAAGCCGGATCGGGGTGGAGGACCCGGGGTACCAGCGCGTCGTCGGCGCGCTCCGGGACGCCGGCGCGGAGGTCGTGCCGGTGCCCGTGGACGACGACGGCATCGTGGTCGACGCGATCCCCGCCGGCCTGGCGGCGGTCTACTGCACTCCGGCGCACCAGTACCCGCTCGGCCGGCGGCTGTCCGCGGCCCGGCGGCTGGCGCTCGTCGCGCGGGCGCGTGCCGAGGGGTGGTGGATCCTCGAGGACGACTACGACGGCGAGCTGCGCTACGACGTGGCGCCGCTCCCGCTGCTGGGTGCGCTCGGCCCCGACGTCGTCGTGCACCTGGGCACCACCAGCAAGATCGTCAGCCCGACGCTGGGCGTGGGATGGCTGGTCGCCTCGGCCG
This sequence comes from uncultured Actinomycetota bacterium, assembly GCA_963777095.1. Classification (GTDB taxonomy): domain Bacteria; phylum Actinomycetota; class Actinomycetes; order Mycobacteriales; family Geodermatophilaceae; genus CAVZOY01. Next base: position 1,557,638 of record CAVZOY010000006.1, read on the forward strand.
AGCTGCGCGCCGCTCTGGTGGCCCGGCGCTCGGAGACGGGCACCCGTCCGGCCCGGGCGGGGCAGCGGGTGTTCGCCGCGATGGCCGCGAGCGGGGACCTCGCCCGGCACCTCCGCCGGCTGCGCCGCGAGCTGGTTACCCGACGAGCCGAGGTCGTCGCCGCGGTGGCCGAGGGTGGCGCGCACGCCGACGGTGATCCCGCCGGTGCCCACGTCGTCGTCCGGCTGCCGGACCGCCGGGCGGAGGAGGCGGTCGTCGAGACGGCGGCGGCGCGCGGCGTCCTCCTGGACGGGCTGGCGCGCCACTGGACGGTGCCACCGCCGGAGGGGGCCGGGGGACTGGTGGTGGGCTTCGCCGCGCCGACGCGTGCCGACCTGCTGCGCTCCCTACCGGTCCTCAGCGAGGCGCTGAGCCGGGCGTTCCGTCGGCGCTGACCTCCCAGGTGTCGCTGCCGGCCAAAAGTGCCCCGAGGTCCGCAGGGGACTCGGTGGCCGCCTGGTCGAGCTGCTCGGTCATCATCCGGTCGTAGGTCGGCTTGGCCACCGAGCGGAACACACCCATGGGCGTGTAGCGCAGGTCCTGCGAGGAGAGCCTCGACAGCGCGTACGCGTACGCGGAGTCCTGGCGGTGCGCGTCGTGCACGACGATCTCCGACGCGTCGACCTGGTTGGTCTCGGCGATCCGCAGGCCACCGGCCTCGTCACGGACGACGCAGGAGGCGCCGCCGGGGCCGAAGACCAGCGGCTTGCCGTGCACCAGCGGGATCGACCACTGGGTGCCGGTCGTCGAGTCCTTGAGCAGCTCGAACGCGCCGTCGTTGAAGATGTTGCAGTTCTGGTAGATCTCGACCAGCGCCGTGCCCTGGTGCTCGGCGGCCTGCCGGAGCACGTCGGTGAGCCCGGCCCGGTCGGAGTCCATGGCCCGTCCGACGAACGTGGCCTCGGCGCCCAGGGCCAGCGACACCGGGTTGAACGGGTGGTCCAGCGAACCCATCGGCGTCGACTTGGTGACCTTGCCGACCTCGGACGTCGGCGAGTACTGCCCCTTGGTGAGCCCGTAGATCCGGTTGTTGAAGAGCAGGATCGTCACGTTCACGTTGCGGCGCAGCGCGTGGATGAGGTGGTTGCCGCCGATCGAGAGGGCGTCGCCGTCACCGGTCACCACCCACACCGACAGGTCCGGCCGCGCCGCGGCCAGGCCGGTCGCGATCGCCGGCGCACGGCCGTGGATCGAGTGCATCCCGTAGGTGTTCATGTAGTACGGGAAGCGCGACGAGCAGCCGATGCCCGAGACGATGACCATGTCCTCGCGGGCGATGCCCAGGCTCGGCAGGAAGCTCTGGACCGCGTTGAGGATGACGTAGTCACCGCACCCGGGGCACCAGCGCACCTCCTGGTCGGTCTTCATGTCCTTGGCCTTGAGGGCGGTCTGCTTCTCGCCCTGGGTGGCCACGGATGCCGCGATCGCGTCGGCGATGGGGCCCTCGACGGGCATGCCGAGATCGACGGTGGTCATTCCGCTCCTCCGGTGGGGTCGGCGGCCAGCGGAGCTCCGCTGGTGGAGTCGATGACGTCCTGGACGATCGCCGCGAGCTCGGCGGCGCGGAAGGGCAGCCCGCGCACCTGGGTGTGGCTCTGGACGTCCACCAGGTACTTGCCCCGCAGGAGCAGGGAGAGCTGCCCGAGGTTCATCTCCGGGCACAGGACCCGGTCGTAGCGCCGCAGCACCTCGCCCAGGTCGGCCGGGAAGGGGTTGAGGTGGCGCAGGTGGATCTGCGCGACCGAGCGGCCCGACCGCCGGATGCGCCGGCAGGCGGCGCCGATCGGCCCGTACGTCGAGCCCCAGCCGATGACGGCCACCCGGGCGTCGCCGTCCGGGTCGTCGACGTCGGTGGGCGGGATGTCGGCCGCGATGCCGTCGACCTTCGCCTGGCGCAGCCGGGTCATCAGGTCGTGGTTGGCCGGGTCGTAGGAGATGTTGCCGGACTTGTCGGCCTTCTCCAGCCCGCCGATGCGGTGCTGCATGCCCGCGGTCCCGGGGATGGCCCACGGCCGGGCGAGCGTCTCCGGGTCGCGCAGGTAGGGCAGGAACTCGCCGTCCTCGCCGTTGGGCTCGGTCGCGAAGTCCACCCGGAGGTCGGGGAGGGAGTCGACGTCCGGGATGGGCCACGGCTCGGCGCCGTTCGCCAGGTATCCGTCGGACAGCAGGATCACCGGTGTCCGGTACGTCAGCGCGAGCCGGCTCGCCTCGAGCGCGGCGTCGAAGCAGTCGCCGGGGGAGCGCGGCGCGATGATCGGCAGCGGCGCCTCGCCGTTGCGGCCGAACATCGCCTGCAGCAGGTCCGACTGCTCGGTCTTGGTGGGCAGACCGGTCGAGGGGCCGCCGCGCTGGACGTCGATGATCACGAGCGGCAGCTCGGTCATCACGGCCAGCCCGATGGTCTCGGACTTCAGCGAGATCCCGGGGCCGGACGTCGTCGTGATGCCCAGCGCGCCACCGAACGAGGCGCCGAGCGCCGCGCCGATGCCGGCGATCTCGTCCTCGGCCTGGAAGGTGCGGACGCCGAAGCGCCTTGTGGCGGGACAGCTCGTGCAGGATGTCGGACGCCGGGGTGATCGGGTACGCGCCGAGGAAGACCGGCAGGCCCGAGCGCTGCCCGGCGGCGACGAGCCCGAAGGCCAGCGCCTGGTTGCCGGAGATGTTGCGGTAGCGGCCCGGCGCCATCGGCGCGGGCTTGACCTCGTAGCTGACCGCGAAGGCCTCGGTCGTCTCGCCGTAGTTGAAGCCGGCGCGGAACGCGGCGATGTTGGCCGCGGCGATCGCGGGCTTGCGGCGGAACTGTCGCTCGAGGAAGCGCACCGTGCCCTCGGTCGGCCGGTGGTACATCCACGACAGCAGGCCGAGCGTGAACATGTTCTTCGAGCGCTCGGCCTCCTTCTTGCCCAGACCCGAGTCGGCGAGCGCCTCGAGGGTGAGGGAGGTCAGCGGCACGCTCACCAGCTGCCAGCCGTCGAGCGAGCCGTCCTCCAGGGGGTTCTCCGTGTACCCGACCTTGGCCAGGTTGCGCGGGGTGAACTCGTCGCTGTCGGCGATGAGCAGGCCGCCGCCGGGCAGGTCGATGATGTTCGCCTTGAGCGCCGCGGGGTTCATCACGACCAGCACGTCCGGGGCGTCGCCCGGCGTCATGATGTCGTGGTCGGCGAAGTGCAGCTGGAAGGAGCTGACGCCGGGGAGGGTGCCCGTGGGGGCGCGGATCTCGGCGGGGAAGTTGGGCAGCGTCGACAGGTCGTTGCCGAAGGACGCCGTCTCGCTGGTGAAGCGGTTGCCCGTCAGCTGCATGCCGTCGCCGGAGTCACCGGCCAGCCGGATGACCACGCGGTCGAGTTCGACCACGCTCTTCACCAGGCCGCCAGGGGCGGAGGATGGCGCGAGGTCCGCCGTCGCAGGCGGGGTGCTGCTCGTCATGGGTGAATCGACCTCCACCGGACGACATTACGTCCGTAGACGTGCGACCGGTCTGTGGATCCGGACACTCGTGCCCGGGAGAGTGGGGGAGCGGGCGCCGCGAGGCCCCGCGGGCTGTCGTCATGGGGGCCAACCGGTGCTGCCTCGGCGCCATTCCCTCCGCCGGGGTGGGCTTCGCCGGCCGGGGGAACGGCGCCTCCCGGCGCGGCGTTGGACCGTCCGTGCAGCGGTGGACCAACGGACTCAAGACCGCAGTGCTGCTCGGCGCGATGGGTGGCCTGATCCTGCTGGCCGGACAGCTCATCGGTGGCCGCAGCGGTCTGCTGATCGCCCTCGTGATCGCGCTCGGCGTCAACGGCTGGGCGTACTTCAACTCCGACAAGCTCGCGCTGCGGGCGATGCGGGCGTTCCCGGTCACCGAGACGCAGGCGCCGGCGCTGTACTCGATCGTGCGCGAGCTGGCCACCGAGGCGCGGCAGCCGATGCCCCGCCTCTACGTCAGCCCCACCGACCAGCCCAACGCGTTCGCGACCGGTCGCAACCCGCGCAACGCCGCGGTCTGCTGCACCCAGGGCATCCTCGAGCTGCTCGACCGGCGCGAGCTGCGCGGCGTCCTCGCGCACGAGCTGTCGCACGTCTACAACCGCGACATCCTGATCAGCTCGGTCGCCGGCGCGATGGCCACGGTGATCACCTACCTGGCGCACATGGCGATGTTCGCCTCGCTGTTCGGCGGGCGGACCGACGAGGACCGCGGTGGCGGCAACGCGCTGGGCTCGCTGCTGCTGATCGTCCTGGGCCCGCTCGCCGCCGGGCTCGTGCAGATGGCGGTCAGCCGCAGCCGGGAGTACCAGGCGGACGCCTCGGGGGCGCAGCTCTCGCAGGACCCGCTCGCGCTGGCGAGCGCGCTGCGCAAGATCTCCCGCGGGGCGGCGGCCCGGCCGCTGCCGCAGGAGGACCGGCTGGTCACCCAGTCGCACCTGATGATCGCCAACCCGTTCGGCGGCGGGCAGGGCATGGCGTCGATGGTTCGCCAGCCACCCGCCGATGGAGCAGCGCATCGCCCGCCTCGAGCAGATGGCCCGCGACCCCGGCGGGCGCTGACGCGCAGGTGAGGAGCCCTCGTCAGGGCACGGGCGTCGGTCAGCCCGGCAGAAGGCCCAACTGCGCCATCAGCCCCAGCCGGTCGTAGTACCTGCGGCTCTCCACGACCTTGCCGTCGGCCACGCGCAGGACGTTGACCCCTTCGATCGTCAACACCCGTCCGGTCGCCGGCAGGACCGTGCCCGATGGCAGGGTCAGGGCGGCGTCGTGGCGGGTGGTCGACGTCCACGCCAGGACGCCGGTGTCCCCGTCCACCGCGATCGTCCGCACTGCCATGCTGCCGGCCGGGAAGGCCGCCTCCTCCCGACGCAGGTAGTCCAGCAGACGCTCTCGGCCTTCGATCACCGTGCCGTCGGCACCGGTGAAGCGGATCCGGTCGGCGTACAGGTCGGCGAACCCGTCCGCGGCGGTTCCCCGCTCCGTTCGTCGGGTCACCTCCGCGATCACGCCACGCGTGTCCATGTCCTCGGCGGCGACCGCACTCCTCCGCGGTTCCATGTCTGCCTGTCCGCTCACGGGGCGAGGATCTGGCACAGGGCCGGGAAGCGCGGCTCGTGGTGACCCGTCTGCTCCTCGGTCACCGTGCCGTCAGCTCCGACCGTGACGACGAGCCTGCCCGCGTCAGCGCCGAGCACTCCCTCACCCGGCACGACCCAGTGCATGATCAGGCCGGTCACGACCATGGTGAAGCTGCCGTCGGCGTTCCACGTGTAGTGCTCGGGGGCGGGACTGACCGACGTCACCGACGTCTGCGTGGCCGCGTTGATCCACGTGTACGTCAGGCCCGGGAAGGTCACGAGGCTGCGGACCGGCACGCCGTCCCGGCCGTCGAAGTCCTCGATCCGGACCGTTCCTTCCGTGTGCAGCAGGATGTCGAATCCGCAGCGTTCACTCGACTCGGTCGCCGGGCCGATGTCGTCGACGACGATCACCGTGGTGACGGGCGCGGCGGCCCCGGCGGCGGTGGCCGTCGCCGGCAGCGCGGCGCTGCAGAGAAGGCCGCCAACGACGGCGCGGCGGGTGAGGCTCGGCCGTACGACGGCGTTGCGGTGCGCATTCATGTCGGATCCCCTCGGTTGCAGGCGCGGTCAGGATCGACCGACCGCCGATGTCACCGTCCGACAGGCGACTGGAGAAGTTCTGGACTCAGCTCTGGAGCGCGTCCAGCAGGTGCTGCTCGGGACGCGGCAGCGTGATGCCGACGCTCCGCGCCGCGCTGACCAGAGCCTCGGCCGACTCGGCCGCGAGCGCGGCGTCTCCCCGGCACGCAGCCACGCCGGCGAGCTCGACCAGGTAGACGACCCGCTCGGGCGGCAGACCCACGGCGTGCCGCAGGGCCGAGGCGGCGTCCAGGTGACGCGCGGCCAGCTCGGCGCTTCCGGTGATCCGGGACAACCGGGCACGTCGGGGCTCGACGATCCGCCGCGCCAGCCCTGGGTTTCCGCTGCGGACGGCGGCATCCGCCTCGTCGAGGACGAGCCGGGCACGGTCGCAGTCGGACTCCTCGAGGGCGACGTCGGCGCGGAGCGCCGCGCACCGCGCCCAGTTGATCGCGTGCCCGGCCTCCCTGGACATGCTGAGCGCCTGGTCCGCGAGGCTCGCCGCCGCGGGCAGGTCGCCCCGGGCCCAGGCCAGCCGGGCGAGCTCCTCGAGGCTCCGCGATTCGCTCCGGCGGGACGGGTACCGGGTGGCGGCCGCCAGCGAGTCGTGCAGCAGCTGCTCGGCCTGCGACCACTCTCCTGCATCGGTGGCCAGGGCCCCGGCGGCCCGCAGGATGAACGACTCGGTGTGCCGGTCGGCCTCCCGCGCGCGATCGGCGACGAGCGAGGTGAGGACCCGGCGGGCCCGTAGGGCGTCCCGATACCTCAGCAGGTCGACCAGCGACATCGACGCCATCGCCACGATGGCCGCCCGCCCGGCCCACCCCCAGCGGGCCGGTCCTGGGGACATCCGCTCTCCCAGCCGGCGCGCCTCCTCGAGGGCAGCGATCCCCGAGGCCGCGTCACCGCTCCAGTTCATCCAGCTCAGCAGGTTCCCCTCCAGGCACCGGCCGAGGGCCTCGAGGGCAGGCGAGCGCGCCTGCCGCCCCAGGTCTCGTCCGCCCACGGCCAGCTGCAGTGCCTCGTCGGGCTCCGCGACGGCCTCGGCGAGCACCGCCGCCGCGAGGTGGGCAGACGCGCGCAGCCCGCCCGGCAGACCGTCCTGCGTCCTCAGCGCGTCGGTCAGCCGGTGATGCCCCTCGCGGACGTGACCGAGATCCCACCAGAGCGGTAGGCAGTCGACCAGCAGGACCAGCCGGTCGAGGAGCGCACCGGCCCGCATCAGGTGATCCAGGGCCGAGCGGATCTCGTCCTGCTCCTCGTCGAGTCGGATCGCGAACTCGTCGCCGCGAGGCGTTCGCGCGGACCGTGCGGCCGTCTCGGCGAGTGCGCGGAAGCAGGCCGCATGCCGGTCACGAACAGCCGTCTCCTCATCGGGCCGAGCAGCGAGCTGTTCCCGGGCGTACTCGCGGATGGTCTCGAGCAGCCGGTACCGCGGGAGGTCCGGTGGACCGACGCGCGTGACCAGGTTCTTGCCGACGAGCTCGCCCAGCAGCGCGAGCGTGCCGTCGCCGAGGTCGGTGACCGCCTCGACCACCTCGAGCCGGGCGCCGGACACGAACACGGACATGTGGTCGAGGAGCCTGCGCTGGTCGTGCGTCAGAGCGGCGTAGCTCCACCCCAGTGCCGCGCGCAGGGTTCGGTGACGACCGGGTCGATCCGTCCGCGACCTGTCCGCCAGCAACGCAAGCGGCCGGTCCAGCCGCTCGAGGAGTGCCCGCAGGCTCAAGGTCGTGACCCACGGCGCCGCGAGCTCGATCGCCAGGGGGAGTCCGTCCAGGCGCCGGCAGATGCCCGCCAGCACCGGCATGTCGTCGTCCGCCACCGTGAAGCCCGGGTCGCAGGACCGGGCGCGGTCGAGGAAGAGACGGACAGCGGCGCACCGCGCCACGGCGCCGGGGTCGCGGTCGTGGTCCTTCGCGGGGGTCGCCAGCGGGAGCACGGTCATCCGCTGCTCTCCGGCGACACCCAGCGGCTCCCGCGAGGTGGCCAGGATCCGCAGGCCCGGCGCCCGCTCGAGCAGCCGGGCCAACCCTGGCGCCGAGCCGGCCAACTGCTCCATGTTGTCGAGCACCAGCAGAGCAGGGCGGGACGGGAGCAGCTGCGCCAGCGCGTCGACGGGCTGGGCGGCAGGGGGCAGAGGCAGCCCCAGCGCGCCGGCCATCGCCGGCCAGAGCAGCTCGGTGTCGTGCACCGGCGCCAGGTCCACGAAGGTGACGTCGGCGTCGCCGGCCGCGCCGATCCGGGCGGCGGCCTCGACGGCGAGCCGTGTCTTGCCGCTGCCCCCCGCACCGGTCAGGGTCACCAGGCGGTTGCGGGCGACGAGCTCGACCACGGTCGCCACGTCCTGGCCCCGGCCGACGAACGAGGACATCCGCCCGGGCAGGGTGGGCGAGCTCCGCAGCGTCTCGGCCGGCCCGTCCAGCGAGGCAGCCTGCCGGAGAATGTCGAGGTGCAGCCGCCGGAGCCGCGGCGCGGGATCGACGCCGAGCTCGTCGGCGAGTGCGACCCGAGCCGCGTCGTAGGCCGCCAGCGCGTCCGCCTGCCGGCCGGCCTGGTAGAGCGCGCGCATCCGCAGGGCGACAAGCGTCTCGCGCAACGGGTCGTTCCCCGACGGCCCGTCGAGGAACGCCAGAGCCCGCTCCGGCGACCTGAGCCGGAGTTCGACATCGGCGGCGAGCTCGAGGACTCCCAACCAGTCCTCCTCGAGCGCCGCTGCCGCGGCCCCGAGCGGCGTTCCGGCGAAGTCGACCAGCGCCGGTCCCCGCCGCTCGCGAACCGCGTCGCCCAGGAGTCGCCGTGCGCCGACGAGGTCATCGACGGCCGCGGCCGATCGACCCTTCTGAGCCAGTTCGGTGAAGCGGAGGAGGTCGCACTCGTGCGGCTGGACCCGTAGCTGGTACCCGGCGCCGGTGGAGAGGAGCCGGTCGCCGCTGGAGCGCGGCGCTCGGCCGGGGTCGAGCACGCCGCGCCAGTCGGACACGTAGCCCTGGACCAGGTTGGCGGCGCTCCGCGGCGGCCGGTCACCCCACAGCTGCTCCACCAACCGCGACGGGCTCACCGACCGGTTCGCCGAGAGCAGCAGCGCGGCGAGCAGCCCGCGCCGCTTTCCCCCGCCGTCTGCGACGAGAGCGTCGCCGCACCGAACCTCGAACGGGCCCAGGACTCGGAAATCCCACGCTTCCACGAGCACCGCCTGGTCGGACGTCGGTCCTCGAGGCTAGCGCCACGGAGGGTCCCCGGGGTGGCCCGACGACTCCAGACCGACTCCAGAGCCCGCGGCCAGGCTCGCCGGTGCCCTGCTGCCGAGCACGAGGAGTCACCGCATGGACGTCACCGTCGACCGTCTGGACCCGACCGGGTGGCAGCAGCTGCGCGACCTCCGTTTGGAGGCACTACTGGATGTCCCGTCCGCCTTCTGGGCGACCTGGGAGGACGAGAGCCGGTACGGCGTCCAGGATTGGACCCGGTTCGCCCGAGCGGTGCAGTGGTTCGTGGCCACGAGCGACGGCCACCCGGTGGGGTTGGCCGGCGCACTGCGGCGCGACGAATGCCCGGATGAGCCCGAGGTCATCGGCATGTGGGTCCGGAACCGGGAACGCGGCCGCGGCACGGGCAGCGCGCTGCTCGCCGCCATCGTGCGGTGGGCGGACGGCGAGCGGGCCGCTGCACTGACTCTCTGGGTCACGCACGGGAACGACCGGGCCCGCGATCTCTACCAGCGGCACGGCTTCGCGCTCACCGGCGAGGAGGCGCCCCTGGCCGCGGGGCGGGCGGGTGGCGAGGCGCGCATGCGCCGTGCCCTCGTCCAGCGGACGTGCGGCCGCGTCCGAGGTGCTCAGCGGTAGTTGTCGAACTGCAGCGCCACGTCGAGGTCGGCCCCGCGGAGCAGCTGCTGCACCGCCTGCAGGTCGTCGCGCTTCTTGCCGCTCACCCGCAGCTGCTCGCCCTGGATCTGCGCCTGCACGCCCTTGGGGCCCTCGTCGCGGATCAGCTTGGCGATCTTCTTGGCCACGTCGGACTCGATGCCCTGCTTGATCCGCGCGGACAGCTTGTAGGACTTGCCCGAGGCCTGCGGCTCGTCGGCGTCGAGCGACTTGAGCGAGATCCCCCGCTTGACCAGCTTGTCCTTGAAGACGTCGAGGGCGGCGTTCACCCGCTCCTCGGTGTCGGCCTCGAGCAGGACCCCGTTCTCGCCGGCCCAGCTGATCTTCGCGTTGGTGCCGCGGAAGTCGAACCGCTGCGACAACTCCTTGCCCGCCTGGTTGAGCGCGTTGTCGATCTCCTGGCGGTCGACCTTGCTCACGACGTCGAAGGACGCGTCGGCCATGGCTGTTCCTCTCCGCTGCGCGGACGCCGGCTCGGGGGGCCGAGGACGTCGTCCGCCGTCTTGTATTCTCCTCCGGTACCACCGCACGGCGGGTTGCCCGAGTGGCCAATGGGAGCGGACTGTAAATCCGTCGGCTTAGCCTACGAAGGTTCGAATCCTTCACCCGCCACGCCTGGTTCGACGGCCCCCGACCTTCTCAGGTCGGGGGCCGTCGCCTTTCCCGGCCCCTCACCCAGTAGCTACGCAACACTCACGGGACCGTCGGAGCCCGAGCGCTGGCGACGGCGGTGCGCTCCAGGGGGCGGCCGCCGAGGAACAGCCACCCGAAGGCGATCTCGACCGACCGGGTGCAGCGCACCGTGACCTCGACGCCGTCGGTCTCCGCCGACCAGCCGTCGAGCTGCGACCCGCCGTCGGCCAGCTGGTCGGCCACGGCCGCCTGCGCGATCGCCCGGGTGAGCGGCAGATCGGTGCCGACGCCCTCGGTGTAGAGCACCGCCTCGTCGGCGGCGTTGGCCGCGGCGAGCGCCGCGCCGTCGCAGACCGACTGGACCTCCTGCTGCTCGAGGAAGGCGTCGGACGCCGCGATCGCGCCGAAGGCCATGAGCGCGGCGACCGTCCAGCAGACGACGACGAAGGGCAGCGTCGATCCCCGCTCGTCCCATCGTCCGCACCGGCGCAGCGTAGGGCGCTGTCCACCGCCTGTGGACGACGCCTGTGGACGATGTGGACCGATCGGGCGAACGGCAGCCCGGGGGCGGGACCGCCTGTGGACAACTCCCGGTGTGGTCCCCGGCGACCGTCAGACTCCGGCCATGTCGATCGACGTGCCCGTGCTGGAGGTGTTCGACCTCGCCGACCGCCTGCGCGCGGCCGCCGCACCGGGCCACGACGCCGCGGGCCGGCTGGAGCCCGCGGGACCCACCGGCGCCATCGCCGCCGCGCTCGACGACGCCCTCGACGCGTTCCGCATGGCCGCCCGCGCGCTGGCGGTCGAGACCGAGGACCTCGGCGACACGGTCGGCTCCGTCGCCCGCTCCTGGCTGGCCCTGGACACCGGTCTGCTGGCGCGCTCCGGGCAGGTGCTCGCCCGGTGATCCCCGAGCCGGTACCGCTGGACCCTCCGGCCGGCTCTCCGGACGCGGTGGACGACGCGGCGCGGGCCACGGCCGCGGCCGCGCACCTCCTCGACGAGCTCACCGACCGGCTGACCGGTGCCCGCGCAACGGCGTGGCACGGGGCCGATGCCGACGCGACGGAGGCGCGTCGCGGACGCGTCGCGCGGATGGCCGGTGACGGCGCCGACGCGCTGCACCGCATCGGCGCGGCGCCTGGCCGGCCACGCCGACGTGCTGCGCGAGGTGCAGGCGCGCATCGCGGTACTGCGGGCCGCGCAGGACGACGAGTTCGCCGTCGCCCGGTCCCGCGTCGCCCTTCCGCTCGACCCTGCCGACCCGCTGGCCCCCCACCCGTCCGACGTGCTGGCGCGGCTCCGCGCGGCCGAGGCGGACCGCGCCGCCGAGCACCTCCGGCTCACGCGCCCGGGTGGACGACGACGCCGCGGAGACCGGCCGGGTGCTCGCCGGGGCGGCCGCGCTCGTGGCCGGGACGCCGCGGTACGACTCCGACACGGCCCTGCTCCGGCTGGCGGCGTTGCTGCCGGCGTGGGGGACGCCGGAGGTGGCCCGCCGGGGGTACCTCCTCGCCCGGGGGCCCAGCGACGGTGGCGAGGACGGCGAAGGGATGGGCACGGAGCAGCTCCAGGCGGCCGCCCGCGAGGATCTCGACCTCGCCACCGACCCGGCCTACGCAGCGGCGTTCCTGGCCGCACTGCCGCCACGCATCGCGACGGCGTGGCTGGCCACCGCGTGGGGCGGTGCGCCGGCGGACGACCCGATGACCGACCTGATGGCCCGGGTCCTCTCCGGACTGGATCGCGGGTCGGTCGGTCCGCCCTGGCTGGCGGGCCTGCTCGACGACGCCCGGAAGACCGGCGAGCTGCCCAGGGTGGCCGGCGGGCTGGGGGCCGTGCTCGCCCGCGCGAAGGCCACCGGGCTGGCGGGCCCGCCGCCGACGCTCGCGGCGGCCTGGACCCGGTCGCTCGTGCGGGAGGAGCGCGCGACGGGCCACCCGACGGACCTCGGCGTGCCGCCGGCCGGCGCCGATCCCGCGGCGTCGGACCCGCTGGCCCTGCTCGCCGATGCGATGGTCGAGCAGCGGGCGGCTCTCGAGGCGGCCCGGGCGATGTCCGACCCCGACGCCTGGGCCGTCGTCCTCTCCCGGGCGTGGAACGATCCCGCTGTCCGCGACGCGTTCGTCACGACTGTTGCCGACGCACCCCCCGAGGCCGCCGGACCGGCCCTCCGCGACGCGCTCGTCGCCTTGGGCGCGGGCCTGGAGGACGGGGACCCCGCCGACTGGGCCTTCTCCGAGGAGCAGATCCCGACGGTGGCGCCGAGCGTCGGAACGGCGCTGCTGCGTCACCCCGACGTCCTCGTGGGCCCCCTGGCAGCCGTGACGCACGGGACGGTCGACGCCGTCTCGGCCACCGCATTGCGGGGGCTCGCGGTGGCGGTGGCCTTCGACGAGGCGAGCGGAGGACAGGTGGGCGAGCGCATCGCCTCCGCGCTGTCCGGGCCGCACCCGGTCGCGCTGCCCGCCGACGAGGCGGGATCCGGCGCTGCGTCCGCGGCGTTCGTCGCGGTCCGCGAGCACGGCGCCCGGCTCGCGCACGTCATGGAGCAGTTCCGCCGGAAGGCCACGGCGGAGGCCAAGGCCGAGCTCTGGGGCACGACTTTCGGGGTCGGTTTCACCCTGGCCGGGGCGGTCCCGACGGTGGGCCTGCTCGCGACGCCGCTGGAGACGGTGGTCACCCACGTGCTCGGCACGGACGGCTCGTTCACCAACAGCCCCGACAGGCAGCGGCACCACTCGGGGCTCGAGGCGGTGATGGGTGCGGTTGCCGGCGCAGCACCGAGCGGCCAGGACCGGGGGGCCGTCGCACGCGGCGCCATGGCGGCCTACGAGCGGACGTTGCACGCGCTCGGGACGCCGGTGGCTCCGGTGGCGCCGTCCGACGGCCTGGCCGAGAAGCTGATCGACGGCGCCGTGGACGACGTCATGGGCGAGTTGGTCGGCAGGCGGCTGCCCTTCGTCGACAAGGATCTGCGCGGCACCGTCGGAGGGGTCCTGGTCGGCACCGGAAGCGAACTGGCCGGGGGCTCGGATTGAGGAGGCAGGACCCGGGTAGGGGTCTGGGCGTCACCCGATCGGTGACGACTCGTCGAGTGGTAGCTACTCAGCGTGACGACACTGCTGTTCGTCATCCCGTCGTGATCGTCAAAGCTTGTTCGAACGGGTGACACGTAGCAATGTCCCGGGTGCAGTCCGTACCGAACGACGCTCTGCCCCCGCGCGTGAGTGACTGCCCATCACTGCAGTCGGTCATGCCTGAGGAGGCGTCATGAACAGCACCACAATCCAGCGCGGCGGTCGATGGGCACGCGGGGGCCGCTGGGCCCGCGGTGGCCGGTGGGCCCGCGGCGGCCGCTGGGCCTGAGTTCGCCGGAACTCTTCTCTTCTGTGCAGGGCAGTCGGTCGTCGACCGGCTGCCCTGCTCCCTTTCCGGGGACCGGACGGGCCGCGCCGCACGCAACGCGCGGGCGGACGCGGCGCCCCGCTCCGGCACCCTGGAGTTCCTCGGTCCGAGGGCTCCGCGCTGTTAGCCTCGTCGCCGCCCCACCCCCCGGAGACGAGCAGGTAGAGCAGTGGCCGAGCGGAAGACCCGCGCGCCGTCCCGGCCGCTGCTGCGGGATCCGTGGACGGCCGCCTGGTTCGCCACGGCGGTCACCGTTCCGCTGGCGGTGCTCGTCCTCAGCCGGGAGCCCGCCACGGCGTCCCCCTGGCAGGTCCTCCTCGTGGTGCTCGGCATCGCCATAGCCGAGTCGCTGACCCTCCAGTTCGAGTTCCGCAAGCAGACGTTCCAGTGGACCGCCAGCGAACTCGCGCTGGTCATCGCGCTGGTCGTCCTCGGCGGCGCCTGGGCGGCGGCGGCGCGTGCGGTGGCCGTCGGCGCCGTCCTGCTCTTCCAGGGGTTCCCCCGGGCCAAGGTCGTCTTCAACGTCGCCATCGCCGTGCTCGAGGTGGTGGTCGCCGTCAGCGTGCTGACGGTGCTGCTGCCCGACGGCGACCTGACCATGCCCGGCACCTGGCTCGCCTACGTCGTGTCGATCCTCGCGGGCAACCTGGTCGGCGCGCTGTTCATCGCCACCGCGATCAGCCTCACCCAGGGGTATCCCGGCCGGCTGCTGTGGACCCGGCTGTTCGTCCCGGTCGCCGTGGTGAGCCCCCTGGCCGTCGTGGTGGGCCTGGCAGTGCTGCTCCTCGTCGACGTCACCGTCTGGACCTGGCTGCTGATCCTGCCGGTGATCGTCGCCCTGGGACTGCTGTACCGCCGCTTCGGCGAGGTGACCCGCGAGAGCCAGCTGCTCGAGCAGGTCTACGACTTCGCCCGCCGCGTGGAGCAGGTCACCGGCGACGAGGACGCGGTCGCGCACATCGTCCAGGCGGTCCGCGAGCTGCTGAACGCCGAGCGCGTGGCCCTCTGGCTGCCGCCCTACCTCGACGAGGCCCCGCGGCTGGTCGTGGCGGCCGAGGACGGCGTCCCCTGGTACGACGGCCCGGGCGACCCGGACGACGTCTTCCGGCGGCACGCGGTCGGCGGTGCCGAGGACGGCGCGACCGGTGGTCTGGTCATGGTCGCGCTGGCCCGCGCGGACGCCGAGGAGGCCGCCGCGCTCGACCGGCGCGGCGTCGTCGACCTGATCGGCGCCCCGGTCATCACCGCCGCCGGCGAGCCCGGCTACCTCGAGGTCTGCGACCGGCGCAGCGACACCGTCACGTTCGCGGAGGGCGACCGGGCGGCGTTGGAATCGGTGCTCACCCACGTCAACGCGGCCATCCGGCAACAGCAGCTGCTCACCCAGATCCGCTACGACGCCGACCACGACCGGCTGACCGGACTGCCGAACCGGCAGCGGCTGGCCGCCGAGATCGACGCGGTGCTCGCCGCCGACCCGGTCGCCGCCCGGGCCGGGCTGATCCTCGCCGCGCTGGACAACTACACCGAGGTCACCGACACCCTCGGCCACGCCGCCAGCGACGAGCTGCTGCTGGTCACCGCCGGCCTACTGCGCGAGCACGCCCCGCCGCAGGCGCTGCTGGCGCGCATGGAGGGGGAGCAGTTCGCCGTCCTGCTGCCGGGGCTGTCCCTCGCCGCGACCGAGCGCGCGGCACGGCGGCTCCGCGAGGCGGCGTCCTCCCGCGCGCGGGTGGCCGGGCTGGACCTCGAGGTCACCCTCTCGATCGGCGTGGCGGCCGCCCCGGTGCACGGCACGGACGCCGGCACGCTCATGCAGCGCGCCGACGTCGCGCTGCTCGCGGCGCCGTCGTCGGGCGGCGTGGCCAGCTACCACCCGGTGCTCGACCAGCAGAGCCTCCGCCGGCTGCAGCTGGGCACCGAGCTCGAGCAGGCCATGGCCGACGGCTCGATCAGCGTCGTCTTCCAGCCGATCATCGACGCGCAGACCTCCGACATCGTCGCGGTCGAGACGCTGCTGCGGTGGGCGCACCCGCGCTACGGCGCGATCCCGCCGGACGACTTCGTCCACCTCGCCGAGCAGATCGGCCGGATCGGCGCCCTGACCGACCACGTGCTCGACCTCGCGCTGGCCCGCTGCCGGCGCTGGCTGGACGACGACATCGCGCTGTCGGTGGCGGTCAACCTCTCGGCCCGCTGCCTGACCGAGCACGACCTGGTCGACCGCGTCGGCCAGGCGCTGCAGCGGCACGGCGTCCCGGGGGAGCTGCTCACCCTGGAGCTCACCGAGGGCAGCGTCGTCAGCGACTCGGTGCGCGGCAGCAGCGTGCTCGACGACCTGCACGCCCTGGGCCTGCGGCTGTCGATGGACGACTTCGGCACCGGGTACAGCTCGCTGTCCCAGCTGCGCCAGCTGCCGATCGACGAGGTGAAGGTCGACAAGTCCTTCGTGCTCGGCATGTCCACCAGCCAGGGCGAGTCCTTCATCGCCCGCTCGATCATCGAGCTGGCGCACAACCTGGGCCTGCACGTCGTGGCCGAGGGCGTCGAGGACGAGGTCACCCGCAACCTGCTCGCCGAGATGGGCTGCGACAAGCTCCAGGGCTTCCTGGTCAGCCGTCCGTTGCCCGAGGACCGGCTGGAGAGCTGGCTGCTGGCCCGCACCGGCGTCCGGTCGGCGGCGCCCGGCGCGCGGCACCGGCGGCTGTTCGTCCGCGCCTGAGCAAGGACCTCCCTGCCCCCCACCGCTCGCAAGCTCGCGGCGGGCCCCTGCAGGGAGGCCGACCGGGTCGGGTAGAGTTTCCGAGCGCTGCGAGCAAGCCCCTTTAGCTCAGTCGGCAGAGCGTCTCCATGGTAAGGAGAAGGTCTACGGTTCGATTCCGTAAAGGGGCTCTGGAAAACAAGCGACCAACCGGTCGTCCTGGCGGTGTAGCTCAGCCTGGTAGAGCAAGCGGCTCATAATCGCTGTGTCACCGGTTCAAGTCCGGTCACCGCTACTCCCGACGGACCCCCAGCAGCGGGGTCCGTCAGCATGTTGCAGCACCGTGTCCGGCGCTCCGCCGGTCGCGAACCGACAAGGCTAGGAGCGCACTCCCGTGGCAGCCACCGACATCCGTCCGAAGATCACCCTGGCCTGCCAGGAGTGCAAGAACCGGAACTACATCACGCGCAAGAACCGGCGCAACGACCCCGACCGGCTCGAGCTGAAGAAGTACTGCCCCAAGGACAAGAAGCACACGCTGCACCGCGAGACCCGCTGACCCTGGTCGTCGGAACGCGGAGAGGGCGGGAGCATGGCGCTGGACCGGGCACTGGTCGGGCGTAGCTACCCGCCCTCCGCCGTCTACGAGGTCGGCCGCGCGAAGATCGCCGAGTTCGCCGCCGCCGTCGGCGCCACCGACCCGGTGCACACCGACGCCGACGCCGCCCGCGCCGCGGGGCACGCCGACGTGATCGCGCCGCCCACCTTCGCCATCGTCGTCAGCCTCGAGGCGGCCATGGCCGTGCTGCAGGACCCGGACGTCGCGCTGGACTACAGCCGCGTCGTCCACGGTGAGCAGCGGTTCGCCCATTCCCGCCCGATCCGCGCCGGCGACCGACTCGTCGCGACGACGACGATCGACGCCGCGCGCACCGTCGCCGGCAACGACCTGCTCACCGCTCGCGTCGACCTCGCGACCGAGGACGGCGAGGCGGTCTGCACCAGCACGTCGATGCTCGTGGCCCGCGGGGACGCATGAGCGGCCCCACCGACGTCGAGGTCGGCACCGAGCTGCCCGAGCAGACCTACCGGGTCACCCGCGCCGACCTGGTCCGTTACGCCGGTGCCTCCGGAGACTTCAACCCGATCCACTGGAACGAGCGGGTGGCCACGTCGGTGGGACTGCCGAACGTCATCGCGCACGGCATGTTCACCATGGCGCTGGCCGGCCGCGCGGTCACGGAGTGGACCGGCGACCCCGGCGCGCTGGTCGAGTACCAGGTGCGCTTCGGCCGCCCCGTCGTCGTCCCGGACGACGACGAGGGTGCCGAGCTCACCGTGCGCGGACGGGTCGCCGCCCTGCTGGACGACGGCCGGGCGCGCGTGGACCTCGCCGTGACCAGCGGCGGCGAGAAGGTGCTGTCCCTGGCCCGCGCCGTCGTCCGCCTTGGCTGACCGCGGGGCCCGCCTGGCCGCCGCGGCGGCTGCCGTCCTGCTGTCCGCGGGCTGCACGTCCTTCGCCGACACCGTCACCGCCGGCGACTCCGGCGCGCCATCGGCCGCCGCGGAGCCCAGCGAGCCGGCCACCGAGCCGGGCAGCTGCCCCACCGAGCGGGCCGAGCCGGACCCCGACCGGCCGCAGGTCGACCTCGAGTTGTCGGTCGCCGAGGACCTGCGCACCGTCACCGGGACGGAGACCGTCACCTTCACGCCGGACCGGCCCACCGACGAGCTCGTCTTCCGGCTGGTGCCCAACGCGCCGGACGGCGGGCCCGACGAGCTGACCGTGGACGCCGTCCGCGGGGCCGACGTCGCGGACGGCGGCTACCAGGCGGCCGAGGCCGACCAGCCGGGCGGCCTCTACGTGGTCTCGCTGGCCGACGAGCTGCCGGCCGGTACGCCGACCGAGGTGGAACTGGACTTCACGCTCAGCGTGACCGGCGGGAGCTTCGACCGGGTCGGCGCCGACGCCGGGGTGGCCTGGTGGGCGAGCGGCCACCCGCTCCTGGCGTGGGAGCCGGGAACCGGCTGGGCGAGGGACCCGTTCGTCGGGGTCATCGGCGAGACGGCCGTCAGTCCCGCCGCCGACACGACGATCCGCGTCTCGGCACCCGAGCAGCTGACCGTGCTCATGACCGGCGACCAGGGCGACCCGTCGGAGCCGGCCGACGGCCGGCGCACCTGGACGTCGGCCGAGCCGGTCGCCCGCGACGTCGCCGTGGCGGTGGGGGACTTCACCACCACGCAGCGGCAGACCGAGGACGGCGTCCGCGTCACGGTCGGCTCGCTCGACGGGAACGAGGACGCCACGCAGTTGGCGGACGGAACGGTCGCCGCGATCGAGGACCTCGAGGAGCTGCTGGGACCGTTCCCCTACGCGACCCAGACGATCATCGGGCTGCCCGAGTACGGCGGGGGCATCGAGTACCCGAGCGCGATCCTGCAGGCCAGTCGCGACGACGTCGTCCTGGTGCACGAGGTCGCGCACATGTGGTTCTACGGGATGGTCGGCAACTCGCAGTTCCGCGACCCGTGGCTGGACGAGGCGTTCGCCACCTGGGCGGAGAGCGTCGTCCACGGCGGGCCGTCGTTCCCGGACGCGCTCGGTGTGCCGGGGGACGTCGGGCAGTCGATGGACGCCTGGGACGGCGCGGAGAACTACTTCACGACCGTCTACGGCAAGGGCGCGTCCGCGCTCCTCGAGGCGCGCCAGCAGGCCGGCGCCGAGGAGTTCGACGCCGCCATCCGGTGCTACGTCGACGCCACCGCCTGGTCGATCGCGACCCCGGACGACCTCGTCGCCGCGCTCGCCGACCTCCCCGAGGCGCTCGACGTCCTCGTCGACGCCGGGGCCCTCGACGAGGCCGACTGAGCCGAGCTCAGCTCGCCGTGGACAGCAGCCGCTGGAGCCGGCCGACACCCTCGACGAGGTCGTCGTCGCCGAGCGCGTACGACAGCCGCAGGTAGCCCGGCGTTCCGAAGGCCTCGCCGGGCACGACGGCGACCTCGGCCTGCTCGAGGATCACCTCGGCGAGCTCGACGCTGTCGTTGGCCACCCGGCCGCCGATCGAGCGGCCGAGCAGGCCCTTCACCGACGGGTAGACGTAGAACGCACCCTGCGGCTCCGGGCACGCGACGCCGGGGATCTCCCGCAGCATCGACACGATCGTCTGCCGCCGCCGGTCGAAGGCCTCGCGCATCGTGGCGACCGCCGACAGGTCGCCGTTCAGCGCGGCGACGGCCGCGGCCTGCGACACGTTGGCCACGTTCGAGGTCGCGTGCGACTGCAGGTTCGTCGCCGCCTTGACGACGTCCGCGGGCCCGACGATCCAGCCCACGCGCCAGCCGGTCATCGCGTAGGTCTTGGCGACCCCGTTGACGACGACGCAGCGGTCGGCCAGCTCGGGCACGACGACCGGCATCGACGGGGCGCTGACCCCGCCGTAGGTCAGGTGCTCGTAGATCTCGTCGGTGAGCACCCACAGCCCGGTCTCCACCGCCCAGCGGCCGATCTCCTCGACCTGCTCGGCGGCGTAGACGGCGCCGGTCGGGTTGGACGGCGAGCAGAAGAGCAGCGCCTTGGTGCGGGGCGTCCGCGCGGCCTCGAGCTGGGCGACCGAGACGAGGTAACCGCTCTGCTCGTCGGCGACGACGGGCACCGGCACGCCGCCGGCCAGCCGGATCGCCTCCGGGTAGGTCGTCCAGTACGGCGTCGGCAGCAGCACCTCGTCGCCCGGGTCGAGCATCGTGGCGAACGCCTCGTACACGGCCTGCTTGCCGCCGTTGGTGACCAGCACGTTCGCCGGGGTGACGGCGAGGCCGGAGTCGCGGGCGGTCTTGGCGACGATCGCCTCCTTGAGCGCCGGCAGACCGCCCGCCGGGGTGTACCGGTGCATCGCCGGCTGATGGCACGCGGCCACGGCCGCCTCGACGATGTAGTCCGGCGTCGGGAAGTCCGGCTCGCCGGCACCGAACCCGATCACCGGCTTGCCCGCCGCCTTGAGCGCCTTGGCCCTGGCGTCCACCGCGAGAGTCGCCGACTCGGTGATGGCGGCGATGCGGCGGGAGATCCGCCGGTCGGCGGCGGCGGTGGGGACGGCGGCGGACTGCGGCGCGGCGGTCATGCGCCCATCGTGTCAAAGGTCTCCGTCAGGCATCGCGGCGGAGCCGGACGTGCGCCACGGACGACGACGGTGCGAACTCCACGCACCGCCAGCCTCCGAGCGCCGGGCCGACGCCCTCGAACAGCCGCTCGCCCGCCCCGAGGAGCACGGGGACGACGGCCACGTGGATCTCGTCGAGCAGCCCCGCCCGCAGGTACTGGTGCACGGTGGAGACGCCGCCGCCGAGCCGGACGTCCGCGCCGCCCGCCGCGGCCGTGGCCCGCTCGAGCGCCGCCTCGATCCCGTCCGTCACGAAGGAGAAGGTCGTGCCGCCCGACATCGCCAGGGGCGGCCGGGCGTGGTGGGTGAGCACGAAGACGTCGTGGTGGAACGGCGGGTCCTCGCCCCACCACCCGCGCCACGCCTCGTCCGGCCACGGCCCGCGCACCGGGCCGAACATGTTGCGTCCCATGATCGTCGCGCCGATCCGGTCCTCGCCACGCGCCCGGAAGGCGCGGTCGACGTCCGTGGCGTCGTCGGCGAAGATCCACTCGTGTAGCTGCTCGCCGCCGACGCCGAGCGGATCCCGCTCGCTCTGATCCGGGCCGGCGCCGAAGCCGTCCAGGGACACGGAGAAGTTGTGCGCGCGCAACTCGGTCATGCGGGGGAGACGGCGCTGCCGCCGGCAACTCATCGGACGCCCGGGGCGTTGGCCCGGCTCCGCCGCGGTCCCGTACACTCGGACCCCTGGGGCAGCTGACCCCGCCACCGGCGTGCCCCGGATCAACCTCCGGGCTCGGTGCTGCCGTGGTGAGTCGGGTGCACCCTAGGGGTGTAGCTCAATTGGCAGAGCAGCGGTCTCCAAAACCGCAGGCTGCAGGTTCAAGTCCTGTCACCCCTGCCCCGCCGCCGGCTCCGTCCCGGCGACAGCACGACCGCACCACGAGATCCACACGACCGAGTGCCCTTCCTCCGGAGGGCCACCACCACGAAGCGAGCGAGGCGCAGTGAGCGACGACCGGCGCGAGCCCGGGGACGAGTCCCCGGCCGTCCCCGACGCCGAGCTGACCGACGAGCAGCTCGACGCCGAGGCACCCGGCGTCGACGACGCCGCCGAGCTCGAGGCAGCGGAGGCCGAGGTCGCCGCCGAGGCGGCCGAGGATGAGGACAAGGTCGTGCCGGCGCCCGCCCGGCGCCGCCGCGGTGCGATCACCTCCGAGGGTCGCGACGACGACGCCGAGCCCGCCCGCGCGCCCCGGCCCGCCCGCATCGCTGCCGCCGCCACGCCGCGGGGGCACCCGCTCCCGTGCCGCCGCCCAGCAGGCGCGGTCGTCGGAGATCCGGCGCAAGCGCTCGATCGGCCGGTTCCTCCGCGAGGTCGTCGCCGAGCTGCGCAAGGTCATCTGGCCCGGCCGTCGCGAGCTGATCACCTACACGACCGTGGTGATCATCTTCGTCGCCTTCATGGTGGCACTGGTCGCCGGCCTCGACCTGCTCTTCGCCAAGGGCGTGATCGCCGTCTTCGGCTGACCCCCGCCCGCTTCCCGGCCTGGCGACAGGCCGCCCCGCAACAGAGAGAGAACCCCGTGACCGACCCCCGCGAGCCCTTCGACACCGACGGTGCCGTCGACGTCGACACCGCGACCGACCTCGACGACGCCCGGCTGGACGTCCGCGGCAGCTCCGACCTCGAGACCGGCGCCGGCGAGACCGGCGCCGCCGAGGGCTCCGTCGACACCGCCGACCAGGACGTCGCGACCGAGGTCGCCGACGAGGTCCCGGCGGTCGAGGACGGCGACCCGGCCAGCCTGGCGAGCGACCCGCTGGCGGCGCCCGCCGCGTCGTCCGACGAGGCCGAGGCCGAGCGACGGCGACGGCGATCCGGTCGAGGCCCTGCGCACGAAGATGCGGATGATGCCCGGCGACTGGTACGTCGTCCACTCGTACGCGGGCTACGAGAACAAGGTGAAGACCAACCTCGAGGCGCGCATCCAGTCCCTCGACGTGGAGGACTACATCTACCAGATCGAGGTGCCCACCGAGGAGGTCACCGAGATCAAGAACGGCAAGCGTGCGCAGGTCAACCGCAAGGTCCTGCCGGGCTACCTGCTCGTCCGCATGGAGCTCAACGACGAGTCGTGGGGCGCGGTGCGCAACACCCCGGGTGTCACCGGCTTCGTCGGCGCCACGTCACGTCCCTCGCCGCTGACCCTCGACGAGGTCGTCAAGATCCTCGCGCCCGCGGTGCAGCAGCCCGCCGCGCGCGCGGCCGGCGGCGGCGAGGCCGCCGGTGGCACCACGGCCGCCGCCCCGGCCACGCTGGTCGACTTCGAGGTCGGCGAGTCGGTCACGGTCATGGACGGCCCGTTCGCCACGCTGCCCGCCACCATCAACGAGATCAACGCCGAGCAGCAGAAGCTGCAGGTGCTGGTGTCGATCTTCGGCCGCGAGACCCCGGTCGAGCTGTCGTTCAGCCAAGTCCAGAAGATTTAAGGACCCCGTCGCCCCCCACGCGCTCGCAAGCTCGGCGGCGGGGCCCTGCGACGGGGCCGTTCCAGTCACCGTACACCTAGAAGGAAGTCATGCCCCCCAGGAAGCGGTTGACCGCGGTCATCAAGCTCCAGATCAACGCCGGTGCGGCCACCCCCGCGCCGCCCGTGGGTCCGGCGCTCGGCCAGCACGGCGTCAACATCATGGAGTTCTGCAAGGCCTACAACGCGGCCACGGAGTCGCAGCGCGGCAACGTGATCCCGGTCGAGATCTCGGTGTACGAGGACCGGTCGTTCACGTTCGTCACCAAGACCCCGCCGGCCGCGCGCATGCTGCTCAAGGCCGCCGGTGTCGAGAAGGGCTCGGGCGAGCCGCACAAGACCAAGGTCGCCACGGTCACCCGTGACCAGGTCCGCGAGATCGCCCAGACCAAGATGGCCGACCTCAACGCCAACGACCTCGACCAGGCCGAGAAGATCATCGCCGGCACCGCCCGGTCGATGGGCATCACGGTCAAGTAGCGGCCTCGTTCCGAGGCTCGCCCCGAGCGTGTGCGAGGGGTGAGGAGAACGAGGTCCTCCACCAGTGGGAGGGCCACGCCAGGCCCGCGAACCACGCGACCGGGGCATCCGCCCCCGGAGAGGAAATCTCATGGCGAAGCACGGCAAGAAGTTCCGCGCGGCGGCCGAGAAGGTCGACCGCGACAACCTGTACTCCCCGCTCAAGGCCGCGAGCCTGGCGAAGGAGACGTCGACCACCGCGTACGACGCGACCGTCGAGGTCGCGATGCGTCTCGGCGTCGACCCGCGCAAGGCCGACCAGATGGTCCGCGGCACGGTGAATCTCCCGCACGGCACCGGCAAGACCGCCCGCGTCATCGTCTTCGCGACCGGTGACAAGGCCGCCGAGGCCGAGGCCGCCGGCGCCGACGTCGTGGGCTCCGACGACCTGATCGAGAAGATCCAGGGCGGCTTCCTGGACTTCGACGCCGCCATCGCGACGCCGGACCAGATGGCCAAGGTCGGCCGGATCGCCCGCATCCTCGGCCCCCGCGGCCTGATGCCGAACCCGAAGACCGGCACCGTGACGCCCGACGTCACCAAGGCGGTCAACGACATCAAGGGCGGAAAGATCAACTTCCGCGTCGACAAGCAGGCCAACCTGCACCTGGTCATCGGCAAGACGTCGTTCGACGAGACCAAGCTGGTCGAGAACTACGCGGCTGCCCTCGACGAGGTCCTGCGCGCGAAGCCGTCGTCGGCGAAGGGGCGGTACCTGAAGAAGGTCACCATCTCCACGACCATGGGCCCCGGCATCCCGGTCGACCCGAACCGCACCCGCAACCTCACGGTGGACGAGCCCACCGCATAAGGCGGCACGCACCGTCGAGGGCCCCGCAGCGCACGCCGCTGCGGGGCCCTCGGCGTCACGGCGTCCGCGGTGTCGCGTATGCTTCGCCGCGTTCCCCCCAAGACCGTTGGTCGTCGCACGTCCGCGTGCGATCGAAGGTCCCGGAGCCCCGGGCGACCCGCGCAGGAGGACGGTTCGATCGGCGGGCCCTCGCGCCCGCCCCTCGCCCCGTGCGCCCTGCGCCGGGGCGTTCCTCGTCTCCAGGGCTGTTGATCGCACCTGGTCGTGATCGCACGCAGTCGTGCATCGGCCGGCGGTCGCCCGACAGACGAGAGGAGGCCCATGCCCACGCAGGCGAAGGCCGCGGTGATCAGCGAGATCACCGAGCGGTTCCAGAACTCGAGTGCGGCGGTGCTCACCGAGTACCGCGGGCTGACCGTGGCGCAGCTGACCCAGCTGCGTCGTTCCCTCGGTGAGGGCAGCAGCTACGCCGTCGTCAAGAACACCCTGACGAAGCGGGCAGCGGACGAGGTCGGCTTCGGCGACCTGGCCCCGCTGCTCAACGGTCCGACCGCCATCGCCTTCATCGAGGGCGACCCGGTCGAGGCCGCCAAGGCCATCCGTGACTTCGCGCGCGCCAACCCGCTGCTCGTGGTCAAGGGCGGCGTGGTCGACGGCCGCACGGTCGACGCCTCCGAGGTCACCCGCCTCGCCGACGTCGAGCCCCGTGAGGTCCTGCTGGCCAAGCTGGCCGGCGCGATGAAGGGCAACCTGACCAAGGCCGCCGGGCTGTTCCAGGCCCCGCTGTCCCAGATGGCCCGCCTCGCCGCCGCGCTGCAGGAGAAGAAGGC